>NZ_CP090063.1:5455748-8183622 GCF_021391495.1 Amycolatopsis acidiphila | reverse complement strand
CGACTTCGCTCCCCTCCCCTCGCCACCCCAGAGACGAAACACACCCTCGCCGGCCGCCTGCTCCACTCCATCGAGCGGCGTTCTCGGCTGCAGCGGCGACCGCGCGCAGCGGTCATCCACAGAGTTGTCCACAACTGTGCACTAATGTACGGCGACCCGCAGCGACTCCACCTGCGGGTGCAAACTACGCCAGCCAGAGCCTCCACACCTTTTGACGGCGGCGCCGAGCCCCACGAACGGGTGACTCAAGAGGAGACACGCTAACAAGCCTCGCGCTGTCAGACAAGACGCCCGCCGGAGAAGGATTCCATGGTCTACGCCGCGTCGCCACTCGATCCTCCCCCGTACTGACCGGGGGGCGGTTGGCGGGTCACCTGAGCGGGTGCGTACGCTCGTACAGTCCCCCGCATGCAGCGGGCACCTTTGCGTGTCCATGTTCGTGAGTTCGCCGGGAGACACACCAGACCTGACGGTGGCCCTGCGCCGCCGGTATGTCGAGACCAGGAGAAGCAGAGTCGTGAGCAAGGGTAAGCGCACTTTCCAGCCGAACAACCGCCGACGCGCCCGCACGCACGGATTCCGGCTGCGCATGCGCACCCGCGCCGGCCGCGGCATCCTTTCGGCCCGTCGTCGCAAGGGCCGCGAGAAGCTGTCCGCCTGACCGCGCCACTTCCAGGCGCGCCGAATGCTGCCCGCTGCCGCACGTCTGCGGCGAAGTGAGGACTTCCGCGAAGTGATGCGCAGGGGGTCCCGCGCCGGGCGGCGGCGTCTGGTCGTGCACGCGTTGCCGGCCCGAGACCCGTCCGCGTCTTCCTCGCGGGCGGGTTTTGTGGTGAGCAAGGCTGTCGGGAACTCCGTCGTCCGGCACCGGGTGGCCAGGCGGCTGCGGCATCTGGTCGCCGCCCGCCTCGGAACTGTGCCGCCCGGCAGCTCGTTGGTGGTTAGGGCATTGCCGCCGGCGGCGACGGCGTCCAGCGCCGACCTCGGCGCGGACCTCGACGCGGCGCTCAAGCGGTTGCGCCTGCTCCCCGACCGGCGCCTCGCCGGTGCCGACAACGACAACGATGGGCCTGCGGTGTGAACGAACACACGACCGCGATCGGCGACGAGACCCAGGAAGTCATCCGCCCGGGCCCGGCCGCCTGGGTCCTGCTGCTCCCGCTTCGCTTCTATCGCAAATGCATCTCCCCCTTCCTCCCGCCCAGCTGCCGCTTCTATCCGAGCTGCAGCACGTACGCGGTTGAGGCCCTGACCCGGTTCGGCGCCGCCCGAGGTTTCTACCTCGCGGCGCGCCGGCTGTTGCGCTGCGGCCCGTGGACCATGCCCGGCCGCGATCCGGTGCCCGAGAAGTTCTCCTGGCGCCGCACCAGACCTGGTTTGTCAACCGAGGAGTAGCTCAGTGCTCAACTTCATCTACTACCCCGTGTCCTTCATCCTCTGGTGTTGGCACAAAGTCTTCGGCTTCGTACTGGGTGAGAACAACGCGATCGCGTGGATCCTCGCGATCATGTTCCTGACGTTCACGATCCGCGGCATCATGTTCAAGCCGTTCGTGAAGCAGGTCCGGTCGATGAAGAAGATGCAGGAGTTCGCGCCGGAACTGAAGAAGGTCCAGAAGAAGTACGCGAACGACAAGCAGCGCCAGGCGCAGGAGATGCAGAAGCTCCAGCGCGAGCACGGGGTCAACCCCCTGGGCAGCTGCCTGCCGATGATCCTGCAGATCCCCGCGTTCATCGGTCTGAACTGGGTGCTCCGGGCGTTCTCGATTCCGCCGAAGGACGGCAGCCCGAAGGTCAACAACTACTTCTTCGACCAGCAGGGCGTCGAGTCCTACCTCAACGCGAAGCTCTTCGGCGTCCACATCGGCGACGCGATCCACCACACCGCGACGCTCGGTGGTTTCGCCGACGGCGGCTGGAACTGGAACGTCGCCCCGGTGGCCATCCCGCTGATGATCCTGGCCAGCATCCTGACGCACCTCACCGCGCGACACTCGGCCGCGCGGCAGAGCGCGACGGCCACCGACGCCAACCCGCAGGCCGCGATCATGCAGAAGCTGACGATGTACATCTTCCCGCTGGGTGTGCTCGTCTTCGGTGCGTTCTTCCCGATCGGTCTGCTCGTCTACTGGCTGTCCAACAACAGCTGGACCCTGATGCAGCAGCGGCTGGTGTACACGCGCATCGACAAGGAAGAGGCCGCCAAGAAGGCCGAGGCGAAGGAGAAGCGCGACGCGCTCGCCCCGAAGCCGGGCGCCAAGCCGAAGCCCGGTCAGAAGCCGGTGCAGTCGAGCAAGCCTGCCGCGGAGATCGAGTCCGCCGCCGGTGACGACACCACCCCCGCCGGCAACGGCAAGCGCAGTACCAAGGCCGGATCGCCCCACCGCTTCGCCCAGCAGCCGCAGCGCCCCCAGAACGGGTCCGCGCAGCAGCGGAAGAAGCCGGCATCGGGCGGTAAGAACTCAGGACAGAAAGGCTCGGGGCAGAAGCGTCGCTGACGGCTTTTTCCACGGGAGAGGAGACGAATGATGTCGGAAACGGTCGAGGCGATCGAGACCGAGGAGAAGTCCGGAGACGAGCAGAGCGGTCCCACGGGTGCCGAGTTGCTGGTGCAGGAAGGCGACATCGCCGGGGACTACCTGGAGCGCCTGCTGGACCTGCTGGACTACGACGGTGACATCGACCTGGATGTCGAAGCGGGCCGGGCGGTCGTCAGCATCGACGGCGGGGACGACTTGGAGAAGCTGGTCGGCAACCGCGGGCAGGTGCTCGAGGCGCTGCAGGAGCTGACCCGGCTGGCGGTGCAGCAGGAGACCGGTACGCGTAGCCGGCTGATGCTGGACATCGCGGGCTGGCGCGCCGGCCGCCGGGAGGAGTTGCGGGAGCTCGGCCGGTCCACCGCGGAGACGGTCGTGTCGACGGGCGAGAAGGTGCGGCTGCAGCCGATGAGCCCGTTCGAGCGCAAGGTCGTGCATGACGCGGTCGCCGAGGTCGAGGGCGCTCGCAGCGAGAGCGAGGGCGAGGAGCCGAAGCGTCGGGTAGTCGTCCTGCCGGACGACGAGGACTGACAAGTCAGGAACGAGAGCAGCCCGCCGGTGATCCGGCGGGCTGCTTTTTTGCGCGCTCGTGTTTCACGTGAAACGGGTCCGCCTCCCCCTCTTGATGTTGGGGTCGGGGACAATCGAGAGCGACAGAGGTTTCACGTGAAACGGGGTGACGAGTGGGCAACGTCGAAAGCTCGGCGGCCGAGGTGTTCGGAGTCGGGCTGGCGCGTGCCGAGCGGTTCGCGGAACTGCTGGAGCAGCACGGGGTCGAACGGGGGCTGATCGGTCCCCGCGAAGTCGACCGGCTATGGGAGCGGCACCTCCTGAACTCCGCCGTCATCGGCGAGCGCATCCCGGAGGGTGTGCGGGTCGTCGACGTCGGGTCCGGCGCCGGGCTGCCCGGCATCCCGCTCGCCATCGCGCGACCCGATCTCGAGATCACCCTCGTCGAGCCGATGGCTCGCCGGGTCGACTGGCTGAGCGAGGTGATCGAGGAGCTGGATCTCGATGTGCGGGTGCTCCGCGGTCGTGCGGAAGAGAAGGTCGTGCGGGCGGAGATCGGCACCGTCGATGTGGTGACCGCCCGCGCGGTCGCTCCCCTGGCCCGATTGGCGGGATGGTGTCTGCCGCTTCTCCGCGAGGGTGGCATGATGCTCGCATTGAAGGGGGCCAGTGCGCGGGACGAAGTCGCCCGCGATGCGACCGCCGTGGCTCGGGTCGGAGGCGGTACGCCCACGGTCTCCGAGTGTGGGGTCGGCCTGGTGGAGGTCCCCACGACCGTTGTGATTGTCGAGCGAATCCGGCCGCAGGCATCGGCGCAGGGGAAACGACGACGAAACGCCGTCGGTGTCCGGTCGAAGCGGACGGGATGAAAAGATGGCCATGTTCCACGTGAAACCGTGCGGTGTGCGCGGTGGAGTGTCGATACCAGAGAGGTGGCTCGGCCGGTGACCCCGCCTTCAGCAGACTGGACCCCGATCGCCGAAGAAGCCGAGCGCGCGGCGCGCGTTCTGCATCCCGAACCCAACATGCTTCCCCGTCCCGACCACCGGCGCGTGCTGACGGTCGCCAACCAGAAGGGCGGGGTCGGCAAGACCACCAGTGCGGTCAACCTCGCCGCCGCCCTCGCGGTGCACGGGCTCAAGACGCTCGTGATCGACCTCGACCCGCAGGGCAACGCCAGCACGGCGCTCAACGTGGAACACCGCTCCGGCACGCCGTCCGTCTACGAGGTGCTCCTCGGCGAGGTGTCCCTCGCGGACGCCACTGCCGTCAGCGAGCAGTCGCCGAACCTGCTCTGCGTGCCCGCCACGATCGACCTCGCCGGCGCCGAGATCGAACTCGTCGAGATGGAGAACCGCGAGTCCCGTCTCAAGGAGGCGCTTTCCTCCGAGGCGATCGACGAGGTCGGCGTCGACTACGTCTTCATCGACTGCCCGCCGTCGCTCGGCCTGCTCACGGTCAACGCGATGGTGGCGGCGCGCGAGGTGCTCATCCCGATCCAGTGCGAGTACTACGCGCTGGAGGGGCTGGGGCAACTGCTGAGCAACATCGACCTCGTGCAGAAGCACCTCAACCCCACGCTCGCGGTGTCCACCATCCTGCTGACCATGTACGACGGCCGCACCAAGCTCGCCGACCAGGTGACCGCGGAGGTGCGCGGGCACTTCGGCGACGTCGTGCTCAAGACCGTCATCCCGCGCAACGTGAAGGTCTCGGAGGCGCCCAGCTACGGCCAGACCGTGCTGGCGTACGACCCGGGCTCGCGCGGCGCGATGAGCTACGTGGACGCCGCGAAGGAGATCGCCGAACGCGGAAGCACCAACGGATCGAGGAGTGGAACCCTATGACGGAGCGCAGAGGAGGACTCGGCCGCGGCCTCGCGGCGCTGATCCCCACCGGACCGGCTGCCGGCGAGCAGCCGGCGGCGGAGGTCGGGCTCGAGGCGTCCTCGCGCAATGGTGACAAGGACCAGTTCGCCACGAACGGCTCGGTGACGGTGCCCAGTGGCGAGGTATCGGGCGCGGTCTACCGCGAGGTCCCGATCAGCGCCATCAAGCCCAACCCGAAGCAGCCGCGTCAGGTCTTCGACCAGGAGGCGCTCTCGGAGCTGGAGCACTCGATCCGCGAGTTCGGGCTCATGCAGCCGATCGTGGTCCGCGAGCTGCCCGGCGAAGAATACGAGCTCGTCATGGGCGAGCGGCGCCTTCGCGCGTCGCAGCAGGCGGAGCTGGAGAAGATCCCCGCCATCGTCCGGCAGACCGCCGACGAGGCGATGCTGCGCGACGCACTGCTGGAGAACATCCACCGCGTCCAGCTGAACCCGCTCGAAGAGGCCGCCGCGTACCAGCAGCTGCTCGACGAGTTCGAGGTGACGCACGAGGAGCTGGCCGGCCGGATCGGCCGCAGCCGCCCGGTCATCACCAACACGATCCGGTTGCTGAAGCTCCCCCTCCCCGTCCAGCGCAGGGTCGCCGCCGGGGTGCTCTCGGCCGGGCACGCCCGCGCGCTGCTGTCGCTCGAAGAGCCCGAGGCGCAGGAGGAGCTGGCGACCCGCATCGTCGCCGAGGGGCTGTCGGTGCGGGCGACCGAGGAGGCGGTGACGCTCAAGAAGAGCGAGGCGCCCGCCAAGCCGAAGGCACAACCGCGCAAGGCGATGCAGGCGCCCGGTCTCCAGGATCTGGCCACGCGCCTCTCCGACACCTTCGACACTCGCGTGAAGGTCGACCTCGGCCGCCGGAAGGGCCGGATCGTCGTCGAGTTCGGTTCGGTCGACGACCTGGAGCGGATCGTGGCCCTCATGGCGCCGAATACGACAAATCGGGCACTCGATTCCGATGAGGAATGACACCGGGTTATTTCGTCACGGTGATGAATAACTGAAGGCCCTTTCGCACGCCCCGAGTTCCAGGGTGGTTGCAACACCGGACTTGTTCCGGGGGTTGCTGCGAAGGGGCCTTCGAGTTCTGGTCAGGCGGTGCGTTCGATCGCGCGGCCGATGAGGTCGGCGAAGACCTCGCCGAGGCTGGTTCCCGCGGACTCCATCGCCATCGGCACCGTCGAGGTCTCGGTCAGCCCCGGCGACGAGTTCACTTCGAGGAACTGCACCGTGCCGTCGGGCGCGATGATCGCGTCGGTCCGCGAGATGTCACGCATCCCGAGCAACCGGTGCGCGGCGACCGCGAGCTCGCCGACCGCCTTGGCCACGTCGTCCGAGAGCCGGGCGGGCGAGAAGAAGTCCGTCAGGCCCGCGGTGTAGCGAGAGGTGTAGTTGTAGACCCCGCTCTCGGGCACGATCTCGACTGCCGGCAACGCCTGCGGGCCACCGTCGCGCTCGACGACGCCGATCGCGATCTCCGTGCCGTCGATGAGCCGCTCCGCGAGCACGGTGTCGCCGTAGGCGAAGCAACCGACCATCGCGGCCGGCAGCTCCGCCGCGTCCCGGACGACCTGCGTGCCGAGCGCCGAGCCGCCCTGGTCCGGCTTGAGGATCAGCGGCAGGCCGAGGTGCTCGACGATGGCGTCCAGCACGTCCTGTGCGCCGAGCTCCCGGAAGGTGCTGTTGGGCAGCACCACCCAGCCCGGCGTGGAGAAGCCCGCCTCGGCGATCAACGCCTTGGCGGTCGGCTTGTCCCAGGCACGTCGGCACCCCTGCGAGCTGGTGCCGACGTAGGGCACCTTCAGCATCTCGAGGATGGTCTGGACCGAGCCGTTCTCGCCCTGGCCGCCGTGCAGCGCGATCACCGCCGCGTCGGGACGGTCGGTGCGCAGCCGGTTCAGCAGCCCCGCGTCCGTGTCCCATTCCTCGACCGTCAGCCCCTGCGTGCGCAACGCGGCGGACAACCGCCTGCCGGAACGCAGGGAGACGTCCCGCTCGTGCGAAAGGCCGCCCGCGAGAACCGCGACGGTGGGTGCAACCACGCCGTACTCCTGAATGTCTATTGTGGACAGCAGATCAGGCCGTGTCCGGGGAGGGGTTCTCCGGCCCGGAGATCGGCCGCATGCTGACGTTACCGAACGTGCGGACCAGGTCCATTTCGGACTCGAGCACCCCGGCGAGTCTGCGCACGCCCTCGCGGATCCGCTCCGGGGTCGGGTAGCAGTAGGACAACCGCATCTGCCTGCTGCCGAACCCGTCGGCGTAGAAACCGGTGCCCGACGCGTAGGCCACCCGGGCGGTGACCGCACGCGGCAGCATCGCCTTGGTGTCGACGCCCTCGGGCACGGTCACCCAGACGTAGAACCCGCCGTCCGGGGTGGTCCAGGTGCACCCGGCAGGCATGTGCTGCTCGAGCGCGCCGAGGATCGCGTCCCGGCGCTCACGGTAGTTCTCGCGGAAGGTCTTGATCTGGCCCTTCCAGTCGTGCGTGCCGAGGTACCGCGACACGATCATCTGGTTGAGCGTCGGCGGGCACAGCGTCGCCGACTCGGCGGCCAGCACCAGCTTCTCGCGCACCGCGTGTGGCGCCAGCACCCAGCCGACCCGCAGCCCGGAGGCGAACGTCTTCGAGAACGAGCCGAGGTACACCACGTTGTCCGGGTCGAGCGAACGCAGCGACGGGTAGGTCTGCCCGTCGAAGCCGAGCAGGCCGTACGGGTTGTCCTCGATCACGAGCACGCCATGCGTCCGGCAGATCTCGAGGATCTCGGCGCGCCGCTCGACCGCCAGCGTAACGCCGGCGGGGTTGTGGAAGTTCGGGATCGTGTAGAGGAACTTGACCCGTTTGCCGGCCCTCCCCGCCTGGGCCAGTGCCTCGCGCAGCGCCTCGGGCACCAGCCCGTCGTCGTCCATCGCGACGTGTACGACCTGCGCCTGATAGGCCGCGAACGACCCGAGCGCGCCGACGTACGACGGGCCCTCGGCGAGCACGATGTCGCCGGGATCGCAGAAGAGGCGGGTGACCATGTCGAGGCCCATCTGGGAGCCGACGGTCACCACGACGTCGTCAGGGTGGGCTGAGATGCCCTCCAGTGCCATGATCTCGCAGATCTGCTCCCGGAGGGCCGGGATGCCCTGCGCGGAGCCGTACTGGAGCGCTACGAGCCCGTCTTCGGCGATCAGCTCACCGATCTGGGTGGAGAGGCTGTCCAGCGGCAGCGCGGCGAGGTTCGGCATGCCCCCGGCCAGCGAGACCACCTCGGGCCTGCTCGCCACCGCGAACAGCGCCCGGATCTCCGATGCCGTCATCCCGGCGGTGCGTGCTGCGTACCGGTCGAGGTGCGGGTCGAGGTTGTGGCGTCCGGTTCTGTCGGGCATCGAGGCAGTCATCAGCACTTCGCAAGCATGTCGGCGGTCAGTCAGTCGAGTGTAACCACTCGTCCTTGTGACCTTCGCTGCCTTTCGGCGTGCGTCACATGCGCCTATCCTCAAAGGCGGTCGAAAACGCCGTAGCGATCTGTTGCGCCCGTTGGCCGGTCACGAACGCAATCTGGGAGGTCGGGTGTCGCGTCGCGTCGTGGGCGTCACGCTGGACAACCTGGAGCAGCTGCCGAAGCACTGTCGCCGGTGCGTGTACTGGGAGCTGGCGCCGCACCTGCGGGCCCAGGCCGAGGAGTTCGGCTCGACCGAGGTGGAGAAGGAAGCCTGGGTGTCCAGCGTGCTGCTGGAATGGGGTTCCTGCGGCCGGCTCATCTACAGCGACAACCTGCCGGTCGGTTTCGTGCTGTATGCCCCGCCGAACGCCGTCCCGCGGGCCAACGCCTTCCCGACGTCACCGCCGAGCGCGGACGCCGTGCTGCTGACCGGTTTCCACGTGCTGCCGGAGTTCCGCGGCGGCGGCCTGGGCCGGACGCTGGTCCAGGCGGTGGCGAAGGACCTCACGCGGCGCGGCGTGCGCGCGATCGAGGCCTTCGGCGACTCGAACCCGGACGAGCCCGGGAACGACGCGATGGGCCACACGTGCGTCGTGCCGGCGGACTTCCTCAGCGCGGTCGGGTTCAAGACCGTGCGCCCGCACCCGAAATGGCCGCGGCTGCGCCTGGAGCTGCGCTCGGCGATCTCCTGGAAGGAAGACGTCGAAGCCGCGCTGGAGCGCCTGCTCGGCCAGGTCACCATCCAGACGGCGGAACCGAGCCCCGTTCGCGTGTAGTTGTCCACAGATCTGTGGACAGGTATGTCGACTTGTCCACAGCTGTGTGTTGTTGCGCCGTTTGGGTGTTCTGCTACTCGGCCTTCGCGAGCTCGTGGGCCAGCACGTCGGCGAAGGTGAAGGTGCCCGTGGGCTGGTCACCCTCGCCCAGCAGGTACAGGCGCTTGACGGCGACGAGGATGCCCTCGGCGACCACGTCGCGGAACGCCGGGTCCGACATCCGGGCGCGGTCGTTCGGGTTGGTCAGGTAGCCGATCTCGATGCGCACCGCCGGGCAGCGGGTCAAGCGCAGGATCTCCCATGTCTTCGCGTGCGTCCGGCAGTCCAGCAGGCCCGTTCGCGCCGCGAGCTCGCGCTGGATGAACCCCGCGAGCAGCTCCCCGACCGTGGAGGTCGTCCCGTAGCCGTTGCCGAAGTGGAAGGTCGCGACCCCCTGGGCGTGCGGCGACCGGTTCGCATCGCAGTGCAGCGACAGGAACAGGTCCGCCCCGGCCTCGTTGGCGAACGCAGCTCGCTCGGCCTCGGTCGGGCCGTTGTCCGGACCCCGCGAGATGAGCGCCTCCATCCCGGTGGCCTTCATCCGACCCTCGAGCCGGCGCGCCAGGTCCCAGGCCAGCGCCGCCTCGCGGACGTTCTGGACCTCGATCCCGGTGTCCTGGCCGCCGTGGCCGGGGTCGATCACGATGCGCTTGCCGCGCAGCCGCGGCCCCGCCTGCCGCACCTGCTCCTGCTCACGCAGGAACACCGGCCTGCCGCCACGGGCCCGCGGGGACAGCTGGCGCAGCGCGCGCACTGTCGCCGTGCCGCAGATGCCGTCGACGGTCAGGCCGTAGTCACGCTGGAAGTTCCGCAGCGCCTTCTCCGTATGCCCACCGAACAACCCGTCCGGGCGGCCGGCGTCGTACCCCAGTTCGGTGAGCCGGTCCTGCAGGGCGAACACGTCGTCACCGTGCACGGGCGCGGAGATCAGATACGCGAGCGGGCGGCTGCCCAGATGGAACGTCGCGCCCCGCAGCACCTGGTAGGTGGCCGGCCCGACGATCCCGTCGGTGATCAGCCCACGACGCTGCTGGAAGCCGCGGACGGCCCGCTCGACCTCCTGGTCGAAGAGCGCCTGACCGTCGGCCTCGCCGGCAGTCCTGAGCAGGCCCAGTGACACCAGCATCGAACGGATCTCAGCGACGTCCTCACCGGCGTCACCGCGGCGGAGTACCCGCATGCACTCCTCGCTCTTCCTTGGGCACCGGCGAGAAAATCCGGTGCGGCGCAAACAGTCCCGGGCAGCTGGCCCGGACCCCTATTCTGCCTTGTGGACTCTCTGTGACCACGCAGGGCCGGTCGGTGCGTCACCCGCCCGTGTAGAAGGCAGCAAGAAACCCGGGGGCCGTCCTGGGAAGACGCAGGCCCCCGGGTTCAGGTTGCCTTGCTCAGGCGAGAACGTCGGAAAGGTCCGAGAGCAGCGCGGCCTTCGGCTTCGCCCCGACGATCTGCTTCACCGGCTTGCCACCCTGGAACAGGATGAGCGTCGGGATGGACATGACCTGGTAGTCACGCGCCGTGCCCGGGTTCTCGTCGATGTCCAGCTTGGCGATCTTGATCTTGTCCTTGTGCTCGCTGGCGATCTCCTCGAGCACCGGCGCGACCATCTTGCACGGCCCGCACCAGGTCGCCCAGAAGTCGACCAGGACCGGGGTCTCGCTGGTCAGCACGTCGTCAGCGAACGAGTTGTCGGTCACCTTCACCGTGTCGGACATCGGTTTCTCCTTACCTGTGGGATGTGAGGTCTGGTGGTCAGTTGATTCCGGGGCCGTAGCCGCCGCCGACCAGTTCGGGCGCGGCTTCGGCCTGCTCGGCACCGGCGTGCTCGGCGAGCCAGCGCTCGGCGTCGATGGCCGCGCTGCAGCCAGAGCCGGCGGCGGTGATCGCCTGGCGGTAGGTGCGGTCGACCAGGTCACCGGACGCGAACACCCCGTCGAGGTTCGTGTACGACGTGCGGCCCTTCGTCAGCACGTAGCCGTCGTCGTCGAGATCCACCTGGCCGCGGACCAGCGCGCTGCGCGGGTCGTGGCCGATGGCGACGAAGAACCCGGTGACGTCCAGGACCGACTCCTCGCCGGTGACGGTGTCACGCAGCTTGACGCCCTGCACCTTGCCCTCGCCCTGCACCTCGACGACCTGCTTGTTCAGCGCCCAGCGGATCTTGTCGTTCGCGCGGGCACGCTCCAGCATGATCTTCGAGGCCCGGAACTCCTCACGGCGGTGGATGATCGTCACCGAGCGGGCGAACTTGGTCAGGAAGGTCGCCTCCTCCATGGCCGAGTCGCCACCGCCGATGACGGCGATGTCCTGGTCGCGGAAGAAGAAGCCGTCACAGGTCGCACAGGCCGACACGCCGCGGCCGAGCAGCTCCTGCTCGCCGGGCACGTTGAGGTACCGCGCTGCGGCGCCCATCGCGAGGACCACGGCCTTGGCCGCATAGCGGACGCCATTCGCGGTGACGTACTTGACGTCGCCGGTCAGCTCCACCTCTTCGACGTCCTCCGCACGCAGCTCCGCGCCGAAGCGCTCCGCCTGCTTGCGCATCTCGTCCATGAGGTCGGGACCCTGGATGCCGTCCTTGAAGCCGGGGTAGTTCTCCACCTCGGTCGTGGTCATCAGCGCGCCACCGAACTGGGATCCTTCGAACACCAGAGGCTCGAGCTGGGCGCGCGCGGCGTAGATCGCCGCCGTGTACCCAGCCGGTCCGGATCCCACGATGATCAGGTTCCGAACGTTTTCCGCTGCCACCCGTGACCTCCGCTCGTCATGACCTGCGTACCAGGCTCAACACGATCGTAGGGTCAGGTGTTCCCGGCGGTGACGCCTGTCGCGTGACGCGGAAGACTACCGGCCGACCACCTGGTCGAGCAGGGGTTTCAGGCCGCATTCCGGGGACAGCGCGACGAGCCGGAACTCGGCGAGCTTGCCCGTGGTCAGCAGTGCCAGCACGGCGGGCTGCCCGTCGAGCGTGCCCGGCCGGACCCCGATCGGCGAGGCCGTCGGCGCGAAGCCGGCTTCCTGCAGACAGCTGCTCAGACGCTGTGCGTTCCCGAGCGGGCCGTAGTCCTTCACGCCCGTGCTCAGCCGGCCGACCGCGGCCTGCGGCTGGTCGCTGCGCACGGCCAGCGCCGAGCCACCGGGCTGGGCGCTCGGCGGCGGTGCGGCGACGGGCGTACCGGTGGTTTCGCCCGAGCCCGGTACGACGATGGCGATCGCCGCCACCGCGGCCGCGGCGACGGCCACGACCCCGCTGATCCAGCCGATGCGCTGGTTGCGCTTGCGGCGCGCCGCGGCGAGATCCACCACCGGCGCGACCCCGGTGGCACCGCGGGCTTCCTGTGCGAGGGCGTCGTCGATCCGCGAGGCCACCTCGGCCGGCATCGGCGGCGCGGGCGCGGTGGCCAGGCTCGCCAGGTCCGTGGTGGTCGCCTCGAGGGCTTCGATGATCGCGCGCGCCTCCGGGTCGGCCTGGACCCGCGGCCACAGCTGCGCCGCCTCGTGGTCGTCCAGCACGCCCGCGTGCAGGTCGGCGAGCAAATCGACAGACCAGGGCGGGCCGACGGCCTCGATCCCCCGACTTTCGTCCGTCATCGTCCCTCCTGTGCCTGCGCCCGACCGGCCCGCTGCAGCGGGGGTACCCCGTTCATCGAGCCTCCCCTCGGCGTTTGCTTTCGGAAGTTGGGACGTTCGCAATCGCATCCGGGTTCCGCAGATGACCAAGAACCTTGGCGAGTTTGGCGCGACCCCGGGCACACCTGCTCTTGACCGTGCCCTCCGCGATCCCGAGCAGCTTCGCCGTCTCGCTCACCGAGTAACCCTCGACGTCGACCAGCACGATCGGCGCCCGCTGGTCCTCGGGCAGCTGGTCGAGCGCGGACTGGATGACCAGCCGGGTCTCCCGGTCGGCCATCGAGTCCCGCGGCGTCGCCGGTTCGTTGAACCCGGTCTCCGGCAGTGGCACCGTCGGGCGGGCCTGCCTGCGGCGCATGCGGTCGAGGCAGGCGTTCACCACGATCCGGTGCAGCCAGGTCGTCACCTGGGACTCGGCGCGGAAGTTGCCGGCGGCCCGGAACGCGGAGATGAAGGCGTCCTGCAGAGCGTCGGCCGCCTCTTCGGGGTCGCGCAGCGTACGCAGCGCGACGGCCCACATCCGGTCTCGATGCCGCCGCACCAGTTCGCTGAACGCGGAGGGATCCCCGGCGGCGTGGGCCGCGATGAGATCGGCGTCCGTGGGTACGGCTGCGGTCACCCGCGACACACTACTGGGCAGGCAAGAAGGTCAATTCGCCGATCTGCGACTGGTACTTCCCGCCGCTGCTGCCCAGCTTGGTGATCCAGATGACGAAGTACTGACCCGGCTGCGGCTGCGGCAGCGCGATGTCGGTGGACTGGCCGTTCAGCGTGGCCGTGCCGAGGACCCGGGTGGAGCCGAGGTCGGGGTTCTTCGAGTCGGCCGCCCGCAGCTCGACCACCGTGTTCGCGGTGCCGCCGGCGATCGTCACCTTCGCCAGGTTGATCGGGTTGTCGAAGCTCGCGAGGATGCCGACGCCCTGCTTGATCGTCGGGAACTGCTGGCGGTACTGGTCGGTGCGCCAGGTGGTGCCCGGGTCGCCGTCGATCAGGTTCTTCGCGCGGCTGGTGTTGTCACCATCGCCGTCCGGGTTGTAGACCGTGGCACCGCTCGGCTCGACCGCCGCGCCGATCTGCGCCTGTCCGGGCGGGTTGTTGCTGCTGGCAGGCGGGGGCGCCGGCGATGTGGACGGCGGGGCCGCGGTGGTGGTCGGCGCCGCGACGTTGATCGGCGGCCCGCCGCTGGGGGTGTCCTGGAAGAAGCTGATCGCGAGCATGCCGAGCCAGGCCAGGATGCCGACCGCGGCAACGACCAGCACGGTCACGCCCAGCGCCAGCTTGCGCCGGTGCGCCTTGTCCTTGACCGGCTTCTTAGTGGTCCAGATCGTGCCGTCGTCGTCGGGCTTCACGCCGGCGGCGTTGATCAACTGGGTGCGCTCCTCGGCTTCGGCTGCGACTTCGAGCGCCCGCAGGATCGCGGCACTGGTACGGATGCCGCCATGGCCACCGTCCTCGATCGTGCGGACCGCCAGCGACGACAGCTCCGTCGGCACCGCGGGCACCAGCGAGCGCGGCGGGACCAGCCGCCCGTTGGGCGCCTGCGGCGCCGCCGGGATCGCGGCCGGGCCACCGGGCAGCGCCCACCGGCCGGTGAGCAACAGGTACAGCACCGCGCCGATCGCCTTGACGTCGTCGCGCAGGGTGGCGTCCGGCAGCGGGCCGGGGAACGCCAGCCGCAGCGTGCCGTCGGTGGTCAGCCGCAGGCGCTGTGGGTGGTCGAGGCCGAGCACGAGGCCCGAGTGGTGCGCGCGCTCGACCGCTTCGGCCAGCTTCTGCACCATCCGCGCCGCGGTGAGCGGGGCGACGGGGTGTTCGGCGACCAGGTCGATGAGGTCGGTGCCCTTGGTCCACTCGGTGACGACGACGCCGAGCAGGCCCTCGCTGGAGGTGATGCCGGTGCCGAGGCTGAGCACGTCGAGCACGCGGGCGACGCCTTCGTGCGTGAACTTCGCGGCGTGGGCGGCGCGTTCGAGGGTGCGGCGCGCCATCCGCGCGGACTCCGCGTCCGCCGGGTCGCCGACCAGCAGTGTCAGCGCGACATCACGGCGGAGCTGGCCGTCCCGCGCTCGCCAGAGGTGAGCGCCGGCACGTTCGTCGATACCGAACTGGGCAAGGAGCCGGTACCTGCCGTCGCCGACGACACTTCCGGGCGCGAGGGATCCACCCCGCGCGCGGATCCCGACCTGCTCGCTCCGCTTCTCGTTCACCCCACGCTCTCTCTTTCGCGCACCTAAGAGATGAGGGTACGCGAGTACCACGGGTCATTCAGGGTTATCGGTGTGTCGATCGTTACCGGCGCTTGACCAAACGGGTGATGCGCTTCGTGGCCGGTGCGAGCTCCTCGACCTTCAGCGCCGCGAGCACGCCGAACGAGACGCCGAGGCCGACGATCCCCTGCAGGATGAGCTTGAGCCAGGCGGTGATCCGCACCCCGAAGTCCGGCACGATCCCGCCGACGAGCACCGCCGCGACCACGCCGAGCGCACTCGCCACGACGGTGAACAGGATGACGCCGAGCACCCGCTTGCTGCGCAGGTTGCCGAGGCTCACCCACAGCCACACCTGCCCCATGATCGCGCCCACCACGAAGGTCAGTGAGTTGACCATCATGGCGCCGAGCACGATGTTCTGGTCCGACAGCAGCGCCTGGCACAGATACAGCAGCGGGATCTTGACGATGGTCATCACGATCATGATCAGCGTCGGGGTGCGGGCGTCCTTCATCGCGTAGAACACCCGCAGCTGCAACATGACCAGCGCGTACGGCAGCAACCCGAACGCCGAGATGGCCAGCGCCTCGCCGAGCCGTTCCGCCTGCACGGAGGAGTTCGCACCACCGCTGAACAACGCGATGCCGACCGAGGAGCCGATCACGCTCATCACCGCGGCGATCGGCACGAGCATCACCGTCGAGATGCGCGAGGCGTACGACAGGTCCGCGACGACCTTGCGGGTGTCGCCGTCGGCGGCGTTGCGGCTCAGCCGCGGCATGATCGCGGTCAGCAGCGACACCCCGATCACGCCGTAGGGCAGCTGGAACAGCAGCCAGGCGTTGGAGTAGATCGTCACGCCGCCCGCGTCCCCGCTGGTCAGCACCCGGGTGTTGATCGTGAAGCCGATCTGGCTGACGCCGACGTAGCCGAGGATCCACAGGGCGAGGCCGCCGAACTCGCGCATCCGCGCGTCGAGGCCCCAGCGCCACTTGAACCGGAAGCCGGTGCGCAGCAGCGGCGGCACCAGCATGATCGCCTGCACGACGATGCCCATGGTGACGCCGACGCCGAGCACGAGCAGCTTGGTGTCGCCCATCCGCACGGGGTTGGTGCTGATCTCGCCGGGCAGCACCATGAACAGGCCCAGCGTCACGATCACCACGAGGTTGTTCACGACCGGGGCCCAGGCGGCGGGACCGAAGATCTGCTTGGCGTTGAGCACCGCCGAGAGCAGCGCGAACAGGCCGTAGAACAGGATCTCGGGCAACAGCAGGCGGGCGAACGCGGTGGTGAGCTCGGGACTCGCCTCGCCGGACCCGCCGTCGGTGTACAGCGACGTGAACGCCGGTGCGGCGATGACGGCGACGATCGTGCCGAACAGCAGCAGCACGGAGGCCACCGTCAGCATCCGTTGCGTGTAGGCCTCGCCACCGTCCGGGTCGTCCTGGGAGCGCACCAGCAGCGGTACCACGACGCTGCTCAGCACCCCGCCGAGCAGCAGCTCGAACACGATGTTGGGCAGCGTGTTCGCGATGTTGAACGAGTCGTTGACGATGCCGGTGCCGACCGCCCACACCAGCATGATCTTCCAGAAGAAGCCGGTGATGCGGCTGATCAGCGAGGCGACGGCGATCCGGCTGCTCGACTTGACCAGCGACGGCGCCGCGGCGGCCGGCTTCTCGACCTTCGGCAGGTAGCCGGTCGCGTCGAGGCCGGGGCCCTCACCGAACGAACCCTGGGACGCGCTGGGCAGCCGCGGCAGCATCCGGGTGGCGAGCGAGTCGTACGGACGCATCGAGTCCGGGTCGGCGACCGGCCATTTCGAGCTGGCCGGGACACCGCCGACGCGGGGGATGAACACCGTCGCGTCGGGGTCGTTCGGCGGCAGCGGCGGCGCCCCGAAGGGCATGCTGTCCTGCTGCTCGCGCTCCTGGCGCCAGGGCCGCACCGGCTGACGGCGCGGCGGCGGGGGCGGCGGCTGGCGCGGCGGGGGCTGCTGCCGCACCGGCGGGACCTGGCCCTGCTGTGCCTGCGGCGGGACCTGCCTGCGCCGCCCGTTGGCGGGCGGTGGCGGTACCCGCCGCCGGGGCGGTTCGGGCGCCGGCGCGCGGTCAGGCGGCGGCCGCCGTGCGACACGGTCGGCGGGAGGCTCGGGTGGCCACCCCGGCTCTCTGTCCAACGCGTGCCCCATCTTCGGCGGTCGATACGGTCACTCCAGGGTAATCACCTGGCGCCGCGAGCCCGGACCCGGCGATAGATCTGCCGCCCGGACAGCAGCACCAGCGCCACCCCGCCCGCGATCGTCAGCACCAGGGTCACCACGCCGTACTGGTTGGACCGTAGCTCGAACCGCGCCGGGTTGCCCAGCTGTGTCCCGCCCGGCGTGCTGAGCGCGACGGTCACGCTGAACCGGCCGGCGCGCAACGCCTCGGCGGGAATGGTGATCTTGCGGTTCGCGCCGAGGCCGGCCGGCAGCAGCTGGTCGTCGATGTCGCCCGTGCGCAGGCCGGTGCTGTTGTTCAGGGTGATCCGCACGGTCACCTGCACCGGCAGCATGTTCTGCAGGAACACCGGCAGCGGCGCCGAGCCGGAGGCCAGCGAGATGGGCACGGCCGGAGTGTCCACGGTGACCTGCCCGAGCAGGGCGTGCAGCTGGGTGCGGGAGTCGTTGGCGGAGACCTCCGCGGCGTCGGAGCTGCCCTGCCAGGCGGTCGAGCAGTTGCGCACCAGCGCGTACCGCAGCGGCATCAGCAGCTGGTCCGGGTCGACCTGGGCCGTCGGGTCCACGGCCATCGCGCCCCGGATGTCCGCCATCGTGGCCTCGACCGAGCCCATCGAGCCGGTCACCGAGGCCGGGGTGGCCGAGGCGACGTCCTCGGCGGTGTAGTTCATCGACGCCGTGCCCGTCGGCGCCGTGTTCAGCACCTGCGGGAGGGACGCGGCCGTCAGCATCCGGTGGTCGAGCAGGTCACCGAGCGCCTGCAGCAGCTGGGTCAGCTCGGACTCCGGCACCGACCAGCGGCGCGGCGGCGCCACGAGTACGGAGTCACCGCCGCCGGTCAGCCCGCGGTAGGCCAGCGTGGCCAGCCCGTTCTGTGCCCCGATGGCCGGATCCTGGGGCGGGGTCAACGCCGCGGAGTTGCCGGAGGCGCCGGTCAGCCCGGTCGACACCAGCGAGTCGACCGGCTGCGCGCGCAGCGACGTGCCCTTGACCGCGACGCCTCCCTCGCCGCCGCCGGAGATGTCCGCCGGGTCCGCGATGAGGGTCTTGATCCCCGTGGCCTGCAGGGAGGCGAGCGCGGCCGGGTCGAGCGGGCCGTCCGCCCACAGCACACCGGGCAGCGGCTGCGCGCCGATGAGCTGCTGGACGTGCTGGGCGGTGTTGAGCGCGTAGTTCATCAGATCGCCGCCGCGGACGCCGGAGAGCGCGGACAGGTCGGCGTCGGCGTAGGGCAGCTGGATCACGCACTGGTTGGCGACCAGCTCGCGCAGGGACGCGAGCCAGGCCTTGGCCGCGTCGACGCCACCGCCCGCGATGTTCCCGGTGGGCGTGCGGACCTCGTAGCCGCGGCTCATCCCGTCCACGGTGTCCAGCAGATCCGGGTCGACGGCGTAGCACAGCGACTTGCTGACCTGCGGCTCGTCCCGCACGGCCAGCGCCGAGGACACCAGCGCGTAGAGCCGTCCGCCGGGGCGCAGCTCACTCGCCAGCACGTCGTCGCCGAGGACGACCTTGCCGTTGAAGGGTGCGGCGACGATCCGCGGGCGGGTGTCCGCGATGGGCCAGAGCATGGTGACCTTCGACGGCTGGCCCGGCGGCTGCGCGCCGGCCTTGCCGGGTGCGCCGAGCACGGGCAGCAGCAGGCTCATCGACGCGAGCCGTGCCTGGTCGCCGTAGTCCGGGGTGCCGTT
Source organism: Amycolatopsis acidiphila (assembly GCF_021391495.1). NCBI lineage: Bacteria > Bacillati > Actinomycetota > Actinomycetes > Pseudonocardiales > Pseudonocardiaceae > Amycolatopsis > Amycolatopsis acidiphila. The sequence continues at coordinate 8,164,696 of NZ_CP090063.1, read as the reverse complement.
GACGTTGACCAGCAGCGGGTAGACGCCCGCGCCGTTCACGCGCAGGCCACCACCGGTCCCGTCGACGTGCACCGTGATGTTCAGCTGACCGGTCTGCCCCGGCTCCAGGGTGCCCGGATCGATGTCGACGAATCTCGTGTTCGACGCGGCGGTCGCCGGCGTGCCGGACAGCGCCGTGCGCACCTGCCGTTCGCTGCCGAGCCGCTCGCCCAGCTCCAGGCGCACCTGCAGGTCGCTGATCCGGCGGTCGCCGATGTTCGTGACCGTGCCGGTGATGTTGAGCGTGGTCGAGGTGGACGTGAGCGTCCGCGGGTTCATCTGGGTGACGTCCAGCCGCAGCCTGCTGGGGGTGTCCGTGACCGGTTGGGCGCCCGCGCTCAGCGGCGCCAGCAGGACGATCAGGATCGCGACCGACACGACGGCGGCGAACCGTTTCACTCTCCGACTCCTTCGGTGGCCGGCTCTTCGTCGATGAACAGCTCACGGGCCTTGCGGACGAGGGCACGTTCGTCGGTGTACGCGAGCCTGCCCTCCAGCTCCGCGATCGGCACCCAGGCCACCTCGGTGACCTCGACGTCCTCGTCGGAGAGCTCGCCGCCGACGGCTTCCAGCAGGAAATGATGCACCGTCTTGTGCACCCGCCGGCGCTCGGCCACGAACCAGTAGTCGATCGTGCCGAGCGGGGACAGCACGCGCGCGGAGATGCCGGTCTCCTCCTTGACTTCCCGTAGCGCCGTCTGCTCGATCGTCTCGCCGTCCTCGATGTGCCCCTTGGGCAGTGACCACAGCAGTCTGCCGTGCCGGTCGAGGCGGCCGATGAGCACGGCCCGCAGCCTGTCCGCGTCGACCACAAGGCCACCGGCGGAGGTCTCGTCGACCGTGGTCATCTTCCTGCCGCGACGACGCCGCGACCTGCGCCGCGGCTTGCCGCCACCGGAGCGACCGGCCGATCCAGACATGCTGTGATGTTAGTGGTTGCGCGTACTCGGCGGTCGCGAACGCGTAGTTGCTCCCTCACTTTCGGTCGATCGGTAGGCTGGCTTCTCGTGTCTCGTCCGGCAACAGTGGACCCTGCAGGTGGTTGTGTCCCAGTGAATGAACTCGCTGCCAAGCGGAACGCGGTGATCGAGCTGATGCGGATCTCGCCCTTGGCCGACGAACTGGCCGGGCTGTTCGCAGCAGCCGGCCACCGGTTGTACCTCGTGGGCGGCAGCGTCCGCGACGCGTTGCTCGGCAGGCTGTCCAGCGACCTCGACTTCACCACCGACGCCCGGCCGCCGGAGATCCTCCAGATCGTGCGCGGCTGGGCCGACGGGGTGTGGGACACCGGGATCGAGTTCGGCACCGTCGGCGTCACCAAGCGCGGCGCGACGCTGGAGGTCACGACGTTCCGCGCGGACAGCTACGACCGCGTGAGCCGCAACCCCGAGGTCACCTTCGGCGACACCATCGAGGGCGACCTGGTGCGGCGCGACTTCACGGTCAACGCGATGGCGATCGAGTTGTCGACGAAACAGTTCATCGACCCGCACCACGGCCTGGACGCGCTCGCCCAGCGGACCCTGGACACGCCCGCCACCCCGCAGGAGTCCTTCGCGGACGACCCGTTGCGCATGCTGCGGGCCGCGCGGTTCGTCTCGCAGCTGGGCTTCGAGCCCGCGCCCCGGGTGGTCGCGGCGATGACCGACATGGCGGGCGAGATCGAGCGGATCACCGCCGAGCGCGTGCAGGCGGAGATCTCGAAGCTGCTGCTCGGCGATCACCCGCGGCGCGGGCTCGAGCTGATGGTGGACGCCGGGCTCGCCGAGCACGTGCTGCCCGAGCTGCCGGGGATGCGGCTGGCCATCGACGAGCACCACCAGCACAAGGACGTCTACGAGCACTCGCTGACGGTGCTGGAGCAGGCGATCGCGCTGGAGAAGGACGGCCCGGACCTGGTGCTGCGGCTGGCGGCGCTGCTGCACGACATCGGCAAGCCGGCCACCCGCCGGTTCGAGCCGGGTGGCGGCGTGAGCTTCCACCACCACGAGGTGGTCGGCGCGAAGATGGTCCGCAAGCGTTTGCGGGCCCTGAAGTACTCGAAGCAGATCGTCGACGACGTGAGCCAGCTGGTGTTCCTGCACCTGCGGTTCCACGGCTACGGCAAGGGCGAGTGGACCGACTCGGCCGTGCGCCGGTACGTCACCGACGCCGGGCCGCTGCTGGAGCGCCTGCACAAGCTGGTCAGGGCCGACTCGACGACGCGGAACAAGCGCAAGGCCATGGCGCTGCAGCGGACGTATGACGAGCTCGAGGAGCGCATCGCGCGGATCGCCGAGGAGGAGGATCTCGCCAAGGTCCGGCCGGACCTTGACGGCAACGAGATCATGAAGCTGCTGGGACTGCCGCCGGGTCCGCTCGTCGGCCAGGCCTGGCGCCACCTCAAGGAGCTCCGGCTCGACCGCGGTCCCCTGTCACACGACGAAGCCGTCGCAGAACTGCGGCGGTGGGCCGAGGAGAACGGGATTCCGTAACTTCTGCTCGGGTTCGGGGGACTGAATGGGCGTGACCCAACCTCGCCGTACCGGGTTCCTGCTGACGCTGTTGCGGCGCGGCGCTCCCGCCATGGCGACGGCCACCAGCGACCTCGACGACGGCATCGCCGATCCGACACCGATGAGCGCGCTGCGCCGGATGCGCGGCATGGCGGGTCCGGTCGACCCGTCGGTGCAGGACAACCTGCTGCTCCGCGCGACGAGGTACGTCGCGATGGTGCCGCTGCTGTACCGGATCGTCGCGGTGCTCGGCGCGCTCGGTGAATTTCTCGCGCAGAGCGGCGGTGCTGGTGCCCCGGCGGTCGTCGTCGTGGCCGTGCTGTGTGTCGCGCTCAACCTCTTCGGCTTGCGCTGGCTACTGCGGACGGCGCCGTTCCACAGCGACAACGTGGCCCGGCTGCTGTTGCTGGACGTCGTGTTCACGCTGGTCGCGTACCTGGTCGTCGCAGCATCGGTGCCGGCGTCGTCCTTCACCTCGGCGATGCAGGTGCCGGGGAAGGAACTGCTCGGCGGGATCGCGCTGCTCACGCTCGCGCTCGGTGTGCAGTACGGGGTCGGGCTGCTGGTGGTGAGCCTGCCGCTGCGGATGGTCGCCTGGTGGCTCAGCTCGGGCGTGTTCAACGTGAAACAAGGGTTCGTCGACCTCGGCACGATGCTCGGGGTGGCGCTGACGGCCACCGGCGCGCTGGTCCTGCTCGGCCTCGGGACCAGGCTCGCGCTGGCCTACGGCATCCGCAACGGCAGGCTCGCCGAGCGCGCGCGGCAGCATCGCGCGCTGCACGACTCGGTGCTGCAGACGCTGGAGATCCTGGCGTTGCCCAGGAAGGGCGACCCCGCGGACCAGCTGGACGAGCTGCGCGGAATCGCCAGGGCGCAGGCGCTCGAGGTGCGGCAGATGATCGAGCAGGCCGAGCGCGAGTCGGCCGAGGAAGCGGCCCGTCCGCTGGGCGAGAAGCTGACCGCCCTGGCGGCGGAGATGGCGCGCGAGGGACTGCGTGCGCAGCTGGTGATGGCCGAACTCGACGAGGAGACCCTCGACGAGGTCCGCCAGCTGGCCATCCGCGACGCCGCGCGCGAGGCGATGCGCAACACGCTGAAGCACGCGGGCACGGACCAGGTCGTCGTGCGGGTGGACGAGCGGGAGGGCGGCATCGCCGTCGTCATCCGCGACCACGGCACCGGGTTCGACGAGACTCATCGCCCGGCGGGCTTCGGTATCAGCGAGTCGATCACCGCCCGCCTGGCCGAAGCCGGCGGCCGCGCCCGCGTCGAGTCGAGCCCCGGCAGCGGTACCCGGGTGACGCTCTGGATGCCGCGGTAGACCGCGGTCACGCGCGCCCCGCGCACCTTCGCCGGAGTGGCCGCGATCAAGCGCATCCGCAGGTCAGGGGCTTTTTCAGGGTGGTTAGCGTGCTCGCATGACGGAGCAACTGGAGCGCCGCGTGACCAAGCTCGAAGACGAAATGCCGGAGGCGATTGCGGTCGCCCAGGATGCGCGCGACCATGCCTCCATGGCCAACATTCTCGCTGACGGCGCCTTCACGGTCGCCCAGGATGTGCGCGCCACGTTGCGTGCGCACACCAGGTCGCTGAACGCGCTTCGCGAGACCCAGGTGGAGCATGGGCAGCGCCTCGACCGGCTCGAGCAGAAGGTCGACGGGCTCGGTCGCAAGGTCGACGAGGGCTTCACGATGATGTCCCTCGGCATGTCGAAGATCACCGCCCTGATCACGAACATCGAGCGCGGTTAGACCCGCTCCAGTGCCCCCGCCTCCAGGTGCTGGCCGATCGCCCGCGGCAGCAGGTAGCCGACCGCGCCACCGGGCATCGGGCCCCACGGCAACGTCACGCCCGTGAGCGCGGACAGGCTCCTGACCAGCCGGTACATCTGCCTCAGCTGCTCGCGCTCCGGAGCCAGCGACGCCTCCGGGAACCGCGTTGCCGGGTCGTGGACCAGGTTGCCCGCCTCGTTCCCGAAGCGCACCACCACCGTTCCCGCGGGCAGCACGATCATCCGCTTCGCGCGGAAGAAGTTCAGCGGCGGTTCCCCGCGCAGGGGGGCGATCGGCCAGTCGAGCGGCTGTGGTTCCTCCGTCCGCGCCGGGTACAACAACAGCGAACCCAGCAGGAACCGCGCGGCCTCCTCCACGTGCGCGAACGCCGCCGGCTCGCCGGCACCGGGGCCGGTCACCTCCCAGCTCGACTTCGTCCGCCGGAGACACCACACACCCTCGGCGTACTCGCCGATGAGGTACGCCGTCCCTGGGATCCCGTACTCCGCCAGCCGCCGCTCCAGGACGCTCAGCACCTCCGAGGCCCGCAGGCCCATCGGCGGCTCACCGCCCCGGTCGACCAGGGTCACCGCGTCGACCTCGGGCGCGCCGGCGGCCGGTGGATGCGGCCGGCCGAGCACCTCGGCCTCCGCCGCGGCCCGCAGCTCCGCGGACAGGTACGGCAGCCGGTAGGAGTTCGCCCGGATCCGCTCCAGCAGCTCCGGCTCCGGTGGGAGCCCGTACCTGCGCAGGTAGTGCGGTACGGCCGCGGGCCAGATCCACGCGCCGTCGGTGTGGAACGCGTCGGGCACGTCGGCCGGTGCGTTCGGGTTGATCGTGTCCGGTAACCGTCCCGGCCTGCTCAGCACGACCGGCGCCCGGTAGAGGTAGTCCAGCACCGGCCGCATCTCCTCCGGCGGCAACGGTTGCGGCTGCTCGGGCAGTCGCGCCTGCCGGAACGTCACGTCCAGCGGAAGCCCAGCCTTGGCCGCCAGCCATTCGGGCACCTGGCCGCGGTCCCGCGGAAACAGCTCCAGCTCCGCCTCGTACACCCGTGCGGTGAGCCTGCCGACCGGGGACTGGCGCCAGTTGGGCTCGTTCGTCGTGTCGTAGTCGAACTGGAACGACGACGGCGCCTCCAGGGTCAGCGTGCCCTTGAACCACGTCCCCGCCCCCGGCCGGTACATGGCCGAGCGCAACCGCGCGAACAGCTGACCGAGCTGCGGCGGCGCGCACAGCGACACGGACTCGCCGTCGCCCACGGCGCGGATCTCGATCTCCCCGTACTCCCCCACCTGCCGGAACTGGGCCGCGACGCGCTCCCACCCGTCGGGCAGGATCCCCCGCACCCCGCGCGCGATCGACCGGACGAGCGCCTCCGGATCGCCGGCACCGGGCTCGGGGCGGGCGGCGCGGGGGAAGTCGTGCCGTTCCTGCCACAAAGCGGTCACCTCGTCGGGGGTGGCCGTCGCGGTGAGCTCGGTCAACCCGAGCTGCCGGGCGCGCGCCTCGTTCTGCCCCTCCCAGCGCAGGGTGAGCGCACGCGGGTCGGGGTCGGGGGCGACGAGGAAGATCTCGTCGTCGAACAGGCAGTGGGTCTGCAGGCTGAAGGTGGCCTCGACCTGGTCCTCGGGCACGACCTTCGCGGGCCGCGACTGCCACTCGCCGTCGAAGTCCTCGGGCGCTTCCTCATCCGCCGCGGCGGCGAGCAGCATCGTTCCGTCCGCCGTCGAGCGTTCGGCCTGGAACGGCCGGCCCTGCCACACCCCGTACAGCCCGTCCGGCCGTGCAGTCAGCTCAACCCGATACCGCATTTCTCCCCCTTAACCGACAAAACGCTCCAAGCTGCCGTCGGCGACGTGCTCGCGGATGGCCTTCGGCAGCACGTAGCTCACCGCGCCGCCGGGCAGCTTCGCCCACGGGATCGCGATGCCGAGGATGACCGTCAGCGGCCGGCACAGCCGGTACTTGCGCTCCTGCCGCTCCCGTTCGATCGGCAGCGAGGTTGTCGGGAACCGGGCCTCGTCGTGGTGCACCAGGTTCCCGCCCTCGCCGCCGAACCGCAGCACGACGGCGCCTGCTCGGAGCCGGACGACGCGTTTGTTGCGCAGCAGGGTCAGCGGCGGCTCGTCCTCGGTCGGCTGGATCGGCCAGTCGGCGAGCTCGGCCGCGGTCTCCAGCGGTGTCTCCTGCCCGGCCGTCATCCTGGCCGGGTGCAGCAGCAGCGCGCCGAGCAGGAACTGGGCCGCTGCCTCGGCCTGGTCGAAGTACCTCGGCTCGACCGGGGCCGAGTTCTCGTGCCACGCGACCTCCCAGCCGCGGTCGGTCGCGTTGAGGCACCACGCCTGGTCCGCGCGCGCCGCGATCCGGTACGCCTCGGGCCAGACGCCCTGCTCGTTCAGCCGCTGCGCCAGCACCACGAGCAATGCCGGGTCCTCGAGCTTCGGGTCGGGCTGGGTCTCCAGCGCGGCGGCGACGTCTCCGCTGGTCGGGCCGAGGTCCCGCAGGTCGGCGCGGGGCCGGGGCCTGCCCAGCAGGTCGGCTGCCGCCGTGCGCCGGAGCAGCTTGTCGACGTACGGGGGCTGGAACTCCTGGGCGCGGATGTGCTCGAGGAACTCCGGCTCCGGCGGGGTGCCGTACTTGCGCAGGTAGTGCGGCACCGACGCGTGCCAGACCCAGGTGCCGTCGGTGTGGTAGCTCTCGGGGACGTCGGACTCCGCGCCGCCGCTGAAGATGTCGGGACCCAGCCCGCTGCCGACGAGCACCGCGGGCTGCCGCTCCAGGTACCGCAGCACACGCGGGATCTCGTCCTCGGGCACGGCAGGCCGGTCCACCACCGGGACCTCGCCCGGGCGGTGGACATCCACCACCCGCGCCTGCCGGAAGGTCACGGCGAGCGGGCGTCCGGCCGTTGCGTCCATCGCGATCACTCTAAGCGAGAGCGGGCCGTCAGACGCGCGGATTGCGCCGGATGGCGAGGAGATAGCCGAGGCCGCCGAGCAGGTAGACGGCGGTCGCGACGAGCAGGAGGGCCGGTGAACGTCCGTCCAGCGGCACGAAGGCCGCCGCGACGGCGACCGCGGCCACCTGGGTGGTGTTGAAGAGCGTGTCGTAGAGCGCGAACACGCGTCCGCGTGCCTCGTCGCCGACGTCGCGCTGGACGGCGGAGTCGACGCACAGCTTGAGCACCTGACCGGCCGCGGTGATGAGGAACGCGGCGACCAGCACGGTCGGCAGCCGCATCGGCAGGCCCAGCCCGGCCTGGCTGGCCGCCGCGAGCAGCAGCGAGCTGAGCACGACCTTGTGCCGCCCGAACCGGGCGACCAGCCGGGGCGTGCAGAACCCGGCGAGCAGGATGCCGGCGGCCGCCATCACGGCGAGCTGTCCCAGCCCGGGGAGTCCGGCCTTGAGCAGGCCGAGGTCGTGGAAGGAGTAACGGAGCAGGAGCACGGTGAGCAGCAGGGAGATGCCGTAGGAGGCGCGGTGCGCGAACAGCGCGACGAACCCGGCGGTGACCGTCGGCGCGGCCAGCGCGGCCCGGCCCCCGTCGGCCAGACCACGAGCGACCGCGACGATCGCGTCGTCGGGCTCGTCGACCGAGTCGGGGCCGAGGCTGCCGCGGCCGAACCGGGACGCGATGAACGCGGCCACGATCGAGCCGAGCACCGCGAACGAGGTGCTCCACGCCGAACCGGTGTTGTCCGCGCCGAACAATGCGCGCAGCGCGATCGCGCAGCCGCCGCCGAGCACGGCGACCATCGCGCCGAGGGTGGTGGACAGCGCGTTCGCGGTCACCAGGGTGTGCCTGGGCACCACGTGGGGCAGCGAGGCCGACATCCCCGAGCCGGCGAACCGTGAGATGCCCTCGACGACCAGCGCGAGCACGAACAGTTCGGCGCCGGCGAGCCCGAACCCGACCGCGACGGAGGCGACGACGACCGCCAGCCCGCGCAGCAGGTTCGCGAGGACGAGCACGCGCCGCCGGTCCCACCGATCGAGAAGCGCGCCCGCGAACGGGCCGAGCACCGAGTACGGCAGCAGCAGCACGGCGAAGCCGCCCGCGATGGTCAGCGGGTCGGCGCCGCGCTCGGGGTTGAACAGCACCGCACCCGCCAGCCCGGCGCGGAAGACGCCGTCGGACCACTGGGCGGCGAAGCGGGAGAACAGCAGCCTGCGGAAGGCCGGCATCGCGAAGAACGCGCGCGGACCGGGCTTCCTGACTTCTGGTTCCGCGCTCGCTGTCACAGCTCGACAGCATACGGTGCCGACTCGATATCTCTGAGCGAGCGAAGGGGCCGGCGCACTTGGTCGCCTCTCGGCGGCGTGGCGCAGTGTGGCTCCAGCCGAACGGTATTCCACAAAGGCTCTTCTCAAGTGGGCCCGGGGGACACGGAGCGCGCCGGCCACTCTGTCCAACGGACCCCGGCGGCGTGTTGTTCCCGCGCCGGTCGAATCCTCCGGGTGGGGGGTGGGATCATGGCCTCGTGCCAGCGGACGCCGAGGTTGGACCGGGCTCACTCCTGGTCGCCGCCCCCACGATGTTCGATCCCAACTTCCGTCGGACGGTCGTCTTCGTCATCGACCACCGGGACGAGGGGACGCTCGGTGTCGTCCTCAACCGGCCGAGCGACGTACCGGTCGACGACGTGCTGCCCAGCTGGGGCCGGCACGTTGTCGAACCGCAGTCGGTCTTCGTCGGCGGCCCGGTGGAGAAGAAGACGGCGTTGTGCCTGGCCGCGCTGCGTGCCGGCGAGACGGCGGCCGCCGTGCCGGGGCTGATCGGCGTACGCGGCCCGGTCGCGCTGGTCGACCTCGACGCCGACCCCGACCTGCTGGTGCCGAAGGTGCGCGGGCTGCGGGTCTTCGCCGGGTACGCGGGCTGGGACGCCGGGCAGCTCGGGGGCGAGATCGACCGCGGCGACTGGCTCATCGTGCCCGCGCTGCCCAGCGACGTCCTGGCCACACCCGAGCGGGACCTGTGGGGCCAGGTGCTGCGCCGCCAAGGCGTGCCGACCGCGCTGCTGGCCACCCACCCCGGCGACCTGCAGCGCAACTAGGCCTTCTGCAGCGAGCAGCTTCCGCACGCACAGCCGGAGCAGCCGGCCGGCACGGCGGCGGGCGCCGGCACGGCCAGCGCGGCGCGGTGACCGAGCACCCCACCGGCGACGACGAGGGCGAACATGCCGACCAGGCCGACCACCGTCGCGGTCACGATGCCCGCGGTCGTGGGGATGACCAGCCCGGCGATCCCGGCGAAGACCCCGATGATCCCGGCCACGACGGTCGGCAGGCCGGCCACCTTGTTGCCGATCCGGAACGCCTCGGCGGAGCGCAGCGTCGCCTCGGTGCGCACCCCCGCGCCTCGGTTCGACAGCTTCTCGCGCCAGCCGAGCAGGCCACCCCAGGCGACCACGAGACCGAGCACGACGGGTATCAGCGCGATTGCGAACACCGGGTAAGGATACGGGTCGGAACCCGTTCGACCGGCGGCATACCATTGGTGTGTGAGTGAGGCAACCGAGGAGACCCCTGGCCACCGCTACACCGCGGAGGTGGCCGGGCGGATAGAGCTGCGCTGGCAGAACTACTGGGCCGACCACGGCTCGTACCACGCGCCGAACCCGGTCGGCCCGCTCGCCGAGACCCCGCTGCCCTCGGACAAGCTGTTCGTCCAGGACATGTTCCCGTACCCCTCGGGTTCCGGCCTGCACGTCGGGCACCCGCTGGGCTTCATCGGCACCGACGTCTACGCCCGCTACCACCGGATGATCGGGCGCAACGTGCTGCACACCATGGGCTTCGACGCGTTCGGGCTGCCCGCCGAGCAGTACGCGGTGCAGACGGGCCAGCACCCGCGCAAGACCACCGAAGAGAACATCGAGACCTACCTGCGCCAGATCCGCAGGCTGGGCCTGGGCCACGACGAGCGGCGCCGGATCGCCACCATCGACCCCGAGTACTACAAGTGGACGCAGTGGATCTTCCTGCAGATCTACAACGCCTGGTACGACGAGAAGCAGGGCAAGGCCCGGCCGATCGTCGAGCTGGAGAAAGAGTACGCGCAGGACGAGCGCCGCACGCCGGACGGCCGCGGCTGGGGCGAGCTGACCGTCGCCGAGCAGCGCGAAATCATCGACTCGCACCGGCTGGTGTACATCTCCGACGCGCCGGTGAACTGGGCCCCCGGCCTGGGCACCGTGGTCGCGAACGAGGAGGTCACCGCCGACGGCCGCAGTGACCGCGGCAACTTCCCGGTGTTCCGCAAGAACCTGCGCCAGTGGATGATGCGGATCACCGCGTACGCCGACCGCCTGCTGGACGACCTGGAGCTGCTGGACTGGCCGGAGAAGGTCAAGGCCATGCAGCGCAACTGGATCGGCCGCTCGCGGGGGGCGCGGGTGTCCTTCGCCGCCGGCGAGGAGCGGATCGAGGTGTTCACCACCCGGCCCGACACGCTGTTCGGCGCGACGTACCTGGTGCTGGCGCCGGAGCACCCGCTGGTCGACCGGCTGACCGCCGCGGCGTGGCCGTCCGATGTGGACGAAGCGTGGACCGGTGGTGCCGCCACCCCGGTGGAGGCGGTCGAGGCCTACCGGCTGGCGGCCTCGCGCAAGTCCGAACTGGACCGTCAGGAGAGCCGCGACAAGACGGGCGTGTTCATCGGCGCCACCGCGGTGAACCCGGCCAACGGCAAGGAGATCCCGGTCTTCGTCGCCGACTACGTGCTGATGGGCTACGGCACCGGCGCGATCATGGCGGTGCCCGCGCAGGACCAGCGTGACTGGGACTTCGCGACGAAGTTCGGCCTGGAGATCATCCGCACCGTGCAGCCGCCGGACGGTTTCGACGGCGAGGCCTACACCGGCGAAGGCCCGGCGATCAATTCCGGCTTCCTGGACGGGATGGACGTCGAGGAGGCCAAGAAGGCGATCATCGACTGGCTGGAGGAGCACGGCCACGGCGAAGGCACCACCCAGTACAAGCTGCGCGACTGGCTGTTCGCGCGGCAGCGGTACTGGGGCGAGCCGTTCCCGATCGTGTACGGCGACGACGGCAGGCCCATCCCGCTGCCGGAGAGCGAACTGCCGGTCGTGCTGCCCGAGGTCGACGACTACTCGCCGCAGACCTTCGACCCGGACGACGCGGACTCCGAGCCCTCGCCCCCGCTGGCGAAGGCGACCGACTGGGTCAACGTGACGCTGGACCTGGGCGACGGGCCCAAGCAGTACCGCCGCGACACCAACGTGATGCCGCAGTGGGCCGGTTCGTGCTGGTACCAGCTGCGCTACATCGACCCGACCAACTCCGAGAGGTTCGTCGACCCGGAGAACGAGCGTTACTGGATGGGCCCGCGGCCTGCCGAGCACGGGGTGACCGACCCGGGTGGCCTGGACCTGTACGTCGGTGGTGTGGAGCACGCGGTGCTGCACCTGCTGTACGCGCGGTTCTGGCAGAAGGTGCTGTACGACCTGGGCCACGTGTCCGCGAAGGAGCCGTACCGCCGGCTGTACAACCAGGGCTACATCCAGGCGTTCGCCTACAAGGACTCGCGCGGTGTCTACGTCGCCGCCGAAGAGGTCGAGGAAAAGGACGGCAAGTTCTTCTTCCACGGCGAAGAGGTCACGCAGGAATACGGGAAGATGGGCAAGAGCCTGAAGAACGTGGTCACGCCCGACCAGATGGCGGCGGACTACGGGGCCGACACCTTCCGGTTCTACGAGATGGCGATGGGTCCGCTGGACCTGTCCCGCCCGTGGGCGACGAAGGATGTCGTGGGCTCGCACCGGTTCCTGCAGCGGCTGTGGCGGCTGGTGGTCGACGAGCGGACCGGCGAGCCGCGGGTGTCGTCGGCCGAGCCGACCACCGAGGACCGCAGGCAGCTGCACAAGACCATCGCCGGCGTCCGCGAGGACTACGCGGAGATGCGGTTCAACACCGCGGGCGCGAAGCTGATCGAGCTGAACAACCACCTGACGAAGGTCTACGGCTCGGCGGAGGGCACGCCACGCGAACTGGTCGAACCGCTGGTGCTGATGCTGGCGCCGCTGTGCCCGCACATCGCCGAGGAGCTGTGGCAGCGGCTGGGCCACACGGACTCGCTGGTGCACGGGCCGTTCCCGGTCGCCGATGAGCAGTACCTGGTCGAGGACACCGTCGAGTACCCGATCCAGGTCAACGGCAAGGTGCGGGCCCGGATCACGGTCGCGGCGGACGCGGGCAAGGACGCGGTGCAGTCGGCCGCGCTGGCCGACGAGAAGATCGTGGCGCTGCTGGACGGCGGCGAGCCGCGCAAGGTGATCGTGGTGCCCGGCCGCCTGGTGAACGTCGTCGTCTGACCCGTCAGGCGCTCTCCAGGCCGATCTCGTGTGCGAGGTCGGTCAGGAGGGCGTCGAACACGGCGTCCGGCTTGGACATCGGGATCGGGTAGTTCCCGAACACCTCGAGCGTGATGTGCCCGTAGAGGCGCGCCCAGAACTGGATCATCACGTACGTCGTGCCGAGGTCGAGCTTGTCCGGCGGGAACTCCGCGCCCGACTCGCGCAGCACCGACAGTAGTTCGTCCTGGAACGCGGTGAGGTCGTCGCGCAGCTCGGATGGCACCGCCTCCGCGGGCGGGATCGTGAGCTGGTGGGTGGCGAGGATCCGCCCGGCGGCGATGAGGAAGATGCGCCCGAACGGCTCGCTGGCCCGGTGCAGCGTCGCGACGCTGCCGGCAGCGGAGCCGACCTCGCCGGTGGGCGAGGCGAAGACCAGCGTGAACTCCTTGGTGTGGGTGAGCGCCCAGCGGCGGAACCCGCGGCAGATGGCGAACAGCTGCACCGCGCCGTCGTCGGTGAGCGCACCGACCTCCTCGCGCAGCTCGGCCGCGAGGTCGGCGATCACGTCCAGCCGCAGGTGCCCGATCAGGTCGTCGCGCGAACCGTAGTACCGGTACAAGGCGGGTGCGGTGATGCCGAGCTCCCGTGCGATCGCCCGCAGCGTCACGGCCTCCGGTCCGCGCTCGACGAGCAGCGTGCGGGCGGTCCGCCGGATGTCCTGGTCGGTTGCCACGCGCACGCGGCCCCGGCGCGTCGGCTTGTCCATTCCCGCATTCTAGAAGTCGGTGCGCCCGGTTCGTACGGAACGCGTGAGGAAAACCTCGGGCGCCGCCGGTACCGATCGCTCGGGGGGCTACGCGATCGGTACCGGCGACCCGATGCCCGTCCTCCGGCGGGGCCGGGGGTCGGACAGCTCAGGAGAGTCCGGTGTGGTGCCGGCGGGACGGCCGGACACTCGAATTACCCCATTCGGGTGACCGGACCGGACGCTCACCCTAGTGTCGCATTGATGGGGGCAGAAGTTACAAACTTCTTCACATTTGCCAACGGGCCACCGGGCCGCCCGTCTACAGGGTGCTTTCCGGCACTAGATTTCCAGCTGTGCCGCCGAGTGGCCGACGAGGTGGAACCGGTCGATCATCGAACTGTCCGCCGAGGTCGGGGAAAGGGTATGGTCTAGACCATGTCGGAAACCAGGCTGTCCGGAGTCGCCGTGAGTCCGGGCCGCGCGCGCGGCCCCGTCGTCCGTGTCGCCGAACCGCTCGGCGAGCCCGCGAGCACGCCCGAGCCGGAAGACCCGCAGGCGGAGGCCGCTCGCGTCGCGCCGGCGGCACAGGCTGTCGCGGCGCGGCTGGAAGCGCTTTCCGAGACCGCATCCGGTGAGGCCGCGACGATCCTGCTCACCACCGCCGCGATGGCCGGTGACCCCGCGCTGGTCAGCGAGGCGGAGCGGCTCGTGGTCGCCGAAGGCCTGCCCGCCCCGCGCGCGGTCTACGAGTCCGCCAACGGATTCGCGAAGACCCTCGCCGCGGCCGGGGGTTACCTCGCCGAGCGCGTTCGTGACGTCGAAGACGTGCGCGACCGGGTGGTCGCCGAGTTGCTCGGCGTCGAACCTCCCGGTGTGCCCGAACTGTCGTCACCGAGTGTCCTAGTGGCCCGCGATCTTGCCCCTGCGGACACCGCGGGCCTGGATCCGGCCAAGGTGCTCGCGCTCGCGACCGAGGAGGGTGGTCCGACCAGTCACACGGCGATCCTCGCGCGTGCGCTGGGAATTCCGGCGGTCGTCGCGGTCCGGGGCCTGCTGGCGCTCGACGCGACCGCGTTGCTGGTCGACGGTGACACGGGTGTCGTCGAGGTCGCCGACGCGGGCGCATCCGTGCTGACGGCAGTCGCGAGTGGACCCGTCGAGTGGGACGGCACGGGGACCACTTCGGACGGTCACCGGGTCAAGGTGCTCGGCAACGTCGGCTCGCCGGCCGACGCCCGGGCCGCGGCCGACGCGGGTGCGGAAGGCGTCGGCCTCTTCCGCACCGAGTTCTGTTACCTCGACGCCGAGGCCGAGCCGTCCGTCGCCGAGCAGCGGGCCGCCTACGCGGCCGTGCTCGCCCCGTTCGCCGGAAAACCCGTTGTCGTGCGCACGCTCGACGCCGGTGCCGACAAGCCGCTCGCGTTCCTCTCCCCGGAGGCCGAGCCCAACCCGGCGCTCGGGGTGCGCGGCCTGCGGGTCGCGTTCGACCGGCCCGAGGTGCTGGACCGCCAGCTCGAGGCGATCGCCGGTGCGGCGCAGGACTCCGGCGCCGAGGTGTCGGTGATGGCGCCGATGGTGGCGACGGCGGCCGAGGCCGCCTGGTTCGCCGAGCGCGTGCGCGGCGCCGGCATCGCCCGCGCCGGGGTGATGATCGAGATCCCGGCGGCGGCGTTGTCCGCCAAGGAGATCCTGGCCGCGGTGGACTTCGTGTCGCTCGGCACGAACGACCTCGCGCAGTACACCTTCGCGGCGGACCGGCAGCTCGGCGCGGTCGCCACGCTCAACGATCCGTGGCAGCCCGCCCTGCTGCGGCTGATTGCGCTGGTCGGCGAAGCGGCGAAGGCGACCGGCAAGCCCGCGGGCGTATGCGGTGAGGCGGCGGCGGACCCGCTGCTCGCGCGCGTGCTGACCGGTCTGGGTGTGACCAGTCTTTCGATGAACGCGCCCGCGGTCCGGGCCGTCGGCGCGAGTCTCGCGGCGGTGACCCTGGCGCAGTGCGAAGCGATCGCGGCGCGGGCGCTGGGCGCGGCCGACCCCGCCGAGGCTAGGAGAAGAGCCCGCGACGCGGATGCCGGATAGTCAGCGAGCCGCCGTGCACGCGCCCGGAGAACACCAGCCGGGGCGTGCCGGGCCTGCCGTCGGACCCGGTCTTGTCCTCCAGCGAGCCGTACTTGATCTCGTTGATCGCGTTGAGGTCCACCGACGCGTGCTCGGGGATGATCACCTCGACCGAGCCCCACTTGCTGTCCAGCTCGACGTGCACGGTCGGGCTCGACACCTGGGCCTCGCTGAAGTCCAGCTTCGTCGAGCCGTACTTGTTCTGCACGACCACCTCGGGCGGCACCAGCCAGTGCCCGCGGCGGACCAGCGAGGAGTACTTCGCGGACAGCACGAGCCGCCGGTCCGAGGACATCAGCGGCGTGGTCATCGGCTGTGGCGCGCCCATGTCCCGGTTCACCAGGCCGGGGATGTCCACCAGCACCGCGTTCAGCTCACCGCGCGTACGGGCGGCGAGCGCGATGTCGGTGCGCTCGGTGAACTCGTCGAGATCGATCATGCCGCGGCCGATGGCCTTCTGCAGAACCCCGACGACGTGCTCGCGCTCCTCATCCGAGACCCGGAGGTCGCGCGGGTCCAGTGTCGTCTCGGTGTCTTCGCCCATGCGGGAAAGCGTAAGGCGGCGAATCAGGGTGCGGATCCGGGAAAAACCCGGACTTACTCCTTGTCCAGACCGTGCTCGATGGCGTAACGCGCGAGCTCGACCCGGTTGTGCAGCTGGAGCTTGCGCAGCGTCGACTGCACGTGGTTCTCCACGGTCCGGTGCGACAGCACCAGCCGTTCGGCGATCTGCCGGGACGTGAGCCCCTTCGCGACCAGGCGCAGTACGTCGGTCTCGCGCTCGGTCAGCCGTGGCGGCGGCGCTCCGCCGGCGGGCGCGTCGGCCATCCGCCGGTACTCCCCGAGCACGAGCCCGGCCAGGCCCGCGGTGAACACCGGGTCACCCTGAGCCGTCTTGTGCACGGCCTCGACGAGCTCCCGGGCCGACGCCGACTTCACGAGGTACCCGGACGCGCCCGCCTTGACCGCTTCGAGCACGTCGCTGTGCTCGCCGCTCGCCGACAGCACCAGCACGCGAGTCTCGGGCAGGGCCATGGTGATCTCGCGGGTCGCGTCCACGCCCGAGGTCTCGCCCAGGTTGATGTCCATCAGCACCACGTCGGGGCGCACGGTGTTGGCGATCCGGACGGCCGCGACACCGTCGGGCGCGGTGGCCCGCACGTCGAACCCGTTCTCGCTCAGGTCCCGTGCCACGCCGTCGCGCCAGATCGGGTGGTCGTCCACCACCATGACCGAGATCATCGCTTCTTCCCCGCCTTCGGCACCCGAACCTCCCATTCGGTCCCGCGATCCGGAGCTGTCTCCAGGGAGATGGTCCCACCCAGCTCAAGTACCCGGGCGCGGATGGACCGGGCGACGCCGAGGTGCCCGTCCGCCTCCGCCGCTTCGAGCCGGCCTTCGGGGATGCCGGGCCCGTCGTCCCGGACGGTGATCACGATCTCCGTGGCGAGGTGCTCCAGCAGCACCCAGGCCCGCGCGCCCGGCGCGTGCTTGTCCACATTGGACAAGGCTTCGCGGACGACGGCGACCAGTTCAGCCGTCACGTCGGCGGGCAGCAGCACGTCCCCGGCGGGCGCTGCGATCTGCACCTTCGACGTCGCGAGCAGCTGCAACGCCCCTCGCAGGTCGCTCTCCCCGGCGCTGGTGCTGGTCGGCTCGGTGGTCACCAGCGCCCGCAGTGCGATCTCCTGCTCACCGGCGAGCTCGGCCAGTTCGGCCGCCTCGCCGCCGACCTCGGCGCCGCGACGGCGCACCCGCGCCAGCACCTGCAGCACGCTGTCGTGGATCGAGCGGGCGAGCCGTTCCCGTTCGGCGGTCGCGACCTCCTTGCGCCACGCCTCGGCGAGCGCCGCCGCGGACCTGCGCGCGGTCGTCGCGCTCATGCCGATCAGCAGCCCGGTCGCCACCAGCAGCACCCCGTCCCGGGCGACATCGAGGGTGAACGCCTGCCGCGCCACCGCCGTCCCGGCGCCGAGGACCAGACCCGCGGCCATCCCGCCGTAGCCGCCGAAGCGGGTGCCCGCGGCCACCGGTACGCCCGCGACCCACACCGTGGTGATGAGCGGGTCCACCCCGGCCAGCTGCGCCGGGCTCAGGATCAGCGGCGAGGTCAGCATCAGCCCGCACACGACCGCGACGTCCAGCACCACGAACCAGTGCCACCGCCAGCGCAGTGCCTCCCGCGAGTAGACGAGGCTGGTCAGGATCGTCCACACGGCCATCGCGCCGAGCACGACCCACGCCAGGCCGGGACGCCGGTAGTCGTCGTCGTGCACGACCACCGCGCCGAGCGCGAACAGCCAGGTCAGCACCCGCAGCCCGATCGCGCCCCACCACAACGGCGTGGCGGGCTCGACCGCCGTCGGGCCGAACCGCTGTCTCACGACTGTCCGGGCTGGTCCGCGGCCTCGGCCGGATCGTCGTTCGGCGCGGCCGCCTCCTGGTCGTGCAGCACGTCCACCTCCTCCGGATGCGGGTCGGTCTCGTGCAGCAGGGAGCGGATACCGGAGTTGAGCACGGCCAGCAGCGGCACCGCGAGCAGCGCACCGGCGATCCCGGCGACGACGAGGCCGGTGGCGATCGAGAGCACCACGGCGAGCGGGTGCAGCCTGACCGCACGGCCCAGCAGCAGCGGCTGCAGGATGTGGCTCTCCAGCTGCATCACCAGGATCACGATGCCCAGCACGATCAGCGCGGTGACGAACCCGTTGGTCACCAGCGCGACCATCACCGCGACCGCCCCGGCCAGCACCGCGCCGAGGATCGGCACGAACGCGCTCAGGAACACCAGCGTGGCGAGCGGGACCACCAGCGGCACCCGCACGATCCACAGCCCGATGCCGATGCCGACCGCGTCCACCACGGCGACCGCGGCCGTGGCGCGCACGTAGGCGACCAGCGACGCGAAGCCGCGACGGCCGGCGACGTCGACCCGGTCGCGCACGTGGTGCGGGACGCCGAACATCAGGAAGTGCCAGATCCGGTCGCCGCCGGCGAGGAAGAAGATCGTCACGAACAGGGTCAGCAGGAACCCGGTGAGGATCTCGCCGACGGTGCTCGCGGTGGTCAGCGCGTTCGTCGTGATCGCGGCCTGGTTGT
Source organism: Amycolatopsis acidiphila (assembly GCF_021391495.1). NCBI lineage: Bacteria > Bacillati > Actinomycetota > Actinomycetes > Pseudonocardiales > Pseudonocardiaceae > Amycolatopsis > Amycolatopsis acidiphila. The sequence goes on along the minus strand of NZ_CP090063.1, from coordinate 8,146,107 downwards.
TCTGCAGGAAGCTGATCGAGTTGTCGATGAACTGCTGGATCTGCTCCTGGCGCAGGTGCAGGTCGTTGATCAGCCAGTCGCGGACCTGCGAGAGGCTGTTGTTCAGCTGCTTCTGCAGCTGCGGCAGCCCGTCGGTGAACTGGATGACGACGAACGTCAGCAGCCCGCCCAGCACGGCCAGCCCGGCGATCAGCACGATCGCGGTCGCGAGCCCACGCGGCACCCTGATGTTCACCAGGTGCGCGACGGCAGGCGCGAGCAGCGCGGCCAGCAGCAGGGCGATCGAGACGGGGATGACCACGACCGACAGCCGCCCGACGAGCCACATGATCACGTAGAGCGCCGCGGTCACCAGCAGGAAGCGCCAGGCGAACGCGGCGGCGACCCGCAGTCCCCTGGGTACGGCGGCGGTGCTGCGGGCGTCCTCGCCCAGGAACTCGGGCGCGTGGCGGTTCGTCACGCGCTCACCCTAGCGAGCGGGACGTTTCGGACGTGGCGGTCTTCGAGGAACATCCGATGGGAAGCGGTTGAAAGCGTTTTCGCAGCCGACCGCGTGAGCGTCCTCGCGCCCGGCGGCACCCGGCTGAGTGGATTTCAGCACGGGAACTGCCTGTTCAGGAACGCTGTCGCGGACGGGCCGTTCCGCCGGTCCCGGCCCAGTTGGATCATCGTGGGTCAGATCGGACCACACCCCGTGTTCTTCACACGATCGAGCGATCAAGGCGTGTCCAGGATGCGCGGCGGTCCCGAGTTTTGGTTATCTCGTCCGTACAAGCCCGTTCCGTATCAATGCGAACTCTATTCGAAATAGGTTCGGGAACGGCGAAATCCTCGGCAGGAGAACGGTGAAGCAGCAGAACGCGGCCGCACAGCGAGGCACAGCACGTGCCGGTCGCTGGCTCGCGCGCGCTCTGCTCGTGGTGGGTGGCGCCGTCGCCGGCACCGCCGCCGCCTGGGCGATCACCACCGCCAGCGCCTCCGCCGAGACCGCGCCCCCCGCCCTCCCCCAGGACGGCATCGCCGTCCAGCAGGACGAGCAGGCCACCCCGGTCACCGACGCCGTGCTCGGCGGGAGTGACGACGTCCTGCTCGGCAGCGCGCAGTTCGCGGGCGACGCGGCAGGCGCCGCCGCCCGCTACGGCACCGGCGCCCAGTCCCCCGAGAGCATCGCCCGCGGTCAGCAGGCCGCGGACGACGTCACGGGTGCCGTGCACGAGTTCGGCCGGACAGCGGTCGTCCACCCGGCGCACCGCATCCTCGGCTCCGCGGAGCAGATCACCCGCGAGCCGCAGGACGCGCCGCGGGTGATCGGCCAGGCACTGACTCCGCCGCAGGACTTCCTGAACTTCCTGCACCCGTCGCGCAGCGGGCTGGTCAAGCTGCCCGCGCTGACCGGCTCGCACAGCGGTGCCAAGGGCGCCCCGGCCGCACCGCCGGTCGAGCTCGCCCCGGTGGCCCCGGCGCCGGCCGGGCCGATGGGCCCGATCGCCGCCGCGCTGCCCTCCGGGCACGCTGCCGCGGCACACCCCGATCTCCGGGACGACTCGGGCGCTCGCCGGCACGGCGCGCAGTCCGACAGGTTCCCGTTCGCCCCGACGCGTGGCCCGCTGGTCCCGTCCGGGGTCCCCTTCGTCCCCGGCGGTTCGGTCGCCGGTGGCCATGTCGACGGTCCGCTTCTCGGCGTTCCCGCCAATGCGCTGACCGTCGTCGACGCCCACGGCCTGCGTGCCGTGCGCTTCGGCATCCGGCACACGCCGGTCCAGCCGGGCTCGCAGCCCGGCGTCACGCCTGACTGATCTGCGCACGGGGTAGCTGGACGCGCCCTGTTCGCCGTGCCTTCTTCCGCCCGGCTGCGCGTTCCCTGCACCCCCGCTTGTCCTCGCGAACCTCTTTTCGCGAACCCGGGTGACTTCACCCACCCCACAAGCCCCGCAAGGGAACCCAAGGAAAAGGAGAAATTCTCAATGCAGACCTGGGCAAAGCGTGGAATTCAAACCGCGCTGGTCACGGGTGGCCTGCTGATGCTGGGTACTGGCATCGCGTCTGCCGACGAGAACGTCAACCCGGACGCTCCGGCCGGGCCACTGGACGTCAACGCGAGCATTCCGGTCGACATCTCGAAGAACGCGGTCGGGTCGCTCGGCAAGCAGGTCAACCTGCCGGATGTGCACAAGGAGATCAGCACCAAGCCGGTCACCGACAAGCTCAACGGCGCGCTCGCCCCGGTGAGCAAGACCGAGGCGTTCAAGTCGGCGGCCCCCGCGATCAGCGCGGCGAACGGTGCCACCGCCAAGGTCACCGGTGCGGCCAGCACGATCGGCCAGTCGCTCGGCCACGCCGCCGGCAAGCGCGCCGACCAGGTCAGCGAGTCGACCGTCGAGTCGACCGGTGACCCCTTCATGGGCAACAAGGTGGTCGGCAACCTCGCGCTGCCGATCCAGATCACCGGCAACGCGGTGGGTGTGCTGGGCAACGCGACCGTCGACTCCGACGAGACGCAGACCTACGGGCACAACACCGACGTGCACACCAACGGTGCGGGCGGCGGCTTCGCCGGCAACGTGGTGAACCTCGACTGGGCCCTGCCGGTGCAGATCTCGGGCAACGCGCTCGGCCTCGTCGGCAGCGGCAAGACCGCCGGCAGTGCGGCGCAGTCCGCGGCCACCACCGGTGACGTCCAGACCGATGGCACGAACGGCGGCGTGGCCGGCAACGTGGTCAGCCCGCAGGGCGCCACCCCGGTGCAGGTTTCGGGCAACGCGCTCGGCTGGTTCCTCGGCCACGCCGAGACCGACTTCGACGGCAACAGCGACGCCACCTCCGGCGGCTGGATCGTCACCGAGGGGTCGAAGGGTGCGGGCACCGGCAACGTGGCCGCCGTGCCGGTCGCCCTTCCGGTGAAGGCCTCGAACAACGCCGTCTCCTGGGGCGGCGACGCCGACGCAACCGGCAGCGAAACCTCGGACGCGACCGCCGGGGACACCACTCCGGGCCTGCACGGCATCCCGAGCTACATCCAGACCCACGGCGACGACTCGTTCCTCGCCGGCAACATCGTGCAGCCGCAGGGCGCCGTGCCCGCCACGGTCGTCGGCAACGCCGCGGCCTGGATCGGCAACTCGGCCGCGGGCACGGAGGTCGAGCGCGCCGCGAACGTCATCGGCACCAGCGCGACCGCCGGCGGCTTCTCCTCGACCGCGGGCCGCGGTGCGGCCGGGTCGGGCAACATCGTCGACGCGCCGGCCGCCATCCCCGCCGAGGTGTTCTGCGTCGGCGGCACCTGGATCGGCAACGCGCACGCGACCGGTTGCGAGAACGACGTCGACGCGACGTCGGGCGGCGGCACCTACACCAACGGCAACGGCAGCTTCCTCGGTGGCAACAGCGTCCACGCGCAGCCTGCCGGCACCGCCGAGGTGTTCGGCGTCGGCGGTTCCTGGATCGGCAACGCGTCCGGTTCGGCGACCGAGAACAAGAAGGTCACCGCCGGTGGCTACAACGGCAGCCAGGGCAACGAGTCGTCCGGCTCCGGCAACGTCGTGCAGGTCCCGGTGGCTCTGCCCGCCGAGGTCTTCGGCGTGGGCGGCTCGTGGATCGGCCAGGGCAGCGGCACCGCCGGCGAGACCAAGGACATCACCGCGGGCGGCGGCGGCAACACCCAGGACGACCACGGCGCCGGCAGCTCGAACCTGATCGCGGCGCCGATCTCGGCGCCGGTGCAGGCGTTCGGCATCGGGGGCGCCTGGATCGGCCAGGGCCACGGCACCGCCACGACCGACACCACGTCGACCGCGGGCGGCGACCTCAACGCCGACGGCAAGGAAGGCTTCCTGGCCGGCAACCTCGGCGAGGTTCCGGTCTCGCTGCCCGCGCAGCTGCACGGCATCGGCGGCTCGTGGATCGGCAACGGGTTCGGCGAGAGCGACAACCTGACCGACTCGACGGCCGGTGGCGACGCCACCGCGACCGGTGCGGGCGGCTCGATCGCCGGCAACATCGTGCAGGTGCCTGCCGGTGCCGCCGCTTCGGTGTTCGGCCTCGGCGCGGTCTGGGGCGGCGTGGCCCACGGCGACGCCACCAACGACGTCGCGTCCAGCGCCGGTGGCGACTCGGCCACCAACGGCGACGGCGGTTCGATCGCCGGTGACGTGGTCAGCGCCCAGCTGATGCCCGTCGCGCAGGTGTTCGGCGACGCGGCCAGCCTGATCGGCACCGCGCGTGGCACCGGGATCAACAGCACCGAGACCAACTCCGGTGGCGACATCACCACCTCCGGTGTCGGTGGCGCGCTGTCCGGCGACATCTTCGACCTGCCGGTGGCCGCGGTGGCCCAGGTGTTCGGCGTCGCCGCTTCGCTCGGTGGGGTCGCACACGCGGTCGCGGACAACACCACGGTCGGCACCGTGGGTGGCACCGACACCACCGCCGGTCCGCAGCAGGCGCTGTCGGGGCTGAACAAGCAGGTCCCGATCGGCGTGGTGGCGCAGGTCTTCGACATCCCGGCCGGTCTGGTCGCCGTCGTGAGCTCGACCACCAGCAACGTCACGGACATCGCGGTGGCGAACCACGAGCCGCAGTTCGACCTGCCGGTCACCACCTCGGAGCTGTCGGCGACGAACCTGCCCAAGCTGCCGTCGCTGAAGAGCCTGCCGGTGCAGAAGCGGTCCGAGCGGACCGACCTGACCGAGATCGCGCAGGTCCTGCCGGTGGCCGGCGGGGCGCCCTCGCTGTCGTCGGTGCCGGGTGCGGAGGCGGTGACCGCGGTGCTGCCGCAGCTGCCGCTGGCCCCCGGCGCGAGCGCGCTGACCGGTTCGGACGTGCTGCCGACCAACATCGGTGGCGCGCTGCCGCAGGCCCAGCTGCCGACCGGGCAGCTGCCCGCGCTGCCCAGCCTGGACCAGGCCAACCCGACCGCCGTGCTGTCCAAGGTCACCGACCTGGCCGGCGGCAAGGGGATGCACATCCAGGGCTGATCTCCGCGGCCTGAAGTGAACGCGGGCCCGGGAGCAACGACGCTCCCGGGCCCGCTTCCGCGCCCGCGGTCAGCCCAGCTGCACCGACCGCTTCGCGAGGCCGTACCAGTAACCGTCGATCACGGTCTCGGGCTCGGCGTCGCCGGCACCGGCGCCGAGGGCGACGAACAGCGGCGCGAAGTGCTCGATGCGCGGATGCGCGAGCGCGGCCGCGGGAGCCTTGCGCTGGAAGTCCAGCAGCGCGTCCACGTTTCCGGTGCGCAGCATCTCCTCGCCCCAGTGGTCGAACTCGGCGGACCACTGCGGTGGTCTGCCGTCGGTGCCGTCGACCTGTTGCATCGCGGACAGGTTGTGGGTGAAGAAGCCGCTGCCCATGATCAGCACGCCTTCGTGGCGCAACGGCTCGAGCTTCCGGCCCAGCTCGAACAGCTCACGCGGGTCGAGTGAGGGCATCGACAGCTGCAGCACCGGGACGTCCGCGTCCGGGTACATCTCCACGAGCGGCACGTAGGCGCCGTGGTCCAGTCCGCGGTCGGGCGCGTCGTGCACCGGGGTGCCCGGACCGTGCAGCAGCTTGCGCACCTTCGCGGCGAGTTCGGGCGCGCCGGGTGCCGGGTAGGTCACCTGGTAGTAGTGCCGGGGGAAACCCCAGAAGTCGTAGACCAGCGGCACGGTCGTGGTGGCGCCCAGCGTCAGCGGGGCTTCCTCCCAGTGCGCCGACACGACCAGGATCGCCTTCGGCCTGGGCAGCTCGGCCGACCAGTCCGCGAGCTGGCGGGTCCAGGTGGTGTCGTCGGCGAGCGGCGGCGCGCCATGGCTCAGGTAGAGCACCGGGGTCGCACTCATCGCAGCCTCCTACGTTTGAAAGTTCAACAACTAGTCTGTGTTACGCCGCGGGCGGCTGCGATATTCCGCGCGAGCGAGATCGGTCAAGTGTGGCGAGGGCGGGGGCGGCGGCGCCTATCCTCAGTCATGGCGGTCCCCATCGGGAACGTGCTCGGCTACGCGGCGGTGTGCATCGTGCCGCCCGCCATGTTCTGGCTGTCCGCCAAGGTGCCCCGGCTCATCGACTCGGCAGGCGAGTACCTCCGCCGGCGCCGCCTGCCGCCGCCCGACGGGCCGCCCATCGAACGGCTCGCCGCGGATCTCCGCCGGGTGCACCGCGCGCTCGAACGGTTGCCCGACAACGCCCCGGTGGTGCGCCGTCGCGCGACGAACCAGGCCTACGACACGTTGCTCGCGCAGGCCTGCCACGCCGTCGGCGAGCAGCACTGGCTCGATACCGTGCCCGACGGCGTGGAGCGGGAGGTCGAACGGCTCCGCGTCGAGGAAAGCCTGCGCCGTTGCGGGCTCGCGGTGCCCTGACTCAGCCCTGCGCGAGGTCGGCGAACCGGCTGTAGTGCAGCTGGTGCGCGACGACGATCGTGCTGGTGGGACCCGCACGGTGCTTCGCCAGGATCAGGTCCGCCTCGCCCGCGCGCGGGTCGTCCCGCTCCCAGGCGTCGGGACGGTTGATCAGCAGCACCATGTCGGCGTCCTGCTCCAGCGAGCCGGACTCACGCAGGTCCGACAGCATCGGCCGCTTGTCCGTGCGCTGCTCGGGACCACGGTTCAGCTGGCTGATCGCGACCACCGGCACCTCGAGCTCCTTGGCCAGCAGCTTCAGCTGCCGCGAGAACTCCGAGACCTCCTGCTGCCGCGACTCGACGCGCTTGCCCGAGGTCATCAGCTGCATGTAGTCGACGACCACGAGCTTGAGGTCGTTGCGCTGCTTGAGCCGCCGGGCCTTCGCGCGGATCTCCATCATGGTCATGTTCGGCGAGTCGTCGATGAACAGCGGCGCCTCGCTGATCTCGCTCATCCGCCGGGCGAGCCGCGTCCAGTCGTCGTCGGACATGCGGCCACCACGCATGTCGGCGAGGCGGATGCGGGCCTCGGCCGAGAGCATGCGCATGACGATCTCGATGCGGCTCATCTCCAGCGAGAAGATGACGCTGGACATGCCGTGCTTGATCGAGCAGGAGCGTGCGAAGTCCAGCCCCAATGTCGACTTACCGACACCTGGCCGGGCCGCGACGATGATCATCTGACCCGGGTGCAGGCCGTTGGTCACCTCGTCGAGGTCCATGAACCCGGTGGGCACACCCTGCGCGGTGCCGCCGCGGGACGCGATCGCGTCGATCTCGTCCATGGTCGGCTGGAGCAGCTCCTCCAACGCGACGTAGTCCTCGCTGGTCCGCCGCTCCGTGACCTCGTAGATGGCGGCCTGCGCGCGGTCGACCACCTCGTTGATCTCGGCGCCCTCGTTGGCCGCGCCGTAGCCGTACTGCACGATCCGGGTGCCGGCCTCGACCAGCCGCCGCAGGATCGCCTTCTCGGCGACGATCTCGGCGTAGTACCCGGCGTTGGCCGCCGTCGGCACCGTCGCGATCAGCGTGTGCAGGTACGGGGCGCCCCCGACGCGCGCGAGCTCGCCGCGCCGCTCCAGCTCGGCCGACACGGTGATCGGGTCCGCCGGCTCGCCGCGGCCGTAGAGGTCGAGGACGCAGTCGTAGACCGCCTGGTGCTTCGGCAGGTAGAAGTCACCGGGGCGCAGCGCCTCGACGACGTCCGCGATCGCGTCCTTCGACAGCAGCATGCCGCCCAGCACCGACTGCTCGGCCGCCACGTCCTGGGGCGGCTGCCGGTCGAACTCACCTCGCCGGGAACCGGGATCCTCCGGCCCCGGGTCCGATGAGTAGGCGGGACCGCGGTCGTCCGTCAGCGCCACCGCGCGGACACCTCCTCGTCAGGCGAACACCAGTTCGATTATGCCGGATCTCCGGCCCGTCGCCCGCCCTCTCGGCGGGCGTGTCGCGCACTGCGCGCTACCACTTCGCGGCGCACGCTAGATCGCCCGGAAGGACCAACGCAAACTCGCCTGTTGATCGACTGGGGACACCCTGTGGACAAACTGTGGAAGGGTGGGCTGAACCAATCACAAGCTCGGGGCAAGCTGTGTACAACCTGGGGACAAAAACTGCCCCGTCAGGCAAATCTGCAGGTCAAACCCTGTGGGCAAGTTGTGGAAAACATTGCGGAAAAGTCCTCGGCGTGTCGCGGCAGTACCTGCGCTCGGCGTGTCGTACCCACGAGCAACCCGAAGGTACGCACGGACCTGTGGATGAAAACTACGGAGGGTAGGTCGTCAGCCTGTTGGGCTGTGTGAGTGGTGCGACCCGCTGTCAGCCGAGTGCGCTCTGTGCGTTCCGTAACCGCTCGCCGAGGACCTGCGGCGATGCGGGCGTGAAGACCACCAGAGCGTCACCACGGCCCGGTCGTTCCTCCATCAGCCAGCGGCCTTCCACCGTGTCCACGAAGTTCAGCGGCCGTTCACATCGGCGCCTGCTGCCACTGCGGGTGCGCGCGGCGACGTACAACGTGCCGGCACCCGTGCGGGGCGCTTCCATGATCCGCTTCATCTCCTTGGCAGGCGCCGGCGGCGCGTCCCGGCCCGAGCGCAGCACGCTGTACTCGCCGTCGGCGACCGCGTCCCGGCCCGCCTGGAACTCGGCCTTGGTGGTGACCAGTGGCTGGCCAGCCGCCGGCCGCGCCACCGGGATCTGGTTCACGAACCCGGACAGCAGCTCTTCCGGCCGCTCCGGGGCGAGGATGACCGACTCCTCGCCGATGACCCGCACGAGCACGAACGCGCCACCGGCGCCACTGCCCGCGAGCACGGCGAAGTTCCCCGGCGCACCGGGGAACTGGCCCTCGAACCAGCCGTAGAACTCGACCTGCGGGCGCGAGATCGACTCGATCGCGTTGAGCAGGCCGCGGTCCATCCCGCGCGCCCCCATCAGCCCGTACTGCGTGAGCAGCGAGTTGACCTCCTGGTCGACGGTGCGCTGAGCGTCCTCGTCGTGCCAGGTGGGCATGCTCGACAGCGTCGGATGCGGCTCGCCGCCCCGGCGCCGGATCAGGTTGAGCAAGATCGGGGTGGCGAGCTTGATCGGAGTTGTCAGCACTTCACTCGCCGATCACCGGTGGCGCCGTGAGCTCGTCGGTGCCGAACAGCTCGTTGGGGTCCTCGCTGACCAGGTACTTCGTCTGGTGCTCGTCGTCGTCGCCACCCTTGCCCTGGCCACCACGGCCCATCCCGCCCATGCCGGAGGTCCCGGACCGGCCGGCCGCACCGGCAGCACCCGCGCCGACCCCACCGCGACCCGCGCCCGCGCCCGTGGCTCCGCCGGCGCCGGTGCTGGCACCTGCGCCCAGCGAACCCGAACCGCCGGGACCGAAGCCGCCGAGCGCCCCGGCGCCGCCCGCGCCGGACCCACCGGAGCCCGAGCCGGATCCGCTGCCGAGGCCGCCGCCCAGCCCGCCGTAACCGGAGCCGGCGGGGCCGAAGCCACTGCTGCTGCCGAGATCGGTGCCCGATGTGCTGGGGGTGTACCCGGCGGCCGTGGTGCCGTCGTTCCAGTTCGGCGTCTTCGTGCCGAGGTCGTCCAAGCCCGGGTAGCCGGTCTGATTGCCGTCCTGGCCGCTGCCGTTCCCGCTGCCGTTCCCGTCGCCCGTGCCGGGCAGGTGCGTGCCGTACTGCGAAAGCTTCCCGTCGTTACCGATACCGGGAGGGGTGCCGATGTTGGCGGGTGGGTAGTTGCCGCCGGGTTGGGTGGGCAGGGTGCTCGTGTGGTCGGTCGGGTCCTTGCTGTGGTCGTTCTTGTCCTTGCCCTCGGAGAAGTTGTTGCCCTGCCAGGCGCTGTACTGCGGCATCCCGGCCGCGTTCTGCGCGCTGGCCTGGTAATAGGCCTGGAACGCCTGCACGTTCGTCTGGCCCTGCTCGTTGTACTTGTTGATCTCGTCGTCTTTGTCGCTGAACGGGTTCATGTGGTCCATGAACCCGGCGTGCGGCGGCGTCGAGGCGATCTCCTGCACCTTGCCGTGCGCGCTGTCGAAGGCCTCGCCCTGGCTGGTCAGGTAGCTGCCGCTCTTCTGCAGGTTGCTGGCGGAGTCGCGCAGCCACACCCCGAGCGGGTGCGCCCCGGCCTGCACCTGCATCGAGGCGTCGCCCTGCCAGGCGGCGTCCATGGCCTTGTTGATCTCGTCGATCTGGCCGGCGCGGTCGTCGTGCACGGACTGGAGGCTGGTGGCCGCCGAGGCACCCTGGTGCAGGGAGTCGGAGTTGCCGCCGTGGATCTGCTCCCAGATCTGGCGCGCGTCGATCGTCCGGCCGCCGACGTTGGCGGACTGCTGCTGCGCGTCCGGCCCGGAGAACAGCCCGACCAGCCCACCGGTCGCCGCGCCGATGACCGTCCCGGCACCGGGCATGATCACGGTGCCGATGGTCATCCCCGTCATCGCGGGATTACCCATGTCGCCCATCCCCTCCTATGAGCCCTGCAGATGTTGCACCATCGCCGTGGCCACACGCTCGGCCACCGGACACGGGTTGGACTTGTTGGGACCGCTGCCGATCTGGGCCTGCACGTTGATCGTGAGCTGGTCGGTGACGCCGACCCACAGCGAGCAGTCGCCGTCGGAGCGGTCCGAGACGCCCGCATAGACAGCCGGGTAGCCGCTGACGGTCGTCGGCTCGAAGTACTTGTCGTTCTGCCGGGTGGCGTAGACGTCGCTCAGCCCGTTCTTGTCCGCCGTCACCGGTGCGATGTACACCGAGTTCAGCGAAGAAGTGGCGGACTTCCACTCGCAGGTGGGGCCCACATCGTGGTGGGAGAGGTCACCGGAGCCGGTCAGCCCGATCTGGGTCACTTGAGCGGCGGACAGCGCGCTGCACGGGTTCGCCACGATCGCGTCGGTCGGCAGCGGGTTGGCAACCGAGGGCGCGAGGCCACCACCCGAGCTGCTCGACGAAGCGGCGCTCGAAGCGGATGTGGCGGGAGGGATGCTGCCCGCACTGCCTCCGCCGCCGGAGCACGCGGACAGCACACCGGCGGCCACCAGCGCGGCCGCGCCGAGCTGGAAGGCCCGGGTCTTGCTCATACGATTTCCCGTCCCTGCTGCGCGGCCGTCTGCCGTGCGTCGTCTTCGGACTGCGCGATCTTCCCGCTCGCCTGCTGCAACGCCTGGATGTACTGCTCGATGTACGTGCGCATGCGTTCGTGCTGCTGGAGCAGCGTGTCACCGGAAGGGCCGGCGCCCTTCTGGATGAAATCGCCGCTCGCGAACTCCTGCCCCGGCGCGCGTACGCCAGAGATGATGTTGGCTTGCTGGATGTCCTGCTTGACGCCGTCCAGCAGCGTCTGCCACTTGTTGATGACGCCCTGGACCTGGTCCGGGTCGAACTTGTAGCCGCCGGGGCTGCCGTTGCTGCCCACCTGGATGGGGGCCGGCGGTGGTACGGAGGTCAGCGTGTCCACTGGCGCGTTGGCCGAGTTTGGCTGCGTCATGGCGGCAATCCCCTTCGCTACGTCCCGCGTCCCCACACCGTGCGAGATCAGCAACTTGGATGCTAGCGCAGGCCCGCCGGTTCCCGTATGCGAAAGGGAAAAGCCCCCTTTCGGACATCGAAAGGGGGCTTTTCGCTACCGGGAAAACTTACTGAACGGCCTTGATCTCGAGCCGCACCGCGGCCTGCACGTTCGGGTGCAGACGGGCGGTGACCTGGTGCTTGCCGACGGTCTTGATGTGCCCGTCGGTCTCGAGGATGCGCTTGTCCAGCAGCGGGCCGCCGGCGGCCTTGATCGCCGCGGCGATGTCGCCGGTGGTCACCGAACCGAACAGCTTCTTGGAGCCCTCGGCGGCCTTGGCGGTCAGCTCGACGGTGCCGAGCTGCTCCAGGGCGTTCTTGATCTCCTTGGCGTGGTCCAGGTCCCGGATCCGGCGCGACTCCTGGGTGCGGCGGATGGTCTGCACGTTCTTCTCCGCACCCTTGGACGCCTGGATGGCGTAGCCCCGCGGGAGCAGGTAGTTGCGCGCGTAACCGTCCTTGACCTCGACGATGTCGCCGGGGCCACCGAGGTTGGCGACGTCGGTGGTCAGAATGATCTTCGCCATTGACGTGCCTCCCTTAGCGCGCGGTCGAGGTGTAGGGCAGCAGCGCCATCTCGCGGGAGTTCTTGACCGCGATGGCGATGTCACGCTGATGCTGGCTGCAGTTGCCGGTCACCCGGCGGGCACGGATCTTGCCGCGGTCGGAGATGTACTTCCGCAGCAGGTTGGTGTCCTTGTAGTCGATGGTCTCCGGGCGGCCCTTCTGCTCCGCCTTGCAGAACACACAGACCTTCTTCTTGGGCTTGCGAATGGGTGGCTTGGCCACGGTGGGTGCTCCTGGTAATTCCGAAAGAGTGGTTGGTTAGAAGGGGGGCTCGTCCGCGAAACCGCCGCCGCCGCCCCCGGCAGGCGGGGCCGAACCCCACGGGTCGTCCGCCGGCGCGCCGCTACCGCTGCCGCCGCCGTAACCGCCGCCACCACCACCGGTGCCGCGGCTGACCTTGTTCACCTTGGCGGTGGCGTAGCGCAGCGAGGGGCCGATCTCGTCGACCTCGAGCTCGACGACGGTCCGCTTCTCGCCTTCCTTGGTCTCGAACGACCGCTGCTTGAGCCGGCCCTGCACCACGACGCGCGCGCCGCGGGTCAGGCTCTCGGCCACGTTCTCCGCGGCCTGGCGCCAGATGTTGCAGCGCAGGAACAGCGCCTCGCCGTCCTTCCATTCACCGCTGGCGCGGTCGAAGGTGCGCGGGGTGGAGGCCACGGTGAAGTTCGCGACCGCTGCTCCGGACGGGGTGAAGCGCAGCTCGGGGTCGGCGGTCAGGTTGCCGACCACGGTGATGACGGTGTCTCCGGCCATGGTCGCCTCAGGCCTTCGCCGCGACCTTGGCGGCCTTGCGCGGAGCGACCTTGCGCACGACCTTGGTGCGCAGGATGTTCTCCTGCAGGGACAGCTGCCGGTCGAGCTCCTTCACCGCGTCGGGCTCGGAGTTCACGTCGAGCAGGGCGTAGATGCCCTCGGCGTGCTTCTTGATCTCGTAGGACAGCCGCCGCCGGCCCCACACGTCGACCTTCTCCACACTGCCGCCGGACGTGCGGATCACGTTGAGGAACGTGTCCAGCGTCGGGGCGACCGTGCGCTCGTCGAGCGTGGGATCGAGGATGACCATTACCTCGTAATGGCGTGACACAACCACTCACCTCCTGTGGGCTCGCGGCCACGGACTGTCCGTGGCAGGAGGGTTTGTCCCCACAAGCGTAACCGGCCGCTACGACAGTTTTCGCAGCACCCAGGTCCGGACCAGCGCGGCGCTCACGCCGGCGAGCGCGACGACAGCCAGCAGCATGGGCAGCTGCACCGTGTTCGACGACGGTTCGGCGGCCAGCGCGTCGGCGTTGCCGGTGTTGCGCACGTCGGTCTGACCGGCCGAGTTGCCGCCGAGGAGCTCCGGGCTCGGCAGCCCGGCGATCGGCGCACCCGCCGGGTAGCGCGCACCGGGGGACACGGCGATCCCGGGCACCGCGGCGGGGATGTTGCCGTAGTCGCGCGGCGGCGCGGTCGCCGTACCGGTGCCCGGCAGGGTCGTACCGGGCAGCGTGCCGCCCGGCACCGGCATCGTGCCGCCGGCACCGCCGGACGGCAGCGCGGTGGCCGCCGAGTAGTTGCCCGCGTAGGTGGTCATGCCGCAGTTGCCGGCGACCTTCGTGCCGATCGAGTTCAGCGTCTTCTGCTTCTGGTCCGAGGTCACCCCGAGCCCGCTCGCGTTCTGCAGCGCCTGCGACACGGCGGCGGCGACGTTCTGCCCGGTGATGGTGCCGGTGGCCGCGTTGGGGACCGCGCCGACGGCGAGCGCGCCCTGCTTGGTGATCGTGTCCGCGAGCCCGTCCGGGTCGACGCCGTTGAGGTGGAGGAAGACCTCCTGCTCCTTGGCCCCGGTGCGCACCAGGTCCGCGAGGTCCTTGCCCTGCACGGCGATCTGGTCGCCGATGTTGCCGACGACGCTGCCCGTGCAGCCCTGGGCGAGCACGGTGCTGGCGGACGCGGTGCCGGTGAACAGGGCTCCGCCGAAGAGCGCCGCGAGCGCGCCGGCGGTGAGCATCCGTCGCGTCGTCCTGGTCAGGTCGGTCCGCGTTGGCATCCGCACGGGTGCTTCTCCTCAGTGGTCGCAGGCGTCATCCACGGGGACAACGAAAAGCAGGCCACGAAGATACTAGGCCAGCCGCTTTCCCGCCCCCGCCGCACGGGAGACGCTTCGCACCGCTGTCCTATGCCGAACCTCCCCGGAGAACCCAGGTGCGTACCAGAGCCGCGCTGACACCGGAGAGCGCCAGCACCGCGATCAGCATCGGCAGCCCGACGTCACCGGGCAGCCCGGTGCCGCCGTCGCTGGGCAGGGCCTCGGCCTGACCGGCGTTCTGCACGCCCTTGCCCTGCTGGCTCGATCCGTCGTCGCCGAGTGCGCCGACCTCCGGCGCGTAACCCGGGATCTGCCCGCCGTAGCGGACGCCGGGCGACGGGGCGAACAGCCCGGCCAGCGCGTAGGGGATGTTGCTGTAGTCGCGCATCGGCGCGTAACCGGTGGAGCCGAAGGGCAGCAGGCTGAACATCCCCGGGTCGCCGCCGCCGAGGACCGGGCTGCTGGAACCGGGGATCAGGTTTCCCAGGTTCGCGCCCTGGTTGCCCGGGCTGCTGCCGGGACCGGACTGGGCGGACCCGCCGCTCGGCGGGTTCTGCTGCGCCGGCTGCTGGTTGCCGCCGGCCGGCCTGCCGGCGGCCCCCTGGATCGCCGAGGTCGTGCCGTTCGTGGCGCCCGCGACCGTCTTGTCGATGGCACCGGCGGCCGGCGGGCCGACCACGGGGACGGGCGCGACCACGGTGTCCACGACGTTGACCGTGATCTTGCACAGCCCGGACAGCAGCCCGCCGACGATCGAGGTGAGACCGTCGGTCACCGTCTGCAGGCCGAGCGGGCTCTTGATCGTGTCGCCGGGGTGCGCGGTCACCGTGTCGCCGCATTTCGCGGTGATGGTCTCCGCCGCGCCCGCCGTGCCGGGAGTGGCCAGAACCGCCGATCCGGCCAGTACGAAGGCGGCCGCCCCGACCGCCGCGACCTTGCGCGTTCGACCCTGCATCCGTGCCCTCCAGTGACGACATCACTCACTGAGATAACGACGGTAACCCAGCGGAGTGACGGGCGCACGGCGGCGAATTTTCAGAGCGGCCTGCGACGCAGCCAGGTGTGCGCCAGCGCGGCACCGGCCAGGGCCAGTGCGATCGCCGCGAGCAGCAGCGGCAGCCTGGCCGGGGTGACCGACGACGCGGGCAGTGCCTGCGCGCTGCCGGAGTCCTGGCCGGCGGGGGTGGTGCCGGTGGGCGGGGTGACGCCCTCGGCGGCCGGGGGAAGCGAGACCGGCGGGATGAGCGACGAGAGGTCCGACACCGACAGCGGCGAGGTCGCGTCGAGCGGGAATGACAGGAACTGCACGCCGCCGAGGTCCGGCGAGCTGTCCGGGCCGTCGGGCGCCTCGGGCACGGGCTGTGCCGGTGTGGTCGGTGGCTGCGAGGGCCCGGTGGGCGGCGTGGCCGGCGCCGGCTCACCGCCGAGGAGGGTCTGCGTGGTGGCAGACAGGTTGTTCACCGCGCCCTGCGCGTCGGCGCAGAGGACTCGCACGGCGTCCGTGCCGGGGACGCTGTTGACGTGCAGCGCCTTCGCCGCATCGGCGACGTCGAGGTGCGCGGCCGGGTCGTTCGCGGAATCCGAGCCGGTGCCGACCGCCAGTGCGCCCGGCTTGTCGACCGCGGCGCCCGCGTCGATCGTCAGTGCCTTGCCGCCGTCCGCGCCGAGGGTGCTCGCGCAGTCGCCGGAAAGAACGGGATCGGGGTCCGCGTGGGCGGTGGCGGGCAGTGCCACACCCGCCGAGGCGGCCATGAGGAAGCCGAGCGCGAGGACTCTGCTGCCGAACTTCCCCATGTTTTCCCCCTCCGGTTCCGGCGTGTCACGCTCGCCAACGGACCGCGTTCACGCTACTGCATCCGGCCTAACGCGTGGCCGTTAACCCCGGTCGTTTCCGGCTGTAGTCTCGCCGAATGCAGATCGGTGCCCATGTCCGCGATGACGACCCGTTGTCCGCCGCCCAGGAGCGCGCCGCCGAGGTCGTGCAGTTCTTCCTGGCCGATCCGCAGGGCTGGAAGAAGCCGGTGCCCACGCCGTCCGCGGCCGAGATCGAGGCCGCCGGGGTCGCGGTCTTCATCCATTCGCCGTACGTGGTGAACGTGGCGTCGATGAACAACCGGATCCGCATCCCCTCGCGCAAGGCGGTGGCGCAGCACGCGGCGGCGGCGGGCGAGATCGGCGCGAAGGGGCTCATCGTGCACGGCGGGCACGTGCGCAAGGAGGAGGATCCCGAACAGGGCCTGCTGAACTGGGGCAAGCTGTTCGAGCGCCAGGCCGAAGAGGGCGGGTTCGGCGTGCCGATCCTGATCGAGAACACCGCCGGCGGCGACGGGGCGATGGCCCGGCACCTGGACATGCTCGCCCGGCTGTGGGACGTGGTCGGCGACCTCGGCGCCGGGTTCTGCCTGGACACCTGTCACGCGTTCGCCGCGGGCTGGGAGCTCGACGGCATCGTCGCGAAGGTCAAGGCCATCACCGGCCGGATCGACCTCGTGCACCTGAACAACTCGCGCGACGAGTTCGGCTCCACCCGCGACCGGCACGCGAACGTCGTGCACGGCGGCGGCACGATCGACCCCGAGGTGCTGGTCGCGGTCGCGAAGGAGGCCCAGGCGCCCGTCATCGTCGAGACGCCGTCCGACGGCCAGGCCGACGACATCGCCTACCTGCGGGAAGCGCTCGGCTGAGCGCCGCTCACTGCACCGCGAGCGACCTGTTCCGGGACTTGATCGCGAAGACGTCGGGGGCGCCGTCGAGCACCCCGCCCGCGGGGTCGTCGTCGCCGGAGAGGCGGACCTTGTCCAGCGCCGGGCGGTAGATCTCGCGGATCACCAGCACGCACAGCCCGACCACCGCCAGGTCGCGCACCACGACGAAGCTGAGGAACCAGTCCTCCGGCAGTCCCTTGTGGTCCACGCCGAGGTAGTAGAACATCCGCGGCGCCCAGACGAGCGCGTCGAGCAGCATCCAGCCGAGCAGCAGGCGCCAGCGCGGGATCGCGAGCACCGCGAGCGGCACCAGCCACAGCGAGTACTGCGGGCTCCACACCTTGTTCGTCACCAGGAAGGCCGCCACCACGAGGAAGCACAGCTGTGCCAGTCGCGGCCGGACGGGCGCCGCGAAACCGACGTACGCGATCCCCGCACAGCAGATCAGGAACAGCGCACCGCTGACGATGTTGAGCCACGTCGGGGTCTGCCCGGGCTGGAGTGGACCGTCGAAGCCCGCCCAGCCGGTGAAGTAGGAGATGACGTTGTAGACGGAGTCCGGGTCCATCCCGCGTTCGGTGTTGAGGCGGAAGAACTCGCGCCAGCCCGCGTTCAGCGTGAACGCGACCGGCAGGTTCACCGCGAGCCACACGACGACCGTCGCGCCGGCCGTGCGGGCCCAGTAGCGGAACTTGCCCGCCCGCAGGCACAACACGAGCAGTGGCCCGAGCAGGAACAGCGGGTAGAGCTTCGCCGCCGCGCCGAGCCCGAGCAACACCCCGGCCAGCACGGGTTTTCGCCGTGCCCAGGCCAGCAGGCCGGTCGCGGCGAACGCGGTCGCGAGCGTGTCGAAGTTGGTGAAGGCGTGCACCAGCACCAGTGGGGAGATCGCCGCGAGCACCATGTCCCACGGTCTGCGGTTGGCGGTGCGGCCGACCGCCCAGACCGTGACCAGCCAGGCGACCGCGAGCCAGAACGCGGTGATGTTGAAGTAGACCGCCACCGGGAGCGCACCCGGCAGCCAGCCCGCGTTCGAGATCGACACCCAGCCCGCGGTCAGCTTGGCGTCGACCCACTGGAACAGGCCGGTGAGCACCGGGTACTCCATGTACCGCAGGTGCGCGTTCGGCGTGCCCTCGTTGTCGACCCAGCTCGTCCGGTACGGGAAGGTGCCCGGCTGGTCGAGCCGTTCCGCGGTGTAGAGCGGGACGATGTCGGAGTAGCACATCGCCACGTACGGGCGGCCCGCCCGCCAGTCGAGCTGGTTCTGCCCGTTGTCGTCGGTGTACTGCTGGATGCAGCTGGCCTTGCCGAACCAGCACAGCAGCAGCGCGAGCGTCGCCATCGCCAGGCCGACCCGCTGCGGGGACCAGAACCAGTGCCTGCCCACCGCCGCGTGCTCGCCCAGCGGCCCGCCGACCGGTCTGCTCGCGGCCGCGACGAACGGCTCGGTGAGCGTCGGCGCGATCCGCTGCCCCTGGCTCAGTGACGACGGCACGGGCTCGGCTGCTTGGTCGGTCGGGCTGGACACCCGCGCGATGTTACGGGCAGCCGGGTTGGTTCCGGCTGAAGGCAGTCTCATCCGGCCGGGTGCTGTCCTCAGCCCGTGGGCACCGTCGTGCCGCCGAAGCCGTTGCGGCCCGGGCCCGTCGGGATGATCCCCGTCGGGATGCTCGGCCGGGTACGCGAACTCGAACTCGGCGACTCCGTGGTCGTGGTCGGCTGTGTCGTCGTGCTCGACTGCGTGGTCGTCGTGGTGGTCGTCGTCTGCTTCGTCGTCGTCGACTCGTCGCCGGACGCCGTCGCGGCCTTGCCGATCGGCTGCACCGTCGAGAACTTCTCCGCCGGCTTGTCCTTCAGGTAGTTGTTCATGAACTCCTGCCACATCTGGGCGGGGAGACCACCACTGCCGACCGCTTTGCCGTTCTTGTCCTTCAGCGGCTGGTTGCCACCGGTGCCGACCCACGACGAGACCGCGATGGACGGGGTGTAGCCCACCATCCACACCTGCGAGTTGTCGTTCGAGTTGCCGCTGGCGTTCGGGCCGCTCGCGTCGTACTGCTGGGTACCGGTCTTGCCCGCGCACTCGTGGTTCGGCGGACACTTCAGCTTCGAGAAGTCGATGACCGGCTTCAGCGCCATCGTCACGTTGCCCGCGATCTGCTTGCTCTTGTCCGCGTTGTTGTCCGCGAACGCCGGCGCCGGGTTGCTCGGCGTCTGGAACACGACGTTGCCGCCCGGGTCGGTCACCTTCGACACGAAGTGCCGCTGCATCGCGATTCCGTCGTCGGCGAACGTGGCGTATCCCGAGGCCATGTCCAGCGGCGTGACCTCGGTCGTACCACCGCCGAGCGCGATGTTGTTGTCGACCGCGGTGCTGTCGAGGCCGGTGACCCCGGCCTCCTTCGCCGCGTCCTTGACCGCCTGCGGCCCGGTCACGTTCGCCACCAGGTCGAAGAACACGGTGTTCGTCGAGCGCATCATCGCCTCGGCGACCGTGCACTCCTTCGAACAGCTGTTGGACGCGCCCGCGTTGTTGATGTAGCGCGGTTTTCCGTTGACCGTGCCGAACTGCCGGTGCGTGGTGCCGTCGAACGTCTCGCCGAGGCCCTTGCCCATCTTGAAGAACGCCGTCACGTCGAACGCCTTGAACGACGAACCGGGGTTGCGTTTCGTACCGCCCCAGTCCACCGCGTTGGTCTTGTCGTTCGGCCCGCCGTAGTAGGCGATCACCCCGCGGGTCTTCGGGTCGACCGCCACCATCGCGTTCTTCAACACCGCCGGCTGGTCGTCCATGTACTTGTGCGCGGTGTCCTCCATCAGCTTCTGTGCCGACGGGTCGATGGTCGTGTAGATGTTGTAGCCGCCTGCCTGCAGCTTCTCCTTGGAGTAGCCCGCCGCGTCCAGCTCGTCCTCGACCTGGGCCTGGATGAACGCCTCCGGACCCTTGATCGCCTGCGGCTTGGTCTGGTCCTTCGGCAACGGGGTCGGGAACTGCGCGGCCTGCCGTTCGGCGGCGGGCAGCCACTGGTACTTGACCATGTTGTCCATCACGTAGTTCCAGCGCCACTGGGCGTACTCGGTGTTCTCCGACTTGCTCGGGCCCTGGATCAGCCCGGCCAGCAGCGCCGCCTCCGACGGGCTCAGCTGCGCGGCGTCCTTGTTGAAGTACGCGTGCGCGGCGGCCTGGATGCCGTAGGCGTTTCGTCCGAAGTAGACGATGTTCAGGTACGCCGTGATGATGTCTTCCTTGGGCTGGGTCTGGTTCATCTTGAACGACTTGACCAGCTCCGTGGCCTTACGGGTGAGCGTCGGCGCCTCGTTCTCCGTGGCCTTCTTGATGTACTGCTGCGAGATCGTGGAGCCACCGCCGGAGCCGCCGGTGACGTTGTTGTACGCGGCGCGTGCGATACCGATCACGTCGAAACCGTTGTTGGTCTCGAAGGTGGCGTCCTCCGCCGCGTACACCGCGTGCTTGACGGTCTCCGGGATCTGCCCGGGCTTGAGGATCTCGCGGTTCCCGGTGTCCGGGACCTCCTTGCCCATCACCGAGTTGTCGCCGTAGTAGTACGTCACGACCTGGCTCTGCTGCGCCAGCACCTCTTCCGGGGTGGGCACGTCGACCAGGAAGTACGACACCGTGAAGCCGATCGCGGGCACGATCACGAACAGGCCGAAAAGGACGTACAACGTGCGGCGGACGATCTTCCAGCGGCGCTTCTTGCGCTGCTTGGGCGTCAGCGCCGCCTTGTCGTCCTTGACCGTGGGCTCCTCTTCGGACGACTCGTCGCCCGAGCCGAACTCGTTGAACCGGTCCTGCTCGTCGTCGTAGTCGTCGTAGTCGTCCTCGGGGTAACCACCCGCGCCGCCCAGCGGGCTGTGCGTGAGCAGCCCGGGCTCGCGGTTCGGCGGACCGGAAGGCGGAGGCGGCGGCTGGTAGCCGCCGCGGTTCGGACCGGGAGGCGGTGTTCCTGGCTGACGAGGCGGCGTCGGGCGACCGGCGGGCGGGACGCGGCGCTGGGTGGGGCCGCCGTCGGGGTCACCGCCGGCGGGCCAGCCGGGCTGCTGGCCCTCGCCGGGCCACTGCGGCCCGCCCGGCTGCGGACGGCGCGGCGCGCCACCGCCCTGCCGCGGGGCAGGACGGGGCTCATCAGGCTCCTGACCTGGCCAGGAGCGGTTGTACTCGTCGTTCACGAAGGAGCCTCCCAGACCGGCGATTCGGGGTACGCCGCTGGCACGGTCACGGTTTTCGTTCGGTCACTGCCCGGCGGTCCTCTTCGACGTCCCGTGCGGTGTTCCCGTGCCCAGGACGTATGACAGCACCAGGTGGTTCCATCGGCACGTCCCGCAGACCTCCACCACGTGCACGGTGAACTCGCCGAACAGCGCGGCCATCCTGGCGAGCTCGGCCGGTGTCTTCGCCGAGCCGGCGACGTGCTTGAGCTCGTCGCCGTACACCCAGGACACGAGCGTCAGCGCAGGCGAAAGGCAGACCGGACACTGGGTGTCGGTCGGCTCGCCGTGGAACTTCGCCGCCCTGAGCAGGTACGGGTCTGCGTCGCAGACGTCCTTCCTACCGAGGCGACCGGCGCGGAAGTCGGACAGCAGCGCCCGGCGCTGTAGCCCGTAGTCCACGACGTGTCGCTGCATCTGCACGAGGACAGCGTACGTGCCCGATGTTGGGCCGCCATGAGCTGTTGGGTCTAAAGATCTGGGCGAGGTGGAGGAACACGCCGACGGTTCGATAACTCTCTGGTGAACTCCACCACTCCATCCGGGCGAACTTCCGATGCTCCGAGTCGTTAGCTGCGCCACTTCGATGTATCGGCCCGATATACTCTGGCGTTAGGTTGACGCTATGTCGTCGTTTGTCGCCCGAGAGGGGGTGCACCGTGTTGGAGTTCGCCGTACTGGGGCTGCTGCACGAGGCGCCCATGCACGGGTACGTGCTGCGCAAACGACTGCACGAGACGCTCGGCATGTTCCGCACGTTCTCGTACGGCTCGCTGTATCCGACTCTACGGAGACTGCAGCGGGCGGGCTTCATCGTCGAGGAGGCCGATGAGGTCGGTGCGCACGACAAGACCACGAACACCGTCGCCAAGACCCAGCCGAGGCCCAGGGTCCGGCGTGCCCGAAGGGTGTACAAGCTCACCGCCGAGGGCAAGGAGCACTTCGCCGAGCTGCTCGGCGACGCCGGTCCGCAGACCTGGGACGACGAGGGTTTCGGGGTGCACCTGGCGTTCTTCTCCAGGACCCCGGCCGATGTCCGCATGCGCATCCTGGAAGGCCGTCGCCGGCGCGTCGAAGAGCGCCGGGAGGGCTTGCGGGCGGCCATGGCCAGAGCCGAAGAGAAGATCGACCGCTACACCCGCGAGCTGCACCGGCTGGGCCTGGAGAGCAGCGAGCGCGAAGTCCGCTGGCTCAACGAGCTGATCGCGCACGAGCAGGCCGAGCAGCGCGGCGCGCAGAACTAGCGGCCGCCCGCGGACGAGCAGCACTGACCTGAACAAGAAACGACCGAAGGAGAATCCGGCATGGGCGACAACAGCGGCCGCGTCAAGGTGGCCATCGTTGGCGTCGGCAACTGCGCGGCATCGCTGGTGCAGGGGGTGCACTACTACGCGGACGCTGACGAGGCCGCGCGGGTGCCCGGGCTGATGCATGTGCGTTTCGGCCCTTATCACGTGCGGGACGTGGAGTTCGTCGCGGCGTTCGACGTGGACGCGAAGAAGGTCGGGCACGACCTGTCCGAGGCGATCCTGGCCAGCGAGAACAACACGATCAAGATCGCCGACGTGCCGCCGCTGGGCGTGCCGGTGCAGCGTGGCCACACCCTCGACGGGCTCGGCCGGTTCTACCAGGAGACCATCGAGGAGTCCGACGAGACGCCGGTCGACGTCGTCGCCGCGATCAAGGAGTCGGGCGCGAGCGTGCTGGTGTCCTACCTGCCGGTGGGCTCGGACGCGGCGCAGAAGTTCTACGCGCAGTGCGCGATCGACGCGGGCGTGGCGTTCGTCAACGCGATCCCGGTGTTCATCGCCTCGAACCCGGAGTGGGCGCAGAAGTTCACCGACGCGGGTCTGCCGATCGTCGGCGACGACATCAAGTCCCAGGTCGGCGCCACGATCACGCACCGGGTGCTGGCGAAGCTGTTCGAGGACCGGGGTGTCCAGCTCGACCGCACGATGCAGCTCAACGTCGGCGGCAACATGGACTTCAAGAACATGAAGGAGCTCGAGCGCCTGGAGTCCAAGAAGGTCTCCAAGACCCAGTCCGTGACCTCCCAGGTCGACCGCGACATGGGCAAGGCGAACGTGCACGTCGGCCCGTCGGACTACGTGCAGTGGCTCGAGGACCGCAAGTGGGCCTACGTCCGGCTCGAGGGCCGCGCGTTCGGCGACGTCCCGCTCAACCTGGAGTACAAGCTCGAGGTGTGGGACTCCCCCAACTCGGCCGGCATCATCATCGACGCCGTCCGCGCCGCGAAGATCGCGCTGGACCGCGGGATCGGCGGCCCGCTGCTGTCGGCGTCCTCGTACTTCATGAAGTCGCCGCCGGTGCAGTACAACGACTCGCAGGCCCGCGACTCCGTCGAGGCCTTCATCCGCGGCGACGTCGAGCGCTGACCTCTCACTCTCCCCTGGCCTCCCCGGCCGGGGGAGAGTCGTCACCCTTTCAACTGGATGTACGTACAGTCAACGCTGAACCCGGGGTTCCGGTGCTCACCGGCAGGCAGAGTAGAGGGGGTCTGCCGGCGAGCGCCGGTTTCGTCAGTGAAGGAGTCCGGTGCCCCGATCGTCCAGCGCCAACGAGGAGATGCGTACCCAGGCGCGGCAGAAGATCCTGGCCGCGGCCCTGCAGGTGTTCGCCGAGAAGGGGTACCACGGCGCCACGATCACCGAGATCACCCAGCGCGCCGGGGTGTCCCGCGGACTGGCCTCCTATTACTTCCCGAACAAGCACCTGCTGGTCGAGGAGCTGCTCGACGCCTACCTCGACGGCGTCGCGGCGATCATCGACGTACCGGGCGGTCCGGACGAGCGGCTCGGCGGGATCATCGACGGGGTGCTGGGCGGGATGATGTCGAACCTGCCGGTGCAGGGCGTGATCCTGAGCCTGGTCGTGCAGCCCTCGACCCATCCGATCTTCGCCGAGGTCGAGGCCCGCAAGGACGAGCGGCTGAGCCTCCTGGAGGACAGCCTGCGCGAGCTGTTCGAGCAGCGCGGCGCCGAGGACCCGGCGGTCGAGGAGATCATGCTGCGCAGCGTGCTCGAAGGCGTCATCTACAAGGCCGTGGTCTACGGCCCGCAGTACCCGGTGGAGCAGGTCCGCCGCCGGCTGTACCGGATGTACGAGCTCGCCGAGCCGAAGACAACGTTGTCAGGCGCGGAACCCGGGCTGGCGGGGCGGCTGCGGGCGACCGACCGCGGCTTCTAGAGGCGGGAGGGAAGCTCCGTGATGTCGTCCAGCACGAAAGCGACCTCGGCGAGTACCGCCGGGTCCGGCGGGAAATGCGGGTTCGGCACCGCGTAGACCGCCATCCCCGCGGCGAGCGCCGAGCGCATCCCGTTGGTGGTGTCCTCGACGGCCGCGCAGGTCTGCGGCCGGACGGCGAGCAGCTCCGCCGCCCGCAGGTACACGTCCGGGGCCGGCTTGCCCGCCGCGACCTGCTCGCTGGACACCGCCGTCCGCACGAGTCCGGTGAGCCCGGTGGCCTCGAGGAACGCCTTGATCAGCACCGGTGGCGAGGAGCTGGCGATCGCCACCGGGTAGCGCTCGGCGACCGCGCGCACGGTCTCCTCGGCTCCCGGCAGCACGGGCGGCCCGTCCGCGTAGCGCTTGGCCATCTCGTCGACCACGACCTCCGCGATCCGCTCCGGCGTGAGCCGCGCGCCGAGCTCCTCGACCAGGTACCGCGCCCATTCCGGGGTGCTCATCCCCTGCATCGCACGGGTCGCCGCGTCCGTCCAATGCCCGCCGTGCTCGGCGACGACCGCGCGCCGCACCTCGTCCCAGGTTCGTTCGGAGTCGACGAGCACTCCGTCGAGGTCGAAAACCACCGCGTCCAATACCGCTCCCTGTGAGCCGAGTTACTTCGACATCCTAACTAAAATTGCTTAGGATAGCTAAGTGATGTCCGGAGTGCACGAGCTCGCGCACGAACTGCGCCCCCTCGTCTTTCGCCTGTACTACATGGTCCGCCGTCTCACGCCCCAGCACCAGCTCACGCTGGCCCAGGGTTCGGTGCTGACCGAGCTGGTCAACGGCGGCCCGCGCCGGATGAGCGTCCTCGCCGAGCTCGAGAGCGTCCGGCAGCCGTCGATGACCGACCTGGTCCGGCGGCTGGAACGGCTCGGACTGGTGACCAGGACGGCCGATCCCGGCGACCGGCGCGCGGTGCTGGTCGCGGCCACCGAGGCGGGCGTGCGGTACCTCGACGAGGTCGTCGTGGCGCGGGAGGAGTTCCTTCGTGAGCGGCTCACCGCTCTGGACCCGAGCGAGCGCGCGGCCATCGACGCCGCGCTGCCCGCCCTGAGACGGCTCATTGATCCAGCGAAGAAGGAGGAGTTGCTGGATGAGCACTAAAGCGCACGGAAGTCTGCTGGACGCGCTGAAGGGCCAGCCGAAACAGGTCTGGATCACCGCCTTCGCGGCCGTGATCGCCTTCATGGGGATCGGCCTGGTCGATCCCATCCTGCTGTCCATCGCCGACGGGCTGCACGCCACGGCGTCCCAGGTCACCCTGCTGTTCTCGTCCTACCTCGGCGTGCAGGTGCTGGCCATGCTGATCACCGGCGCCGCGAGCGCCCGGTTCGGCCCGAAGCGCACGGTGCTCACCGGGCTCGTGCTGATCGTGCTCGCCACCGCCCTGTGCGCGGCCGCGGGCTCGATCGGGCAGCTCGTCGCGCTGCGGGCGGTGTGGGGGCTCGGCAACGCCTTCTTCATCGCGACCGCGTTGTCGGTGATCGTCGGCGCGGCCACCGGTGGTCAGGCAGGCGCGATCCTGCTCTACGAGGCGGCGCTCGGTGTCGGCCTGGCGGTCGGACCGCTGCTCGGCGCGTTGCTGGGCAGCATCTCGTGGCGCGGGCCGTTCGTCGGCACCGCGGTGCTGATGGCGGCCGCCCTGGTCCTGTGCTCGATCTTCCTGGCCCGCGACTCGCACGAGAAACGGCCCCGGATCCGGCTGACCGACCCGTTGCGGGCTCTGGCACACAAGGGTTTGCTGCGGACCTCGATCGGCTCTGCGCTCTACACGGCCGCGTTCTTCACCGTGCTGGCCTGGACCCCGTTCGTGCTCGAATGGGGCGCGGTCGCGGTGGGCCTCATCTTCTGCGGCTGGGGCCTGTGCGTCGCGGTCGCCGGCGTCGTGCTCGCGCCGAAGCTCGCGCACAAGCTCGGTGAGCGGCACGCGACCGCCGTTTCGGTGCTCGGGTACGCCGTGCTGATGGTCGTGCTCGCCGTGCCGAGCAAGCCGGTCGTGGTGGCCGGGGTGATCGTCTCGGGGCTGATCTCCGGCCTGCTCAACACCCTGTTCACCGGCACCGCGATGTCGATCAGCGACGCGCCGCGGCCGGTCGCCAGCGCGGGCTACAACTTCTGCCGGTGGCTCGGCGGCGCGGCGGCCGCGACCCTCGTCGGTCACGTGGCGAGCTGGTTCGGTTCGCCGCACGCCCCGTTCGTCGTCGCGGCGGTGCTCTGCGTGATCGCCGGTGGCCTGCTGTTGGTGAAGGAGAAGACGGCGGATCCCCGCGAAATACCCGCGGGGTCGGCACTGGTGGGCGAGGAGCTCTAGCGGTTTCCGTCGGGCGCCAGGGACTTGCGCGGCCTGGCGCCCAGCGCGAGCGCGACGACGGCGCCGGCGACCATGCAGACGCCGACGACCCACAGGCCGGTGCGCTGGCTGCCGGTCAGGTCGCGTAGCCAGCCGGTGATGTAGGGCGCGGCGAACCCGCTGATGTTGCCGAGCGAGTTGATCAGCGCGATGCCGCCGGCGGCCGCCGCGCCCGCGAGGAAGTTGGACGGCAGCGCCCAGAACGTCGGCAGCGCGCAGCACACGCCGACGGCGCAGATCGTCACCGCGGCCATGGCCGCGTACGGGTTGCCCAGGTACAGCGCGATCGGGATCGCGACGCCGCCGATCAGCATCGGCAGCGCGACATGCCACTTGCGTTCGCCGGTGCGGTCGCCGTGCCGGGCCCAGAACACCATGACCAATGCGGCGATCACGTACGGCACCGCCGTCACGAGGCCGGACTGGATCACCGACAGCTTGGTGCCGAACTCGGCGCCGAAGCCCGCGATGATCGTCGGCAGGAAGAAGCCCAGCGCGTACAACCCGTAGGCGATCGCGAAGTACACGAAGGCCAGCGCCAGGATCCGCGGATGTGTAAGCGCTTTCCGCAGCGGCCAGTGGAACTCGGACTCGGTGGCGCGGTGCTCGCGGTCGAGCTCGCCGGCGAGCCACTGCCGCTCGTCCTCGGTCAGCCACTTGGCCTTCTCCGGGCGGTCGGTGAGGTAGAACCAGGTGACGAACGCGAGCAGCATCGCCGGGACGCCCTCGACCAGGAACATGAACCGCCAGCCGGACAACCCGAAGATGCCGTGCCCGTGCACGATCAGCAGGCTCGAGATGGTGGAGCCGAGCGCCGAGGACACCGGGATCGCGGCCATGAACAGCGCGACCGCCTTGGCCCGTTGCGCGGCGGGGAACCAGTAGGTCAGGTACAGGATGATGCCGGGGAAGAACCCGGCTTCGGCGACGCCGAGCAGGAACCGCAGGACGACCAGCGTCGTCGCGTTCGGCACGAAGGCCAGCACGGTCGCGACGATCCCCCAGGTGAGCATGATCCGGGCGAGCCAGCGCCGCGCGCCGAAGCGGTGCAGCGCGAGGTTGCTCGGTACTTCGAGGATCAGGTAGCCCAGGAAGAAGATGCCCGAGGCGAAGCCGAACGCGGTGGCGGAGAGCCCGAGCTCCTTGTTGAGCCCGTTGGGGCCGGCGAAACCGATGTTGACCCGGTCGAGGTAGTTCACGAAGTACAGCAGCGCCAGGAACGGCATGATGCGTACCGCGACCTTCGTGAGCACGCGATCGCCCGCGGTGGCAGTCCTCGTCGACATCCACGCATTTCAGGCCACCTCCGGCTGTTCGTCAAGAACCAATTACCGTGTAGGCATGTCGAAAACCCCCCTCGCCCTGGTCACCGGCGCCTCCCGCGGCATCGGCGCCGCCGTCGCGCGCGCCCTGTCGCCCACGCACCGCCTGCTGCTCGGCGGCCGTGACGCCGACGCGCTCGGGAAGGTGGCCGAGGAGCTGCGGGACGCGCAGGCCTGGCCGGCGGACCTCGGCGACCTCGCCTCGCTGGGCACCGCGGTCGCCGGCATCGACCGGCTCGACGTGCTGGTGCACTCGGCGGGGGTGGCCGAGCTGGGCACCATCGAGCAGTCCGACAGCGCGTCCTGGCGGCGGAACTACGAGATCAACGTGCTCGCGGTGGTGGAGCTGACCCGGTTGCTGCTGCCCGCGCTGAGGGCCGCGGGCGGGCACGTCGTGGTGATCAACTCGGGCTCGGGCATGAACACGAAGGCGGCTTGGGGCGCGTACTCGGCGAGCAAGTTCGCGGCTCGCGCGTTCGCCGACACCCTGCGGCTGGAGGAGGAGCCGAACGGCCTGCGGGTGACGTCGGTGTTCCCCGGCCGCACGGCGACGGAGATGCAGGAGGCGGTCACCGCGGCCGAAGGCATCCCGTACAGCCCGGACGACTACCTCAGCCCGGACTCGGTGGCCGCCGCGGTACTCGGCGCGGTCTCCGCCACCCCGGACGCCCACCCGACGGACGTGATCGTCCGCCCCCGCCGCCGCTAGGGAGGCCGGCTCGGTCCGTTGCCGTCCGCTAGCGCAGCCGTGCCGCGGATTCCTTCGCCGCCTCGGCCGCCTTCCTCCGGTCGGTGCGAGTGGACTCGCCGTCGGCCAGGACCTGCTCGCCGGCGACCCAGACGTCCCGCACCCGCCGCGAACCCGCCGCCCACACCAGGTTCGACAGCAGCTGCGCGTCCGGCACCGCCAGTCCCGTCGCGAAGGCGAAGCCGTCCGTCTCGATGTGGACCATGTCCGCCCACCGGCCCGCCTCGAGCGCCCCGATGTCGTCCCGGCCGAGCGCCGCCGCGCCGCCACGGGTGGCCAGCAGCAGGGCGGCCGGCGCGTCCAGCGCGGTCGAGTCCTTCGTGGACAAACGAGCGAGCATCGCGGCGAGCTGCAGCTCCTCCCACAGGTCCAGGTCGTCGTTGCTGGCAGGCCCGTCCGTGCCCAGTCCGACCGCGATCGCCGCCGCCCGCAGGTCGGCCAGCCGGGCGATGCCGGACGCGAGCTTCCCGTTCGAACCCGGGCAGTGCGCCACCCCGACCCCCCTCGCCGCGAACAGCGCGATGTCCTCATCGGACAGATGCACCGCGTGCGCGGCCAGTACCCGCCCGTCCAGCAGGCCCACCTCGTCGAGCAGCCGCGGCACGGAACCGAACTCCACGCGTTGCTTCTGGTCCTCGTCCGCTGCCTCCGCCACGTGGATCTGCACCAGCGCACCCCGCGCGGCGGCCGCTTCCGCCGTCAGCCGCAGGGCTTCCGGCGGCAGCATGTACGCCGAGTGCGCGGCGAAGGACAGCTCGATCCGCTCGCCGGGCCCGAAGCGCAGGCCGTCGGCGTCGATCCAGCGTCCGGTCGCGGTGATCATCGCGCGCCAGTCCAGGCCGGGCAGGTCCATGATCGGGCCGCCGAGCACCACCCGCGCCCCGGTGGTCAGCACCGCCTCGGCCATCTCCTCGGGGTGGAAGTACATCTCCGCGCTGGTGGTCACGCCGTGGGACAGCATCTCCAGCGACCCGAGCACCATCCCGGCGTGCACGTCCTCCGCACGCAGCTTCGCCTCGGCGGGCCAGATGATCTCGTTGAGCCACCGCAGCAGCGGCAGGTCGCCGCCCATCCCGCGCAGCAACGTCATCGGGCTGTGCGCGTGGGCGTTCACCAGGCCGGGCAACAGGATCCCGGACAACGCGGTGACCGGCGCGGCCGACATGGGCGCCGCCTCAGCGGGCCCGCAGTACCCGATGCGGCCGTCGTCGTCGACGTCCACCACCCCGTCTCGTACGACCGAACAGGCGGGGTCGCAGGGCAGGACGACAGGAGCGGTGAATCTCGACGACATCAGGCGATCTTAGGAGGCCGGCCGCTTCCCCTCCACCACCGCAGCGGCCGCGCTTCGCGCGACTGTCAGTCCATCAAACCGCTTCGCCAGGCCCATGCCGCGATCTCGACCCGGTTGCGCGCCCCGATCTTGCCCTGGACGGCAGCGAGGTGGGTCTTGACCGTCGACAGCGACAGGAACAGCTCTCCGCCGATCTCGGTGTTGGTCAGCCCCCGTGCCGCCGCGCGCACGACGTCGAGCTCGCGTGCGGTCAGCGGCTCCTTCGGCGGGTCGACGGCGCGCCGGGCGCCGCCGCCGTCGAAGTGCTTGAGCAGCCGGACGGTGATCTGCGGGGACACCAGCGCGTCGCCCCGGTCGGCCGCGCGCACGGCCTCGATCAGCAGCGCCGGCCCGGCGTCCTTGAGCAGGAAGCCGCTCGCGCCGTTGCGCAACGCCGTGTGCACGTACTCGTCGAGGTCGAAGGTCGTGACCACGACCACCTTGAACGGGTCGGCGACATCGGGACCGGCCAGCCGGCGAGTCACCTCGAGCCCGTCGAGCCCCGGCATGCGGATGTCGAGCAGGCACACGTCGGGCCGCAGCTCGCGCGCCTTCGTCACGGCGGCCACCCCGTCCGCGACGTCCGCGACCACCTCGATGTCTTCCTGGCTCTCCAGGATCATCTGGAACCCGGTGCGCACCATGCTCTGGTCGTCGGCGATGAGCACCCGGATCATTCGGTCTCCCCTTCAAGCGGCAGCCACGCTTCCACGGTCCAGCCGCCGCCGGCCGGACCGGCGGTGAGCCGTCCGTGCAGCAGCTCGACCCGCTCACGCATTCCGACGAGACCGTATCCCCCGCTGCCACCGGCCGGGCGCTCGTCTCCCGTGCGCCCGTCGTCGCTCACCCGCACGTGCAGCTCGCCGTCGAGCACCTCGGCGAGCACGGCCACCCTGGTCGCGCCCGCGGCGTGCTTGCCGACGTTCGTCAGCGACTCCTGCACCAGCCGCAACGCCGACCGCGCGACCTCCTGCGGGATGTCCGGCGTCAGGTGCAGCTCCACCTCGGTCGGCACGCCGTGGTGCGCCGTCTCGGCCAGGCGGCGCAGGTCCGCGTCCAGATCGGTGGTCGCCTGCTCGGTGGCGGCGGCGTTGCTGCGCATGCTGCGCACCAGCCGCCGCATCGCGACGAGCGCCTCGGTGCCCGCCTCCTCGATCCGGCCGAGCGCGTCCATCGCCAGCGCCGGGTTCTTGCCGCCCATCATCCTCGCGGCCTGCGCCTGCACCACGATCCCGGTGACGTGGTGTGCGACGACGTCGTGCAGCTCGCGCGCCAGCGCCATCCGCTCCGACGTCTGCGCCTCGGTGACCGCGGCCTCGACCACCTTCGTCCGCTCCGAGTCCCGCGCCCGGAAGTACAGCCCGACCGCGACCGCGGTCCCGAGCACCAGCAGGGCCGCGATGAACAGCGAATGCAGGTCGTACAGGCCGCGGCCGGACGTGACGTTGACCGCTGTCGTCACGCCGACGACGGCCGACATCAGCGCGATGACCGGCCAGGCCTGCGCCGGGCGAGCCGAGCGCACGAGGAACACCACGATCACCGTGCCGGCCAGGATCTCGGTCGTCGGCAGGGAGTCGAACGGCATGTCGTAGGACTTGGGGGCGATCCAGACCGCGACCACCGAAACGGCGAACACGGCCGAGACCAGCACACCTGACACGACCGGTTTGCGGGAGGCGAACACGGCCAGCGCCGCACTCGCCGCCGAGCACAGCCACAGCGGCAGCAGCCGCGGCCCGTCGTTCAGCACCTGGTAGAGGTCCAGGAACAACGGCAGGCACAGCACCCCGATCAGGGGCCACTGGCTGCGCAACAGCTCGGCCGCCCGGCTCGACGCCCTCGCCCCGCCCGCGAGCCGGAACCGCAGGCCGACCGCCACCGCCGCGATGAGCAGCACCGCGCCCAGCAGCATGGTCCGCTCGAAGCGTCCGGAGGAGATCGAGTAGCCCGACCGCGTGGTCGCCGCGAACAGCCCGGCGACCACCAGCGTGATCGTCGCGGCGGCGGCCATTCCCGGGCGCAGCCGGCGGACCGCGAAGTAGACCAGCTCCAACCCGGCGACCGTCTCGGTCAGCGACAGGTCGGTCAGCAGCGTCGAGAACGCGGCGGCGTCGGTGATCCGGATCAACGCGGTGGAGCCGACGAGCACCGCGGCCCCGGCGAAGGCGCCCCGAGCCGGATGCTCGCGGGCCCACAGTGCGCAGGCGGAGACGGCGAGGATCCCGGGCAGCAGGAGCAGATCCCGCCCCCGCGGGCCGATGTTGTCGAACGCGGAGGGCAGGACGATCACCAGGTCGCAGAGCAGTGCCGCGAGCAGGACGACGCCTTCGAGGCCCAGCTTGCGCCAGGTCGGTTGTAGTCGGTCGGAGAACGGCACAACGGAACGGTAGAGGATTCGCGGGCCCGCGCACCTTGGCCGTGCGGCCACCCCGGATCGGCCGATCGGCCGATCCGGCGGCCCCGGCCGCGTTGGGAACCTGCAGGCATGAATCCACAGTGGAACGACCGGGCGGTGTTGTCCGGACGGGGGCTCGTGAAGCGGTACGGCACGCAGTTCGCGCTGGCGGGGGTGGACATCGACGTCCAGCCGGGCGAGGCCGTGGCGATCGTGGGGCCGTCGGGATCGGGCAAAACGTCGCTGCTGCACGTGCTGGGCGGCATCCTGCGTTCCGACGAGGGGGAGATCTTCCTTGGCGGACAACGGATCGACCAGCTCTCCGAGAAGAAGCGCAGCGAGCTGCGCCGCAGTGAGTTCGGCTTCGTCTTCCAGCAGGGGATGCTGGTCGCGGAGCTGACGGCGGAGGAGAACGTCGCGCTGCCGATGCTGCTCGGCGGCACGGGGCGCAAGCAGGCCCTCGGTGCCGCGCGGGAGTGGCTGCACCGGCTCGGCCTCGCCGGTCGCGGCGGCAGCAGGCCGGGCGAGCTGTCCGGCGGGCAGGCGCAGCGCGTCGCGATCGCGCGGGCGCTGACGCACCGGCCGAAGGTGATCTTCGCGGACGAGCCGACCGGGGCGCTGGACACCCGCACCGGCAAGGAGACCATGGACGCCCTGCTGGTCGCGGCCGCCGACGCGGGGGCGTCGGTGCTGATCGTGACGCACGACCGCGAGCTGGCCGACTCACTGCCGAGGACCGTCACCATCCGGGACGGCCGGATCGCCGCGACCGGCGTGGGGGCGGTCGCGTGAACCCGGTGCAGCTCGCGTTCCGGGTGCTGCGCGTCGACGGGCGCACCCGGACCTCGACGGTCCTCACGGCCGTCGGCGTGGCGGTCGCGACCGGGCTGGTGCTGCTGCTGGTGAGCCTCCCGTTCGCGACGAAGGCCAGGGCGGAACGGTCCATCTGGCAGGAGGTCGACTACCGCTCCTCCGGCTCGGCGATGCTCATCGTGCAGGGCACGGACTTCACCGGGGGCCAGGAGATCACCCGGCTCGACGTGTCGTCCACAGTGGACCCGCACACCATCGCGCTGCCCGCGGGCGTGCCGAGCTTTCCCGGCGCCGGCCAGGTGCTGGTGTCGCCCGCGTTGTTCGAGCGCATGCACGAACTGCCCGCCTCGCAGCTCGCCGACCGGTTCCAGGGCACTGTCGTCGGCACACTGGACGACCGCGCGCTGAGGTACCCGGACCAGCTGGTCGCGCTCGTCGGCCACAGCCCGGAGCAGCAGCCGGCGGGCTCCTACCAGGTGGCGGGCTTCCAGCCCGCGGCCAACGCGGAGGTGGATCCGCTGCTGGAGCTGCTGGCCGGGGTCGGCGTCGTGGTGCTGATCGTGCCGAGCCTGGTGCTGGTCGCCTCCTCGTCGCGGCTGACCGCCGCGCGCCGGGAACGACGGCTCGCGGCGCTGCGGCTCGCGGGCGCCACCCCGGGTCAGGTCACCGGCATCGTCGCGGCGGAGACGGGGGTCGCCGCGGTGGTGGGCGCCCTGATCGGGCTCGCGGTGAGCCCGCTGCTGCACTCGCTCGCGACCCTGGTGCCGTGGGACGGCGGCACCTGGTTGCCGAGCGACTTCGGGCTGCCGGCCGGGGTGACGGTGTTCCTGGTCGTGGCGATGCCGGTGCTCGTGCTGGCCGCGGCCGTGCTCGGGCTGCGCCGCGTGGTGGGCAACCCGATCGGCGCGGCGTCCTCGCACACGCCGAAACCGCTGCACGCGTGGCGGCTGCTCGCGCTGCCGGTGGCCGGGGCGTTCTTCTTCTTCGTGGTGTCCTCGAACGACTCCAGCGCGGCGATGGTCCTGCTCGGGCTGCTACTGGTGGTCGCGTCGGCGGTGCTCGTCGGACCGTGGATCACCTTCGCCGTCGGGCGGATCTTCGTGCAGCGCTGGCGCAGGCCGGCCGGGCTGCTGGCCGGGCGGCGGCTGCTGGACGACCCGCGGGGCGCCTACCGCGCCTCGGCCGGTGTGGTGCTCGCGGTGTTCATCGGCTCGATGGCGCTGACCCTGATGCCCAGCTTCGAGAGCATGGCCGGTGGCGGCGGCACCTTCCGCGACCCGGTCCTGTCGGTGAGCACCTCGTCCGAACGCGCCCGCGAGGTCACCGCGCAGACGAACGCCCGGCTCGCCGGCTACGGCCAGCGGGCGCGGGCGGCCGAGGTCGGCGAGGTGGTGCTGTCGTCGGTGAACGGCTCGCGGCTGCAGGCCCTCGTGGTGCCGTGCGCGCAGGCGAACGAGCTGCTGCGCGTCGCGCTGACCTGCGATTCCGCGCCCGCGGTGTATGGGCTCGGGGACCTGTCCGGGTACCGCGTGAGCGGCAACTACGACGAGCCGGGCGTGCCGCTCGTGGCGGGTACACAGGTGCGGAGCCTGCGGCCGCTCGACTCCGACGTCAGCGTCGACGCGATCGTCGATCCGGCGGCGCTGCCCGCGGGAGTCGTACCCGGCCAGGCCAAGGTCGCGGTGTCCACGACGGGCAGTGACCCGGAGACGGTGCGGACGGCGCTGGCCGCCAGCGGGGAGAGCGTCTACAGCCGGGACGTCTACCTGGCCGGTCAGCAGACGGAGCTGGACGACCTGCGACGGGTCACGGTGATCGGCCTGGTCGCGGCGGCGGTGCTCGCGGGCTGCAGCGCGGCGATCGCGACCGCGGGCTCGGTGCTCGACCGGCGCCGCACCTTCGGCGCGCTGATGGCGGCGGGCACGCCCGTCCGGCTGTTGTCCCGGGCGCTGCGCGCGGAAGCGGCACTGCCCGCACTGGCCGCGACGGTCGGCGCCGGCGTCGTCGGAATGCTCGTGGGGCTCGGCTTGTTCAGCATGATCCAGGAGGGCCGGGAAGGCGTCTCCGCGGTGCTGACCCCCTGGCTGCTCGCGCCGGTGGTGCTCGGGCTGGGGGTCGCCGTGCTGGCCGCGTCGGTGTGCACGCCGGCGCTCAACCGCGTCCGCGCGGAGCCGCTCGCCGACGAGTGAGCTCCCGGGTGCCGCCCTTTCGTCGGGGGAAGGGCGGCACCCCGGCTCAGCTGCCGGGCAGCCGTTCGAAGATCAGGTCACGGCTGACCCGGCCTTCCTCGTTCGCGCGTTGCTCGAACTTCGTCACCGGGCGCCAGCTCGGGCGCGGGGCCCAGTCCGGGAACCGGTTGCGCAGCAGCGGTTCCGCGCTGCACACCTCGAGCATCTGGTCGGCGTAGTGCGCCCAGTCGGTGGCCAGGTGCAGCATTCCGCCGGGCGCCAGCCGCGACGCGACGAGCGAGATGAACTCGGGCTGCACCAGCCGCCGCTTGTGGTGCCGCTTCTTGGGCCACGGGTCGGGGAAGAAGATGCGCACGCCCGACAGGGACTCGGGCCCGATGTGCCGGGTCAGCAGGACCACGGCGTCGCCGTGCAGCAGCCGGAGGTTCTCCAGCGCGAGCTTCTCGGCACGGAGCATCAGCTGGCCCAGCCCCGCCTCGTACACCTCGACGGCGACGTAGTTGACCTCCGGCTCGGCGGCGGCGAGCTGCGCTGTCGTCTCGCCCATGCCGGAGCCGATCTCCAGCAGCACGGGCGCGGAGCGGCCGAACCACTCCGCGAAGTCGACGGGCCCCGGCGGCAGCCCGGCCACCTTGCGGCCGAGGTCCGGCCAGTTGTGCTCCCACGCACGCTGCTGGCCGACAGTCATCCGGCCCCCGCGCTGCACGTAGCTGACAACACTGCGCAGCCGCGGTTGGTGCTCGCTCTCCACCCGCCCAAACTAGCCGGGGATGTCTGAACCCAGCTTGCGGGGCGGTGCGAGCGGCGGTGCCGGCCGCCCGGGTGGAGAAACCGGCTTCGCCGCTTCGGAAACCGGCCTAGCGCACTGCCTCGAACTCCCCCAGTCGCGAGCGCAGCCCGGCGAGGCCGGCGACCGCGATCGGCTCCGGAGTGGTCCCGCTGTGCGCGGGCAGCACGTCGAGCCAGCCCGAGTGCCTGCTGGTGTTGAGCAAGGTGGTCGGGATCCGGTGGCCCGACCGGCCACGCTCGGACGGCATGAACTCCCAGTACCCCGACTCGCCGTCGGCGGCCCACGGCACGTACTCCCAGCCCGGCCGGCGCGACAGCAGCTGCGCTGTCCGGTCCTCGACGCGGAACCCGTCGGCACGCGACTGCAGCCGCCCGTCGGCCAGCGCGCGCAACCACCAGGGGGACGGGATCGGCTCACCGCTCGCCGTCACCGCGCGGAACAGGCTCAGGACCTCGCTCTCCGGGGCGCGGTGGATCCAGGCTCGGCGGATCTCCGCGGGTCTGGTCGCCATCGCGGCGTCCCGCGGCAGCTCGATCGCCTGCGACCACTGAAGGCCGTCCAGGGGTTCGAGCAAAGGCTGATGCGCGGCACTGCGCGGCGCGGGAACGGGGATACCGATTTCTCGTCCGATGTCCACCGTCAAGGGTCACCTCCATCGGGTTTCCTGACGTGGTGACTCCATATTCCCTGGTCAGAACCGGGGATGTCTGCCCCCTGTGAGGCCAAGCACAGATCATTTACGGGCAATTAACCTAGATAGGCCAACAGTCACCGAAGATTAATCGAACGCACGTGCATTTCGTCCGTGCACCGGACGTGGGAAGGCCCGGGCCACCCCCCGAATGGTGGCCCGGGCCTTTTCCTTCTTCCCCCTTGTCCGGCTCGGCGCGCCCCGAATTTCGCGCTCGTTGCCGGGGTTCCCCTGTGGTGGGTCCTACGCGTCCCGCCGGTTCGCGGCGGTGATCGCGCCGATCAGCAGGACGACCGCGAAGGCCGCGAAGTACGCCAGCGCCCAGCCCTGGCTCAGCGTCGCCGTCGACAGCGGCGCCCCGGCAGCGGCGTTGCGGCCCATGTTCGACGCGCCGTCCCCGGTCAGGAACTTCTCCGCGACGTTGAACGGCAGCCACTTGAAGATGTCCTCGCCGACGCTCGGGATCAGCCGGATCAGGCTCTCCACGGCCAGTGCGTAGATCAGCAGCAGCGCGATGGCACCCGCGCTGTGCCGGATCAGGATGCCGACGGCGACCGCAATGACGGCGGCCAGCGCGTAGACGACGCCGACCCCGGCCACGTTGATCCAGTCCGCCCCGCTGTTGAGCGCGAGGTCCGCGTTCGGCTTGAGCAGGTTGGCGACGCCCCAGGAGCCGAAGGCGCTCAGCTCACCGATGACCAGCGCCAGCACCGCGACGACGGTGGTCTTGGCCAGCAGCGCCGAGGTGCGGTGCGGGATCGCCTGGAAGGTGGCGCGGATCGTACCGAAGCGGTACTCGGTGGTGACGGCCAGCGCGGCCAGCACCATGATCACGGCCATCCCGAAGCTGTAGCCGAACTGCGTCGAGGCGACCGTGGCGGCGAACTCGCCGTCGTTGGAGTTGCCCACGACCAGCGCCGAGAAGCCGATGGTCAGCACGAGCGTGACGAGCGCGCACCACCAGGGCGAGCGCGTGGTGAACAGTTTGATGCGTTCCACTGCGAGCAGCGTCATGGTTTTCGTCTCCCCTACTTGGCGCTCGCCTCGAGCACCTGCTGTGCTTCGGCCTCCAGGCCGGTGTGGTACTCGACGGCATCGCCGGTGATCTGCATGAACGCCTGCTCCAGCGAACCCGTCTGCGGGCTCAGCTCGTGCAGTACCAGGCGGTTCTCCGCGGCCAGCTCGCCGATCTTGTCGCTCTCCATGCCGGAGACGAGCAGACCGTCGTCGGACTCGGTGACCGTGCCGCCCGCCTGCTGCACGAGGGCGCGGACCCGGTCGAGCTGCGGGCTGCGCACCTTGACGGTGTTCTCCGCGGCGCGGGCCACGAACTCCTTCGTCGTGCTCTGCGAGATCAGCTCCCCCTTGCCGATCACGATGAGGTTGGACGCGGTCAGCGCCATCTCCGAGAGCAGGTGGCTGGAGACGAACACCGTGCGGCCCTCGTCGGCCAGCCGGTGCATGAACTTGCGGATCCAGAGGATGCCCTCCGGGTCCAGGCCGTTCACCGGCTCGTCGAACAGCAGCACCTCCGGGTCGCCCAGCAGGGCGGCGGCGATGCCGAGCCGCTGCGACATGCCCAGCGAGAAGCCCCCGGCGCGCTTGCCGGCGACGCTGCTGAGACCGACCGTGTCGAGCACCTCGTCGACGCGGCGGGCGGGCAGCTTGTTCGACCTGGCCATCCACGCCAGGTGGGCGCGCGCGGACCGGTTCGGGTGCACCCACTTCGCGTCGAGCAGGGCGCCGACGGTGCGCAGCGGCTGCTTCAGGTCGTGGTAGCGCTTTCCCCCGATGCGCACCTGACCGGAAGTCGGATTGTCGAGCCCGAGAATCATTCGCATTGTGGTGGATTTCCCGGCTCCGTTCGGCCCGAGAAAACCGGTGACCTGGCCGGATTCGACACTGAACGAGAGGTTGTTCACCGCCAGTGTCCTGCCGTATCGCTTGGTGAGGCCAACTGCCTCGATCATGACTGCTCCCCTGTGGTCAGGTCTTCGATTGCCCCTCGGTGCTCATCTTTTCCGATCGGGCGGTGCGAGCGCGTCATCCTGGAGGTCTAACTTCCACCCGACTTCGGTAGTAGCCTCCCGTGGCCCGGGGTCGGGCGCGATCGGGAATGACCCTGAGTCGCCCCTGAGCTTTCGGGCCGGTTTTGTCGGGGGTGCCCGGTACGGTCCGGCCATGACCGACACACTGGCGGGAAAGGTCGCAGTCGTCACGGGTGCGACCAGGGGATGTGGCAGGGCGATCGCGGTCGAGCTGGGCCGGCTCGGCGCGACGGTGTACGCCGCGGGGCGTACGACGCGGGAGTCGGTTTCGCCGATGGGGCGGCCGGAGACCATCGAGGAGACCGCGGAGCTGGTGGACGCGGCGGGTGGCCACGGGATACCCGTGCGCTGCGACTTCACGTCGGTGTCCGATGTGGACGCCCTGCGCGACGCGATCGGCGGTCCGGTGCACGTCCTGGTCGACGACGTCTGGGGCGGGGACAGGTTCATCGAGTGGGAGGTGCCGTACTGGGAGGCCGATCTCGACAAGGCGCTGTCGATGGTGCACAACGGGGTGGACTCGCATCTGATCGCGTTGCACCGGCTGCTGCCGCTGGTGCTGGCCGAGCCCGGCGGCCTGGTGCTCGAGGTGACCGACGGGGACAACGACGCATACGTGGGGCCGACCATCGGATATCACGTGTCGAAAAGCAGTATTCGCGCCATCGGCCGGGCGCTCGGGGTGGAGCTCGCGGAATTCGGCGCCACCGGGCTGGCGGTGACACCGGGATTTCTGCGGTCGGAAATGATGCTCGAGATCTTCGGAGTGACGGAGGGCGATTGGCGCGATGCGGTGGGTCAAATTGCGCCGGTCGATTTCGCGGTTTCGGAAACTCCTACTTATCTCGCCCGCGGCGTCGCCGCTTTGGCGAGCGATCCCGACGTTTCCCGGTTCGCGGGCCGGACGCTCGCGTCATGGACGTTGATGCACACCTACGGCTTCACCGACACGGACGGCACCCAGCCGGACTTCGGCCGATGGCTCACCGAGGTCCGCGAGACAGGCGTGGACCCGGCGACGGTGGCCGCCTCCCTGTTCCGCTGAGGGGCACCGGCTCGGCGAGCACCACGCGCCGCAGCACTCAGCCCTGTCCCGGCCGGATCAACCCCGTCTCGTAGGCCAGCACCACCGCCTGCACCCGGTCCCGCAGGCCGAGCTTCGACAGGATCCGCCCGACGTGGGTCTTCACCGTCGCCTCGGAGAGGAACAGCGTCTCCGCGATCTCGACGTTCGACAGACCCTTCGCGATCAGCACGAGCACCTCCCGCTCCCGCTCGGTCAGCGGCTGCAGCTCCGACTCGTCCCGCAGCGTGCCGCCGCCCGCGCCGACGAACCGGTCGAGCAGCCGCCGCGTCACCGACGGCGACACCACCGCCTCCCCGCCGGCCACCGCGTGCAGCGCCGACACCAGGTGCGCCGGGGGTGTGTCCTTCAGCAGGAACCCGCTGGCCCCGCCCTGGAGCGCCGCGTACACGTACTCGTCCAGGTCGAACGTCGTCATCACCAGCACCCGCGAGGTCCCGGCCTCGACGATCTGCTTCGTCGCCTCCACCCCGTCCAGCACCGGCATCCGCACGTCCATCAGCACCACGTCGGGCCGCAGCCGCTCGGCCAGCCGCACCGCCTCGGCGCCGTCGGCGGCCTCGCCGACCAGGTCGATGCCCTCCTGCGCGCCGAGCACCATGCGGAACCCGGCCCGCATCAGCTCCTGATCGTCGACGACGACAACACTGATCACTGCGCCAACCTAATGGGCAGCCGCGCGTGCACCCGCCACCCGCCACCGGGCGCGGGACCGACGTCGAGCGAACCGCCGTACACGTTCGCGCGCTCGCGCATCCCGATCACGCCGTTGCCGCCGGGCAGCTGCCGTTCCGCGGGCACGAGCTCACGCGCCTTGCCGGCCCCGTCGTCGGTGACGACGACGTCCACCAGCTCCTCCCCGCGCTCGATCCGCACGTCCGCCCGCGCCCCCCGGCCCGCGTGCTTGAGCGTGTTCGTCAGCGACTCCTGCACGATCCGGTACACCCCGAGCGACACCCCGGCGGGCAGCCCGGCGAGCGTGCCCTCGATCTCCAGCCGGACCGGCACCCCGGCCTGCCGCACGCGTTCGACCAGCTCGGCGAGCGACTCGGCGTCCGGCTGCGGGATGCGCGGCACGCCCGCGCCGTCCTCGTTGCGCAGCACCTCCAGCAGCCGCCGCAGCTCGGCGAGCGCCTCCCGCCCGGTGTTCGAGATCGTCTGCACCGCCCGCTCGGCCAGCTCGGGGTTGGACCGCACGGCGTACGACGCCCCGTCGGCCTGCACCACGATCACGCTCACCGCGTGCGCCACGACGTCGTGCAGCTCGCGGGCGATCCGGCCCCGCTCCTGTGCGACGGCGATGCGGCTGGCCTGGTCGCGCTCGGTCTCCAGCAGGTGCAGCCGCGCCTCGACCTCCGCGTGGTAGGCCCGCCGCGCCCCGACGAACTCGCCGAGCACCCAGGTGAACGCCCCCACCAGTGCCGCGATGATCACGATGACCCAGTTGCCCGCCTCCCAGCCCAGGGCGAGCTGCACGCCGGTGCAGATCACCTGCGCCCCGAGGTACAGGCCCGCCTGCTTGCGTCCCACGTAGACGATCAGCGTGTACAGCGAGATCGCGCTCGCGGTGAGACTGGCGGACCCCAGGTGCAACGAGCTGTGCACGACACTGACGGCCAGCACGACGTACGCGACGATCATCGGGGACCGGCGCCGGAACACGATCGGCACCGTCATCGCCAGGTCCACCGGCACCGCGACGTACCACGGCTTCATCGAGCTGGCCGGCGCCGCGGCGATCAGCAGCAGCAGGTCGAAGAGCAGCAGCAACGCGGCGAGCAGGGTGTCCCCGGCCATCGGGTGCGCTCGCATCCACAGACTCAGTCGCCGCACCTGTTCACCCTAGGTCCGCCCCCGTCGACTGCGCGTCATCCGCCGGTAGCACCTTCGGTAGGACCAGGGGACGATCCGTGGCAGGATTCGGGCTCTGGAAACCCGGTCTGGGAGGGGGCGACGTGACGGACCAGGGCCGGCTGGCGGGCCCCCTGTCGATGTCGGTGGCCAACCTCTGCCACCGGTTGCAGCCGCAGGTGTCCGCCCGCACCGCGGCCGGGTTCGCCGAGGTCGTCCGCAGGCTGAGCGCGCCGCTGCAGGTCGCGGTCGCCGGGCGCATCAAGTCCGGCAAGTCCACCCTGGTCAACGCCCTGATCGGGCGCCGGGTCGCGCCGACGGACGTCGGCGAGTGCACCCGGCTGGTCACCCGGTTCCAGTACGGCACCGTGGACCGCATCGAGGTGGTGTTCGCGGGCGGCCGCAAGCAGGTGCTGCCGTTCGCGCCCGACGGGAGCATTCCCGCCGAGCTGGGGGTGGACATCGCCGAGGTCTCGCACATCGAGGCCTACCTGACGAACGCGGTCCTGCA
This sequence comes from Amycolatopsis acidiphila, assembly GCF_021391495.1. Classification (NCBI taxonomy): domain Bacteria; kingdom Bacillati; phylum Actinomycetota; class Actinomycetes; order Pseudonocardiales; family Pseudonocardiaceae; genus Amycolatopsis; species Amycolatopsis acidiphila. The sequence goes on along the minus strand of NZ_CP090063.1, from coordinate 8,103,709 downwards.
GGGCATGACCGTCATCGACACCCCGGGGCTCGGCTCGCTCGACGCCGCCTCGGTCTCCCGCACCGAGGAGTTGCTCGGTGCCGCCAAGCAGGACGAGGGGGCGGAGAACCCGGGCGAGCTCGACCGCACGTCGCACAACGCCGTCGCCGGCGCGGAGGCGGTGCTCTACGTGGTGACCCAGGGCGTGCGCGCGGACGACCAGCAGGTCCTCGCGGCGTTCACCGCCGCCACGGCCGGCCGCGAGGCAGGCCCGGTCAACGCGATCGCGGTGCTGAACAAGGCCGACACCATCGCGCCGGAGTCCGTGCAGGGCGCGGGCAACGACATCTGGAAGGCGGCCACGATCCTTGCCGAGAAGCAGGCGGCGCTGCTCAAGCCCCGGGTCGCCGACGTGCTGCCGGTGATCGGGCTGATCGCCGAGTCCGCCGAGTCCGGCCAGTTCACCTCGGCCGACGCCGAGGCGCTGCGACAGTTGTCCACTTTGGACGAAGCCGTGCTGGAGACCATGCTCGTCGCGACGGACATCTTCACCAGCTGGGAATGCGACGTGCCCACCGGCACGCGGCTGCGGCTGCTGGAGAAGCTCGACCTCTACGGCGTCCGCTGCGCGATCGACGCGATCCGCGCCGACCCGCAGATCACCGCGGGCTCGCTGCGCCGGATGCTGCTCGAAGCGTCGGGTCTCGCCGGGGTCCGGGCCCGGCTCAACGTCGTGTTCGCCGCGCGCGCCGACGGCATCAAGGCCGCCGCCGCGCTCGCGTCGGTGACGGCGCTCGCGCACGCCTCGGGCAATCCGGCCGAGCGGCAGCGGGTGCACGACGCGATCGAGGTGCTGCTCGCCAAGCCCGAGGCACACCAGCTGCGCCTGCTGGAGGCACTGACGCTGGTGGTGGCCGGCGCGGTGGACATGCCGGAGGACCTCGCCGAGGAGGTGCTGCGGGTCGGCAGCAACGCCGACATCGACGCCCAGCTCGGCCTTCCCGGCGGCACCCGGGCGGACCTCGCCGCGCACGCGCTCGAACGGGCGGGCTGGTGGCGCTCGTTCGCGTCCTTCGGTGCGACGCCGGCGCAGAGCAGGGTGGCCCACGTCGTGCATCGCGCGTACTTCCTGATCTGGCAACAACTGCGCGAGAACCGGAGGTGAGCGGGATGCCTGCGTGGTTCCGCCGGGAGCCGGACGCCGACACCGACGACCCGACCGGGCAGATCCCGGCCGTGCACATGGCGCAGATCATCGAGGAGGCCGACGGAACCGCCGAGTCCCCCGACGCGTCGGACGCCGATGTGGAGACCGTGTTGACGCGGGCACTGGCCGATCGCCAGGCGCTGATCCAGCTGTGCCTGTACGCGCTGGACCGGGCCCGCAGTGGCGGGGTCGTCGAGCGCATCGAGCAGGGTCTGGCCGGGATCGGGGTGACCGCGGTCCGCCCGGACGGCCAGCGGTTCGACCCGTCGTGCCACGAGGCGGGCGGCGCGGTGCTGACCGACGACCCGGCGCTCGACGGCGTGGTCGCGGAGACGGAGGTGGTCGGGTTCGCCGACCACGAACAGCTGCTGCGCGCGCCCGTCGTCACGGTGTACACGAAGCGATGACAGCCGCCACGCTGCCCAACCAGGTCAAGCAGGCCCGGGACGCCCTGCTGACGCTGTTGCGCGAAAACGACCCGCAGGCGGCGAAGTGGGTCGAGGACATCCGCCGCGCGCGGCCGCGCAAGCCGTCCGTCGTGGTGGTCGGCGAGACCAACCGCGGCAAGAGCTCGCTGGTGAACGCGCTGCTCGCGACGCCGGGACTGTCCCCGGTGGACGCGGACGTGGCCACCGCGACGTATCTGGTGTTCGAGCACGCGCCCGAGTGGACGGCGCAGGCCTGCTATCCGGGGCAGCTCGCGCCCGTCGGGATCCCGCTCACGGAGCTCGTCCGCTGGGTGTCGGCCGCGCACGAGCTGCCCGAAGGCCAGCTGCCGCCGCGTTACGTCGAGGTGGCCGGGCCGGTGCCGATCCTCGAGCGGGTGTCCATAGTGGACACACCAGGTGTGGGCGGGCTGAACTCGATGCACGGTGAGCTGGCGATGGAGGCCGCCGCGAACGCGACCGCGCTGGTGTTCGTGGTCGACGCCTCGGCCCCGTTCACCGCCGGGGAGCTGGACTTCCTGCGCAAGGTCGGCGACCGGGTCGAGACGGTGCTCTTCACACTGTCCAAAACGGACCAGTTCCGCGGCTGGCGCGAGGTCCTCGACGCGGACCGCCGGCTGCTCGACGAGCACGCGCCGCGCTTCGCCGACATCGTGTTCCATCCCGTTTCGCCCCGCATGTTCGAGCTGGCGGCGCGCGCGCCGAGCGAGCAGGCGGCCACGATGCTGCGCGAGCAGTCCGGGGTGATCGCGCTACAGGCGGCGATGCAGGAGCAGCTGGTCGGCCGGTCGGCGATGCTCGGCGAGGCCAACACCATGCGCGCGCTCGCCACGGCACTGGGCGAGCAGCACGCGAAGCTGAAGGCGGAGCAGCGCGCGTTGTCCTCCGGCGAGGCCGAGGCCGAGGTGCTGCGCGGCCGCCGGGACCAGCTCGCGGTCGAGCGCCGCTCCTCCACCCGCGGCTGGCAGCTCAAGCTGCGCGGCGAGATCCAGCGCGCCAGGGTCGATCTCGGGCACGAGTCGAGCCGGCAGATGCGCGACGCCCAGTCCTGGTTCCGCCAGCAGATCGAGGCGGCCAAGCGCGACCAGCTGCACGAGCTGCCGCAGCAGGTGGACGCGGCGTTGCAGATGATCTCGCAGCGGGTGTCCGGGACCATGGCGCACCGCCTCAACCGGGTCACCGACATCGCGCTGTCGGACCTGTTCTCCACCGAGGAGCTCGACGTCATCCGCGCCCAGTTCCTGCGTGCCGGCGGCCCGCAGGTCGTGCTGCGGCCGCCGGACAAGCGGCCGCCGACGCCCGAGGACAAGCTGCTGGTGTTCATGGGTGTCTCGGGCGGGGTCGGCGCGGGAAAGATCGCCGCGCTGCCGCTGGCCGGGGTCGCCCTGCTCAACCCGGTCGTGCTGCCCGCGACGATCGTGATCGGGCTCGGCGCAGGCTGGTGGATGGCCCGCACGCGCAAGCACGCGGCGGACAAGCAGCACATGAAGCAGTGGCTCGTCGAGTCGATCGCCGACGCCCGTTCGACGCTGGACCAGCTGGTCGCCGAGCAGCTCATCGAGGCAGAGCAGCAGCTCTCGCTGGCCCTGGACGACGCGCTGGCCAGGCGGATCGAGACGATCGAGGCCGAGCTGAAGGAAGTCGACAAGGCGATCAAGATGGACACCCAGGAACGCGCGCGCAAGCTCGCCGAGCTGAACCGCCGGGTGCGGGAGGTCGGCGACGGCCGGGACCGCGCGGAGAGCTTCCTGTCCAGGATTCGGACGCTTCGTGACCAGCACTGAGCACCGTCGGAACGGTTCGGTTGTGTCCGGGAACCGAACCGGCATACGGTGAGTCCAAGTTCGGAGATCACTTACTTCGAAGTGGGGAGAAGCGGGCCGTGTGGATCGACGAGACTGGTGGCGCGGACACGACGGGCACCGGGCACGACGGCGAGCTGGAGATCTCCGTCGAGGGCCAGACCTACACCGCTGACGAGAACTTCGACATCGACCACGACGGCCATGACGACGCGGTCCGCCTGGACAACTCCGACGGCACGATGACCGCGTACGTGGACAGCGACGGGGACGGCCGCGCCGACGAGTACATGCACACCGACACCGAGGGCAACGTCGTGGACATGGCCCGGCTCGACGCCACCACCGGGGACTGGGTCGCCGACACCGACGGCCCCGGCTCGCCCGGTGGCGACAGCCAGGCGGGGCACCAGGGCGACATCACCGCGGACATGTCCGACGGCACGGTCGACCTCGGGCACGCGACTGTCGACAGCGACAACGACGGCACCGCGGACACGGCGATCGTGACCGACGCCGACGGCAACACCCGGCTGTTCACCGACACCGACGGCGACGGCACCGCGGACGTGCAGACGATCATCACGCCGGACGGGGAGTCACACACCTACGAGCACACCGGTCCCGGCGAGTGGACCGAGACGGCGGGCAACGGGGCCAGCGCCGACAGCGACCAACTGTGGGGCGGCGTCGGCCACGACACCGTCGTCGAAGGGGTCGCGAAGATCGACTCCGTGACCGGACAGTGGATCTCCCAGAACTGAATTTTCCTCGCAACGGGCCGGTCTTCCGCGCAGGAAGCCGGCCCGTTGTCGTTCATCCGGACCAACGCAGGTATCAGGGAGATCACGACCGCACCGGAAAACTTTTTCGGCTAGGCCGGTTCAGCGATATCTGAATCGATTCCCTGATCGTTCTTGTGAGAGAACCGACAGCTCAGGGGTCGGTTATGGGGCCTGGGCTTGGCTACTCTCAAGGAATCCCAATTTCCAGCACACCGGTCGCCAACCGGTGCGCGAAGCCATTCGGTCGCCGGCGATGGAGCCCGCGTCAGGACATCCAGCGTCCGGTCGCGGGCTCCTCCCGTCGAAGTCAGGAGAAGGAATGACTGCAGTAGCCATCCCGGGACTGGACAAGGCGCCGACCTCGCACAGCGGAGTGCTTGCGTGGGTGCGAGAGGTTGCCGAGCTCACCACTCCCGACCGAGTGGTGTGGTGTGACGGCTCCGAGGAAGAGGCCGCGCGGATCAATTCCGAACTCGTCGAGGCGGGCACCTTCGTTCCACTGAAGGAGAAGCCGAACTCGTTCTGGGCCGCCTCGGACCCCAGTGACGTGGCGCGCGTCGAGGAGCGCACCTTCATCTGCTCCGAGCGGGAGGAGGACGCCGGGCCGACCAACAACTGGGTCCACCCGGACGAGATGAAGGCGACCATGACCGAGCTCTACCGGGGCTGCATGCGGGGTCGCACGATGTACGTGATCCCGTTCTGCATGGGCCCGCTCGGCGCCGACGACCCGAAGCTGGGCATCGAGGTCACCGACTTCGCCTACGTCGTGGCTTCGATGCGCGTGATGACCCGGATGGGCAAGGCGGCGCTGGACAAGTTCGTCGCCGAGGACGGCACCGAGCGTTCGTTCGTGCCGGCGTTGCACTCGGTCGGCAAGCCGCTGGAGCCGGGCGAGAAGGACGTGTCCTGGCCGTGCAACGACACGAAGTACATCACGCACTTCCCGGAGACCCGGACGATCTGGAGCTACGGCTCGGGCTACGGCGGTAACTCGCTGCTGGGCAAGAAGTGTTACTCGCTGCGCATCGGTTCGGTGATCGCCCGCGACGAGGGCTGGCTCGCCGAGCACATGCTGATCCTCAAGTTGATCTCGCCGGAGAACAAGGCGTACTACATCGCGGCCGCGTTCCCCAGCGCCTGCGGCAAGACCAACCTCGCGATGCTGCAGCCGACCATCCCGGGCTGGCGCGCCGAGACCCTCGGTGACGACATCGCGTGGATGCGCTTCGGCGAGGACGGCCGGCTGTACGCGGTCAACCCCGAGTTCGGCTTCTTCGGCGTCGCGCCGGGCACCGACTGGCACACCAACCCGAACGCCATGCGCACCATCGAGAAGGGCAACACGGTCTTCACCAACGTGGCCCTGACCGACGACGGCGACATCTGGTGGGAGGGCATGGAGGGCAAGCCCGAGCACCTGACCTCGTGGAAGAAGCAGGACTGGACGCCGGAGTCGACAGAGCCTGCCGCGCACCCGAACTCGCGCTACTGCACGCCGATGTCGCAGTGCCCGATCCTCGCGCCCGAGTGGGACGACCCGAAGGGCGTGCCGATCTCGGCGATCCTGTTCGGCGGCCGCCGCGCCACCACGGTGCCGCTGGTGAACGAGGCCCGCGACTGGCAGCACGGCGTGTTCATGGGCGCCACGATGTCCTCGGAGAAGACCGCGGCCGCCGCGGGCAAGGTCGGCGAGGTCCGGCGCGACCCGATGGCGATGCTGCCGTTCCTCGGCTACCACGCCGCGGACTACTTCAAGCACTGGATCGAGCTTGGCAAGTCGGCCGACGGCACCAAGCTGCCGAAGATCTTCTACGTCAACTGGTTCCGTCGCGGTGACGACAAGCGCTTCCTGTGGCCGGGATTCGGCGAGAACTCGCGCGTGCTCAAGTGGGTCGTCGAGCGAATCGAGGGCACTGCGGGTGCCGCCGAGACGCCGATCGGCTTCGTGCCGCGCGCCGAGGACCTCGACACCGAGGGCCTGAAGGAGCCGCTGGCCGACATCCAGGCCGCGCTGGACGTCAAGCCCGAGGAGTGGCGTCAGGAGATCCCGCTCATCGAGGAGTGGTTCGAGAAGATCGGGGACAAGGTCCCGTCGAACCTGCATGACGAGCTGGAGCAGTTGAAGCAGCGCCTCGCCTGATTCGTTCCGCGAAAACAGCCGGCTTTCTTCGGAAGGCCGGCTGTTTTCGCGTGCGGGAGAACCGGGACAAGCTCGGGCCGAGCCGGGTCAGCGTGACCTGGACGCCTTCGCGCCGGTCATCGAGTTGCTCGGCTAACCCGTCGGCACCGCGCCGCGCAGGGCTTCCAGGGGCAGGCCCACGGCGTCGGCCACCGCGACGACCGTGAAGAAGGCGGGCGTCGGGATGCGGCCGGTCTCGATCTTGCGGAGCGTTTCCACCGAAATCCCGGCCTCGGCCGCCACCTCGACCATGCTCCGGGCGCCCCGCGCCTCCCGGAGGACGGCGCCGAGCCGCTCGCCGCGTGCACGTTCGGCTTCGGTCAGCGGCACTCGCACCATGCGCCCAGTCTATCCACCTCAGTTGCCCACAGGCTGTGGACAAGTCTGTGCACAGCCTGTGGGCAACGTTTTCCTTGATCGACGCGTCTCACCTTGCACAGGGCGGGAAAGGGGGTGGCGGTCATGGCGATCGCCGCGAGCGCGATGCTCCTCCTCGCGTTCGGTTACCTGGTGGCGGCCGTGCTGTGCGGTCGGTTCCGCAACGCGCAGGACCCCGCCGAGCCGAAGCCCGACGGGGTCCTGGGAGAGGGTGATCAGGCGCCCGGTGGCACCGGGAGCGGCATCCCCGGCAGGCTCTGATCCTTCGGCACGATGCCGTCCACGAGGTAGTCCTCCACAACCTTGTCCACGGCCGCGTTCCCGCCGGCGTAGATCCCGTGGTCGCCCTCACCGGTCACGGTGATCATCCGCGAGCCCTTGAACGCCTGGTGGGCACGCTGTGCTCCCTCGATCGGCGTCGCCGGGTCGTGGGTGGACTGGACCATCAGCACTGGCGGGACGCCACGGCCGTCGAGCAGGGGCAGCTGGACCGGCCGGTTCTTCCAGAAGATGCACGGCTGGATGAGCCAGCCCCAGCCCAGCAGCGGGTACTTCGGGCCCAGCTGCGCCGACTGCTGGACCGCGCTCTGCCGGTTGCCGAACCACGGCCCCTCGTTGCAGGGGATCGACCAGAAGCTCGCGTCGTACGCGTCGTCGTAGTCGTCGGGCACGACCAGCGGCTGTGGGCCGAGCGCCTTCTCGTCGGCGCCCGAAGCCTTGACCTTCTGCTTCGCGGTGACCTGCTGGTCCGCCGGTGCGCCCTGCGTCAGCGTGCGGACGTTGACCAGGTAGTCGGCCAGGTCCGGGAACGAGCGCTTGCTGTAGAGCTCCGACGAGATGAACGCGTCGAACTCGTTCGCCGACAGCGGCGTGCCGTCCACGTCGACCGGCTGCTTCGCCAGCGCCGCCCGTACCTGTTCGTAGGTCTGCCGTGCGGTGTCGCCGGTGGTGCCGAAGTGGTACAGGCTGTCGTACTTCGCCAGCCACGGCAGGAAGTCCTCGCGCCAGCGGCGCTCGAAGCCCAGCGGCTGCCAGTCGAACGACTTCTGCCAGGTGGTGGTGAACTCGGTGTTCGAGTCCAGCACGAAGTGCTCGGCCCGGTCCGGGAACTCCTGCGCGTAGTGCGCGCCCAGCCAGGTGCCCGCCGAGTAGCCGACCCAGTTGACCTTCTGCCTGCCCAGCAGCACCCGGAGCAGGTCCAGGTCGTGCACGGTCTGGTCGGTGTTGATGAGCGGCCCGAGGTCGCCCGACTTCACCTGGCACGAGTCGGCGGCGTACTTCGTCGCGTCCAGGATCAGGTTGAGGTTCGGTTTGCTGCGGTCGCGCGGGTCGAGCGTCTTCCCCGTGTCGATCGCGCCGCCGCAGGTGATGTTCGTGCTCTTGCCGGTGCCGCGCACGTCGAAGCCGACGATCTCCTGGTGCGCGCGCAGCTTCGCCTGGTTGCGCAGCCGCGCCGGGAAGATCAGTCCCGGGCCGCCGGGGCCGCCGGGGTTGACCAGCACGCTGGCGGTCGCGTCGCCCGTCGCCTTGAGCCTGCTGACCGCGATGGTCAGGTCGACGTTGTCGCCCGGGTGGTACCAGTCGCGCGGGGTCCGGTACGTGGCGCACTCGATGCCCTCGGCGCCGGCGGGCGGGGTCTGGCCCGACAACTCGTCGGAGGTGCAGGTGTGCCAGCCGAGCGTCTGGCTCGCGTACCTGCCGGGAATGCCGGTGGAGTTCAACGGCTCTGGCCCGGCCGGGGCCGCGAAGGCCACGGTGCTTCCCGCCAGCAGGGTGCCGGCCAATGCCGGGATCACCACCGCGTAGCGTAACGACCTCATACTCTCCCCTTCGTCACTTGACGGCACCGATCGGTCGCACATTGATATCGGTCGGGGGAGATCCCGGCAACCTGCCTTGGTCGGGCATTCGCCGATCGAATCGATACACCGGACATGCGTGACGGGACCCGCCGGAGGACTTAAGGTTCTGACGGCCGTCCGATCGTCCTAGCGAGGTCCCATGTCTGGCAAAGCGCCCGGCAAGGTGACCGGGTTGCAGTTCAGCCCGTGGAACCTTGTCCTGTTGATCCCGTTGTTGATGTTGGTCACGCCGTGGTTCAACTTCGACAAGCCGAGGTTCCTCGGGTTGCCGTTCTTCTACTGGTTCCAGTTCGTCTTCGTGTTCGTCGGGGTCGCCTCGGTCGCCCTGGTCTACGTCATGACCAAGGACGCGCCCGTGGTGAAGGGCAAGCCGGACCGGCTGGCCATGGAGGAGCTGGACGAGGGGAACGAGCGATGACACCGGGCAGTGGGCTGCAGTGGACCGAGCTGAGCGTCTTCGTGGTGCTGTTCCTGCTCGTGACGGTGCTGGGGTTCGTGGCGGCGCGCTGGAAGTCGGCCGCCTCGCTGGACCACCTGGACGAGTGGGGCCTCGGCGGGCGCAAGTTCGGCGCCTGGGTCACCTGGTTCCTAGTCGGCGGTGACCTCTACACCGCGTACACCTTCGTCGCCGTGCCCGCGCTGGTCTTCGGCGCCGGCGCGCTCGGCTTCTACGCGCTGCCGTACACGGTGATCCTCTACCCGATCGTGTTCCTGCCGGCGCTGCGCATGTGGTCGGTCTCGCGCTCGCGCGGCTACGTCACGCCGGCGGACTTCGTGCGCGGCCGGTTCGGTTCGCCGACGCTCGCGCTGCTGATCGCGATCACCGGGATCGTCGCGACGATGCCGTACATCGCCCTGCAGCTGGTCGGCCTCGAGGCGGTGCTGCGCACGATGGGCCTCAACGGCTCGGGCATCGTCGGGCACCTGCCGCTGCTGATCGCCTTCATCATCCTGGCGCTCTACACCTACCAGTCCGGGCTGCGCGCGCCGGCGCTGATCGCGTTCGTCAAGGACGGGCTGATCTACGTGGTGATCCTGGTGGCGGTGTTCTACCTGCCGGCGAAGCTCGGCGGCTGGTCGCACATCATCGACACCTCCGCCGCGAAGCTGGCGCAGCCGAACCCCAAGACCGGCAAGCCCGCCGGGTCGGTGCTGCTGACCGGGACCAACCAGCTGCAGTACATCACGCTGGCGCTCGGCTCGGCGCTCGCGCTGTTCCTCTACCCGCACTCGGTGACCGGCGTGCTCGCCTCGCGCGGGCGCAAGGTGATCAAGCGGAACATGATGGCGCTGCCCGCGTACTCGTTCCTGCTGGGCCTGCTGGCGCTGCTCGGGTACGTGGCGATCGCGGCCGGGGTCAAGCCGATCACCAACGCGGCCACCGGCAACGCCGACTCCAACACCGTCATCCCGGTGCTGTTCGACCTGCAGTTCCCGTCGTGGTTCGCGGGCATCGCGTTCGCGGCGATCGGGATCGGCGCGCTCGTCCCGGCGGCGATCATGTCGATCGCGGCGGCGAACCTGTGGACCCGCAACATCTACAAGGAGTACCTGAGGCGGGACGCGACGCCGAGGCAGGAGGCGAAGCAGGCGAAGCTGGCCTCGCTGGTGGTGAAGTTCGGGGCGGTGGCGTTCATCCTGTTCATCGACCCGCAGTTCTCCATCGACCTGCAGCTGATCGGTGGCGTGCTGATCCTGCAGACGCTGCCCGCGGTGGCGATCTCGCTCTACACCCGCTGGCTGCACCGCTGGGGCCTGATCGCGGGCTGGGTCGTCGGCATGGGCTGGGGCCTGATCATGCTCTACAACATCCCCAACCCGAACACCGGCAAGGCGCACTTCGGTGGTTCGGCGATGCCGCTGGGCAACCTGTCGATCTTCGGCTGGCACCCGTTCTCCGGCGTCACGACGCAGATCTACCCGGGGTTCGTCGCGCTGGTCGCGAACCTCGTCGTCGCCGTGATCGGCACGGTGATCGCGCGGCAGCTGAAGATCTTCAACGGCACCGACGACACCGAGGGGACGGACTACCACGCCGACGAGCACGACAAGGACCTCCGCGCGATCGGGGTGCACTGACATGGCAGTGAGCCGTTTCCCGGTCGTGGAGCTCGACGGGCTGCCCGACGACCTCCACGACCGGGTCGGCGTGATCGCGGAGAAGTCCGGGTTCGTGCCGAACATCTTCCGGGCGCTCGGGCACCGGCCGGCGGAGCTGCGGGCGTTCCTCGACTACCACGACGCCCTGATGGATCGCGCCGACGGGCTGACCAAGGCCGAGCGGGAGCTGGTCGTGGTCGCCACGTCGGGCGCGAACCACTGCACCTACTGCGTGGTGGCGCACGGTGCGATCCTGCGGATCCGCGCGAAGGACCCCGAGCTGGCCGACAAGGTGTCGAGCAACCCGTGGCAGGTCGAGCTGGACGAGCGCGGCCGTGCGATCGTCGAACTGGCGCTGGCGCTCGCGCAGGACTCGCACCTGTTCGGTGAGCAGCACCTGGCCGCGGCACGCGAAGCCGGCCTCACCGAGGACGAGATCTGGGACGTCGGCGCGATCACGGCCTTGTTCGCGATGTCCAACCGGCTCGCGCACCTCACCGCGCTGCGGCCCAACCCGGAGTTCTACGGGATGGGCCGCTAGGCCTGGCCAGTTCTCGGCGGCCTGCTCGACCGGCTAGAACCGGGCGAACATCGCCGGCAGGTCGCGGCGGATCTCGAACAGCCGCGACCACCAGCGCCGCTGCCGGCCGGCCAGGCGCACCCACGGCGAGGGCTGCCAGACCCTGGGGTCCGCGCGCGGGGTGAAGGCCTCGCCGGTCAGCAGCACGGCCGGATGCCCGCGCGGGCAGGTGCCCGACACCGAGATCACCCCGGGCGAGAGGTTGTGCACGCAGTCGACCTCGTCGACGCCGAGGAGGCTGTGCCGGTCGCAGGTCGGGCAGTAGACGAGGAACACCTCACCACTCCAGTCGCCACGTCTCGCCGACCAGGTCGTGGCCGAAGCTGTGGTGCGGCTCGCTCGCGACGAGCTCGAACCCGGTCTTCGCGTAGATCGCCCGCGCCGCGACGAGCACGCTGTTGGTCCACAGCTCCATGCCCTGGTAGCCGTGGGCCTTGGCGAACGCGACGCATTCGGCGACGAGCCGCTTGCCGAGCCCGTGCCCGCGTGCGCTCGGTTCGACGATGAGCAGCCGGAGCTTCGCGGTGTGCTCGTCGGAGCCACGGACGCAGAACACGCAGCCCGCGCGCTCGCCGTCGACTTCGGCGATCCACGCCGCTTCGCGCTTCGGGTCGTGCTTGTCGACGTAGTCGGCGACGATGCGGGCGACGAGCGCTTCGTAGGTCGCGTCCCACCCGTACTCCTGGGCGTAGAGAGCGCCATTGCGCTGCACGACCCAGCCGAAATCGCCGGGCCGGGGCGGCCGCAGGACGACTGCGCTGTCCCGCGCGCGCTCGCCGACCACCGTCGTGATCGCTGCCATCGAGCTGAGGAGGCGGTGCTGGTCCTCGTCGGTGAACCGGCCCAGCAGCTCGCCGATCTGCTCGATGGTGCGCTCCTCGAGCGAATGCTGCGCGGCGCGACCGGCCTCGGTGAGGCGGACGAGCTGGCGGCGGGCGTCGGTGTCCGAGCGTTCACGTGTGAGCAGGCCGCGGCCTTCGAGCTTGCCGAGCAGACGGCTCGCGTAGCCGGCGTCCATGGCGAGCCTGCGCCGCAGCTCCGTCACTTCCGTGACGCCCTGCTGTTCGAGTTCGTAGAGGACGCGCGCCTCGCTGAGCGAGTACTCCGTGCCGACCAGTCCTTCGTCGAGCACGCCGATCACACCGGTGTAGAGCCTGTTGAACTCGCGGACACGGGTGACGCGGTCCAGCAGCTTCCGATCGTTCATTGCCCACCTCAACCAACTCGTTGACTTAGTCAAAGAGTAGCGAGCGAGTCAACCGGAAAAGGGCAATGGAAAACCCCGTGATGCTGCCAGGTCGGGGGTCCGCCAGCATCACGGGGTCGTAAGGGGTATCGCCGCATTCGGGGCCGGCGTTACACCAAGAATCTTATGTGGTCCAGGTCACTCGTTCAGCGCATGTGCGTCTGATGCGCCTGCGCGATCGCGATGAGCTCCTGGCGCACCGTGGCGCTGGCCGCGGTGTCGATCGCCCGGTTCACCGCGCGGCGGGTACGAGTCTCCGCGCGGCGGGCCCGGAGCTTGGCGGCGATGTTGCCCATGGGTTTTCGCATCCCCTCAGATGTCTTGGTGGTTGTGCTCCCAGTATGCGCCTTTTTTCACAAGGGTACCAACGATCGTCCGGTGATCTGGCGCACGGGCCGATGATTCGTAGGCTGAGGAGCCCTATTGCGAACGATCTTGATATCTAGTCAAAAACCTAGAAATTCGTAGAAGACCCGATCAATCGTCGGTGCGACCGAGCAGGTAGTGCCCGAAGTGCGGCACCGTGAAGGCGATGAGCCCGCGTTCCGCGGAGTACACCAGGCCCTTCTTCATCAGGTTGTCGCGCGCGGGCGACAACGACGAGGGCTTCCGGCCCAGGTAGACGGCGATGTCCGAGGTGCCGGCCCCCTCGTCGCGACCCTGCGTCAGCTCGGCCATCGCGAGCAGGTACTCGCGCTCGGCCGGGGTCGCCCGCTCGTAGCGGGAGCCGAAGAAGCCGACAGCCAGCTCCTGCTCGGCCTCGGGTGCCGCGACCTGCACGTCCTGCATGGTGATCGGGTCCGCCGGCGCGGCGTCCCAGGCGGCCTTCGCGTACGCCTGGATGAAGTAGGGGTAGCCGCCGGAGGCGTCGAACAGGGCGTCCAGTGCTTCCGGCTCGATGTCCGCTTCCTCGCGCTCGATCGGCGCGAGCACCGCGCGGTCGGCGTCGTCGCGGTCCAGCCGGTCGATCCGGGCGTACCGGAACAGCCGCTCGGAGTACGACTTCGACGCGGACAGCACGGCAGGCACGTGCGGCAGGCCCGCGCCCACGACGACCAGTGGCGCGCCGGACTGGGAAAGCTCGTGACACGCGGCGCACAGCGCCGAGACGTCCGGTGCCTTCAGGTCCTGCATCTCGTCGATGAGGATGACGGCACCGGTGCCCACGTCCGCCGCCAGTTCGGCGACGTCGGTGAACAGCTCGACGAGGTCGATCTCGATGTCGCCGGAGTCGGCGCGCCCCTGCGCCGCGGGCACCTCGATACCGGGTTGCCAGCGGTCCCGCAGCTTCGCGTCGGGCTTGTTGGCCTTGAGCGCGAACGCCTTGAGCACGCCGAGGACCTCCTCGACGCGGTCCGGCGCGCGATGGCGGACCGCGAGGTCGCGGATCGCCCGGTGCAACGCCGCCGACAGTGGACGCCGCAGCTCGGCGTCCGGCCGCGCCTCGATCTTGCCCGCGCCCCAGCCGTGCTTCACCGCCATCGACCGCAGCTCGCCGAGCAGCACCGTCTTGCCGACACCACGCAGCCCGGTCAGGATCAGGCTCCGCTCGGGCCTCCCCCGCGCGACCCGCTGCAGCACCACCTCGAACGCGTGAAGTTCACGTTCCCGTCCGGCCAACTCGGGTGGCCGCTGCCCGGCGCCAGGCGCGAAGGGGTTGCGGATGGGATCCACGGCTACGACGGTATCCAGCTTTCTAGTGCTCGCCGGATATTTGCCGAGATAGTGCTATCGGCGTGTCGCTACCGCTTTATAGAACTATCTAGGATCTAGCCAATAATTGCCTAGAGCTTTGAAGACGCGGTGGAATGGGTACTTCGCGGAGCAACAGAACGGCAACCGGAGAAAGGCGACGACCGTGATCTTGCGTCGACTGGCCAGGCCCATGCTGGCCTCCATCTTCATCTACGGCGGAATCAACGCCCTGCGCCAGGCGGAGGGGCACGCCGAGGTGGCGAAACCGCTGCTCGACAAGACCGTCGGTCAGCAGCAGGGCAAGCTGCCGGAGCAGCTGCCGACCGATCCGGTGACCCTGGTGAAGGTGGACGCCGCGGTGAAGATCGTCGCCGGCACCGCGTTCGCGTTCGGCAAGCTGCCGCGGCTGTCCGCCCTCGCCCTGATCGGCAGCCTCGTGCCGACCACCGCCGCCGGCCACCCGTTCTGGGAGGCCAAGGACGACGGTGAGAAGCAGGATCAGATCATCCACTTCCTGAAGAACGCCGGTCTCGCGGGCGGCCTGCTGATCGCGGCCGCGGACACCGAGGGCAAGCCCTCGCTGGGCTGGCGTGCCCGCCGCGCCACCAGGAAGGCCTCCAAGCACGTGGCCGACACGGCGGGCGCGGCCCGGGACATCCTCCCCGGCTGAGCTACTTCTCCAGGATCGCGGTGACGCCTTGACCACCGGCGGCGCAGATCGAGATCAGCCCGCGCCCGGAGCCCTTCTCGTGCAGGAGCTTCGCGAGCGTGGCCACGATCCGGCCGCCGGTGGCGGCGAACGGGTGCCCCGCGGCCAGCGACGAGCCGTTGACGTTGAGCTTCGCCCGGTCGATCGAGCCCAGCGGCGCGTCCAGACCCAGCTTCTCCTTGGCGAAGCCCGGGTCCTCCCACGCCTTCAGCGTCGCCAGCACCTGCGACGCGAACGCCTCGTGGATCTCGTAGAAGTCGAAGTCCTGCAACGTCAGCCCGGCCTGCGCGAGCATCCGCGGCACCGCGTACGCGGGCGCCATCAGCAGCCCCTCGCCGCCGTGGACGTAGTCGACCGCGCCGGTCTGCGAGAACGTCAGGTACGCCTGGACCGGCAGGTTGTGCGCCTTCGCCCACTCCTCGCTCGCCAGCAGCACCGTCGACGCGCCGTCGGTCAGCGGGGTGGAGTTGCCCGCCGTCATGGTGCCGGACGACCCACCGAACACCGGCTTGAGCTTGCCGAGCTTCTCGGCCGTCGAGTCCGCGCGCAGGTTCTGGTCCCGGGTCAGCTTGAGGAACGGCGTGACCAGGTCGTCGAAGAAGCCACGGTCGTACGCGGCCGCGAGCCGCTGGTGGCTCGTCGCGGCTAGCTCGTCCTGTGCCTCGCGGGAGATGTCCCATTCCTTCGCCGTCAGCGCGGCGTGCTCGCCCATCGACAGTCCGGTGCGCGGCTCGGCGTTGCGCGGGATCTCCGGCGCGATCTGGCCGGGGCGGATCTTGGTCAGCAGCCGCAGCCGCTCGCCCAGCGACTTCGCCGCGTTGACCCGGACCAGGATCCGGCGCAGGTCGTCGTTCACGGCCAGCGGCGCGTCGGAGGTGGTGTCGACGCCGCCCGCGATGGCGGAGTCGAGCTGCCCGAGCGCGATCTTGTTCGCCACGTTGACGATCGCCTGCAGGCCGGTGCCGCAGGCCATCTGCACGTCCGAGGCGGGGGTCTCGGCCGCGAGCTTGCTGCCGAGCACGGCTTCGCGGGCCAGGTTGAAGTCGCGTGCGTGCTTGAGCACCGCGCCCGCGGCGACCTCGCCGATCCGCTCGCCCTGCAGGGAGAACCGGCTGACCAGCCCGTCGATCGCGGCGGTGAGCATGTCCTGGTTCGAAGCCTGGGCGTACGGCCCGTTCGAGCGCGCGAACGGGATGCGGTTGCCGCCGAGAATCGCGACCTTGCGGACGTCCATGGTTTCCTCCCGCTCCGATGGTGGAACTCTGCGAACAGTGTAACCTACTGATGAGTAGGTTGTGTGCGAGCGCAAGGAGGGCCTGATGGCCGACCGCTATCAGCAGTTCACCAAGACACCCGTCGGGAAGTTCCTGGTACCCAAGCTGGGCCTGCCCAATCCCACCACGCTGCGCCGCTACCGGCCTGGTCAGCCGCCACTCGATGGTCCCGCACTTCTCGGTGCCGCGCCCGGCGGACGGCTGGACAAGACGGTGAAGACGCAGCTGTCCGACGCCGGCATCGAGGTGCTGACCGTGCCCGCCGACGACCGGCGTCACGGCGCGCTCGTCTTCGACGCCACCGGTATCACCGATCCCGCGCAGCTGCGGGAGATGTACCTGTTCTTCCACCCGGTGATCCGCAAGGTCGGCGCGTCCGGCCGGGTCGTGGTGCTCGGCACCCCGCCCGAGCTGGCCGAGGGCCGCGAGCGGATCGCGCAGCGCGCGCTGGAGGGCTTCGTCCGGTCGGTCGGCAAGGAGCTCAAGCGGGGCGCGACCGCGCAGTTGATCTACGTCGCGCCCGGCGCCGAGGAGGCCGCCGAGTCGACCCTGCGGTTCGTGCTGTCGGCCAAGTCGGCGTTCGTCGACGCCCAGGTCATCCGCGTCGGCGCGCAGGGCATTCCGGCGGTGTCCGCGCCGGAGAACTGGGAGAAGCCGCTGGCGGGCAAGGTCGCGCTCATCACCGGTGCCTCCCGCGGGATCGGCGCGGCGATCGCCGAGGTCTTCGCCCGCGACGGCGCGCACGTCGTCGCGCTCGACATCCCGGCGCAGGGCGCGGACCTGTCGCGGGTGGCGAACAAGATCGGCGGCTCGGCGCTGCAGCTGGACATCACGGGCGCCGACGCGCCGGAGAAGCTCGCCGCGTACCTGAAGGAGCGGCACGGCGGCGTCGACATCGTTGTACACAACGCGGGCATCACGCGGGACAAGACGCTCGGCAACCTCACCGAAGGCGGCTGGGACGCCGTGCTGACGGTGAACCTGGCCGCGCAGCTCGCCGTCAACGACAAGCTGCTCGCGGACAAGGTGCTGCGCGAGAACGGCCGCATCATCGGCGTCTCCTCGATCGCCGGGATCGCGGGCAACGTCGGCCAGACCAACTACGCCACCAGCAAGGCGGGCGTGATCGGGATGGTGAACGAGGGCGCGCCGAAGCTCGCCGAGTACGGCGGCACGATCAACGCCGTCGCCCCCGGGTTCATCGAGACGCAGATGACCGCCGCGGTGCCGCTGTTCATCCGCGAGGCCGGGCGTCGGCTGTCCAGCCTCGGCCAGGGCGGGCTGCCCGTGGACGTCGCGGAGACCATCGCCTGGTACGCGAACCCCGCGTCGGCCGCGGTCAACGGCAACGTGGTCCGCGTGTGCGGCCAGGCTCTGCTGGGGGCGTGATGACGACGACGAAGGAACTGCACGGCGCACCACGGCTGGCGCCGCTGTACGCCAAGGCGTTGCTGCCCTCGCACGGCGGCGAGGCGTTGCCCGACACCGAATACGTGCGCTCGGGCATCGAGTTCGATCCGGCGCATCTGGCCGCGTACAACCAGGTGTGCGGGTTCCGGCTGAGCGATGAGCTGCCGGCGACCTACCCGCACATGCTCGCGTTCCCGTTGCAGATGGCGCTGATGACCCAGCAGGACTTCCCGTTCCCGTTGCTGGGCATGGTGCACGTGGCCAACCGGATCACCCAGCTCCGTCCCGTCCGCCTCGGCGAGCGGGCGACCGTCCGGGTGCGCGCGGAAAACCTGCGGCCGCACGAGAAGGGCCGCCAGTTCGACGTGCTGAGCGAACTGTCCACTGAGGACGGTGTGGTGTGGAGCGAGGTCTCCACCTATCTCCGGCGCGGTGGCGGTGCGGGTTCCTCGCAGGGCAAGCAGCTCGCCGCGCCGTCGCCGAACGCGATCTGGCGGGTGCCCGGCGACATCGGCCGCCGCTACGCGGAGGTCTCCGGTGACCGCAACCCGATCCACCTGCATCCGCTGACGGCCAGGCTGTTCGGCTTCCCGGCCGCGATCGCGCACGGCATGTGGACCAAGGCCCGCACGCTCGCGGCGTTCGAAGGCAGGCTGCCCGAGGCCTACACCGTGGACGTGCGGTTCAAGCTGCCCGTGCTGCTGCCCGCGAAGGTGGCGTTCACCTCGTGGCAGACGGATAACAGCGGCGCGGAGCGCCCCGATGAGGGGCGGCGGTCGGGGGGGTGGGCGTTCGAACTCTGGAACGCGAAGAAGCCCAAGCCACACCTGGAAGGCACGATCAGCTCGGTTGCCAGACCTCACCCTCGATCAGGTCGTTGAACCCCAGCCACACCAGGTTCATCAACCACGACGCGAGCACGCCGTCGGACACGTCGGAATGGTCCAGCCACCAGTCGGCGAGCGATTCGGCGGCGCCGACGAGGGAAACGGCCAGCGCGGGCCCGGAGAACTCGGCGATCTGGCCGAGGCCCTTCTTGGTGCCCGCGGTGACCACGAGCGCCGCGACCATGTCGATCGCCTTGCTGCGCAACAGGTTTATCTCTCCCGCGAACTGGCCGCCGACGGTGAGCGCCTGACGGTGCAACACCGTCCACGAGTCGCGGTACTCCGCGACGAAGCGGTAGAACGCGCGCAGGCCGTACCACAGCTGCATGTCCGGCGGCAGTTCGGAGCGCACGCCCTCGCGCACCGCCTCCAGCAGACGAGTGGCCTCGCGCCGGATGCACTTGGCGAAGAGGTCTTCCTTGGCGCCGAGGTAGGAGTAGATCATCGGCTTGGAGACGCCCGCGACGTCGGAGATCTCGTCCATCGACGCCGAGTGGTAGCCGTGCCGGGAGAACACCTCGACGGCGGCGTCGAGGATCTGCCGTTCGCGGACGGCTCTGGGCAGGCGCCGCGACCGGGGCGGCGGGGGTTTCACGTCGTCGGTCACAGTGAGAAGCTACATCGTCGGCTCCGCACCGGTACGATCCTTCCCGTGTCTTCGGAGGTGATCGACGCGTTCGCGCGCCGGCTCGACCTGTCGAAGCTGAGCGCCGGGCAGTTCATCCGGCTGCTGGAAACCCTGCACATGCTCGGCTCGGCGGGAGCCGGGGTGGAGATGCGCGGCATGTCGACGGAGACGCTGGTCGACGTGGTGGGCCGGGCGTCGAAGGAGCAGCTGCACGCGGTGGCGGAGCATCCGGAGCTGCGGCGGGTGTTCCTGGAGGAGATCTTCCGGCGGATGACGGACCATTTCCTGCCGGAAAAGGCAAGGTACTCGTCCGTCGTCGTGAACTGGCGGTTCTCCGGCGGCGACGGGGACGGCGGTTACGACCGGTTCCAGACGGTGATCGAGGACGGGATGTGCGTGTCGGGGGCGGACCTCGGCCGCGAGCCGGACACCACGATCACCATGGCGGCGGACGACTTCTTCCGCGTGGCGACCGGCAACGCGGCGGTCGCGACGATGTTCGTGACCGGCCGGGTGCGCGTGAAGGGCGAGTACGCCCCGGCGGTGCGGCTGTCCGGCTACTTCGACATTCCTAGCGCCCCTCGATGACCGGATGCGCGCGGTCGTCCGGCACGACCTCGCTGTCGACCACGATCACGCGATCGCTCGCGGTCATCCGCTTCTCGGCGCGACGCAACCACGCGCGGCGCAGTACACCGCGGGACGGCGGCAGGAGCAGCAGCAGCCCGGCGAGGTCCGCTGAGGAACCCGGGCACCAGGATCAGCAGGCCGCCGAGGCCGACGAGCATCCCGTCGGTGACCTCGGCCTGCGGCGACCGTCCCGCCCGGGCGGCGGCCATGAAGGCGCGACCGGCACGGGCGCCTTCCCGGCGCGCGAGCCAGGAGCCGAGCAGGGCGCCGGCCAGCAGCAACCCGAGCGTGCCGAGCACGCCCACGGCCGAGCCCACCGCCCAGACGGCGGCCACCTCGGCAACCACGTAGAGCAGGAACAAAGCAGCCATACCCCTTCAACGCGCAGCGTGCCCGGTTTGCTCCCGGCGGCGGACGCCACCCGATCGACCGCGGAGATTGGCTGAACACCACCTCCGACTGCTCGGTCAGCCGTGCCGTCGCCCCCGCCGCGGCGGCGTCGTGCAAGTCACCGTCTCCACCACCACGCCCCGTCGCGGACCAGCGCGCCGTGCACGAAGACCAGTCTCACGTCGTCAGCGTGGCACGAACGCTGTGAAGTTCCACATGCCCGTCACCGGGAACAACCCGCCGTGAACGCCTCGTTGCTCCTGGATGTGAACTCTGTGCAACGCCAGGCCCGCGTGCGCGCGCCCGAGCTGTCAGGTGACGTGTGGCTCAACACCGGCGGCAAGCAGGTGCGGCTGGCGGAGTTGCGCGGCAAGATCGTGCTCCTCGACTTCTGGACCTCGGGCTGCATCAACTGCCTGCACGTGCTCGACGAGCTGCGGCCGCTGGAGGAGGAGTTCGCCGACGTCCTGGTGACGATCGGGGTGCACTCACCGAAGTTCCTGCACGAGGGCGAGGCCGCGGCGATCGAGGCGGCCGTCCGCCGGTACGCGGTGCACCACCCGGTGCTCAACGACCCGGACATGCGGACGTGGTCGCAGTACGCGGTGAAGGCGTGGCCGACGCTGGTGCTCGTCGACCCGGCGGGCTACGTCGTGCACGTCGCCGCCGGTGAGGGGCACGCCGAGGGGTTGCGCCGGGTGATCGGCGAGCTGGTGGCCGAGCACGAGGCGAAGGGCACACTCCGCCGCGGCGGCAGCCTGTACGTGCCGGCCGAGGAGCAGCAGGCGGAACTGGCGTTCCCGAGCAAGGCAGTCGCGACCGCCGAGGGCCGCATCCTCGTCGCCGACACCGCACACCACTCCGTCGTCGAGTTCGCCTCCGACGGGGAGACCGTCGTCCGGCGCTTCGGCAGCGGCGGGCGTGGCGCGGCCGACGGCGCGTTCGACATCGCCACCTTCGCCGAGCCCTCTGGCCTGACGCTGCTGCCCGCAGCGGTCGCGGAGCAGGTCGGTTACCACCTGCTCGTCGCGGACACGGCCGGACATCTGTTGCGCGGCATCAACCTCATCAACGGCGAAGTGTCCACTGTGGCCGGTACCGGCAACCAGTGGCGCAACGGCGAGACCGACGGCCCGGCCCGCGAGATCGACCTCACCAGTCCCTGGGACGTCGCGTGGTGGGAGCCGGCCGGCGGTGTCGTGGTCGCGATGGCGGGCAACCACACGCTGGACCTGTTCGACCCCGTCAAGGGCACCATCTCCCGTTACGCGGGCACCACGGTCGAGGGCCTTCGTGACGGCGCGCTCGCCGAGGCGTTCTTCGCGCAGACCTCGGGTCTCGCCGTGCAGGGGAACCGGCTCTGGCTGGCCGACGCCGAGACCTCCGCGCTGCGGTGGATCGAGGACGGCGAGGTGCACACCGCTGTCGGCACGGACCTGTTCTCCTTCGGGCACCGCGACGGGGACGCCGACGACGCGCTGCTGCAGCACCCGCTGGGCGTCGCGGCCCTGCCCGACGGGACGATCGCCGTCGCCGATACCTACAACGGCGCGATCCGCCGCTACGACCCGGAAAGCCGCGAGGTGGCCACGCTCGCGAACGGCCTGGCCGAGCCGTCCGGACTGCTCGTCACCGAGGACGCCCTGCTCGTCGTCGAGTCGGCCGCACACCAGCTGCGCACGCTCTCGCTTTCGGCCGACGGCACCCAGCACGCCGGGGACGCGCACGCGGTGCGCCGCCCGCCGAGCGTGCTCGCGCCGGGCGAGGTGGAGCTGTCCGTCGTGTTCACGCCGCCGCCCGGCGAGAAGCTCGACGACAGGTTCGGCCCGTCGACCCGGCTGGAGGTCAGTGCGTCGCCGCCCGAGCTGCTCGTCGACGGCGGGGGCACGGGCACCGAGCTGACCCGCCGGATCACGCTGGCCGAAGGCCACCGCGAGGGTGTGCTGCAGGTCGTCGCGCAGGCGGCGAGCTGCGACTCCGACGCCGAGCACCCGGTCTGCCGCGTGACGCGCCAGGACTGGGGTGTGCCGATCCGGTTCGAGGACGGCGGGCCGGGCAGCCTCCAGCTCATCCTGGCCGGGACGGCGTAAAACCCCGCTCGAGGACGTCCATCGCCTGGTGCAGCAGTGTCACCAGGTCGGGTCCCTCGTCGGGCTGCCAGCACATCAGCGCCGCCCGGTTGGCGCCGAACCCGGCGGCCGCCGTGGTGCGCACGTAGACGTCCTCCGGCGGCAGCGCGACGCGCTCGGCGACACCCTGGACGACGGCCTCCTCGAAGGCCTTGTTCGTGTGCGTCAGCCGGGGCACCAGTTCGGGGTGTTCGCGCAGCAGCAGCGTGCGCTCGCGGAACGTCTCGCTGCCGGTCACCTGCGCGAACCGCTCCGCGAACACGGCCCGCAGCGCGGTGAGCGGGCTCTCGTCCGCAGGCCGGTCGACGATCCGCTGCCGCACGATCGGCGCGCTGACGTCGAGCGAGAGCACCGCCTCGTCCTTGGTCTCGAAGTAGTTGAAGAAGGTCCTGGGCGAGACGTCGGCCTTCGCGCAGATGTCCTCGACGGTGACAGCCTGCGGCCCGTGCTCGCGATAGAGCGTGATCGCCGCGTGCCGCAGCGCCTCTCGTGTCGCTTCCTTCTTCCGCGCACGGAGTCCCGGTTCTGTCACCCTTCTTACACTAATGCATTTTTGCAGATAATGCAAAAAGTGGTACGGTGGTACCCATGGCGGAACAAGCGGATACGGAACCGAAGCAGTCACTCGTACGCACCCTGGCCGAGAGCCTCTGGTTCCCAGTGTTCTTCTTCTGCGGGTTCCTGGTCTGCTACCTGCTCGCGTTCCACCAGCCGACGCCGCACCACGTCAAGGTCGCCGTCGCCGACCCGGCCGCCGCCACGAAGATCGAGTCCGCGCTGGGCAAGGCCAGCCCGGGCGCGTTCGACGTCGTGTCGGCGCCGACCGCTGACGCCGCCCGCCAGTCGGTGCTCGACCGCGACGCCACCGCCGGGTTCTCCGCCGACCCGGCGCACCCGACCCTGTACGTCGCCAAGGCCGACGGCTACATGCTCGAGTCGATCCTGACCCAGACGTTCACGCCGATCGCCGCGCAGGGCGGCGGCACGCTCGCGACCGTCGAGCTCGCCCCGACCGCGAGCGGCGACCCGATGGGCACCGGCATGTTCTACCTGGTGCTGGTGTGGAACATCCCGAGCTACATCGTGGTGATGATGCTGCTGCGTGCGGTCACCATGACCCGTCGCGCCAAGCTGTGGACCCTCGTCGGCTGGGCCGCGTTCCTGAGCGTCGCCGGCTACCTCGGCGGGCTGGCGATGCACGTCATCCCGAACGACCCGCAGATCATCCCGCTGGCCTTCCTGCTCAGCCTCGGCATCTCGCTGACCTCCTTCGGGCTCGTTCCGCTCGCCAAACAGTTCTTCCCCGGCGTGGCGATGGGCCTGTTCGTGCTGCTGTCGATGCCGTCGAGCGGTGGCGCGGTGCCGGTGCAGCTGGTGCCCGGCTTCTTCCGCGCGCTGCACCCGTTCATGCCGATGGGCAACCTGATCGAAGCCGCCCGCGGTGTCTTCTACTTCCACGGCGTAGGGGTCCTGCGACCGGTCCTCGTGCTGTGCGCGTGGGTGCTGGTCGGTGTGCTGCTCATCGCCGGGCACGCCCTGTGGCAGCGGCGCCGGAGCGACGAAGCCGTGGAGGCCGTCGCCGAGCCGCCGGTGGAGGACCCGGCCCTGGAAATGCCGCGCCCCACGGCACTTCCCGCGCACTCGCGCCACTTCGGCAGGCTCGAGCCCATGGTCCGCGGGACCGTCCGGACCGTCGACGGCGAACCGGTGCGCCGGGCGGTCGTCACCATCACCGACGGGCGAGGCCAGCAACTCGTGCGCACGATCGCCGGCGACGACGGCGCCTATGCGGTGACCGGGCTGACCGAGCAGTTCGTCGACGTGGTGGTCTCGGCTCCCGGGCTGCTTTCGGCGGTGCGACGGATCCCCGTCCGCGAGGGGGTCACCCGGCGCGAGGACTTCGCGCTCGAGGACAGGCGTCAGCCGGTAGCGGCCGGGGCGGGTGCGTAGCATTACCCGGGTGTCGGATGCCACGAGTCTGCCGGGTCCCAGCCCGAAACTAGAGATTCAGATGCTGCACGACCGGGTACTGGTCCGGTTGTCCTCCGACGAGGGCGAGCGCCGCAGCAGTGGAGGCATCGTGATCCCCGCGACGGCCCAGGTGGCGCGTCGCCTCGCCTGGGGCGATGTACTGGGGGTGGGCAGTAACGTACGGAACGTGAAGGTCTCCGACCGGGTGCTGTTCAACCCCGAGGACCAGCTGGAGGTCGAGGTCCAGGGCGAGGCGCTCCTGGTGATGCGGGAGCGCGACATCCACGCGGTCGCGACGGAACGCACGGAGCACGGAACGGGGCTGTACTTGTAGCTCGCCGGGAGGGGCGCGGTGCGCGAGGAGCACTACTGGCCGGACTGGGACTTCGACGATCAGCCGACAGAGCGGATCATCGGCCCGCAGACATCGCCCGAGTTCCTGGCCGAGGAACCGCTCGACGCGCACGAGGACGCGCTGGTCGAGGAACTGCTGCAGGGCGACCGGAAAGTCTTCGCGCCACGGTCTGCCGGAAAGCGCTTTCTCGCCCGCGTGCTCATGGTCACCGGCGGCGTGCTCATCGTCGGCGTCGTGCTCTACGCGGTGGATCTCCTGCTCAGCGCCGGCGAGGTGCCGCGTGGCGTGGTCGTCGCCGGGGTCGAGGTCGGCGGGCTGAGCCGCGCCGACGCCGAGGCGAAGCTCCGGCGCGAGCTGGAGCCCCGGCTGACCGAGCCGGTTCCGGTCGTCGCCGGCGACGTGCGGACGAGCCTCGACCCCGTGCACTCCGGGCTGGGGCTGGACTGGCCGTCCACCCTTGCGCAGGCCGGGCACCAGCCGCTCGACCCGCTCGCCCGGATCCGCTCGTTCTTCACCAAGCGCGACGTCGAGGTCGTGACCACGGTGGACCCGGACTCGCTGAGCCGGTCCGTCGGCAGGCTCGCGAGCGACCAGCTCGACCACCCGCCGACCGAGGGCAGCATCGGTTTCCGCCCCGCACAAGGGAACGACGGTGGCGTGAGCGCGTTCGCGATCGAGCCGCGCGCCGGTCAGACGCTCACGGACGTGCCCGGCGCCGCGAGCATCGTGAAGGCGCGCTGGCTCGACAAGAGCGGGGTGCGGCTGCCGGTCGACCTCACCCCCGTCAAAGCCACCTCCGCCGGCGTGCACGCGGCACTGGACACCATCGTGCGTCCCGCGGTGGCCAAGCCCGTGGTGGTCCACGGCGACGGTGCGGACGGGGTCCTCCAGCCCATCGCCATCTCCGCCGCGATGCGGTTCGTCGCGCGTGCCGACGGCGGGCTCGACGTCCGGGTGGATCCCGCGAAGCTGCAACAGAACCTGCAGCCACAGCTGAGCATGACGGAAAAGCCGGGCAAGGACGCGCAGATCGTGTTCGCCGGTGGGGCACCGGTGGTCCAGCCGTCGGAGGACGCGCGCCGGATCGACTGGACCGACACGCTCAAACCGCTCATGACGATCTTCGTCAAGGCCGACGGCCGCGAGGTGCCGGTCCGGTACCAGACCCAGAAACCGAAGCTGAGCACCGACGACGCCAACGCACTGGGCGTCAAGGAGGTTGTCGGCGAGTTCAGCACCGGCGGCCTCTCCGGCGCCGCGGCGAGCAACGTGCAGGCGATGGCGGCGAAGGTCAACGGCGCGCTGCTCAAGCCCGGCGAGACGTTCAGCCTGCTCGCCCGCACCGGCTCGTTCGGCTCGGGCTTCGTGCCCGCGCCGGTGAACGAGGACGGCACCGGCCCCGTCGTCAGGGGCGGTGGCGTCTCCCAGTTCGCGACGACCTTGTACAACGCCGAGTACTTCGCGGGCCTCGCCGACGCCGGGCACAGCGAGCACCCCTACTACCTCGACCGCTACCCGCCCGCCCGCGACGCGACGGCCATCGGGGACGACGGTTCGCCCGTGGACCTGAAGTTCACGGACAACCTGGCGAGCGGCGTCGCGATCCAGGCCTACTCGTCGGGCTCGACGGTGACGGTCCGGATCTGGGGCACCCGGAAGTACCGCGTTGAGAGCAGCACCGGCCCGCGCACCAACTTCACGCCGCCGCCGATCCAGCCGGCCCCTCCGGGCTGCCAACGTTCGCCCGGCTCGGTCGGCTTCAGCACCAGCGACACCCGCGTGCTCTACGACCTGGCCTCAGGCGCCGAGGTCCGCCGAGACAGCCGCGCCGTGACGTATGCGCCGAGGGCGGCAGTCATCTGCTAGCGCCACTCCCGATACTCTCCGTTGCCAGTTGTAACTCTGTGCTCTGGAGGTTGTTGTCTTGAGAACGTGGTCACCCGCCAAGCTGCTCGTCGTCGGGGCGAGCGTCGCGGGTGCGATGGTGGTCCTGCCGCACGCGGCGAGCGCGGCGGAACCGGAACAGGCGCTGGTGCACGCCTCGCCGCAGAACGACTGCAAGCTCAACGTGCGGGCCGGCGCCGACGTCGGTTCGACCCTGCTCGCCACCCTGAGCTGCACCAACTACACGACGTGCGTCTCGGCGACGGACGTGCCGTGCGGGCCGTACGCGACCGGCGGGGTCTACACCTGCGTCGGGTCGGACGGCAAGCAGCTCACCGACAACCGGTGGGCAGAGGTGGCCTGGCGTGCGCCCCAGAAGTCCTACGTGGCCGTCGGCTGCGCGGTCTTCCGGGCATGAAGAGGTGGGGGAAGGCGCCCGCCGCGCCTTCCCCCACCGGTCCCGGGAAAGCAGCTACCTGTTGACCCTGCGGCGGCCGTACATGCCGCTCGCCAGCGAGACTCCGATCGCGGCCAGCACCACCTGGGTGATGAGTTCGAGCCAGTCGAACCCCTTGGTGTCCGCATAGCCGATGCCTCGCGCGATCGCCGTCCCGATGAAGGCGGCGACGATGCCGATCACGATGGTCAGCCAGATCGGGATGCTCTGCTTGCCAGGGGCGAGCAGGCGTCCGAGCACGCCGATGATGAGACCAACGATGATCGCCATGATGATGTTGGTGATGGTCATCGAAACTCCTTATGTCGCTGGCTTGCTTGGGGATACCGCGGTGGTTCCGTTGCCAAACCGGACAGGGATATATACGTTGACGCTTATATACGCATGATGTGATAATTCGCAGGTGGATGTGTTCGAAGCGGTGGCAGAACCACACCGTCGGGTGTTGCTGGACCTGCTCGCCGAGGGTGAGCGCCCCGCGGGCGAGCTGGTCGCGAGCCTGCCCGGGCTCACCCAGCCCGCCGTCTCCCGGCATCTGCGCATCCTGCGCGAGGCCGGGCTGGTCGAGGTCAGACCGGACGGTCAGCGGCGTATTTACGCCCTGCGTGTGGACAAGCTGTTCGAGATCGACGCGTGGATCAGCCGGTACCGCCGGTACTGGCCGCGGCACCTGGACGCACTGCAAGCGCACCTCTCCCGGACGGAGTCCCCCGACGAGCGATGACCTCGCTGGCCGACGATCCGCCCGCGCCACCCGGCGCGAAGCGGATGACCGGGAAGATCCTGGTCCGGGGCCCTCCGCACGTCCTGGAACACGAGTGGCACCAGCGCATCGTGGAGGACAGCGTGGTCCGCTACGAGCTGGCCGAGGACGGTGACCCGCCTGGTCCTGAAGCGACGAAGGGCCCCGTCGCGTCGACGGGGCCCTTCGCGGTGAGAGCGGATCAGAAGGCCGCTTCCGGAACCTCCATGAGGTCGTTGTCGGCGCCTTCGACGACCGCGCGGCGTGCGGTCAGTTCGGGCAGCACGCTCTTGGCGAAGAACGACGCCACCGCGAGCTTGCCCTGGTAGAACGCTTGGTCCTTGGCCGAGGCGCCGTCCAGCTTGGTCAGCGCGACCTCCGCCTGGCGCAGCAGCTGCCAGCCCACGAGGAGGTCACCGGCCGAGAGCAGGAACCGCACGGTGTGCTGGCCGACCTTGTACAGGTTCTTCGCGTCCTCCTGCGAGGCGGTCAGGTAGCCGATCATCGTGCCGAGCATGCCCTGCACGTCCTCGAGGGCCTGCTTGAGCAGCTGCCGCTCGTTCTTGAGCCGGCCGTTGCCCGCCTCGGACTCGATGAACTGGGTGATCTCGTTCGCGATGTGGCCCAGCGCCTGCCCCTTGTCGCGGACGATCTTCCGGAAGAAGAAGTCCTGCGACTGGATGGCCGTGGTGCCCTCGTACAGCGAGTCGATCTTCGAGTCGCGGATGTACTGCTCGATCGGGTAGTCCTGCAGGAAGCCGGAGCCGCCCAGGGTCTGCAGCGACTGCACGAGCTGCTCGGTGGCCCGCTCGGAGCCCACGCCCTTGACGATCGGCAGCAGCAGGTCGTTGACCCGCTCGGCCAGCTTCAGCGACGCCTCGTCGCCCTCCTGCGTCCAGATCTGGTCCTGGAACGACGCCGTGTACAGGTACACCGCGCGCAGGCCCTCGGCGTAGGCCTTCTGCAGCATGAGCGACCGGCGCACGTCCGGGTGGTGGGTGATGGTGACGCGCGGCGCCGCCTTGTCGAGCATCTGGGTCAGGTCCGCACCCTGCACGCGCTCCTTGGCGTACTCGAGCGCGTTGAGGTAGCCGGTCGACAGGGTCGCGATGGCCTTGGTACCGACCATCATCCGGGCGTACTCGATGACCTGGAACATCTGCGCGATGCCGTCGTGCACCTCGCCGAGCAGCCAGCCCTTGGCGGGGGTGCCGTGCTGGCCGAAGGTGAGCTCGCAGGTGGTCGAGACCTTCAGGCCCATCTTGTGCTCGACGTTGGTGACGAAGGCGCCGTTGCGCTCACCGAGCTCGCCGGTCTCGGTGTCGAAGTGGAACTTCGGCACCAGGAACAGCGACAGGCCCTTGGTGCCCGGCCGGGACTCGATGCCGGGACCCTCGGGACGGGCCAGCACCAGGTGCATGATGTTCTCGGTCATGTCCTGCTCGGCGGAGGTGATGAAGCGCTTCACGCCGTCGATGTGCCAGGAGCCGTCCTCCTGCTTGATGGCCTTGGTGCGGCCCGCGCCCACGTCGGAGCCGGCGTCCGGCTCGGTGAGCACCATCGTGGCGCCCCAGCCGCGCTCGATCATGATCCGCGCCCAGCGCTGCTGCTCCTCGGTGCCGTTGCGGTCGAGGATCATCGCGAAGTTCGGGCCCGCGAGGTACATGAACAGCGCCGGGTTCGCGCCGAGGATCAGCTCGGAGGCGGCCCACTGCACGGTGGGGGGCAGCCCGAGGCCGCCGAGGTCGTTGGTCAGGCCCAGCCGCCACCACTCGCCGTCCCAGAGCTGCTGGTAGCTCTTCTTGAAGGACTCCGGCAGCGTCGCGGAGAAGGTCTTCGGGTCGTACACCGGTGGGTTGCGGTCGGCGTCGGCGAAGGACTCCGCCAGCGGGCCCGTGGCGAGGTTGTTCAGCTCGGCCAGCGCGCCGCGCGCGGTCTCCTCGTCGGAGTCCGCGAGTACGCCCTTGCCGAGGCGGTTCTGGACGCCGAGCACCTCGAAGAGATTGAACTCCAGGTCTCGGACATTGCTCTTGTAGTGGCCCATGTCGTCGCTCCGTTGGTATCGAGTCTTCCGGCTGGGCGCATGCTGGTCCCCTACTGGCCGGTAACTTCAGGATATTACCTACCGGTAACCACGGCAAGGAAAACCAGCCCGTTGTGATCCGGAGATCACCGGTCAGCGCGCCCGGTGCTCGGCCATCCCGGACGGCGGAAGTGGCGTCTGACCAGGCGTTCCGAGCTCGGGCGAGTCCTCGGGCTGGGCGATCAGGATGCCGCCGCGGAAGGCGATCGTGACGGCGTGCGTGCGGTCTCGTGCGGTGAGCTTGCGCAGGATGCTCTTCACGTGCGTTCGCACGGTTTCGACCGACAGGTACAGGATCTTCGCGATCGCCGCGTTCTCCAGGCCCTCGGCCACCAGTTGCAGCACCTGGAACTCCCGCCGCGACAACGGCATCCGCGGCCGGCGGGCCGCGACGACGGGGTCGCCGGGCCGCAGGCCGCCCTGCCGTTGCTGGCTCGTCAGGGGCGCCAGCGCCGGGTCGAGGTAACGGCGGTCGAGGTGCACGCGGCGGATGGCCTCGACGAGGCGGCGGCCTTCGGCCGTCCGCGGCAGCGCGCCGTGCGCGCCCGCGAGTGTCGCGGTCTGCAGGTAGGCCGCGGTCCGGTGCGCCTCCCGGACCAGCACGATGACCAGCAATGCCGGGTCACCGCCGACGAGCAGTTTGGTCAGATGACCGTTCGGGTCGAGCCCGGAGTCGAGCAGGATGACGTCCGGATGCACCTGTTCGGCGAGCTGCAGGGCGGCGTGCGGATTCCCCGCGTGCCCGGCCCAGTGCAGGCCGGGAGTGCGCTGGACGATCGAGGAGAGTCCTTCGCGGCAGAACGGAACTGGGTCGACGGCCGCGACGCCGAGGCTGCGGGCCGGTGGAGAGCCCTGTGGCGCCCGGCTGGGTTCGTTACTGCGCGTCATCAGAACAACTCCGTCTCGCACGGTCAGCGCCTGGGGGCGCCGGGTCCGGACGGGCCGCCCCCTCGACGGTCCTTCCGGGCGCTCCCGGCGCCACAATCCGATCCCCCCTGCTGGGACCGGCCGGGCCTGACTCCTCGTCCATTGTGGGAGTAGCCGGGCGGAGGGGTGTGACGCGGGTTCACCCAGCCGAGTGCAGGACTACTCTGAGTAGAATTTTTCCCGGAGCGAGGCGAACGCCTGTGCGAGCGTCGCGGGTGTCCAGTGGGCGTTCAGCCCGCTCGGATTGGGCAATACCCAAACGGCAGTTTCGGCAATCGAATCGGATTGTAAGCCGATCGTGGCTTTCGGCCGGCCGAACGCACTGCGATAGGCGGTGATGCCGACCACGGCGAGGCAGCGCGGCCGGTACCGCTCGATCTTCTGCGTCAGGAGTTCGCCGCCTTCGCGCAGTTCGGCGTCGGTCAGCTCGTCGGCACGGGCCGTGGCGCGCGCGACGAGGTTGGTGATACCGAGGCCGAGGGCCGGCAGCTCGTGCTGCTCGCTCGGGTCGAGCCGGCGCGGGGTGAAGCCGGCCGCGTGCAGGGCCGGCCAGAACCGGTTACCGGGACGGGCGAAGTGGTATCCGGTCGCGCCGGAGTAGAGCCCCGGGTTGATGCCACAGAACAGCACTCGCAGGCCGGGCGCGACGAGATCGGGGATCGTCGTGCCGTGGGCGGCCGCGAGCTGCGCCTTGGTCGGTCGGAAGGAAGTCATGAACAGCCGGATCCTAGCCATCGCCGTTGACTGCCGTGATGCCGAAGCGCTGGCCGCCTTCTGGTGCGGCGCGCTCGGCTACCGCGTGACGAAGCGCTGGAAGGACGCGAAGGGGGTCGAGTACGTGGAGATCGAGGGCGGCGAGGGCGAGCCGATGCTGCTGTTCCAGCCGGTCGCCGACGAGAAGGTGGTCAAGAACCGCCTGCACCTGGACCTCTTCCCGGTCGAGGGCGGCCAGTCCGACGAGGTCCGGCGCCTGATCGGCCTCGGCGCGAAGCAGCTGGCGGACGAGCCGGAGTTCCCGTGGGTGGTCATGGCCGACCCGGAGGGCAACGAGTTCTGCGTACTGCCCGCCCGCTGACCTGGCAGGCTGGCGGGATGACGACCGCGGACGGCTGTTCGGTCGAGCTCTACACGCTCCTGCCACCCGCCGGCGAGGCGGAGATCGTGCACGCCGCCGTCCCCGCGGGGGCGGCCGTGCTCGACCTCGGGTGCGGCACCGGCCGCGTCGCCCACGGGCTGATGGCACTGGGCCATCCGGTCACCGCGGTCGACGACTCGCCGGAGATGCTGGCGCACGTGCGGGCGGAGCGGGTCTGCTCCCGCATCGAGGACCTGCGGCTGGACCGCCGCTTCGACGCGGTCCTGCTGGCGAGCCACCTGATCAACGCACCGGACAGCGCTCCGGTGCTCGCCGCGGTCGCGCGGCACCTCGCGCCGGGCGGCCGGGCGATCGTCGAATGGCATCCGCCCGCGTGGTTCGACACCGTCGAGGACGGGGCGGGCGGCGTGCTGGGCGAGGTCGGGATCAGGTTGTCCGGGATCGCCCGCGACGCCGACCTTCTTGAAGCGACTGTTCGATACACGGCTCACGGCCGTTCGTGGGCCCAGTCCTTCACCGCGCGGCGCCTGGATCAGCCACAACTCGAAGCCCTGCTCGCCGGGGCCGGCCTCGTGTTCGACCGCTTCCTCACCCCGACCGCCACCTGGTTCTCCGCCTCTTCGGACTAACAGTGGCTAAAAGCACACCGAAGGCGTACTCTGTGTGATCTGCCACACAAGGACGACGCCAAGGGAGGCGGCGTGGAACTCGCGATCGTCCTCGGCCTCGTAGTGCTGATCTTCGCGGCCGCTGGGGTGACTGTGGCCTTCGAGGACCGTCGGGCCGCTCGCCGGGAAGCCGTTCGCCGAGCCGCGCGGCTAGCGCGCCTGGGTGAGGTGGACCCGCCCGCCCGTCTCCCACCGCCACCCTCAACGGAGGCGCTGCGCGCCACTGAGTTCGACCCCGCGGCGCGTCTCCGCACGGACCGCTGAAGCCCGCAGGGCCAGCATCAACGCACCGGCGATCCAGCCGAGTGCGGCACCGCTGGTGTTGGTGATCAGGTCGTCGACGTCGAAGATCCGGTACTGGAACGGCGCGGTGCCCCAGTTCGCGGTGAGCTGCGTGACCTCGATCAGCAGTGAGCACGCGAAGCCCAGCAGTGTCGTCCCGACGAAGCCGCGTCGCCACAGCATCCGCGCGAAGATGCCCAGCGGCACGAACAACACGACGTTCAGCGTCATCTGCTCGAACGCCGTAGTGCTCAGCGCGTTGAGCAGGCCGGGGCCGGCCGCGTCCCGGTGCACGTCGGCGATCCACTGGAACGGCACCAGCTGAATGGTCTGCGAGAGCTGGCGCGCGTGCGGACCGGGCAGCGGCAGGAACACCACCGCCAGTGCCAGGCACGCGTAGCAGAGCAGCGCCGCGGTTGCCGCCACCCGGCCGGGGACGACCCGGCCGAACCGCGCCCGCTGCACGATGAGCTGCGGGACGAGCACGGTCGCCCAGAGTCCGAGGAACACGAGTAGTCCGGTGGCCAAGGCCGTGACCTGCGCTGATGTCATGATCCGACCGTATGGCCGGGAGGTGCCGCCGCGGATCGGTCGACCAGCCGGACCCGGGCGTCCGGCATCGGCCGGATGGCCGATCACCTGACGTTTACGCCGGCTTCCGCCGTTCGGACCTGGTGGCCGTTGCGGTGCGGAGGCAAGATCCAGCGGGTTGTGCGCCTTTTGGAGGGAAAATGACGCTTTCACCCCGCCTGTTGCGGCGAACGGTAGCGGTGACCGCCGCGGTGCTCGCCGGTCTCGTGGCCACCGCCGCACCGGCGTCCGCGCAGCGGCCCGACCCGACCACGGATGTCCGGCTGATCACGCTCAACGACTTCCACGGCAACCTCGAGCCTCCCGCCGGTTCGTCCGGCCGCGTCACGCTGTCGGACGGCACCACCGTGGACGCCGGAGGCGCGGCGTACCTCGCGACGCACGTCAAGCAGCTGGAGTCGCAGGTGCGCAACTCGCTGCTGCTGTCGGCGGGCGACAACGTCGGCGCCTCACCGCTCACCTCGGCGCTGTTCCACGACGAGCCGACGATCGACTTCCTGAACGAGATCGGTGTGCAGGCCTCCGTGGTCGGCAACCACGAGTTCGACGAGGGGTACCAGGAGCTGCAGCGCATGCAGTTCGGTGGCTGCCACCCGACCGACGGCTGCCAGTACGAGAAGTCCTACCGGGGCGCGAACTTCCCGTTCCTGGGCAGCAACGTCTACTTCGACAACGGTCTGCCCGCGCTGTTGCCGTTCACGGTGAAGATCTCCGGCGGCATGCCGATCGGCGTCATCGGCGCGACGCTGGAGGACCTGCCGACCGTCGTCACCCCGACCGCGATCGAGGGCCTGAAGTTCGACGACGAGGTCGAGGCGATCAACCGGACCTCGGGCTGGCTCGACCGGCTGGGCATCAGGTCGCAGGTCGTGCTGCTGCACCAGGGCGACAACGCGCCCACCGGCGGTCCCGACGACTGCAACGTCACGCCCGGTGCCGCTACGCAGATCGCGAAGAACGTCTCGGCGAGCGTCGACGCGATCTTCACCGGGCACAGCCACCAGCAGTACAACTGCGTGATCAACGACCCCGCGGGCAACCCGCGCACAGTCATCCAGGGCGCCTCGTTCGGCAGGCTCTTGTCGGTGGTCGACCTGAAGATCGACACCAGGACCCGGGACGTGGTGCGCTCGGCCACGACGGCGCACAACGAGATCGTCACCCGCGACGTCACCCCGGACCCGGCGGTGCAGAAGTTGGTCGACAAGGCGACGACGGAGTCGGCGCCCACCGCGAACAAGCAGGTCGGCACCATCACCGCGGACCTGAGGGCCGCGGGCGCGCCGTCCGGCGAGTCGGCGCTGGGCGACGTGATCGCCGACGCGCAGCTCGAGGGCACCGCGGCGAACAACCCGCAGCTCGCGATCACCAACCCGGGCGGTATCCGCGCCGACCTGACCTACGCGTCCTCGCCGAACGGCGAGGGCGACGGCGTGGTGACCTACGGCGAGGCGTTCACCGTGCAGCCGTTCTCGAACATCATGCAGACGATCACGCTGACCGGGGCGAACCTGAAGAACGTGCTGGAGCAGCAGTGGACCGCGACCAGTACGCGGATCCTGCAGATCTCCTCGTCGCTGCACTACACGTACTCGCAGTCGGCGCCGATCGGCTCCCGCGTCTCGGCCATCACCGTCGCCGGGGTGCCCGTCGACCCGAACGGGAGCTACCGGGTGTCGGTGAACAACTTCCTCGCCGCCGGTGGGGACGGGTTCACCGAGTTCACCAAGGGCACGGATCTCGCCGGTGGCCCGGTCGACCTCGACGCGCTGGTCGCCTACCTCGGCACGCACCCGGGCATCGCCCCGCCGCCGGCGGACCGCATCACCGTGGTGCCGTAGTTCCGTTTTCTCCAAGCCGGTCGGCATGTGGCTCGCGCACAATGGGCCGCATGCCGACCTGGGAAGAAGTGGTGGCGATCGGGGTAGCGCTGCCCGGCGTCGAGGAGTCGACGTGGTACCGCACCCCGGCGCTGAAGGTCGCGGGCAAGGGCTTTGCCCGGCTGCGCACCGAGGCCGAGGGCGGCCTGGTGCTGATGTGCGATCACGCAGAGAAGGAAGCGCTGCTCGCTTCGGGTGACCCGGCCTTCTTCACCACCCCGCACTACGACGGCTACCCGTCGATTCTCGTCGATCTAGAGCGGGTCGGCCGCACACAACTGGCCGAGCTGATTACGGAATCCTGGCGCCGTAGGGCTTCGGTGAAGTTACGCAACGCATTCGATTCGGAAAGCCATTAATTCTCCCTCCGAGTACTCGCCAGCTTTTCACCCGAAACCGCCGGGCCTCGTTACTTTCCTTTTGAGACAAGGATTTCACCTGCTGCGGGTGGTGATCGACGCCACTTCGGGCAAGGGCCGACGGGCCTCGTCTGTCGTAGTGACGGACACACAGAGCCACCTGTCGTCGTCCGGTTGAGCGATATTCGTGTTTGCTCGTACTCATCACTCAAGCCGTGCCTCTATGTAGACGACAAGAACTGGGTGACGGAGGTGGAAGCGGTGACGCCGAAGCAGGTCGCGCCCGGCGAGGCAAGCCTGCACGAGTCGATCGCGGGCACGCTCGCCTCGCAGGGCGACTGGCGTCGCGCGTACGAACACCTGCGGGTGGCGCTGGATCTGGCCCGCGCCGAACCGTCGATTCCCGAGCAGCTGCGCCGTGAGGTGGACCGGTTGCGCCGCGAACGGGCGCAGGCCCGCGAGGAGAGCCTGCGCGACGCGCTCACCGCCGTGTACAACCGGCGGTATCTCGACCGACGGCTGGAGGATCTGCTGTCGGATGCCCACAAGCCGCTCGCCGTCGCGCTCGTCGACATCGATCTGTTCAAGAACGTGAACGACACGTTCGGTCACGTCGTCGGCGACCAGGTGCTGCGGCGGGTCGCCACGCTCTTGCGGGAAGGCCTCCCGTCGCACGGCTTCTGCGCACGCTACGGTGGCGAGGAGTTCATGCTGGTGTTGCCCGCGGTCCCACCCGACACCGCGGTCCGCATCGCCGAGCTGGCACGGGCACGAGTCGAAGATCATCCCTGGTCAGCTCTGTGTCAGGGGCTTTCGGTGACGATCAGCGTGGGTCTCGCGTACGAATCGGGAGAGGCGGTCGCGAATCGCGGGCAGGTGCTGGAGGCGGATGACCTCCTATACGCCGCGAAGCACGCGGGGCGCAATCGGGTCGCTTACCGGGACCGGACGGGCGACCAGGTCGTCGAATACTGTCCGTAGTTTCCGGAGGGTATTTCCTCCGTATTAGGCCAATCGGTTCACCCCGTTTGTCGCAGCTCGCACCCCTTCTCGCACTCTATGTGAAAAAAGTCGCGGGAGGGTGTCGTCAGGAACAGCAAGTATCCGTACGATAACGATGCTCGCCGTTCGGGCGATCAAGGTTTGGGACAGCATTTCGCCTGTCGATAGAGACTGGAAGGAGACCGGGTGCCAGACGATCATGCCGCCGGCCCCGGTTCCCGTGGCAGTGGTGGGCACTCGCGTGCCCGTCGGCGTCGTTCGATAGACACCCATGGCGGGATCAGCGTGTCCGACGTGCTGGCCCAGCACACCGGCATCCGGCCGACCTTCGAGGCGACGGAGACCCCCAGCTCCCACGAACGCAATGCGAAGGACTCGCACCCGTCGCTGCCCCCGGCGAACCGTCGTCCCGCGGCGGACCCCCCGGTCCCCCGGCGGCCGGCGGCCCCGCCCCCCGCGACGCGCCGCCCGCCGCTGCGCGTGGTCCCGGACCCGCCCGAGTCCCGCCACTCCGCCCCCCGGCACGGCGCCGAGCAGCCGGAGTCGCGGCACGCGGTGCCGGTGGAGCCACAGCCCGGTGTGAGTGGCGAGCCGTCGCCGCGGGAGCCCCGACGCGGTGTACCCGCCGAGCCGCCCGCGCGGCCCGAGTCCCGGCGTGGTGTGCCTGCTGATGCGCGGCGGGGTGTGCCTGCCGAACCGCCGGCGCGGCCGGAGCCGCAGCACGGAGCGACTGGCGAGTCCCGCCACGCGGTGCCCGAGCCACCCGCTCCACCTCACTCCGGTGCGCCTTCGGGCCCGCGCCCCGATGGTCGCCGTGGCGCTCCGGAGGTCCCGGAAAACCGGCATTCCGCGCCGGAGCCGCCCCGCGCGGTACCGCCGCCTTCCGGTGCGCGCCGCGCTGCGCCGGGACAGCCCTGGTCCGCGCCGGAGACCTCCGAGTCCCGCCGTGCGGTTCCCCCGCCCGCCGACTCTCGCCGTGCTGCGCCCGAGCCTTCGGATCCTCGCCGTGCGCCGGGGCCCGCGTCGCGTCGTGCTGTGCCGCCGGAAGCGACCGAGTCGCGCCATGCTGCGCCACTGCCTCCCGAGCCGCGCTGGTCCGCGCCGGAGTCTTCCGAATCGCGTCGTGCTGTGCCGCCGCCGGAATCCCGCCACGCGACGCCTGCGCCGCCGCGCTGGTCAGCGCCGGAGCCTTCGGAGTCTCGCCAGGTTCCGCCGCCGGAACGCCGAGTCGCCCCGCAGCCACCTGATGCGCGCCAGGCTCCGCCGCCGGAGGCTCGGCGGGGTGGGCCGCAGTCGCTGGAGGGGCGTTGGTCTGCGCCGGAGCCCTCCGAATCCCGCCAGGCTCCGCCGCCGGATGCCCGGCGTGGCGGCCCGCGGCAGGCGGGGCCCGGTCCCGCTGGGGCCGAGCCAGCACTGGGCCCGACCTCCCGCCCGCTTCCCGCGGGCCGGCGTGCGGCGCCGGAACCCGAGTCCCGGCGGTTCGCGGCGGAGCCGCCGGCCGTCCGCCGCCTCGCCGGTGAGCCGGACCCCCGCCGCTCGGCGACCGACCTGCCCGCCGAACCGGAAGGCCGCCGGTCGGCACCGAACATGCCGTTGCCCGGCAATCGCCGCGGGCCCGCCGAGCCTCCCGTGGCCGAAGCGAACGGTCGTCCCGTCGGTGCCAACGTGCCGGTGCCGGGTGGTCGTCGTGGGCCGGCCGAGCCGCCGCGGCGTGCCGCCCCGTCGCCGGAAGCCGGCGCGGACGGCCGCCCCACTGCCGACGCGGCGTCGGGGCAGCCGGTGGCCGAGTTGCCGGCCGAGGGAGCGAGCCCCGCTCGCCCGGCCAGACCCAAGGCTCGCGTCGTCACGCCGGAGGACCGGCTGACGATGACCGACGAGATGGAGCCGATCGACGACAGCACCATGGTGCGTCGCAAGATCGACAATACCCTCGCCCGGTTCTCCGCGGCCCACGACCAGCTCGAGGCCGAAGAGGCGAAACGCAAGCAGCGTCTCGAAAAGCTCACCGCGCGCCCCGCGCAGCTGCTCGAGCAGACCCGCACCCGGCTGCAGCGCGTCGTCGGTCCCGCGAAGGACGCCGCCACTCGCATGGTCGCCCCGGCGGAAGCCGTCGAAGAAGCCCAGTCCGCCGAAGAGGTCGCGCCACAAACCCGTTTGCAGGAAAAGAAACAGCGGCACAACGAACGCACCGTCCGAATCGGACGGATCACCGTCGTCGTGCTCGCGGTGCTCGTCTTCCTCGGCACCGGCGCCGCGTGGGGCACGAAGACCTGGTTCAACAGCAAGTTCACCCAGATCGCCGCGCTGGACGAGAACTCGACCGACATCCAGAACGCCAACGCGCAACTCGGCGACGAGAACTTCATCATCGCCGGGTCCGACACCCGCGCCGGCGCGACGGCCGAGGAGAACGTCGGCAGCGCCGACGACGTCGAGGGCGCCCGGTCCGACACCGTGATGCTCGCCCACATCCCGGCCGACCGGAAGCGCGCCGTGGTCATCTCGTTCCCGCGCGACCTGGAGATCTCCCGGCCCGCCTGCGAGCGGTTCGACTCCGCCAAGAACGACTACACCAGCGAGCTCGTCCCCGCGGCGACGAAGGTCAAGCTCAACACCGCGTACGCCGTCGGCGGCCCGCGCTGCCTCACCAAGTGGGTGCAGCAGCTGACCGGGATGAAGATCAACCACTTCGTCGGGATCGACTTCAGCGGGTTCAAGGACATGGTCGACGCCGTGCAGGGTGTGACCGTGCACGTCGACTCGCCGATCAAGGACAGCGTGCTCGGCATGGTCGTCTCCCAGACCGGCGACGTGACGATCTCCGGCGACCAGGCCCTCAGCTTCGTCAGGGCCCGGCACGTGATCGGCGACCCGACCTCGGACTACGGCCGTATCAAGCGTCAGCAGGAGTTCATCAGCGCGCTGATGGCGAAGGTGATGTCGCACGGCGTGCTGACCAACCCGACGCAGCTGTCGGATTTCGTCACCGCGTTCGCCAAGTCGACCTTCGGCGACAACATCGGCGTGGACCAGATGCTCACCCTGGCCCAGTCGATGAAGGGCCTCGACCCGTCCAAGGTCAACTTCATGACCGTGCCGACGACCGGTGAGTCGAACTCGCGTGGCAACGAGGTGCTGCTGGAGAGCAAGGCCAAGGCGGTGTTCCAGGCGCTCATCGACAACACAGCGTTACCGGGCACCGCCCCGGCGTCGCCTCCGCCGGAAAACCAGGCCGGCAACGGCACGGCGGCCGGCAGCCACCAGTCCGATCAGTAGCATTCGTTAGGCGGGGTTCACCGCCGGTTCATCCTGCGATGCGGTGTTCGCCCTGCTCAGCCCGTAAGGTGTGGCCATGCGCGAGGCTTACCACGTCGAACTCGAACAGCTGGCCGGGAACCTGGCGGGCATGTCCGTTCAGGTCGCGAACGCCATGGAGAAGGCCACCCGGGCGTTGCTGGGGGCGGATCTCGCCCTGGCAGAGCAGGTGATCGGCGACGACGCCAAGATCGACGACATCAGGGCCGAGTGCGAGGAGCAGGCTTACGCCCTGCTGGCGCTGCAGGCCCCGGTCGCGACCGACCTGCGGACGGTGCTCGCGGTCATCCACGCGGCGGAGAGCCTGGAGCGGATGGGCGACCTCGCCCTGCACGTGGCCAAGGCGGCCCGCCGCCGGCACCCCGAGCACGCCCTGCCCGAGCCGGTGCGCCCGTACTTCGCCGAGATGGGCGACGCGGTCGTGAAGCTGGCGCTGCGCGCCGAAGAGGTCATCAAGTCCAGGGACGTCGAGGCCGCGCGTTCGCTCGAGGCCGAGGACGACAAGGTCGACGACATCCACCGCCACCTGTTCAGCGTGATCATGGCGAAGGACTGGGAGTTCGGCGTGCCCGCCGCCGTCGACGTCACGCTGCTGGGCCGGTTCTACGAGCGCTATGCCGACCACGCGGTGTCGGTCGCCAAGCGGATGGTCTTCGTCGCCACCGGCAAGATGCCCGGCTACGGCTCCGCCGAGGACATCTAGCGGCGAATTCGCTTGCGCAGCACGGACATGCTCGGCTCGAGTCCCTTGTACCGCAGCGTGTCCACGGTCCTGCCGTCACTTCGCTGAGTCGAGGTCACACCTCCGGCCTGGCGGAGCGCGTGGCCCCGATCGAGGCCGCCACGACACAGCACAGCGCGGCCCACTGCAGGGCGTGCAGCGACTCGCCCAGCAGCACGAGGCCCGCCAGCGCGCCCACCGCCGGTTCGAGGCTCATCAGCACCCCGAACACGCGGGGTGGGATCTTGCGCAGTGCCTCGAGCTCCAGCGAGTACGGGATCACCGACGACAGCAGCGCCACCGCGAGCCCGATCAGCAGGATCCACGGGGAGAGCAGCCCGGTGCCGGCCTCGGTGACGCCGGCGGGCATCGCGATGATCGCCGCGACGGCCATGCCCAGTGCGAGCCCCTTGCCCTCGGACGTGCGGCTGCCCAGCGCCGCGCTGAGCAGGATGTACGCGCCCCAGCAGACGCCCGCGCCGAGCGCGAAGAGCAGACCGGCCGTGGACAGGTCGCCGCGCGTCTCGGCGAGCAGCACGACGCCGCCCGCTGCGAGCAGCGCCCACAGCGCGTCGATCAGCCTGCGTGACCCGGCCAGCGCGACGACCAGCGGGCCGAGGAACTCGATCGTCACGGCGATGCCCTGCGGAATCCGGGCGAGGGCCTGGTAGAAGCTCAGGTTCATCAGCGCCAGCACGACGCCGTAGGTGAGCACGACCGGCCACGCGCGGCGGCCGAGCCGCAGCGCCGGACGCCACACGAGCAGCAGGACCAGCGCGGCGAAGAACAGCCGCACCGCGACCGTGCCCGCCGGGCCCGCGACGGAGAACAGCTGCTTGGCCAGCGAGGCGCCGACCTGCACGCTGACGATCCCGACCAGGACCTGCAGCGGTGCCGGGACGAGACCCAGCACCCGGCCGGCGCTCGCCGGCGGCCGGGGCCGGGGCAGCCGGTTCCCGGCGTCTTCCACGTGTACCGAAACCACGTCCCGACCGTAACCGGGGGGTCCGACAGTTTCCGACAGAGGTCTTCCGGGATGACGGGTCAGGCGCGGTGCGGGCCGCGCACCGCGCCGCCGGTCGCCGAGCCGCCGCAAACCCGCAGAACCTCAGCCGAAGCGGCCGGAGATGTAGTCCTCGGTCGCCTTCTCGTTCGGGTTGGAGAAGATCTTCTCCGTGTCGTTCAGCTCGACCAGCCGGCCGGGCTGGCCGACGCCGGCGAGGTTGAAGAACGCCGTCTGGTCCGAAACCCGCGCCGCCTGCTGCATGTTGTGGGTGACGATGACGATCGTGTAGTCCTTCTTCAGCTCACCGATCAGGTCCTCGATCGCCAGCGTCGAGATCGGGTCCAGTGCCGAACAGGGCTCGTCCATCAGCAGCACGTCGGGGCGCACCGCGATCGCCCGCGCGATGCACAACCGCTGCTGCTGCCCGCCCGAGAGCCCGCCGCCCGGCTTGTTCAGCCGGTCCTTGACCTCGTTCCACAGGTTCGCCCCGCGCAGCGCCCGCTCGGCGATCTCGTCGAGCTGCTTCTTGTTGCCCGCCCCGCCCGCCAGCTTCAGCCCGGCGACCACGTTGTCCCGGATGGACATCGTGGGGAACGGGTTGGGCCGCTGGAACACCATGCCGATGGTGCGCCGCACCTGCACCGGGTCCACATTGGACGCATAGATG
Source organism: Amycolatopsis acidiphila (assembly GCF_021391495.1). Taxonomy (NCBI): domain Bacteria; kingdom Bacillati; phylum Actinomycetota; class Actinomycetes; order Pseudonocardiales; family Pseudonocardiaceae; genus Amycolatopsis; species Amycolatopsis acidiphila. The sequence goes on along the minus strand of NZ_CP090063.1, from coordinate 8,061,384 downwards.
TTCTCCCCGTCCAGCAGCACCTCGCCGTCGACGCGGGCGCCCGGGATCACCTCGTGCATCCGGTTCAGTGTGCGCAGCACTGTCGACTTGCCGCACCCCGACGGCCCGATGAACGCGGTGACCATCCGCGGCGGCACCGACAGCGTCACGCTGTCCACGGCGTGGAACTTGCCGTAGTAGATGTCCAGATCCTTGACGTCGATTCGCTTTGCCATGGCGGATCAGCTCACTTCTTCTTCGGTGCGACCAGGCGGGAGACCACCGTGGCGACGAGGTTGATCAGGGCGATGATGAGGACCAGCGTCAGCGCAGCTCCCCAGATGCGGTCGAAGCCGACGCTACCGGGATCCATGGTGTTGGTCGCCCGCTCGTTGTTCATCAGCAGCGGCAGCGCGGCCTGCTCGTGGTCGAACAGGTTCCAGTTGACGTAGGCCGAGTAGCCGACCAGCACCAGCAGCGGCGCGGTCTCGCCCATCACCCTGGCCAGCGCCATCATGATGCCGGAGATGATGCCGGACAACGCGGTGGGCAGCACGACCTTCATGATCGTCTTCCACTTCGGCACGCCCAGCGCGTACGAGGCCTCGCGTAGGTCGTCCGGCACGATGCGGAGCATCTCCTCCGCCGACCGCACGACCACCGGGATCATCAGCAGCACCAGGGCCAGCGACACCGCGAACCCGCTGCGCGGCATGCCCAGCGTGGTGATCCACAGCGCGTAGACGAACAGCGCGGCCACGATCGAGGGCACCCCGGAGAGGATGTCGACCATGAACGTGGTGAGCTTCGCGAGCCTGGTGCCGCGGCCGTACTCGACGAGGTAGATGGCGACCAGCAGGCCGAGCGGCACCGCGACGACCGCGCACACCAGCCCCTGCTCCAGGGTGCCGATGATCGCGTGCAGCACGCCGCCGCCGACCTCGTCGGACAGCACCGAGCCGAAGTCTTGCGTCCACCAGTTCGTGTAGGGGATGCGCTTGATGCCGTTGGCGACCACCGTGTAGAGCACCCACACCAGGGGCACAACGGCGACCAGGAACGACAGCCACACCAGCACCGTCGCGACGCCGTTCTTGACCTTGCGGGCGGTGCTGATCTGCTGGAACGCCGGTGAGATCGCCGGCCGCTCGGTCTCGGAGAGCGTGCTCGTCATGACTCAGTCGCCCTTCTTGTCACCGATGATGGCTCGCGCCCCGAAGTTCACCGCGAAGGTCAGCACGAACAGCACCAGCCCCGACGCGATGTAAGCACCGGCCGAGGTGGGGTTGTTGAACTCGCTGGCGTTCGTGGCGATCTGCGAGGCGAAGGTCGCGCCGCCGTCGAAGATCGTCCAGTCGAAGTGCCCGCCACGCGGGATGAACAGGATCACCGTCACGGCGATGGTCTCGCCGAGCGCGCGGCCGAGGCCGAGCATCGACGCGCCGATGTAGCCGGCCTTGCCGAACGGCAGCACCGTCGTGCGGATGACCTCCCAGCGCGTCGCGCCCAGCGCCAGTGCGCCCTCGATGTGCGTGGTGGGCGTGCGCTCGAACACCTCGCGCGAGAGCGAGGTGATGATCGGCAGCAGCATCACCGCGAGCACCACGCCCGCGGTGAAGATCGTGCCGGTGAAGTTCGGGTACACGTTGCCCTGCCCGAAGACCGGGATCCAGCCGAGCGTGCGGTTGATCCACTGCGAGACCGGCGCGAGCACGGGCGCGAGCACGAGGATGCCCCACAGGCCGAAGATGATCGACGGCACCGCGGCCAGCAGGTCGATGACGTAGGCGAAGGGCCGGGCCAGCCGTCGCGGTGCGTACTGGGTGAGGAACAGCGCGATGCCGAGCGAGATCGGCATCGCGAACACCAGCGACACCAGCGACGAGTACACGGTGACCAGCAACAGGTCGAGGATGCCGAACTGCAGGTTTCCCGGGTCGCCGGTCGACCAGGCCCGCGAGGTCAGGAAGTTGACGTTGTCGGCCTTGAGCGCCGGGATCGCCTGCACCAGCAGGAAAAGGCCGATCAGTCCGATGAGGGCCACGACGAAGACGCCCGCGCCCGTGCTCAGGTTCTTGAAGATGCGATCGCCTGGCCGGACCTTGGTCCGGTCCCGGGTCACTGGTTGCGCCGAAATCGTGGCCTCCGGGGGGTTTCGGACGACGACGGAAGCCCACCGGGGTGTCCGGTGGGCTTCCGCGTCGAGGTTGGCTCGCTCATCGGGTATGTCCAGTCCAACCCAATTCCGGGTCTTCCGGTACTACGAGATGGCGTTGATGGCCGTCAGCACCTTGTTCTGCAGGCTCTGCGGCAGCGGCACGAAGCCCTTGTCCGCGATCGGCTGCTGGGCGGTGGTGGCCGAGACCGTCAGGAACGCCTTGACCGCCTTGGCGGTGTCCGCGTCATAGCCCTTCGAGCACACCAGCTCGTAGGTGGCCAGCAGCAGCGGGTAGGCACCCGGGGTGTTGGCGGCGTAGATCTTGTCGAGGTCCATCGCCAGGTCGTTGCTGCCCGGGCTCTTGAACACCGCCGCGTCGAGCGCCTTGCCGACGTTCTGCGGGCTCAGCTCGACCCCGCCGGAACCGCTGTCGATCTTGGCCGCGGTGATGCCGTCCTTGACGTAGGAGGACTCCAGGTAGCCGATCGCGCCGTCGGCCGCGCGGATGGCCGAGGCCACGCCGTTCGAGCCCGACGCACCGTTGCCGACGCCGCCCTTGAACGCCTTGCCGGTGCCCTGGGTCCACGCGCCCTTGGAGGCGGCGGCCAGGTAGTGCTGGAAGTTGTCGGTGGTACCCGAGTCGTCCGAGCGCGAGAACACCTGGATCGGCTTCGCGGGCAGGTTCACGCCGGGGTTGAGGGCGGCGATCGCCGGGTCGTTCCAGGTCTTGACCTGGCCGTTGAAGATCTTCGCCGAGACCTCGCCGTTCAGCGTGAGCGAGGTGACGCCGTCGAGCTTGTAGCCGATCGCGATCGGGCCGATGACCATCGGCAGGTCCCAGGCCGGGTTGCCGGCGCAGCGGGCCTTCGCGCCGTCGGCGTCGGAACCGCTCAGCGGCGAGTCCGAGCCACCGAAGTCGACCTGCTTGGCGTTGAACTGCTTGACGCCCGCGCCCGAACCGGTCGCGTTGTAGTTGACCACCTGGCCCGGGCAGGCCTTGGCGTACTGCTGGGCGAAGACGTCCACCGCGGTCTTCTGGGCGGTGGAACCCTCGCCCGAGAGCGGGGTCTTGCCCCCGCACACCACGTTGGCCGTGCCGGTCGCCGCAGCCGCCGCACCCGAGGTGGGGGTGCCGCTGCTGTTCGAGGCCGGGTCCGAGCCGCAGGCGGCAAGGACGAGGGCGGCGCTCGCCACGATGCCGACTGCGCCCATCGGCCGCATGATCTTCACTGTCATGTCCTCCAGCTGTCTGAGCTTGTCGCAATCGGACACTAGGCAGACAGGGTGGACGGGTGACCGTGGATGGATGAACGCAAGGTGAACAGAGGTGCTGGAACAGCGTGGTGTACGCCACCGAAAGCGCCCTGTGTCCTAGCTGTGACCAGGGAGTTCGCCGTCTGTGACGGGTCGTTGGCCGTCGGTTAACCTCGCCCGTGATGCGATTACCGTGCGTATTGGACGTCCACCGCGTACCGGGTGAAGCCCAGCCGCGAGTAGACCGCGATCGCCGGCGCGTTGTCACCTTCGACGTAGAGGATGACGTGTCCCAGACCTCGCTCGCGCAGATGACGCAGGCCGGCCAGCGTCAACGCCCTGCCGAGGCCGCCGCCCTGCGCCCCCGGGTCGACGCCCACGACGTAGACCTCGCCCACCGGCTCGCCGTCGAACCGGTCCGGATCGGCCGGATGCACCTTGGTCCAGTGGAATCCGATCACCTTGCCGTCGCGCTCGGCGAGGAAGAACCCGGCCGCGTCGAACCAGTCCTCTTCCTCGGTCGCGCGCAGCTCCTCGACGGTCAGCGCGCCCTGCTCCGGGTGCCAGTCGAAGGCGCGTGCGTTGACGTCGACGACCGCCTGCTCGTCCTGTCCGGGGACGAACGTGCGCAGCGTGACGCCCTGGGGCAGCGACGGCTCGGGCCAGTCGGACTCCGCGACGGGAGCGTGCATGACGAGCAGCTCGCGGGCACGCGTGAAGCCCGCGCGCTCGGCGATGCGGGCCGCGGCGGGGTGGTCCCCGTGCGACCAGACGCGGAGCTTGTCCTGCGACACGACCGCGCCTGCCTTGTCCACCAAGGCTTCGACCAGCTGAGTGGCGAACCCGCGGTGCCGCCGGTCGGGCCGCACGATCAGCTCGGCCACCTGACGGCCGAACGAGTCACCGGTGGTGTCCAGGTGCGCGTAGCCGACGAGGTCGCTTTCGGCATGTGCGAGCAGGTGCAGGCCGCCGGAGAACTCGTCGGGCAACGGCCCGCCCGCGTCCACCTCCGGGCGCCCGTCGACCTCGCGGGCCGCGAGCAACAGCGCGCGGACCTCGTCGAGGGCGGAACCGTCCAGCTCGTCGACCCACACCAGGTTCAGCATGGGTACGAAACTACCCGCCGGTCAGGGCGTCGACAGCTCGCTGGGCAGGTCGGCGGTGTCGAACGAGAGCGAGGCGACACCGGGCTTCGGCGCGCCCTTGGCGGGCCGCTCGAACTTGTAGCCGACGTTGCGCACGGTGCCGATCATCTGCTCGTGCTCGGGGCCGAGCTTGGCGCGCAGCCGCCGGACGTGCACGTCGACCGTGCGGGTGCCACCGAAGAAGTCGTAGCCCCAGACCTCCTGCAGCAGCTGGGCCCGGGTGAACACCCGGCCGGCGTGCTGGGCGAGGTACTTGAGCAGCTCGAACTCCTTGTACGTGAGCTCGAGGGTGCGCCGGCGCAGCCGCGCGGTGTAGGTGGCCTCGTCGATCACCAGCTCGCCGACCCGCAGCTCGGCGTCGACCTGGGTCGAGCCGCCGTCGCGGGTGGTGGCCAGCCGCAGCCGGGCGTCCACCTCGGCCGGGCCCGCGGTCGGCAGCAGGATGTCGTCGGTGCGCCACTCGGCGCTCACGGCGACGAGCCCGCCCTCGCCGACGACGGCGATGACCGGCGTGCTGCCCTCGTCCTCGCCGGTGCCCTTGAGCAGGCGGCAGAGGCTCTTCGCGGACGCGAGGTCCGTGCGGGCGTCGAGCAGGATGACATCGCGGTGCCCGGCGTCGAGAAGTGCGGTGACTTCGGGTGCACGCACGCGTACGGTGTGGGGCAACAGGTCCAGAGCGGGCAGAACTGAGGTAGCTTCCGCCTCGGGAGTGAGTACGAGCAGGTCCAGGCTCATTGCCACACCGCCTTCATCAGATCGTAGCCTCGAGCGCCCCTGGCCGGTGATTTCGCCAAGAATAGCCGGTGAACACCGGAAACACCTCCCCCCTGCCGTGCTCGTCACACTGACGTCACACTGGGGACCCATATCGTTCAGCGTCGCGCGAAGCAGCTTCCCGACAGATCGGATACGAAGAGTGAGCAGGCCTGTGACCCAGGATCGCACCGCATCGCCGGCGGCGGCCAAGCGCCGCGGCCGCCGGACCCGTCGTCTCGTCATCAGCCTGGTGGTACTGGTCGGCGTACTGGTCGCGGCCGACTTCGGGCTCGCCGCGTTCGCCGAGCACACCGTGTCGCAGAAGGCGCGGGAGCAGCTTCAGCTCACCGACGACCCGTCGGTCACCATCCACGGCTTCCCGTTCACGACGCAGGCGATCAGCGGTGACTACAGTCACATCTCCCTCTCGGCCTCCGGCGTGCCGATCCAGGACCTCAAGGACGTCGCCGTCAACGCCGAGCTGACGGACGTGACCGCGCCGCTGTCGGACCTGGTGCACGGCAACACCGACGCGATCAAGATCGGCAAGCTCGAGGCACAGGTCACCATCAAGGCCAGCGACATCGCGAAGATCGACCCGCTGACCAAGATCGAGGACCTGCGGATCGAGCCGTCGAGCGTCTCCTACGTGCAGACCGGGCAGGACGCCACGGACAGCTCCGGGGGCCAGCAGCAGGAGGACCAGGACAAGTCCAAGGCAGGCATCCGGGTCTCGGGCGACGTCCAGATCGCCGGCCAGAAGATCGAGGTCTTCTGCTTCGCCATGATCGAACTGCACGGTACGTCGATCGACATCGTCCCGCAGCGGCTGCAGTACGGGAATGACAAGGAGACCACCGTCGTTCCCCAGGCTGTACAGAAAGCCCTGCTGCCCAACTTCAAGGCCTCCATCGACACCGGCAGCCTGCCGTTCGAGGTGACCCCGACCGCCGTCCAGGTGAACAGCGGCTCGGTGACGATCAAGGGTGAGGCGCAGAACGCGACGTTCAGCGGGGCGGGAGCGGGAAGGTGAGCTGATGGTCGGCGTCTGGGTCGTGCTCGGTGTGCTGCTGGTCGGCGGGATCGCCGGCGCCGCGCTGCGAGCCCGCAACGGCAGGATCCGCACCGCGAAGGCGCGGGAGCGGGCGCTGCCCGAGCCCGTCGCGCAGGCGCTCGACCCCGGCGCCGCGGTCACCCTGGTCCAGATCTCCACCACCTTCTGCGCGCCCTGCCGGCACACGAAGGCGATCCTCTCGCCGCTGGCCGAGCGCACCGAGGGGCTGCGGCACGTCGAGCTCGACGTGACGGACCAGCCCGAGGTCGCTCAGGCGCTCGGCGTGCTGCGGACGCCCACCACGCTCGCTTTCTCACCAGATGGGACGGAACTGCTGCGCATCAGCGGCGTCCCGAAGGGCCCAGCCGTACTGGAAGCCCTGGACGAGCACCTTTCCGCCTCGTCGACTGGTTCCACCAGATGAACGTGGTTCCCACGAAGAGGGAGCCCTGGGTACTCTGAACAGCGTGACGACCACTCTGCTGACCCAACGACGCGCGGTTGATCTCTGCCGCGTGCGCAGCAGCCTGTGTCCTTTCTGACGAGCCGTCGGTAGCTCGTCTCTCCCCGGCATTCCGAAGTTCGTTCGTCGTGCGCGCCCCTGCGCTCATCCGGGAGGTCCGATGTCAGCAGGCCCCGCTGTCGACCCACGCGGCCCGCGGTTCGCCGCCGTCGTGACGACGGTCGTGCTGGTGGTGGTGCTGGTCACCGGTTGGTGGCCGCTGCTCGCCCTGCAGACCGTGGTGTTCGCGATCGGCGCGTTCGTCGGGCTCCGGCCGGCGCCGTACTCGCTGCTCTACCGCTACCTCCTGGCGCCGCGGCTCGGCCCGACCAGCGAACGCGAGGACGCGGCGCCGCTGCGCTTCGCCCAGGCCGTTGGGTTCGTCTTCGCGCTGGTCGGCACGATCGGCTACGCGACCGGCGTCACCCCGCTGGGGATCGTCGCGACCGCGTTCGCCCTGTTCGCCGCGTTCCTCAACGCCGCGTTCAACTTCTGCCTCGGCTGCGAGATGTACCTGCTGATCCGGCGGTTCGTCCCGGCCGCGGGCCAAGCGTCCCAGTAGTCCACCCAAGAGAAGAAGAAAGAGAGTGCCGCTCAAATGAGCCGTGAAGACGCCCTGGTCACGACGCAGTGGGCCGAGGAGAACCTGGACACCCCTGGCGTGGTCTTCGCCGAGGTGGACGAGGACACCACCGCCTACGACGGCGGCCACATCCGCGGTGCCGTCAAGATCGACTGGAAGACCGAGCTGCAGGACCCGGTCCGCCGCGACTTCGTGGACAAGGCCGGTTTCGAGGCCCTGCTGTCCGAGAAGGGCATCGGCAACGACGACCTGGTGGTCCTGTACGGCGGCAACAACAACTGGTTCGCCGCCTACGCCTACTGGTACTTCAAGCTCTACGGCCACGACAAGGTCAAGCTGCTCGACGGCGGCCGCAAGAAGTGGGAGCTCGACGGCCGCGAGCTGACCGCTGACGAGGTCAAGCGCGAGCGCACCAGCTACACCGCCAAGGAGCCGGACACCAAGATCCGCGCGTTCCGCGACGAGGTCATCGACGCGATCGGCACCAAGAACCTGGTCGACGTCCGCTCGCCCGACGAGTTCTCCGGCAAGCTGCTCGCCCCGGCGCACCTGCCGCAGGAGTCGGCGCAGCGCGGTGGCCACATCCCGACGGCGCTGAACGTGCCGTGGGCCAAGACCGCCAACGAGGACGGCACGTTCAAGAGCGCCGAGGAGCTCACCGAGCTGTACAACGAGGCGGGCCTGGACACCGGCAAGGCGACCATCGCCTACTGCCGCATCGGCGAGCGCTCCAGCCACACCTGGTTCGCGCTGCACGAGCTGATCGGGCTCGGGGACGTGAAGAACTACGACGGATCGTGGACCGAGTACGGCTCGCTGGTGGGCGTGCCGATCGAGACGGGAGCTGCCAAGTGAGTGCTGACGGTTGCGGCGCGCCGGCGCAGACGGCGACGCCTGCGGACATCGACACGCAGGGCCAGGTCGTGGTGGCCGGCAAGGTGAGCGGCAGCGACGGGCCGCTCGGCGGCGCCTACGTGCGCCTGCTCAACGATGACGGCGACTTCGCCGGCGAGGTCCAGGCCTCGTCCGAAGGCGACTTCCGGTTCTATGCCGCGCCGGGCGCGTGGACGGTGCGTGCACTGCACCGCACCGGCAACGGCGAGGCCTCCGTCACGGCGGAGGGCCCGGGCCTGCACCAGGTGGCCATCTCGGTCGCCTGACCACTGTTCCCACGAGGCCGTCTCCCCCGCGGAGGCGGCCTCGTGGCGTGTCGAGAGCCACCCGAGGTGGCAGCGCGGCCGCACCGGCCAGGGAGTTAAGCTCTTCGCGTGGAGATCCTGTTTACGACGCTGCTGGTGATCGCCGGAATCGCCATCCTGTGGTTCGCGATCTACGTCATCTACCGGCTCTACGCCGACCAGCGGTAATGAGCACGGACAGCGGCGGCGGCGGTTCTGACGCCATCCAGGCCGCGGAGGAACGTGCGGCGAGCACTCGCGACCGCAACCTCCCCCAGTTCGACGACCTGCCGATCCCGGCCGACACGGCGAACCTGCGCCTCGGCGCGGACCTCAACGACGCCTGCCTGGCCCTGCTGCCGCTGGTGGGGGTCTGGCGGGGCGAGGGCGAGATCAACTACTCCACGATGGAGCGGCCGGTCCGGTTCGGTCAGCAGCTGACCATCGCGCACGACGGCAGGCCGTTCCTGTTCCACGAGGCGCGTTCCTGGCTGCTCGACGAGGACGGCAAGGTCATCCGGCCCGCCGCCCGCGAGGTCGGCTGGTGGCGCCCGCAGCCCGACGACACGATCGAACTGCTGCTCGCGCACTCGAGCGGGATCCTCGAGTTGTTCTACGGCAAGCCGCGCAACCAGACCTCCTGGGAGCTGGGCACCGACGCGGTCGTCCGCACGACCACCGCCAAGGAGGTCACCGGCGCGCAGCGGCTCTACGGCCTGATCAACAACGGCGACCTCGGCTACGTCGAGGAGCGGGCGATGGTCGGCGAGCCCATGCAGCCGCACGCCTCCGCCCACCTCCGGCGCGTCGTGGGCTAGTGCGCTGGCTGCCGTACGGCACGGACGCGGTCCTCGTCGAATGCGAGTCGCTGAGTGAGATGAGTGCGGTCCGTACCACCGTCATCGCCGCGCGGCTGCCCGATGTGCTCGAGGTGGTGCCCGGCGCGCGCACGGTGCTGGTCGTGGCCCGGCCGGGCTCGACGGCATTGAGCGAGGCCCGCGAGGCGGTCGAGGCGGCGGACCTGGCGAACCCCCCTGGCGCCGACCCGCGTGCGGTCGAGCTGGCGGTGCGCTACGACGGCGAAGACCTCCAGCTGGTCGCCGAGACGGCGGGCATCTCCGCCGACGAGGTGGTCGAGCTGCACACCGGCGCCGAGTACACGGTCGCCTTCACCGGTTTCGCGCCCGGGTTCGCCTACCTGACCGGGCTGCCCGAACCGTTGCGACAGTCCAGATTGGACACTCCGAGGACGAAGGTGCCGGCGGGATCGGTCGGTCTCGCCGGCGAGTTCACCGGGGTCTACCCGCGGTCCTCGCCCGGTGGCTGGCGGCTGCTCGGGCACACCGAGACCGTCCTGTTCGACTCCCGTGCCGAGCGGCCCGCGCTGCTCGCGCCCGGCGACCGGGTGCGGTTCCGGAGGACGCGGTGAGGGCGCTCGACGTCGTCGCGACCGGTCCCTCGGCGCTCGTGCAGGACCTGGGCCGCCCCGGACTCGCGCATCTGGGTGTGCCGCCCTCGGGTGCCCTCGACGTGCCGGCGTTGCGGCTGGCGAACCGGCTCGTGGGCAACGACGAGACCTGCGCCGGGATCGAAGCCCTGTTCGGCGGGCTGACAGTGCGGGCACGCACGTCCTGCACGGTGGCGGTGACCGGCCCGCCGGTGCGCGTCACCGTCGACGAGCGTGCGCACGGCACGCACACCCCGATCCACGTGAGCGCCGGGCAGACGCTCGCGATCGGCACGCCGGACACCGGGTTGCGCTGTTACCTCGCCGTTTCCGGCGGCGTCGCCGTCGAACCGGAGCTGGGCAGCCGCTCCCGCGACGTGCTGTCCGGCATCGGGCCGGAGCCGCTGGAACCCGGGAACGTGCTGCCGCTCGGTGCGCCGCGGGGCACCCCGACGGGCGAGGACGAGCTGGCCGCGCCCCGCCTGCCTGCCGAGCTGGTCGTGCCGGTGCTGCTCGGGCCGCGCGACGACTGGTTCGACGAACCCGCGCGCCTGCTGGCCGTTCCGTGGACGGTCACGCCCGAGTCGAACCGGGTGGGCCTGCGGCTGGACGGCGCCCCGCTGCGGCGCGCGCGGGAGGGCGAGCTGGCCAGCGAGGGCCTGGTCACCGGGGCGATCCAGGTGCCGTCCAGCGGGCTGCCCGTGGTGTTCCTCGCCGACCATCCGACCACCGGCGGCTATCCCGTGATCGGCGTGGTGGTGCCGAGCGCGCTGCCCGCTCTCGCGCAGGCCCGCCCCGGCACCACCCTCCGCTTCCGACCTCAGGCGTAGACGTCCTCGTAGGCCTTCGCGAGCTCGGCGTGCACCCCGCTCGAGTCGGGCAGCTCCTGGCCGTCGAGCGTGTGCACGCGGGTCAGCTTGCGCACCGACGAAGCGAGGAACAGCCCGTCGTTGTCGCGCAGGTCCTCGACCGACAAGGGCTCGATCTTGGTGGTCCAGCCGATGCGCTCGGCGCCCCGGAACACCGCGGCCTGCGTCGTGCCGGGCAGGATGCCGATCGTCGCCGGTGGCGTGTACAGCGTGCGGCCGCGCGCGACGACCACGTTCGAGGTCGGGCCTTCCAGCACCGAACCGTCGGTCGCGGTGAAGATGACGTCGCTCGCGCCGCGCCTGGCAGCCTCGCGCACCGCGGCCATGTTGATCGCGTACGAGAGGGACTTCGCGCCCAGCAGCAGCCACGGCGACCGCTCGGCGAGCCCCGGGTCGATGCCCCGGTCCAACGTCACGGCGGCGACGCCCTCGGCGCGGGCGCGGATCACCTTGTCGTCGATCGGCAGGCCCATCGCGAAGCCGGTCGGCGCGGCAGTGGGGTCGCCTTCGACGCCGCGGGTGTAGACCAGCTTGAGCGCGAACTCGTCACCCGCGGTCCAGTTGTCGAGCACCAGCTGGGTGACGCGCTGCCACGCGTCGTCGTCCGGCTCGGGCAGATCGAGCATCGACGCCGAGCGGGCGAGCCGGTCCAGGTGCGGCCGCAGCTCCCGCGGCTTGCCGCCGGCGATCAGCACGGTTTCGAAGATGCCGTCGCCGCGCAGCAGACCGAGGTCGTCGACCCGGATGTGCGGGACTTCGGGATTCGCGAGGGTTCCGTCCAGGAAAGCGAGTACGCGCATGAGGTCACCGTACTCACCTAACATCGGGGGTATGACCTATCAGTCGCCGCTTCTCGAGGCCCCCGGCGCCGTCGCGCCGCCGGAGGACCACCCGGAACAAGGCGTGCCCTGGCACTGGGGCGATCCCTTCGCCGAGCAGCGCACCGCCACCCGGAGCGCCGCCGTCGTCGACCGCTCGCACCGCGAGGTGCTGAAGGTGACGGGGCCCGAGCGCTTGTCGTGGCTGCACCTGGTCATCTCCCAGCACGTGACGGAACTGGCCGAGGGCACGGGCACCGAGGCGCTCGTGCTGGACAGCCAGGGGCACATCGACACCCATATGGTCCTCGCCCACCTCGGTGAAACCGTCTACCTCGACTCCGATCCCGGAGCGCAGGCCACCAGCGCACTGCCCAAGGGCGGCCCGCAGACGCTGCGCGAGTACCTCGAGGCCATGAAGTTCTGGTCGCAGGTCGAGATCTCCGACGTCAGCGGCGAGCTGGCCGTGCTCACGCTGCTGGGCCCGGACGCCGACCAGATCCTGTCCACTTTGGACATCGAGCTCGCCGTGCCGCCGTACGCGGTGGCACCGATCGAGGGCGGGTTCGCCCGGCGGATGCCGTGGCCCGGCCGCTCCAGCGTGGACCTGGTGGTGCCGCGTGCCGAGCTGGCGGGCTGGTGGCGGCGCATCACCGACGCCGGTGCGCGGCCCGCGGGCAGCTGGGCCTTCGACGCGCTGCGGGTGGAGTCGCTGCGCCCGCGCCTCGGCGTCGACACCGACAACCGGACGATCCCGCACGAGGTCAACTGGATCGGCAGCGCCGCGCACGTGGCGAAGGGCTGTTACCGCGGGCAGGAAACGGTCGCGAAGGTGTTCAACGTCGGACGGCCGCCGCGCCGGATGGTCCTGCTGCACCTCGACGGGTCCCCGGAGATCTACCCGGAGACCGGCGACCCCGTGCGGCTCGGCGACCGGCTCGTGGGCCGGGTCGGCAGCGTCGCCCAGCACCACGAGCTGGGTCCCGTCGCGCTCGCGCTGCTCAAGCGCTCCGCGCCGGTGGACGCGGAGCTGCTGGCCGGCGACGAGGACCGCGTGGTCCAGGCCGCCGTCGACCCCGATTCGGTCCCTGGCGAGCACGCGGCGCCCGGGCGCGAAGCAGCCGCGCGCCTCCGTGGCTGACATGCACCGTGGCTGACATGCACCCGCCCTGGCGTGGCGGGTCCCGATGGAGCAGGATGTGCGCGTGATCGAAGTCCGGCCGGGTGGACGCCGCCGCATCGACCGCGTCCTGGACCCCGACTACGTGCGCGGACTCGCCGAGCTCTCGCTCGACCAGCTGCGTGCGCGCCGTGACGAGGCTGCGCAGGAGGAGACCGACCTGTCCTACCTGCGCCGGCTCCTGCACGCCCGGATCGACATCGTCCGGGCCGAGCAGCAGCGCCGCAGCACCGGCGGGCAGAGCAGCATCGTGGACCAGCTGGCGACCATCCTGTCCGACAACGCCCTGCGCCCGGCGCGTGGTTCGGGCCGGCACCAGGCACTGGAGCCCTCGCGCGCCGGCGATCACCGGCGCCAGGCGGAGGCGCTGGTCGGCAACTCGGACCTGACCGACGTCGGCGCGCTCGACGACGAGAAGCTGACCCAGATCCTGCGTGACTACGGCGAGGAGGAGTCCTCGGTCTCGACCCGCCGCCGCGAGGTCCAGGCGGTGGTCGACCTGATGAACTCCGAGATCGCCACCCGCTACCGCGACCGCGTCGCCTCGGTCGACGACCTGCTGGCCGCGGAACGAGCCCGGGACGACGACGGCTCGCAGCAGTAGTCGATGCCATGACCGGCGGGCCGCTAGCAGCCTGCACCGGCACGCAAGCCGGTTCCCGACAGTTCTCAGTTGAAGTGTTCGCGGGCGGCGAGTTCGCTCCAGTACTCCCGCAGATCGTTGAACAGCTCCGCGAGCTGCTCGACGTTGCCGGAGCGCAGGGCCTCCAGGATGCTGTGCACCTCCTCGGCGGAGGTGTCCGACTCCAGGATCGGATCCGCGATCAGCTGCACCAGCCCGCCGTAGTCCAGTTCGACGGCCGAGCCGGGGTCGAAGTTCGTCAGCCACCGCTCGGTCTCCTCGAGGATCCGCGTCGGACCGGAGTCGCCGAGGGTGTTCTCCACCAGCTCGCGCGCCTCGGCCGCGCGCTCCAGCGCATCCGCCATCGTGATGCGCCAGGACAGCTCCCGCTCGGGGTCGTCCTGTCCGGTGCCGAGCTTCAGCCGCCGCTGCGCCGGGTCGACGAGCGCGAACCACGGCAGCGGCACGGTCCAGGTCGTCGACAGCACGTGCACCGCCGCCTTCGGCAGGCCGCCGAGTGCGTGGTTCGTCCTCGTCCGCACTGTTTCGGGGGTGACCCCACCGGCGTCGAGCACGGTCGCCTTCAGCGCGGGCGACGCGTCGTCGAGGAAGCTGACGAGTGCCGCCGCCGAGCGGGCTCGCAGTTCGAGCGGGCACACCAGCGGCCCGGGACCGACCTCGCCCGGCACGTCGGCCGGGTCGAGCACCAGCATGTCGGTACCGGTGCTGGGGGCGGCACGGCCGTTGGCGAGCTCCGCGGGCAGCAGCCGGACCGGAGCCGCTGCTTGTGATTTGAGCCACATGCGCTGCTCACGCTCGCCCGCCGTGGCCCTCGTCAGCGCGGCGGCTTCGACGGCCTTCTTCAGCTGGTCGGAAGGCGGTTCGCCGAAAGCGGACAGGGGCTCGTACACCCTCAGGTAGGCGACGAACGGTCGGAGCACTCTTGAATCGTGGCACGTCGGCGGGTCGCCCGGTGCACCGACCACACGAAGGCGGGGAGACACTCGCCACGGGAGCAGATGCCACGTCGCATTCTCCCCCTCCGACAAGGTACGGTGTGCTCAGGAAATAGTTGTCGAGACATGCGGGGCCGCCGTTTCCCCCGGCCGCCCCGTCCCTGTGCGAGGGGGTCGAGCCATGGGGCGCGGCCGGGCTAAGGCCAAGCAGACGAAGGTGGCGCGAGAGCTCAAATACAGCACTCACGACACGGACTTCGATGCTTTGCAGCGCGAGCTGTCAGGTAATTCCTCTCAGAACTCCCACGACGAGGACGACAAGTACGAGGACCCTTACGTGGACCCGTACGACGATTACCGTCGTTGAGGTCCGACGAGGCACGAGGGTGGGCTCCGGGGAGCTTCCGGAGCCTGCCCTCGTTCCTCGTGGTGCCCTGGGTTTGCTGAGTGGCGGCGATCGTGCCCTGCGGACGATCGGCTGCGGGGCCACCTGAACAAGGAGGTTTTCGTGGCGGACATCCAGCGCGTCGGTGTAGTGGGTGCCGGTCTGATGGGCTCGGGTATCGCCGAGGTGCACGCGCGAGCGGGTGCCGACGTGATGATCACCGAGGTCAACCAGCCTGCGCTGGACTCCGGCCGGGCGCGGATCGAGAAGTCGCTCCAGCGCGGCGTCCGCAACGGCAAGCTGTCGGAGTCCGAAGCGGACGAAGCGCTGCGACGGCTCACCTTCACCACCGACGTCGCGGCGTTCGCCGACCGTGACCTGGTCGTCGAGGCCGTCGTCGAGCAGGAGGCCGCCAAGATCGAGATCTTCCGGTCGCTGGACAAGGTCGTCGAGCGGCAGGACGCGATCTTCGCGTCGAACACGTCCTCGATCCCGATCATGAAGCTGGGCATGGCCACCGGCCGTCCCGCGCAGGTGGTCGGCATCCACTTCTTCAACCCGGTCCCGGTGCTGCCGCTGGTCGAGCTGGTGCCGTCGCTGCTCACGAGCGAGGAGACCGTCAAGCGCGCCGAGGAGCACGCGACCGGCCTGCTCGGCAAGACGGTGATCCGCTCGCAGGACCGGGCCGGCTTCATCGTCAACTCGCTGCTGGTGCCGTACCTGCTGTCCGCGATCCGGATGATCGAGTCCGGGTTCGCCTCCGCGCAGGACATCGACCGCGGGATGGAGCTGGGCACCGCGCACCCGATGGGGCCGCTGCGGCTGTCCGACCTGATCGGCCTGGACACCATCAAGGCCATCGCCGAGTCGATGTACGAGGAGTTCAAGGAGCCGCTGTACTCGCCGCCGCCGCTGCTGCTGCGCATGGTGGACGCGGGGCTCCTCGGCAAGAAGAGCGGCCGCGGCTTCTACTCCTACTCCTGAGCGTGGACGACCAGCTGCGGGTCGGCCTGGTCGGTGCGGGCCCCTGGGCGAGCAAGGTGCACGCGCCGGGGCTTGCCGACCATCCCGGCACGACCCTGAGCACCGTCTGGGCCCGCCGTCCCGAAGCCGCCCGCGAGCTGGCCGAGGCGCACGGCGCGTCGGTCTCGGAGAGCGTCGAGGAGCTGCTCGGGCAGGTGGACGCGGTCGCGTTCGCGGTGCCGCCTGCCGTGCAGGCCGAGCTCGCGATCGAGGCCGTGCGGGCGGGTAAGCACGTCATCCTGGAGAAGCCGATCGCGCCGGACGTCGAATCCGCGGAACGGCTCACCGACGCCGTGCTCACCGCCGAGGTCGCGAGCCTCGTGATGTTCACGCTGCGGTACGCGGTCGAGACGCGGGAATGGCTCGACGACCTCGCGGCCGTGGGCGGCTGGGCCGGCGGTGGCGTCCGCTGGTTGTCGGGCGCGCTGCTCGCCGGCCCGTACAGCGCGTCGGCCTGGCGGCACGAAGAAGGCGCGCTGGCCGATGTCGGACCCCACGTGGTGGATCTGCTCGACGCCGCGCTCGGCCCGATCACCGAGGTCGTCAGCGCGCACCGGTCGCCCGAGGACCTGTGGCATCTCGTGTTCGCCCATGAGGGCGGTGCGTCCAGCACCGCGACGATGTCCATGCGACTGGCGGTCGAGCCCACTGTCGCGGAGATCGCGGTGTACGGCGCGCACGGCTACCGGGTGCTCAACCGTCGCCCGGTAGCGGGAGTCGAGCGGTACATCGCACTGCTCGACGACTTCGCGGCGATGATCGCCACGGACACCACCACGCATCCCTGTGATGTGCGCCGTGGCCTGCACGTTCAGCGCATTCTGGCGCAGGGTCGCCGGGCCGCGGCGGGTTAGCACGGCGGCGTTCACCTGCTCGTAACGCCACGGGGGGGGGCGACCTCGGTCTCCCGCAATTGCACTGGCGCGGCCGCACCCGGCCGGCGCAGATCGCGCCGCGCGAGCTGGTCGAGGCCGGTCAGTCGTCGTAACGGCCGCCCCGGCCCCGCTTGATGTCACCGCGGCGCTTCTTCTCCGCGATCCTGCGCTCCTTGGCACCCCGGCTCGGCTTGGTGGGGCGGCGTTTCGGCGGTGGTGGCGCCGCCGCGTCCCGCAGCAGGGAGACCAGCCGCGCCCTGGCCGCTTCCCGGTTGGCGAGTTGGGCCCGCTGTCCGCTCGCCGCGATCGTCAGCACACCGTCGGCCAGCCGGGTGGCCAGCCGGGCCAGCAGTCGCGGTCGCACGTCGTCCGGAATGGACGGCGACCGCGCCACGTCGAAGGACAGCTCGACCCGCGAGTCCGTGGTGTTGACGCCCTGCCCGCCCGGCCCGGAGGACCGGGAGAACCGCTCACGCAGCTCCCCGGCCGGGATCACGATCCGGCGGGTGACGGCGAGGTCGGTGTCGATGGGCATGCTCCCCATGTTCCCCGAACCGCTCCCGCGACACGATCCGTTTTCAGAACCGGGGGTGGTCGCCCGCGAGCACGGCGCGGGGGCCTTCGGCGTCCTCCGCCGCGCGGACCTCACCGAGCACCCAGGCCGGGACGTGCCGTGCCGTCAGCACGGCCAGCGCGCGGTCGACGTCCTCCGCGTCGATGACCGCGACCATGCCCACGCCCATGTTGAACGTCTTCTCCATCTCGGCCCGCTCGACCTTGCCGCGCTGGGCGATCAGCGCGAACACCGGCGCCGGGGTCCAGGTGCCGCGTTCGAGGTGCGCGGCCAGCCCCCGCGGGATGACGCGCGCCAGGTTCGCCTCCAGGCCGCCGCCGGTGATGTGCGCGAACGTGCGCACCTCGGATTCGGCGGCGAGGGCGAGGCAGTCCTTGGCATAGATCCGGGTCGGTTCGAGCAGCTCCTCGCCGAGTGTGCGGCCGAACTCCTCGACGTGGCCCTCCAGCGGCATCCGGGCGATCTCCAGCAGCACGTGCCTGGCCAGCGAGTAGCCGTTGGAGTGCAGACCGGACGCGCCCATCCCGAGCACGACGTCACCGGGGCGGACCCGGTCTGGGCCGAGCACGCCGGACGCCTCGACGACGCCGATGCCGGTCGCCGAAAGGTCGTAGTCGTGCTCGCCCATCAGGCCGGGATGCTCGGCCGTCTCGCCGCCCAGCAGCGCGCAACCAGCCTGGACGCAGCCCTCGGCGATGCCGCTGACCAGCGATTCGATCTGCTTCGGCTGCACCTTGCCGACCGCGATGTAGTCCTGCAGGAACAGCGGCTCGGCGCCGGTGACCACCAGGTCGTCGACCACCATGGCCACCAGGTCGATACCGACCGTGTCGTGCTTGTCCAGCGTCTGCGCGACGGCGATCTTCGTGCCGACGCCGTCGGTGGAGGACGCGAGCACGGGCTCCTTCCACCGGTCGAGCTTGAGCGCGAACAACCCGGCGAAACCGCCGACCCCGCCGAGTACCTCGGGCCTGCTCGTCCGCTCCGCGTGCGGCTTCAGCAGCTCGACGGCTTCGTCGCCGGCGTCGATGTCGACCCCGGCTGCGGCATAGGTGGCGTTGGTGGACTCGCTCACGGCAAGCGGACTCCAGACTGGATATTCGGCTCAGGGACGCCGGACGGCATCCCCAGCACCGTACCCGGCCTGGGTGACGGGGCGGGCCGGACCGTCGGTGGCTTCGAGGCTCTCCAGCAGGTGTTTGCCGATGAGCGCGTCGTCGGGCAGCGGGATCGGGTACTCACCGCTGAAGCATGCGGTGCACAACCGCGACTTCGGCTGCTCGGACGCGGCGATCAGCCCGTCCAGCGAGACGTAGCCCAGCGAGTCGGCACCGATGAGCCGGCGGATGCCGTCCAGGTCGGCGCCGTTGGCCACCAGCTCCGCGCGCGAGGCGAAGTCGATGCCGTAGAAGCACGGCCAGCGCACCGGCGGCGAGGCGATCCGCACGTGCACCTCGAGTGCGCCGGCCTCCCGCAGCATCCGGACCAGGGCACGCTGGGTGTTGCCGCGGACGATCGAGTCGTCCACCACGACCAGCCGCTTGCCGCGGATCACATCGCGCAGCGGGTTGAGCTTGAGCCGGATGCCCAGCTGCCGGATGGTCTGCGACGGCTGGATGAACGTGCGCCCGACGTAGGCGTTCTTGACCAGGCCCTGGCCGTACGGGATGCCCGAGGCCTGCGCGTAGCCGATCGCCGCGGGCGTACCGGACTCCGGCACCGGGAGGACCAGGTCGGCCTCGGCCGGGTTCTCCTTCGCGAGCCGCTTGCCGATGTCCACCCGGGTGCCGTGCACGCTGCGGCCGGCGATCGAGGTGTCGGGGCGGGCGAGGTAGACGTACTCGAAGATGCAGCCCTTGGGCTCGGGGCTGGCGAACCGCGACGAGCGCAGCCCCTCGGCGTCGATCGCGATCAGCTCGCCGGGCTCGACCTCGCGGACGAAGGAGGCGCCGACGATGTCCAGTGCCGCGGTCTCGCTCGCGACGACCCAGCCGCGTTCGAGCCTGCCGAGCACGAGCGGGCGCACGCCGTGCGGATCGCGGGCGGCGTACAGGGTCTCCTCGTCGGCGAAGGTCAGGCAGAACGCTCCGCGCAGGGTCGGCAGCAGCTCCAGCGCGGCGGCCTCGATCCCTTTGTCCGCCGCGGTGGCGGCCAGCAGGCCGCAGACCAGGTCGGAGTCGCTCGACGACCCGGTCAGCCCGGCGTGCGGCTTGATGCCCGCGTCCCGGGTGCGGTCCCGCAGCTCCGCGGTGTTGACGAGATTGCCGTTGTGGGCAAAGGAGATTCCGCTGCCGGTGGCCGTCGTGCGGAACATCGGCTGGGCGTTCTCCCAGGTCGAGGACCCGGTGGTGGAGTAGCGGCAGTGCCCGACGGCGATGTGCCCCTGCAGCGAGGAGAGCACCTGCTCGTCGAAGACCTGGCTGACCAGCCCGAGGTCCTTGAACACCACGATCTGCTTGCCGTCCGACACGGAGATCCCGGCGGCTTCCTGCCCGCGGTGCTGGAGCGCGTACAGGCCGTAGTAGGCCATTTTCGCGACTTCCTCGCCCGGCGCCCAGACACCGAACACGCCGCATTCTTCTCGAGGTTCGTTTTCGGGTTCGTCGTGCGAATTGTGGTCGGAAACCACGAAAATGCTCCCTGAAGACGAGGGCAGGCCACCTCAAGTGTAGGTCGCCTCCGGGGTTGCCGAGGCCCGACCCGACGTGACCTTGGGCTCGCTCAGCCCGCAGCGGCGAGCCATTTCGCGTGGCCAGACCGGCCCGGCACCCAGCAGCCGCCGACGGGCCGTGCCCGGTCGGCCCCGTAGTCGTCGGCGAGTGCGAGCAGGTCCGCCAGGACCTCGTGGGCCGTGCCACGCCGGCGCCAGAGCATCTTGCGCGGGCTGAGGATGTCCGGCTCGTCCCCCGGCACCCGGCTGGCCACCGCGTCGTCCTCGGCGTTGAGCCGGATGACGTCGATGACGGAGCCGTGGGCGCGGATCCCGACCACAGCGACCACGTGGCCGTCGTCGTCAGAGGGGTGGATGAACCGGTAGCCGCGGTCGACGAGGTCCTTCAACCGGGCCTCGACCGGGCAGCCGGACTTCTTGTCAGCTGAGCACATCGTCGAATTCGCCGTCCTTGGCACCTGCGAGGAACGCGGCCATCTCGGCGCGCGTGTACACGAGCGCGGGGCCGTCGGGGAAGCGGGAGTTGCGCACGGCGATCTCGCCGGATGCCAGGGGCGCGACCTCGACGCAGTTCCCCATCGCGCCGCTGTACTTGCTCTTGCGCCAGCTCACGCCCGCCAGCTCGGCGGCCGGCATGCCGTTCGAGTAATGCTTCGCCATCTTCCGCACCCTTCCGATCGGGCTGGCCCGGTAGTGCAAATGCACGTGCATCTGCACTGTATCCCGAAAGCTACCAGCCGCCAGTGCACGAGTAAATGCACGGGTCGATGCACGTGCATCACTGCGCAGCCTGCGCCTACCGCTGGGTACCTAGGCCATTCAGATCACACCTGCCCGGGTGAACAGCCCCACATTTGTCCGAGTCGGGGATTCACGGAGGGTGACGAAACGAGGTGCTAGATGTCGGCGATCCGCTTGATCAGCATCTGCCTACTTCGATCGGGTGTTTCCGCGTCGACGGTCAGCCGGTCGAAGGCACGGCCGTAGAGCTCCAGCTCGTCCGGCTTCTCCAGGTAGCTCGCGCCGTTGAGGTGCTCCAGGTACGCGATGTTGGGCAGCTCGGGCTCGGCGAACTGCAGCAGCGAGAAAGCGCTCTCCACGGCATAACCGCTCATGTCGAACGGCACGATCTGCAGCGAGATGGTCGGCATCTTGAGCAGCTCGAGCAGGTACTCCAGCTGCTCCTTGAGCACCGCCATGCCGCCGACCGGCCGGTGCAGCACGGCCTCGTCGAGCACCGCCCACAGCCGCGGCGGCTTCACCCCGGTGAGCAGCTTCTGCCGCCGCATCCGGATCGCGACCCTGTCCTCGACGCCGGGGTCGTTGGAGTCGGGGTTGCCGCGGCTGATCACCGCGCGGGCGTAGGCCTCGGTCTGCAGCAGGCCCGGCACGAACATCAGCTCGTACGTCCGGATCCGGGTGGCCGCCTCTTCGAGCCCGATGTAGTTGTCGAACCAGCCGGGGAGCGTGTCGTTGAAGCTGCGCCACCAGCCCGGCCGGTTGGCCTGCTTGACCATCTCGACCGCCCACTCGCGTTCGGTCGGGTCGTGCACGCCGTACATGGTCAGCAGATCGACGACGTCGCGTTCCTTGCAGCCGACGCGACCCAGCTCCATCCGCGAGATCTTCGACTCGGACGCCCGGATCTCCCATGCGGCGGCCGCTCGGGTGATGCCGGCGGACTCGCGTAGCCTGCGCAGCTGCGTGCCGAGGATCATCCGGCGAGCGGTCGGGCCGGTGCCCTGCTCCACTTCGGGAGGATCGACCTGGGCCATCGGTGGAACCCTCCTGGGTGCCGGGTGTAAGTCTACGGAAATCGCCCGACTACCGAAGGTACACCGCGGCGCGGCGCGGTCAAGCCCGCAGGCGCATTTACCCGGACGGCGGCGGTCATTACCCTGGGTGTGCCCTTCACCACTTCACTGACCATCCCAATCCAGGGAGAACCTCGATGACGGAAACCGCCCGCCCGTATCCCACTGCGGTCCCGGTCGGCGTCGATCCCACGCGTGCGAGCATCGCGCGGGTCTACGACGCGTTCCTCAACGGCAAGGACAACTACGAGATCGACCGCGAGGTGCTGCGGGGGGTGCAGCAGGCGGCGCCAGAGGCACAGGAGCTGGCGACCGAGAACCGTGGCTTCCTGATCAGGGCGTGCCGGTTCCTGGCGCTGCAGACCGACATCACGCAGTACCTCGACCTCGGCTCCGGCCTGCCCACCGCGGAGAACACGCACCAGGTGGTGCAGCGGATCAGGCCCGAGACCAAGGTCGTCTACGTCGACAACGACCCGGTCGTGCTGGCCCACGGGCGCGCGCTGCTGGAGGAGAACGAGCTGACGCACTTCGTCGCCGAGGACATCTTCCAGCCGCAGGACGTGCTCGGGAACGAACTGGTCCGCGAGCACATCGACTTCTCGCAGCCGCTGGCGCTGCTGCAGGTGGGCACGCTGCACCACTACGAGGGCGAGCGGGGCGCGCCGGCGGAGATCGTGCGCGAGTACATCGAGCGCCTCGCCCCCGGTTCCTACGTCGTGATGAGCCACTTCCTCGATCCGGAGAACGAGCACAGCGTGGTCGCCAGGAAGATGGAGGAGGCGTTCCGGCACAGCATGATGGGCTCGGGGACCTTCCGCACGATGCCGGAGATCGAGGAGCTGTTCGACGGGCTGGAGATGGTTCCCCCCGGGGTCACCGCCTGCGTCAACTGGTGGCCGGACGGCCCGCAGATCAAGCCGCTCAACCAGGTGCAGCACTGCATCGCGGGCGGGATCGGGCGCAAGCCCTAGGGGTGTCCTCAAAGGCTGGTCGATGGGCTTCGTGATCCAGGTGGTTCCTGGTGGTGCCGGGGATTCGCCCTCGTACCGGGTTGTGCTCGGGTGAATTCCCGGTGCCGTCCAGGGGCCGCCTGGGCGCGGAGAGCGCGATTGAGCCTTTGCGGACGCTCCCTAGGCCCGGACCACCGGCAGCCAGTGGGAGAGGTCGGCGCGGGTCCCGGAAGCGGTGACCCGGCCGGCCTCGATCGCGTCTGTCCACTTGAGACGGCCGGTGGCGAGTTCGAGCCACGTCCGCGGGTCGGTCTCGACGATGTTCGGCGGGGTGCCGCGGGTGTGCCGGAGGCCTTCGATGCATTGCACTGCACCAAATGGCGGAACGCGGACCTCGACACTTCGTCCCGGCGCCCCGGCCGCCAGAGCGCGTAGGCTGAGCCGCACGGCGGCGGCCAGGGCCGGTCGCGCCGGTTTCTCCTCGTTCCCGGACAGCCAGCCGGCGACCGCCGTCACCGCGGCACGTAACTCTGCGGGGTCGACCGAACGCGAAGTGGGCATGGGAGGAACAGTAGAGTGAACGTCAGTACGAAGGCACGCGAGACGTGGGGTTGAACATGGCGCAGCGGGACGACGCAGACCGGCTCGTACCGAGTCCCCAGACCACCATCAGGCCCGGCAAGCCGAAGATCACCGAGGAGATGCGCGCGAACGCGAGGGCCAACCCCAACAGCTGGTTGTACGTGATCGACGAGGCCTTCGATCCCAACGGTCCGGTGCCCTCGTGGGCGGTCGTCGGCGCCTACCCGGTCAACGGGCGCGGCAACATCGTCGAGGACTTCCACCCCAACGACCGCTACCGCCCCTCGCCGAAGGCGCTCGGCTTCCCCGAGCCCGGCAACGAGCTGGAGCGGTTGCTGCAGCTGGTCCGCACGAACCACCGGCCCGCCGAGGACCTGCCGCCGGTGATCCTCAACGCGACCCTGTTCGTCTACGCGATGTCGCCGCTGCAGCGCACGGTCATCGGCTTCCACAACACCGACGGCCGGGTCATGGTGCCCGCGTACACGTCGAAGACGCTGGTGCCGCGCGAGTGGCCGCACGCCCGTGCCGTGCTCGGCCGCGACATGGTGCCCCTGCTGGCCGGTCATCCGGTGGCCATCAACCCGCACGACATGATCACCGCGGTGGTTCCCGCGGAGCACCTGGAGCAGGCGCTCGCGCGGGAGGGGCAGCGGTAACGATCTTCACACGACACGCCCAACATCACTCCAGCGAGTGACATTCGATTCGCTAAGTGTGCTCGATAGAGGCATCGTGACCTTCTGAGGGAGAGGGAGGTCGCTATGCGTTCGTGGATTTTCCGGCTGCGCTGGGGCGCAGCCCTGTGCCTGTCCAGCGGACTGGCAGTGGCGTTCGCCCCGGCCGCGGCCGCCGCGGACTACAGCCTCGCGGACACCACGTCCGCCGGGTCGCAGATCGCCAAGGTCGAGGGCGTGGGGAGCGCCCCGGCCTACCAGGATCTCGACGGCACGCTCGGACACGACGTCAGCAGCCACCAGGGGCCGGTCGACTGGGCCGCCGCGCGGCAGGCGGGCGCCCGGTTCGTCTACGTCAAGGCCACCGAGGGCACCGGGTACATCAACCCGCAGTTCGGGCAGCAGTACGACGGCTCGTTCCAGGTCGGCATGGTGCGCGGCGCGTACCACTTCGCCCGACCGGACGTCTCCAGCGGCGCCGAGCAGGCGAACTACTTCGTCGACCACGGCGGGGGCTGGTCGGCGGACGGCAAGACCCTGCCCGGCGCGCTCGACGCGGAGTACAACCCGTACGGCGACGCCTGCTACGGCAAGGATCCGGCGGCGATGAGCGCGTGGCTCGCCGACTTCTCCAACACCTACCGCGTCCGCACCGGCCGGCTCCCCACGATCTACACCTCGACCGTGTGGTGGAACCGGTGTACGGGCGGCAACGCCGGTTTCGGCGCGAACCCGCTGTGGCTCGCGCGGTACAAGGAGGTCCCAGGCGCCCTGCCCACGAGCTGGGACAGCCAGTTGATCTGGCAGTACGCGGCCGCGGGCACGCTGCCCGGCGACCAGAACCTCTACTACGGCACCGCGGACCAGCTGCGGGGCTTCGCCCTCGGCCGCTGACCGGCGGTTTAGACCATAGGGGGGACGACGAAAGTCGGCTCTCTCCGGTCCGACGTGCGTAAATTCCTCACGCGACACGCGAACTTCGAGGAAGTTGGTGACAAGTCGGTATGTCGTCATAAAGAATCACGCGCGGACGGCTCCCTGCAAAAGCCGTCCACACCGCGAGGGCAACCGAAAGGGATACGTCCATGTCCACTTCTCCGAGAAGACGGTGTCAGATCGCGGCCGCCGTCTGTGCCGCGTCGGCGGCCGCGCTGCTGTCCGGCCTGATCACCCCGGCGGACGCCGACGACGCCACGTCGATCGACGCGTACGTCGCGCAGTACGACCACGAAATGGGCTCGCAGATCAAGCGGGTCGAAGGTGATCAGTCCAATCCGGGCACCAAGGTCGTCGCGCAGCGACCACAGGGGCTCGACGTCGACGGCGTGATCGCCACGGCCACCGTCGCCGGCATCGACGTGAGCGGGCACCAGGGCAACGTCGACTGGAACAGCTACTGGGGGCAGGGCGTCCGGTTCGCCTACGTCAAGGCGACCGAGAACACCAACTACACGAACCCGTACTTCGCCCAGCAGTACAACGGTTCCTACGACGTGGGCATGATCCGCGGCGCCTACCACTTCGCGACCCCCGACACCTCGACCGGCGCGGCGCAGGCGAACTACTTCGTCGACCACGGGGGCGGCTGGTCGGCGGACGGCAGGACCCTGCCCGGGGCGCTCGACATGGAGTACAACCCCTACGGCGCAACCTGCTACGGCAAGTCGAAGAGCGCGATGACGGCGTGGATCAAGGACTTCAGCGACACCTACCACGCGCGCACCAACAAGTACCCCGCCATCTACTCGAGCACGAGCTGGTGGGGCCAGTGCGTGGACGGCGACTTCAGCTCGACGAACCCGCTGTGGGTCGCCCGGTACGCCTCGAGTGTCGGCACCCTGCCGTACAACTGGGGCACCTACACCTTCTGGCAGTACAGCTCGAGCCCCATCGACCAGGACACCTTCAACGGTTCGATCGACCGCCTGGTGGTGCTCGCGACCAACCACGACTGAACGAATCGATCACGAAAGGGCTCCTGTCCGCACCGGGCAGGAGCCCTTCTCGCGTATTTTCCTGGAACCAGGCCCGGCGCCGGCACGTCCGAGCGGGCGTAGTGACATGCGAAAGGCGACGCCGATGACCTATCCACCGCAGCCGGGCCAGCCGGACTACGGTCAGCAACCTGATCCGTACGGGCAGCAGCCGGGCGGGTACGGGCAGCAGCCCGGTGGCTACGGCCAGCAGCAGCCGGGCTATCCCCCGTCCGGGGACTTCCCGCAGCAGCCCGGCCAGCCGCAGTACGGGCAACAGCCCGGATACGGTCAACAGCCCTACGGCCAGCCGGGATACACCCAGCCCTATCCCTACGACCAGTCCGGGGGCGGCGGCCAGCCGCCGTACGGCCAGTACCCGCCGGGCATGTACGGCGCCCCGCCGCCCGGCGGGGGCGGGAGCAAGAAGGGCCTGTGGATCGGCCTGACCGTCGGGCTCGTCGTGATCCTCGCGGCGCTGGGCATCACGGGCTTCTGGAAGCCGGGCTTCTTCGTCGGCGGCAGCGGCTCCGGGCCGAACCCGGTGGCGCAGTCGATCGTGGACGGGCTCAACAAGCACGACAAGGTCGCGCTCAAGTCGCTGGTCTGCGCGAACGCCGAGTCGGATGTCAACGAGGCGATCGACGAGGTCAACGACGTGTCGAACGCGAAGCTCACCAGCGTGCAGGCCAACGGCGACAAGGCGACGGTGGTCGTCGCGGTCACCGCCTCGGGCACGAACGGCACGGCCACCGGCGGCCTGGAGAAGCAGAACGACAAGTGGTGCTGGCACGACCTGTCGCTCAAGTCCTCGTCGGGCAGCTCGACCCGGTCGCCCTCGACTTCCTCGCGCAGCCGCAGCAGCTCACCGACCTCCAGCTCGGGCTCCGGCAGCAGCGACGCCTACAACGTGACCGCACAGAACTTCCTGACCAAGGTCAACGGCCGCGACAGCGCGGGCGCGATGGCGCTGGTGTGCCAGGCCGACACGGGCGACATCCAGCCCAACGTGTCGAAGGCGACTTCGCAGGGCTCGCAGCTGACCGCGGACATGTCGGGCATCGACGGCATCGGTCTCGGTGACCTCAAGGGCACCATCGGCGGCGAGCAGATCAGCGGCGGCTTCATCTCGACGGACGAGGTCGACGGCGGCCAGGCCTGCATCGACAACTTCGACTTCTACTGATCGACCCTGGCCATGCGGCCGAGGCCGGGGCTTCTCGGCCGCATGACCAACGCCGCCACGTAGTACGTGCAGGGGGCGTCGGAGTGGTTGGCGTAGGAGAGCGTGACGTCGGCGGCGAGGTACAGCGAGTCGCCTTCGCCGAGGATCACCACCTCGCCGTCGACGGTCAGCGTCAGGGTGCCGCGCTGCACCACGATGAACTCGTGGGAGCCCGGCGCGTACGGCGGATAGGTACCGGCCGCACAGTCCGGCGGCAGCGTCGAGCGGATCCATTCGAAGTTCACCCCCGGCACGACCGGTGTCAGGATCGTGCGCTGCCACCCGCCGGGCTCGTGCACGGTGTCCTGCTCGGCGGCCCGCCGGACGATCACCCGCTCCGGCTTGGTGAGCAGCTGCACCAGTGCGATACCGAGGCCGTCCGCGATCCGGTCGAGCACCACCACCGTCGGCGCCTTCGCACCCCGCTCGACCGAGGACAACATGCTGACGCTGACCCCCGAGCGGTCCGCGAGCGTCTGCAGGGTCAGCCCCCGTTCCGTGCGTGCCGCCTGAATCCGTTCGCCCAGTGCCGCGAGGTTCATCTATCCTATAGTAGTGGATAATTCCTCTATAGTGAAAACAGCGACGGAAGCCGACCTGCCGGCGATCGCGGAGATCTACGCCCACTACGTCGAGCGCAGCGTCGCCACCTTCGAGCTGGTCGCTCCGGACGAGACCGAGTGGAAGCAGCGCTTCGCCGCGGTGACCGGCGCCGGCCTGCCCTTCCTGGTCGCGCGCGACGCCGACGCGGTGGTGGGGTACGCCTACTGCTCGCCGTGGAAGACGCGGCCGGCCTACCGGCACACCGTGGAGGACTCCATCTACCTCGCGCCTGCCGCGGCGGGTCGCGGCATCGGCGGCCTGCTGCTCGACGAGCTGCTCGCGCGGTGCGCGGCCGCCGGCATCCGCGAAGTGATCGCCGTGATCGCGGATCCGGGGCCGGCGAACGCGTCGCCGTTCCTGCACCGCCGCCGCGGCTTCGCCGAAGCCGGCCGCCTCACCGGCGTCGGCTTCAAGCACGGCCGCCGGCTGGACACCCTGCTGATGCAGCGCAGCCTGACCGTCCCGGACTAGGCGAACAGCTTCGGCAGCGTGCCTTCCCACGCCTCGCGCAGCTCGGTGAGCGGGAACGTGGTCAGGCCCTGGATCTCCAGCGAGTCGGACTCCGGGTCCACCACGCCGGTCCTGCGCCAGGGCAGGCCGCGTGCGGTGCACATCTCGGTGAACCGCAGCTCCTCGGTCCGCGGCACGGCGACCAGCACCCGTCCCGAGGACTCCGAGAACAGCTGCACGAACGGGTCGGCGTCCTCGTCCAGCACCACCCTGGCGCCACACTGGCCCACCAGCACGGTCTCGACCAGCGTCTGCGCGAGCCCGCCGTCGGACAGGTCGTGTGCCGCGGAGATCATGCCGTCGCGCGAACCGGCGACCAGGATCTCGGCGAGCAGCCGCTCCCGCTCCAGGTCGACCTTCGGCGGGCGGCCGCCGAGGTGGTCGTGCGCGACCTGCGCCCACACCGAGCCGTCCAGCTCGTCGTGCGTCTCGCCGAGCAGGAGCAGGGTCTCCCCGGCCTCCGCGCCGATGCCGGTCGGGATGCGGCGCTTGACGTCGTCGAGCACGCCGAGCACGCCGACCACCGGGGTCGGCAGGATCGCGGTGTCCCCGGTCTGGTTGAAGAAGCTGACGTTGCCGCCGGTCACGGGGATGCCCAGCTGCGCGCAGCCGTCGGCGAGCCCGTGCACGGCCTGCTCGAACTGCCACATCACGCCAGGGTCGGTGGGCGCGCCGAAGTTGAGGCAGTTGGTGACCGCGAGCGGCATTGCGCCGCTGGTGGCGACGTTGCGGTAGGACTCGGCGAGCGCGAGCTGGGTGCCGAGGTATGGGTCGAGGTAGACGAACCGGCTGTTGCAGTCGGTCGACACGGCGACCCCGCGGCCGGTGTTCTCGTCGATCCGGATCAGCCCGGAGTCCGCGGGCTGTGCGAGCACGGTGTTGCCGCGGACGTAGCGGTCGTACTGCTCGGTGACGAAGTCCTTCGCCGCCTGGTTCGGCGAGGAGATCACCCGCAGCACGGTCTCGCGGATCTCCTCGGGGCTCGACGGCCGGGCAAGGCCCGCGGTGCCGTCCGACTGCAGACCGTCCTGAGTGGACGGACGGACGACCGGCCGGTCGTACACCGGGCCCTGGTGCGCGACGGTGCGCGGGGGCACGTCGACCACGGTTTCCCCGTGCCAGTCGATGACCAGGTGCTCGCCGTCGGTGACCTCGCCGATCTCGGTGGCGATCACGTCCCACTTCCGGCAGATCGCCATGAACTCGTCCACCTGAGACGGATCGACGACCGCGCACATGCGCTCCTGCGACTCGCTGGAGAGGATCTCCGCGGGGGTCATCCCGGTCGCGCGCAGGGGCACCCTGTCCAGCTCGATGTGCATCCCGCCGTCACCGGCCGCGGCGAGCTCGGAGGTCGCGCAGGACAGCCCGGCGCCGCCGAGGTCCTGGATGCCGACGACGAGCTTCTTCGCGAACAGCTCCAGGCAGCACTCGATGAGCACCTTCTCGGTGAACGGGTCACCGACCTGGACGCTGGGCAGCTTCTTGCGCCCGCCTGCCGACTCCTCGCCGGAGAAGGTGTCGCTGGCGAGGACGGAGACGCCGCCGATGCCGTCGAGGCCGGTGCGCGCGCCGAACAGGATGATCTTGTTGCCGGTGCCCGACGCGAAGGCCAGGTGCAGGTCCTCGGTGCGCATCGCGCCGACGCACATGGCGTTCACCAGCGGGTTGCCCGCGTAGCTGGGGTCGAACACGACCTCACCGCCGATGTTCGGCAGGCCGAGGCAGTTGCCGTACCCGGCGACACCGGCGACCACGCCGGGCAGCACGCGGCGGGTGTCGGGGGCGTCGGCCGGGCCGAAGCGCAGCGCGTCGGCGACTGCGAGCGGGCGGGCGCCCATCGCGAGGATGTCGCGGACGATGCCGCCGACGCCGGTCGCCGCACCCTGGTACGGCTCCACATAGGACGGATGGTTGTGGCTCTCGACCTTGAACGTGACGGCCCAGCCGTCGCCGATGTCGACCACGCCGGCGTTCTCGCCGATGCCGGCCAGCATCTTGGCCTTCATCTCGGGGGTCGTCGTCTCGCCGAAGTACCGCAGGTGCTTCTTCGAGGACTTGTACGAGCAGTGCTCGCTCCACATCACCGAGTACATGGCGAGTTCGGCGTCGGTCGGGCGGCGGCCGAGGATCTCGCGGATGCGGGCGTATTCGTCCTCGGCGAGGCCGAGTTCGCGGTAGGGCTGCGGGGTCTCCGGGGTGTCCGCGGCACGGGCGGTGGTGTCGATGACCAGCGTTTCCGTCACGCCCCCAGGGTAACCGGGCGCGAAGCGCGTCCGTCGGGGGCGGTGGTCGGGCCGTCGGCGGGCGGGCGCCGAAAATCGGTCGCTTCGGACACGGCGGATCCATACCGTTGACGGAATGCGTCTGCCGTCCCGGCTCACCCCGCTGCGCTTCCTCGGCGCCCTGCTCAGGGCCCGGCCCTTGCTGGCCGTGGCCGCCTGTGTGCTGGGCGCGGTGTGGCTGCTGCCGGCCGCACTGCTGCCGGTGGTGATCGGGAACACCGTCGAGGCGATCGCGCAGGGGCGGCCGATCTGGGCCGAGGCCGGGCTCATCGCGGGCCTCGCCGTGGTGCAGGCGGTGTTCGGCGCGGCGATGATCTTCGCGGTGCACGGCATCTGGCTGCACGGCGCGGCCTCGGCGCAACGGGTGGTCGCCGACCACACCGCACGGCTCGGCGCCTCGCTGCGCGCCCAGGCCGCGACCGGTGACGTGATGGCGATCTCCTCCAGCGACATCGGCCGGATCGGCAACGTGCTGGAGACGATGGGCCGGCTGTTCGGCGCGGTGGTGGCGTTCCTCACGGTCGCCGTCGTGCTGCTGTTCTCCTCGCCGCTGCTCGGCGTGGTCGCGATGGTCGGCGTGCCGCTCGCCGTGCTGAGTATGGGCAAGCTCATCGCGCCGCTGCAGAGGCGCAAGGGGGTGCAGCGCGAGGAGCTGTCGGAGGTCAACGCGATCGCCTCGGACATCGTGTCCGGCCTGCGGATCCTGCGTGGAATCGGCGGCGAGCGACAGTTCCTCGAGCGCTTCCGGGCGGCGAGCCAGCGGGTGCGGTGGGCCGGTGTCGGGGTGGCGCGCAGTGAGTCCTGGCTGATGGCCGCGGAGGTGCTGTTGCCGGGCCTGGTCACGGTGGTCATCACGTACCTGGGCGCGCGGCTCGCGGTCGCGGGCACGATCAGCGTGGGCGAGCTGGTCACGTTCTACGCCGCGTCGGCCTTCATGGTGGTGCCGGTGAGCACGGCGACCGAGTTCGCCGGGGCACTGGCCTCGGCGCTGGTGTCGGCGAAGAAGATCTGCGGCGTGCTGAGCCTGCGGCCGTTCCTGGCCGAGCCGGCGCAGCCGGTCGCACTGCCGGACGGGCCGCTGGAGCTGCACGACAGCGAGACCGGCTTCACCGCGGTGGCGGGGAAGCTGACCGTGATCGACGCGGGCCCGCAGGCCGAGGCGCTGGCCGCGCGGATGGCGCGGTTCGCCGACCCGGCGCCCGGTGAGCAGGTGCTGGTCTCGGGCGTGCCCGCGGACCACGTCGCGCTGGGGCAGCTGCGCGAGCGGGTGGTCTACGCGCACAACCAGGACCTGTGGTTCTCGGGCGCGCTGCGCGAGCAGCTGGTGCCCGCGGACAAGGCGGAGGACGCGTTGTGGGCGGCCGACGCCGACGACATCGTGGCCGGGTTCCCGGCGGGGCTCGACGAGCTGATCGGCGAGCGGGGCCGTGAGGTCTCCGGTGGTCAGCGGCAGCGGCTGAGCCTGGCCCGCGCACTGGCGCTGGACCCGGACACGCTGCTGCTCGACGAGCCGACCTCGGCGGTCGACACGCACACCGAGGCACGGATCACCGAGCGCATCGCGGAAACCCGCCGGGGCAGGACGACAGTGGTGTTCACCGAGAGTCCCTTGTGGACACTCGTGGCGGATGAGGTGATCTCGTGCCGGTGAGACTGCCGCTCGCGACCGCGAAAGCGGCCAGGGCGTGGCTGCGCACCACCCTGCGCGCGCATCGCGGGTCCTTCGCCACCGTGGTCGGGCTGTTCAGCCTGGCCGCGGTGACCGGGCTGGCGGGCCCGCAGATCCTGGGACACCTCGTGGACTCGGTCGCGGCCGGGCACGCGGACATCGAGCTGCCCGCCGTGTTGTTCGTGGTGCTGCTGGTGGTGCAGGCCGTGCTCAAGCGGATCGCGCGGGTGCACGCGGGCATCCTCGGCGAGCAGGTGCTGGCCGAGACCCGGGAGCGGTTCGTGGGGCAGGCGCTGCAGCTGCCGCTGAGCACCGTCGAGGCGGCGGGCACGGGTGACCTGCTCAGCCGGGCGACCACGGATGCCGACCGGATCGACCACGCGGTGCGCAACGCCGTGCCGCAGATCGCCGTGGCCGGGATGACCGTGCTGCTCACGGTCGTCGCGATGGTGGTGACCTCGCCACTGCTCGCGCTGGGGCTGCTGGTCACCGTGCCGCTGCTGTACTTCTCCTCGCGCTGGTACTGGGCACGGGTGCCGTCGACGATCGAGCGGATGCTCGACGCGTGGGCGGACGTGCAGACCGGTCTGCACGAGACGGCGGACGGCGCGCGGACGGCGGAGGCGCTGGGTCTGATCGGGCGCCGCGTCACGCTCGGGCGCCGGACGCTCGGTGGCGCGGTCGACCGCGAGCGCGAGCTGCGGCGGCTGACGGTGAAATGGGTGCCGTGGGTGCAGCTGTCGCAGGTGCTGCCGATCGCCGTGCTGCTCCTGCTCGGTGCGTGGGCGTACGCGCGCGGGCTGGTCGGCCTGGGCACGGTGACCACGATGGTCGTCTACCTGCAGGCGCTGGCAGGGCCGCTCGAAGAGCTGCTGTGGTGGACCGAGGACGTGCAGGTGTCGGGCACGGCGCTGCGTCGCGTCCTCGGCGTTCGTGGCGCGGAGCGCGCCGGGCGGGCCGGGCGGTCGCGCGGCCGGGAGATCGTGGTGCGGGGCGTGCGGTACGGCTACTCCGCGCAGCGTGAGGTGCTGCACGGCATCGACCTGCGCATCCCGCCGGGTGAGCGGCTGGTGATCGTCGGGCCCTCGGGTGCGGGCAAGTCGACCCTCGGCCGGCTGCTGGCCGGGGTCGCCGCGCCGGGCTCGGGCTCGGTGACGATCGGTGGCGCGGAGGTGTCTTCGCTGGCGGAGGACGTGCTGCGCGGTGAGGTGCTGTTGCTGACCCAGGAGCACCACGTGTTCGCGGGTTCGCTGCGGGAGAACCTGACCCTGCCCGCGGGCGAGTGGCAGGACGCGGACCTGGTCCGGGCGCTGTCGGTGGCCGGGCTGACCGGCTGGTTCTCGGCGCTGCCCGACGGGCTCGACACGCGCCTCGGCGCCGGTTCGCTCGCGGTCCCGGCGGCGGTGGCGCAGCAGCTGGCGCTGGCCCGCGTGGTGCTGGCGGACCCGCACACCGTCGTCCTCGACGAGGCGACCTCGCTGCTGGACACGTCCTCCGCGCGGCAGCTGGAGCGCTCGCTCAACGGCGTGCTCGAAGGCCGCACCGTGATCGCCATCGCCCACCGCCTGCACACGGCGGCGGCGGCCGACCGCGTCGCGGTGGTCGAGGACGGGCGGATCACGGAGCTGGGGCCGCACGCGCGGCTGCTGTCGGCCGGAGGTGCGTACGCGAGGCTGGTCCAGGCGGCGGCGGTCGGAGTTTGACGGGTTGGCGGCCGGTGCCGGTCGTCGTGCGTGCCGCCGGTTCGCGGAGCACGCTGTCGTCGATGCGTGCACGGAGAGCCTGGACGGCCCACCGCCTCAGGCGCTGGCCACCAGTGCGTCGACGGCCGAGTAGAACATCCCGAGGCCGTCGTCGGAGGGGCCGGTCAGCGCGTCGATCGCGTGCTCGGGGTGCGGCATCAGGCCGACGACCCGGCCGTCGGCGCTGGTGATGCCCGCGATGTCGGCGCGCGAGCCGTTCGGGTTCTCGCCGACGTAGCGGAACACCACCCGGCCCTCGCCCTCCAGCTCGTCCAGAGTGGACTGGTCCGCCACGTAGCCGCCCTCGCCGGACTTCAGCGGGACCAGGATCTCCGCACCCTTGTCGTACCGGGTGGTCCAGGCGGTCGAGTTGTTCTCCACCCGCAGCCACTGGTCCCGGCACACGAAGTGCAGGTTCTTGTTCCGCACCAGCGCGCCCGGCAGCAGCCCGGCCTCGCACAGGATCTGGAAGCCGTTGCAGATGCCGAGCACCGGCATGCCCTTGCCCGCCGCCTCGACGACCGAGCTCATCACCGGCGCGAACCGGGCGATCGCGCCGCAGCGCAGGTAGTCCCCGTAGGAGAACCCGCCCGGCACGATCACCGCGTCGACCCCGTGCAGGTCCTCGTCCCCGTGCCACAGCGACACCGCCTCGGCGTCGGCGTAGCGCGCCGCGCGGGCAGCGTCCACGTCGTCGAGGGTGCCGGGGAAGGTGATGACACCGATCTTCACGAGATCCTCCGCACG
Source organism: Amycolatopsis acidiphila (assembly GCF_021391495.1). Taxonomy (NCBI): domain Bacteria; kingdom Bacillati; phylum Actinomycetota; class Actinomycetes; order Pseudonocardiales; family Pseudonocardiaceae; genus Amycolatopsis; species Amycolatopsis acidiphila. The sequence goes on along the minus strand of NZ_CP090063.1, from coordinate 8,026,575 downwards.
GTCCACTCCTCGATCACGGGGTTGGCGAGAAAGCCCTCGGCGATCTTGGCCAGCGTCTCGTCGTCGACCGAGTCGTCGACCTCCAGCTCGAAATGCTTGCCCTGACGCACCTCGGACACCCCGGTGAAGCCCAGGCGTGGCAGCGCGCCTGCCACGGCCTGACCTTGCGGGTCCAGGATCTCGGGTTTGGGCATGACGTCGACCACGACTCGGGCCACGGTGGGCGCTCCCATGTCTTCGCAGGTAGGCGGTACTTGCGAAGTTTACCAACGGCGACGTCCACAGCCTTGACCGCGGCCGCGCCGCTCCCTAGTCTCGTCCGTGATACCGATCGATGTCCGAAATATCGAACGGAGCACCGGTGCGCCGAACCCGTGAGTTCCTGCGTTCGCTCGGCCTGCCCGGCGAGGACCTCGGCAACCTGCCGACCAGCACAAAGCGTTTCCCCGACGGTGCGCAGTACCGGGTCGAGATCCCCAGCGTCGAAGGACCGGAGGCGCTCGCCGCGGTCTACGAGGAGGCCGACGCGCGGGGCGTCACTGTGCATCGCGTCTCACAGGGCAGCGGCGGGATGCTGCTGACGCAGCGCGAGCTCGCCCGGATCGTCGCCTTCGAGCGCGCGCGGTCGATCGAGGTCTGCCTGTTCGCGCGTCCGGTCGCGGCCTGGGACACGGGCGCCGCGTCGCTCACCGGCCCGGTCGCCGCGCAGGCCAGGGGCACCGAGCAGCTGGTCCATGTGCTCGAGGACATCCGCCGCACGGCCGAGGCCGGTATCCGCAGCGTGCTGGTCACCGACCTGGGCGTGCTCACGGTCGCAGACCGGATGCGCGCCGAGGGCGACCTGCCCGACGACATGAAGTTCAAGGTCAGCGTCCAGATGGGGCTCGCGAACCCCGCCTCGATCCGGCTCGCGGAGCAGGCAGGCGCGACCACCTACAACGTGCCCACCGACCTGAGCCTCGCCCAGCTCGCCGCGATCCGGGCCGCGATCGACATCCCGCTGGACATCTACGTCGAGTCGCCCGACGACCTGGGCGGCTTCGTCCGGCACTTCGAGATCGCGGAGATCGTGCGTGTGGCGGCGCCGGTGTACCTGAAGTTCGGCCTCCGCAACGCGCCCAACATCTACCCGAGCGGCACTCATCTGACGCCGACCGCGGTGGCGTTGGGCCGCGAGCGCGTGCGGCGCGCGGAGATCGGCCTAGAGCTGCTGGACCGGTACGCCGCCAAGGCGGAGGGTTAGCCGCGCCGCGCCCTCGCGCACCAGCTTTTCCCAGCGGGGCCAGGCTTCTTCGGAGTGGCGCGAGGTGGGGATCGAGATGCTCATCGCCGCCGTCCAGTCGCCCCGCGCGTCGACCACCGCCGCGGCGACACAGCCGGCGTCCGGATTGGACTCGCTGCGCTCGTGGGCGATTCCCGTCCTGCGCACGTCGTCGAGCTGGGCCAGCAACGCGGAGCGCGACGTGATGCTGCGCGGGGTCAGCACGGCCAGCTTCCGTCCCTTGAGCCGCGCGGTCAGTTCTTCGCGCGGCAGCCCGGCGAGGAGCACTTTGCCGACCGCGGTGCAATGCGCCGGCAGCCGTCGCCCCACCGCGGAGATCAGCCGCACCGAATGCGTTGAGTCTATTTTGGACACATAGACGACGTCGAGCCCGTCCAGGACACCGACGTGCACGGTCTCGCCGCACTGCGCCGCGACGGAACGCGCGGTCGCGTCGGCCTCCTTCGCGAACTCGAGGCGTTGCTGGTAGCGCGAACCCAGCTCCAGCAGGACCGGCCCCAGCGAGTACGTGGTCTCCTCGCTCACCTGCCGGTCGAGATAACGGCGGGCGACCAATGTGGTCAGCAGTTCGTGGGTGGTGGAACGCGGCAGGTCCAGCCGTTCGACGATCTCCGCGGCGGACAGCGTCGTGTCCGGGCCCAAGAACAGTTCGAGCACGTCGGCCGCTCTGAGCACGGCCGGGACGAGGCGGGGCATGCCGACAACATACCCCGCTGTCCGAAATACCGGACGCCGCTTACGCGACGACCTGGACCTCGTCACCCGGATGCAGCGAGTTGTAAAAGGTCACCGCGTCCGTGCGCGAGAGGTGCACGCAGCCGTGGGACTTCCGCGTCAAGCTGCCCTCATGGAACGCCACGCCCGTGTTCGTGAAGAACACCGAATAGGGCATCGGACCGTTGTACTGCCTGCTGTAGTGGTCGATGTCCTTGTACTGGACGTGGAAAATTCCCTTGCGTGTCGGATAACTGGGCAAACCCGGTGCCACCGGCACCGGGCCGGCGCCGTTCAGCCACGCCTGTCCCGTGCTCAGCTGCACACAGGCTTTCGCCTGCGGCTCACACGGTGTCGTTGCGGCCTGGGCGGCCGGTGCGGCAAACCCGAGCGCACCGATCGCCGCCGCCGCGCCTATCGCGGTTCCGGTTATCTTTCGCAAGGTAGCCATACATGTGGTTACCCAACGCCGCCACGGCCATGCAGCAGAGTGACAAGTTTTCCGACGAGCTTGTCCGTCTTCTCGGTCCGGCGGAAGGTGGTCAACTGGATCGGCGCGGAAAAGCGTTGCCGCGCAACGGCTTTCGGTCGCGAGAACTCGCGGAGGCCTTCCGGGCCGTGGATCCGGCCGAAACCGGAGTCGCCCACCCCGCCGAACGGCAGCGAACCGATCCCGGCGAACGAGAACGGCGCGTTGATCGAGGTCATGCCGGACTTCAGCCGGGCGGCGATCGCCGCGCCGTTGCGCCTGGAGAACACGGTGGACCCGAGGCCGTAACGGGTCGCGTTGGCCTTCTCGACCGCCTCGTCCATGTCCCGTACCTTCGCGACGGTCATCGTCGGGCCGAAGGTCTCCTCGGCCACGGCCTCGGCGTCCTCCGGGACGTCGACCAGCACCGTCGGCTCCACGAACCGCTCGCCCACCTCGCCGCCGGTGAGCGCGCGGCCGCCGCGCGCCAGTGCGTCGGCGATGTGCCGGCGGATGACGTCGAGCTGCGAAGGCATGGTGATCGGGCCGTACTCCGTGCCCGGCCGGACCTTGCCGGTCAGCTCCACGACCTTGTCCACGAAGCTGTCGTAGACGTTTTCGTGCACGTAGACCCGCTCGACGCCGATGCAGGTCTGGCCGGAGTTGGAGAACGCACCCCACACCGCGGCGTCCGCGGCGGCGGCGACGTCGGCGTCGCTGTCCACGAGCAGGGCGTCCTTGCCGCCGGCCTCGATCACGACCGGCGTGAGGGTCTCGGCCGCCGCGGCCATGATCTTCTTCCCGGTCGCGGTCGACCCGGTGAACGCGATCTTGTCCACCCCGGCCGAGACCATTGCGGCGCCGGTCGCGCCGAAGCCGGTGACCAGCTGGAACACCGGCTGCTCCGGCACGGCCTCGGCGAAGGTGTCCACCAGCCACTTGCCGACGCCCGGCGTGTACTCGCTGGGCTTGAACACGACGGCGTTGCCGGCGGCGAGCGCGTAGGTGATCGAGCCCAGCGGCGTGTAGACCGGGTAGTTCCACGGCCCGATCACGCCGACCACGCCCAGCGGCAGGTACTCGACGGAGGCGGTGTGGTTGCTCAGCAGCAGCCCGGCGGAGCGGCGCTTGCGGCCCAGCACCTTCGGCGCGTGCCTGGCGGCCCAGGCGATGTGCTCGATCGCGAGCACGATCTCCAGCTGCGCGTCCCCGTGCGGTTTGCCGGTCTCCTGCTGCACGACCTCGCACAGCTCGTCCATCCGCCTGGTCACGTTCGCCGCCCAGCGGCGCAACCGCGCGCCCCGGCCGTCGAACCCGAGCGAGGCCCACCAGGCGGCGGCCTCCCGCGCCTTCGCGACGGTGTCGGAGACCTGCTCGACCGAGTGCACCGGGTAGCTGCCGACGACCTGGTCAGTGGCCGGGTTCAGCGAGTCGAAGGTCTCCTGTCCCACCGCCGGCTTCGGCTCCACTGCCGTCATACCGCACCCTCCTACTGGTCAGTAAGGCCAGCATGGCACAAGCGAGGGCAGAGCTCACCACCCCGAGCGCGGGTGCCGCCTGAAGTGGCAGCATCAGGCCGCGGGCCGGGCCGACCCTGCAACCGGCGTACCTGCCGTGGCCGGCCACGGCACGAGACCGGGCGAAGGAGCTGCCGATCGACGGCCTGCGGCGGGTCCTTTCGGCCCGGCTCTCCATCACCGACTTCCTCAGCCCGCCGCCGGAAGGGCCCGGGACCCCGCCCGCGCAGGTGGCCGCCGAGCCGGCCATGGTGCACGCCGACCTCGGCGAGCTGACCGCCGGTCCCGGGCGCGCGCGGGACCGGCTCGCGGACGAGATGGCGATCGTGTGGGCGGAACTGGTCGAGCCGCACTGGCTACGGTTGCGAGCCGCGCTCGCCGAGGACACCGCTCTACCGCGAGCCGGACCGGACACGAGGTGCGATACCGGCGAACCGATCTTGGCGAGAATTTGTTGGCGGGAATAGGGTGGGCCCTGACTCGTGCAGAGGAGCGAACCAATGCGAATCGTCCACTATGGACATGCCTGTGTACTGCTGGAGACCGGGACCGCGCGGATCCTGCTCGATCCCGGCTCGTTCTCCGAGGGCTTCGAAACCGAGCGTGAGCTGTCCGCGGTGGTCATCACCCACCAGCACTTCGACCACATCGACTCGGAGAAGCTGCCCGCGCTGCTCGAGGCGAACCCGGACGCGAAGCTGATCGTCGACCCGGGCACCGAGGAGACGGTCGCCAAGCTCGGCCTCGAGTTCCAGGTCGCGCGGCCGGGGGACGCCTTCGAGATCGCCGGCACCGCGGTCAACGCCGTCGGCGGGGAGCACGCCGTGATCCACCAGGACATCCCGGTGATCCCGAACGTCGGCTTCCTGTTCGAGCACGGCGGCTTCTACCACCCGGGCGACTCGTTCTACGTGCCGGAGCAGAAGGTCGACGTGCTGGGCCTGCCGACCGGCGCGCCGTGGCTCAAGGCCGGCGAGGCGGTCGACTTCCTGCGCGCGGTCGCGCCGCGGGTCGCCGTGCCGATCCACGAGGCGGTGCTCGCGAACCCGGCCATGCACTACGGGTTGTTCACCAACCTCGCGCCCGAGGGCACCGAGGTCCGCGTCGCGCCGCGGGGCGAGGCCGCCAAGCTCTGATAGGTGGTGCCGAAGGCCCGGTTCTCCAGCGCGACGTCGACGGCGTCGAGCAGCGCCTGCCGGAGGCCGGGCCGGACGAGGTCTGCCGCGTCCATCCCGAGCCGGACCAGGCCGCCCCGCTTCGCCGCCCGCGCGGAGGCGAGCACGAGTGCGAAACAGCGCACGGTCTCGGTCCGGTTCGGCTGGCTCGCGAAGTCCTGCACCCGCGCCCGGTGCACGGTGCCGGTGTCCAGGTCGTGCACCGCCGCGAGGTCCGCGCACAGCCGGAAACCCTGACCACGCAAGGCTTCCAGCGTGCCGCGGGAGGCGAGCCAGCGCGGTGGGGCGAACCCGTCGGCGACCAGCCCGGCGCGGTCGAACGCGGCCTGCGCGGCGATCAGCCGCAGCCGTGCCTCGTGCGCGGGCAGCGCGGCGAACTCGGCCTTGCGCCCGAAGTGGGTGCGGTGTGCGGGCCCGACCCGGTGGTCGAACCCGTGCAGGAGCAGGCCGTTGCCGAGCCGGGTGCGGGTGCGCACCCACTCGGTGACCGCGGGGGTGCCCGCCAGTTGCGGGGCGAACAGCAGGGACAGCGGTACTTTCCGCCGGTCCAGCTCGGCAGCCAGGTCGGCGCAGCGATGCAGCGTCCGGGGGCCGATGCCGGACAGCGAGACCAGCAGACGGGCGTCCATAACGCCATTAGCGCAGCCGAAGGTGGCTTTCCGCTTACCGGCGAATTACACCCCGCTACCGGACCGACCAACTTCCTACAGAATCGGCGCCGGCGCGTAGTTCGTGGCCTCCGGGAACCGCGACAGCACGCTCTCGACCTGCTTCGCGACGGCCGCGACCTGCGCCGGGGCGACGCCGGTGAACGACAGCCTGTCCGCGAGCAACCGGTCAAGGTCCTCGCGGGTCAGCGGCAGCCGGTCGTCCGCGGCGAGCCGGTCCAGCAGGTCGTTGCGGCTCAGCCCCTCCTCGCGCATCGCCAGCGCGACGGCGACCGCGTTCTCCTTGATCGCCTCGTGTGCGGTCTCCCGCCCGACCCCCGCGCGCACGGCGGCCATCAGCACCTTCGTGGTGGCCAGGAAGGGCAGGTAGCGGTCGAGCTCGCGGGCCACCACGGCGGGGAAGGCGCCGAACTCGTTGAGCACCGTCAGGAACGTCTCGAGCAGGCCGTCGAGCGCGAAGAACGCGTCGGGCAGCGCGACCCGGCGCACCACCGAGTCCGACACGTCGCCCTCGTTCCACTGGTCGCCTGCCAGCTCCCCGATCATCGACAGGTAGCCGCGCAGCACGACCGCGAGCCCGTTGACCCGCTCGCACGAGCGCGTGTTCATCTTGTGCGGCATCGCCGACGAGCCGACCTGGCCGGGCTTGAAACCCTCGGTGACCAGCTCGTGGCCGGCCATCAGCCGGATCGTCTTGGCGAGGCTCGACGGCCCGGCGGCCAGCTGCACCAGCCCCGAGAGCACGTCGAAGTCCAGCGACCGCGGGTACACCTGGCCGACGCTGGTGAACGTCCGGCTGAAGCCGAGGTGCTCGGCGATCCGCCGCTCCAGCAGGTCCAGCGTGGACTCGCTGCCGAGCAGGTCCAGCATGTCCTGCGCGGTGCCGACCGGGCCCTTGATCCCGCGCAGCGGGTACCGGCCGATCAGGTCGTCGAGCCGCTCGAACGCGACCAGCAGCTCGTCGGTCGCGGTGGCGAAGCGCTTGCCCAGCGTGGTGGCCTGCGCGGCGACGTTGTGCGAACGGCCGGCCAGCACCAGGTCCGAGTGCTCGATGGCGAGCGAGGTAAGCCGCGCCAGCACCGCCGCGACGCGGCCGCGGATCAGCTCCAGCGACCGGCGGATCTGCAGCTGCTCGACGTTCTCGGTGAGGTCGCGCGAGGTCATGCCCTTGTGCACGTGCTCGTGCCCGGCGAGCGCGTTGAACTCCTCGATGCGGGCCTTCACGTCGTGCCGGGTGACCCGCTCACGCTCGGCGATCGAGGCGAGGTCGACCTGGTCGAGCACGCGCTCGTAGTCCTCGACCACGCCGTCCGGCACCTCGACGCCCAGCTCCTGCTGCGCCCGCAGCACCGCGATCCACAGCTCGCGTTCCAGCGTCACCTTCCGTTCCGGCGACCAGAGGGCGACCAGTTCGGCGGAGGCGTAGCGCGACGCGAGCACGTTGGGAATGCGGGGCTTGTTCACAGGACAAGACTAGGTCAGGGCGTCGCGAAGCATGGCACTGGCGACCGCGCGCGGGTCCGGGTCGGCCTCGATCAAGGCGTTGACCACGGCGCCGTCGACCAAGGCGATCAGCTGGCGGACGCGCTTGTCGTCGATGGGCCTGCCGGAACGGGCGAAGATCTCCTTGAGCAGCCCGTACAACTCGCCCTGCATCGTGTGCACCACGGGCCGCAGGTAGGGCCTGCGGCCCGTGGTGACCAGCCGCTCGTAGCGCGCCAGCACCGCGTCGTACGTGCTGTCCTCGCCCAGCAGCTGGTCGAGCACCAGCTCGACGACAGTGTCCACGCCGCGCGGCTCGGTGCCGATCCGGTCCAGCTGCTCGCGGCCGCGGGACAGCTCGCGCCGGCCGCTCAGCTCGACCGCCGCGGTGATGAGCTCTTCGAGGGAGTCGAAGTAGTAGGTGGTGGAGGCCAGCGGCAGGCCGGCGCGCTCGGCCACGGCCCGATGCCGGATCGCGTCGAAGCCGCCCTCGACGAGCAGCTCGGCGGCGGCCTCCACGAGGGTGGCGCGCCTGCGCTCGCCTTTCGGCGTGCTGGCGGCGGTCATGCGTTGAACATAATCGCGGCGCGCGGGGTCTCGATGAGGGGTGGCGGTCGGGTGCGGGGCCGGCCTCAGCCGTTCGTCAGAAACGTCCTGCCAGGGCGGCCGCGATCCGGGGCAGGTCGGTTTCGGACGGCGGCGCGCTACCCAGGTCCGGCGTGCTCAGCACCAGCACCGTCCCGCCGCTCGCCGCGAGCTGCTCCGCCGCGATCGTGCCGTCCGTCAGCACGGGAAGCCGTGCAGTCACTCCAGCGGGGAAGACCGTCACCGAGACGACCCCGTTCCGGTCGTCGTCAGTGACATGGAACCCCGCCGATCGGCTGGCCGTCGGACAGAAGCGACCAGGTGAAGGCCCGGTCGTTCCGGTCGCCGGGAGCTCGCCAGCGAGGGCTGTGGCGAGCTCCCGGTCGACCTTTTCGCACCCGGAGGTGCCTTCGGCCCGGGGGCCGTCCTTCCCGTTCCCGCCGCTTCCCTGCAAGGGCGAGGGAACAGGAGAGGTTCCAGGAAGACGCTCGGGCGCTGTCACCGGTTGCGCCGTCGAGGTCTCCGTAGACCGAAAATAGGACACTCCGGCTATCCCGGCAGCGCTCAGCACCGCGACCAGGCAGGCCGCGGTCAGCAGCAGCGCGGACCTGCGCCGCTCCTTCGCCCGCGCCGACGCGGCGGTCACGTCGCTCAGGCTGAACCCGGGTGGAGGCGGCTCGCCCGGCGCGGCCCGGAACAGTGTCTCGAGCTCCTTCTCATCCATGCGTCTCCACCTCCTCGCCGAGTGCCGCGCGCAGATGCGCGAGCCCACGTGCCGTCTGGCTCTTCACGTTTCCTTCGCTGCAGCCCAGCGCCTTCGCGACCCCGGCGACGTCCAGCCCCTCGAAGTAGCGCAGCACCAGCACCGCCCGCTGCTTCGGCGGCACCTGTGCCAGCCCGGCCAGTAGGTCCGCCCGCAGCGCGACCTGCTCGTCGAGCCGTTCGCCGACCGGCTCCGGTTCGGGCAGCCGCTCGACCTGCTGCTCGCGCCGCCAGGGCCGCCGGGACTCGTCGATCGAGGCCCGGACCAGGGTCTTGCGCAGATAGGCGTCGGTCGCGCCACGCTCGCGGATGCGGTTCCACCTGCGGTGCAGCGCCACGAACGCCGTCTGCGCGAGATCGTCCGCGCGATGCCAGTCGCCACAGAGCAGGTACGCGGTTCGGCGCGCGGAGTCCCGCCTGGTGGCGAAGTACTCCGCGAACTCCTGCTCCTCGTGCTCGTCCACCGGCCTCCCGGGCGTTTCTCAAGAGTTAGACGGAAGCACTGCGCGCTACGGTTGCATAGCGGGTTGTAGATCAACTAGACGGTGTGATGTGATCTAACCGTGACCTCATCTGACACCCAGTCGCTTGATTTTCGCTCCGACACTGTCACCCAGCCGGATGAAGCGATGCGGAGAGCGATGGCGTCCGCTGAGGTTGGGGACAACGTCCTCGACGGCGACCCGACCATCCGGGCTCTGGAGGAGCGGGCGGCGGGCGTGCTCGGCATGCCGGCCGCGCTGTGGACGCCCAGCGGGACGATGGCCAACCTCATCGCCTTGAGTGTCCACCTCGAGCGTGGTGACCGCTTCCTCGCGCCGCGGGGCGCCCATGTCCTGATGAACGAGCTCGGGTCCGCCGCCTGGCTCGCCGGGGGCATGCCGGACCCGCTGGAGCACGACGCCGGTCCCGGCAGGCCGAGCCCGGAGGCGGTCGCCGCCGCGATCGGGGCGCGCGGGGGCCCGTACTTCACCCTGCGCACCACGCTGTTGTGCCTGGAGAACACGCACAACGCGTCCGGCGGCTCGGTCATCCCGCCGCACGAGCACGCCCAGCTGCTCTCGACCGCCCGCCAGGCCGGGCTGCGCGTGCACCTCGACGGCGCCCGCATCTGGCACGCGGCGGCCGCGCTCGGGCTGCCGCCCGCGGCGCTGACCGTCGGGGTCGACACGGTGTCCGCCTGCTTCAGCAAGGGGCTCGGCGCGCCGGTCGGCTCGGTGGTCGCGGGCAGCGCGAGTTTCGTCGAGCGCGCCCGCCGGATGCGCCAGATGCTCGGCGGCGGCGTGCGGCAGGGCGGCGTGCTCGCCGCGGCCGCGCTGGTCGCCCTCGACCGCATCGGCGACCTGGCGGAGGACCACGAGAAGGCCCGCAAGCTCAGCACCGGACTGGCCGAGCTCGGCTGGGAGGTGAACACCCCCGAGACCAACATCGTGCTGGCCAGGGTCGCGGATCTCGCGGTGACGCTGGACTCGCTCGGTGCATTGGGCATCCTGGCGTCCACGCTCGGCGGAAAGGTACGGTTCGTGACGCACCGCGATCTGTCCATGGCCGGCGTCGAAGAGGCGCTGCGCAGGATCAAGGCTGGGGGCCATCCGTGACCAACTGGATCGTGTTCGACTACGGCGAAGTGATCTGTGGGCGGACCGATGCGCTGCCCGAACTGGCCTCGACGCTGGGCGTCGGCGTGGCCGAGTTCGAGCCGCACTACTGGGCCTTGCGCGACAAGTACGACCGCGGCGCATCGGATCTCGAGTACTGGGGCGCGGTCGGCGACGCTCTCGGTGTCCAGGTCGATCAGTCCACTTCGGACACTCTGACCCGGATCGACATCCAGGGCTGGTCCTGCCTCGAACCCGCCTCGGTGGAGCTCGTCTCCGCGCTCGCGGAGGCCGGCGCGTCGCTGGCCCTGCTGTCGAACGCGCCGTCCTCGTTCGCCCGCTTCGCCGAGAAGCAGGACTGGGCGCAGCACTTCCGCGTCCGGGTGTTCTCTGGCGACGTGGGCGTGGCGAAGCCCGACCCGGCGATCTTCGAACTGCTGCTCGCCCGCCTGCAGGCCCAGGCGGGCGAGTGCCTGTTCTTCGACGACCGTCAGTCCAATGTGGATGGAGCACGGGCGGCGGGGCTGCGGGCGCACCGTTGGCAGGGCGCCGACTCGGCTCAGGCCGTGCTCTGACGCGTCAGCGCAGCCGCTTCGGTTCGTTGCGGTTCTTGATCGCGCCGTAGGCGGCGGTGCCGAGGAACACGGCGCCACCGATGATGGCGATCCAAATCACGGCCTTGAGCAGGAAGCCGACCACCGACCCGATCACCATGAACGCCACCCAGGCGACGATGAGTGCCCCGACGATCTTCCAGAACATGGCATCCCTCCGGTTACCTCGCGAGCCGTGCAGCTCGCTACGAGCAAGGCTCCCAGGTTTCCGGCGGCGAAGCTCGCTGTTCGGGAAACGTTCAGGGGAAGACCGGGGTTCCCCCTGACTCGAGCCAGCCCCCCAGCCGCCGCACCCCTTCGGTGACGTCGTCGCTCGCCCCGGCGAAGGAGAACCGCACGTATTCGCCGCCGTGCACCGGGTCGAAGTCGATGCCGGGCGTGATGGCGACGCCGGTGTCGGCCAGCAGCCGCTGGCACCAGCTGAGGCTCTCCGTGGTGTGCTTGGCGACATCGACGTAGGCGTAGAAGGCGCCGTCGACCGGGGCGACCCGGTCCAGCCCGATGCCGCGCAGGCCGTCGAGCAGCAGGTCCCGGTTCGCGCGGTAGTGCGCGACGTGCCCGTCCAGCTCGGCGTAGGACTCGGGTTCGAACGCGGCGACGGCGGCGTGCTGGGCGATCGCGGGCGCGCAGATGTTGAGGTTGCCGGTGAGCACGTCCACCGCGCGGTGCAGCCGCCGCGGCACCAGCATCCAGCCCAGCCGCCAGCCGGTCATCGCGAAGTACTTGGAGAACGAGCCGAGCACGATCGCCTCCGCCGAGCTCTGCCACGCGCAGCCGAGCTCGGTGTCGTAGGAGATGCCGTGGTAGATCTCGTCGCTGATCAGCTGCACGCCGCGGGCCGAGCACCAGCCCGCGATGGCGGCGAGCTCGCCCGGCGGCAGGACCGTGCCCGCCGGGTTGGTCGGGCTCGCCACCACCAGGCCCGAGATCGGGCCCAGCTCCTCCAGCAGCTCCACCGTCGGCTGGAAGCGCGTGCTCTCGTCGGTCTGGAACTCGACGACCTCGCAACCCAGCGCCGACAGCAGGTTCCGGTACGCCGGATAGCCCGGCCGCGCCATCGCGACCCGGTCGCCCGCGTCGAACGCCGACAGGAACGACAGCATGAACCCGCCGGACGAGCCGGTGGTGACGATGACGTCCTCCGGGCTGACCTCCAGCCCGTAACGATGGTCGTAGTGGCCCGCGATCGCCTCCCGCAGCTCGGGAATGCCCAGCTGCACGGTGTAGCCGAGGTTCTGCTCGCGCAGCGCGCGCTCCGCCGCCGCCCGCACCGGCTGTGGGGCGCCCGCCGTCGGCTGGCCGGCCGCCAGCGAGATCACGTCACCGTGGGTGCGCTGGCGCGCCTGTGCCGCGGAGAGCACCTCCATCACGTGGAACGGGGCGACCTCGGCGCGCTGGGAGGGACCAGGGAATTCGACCATGCCACGAGACTAAAACCCGTCAGTAGCCGACGTAGCCACCACCATGGGACATCGCCTGCAGGCCGGGGGTGTTCGCTATACTGCCGTACCGGCCGATCGTGTAGCGCACCCCGGCGATGATGTTGTCCACCGGGTTGTAGATGTCGTCGTGCCCGGGCAGCTTGTTCCCGTTGAACGTCGAGTCGATGCACTGCATCAGGCCCTTCGACGGGTGCCCCGCCGCGGCGTTGGAGTCCCACAGGTTGATCGCGTGCGGGTTGCCGCCGGACTCGTGCTGGATGATCGCCCAGATGTTCTTGATGTCCGCGTCGGTGACGTTGACGCCCGCGGCCTGCAGCTCCTTGATGGCCTCCTCGATCCACTGCTGCACGTTGCCCGGCGGCTGACCGACGGGCGGGCCGCCGCTGGGGCCCATCCCGCCCACGCCGCCTCCTCCGCCGCCGGAGTGGTGCGAGCCGCCTCCGCCACCGCCGTGCAGGCCGCCGGTGCTCTTCATGGACTGCGGCGCGGTGCCCAGCGGGGGCACCGACGAGTACCCGCCGTCGACGTCCTTCTGCACCAGGCCCATCACCCGCTGGATCTCCTGGTTGGCCGCGTCGAGCTTGGTGCCGATCTGGGTGGTCGCGTCCGTCGCGATGGCCGTGGTGGCCTGGGTGTTCTGGGCGATGATCGCGTCGGGCGTCTGCGCAGGCATGGTCGCGCCGTCCTTGTGCGCGGTCACCGCGTCGAGCTGCGCCTGTGCCGCGTCGGCGGCGGCCTGCGCCTTCTGGTTGAGGCCGTCGATCTTGGTGTGCGCGTCGTCGCGGAGCTGCTGGACCTCCTTCTGCGTGCGGTCCAGGAAGCCCTGCAGGTTGCCCAGCTCGTTCGCGACCTCGTCGAGGTGGTCGTTGACCTTCTGGCCGGCGTCGCCGATCTTCTTGACGTAGTCGAAGAACGCGTCCGCCTGCGGGCCGGTCCAGGTGCCGCCGCCGAGCGCCGCGGTCGCGTTGCGCAGGGCGACCGTGTGGTCGGCGGAGTCCTTCGACGCCTGCCGGAACTGGTCCGCCACGCCCTGGATCGAGGCGGGACGCACGTTCTCCACCTGCTGCGTCTTGGTCTCGACGTCGTTCCAGTTCGGCGGGAACTCCGCTTTCGCACTCACAGGTCCAGACTTCCGTCCTTGACGGTGATGCTGTCCTTGGCCGCCGCGTCGGTCTCGCGCAGCGCACGGGCGGCGTCACGGAGGGCACCGCCGGTGGACTTCATCAGCTCGGCTGCCGCGTCGAACTGGCCGTGCATGCGGTCCTTGAACCCGTGCAGCGCCGTGACCGCGTGCTCCGAGGGGTGCTCGCCGGGCCGGTTGTCGGGGTGCTTGATGTCGCCGAACGGGTTCGGCCCCGAGACACCGACCATCTTCTGCTTCGAGTCCTTGAAGTGGTCGTGCAGGACCTCGACCCTGCCCGCCACATGGTCCAACGAGTCCGGATCGCTGTGCGGCACCCTCGTCAACCCCCTTCGCGAAAACTCGGTCCACCTGTTCGGACGCCTGCCCGGCGGCAGCGGTTCCGAGATCTTTGTAGCACCGCCGCCCCGGCGCTACACCTCTTCCAGCAACTCCCAGATCCGGGTCGCGAGCAGCTGGTTGTCGGCGGGCGCGACCGTCACCCAGTCCTGCCCGTCGGCGCCCGTGCCGAGCTGCACGAGGTACCGGCCCGCGTCGGTGTCGTGGAACGCGACGACCCGGCCGCCGCGATGCATGCTCCCGTCCCGGCCGAGGCGCTCCACGCCGAACTGCCCGCGCGCGGTCGTCCCGACCATCATCCCGGCGAGCTCCTGCGCCTGCCACAGCTCGACCTTACGGTCCTCCAACGCCGTGACCAGTGCTTTCGGGTCGCCCTGGGCGTCGGCGTCGGCGGCCAGCACGATCCGGTGCGGCACGCTGACCGACCGGCCGACCCCCGCACGCAGCTCACCGGCGACCGACACCGCGGACTCCGGCAGGGACGTGTCGCGGGCCGGGATCAGCCACACCTCGTCGCGGTCGACCACGGCGAGCAACGCCTGGCTGCCGATGCTGACGGCGAGGCCCTTGATCTCCCGGTCCGCCCAGACCCACACGTCGATGCTCACCTTCGGATGGGCGAGCAGGTTCAGCTGGTCGACGAGGTCGGCCGACGCGCGGGTGCCGCGGGCCAGCTGCCGCTCGCCGAGCGAGGCCCACGCCTTCTCGACGAGCGCGCGCCGTTCGCTGTGCGTGCGGCCGGGGCTGAGCACCCGCAGAGCCGGATGCGGCGGCGGCAGCCGCTCGGCCTCCCACAGCACGTCGAACTCCAAAGTGGACAGCACGAGGCTGTCGCCGGGGGCGCTCACTCTTCCGGCAGCGGCTTGTCGCCGATGAGGTGGGGCGAGACCGCACGCGGGTCGGCGAACAGGTCCCGGTCGTCGACGCCGAACCGCCGCACGTGCTCGGCGTCCTCCTCGCCGTCCTGCGTCGCGGCCGGTTCGAGGATCGCGCGAGTGCGTTCGCGGGTCGGCGGCTCAGGCGCCGCCTTGCGGGCGCGCAACGCCTCCTCTTCCTCCGGCAGGTCGCCGACCGGCAGCTGCCGGACGCGCTTCGAGGCGTCACCGCCCCGGCCCGGCCGGTTGCGTTCCCGTTCGCCGCTGGTCGCACCGCCGACGCCGGCGGCGCCGATCGCCGGCGCCCCTTCCGCGAGCGCGCCGACCCCGCCGGCGGCGCGGACGTTGGCGAACCCCGGCCCGACGTTCGTCGTGCCGGCCGCGCCGCCGGGCACCGAGCCGAACACCTTTCCCTTGCCCAGCAACGCTTCCCCGCTGCCGACGGGCACCCGCGGAGCGCCCTCGGCCGGGCTGCCGGGTTTCCCCCAGGCGCCGGCCGAGCGCTCGTCGCCCGGCACGTTTCCCGGAACGCCACCGACTCCGCCGACCTGCTGTCCCGGTGCGAGCGGTGCCTGGCCGGGCCCGGGCCGGACGATGGTCTCCTGCTGTCCCGACCGCGGGCGCCCGCCGGCGACCCCGCTGATCGGCTCCGTCATCGGCGTCCGCGCGGGCGGCGCCGAGCTTGGCGTGGTCGTCTGTGAGGGTGCGGTCGCACCGGCACCCGGGTGCTGTGCGGCCGGGATCCCGATCGGCGGTGTCGGCGCGCTAGGCGCGGGCGGCGGCGCCGCGGCGACCACCGGGACCGTCCGCACCGGGGCGTCCTTCGCGCCCGCCGCGACGGTCGGCGACGTGTCGGGCACCGAGGACACCGGCGGCACCGGTTCGATCGTCGGCCCGGCGACCGACTCCGCGGCCGCACCCGGCGCGGAGAGCAGGTTCATCGACTGCGGCGCCTCGACCGGCTGCGAGGACGCGAGGTAGTTGCCGCTGTCGTGCGCGTACGCGTTGAGCGCGTCCACGGCCTGCGCCTTCGCCTCGGTGTTCGCCTTCACGCTCGCCGCGTGGTCGGTCTCGAAGCCGAACAGGCTGAACAGGGTGTCGCTCATCGTGTAGCCGCCATCGCCCTGGCGCAGCGCTTCGGGGTCGGGCAGCTTGTTCTTCGTCCGGTTGAACGCCTCGCCCTGCTCGAAGATCAGCTGCGCCGCCTGGGCGACCTTCGTGTTGGCGTCGGCGGAGAACCCGGCCTGGTCGGCCAGCACGGTGCTGGCCTGTCCGCCCGCCTCGCTGTGCCACGACACGCCGAGCGCGGCGAGCTGGTCGCGCAACGTCGTGTCGGTGTGCGAGAGCGCGCCCGCGACCTGCTTGAGCGCGTCGACCGCGTCCCCCATGCCCGCCGTGCCGCCGCCCTCGCGGAACTTCTCCACCTCGCGGGCGAGGCTTTCCGGGTCGTAGCCGTCGAAGCGCTGGTCGTGCAGCTTCTCGACGAGCGTCGGGATGTCGTAGCGGCTGCTGTCGAAGGTGCTCACAGCCGCACCTCGCTGCGCTCGGTGCGCCTGCGAGCAGGTGCTGCTGTGTTGAACTGTTCGCTCGCAAGCTCGCTCACTTGACCGCCTCCAAGGTCTCGACCGCCATCTTCGCCACGGTGGTGGACATGTCGCACAGCTGCTGCTGGGTGAACGAGCGGTCGTCCGGCGCCATCTCCGCCCGCAGGGTCTGCCCGTCGGCGACGCCGACCAGTGTCTCGCAGTCCTGCACGCCGTCGCTCGGCGCGAAGTCGACCAGCGCGGGGAAGCCGGGCACGTCGACGAGCTGCTGGGTCATGCTCGCCTTGTGCCGGCTTCCGGTGAGCCAGTCCTGGACGTCGGCGCCGTCGATCGTCTCCAGGTAGTACGTGTACGTCGGTGTCGCCGCGTCGACGTCGAAGGCGCAGGTCGGGCCGTCCCGCTGGACGTCCTTCGCGAGCGGGCGCGGGGCGCCGTTCTCCTTGAGCCGGTCCAGCTGCGCGGTGGTCAGCAGCGTGCAGGGATCGACCCCCCGCAGGGACAGGTCCTTGGCCCGCGCGGGCAGCTCGGGCGCGGCGGAGGTCGAGAACGCGGGTGCGGCCACCCCGCCGACGTCCGTGGTGCAGCCACCCAGCGTGATCATCGCCAGGATGACCACCGCGCTACTTCTCGGCGGCATGGCGGTCCCCGAACGCCGCGATCTTCTCGTCCTCGCCCGCCTGGTAGGTGCCCGCCGCGGTGCGCAGCTGAGTGGCGAGCGCCCGCAGCTGCTCGATGTAGTTCTGCACGCGCTGGGCGTACGAGCCGTCGCCGCGGGCGACCAGCCTGTTCCACGCGTCGGCCGCGGTGGCGCTGACCACGTCCTGTGCCGGGGCGTCGATGGTCAGCTCGATGAGCAGCTGGCGGACGCGGTCGGCCAGGGCGTCGGCCTGGTCATTGATGATCTTCGCGACCTCGAGCACCTGGCCCGGCTCGACGGCGATGTCCATCGCAGCGGGCACCGCGGGCACTGCCGTGCTCAAGGCGCTCACGGTGGTCTCTGCCATGGTGCGCACTCTCCTGGGTACGGACGGTAACCGACCAGTCTCTTCAGCAGGCTACCAACGTCCGTGTGACGGCGGGCTGAGTTCCGGTTATCGGGCCGGGACCGTCACTTCCCCTTCGGCCGCGCGCAACGCGATGTCCGTCCGGTGGTGCGAGCCGGCCAGGTGCACCTTCGCCACCCGCTCGTACGCCTGCTCGCGCGCCGCCGCCAGATCCGGCCCGGTGCCGACGACCGACAGCACCCGGCCGCCGTGTGCGACGACGGCGCCGTCGTCCCGGCGACGGGTCCCGGCGTGCAGCACGCCCTCGGCCTCCGCACCGGTGATGACGTCGCCCGCCCGCGGCACGCCCGGGTAGCCGTCGGCGGCGATCACGACCGTGACCGCCGCGCCCGGCTGCCACTCCAGCGGCGGGTGCTCGGCGAGCGTGCCGGTGGCGGCGGCGTGCAGCAGCCCGGTGACCGGTGTCGTCAGCAGGGCCAGCACGACCTGGGTCTCCGGGTCGCCGAAGCGGCAGTTGAACTCGATGACCTGCGGGCCGTCGGCGGTCAGCACGAGCCCGGCGTAGAGCAGCCCGGTGAACGGGGTGTCCCGCGCGGCGAGCTCGTCGACGACCGGCTGGACGACGTCGGCCACGATCTGCTCGACCAGGCCCTCGGGCGCCCAGGGCAGCGGCGCGTAGGCGCCCATGCCGCCGGTGTTCGGGCCGGTGTCGCCGTCGCCGACCCGCTTGAAGTCCTGCGCCGGCAGCAGCGGCACCACGGTGCGGCCGTCGACCAGGCAGAACAGCGAGACCTCTGGACCGTCCAGAAAGGACTCCAGCAGCACCGGGTGGCCGCCGTCGAGCAGCGTCATGGCATGCGCCCTGGCCTGGTCGTAGTCGGTGGTGACGACGACGCCCTTGCCCGCGGCCAGCCCGTCGTCCTTGACCACCCAGGTCGGGCCGAAGCGGGCCAGCGCGTCGTCGAGGCGGGCGGGGTTGTCGACCGTCTCGCTGTGCGCGGTGGCGACCTTCGCGGTGACCATCACGTCCTTGGCGAACGACTTCGAGCCCTCGATCCGGGCGGCCGCGGCGGACGGGCCGAAGCACGCGATCCCGGCCTTGCGGACGGCCTCGGCCGCACCGGCGACCAGCGGCACCTCGGGGCCGATCACCACGAGGTCCGCGCGCCAGCCCGTGGCGAGCTCGGCGATCGCCGCGGGGTCGGCCACGTCCACGCCGAGCTGCTCGGCCAGGCCCGCGATACCCGCGTTGCCGGGGGCGCACGCGAGCGCGGTCACCGCCGGGTCGTGGGACGCGGCGAGGACAAGGGCATGTTCGCGGGCGCCCGACCCGATGACTAGGACACGCACGTCCCGAGACTAGCTGGCGCCCTCGCACGCGCAGTTCACCCGCCCGACAGCGGGCCGTCGACCCGTCTTGCCGTATCGGCCTTCCTGCCTCGCGACAGTGGCCCCATGCGGAACGTGATCGTCGGCCACCGCGGCGCGCCCGGGTACCGCCCCGAGCACACCCTCGCGTCCTACGAGCTCGCCTACCGTCAGGGCGTGAGTTGGGTCGACGTCGACCTCGTGCCGACCAAGGACGGCCACCTGGTCGCGCGGCACGAGAACGAGATCGGCGGCACCACCGACGTCGCACGGCACCCCGAGTTCGGCGCACGCCGGACCACGAAGGTCGTCGACGGCGTCTCGCTGACGGGCTGGTTCACCGAGGACTTCACCCTCGCGGAGCTGAAGACCCTGCGCGCGACCGAGCGGATTCCGGACCTGCGCCCGCACAACACCCGTTACGACGGGCGCTGGCAGATCGCGACCTACCAGGAGGTGCTCGAGCTGACCAGGCGGCTGGGCCGGGAGCTGCACCGGACGCTGGGCACCTACCCCGAGGTCAAGCACTCGACCTACTTCGCCTCGATCGGCAACCCGACCGAGCCGAAGCTGGTCGACGTCCTGAACCGCAACGGGCTGAACCGGCGGGATGCGCCCGTGGTCATCCAGTCGTTCGAGGTGTCGAACCTCGAGGCGCTGAGTGAGCAGGTGCGCGTGCCGCTGCTGCAGCTGACGTCGGCGACCGGCGCTCCGGCGGACTTCGTCGCGAAGGGCGACAAGCGCACGTACGCGGATCTCGTCACGGCCGCCGGATTGAAGGAGATCTCCACCTACGCCGACTACCTCGGCCCGGAGAAGAACCAGATCATTCCCCGGGACGGGGCCGGAAACCTGGCCACGCCGACGCCGCTCGTACGCGACGCGCACGATGCCGGGCTCAAGGTGGCGCCTTACACCTTCCGCAACGAGAACGGTTTCCTGCCGGCGAACCTGCGTTCCCCGGCCGACCCGGCGGAATGGGGCGAAGTGCTTGCGGAGGAATCGGCTTTCCTGGCCACGGGAATCGACGGTTTCTTCGCCGATCAGCCGGATACGGCGTTGCTGGCGGTAATGGATTCGTAGCGCTGAGGCAGTGGCCGCTTAGCTCTGCTCAGCTCTCGGCGAAAAACTGTAGCGTCTGCTTTTTCCGTTTCGATACTCTCGACAGCGGGTTGAGGGGGTTCGCACGGCAGCGGTACTTCTTCGGCTGCCGCCTTGCCTTTTTCCCACCTGAAACGGATCTCATGACTACTGCTGAGCCAAGACCGGCGGACTCCGACAAGCTCGACCCCGCCGTGCTCAAGATCGCCGGCGTCGTCGTACTCGGCGCCGTCATGGCCATCCTCGACACGACGGTCGTCAACGTCGCGCTCCAGGCGCTGACGCTGCAGTTCAAGACATCCTTCGACACCATCCAATGGGTCGTCACCGGCTACCTGCTCGCGCTGGCGACGGTGATCCCGGTCACCGGCTGGGCCTGCGACCGCTTCGGCACCAAACGGCCCTACCTGTTGTCCATCGGGCTGTTCCTGATCGGCTCGATGCTCGCCGGGATGGCGTGGAACATCGAGTCGCTCATCGCCTTCCGGGTCCTGCAGGGCCTCGGCGGCGGCATGCTGATGCCCGCGGGCATGACGATCATGACCAGGGCGGCGGGCCCGCACCGGGTCGGCCGCGTGATGGCCGTGCTCGGCGTGCCGATGCTGCTCGGCCCGATCGGCGGGCCGATCCTCGGCGGCTGGCTGGTCGACGCGGTGAGCTGGCGCTGGATCTTCTACATCAACGTGCCGATCGGCGCGATCGCGCTGCTGCTGGCCTCGCGGATCCTGCCGAAGGACCAGCCGCGCCCGGCCGAGAAGTTCGACTTCCCCGGCATGCTCATGCTCTCGCCCGGACTCGCACTGCTGATCTTCGGCGTGTCCAAGATCCCGCAGGAGGGCGGCGTCTCGTCGCTCGGCGTGTGGCTGCCGGGCCTCGCGGGGCTCGCGCTCATCGTCGCGTTCGTGCTGCGCGCCGCCCGGATCGAGAACCCGCTGGTGGACCTGAAGCTGTTCAAGGACAGGACGTTCGCGGTCGCGATGATCACCCTGACCTTCTTCATGGTGGCCTTCCTCGGCGCGATGCTCGTGCTGCCGACGTACTTCCTGCTGGTGCGCGGGGAGTCCGCGCTGCGGGCCGGGTTGCTGCTGGCGCCGCAGGGCATCGGCGCGATGCTCACGATGCCGCTGGGCGGTCGCCTCGCGGACAAGATCGGCGCGGGCAAGATCGTGCTGCCGGGCATCGTGGTGATCCTCGCGGGCCTCGCGGTGTTCACCCAGGTCGGCGCGGACACGCCGTATCTCGTGCTGATGGCCGGGCTGTTCGTGGTCGGCCTCGGCATGGGCGCCACGATGATGCCGATCAGCGCGGCGGCGCTGCAGACGCTCACCCAGCGCTCGGTGGCGCGCGCGTCCACCGCGATGAACATCGTGCAGCAGGCCGCGGGCGGTATCGGCTCGGCGTTGATGTCGATCGTGCTGGCCAGCCTGCTCGCCGGGAAGTTCGGCGTGCCGACCAGCCAGGGCCAGCTCGCCGCGACGGCGCTGCTGACGAACCCGCAGACCCACGCAGCCGCGGCGGGCGCGTCGGCGGACGCGTTCGCGAGCACGTTCCTGTGGGCCGTCGTACTCATCGCGATCTGCCTGATCCCGGCGCTGTTCCTGCCGAGGAAGCCCGTCGCGCCGGCGGTCGAGCCCGAGGTCGTCACGGCTTCTTGACGCCCTTCGTCGACGGGGCTACCTTCTGCGAACTCGCATTGGCGCGTTCTTAGACCATTGAGGTGAGCCCCGTGGACGAGGACAGCACCCGGCTACATCAACTCGGATACGCCCAGGAGCTCAAGCGGACGATGTCGGCGTTCTCCAACTTCGCCGTGTCGTTCACGATCATCTCCATCCTGTCGGGCTGCCTGACGCTCTACGGGTTCGGCCTGAACACCGGTGGCCCGGCCGCCATGATCTGGGGCTGGCCGCTGGTCGGGGTGTTCGTGATCCTCGTCGGCCTCGGGATGGCGGAGGTCTGCTCGAGCTTCCCGACCGCGGGCGGGCTCTACTACTGGGCGGCGAAGCTCGCGCCGCCCCGCGCCGCCGCGGCCTGGGCCTGGTTCACCGGCTGGTTCAACCTCGTCGGCCAAGTCGCGGTGACGGCGGGCATCGACTTCGGCGCCGCGCTGTTCCTCAACGCGTTCCTGGACCTGCAGTTCGGCTTCAGCGCGACGCCGGGGCACACGATCCTGCTGCTCGCGATCATCCTCGCGGTGCACGGGCTGCTGAACACGTTCGGCGTGCGGCTGGTGGCCGTCCTCAACAACGTCAGCGTGTGGTGGCACCTGATCGGCGTGCTGGTGATCGTCGGCGTGCTGGTGTTCGTGCCCGCCAGGCACCAGTCGGCGTCCTTCGTGTTCGGCCACTTCGTGAACAACACGGGCTGGGGCTTCGCGCCGTACGTGTTCGCGCTCGGGTTGCTCGTCGCGCAGTACACCCTCACCGGCTATGACGCGTCGGCGCACATGACGGAGGAGACGAGGAACGCGGCGAAGGCGGGTCCACGGGGCATCGTCAACTCGATCCTCGTGTCGCTCGTCGCCGGCTGGATCCTGTTGATCGGGCTCACCTTCGCGATCCAGGACTACGACGGCGCGGTGAACTCCGCCACCGGCGTGCCGCCCGCACAGATCTTCATCGACGCGGCCGGCGCGACCACCGGCAAGTTCCTGCTGCTGATCGCGATCGGCGCGCAGCTGTTCTGCGGGATGGCGTCGGTGACCGCGAACTCGCGGATGATCTACGCGTTCGCCCGTGACGGCGCGATCCCGGGGTCGGCCCTTTGGCACCGCATCAACAAGCGCACCCGGACGCCCACCAACTCGGTGTGGCTGGCGGCGGTCGGCGCGCTGATCCTCGCGCTGCCCTACCTGTGGAGCGAGACCGCCTACGCCGCGGTGACCTCCATCGCGACCGTCGGGCTGTATGTGGCGTATGTCATCCCGGTGTTCCTGCGGGTGCGCAAGGGCGACGCGTTCGAGCGCGGGCCGTGGCACCTCGGGCGGTGGGGCCGGCCGGTCGGCATCATCGCGACGGCGTGGGTGGTGGTGATCTTCGTGCTGTTCATGCTGCCCCAGGCCTCGCCCGTGACGGTGAGCACGTTCAACTACACGCCCGTCGCGTTCCTCGTCGTACTCGGCGGCGCCGCCGTCTGGTGGTTCCTCTCGGCACGCAAGTGGTTCACCGGGCCGAAGGTGCAGGGCTCGGTGGCGGAGCTGGAGGCGGTCGAAGAGGACCTTCGCGCGGTGTGATCGGCTCCTGCTGGGTAAGGATCAGGGCATGGAGCTGCTGACCCTGATGGGCGTGCTGGCCGTCGCGCTCGGCCTGACCGCACTGGCCCGCCGGTTCAACCTGTCGGCGCCGCTGCTGATCGTCGTGGTGGCGCTGGCGGTGTCGTTCATCCCCGGCGTGCCCAGGATCGAGCTCGAACCGGAGCTGATCCTGACGCTCGTGCTGCCGCCGCTGCTGTACTCGACCGCGCTGGACAGCTCGTTCTCGCAGTTCCGGGCCGCGTCCCGGCCGATCGTCGCGCTCGGCGTCGTGCTCGTCGTGGTGACCGCGCTCGTCGTCGCGTTCGTCGTGCACCTGCTGCTGCCCGAGCTGCCGATGTCCTCGGCGCTGGTGCTCGGGGCGGTGGTCGCGCCGCCGGACGCGGTGACCGCGGTGGCGATCGGGCGCAGACTCGGGCTGCCGCGGCGGCTGATGACCGTGCTCACCGGGGAGAGCCTGGTCAACGACGCCGCCGCGCTGACCCTGTACAAGATCGCGATCGCCGCGGTGCTCGGCACCGCCGGGTCGATCGGGCACGGGTTCCTGGTCTTCCTGGTGGCGGCCGTGCTCGGCATCGCGGTCGGGCTGGTCGCCGGGGTGCTCGTCGGGTTCGTCCGCCGCAAGCTGAACGACCCGCTGATGGAGTCGGTGTTCGGGATCATCGTGCCCTTCGCGGTGTACGTCGTCGCCGAGCACCTCCACCCGTTCTCCGCGGACTTCAGCGGTTCCGGGGTGCTCGCCGTCGTCGCCGCCGGGTTGTACCTGGGCAACCAGTCGCTGCACGCCGGTTCGGCGACCCGGGTGCAGGACACGTCGTTCTGGGCGTCCCTGGACGTGCTGCTGGAGACCCTGGTGTTCGCGCTGATGGGCCTGCAGCTGCCGTTCGTGCTGCAGAACATGGACGCCGCAGCGGCGAACAACCTCACGCTCGCGGTCGCCGCCGTGGTGGTGCTGCTGGTGACGATCGCGGTGCGCATCCCGTACGTGTTCCTCACCGGGATGCTGCCGCAGGCGGTGCGCCTGTTCGGGCGCGAGCGCGCGGCGCCGCCGTGGGGGTATTTCGCGGTCCTGTCGTGGACGGGCATGCGCGGGGTGGTGACCCTGGCGGCGGCGACCGGTGTGCCGCTGGTGACCGGCACGGGCGCCCCGTTCCCCGGGCGCGAGGAGATCCAGTTCTTCGCGTTCGTCGTGGCGATCGGCACGCTGCTCGTGCAGGGCACGACCCTGCCGGTGCTCATCCGCAAGCTCGGCATCAGCAGCGACGCCGAGGCCGAACGGGACGAAGCGGAGGAGAAGCACGCGCGCGAGGAGGCGATGCACGCGGCGATGAAACGTCTCGACGAGCTGATGCCGGACATGTTGTCCAAGGTGGACATTTCGAAGGAGCGCGCCGACCGGCTGATCTCCCGGCTGCGCGGCCTGGTGGAATCCCGTTACCAGGGCGCGATCGCCGCGATCTCACTGTCCACGGAGGAACGCGAGGCGAGCCCGCACGCGGCGTTCGTGCAGGCGCGCCGGGAACTGCTGGTGGCACAACGGGAGGCGGTGCTGGCCTGTCGCGAGGCCGGCGACCTCGACGACGAGGTGCTGCGCAAGGTGCTGCGCGAGCTGGACCTGGAGGAGCTGGCCCTGTCGAACACCCTCATGTCCCGGCTCGGCTGAGCGCGCCGAGCACCTCGAAGGTGCGCCGCTGGTCCTCGCGGCCGTTGAGGTCGGTCTGCGTGAACACCACCTCCGTGGCCCCCGCGTCGAAGAACCGGCGTACCTCGGCCGCGATGTGCTCCTCGTCGCCGATCGCCGCGAGCTCGCCCGCATTCGTCGCCCCGGCGAGGCCGACGACCCGCTGGTACGACGGCACCTGGTCGTAGAAAGCCATCTGCCGCAAGGCTTTCGCGCGAGCGCCCTCGACGTCGGAGGTGGCCACCCCGGCCACGAACGCGACGATCCGCGGGGCCGGGCGGCCGGCGCGTTCGGCCGCGGCGGTGATCGCGGGGACGATGTGCTCGCCGAGGGTCTTCGGCGTCACGAGGTAGGGCAGCGTGCCGTCGGCCAGCTCGCCGGTGACACGCAGCGCCTGCGGCCCCATCGCGGCGACCAGCACCGGCACCGCCGGCTCGGCTCCCGGCACGGTGACGGACAGCCTGGGCGCGGCGGTCAGCAGCTCACCGTGGAAGTCGGCCCGCCCGGTCTCCAGCAGCGGCCGCAGCGCGGTGAGGAACTCGCGTAGCACCGCGATCGGCCGGGTGAACGGGATGCCGAAGGTCTGCTCGACGATGAACCGCGCGCCGAGCGCGAGCCCGAGGTGGAAGCGCCCGTGCGTGGCGGCCTGGGTGGTCTGGGCCTGCGAGGACACGAGCACCGGATGCCGCCCGAAGACGGGGATCGCGGACGTGCCGACGTGCAGTTCCGGCACCTCGCGCCCCACGATCCCGGCGAGGGCCGCCGCGTCGTAGTCCAGCCGTTGGCCGAACCAGGCGGAGCGCACCCCCGCCTTCGCCGCGTCCCGCGCGATCGCCACGGTCGCGTCGACGTAGTTGTCCGCTTCGGGCGTGATGAGGGAAACCCCGATCGTCATGCCGGAACCAACCACCCGGACGGCGCGGGGATTTCCGCTCCCACCACTTGGGAACGCTGGCTTCCCGGTGCCCGCGGCGGACATGGTGAAGGTCCCGTTTCCGCATCCCGAGTGAGGAGAACCGGATGTCCCTGACCGACGTCATCGAAGGCACCCGCCAGGCCGCCGAAGCCGATCCCGCCAACGCCGCGGTCTCGTTCAGCGTGGCCAACGCCCTGGTCCCCGGCACGGCGACCGAGGTGCAGGTCCGGGTGCGCGACCACGCCTTCTCCGTCGACGAGCCGCAGGCCCTCGGTGGCACCGACACCGCGGCCAACCCCGTCGAGTACGCTCTCGCCGCGCTCGGCTCCTGCCAGGTGATCACGTACCAGTTCTGGGCGGCGAAGCTCGGCATCCCGCTCGAAGGCGTGCGGGTCACTGTGGACGGCGACCTGGACCTGCACGGCTTCTTCGGCTTCTCCGGCACCAGGCCCGGCTTCACGGACGTCCGGGTCACGGTCGAGCTGACCGGACCGGCAGGCCGGGACCGCTACGAGGAGCTCAAGAACCAGGTCGACGAGCACTGCCCGGTGCTGGACCTGTTCCGCAACCCGACCCCGGCGCGGACCACGCTCAAATGAACTCGTGCCGGACGATCGTCTGGTCGCGGCCCGGGCCGACGCCGATCGCCGAGATGCGGGCGCCCGAGAGCTCTTCCAGTCGCTCGACGTACGCGCGGGCGTTCGCGGGCAGCTCGTCGAACGAGCGGCACTCCGACAGGTCCTCCCACCAGCCGGGCAGCTCCTCGTAGACCGGCACGGCGTGGTGCACGTCGGTCTGGGTCATCGGCATGTCCTCGGTGCGGAACCCGTCCACCTCGTACCCGACGCAGATCGGCACCGTCTCCAGCCCGGACAGCACGTCGAGCTTCGTCAGGAAGTAGTCGGTGATGCCGTTGACGCGCGCCGCGTACCGGGCGATCACCGCGTCGAACCAGCCCGTGCGCCGCGAGCGGCCCGTGGTGACGCCGAACTCGCCGCCCTGCTTGCGCAGGCGCTCGCCCATCTCGTCGTTCAGCTCGCTCGGGAACGGGCCCGAGCCGACCCGCGTCGTGTACGCCTTGAGGATGCCGAGCACCGTGGTGATCCGGCCCGGCCCGATGCCCGAACCGGCACTCGCCCCGCCCGACGTCGGGTTCGACGAGGTCACGAACGGGTAAGTGCCGTGGTCGACGTCGAGCAGCGTGCCCTGGGACCCCTCCAGCAGCACCGTCTCGCCGCGCTCGAGCGCCTTGTTCAGCTGCAGCCGGGTGTCGGCGATGCGGTGCGCGAACTTCTCGCCCGCCGCGAGCACCTCGTCGGCCACCTGCTCGGGCTCCAGCGCCTTGCGGTTGTAGACCTTGACCAGCACCTGGTTCTTGAACTCGAGCGCCGCCTCGACCTTCTGGCGGAAGATCTTCTCGTCCAGCAGGTCCTGCACGCGGACCCCGACGCGCGCCACCTTGTCCTGGTAGCACGGCCCGATCCCGCGGCCGGTGGTGCCGATCTTGCGGCTCCCGAGGTAGCGCTCGGTGACCTTATCGATCGCCACGTGGTACGGCATGATCAAATGCGCGTCGGCGGAGATGAGCAGCCTGCCGGTGTCGACGCCGCGCTTCTCCAGGCCGTCGAGCTCGTCGAGGAGCACCCCCGGGTCGACGACGACACCGTTGCCGATCACGTTGGTCACCCCCGGGGTCAGGATGCCGGAAGGGATCAGGTGCAGGGCGAAGTTCTCACCGTTCGGCAGCACGACCGTGTGCCCGGCGTTGTTTCCGCCCTGGTAGCGGACGACCCACTGGACACGGTCGCCGAGCAGATCGGTGGCCTTGCCCTTGCCTTCGTCGCCCCATTGGGCACCGATCAGCACGATGGCCGGCATGTGACACTCCAGGTATTCGGCGAGAATTTGAAAGCCGGTGCATGAGCGTAACGGAGGGCCGCGACGTGCGGGGACGGGTACTGGTTTGCGGAGCGTCGGCGCCGGCAGTGCCGGAGGTGGACGGGCTGACCGTGCACCGGGTCGGCGAGCGCCCCGGCAAGGCCGAGGTTGACGACCTCCTCGACGCCGATCCGCTCATCGTCGCGGGTACCGACGCGGACCTCGCTGCGGTCGTGCTTCGCTTGCTGCGTAAGGAAAAGCTCGCATCGACCCGGGTCGGTTACGTGCCCGCGGACCCGGCATCGGAGGTCGCCGCGCTGTGGGGGCTGCCGACCGATCCGGTGCGTGCGCTGGCGCTCGCGATCCAGGGCGAGGTCGACCCGGTACCACTCCTGCGGGACGACAACGGCGGCGTATTAGTGGGGAGAGGCACATTCGGCGCCATCCGAGGGGTCGCTTACTGTGACGACGATCTCGCATTGCGTGGCACCGCGCGCTCCGTCGAAGTTTCACCCGATAGTGAAGGTGGATCAGGGTTGACCGTCCGCGTGGTGAAGGGCCTGGTCTTCAAACGGCCGGTGACCCTCTCGGGGCGCGCGTTCCAGCTCGGCTGCATCCCGACCCGTCCGACCAGCGACGGAGTGCCGTTCCCGCGCGCGATCACGCGCTGGACCTGGTACCGCCACACCGAGGACCTACGGCTGGTTCGCGGGCTCGCGGAAATGTGAGTTCGTCACCTACCGTCGAGCAGAAGTTTTCGCTCTGCAATTTCCCGGTGTTTTCCTAGCCACATCAGCTCCTCGGGGACTACTCTCCGGGACTCGTCAGCGGCCCAGGGTCGTCCGCCCAGTTCCGGCTCAACTTCCACTCGAGGAACCTGATCTATGTCGGTACCGAACTCCGCTCGTCCGGCGCTCGCGCTGGTGCTCACCCTGCTGATCGCGGGTGGCGGCTGGACGTGGGTGACGCTCGCGGCGCCCGCCGACGGCCGTGCGCTCGTCGGCACGGCCGGTGGCGTCCTGGTCGTCGTGCTCGCCGTGGTCGCGGCGCTGCTCGCGCGGTGGCACGAGCGGCTCCGGTTCGCCCGGCAGCACGTCACGGTGATCAACAACGAGCTCGGGTACCTCGTCGACCACATCCTGCCCGCCGCGGTGGAGCGGCTGCGGGACGGCTCGTCGGCGGAGACGGTGTTCGCGCAGCTGCCGAAGCCGAGCCACGAGACGCACCAGCGCCTGCTGCGCACGCTGACCCGGGAGATCAGCATCGGGGAGCGCCGCCGGGCCGCGGCGATGGCCGCCTGCGGCAACGCCGCCGGCCGCGTGCAGGCCCTGGCCACGAGCATGCTCGCCGACCTGCGCGAGATGGAGAACCGCTACGCCGAGGACGTCCTCGGCGACCTGCTGAAGATCGACCACAGCACGGCGCAGACCGGCCGCCTCGCCGACAGCATCGCGGTGCTGACCGGCGCCCGGTCCGGCCGCCGCTGGACCAAGCCGATCGTGATGGAGAGCATCCTGCGCGGCGCGATGGGCCGGATCGGCGCCTATCAGCGCGTGCAGGTCCACTCGACCTGCACCTCGGCGGTCGTCGGCTACGCGGCCGAGGACGTCATGCACGCGCTGGCCGAGCTGATGGACAACGCGACGAAGTTCTCCGCCCCCTCGGAAGAGGTGCACGTCTACGTCGAGGAACTGCACAACGGCGTGGTGGTCACCATCGAGGACGGCGGTCTCGGCATGAAGCCGCAGGCGCTCGAACGCGCGAAGGCCGCGATCTCCTCGACCGAGCCGCTGGACCTCACCCAGCTCTCGGGCACCCGCCTCGGCCTCGCCGTCGTCGGCTGCCTGGCCCGCAAGCACCAGCTGCAGGTCTTCTTCCGCCCGTCCTCGCGCGGCGGCACCGGCGTGGTCCTGCGGATCCCGAACCAGCTGATCACCCAGCCGCGCCAGCGCCCGGTGGTCCCCGCGCCGAAGCAGACGATCAGCGTGCCCGCGGCACGCCCGGCCCTGCAGACCGAGGCCGCGACCGCGGTGCTGGAGAGCGAGCCGACGACGCTGCCCAAGCGGCCACGCGGGCAGACGCTCAGTGCGATGGCGCGGGCGGCGAGCGCGCCTCCCGTCCAGTCGACCCGTCCCAGGACCGACGCCGGCGCCCGGTTCGGCGCCTTCCGGCAGGGCCGGGCCAAGAACGCCGAGGGCGGCGTGCCGTCCGACGACACCGAGTGACACAGAGATTGGAGTGCGGGGTCGCCGCCCCGGAACGTCGATGAACTCAGCAGACCCCAGCCTCGAGTGGCTACTGGAGAACCTGGTGGACAACACCCCGGGCGCGACGCACGCCCTGGTGCTGTCGAAGGACGGGCTCAAGCTCTGTCACACCCATCGTCTGTCGGTGGACAAGGCCGACCAGCTGGCGGCCATCGCCGCCGGCGTGCAGTCCCTGGCGCACGGCGCCTCCGTGGAGTTCGGCGACGGCAGCGGCGGTGTGCGGCAGTCGATGACCGAGTTCCACGGCGGACTGCTGTTCATCGTGGAGGCCGGGGAGGGCGCGCACCTGGCGGTGCTCGCCGCCGACGACGCCGACGTCGGGCTCATCGGGCACAACATGGACGAGCTCGTCGAGCAGATCGGGACCTTCCTGACCTCGCCGCCCCGTCAGTTCCAGCCCAGCCATCCCGCATGATCTCGCGGGCGGTCAACGACGAGGACCCGGATCGCCTCTACACCGTGACCGGCGGGCGCAGCCGGGCTGCGGAGGCGGATCTGGATCTCGTCACGCTGATCGTGAGCGAGGCCGACCCGGTGCCGGGCATGCAGTCCGAGTACGTGAAAATCCTTCATATTTGTCGATTCCCGACCGCGGTCGTGGAACTCTCCTCGGAGCTCTCGTTGCCGGTGAGCGTGGTGAAGATCCTGCTGGCCGATCTGCTGGCCGGTGGCGCGGTCTCCGCGCGTCACCCGTCCGCCGCGTCCCGGCCGGGCGCCGAACTGCCCGACGCCGATTTCCTGAAGAAGGTGCTCGTTGGACTCCAAAATCTCTGATCAGCCGGTGCGCACCCCGCTGCGCAGTACCGCGACGGACGGACTCAAGATCGTCGTCGTCGGCGGCTTCGGGGTCGGCAAGACGACGATGGTCCGCTCGGTCAGCGAGATCCGGCCGCTGAGCACCGAGGAGACGATGACCCAGGCCGGCCTCGGCATCGACGCCAACGCCGGCGCCTACGGCAAGACCACCACGACCGTCGCGTTCGACTTCGGCCGGATCAGCCTGAACGAGCAGATGGTGCTGTACCTGTTCGGCGCGCCGGGCCAGGAACGCTTCTGGTTCCTCTGGGACCGGCTGTTCGCGGGCACGCTCGGCGCGGTCGTGCTCGTGGACGCCCGGCGGCTGGCCGACTCCTGGTACGCGATCGACCGGCTGGAACACCACGGCACGCCCTTCATCGTGGCGCGCAACAACTTCGAGCCACCGCGGCACGACCTCGGCGCGGTGCGCGAGGCGCTCACCCTGTCCGAGCACGTCCCGCTGATCGACTGCGACGCGCGTGACCGCGAGTCCGCGAAGCAGGTGCTGATCGCGCTCGTCAACCACCTCTACGCCCTCTCCTCCGCACGGAAGACCGCATCATGAGCGAAACACCCAACCCCGCCCCGCTGCGGTTGTACGGGCCGCGCTTCCAGCAGGACCCGGCCGCGCTGTACGAAACGATCCGCCGCGACTACGGACCCGTCGCCCCGGTCCTGCTCGACGGGGACATCCCGGCCTGGTTCGTCTCCGGCTACCGCGAGATCCACCAGGTGTCCGACGACTCGCAACTGTTCGCGCGGGACACCCGCCGGTGGAACATGTGGGAGCGGATCCCGGACGACTGGCCGCTGCTGCCCTACGTGGCGCACAACCCGTCGGTGATGTTCACCGAAGGGCCCGAGCACCGCCGCCGCGCGGGTGCGATCGGCGACGCGCTCGGCGCCGTCGACCAGTTCGAGCTGCGCGCGCAGTGCGAGCGACTCGCGGACGGGCTCATCGACTCCTTCGCCGGCACCGGCGAGGCCGACCTCGTCGCGCAGTACGCGATCCGCATGCCGCTGCTGGTGATCGCGTACATGTACGGCCTGCCGCCGCACGAGGTGCCGGAACTGGTGCGCGACATCGCGATCTCGCTCGACGTCGGCCCGGACGCGATCCCGGCGCACCTGCGGGTGCAGGCGGCGATGCAGCGGCTGCTCGCGCAGAAGCACGAGCAGCCGGGCCCGGACATCCCGTCCCTGCTCATCCAGCACCCGGCGAACCTCTCCGACGAGGAGATCGTGCTGGACCTGCTGGTGGTGACCGCGGCCGCGCAGCAGCCGACGGCGAACTGGATCGGCAACACGATCCGCCTGATGCTCACCGATGCCCGGTTCGCGATGACGCTGTCGGGCGGGCGCGGCAGCGTCGGGCAGGCGCTCAACGAGGTGCTGTGGCAGGACACCCCGACCCAGAACTTCATCGGCCGCTTCGCCACCCGCGACACCCAGCTCGGCGGCCAGCGGGTCCGCGCCGGGGACCTGCTGGTGCTCGGGCTCGCCGCGGCCAACTCCGATCCGCTGGTGCGCCCGGACTCCGACGCGGGCTCGGCCGGCAACCAGGCGCACATGTCGTTCGGGCACGGGGAGCACGGCTGCCCGTACCCCGCGCCCGAGGTCGCCGAGGTGATCGCCAAGACCACCGTCGAGGTGCTGCTCGACCGGTTGCCGGACCTGGAGCTCGCGGTGCCCGTGGAGGAGCTGCTGTGGCACCCCTCGGTGTGGATGCGCGGCCTGGAGCGGCTGCCGGTGAGGTTCACGCCCACCTACGTCGCGGCGCAGGCGGGCATGTCCGCGGCGGCCCGGCCCTGGTGATCAGGCGGGCGCGGGAATCCTCGGGGTGAAGGTGATCGGCAGCGCCGCCGGCCCCCGGGTGAACAGGCCCTGCTCGACCGGCGGCGTGCCGTCGGCGAGGCGGGCGTCGGGCATCGCGTCGAGCAGCTGGTCCATGCCGACCTCGATCTCGGTCTTGGCCAGCAGCGCGCCCACGCAGAAATGCCGTCCCAGCGCGAAGGACAGGTGGCTGGCCGCCGCCGAGAAAGCGGTTTCCGTTGGCAGGTCGGTGCGGAAGACGTCGAACTCGTCGGGCTTCGCGAACCGGCGGGGGTCGCGGTTCGCGGCGCCGATCAGGCAGGTGACGGTGCTGCCCTTGGGCACGGTGCCCGTGCTCAGCTCGATGTCCTCGGCGGGCTGGCGCATGATCATGTGCACCGGCGGGGTGTAGCGCAGGGTTTCCGCGAACGCGCGAGGGATCAGGCTCCGGTCGGCGCGGACGGCTTCGAGCTGCTCGGGATGCTCGAGCAGGTTCTTGAACACGCTCGCGATCGCCTTGTCCGTCGTCTCCCCGCCTGCCGCGAGCAGCAGGCTGCAGAACGCCTTGATGTCCTCGTCGCTCATCGAGGTGCCGTCGACCTCGGCCGCGCACAGCGTCGAGAGCAGGTCCTCGCCGAGGTGCTGCCGGCGCTCACGGATGACCGGGATCAGGTACTCGGCCAGCTCTTCGCGCGTGCGCAGGCCGTCGGCGGCGACGTCCGGATCCTGGCTGAGGTTGCCGAGGAACGCGATGATCGAGGTGTACCAGCGCTGGAACCGCGCGTGCTCGGCGCGGTCGAGGCCGAGCATGTCCACGATGACGTTGATCGGGAAGTGCTGTGCGAAGTCGGCGACCAGGTCGACCGAACCGCGGTCGCGGAAGGAGTCGATCAGCTCGCGCGCGTTGCGTTCGATGACCGGCAGGAACTTCTGCTCGAGCTCGCTGCCGCGGAACGCGGGTGCCACCAGCGCCCGGCGCACCGAGTGCTCACGCCCGCTCATCTGCAGAATCGTCCGGCCGTGCACGGGTTCCAGCTGCCAGTCGTAGTTGTCGGTGGTGAACGCCGGTTCCTTGAAGGCGCGGGCAACGTCCTCGTAACGCGAGACGAGGTAGCTCTGGGTCGGCTCATGCCAGATCAGCGGCTGCTTGTCCAGCATGATCCGATAAGCGGCGTAGGGATTTTCGGCGAACTCCGCGGACAGGATGTCAGGTGCTCCGTCAGCCGTGGGCATGACGCTCCCTCGATCTACTCTGGATGGAATTTCCAGGCTAGCGACGGCACTCCATTCGTCTGACAGGTCGAGGCGAACTCCAAACTGTTGGCTCAGCCGGTCATCACTCACTGCGCACCTACTGGTCCATTCGAAGGAAAGCGCTTTCGATTACGGGCCGTAAACCCTACGGACGTCGGTAAATCACCCACAAGTATTGTCGTGGCCACTTTCGTGGGTCACGCTCCCCGCATGCCTGGTTCCCGCTCCCTCCGCCGCACACTCACCGTTGTCGTCGCGTCAGTGGCCGTCACCGCCGGGTTCACCGGCAGCGCGCTCGCGACACCGCCCGGCATTCCCACCGAGTCCACCGCCCACACCGAGCTCGCCGCGCTGACCGTCAAGGCCGACGGCAGCCAGGACGGTTACTCCCGCGACAAGTTCCCGCACTGGATCGACCAGGGCAACAGCTGTGACACCCGGGAAGTCGTGCTCAAGCGCGACGGTACCGGCGTCGCCACCGGCTCGGACTGCTACCCGACCTCGGGCAGCTGGTACAGCCCGTACGACGGCGCGACCTGGACCGCCGCGTCCGACGTCGACATCGACCACGTCGTGCCGCTCGCGGACGCGTGGCGCACCGGCGCCTCTTCGTGGACCACCGCGCAGCGGCAGGCGTACGCCAACGACCTGAGCGACCCGCAGCTGATCGCCGTCACCGACAACGTGAACCAGTCGAAGGGCGATGCCTCGCCCGACACCTGGAAGCCGCCGCTGACGAGCTACTGGTGCACCTACGCCGAGATGTGGATCAAGGTGAAGTACACCTGGAAGCTGTCGGTCAACTCCGCCGAGAAGTCCGCGCTCACCGACATGCTCGGCCGATGCTGAGGATCTCGCGGGCCACGGCGTCGTTCTGACGCAGTGGCAGGGCGTTGATCCGGGGCCGGGTGAACGCCGCCGCGGACCGGGCACTCGTGTGCGGTCCGAGCGAGAACCATCGTTCGTGCGGCGTGCCGTCGGCCTTGAGCAGGCGACCGTCGGAAAGCCTCGTGTGGATGCGTCCGGAGGGCAGGCCGAGGACGAGCTCCTCGGTCAGCTGTCCGGAATCCCGCAGCGACCGGA
Organism: Amycolatopsis acidiphila; assembly: GCF_021391495.1. Lineage (NCBI taxonomy): Bacteria > Bacillati > Actinomycetota > Actinomycetes > Pseudonocardiales > Pseudonocardiaceae > Amycolatopsis > Amycolatopsis acidiphila. Next base: position 7,991,956 of record NZ_CP090063.1, on the reverse strand, counting down.
TCAGGGCGTCGGACGCGAGGCCGACACTCGCGTTCGGCAGCCGTGCCTCGATCAGCGTCCGTGCCTCGACATCCCCGGGGAAGCTGGAGCTGCTCACCACGAACCGCCCGCGCTCGGCGGTCACCCGCATTTCCGCACCGGCGAAGGAAACCAGCCCCGCCTGCTCCAGTGCGAGCAGCTCCTCCAGCCGCCGCGGCGGCGGGCCGCTGGCGTAGAAGCTGAAGAACCCGTGGAACCATCCGTCCACATCGGACACCTGTGAGGCCGGTTCGAGCTTTCCGGAGTCGGCGAGCAGGGGCAGCTGGTGGACCACCGACAGCAATGCCATGAAGCCGCCGAGATCCGCGCTGAAGGCGGGGTCCGCGCGCCGGGCGAGATCGGCCTCGACGTACTCGCGCAGGTACTTGCCGAACTCCTCGGCGTCGTCGAACCGTTCGCCCGCCAGGGGCCGGTCGATCCGGTTGAGGTCCAGCCGGTCCTCCTCCGCGGGCACCGCGCGCTCGACCAGCAGGCGCATTTCCTCGCTGTCCCAAGGGAGTTCGGCGAAGCGCGAGTCGAACTCGGCAAAGCCGAGCCGGACCCGGTCCGGATGCCCGGTGAACAGCTCGCTGTAGTAGCCCCAGGCGACCTCCTTCGCGACGAGCGGCCACACGTCGCTCAAGAAACACAGCCCTTCGCCGAGGCCTTCGATCGCCTCGTGGTCGAAGAATCTGGGCAGCCGCAACGGTTCGCCCTGCAGCCGGTAGCCCGGCTTCGCGTGGTACGGCACGCCGCGACGGGAACCGACGTGCAGCACCGGCTCGCGCCCGCTCGGGTGGTAGACCAGCCCGCCGCCGTCCTGCTCGGTGAACCGGCCGCCGCGGCCCTCGGTGAGCAGGAGCATCAGGTCGACGAACGCGAGCCCGAACCCGCGCACCAGGACGTGCTCCCCGGGCGGGACGGCGTCGTAGTCGATGTCCGCCGTGTAGCCGGCGGGGTAGTAGGAAAGCCCGTGCCGCTCGGCGAACTCGACCAGCCCGGCGGCGGCCGCGTCGGGCTCCGCGTCGAGGTGCCCGACCGTCAGCAGCACCAGGTCGGCAGGCACGGCCTCACCGGTTTCTAGCCATACCCGGCCTTCCTCTATGCGCGTGGCCCGCGTCCGGTGCTCGACGACCTCGATCCCGGCGGGCAGCTCGTCCAGCACCAGCCGGTACACCCACGCCAGGTACGCGCTTTGCAGTCGCCGCGTGGGAAACGACGTGTTCGCCAGCTCGTCGAGCTCGTCGTGCAGGTCCTCGGCGACCTCATGCCGCAGCTCGCCGGAGCGCAGCAGCTCGACCCACTCCGACAGCGACGGCCCTGGCCGCACCGGCCCCGCGATCCGGACGCTGTCGTCGGTGAACATCGTGACGTCCTCGGTCATCGAGTTCATCCGCAGCAGCGGCGACTGCTCGTACCGCCAGATCCGGCCAGGGCCGGGCGGAAACGGGTCGATCAGGTGCACCACGAGACCGTCCTCGCCGAGCAGTTCGGCGGCGTTCGCGGAGATCCGCTCCAGCACGCCGACCCCGCGCGGCCCCGCGCCGACGATCGCGAGCTGACAAGGCGCCATGAGCCCGAAGCTACGGCGAATTCCGGGGGCGCGCCGCCGGGTCCGCGATGTGGACGCGCTCAGCGCATCCGGTCCAGGACCTCCGGGGCGTGGCTGTAGAGCCGCATGACGCCGCCGACGGTGAACTCCGTGAGCAGCGTGATCAGGGCGTCCCGGTCGGGCGCCGCGCCGGGCCAGGACAGGTTGACCAGCGCCTCGGTCATCGCGAAGTACATCGTGACCAACGCGGTGTCCGCGCGCCCCGGCTCGATGCCGAACGCCGCCCAGCGTTCCCGGCTCGCGGCGGTGTAGACCTCGGCGAGCCGCGAACGCAGCCGCGTCATGGCGGGGTTGCCCGCGCGCTCGGCCTCCTGCAGCACCGGCAGCGCGTCGGGATGCTCGGCGACGAACGCGAACATGGAGGCGTAGTTCTTGTACGCCCAGGACTTCAGGTCGAGGTCGGCGTCGCCGGAGCCGCGCTCGGCGATGGTCGCGAAGGCGAGCTCCTCGGTGTCCGCGACGGTCCGCTCGAACAGCTCGCCCTTGTCGCCGAACAACTCGTAGACCGTCTGCCGGGTCAGCCCGGCCTGCCGCGCGATCTGCTCGATCGTCGCGCCCTGGACGCCATGGGTGGCGAAGACCTGTCGCGCCGCGGACAGCACGAGGACCCGCTGCTCCTCGGCGGGCGCCTTCCGCGGCCGCCCCGGACCACGCTTTCGGGGCATTGACATATTAGCCACCTCACCTTGATCCTTTTTTCGACAACCCTGTCGGAAATTAGCTCATCGGGGAGCGAGCATGCGTCTGACCACCCGCCGGAGATTTCTGGCAGTTCTCACCACGGTCATCGGCCTCGTCTCGCTGACTGTCGGCGCGGCACCGGCCGGTGCCGCCGACTTCTACGATCCGCCGTCGCCCCTGCCGGCGGGTGCTGCGGGCGACATCATCCGACACCAGGCGTCGCAGTTCTTCCTCGACCCGACCAAGCTGCTCCCCGCGCCCGCCAAGGTCCAGCGGATCATGTACCGCAGCACCGACACGCACGGCGACCCGGTCGCCGTCACCGGGACCGTGCTGACCCCGACGCTGCCGTGGACCGGCCCTGGCGCCCGGCCGATCATCAGCTACGCGGCCGGCACCCAGGGCCTCGGCGACCAGTGCGCGCCGTCGAAGGCGCTCGCCACCGGCGGTGAGTACGAGGGCCCCTTCATCTCCGGGCTGCTGAGCCGGGGCTACGCCGTCGTGATCACCGACTACGAGGGCCTCGGCACACCCGGCGTGCACACCTACGTCAACCGCAAGGCCGAGGGCTACGCCGTCCTCGACGCGATCCGCGCCGCCCAGCGCCTTCCCGAAGCGGGCCTGCCCGACGACGGGCCGGTCGCGATCTCCGGGTACTCCCAGGGTGGTGGCGCCTCCGCGGCCGCGGCGGAACTACAGCCGGGCTACGCGCCCGAGCTGAAGCTCAAGGGCGCCTACGCCGGCGCGGTTCCCGCGGATCTCGGCGCGGTCGCGGCAAACCTCGACGGGCACTACGCCGTGGGCTTCCTGATGTTCGCGGTGGCGAGCATGAACTACGCCTACCCGCAGTTGGACATCCCGGACATGCTCAACGCGAAGGGCAGGGCGCTGCAGGCCGAGGTCGAGAACGAGTGCACCGGTGACGCGATCCTCAAGCACGCCTTCACCCGCACCGCCGACCTCACCACCGACGGCCGCCCGATCACGGCTTACCTGAGCGAAGCGCCCTTCGCCTCCGTGGTGGCCGAACAGCAGATCGGGCTGACCCCGCCGGCGGCGCCGGTGCTGGTCGCGCACAGCGCGCTCGACGACATCGTGCCGTTCGAGCAGGGCCGCACCATGGCGCGGAACTGGTGCGCCGAGGGCGCGACGGTGCAGTTCGACACCCTCGCCGTGCCGACCCACGTGGGTGGCGCCGTGGCCGCCTATCCGGACGCTTTCGCCTGGCTGGACGGACGGCTGCACGGCGTCCCCGCCCCCGACAACTGTGGAGGCTTCTGACGATGGTCAGGCTGACGGTTCACTTCAGTCCGGTCGCCTCGGCGGCGGCCGGGTCCGAGTCGGCGAGGAAGCTGCGGCAGCGCTCGTACTCCTCGGTCTCGCCGATGCGCTGGGCGGCCTTGCCCAGTACGGCCAGCGCGCGCAGGAAGCCCTGGTTCGGCCGGTGGCTCCAGGGCACCGGGCCGAAGCCCTTCCACCCGGAGCGGCGCAGCTGATCGAGGCCGCGGTGGTAGCCGGTGCGCGCGTAGGCGTAGGCGGCCACCACCTCGTCGGCTTCCAGCGCGCGTTCGCCGAGCGCGGCCCAGGCCTCGCTGAAGTCCGGGTGCTCGGCGGCGACCTCGGCGGGATCGGTCCCGGCGTCGAGGGCGGCCTGTGCGTCGGTGCGGTCGGGCAGCAGGGTCGGCTCGGGACCCAGCAGGTTGGCGTGCGTCATGGCGTCAATCCTGCCTGAAGGCTTCCTGAGCGGCGAAGCCGCTTGCTGTGGGCACGCAGCTCGCGCCGCCGCCCGCACGTCTGACAAGCCGTTTCCCGCTCTCCGTCAGAACACGAAGCTCGCGAGGACCCCGCTGCCGAGGAGCACGAGGCAGGCGACCAGGACGGCGGCGACCATACGTTTCGGCATCACGGGCCGACACGATGCCCGGCGGGCCACCGCCGGGGCAAGTCCGTCACACCTCAGGGTGAACCCTGATTTTCGGACATAGCCGTCGAGACCGGCAAACCGACCCGCCATGATGTGCCCATGACGAAGGCGGTTCAGGGGGAACTCGTCGTTCCGGGCAGCCCCGTGGCGAAGACCAGGCTGTTCTTCCGGCTGCACTGGCAGCGCGGCGGGCCCGGGCAGCCGACTCCGGCCTGGGTGCTGCGGTTCGCGTACACGATGTGGCTGGTCGCGTTGGCCTTCAAGCTGCTCGGCTCGTCCTGGGACGTGTCGTGGCACTTCAAGTTCATCCGGGACGACTTCGCGCCGCCGCACCTGATCAACACCGTCGGCACCGGGATCGTCATCGTGCTCGTCGCGATCCACAGCTTCACCGGCCTCGGCTGCGACCGCCGCTCGCTGCGGCTCATGCAGACCGGGCTCGGGCTGTTCCTGATCGCGGCCCCGCTCGACGTGCTCAACCACCGGGTCAACGGGCTCGACCTGACCGCGTGGAGCCCGACCCACCTGCTGCTCTACTTCGGCACCGCGGTCATGCTCGCGGGGGTCATCGACGGCTGGCGGAAGTTCGCCGAACCGGGCCGGGTGCGGACCCTCGTGCTGGCCGGGCTGTGGGCGTTCTTCCTGGAGAACATGTTCTTCCCCAACGGCCAGCAGGAGTACGGCGTCCTCGGCCTGCGTGCCTGGGACCGCGGCGCGCCCGAGGCCGAGCCCTCGCTGCTGAGCTTCGCGGCCCAGCAGATCGGCCATCCCGTGGACCGCGCGGCGGTCCTGCACTTCACGATGCCGATCGCGGACTGGGTGTACCCGCTGTGGGGCATCGGGATGTCCGCACTGGTGCTGCTGCTCGCCCGGCACACGATCGGCCGCGGGTGGGCGGCGACCGCGGTGGCCGGCGCATATGTCGCCTACCGGATGGTGATCCGGCCGCTGCTGGTGGCCGGCACCTTCCCCGCCTCGACGATCCCGTTCTACCTGGTGTTCGTCGGGCTGGCGGCGGACCTGGGGTACCGCCGGGGCGCGCTCACCGGGGTACTGGTCGCCGCGTTCGGCTACGGGGTGCTGTGGCTGCAGTCACTGTTCGGCGCGGCCCCGCCGATCGCCTACTGGACGCTGCCGGTGGTCCTCGTCGCCGTCACCGCGGTGTGGTGGGTGACGGCGACGAGGCTCCGGGTCAGAGCTTCGTCCCTGCCGACTTGAGGTTCTCGGCGGCCTCCACGACGCGCGCGGCCATCCCGCCCTCGGCGGCCTTGAGGTAGCTGCGCGGGTCGTAGACCTTCTTGTTGCCGACCTCGCCGTCGATCTTGAGCACGCCGTCGTAGTTCTTGAAGAAGTGATCCGCGATCGGCCGCGAGAACGCGTACTGCGTGTCGGTGTCGACGTTCATCTTCACCACGCCGTACGACACGGCCTCGTGGATCTCCTCGAGCAGCGAGCCCGAGCCACCGTGGAACACCAGCTCGAACGGCTTCGAGCCGTCGGGGAGGCCCAGCTTCTTCGCCGCGACCTCCTGGCCGCGCTTGAGCACGTCCGGGCGCAGCTTGACCGCGCCCGGCTTGTACGCGCCGTGCACGTTGCCGAAGGTCGCGGCCAGCAGGTAGCGGCCCTTCTCGCCCGAGCCCAGCGCGTCCACCGTCTTGAGGAAGTCGCCCTCGGCGGTGTACAGCTTCTCGTTGATCTCGTTCGAGACGCCGTCCTCCTCGCCGCCGACGACGCCGATCTCGACCTCGAGGATGATCTTCGCCGCGGCCGCCCGATCCAGCAGGTCCGCCGCGATCTTCAGGTTCTCGTCGAGGTCGATCGCCGAGCCGTCCCACATGTGCGACTGGAACAGCGGGTTCCCGCCCCGGTCCACCCGCTCCTTGGAGATCGCGATCAGCGGGTTGACGTAGCTGTCCAGCTTGTCCTTGGGGCAGTGGTCGGTGTGCAGCGCGATGTTGACCGGGTACTTCTTCGCGACCACGTGTGCGAACTCGGCCAGCGCGGTCGCGCCCGTCACCATGTCCTTGACACGGGTGCCGGACGCGAACTCCGCGCCGCCGGTGGAGACCTGGACGATGCCGTCGCTCTCGGCATCGGCGAAACCGCGCAGGGCGGCGTTGAGGGTCTCCGACGAGGTCACGTTGATGGCCGGGTAGGCGAACTCGCCTCCCTTGGCCCGGTCGAGCATCTCGGCATAGACCTCGGGGGTGGCGATGGGCATCGTTGGTCCTCCTAGCAGGTGGTTCGCCTTGTTGCCCGAATCGTACGAGGTCTGCCGTGACAGCACTATGAGAGCAGGACCTGCGCCACAGCCCGGTAGGTCGGCAGCGGGTCCTCGTCGAGTGCCTGGATGGCGACCTGGTCGGCGCCCGCGTCCAGGTGGGCGGTGATGCCCTCGGCGATCCGGCAGGCGTCGCCGTGCAGCACCAGGGCGTCGACGAGGCGGTCACTTCCGCCGTTCGCGAGGTCCTCGTCGGTGAAGCCGAGCCGCTTGAGGTTGCTGACGTAGTTGGTCAGGTGCAGGTACGGGTTCTGCACGCGGGGGCGGCCGACCGCGCGGGCCCGCACCGGGTCGGTGTCGAGCACGATCTTGTGCTCGGGCACGAGCAGCTTGCCCTCGCCGAGGATCTCGCGGGCCTGGCGGGTGTGCTCGGGGGTGGTCAGGTACGGGTGCGCGCCCGCGGTGCGCTCGGCGGCGAGCTTGAGCACCTTCGGGCCCAGCGCGGCGAGCGCCCTGTCCTCGACCGGCACGCCTGCCTCGTCGAGCTGGTCGAGGTACTCGACGATCTTGTCGTAGGGCTTCTGGTAGACCTTCACCGCTTCGGGGTGGCCAATGCCGACTCCCAGCAGGAAGCGGCCCGGGTGCCTGGCCGCGATCCGGTGGTAGGACTCGGCCACCGGTGCCGCGTCGTCGGTCCACATGTTGACGATGCCGGTCGCGACGACGATGTGGTCCGTCGCGTCGAGCAGCCTGTCGACATCGGCGAGTTCGGCGCTCGGCGAGCCACCGAGCCAGATGGCGCCGTAACCGAGTTTCTCCACCTCCTGGGCGAGCTCGTCGCTCACCTGGGTGGGGTGCCGCCAGATTCCGAGTTTCCCGAGTGCGTTCACCATGTTCCGGACAACCGCGACCGCCGCGCTGTTCATTCCGGGTTAGCGTGAGAAGCATGAAAATCGGGAACAGCGACCTGGACGTGTACGGCCTGAACCTGGGCGGCAACGTGTTCGGCTGGACGGCGGACGAGCAGCAGTCCTTCGCCGTTCTGGACGCCTACGCCGCGGCGGGCGGCAACTTCATCGACACCGCCGACTCCTACATGGCACGCGTTCCGGGCAATTCGGGTGGCGAGTCCGAGACCATCATCGGGAACTGGCTCGCCGGCCGCGGCCGCCGCGACGACATCGTGATCGCGACGAAGGTCGGCAGCTGGCCCGCGCGGCCGGGCGTGTCCGCGAAGAACATCCGCGAAGCGGCCGAGGACTCGTTGCGCCGCCTGCGGACCGATCACATCGACCTGTACTACGCGCACCGGGACGTGGCGGACGTCCCGCTCGAGGAGACCCTCGGCGCGTTCGACGAGCTGGTGCGGGCGGGCAAGGTGCGCTATCTCGGCGCGTCCAACTACACCGCCGAGCGGCTGGCGGAGGCGCTGTCCATTTCGGACCGCGAGGGCCTGGCCCGCTATGTCGCGCTGCAGCCGCACTACAACCTGGTGGAGCGGGGCTACGAGCAGGACCTGCTGCCGCTCGTGCAGCGCGAGGGACTGTCCACATTGCCCTACTTCGGGCTGGCCAGGGGCTTCCTGACCGGAAAGTACCGCTCCCGCGAGACCGACAGCGGCAGCCCGCGCAACGAGGCCGCGGTCGCGTACCTCGACCACCGCGGCGAGCGGGTGCTGGACGCGCTCGACGACATCTCGGCCGCGCACAGGACGACCCCGGCGGCGGTCGCGCTCGCGTGGCTCGCCGCGCGTCCCACCGTCGCGGCGCCGATCGCGAGCGCACGCAACGTCGAACAGCTGGGCGACCTGCTGGCCTCGGTCGAGCTGCAGCTGACCGACGCCGACGTCGCAAGCCTCGACGACGCGTCCGCGTGAACTGCCTACTGAGGAGTAGCTTACTCACGGTAGGTTGAGGTACGGTGCGAGCATGGCCAACGTAAACGGCAAGGTCGTGCTCGTCACCGGAGCTGCGCGCGGCATCGGCGCGGGGCTCGCCGAACGGCTCGCCGCCCAGGGCGCCAAGGTGGCTCTCGTCGGTCTGGAGGCCGAGGAGCAGCGCAAGGTCGCCGAGCGGATCGGGGACTCGGCGCGCGCCTGGGAAGCCGACGTCACCGACTGGGACGCGCTGGAGAAGGCCACGGCCGGGGTGGTCGAGCACTTCGGCGGGATCGACATCGTCATCGCCAACGCGGGCATCGCGACCACGGGGTTCGTCCGGTCCATCGACCGGGCGGCCTTCGAGAAGGTCATCGAGGTGGACCTGCTCGGCGTGTGGCGCACGGTCCGGGTGACGCTGCCGCACGTGATCGAGCGCAAGGGCTACCTGCTGGCGATCTCCTCGCTCGCGGCGATCACGCACGCGCCGGGCATGGCCAACTACTGCGCGGCGAAGGCCGGCGTGGAGGCGTTCTGCAACAGCCTCCGCGCCGAGGTCGCGCACCTCGGCGTGAAGGTCGGCGTCGCGCACCCGACGTGGATCCGCACCGACCTGGTGGAGAGCGCCGACGCGCACCCGGTGTTCGGCAAGATGCGCGCGGGCATGCCGGGCCTGCTCGGCAAGACCTACCCGCTGGACGTCGCGCTCGACCTCATCGAGGCCGGCGTGCTCAAGCGGGCGCGGACGATCCACGTGCCGCGCTGGGTGCTCGCGCTCAAGCTGCTGCGCTCGTTCCTGCCGCCGATCGTCGAGCTCGGCGCCCGCACCCGGATGCCGACCGCGGACAAGGCCGCGATCGAGGACATCGAGGCGCGCGGCGCCCGCGAGGCCGCGGTCACGGGGCACGGTGGGAAGGCCGCCATCCGCTGAGACGGGTGGCTGGGCGCCCTACTTCACCCAGGTGCCCATCACCGGCTTGTACTCGCGCACCGTGCGCTGCGCGAGCGCGCCTTCGAGGTGGTACGGGTCGGCGTCGAGGATCTTCTCCAGCGCCGACTCGTCCTCGGCCTGCATCAGGATCACGCCACCGCTGTCGTCGCCGAGCGGGCCGGCCACCGCCACGGTCCCGTTCTCGGCCAGCTCACGCAGGTACTCCCGGTGCCGAGGCCGTACCTCGCCGTACTTTTCGGGCACATAGCGCGTCTCCACCAGGAACCAGGTCATGCGTACCTCCGGGCTCGGATCTCTGCCCGCACGCTACCCGTTCGCAACTATGGCGTGGCCAGGCAACCCGATACTCTGGGCGCGCGTGGAAGCAGTTGTGGGGAACGCGCGGACGAGGGTCGAGGACGGGCAGGACTACATGCCGGACGGCAGCGCGGAGCGCAGCGTCGAGCGCACGCTCGGGCATTTGCGCACGATCGACGGGCTGGAGCAGGCCCCCGCAAAGCCCGTCGCGCCGCTGACGCTCGAGGATCTCTACCGCACCCACCGCATGCGCCTGGTCCGGCTGGCGATCCTGCTGGTCGACGAGCCGGCGACCGCGGAGGACGTGGTGCAGGAGGCGTTCACCGGGCTGTACCGCAACTGGAGCAGGCTGCGCGACGCGCAGGCCGCCGTCGGCTACCTGCGGACGGCCGTGGTCAACGGCTCGCGCAGCGTGCTGCGCCGCCGCAAGACCGCACGGGAGTACGTGCCGCCGCACGCGGTCAACGCCCGCTCCGCCGAGAGCCTCGCGATGCTCTCCAGCGAGCACCAGGCCGTGGTCGGCGCGCTGTCGAAGCTGCCGCCCCGCCAGCGCGAGGTGCTCGTGCTGCGCTACTACGGTGGACTGTCGGAGGCGGAGATCTCCGAGGCGGCCGGCATCTCGAAGGGCACTGTCAAGTCGACCGCGAGCCGCGCTCTTGAATCGCTACAGAAGGCGATGAGCGCCTGAAATTGCGAGACATGGTTTAGACCAATATATGCTGGAGTGCGTGACGGACTTCGTGCTGACCGGCGGGCGACTTGCGCTACCCGAAGGACTCGTCGACGACGGCTGGCTCGCCGTCGCCGACGGGCGGATCTCTGGCATCGGCACCGGCACCCCACCGCCGGGCGACCACGTCGAGCTGGGCGGGGCGCTCGTCGTGCCCGGGTTCATCGACACGCACTGCCACGGCGGCGGGGGCGGCTCGTTCTCCAGTGCGGAGACCAAGGAGCTGCAGCGCGCGATCACCGCGCACCGGCGGCACGGCACCACGACGATGCTGGCCAGCCTGGTCTCCGAGCCGATCCGGTCGCTGGTCGACCAGCTGGCCGCGCTGCGTGAGCTGGTCGAGGACGGCGAGCTGGCCGGGGTCCACCTCGAAGGCCCGTTCATCGCCGAGGCACGCTGCGGCGCGCACGACCCGGCTGTGCTGCTCGAGCCCGACACCGCCGCCGTCGACGCGCTGCTCCGCGCGGGGCACGGCGCCGTGCGCATGGTGACGCTCGCGCCGGAGCTGGCGGGCGGCGTGCGCGCCGTCCGGCAGCTCACCGAGTCCGGCGTCATCGCGGCGATCGGGCACACCGACGGCACCGAGGAGCAGATCCGCCCCGCGATCGACGCGGGCGCCACCGTCGGCACACACCTGTTCAACGGGATGCGCCCGCTGCACCACCGCGAACCCGGCCCGATCGGCGCGCTGCTGGACGACGAGCGGGTGACCGTCGAGCTGATCTGCGACCTCGTGCACGTCCACCCGACCGTTCTGCGCCTGGCCGCGACCTACGCCGGTCGTGGCCGCACAGTGCTGATCACCGACGCGATGTCGGCGACGGACGCGGCCGACGGCCGGTACCAGCTGGGCCGTCTGGAGGTCGACGTGCGCGACGGCGTCGCGACGCTGGCGGACACCGGCTCGCTCGCCGGCAGCACGCTGACCATGGACGTCGCCTTCCGCAACCTCGTGCGCGGCGCCGGCCTGGGCATCCCCGACGCGGTCCGCGCCACGTCCGGCCGTCCCGCGGAGCTGCTCGGCATCGAGGACCGGACGGGCTCGCTGGAGACGGGCCTGACCGCGGACATCGTCATCCTCGACGAGGACCTCCGTCCGTCCCGCGTCCTGCGCGGCGGCGAGTGGGTGAGCTGACCGGATCCGGCGTGCGTCTGGAATCGGCCGGTGTCCCGACTAAGCTGAAGAGGGTGAGCGAGCTTCAGGACCCGGAGCGCCTGCTGGCCGAGGCGCTGCGCGCGCAGGCGAGGAGTGCCCCGCCCGGCGCCGGCCGTGCGTCCGAGCCGCCCGCGACCAGCCTCCCGCCCCAGTACGGCCTGCTGTCCGGCGCGGACGGCAACGCGCTGGAGCGCGAGCGCGCCGCGCTCGAACCGCCCACTGTCCGTCACCCCGCCGTCAAGGCCGACGGGCCGGTGCTGTCCCTGCCCGCGCACTGGATCCTGCTGCTGGCGGTGCTCCTCGGTCTCGCCACCGGCGCCGTCATCGGCCTGATAACTCTCCTTTGAGCCCACAAGAGCGACACAGGGTCACCCTGTACCGTTTGACGGTGTGATCCTCGCCGAGACCACGACCACACTGGCCCTGATGCCCAAGTGGTTCAACCCGGAGTACCTGCTGACCCAGTTCGGCGCGTACGTCATCGTCGGGCTGTGCCTGGTCATCTTCATCGAGAGCAGCATCTTCCCGGTACTACCAGGTGACTCGCTGTTGTTCACTGCCGGGCTGTTCGTCGCGCAGGGGTCGATCCACACCCCGCTGTGGCTGGTCTGCCTGGTGGTGAGCGTCGCGGCGCTGCTGGGCAACGCGGTCGGTTACTTCATCGGCTACAAGGTGGGGCCGGCGCTGTTCAAGCGGCCGGACTCCAAGTTCTTCAAACAGGAGTACGTCGACAAGACGCACGCGTTCCTGGAGAAGCACGGGCCGAAGGCGGTCGTGCTGGCCCGCTTCGTGCCGTTCGTCCGCACGTTCATCACCTGGATCGCGGGCGTCGGCCGGATGGACGCGAAGAGGTACTTCACCTACACGATCATCGGCGGCATCCTCTGGGCGGCCGGCATCACCGCGCTGGGTCACCTGCTGGGCAACATCTCGTTCATCAAGAACAACATCGAGGCGATCTTCGTCCTGATCGTGCTGGTCTCGGTGGTGCCGCTGGTCGTCGAGTACGCCCGCAACCGCCGCGGGAAGAAGCTCGCCGCCGCCTCCGACGCGGAGACCACGCAGCAGATCCCGCGGATCGAGCGCTGATCCGCGGGACCACCGCCGTAGTCAGCTCATCGAGAACATCGACCCGGGGTTGAACAGGTTCTCCGGGTCCAGCGCCTGCTTGATCTGCCGGTGCACGCGGATGCCCACCGGGCCGATCTCGCGTTCGAGCCACTCCCGCTTGATCTTCCCGACGCCGTGCTCGCCGGTCACCGTGCCGCCCAGCGACAGCCCCAGCTCGAGGATGTCGTCGAACGCCTTGCGGGCGCGGGCGAACTCGTCCTCGGAGTCGGGCGCGTAGACGATCGTTGGGTGCATGTTGCCGTCGCCGGCGTGCCCGACGACCGCGATCCGCAGGCCGACCTCCTGGCCGATCCGCTCGCAGCCCTGGATGAGCTCGGCGATCCGGGTGCGCGGCACCGACACGTCGTCGGTCAGCCAGACGCCGTACTCCTCCAGCGCGGTGAGCACGACCCGCCGCGCCTGCAGCAGCATCTTGCCCTCGGCCAGGTCGTCGGTCGCGTAGGCCATCGTGGCCCCGCAGTCGGTGCAGATCTGCTCGAGCGCGGCCAAGTCGTGGCGCGCCGCCTCGCCGCCGGAGTCCGACTGGCACAGCAGCAGCGCCTGGCAGTCGGACCCGGCACCGAGGTCGGTGTTGAGGTAGTGCTCGGCCGCCTTGATCGAGCTGGCGTCCATGATCTCCATCAGCGACGGCACCAGGCCCTCGCGCACCACCCGCGCGACGGCCTCGCCTGCCTTGTCGGTGTGGTCGAACCCGGCGACCAGCGTGGCCGGGGCCTGCGGCAGCGGGCGGAGCGCGACCGTCGCCTGCGTGATGACGCCGAGCGTGCCCTCGCTGCCGATGAACAGCTTCGTCAGGTCGTACCCGGCGACGCCCTTCACCGTGCGCCGCCCGGTCCTGAGCAGTGAGCCGTCCGCGAGCACGACCTCCAGTCCCAGCACGGAGTCGGTGGTGACGCCGTACTTCACGCAGCACAGGCCACCGGCGTTGGTGGAGAGGTTGCCACCGATGGTGCACCAGTCGTAGCTGGACGGGTCGGGCGGATAGAACAGGCCGTGCTTCTCCACGGTGTTGCGGAAGTCGAGGTTGACCACACCCGGCTGCACGACGGCGAGCCGGTTGCCGGAGTCGACCTCGAGCACCTGGTCGAACTTGGTCATCACCAGGATCACGCAACCGTCGATCGCGTTCGCGGCGCCGGACAGCCCGCTGCCGGCGCCGCGCGGCACGATCGGGACGTTCGCCTCCGCACAGGCCCGCACCACCGCCTGGACCCCTTCCACGTCCGAGGGCAGCACCACCGCCAGCGGCCGTCCGGACGGAGCGAGGGGCATCATGTCGCGTGAGTAGCTGTCAGTGACGTCGGTGTCGGTGAGGACAGCGTCCTTCCCGAGTGCTTCCCGGAGCTTTGTCAGCAGTGCGTCGTTGCCCATAGACACATCGTAAGACCTAAGATGGATTTATCCACAGTGCGGAAGAAGTTTTCCGAATTCGTCACCGCACCGATCCGATGACCCGTTCGACAGGTATCCGCAGTACGAGCCGCCGGTCGGCGACCATCGCCGCGCGGTACTCGTCCCAGTCCGGGTGCTCCCCGCCGACCTTGCGGTAGAGGTCGATGAGCTCCTCGACGGCCTGGTCGTGCGGGTCCTGCGCGACGGCCGACAGCTCGGCGGTGCCCTCCGCGACGGCGTAGGACCAGCCGTCGGGCGTCGTGACGTGGTAGGTCGCGCGGGGGTCGCGGCGCAGGTTTCGTGTCTTCGCCCGGCCATCGGTGATCGACACGAGGATCTTGTTGGTTTCGGCCTCGTAGAAATGGGTCACATTGGAGAGTTGTGGCCGTCCGTCGCGCCGGATGGTCGCCAGGACCCCGTAGGGGCGGTCGGCGAGGAGCTTCAAGAGGGCTGCGTCATCGGTCATACCGAGATTGTCGTACCCCGGCGCTACCGTTGGGGACATGCTTAGTGGCTGCTCGGGGCGAACCGGACAGATCACCCCAGAGTAATTCAGTTGCCTTGGGCAACTAAAGTGTTTTACGACACATGGCGAGTTATTTGACTGGCGCAACCAACCAGTTCGGGTGCATCCTTGCTTAGGGCAACTAGTTGCAACGGCCAATTAAGCGCGTGAAGAGAGTGATGACCATGGCGCCTGCCACGCAGGAAGCAGCCTTCACGGCTGCCGAGCTCGACGTCGCGGACGAGCTCGGGGTGCAGCTGGTCCGCTTCGTACGCCTGATCAACAAGGCCAAGTCGCAGGTGGCGAAGCAGGGTCCGGACGGCATCGAACGAGCCGCGTACGCGATTCTGTTCCACCTGATCCACGACGGGCCGCAGCGCACCAGCAAGCTGGCCGAGACGCTGCACGCCGAGATCTCCACGATCAGCAGGCAGAGCAGCTCGCTCGTCCAGCACGGCCTGGTCGAGCGCCAGGCCGACCCGGAGGACGGGCGGGCCTGCCTGCTGGCGCCCACCGCCGAGGGGTTGCGGGTCTTCGAGGAGAACCGCAAACAACGCAACCACTGGCTGGCCGAAGTGCTGGCCGACTGGCCGGAGGAGGACCGGCAGACCTTGAACGAGCTCTTGGACCGGCTCAATGCCGGCATCGAGACAAGCATTCCGCACGTGGCCGAGCAGGGATCGGCTCAGACAAAGGGGGCTGACGCATGACGAGTTCCACCCGACAACCCGCGGCACCGGCAGGGGGAACCGCGCCCGCGTACGAGCCGCCACGGCTCAGCCATCGCCAGATCATGACCGTGCTCAGCGGCCTGCTGCTGGGCATGTTCCTCGCCGCGCTCGACCAGAACATCGTCAGCGTCGCGATCGTCAAGATCGCCAACGACCTGAACGGGTTCAGC
Source organism: Amycolatopsis acidiphila (assembly GCF_021391495.1). NCBI lineage: Bacteria > Bacillati > Actinomycetota > Actinomycetes > Pseudonocardiales > Pseudonocardiaceae > Amycolatopsis > Amycolatopsis acidiphila. The sequence continues at coordinate 7,976,560 of NZ_CP090063.1, read as the reverse complement.
GAGCAGGCGTGGGCCACCACGGCGTACCTGATCACGGCGACCATCGCGACGCCGCTGTACGGCAAGCTCTCCGACATCTACGGGCGCAAGCCGTTCTACCTGACCGCGATCGCCCTGTTCGTCATCGGCTCGGCGGCCTGTACGTTCGCCACCTCGATGTACGAGCTGGCCGCGTTCCGCGCCTTCCAGGGGCTGGGCGCCGGTGGTCTGATGTCGCTGGCCATGACGATCATCGGCGACATCGTGCCGCCGCGTGAGCGGGTCCGCTACCAGGGCTACTTCATGATGGTCTTCGGTTCGGCGACCGTCCTCGGCCCGGTGCTGGGCGGGTTCTTCTCCGGCTTCGACACCCTGGGCGGGCTGCACGGCTGGCGCTGGGTGTTCCTGATCAACGTGCCGATCGGCATCGCCGCGCTGTTCGTCGTCGCCAAGGTGCTCAACATCCCGCACCGGAGGCAACCACAACGCATCGACTGGTTCGGCGCACTCGCCCTGGCCGTGGCGGTCGTGCCGTTGCTGCTGGTCGCCGAACAGGGGCGCACGTGGGGCTGGGGCTCCACCACGTCGGTGATCTGCTACGCCGTCGCGGCGTTCGGCGTGGTCCTGTTCATCTTCGTCGAGTACGTGATGAAGGACGCGGCGCTCATCCCGCTGCGGCTGTTCAAGAACTCCACCTTCAGCGTGGTCATCCTCGGCGGCACGATCGTGGGTATCGCGATGTTCGGCGGGATCACCATGGTTCCGCAGTACTTCCAGGTCGTCCGCGGCTACTCGCCCACCGAGGCGGGTCTGCTGATGCTGCCGCTGGTGCTGGGCATCATGACCGGGTCGCAGATCTCGGGCCGGGTCACCGCCAAGACGGGTCGCTACAAGTTCCTGCCGATCGTCGGCACGGCGGTCATCGCGCTCGGCGCGGTGCTCTACGCGCAGGTGCACTTCGACAGCCCGCTGTGGCAGCCGCTGGCGTACGCGCTGGTCATCGGCCTCGGCCTCGGTGGCTGTATGCAGACGCTGATCATCGCGGCGCAGAACGCCGGCCCGCGCAAGGACATGGGTGTGTCGACCGCGTCCGCCACGTTCTTCCGGCAGATGGGCGGCACGCTGGGTGTCGCGGTGTTCCTGACGATCCTGTTCAACCTGCTGCCGAGCAGGATCGCCGACGCCTTCGGCGGCAAGCTGCCCCCGCAGTTCGACGCGAGCCAGCTCACCCAGCTGCAGTCGAACACCGCCGGGCTGCAGAACCTGCCGCCGGCGCTCAAGGACCCGATCCTGACCGGTTTCACCAACTCGATGCACGGCGTGTTCTACGTCGCCGCCGCCTTCGCGGTGCTGGCTTGCATCGTGCTGTTGTTCATGCGGGAGATCCCGCTGAGCAGCGGCGGCCCGGCGGCGGCCCCGGCCGCGCCGGTCGAGGGCGGCGAGGCGCTGCTGAACGACAGCGCCGCGCAGGCGCCGGCCGCCGCCGCGATGGAGGCGGACACCTGGATCGACGCGAACGCGGCGCTCGACGCCCAGGACCGTGAACCAGTGCTCGTCGGTGGCCGGCACTCGGCGCCGGGCGAGACCAACGGGCACGGCAGGTACGAGCTCGCCGCGCAGACCGCGCCGTTCGCCACCGCGACGGCCGGGATGAGCAGCTCGATCGACACCGACGGCCAGCCGATCAGCGGGCACATCCGCAGGCAGGACGGCTCCTCGGTGCTCGGTGCGGCGTTGACGCTGATCGACCAGCGTGGCCGTCAGGTCGCGCGGGGCACCGCGGGCGGTGACGGTGGGTACACCATCAACGCGCCCGGCGCGGGTACGTACGTGCTGATCGTGTCGGCCGGCGGTCACCAGCCGCAGGCCTCCAGCGTGGTGGTCGGGCAGGGCCCGGCGCGGCTGGACCTCACGCTGATCGGCTCGGGTGAGCTGAGCGGTGTCGTCCGGGTCGCCGGCCGGGGCACACCGTTCCCCGGCGCGACGGTCACCCTGACCGACTCGCGCGGCGAGGTCACCGGCGCGTCGATCACGACCGCGGAGGGTGTGTACACCTTCCACGGGGTCGGCGCGGGCGTGTACACCCTGGTCGCGAGTGCCGAGCGGATGCGCCCGGTCGCGGAGATGCTGACCGTGCCCGACAGCGGCGTGCTGCGGCACGACCTGGAGCTGTCGTCGGCGGTCGTGCTCGCCGGCACCGCCCGCACGGACGGTGACCGCGTGGTCCCCGACGCCCGCATCACGGTGCTCGACACCGACGGCAACGTGGCGGCGGTCGCCAGGACGGACGCCGAGGGCAAGTACGTGGTGAGCGATCTGCCCGAGGGCGACTACACCGTGGTCGCGAGTGGGTACCCCCCGGCCACGAGCCAGGTCAACCTGCTGGGCGGGGAGGCCACGCACGACGTCCGGCTCGGTTACGAGCAGGTGATCGACGAGTTCGGTGGCGAGCAGGCATGAGTGGGTTGCACGCGCAGATCCAGACGGCCGAGGGCTGGGCGGTCGAGGGCACGGTCCTGACCGTGACCGACATGACCGGCCAGCAGGTGGCCCGCGCGGTCTCCGACGCGAAGGGGGCGGTGGACACCTCGCCGCTGCCCCCTGGCGTCTACACCGCCGTGCTCACCGCGGCCGGGTACAACCCGGTGGCCCGCACAGCGCAGATCGGCTCGGACGGCACCGGTTCGCTCGGGGAGATCCCGCTGCAGCCGGCGGCCGGCTCGGTCGAGCTGCCACCGCCGGGGCCGTGGACGATCGACCCGATGCACTCGACGGTCGTGGCCACGGCCCGGCACCTGGGCATCGCCAGCATCCGGGCCCGGTTCAGCGACGTCAGTGGCCGGATCACCGTCCGCAGGCCCCCCGAGCAGTCCACCGTGCACGCCGAGATCAAGGCGGCGAGCCTCGACAGCGGCATCAAGATGCGGGACGACCACCTGCGCTCGCCGGAATTCCTGGACGTCGACGCCTTCCCGACGATCGCGTTCGAGAGCACCGGTCTGCGCCAGCGCAGCGCGGACAAGTGGACGCTGCTGGGCGAGCTGACGTTGCACGGCGAGCGGCGGGCGGTCGAGCTCGACCTGTCCTACGGCGGCTGGGGTCCCGACCCGTGGGGCGGCGTCCGTGCCGCTTTCCACGCCGAGGCCCAGCTGCACCGGAACGACTTCGCGATCAACTACAACGCGATGGTGCGCGCCGGGGTCGCCGCGGTCGGCACCACGGTGAAGATCGAAATCGACGTCGAGCTGGTTCAGGGTGAGTCGCTGCCGCCCATGTGACAGCGGTCCCGGGGCAGCCGGACGTGGGTCCGGTTGCCCCGGGATTCGGTAACGGATACCCCAAATCCACCCTTCGGATGACTGTGCCTCGCGTTCGACCCGTAGGCTTCGCGGCGTGAGTGTCGTCTACGCCGCCTCGGAAGGCCTCGGTGTGAGCTGGCTGGACACCGCCGGCCCGCTGCTGGTGTGGGTGATCGTGCTCAGTTTCGTGTTCGTGGAATGCGCACTGATCGTCGGCCTGTTCCTGCCGGGCGACTCGCTGCTGTTCGCCGCCGGGGTGGTGCTCGCCTCGCACGGCGCCGACGCCAACGCCTGGCTGCTGTCGCTGGCCGCGCTGGTGGTCGCGGTGGTCGGCAACCAGGTCGGGTACTACATCGGCAGACACACCGGCACCAGGTTCATCGCCCGCCGGGGCGGGCGCGTGCTCAACCGCGGCAACCTGGACCGGGCACGGGCGTTCCTGGATCGCAAGGGCTTCTTCGCCGTCGTCGCCGCACGCTGGATCCCGTGGGTGCGCACGCTGGCGCCATTGATCGCGGGCGCGGCCCGGATGGATCCCCGGCGCTTCCTGGTGGCCACCTTCCTCGGCGGGTTGCTGTGGGTGCCGACGCTGGTGCTGCTCGGCTACTACGGCGCCGGCCTGCTCGACGCGCTGCCGTGGCTGAAGACGGTCGTCATGTGGCTGTCGGTGGCGTTCTTCATCGGCGGGACCGTGTTCGGCATCGTGCGCTACCGGCAGGAGATGCGCCGCCCGGTGGACGACACCGGCCGGTCCGACCCGGGGCCCGAACTACGCGAGGCCGCCTGATGCCGAGGCCCGACCAGCCGCCGGAACGCCCTGGGGAGCAGCCGCCGTTCCCGCGCCGCAAGAAGCCGGAGAACGCGCCGGACCAGTACCCGCGGGAAACGCCCACGCCGTACCCGGGGGAGAGCCCGGAGTTCGAGGGCCTGCCGAAGCCGCCGCCGGAGCCATGGCCGCAGCCGCCGGAGCCACCGGAGCCGCAGCCGGAGCGCTAGCCTCCGCGACCCCCGCGCGGCGTGCGGGGCTGCGTGAGCCGCCGCCGGAGCCGCCGGAGCGCTAGCCTCCGCGACCCGCGGGCGTGCGGGAGCTGCGTGAGCTGCTGCCGGAGCGCTGACTTCCGCGACGCGCCCCTGCGGGAGCCGCCTCCGGAGCGCTACCTCCGCGACTCCCGGGGGCGTGCGGGGGTCTACGAGCGCCACCGCCGGAGCATCAGCGTCGTGAGGCGTGCGGGGGCTGCGGGAGCCGCCTCCGGGGCGGTGGCCTCCACGGCGCGCCCCTGCGGAAGCCCCCGTTCAGCGCGCCCTACCCGGCCTGAACCTCGCGCGCCGCGCCCCGACCACGCCGGCCGGCGCCCGGACGCGCGGCCGGGGGCCGTCCGGCTAGGCGTACTTGGCTAAGACGTCGGGTCCGCCCAGACCTCCAGCTGGATCCCGTCCGGATCCCGGAACACCACCACCGCCGAGCCGGGCAGGGTGCGTGACGCCCGCGCGGTCGTGTGCGTGACGCCGTACTCCGCGAGCCTGCTCTCCCACTCCTTCAGCTCCACGTACGACTCCACCGTGAACGCCACGTGGTCGAGCCCCGTGCGCCGCTCGTCGAAGTCGCCGCGTTCGGTGTCCGGGTGCTGCACCAGCACCACCGAGAACGAGTCGGCCCGCCCGCGCAGCACCACCTTCCGGATCCCGGTCTCCGCGTCCTCGCGGCGGGCGACCTCCTTCAGATCCAGGACCCGCTCGTACCACGGGACGCTGCGATCCACGTCCGTCACCGTGAGCGCCAGGTGATGCACGCCGGTCAGCGTGGACATACGGCAGCCGTCCTTTCGTGTACCCCAAGCCAGGCTACCGACGGCGGCGGTGAGTAAACGCTTTCTCGCGAATCTGTGGACAACTCCGCGAATTACTCACAGTCTGTGGACAACCTTCAGCGTCCTCCACCCACGGTGAGCACCGAGCCCGTGACGTACGACGACGCCGGCGACAACAGCCAGAGCACCGCCTCCGCGACCTCCTCCGGCTGTCCCGCGCGCCCCAGCGGGATCGTCGGCGCGACCCGCTCCAGCCGGTCCGGCAGCCCCGCCGCCTCGTGCAGCCCCGTCTCGACCAAGCCCGGCGCGACCGCGTTCACCCGGATGTCCTCGCGCGCGACCTCGTGCGACAGCCCGACCGTGAGCGTCTCCACCGCCGCCTTCGTCGCCGCATAGTGCACCCATTCCCCAGCAGCACCCGTCCGCGCCGCCGTCGAGGAGATGTTCACGATCACCCCGCCCGAACCGCCGTAGCGCGTCGACATCCGGCGCACGGCCTCCCGGCAGCACAGGAACACGCCGCCGAGGTTCACGTCCGTCACCCGCTTCACCGTCGCCGCGCTCTGCTCGTCGAGCCGGCCTGGCGTGTTGCCGGTGGTCGCCGCGTTGTTGACGATCCCGGCGAGCGGTCCGAGCTCGGCCGCGGCGTCGAACAACGCCGCCACGTCCTCCTCGACGGCCACATCACCGCGCACCGTCAGCGCCTGCCGCCCCAGCGAGCGCACCCGGCAGGCCACGTTGTCGGCTGCCACCCGGTCGGACGCATAGTTGATCACCACGTCGTACCCGCGAGCCGCCGCCATCGCACACACGGCGGCGCCGATACCCCGGCTCCCGCCGGTCACGACGAGGATCATATGGCGAAGTTCGCGAGCGGCATGTTCTCCAGCACGAGGTCCGCCCGCGCCGCGCTCGGCCCGATCAAGTCGGCGTTGCGCTGGTCGCTGCCCAGCGCCCGCTGCCGCGCCTCGACCAGCGACCGGCCGTACCGGCGGTGCCGGGTGACGAGCCGTTCGACGCGGTCGTGCTCGTCGGGCGCGAGGAACCACGCCTCGTCGAGCAGCCCGCGCACCTCACGCCACGGCTCGGTCTCCAGCAGCAGGTAGTTGCCCTCGGTGATGACCAGTGGCACGTCCTGCGACACGGGCACCGCGCCCGCGATCGGTTCCTCGATCTCCCGGCGGAACTCGGGCGCGTACACCGTCGCGCGGGCGGCCTTGATCCTGCTCAGCAGGTTCACGTAGCCGTGCGCGTCGAATGTGTCGGGCGCGCCCTTGCGTTCGGTCCGGCCCAGCCGCCGCAGCTCCACCTGCGCGAGGTGGAACCCGTCCATGCCGACCACCGTGGCCCGGTTGCCGAGTGCGTTCGCCAGCCCCCAGGCGAGCGTGGTCTTGCCCGACGCGGGTGCGCCCACGATGCCGAGCAGGGTCCGCCCACCCCGCGCCACCAGCGCCTCCGCGCGCTCCAGCAGCTCGTCGAACGACGTCATCGCACTCCCATCTCCCGCACCCACGCCCGTGGGCCGATATGCCGCACCCGCTGCGCGGCCACCTCGTTGGCGAACCGGATCAGCTCCGGCAGCTCGAACCTTCCGACACCGTAAGCGAGCGCGCCGTGCCAGACGTCGCCCGCGCCGAGGGTGTCCCGCGCGTCCGCCGCCGGAACCGGCACCTCGCCCGCCTCCGTCGCCGTCCGCCAGCGCACCGGCTCCGGTCCGGCGGTCGTGATCACCGCGGCGACCCCGCGGTCGAGCAGATCCGGCGCGGGCGCGCGGAAATGCGCCGAGCACGCCGCGATGTCCACCAGCGGCAGCAGCTCGTCGAGCACCGGCTTCCAGCTGCCCGCGTCGAGCACCACCGGAACTCCCCGCGAGCGCGCCCAGCGGGCCGTGCCCAGCGCGAGCTCAGGATGATGGCCGTCGACCAGTACCGCGCGCACCTCGTCGGCCTCCCACGGCGTACCTGTCACCGTGGGACTGTGCGCCGCGTTGCGCGAGACCACCGTGCGCTCCCCGTCGCGATCCCGGACCGCGACCGCACTCAGCGCAGGCGGGTCCACAAAGGACGGTGCTACGTCCACGAAGTCGACGCCGTACGCGGAAAGGTCCGCACGGGCGAGGTCCGCGAGCGGATGCGCGCCCAGCACCGTGAGCAACCGCGCGTGCCCGCCCAGCGCCGCCACCGTCACCGCCGCGTTGGTCGCCGGGCCGCCCGCGGCCACGTCCACCGACAGCGACTGCACCTTCTCGCCGGGCTCGGGCAGCTCGGCCACCCGCTGCACCACGTCGATCGTGCAAAGCCCGGCGAGAAGGACCGTCATGCCGACAGGCCCGTGTGGATAGCCGCCTCCACCTCGCGCACCTCGCCCTTGTCGTCGAGCTCCAGCGCGCCGGTGATCAGCCCGACGACCTGGTTCATCGACGTCGTCTTCGGTGACACCACCGCGACCCGCTTGCCGAGCCGGTGCACGTGGATCCGGTCGGCGATCTCGAACACGTGCGGCATGTTGTGGCTGATCAGCACCACCGGCAGGCCACGCTCGCGGATGCGCTTGATCAGCGCGAGCACCTGCGCCGACTCGGCCACGCCGAGCGCCGCGGTCGGCTCGTCCATGATCACGGCCTTGGTGCCGAACGCCGCCGCCCGCGCGACCGCGACGCCCTGGCGCTGTCCACCGGAAAGCGTCTCGACGGGCTGGGTGATCGACTTGATCTTGATGTCCAGCTCGTCGAGCACGCGCTGGGCCTCGCTGCGCATCTTCGCGGTGTCGAGCTTGCGCACCAGCCCGAGTGGCCCGGTGCGCCGTATTTCGCGGCCCAGGAACATGTTCGAGGCGATGTCCTGCGCCGGGGACAGCGCCAGGTCCTGGTACACGGTTTCGATGCCGTAGCGGCGGGCGTCGATCGGCGTGCGGAAGTGCACGGTCTTGCCGTCCACCCGGATCTCGCCCGCGTCGGGCACCAGCGCGCCCGACAACGCCTTGATCACGCTGGACTTGCCGGCGCCGTTGTCGCCCACCACGGCGAGCACCTCGCCCGGGTAGAGGTCGAAGTCGGCACCGTCGATCGCGGTGACCTGCCCGTAGCGCTTGACCAGCCCGCGCGCGGAAAGGGTGGGCGTGGTCATCGTTGCCTCCGTGTCTCGCGGGACGCCCGCACCCGGTCGGCCGTGGTGGCCAGGGGCTTCGCGATTGTCGGTCATGACTTCCTCCGTGCGAGACGGTCGACGGTCACGGCGGCGATGACCAGGGCGCCGGTCGCCAGGTCCTGGTAGAGCGAGTCGACACCGAGCTGGGACAGCCCGGACTGGAGCACAGTCACGATCAACGCGCCGACCATCGTGCCGAGCACAGAGCCACGCCCGCCGAACAGCGAGGTGCCGCCGAGCACGACCGCGGTGATCGACTGCAGGTTGCCCAGCTGGAACGCGTTCGGGTCGGCGTTGGGGATGCGGCCGAGCGCCTGCCAGGCGGCGATCCCGAAGATCATCCCGGCGACGACGTACACCGAGATCACCGTGCGGTTGACCTTGATCCCGGACAGCCGCGCGGCTTCGGCGTTGTCGCCGACGGCGTAGACGTGCTTGCCCCATGCCGTGCGGGTGAGCGAGTACCACACGACCAGGTACATCACCAGCGCCACGGTCATCCCGTAGGTGACCGGGATGCCGCCGAACAGGTAGCGCTGGCTGCCCAGCCAGGTGAGTACGCCGTGCTCGGCGACCGGCACCGCCTGGCCGCTCGCGACGAGCTTGTCGGCCGCGGTCAGCATGGTGAAGAAGCCCAGCGTCACGATGAACGGCGGCAGCTTGACCTTCGTGACGAGCGAGCCGATCACGAGCCCGATGCCGACCGCCACGAGTACGCCGATGATCAGCGCGAACACCCCGGGCATCCCGCCGGCGAACAGCTTCGCCATGATCAGTGTGGCCAGCACCATGGCCGAGGCGTTGGACAGGTCGATGCCGGCGGTGAGGATGATCAGCGTCTGGCCGAGCGCGAGCGTGCCGACCACCAGCGCCTGGTTGACCATCAGCGACAGGTTGTCCAGTTCGAGGAACCTGCTGGTGGACAACGAGAACACGATCATCGCGAGGACGAGCGCGAGCGCGGGGCCGGCGGCCGGGGCGCGCAGGAAGAACTCGCCGAGGCTCTCGCGCTGCCTACCCTGTGCAGTCACGGCGGTCATTTCGTCCCCCAGCAGTTCTGCAGGCCCCATTCGGTGCTCTGGCTGGTCACCCCGGGCATGGGCTTGTCGGTGATCACCACGGATCCGGTGTCGATGAACCCGCTCGGCTTCTTGCCGGTCTTCGCGTACGCGACGGCCGCGTCGACGCCTTCCTCGGCCATCTTGCGCGGGAACTGCATGACCGTCGCGGCGTACTGCCCGTCGCGCACGTTCTCCACGCCCTGGCAGCCGCCGTCGATCGAGCCCATCACGACCTGCAGGTTCCGGGCCTGCAGCGCGGCGAAGGCGCCGCGGGCCGTCGGCTCGTTCATCGTGTAGACGGCGTTGATGTCGCTCGAGCGCTGCAGCAGGTTCTCCATCTTCTGCTGCGCCGTGCTCTGGTCGCCGTTCGCCGGCTCCCGGCCGACGATCGCCGGGTCGCCGTCCTTCAGGCCGATGCCCTCGAGGAAACCGTTGTGGCGGTAGGTGTCCACGGTGCTGCCCGCGGTTCCGTCGATCATGATCAACTTCGGCGTGGCGCCGGCCAGCGCCGCCTTGACGTACTGGCCCTGCTGACGGCCGGCGGCGACGTTGTCGGTGGCGAAGGTGGCGTCGACGGCACTGGCCGGGTCGGTCGCGGTGTCGAGCGCGATCACCATGACCCCCGCCTTGCGGGCCCGGTCGATCGCGTCGAGCACGCCGGTGGAGGAGTTCGGCGTGATCAGGATCGTCGTCGCGCCCTGCTGCATGAGGTTCTCGATCGCGCGGACCTGGCCGTCGTTGTCGCCGTCGAACTGACCGGCGAGCGCGACGAAGTCGGCGCCCTGAGCCTGCGCGGCCGCGGCGGCGGCGTTGCGCAGTTCGACGAAGTACGGGTTCGTGTTGGTCTTGGTGACCAGGCCGATCGTGGCCTTGCCGCCGCCACCGGCACTGGTGCTGCCACCCCAGTGTCGTTCGACCGTGCACCCGCTGGTCGCCGCCAGTGTGGCGGCCACGAGCAGGCACAGGAGACTGCGGTGTCTCACGGGACCTCCCCATCGAGGCTGGGACCTTGCTGCCCGGACCGTAGAGATCTCTATGCTGATCTCGCAAGCGTTTGCGCAAACGCTTGCCGCAAAGAGTCAACGGGAGCCGTCGATGCCGCAGCAGAAGTCTTCCAGGCCCACCCAGCGGGACATCGCTGAACTGGCCGGGGTGTCCATCACGACGGTCTCGCACGTGGTGAACGGGACGCGCGCGGTGGCGCCGGAGACCAAGACCGCGGTGCTGCAGGCGATCGAGAAGACGGGCTACACCGGCGACGCGATCGCCCGGTCGCTGGTCACCGGTGGCACCCGGTCGATCGGCGTCGCGATCTCCCTGCTCGCCAACCCGTACTTCGCGGCGCTGATGCAGGCCGTCGAGCGCGAAGCGGCGGCAGCGGGGTACACGGTTCTGCTCGCCGACACGCATGACGCGGTCGGCACCGAGCAGGACACCGTACGCACGCTTCGCTCGCGTCGCGTGGACGGACTGCTGCTGACTCCCGCGCCCGGGGACGGTGCGGTGATCACCGAACTGGTGTCACTGGGCGTGCCGGTCGTCCTGGTCGACCGGCTGACCACCCGGACCGACGTGGACCAGGTCGGCGCGGAGAACATCCAGTCGACCTCGGCGCTCACCGAGCACCTGGCCTCGCTCGGGCACCGGCGGATCGGCCTCATCAGCGGCACGCCCGGGCTGAGCACCAGCGAGGAGCGCACGCTCGGCTACCGGCTGGGGCTCGGCCGCGGCGGCCTGTCGTGGACGCCGGAGCTGGTCGTGAGCGGGCAGTCCTCCAAGGACGGCGGCGCGGCGGCGCTGCACCGGCTGATGGAGCTGTCGGACCCGCCGACCGCGTTGGTCGTGGCGAACGACGTGATGATGGTCGGCGTGCTGCACGAGGCGCGGCGCCGCGGCCTGCGCGTCGGACGGGAGTTCGCGATCGCCGGTTACGACGACGCCGAGTGGGCGGATCTCGTCGACCCGCCGCTGACGACGATGGCGCAGCCGACCGAGGAGATCGGCCGCCGTGCCGTGCGGTTGCTGCTCGCCCGGATCGCCGACCCGGACCGCCGCCCGGAAACCCTGCGGCTGGCACCGAAACTGATGCACCGTCACTCCTGCGGCTGCTGAAGGGTCGCGGCGGCTTCGAGCAGGAGCCAGGCGCCGACCTGGACGGACAGGTCGCGGGACGCCTCGTCCGGCGCTGGCCGCGACCACTCCGAGCTGAACAGCGGGCCGCCGGGCGCCTCGCTCGCGCCTGCCCAGCACGCCCGCGCGGAGCCGAGCACGAGGTCGCGGGCGACCTCGCCTTCGGGCGCCGGCAGCCGCTGGGCGGCGAGCGCGAGGTAGCGCGCCAGGATGCCGGCGAACAGTCCGCCGTCGCCGCCGCCCTGCCCGCGCAGGACACCGCCAGGCGCGCAGTGCTCGGCGACCGCGCGCACCGTCCGCACTGCGGCGTCCACTTCGGACAGTTCGAGGCAGGTGCCGAGGAAGACCCCTTGGCAGTAGGTGTAAATCGCCTTGACGAGCTCGCCGTCGTCCACGCGCAAGCCGTCCCAGACCAGACCGGTGTCCGGGTCGACGAGCGTCGAGTCCATCCATTCGAACAGTTCGCGCGCGCGGTCCTGCTCACCGACGCGGGCGTGCAGGATCGCGGCCGGGCCGTTGGAGGGCGCGTTCTTGAACCGGTCGTTCCGACGCCACCAGATCCCCCCGCCGCCTTCCGGCGTCCACGCGCCGCGCAGCTCGGCGAGGATCACCTCGACGTCGCGCCCCGCGCGCTGCATCGCCAGGCCGAGCCAGGCCATGTCGTCGTAGTAGTCGTTGGTCCACCGGCCGAAGTTGCGCAACCGGATCGACGCGAGGAACCGTTCGATGGTCGCCTCGCGGGCCGGCGTCGGGTCACGCCGCTGGGCGTCGATCAGGCAGTCGAGCAGGTGCGCCTGCCACCAGTAGTTCCAGTGCCAGTGCACCCGCTGGTCCGAGCTCGGCGGCCAGCCGCTGCGGCCGAGGATGGTGCCCGGCAGCAGCCAGACCCGGCGCAGGTGACGCGTCACGATCGCCCGCTCCGCCGCGGCGGCCCACTCCCGGTACATGGCCCCATTTCACCAAGCCCGGGCCAGATCGGCATGTTGTCTGACCCAGGTGTGCATGACGATCCCCGCGGCGACCCCGGCGTTGACCGAGCGGGTGGTGCCGAACTGCGCGATGGACACGACGAGCGACGCGGCCTCCTGCGCCCCGGCCGAGAGCCCCGGCCCCTCCTGTCCGAACAGGAGCACACACTCGCGGGGCAGCGCGACCGTCTCGACCGGCTGGGCGCCCGGTGTGTTGTCCACCGCGACCACAGCCAGCCCGCGCGCGGCCGCGAACTCCGCCAGCGACGCGATGTCCGGATGGTGTTCGAGGTGCTGGTACCGGTCGGTCACCATCGCGCCCCGGCGGTTCCACCGCCGCCGCCCGACGATGTGCACGGCGGCCGCGGCGAAGGCGTTGGCGGTGCGCACCACCGTGCCGATGTTGTGGTCGTGCTGGAAGTTCTCGATGGCTACGTGGAAGGGATGCCGCCGCCGGTCGACGTCCGCGACGATCGCCTCGCGCCGCCAGTAGCGGTACGCGTCGACGACGTTGCGCCGGTCGCCTTCTCGCAACAGTTCAGGGTCGTACCGCTCGTCCGAGGGCCACTCGCCCGGCCATGGGCCGACGCCGACCTCTTCCCGGGCGGTCCACTCGGTCGGCCCGGCCTCATCCAGCTCCACCCGGTGATTTTCGCTCAGGCCTGGCGGACCTGGTGCGTCGGTGCGTCATCGCGGTTGCGGTAGCGGATCCACGCACCGACGTAGGAGAACGCCAGCACCGCCAGCGCCGTCAGCGCGATCAGCGGCAGCAGCGACCGCGGGAACACGGTGCCGTAGATGTAGTAGGCGTTGAAACCCCCGGGCAGCGGGCCGAGCCCCTGCAGGCTGCGGAAGTAGTCCTCGAGCGCGGTCAGCGGGCACGAAATGGGGAAGACGTTGACCGCCACGCCCCAGAGCGCGAAGAAGACGTGCACGAAGATGCTCTTGGGCCAGCGCCAGGCGAGAAAACCGCCGAGGCCGATGTACAGCAGCGCCAGCACGTGGATACCGACGGTCAGATCCGCCAGTACTCTTGCCGTCGACACCTGTGACCTCCCCCTTTCACGGTCCCCTCACATCTGAGGTTACTCCGGGTTCCCTGAGAAAGGTCGACTTGGAGATGTGACGCTTGATCAACCGGGCCGCCCGAAAAGGGCGGAAACGGTTGCCCGGTCAGGCCAGGCCGAGGTCGTCCGCCGTCAGCAGATACCGGTACGGCAGGCCTTCCTTCTCGATCGCCTCGCGGGCCCCGGTGTCCCGGTCGACCACAGTCGCGACGCCGACCACCGTGGCGCCGGCCTCGCGCAGCGCTTCGACGGCGGTCAGCACGCTCGCGCCCGTGGTGGAGGTGTCGTCGACCGCGAGCACCCGCTGCCCGGAGACCTCGATGCCCTCGATCAGCCGCTGCATGCCGTGCTGCTTGGTCGCTTTGCGGACCACGAACGCGTCGAGCACCATCCCGTCACACGCGGCGGAGTGCAGCATCGCCGTGGCGACCGGGTCGGCGCCGAGCGTCAGCCCGCCGACGGCGACGTAGCTCCAGTCGGCGGTCAGCTGCCGCAACAGGGTGCCGATGAGGGGGGCCGCCGCGTGATGCAGCGTCGCGCGCCGCAGGTCGATGTAGTAGTCGGCTTCCTTGCCCGAGGAGAGCGTGACCTTGCCGTGCACCACGGACAGGTCCGTGACCAGCCGAGCCAGTTCCAGTTTCGCGTCTTGGTCAATCCCCGGTTTCGCCACGACAGAAGTCTTACACACGCCCCCGACAGAACCGGTCAGGTGCGGTCGCGTCCCGCCACGAGCCCGCTGATCCGCCTGATCAGGCTGCGCGGGGCGAGCCCGCCGAGCGCCACGATCAGCTTGTACTGCAGGCTCGGGATCGAGATGATCCTGCCCCTGCGCAGATCGGCCAGCCCGTCCGCGACCACCCGGTCGGCGCTGAGCCACAAGACCTTCGGGCCCGCCTTCGCCAGCCCGGCGCGCTGGTGGAACTCGGTGTGCACGAAGCCGGGGCACAGCGCCGTCATCCGCACGCCGGGCGGCAGCGCGGCCGCGATGCCCTCGGTGAAGGCCGTGACCCAGTTCTTGCTCGCGGTGTACGTGGAGCCGCGGCCGGAGAAGAACCCCGCCACGCTCGACACGTTGAGGATGTCGCCGGAGCCCCGTTCGATCATGCCGGGCAGCACCGCGCGGGTCAGCCGCAGCACGGCGGTGACGTTGACGTCGAGCTGGCGCTGCAGGTCCTCGGGGGAGGCGGTCCACAGCTCGCCCGCGAGCCCCAGCCCGGCGTTGTTGACCAGCAGGGCAGGCGGGTCCTTCGCGAGCCTGTCCTCGACGACCGCGCGGCCGTCCGTGGTGGCGAGGTCCGCGGGGAGCACGGTCACCGTGACGCCGTGCCGCTCCGACAGCTCCGCCGCGACGGCTTCCAGCCGCGCCTTGTCCCGCGCGACGAGCACCAGGTCGTAGCCCTCGCGGGACAGCTGCCGGGAGAAGGCCGCGCCGAGACCGGAGGACGCACCGGTCACGAGCGCGGTGCTCACGCCGGGCCCTGCTGGGCGGCGCCGGGGGTCTGGGGCTGCCAGTGCCGTCCGCCGGGCCCGGTGTCCTCATCGAAAGGGTCGACGATGTCGGCGATCTCGCCGAGGTCGCGCAGCAGCCGCTCGAGCCGCGACGGGCCTGCCTGCGGCGCCGCGCTGGCCAGCACCCACTCGCTCTCCAGCCAGGCGACGCCGACGTCACCGCCGAGTGCGTCCGCGGCGTCGACCAGCTCCTGGGTGATCACGCGGCGTGCGGCCTCCGGGTCGTCGGCGAACGCGTAGCGCTGGCCGACGGGACCGAGCAGTTCGGGCATGTCCGCGCGCTGGAACGGCACGCTCGCCAGCCACAGCTCGACCAGTGCCGGGTGCGCGCGGTTGCAGCGCACGGCGACCACGACGGCCGGGATCTGCCCGTCGGCCTCGATGTCGAACACGAACACCGGGCGGCGGCCGTCGGAGGTGAACGTCGAGCCGGCGACGACGTTGACCGCCGCCTCCGCGCCGAAGTAGCCGAGCGCGCCGCCGGACCACTGCTTGGCCAGCCGCTCGTCCTCCTCGACGAACTGCCATCCGCGCAGGTCGGCCCACCGCATGCGCTCCCGGTTGCGGGACCCTTCTCTGGTCCGGTCGGCGGCGAGCAGCACGAGGCCGACCACCAGTGCGATGGCGGCGATGACGAACCAGACCCACGCTGGAATACCCACCGGCCCAGGGTATCGCTCGCACCTGACGAGCCAAGGTCAGCGGGCCGTGTCGGACTGACCCATTCGTGTGCACGGCAGACGGGGCCGGGCGGCGTGCTGCCTCCCGGCCCCGTGAAACCGTTTTCCGTCAGGCCCGTTCCACCGTCAGCGCGCTGCCGGCCTCGAGGTCCGGGATGTCGACGCGGATGGTGTCGCCGTCGCGGATCTCGCCGGCCAGCAGTTTCTTCGCCAGCTGGTCGCCGATCGCCGACTGCACCAGCCGGCGGAGCGGACGAGCGCCGTAGATCGGGTCGAACCCGTTGAGCGCCAGCCATTCCCGGGCGCCCGGCGTGACGTCCAGGGTCAGCCGCCGCTGCGCGAGGCGCTTGCCCAGCCGGTCGACCTGGATGTCCACAATGGAGGTCAGCTGCTCGGTGTCGAGCGAGTGGAACACCACGATGTCGTCCAGCCGGTTGAGGAACTCCGGCTTGAAGTGCCGCTGCACCGTCGACAGCACCGCGTCCCGCCGCTGCCGCTCGTCGAGCGAGGCGTCCGCGATGGCCTGCGAGCCCAGGTTCGACGTCAGCACCAGGATGGTGTTGCGGAAGTCGACCGTGCGGCCCTGGCCGTCGGTCAGCCGCCCGTCGTCGAGGACCTGCAGCAGCACGTCGAACACGTCGGGATGCGCCTTCTCGACCTCGTCCAGCAGCACCACCGAGTACGGCCGGCGCCGGACGGCCTCGGTCAGCTGGCCGCCCTGGTCGTAGCCGACGTAGCCGGGCGGCGCACCGACCAGGCGGGCCACCGAGTGCTTCTCGGAGTACTCGCTCATGTCGATCCGGGTGATCGCCCGCTCGTCGTCGAACAGGAACTCCGCCAGGCCCTTGGCCAGCTCGGTCTTGCCGACACCGGTCGGGCCGAGGAACAGGAACGAGCCGGTCGGCCGGTCCGGGTCCGCGACACCCGCACGGGTGCGGCGCACCGCGTCCGATACCGCCGTGACGGCCTCCTGCTGTCCGACGACGCGCCTGCCGAGCTCCTCCTCCATCCGGAGCAGCTTGCCGGTCTCGCCCTCCAGCAGCCGGCCCGCCGGAATACCGGTCCAGGCGCTGACGACGTCGGCGACGTCATCGCTGCCGACCTCCTCCTTGAGCATCACCTCGGCACGGTCGTCCGTGGTCGCCTGCGCGGCCTCCAGCTCCTTCTCCAGCGCCGGGATCTTGCCGTAGCGCAGCTCCGCGGCGCGGCCGAGGTCGGCGTCGCGCTCGGCCCGGTCGGCCTCGCCGCGCAGCTGCTCCAGCTGCTCCTTGAGGTCACGGACCTTCTCGATCGAGCCCTTCTCGTTCTGCCAGCGCGCGGTCAGCGCGGACAGCTCCTCGCGCTTCTCGGCCAGTTCGGCGCGCAGCGCGGCGAGGCGCTCCTTCGAGGCGACGTCCTCTTCCTTCTCGAGCGCCATCTCCTCGATCTCCAGCCGCCGCACGGCACGCTCCACCTCGTCGATCTCGACGGGCCGGGAGTCGATCTCCATCCGCAGCCGGGACGCGGCCTCGTCGACCAGGTCGATCGCCTTGTCCGGCAGGAAGCGGGCGGTGATGTAGCGGTCGGACAGCGTCGCGGCCGACACCAGCGCGGCGTCGGTGATCCGGACGCCGTGGTGCACCTCGTAGCGCTCCTTGAGGCCACGCAGGATGCCGATGGTGTCCTCGACCGACGGCTCGCCGACCAGCACCTGCTGGAAGCGCCGCTCCAGCGCGGCGTCCTTCTCGATGTGCCGGCGGTACTCGTCGAGCGTGGTCGCGCCGACCATCCGCAGCTCGCCGCGGGCGAGCATCGGCTTGATCATGTTGCCCGCGTCCATCGCACCCTCGCCGGTGGCACCGGCGCCGACGATCGTGTGCAGCTCGTCGATGAACGTGATGACCTGGCCCGCCGAGTCGGTGATCTCCTTGAGGACGGCCTTCAGCCGCTCCTCGAACTCACCGCGGTACTTCGCGCCGGCGACCATCGAACCGAGGTCCAGCGCGACGACCCGCTTGCCGCGCAACGACTCCGGCACGTCACCGGCCACGATGCGCTGGGCGAGGCCCTCCACGATCGCGGTCTTGCCGACGCCCGGCTCGCCGATCAGCACGGGGTTGTTCTTGGTGCGCCGCGACAGCACCTGCACCACGCGGCGGATCTCGGTGTCGCGCCCGATGACCGGGTCCAGCTCGCCGGATCGGGCTCGGGCTGTGAGATCCAAGCCGTACTTCTCCAGCGCCTTGAAGGTGCCCTCCGGGTCGGGGCTGGTGATCCGGGCCGAGCCGCGCACGTTCGCGAACGCCTCGCGCAGCGCGTCGGCCGTCGCGCCGTGGCGCTTGAGCAGGTCGGCGACCTGGCCGCCCTCCGCGGCGAGGCCGACCAGCAGGTGCTCGGTCGAGACGAACTCGTCTCCCATCTCGGTCGCGAGCTTCTGCGCGTGCGTCAGCGCCTTGAGCGCGTTGGTGTCGAACTGCGGGGTGGACACCGTCGCGCCGGTGGCCGAGGGCAGCCCGTTGGTGATCGGCTCCAGCTCCTTGCGCACCTGCGCCGGGTCGGCGCCCACGGCGGTCAGCAGCGGCCCGGCGATGCCGTCGCCCTGCGCGAGCAGTGCGCCCAGCAGGTGCGCCGCGGCGATGCTCGGATTGCCCGCCACGGTCGCCGCCTGCGCCGCCGACGAGATCGCCTGCTGGGTCTTCGTCGTCGGGTTGAAAGCGTCCATCCCACACTCCATGTCGAACGTCTGTCCTGGTGACAGCCTTCACCCGCGGCCGTCGCTATGCACAACGTCAGAAAAGTTGAGTGTGTTCCGCTCAAGTCTGGCTAGACGCTGGTTAAGCTCCTGGCGAACCAGTCCTGCGCGTCCCGCACCCCCGGTAGGGCGTAGAAGTAACCGCCGCCGTAGGGCTGGATGTAGTCGGCCAGCGGCTCCCCGGCCAGCCGGGTCTGCACCGCCTCGAACTGCCGCTCCAGGTCCTGCTGGTAGCAGCAGAAGACGAGTCCCACGTCGAGGTTGCCGTTGAGGTCGACGCCCAGATCGTAGTTGTACCCGCGCCGCAGCAGCCGGCTCGGCGCGGACTCGGTCGTGCGCGGGTTCGCCAGCCGGATGTGCGAGTCGAGCGGGATCGTCTTGCCCTCGGGGTCGGCGGCGAAGTCCGGGGTGTCGGTCTCGGCCGCGCCGTCCAGCGGGGCGCCGCTGTCGCGCTTGCGGCCGAACATGTTCTCCTGCTCGGTGATCGACACCCGGTCCCAGAACTCGACGAGCATCCGGATGATCCGCACGACCTGGTACGAGCCGCCGTCCGGGGTCCAGATCAGGTTGTCCGTCTCCAGCGGGTTGGAGATGCCGTCCTTGAAGCCCATCAGGTTCCGCGGCGTGCCGGACGGGCGCGGCTGGGAGTGGAAGCCGTTGATCCGGTAGCGCAGCTGCATCCCGCCGCGGGTGTGCTTGGCGATGTCGCGCAGCGCGTGCTGCACGGTGTCGGCGTTGTTCGCGCACAGCTGCAGCATCAGGTCGCCGTGGCACCACTTCGGGTCGAGCGAGTCGTCCGGGAACGTCTGCATCGGCTTGAGCTTCGCGGGCTTCTTCGCGGCGAGGCCGTAGCGGTCGTCGAACAGCGACGAGCCGACTGACACCGTCACGGTCAGTCCGTCGGCGGGCACGTCGGGCCCGAGGATCGCGTTGTCCGACGGCGGCGAGCCGACGCCGAGGTCCTGCGGGGTGCCGCCGGAGGTGAGGAACCGCGCTCGCTCGGTCAGCGTCCGGAACAGGTCCACCAGCCCGGCCCGGTCGGCGGCGGTCACGTCGAAGGCGGCGAAGGTGGCGGCCGCCTGCTGCGGGGTGAACACGCCGGCCTGGTTCGCGCCGTGGAACGCGAAGCTCTGCGCGACGGTCTCGGTGCCCTTCGACCGGTCGTCGGCGTACGCGCCGGCCGCCACCAGCCCGCCGGCGAGCGCGGTGCCCGCGACTCCCGCACCCGTGCCCTGCAGGAACCTGCGCCTGGAGATGTCCATCAACTCTGCCTGATCTCGAGAAGGTCGGGGACGAGGGAAAGTGTTTCCAGCACCTGGCCGATCGCCGCGTTCACGTGCTGGCGCTGGGTCAGCGGTGCGGTCTCGGGCGTGCCGGTGGTCGCCCGCAGCGTCTGTTCGAGGGTGTCGAGCTCGGTCTTCGCGGTGGCGACGAGCTGTGGGCGCCGCTTGTCGATCAGCGGGGCCAGCTCGCCGAGCACGACCCGGGTGCCGGCCACGTCGGCGAGTGTCTCCTGGTAACCCGAGCCCGCGCCCTGGTCGGACATGCCGGTCAGCTTGTCGCGCAAGGCGTCTTCGAGGATCTCGTGCGCGCGGACCGGCAGGTCGGCCGGGTCGGCGGTGATCGTCGGCAGCTGCTGCCGCAGGGCCGCGACGTCCTGCGCCAGCTTGTCGGCGATCGGGCCGAGGGTGGCCGCGCCCTGCCCGTGCCACAGGCCGTACTCGATCCGCCGCAGACCCGCGAAGTCCTGGTCGGCGACGCCGCCGGGGAGCCCGTCCGGCTGGCCGTCGATCGCGTCGGCGAGGTCGCCGAAGCTGCCGTAGGCGGCGCCGACCTGCTCCCAGGTCAGCTGCGCGGGCAACCAGGCCGCCTTGGCGGCGTCGACGTTCCCGGCCGCGATCGCGCCGCGCAAGGTGTCCACCTGGCCGGCCAGCGTGGCCAGCTGCGGCGCGACGTAGTCCTGGTACTGCTTCAGCGGGCCGTCGAGGTCCTGCTCGGACACCGGCAGCACCACCGGCGGCGCGGCGCCACCCGCACCGGTCGCGGCGACGGTCGCCGACAGCTGTTCGGGCGCGCCGGACATCTCGCAGCGCCAGGCGTACTCACCGGCGGGCAGGTCCGCGGGCATGCTCCGCCGGGTCCCGGGGCCGAGGCCCTCCAGCTCGCCGATCACCCCGCCGTCGCCGGCACGGACGAGGTAGATCTCGCCGCTGCGGCCGGACTTGTTGACCACGGTGAACTCCTGCGACCCGGCGGTCAGCGCCGTGAAGTCGGGCGCGCAGGCGGACGCGGTGATCGTCACCTGCCGGGCGTTCGCCTGCGAGGACGGCACGACGAGCGCGAACACCCCGGCCGCGACGAGCGGGACGGCGATGGCGGCGGTCACCCACACCCAGCGCTTGACCGGCTTGCGCACCCGCTCGGTCCGCACCGGCGCGGCGACGGACTTGCGGCCGAAGAACATCGTGAGCACGACAGCGAGGTAGACCAGGTAGGCGACGACCTGCAGCCAGGTCATCGTGGGCGTGAGGTTCGTGACGCCGCGGATGAGGGTGACCCACCAGGTGTCCACGGAGATCGACCCCGACAGGTCGAAGGCGAGCCAGCCGCGGCCCGGCAGCAGACCGGCGTCCTGCAGGTCGCCGAGGCCGTAGGCGAGCACCCCGGCGGCGATCACGACCAGCAGCACGGCGGTGCGGGAGAAGAACTTGCCGAGGTTGATCCGGATCGCGCTGCGGTAGAGCAGCCAGCACAGCAGCGCGGCGATCGCGATGCCCAGTGCCGCGCCGACCAGTGGGGCCGTCGACTCGCCGGCGGCCTGAACGGTCGTCCACAGGAACAACGCGGTCTCGAGGCCTTCGCGGCCGACGGCGAGGAAGGCTGTCATCGCGAGCGCGCCGGCGCCGATCGCCGCGGCGCCGCTGACCTTCGCCGAGAGCTCGCCCGACAGGCTGCGGGCGGTCCGGCGCATCCAGAACACCATCGCGGTGACGAGGCAGACGGCGACGAGGCTGAGCACCCCGCCGAACGACTCCTGCGCGGTGGTCGACAGCTCGGACCGCGAAAAGGTGAGCACGGCGCCGAACCCGGCGGCGAGCATGACCGCCGCGAGCACGCCGAGCCAGATGGGCGAGGTGGAAGCCTTGCCGTCGCTGCGGCGGAGTGCGGCGAGCAGGATGCTCACCACCAACCCTGCTTCGAGCCCTTCACGCAGCCCGATCAGCAGGTTCGGGACGCCGTCGGCCCACACGTGCTACTCCCTCAGGTTCCGGACTCTGGTTAGCCTTACTTTAGGCGCGCCGGAGCCCAGAAAAATAGGGTAGGCATCCCTTGTTCATGCGGATCACACCACATTTCGGGTGTTATGGACGAAACACTCACTTCTCCCCGACGGTCCGGCGCATCGCGTCGTTCATCGACGCCAGCCGGGTCGTCAGTGCCGCGACCTCTTCCTCGGTCCAGTCGCTCAGCGCGGTCCGGACCAGCTCCAGGTAGCTCTCGCGCCAGCGCTTGAGCTCGGTCTCGCCCTGCTCGGAGACGCGCACCAGCGCCGCGCGGCCGTCCTCGGGGGCCGGCCTGCGCTCGACGAGCCCGGAGGCGACCAGCTGCGCGATCTGCCTGCTGATCACCGACACGTCGACCATCTTGCGCTTGGCCAGCTCGGACGGGCGGGACTCGCCGTTGAGGGCGAGGTCGCTCAGCAGCATCGCGGCGGCGGGGTGCAGCCCGGGCTCGCCGCGCTGCCACGAGTAGGTGACCCAGGCATGCTGCAGCTGGCCCGCGACCCGCAGCTGCCGCAGGAGCTCGATCCCGGCGTGCTCGCTCAGACTCATGGGACGCCTCCTGATTGGTTGTCACATACAACTATACGTATAGTAGTTGCATGAAACAACTATCAGTCGCGTGAGCCGGACCACTCGGTCGTCGTCCGACTAACCACCCGGACGGAGCAACTATAGAGGCAATAGGCCGAGAAGCCGTTACTCTGCGATCCAATGGCGTCCTCCTTTCCGGATTACGCTTGACTGAATGGGGTGGAATATTCGTGATCATTTCACGCAGTGACGACCCCTGTGGCCTGGTTCTGCGCGTAGGGGCCCTGCTATTGCGCGTTCGTGAATAATCGAGTCCGAGCATCAACGCGCACCCCGGAGCACCCCGAAACAGATGACCGCCGAACCCGTCAGTCCCGTCCCCCGGTCCGTCCACCGGGAGGCGCCGCCAGCCGTCACCGCCATGGTGCGGCTCATCCAGGACTCCTGGACCAAGGCGGAGCCGTATCTACCGGAAGTGACACAGTTCTTCTACGGCATGCTCTTCACCCTCGCCCCGGCCACGCGCGACTTCTTCCCGATCAACATGGAGGTGCAGCGCAACCGGATGGTGCGGGCGCTGGTGCACGTCGTGCAGATGGTGGACCAGCCCGACGACCTCGTCCCGTTCCTGCGCCAGCTCGGTCGTGACCACCGCAAGTTCGGCGTGATCCCCAAGCACTACGAGGCGATCGGCACCGCGCTGCTGTTCGCGATGCGCACCCAGCTCGGCCCCGACTGGACGCCGGAGGTCGAGCGCGCCTGGGCCGAGGCGTTCACGATCATCGCCCGGCAGATGCAGGAGGCGGCCGCCTCCGACACCAACCCGGCCAGCTGGTCCGCGATCGTCGCCGACCACCGGCGGCTGAGCTGGGACCTGGCGATGGTGCGGGTCGAGCCCGAGTCCCCGATCCCGTTCCGCGCCGGCCAGTACCTGAGCGTCGAGGTGCCGCAGCGGCCGCGGCTGTGGCGGTACCTGTCCCCGGCCACGGCGCCGCGTGAGGACGGCTCGCTGGAGTTCCACGTCCGCGCGGTCGACGGCGGCTGGGTCTCGCGCGCGATCGTCAGCCACACGCAGAAGGGCGACGTGTGGCGGTTCGGGCCGCCGCTCGGCCGGCTGCACGTCGACCGTGAGTCCGGGCGGGACGTGCTGATGGTGGCAGGCGGCACCGGTGTCGCGCCGCTGCAGGCGATGCTCGACGACCTGGCGCAGTGGGGCGAGAACCCGAAGGTCCGGCTGTTCTACGGCGGCCGCACCCGCGAAGACCTCTACGCGCTCGAAGGCCTGCGGATGATGGCCAGCTGCAACCCCTGGCTGACGGTGACGCCGGTGATCGAGGGCGGGCCGGGCCTGGCCGGTTGCGAACAGGGCACGCTCGCGGACGTCGTCACCCGCCACGGCGCCTGGCCGGGCCACGACGTCCTGGTGTCGGGCTCCCCGGCGATGATCCGGGCGACGGTGTCGCGCATGCTCGTCGCGGGCACGGCGCTGGACCAGATCCGCTACGACCCGTTCACCATCGACTGACGGTAGCCTCTGGCCGCATGGACATCTCTGTGCCGGACGGAACGATTCGCGGTTACCTGGCCGAGCCCCAGAAAGAGGTCTCCGGCGAGCCGCCGTGGCCGGGCGTCGTGGTCGTCCACGACGCGGTGGGCCTGACCGAGGACGCACGCAACATCACCGACCGGTTCGCGACCGCGGGATACCTCGCGCTGTGCCCGGACCTGTACTCACGCGGCGGTTTCGTGCGCTGCGTGAAGACCGTGTTCAAGGAGCTGGCGACGGCGCAGGGCCGCGCCTTCGACGACATCTCCGCCGCGCGCGGCCTGCTCGCGCAGCGAGCGGACTGCTCGGGGAAGGTCGGCGTCGTCGGGTTCTGCATGGGCGGCGGCTTCGCGCTCGTCGCGGCGACGCAGGGCTTCGACGTTTCCGCGCCCTACTACGGGCAGCTGCCGAAGGATCTGTCCATTCTGGACGGTGCATGCCCGGTGGTGGCGAGCTTCGGCAAGCGGGACCCGTCGCTCAAGGGCACGGCGGCGCAGCTCGAGAAGGAGCTCGCCGAGCGCGGCATCCCGCACGACGTCAAGGAGTACCCCGAAGCCGGGCACAGCTTCGCGAACCAGTTCCACCTCGGGCCGCTGAACGTGCTGGCCCGGTACGCCGGGGTGGGCTACCACCGCGAGTCCAGTGAGGACGCCTGGCGCCGCGTGCTCGCGTTCTTCGCCCAGCACCTGCGCTGAAGAAGGGGCGGTACCGCCCCTTCTTCAGCGCGCTACCTGCGCTTGGGCTTCCAGACCACCAGCGACGTCTCGTGCCGGATCGGCACCAGGTCCTTCCGGTAGGAGGCGTGCACCGCGGCCGCCGCCTGCTCGGCGGCGGCGTACGCGGCGGCCAGCTCCTCGGTGAGCTCACCGATCCGGGAACGCAGCGCGTCGACCTGGTTCTCCAGCTCGATGATCCGCTTGATCCCGGCCAGGTTGACGCCGGACTCCTGGGACAGCCGCTGCACCTCGCGCAGCAACGCGATGTCCCGCATCGAGTACCGCCGCCCGCCGCCCGCGGTGCGGCCGGGCGAGACGAGCCCCTGCCGGTCGTAGGCGCGCAGGGTCTGCGCGTGCAGTCCGGACAGCTGCGCGGCCACCGAGATCACGAAGACCGGGGTGTCCTCGTCCGCCCCGTGGGGCAACCCACCGAAAGCCATCACCGCTCCTTGAGCATCTCCGTGATCTCCGGCCTGGGATCGTGCTTCGCCGACGCCTCCGCGAGCGCTTCGAGCGCCTGCTTCTCCGGCCCGTCCACCCGGGACGGCACGGCCACCTGCAGGGTCACCAGCAGGTCACCCTTGGTGCCGTCGCGTTTGACGATGCCCTTGCCGCGCACGCGCAGCACCCGGCCGTTGTTCGTGCCGGGCGGCACCTTCAGCGAGACCTTGCTCTCCAGCGTCGGCACCGTGATCGTCGCACCCAGCGTCAGCTCCGGGAAGCTGACCGGGACCGTGATCGTCAGGTCGTTGCCGGACCGGCCGAACACCGGGTGCGGCGTGACGTGCACCCGGACGTAGAGGTCACCTGCCGAGGCGGTGCCCCGGCCCGGCTCGCCCTGGCCTGCCAGCCGGATCCGCTGGTTGTCGTCGACCCCCGCGGGCACCCGCACGGTCAGCGTCCTGGTCTGGGTGCTGATGCCCTCGCCACCGCATTCGGGGCACGGGTCGTCGATGATCTTGCCGCGGCCCCGGCACTCCCGGCACGGCTCGGAGAACGCGAACGCCCCCTGGCTCCGGCTGACCAGGCCCGACCCCGCGCAGACCGGGCAGGTCCGCGGGCTGGTGCCGGGCTTGGCGCCGTTGCCGCCACAGGTCTTGCAGGTGGCCGGGCTCGACAGCCGCAGCGGCAGGGTCGCGCCCTTGACCGCCTCGGCGAAGTCGATCCGGACGTCGGTCTCGACGTCCGCGCCCCGCTGCGCGCGGGTGCTCGTCGCGCCGGCGGCACCACCACGGCGGCCGAACAGGCCGCCCAGGATGTCGCCGAGCCCCCCGAAACCACCCGCGTTGCCCGCACCGGCGGTCTGGCCGAACAGGTCGCCCATGTCGAACGAACCCGAACCGCCGCCACCGGGGAAGTTGAAGGTTCCCGGGCCGGCACCGGCGCCGAACAGCCGTCGTGCCTCGTCGTACTCCTTGCGCTTGGCCGGGTCCGACAGCACGCCGTAGGCCTCGGAGACGGCCTTGAACTTCTGCTCGGCCGCCGCGTTGCCAGGGTTCGCGTCCGGGTGGTTCTCCCGCGCGAGCTTGCGGTAGGCCTTCTTGATCTCGTCCTGCGACGCCTCGGAGGAGACGCCCAGTTCGCGGTAGAAGTCCTTGCCGATCCACTCCCGTGCACTCACCGGACGTCCCCTCCCTTCGCGTAGGACCTGTTACTGCTGGTTCTCATCCGACAGCTGCTCCACCGGCAGTTCGCCCTCGATCGGCGCGTCGACCGCCGGCGGCGCACCGCCCGGCTCGTGGTCGGTCACCCCGACCAGCGCCGCCCGCAGCGTGCGGTCGCCGAAGCGGTAGCCACGGCGCAGGACCGTGGTCACCGTCGGGCCCGCGACCTCGGGCGAGGTGCTGTGCTGCACCGCCTCGTGCACGCTCGGGTCGAAGGGCTCGCCCTCCGCGCCGAACGACTCGAGACCGGACCGCTGCAGGCTCGCGACGAGCTTGTCCGCCACCGCCTTGAACGCGCCGGTGAGATCGCCGTGCTGCTCGGCGCGCTCGAGGTCGTCGAGCAGCGGCAGCAGGTCGTTCACCACCGAGGCCTTCGCCCCGACGACGACGGCCTCGCGGTCGCGGTCCACCCGCTTGCGGTAGTTGGCGTACTCCGCCTGGAGCCGCTGCAGGTCGGCCGTGCGCTCGGCGAGCTGCTTCTCGACGTCCGACTGGACGCCGACCGAGTCGTCCACAATGGACTCCCCGAGGCTCGGCCCCGGGGGGCCCTCGGGGGCCTCCTCGGCGGCCGGCGCCGGCTGCTCGCGCACCTGGCCGGTCTCCGGGTCGATCTTGCGACGATCCCTCACCACCACAGGCTCGGCGGCCTCCCGCTCCTGTTCCTTGGCCTCGTACGAGTGCTTCCCGGTCACTTCTTCTCGTCCTCGTCCACGATCTCGGCGTCGACCACGTCGTCCTCGGGCTTGGCGGAACCGCCCTCGGCACCCTCGGCGCCCGCGGCACCGGCGTCGCCGCCGGCCTGCTGCGCGTTCGCGTACAGCGCGGTGCCCAGCTCCTGCGAAGCCGTGTTCAGCTTTTCGATCGCCGCGGAGATCGCCGCGGTGTCGGTGCCCTTGAGCGCCTCGTTGGCCTCGTCGATCGCGGTCTTGACCTTGCCCTTGATGTCCTCGGGCAGCTTGTCGTCGTTGTCCTTGACGAACTTCTCGGTCTGGTAGACCAGCGTCTCCGCCTGGTTGCGGGTCTCCGCCTCCTCGCGGCGCTTCTTGTCCTCCTCGGCGTGCGCCTCGGCGTCCTTGACCATGCGGTCGATGTCGTCCTTCGGCAGCGCGGAGCCGCCGGTGATCGTCATCGACTGCTCCTTGTTGGTGCCGAGGTCCTTCGCGGTCACGTGCACGATGCCGTTGGCGTCGATGTCGAAGGTGACCTCGATCTGCGGCACGCCACGCGGGGCCGGGGGCAGCCCGGTCAGCTCGAACATGCCGAGCTTCTTGTTGTGCGCCGCGATCTCACGCTCGCCCTGGAACACCTGGATCTGCACCGACGGCTGGTTGTCGTCCGCCGTGGAGAAGATCTCGGAGCGCTTGGTCGGGATGGTCGTGTTGCGCTCGATGAGCTTGGTGAACACCCCGCCCTTGGTCTCGATGCCCAGCGACAGCGGGGTCACGTCGAGCAGCAGGACGTCCTTGACCTCACCCTTGAGCACACCGGCCTGCAGCGCCGCGCCGACCGCGACGACCTCGTCCGGGTTCACGCCCTTGTTCGGCTCCTTGCCGCCGGTCAGCTCCTTGACCAGGTCGGAAACGGCCGGCATCCGGGTGGAACCGCCGACGAGCACCACGTGGTCGATCTGGCCGACCGAGATGCCCGCGTCGCGGATGACGTTGTTGAACGGCGCCTTGGTGCGGTCGAGCAGGTCCGCGGTGATCCGCTGGAACTCCGCCCGCGACAGGGTCTCGTCCAGGAACAGCGGGTTCTTGTCCGCGTCCACGGTGATGTACGGCAGGTTGATGCTGGCGCTGTTCGAGCTGGACAGCTCGATCTTGGCCTTCTCCGCCGCCTCGCGGATGCGCTGCAACGCCATCCGGTCCTTGGTCAGGTCGATGCCGTGCGAGGCCTTGAACTTGTCGACGAGCCACTTGACGATCCGCTCGTCCCAGTCGTCACCACCGAGGTGGTTGTCACCGCTGGTGGCGCGGACCTCGACGACGCCCTCGCCGATCTCCAGCAGCGAGACGTCGAAGGTGCCACCACCGAGGTCGAAGACCAGGATGGTCTGCTCCTTCTCGCCCTTGTCCAGGCCGTAGGCCAGGGCGGCGGCGGTGGGCTCGTTGACGATGCGCAGGACGTTCAGGCCCGCGATCTGGCCGGCCTCCTTGGTGGCCTGGCGCTGGGCGTCCTCGAAGTACGCCGGAACGGTGATGACCGCGTCCGTGATCTCCTCGCCGAGGTAGGACTCCGCGTCGCGCTTGAGCTTCATCAGCACGCGCGCGCTGATCTCCTGCGACGTGTAGGTCTTGCCGTCGATCTCGGTCTTCCAGTCCGTGCCGATGTGCCGCTTGACCGACCGGATGGTGCGGTCGACGTTGGTCACGGACTGGTTCTTCGCGGGCTGCCCGGTCAGCACTTCGCCGTTCTTGGCGAAGGCGACGATCGACGGGGTGGTCCGGGAGCCTTCGGAGTTGGCGATGACCGTCGGCTCGCCGCCCTCAAGGACGGCGACGACCGAGTTGGTCGTGCCGAGGTCGATGCCGACCGCTCGCGCCATGGTGGTTCTCCTCCTGGTATACGCTGCTTGAGCTGCGGTGTTCGCGCCCGCCTTGAGCGGGAGTCACTCAAGTTCTATCTCGTGCTTCCCACTCTCGTCAAACCAGACTTGAGCCGGGCGCGCTCAACCTTTCTGCCAGTCCAACGAGCGGTCCCGGGGGATTGTTCCCTCAGGCGTGGCGGACCTTCACATCGCCGCTGTTGGCCTCCAGGTCGAGCAGGTGCGGGCCCGCCGGATCGGTCGCGACGTCGATCTCCTGGTCGCCCGAGTTGGTCCGCGCCTGGACCCGGTAGCGGTCGCTCGGCACGGTCAGCGTGACGTCGCCGCTGTTGGCGTCGGCGTGCACGTCCTGCGGGCTGGCGAGGCCGATCTCGATGTCACCGGAGTTCGCGTGCGCCCTGACCGGCCCTGCCGCGTCCTCGACCCGGACGTTGCCCGAGTTGCTCGTCACATCCGTGCCGAGCACGCCTTCGAGCAGCAGGTCGCCGGACTTCGAGCTGCCGCTGACCGTCGCGCCGCGCGGGACGACGACCTCGTAGTCCACGATGCAGTCGTGCCCGCAGCCGGCGAGCACCAGCTGGGTGCCGTCGAGCCGGTACGCCGCGTCGGGCCGGGAGCCGTTGTAGTGGAAGCGCTCGTGGATCGAGGTCGTGCCCACGTCCCGCGCGGTGATCCGGACGTCGCCGGAGGCGGTGTCGAGCCGGACGCCGGCGACGGGGCCGGCGACCTGGTGGTCCGCCTCGGCCGTGCTCGGCCACCACCAGCCGACCCCGATCGCGATCCCCGCGCTGATCAGGACCAGTCCGCCGATCGCGAGTGCCGTCCTGCCCATTGCGTCCTCCCCAGTCAGCTTTCCTGTGCGGACGAGGCTAGGACCGGGTAGGACTGGACGACATCAGGGAACGCCCCCGGTTCGACCCTGGGGTGTCCCCTACCTACTCTCAGACTCGATCTTGTTCGCCGACAAGGAGGATCGATGGCCCAGCCACCCAACCCCTATGACTTCCTGCCCCAGGTGCCCGGCTTCACGCTGCGCAGCGACGACGTCGGCGACGGCCGGACCCTGGACGCGCCGCACCTGAGCGGCATCTTCGGCGTGCCCGGTGGCGAGGACCGGTCCCCGCACCTGGCGTGGGAGGGCTTCCCGGCGGAGACCAGGAGCTTCGCCGTCACGGTGTACGACCCCGACGCCCCGACCGCGAGCGGGTTCTGGCACTGGGCCGTGTTCAACATCCCGGCCTCGGTCACCGAGCTGGCCGCGGGCGCGAGCACCGGCGGCCTGCCCGCGGGCGCGGTCACCCTGAAGAACGACGGCGGCGTGAAGCAGTTCCTCGGCGCCGCTCCGCCGCCCGGGCACGGGCCGCACCGCTACTTCATCACGGTGCACGCCGTGGACGTGGAGTCGCTGGAGATCCCGGAGGACGCCACCCCGGCCTTCCTGGGCTTCAACCTGTTCGGCCACACCCTCGCCCGCGCGGCCATCGTGCCGGTCTACGAGAACAAGGGCTGACGCCATCACCACTGGTAGGGCAGGAACTTCCCGTCCAGCGTGACCACGACGCGGTCGCCGGCGGGATCGGGAACGCGCCGCACGTCCAGCCGGAAGTTGATGGCGCTCATGATCCCGTCGCCGAACTGCTCGTGGATGAGCTCCTTGATGGTGGGTCCGTAGACCTGCAGCACCTCGTAGAACCGGTAGATCGTCGGGTCGGTCGGCACCGGGGACTCCAGGGCGCCGCGGGTCGGCTGGAGCCGCAGCGCGGTGACCGCGTCCGCGGGCAGTTCCAGGATCTCCGCGGCCCTCTCGGCCTGCTCCTTGGGTACCGGGTGCTGACCGAGCAGGGCGGCGGTGGTCCAGGCGAGCGGGGTGCCGAGCGCCTCGGCCAGGTCCGTCCAGGTCAGTCCGAGCCGGACCTTGGCGGCGAGCACGGCGTCGGCGGCTTCCTTCTTCGTCGTCATGCCCTGCAGATCCTGCCTCAGCGCGGCCGCAGCAGGAACTCGACGACGGGCCGCAGCTCCTCCGCGGTGGGCGGCTCGTCGTCGATCAGGCCCTGGATCAGCAGTCCGTCGATCCCGGCGAGGAACGCGCGCAGCGCGACCAGGTCGTCCGGGCGGACCATCGACGTGAGCACGTCCAGCCACCGCCGCGCGGCGGGCCGCAGCTCGGGCCGGCGCGCGGCCAGCAGGTACAGCTCGTACTCCGCCATCGTGCGCCCGCGCCGCGGGCCGAGCGCCTCCGCCAGCAGCGCCGCGACCTCGTGCGCGCCGAGGCTGCCGCGCGACCGGGCACGGTCGATCGTCCAGTAGACCTCGGTCGCCATGTCCTTCGCGCACGAGATGAGCGTCGCGATGAGCAGGTCGTCGAGGCTCGCGAAGTGATACGTCGTCGACGTGGTGGGCACGCCCGCCTCCGCCGCGACCGTCCGGTGCGTCACGCCCGCCACCCCGTCGCGTTCGATCACCCGCAGCGTCGCGTCGATGATGTCCTGCCGCCGCCGCTCGCCGCGTGCCTTCCGGCCGTCCCGTTGGCTCCTCACTGCGCCGATCCCACCTCGATCAGCACCACGCCACCGATGACCAGCAGCAGCCCGCCGATCATGGTGAGATTGAAGCGCTCGTCGAGGAACAGCACCCCGATCAGCGCGACCGCGGCGACCCCCACGGCCGCCCAGACGGCATACGCGACCCCGACCGGGATGCCCATCTTCAGCACCACGGACAGCGCCCCCAAGGCGATGGCGTAGCCGGCCACCACGACGAGCGACGGGCCGAGCTTCGAGAAACCCTCGGAGAGCTTGAGCGAGATCGTGCCGCTGACCTCGGCGACGATGGCCAGCGCGAGGAGGAGGTAGGCAGCCACCGTGCCAAACTACCTGAACGATCGTCCCAGGTCTCGGCGAGTCCTACGCCACATCAATTGGTTACCCACGGGTAAGAGCCGTTAGTCTCCCGTCAACCACCACATACGGACGAAAGGCCCCGATCATGGGTGCTCTGCAGATCACGGTCGGTGTGATCGGCGTCGCCATAAGCATCGTCGCTTGGATCATGTTCGTCGCCGGCGTCTGGCGCATGGTGCGCATCATTCGCCTCGGACAACCGGACTCGACCCGCAACGGCCCCTTCGGGCCCCGCTTCGCCACGTTGATCAAGGAGTTCGCCGCGCACACGCGGATGAACAAGTTCCGCCACGTCGGCC
Organism: Amycolatopsis acidiphila; assembly: GCF_021391495.1. Taxonomy (NCBI): domain Bacteria; kingdom Bacillati; phylum Actinomycetota; class Actinomycetes; order Pseudonocardiales; family Pseudonocardiaceae; genus Amycolatopsis; species Amycolatopsis acidiphila. The sequence goes on along the minus strand of NZ_CP090063.1, from coordinate 7,944,697 downwards.
CCTGGCACTGGATGGTGATGTGGGGCTTCCTGATCGGCTCGCTGGCCTGGTTCGAGGCCTACGGCGAGACGTTCGACCCGCACTTCCACTGGCCGGTCATCGGCGCGTGGCAGCCCTGGCTGCTGCTGACCGAGCTGCTCGGCCTCGGCACCGTGATCGGCGGCATCGCGCTCGCGATCATCCGCCAGCGCAACCACCCGCGCCGCGCCGACCGCCAGTCCCGCTTCGCCGGGTCGAACTTCGGGCAGGCCTACTTCGTCGAGGCCGTGGTCGTCATCGAAGGCCTCGGCATCCTGGGCGTGAAGGCGTTCAAGATCTCCAGCGGCATCGAGGACCCGTCGTGGTGGAGCAGCTTCGCCACCAAGGGCATCGCGGAGATCCTGCCGGCCAGCACCGCGGCGGTCACGATCACCGCGCTGGTCAAGCTGCTCTCGGGCATGGTCTGGCTCTACGTCGTCGGCCGCAACCTGACGATGGGCGTGGCCTGGCACCGGTTCAGCGCCTTCTTCAACATCTACTTCAAGCGCGAGGACGGCGGCGGCGTCGCGCTGGGCCCGCTCAAGCCGATGATGAGCGAGGGCAAGCCGCTGGACTTCGAGGAGGCCGACCCGGAGAAGGACGTCTTCGGCGCCGGCCGGATCGAGGACTTCAGCTGGAAGGGCTGGCTGGACTTCACCACCTGCACCGAATGCGGCCGCTGCCAGTCGCAGTGCCCGGCGTGGAACACCGGCAAGCCGCTGTCGCCGAAGCTGGTCATCACGCAGCTGCGCGACCACGCCTACGCGAAGGCGCCGTACCTGCTCGCGGGCGGCAAGAAGGACATGGCGGGCGACGAGGTCGGCCTGACCGGGGACAACCCGTACGCCGGGATCGACGTGCTCGCGATCGCCGAGGCCGAGCGACCACTTGTCGGCGACGACGGCGGCGTGATCGACCCGGACGTGCTGTGGTCCTGCACCACCTGCGGCGCCTGCGTCGAGCAGTGCCCGGTGGACATCGAGCACGTCGACCACATCGTCGACATGCGCCGCTACCAGGTGATGATCGAGTCGAACTTCCCGACCGAGCTGAACGGGATGTTCAAGAACCTGGAGAACAAGGGCAACCCGTGGGGCCAGAACGCCAAGGACCGGCTGGCCTGGGCCGAGGACCTGGACTTCGAGGTGCCGGTCTTCGAGGGCGAGCTCGGCGACACCGAGTACCTGTTCTGGGTCGGCTGCGCCGGCGCCTTCGAGGACCGCGCGAAGAAGACCACGCGGGCGGTCGCGGAGCTGCTGAACATCGCGGGCGTGAAGTACACCGTGCTCGGCCCGGAGGAGAGCTGCTCCGGTGACCCGGCCCGCCGCGCGGGCAACGAGTTCCTGTTCCAGATGCTCGCGCAGCAGAACGTCGAGGTGCTCAACTCGGTGTTCGAGGACCGCGACCCGCTCGAGCGCAAGATCGTGGTGACCTGTGCGCACTGCTTCAACACGCTCGCGAACGAGTACCCGCAGCTGGGCGGGCAGTACGAGGTCGTGCACCACACGCAGCTGCTCAACCGCCTGGTGCGGGAGAAGCGGCTGGTGCCGGTGGCGCCGATCGCCGACGACGTGACCTACCACGACCCGTGCTACCTCGGTCGCCACAACAAGATCTACGAGGCGCCGCGCGAGCTGGTCGGTGCCTCCGGTGCGCAGTTCCGCGAGATGCCGCGGCACGGCGACCGGTCCATGTGCTGCGGCGCCGGTGGCGCCCGGATGTGGATGGAGGAGAAGATCGGCAAGCGGATCAACCTCGACCGCGTCGACGAGGCGCTGGGCACCGCGCCGTCGAAGATCGCCACGGGTTGCCCGTTCTGCCGGGTGATGCTCACCGACGGGGTCACCGCGCGCCAGAACGACGGTCTGGCCGGCGAAAAGGTCGAGGTCGTCGACGTCTCGCAGCTGCTGCTCGAGGCCGTCAAGCGGCGGCCGCAGCCGGTTCCGGTCGCGGGTGCGCCCGAGGTCGAGGCCGAGCCGGAGTCGGCGGACGTCTCGACCGACAAGGTGGCCACCGGCACCCCGCTGCCGGACGAGGACGAGTAGTCCGTGGCAGTCGGGGGGTTCGGGCCCGAACCCCCCGACAGGGCTCGACATCCACGTTATCCTTGGTTCCTCGCAGCCATCGGTGTCCGCGGGACACTGTGACCTGCGCGAACGGGGAAGAGAAATGGGCTCAACTGGTGACCGCCAGCCGGCTGACAAGCCGGTCGGCGCGCGTGCCGGTGCCCGTTTCCCGTCGGCGAAGCAGCTCGAGAAGTTCTCCGACGAGGACCCGGTCGAGCCGATCCGGGAGAGTCGCAGCTCCCGGCCTTCCGGTGCCCGTTTCCCGAGCGAGCGGCAGCTGGAGAGGTTCGACGAGCCGGCACCGGCGGCCGCGCCCGAACCCGGACCGCCGCAGGGGCCGACGCGGGAGCCCGCGCCGCCGCTGCCCCGGTTCGCCGAGGAGGCCGAGACCGAGGAGGCCGTCGGTCCGCGTGTCCGCCCGTACGTGCTGACGAAGGGGCGCACGCAGTCCACCTACGAGCTGGCGCTCGAGACGATGGTCAACCTCCGCGCCGACGCCCGGTGGGCCGGCAGCGCGCTGAACAGCGAGTACCAGCCGGTGCGGGCGCTGTGCCTGCAGCCGGTGTCGGTCGCGGAGGTCGCCGCCAACCTGTCGATCCCGCTGGGCGTTGCCCGCGTGCTGCTGTCCGATATGGCGGAACTGGGGCTGTTGCACATCCACGGCACCGAGCGCACCGCCGAAGGGCGACCGCCGATGGCGCTCATGCGTCGCGTGCTGGACGGCCTGCAGCGGCTCTAAGATCGGCAGGTGACCGAGCGCGAGTCGCCGAAGGGCGAGAGCACCCTGACCGTTGTGCTGGCGGGTGCGGTCAACCTGGCCATCGCGATCATGAAGGCCGTCGCCGGCGCCATCACCGGCTCCGGGGCCCTGCTGTCGGAGGCGGCGCACTCGGTCGCCGACACGTTCACCGAGATCCTGCTGCTGACGGCGTTGCGCCGGTCCAGCAAGCCCGCCGACCTCGTGCATCCGTTCGGGTACGGCAAGGAGCGGTACTTCTGGTCGCTGCTCGCCGCGGTGTCGATCTTCGCCTCGGGCGCGATGTTCTCCTTCTACGAGGGCTTTTCCACCGTGTTCGGCGAGCCGAAGGAGCAGTCGAGCCCGATCGTCGGCTACATCGTGCTCGCCGTCGCGTTCGTGCTGGAGGGCACGTCGTGGCTGCAGGCGATGCGTCAGGTGCGCCGCGAGTCCCGCCAGCAGAAGCGGTCGATCCCCGCGTACCTGCGGCTGGTGGACGACCCGGCACCGAAGTCGGTGTTCTTCGAGGACTCCGCCGCGCTCGTCGGCCTGGTGCTGGCGTTCCTGGGGCTGCTGCTGCACCAGCTCACCGGCTCGGCGCTCTACGACGGTCTCGCGTCGATCCTGATCGGCCTGCTGCTGGCGGTCGTCGCGTGGAGCCTGGGCCTGACGAACCTGCGGCTGCTGATCGGCAGGCAGGCCGACCCGGTGGTGGTGCGCGGCATCCGGCAGCTGCTCGCGGGCGCGCCGGAGATCGAGGCGGTGGTCGACCTGCAGACGATGCTGCTGGGCACCGACCTGATCCTGGTCTGCGCCCGGGTGGACTTCGACGACACGCTGCACGCCTCCGACGTCGAGCGGGCCTGTGTGCGCCTGGCCGGGGAGATGCAGGAGGCCTACTCCGACGTCAGCGAGGTCTTCATCGAGCCGGTGCCACGCACGGATCCCGAGCTGCGCGCCGCGGTGCTGGCGCGCTACGGCGAGGCGGCCAGCCGTTACGGCCGCGCGGACTGACGACCTTGCCTGAAGCAGTGAATCAGTGGTTCACTACTTGAGTGCCGTACCGCCGCACCCCGCAGGTTCAGGCGCGCCTGGACGCCCAGCGCGCCGCGATCCTCGACGCCGCCGCCGAGCTGCTCGCGGAGCGCGGATACGCGGGTTGTTCCGTCGCGGCGGTGGCCGACAAGGCGGGCGTCGCCACAGGCAGCGTCTACAAGCACTTCCCCGGCAAGGCGGAGCTGGTCGTCGAGCTGTTCCGCGGCGTCGTCAACCGTGAGGTCGAGGCGGTCAGGAGGGCCGCCGAGCTGCCCGGCGACCCGGCGGAACGGGTCGTCGCCGTGTTCGAGACCTTCGCCGTCCGCGCGCTGAAAGCGCCCCGGCGCGCGTACGCCCTGCTGGCCGAGCCCGTCGACGCGCCGGTCGAGGCCGAGCGCATCGTGTTCCGCCGGGTGTTCCGCGACGTCGCCGCCGAGCACATCCGCGGAGGCGTCGGCCAGGGGTCGCTGCCGCCGCAGGACGCCGTGCTCACCGCCGCCGCGATCGTCGGCGCCGTCACCGAAGTGCTCATCGGCCCGCTCACCACGGACAACACCGACGCAGTCGCCGAGCTGCGCACCTTCATCCTGCGTGCCTTAGGAGGTTCCGATGCCCGACACCCATGAGGTTCTCAACCAGGCCCCGCCGCTCGTCGACTACGACGTGGCCGACGATGCCGCGCTGCTCGACGGGCTGCGCCGCGAGGGGGCCGGCTGGGCCGAGGACGAGGTGCACGAGCTGGGCAGGCTCGCGGGTAGCGCGCAGGGGCAGGAGTGGGGCCGTCAGGCCAACGACAACCCGCCGACGCTGCACACCCACGACCGCTACGGCCACCGCATCGACGAGGTCGAGTTCCACCCGGCCTGGCACGAGCTGATGACCGTCGCCGTCGGGCACGGGCTGCACGCGGCGCCGTGGCGGGACGAGCGCCCGGCCGCGCACGCCGCCCGCGCGGCGAAGGTCCTGGTGTGGAACCAGGCCGAGGGCGGGCACGTCTGCCCGATCTCCATGACCTACGCGGCGGTTCCCGCGCTGCGCTTCAACCCGGAGCTCGCCGACGTCTACGAGCCGCTGCTCGCCTCGCCCGAGTACGACTTCGGGCTGCGCGTGCCGAGCACCAAGCGCGGGCTGATCGCGGGCATGTCGATGACCGAGAAGCAGGGCGGCTCCGACGTCCGCGCGAACACCACCACCGCGCGCCCCGCCGGCGACGGCAGCTACGTGCTGACCGGGCACAAGTGGTTCACCTCGGCGCCGATGTCCGACCTGTTCCTCACGCTCGCGCAGGCACCCGGCGGGCTGTCCTGCTTCCTGCTGCCGCGGGTGCTGCCCGACGGCTCCCGCAACCGGATCTTCTTGCAGCGCTTGAAGGACAAGCTGGGCAACAAGTCCAACGCCTCGTCCGAGATCGAGTACGACGGCGCCGTCGGCTGGCTGGTCGGGGAGGAGGGCCGGGGCGTGCCGACCATCATCGAGATGGTCAACAACACCCGCCTCGACTGCGTCCTCGGCACGACTTCCCTGATGCGCCAAGGTGTCGTCCAGGCGACGCACCACGCCGCGCACCGGCGCGCGTTCGGCGCGAACCTCGTCGACCAGCCCGCGATGGCCAACGTGCTGGCCGACCTCGTCGTCGAGTCGGAGGCGGCGACCACGGTCGCGATGCGCCTCGCCGGCGCGACGGGCGACCCGGACCAGGCCGCGTTCCGCCGCCTCGCGCTCGCCGTCACCAAGTACTGGGTGTGCAAGCGTGGCCCGGCGCACGCCGCCGAGGCGCTGGAATGCCTGGGCGGCAACGGTTACGTCGAGGAGTCCGGGATGCCGCGGCTCTACCGCGAGGCGCCGCTGCTGTCCATTTGGGAGGGTTCGGGCAACGTCGCCGCGCTGGACGCGTTGCGCGCCATGGGCAAGCAGCCCGAGTCGGTCGAGGCGTTCTTCACCGAGGTGGAGCTGGCGGCGGGGGCGAACGCGCGGCTCGACGACGCGGTCGCGAGGCTGCGCAAGGAGCTGTCCGACCTCGACGAGATCCAGTTCCGCGCCCGGCGGCTGGTCGAGATGATGGCGCTGGTGCTGCAGGGTTCGCTGTTGGTCCGGTACGCGCCGGCCGCGGTGTCGGACGCCTTCTGCGCGTCCCGGCTCGGCGGCGACTGGGGCATCGCGTTCGGCACCTTGCCGTCCACTGTGGACACGGCGGCGATCGTCGAGCGGGCGCGTCAGAACCCGAAGTCCTGAACCCAGTACCAGCCGGACTTGGCGAGCCCCACGCCCAGCTTCTTGTCACCGAACGATAACGACCCGGAGCGCACGAATGGCGCAACATCGTTGCGCCATCGTGTCGAATACCTGCTCAGGCCACGTCTTCGAGTGCTGTTCCCTTCGTCTCACGGACGAACTTGAGCGCGAACGGAATCGAAAGGACCGCGAACGCGGTGTAGATCCAGTACGTCGTCGACAGGTTCCACGCGGCCATGCTCGGGAAGCTGACCGTCACGGCCCAGTTCGCGACCCAGTTGGCCGCCGTGCCGATCGCGAGCGCCGCGCTGCGGATGCGCAGCGGGAACATCTCGCCGAGCATGACCCAGAGGATCACGCCCCAGGACAGCGCGAACGAGATCACGAACAGGTTCGCGAACACCAGCGCGACCGGGCCCCACGCGCCCGGCAGGCTCAGCTCGCCGTTGACGGTCGCCGCGTTGCCGAACGCGATCGCGGCGACGCCGAGGCCGATCGCCATCCCGACCGAGCCGATGAGCAGCAGCGGCTTGCGGCCCACCCGGTCGATGAACGCGATCGCGATGAACGTGCCGATGATGTTGATGACCGGGCTGACCATTGAGATCAGCAGCGAGTCGGTGTTCTGCCCGACCGAGTGCCACAGCGTGTCCGAGTAGTAGAAGATCACGTTGATGCCGACGAACTGCTGGAACACCGCCAGTGCGATCCCGACCCAGACGATCGGCAGCAGTCCGAACCTGCCGCCGACGAGGTCGCGGATCTTCGAGCGCTTCTCGACGCGCAGGCCGCGGCGGATGTCCTCGAGCTTGGCGTCGACGTCCCCGCTCTCGACCTCCGCGAGCACCTTGCGCGCCTTCGCCGTCTTGCCGATCGAGAGCAGGTAGTGCGGCGACTCGGGGATCACCGAGGCGAGCACCAGGTACACGATGGCGGGAATGGCCGCGGCCCCGAGCATCCACTGCCAGGCCTCGATGCCGCCGAGTGAGCCGTTCAGGTCATGTGACCCGTCCGCGCCGGCCGGCGCCAGGTCCTTTACGACCCAGTTGACCAGCGCGGACACCCCGATGCCGAGCACGATCGCCAGCTGTTGCAGCGACGCCAGCCTGCCGCGGTACGCCGGCGGCGCGACCTCGGCGATGTAGGCCGGCCCGATCACCGAGGCGACACCGATCGCGATTCCGCCGACGACGCGCCAGATCGCGAGGTCCCACACGCTGAAGGGGAACATCGCGCCGACGGCGCTGATCAGGAAGAGCACGGCGGCCAGCTGCATCGTGCGGATGCGGCCGATCCGGTCGGACAGCAGGCCGCCGAACCAGGCGCCGACGGCCGAGCCGATGAGCGCGCTGGACACGGTCAGGCCGGTGACCCCGGCCCCGACGTGGAAGTGCTGCTGGATGCCGAGTACGGCACCGTTGATGTTGGAACTGTCGTAGCCGAAGAGGAAGCCGCCGATCGCGGCCGCCCCGGCGATGAACACGACGTGGGCGAGATGTTGTTGACCAGCTCGCTCTCCGGTCGTGGCGAGACCCATTGCCCCTGCCTCCTTGCCCTGAGGTGATGCCTCCATCCGGGCTAACGGTAGGGGTGGTCCAGTCCATACCGAACCAGCCGGGTGAAATGTTTCACCTGGTCAGCAAGGTTTCCATACGTTTTGGGTGGTTCAGCGCCAGGTGTCCACGCGATGGAAGTTCTGGTACGCCCGGCTCGGCGTCGGGCCGCGCTGGCCCTGGTAGCGCGAGCCGACCTCGGCCGAGCCGTACGGGAACTCGGCGGCGCTGGTGAGCCGGAACAGGCACAGCTGGCCGATCTTCATGCCCGGCCAGAGCGTGATCGGCAGGTTGGCGACGTTCGACAGCTCGAGCGTGATGTGCCCGGAGAAGCCGGGGTCGATGAACCCGGCGGTGGAGTGCGTGAGCAGTCCGAGGCGCCCGAGCGAGGACTTGCCCTCGAGCCGGCCCGCGAGGTCGTCGGGCAGGCTGACCAGCTCGAACGTCGAGGCGAGCACGAACTCGCCCGGGTGCAGGACGAACGGGTCGTCGCCCTCCTTCTCGACCAGCGAGGTCAGCTCGTCCTGCTGCCGGGAGGGGTCGATGTGGGTGTACTGGCTGTTGTTGAAGACCCGGAAGAACCGGTCCAGCCGCACGTCGACGCTGGACGGTTGCACCATGGCGGGGTCGAAGGGGTCGATCCCCAGGCGTCCGGCTTCGACTTCCTTGCGAAGGTCGCGGTCACTGAGCAGCACCCGCTCACCCTACTGTCACGCCGCCATGTGCCGCGCATACGTCGGGTCCAAGCGGACGATCTTCGCGAGCCGGTCGACGTAGCGGCGGCGCTCGAGCGTGCCGATCAGTTCCTGCAGCGCGGTGGCGCCGGGGATGTGGCGGCGCGCGGTCTCGGCAGCGAAGTTGACCGCGGCGGCGGTGAGCACCGCACCCTGCGTGACGAGGTCGTTGGGCAGTTCGAGGAAGTCGGCGTTGTTCTTGCCCAGGACCAGGCGGCTGATCGAGGAGTGCACCCGCGAAAGGAGCTTGCCGGCGGGGCTGGCGTCGTGGGTCGCCTGCAGTGCCTTGGCGAGGCGCTTCGAGTCCTCGTCGGGGATGAACTCGGTGCTGGCGAGCAGCCAGAGCAGGCGCCAGGCGTCATCCTCGTTGGCGGGCAGGAGGTCCTCCTCGACGCCCATCAGCCAGCCGACGTAGCGCCACAGATGCAGGATGTCGGCGCGCTCGCGGTCGGTGTAGCGGATGCCGAGGAGCTGGGTGCCGAGGACGAAGACGAGCGAGAAGAGCAGCAGGGTGCCGGTCGTCTGGACCTGGTTGACCGGACGGTCCCAGGCCTCGTAGTCCCAGTCGGGGCGCCGGTTCATGGCGGCGCGAACGTGCGCGTGCACGAGGCGGACGCGGATGGCCGAGGCGTAGCCGCTCTCGCCGCGGCGGAGCTTGCCGGGCGTGGTGACGTCGATCCACCACGCGGCGGTCTCGATGAGGCGACGGCCCGCCATATGCTCGATCTGCCCGGTCGCGACGAGGGATTTCGTGGCGCGGGAGGCGAGGTAGCCGCCCATCAGGGACATGTCGCCGAGCGGGAAGAGCCCGAGCAGGCCGGTGCGCGTGATCGCCCGGGCACCCCGCTCCAGCCGGTCGTGGTCGAGCCAGTAGGGCGCGGCCTCGACGGCCTCGAAGAACTCGCGCACCTCCCGGGGCGGGTGCCGCACCTGGCCGACGCCCTTTTCGAGCGCCTCCTCGAAGGCGGCTTTGGCTTGTGGACTGGACATGCTCGCGACGACCGCGTCGGCAAGCGGATCCTCGGCCTGGGCGTACTCCCGAAAGCGGCGAACCTGCTCGGCGGTCCCGCGAAGATCCTCCGCCGGCCCGAACAACTTGGCCGCGACCTTGAACCCGCCGTGGCGGAAGAGCTCGGGATCGGGGAGCCGCTGGTCCATGACAACAAGTGTTGTCAGTTGCCCCCGACACGTCAAGTTGTCCGGGAGGCCTCGCGAAAGGGATAGGGCGCACCGTGTATGCTTCGTGGCGCTGCGGATGTAGTTCAATGGTAGAACATCAGCTTCCCAAGCTGAATACGCGGGTTCGATTCCCGTCATCCGCTCTTCGCAGGTCAGAAGGGGTGCCACCCGATCTTGGGAGGCACCCCTTCTGCCGTCTCCAGCAACATCCCAACAACATCACTCGGCGGGCTTCTCGCGGTGCTCTTCCACCAACTTCGACAGCCGATCCGCGATGATCCGGTCCGCGTCGCTGGTCGCCCGCTGGTAGATCAGCGCCGCCCGTATGTCGTCGTGGCCCATCCGCGCCATCAGGTCACGCGTGGACATGCCCGCCTTGGACGCCCAGACGTTGCCCGCGTGCCGCAGGTCGTGGAAGTGGACCCCCTTGAGGCCGAGCTTGGTCACCGTCTCGGTCCACTTCGTGCGCTGAGCGAAGTTCGGCCGCCGCACCGGCGCGCCCGACTTCTCCAGCGTGAACAGCAACGCCTCTTGCTCCGGCTGCACGAACTTCTTCAGGTGCGCCACGATCTCCCCGCGAATCGCGTCCGGCAGGATCACCGTCCGCACCCCGGCCCGTGACTTCGGCGGCCCCGCGACCACTCCCTTACCCGGCACTTCGACGAACGACCGCGACACCCGTACCCAGCTCACGTCCTTGGCCAGGTCGCACCGCCGCAGGGCGATCACCTCCCCGAACCGCAGTGACCCGAACGCCGCGAGCAGCACCATGGCCGCGAACCGGTCGGGCATCTTCTCCGCGATCTGGAACACCTGCGCTACCGTGACGAGCGGCCGTTCCTCCGGACTCTCCTTCTCCGCGCCCGCGATCTTGCACGGGTTCTTCGTGATGATCGCGTCCGGATCCACGGCCGTGTTGAGGATGCCCCGAAGCAGCCGGTAGCACTTGGCCAGCACCGAGGCCGATACGCCGGCCTCCAGCCGATCCGCCCTCCACTGCCGAAAGGTCGCCGCCGACAGCTTCCGCAGCTCGACGCCGCCGATGTAGGGCAGGACATGCTTGCGCAGCAACCATCGGTACAGCTCGACCGTGCGTGGCCGCAGCCCCGGACGCTCTCTGATCCACCGCTCCGCGTACTCGCCGAGCGTGACCTTCGCCCGTTCCGGATCCGTCCAATCCCCGGCGACGATCAGTGCTTCCACGCCGTTCAGCCAGCGGTCAGCGTCACGCTCCCGCTTGAACCGATGCGGCGCGAAGTGCCGCTTGCCGTCCGGCCCGAGGTAGCTCGCCTGGAACTCCCCGAGCGAGGTCTTCCGGACGCTGCCGAACCGCCGCTTCCGTCCCTTGTTGTTCGGCATCAGGCAGCCCTTCCCAGGTCCTGACGGACAGACGCCCGAGTGATCGGCTCCACCCGCCCGGCCCGCACGAACGCTTCCAGGTCCTCGACCGCCAGGCGGACATGGGCACCGACCTTGTGAAACGCAATCCGTCGTTCTGCGATCAACCGGCGGACGAAGCGGACGGAGGTGTTCAGGTACTCGGCCGCCTGCTCGACGTTCAGATAATGGCTGTTCACAGCCGTTCCCCCAGTTCTCAAGCCGCCTGCCGGATTGCCGAAGTTTCTGGCTCCCCTGGTGGACTCGCGGCCAGTAGCGCCCGGTCGTACTCGGCCTTCCACGTGATCCGCTCGGCGATGGCCCGCATGAGCAGGTGCGCACGTGGGGGTGCGTCCCGATCGCCGGGGTCGACCTTGCGCCAGATCAGCCGCGAGGTGTCAACCTCCGGCTTCTCGATCCCGACGCCCGCGAGCATGTCCCGGACGAAGGCCTTGCGGTCGGCCTTGTGGTCGACCAGGGTCTTGCCGGACCACTTGCGCGACACCAGCACCCGGCGACCAGGCAAGCCCAGCGTGGTCCGGCGGTGCGTCCGCCCCTTGCAGTGCCCTGGAGTCGTGCGGCTGGTCGCGCCGAGGGGCTGGATCCCGTACAGCAGCCACACCGCACACCGAGGCGAACACGGGGTGATCGACAGCTCGGCATGCAGCCGGTCGTGGTGGTCCCGCTGCCTGGCCGAGGTTGCCTCGACCACCTCACCGGTGGACTTGGTGAGGTACTTGGTCAGGTACCCGATGTGCCGCCCCGCTTCTTCGGTGCCGCCGAGGATGCCCTTGGAGTGCACCTGCCGCCCGAAGGTGACCACGTGCGCGGGTTCCTCCGCGTCTTCTATCGCGTCCTCCCACTGCCGCAACGGTTCCCGTGTCTCGGGGTCGACAAAGGACTTCGTTCGCATGTCCCACACCGGCAGGTAGTCCCCGCCGTAGACGGGCTGGTCATGGTTGGGCCACCACACCTGGTGGTAGGTGGCTTCGGTGACCTGCCGGACGACCTCGTGCGGGATGGAGCCCCGCAGCGCGGTGTGCAGGTGCGGTGCGGCCCGTTTCTGCGGTTCCACGGTGGCGAAGTACTGCACATCCCACCCGACGACCCGGCGCAGGTTCTGCCACCACCGATCCACCAGCGACGAGAAATGCACCGCGTCGCGAGCCGCACGGCGGTAGTCATAGGTCGCCATATCGACCGGGGTGCCGTCGTCGCGGACCCGCCCATAGGTGTCGCAGGTGAGCGTGACGAACATGGACGGCCGGAACTTGCCCGCGTACTCCCGCCCCACGGTGGTCTTGGCGACCTTCCGCCGGGGCAGGTTGGGTGCGTCCTGTCGCCGCTTGGTCGATCGCTTCTTCGGTCCCTTCTCCGGCAGGTCCGGTGAGGGCAGACGACCGCGCATCCCGAGTTGTCGAAGTTCCTCGTCCACTCCCCGGATCTCGTCGCGCAGCTCATCGGCCTGGCCCTCCTCCCCGATCTCCACCGCCTCCCGATACCGCGCCACCAGGTCAGCGCGGAAGGCCATCAACTCCTTCTGATCGTCGGTGGGTGCTGCCGGGGTGAAGTCGGGTTCCTCGGTCAGGTGCCAGCCTTCCCGGCATTGCGCCATCCGCAAGGCCTTGGCCTTCTTCGCACACGGTGCACACACGCTCTCGACCGTCGACCCGCAAGGCACGGCGACGTAGCGCAGTTCGCCGGTGTCGGGGTCGCCGACCTCCATCGTGAACGGCCGGACACACACGCCGTATTTCTCGGCGGTCGCCTTCATGACCTCCGTCGACAGCGGCAACCGCATCCGCTCCGCGCGAGTCCCGCCGGCCTTCTGAGAAGGGGCCGTCATCAGGCGGCCACCCCCTGCCCGGGGTGCTTCCAGCGGTGCAGCGTGGACAGCTCCACGTCCTGCTCCACGCCGGTTGGCAGGTCCGGAAACAGGGGGCGCTCGAACCGCACCCCGCCCCACACGTGCAGTGGGACACCGGAGGCGACCCGACCGACCACAGTCAGATGCACCGACTGGTCATGCCGCATCCGCTTCGCCGTGACCGTCACACCGTCGAGAGACTTCGTCCAAAGCAGCAGAGCCGACGCGAGATCGGACAGGGTGATCTCATACAGGTGCACCGCGATCGGCTCGCGCCAGTTCGTGCACTCCACCGACACCGGCGAGGGCACGTCATGTCGGACGAGGTGCTCCCTCAGAGCGTCCAGGTAGGGCAGGACATCGTGACGGTGGTGGTTCACGCCGCCACCCCGCCCTCGTCCGAGGTCCGGCCGGGCAGGGTGAGGACCTGACCGCCAGCGACGAACGCCTCCAGGGCTTTCACGGTCTCGTCGGGCACCCAGCCCGCCCGCACGCGCAGCGGTTCCCGGAGCCCTTCGCCCCACACGTAACCGACACCAGCCGCGGACTCGTCAATGCGATTCGCCCACGCGCCGCGCTCATAGGCTTGGTCCCCGAGCACCATGGCGACATGCGACTTGGCCGTGACGCGAAGGCAGATACGGCGAGGGAACAGCTCCCGGACCGGAACCGTCTCCTTCGTCGGCTCCTGCACATATCCGCGCACGGTGAAGCCCAATGCCCGGCCCTGTGTCGTCAGCAGCGCGACCTTCTCCACGATCAAGTCCCGGGTCTTGCGGTCGGTGTACCGGGTTAGTGCCCCGATCTCGTCGAACTCGACCAGCTCCAGCGGGTTGTCCCGGCTGATCGGCACGGCCCGGACGTGTCCGGCGAACTGGCACTTGCGCTCGTCCATCGCGGCCACCAGGTCATCCAGAACCTCAAGTGCCTCCTTGGCAGTCACGGCGTAGCGATGAAAGATGCCCCGCCCGTAAGCCAGCTCCATGCCTTTCGGGTCGATCCCGGAGACTCGCACCAGGCCATCCCGAATTGCCGGAGCGATCGACGCCAGCGGGCACCACATGACCGAGTTCTTCCCTGCACCGGAGGCGCCAGCCGTGAGGGTGTGACTGCCCGAGCCGTACAGCGGCAGGTACCAGTCCTGCCCGTACTCGGTCCGCCCGGCCCACACCCGCCGCAGATCCCCCGCATCGGTTCCCGCTAGCTCCGGCACCGGCACGGCACCGGAGCGGCGAGCAGGTCACGACGCTGGAAGTCGACGGACACCACATTCGGTGCGACCTCCCGCACCTGACACCGCGACACCTTGCGTGCCGAGGCCAAGGCGCGAGCGGCTTCGTCGAAGTCCTCGGGCTTCTGGCCGGGCACCAGCTCCACCCGCACCTCGTCCCACGACGGGCCGGACTTCACTCCCCGCACTCGAGGAATCCGCACGTTGGGGTGTGAGCGGTCGCGAGTGATCTTCTTGCGGCCAACGAGGCTCACGGTCACGTCGACCGGCACCGTGTCGTCCTTGACGCTCAACCCGCAGGCGTGCAACCAGCCGGGCAGTTTTGGTGCGTAGATGGCCCAGCGCTGCCACCAGGACCGCAAGATCCGTCCGGCCCACTGGTCGAACGACACCAGGTCCACCAGCCGCCACAGACCGAGAACCGCTGAAGCCGCTGCAACAGCGACGGCCAACGAGAGCCAGCCCAGCCAGTGACACCACGCGGTCACCGTGACGACGGTGAGGCTTGTTCGGGGATGGGTCACGATCTCTTTCACGACCCAGCTCAGGCCCTTGAGTAGCCACCACAGCGCGATGAACACCACGGCAGCGGCCGCGAGAGCTTCCGCAATCGAGGCGAGAGCGCGGCCGAGCTTGTGCAGCACCCAGACCACGATCGCCAGGCCGACGCCGCCGAGGAACAGGATTCCGAAGGTGTGTGCGTTCATCGGCGCGCACCCGCCTTCGTGGTGATCAGGATGGGGAGCCTGCCCGCGCAGAAGGCGCACTCGGTGTCGCCGGGTAGCAGTCGGGTGAACTTTTTGCATGTGGCGCACCGCGGCGGGGTGCGGTCTGTTGACACGCGTTGGTTCGCGTTGTCTATGGTTTCCACTTGTCTGCTCCATCAGGGTAGACAGCGCAGGAGCGGGAAAGGGTTGGTAGCCAGGTTCCGCTTCTGCGCCTTACGTTTCCGGGATTCCGCACGAGGGCGTGTTTGATCGACACACGGCCCGCGTGCGTTGAGCGTCTACTGTGGACTTTGGTTTAGAGACCTTCGAATGGGCGTAGGGCACACGTCCGGCACACGTGGACCTTGTCGCGAATGAGCCGGTGTGGTTGCCCGCAGAGCAGGCAGCGTCGGCGTACCAGCCAGCGACGCCGGGAGTTCCGTACTCTGGTTGCCACCACGATCACCTCCCCTCCAAGGGATGTGGGTGGGAGGCACGGGGACAGACGGGCCGTCGAATCCTGCATCCGTCCCCGTGCCGGACCTAAGGCCTTCCCCGATCCAACTGGGTGGCTACGTAGGTGCCCTTGGACTTGACCGTCACCAGCAGTCCGCGAGACTGCAGGATTCGGGTCGCGTGCCGCGCGGTTCCCAGCGAGACGCCGTACTCGGAGGCCAACCGCGATTCGCTGGGAAGCCGGGTGTGGGGTCGGAGTTCGCCCATTTCGATCCGGGTGGCGAGATGCTCAGCCATCCAGTCGTACAGATACCCCGGGCCATCGTCCGGCTTCTCGATGCGCGGAACCGCCGACACCGAAACGTCGCTGTACATCATCTATTCACGCAGCCTTGGCCGACTGCTCACCGGCGTTCCCCGGCGACTTCCCAGCCCTGCCACCGCCGTTGTTCGCGGCCTTGAACCCAGTCGCGCGGAAGACGAAGGACTGGTACTTGAACTCGCCGTTGCCCGCCACGCGCGGCTCAGCGGTCAGCCCGTCCAGCTCGATCGGCCGCATTCCCGGCAGCACCTCGGTGGTGGTCGGGACGGGCTGGACATCGGCCAGGAATGTGATCTCGTACGAGGCCCGCTTGGCGTTGGGCTCGGACGGGTCGGTTACGGCCACCTTCCACTGCCGCTTGCCGGTGGTCTCGTCCACCCGCTGTCGTGCGGGCCGACCAGCCGACCGGTCGTCACGCGACTGGTACTCGTTGTCCGGCGAAACCTCGCCCACCATAACCAGGCCCTGCGGAAACGCCTCATCGAACTCGATCGGGAAACGGTGTCCCCTCGTGATCGCCATCCTCAACACCTTTGCTTCTCGGTCTTCTTCGGGAGCCCTTCGCGGGCTTGCATAGACCAAGCTACCCGCACTTTCAGTACCGGGCAACACTGAAAGTGCGGGTATCGCAAAAAAAGTGCGGGTTAGGCGCGTGCTCCGATCTCGTGGGAGAGTTCTCGCAGCTCAGGAGTGTTCCCGTAGTCGCTGCTGAGGGCGTCATCCAGCAGCTCTCGGACGACTCGGTGGGTACGCACCTGCTCCGGAGCCACTTCGAAGGCACGTCGGAGTGCGGCTGTTAGCTCCTCGGCTTGTCGCCGCTGTGCGTGTGCGCGAGCCACGTCGATCAGGAGACGACCCTGCCGCTCCGGTGACATGCGGGAGGTGTCAGCCTTGGCTGCCACCCGGAGGGCACGACCGGCGTCGCCGAGCTCTACGGCCACGTTG
This sequence comes from Amycolatopsis acidiphila, assembly GCF_021391495.1. Taxonomy (NCBI): domain Bacteria; kingdom Bacillati; phylum Actinomycetota; class Actinomycetes; order Pseudonocardiales; family Pseudonocardiaceae; genus Amycolatopsis; species Amycolatopsis acidiphila. The sequence continues at coordinate 7,928,239 of NZ_CP090063.1, read as the reverse complement.
ACCTCGTGCAGCATGACGTTCGTGGGCCCGAACTCGGTGTTGTAGTCGTTCCGGTCGACGCCCAAGAAGCTTGCGGCCTCTCGGGCGCGCTCCAGGTAGCCGTAAGCCTCGTCCGCCTGGTTTGTACGAGCCGACGCCACGGCGAGCTGCAAGTACAGGGCGCCACGTAGTGCCACGGCTTCCGGTTCTCCAGCCTCGACCAGCCGCGCCAGTGCGTTGACGGCCGTACTCGCCGTGCGAAGTGCCAGGTCTTGGCGTCGGGCGTTCTGGAACACGATGGCCAGCCGGAAGGCGCCGGCCGCCATCAACAGCGGGTCGTCGGCCTCTTCCGCAGCAGCGATCGAGCGGTCGACAGCCACCAAGGCCGCCGCCAGCTCGTCCATCTTCGAGAGGACACCAGCCGCCGCGTGATACGCCTTGGCCTTCGCGATGCACGCCCGCTGCCGGTCCGCGCCCGTGGTCTTGCGGGCGGCGTACTCCAGCTCTGGGATCAGCGTCCCGAGCAGTTCGCTCAGGTTCTCGTACTCCGAGCCGTGCGCGAAGTCCCACGCTTGCTCAGCCCTGGCCCCCAGAGCGTCGATATCGACCGGGGCTTTCTCGGACAGCACCGCATGCAGCGCATCACTCGACGACAGGGCCAAACTCAGACTGGATGCAGCCTGCGGCTTCTGAGTCGCGGCAGCGACCACGTTCTCTTCGGGAGCCAGCTCACCGATCGGCACCTCAAGCGCCTCAGCCAGCGTCTCCAACACCGACATGCGGTCGATCCGCCGAGCACCCCGCTCGACCTGACTCACCCAGCTCTCAGAGCGGCTGATCTTCGCCCCAAGCTCCTTCTGAGACAGCCCCCGCCTGGCCCGATGCGACGCGACTCGCCTGCCAAGTGCCTTCGCGTCGCTGGGCAGAGGCATCAGAACCCCTTGCCGGTCGGCGAGTCCAAGAACTCGACGCGGACACCAGTCAGGTACTGCTCTCGCTCAGCCAGGAAGCGCTTAGTGTGCTCGTTGGCTTCGTGCTGGTCAAACGCCTCGCGCGACTCGTACAGCTCGTAGAAGACGCGCGACAGCGGAGCGTCCTTGACCTTGTGCACGGCGTAGATCAGAGTGCCGGGCTCTGTAGCTCTGATCAAGGGCACCGTCTCCGCGACCAACGAATCGAACTGCTCAGCTGCTACTTCATCACGAAGATAAAACCGAACAATAAGCGCGAACATGACCGCTCCTCCCTAGAGTAGCACTCAGAGTATCACCCAACACTTAAAGTACTACCTAGGACCTGGCGAGCCGTTCTGTCTCGATCCCCGACCTGCCTACTCGATCGGCAGTACGCGATGCTCGCGCCGCTGCCGTACCTCAACGTGCATCTCCACAGGTGTTCGAGTCAAAACGGCATCAACGAGTGTCGCCATAAACGTGTTGGCGTTCAAGTCCTCGGGTACCAAATCATTTAGCAAGGTCACCTTTGCGGGCTTCATCCCCTCGTGCCACTCAGCCACAACTAGGCAAGTTGCGTCGTATACGTCACTTTCCGCCTTCAGCTTCCGCATCATGTCAACCGCGCGCTCGAAGGCCCCCGCCTCCTCCTGGATTGTCGATCTCAGGAGAAACAAAAAACCCATCGCTGCAAGCGGGTATCGGCCACGCAAGTTCTTGGCATCGCCGTATGCCTCTTCAAATCTGTTTGCCAGGTTCTTTCTAAACGAGGACCCCATGCTCTTAGTTGAGACGAGAAGCTCGGGGCCGCGTGACCATTGTGCTATGAGGACGTCGACCTGCTTCACATACGCTCGTCCTAGTATGCGCGCGTCCGAAGGGGCAACCGTGGTGTTGCGGAGGAGTTGCATCCTGGCTTCGGACTGTAACCGCCGAGGCAACATCTTTATGAACTGCGAGACCTCGCGCGGTACAACGCGGGGTGCGCTCAGGCGTGGCCAAACCTCGTCTTCGTCGAAGCCAGAACGTCGCAACTCCCTTGCAACCCAGGCATCGATCGTTTTCGCCAGTCTACCCGACTGAGTCCCCGTTCCCTCTGCCACGGGGACAGTCAGCATCTCCTCAAGCAACTTGAAGTCAGCGTCATATACCGCAGGTCCAGCGCCACGAACCTGCCAAGGGTTGGTCTCAGGATGCGCGAGCACAATCGGCTCAAGCAATGAAAAGATGTCAACGATCTTAGCTTCAGTCATCACTTTGCCTTCTGGAGGCCGTTACTGCCATTTCGCTCGTAAGCGTCGAAGTTTCTCTCGACTAACAAAGAAATCAAGTCGTCAAATATCTCGTCCATAGGCACGGCCTGGCTAGGGTCATCAGCTCGATAGCAGTCAAGTGTTGGTCGAAACGGATTAGCATCGACTAACATTATGTACAATCGCTCGAACTGCTCCTCGCGGCCTGATGGGTCTGACCTTCCAGTAAAAATCCGGAGACGTGGAAACGCGTTAATGAATGTGCTGGTGCGTTTCGCAGTACCGTCATGGCGTGCGCCGTCATCCATAACCAGGAAGCCTGCCAGGACTGCATACGGAAACCTTCGATGCAGCGTAACCGCTTCTACCGCCAGGTCGCCCCTACGATTGGTCAGGTTCTTCTGGTAATTATGGCTTCGACCGTCTCGGAAATTTATACACTTGATACTCATTCCGAGCAGGAGCCCGGACTCTTCGGTCGCCCAGCTCACATCGATCTTTTTCGAAAATAAGCCACCATTAAGTCGGCGCCCGGCTCCCGATGCCCCCACCTCTCCTGGACCGGCCGGGCGGGTACCGCGTAGGCCGCGACGTCGAAGCTCATCGGCGAGCGCCGCCGCGAGAGCATTCGACATGTTTTCCGAGTAAGCCTTCTTAACCGAATTATTCGAGTCATCGGGAGGCTTAGTGCCAAGCGACTTGAGAGCTTGTCTGACTGAGTCGTCAATTCGAGTCACGCGCGCTGGCTCCTCTAGAGGCGCGACGTTTTCGCAACTCCATATGCGATGTACGGAGCGCCTTTATCTGTGTTCGATTCATCTTTACATGAGCACTTAATAAGACGTCGTCAACTAGTCGAACAGCTTCGAATAACTTGCCAGTTTGCAGAAACCGAGCGACTTGTGGGCGGATAGAAGCGAGGTCGCCCTGAGCGTTTTCGACGAGCATCTTTGACGGCACTATAAGTTGATCCGCTTCTTTTGGCTCGACTTTCAACATGCCGCCGCCATAGGCTCGCCCCACAGTCTCTGCGCTTAGCAAGGTCATCGAATTGAGCGTGGCAATTGGCAGGTTTTTCTTTCCGAGCTGAAGCACGCCTTTTCGTAGATATACGCCGTGTACCGAGTTCAGATTGTGCACGCCCGCACTGTTTTGACACAGACGCACGGTGTCGGCGTTCATATAAGTGAGGAACATGTCGGCTTTAGCTACCAATGGGACGCGCCACCACGGCTTGCGAACTCGGCATTTGTATGCTTGGTCGACCTTATCTTTCTCGCCCTTCGCGAAGTAAGCTTTTGCCTCAGGGGAGGGCTCGCCCATTGGTCGCAGAAGCAACGTTGCCATCCCGTCGCTGCCAAGCTCTCGCCAGGCAGCTTTCGTAAATTCTAGGCCGCGAAGATGGCGCGAACCCGGCGGCGACATAGGCAACAGTTCGTCGGGGGAAAGCCCTAGTTCTGCCACTTGAGCTGGCGACATCATGAAGTACTTGTTATTTCCTGTCACCATTCCAAGCGTGGTCTCACCCCAAGCGAGCAGTGTGGAAAACATTGAACTTGCGGCCAGTGACTCGTACGCATCGAGCGCGGACTCTGACAATAGAGACGGAGACCACTTGGCTTCGAGATCGACTGGCGTCCATCGTTGCTCGATTGCTTGATGTAGATCTGTGGTGTTTTTTGCTTGATAGATATCGCAGTGTTTGGCCGAGCCTCGGCCGAACCCATCTGCTAGAATAAGAACGACTTCTTCCATTACGCCCGGGAAAACACGTTCTGTGAACATAACTAGGCGCAGGGACTGGAAGCGTTCCATTAGGAAGCGGCGAATTGGTGCCGCATAGTTAACACTTAAGAGCTCGGCTGGAAGAACAAGGCCTAGGCGGCCGCCGGGCTTTAGAAAAAGTGCAGCGTGCACTGTGAACGCGGCCCAGGACGACGCCAAGCCAGTCAGCGGGACGCCGGCGCGAAGTGCCGCCTCGCGGGACCGCATACGCGCTTCACCCGCAAAGTCCTGATAACGCACGTAGGGAGGATTACCTATGACCACGTCATAGACAGGTTCCGGACTGAAGGTGAAGAAGTCCCCGACGTCGACTTGAACGTCGTTCCCCTGCGCCCGCACCACGGCAGCGGCGTGACGTGCGCTGTGTTCGTGTAGCTCAACGCCGTGCAACGCGGCAGCAGGCCTGCGGCTTTGAGCAGCGAGCTCCATGAGACGCTCGCCGGCCGCAGTTAGGAAGGCTGCCTCACCGCAGGCTGGTTCAAGAACTCGATCGGCCGCGTCTCGAACAGCCCAGTTCACCACGTAGCTACAGAGAGCTGCAGGCGTGAAGAAGGCACCTCGCGCCTTCCGCAGCTCGGGGCTGTCGACCAGGGGCTCGAAGGAAGTCACCGCACCATCCTGTCGTACATGCGTTCGAAGCTGGGGAGGCGCGCGCTACGCCGATGCCGATCTTAAGCCATCTGACGGTGTGACATGGATCGCACCGCTTGTCGAAGGATAGGGAGGGCGCAGTAGGAGGAGTCGATGCGTTGACGCTCTGGGACGTGGTCCGGACTGACTCGCTGGCCTGCTGCTGCCTTCAGCCATCGAGAGGCGCCTACCCGGAAGCAAGGATCAGAGTGGATAGACGTGAGGGGTCTTCGAGGAAAACTGCAGAATAATTGCTACGACCAACTGGGCAATGCCCCCAGCAGCGTAAAATATCCGCAGCTTATTCGTAGAATGAAGTGTGATCCTTTTCGTGGGCGTGAACCTTCCTAGCCCAATTTTTATGTGCGAGGGACTAGCTTTGCTGATCTCTTGGGTCAGCCCCGATTCTGGCAGGTATAACGCCAGCGCTCGTTCTAGTGTCTCCCCGTGCTTCACGGCGCCAATTAGTAGCTTGTGATACCAAACTTGATCTACAAAGTAAAATGACCCCCAAACAATTATTCCGAATATAAGGATGGTGGTGGAGAGTTGGATCTCTAGCCCTCCTAGCTGGATAGTCGTGCGGTCTTTGGCGGCCACGGCCGCGGCCCCGAGTGCGAAAGTGAGTGCCGTTAGGGCCAGTTGCCGTATACGCCAAGCGATATCGTTGAAATGCTGCTGGACGGCTATCGTTTGTTTCCACAGTTCCACATAGTTTTTGACTAGATCCTCGTCGTTCATTAGCAATTTCCGCCAAGGTCGAAAGTTTCAAGTAGTTCGTTGAAGCCGCTACGAAGGGAGTAAGTAGGGGTAACGTCGGGCTGTGATGCTAGCTGCTTTTCCCGCTCAATTTCGCCCTGACTCCAGTGCGACACTCGGCGGAGGAGATCGTAGCCCTCGGCGTGCTGGGCTATCCCATACGACGCATGTACATCTAGTGCTCCCACCATCTGCGCCATTGCGACATCTTTCATTAGACTATCGCCTACATACACCGCCTGAGAAGGCTCAACATCAAAGTCGCACATTATCTTCTTTAGGATCGAGGGGGCGGGCTTCAAAGTCCCCTCGGGAACGTGACGATGTTCCGTTTGAACTAACCCGTATTCATGGTTAGGGTGCCATCGAAGTTTTTCGAAGGTCACGCCAGATGGAAGGTCGTGATCGGGCGATGTGTATAGCACGGAGAGAAGGCCATCTAAGCGGGTTTTTCGGATGCGCCATTCGGTCCAATATGCGATCGATTCAGAGTAGCCAACTACTGGGATTCCGCGTTGGCGGAGCTTAATGAGTGTATCTTTGACTCCTGGGTAGAGGTTTGTAAATGTACGCCGTTCGCGGTTGAGAGTATGAATAGCTTGGTCGTAGTAGGTCAAGGGGTCGGAGTCAAGGCCTTGCCTTAACAATGACGGCAGCTCATTCAATAGATACGAGTATTCCGTCGTCCCCCTCGCGCGGTGGACAACCTGAATTTCACGCTCTAGCTGTTGTACGGAGACGCCGCTCAGCTCGGATAGCTTGTTCAGCATGGCTGAAAAGGATCGGTACCACGCTTGGAACCAGTCCCACAGCGTGTTGTCCAAGTCGGTGATTAGCAGCCGTGCCCGGGGTTTGGAGCGTCCCTCGTTCATGGCTCCAAGACTAGACAGGCGCACCGACAGTTTTGGGGCAGCGCGAGACCGTGTGGGCATGCCTACGCTGCCGGATTTGACCGGGAGCCACTGAGCCAACGCTCGACCTGCCGAACTTGCCTCTAATGGATCAAGGGCGGCGCGCAAGCGCGCCGCTGCGCCGCTCGGCCTGCCGCTCCGCTTCGGCCGGCGGCCCCAGCGATTCAGTGACCACCCGATCCCAGAAGGTTCGACGACCGGACCCTGCCTACGCCTTGTCGGCTTCCTTGAGCCAGGCTTCCCAGAAGGTTCGCTGTTCGTCGACTGTCGCCAACTGGTCGGGCGGTGCTTCGGCGAAGGTGTCCACGAGGTCGTCGCGGCGAGCTGTCCGTCCCGGACGTAGGACGTAGACTCGCTCGCCGCCCCCCATGTCGCGGGCCATGCCGCTGGGGTACGCGTCGCGTCGGGAGCCCTGGATCGCGATTCTCAACCCTTCCGGTTCCAGTTGGCGCCGCAATCGCACAAGGGCCTCGAACATGTCCGGTCCGGTCGCCGTGTAGGGACCTCCGTACGTCCCTTGGCTGGTCAGCAGCTCAAGTCGGTAGATCGGTCTCGTTCCGTCGTGGCCATCCAACCAACCGCGCAACCGAGCCTGGTGATGCTGGTCGCCTTGGACGACCGTCACATATCGATCGATGCGTAGGTCCGGGTACCCGTCGGCCATAAGCCTGATCCAACCGGAACTGCCCCGGCGGGCTCGTCATCGGGGTGCGGAAGCCCTCCGGCGGCCAGGGCTCTGCCCTGGACCCGGCACCGCTTCGGAGATCAGGGAAGGGCACGACCGGTGACCTCCTCACGGCGCGCCCGAGGGCTGCCAGGCCGGCCGGCACCGGTCAAGGGCGCTTCGCGGCCTCCGGCAAACCCTTGACCGGCACCACCCGGCCTGGCAGGGATGAACCCGCGCCGCGAGGAGATCACCTCAGCAGGAGCCCTGTGCGAGGGCAGCCCGCAGCAACATGCCAACAACATGCCCCGGTCAACAACGGTCAACACGGGTACCCCACGCACACCAAGAACCGCAGGTCAGCGCCGTTTTCCTGGTCTCCGGATATGGTTCCCAAGCTGAATACGCGGGTTCGATTCCCGTCATCCGCTCTTCGCAGGTCAGAAGGGGTGCCACCCAGGTCCGGGAGGCACCCCTTCTGCTATCTCCAGCAACATCCCAACGCCCCCTGGCAGATCGGCGCGGGTGCGTGACCGGTTGCCACGGCCGTGACGCATGCTGGAGCGTTGGGGGCTATGACCGCAGCGATCGCGCATCTCAGCGACCCGCACATGACCACGGGTCCTCTGGCCGGACCTCCGGCTGTCGGGCTCAACCGGGCCCTCGGCCGCGTCCTCGCGCTCGACCCACAGCCCGACTGCGTCGTGATCACCGGCGATCTTGTGGAGCACGGCAGGCCGGAGGAGTACAAGGAACTGCACGAGGCGATCGACCGCTTCCCGCTGCCGTTGCATCTGGCGGCAGGCAACCACGACGACCCGGCAGCGCTGCTGGACGAGTTCGATGGCACCCGCTTTATCGGCGGTACCGAGCGCACGCAGTACGCGGTGGACTATCCCGCATTCACCCTTGTCGTCCTCGAATCCACGGTCTCCGGGTCGCCGAAAGGCTGCTTGGGAACGCCGCAACTGAACTGGCTCAACGGAATCCTCGCTCGCAAGCGGGACACGCCGGCGATCGTGTGCCTGCACCATCCTCCGATCGATGTCGGCATCCCGTTTCTGGACGGAATGCGCCTGGAGGACGGCGTGGAACTGCTGGACGTGCTCGTCCAGCACACCAATGTCGCACGGGTGCTGGCAGGCCACGTGCACCGCCCCGTCACCGCTGCCTTCGCAGGCAGTGTCCTGGCCATCGCCCCCAGCACGCACCTCCAGAGTGGCCTGGTGCTGCACGACGGAGTGCCCAACTACCTGGCAGAGCCGACGTCCTTCCTGCTGCACCTTCTCGTCGCCCGGTCCTGGATCACGCACACCGTGCCGATCAGCCACGCGGCAGCACCCATCGCCGGCTTCTAACCAACTCCCGACACCGCTTGAGAGGCCGGTGGCGCGCGCAGGAGGCCGGCGGTCATGCCGAGAACCGTACCGACATCCACCGACAGATCACGCCCACCCGAACGCCCCGGCGAGCTTCTGCACCACCGATGCCACGCGAGCGCTCGCCGTCGCCGAGCTGGTCGAGCTGGGCTGGGTGGTCAGCTCAGCGCCTGCAGGCCCTGCCGACCGTCCTCACCCAGGAGAACTCGATGAATGAGCTCGACGAGACCCTCGGCCGGCTGCACCACGACATCCGGGGTGCCCCCGGGCGTTGTACGACGCCCGGCGGAAGCTGATGACCGCGATCGGTGCCGAAACTGCACAACGCGAGCGCGCTCGCGAAGATCGCTGGCATCCGGGCGGTCGAGCGGACCGGTGGCCGGCGTGCAGCCGTACGAGCCGTGGATCGACCAGGGGAGGTCGAAGCCACGGCGGTCAGCACCGCGATCGTCGAAGGGCTCGGCAAGACCGCGGCGCAAGTTTGCTTTTGCCGGACCGAAAATGACCGTCGAGCGGTTGTTTTTCGTCAGCAGGGCACGGAATTCTGGGATGGTATCTTCCGTTTGATCTTGTCCTGCGTGGAAGAGGCCCAATGCGAAGATCCGTGATCCTCCTGCTGCTCGTGGCCGCGCCGATCGCGATGGCGATCGTCCCGATGAGCCTGTCGGAGGAACCGGTGACGGGTGGGAACACCGCCGTCGCGGTGGTGGAGCAGGACGAGGCGCAGCTGGCCGACGCCCCGCCTCCTCCACCGCCTGCGACGGTATCCGCCGCGAAGCCGGTGACGACCCGGCAACCGGCGAAGAACACCCGGGGTGAGACCGCGGATGAGCGTGCGGCCCGGGTCAGCCGGGACGCGATGATCCCGCATCCGCGCCCACCGGCGGAGCCGGCCATCGCGCCCGGCGTGCAGGAGGCGTACGACTCGGCGTTCAACGCTCCGCCCATCGACCTCGGCGTCCTCACCCCGACCCCGACGACGAAGCCGTCGTACTAGGCGCCCTCGTGCATCGCTGGTGCTCGATGTCCCAGGTGCCGCCGCTGTCGAGGCAGTTCGTGAGCTCCAGCTGCCCGTCGACCCACGCCTTGTGTCCGGCACAGATCGAGTACAGCTTCTCGTCGCCATCGCGGCACTGATACCCGTACTGCGGCGGCACCCGGGTGGTCGTCCTGCGTGTGGACGATTTCCGGGTGGTGGTGGGTCCCGGTTTCGTCGTCGTGGTGGCCGGGGCAGGGGGCGGCACCGCCGTGGTCGTCGGCGTGACCTCGACCGGCGCCACGGTCGTGACCGGCACCGGAGCACCGGGTACCGCCGGTTGCGCGCAGGCGGTGAGGCAACCCAACAACGCGGCGACACCGAGAATTTTGATCCGCATGTCCGGCTCCAAGCTCCTCCGAAGAGGGTCGCCCGGCGCCGCCGCGCTGTTACTCCACCGTCACGCTCTTCGCCAGGTTCCGGGGCTTGTCGATGTCCCGGCCCAGGTGGTGCGCCAGGTGGTAGGCGAACACCTGCAGCGGGATCGTGAACAGGATCGGGTCCAGCTCGGGCTCGCTGCGCGGCACCTGGATCACCGAGTCGGCCAGCCCCGACGGCAGCGAAGCGTTCGTCACCGCGATGACCGGGCCGCCGCGGGCCTTGATCTGCTCGATCGTCCCGATGTTCTTCACCAGCAGCTCGTCGTCGGGCACGACGACCACCGACGGCATCCCCGGGTCGATCAGCGCCAGCGGCCCGTGCTTCAGCTCGCCCGCCTGGTACGCCTCCGCGTGCACGTACGAGATCTCCTTCAGCTTCTGCGCGCCCTCCCGCGCGACCGGCCAGCCCCGCACCCGGCCGATGAAGAACATCCGTTCCGCACCACTGTGTTCCTTCGCCACGGCGGAGATCTCGTCCTCCGCCGCGAAGACCTCCGTGATCCGCGCGGGCAGCGCGTCCAGCGCCGCGACGATCCGTGAGCCGTCCGAAACCGACAGGTCGCGCACCCGCCCGAGCGACAGCGCCAGCATCGCGAAGCAGACAGCCATGTTCGTGTACGCCTTGGTCGACGCGACGGAAACCTCCGGCCCCGCGTGCAGGAACACCCCGCTCCCGCACTCGCGCGCGATGGCGCTGCCGACCGTGTTGACCACGCCGATCACCTGTCCGCCCTTGCGCCGCAGCTCCTGCACCGCCGCCAGCGTGTCGGCGGTCTCGCCGGACTGGCTCACCGCGACGTACAGCGTGTCCTCCTCCACGACCGGGTTGCGGTAGCGCAGTTCCGACGCCGGCTCCGCGTCGGCGGGCAGCCGCGCCCATTCCTCGACGAGGTTCGCACCGATCTGCCCCGCGTAGTACGCCGATCCGCAGCCGAGGAACTTCACCCGCCGGATCGCACGCAGCGCCCGCGGGTCGAGGTTGATCCCGCCCAGCCGGGCGGTGCCGAACCGCTCGTCGAGCCTGCCGAGCAGGGTCCGCCGCACCGACTCCGGCTGCTCCCAGATCTCCTTGTGCATGAAGTTCGAGTAGTTGCCGAGCTGGTAGTCGTCGTCGTCGAGGTCCACCGTCGTCGGGGTTTTCGCGGTGCGGTGGGCCTGCAGCGTGCTGGTGACGAAGTCGTCCGCCGTGATCGTGGCCAGCTCGCCGTCGTCGAGGTACACGACGCGCTGGGTGTACCGCACGAGCGCGGCGACGTCCGACGCGACGAACATCTCGCCGTCGCCGATGCCCAGCACGATGGGGCTGCCGTTGCGCGCCACGACGAGCTGACCCGGGTTCTGCGCGTCCAGCACGACGAGCCCGTACGCGCCGTTAACCTCCCGCAGCGTCGCGCGCACCGCGTCCTCGAGCGAGGACGCGCCGTCCGCCAGTGCCCGCGCGATCAGGTGTGCGAGCGCCTCGGTGTCCGTTTCGGACACGAACTTCACGCCGTCCGCGGCCAGCCGATCCCGCAGCCGGCCCGCGTTCTCGATGATTCCGTTGTGCACCACGGCGATCCGCTTCGCGCTGTCGACGTGCGGATGCGCGTTCGCATCGGTCGGCTCACCGTGGGTGGCCCAGCGGGTGTGGGCGATGCCCACAGTTGAGGGTTGGTCCTCCTCGACGAGGCCCCGCAACTCGTCCACGCGCACGGCGGCCTTCGTGATCTTGAGCCGGCTGCGCTGCGCGACGGCGAGCCCCGCCGAGTCGTACCCGCGGTACTCCAGCCGGTGCAACCCCTCCAGCAGGATCGGCGTGGCCGCCCGTCTGCCGACGTAACCCACGATTCCGCACATGTAGAGCCTTCCTTCACCCGTAGACGATCCGTCGCAGCTGGCGCTCGGTCAGCTCGCCCGCGCCGACGGGGCGCTCGGCCAGTTCCGTCGTGACGATCTGCCAGATCTCGGCGTTCTTGCGCCCACGCCGCTGCAGCTCCCCGTGCCGGCGGCGCACGAACTCCTCGGTCGTCTCGCGGTAGTACGCGATGACGTCCGCGATCACGCGCTCGGCGACCGGCACCGGCAGGCCCGTGGAGCCTGCGATGTGGCGCACCAGCTGCTGATCCATCCTCAGACGTTCGCAGTCGGAGTCATCTTCGGCAAGGTTCCTGCCCGAATTCGGGCAGGTTTCACCCAGTAATGGTGCTCGCGGATGGTGCGGAGCTAATTCTCCGGTCCGAATACGCCGGCCGTGCTCAACCGGCGGACAGTCTCGTCGTCGTAGCCCAGGAGGTCACGCAGGACGGTGGCGGTGTGCTCACCACGGAAGGGCGCACGCCTGTGCTGCTGCGGGACGTTGCCGGCTCGAACGGGCGAGTTGACCTGCCACACCGATCCGAACCGCGGATGCTCGGTCGAAACGATGAGATCGCGCGCCAGCGTGTGCTCGTCACGCAAGGCCTGTCCGACATCGTTGACCGGCGCACACGGCACAGCGGCTGCCCGGAGCGCCTCGAGCCATTCCGCCACGGTTCGCGTGGAGAGTTCTTCGTCGAGGATGTCCTGCAACTCCTGGCGGTTCTCGTTGCGGTCGGCGAAGGTGGCGAACCGGCGATCAGTGGCGAGCTCGGGCCGCTCGATGACGGCGGCCAGCCGCTGCCAGAACTTCTCCTTTGCGCAGCCGATCACCAGCCAGCCGTCCTTCGCGGAGAACGCCTGGAACGGCACCAGCGATGGATGAGCCGAACGGCGGGTACGGGCGGGCTGGTACGCGGCGGTCAGGTGCCACGTGGCGGGATAGGTCAACAGACTGATCGCGGTGTCGTAAAGGCTCACGTCGCAGTCCATGCCGACGCCGTCCCGTCGGGCCGCGTGCACGCCGGCGAGCAGCGAGATGGCCGCCACGAAGCCGCCGGAGTAGTCCACGAGCGACAGTCCGGTCTTCTCCGGCGGACCGTCCGGGTCACCGGTGAGCGTCATCCACCCCGCCAGCCCCTGCAACACGTAGTCGTAGCCGGGTTCGGCCGCGCGGGGTCCCGTCATGCCGAACCCGGACAGCGAGCAGCACACGATCTTGGGGTTGACGTCCTTGAGGTCGTCGTACCGGATGCCGAGCTTCGCAGGTACGTCACCGCGCAGGTTCGAGTACACCGCGTCGGAGTGACGCACGAGGTCCTCCAGCACGGCGCGCCCCTCTGGATGACGAACATCGAGGCTGATGCTGCGCTTGTCGCGGTTGAAGGATTCGAAGAACAGCGAGTCCTCGCCCTCGGCGAACGGTGGCACGTAACGGCCGACGTCGCCACCGGCACCGGGATCCTCGATCTTGATCACGTCCGCGCCGAGGTGCGCGAGATGCAGCGAACCGAACGGGCCGGCACCGTACTGCTCCAGCGCCAGGATGCGGACATCCTCCAGAGGCTTCATCACGACCGCTCCGAATCGAGGACCGTGAAGGGCTTCTTGGCCTCGGGAAAGGTCGAGGTGCCGTGCCCACGGCGATGCACATAGAAGGTCCGGACGAACGAGAGGACCTCGTCTCCGTGCTGGTTGAGCGTACGAGTCTTGACCGTGACGATGCCCGCGTGCGGCCGGCTGCCGGACTCGCGTTTGCCGAGCACGATGGACTCCGACCACAGCGTGTTACCCGCGTACACAGGATGAGTCAGCGTGAGCTTGTCCAGGCCCAGATTCGCGAACGCGTTCTGCGTGGTATCGATGACGCTCTGCCCGATCGCGATGGCGATCGTCAGCGTCGAGACCACGAGCGGCTTGCCGAACTCCGACGCCGCGCCGACCTCGGCGTTGAAGTGTGCCTCATTGGTGTTCATCGTGAGCAGCGTGAACCACGTGTTGTCGGTTTCGGTCACGGTGCGCCCCAGCGGATGGCGATAGACGTCGTCGATCTCGAAGTCCTCGAAGAATCGACCCTGCCAACCGGGTTTCACGGTCATGTACGGCTCCATTTCAGAGGAGGCGCGCGGACGTGCACGCGGCCGGTGCGGAACCTTCAGTCATACGGGATTTGTTAGTCGACGCCGTGGTCTCCGACAGCGTAAACCTCGGAGGTTTTGGCGGTCAAGCGATCGAGTCGCTCATAGGTGCCGCGCAGGTGTCGAAGGTGCGCCCGGTTGGCTTCACGGGCGCCTGCCTGGTCGCCGCACTCCAGGAAGCCGATGATCTCGCGATGCTCCCGGTCGACCTCCGCCCAGAAGCTGGCCGGCGCCCGCTCCCGCAGGAACCGTTCCTTCAGTACCCGGAAAACCGGCTCGGCCAGCACTTCGAGTAGCGGATTGTGAGTTGCTCGCAGTAGACACGTATGGAAATCGCGGTTGCTATCGAAGACGTTGCCGGGGTCGACTTCGGCTGGATCGAACAAGGTCCGGCGGATGGCCGCCAGTTCCTCGTCCGTGCGGAGCCGGGCGGCGAATTCCGCGGCCGGTACCTCGAGCATCTCCCTGACGTCCATCAAGGCGGAGACCGTCAGGTGCACGCCGTCGGTCACCAGTGCGAGCCCGGTGCGCAAAGTCTGACTGATGTGCGAAAACGAGGGTGCGCTGACGAAGGTGCCACCGGCCACTCCGCGTTTGACCTTCACCAGGCCCTGGGAGGCCAATGCGCGGATGGCCTCCCGTGCCGTGTTGCGACTGACCCGGTAGTACGCCGAGAGCTCGGGTTCTGTCGGCAGACGATCGCCGGGTCGCAGTGCGCCCGACAGAATCTCCTCGCGGATCGCCGAAGCCAGCCGGTCGTATGCGGTGGTCGAAGGCTCGCTGGCGGAAACCATGTGTCACCACTCGTGGGCCGGGGAGCAAGAGCTCGGGGAACAGCGAAGCAGTATAGGCAAAACCTCGGAGGTTTAGGTAGATCGAGGCCTCAGCCCCCAGAGTGCATGTCCTCGGCTTCGGGGACCAGGTTGTCGTCCGGGTCGTCGAGCCAGCCGTGGGGCAGGGTGACCTTGCCGGGCGAGCCCTGCCGGCCGCGCGGGCCCAGGGCGTCCGCCGGGAACGGCGCATCGTGGTCGAGGTGCGTGATCAGCTCGTTCAGCTCGTCGAGCGAGGACACCATCGCGAACCGGCGCCGCAGCTCGGAGCCGACCGGGAAGCCCATGAAGTACCACGCCATGTGCTTGCGCAGGTCCCGCATCGCCTTCGTCGGCCCGTCGTGCTCGATCAGCAGTTCCGCGTGCCGGCGCAGCACGCGCGCGACCTCGCCGAGCGACGGTCCGGCGGGGATCTCCCGCCCGGCGAACGCGGCCTCCAGTTCGCCGAACAGCCACGGCCGCCCGAGGCAGCCGCGCCCGACGACGACGCCGTCGCAGCCCGTCTCGGCCATCATGCGCAACGCGTCGTCCGCGGCGAAGATGTCGCCGTTGCCCAACACGGGGATGCTCTGCACGGCCTCCTTCAGGCGTGCGATCGCGCTCCAGTCGGCCTTGCCCGAGTACCGCTGCGCCGCGGTGCGGGCGTGCAGCGACACCGCCGCCGCGCCCTCGGCCTCGGCGATCCGCCCGGCGTCGAGGTACGTGTGGTGCTCGTCGTCGATGCCGATGCGGAACTTGACCGTGAACGGCACCCCGGCGGACTCCGCGGCCTTCACCGACGAGGACACGATGTCGGCGAACAGGCGGCGCTTGAACGGCAGCGCCGCCCCGCCGCCCTTGCGCGTGACCTTGGCGACGGGGCAGCCGAAGTTCGAGTCGACGTGGTCGGCCAGCCCCTCGCCGACGATGATCCGCACGGCCTCGGCCATGGTCTTCGGGTCCACCCCGTACAGCTGCATCGACCTGGGCTTTTCGTGCTCGCCGAAGGTCATCATGTGCATCGTGCCGGGATGCCGCTCGACGACCGCGCGGGCGGTGATCATCTCGCAGACGTAGATGCCGGCACCGTACTCCTGGCACAGCTGCCGGAACGCGACGTTCGTGATCCCCGCCATCGGCGCGAGCACGACCGGCGGATCGACCGCGTAGGGGCCGATCTTCAGGGCGGGCTTGGTCAGGGTCTGCGTCACGTCCTCCATTGTCGCCCGTGACGAAGGACACCCGCAGCCGCCCCGCTCACCGCAGCTGCTGGCGCTGCCTCCCCAGCCCGTCGATCTCCAGCTCCAGCACGTCCCCGGCCTGCAGGAACGGGAACTTCCCGGACAGTGCGACGCCCTCCGGGGTGCCGGTGTTGACCACGTCGCCGGGGTCCAGCACGAGGTACTGCGAGAGGTCGAAGACCAGCTGCGCCACCGAGAAGATCATGTCCGCGGTGTTCGAGTCCTGGCGCGGCTCGCCGTTCACCCAGGAGCGGAGACCGAGCTTCTGCGGGTCCGCCACCTCGGCCGCCGGCCGCAGCCACGGCCCGAGCGGGTTGAACGTCTCCGCCGACTTGCCCTTCGACCACTGTCCGCCCGACTGCTCGACCTGCAGCGCACGCTCGGACACGTCGTTGCCGATCGTGTACCCGGCGACGTGGGACAGCGCCTCCTCGGGCGAGGACAGGTACCGCGCCTGCTTGCCGATCACGACCGCGAGCTCGACCTCCCAGTCCACCTTCGTCGCGCCCGGCGGGATGAGCACGTCGTCGTTCGGGCCGACCACTGTGTTCGGCGGCTTGAAGAAGATGATCGGCCGCTCGGGCGGCGCGGAGCCGGACTCGGCCGCGTGCGCGGCGTAGTTCTGCCCGATGCAGATCACTGCGCCCGGTTTGGCCACCGGCGCCCCGATCCGCCGCCCGGCTTCCTCCACAGTGGACAGCGAGCCGGCGTCGAGCGCCTCCGCGACGCGGGTGAGGCCGCCGTCGGCGAGGAAGTCCCCGGTGATGTCGGCGGTCAGCCCGCCCAGGTCGTACACCCCGCCGTCGCGGCGCACCGCCGGCCGCTCGCTGCCGAACTCGCCCAGCCGCATCAGTTCCACGTGGAGCCTCCTTGTCGTCAGCTGCCACGTTAGACCCCGTCGATGCCGTGGAATGCTGGCGCTGCGGGCTTTCCCGGTATTGGAACCTAAGCTTGAAACGTTTCATGAGCATGGTAGGGTGTGCGCACCGGCAGAGCAAGGGGATCGATGGTCGGCATCAAGGACGTGGCCCGGGAAGCCGGCGTTTCCATCGGTACGGTGTCCAATGTGGTCAACCGGCCGCACATGGTCTCGGCGGCGACGCGGTCCCGCGTGCTGTCGGTCATCCAGGAGCTGGGGTACGTCCGCGACGAGTCGGCGCGTCAGTTGCGCGCCGGCCGCAGCCGGATCATGGCGGTGCTCGTGCTCGACCTCGGCAACCCGTTCTTCGTCGATCTCGCGCGTGGCGCGGAGGAGGCGGCGCACGACGAGGGTCTCAACGTGATCACCTGCAACAGCGGGCAGCGCGTGGACCTCGAGGCCTCCTACCTCTCGATGCTCGCCGAGCAGCGGGTGCGCGGGGTGCTGCTCAGCCCGGTCGACACGACGGGCGAGGCGCTGGAAACCTTCCGTCGCAGGGGGATTCCGTACGTCCTCGTCGACCGGAAGGTGCCCCCGGAGGAGGCCAGCTCCGTCTCGGTGGACGACGTCGCGGGCGGCGCGCTCGCGGCCGGCCACCTGCTGGAGGCGGGCCACCAGCGGATCGCGTTCGTGAACGGGCCGCACGTCCTCGAACAGTGCCGCGACCGCGAGGCCGGCGTCCGCTCCGTGCTCACCGGCTCCGGCGCTGAGCTGGCCGTGCTCGAGACGGGTGCACTGGACGTGGCCTCCGGCCGGGACGCGGGCGCCCGGCTGCTCGGGATGAGCCCGCGGCCCACCGCGGTGTTCTGCGCCAACGACCTCCTCGCGCTCGGCGTGCTGCAGGCCATGGTCGGCGCCGGCGTGCGCGTGCCCAGGCAGATGGCGATCGTCGGCTACGACGACATCGAGTTCGCCGCCGCCGCGGCCGTGCCGCTCACCTCCGTCCGCCAGCCCGCGAAACGGCTCGGGCACACCGCGGCCGGCCTGCTCATCGCCGAGACCAGGGGCGATGACGAGCCCGTCGAGCACCAGCAGGTGGTGTTCACGCCCGAGCTCGTGGTCCGCGATTCGAGCCGGCCACACGTACGCTGAGCGCGTGGAAGGTGAGCCCGACGAGACGCCGAACCAGCGGCTCGCGCGCAACATCAACGACCTGCTCAGCGAGCTGCGGGTCGCGCAGGCCGGCGTGCAGATCCTGTTCGGCTTCCTGCTGTCGGTCGTGTTCACCACGCCGTTCCGCGAGGCCAGCGGCTTCGAGAAGTCGATGCACCTGCTCGCCGTCGTGCTCGCCGCGCTGGCCACGGCCCTGCTGACCGCACCCGCGGCGTGGCACCGGATCCTGTTCCGGGAGGGCCGCCGCGAGGACATCCTGCGCGTCGGCAACCGGACCGTCCTCGCGGGGCTCGTGTGCCTGGCCGCCGCGGTGTCCGACGTCGTCGCGCTGATCGCGAAGGTCGTCTACGGCCCGCTCGCGATGGGCGTCGTCGGCGGCCTGGTGGCGATCGCTTTCGGGGTGCTGTGGTTCCTCGTCCCCAGGCTCCTCCGGCGCGGTAACGGTTTTCGCGGAACCGGCCGTCCGGAGTAGCCGGCTGGATACACTGCTGATCCGACCCGTGACCCTACGGAGGCCTTGTTGACCCGGCTCGCCGCTTTCCTCGCCTGGTCCACCCAGGCCGGTTCCCCGGACGCCGTGAAGAAGGCGTTGTCGGTCATGAAGAACAGGCTCGGCGAGCACGGGTTCGACTACTACGACTGGAACGAGAACCAGAGCGTCAACAAGGACATCGGCGCGAAGGTCAGCGACGAGCTGCTCAAGTCCGACCTGGTCATCCTCGAGGGCAGCAAGCAGCGGCCCAACCTCGCCTACGAGGTCGGCTTCGCGCACGCGCTGCACCTGCCGCTGGTCGTCGTCAAGCAGGCGGACTCCGAGCGGTTGCCGGAGAACTTCGGCGAGCCCGACTACCTGTCCTACCCCTCGGACGTCGGGGACGAGGCCGGCTTCAAGACCTTCGAGACGCGGTTCGCCGACTGGCTCGGCAAGCTCGCGCAGACCACGCTCTCCCCGGGCCAGCGCTCGGCGCGCCAGGGCCGCAACGCGCTGAACGAGCAGATCAACAAGTTCATCGACGGCTATCCCGAGGAGCACGCGAGTCTGCACCTGCTCGGTGGCTGGGCCGGCGCGCTCGCCCACGAGCTCGACTCGGGCGGTGCGTCGCAGCTGGTCGTGGACGCCGACTACTACCTGCCGAGCTTCTCGAGCCTGCGCGAGTGGACCGGCGGGGAGGTCCGCGCGATCGCCGACCTGACCGACGAGACCGAGCAGTTCTGGACCCCGGACCACCCGGAGGAGATGACCGCGAACGTCAGCGAGCGGATCTTCCTCATCGACTGGTCGTGGTTCTTCGAGAACGAGGACAAGCTCGCCCGGCAGATCGAGCTGTGGAGGCGCCATCAGGCACGCCACCGCGACGGGCCGTACGACATCTACATCGCCGCCAAGGAGGAGCTGCGGGTCGGCGAGGTGCATCCGCTGGGCCCGGCCGCCGTCGGCCATCACCTGCTGCTGCTCGACCCGGACCTGATCGGCGGCTACCGGCCCAACCCCGGCCGCGTCGACGGCCGGCAGCTGGTCATCGAGCGCAACTCGCTGCGCTACGCCGGCGCGGCCCAGTTCTACGACTCGATCAAGGCGCGCGCGGTGCGTTTCGAGCCGACGATGAAGGCCGCCGACCTGCGCCGGGCGTGGGTGGCACGCAACGGCGTCGGGCGCTGGGACGAGGACTGGACGAGCGAGACCGAGTTCCGCTCGCCCGACTACTTCGACTCCTACGAGCGGCACATCCGGTGCTGGATCCCGCGCTACGCCCAGCTGATCCGCGACTGCGCGGCAACGGTGTTCCGCGAGATCCTGCGCATCTACGCGGACAAGATGCGCTCGGTCGACGTGCTCGAGATCGGCTATGGCACCGGGCGGCTGACGAGCGAGATCGTGCCGTGGATCCGCAACATCAACCGGCCGTTCTACGACCTGGAGCACCACGGGCCGGTGCGGCAGTACCGCGGGGTCGACAGGGCCGAGCAGATGACGGCGTACGCGCGGGAGCTGCTGCAGCCGGAAGCGCAGACGGGCCTGGACATGCGGCTGGTGCGCGGCACGGCGTGGGAGGACGTCGACGGGCGGTACGACATCGTGTTCGGTTCGCTGGTCATGCACTTCCTCATCGGCCCGGACCCGACCGACGAGACGCTCGAGGAGTTCTTCCTCAACTGCGCCGAGCACACCACCGAGGACGGCACGCTCGTGTTCGCGGACGT
Source organism: Amycolatopsis acidiphila (assembly GCF_021391495.1). Taxonomy (NCBI): domain Bacteria; kingdom Bacillati; phylum Actinomycetota; class Actinomycetes; order Pseudonocardiales; family Pseudonocardiaceae; genus Amycolatopsis; species Amycolatopsis acidiphila. The sequence continues at coordinate 7,908,255 of NZ_CP090063.1, read as the reverse complement.
CTTCGGCGTGAACGGCGACCGCCGTGGCGCCTCGGCTATGGAGAAGTGGCGCGAGTGGATGATCCGCTACGGCCTGGCCGAGGAGGAGGTCGACGGCTACATGCGCGGCAACGCCGACATGACCAGCGCCGCCCCGGTCTCGTTGCTGCGCAAGGCCGCCGAGGCACACGGCTTCAAGACACGCGTCAAGGTCGTCGGCGCCCCGACGCTGCCGTTCCGCATCGTGGTGTTCGAGAAGGACCGGCCCTAACCCCGCCGCGCGCCGGCCAGGTATGCCACCGCCTGGGTCTTCGCCACCAGTGCGACCGAGTCGGCCGGGGGCAGGAACTCCGGGTGGTGCAGCGGCCGCGGCAGGAAGCCCGGCGCGCCGTGCAGGCCGACGAACGCCATCAGCGACGGGCCGAGGCGGCGCAGGTGGGCGAAGTCGTCGCTGCCGCAGGAACGCCAGGGCGGCGCGACAGCCAGCCCCGCCACGGGTGCGACGGCCGCGGTCGAGCGCGCCAGGTCGTCGTCGTTGACCAGCGGCGGCTCGCTCTTCGTGAACCGCACCGAGCCCGTGCACGCGTGGGCCGCCGCGACACCCTCCACAGTGGACACGACTGCGTCGCGCAGGACCGCCTGGTCCGTCGCGTCGAGCGCCCGCAGCGTGGCCCACGCGCGTGCGCGGGACGGGATGACGTTCTCCGACGTCCCGGCCTCGATCTTCCCGACCGTCAGCGCCGCCGCGTGGGTCGGATCGAGGCGGCGGCCGACGAGACCGTGCAGAGCCACCACGACGTGCGACAGCGCGAGTACCGGATCCGTCGCCAGGTGTGGATACGCGCCGTGCCCGCCCGCGCCCTCGACGAGGATCTCCGCCGCGTCCGATGCGGCGTTCACCGCGCCCGGCTCGATCCCGATCGACCCCCACGCGATCAACGGGTGCAGGTGCGCGGCCACCACCGCGTCGAACCCGCCGGTCAGCGCCGGCTCGTCGAGCAGCGCCACCGCGCCCGAGGGGTGCCGCTCCTCGCTGGGCTGGAAGACCGCGGTGAACGGCACGGGCAGGTCCTCGCGCATCCGGTACGCCGCCCGGGTGACCGCGACCAGCGCGGCGAGGTGCACGTCGTGCCCGCAGGCGTGCATGAACCCGTTGGCCGCGGCGAACGGCGAGTCGGTCTCCTCGTCGATCGGCAGCCCGTCCAGCTCCGCCCGCACCAGCACGCCCCGCGGCCCGCCGATCCGCGCGACCAGGCCCGTTTCGGCGACCGGCGCGGGCTCGAACGGCAGCGCGTCCGCGATCGCCCTGGCGGTGCCGAACTCGGCGAAGCCGACCTCGGGGTTGGCGTGCAGCTTTTCGCGCAGGGCGAGGGCCGCGGGAATTTCGTCATCGACGAGCCGGAGAAGTTGCTCCACACTGGACATCTGCCCAGTTTCGTGTACGGAGGCCATCGTTACCGCACTGACCTCGCGCCCCGCGGTGCTGATCCGGGTGCTGTTCGCCGTGCTCGTCGTGGTCTCCCTGGTCCTGGGCTACGCCGGACTGGCCGAGTACCTGGCCACCAGCACCCAGTTCGCGCACCGGCCGGTCGACCTCCTCTACTACGACCTGCAGCTCTTCGTGATCAACTCCGGCCCGGTGTCCAACGGCGGCCCCTACCCGTGGCCGCTGGAGATCAGCCGGTTCCTGACCCCGGCGGTCACCGGTTACGCCGTGGTCGAGGCCGCGCGGCTGCTGTTCGCGACCGAGATCGCGCGCCTGCGGGCGCGCCGGCGCGCCCGGCACATCATCGTCTGCGGAAGCTCGGTCGCGGCCCGCACGCTGGCCACCCACCTGGAGGCGCAGCACCCGGTCGTGCGCGTCGACTCCGCCCGCAGCCCGGCCACGCTCGTCGCCGCCGGGCTCGCCCGCGCCGACCGGCTCTACGCGCTCGCCGACGAAACCCCCGCGAACATCGCGACCGTCCTCGCGGCGAGCCAGGTCGAACGCCGCGCGCACGCCTCGCTGGAGGTGTATGCGCACGTCGCGGACCCCGAACTGGGCGACGCGCTGCGCGACCGCGGCTGGAAGAACGAGCTGGAGGTCGATTTCTTCTCCCTCGACGGGGTGGCCGCCAAGCAGGTGCTCGCGGCCGTCGAGCCCGACGGCGAACGCCTTGTCGTGATCGGGCTCAGCGCGTTCGGCCGCGCCCTGCTGCTCGAGCTGGCGCGCCGGGCCGGCCGGGGCATCGTGGACGTGATCGTCGCCGACCCCGACGGGGAGCCGGTGGTGGCCGAACTGCGTGCCCGGCACCCGTTCTTCGCCGCCGCCTGCCGGGTCGCCGTGGTGCCTGTCTACATCCCGGAACCAGGTGTGCATCTGGTGTTCGTCTGCCACGATGACGAGGAGCGCGCGCTCCGGGACGGCCTCACCGCGGCGGCCACCGTCGACGCCACCCGGGGCACGGTGATCGTGCGGATGGCACAGCTGGCCGGCGTCGGTGAGATGATTGTGCAGCACGGTCACGAGGACCGGCTCCGATTCGTGGGAGTGCTGGATATGGCGAGCGTGTACCTGTCCGAGCGGATCACCGACTCGCTGGCGCGGGCCGTGCACCGGCGCTACCTGCGGGACCAGCGGGCGCTGGGCCAGGACGTGGCCGACAACCCGTCGCTGGTCGACTGGGACGAGCTGCCGGACACGCTGCGTGACGCCAATCGTGCCTCAGCGGGCGACATCGAACGCAAACTGGCGATGGTCGGCTGCCGGATGGTGCCCAGCCTCGAGGAGGTGCCGTTCGCCTTCGAGCCCGAGGAGGTGGAGCGGCTGGCGGTCGCCGAGCACGAGCGCTGGACGGCCGAGCGGAAGGCCGACGGCTGGCGCCTCGGCGCGCGGCGGGACAACGCCCGCAAGCTGCATCCGGACCTGCGGCCGTGGCAGGAGCTCGGCGAGGCGGAACGGCAGAAGGACCGCAACGTGGTGCTCGCGCTGCCGGAGATACTGGCCGACGCCGGCTACCGCATCGTACGGCGCGCGCCGCGGGTTCAGCGCAACCGGTAGAGCCAGGTCCGCCAGAGGATCGCGGTGGGCACGCCGCAGGTCAGCACCGCCCCGAAGATGATCAGGAAGGCCGTCTGCACCTGCGCGCCCGCGACCATGATGAACAGGCCCGCGATGACCGAGCAGAGGGCACCGATCATCGCGAACACTACGCTCGGAACCCGCATGGGCCGCAGCTCGGAGAGTCGCTGGGCCAGGCGCGGGTTCTCCTCGGCCAGCTGCCGCTCTATCTCGGTCAGCCGCCGCTGCTCTTCCCCGTGAAGTGCCATGCCGCACCGCCTTCGACTTCCATTATGATCCCGCCTCCAGCGGTTGTCATCGCGCCGATCTGTGTGAACTTTTTTCGGTGCTCGGACGGTCGCTCACGGTGAGTTAGGTAACATGGTTACCCGTTAATACTCTTGCGGGAACAAGAAGCGAGGGGACGGCGCTTCACCTGCAGGAAGGGACCGCCGGGCCGGCACCTCGACGGGTGACGGGGCGGCGGGCGCGAACCGCTCGCGCAGAGGTGCGCGGGCGGGTGAGGGAGGTAATGGCATGAGCGTCAGCCAGAAAGAGCTGGAGACCACGCCGATCTTCGCCGAGCTGACCGCGGAGTTCGACCTCGACCGCCTGCTGGGCGAGTCTCCGGAACCGGACAAAGGTGCAGATCAGGGCGAGTAACCCACAGCTTCGTCGCCGCGCCGATGATCGTGCCAAGCTGGGCCCATGACCGATGCGATGCGGGCCGAGACGATCACGATCACCGGCGACGGCGGTGACGAGATCGAGGCCTATCTGGCCAGGCCGTTGGACGAGAAGCCGCACGGCAGCGTGGTGGTCATCCACCACATGCCGGGATACGACGCCGCCACTAAGGAAATCGTGCGCAAGTTCGCCGCGCACGGCTACAACGCGCTCTGCCCCAACCTCTACTCGCGAGAGGCGCCGGGGGCCGACCCCGACGACGCCGCCGCGGCCGTGCGCGCCGCGGGCGGGGTGCCGGACGACCGCCTGGTGGGCGATGTCGACGGTGCCGCCAAGTACCTGAAGGCGCTCGACACCGCGAACGGGAAGATCGGCGTCATCGGCTACTGCTCGGGTGGCCGCCAGACCTTCCTCGCCGCGTGCAGCCTGGAGATCGATGCGGCCGTCGACTGCTACGGCGCGTTCGTCGTCAACGACCCGCCGGCCCAGATGCCCGCGAGCATGAAGCCGATCCTGGGCCTGGCGTCGCAGCTGTCGTGCCCGCTGCTGGGCCTGTTCGGCGCCGACGACCAGTACCCGGCCCCGGACGAGACCGCGAAGCTCGACGCCGAGCTGGACCGGCTGGGCAAGGACCACGAGTTCCACACCTACGACGGCGCCGGCCACGCGTTCTTCGCCGTCGACCGGCCGACCTACCGCCCGGAGGCGGCGGTGGCGGGCTGGCAGCGGGTGTTCGACTTCTTCGGCAAGAACCTCGCGGCATAAGGGAAAGACATGTGCACTTACCAGACTGAGAAGATCGAGGTCACCGGCAGCGGGAAGTCCGCGAAGGGCTGGTTCTCGCTGTCACACGCGACCGTCTACGTCGACCACCCTGTGCACGCGCCCTTCGCGCACACGGTGAACATCGACTTCATCAACCCCGGCGAGGGTCCGTCCGCGCGGGTTCCGGTCGAGCTGACGGAAGAGGCGGCGCGTGAGCTCGCCGACGCCATCCTGCGCGCCCTCGACGCGGCGCCCGCCGGTCTCGCGTCGGTCAACCAGGCCTGAGCGGCCGATGGGAGGCACCGGGCGCGGTGCCTCCCATCACACTCAGCCCCCGTAGAACGCCGGCCGGTCCTTCAGCCGCACGGACACCACCCGCCCGGAGTGCAGGGCCTCCGTGGTCGTGTCGCTGAGCACGGCGGTGGCGTACCCGTCCCACGCGCTCGGCCCGGCCGCCGTGCCGTCGCGGACGGACGCGACCCATTCGACGAACTCGAGGTCGAACGCCGCGGCGAAGCGTGGTTTCCAGTCCTGCAACACGTTCGTGCGCAGGTGTGACGCCGTCCGGACCCACACGTCCGCCGGGTCCGGCAGCCGCACGACGCCGGTCTCGCCGACCGTTTCGCACTGGATGTCGTAGCCGTACCGGCAGTTCACGAACACCTCGAGGTCTACGCGCACGCCGCTGGCGGTCTCGAACAGCATGAGCTGCGGGTCCTGCAGGTGCTCGAACCTGCGGCTCGTCCGCCGCGGCTTGATCACCTGTGCGGACACGATGTCCTCGCCCAGCAGCCAGCGGATGATGTCGAGCTCGTGCACCGCGGTGTCCTGCACGGCCATGTCCGAGTGGTAGGTCTCGGGCACCGTCGCGTTCCGGTGCACGCAGTGCATGACCAGCGGGGCGCCGATCTCGCCGCTTTCGATGACCTGCTTCATCGCGCGGTAGCCCGCGTCGTACCGGCGCATGAAGCCGACCTGCACGAGCCTCCGGCCGAAGGCCTGCTCCGCTTCGACGATCCGCAGGCAGTCCTCGGCCTTGGTGGCCAACGGTTTCTCGCAGAACACCGGCTTGCCGGCCGCGATCGCGCCCAGCACGTACTCCGCGTGCGTCGGGCCCCACGAGGTGACCACCACGGCGTCGACGAGCGGGTCGTCGATCACGTCGTGCCCGTTCGCCAGCGCCCGTGCGCCGACGCCGGCGGCGACCTGCCGCGCGCGGTCCGCGTCGAGGTCGGCCATCGCGACCACCTCGGCTCCGGTCACCACGTCGGTGATCCGGCGGATGTGGTCCTGGCCGATCATGCCGGTGCCGATCACTCCGATGTGGACAGTCATGCGCGCGCTCCCGGCCGGTTCGAACCGGCGAGCCCGCAGTGGTTCAGGTACTCCCGGGTGCGCACGGCGATGGGCAGCGGGACGTCGGGCGCGCAGGGGTAGAGGTCCTGCTCGACGATCACGAAGATCTCCGCGTCCAGCCGGGACAGCTCGTCGACGATCTCCGCGGGGTTCGGCACCCCGGCCGGCGGTTCGACGCAGACGCCGCGCTTGACGGCCTCGCCGAAGCTCAGGTTCTCGTCGTGCACCTGGTCGAGGATCACCGGGTCCATCTGCTTGATGTGCACGTAGCCGATGCGCTCGGCGTAGCGGCGGATCAGCTCGGCGTTGTCGCCGCGGCCGTAGGCGACGTGCCCGGTGTCCAGGCACAGGTTCGCGTACCGCGCGTCGCTCTCGTCGAGGTAGCGCTCGATCTCGGCCTGGGTCTGGATGTGGCTGTCGGCGTGCGGGTGCAGGCACAACCGCACGTCGTACTCCTCCAGCAGGATCTTGCCGAGCTCGCTCGCGCGGCGGCCGAACGACGCCCACTGCTCGGCGGTGAGCTCGGGCGACTCGGTGAACTCGCCGGTCTTCTCGTCGCGGTACATCGGCGGGATGTACACGAGGTGGTGCGCGCCCGCGGCCGCGGTCAGCGCCGCGACCCGGCGCGTGTTCGCGGCCATCTCGTCCCACAGCTCCGGCCGGTGCAGCGCGCCGAACGTGGTGCCACCGGACACCTGCAGCCCGCGCGCGCCGACCTCCTCGGCGAGCCGCTGCGGGTCCGTCGGCAGGTAGCCGAACGGGCCCAGCTCGAGCCACCGGTACCCGGCCCCGGCCAGTTCGTCGAGGAAACGGGTGTAGGGGACCTGCTGGTCGTCCTCGGGAAACCAGACGCCCCACGAGTCCGGCGCGGTGCCGAGGCAGAGGTTGCCGATGACGGTGCGCGTCGTTGCGGTGGTCATGCTGCTCCTACAGGTAGTGCCGCTGGCTCTGCTTGGCCGCCGAGTAGTCCTCGTAGGCCTTCCGGGTGGAGTCGAGTTCGGAGACCTGGCTGACGGGCACGTCCCACCACGCCGAGCCGGGCGGGTTCGGGCCGGCCGGATCGGTCTCGACGTGCACGACGGTCGTGCGGTCGTTCGTCTTGGCCTGTGCGATCGCCGTGCGGAACTCGTCCACTGTGGACGCCCGCAGCACTGTCGCGCCCAGGCTTTCGGCGTTCGCGGCGAGGTCCACGGGCAGCACATCGCCGTCCAGCAGGCCGGACTCCTTCCCGCGGAACCGGTACGAGGTACCGAACCGTTGCGAGCCGAGGGATTCCGAGAGCGAGCCGATCGAGGCGAACCCGTGGTTCTGCACGAGCACGACGATCACCTTGAGCCCCTCGGCCACCAAGGTGACCAGCTCCTGCGACATCATCAGGTACGAGCCGTCACCGACGAGCACGACGACCTCACGATCGGGCGCGGCGAGTTTCGTGCCGACCCCGGCGGCCACCTCGTAGCCCATGCAGGAGTACCCGTATTCGACGTGGTAGGCCTTGGGATCCCTTGCCCGCCAAAGCATCTGCAGGTCGCCGGGCATCGAGCCGGCGGCGTTGAGCACCACGTCGCGGTCGTCGAGCGCGGCGTTGAGCGCGCCCAGGATCTCGGTCTGCGCGGGCAGCGGGCCGTGGCCCAGGGTGAAGCACGCGTCGACCTTGCGCTGCCAGTCGTCGGCGAGGGCCCGGGTGCGCGCCCGGTACGCGTCCTCGACCTGCCAGCCGCCGAGCGCTTCGTGCAACGCCCTGATACCGAGCTTCGCGTCGGCGAGCAACATCTCGGCCGAGTGCTTCGCCGCGTCGAGGCGCGCCACGTTGAGGTTCACAAAGGTGACGCCGCGGCCGAAGACCGTGTGGCTCGCGGTGGTGAAGTCGCTGTAGCGGGTGCCGATGCCCAGGACCACGTCGGCGTCCGCGGCGAGGGCGTTGGCGGCCGAGGTGCCGGTCGAGCCGAGGCCGCCCACGGCACACGGGTGGTCCCACTGCACCGCGCCCTTGCCGGCGTGGGTGTCGGCGACCGGAATGCCCGTGGCGTCGGCGAACGCGCGCAGTTCGGGCCACGCCTCGGCGTACACGACCCCACCACCGGCGACGATCAACGGCGACTTCGCGCCCCGCAGCAGCTCGACCACACGCTCCAGCGCGGCCTCCTCCGGCGCCGGCCGCCCAACGTGCCACACCCGGCGCCGGAAGAACTCCTCCGGCCAGTCGAACGCCTCCGCCTGCACGTCCTGCGGCAGGCACAGCGTCACCGCGCCGGTTTCGACGGGATCGGTCAGTACGCGCATCGCGGCCAGCGCCGCCGGGATCAGCTGCTCCGGGCGCGAGATGCGGTCGAAGTACTTCGACACCGGCCGGAACGCGTCGTTGACCGACACGTCACCGGCGCGGGTGTCCTCGAGTTGCTGGAGCACCGGATCCGCCACGCGGGTGGCGAACATGTCGCTCGGCAGCAGCAGCACGGGCAGTCTGTTCGTGGTCGCCAGCGCGGCGCCGGTGATCATGTTCGTCGAGCCGGGACCGGTGGACGCCGTGCACGCGAAGGTCTGCAGCCGGTTGCGCATCTTCGCGAACGCCGCCGCCGCGTGCACCTGGCCCTGCTCGTTGCGCGCCAGGTGGTACGGCATCTCGGCGGTGCTCTGCAGCAGCGCCTGGCCGAGCCCGGCGACGTTGCCGTGCCCGAAGATGCCCCAGGTGGCCGGGATCAGGCGTTGCTCGACGCCGTCGCGTTCGGAGTACTGGTCGGCCAGGAACCGTACGAGCGCCTGCGCCGTGGTGAGCCTCATGACTTCCTCCCGAACGGCAGGCGCGGGTCGACCTCCTGGGACTCCCAGGTCCGGCGCACCCAGCCGTGGGCCGGGTCGTCGCAGATCAGCCAGGCCCGCTCCTGGCCGGGACCGGCCATCACGTTGAGGTAGTAGAGGTCGTAGCCGGGCGCGGCCATCGACGGCCCGTGCCAGCCGTGCGGGATCAGCACGACGTCCCCGGTGTGGACCTCGGCCAGGACGTCGATCGGCCGGTCCGCCGTGCCGTACACGCGCTGGTAGCCCATGCCGCCGTCGGCGACCTCGAAGTAGTAGATCTCCTCCAGCACGCTCTCGCCCTCGCGCGGCTCGTCGTGCTTGTGCGGCGGGTAGGAGGACCAGTTGCCGCCGGGCGTGAGCACCTCGCAGACGAGCAACTGGTCGGCGTCGAACGTCTGGGGCAGGCAGTAGTTGTTGACCTGACGGCTGCAGTTGCCGGCACCGCGCAGCTCCGACGGCACGTTCTCGGCCGGGCCGTAGCGCGCGGGAAGCGTTTTCTCCGTCTTGGCCGCGGGCAGGGCGAACCGGCCGCGACCGGTGATGGTGACCTCGGTATCCCTTGGCCCATAAGCGAAATCCGTGACCGCGTCGAACACGCCGGTGCGTCCGGCCAGTTCGAAGCTTTCGCCGTCCACCTGGACCGCGCAGCTACCGGACAGCGGCAGTACGAGCATCTCGAACTCGCCGGTCGTCACGGTTTCCGCGCCGTCCAGCTCCAGCACCCGGAGGCCGGAGTAGCCCCAGCCCGCGGACTCTGGCGTGACGACGACGTCGAACGGTCCTTCGGCGGTGCTGCCCGCCTCGCGATACAACTTCATAGCAACCCCACTGCCGTGTCGACTGCCTTGGCCACATCCGCGTCATGCGGGTACAGCAACGACCGTCCCACCACCAGCCCCTGCACGGTCGGCAGCGAAAGCGCTTTCTGCCAGGCGGCGAATGCCACTTCGGCGTCCTTCACCTCGCCGCCCAGCAGCACCGCGGGCAGCGTGGAGGAGGCGAGCACTCGCTCCATCTCCGCGACCACGGGCAGTTTCAGCCAGGTGTAGGCGGAGGTGCGGCCGAGACCGGAGGCGATCGTGATGGACCGGATCACGGCCTCGGGCGTCAGGTCGTTCGTGATCCGCCCGCCGGTCCAGCGGGACAGGAAGGGCTCGATCATCGCGATCAAGCGTCGATCGGCCAGTTCGTTCACCGCGTGCGCGGTGTCGGTGAGCGCGCCGGGCGTGTGCGGGTCGTCGAGTGCGATCCGGGTGACCATCTTGCCGCCGTCGAAGCGCATCCGCGCCAGCGATTCCGCGTCGTAGCAGGCGAACCGGTCGTCGATCTCGAACGCCGAGCCGGCCAGGCCCGTCCGGTTCATCGACCCGAGCACCGTCTTGCCTTCGAGCGCGCCGAGCAGCAGCAGGTCTTCGAGGATGTCCGCGGTGGCCAGTACTCCGGTGACCCCGGGCCGCGCCAGCGCGACGCACAACCGGTCCAGCAGCTCGCCGCGGTCGGCCATCGCGAGCGGATCGGCGCCGACGGCGTTCGCACCGCGGGCCGGGTGGTCGGCAGCGATGATCATCATCCGGCCGTGGCCGCCGAACAGCGACGGCGCCCTGGCGCGGGTGGCCGCCGCGGCCGCGATCAACTCCGGGTTGCGCACCCGTACGTCGACGATCGCCCGCACCTTGTCAGACACTCCCGACCTCTTCGAGCTTCGCCAGGACCTGTGCTTCGGTGGGCATGGCGTCCGAGCACGCGAGCCGGCCCGCCACATACGACCCCGCGGCGTTGGCGAAGCGCATGATCCGTGCGACGTCCCAGCCGGCGAGCAGCCCGTGACACAGCGCGCCACCGAAGGCGTCGCCTGCGCCCAGACCGTTGACCACCTCGACCGGCACCGGCGGCACCTCCACCGTGCCGGCGTCGTCCACCGCGAGCACGCCCTTGGGCCCCTGCTTCACGACGGCGAGCGAGATTCCCCTGTCTCGCAAAGCTTTCGCCGCTTCGCTGGGCTCGCGCGTGGCGACCGCGGTGTCGCACTCGTCGAGGTTCCCGACGGCGACGGTCACGTGATCGAGCGCTTTGCCGATCCATTCCCTGGCCTGCTCGCGGGACTTCCAGAACATCGGCCGGTAGTCCAGGTCCAGCACGGTGATGCCGCGGCGGCCACGGGCTTCCAGCGCAGCCAGCGTCGTCGAACGGCTGGGCTCCTCGGACAGGCCGGTGCCGGTGACCCAGAAGATCTTCGCGCTGCGCACCGCGTCCAGGTCGACGTCGCCGGGGTGCAGATCCAGGTCCGGCGCCTGCGGGAAACGGTAGAAGTACAGCGGAAAGTCGTCCGGCGGGAAGATCTCGCAGAACGTGACGGGCGTTGGCAGGTGCTCGCTGGTGCCGACGAACCGGTCGTCCACGCCGTAGCCCCGCAGCGCGCGGTGGATGAACCGGCCGAACGGGTCCGCGCCGGTTTTCGTGATCACCGCCGAGTTCTGCCCGTAGCGCGCGGCCGCGACGGCCACGTTCGTGGCGGTGCCGCCCAGGTACTTGCCGAACGAGGTCACGTCCTCCAGGCCGACGCCGGTCTGCAGCGGGTAGATGTCCACCCCGATCCGGCCCATGGTGACGAGGTCGAAGCTCACCCCGGCACACCTCCTCGTGCTGGCGCCGGTAGCGCGCGCTACTAGCGCGCTCTAGTACGAGCACTATGCGGCGCGGCGCAGGGGGCTGTCAATACCCCTCAGGCAGGCAGGAGCGCGGATTCGGGCCGGGGCGGCGGGGTGGTGTCGGCACCGGAACCGGGGCCGAGCTGGGTCCAGAGGACGACCTCGCTGCCCTGCTCAGCACCCGCGGGCGCGATGGGCGCCTGCGCGACGACGATGCCGGGGGCCGGCTCGGCCTCGCCCTCGGGCCCGCGCGGCACCAGCCCGGCGCGGCGGACGATGTCGCAGGCGTCCTCGGCGCCCAACCCCACCACGTCGGGTACCTCGGTCACCGGACGATGTCCGCGCATACGTCGATTTTAGATGGCCGGGGCGCCGGGTAGCCGGAAACGGACGACGATCGAGGAGGAAGCCATGGTCCAGCCGACGCCCCCACCCGAACCGCAGCCGCCGCAACCACCCGAGCCACCGGCGCCACCCCCGCCGCCCGAGCCACCGGCGCCCCCTGTCCCGCCGCCGCCGAACAGGTAGGCGTCAGGCGGTCCAGGTCTGGCTTCAGCTGTAGTGCGCGACGCGGGCTAGTCGGAACCCAGAACGCCTCGTGTCCGCGTGACCTCGATCCGCAGGGGCACCGGGAATTTCTCGCTGAACTTCTCCACGCTGCCGTCGAAGTGCAGGGCGTCCCCTGGGCCGGTCGACGACATGCTTGAGCCGGTTCGCCGCGACCGCGTTGTCGGTCAGGATCGAGTTGTCGTCTTCGAGCAGGAACCCGACCAGGTTCGCGGGGTGCCGTTCTCTAGCGCGCCGCTCCCATTTGCCGAGCTCGTGGTCGAGTGGCACTGACAGCGTCCCGTCGTTCGTCGCGCTCGAGGTCGATCTGACAGCGCCGAGGTCGCGCTGATCGGAGAGCTGACACCTGCCTCGCGAGGCAGCACACTGAGGGTCGCACCGTGATCAGCTTCTCGGAGTCAGGAGCCTTGGCATGCGCGCTCACTTGCTCGTTCTCGCCACGCTCGTGCTCGCACTCACGGCCTGCGAGTCCGTCACCGCGGCGCCCTTGATCCAAGGCAGGTCCAGCCCTCCTCCGGGCACGATCATCAGCGTCGAGGGATACGGCACCGCCCGGTCGAATCCCTTCCCCCTGGACGGCTCATACGATGTCGACTGGACACTGCCGGCCGAAGGTGCGCACGCCTGCCGGCCTGATGACTGCTACTTCTCCATCGACCTCATGACAACCGGTCGCGACCCTTTCTCGAATGTGACAGTCGTAGAGCGATACCGCCCCGGAGCCGACGTGGCGCCTGGCTGGCAGCGCGGAAACTACTTCCTCTACGTCTACGCCTCGGACGGTGTCCATTGGAGCGTGACCATCCGCGACACCTAGCAGGTCGCCGCACTGTCTTGGGCGGATGTGGGTCGAGGTGAAGGATCTAGGACGCGATCTGCCGGCTGTGATCGGCGAGGTCGTTGTGGAGGCGACAGCTCTTAGCATGTGCTAGCGCAATTGGTGGCGGCGCGTTGCGGGTGGAGTGACGACCGGGTATGGGCGTTGACCGCGTTCACGGGGGGCTGTCAGAACGGCGGTTGACGAGGTCGCGGCTACTGACCATGGGTGGGAGAGCTTTCGCCGGTTGCGACGAGAGGCGTGGGCGGTCCTGCACGGCCGTCCGCTGCTGCCGTCGAGGAGCACGCCAGCGGTGTTTCCTCGTGCGGTGCGGCTGATCGGCGAAGCAGAAGGCCGGTACCACGCTGACGGATCGCTCCGAGCAGTGCACGTGCCGAAGTCGCTCGATTCGCAAGCCGATCAAGAGTGGTAGCCGGCGGGCCGGTGGCCGAAGCGGAGCGGCAGGCCGAGCGGCCTGCGGCGCGCTCTGAGCAGGGCTAGAAGTGGGCCGCCTGGGGCTCGAACCCAGAACCTACGGAGTAGATGACTGTGCCACTGGTCGTCTGCCGTCGCTTGTCGGCGGTACCCATGGGCTGCCCGGATAGCGAACGCAAACGCTCGCTGAATCTGGCAGCTTCTCGGTGTCTGTCATCGTTTTGCGGGGAAAAAGCGGGGAGATGATCTTGCTGCAACGTGCGTTGGTGGACTCAGCTCGACGCTGCCATGAGCAGGTGCAGGACACCAACCTTCATCGCAGCAGGTACCAGCGCCACGTACTTCTCGATGATCTTCTTCATCCGCTTGGCCGCCTTCCTCGCTAGCTTGTGGAGGTCGAGGTTGGAAGCGACGTTCAGGATCAACAGGAGAGCGAGCAGCGTCGAGACCCAGCTGATCGCCGGGCTCAACCCACCAACAAGGGCACTCTAGCCCGTGGGTGAGGCAATAACGATGCCCAATTCTGCGTATTCAGCTTGGGAACCGGCTTGATCATGCAGGATGGTGCCTCTGACCTGCGGTCGAGTCTTCCTCGGGGTGGCCGCCGTTGACCGGCCTTAATGGCACGCTAATGGCACACGCACCCGACCGTCTTCTTCCCAACCTTTCCCCTGCTGAGGTGATTTCCTCGCGGCGCGGGTTCATCCCTGCCGGGCCGGGTGGTGCCGGTCAAGGGTCTGCCGGAGGCCGCGAAGCGCCCTTGGCCGGTGCCGCCCGGTCTGGCTGCCCTCGGGCGCGCCGTGAGGAGATCGCCGGGATGGCTCTACCCAGCTCCTTGACCGGCGTCAGGGTCCGTGTCGGAGCGTCGTTTGTCCTCTTCATCGAACCGCAATTGGCTCCCGAACCCAGCTGCCTGATACCCCAAGTTTTCGACGATCCAAGTGCTTACCGCGACGGCTGAGCGTTCGAAGCCGTTCGCGACTCTCACCAAGTCGTCCAGGTGCACGGCCCGAACGTCCATCTCGTAACGCGAATTGCGACTCCGCATCAGCCGGTGCCCCGGGGTGAGACCTGTCACCCAGACGTCGTGAACGAAACGGTTCCGCTCGCTCGCCAGCGACCTGACCTCGCTGATCAACTGCAGCAACCGGCCGCGACCCTCAGAACCGGTCTCACGATTCGACTTGACCAGGGCATCGCACTCGCCAAGGAGCCAGCTCGTCATCGATCCACCCGCTGTGACGGCCGCATATGCGCTACCAACAAGCGCACAGTACAGGTCTCGTAGCACGTAGTCGATTTTCGATGCACCGCGTACGACGGCGCCCAGCGCCATCAACATGCGCGCATCGTCGGCGAAGGATGGCCACCCCACGAGCGTCACCGGTGGCGCTTCCACCGTGATCGGCCACGCTGGTGGTTCGCTCGACTCTGAGTCGTCGGTCATGAGAGGACGCTAGCTGCAACCGCGGCCGCCGGCCGGAGCGGAGCGGCAGGCCGAGTGGCCGTGCGGCGCGCTTGCGCGCCGCTCTTGATCCCATAGAGCCAAGTTCGGCACCTAAACCGCCAAACGATTGTTGATCTCACATGAGCAACGATTGGTAACACTACCAGCGCAGGCCGTAACAACCCGGCCTCCGGAACGCGATAACTCATACACGAACAGTGACGTGTCGCGACGGGGCGAGGTGGGCGTGAGTTCAAAACGATCGAACAACGCGATCTGGAAGTTGGTCGTCGAAGACGACGAAACACCCGTGCAAACTGTCGATCATATCCTTTCTCGGTATTCCGAACTCAGAAAAGGTAATCCATCGCAGTACCAAAAGCTTGAGCAGATCCAAACTGATCAACCGTTTGCATCTGTTGAACTGCAACTCTGGGTTCGATCAGCCTGGTCACGTGGATTGCTGCCTTTCCTGAAGAGTTACCTAGCCTCAGAAGAGGACGAAGAAAAGTTCTTCCGCAGTTCGCTTGATGTATGCCTTTTCATCGCAACCAAAAGCTCGCTATTTGCGATCACATCTGGCAACGGGTATAGAATCCTAAGCGATTACGTAGATTACAGCTTCGCCTTCGATACCGCGAAAAAGCTGATAGCAAACAATTTTAAAGAAGCTGATGTCAGGGAGATTACCGGGCCGCGGACAGGCAGGACAGAAACTTATCGATATGGATATTCGATCTCAAAGAGCGAGTCATTTGGCAAGGTTTGGAAGCGACTCGTTGGTCGTCTCGATAGCACCAGGCTCGGACCGAAGAGTTACCTCCGTGCGATTATCGACCCCAATAGGCCTCCCGCGCTGGAGTTAAAGTCCTCCTTCGTGCTCAGGAAAAGCCTAGATCTACGGCAACTAATCTCGCTTGTGCATGAACTAGAGGCACTCCCTGAGCCTACAAAGGAACATGCTCTCGAGCTCTCGTTTCTCGACAGTCTGTATCCCGTTAAGCCTAAAGGGCATAGGGAGCAGCTAAATAGACGACTAATCGAGGAATTTCGATTGTATTTGGTCGAGGGCAAAAGCATTGATCTCGACATCTGCGATCCAGAAGATGTGGCCCAGTACTATGCTGGAACCAGCTTCAAGCTCGGCAGGTGGCCCATACTAGCTGCCGATCCACCAGAGAAAGAACACCTCAGAAATATCTTACTGGACAAACTTCGGGTGGAAATTTTAGAGGACTCGCGACTCTTCTACGAAAAGGTTAAGTCGATGCGACTTAGCTATCTTCCTGCCGATGAAGACAACGAATCGCATCGAGTCGTGCACGAGTTGCACAAGTACTTCCACGCTCAGGTGCAATCTAATGGTGATACCTATTTTTTGCTAGACAAGATCTGGTACCGCAGCCAAGGAACGTTCCTTGAAAACCTCAAGACTGACTTTCTGGAAGAGACCTTTGATGCGCCGGACCGGATATTGTTGAGTGATCTTCCAGGAAAGAAGCCCTGGACTGCCAAGGATGAGGACGGCTTCAACCGAAATCAGGCTACTGCGGAGAACTACTATTACGGTGACAAGATCTTTGCAGTCAGCGATAGGGGCAAGATCGAACTATTCGATCTGTTGTTACAGGATCAAGCCTCGGGCGTCCTCTACGTCATCCAGGTAAAGGACGGATTTGATGCCAAGATGCGGGACGCCTGCTCGCAGATTGCCACAGCGGCAGACGTGATTGAATCTGACCTGAAGCACGAAAAGTCTCAGCTTCGAGCTTACTACAAAGAGTGGGCCGCAAACGCCGAGAATTCAAGTTCTACTCTGACCGAAGAGCAATTCCTGGCACTATTCGACGCACAGGAAAGGTGTTACGTCGTACTAGCCGCGACGAAAACTGATTTCACTCGCGAAACCTTCGAAACAGAACTACCTTCACACATTGCAAGAAGGGAAGTCATAACGACCCGGCAGGAACTCAAGGGAAAAGGGATTACCTTCAGGCTAGTGCACACAAAAAAGGGTGCGGCGACGAATGTCCAGAAGTAGTTGGCCGCGCCGACCGTATTCTCACTCGCGAAGTTAGGCTATTAGTCGCTTCGTGTACCCAGCTTGGGAAAGTCTTTGGAAGGCGAAGAGAACCGACTGGGACATGCGTTGCGCTATCGAATAGCCACGCTCCGCGTAGACCGTAATCCTCTGCGTATCCCCGACGAGCATGTTGATCACCCGGTCCACATCCCCAATGGACTCGACGTACTCATCCAACGGCTGCGGCCGAGACGCGCAAACGACGTCGACCTGGGGCCAGAGCTTCTTACAGGTCGCGTACGCTCTGCGCTGCTGGTACGGACGGCTGATCAGCGTCACGGACCGGACCTTGATATCCCGCTCCTCCAGCAGTCGCCGGGTGAGAGTGATGTTGTCCCCAGTGTTGCCCGCCTCGGTCTCGATGAGGATCGCCTCGTCGGGGACGCCGAGCCGTAAAGCCTCTTCGCGGTAGTGGACGGCTTCGCCCCGCGGGAAGCGCTCGATCGTCGTGGGGGCGTTCGCCCCGGTGAAGACGATGAGCGGGAACATGCCCTGGTGGTACAGCTCGGCGGTGTAGGTCGCGACGCCGAGGTCGTGGCTGCCGAGTCCGATGCCGACGTCGGTGGGCCGGAGCTCGTGGTGCATGTCGTGGTAGTTCCAGAGCGTTTCGACGTCGGTGCGTAGCTCGTCCGGGATGTGGGTCGAACGCTCGGGCATCGGTGAAGCTCCTGGTCAGTCGGGAATCTTGAAGGTATACGACCAGGAGAAGCGGCTCGCGGCGTGCACGCCTCGGGCGAACTCGATCACGCGACCGTCTTCGGTGAACGTGCGGCGTTGCAGGATCATCACCGGCTCACCGGCGGGAAGTTCGAGCTGTTCGACCTCGGCCGGGGTGGGCATGCGCGAGTAGAAGGTCTCGGTGATGGTGTCGGGCTCCAGCCCCTGAAGTGTCAACACCAGGAAGCCGCCGCCTCGGCCGGCCGGGCCGGGAGTGGGGTCGACCAACCGGGTGCCCTCGACATCAGCGGGACGGTAGTAGCTGGTCAGCGTGTGGGTCGGGTGTCCTGCGTCCCTGACCAGGCGGGCGCGCTCGTACACGGGCGAGCCGACCATGACGCCCAGGGCGTCCGCTATCTCCTTGTCCGCGACGACCTTGTTCACGGTCTGGGTCTGGTCGGTGGGCTTCCACTCACGCCCGGATGCCTCGCGGTCTGCGATGAACGCGACCGTGTCGCCGTACTTCCACTTGCTCTTCGCATACCTGTCGGCACCAAGGCGCTTCATGGGCGGCCGGGCACGGACGACGGTGCCACGACGGCGGATCGGAGTGACCAGCCCTTCAGCCTCCAGGACGCCAATGGCCTTGCGGACGGTGTTGACGTTGACCCCGTACTCGGCGGCAAGCTCCTCCTGCTTGGGCAGCGTCGTGTCCGGGCCGTAGTCGCCCTTCTGGATCGCATCGCGCAGGGTCGAGGCCAGCTCTCGGTACCCGATGCTCACGGGACCTCCTTCGTCGTTGCGCGATAACGCTAGCGGTATCGCTGGCCAACGGTCCAGCCGACATATAGA
Organism: Amycolatopsis acidiphila; assembly: GCF_021391495.1. Classification (NCBI taxonomy): domain Bacteria; kingdom Bacillati; phylum Actinomycetota; class Actinomycetes; order Pseudonocardiales; family Pseudonocardiaceae; genus Amycolatopsis; species Amycolatopsis acidiphila. The sequence goes on along the minus strand of NZ_CP090063.1, from coordinate 7,890,123 downwards.
GATAGTTCTATTGACGAAAGCTGTCGCGGGGTGTCTAATAGAACTACCTCTAATGCGGAGGTTAAGACCCGAGGGGTCTCCGATGGTGACAGCGACGAAGGGTTCACGAGATGGCGATCTCGAAGGGGCATCGGTTCCCGATCGAGTTTGATGAGGCGTTTCCGCAGGGTCTGGTCATGGTCGGCGACGTCTCGCCGAACAACGAGTATCAGTCGCGGGAGGACCGAAGCGCTGGTCGGCCTGCGCGTCAGCGAATCGATGAGGTGACGGGCAAGCGGCAGTGGAAGGCGACAGTGACAGACCCGTCCGAGCCGAATGCCAAGCGGGCCTCGTACGAGGTCACGTTCCTGGCGGACGTCCAGCCGGTTCCGACGACGAGTGAGGTTCTGCCGGGTATGCGGCCGATCGAGCTGGAGGGGCTGACGGCTGAGCCGCGCGTGTCCGGTACCGGCGAGTTCAAGTACCAGTCCTACGTGTTCCGCGCGACTGGGTTCAAGGCGGCGACCGGCGGCCGTGCGGGCAAGTCGCCGACCAACGGTGAGCAGTCGGCAAAGGCCGCGTGAGGAGGTAAGGACTGATGGTGCTCCAGGACCACTCGTCACCTGAGGAGGAAGAACCACCGAAGGGGCAGCCGGGTGGTCAGCCGGGTTACGTCTACGAGTGGATGGCTGCTCAGTTGGCCGCTCGCATCGTGTCCGGCGAACTACCTGCGCACACTCCACTCCCCAGTGAACGGGATCTGGCAGCCGAGTACGGCGTGTCCCTGGGAACGGCGCGGCACGCCACGCGGATTCTCCGGTATCGCGGACTGCTGGTCACGGTCCGATCCAAGGGGACCTACGTGGCGAAACGCAGGACTTAGGACCAGCACGGGGGCGGGCGCGGGATTGCAGGCCTGTCCGCCTCCGTGCCCAATCCCAGAGGGGTGATCGTGGTGTCTTCAAGACTACGACCGTCACGACGGCGCTGGTTGGTCCGTAGGCGCTGTTTGCTCTGCGGGCAGCCACATCGGTTGATCCGCGACAGAGTCCATGTGTGCAGAGCCTGCACGCTCCGCCCGTTCGAAGGTCTCTGACCGAAGATCCACAGTAGACAAGAACGCACGCCCACTCGTGCGGCGATGAATCGCGTCCTCGTTCAGAAAGTCAAGGCGCAGAAGCGGAACCCTGGCTACCAACCTGTTTCCCGCTTCTGCGCTGTCCACCCGTTGGAGCAGACAAGTGGAAACCATAGACAACGCGAACCAACGCGTGTCAAGCGGTCGCGCCCCGCAGCGGTGTGCCGCGTGCAAGAAATTCGCTCGGCTATTCCCCGGCGACACGGAGTGCGCTTCGTGTGCTGGACGCCTGCCGCTTCCGGTTCCGGGGGGTGCTCGATGAGCGCACACACCTTCGGAGTCCTGTTCCTCGGCGGCGTTGGCCTGGCGGTCGTGGTGTGGGTGCTGCACAAGCTCGGCCGTGCGCTCGCCTCGATCGCCGAAGCACTCGCGGCGACCGCCGTCGTGTTCATTGCCCTGTGGTCACTGATCAGGGCCTTCGTCTGGGTTGTCAAGGAGATCGTGACGCATCCTCGAACGAGTCTGACTGTCGTCGCTGTTGCCTCATGGTGCCTGTGGCTCGGCTGGCTCTCGCTCGTCGTGACCGCGACCGTCGTGACCGCTGGACTTCTGTCCTGGCGCAGGTTCCACCTCGTCTCGTTCGATCAGTGGGCGGGCGGTCCGCTGCGTTCCTGGTGGTTCCGGTGGGCGGTCTACATGCCGAAACTGCCTGGCTGGCTGCATGCGTGCGGCTTGAGCGTCAAGGACGACACTGTGCCCGTCGACGTGACCGTGACGCTGGTCGGGTGCAAGAAGATCAACCGTGATCAGCAGGAGTCGCGGGTGCACGTTCCGAGGGTGCGGCGGGTGAAGTCGGGGGCCTCCTGGGATGAGGTCCGCGTGGTGCTGGTGCCCGGTCAGAAGCCGGAGGACTTCGACGAGGCCGCTCGCGCCCTGGCCTCAGCGCGGAAGGTTTCGCGGTGTCAGGTGCGGGAGGTGGGGCCGAACGTCGTGTCCCTGGACTTCCAGCGACGTGACTTGCTCGCCGCACCCGTGCAGTGCCCGCCCCTGGACGAGGGCAGGGTGGACCTGCGACGGGTGTGGGCCGGACGGACCGAGTACGGGCAGGACTGGCACCTCCCGTTGTACGGCTCCGGCAGTCACACCCTGGTCGCCGGTGCCTCGGGTGCGGGGAAGAACTCGGTGATGTGGTGCCCGCTGGTCTCGATCGCCCCGGCGATCCGGGATGGCCTCGTGCGAGTGTCGGGAATCGACCCGAAGGGCATGGAGCTGGCCTACGGGCGCGACATCTTCCACCGCTACGCCGTGACTCCGGCCGATGCGCTCGAAGTCCTCAACGACCTCGTGACCGCGATGGACACTCGGAAGCGCGAGTTCGCCGGGCGGGTCCGTGCGGTGCCGGTCAGCACGGACAACCCGCTGGAGCTGGTCGAGTTCGACGAGATCGGGGCGCTGACCAAGTACACCGACCGCAAGACCCGCGAAGCGATCATCGAGAAGGTGGCGCTGCTGACCACGCAGGGCCGGGCACTCGGGTTCACCGTCCGCGGCTACGTGCAGGAACCGACCAAGGAGACCGTTCCCGTCCGGGAGTTGTTCCCGCGCCGTATCTGCCTGCGGGTGACCGCGAAGTCCCACGTCGGCATGGTCCTCGGCGACCAGGCGTACGAGCGGGGCGCGTGGGCGAACCGGATCGGCGAGTCCGAAGCGGGCACCGGCTACGTGTGGGGTGAAGGCATCCGCGAACCCTTGCGCGTCCGCGCCGGGTGGGTGCCCGACGAGACCGTGAAGGCACTGGAAGCGTTCGTGGCCGGTGGCAGCGTGGTGTCCCTGCCGGGCTTCGAGGGCGGTGTTGCGGCATGAGTATCCGTACTCGCTTGGAGATGCTGGCCGGGGCGTTCTGGACGCACCTGCACGAACACCCACTGCCCGAGCCCTGCACGGTCACCCTCAACCCTGCCGTGCCTGAGGTCGAGGTCCAGGTCTCGCCCGGTACGGCCGTGTCGCACCTCGCGGAGCTGCTGGTGTGGGCGTACACCCTCGACCAGGTCACCGCCACCTGGTGGCACACCGACCACGGAACCCTGCACATCACCATCTGGGGACGAGTGGCCGGCGGGGCACGCTTCCGGGTCTACGGCGGTATCACCTTCGCCGACTGCACCGGTCTCGTGCCTCTCGAGGTCGGCGAGTCCGAGGGCGTGTCGGTGGACGAGCTGTACGCGCTGCGGGACCTCCTCGGCGAGGGGGTGGCTGCATGAGTGAGGGAACCCGCGCTCAGCGGATGCGGCTGCCGCTGTCGACGGAGGTCATGAAGGCCACCGCCGAGAAGTACGGCGTCTGTGTCCGGCCGTTCACCATGGAGGTCGGCGACCCCGACACCGGCGAACTCCGCTACGTCGCCGTGCCCTGTGGCTCGACGGTCGAGAGCGTCTGTGCACCGTGCGCCAAGAAGGCGAAGGCGCTGCGGATGGTCCAGTGCCGCGAAGGCTGGCACCTGACCGAAGAACCGGACTTCACCTCGGCCCCGCCCACCGACGATCAGAAGGAGTTGATGGCCTTCCGGGCTGACCTCGTGGCGCGGTATCGGGAGGCGGTGGAGACCGGGGAGGAGGGCCAGGCGGACGAGTTGCGCGAGGAGATCCGGGGCGTCGACGACGAACTTCGGCAACTCGGCATGCGCGGCCGCCTGCCCTCACCGGACCTGCCCGGCAAGGGACCGAAGAAGCGGTCGACCAAGCGGCGGCAGGACGCACCCAACCTACCTCGACGGAAGGTCGCCAAAACCACCGTGGGGCGGGAGTACGCGGGCAAGTTCCGGCCCTCGATGTTCGTCACCCTGACCTGCGACACCTACGGGCGGGTCCGCGACGACGGAACCCCAGTCGACATGACGACCTACGACTACCGGCGGGCCGCCCGCGACGCCGTGCACTTCTCCTCGCTCGTGGATCGGTGGTGGCAGAACCTGCGCCGCGTCGTGGGGTGGGACGTGCAGTACTTCGCCACCGTCGAGCCACAGAAGCGGGCCGCCCCGCATTTGCACACCGCGCTGCGCGGCTCCATCCCCCATGAGGTCGTCCGGCAGGTCACCGAAGCCACCTACCACCAAGTGTGGTGGCCCAACCATGACCAGCCCGTCTATGGCGGGGAGCACCTGCCGGTGTGGGACATGCGGTCGAAGTCCTTTGTAGACCCGCAGACGCGGGCACCGTTGCGGCAGTGGGAGGACGCGATAGAGGACGTGGAGGAACCCGCGCACGTGGTGACCTTCGGGCGGCAGGTGCACTCCAAGGGCATCCTCGGCGGCACGGAGGAGGCCGGGCGGCACATCGGGTACTTGACCAAGTACCTCACCAAGTCGACGGGTGAGGTGGTCGAGGCCACGAGTGCGAGGCAGCGGGAGCACCACGACCGGCTGCATGCCGAGCTGTCGATCACCCCGTGTTCGCCTCGGTGTGCGGTGTGGCTGCTGTACGGGATCCAGCCCCTCGGCGCGACCAGCCGCACGACTCCAGGGCACTGCAAGGGGCGGACGCACCGCCGGACCACGCTGGGCTTGCCTGGTCGCCGGGTGCTGGTGTCGCGCAAGTGGTCCGGCAAGACCCTGGTCGACCACAAGGCCGACCGCAAGGCGTTCGTCCGGGACATGCTCGCGGGCGTCGGGATCGAGAAGCCGGAGGTTGACACCTCGCGGCTGATCTGGCGCAAGGTCGACCCCGGCGATCGGGACGCGCCGCCACGTGCGCACCTGCTCATGCGGGCCATCGCCGAGCGGATCACGTGGAAGGCCGAGTACGACCGGGCGCTACTGGCCGCGAGTCCACCAGGGGAGCCAGAAACTTCGGCAACTCAGCAAGCGGCCTGATCAGAGGGGGTTCGAGTGGGCAACGTGAACAACATCGGGCGGCTGTGGAGCGTGGAGGACGTGTCCAACTACCTGGGTATCCCCGTGGCGACGCTCTACCAGTGGCGCAGCAAAGGGTACGGACCCGCCGGCCGGAGGATGGGCAAGTACGTCCGCTACCGGCCGGAGGACGTGAAGTCCTGGGTTGACGGGTTGGCTGAGGAGGTGGCCTGATGCCTCGTCCGCCCCTCGATATCGGCACCTACGGCAAGATTCGCTACTCGGCCATCCCTGGCGGTGGCTGGCGGGCTCGTACGCAGTTCCGCGACTTCGACGGCAAGACCCGGCCGGTCGAGCGCACCGGCAAGACCCAGGGCAAGGCAGCGCAGCGATTGAAGGAAGCCATCCGTGAGTGGACGGGCTCGACGAGTGGTGACGTCACGCGGGAGACCAAGTTGAGCGATCTCGCTGCCCTGTGGATGGAGCAGGTCGAGGGCGAGGTGGAGCGGGGCGAGAAGTCGCCGAACACCGTGACCACCTACCGCTCGATCCTGGATCGCCACATCGTTCCTGGCCTTGGTGAGCTGCGGGTTCGTGAGGCGACGGTGGCGCGTATTGACCGCTTCCTGGCTGCCTTGCTGCGGAACGTCGGCGCGTCGTCGGCCAAGACTGCGCGGACTGTCCTGTCCGGGATGTTCGGGTTGGCCGCGCGGTATGACGCGATTGCGAGTAACCCGACGCGTGATACCCGCCGGATCTCCTCCGGGCAGACCAAGCAGCCGCGAGCCCTGGAACCGATGGAGCGCACACAGTGGCTGGTCCAGTTGGAGAGCAACGAGAAGGCGGTCCGGTGGGGCCTGCCGGATCTGTCCAAGTTCATGATGGCGACGGGCGTCCGGATCGGAGAGGCGTTGGGCGTCTTCTGGGAAGACGTCGACTTCGTGGCGGGCACAGTCGAGGTCACGCACACCGTCGTGCGGATCAAGGGCAAGGGCCTCTACCGCAAGCCCAGGCCGAAGACCAAGAAGAGCGAGCGACTGTTGCCATTACCGTCGTGGGCACTGGAACTGCTGGAGAAGCGCAGGGTGGAAGCAGTTAACGACGGGCGGGGCCCGGACAGCCCGGTCTTCGCCAGCTCGACCGGCGGTCTCCGTGATCCGAGCAACCTGCTGCGGGTGATTCGCGAGACGCGGGGCCGGGAGGAGTTCCTATGGGTCACCTCCCACACGTTCCGCAAGACCACGGCGACCGCGCTGGACGATGCCGACGTGCCCACCCGGCTCATCGCCGACCAGCTCGGACATGCCAGGGTGTCCATGACGCAGGACGTGTACCTGGGCCGGAGGTCGGTCAACCCTGCGACGGCGGCCGCGCTGGAGGGACTGCTGGATAAACCGTCCGGGGGCCAAAAGCGGGGATAAAGCGGGGAGATGATCTTGCCCCAGGTGTCGCGCAAGGGCTTGACCAGCCGGAAGAGTGGGCCGCCTGGGGCTCGAACCCAGAACCTACGGATTAAAAGCCCGCGGGTTCGATCGCGGCGATCTTGAAACGGGCTTCGATTGCAGGGCTTCTACCTGCGGTTTTGGCGACTTCAAGATCATGTTTGCGGTTGCTAACGGGCAGTCTGGGCTCCGTTATGTCTCCGTTCTTCCTGCTGTGCTCAAGCGGGTCCGCGACACGGGTTGACCTGGGGTTTTGCCTCGTTCGCGCGGGGGTTCGATGTCTGGCATTACCGTCTGACCGAACGGACGAAGGCAGGCGTGTGGAGGTTGATGGGTGGATACGAATGTCGTACCGCTGGGCGAGCGCATTCTGCGGTCCGTTCTGAATCACGTCGTCGCGAATGGTGATGCGGCGGAGACGAGCTATCTCGAAGCCAAGAGCACCGTGGACATCGCCTCGAAGCCGGGGCTGGTGAAGATCGCCAAGTTTCTCCTGGCCTGCGCGAACCGGCTGCCCGAGGATGCGGCCCGGCACTTCAAGGGCTACGCCGTGCTGGTGATCGGCGCGCAGCAAGGCGAGGCGGGTGGTGTCGCTCGCGGTGCGGAGCCCCACGAGCTCGCGGACCGGCTCCGGCCCTACCTGGGTGCGACGTTCCCCGGCTTCGAGTTCGGCCGGATCAGCGCGGACGGCGATCGGGAGGTGCTATTCGTCATCGGGCTGCCACCCGAGGACGGGCAACCGATCTACCCCTGCCACAAGGCGTACGGCGTGCCCGGAGAAGACCAGCTGGCCGATGGCGCGATCTACGTTCGCGATCACAGCAACACCAGGACCGCGAACGCCGGCGAGATCATGGCGCTGACCGACCGGGCTCGCGGTGTCCCGCGGCCTCCGATCACCCTCGACATCGACCTCCTCGGCTCCATCAGCCGGGTGGACCGGGTCGCGGAGATCCTCGACCGGCTGTATGACCTCGAAGAGCAGCAATACCTCGAGCCGCCGTCGAAGGAGAAGACGTCGCCGCTGCCTGGCTATGTCCCACCGGGACTGTTCGGCGACACGGTGACGCCGACGACCGAGGATCGGGCCGCGCGGCTGGACGCATGGAGGCAAGCGCGCCCGACGCACATCGAGGCAGGCCGTGCACACTTGTTCGGCGTAGCCCTCGACGGTGTGGGAGTGCGCGTGGTCAGCCGGGACCGGTTCGTCGCCAGACCGGAAATCGTCCTGACCTTCCACAACTGCGAGATCGCCGACTTCGACGAGCGTGACGAGGCGGACTTGTCGCGGCTGGTCGAGCCGGTCCGGGGGCGCGAGACTTCGCACTGGAGCGTGCTCGATTCGGTGGCTTCGCGGATAACCCCGCGCGGCTACCCAGTGGACTGGGCACAGCGCGGCGCGAACGCCGAGGTAACGCTCACACCGGAGTCGTTGCGGCCGAACGTGGAGTGGCGCACTGAAGTGGACGACTACGTGCTCGTGGCCCGCGACCCGCAGGCCACCTCCGTGCGCGTGACCTGGGTGCTCACCGAAGACAGCAGCGACCTGACAACCCAGGGCGAGATGGCCGTCCCCGCCGGCCCGCTCGTGGACGCCGCCGAACTGGTCAAGACGGCCTTCCTGAACGAGCACTGACACTCGATCCGCACGCGGACCTGCATGCGCCGGTCCGAACCCCGGACGCACGCCTCCCGGATAAGCGGGTGATCACCGCGCCCGGTCGGGCTGCGAAAGGATGGTGGCATGGAACACCTGTATTGGGATCTCGGCCCGTGCGTGGGTGCCACGTCCGTCGAGGTCGAATTGCGCGGAGTTCCTGCCAGGGTGTGCCTGATGGATGTCGAGGAGTACCAGGCTTACCTCGACGGCGAGGAGTACGAATACCACGGCGGTTACTGGGAAAGCAGCCCCACGATCCTCGATGTGCCTTACGACGCTCGCTGGTACCTCGTGGTCGATGGTTACGACGGACGGATCACCGCCACGGTGACGAAACTCGTTGACTGACGCCCTGACACTTTCGGTTAACGCGGGCCGCGGCGTTCGTCAACGGCGGCGCCGGGCCAGAGCAGGCTGCCGAGCCGTGCACCGAGGACGATGCCGATGCCGGTGGCGAATCCTGTGACAAGCCCGTCCCACGGCAGTTGAGGCTGTCGCTTCGAGCGGGATGTGGCGCGGCGCTGCGTGAGGCGCCCGAGGTTGCCGGTGTTCTCGGGCCGAACCGGGATGTCGCCTTCGCCCAGCCGAGGGAGTCGGTGCACGTGGTCGGCGGCTGCCGCGAGGCCGGCGGCGACCGGTTGTCCTTGCCAGACAAGGACTTCGAGAGTCGAGGCGTCGGCGTCGCCGAGTACGGCGAAGGCGTGATCGCCGGAGCAGACGGTGAAGCGGGTGCAGCCGTCGGCCTGCATCCGCCGCGCGTGCGCGAGCAGGGCGAGTTCGGCGGCGTCGGGTCCGGGCGTGACGCGCAGGGGTGCGACGCCGAGCGCCGCCAGGGTGGAGGCGGTGGCGTCGTCGGCGTCCTCGATGCAGGCGTAGGCGGCGACGGCGTGGTGCCACGGCCCGGCGGCGTCGAGCAGCGCGGTCATCCGGCTGCGCAAGGTTCGTCGCTTGGGCCGAAACCCCACCACGTTTTCCAGATCGACCAGCACGACCCGATCTGTCGGCAACATGCTCAGATCATTTCCGCTTCGGCTTGCGCTTTTTCTTTCCCTGCTTGGGTTTCGCGCCTACCGGTTGGGTTCGACGGTCGCCAATGAGATCCCGCCCGCCATTCATGTAGGAGGTGAGCTTGCCCTCCCAGCAGTTCGACAGCTCGTAGGCCAGTCTGGTTCCGTGCTCGCACGCGACGCGGTCGTCCGGTGCGGTGGCGTTCTCGGCTGCTTCGGGCAGCAGGGTGTTCAGTTCGAGCGCGAGCGCGAGAATGCCGCTGCGAACACTCCCAGCCGGCGACATGTCGGGGACCGCGAGTGGGTCGTCGAGTTGGTCGGCGTTGCTCGTCGGCTGGTAGCCATCGGGGACCAGGCCGCTGATGTTCTCCACCACGAAGTCGGTGTAGGGCATCGACGGTGCTCGCCGCATCAGCACGGCGACGGCCTCGAACACCGGCGTCGCGTTGCGCGCGAGCACGGCGTCCTCGTCGTTGTCGCAGCGCAGCATGCGGCCGGCGGCCTCGGCGGTGCCGAACCCGTGCCACGCCGCCAGAAGCACGGCCGGCGTGTCCGCAGGCTCGGTCATCCGCAGCCGTGCGACGCACTCCGCGATCAGTTCCAGCGCACTGGGCTTGTGGCGAGCACCAGCTTCGGTTTCGGTCACGTCAACGACCGTAGCCAGCCACGGTGCGGACACCAACGGGTGATCGGGCAAGCCTCACGCCAACTCGTGCGGGCATCGGCCTGACGGGAAGGGCGAGGGGACCGGAGCGGCGATCAGGAACGCGCCGCCCCGGCCTTCTCGTGTGTCCGGTAGTCGCCCCGCGTGGTCGAACACCACCACTGGTTCGGCTTACTGCCAGACGACGGTGATGGGGTGATGGGGGCGGTCGAGGAAGAACCGGCCGCGCGTGGGGTCGGAGGTGTCGGTGCCGTCGGCGGGGATCTCGAACCGGACGTCCCGGTGCCGGAAGTCCCGGTGCCAGGTTCGGATCTCGTCGGCGACGCGGGCCGCCAGTTCGCCACCGTGGGGGCCGTGCCCGATGACGCCGGTTTCGGTGAGTTCGTGGCCGTCGCTGTCGTGGCCGCCGGGACGTTTGGCGAGGTAGGCCAACTCGCCGTCGCCGGGTACGGCCATCCCGGTGCGGAACATCGGGGTGATGCGGCCGGAGTCGATCGCGGTCTGCTCCGCGGGCATGCTGCGCAGGCCGCCGGGTAGCGCGCAGGTGAGCCAGAGGTACATCCACTCCAACGATTCCATCCGGGCGAAAGTGACCCCGGTCCACATCTCGCTGCGGGGCTGGTCGAGCACGCCGGTCAGCCGTTCGGGGGCGAAGGGCTGGTCCTGGTGGGATTGGAGGGTGACGGTGTTGTCGCCGGTCAGGTCGATCCGGCTGCGGGGGTCGTCGGCGATGCCGCCGCGCAGCGGGACGAAGCCGCACATCGCGTGTTCGGCGCTGCGCCAGCCACCGTCGGGGTCCCGCTCAAACGCGATCGAGCGCGACACGCTTCCGCGAATCCGCAGGGGTATCACCAGCCGCCCGCCGGGTGCCAGCTGGGAGAGCCCCCACTGGCCGCCTTCGGCGAGAAGTGGGAGGCCCGCTACCCGGCGATCATCAGGCTGTGGGAGAACGCGTGGGCCGAGTTCGTGCCGTTTCTCCAGTTTGACAAGGAAATCCGCACGGTGGTGTGCACCACGAACGCGATCGTTATCTTGAGCCCGCTGGCCTGTGTCGTCCATGTTGGACACGAGGAGGTGAGAGCCGGGCGACTGCGTGCTGGACGTGCTTATCTGCCGCCGTCCATCACGCGGATCTTCCGGAGGAGCAATGCTTGTTCAGCGGGTCGTTTCACCCGCCTCGCCGCTGGAGTCGTGGACCGTTCTGGGCGATGACGACGCCCCGGTCGGCCCGATCGAGCGGTATCTGGCCTATCTGACCGACATCGAGCGGTCCCCGAACACGATCAAGGCTTACGCCCATGACTTGAAGGACTGGTTCGCCTTCCTCGACGGTCGCGGCGTGGACTGGCGGGAGGTGCGGCTGGAAGACATCGGCGAGTTCGTCGCGTCTACCCGGCCAAGAAGGCGCTCGCTGCCGTCATGGCCAAGATCAAGACGACCTGCCGGAAGAACACGAACCAAACGCTCGCAGTCCTGCTGCTCCAGCTCAACCGGATGCTGCGGGGCTGGACCGCGTACTTCAAGTACGGATGCTCGAACGCGACCTTCAGCTACCTACGGTCATACTTGTGGAAGGAGATCGTCCGGTGGCAGAAACGCAAGCATCGACGCACCCCATGGAAGCAACTGCGTCGACGCTACGGCATCTGGCCCGCCGATGGCGATATTGGGCTGTTCGACCCCGCCAGGGTACGCGCGAAGCGCTACTACTACCGGGGCGCGCGCATCCCGTCGCCATGGCCGAGCGTCGCATGAGACCAACACGATCCCGCCGGGACTTGTGGAGAGCCCGGTGCCGGGACAACTGGCACGCCGGGTTCGGGAGGCGGCTCGGAGAAACCCACCCGCGGCAACGCGGGCACGGCGCTCCGAGCCGACCTCACTGATCCGTGTGCGGGTGTGAGGCCCGCGCCGCCGGTCCGTCGCAGCGGAGCGGTAGGAGCTGGGGGCAGCCGGGTCCGGTGAGACGACTGGACCGGGTGGAAAGCAGCCCCGACAACGACGGGAGGCACCGACACCAACGTCATGCCCCGCAACACGACGGCCCTGGTCACGACGTCGGCGACGGTCGGTTGGCGCATCTCGTGCCTCTCGATGCGGTCCACTCAGTGCACAATAGGATTTCAGACTTGCTAAGGTTAGCAAGTGTTGAACATGATGCCGTGGTGGCGCGTGCGTGAGGAGGAGCGTCCGTGAGCAGACCCCTCTACCAAGCGAAGGCCGAGTTCTTCAAGACCCTGGGCCACCCCGCGCGGATCCGGGTGCTGGAGCTGCTGAGCGAACGCGAACATGCCGTGGCGGAAATGCTGCCCGAGGTGGGGATCGAAGCGGCGAACCTGTCCCAGCAGCTGGCCGTGCTGCGCCGCGCCGGGCTGGTCGTGACCCGCAAGGAAGGCTCCACTGTCTACTACTCGCTGACCAGCCCGCACGTCGCGGAGCTGCTGCGGGTCGCGCGGCAGATCCTGACCGGTGTGCTCACCGGGCAGATCGAGCTGCTCGACGACCTGCGCGCTCCGGCCGGGTCGGCAGGGCCGCCTCCGCCGACGTAGGACTCGCGGAGCGCATGAGCCGCGGTCCACTGCGCCTGGTCCTCTGCTCAGTCGCCCAGGCGGACTGGACCGCACCCTTCTTGAGAACGACAGTCAGGAGCAGCGTGTGCTGAGCTTGTGGCGCAAGATCCGCCGGACCGGCCGGGTGGCCGAGCCCGCGCCACCTCGACCGAGCGGTGACATGCCCGCGGCCGCCGCTGCACTGGGCGGTTCGGTGCAGGTGCGGCACGTGGACGCCGGCTCGTGCAACGGGTGCGAGGTGGAGATCGGGTCGGCGTTCGGGCCGGTCTACGACGCCGAACGCTATGGCGCGCGCCTGGTCGCCTCGCCGCGCCACGCGGATGCGTTGCTGGTGACGGGGCCGGTGACGCGGAACATGGCGGCACCGTTGCGGCGCACCTACGAGGCGACCCCCGCGCCCCGGCTCGCGGTCGCGGTCGGGGATTGCGCCCGGAACTGCGGCGCGTTCGCTGGGGCTTACGGGCTGGCCGGTGCGGTGTCGGACGTGGTGCCGGTGGATCTGGAGATCGCGGGATGCCCGCCGCGGCCGGAGGCGATTGTCGAGGGATTGCGGAAGCTGACCGGTCGATGAACGTCGCTGCTGTCGGCTTCGGTGCGGCCATGGTGGTAGGGGTGCTCGGCACCGTTGCGGCGTTGGTCGTGCCGCAGCGGGTGCGCTCGGCGGTGGTGGGTGTCGGTACGGCGTTGGCCGGGGCCGCCGGTGTGACGGCGGGTGCCGCCGCGATGGCCGGTCAGGCGTTTTCCCTTGCCCTGCCGGGGGTGCTGCCCCTGTCCGGTGTCTCGTTCACGATGGACGGGCTGGGCGGCCTGTTCATGGCGGTCACCGGTGGCGTCGCGGTCGCCGCCGGGATGTACGGCATCTCCTACACCCGGCACGGCCTCGATTCCCGGCTGTTCCAGGCCGTGTTCCCGGTGTTCGTGGCGGCGATGCTGCTGGTGCCGGTCGCCTCCAGCGCGGGCACGCTGCTGGTGTGCTGGGAACTGATGGCGGCCACCTCGCTGCTGCTGGTGCTCGCCGAGCACCGTCGCCGCCCGGAGGTGGCGCGGGCGGGCCGCTGGTACGCGGTGATGACCCACCTCGGGTTTGTGACCATCCTGATCGGGCTTCTGGTGCTGGCCGGGCACGCCACCGGCGACTCGTTCCCGGCGCTGCGCGAGGCCGCCTCGCACCTGCCGCCCGCGACCGCGGGGCTGGTTTTCGTGCTGATGTTCGCGGGTTTCGCGTCGAAGGCCGGGATCGTGCCGCTGCACGCGTGGCTTCCCCGCGCTCATCCGGAGGCGCCGAGTCATGTGTCGGCGTTGATGTCGGCGGCGATGGTGAACCTCGGGGTGTACGGGATCGTGCGGATCGGGTCCGACCTGCTCGGCGGCGGCCCGCGGTGGTGGTGGCTGCTGGTGCTCACGCTCGGCGCGGTCTCGGCGGTGTACGGGATTCTGCAGGCCGCGATGGGGACCGATCTGAAGCGGCTGCTCGGGTACTCCACGACGGAGAACATGGGACTGGTCCTGGTCGGTGTCGGCGCGTCCGGCTTGTTCGCCGCGTCCGGTGACCACGTGCTGGCGGCGCTGGCGTTGAGCGCGGCGTTGCTGCACGTGATCGGGCACGCGGCGTTCAAGACCCTGCTGTTCCTCGCGGCCGGGTCGGTGCTGCACGCGACCGGCAGCCGCGACCTCGACGCGCTCGGTGGCCTGCGCGCCACGATGCCGGTGACGACGGCGGCGTTCGGGTGGGGCGCGCTGGCGGCGTCGGCGTTGCCGCCAGGGACGGCGTTCGTGTCGGAGTGGCTGCTGCTGCAAGCCCTGATCCACGGCCTGCCCACATCGGGCGTCGCGACGGCGATCGCGATGCCGCTGGCGGTCGCGGCGGTCGCCTTGACCGCCGGGCTGGCGGTGGCGACGTTCGTGAAGGCGTTCGGCGTCGGGTTCCTGGCCCGGCCCCGCAGTACCGCCGCGGAGAACGCGCACGAGAGCCCACCGACGATGCTGGCCGGGATGGGAGTGGCCGCCGCGGTCAGCGCGGTCCTGGCGGTCGCGCCCGCCCTCGTGCTGCCCAGTATCGCCACGGCTGCCAGCACGGCGCTGCCCTCGGCGGGGCCGGCGGTGACCGGAGCGGTCACGATGCGGCTGGCCGGGATCACCGGTGCCCTCTCACCGCTGATGCTCACGCTCGCGCTGCTGGCCGCCGTGCTCGTGGCGGCCGGGGCGGTGCGGCTGGTCGCAACCCGGCGGGCACGGCGGGCCGCCCGGTTGTGGGACTGCGGCGCCGGGCCGATGTCGGCGCGGATGGAATACACCGCGACCTCGTTCGCCGAGCCACTGCAGCGGGTGTTCGACGACGTCGTGCAGCCCGAAACCGACGTCGACGTCACGCACCACCGCGAATCCGCCTACCTCGTGCAAGCCGTGGAGTACCGGCGCCGCGTACCCGACCGGATCGAACGCCGCCTCTACCAGCCTGTGCTGACCGCGGTGTCCGCGTGGGGCCGGGTGGGACGCAGGCTGGCGACCGGGAGCGTGCACCGGTACCTCGGCTACGGCTTCTACACCGTGTGCGCCGTCCTGGTCCTGCTGGCGGTGACCCGGTGAGCGCGCTCGGGATCGTCGGCGGGGTGCTGCAGCCAGTCGTCGTGGTGGCCGCGTCCCCGGTGCTGGCCGGGGTAATGCGACAGGTCCGGGCCAAGCTGGAAGGCCGCGCCGGCGCAGGGATCGGACAGCCGTGGCGGGACCTGCGCAAGCTCTTCGGCAAGGAGCGAATCGCCCCGCGCGGCACGAGTGAGATTTTCCGGTTCGCGCCGCTGGTGCTGGTCGCCACGACACTGGTGGTCGCGGTGGTGGCGCCGTTCGCGACCACCGACTCCGCCGTGGCCGCGGTGGCGGACCTGTTCGCGGTGGTCGCGCTGCTCGCGCTGGGCACGGTCGCGCTGGCACTGGCCGGGCTGGACACCGGGACCGCGTTCGGCGGGATGGGCGCCAGCCGCGAGATGACGATCATCGCGCTGGTCGAGCCCACGTTGCTGGTGGCGATCTTCGCGCTGTCGGTGCGGGTCGGGTCGACCAACCTGGCCTCGATCGTCACCTCGACCCTGCACGACCCGGCGCGGGTGATCTCCCCGGCCAGCCTGCTCGCCGCGGTCGCGCTGATCGTGGTGATCGTCGCCGAGACCGGGCGGCTGCCGGTGGACAACCCCTCCACGCACCTGGAACTGACCATGGTGCACGAGGCCATGATCCTCGAATACGCGGGTCCGGACCTCGCGCTGGTCGAGCTCGCCTCGGCGATGCGGCTGACGGTGTTTCTCGGGTTGCTGGCGAACCTGTTCCTGCCCTGGGGCATCGCCACCACCGCCGCCCCGCTCGCGATCCTCGCCGGGGTGCTGGTGTGGGTGGTGAAGGTCGCGGTCCTGGGCACGGTACTGGCCGCCGGTGAGGTGTTCCTGGCGAAGCTGCGCCTGTTCCGGGTTCCCGAACTCCTCGCGGGGTCGTTCCTGCTCGCCCTGCTCGCGGTCGCCGCGTCGTTCTTCCTGGCCTGAATCGTGAATAGGCGAGTTGGTCTGTCAAGCCGCCTCCGGGTTGTTGGGGGTGAGGGTGACGTGCTGGCCGAGTCGTTCGAGTTGCGCGACGAGTCGGCGGACGTGGGCGTGGTCGGGCAGTCGGCTGGTGAAGTAGTCGCCGCCGAGGTCGCGGTAGGGCTGGTGGCGGTCGAGGAGGTGGTAGGCGATGACGAGGATGGAGTGGGCGACGGCGACGGCGGCGCGGTTCTTGCCGCGGCGGCCGGAGAGGCGCCAGTACTGCGCGGCGAGGTAGGTGTTTTTGGTGCGGGCGGCGGCGTGCGCGGATTCCACGAGTGCGGAGCCGAGCCATTTGTTGCCCTTGCGGGTGTGTCCGGGCCGGTGTTTGCCGGCGGACTCGTTGTTGCCGGGTGCGAGGCCGGCCCAGGCCGCGAGCCGGTGGGGGGAACCGAACGCGGTCATGTCGCCGCCGGTTTCGGCGATGAGCACCTCGGCGTTGCGGCGGGCGATGCCGGGGATGGACATCAGCAGGTCGAGTTGCTCTTGAAAGGGTCGCAGCCGTTCGGCGATCTCGTGGCAAAGCCGGGCGACGGTGGCGTCGGCGGCGTCGATGCGGGCGAGCATTTCCCGCACGAGGACGGCGTGGTGGGCGTCGAAGCGTCCGCGCAACGCCTGCTGCAGGATCGGGGTTTTGCGGCGCATGCGTCCCTTGGCCAGGTTCGCCAGCGCCGCGGGGTCCCGCTCCCCGTCGATCAAGGCGGCGAGCATGGCCCGGCCGGAGACGCTGACGGTGCTGGAGGCGACCGAGCTGAGTTTGATGCCGGCGTCTTCGAGGATCTTCTCCAGCCGCTGCACTTCGCGGGTGCGTTCCTCGATGACGGTCTTGCGGTAGCGGGTCAGGTCGCGCAGTTCCCGGATCGGGGGCGGCGGGACGAACGACGGGCGGACCAGCCCGTGCTCGACCAGCTGGGCGATCCACTCCGAGTCTTTGACGTCGGTCTTGCGTCCCGGGACGGCCTTGAGGTGCCCGGCATTGAGCAGGCAGCACTCCAGCGCGTCTTCGAGCAGGTAGAACACCGGTTTCCAGTAGTCCCCGGTCGCTTCCATCCCCGCGACCTCGACACCTTCGCCGAGCAGCCAGTCGCGCAGCGCGAGCACCTGATCGGTCATCGTCGCGAACGTGCGCGTCTCGGTCCTGCGGCGCTTGCCCTGCCCGGGCGTCCGGATCGTGACCGCCATCGTCTTTTTGCCGATGTCGATCCCCGCGCATCGCTGGATCACCACGTCCATCGCCTCGGCTCCTTCCGACGCAGTCGCGCCGTCCGGAGGAGCCTGTCGACAACGAGTCTGAATCACGCGCTCATGGCAGCACTACCGGGTACCGCAGGCTCCCGCGTCCCACTGACATTCGAGCACCCGGCATCAAGGCCACACGACGTCGCCGGACGACCCACACATTCTCACCCCTACCGAGCGACCCGGCCACGGGTCATGGAGCACTGACATGAAAGGACTTCGTCGAATGTCCGCTGAGGACTGGCTTCGTGAGTGACACCGCGTATGTGCAAGCGCTGGATCTGGCGTGTGGTGCGCTGCTGCTGACCGCGGTGCTCATCGTGTGGCGCCGCGAACTCGCGGTCATCATCCGGGTGTTCGCCGTTCAGGGACTGGCCTTGACGGCCCTGGTGGCGGTGCTGGCCGTGCACGAACGCTCGGTCGAACTGGGGTTCGTCGCGGCCGGGATCGCGGTGTTGCGGGTCGGTGTCCTGCCGTATCTGCTGCGCCGGGCGCTGGTGAAGGCCGGTGCGGCGCGGCGGGAAACCCGGCCGCTGGTCAACGTGGCCGCGTCCCTGCTGTCGGTGGCGGTGCTGACGATGCTGGCCTATGCGGTGTCGCAGCCGCTGATTGCGTTGGCGCCCTCGGCGGCGACGCAGGCGATCCCGGTCGGAATGACGGTGGTGCTGATCGGGTTCTTCGTGCTCGTCACCCGCCGCCGCGCCCTGTCCCAACTGGTCGGGTTCTTGTTGATGGACAACGGGATCACCGCGGTCGGGTTCCTCACCACCTCCGGTGCCGGCCTGGTCGTGGAGCTCGGGGTGTCCCTCGACGTGCTGCTGGCGGTGCTGGTGCTGCAGATCCTGGCGTCTCGGATGTGGGAGACCTTCGGCACCGCCGACCTCGACGAACTGCGGGAGCTACGCGACTCATGACCGCCGCCGTACTTTCTCCCGGAGGCGGTATGAACACCGCCTTGGTCCTCGCCCCGATCGTCGTGCCACTCCTCGGTGCCGCGGTGTACCTGCTGGGCGGGTGGCGACCAGCCACCCGATGGATCAGCGCCGGCTCCTCCGCCCTCGTGCTGGCTGCCGCGATTATCACGGCCGCCGCCGTGTCGGGGTCCGGGCCGCGCACGGCGCTGGCCGGGCTGATCCGGGTCGACGCGTTGTCGGCATTCATGCTGATCGTGATCGGCTCGGTCGCGCTGCTGGCGACCGCCGCGACCCCGGCGTACCTGCGCGGCGAAATCGACGCGGACCGGGCAACCGCACGCACCGCCGCCCGGCACAGCGTCCTGGTGCAGGTGTTCCTCGCCGCGATGGCCCTGGCGGTGCTGGCCGCGAACCTCGGCGTGCTGTGGGTCGCGATCGAAGCCACCACCATCGTCACCGCGTTCCTCGTCGGGCAACGACGCACCCGGACCGCGATCGAAGCGGCGTGGAAGTACGTGGTGATCTGCTCCACCGGCATCGCGCTCGCCCTGCTGGGCACGTTCCTGCTCAACTTCGCCGCCCAGCACGCCCCCGGCACGCCGGGCCTGGACCTCGCCGCGCTCGCCCACACAGCGCACAGCCTCGACCCGGGCGTGACGCGGATCGCCGTGGTGCTGCTCATCCTCGGGTTCGGCACCAAGGCCGGACTCACACCGCTGCACGCGTGGCTGCCCGACGCGCACAGCCAAGCCCCGGCGCCCGTGTCGGCGCTGATGTCCGGGGTGCTGCTGTCGGTGGCGTTTTACGCGATCCTGCGGGTCAAGGTCATCGCCGACGCCGCGCTGGGCACCGGGTTCACCCGCGCCGTGCTGATCGTCATGGCCTTGGCGTCCCTCGCGGTGGCGGCGTCGCTCCTGTTGGCGCAGCGGGACTACAAGCGGATGCTGGCCTACTCCAGCATCGAACACCTCGGCCTGGTCGCCCTCGGCGCCGCCGTCGGCAGCCCACTGGCACTGGCCGCTGCCCTGCTGCACGTCCTCGGTCACGGCCTGGCCAAGGCGGTGCTGTTCCTCGGTGCCGGGCGGCTGCTGCAGACCACCGGCACCAGTCGTATCGACGGTGTCCGCGGGCTGGCCGCGCGGCAACCCGTGCTGGCCGGGTGTCTGGGATTCGGGGTCCTCGCGTTGATCGGGCTGCCGCCGTTCAGCATCTTCGCCAGTGAACTGGGCATCGCCCGGTCCGGTTTCGCGGCGGGGCTCGGCTGGGTGACCGCTGCCGCGCTGCTCGTGGTGCTGGTGATCGCCGCTGCCCTGATCGGGCACACCAGCCGGATGCTGCTGGGCGCACCGCCGGACGGGCCGGGCGCGGCCACCGCTACCCGGCCGCTGCCGATCACGGTCGCCGTCGTCTTGACGGCCGGGCTGGTGGCATGTGCGGCCCTCGGTATCGCCGCTGGACCGCTGACCTCGTTGTTGCACACCGCCGCTACCGCCGTCACGGGGGCACCATGACCAGCGCGCCGTCGTCGTCGTTCAGCAGCGCGGCCGGATATCGCCGCACTGCCCGCACCATCGCCGCCGCCGAGCTACCGGAGCGGGCGCAGGCGTTACTCGAGCACGGACACCGCCTCGCGCTGGTCGCCGGACACGACGACGGCGACACGCTGCGAGCGGTGTACCTGTTCACCGCGACCGGCCCGGAGCGGCGCGTCGAACTACACGTCCGGCTCGATCCCGCCGACCCGCGGGTGCCCAGCCTGGCCGGGTTGTCCTTCGCGGCTGGGCGGTTCGAACGCGAGATGCGCGACCTGTTCGGCATCGTGCCCACCGACCACCCGCTGCCCCGTCGTCTGGTCCGCCACTTCCACTGGCCGGCTGGCTGGTACCCGATGCTGAGCGACGCTGGCGAACCCCCCGAGTTCGGCGACGTCGACGGCCCGTACCCGTTCCGCACCGTCGAAGGAGACGGCGTCTACGAGATCCCGGTCGGCCCGGTGCACGCCGGGATGATCGAACCCGGCCACTTCCGCTTCTCCGTCGTCGGCGAGACCATCCTCAACCTCAAAGCCCGCCTCTGGTTCGTCCACAAAGGACTGGAGAAGCTGTTTCAGGGACGCCGCCCCGAGCAGGCGCTCGACCTCGCCGAACGCGTCAGCGGTGACGCCGCCGTCGGGCACACCCTCGCGTTCTGCCACGCCGTCGAAGACGCATGCGGCATCCCGGTCTCCGAGGACGCCAACCGGCTGCGGGCGATCCTGCTGGAGCTGGAACGGCTCTACAACCACGTCACCGATCTCGGCGCGCTGTGCAACGACGTCGGCCACGCCATCCTCAACACCCACGCCCAGCGCGTCCGCGAACAACTGCTGCGGATCAACGACGACGTCACCGGGCACCGGCTGCTGCGCGGCGCGATCCGGCCCGGCGGCACGCGCGTCCACACCCTGCCCGACCCCGATCAGCTGGCCGCGATCGGCGCCGACGTCGCCGAGATCGTCGACCTCGCCCTGGGCAACAGCGTTGTCGCCGACCGGTTCACCGGCACCGCGATCCTCACCACCACGCAGGCCACGGACCTGGGCACCCTGGGGTATGTGGCCCGCGCCAGCGGCCTGACCGTCGACGCCCGCCATGACCATCCGTTCCTGGACGGGGCGTTTCCCCGCGTCGAGCACGTCCGCACCGAGGGTGACGTGCTGTCGCGGTTCCTGGTGCGCGCCGAGGAGATCGCCCAATCGATCAGGGCGATCACCTACCTGGCGGGCGAGATCGACGACGGGCTCGCGTCCTTCACCTCGGGTCTCGGCCGGCTCAGCGGTGCCGCACGCTCAGGGGTGGGCATCACCGAGGGCTGGCGCGGCACCATCGTGCACCGCGTGGAGATCACCACTGACGGGACGCTGTCGCGGGTGAAAATCGTGGACCCCAGCTTCTTCAACTGGCCCGCCCTGCCGGTCGCGCTGGCCGACACGATCGTCCCGGACTTCCCGCTGACCAATAAGAGCTTCAACCTCTCCTACGCAGGTAACGACCTGTAGACGCACTCACCGTGCGTGGCGTGTCGACGTACGCACGGTGTGTGCATTCTCGCATAAGTTAAGACTTGCATACTTCTTTAACTGCATAGACGATAGAGAAGTCGGCGTGGACGGGGTACGGGCTCGCCCGCGTGGGCGTCGGGACGGAGAAAAGGCGAAGACGATGAGTGAGTTCGTGACAGTGCTGCGAGGTCGCGTCCAGGGCGCGCAGCAAAAGCTGGCCACCGCTCGGGAAGCCGGGCACGACTACGAGATCTACCTGCACATCGCCCGCATCAAGGATCTGCTCGACCTGGCCGAACGCCATGGCATCGACACCACCGACTGGATCGACCCCGCGGAACTGACCACAACAGAGGCCAGGGGATAGCAACCATGACGTCGGCTTCTTCTGCGGACTCCAAGGCCCAGCGGGTGGCGATCGTGTCCGATGGCAGCGCCCTGCCCAGCGGCACCGACCTGACAGCGACGCTACGTGACGGCGCTGAGCTGATCAGTGGCCTGGCCCGCGTTCCCGTCCGGCCGACCGTCATCCTCGCCTCCGACGCGGCCGGCCTCGCGGCGGGCATCCGGGCGTTGCCCGCCGATATCGGCGCGGTCCTGCTGACCCGGGTGGCCCCTGCGCGGGCCCGCGAGGTGCAGCGGGAGCTGCAGGACAGCCACGCGCGTCCGCTATTGACCGACGAGGACGTCACCGCGATCGCCCTGGCCGCCGCGGCAGTGGACTCGCTGGCCAAGGCGGGGCGGCGAGCCCACGGCAGCAGGGTGGTCCTTGCCGGAGCGCGGGACCTGCCTGTCCTCACCTCGCTGCTCATGGCCACCGGGGTCGACGACATCACCACCTGGAACTCCTCCGACGCCACGATCTTTCCCTTGCACAACATCGTCTTCGGCGCCGACCTCGTGATCGACCTCATCGGGGAGCTGCCCTCCAGCGCGACCAGGCGGCTCGGCGGGCTCACCGTGATCACCCGCGAGGACACCGGCGCGGCACCGTACGCGGCGGCCGGGCTCCTGGGAGCCGCCGTGTACGCACCCGGCCTGGCCTTCGACGTCGAGATTCTCCGCGCGTGCGCCATCGCCCTCACCGACATCCCACCGTCGGGCAGGTCCGTGCCCTTCGTCAAAGGCATCGCCGTGACCCGCCTCGTCACCGACGCGGTAACCAGCGTCTTTCACACCCAACCCTCCCGCTGACCAACACCGGGAACCGCAACACAGGAAGCGGCACCATGACCACCTCGACGGACAACCGCCCAGCCGGTGCCATCCCTGGACTGGATCACGCACCCACCACCCATCACGCTCTGCTGGCGTGGGTGCACGAAGTCGCCGAACTCACCACGCCCGAGAAGGTGGTGTGGTGCGACGGCTCCGACGACGAATGGCGCCGCCTGACGATCTCGCTGGTCGAGGCCGGCACGCTGGTCCGCGTCCCGCAGAAACCCCACTCCTTCCTCGCCACATCGGACCCGCGCGACGTCGCGCGGGCCGAGGACCGCACGTACATCTGCTCCGAGAACGCCGACGACGCCGGGCCCACCAACAATTGGATGGACCCGGTCGACATGAACATCATCATGACCGAGCTCTACCGGGGCAGCATGAGCGGACGCACGATGTATGTGCTCCCGTTCTGCATGGGCCCCCTCGCCGAGGAGAACCCGAAACTCGGCGTGGAGATCACCGATTCCGCCTACGTCGCCGTCTCCATGCGGCTGATGACCCGCATGGGCGCCATGGCGCTGGAGAAGTTCGGTGAGGACGCCGACTTCGTGAAGGCCCTGCACTCGGTCGGCGCCCCGCTCAAGCCCGGCCAGGCCGATGTGGCGTGGCCGTGCAGCGACGTCAAATACATCACGCACTTCCCCGAGGACCGCACCATCTGGAGCTACGGCTCCGGCTACGGCGGGAACTCCTTGCTGGGCAAGAAAAGCTACGCTCTGCGGATCGCGTCGGTCATGGCCCGCGACGAAGGCTGGCTCGCCGAGCACATGCTCATCCTCAAACTCACCTCACCTGCAGGCGCGGTCCACTACGTCGCCGCCGCGTTCCCCAGCGCCTGCGGCAAAACGAACCTCGCCATGCTGCAACCGACCCTGCCCGGCTGGAAAGCCGAGACCCTCGGCGACGACATCGCCTGGATGCGCTTCGGCGACGACGGCCGCCTCTACGCCGTGAACCCCGAATTCGGGTTCTTCGGCGTCGCCCCCGGCACCGGCTACCGCACCAACCCGGTCGCGATGCGGATGGTCGAGCAGGGCAACACGATCTTCACCAACGTCGCGCTCACCGACACCGGCGACGTCTGGTGGGAAGGCATGACCGACACCGCGCCGGAGCACCTCACCGACTGGCAGGGCCGCGACTGGCACCCCGACTCCACCGAGCCCGCTGCCCACCCCAACTCCCGGTTCTGCACCCCCATCCAGCAGTGCCCGAGCATCGCCCCGGAATGGGACGATCCCGCCGGGGTGCCGATCTCGGCGATCCTGTTCGGCGGTCGCCGCGCCTCCACCATCCCGCTGGTGACCGAGTCCCGGCACTGGCAGCACGGCGTGTTCCTGGGCGCCACCCTCTCCTCGGAAACCACCGCTGCCGCCACCGGCGAGGTCGGGGTGGTGCGCCGGGACCCGATGGCCATGCTGCCCTTCACCGGCTACCACGTCGGCGACTACTTCGCCCACTGGCTGAGCCTCGGCGAGCGTGCTGATCCTGCGAAACTCTCGCGGATCTTCGGAGTCAACTGGTTCCGCCGCGGCGAGGACGGCCGATTCCTGTGGCCAGGGTTCCGGGAGAACTCACGAGTCCTCGCCTGGATCCTCGGTCGCATCGAGGGAACCGCCGACGCGACCGACACGCCGCTGGGGGCCGTGCCGACGGCTGGCGACCTCGACCTGACCGGCCTGGACATCAACCCCGCCGATGTCGACGAGGCCCTCACTATCGACCCGGCCGAGTGGTCAGCCGAACTCGACCTGATCCGCGACTGGTTCGCCACCGTCGGCGACAAGCTGCCCACGGCCCTGCGCGAGGAGTTCGACGCGCTGACCCGGCGCCTGGCATAACGCCCCACGATCCCGCGGGCGGAGCCGTCGGCGGCTCCCCGCTCGGCTCCGCCCGCGGTTCCACCACCTGCCACGCGTCTACTGGAGACAACGGATGAGAGCCGCCACACCGACCCCGATCGCCACTGGCGTCGCTCCGGGCAACAGGTTGCCGGGAGAGGTGACCAAGCGGCTCATGTTCTTCGCCGGCGGCGCTCACCCCGCCCTGGCTCAGCACATCGCGGACGAACTGGGCGCGTCGGTAACCCCGCAGACCGCGCACACCTTCGCCAACGGCGAGACCTTCGTGCGCTTCGACAAGTCCGTTCGCGGCTGTGACGCCTTCGTCCTGCACACCGCGACCGCGCCACTGAACACGGCGCTCATGGAACAGCTGATCATGATCGACGCGCTCAAACGTGCCAGCGCGAAACGCATCACCGTGATCTGGCCCTTCTACCCCTACGCCCGCCAAGACAAGAAACACCGAGGACGGGAACCCATCTCCGCCAGGCTGGTCACTGACCTGCTCACCACAGCCGGCGCCCATCGCATCATCACCGTCGACCTGCACACTCCCCAAGCCCAAGGGTTCTTCGACGGCCCGGTCGACCACCTCCTGGCGCAACCACTGCTCGCCGCCCACATCCGGCAGCGCTACGAGGACGCAACCATTACCGTGGTCGCACCAGACGCCGGGCGCGTCAAACTCGCCGAAACCTGGGCCGACCTTCTCGGCGGGCAACCCATCGCGTTCATCCAGCACCGGAAATCCCTCCACGCCGAACATCCCGACACCGGCCAGCTCGTCGGCGACGTCGCAAACCGGCTGTGCGTGGTCGTGGACGACATGATCGACACCGCGACCACGATGGTCGGCGCCGCCCGACTGTTGAATGCCGCAGGTGCCGCTGGCGTCATTGCCGCTGCCACCCACGGCGTGCTTTCCAGCGACGCCACTGCGCGCCTGAGTTCTAGCGGAATCCGGGAAGTCGTCCTCACCGACACCCTCCCCATTCCAGACGACAAGCACTTCACCCAGCTCAGCGTGCAATCCATCGCCCCCCTGCTGACTCGCGCTATTGACGAAGTCTTCTCTGACGGATCGGTGACCAGCCTGTTCAACGCCGGTAACTGACCGGCGGGTTCCGAACGTAGCGACGCAACAGCGGGGAGTCGTTCATCGGCCGGGGTCGGGGCGATGGGCGTAGGAGCGGTGTTTTCCGACTCAGGCTTCGGCCAGTTCACGCAGCAGCTGATGGTGTGCAGCAGGTCGCGCTGGGTGTGCCAGTGCGGGGTGTGATCGGCCGTGGCCCCCGGACTCGCCGCAGTCACCGCCGCCACCAAACTGCTCGACCCGCCTCGCCAGCGAGCATGATTCCTTACACCACAACCGAACTACTACTACGGAGACTCATGCCATGGACGCCACCGTCTACACCAGTGAGCACCAGGGGCACACCTACAGCATCTCGGTGGACAACGAACGCAACCCGTATCGACGGGACTGGGAAGTGGGGCTGGAACACGCCGACCAGGACGGCAAGGCTGTGGACGACTGGCAGCGCGGTTCTCGGGCGTTCTCTTCCCGGGACGCGCAACTGGAGTTCGTCCGGCGCCGGCTCGCCACGCTGTCCGGTTGCGGCGCAACGGCCTGGCACGCCGTGGCCGACGAGGGCGACGCGGTCCGCGACATCGCGGCCGTCGTTTCGGCCTGTTGGTCGAGGCGGTACCGCCGGAGAACTTCGGCCCGTTCGGCCGAGATTGAAGTTGGCCCTCGGGTGCCGTCGTTGGCCCATATGGACCAGCGTTGGCCGGACATACTTCCGCAGTGTTCATTGTCGAACTCCGGGAACAGCGACGCCGGGAACCCGTGCTCGGCGTACTGTCCGTCGGCCTACGATGCCTGGCTCAGCCGTGGAACGCCAATCGGCTTTCGCCCGGTGTGGACGATCGCCGCGAATCGCCGTCCGATCCTCCGCGCTCAGCGCCGCGACACCGGCGCGGCCGCGAGCGGAATGCCTCCCGCGGGTGCGCAACTCGAAATCCGTCGCTACCGAGCACGTCCGGCAGGACGTCGTCCAGGTCGGGGTGGGCCAGCGTAAAGGCGGGATCTCCATGACGCGTGCTCGTGACAACGCCGCCGGTCCGGACCGGCAGTCCTGGGTGGACCGGATCGACGCGCCCGAGGCGGTCCGGGGCGCTTCGACCGGGTTCAGCGTTCTCCTCATCGGCGGGTTGGTCCAGCCACTGGTCGTGGCCTTGGTACCGGTCCTGGGTTATGTGTGGCTTCCGCTTGTCGCTGTGGTCGCGTTCTTCGTTGCTTCAAGGCGAATCGGCAACGCCAGCCTTCCCGTGGTACACGGCGCGCTAGCCGCGCTGTGCAGCTATCTGCTCGCGCTTCCGTTGTCCTTGCTCGTACCAGCGGGCCGCGATCCTCTCCAGATCGGGCTGACGGCGGCTACGGCTGTGGTGGTCGGCGGCGCGTCCGGCTTTTTTCGCGGACGCATGAGCGGAGTGGAAAAATCCGGAGATTCGTAGTGATGGCAACGGTTCTGTGGCTTCCAAGCAGGATTCGACGATCCTAGCGTGGCGGAATCGCGCGAGACTCGTTTCCCAGGTGAGTCCCGCCGGACAGAACTGACTCGAAGTCCACCAAGACTCGAAGTCGACCAAGGAGTGCACCGATGACGACGCACGCAGCGGCACCGCCCAAGGCGAAAGGCCGGCAGCGCCGGAAGGCGAGCCGGCGATCAGGCCTGGGTTCCGCGGTCGCGCGTCCGCTGGAGCAGGCCGGCGAAATGGTGTGGCTGATGGGCGACGTGCTCTACTCCGCCCTCCGGCACCCTGTTGGCTACTGGGGCGAAGTTCGTGAGCAGATGTTCCAGACGCTGAAGCTGTGCTGGATCCCGATGATCATCTCGACCACGGCCTTCGGCCTTGGGGCTCCGGGGCTGCAGGGCGGGAACATCTTCTCCCTTTTCGGTATCCCCGAACGGCTTGGCTCGTTCTTCATCATGGCGAGCGTCCGCGAGTTCGCGCCCTGGATCAACGCGATGGTCGTGGCCGGCGTGATGGGCACCGCGATCACTGCGGACCTCGGTGCCCGCCGCATCCGTGAAGAGATCGACGCGATGGAAGTCCTGGGCGTCGACCCGATCCGGACGCTCATCGTGCCGCGGGTGGTCGCGATGACGTTGATCACGGGGCTGATGGACCTGGTGGCGCTGGCTTTCGGTGTCGTGGGCGGGTACATCGCCGCCGTGCCGATCCTCAAGGCGAACAGCAGCGCGTTCTTCGGCAGCTTCTTCGACAACGCGACGACGACCGACCTCTGGGCGAGCGTGGTCAAGACGTCGATCTTCGGGCTGATCATCGGCGTCGTCTGCTGCTACAAGGGCTTGCACACCGGCGGCGGGCCGATCGGGGTGGGGCGGGCGGTCAACCAGGCCGTGGTGATCGCGTTCGCGGCGATTTGGATCTTCAACGCGGTCTTCACCGCGATCATGCTCGGTCTCAACCCCGAGATGCAGATCTACAAGTGACGAGGCGGGGAGAAGACACCGTGACCCGAGCTGTGCAGAACGGCGGAGTCGGCGAAAAGAAGCTGCCCGGTGCGCCGAAGCCCGCCGACGTCGAGATTTCGTTCAAGGGCATGGCGACTTCGGTCAAGTCCGCGGTCGAAACCGGCGGCGATATCGCCCGGTTCTCCGGCCGGACGATCCGGGCGTTGCCCGATCTCCGGCACTCCGCCACCGAAGTCTTCCACCAGTGCGGCGTGCTCATCCTGTCCAGCGGGCTCGTCATCTGGCTCATGCAGTTCGTGATCGGGTACGAGTGCGGCCTCGAAGGCAACTACACGCTCAAGCAGATCGGCGTTCCCCTCTATTCGGGAATCTTCAACGCCTGGTGCGCGATCCGCGAGATGGCGCCGTACATGTGGGGCTACATCTTCGCGGCGAAGGTCGGCTGCGGCCTGGTCGCCGAGATCGGCTCGATGCGCATCTCGGACGAGATCGACGCCATGGAGGTCATGGGCGTCAAGTCGAGGAGCTACCTGGTCGGCAGCCGCATCGTCGCGGCCTGGATCGCGATGCCGTTCCTCTACGTGGTGGGCCTCGGGATCATGTACATCGGGGAGTTCCTCACGACGGTGAAGATGCTCGGCGGAGTTTCCCCCGGTGGTTACAATTTCATCTTCTGGCTCTACCAGAACCCGCAGGATCTATTTTTCTCCCTGTGCAAGGTGATGGCCATGGGAACGGCGATCATCTTCGTCGGCTGCTACTACGGATACAACGCCAGTGGCGGATCCGTCGGTGTGGGAAGAAATACGGCGAAGTCGATGATGCTGAACATGGTGCTGATACATATCATCGGTGTATTGGGGACGCAGCTCTTCTGGGGGTTAGCGCCGAATGCACCCATCGCCAACTGATCAGCACGCCGCCCCTTCGTCCCGCGAGGAGAACTCTGTGTCCACATCGAACACCGCTGACGCACCCCCGCGGACCCACACCCGCAGCGGCCACCTCCTGGCCGGCCCGGCCGACCGGACGCACTCGATGGAAGTCCGGAACGTTTCCAAGGCGTTCGGGAACTTCCACGTCATGCGCGGCATGAACATCAACTTCGTCGACGACGCCATCACGACGGTGCTCGGGCCGTCGGGTACCGGTAAGAGCGTGCTCCTGAAGCACCTCGTCGGGCTCCTCGAGCCTGACGAGGGCGAGATCGTCGTCTTCGGCCAGGACCTGTGGAAGATCACCGAGCAGGAGCGCTACGATCTCCGCAAGCGCTTCGGTGTTCTGTTCCAGGACGGTGCCTTGTTCGGGTCCATGAACATCTACGACAACACCGCCTTCCCGCTGCGCAAGCACACGGACATGAGCGAGGCGGAGATCGAGCACATCGTCATGACCCGGCTGACGGAAGTCGGCTTGGAGCGGTCGATCACGAAACTCCCGAACGAGGTATCGGGTGGTATGCGGAAGCGCGCCGGGTTCGCGCGGGCGCTCGTGCTCAACCCGGACATCGTGTTGTTCGACGAGCCGGACTCCGGTCTGGACCCGGTCCGCACCAGCCTGCTGAACGACCTCATCCTGGACATGCACCGCGAGCACAAGGGCACCTACTTGCTCGTCACGCACGACATCCGCACCGCGCGCAAGGTCAGCGACTACGTCGGCCTCATCTGGCAAGGGCAGGTCGTGCACTACGGCGAGGCCGAGGAAGCGTTCGCGTCCGACGACCCGTTCGTGCGGCAGTTCCTGGCCGGCGAATCCGCGGGCCCGCTGGGGATGGACTGACTCATGAAACGTGTGCTGACGGTCGGCGTCATCGTGGTGGCGGCCCTGGGCGTCGGGGCCGGTGCCGTCGCCGCGATGAGAAGCGACGACTACCAGGTCGGCGTCATCCTCGACTCCGCGACGAACGTGGTGGACGGGGGAACCGTGCAGGTCAACGGTTTCGAAGTCGGCAAGGTGTCCGACATTTCGGTCGAGGGCGGCAAGGCGAAGCTGATGCTCGCCCTCGAAGGGAACCACGTTCCCCTCCACGACGGCGCGCAGGTGCGGATCGAGTGGAAGGCGGCGCTCGGCGAGCGGATGGTGAACATCACCGACGGACCGAGCGGGAACGCGGAGATCCCCGACCACGGCATGATCAAGGGCGACATGCCGGTGCCGATGGAGTTCGACCAGGTGCTCAACGCGCTGGATCCGCCGACCCGGGCCAAGCTCAGCTCGTTGATTAACCGGCTCGACAGCACGGTCAAGGGCAACGAGGCCGACGTGAACCAGACGGTGCGCTCGGCCGGCCCCGCCGTGCAAGCGCTCGGTGAAGTGCTGCGGGGACTCGGCAGCGACGGGCCGGCCATCAAGCAGATGGTCACCCAGCTCGACACCATGGTCGGAACCCTCGCCGGTCGTGAGGCCGACCTGCGCACGGTGATCGACCAGCTGTCGAAGACGACCTCGCTCACCGCGCAGCAGCACGAGGCACTCGCCTCGGCGCTCAAGAAGCTGCCCGGCACCTTGCAGACCGCGGGCAAGACCTTGGGCGACGTGCCCGACGCGGTCGGGCAGGCGGTGCCGCTGCTGAAGGACCTCGAACCGGCGACGGCGAAGCTGCCGGACGTGAGCCGGAACCTCCGGCCGGTGCTGACCGACCTGCGGCCGCTGGTCGCCGAGTTGCGGCCGACTCTGGCCGACGCGCAGACCCTGCTGAACTACACGCCGGGACTGCTGGACACCGCGCACGCGACGGCGCCCGGCCTGAACTCGGCCGTGAGCAGCCTCATGCCCGCGTTGAGCTTCCTGCGTCCGTTCACCCCGGAAGCGGTGGGCCTGCTGTCCAACTGGGGTTCGGCGAGCGCTAACTACGACGCCAACGGCCACTACGGCCGCATCTACGTACAGGCTGGGGCGTCGAGCGTGAACGTCAACCCGGGCATCGTGCCGCCGGGCTTCACCAGCAACCCGACACCGTTGCCCGGATCGCCGGTCGGCCAGCCCTGGACCGACGCGTTCGGAAGTGGGATCCGATGAGCAAGCGCACCTCCCGGCCGCCCCGGCGGTCCCGCCCGGCGTCCTACCGGCTCCGTGGCCTCGCCGTGGTCACCGTCGCCTGCCTCGGCGTGACCGCCGGCGCCGTGGGCGCGAACGACAAAGGACAACCCGGCGAGATCACGATCGTCGCCAAGTTCACCGACGCCAGCCCGCTGATCCCGGGCAACGAGGTGAAGGTCGACGGCGTCAACGTCGGCCAGGTCGCGGCCATGACGGTGGACAGCGACAAGCACGCCGCGGTGGCGCTGAGCCTGGATCCCGCGGCATTGCCGGTCCACACCGACGCCAAGGTCACCATCAAGCCGGTCAGCATCCTCGGCGAGCGCTACCTCGACCTGGACCGCGGGACGCCCTCGGCGCCCGCGCTTCAGGACGGCGGCGTCCTGCCGGTCCGGCAGACCAGCGTCTACACCGACCTCGACCAGGTGCTCAACACCGTCGACGACCCCACCGGGCAGTCGCTGGCGGCTTTGGTGACCGTGCTTGGCGAAGGCATGCGGGAGAACGGACAGAACGCCGATGCGACCATCCAGGCGCTCGCGTCGTCGATGAAGGACACGGACGGGCTGGCGAAGGTCCTCAAGGAGCAGAACGGCCTGCTCACCAGCGTGGTCGACAAGATCGAACCGGTGGCCCAGGCCCTGGCCGTGGACAACGGGGCGACCCTCGACGGTCTCCTCTCGTCCGCGCAGACCGCCACCGAAGCCACTGCGAAGAACCGTGCCGCGCTCGAGTCGACCCTCAGCCAGCTGCCGGACACCCTCTCCGCGGCCCGGAAGACGCTCGGGCAGCTGACCGGTACCGCGCAGGCCACGACGCCTATCCTGCAGTCGATCAGGCCGACCACGGACAACCTGAGCGCCATCAGCGACGAGCTCAAGAAGTTCTCCGAGTCGCTCGACCCCGCGCTGGCCAGCGCGAAGCCGGTTCTGGACAAGGCGCAAGGCCTGCTTGACGAGGCCCGGCCGGTGGTCGACCAGCTCAAGGCCGCCGGCCCGGACCTGCGATCCGCTGTCGGCGCTGCCCGCCCGATTGTCACCGACCTGACGAACAACTTCGGGAACGTGCTGAACTTCATCCGGAACTGGGCGTTGACCACCAACGGCGGCGACGGTGTTTCCCACTACTTCCGGGCCATGCTCGTCGTCAACCCCGACCTGCTGACGGGCCTCGTGCCCGGCCTCAACGCGCCCAACGGGGCTCCTACGCCCCCGCCGCAGGGCCCTCCCCAGGGCGACACCGGCACGCCGGCTCAAGCGGCTCCGCCCCTGCCGCTGCCGAGCCTCCCGGGACTCACCGCCTCAGGCGGGGTACTCGGCGGGCTGCTGGCCACGGGACAGCAATCCGACGGCGGCGTGACCGGGCTCAACCAGCAGCAGGAAAGCGGCGCTCTGCAGTTCCTCATCGGTGGAGGTCAGTGATGGCGAGCACGGTCGGCCGCAAGAGGCGGTCCCTGTTCATCGGGTTAGTCGTCCTCGCCCTCTTCGTGGCCTCGGTCGGGATCGCGATCACCGCGAGCGACGGCCTGCCCGGCAAGCCGACGACGGTCGTGAAGGCCGCCTTCGCTGACGTCGGTGCCCTGCGCAGCGGGGACGACGTCCGTATCGGCGGTGTGCGTGTCGGCCAGGTCGGCGACATCAACCTGGTCGGCAACCAGGCCGTCGTCGAGCTGAAGTTCGACGGCGACAAGCCGATCTACCGCAATTCCAAGGCCGTGACCGCATCGGTCGGCGCGCGATCGGCGCTGGGCCAGAAGTACGTCGACTTCACGCCGGGAACGCCCGACGCGGGCGAGGTCGGCGAAAACGACGTCATCCCGTCGGCGAAGACCGAGGGCGCGCAGGAGCTTTCCGACGTGCTGGCCGTCTTCGACGAGCCGACGCGGAAGGCCCTGCAGGACACGCTGCGCGAGACCGGCGGCGGCGTCGGCGGACACCAGCAGGACCTCCGCGACGCGCTGGGGGCCTTGCCCGAGGAACTGCCTGACCTCGGAACCGTGGCCAGCGCGCTGGCCACCGACGACGGGAAGGACCTGACTCGGACACTGCGTGCGCTGGACAGCCTCAGCGGCCGCTTCACCAACCGCCAGCAGGAGATCTCCGCGCTGGTCGGGCAACTGAAGACCACGTTGGACGCAGTCGGTGTCGATGGCGGCAAGCCGCTGGCGGACGTCGTGGACAAGGCGCCGGACACGCTGGGCAAGGCACGCGGGGCACTGCAGTCGCTGCAGGCGCCGCTGGCCGATGCCCAGGCGGCGATGTCGTCGCTGAAGCCGGGCGCGGACGCGCTGGGCCAGGCGACCCCGGACGTCCGCGGGGTGCTGCGCGAGGGCGTTCCGCCGCTCGACAAGGTGCCGGGCGTCGCCGGGCAGGCCGACCCGGCGGTCGGGGCGCTCACGCAGACCTTCTCCGACGCGAGGCCGCTGGCGCCGGCGGTGCGCTCGGCCGTGGGCTCGGCGCACGTGCCGCTCGAGATCCTCGCGCCGTACTCGCCGGAGATCGCGTCGTGGTTCTCCTACGCGGCCAACGCGCTCAGCCAGGGTGACGCGTCGGGCCACTGGCTGCGCATCTACCCGTTGTTCAACACCGAGTCCCTGTCCGGCGCCCTGAGCGCGCTGAAGGACCCGGTCACCGCGCGCAACGCCTATCCCGCACCGGGACAGGCACCGCAGGACAAGAAGAGCTCTCTGCTGGGGCCGAGGTGAGGAAGATGGCTTTGCGTATCAAGAACCGGCGCCGACGTCCGAAAAGCAAGGGATCGCTGTTCAAACTGGGCGCGATGTTCGTCGTCGTGGCGCTCGTCGCCGGTCTCGCTCTCTTCAACAAGGACCGGATCCTCACCATGCTGCGACCGGGCACGGAGTTGAGCATCAACTTCGCGCGTGACTACCGGCTCCAGCCCTTTACCACGGAGGTCAAGGTCGCCGGCATCCCGATCGGCAAGGTCGTGGATGTCCGGGAGGCACCCGACGGCTCCGCCGACGTCACGGTGAAGGTCGACGACGACGTGCCCGCCAAGCTGCGCACCGCCCCCTCGGCGGTGATCCGGGCGGCCACCGTGCTGGGCGGCAGGTACTACGTGGACCTCGTTCCCGGCGGGGAAAAGGGCACGCCGGCCGGCGAAATCCCCAAGGACCGCACGCGGGTGCCGGTCGAACTCGACAAGGTCGTCGACGCGCTGCCGCCGAACACCCTGAACTCGTTGCAGAAGACGGTCGGGAACCTGGACGCCACACTGGACGACGAAGGCCGAGGGGCCATCGACCAGCTCCTGGCCGACGCGCCGGGCACGCTGGACCCGGCCGGTGACGTCCTGCACGCCGCGCAGGGCACCCGGCCGCGCCAGGACCTCACCGACGTGGTGAGCGGGCTCGAATCGGCTTCCTCCGCGCTGACGAAGGAGCCGGGGCAGCTCGACTCCATCGTCCAGAACCTCGGCAAGGTCAGCACCGTGCTGGGGGACCGCGCGTCGGATTTGTCCCACACGGTCTCCGGCCTGCCCGAGGCGCTGGACTCGACGAACGCCGGGCTCTCCCGGCTGGACGGCACGCTGGCCAAGATCAAGGACGTCGCCGGCCCGGCCCGTCCGGTGGCCCGCGAGCTCGACACGGCTCTGCAGCACGCCGACCCGGTGCTGGCGAAGGCACGTCCGCTGGTGAACGACCTGAAGAACCTGCTGACCGACGCCAGGCCCGTCGTCCGTGATCTCGTACCGACCGCGCAGGGCCTGACCACAGTGCTCGACGACGTGCGCGGACCGGTCCTCGACCGGGTGAACGGGCCGATCAAGTCGACGATCCTCTCGCCGTACCGCGGAACGGGACCGTACGCCGGCACCTCCGGTGACCGGCCGCTCTACCAGGAACTCGGATACATGCTGTCCAACGTGGACAGGGCATCGTCGATGACCGACGGCAACGGCGCGTCGATCGCGTTCGAACCCGGGATCGGCCCCGGCAGCATCGGCGGTCTGCCGATCAGCCTCGAACAGCTCTACAGCAACCTCATGAGGCTCGGACAGCAGCAGGAGGGGCGATGACCCGCGATCAAGGCCGGATCAAGAAGACCTGGGAACGCGTCCGCAACGAGCCGAAGCTCGGCCGGAACGTGCTCACACTCGCGGTGCTGCTGGTGGTCGGGCTGGCGGTCGGGGGCTACATCGTCAGCCAGCAGGGCGCGGGGACCACGACCTGGCCGTGGCAGGACAGGTTCATCATGAAGGCGGAGTTCGACAACGCTCCCGCCATCAGCCCCGGCAACGGCCAGGAAGTCCGGATCGCCGGGGTGAAGGTCGGCCAGATCGACTCGGCGTCCGTCTCGGACGACGGCAAGGCGCTGCTCACCCTCTCCATCGACCCGAAGTACAAGGTGTACGACAACGCACGCACGGTGCTGCGCCCGAAGAGCCCGCTCAACGAGATGTACGTCGAAATCGACCCCGGCGGGCCACCGGGGAAGGAACTCCCGCAGGACGGGACGCTCCCGGCGAGCCACTCGCAGCGGCCGATCCAGGTCGACGAGGTGCTCGGGCACCTGGACGACAACACGCTGAACGCACTGACGTCCTTGGTCAACGAGTCCGACGCGGCCCTGGCTCACGCCCCGCAGTCGCTGGCGAGTGGCCTGTCGGCGACCGACCAGGTCGCGACCAGCCTCAAGCCAGTCGTGACGGCGCTGCAGACCCGCAAGGACACGCTGGCGAAGCTGGTGACCGCTCTCGCCCAGATCTCCAAGTCCGTCGGCGGAAACGACGCGCGGCTGTCGTCGCTGGCCCAGAGCCTGCAGGAGACGCTCGGAGCCGCTGGTGCGCAGAGTGGTCCGCTGAACGCGTCGCTGGCGCAGCTGCCCGACCTCACCCATCAGCTCGACGAGGCGACGAGCAGCGTGGTCGGGCTGAGCGACCAGCTCGATCCGACACTGGAAAACCTGCGCAAGGCCTCGGGTGAGCTGCCCGATTCCCTGTCGAAGCTGACGAAAGCCGTGGACCAGGCCGGCAACACAGTGGACCAGGCGACCCCGGTCGTGACGAAGGCCAAGCCCGTCGTCGACGACCTGCGCCCGCTGGTCGGCGACCTCAACGGGACGCTGCCGGACCTGCACGAGGTCACCGGCCGGCTCAACCCGATCACGGCGGCCGTCCTGCCGTACCTGAACGACCTCTCGGCCTTCGTCTACCAGACGAATTCCCTGACCAGCCTGCACGACGCCAACGGAGGGATCCTGCGCGGCCTGCTCGAGCTCACGCCGAGCAGCCTGGGGACCCCCGGTGGCGCCACGTCCGGCCAGACCCCCCACTAGGTGGCTGCCATGAGGATCTCTCATTCCGCGATGCCGGTGATCCGGCTGATCGTGCTCGTCGTGTTCGCCACCGGCTGCGCCGTGTTCTTCGGCTACCTCTGGGTGAACTCCGGCGGCAAACTCCCCTTCAGCAGCTCCCGCTACACGGTCACGGCGACCTTCCCGAGCGTGGCGAACCTCGTGCCCGACTCCGACGTGATGATCAGCGGCGTCGCCGTCGGGAAGGTGGCCGAGATCAAGAACGAGGGCGACCGCGCGCACGTGACCATGGAACTCGATCAGCAGTACCCGCTGCACGCGGGCGTAACCGTCCAGGTCCGGAACAAGACGCTCGTGGAGGAGACCTTCCTCCAACTGACCGACGGCGACGGTCCGGTGCTGGACAGCGGAACGGTCCTGCCGGCGAACGCGGGCAAGCCCGCAGTCGGCCTGAACGACGTGCTGGCCAGCATCGATCCTTCGACCAGGCAGGCGCTGGCGAGCACCATCCGCTCGCTCGGGGCATCCACCAAGGACAGCCAGGACAGCATCTCCCGCGCCTTGAGCGGTCTCGGTGACCTCGGCCGTGAGGGACACGGCGCGCTGTCCGCGCTGTCCGCGCAGAGCGAGGACCTGCAGAAGCTCAGCGGGAACGCGGCCAACCTTCTCGCCGCACTCGACACCCGGCAGGGGCAGATCGCGCAGCTGGTGCGTGACGCCGACACCCTGACGAAGACCACCGCGGACGGCGGGCAAGACCTTCAGGCCGTCATGCGGGAGCTGCCGGGCGTCATGGACAAGGCCAAGAGCGCGAGCGACGGCCTGAACGAGCTGTCGGGTTCGCTCGCGCCGGTGGCGAAGAACCTGAACACCGCCGCCCCGGACCTGAGCAAGGCGCTGGAGCAGCTGCCGCAGACCGCCGGCGACCTGCGCGGCCTGCTGCCCTCGCTCAACGGCGTGCTCGACCACGCCCCGGACACGCTGGCGCGGGTGCCGGTCGTGGCCGCCGACGCCCACCAGCTGCTGCCGACGCTGAACGTCGCGCTCGGCGACGTCAACCCGATGCTGTCCTACCTGCAGCCGTACGGGCACGACGTCGCGGCGATGTTCACCAACATGGGCCAGGCCCTGTCGAGGGGCGACGACAACGGCACGGCATTGCGCACCTTCATCATCCTCAACGAGCAGAGCCTGCGCGGGAACCCGCTCAACCTCAACAACATCCCGCCCCTCGACAAGAGCAACCCGTACCCAGCACCCGGCCAGTCCTCGAACCCGGGGCCGTACCAGGGCGGCTCGTACCCGCGAGTGGAGAAGGGAACGAAGTGATGGTGCGTCGGCCGTCGTTGCGCAAGCTGTCCCCGAGCTCACTCCTCCGCGGAGGGGCGCGAAGGGTGCGCGCCCTCTGGCGACGGCCGACCAAGCGCGGTCTCTTCGTAGCACTGGGCGTGCTCGCGACGGCGGGCTTCGTACTCGGCGGGCTCGCGAAGGTGCGGGTCGAGACGAGCGTGGACTCGTTCCTGCCCAGCGACGACCCGGTGGTGCGCCAGTTCGAGGCGGAGTCGGGCTCCTTCGGTGGGGACCCGATCGTCGTCCTGCTGGAGTCCGGGCAGCCGCGGGCGCAGCTCGACCAGCAGCACCTGCCGGCGCTGCTCAACCTCGAAGGCCGGCTGTCACGGCTGCCGGACGTCGCGGCCGTCTACGGCCCCGGGACGACCCTGAACCAGATCGCCGGCCGGACACAGGACCTGCTCGCGGAGCTGTCCGGACGCCGCGACGCCGTCCGGTCCCAAGCCCAGCAGGGCAAGACCGGCAAGGACGCGGAGAAGGCCGGCGACGCCGCGGTCGCCGCGTTCGACGCCCGGTACGGGCCGCTGCTGGTCCAAGGCATGCCGGCCGGCCTCCCGACCCTGCACAATCCGTCCTTCGTGGACACGGTCGTGTACACCGGTGCCGGCGAGCCCCGCCCGCAGTGGCGGTTCGTCGTGCCCTCCGACCGGTCGGCGGCAATCCTCGTCCGTCCGCGTGAGGGCCTGGACCAGCAGGGCACGGAACGGCTGGTTCGGGCGGTTCGTGACGCCGTCGCGACGGCCAAGCCGGACGCGCAGCGGATCACGGTGTCCGGTGTCCCGGTCATCGCCGTTTCCCTGGGCGACCAGGTGCAGCGCGAGATCCCGTGGATCGGGGGGACCGCCCTGCTCGCGGTGGGCGCGTGCTTCCTGCTGATTCCCTGGACCCGGAAGGTGCGCCGCAGGCTGGTGCCGGTCATGACGACCGTCGTCGCGATCGGGCTGACGCTCGCCGTTTTCGGGTGGCTCGGGCGGCCGCTGTCGCTCGGCGTCGTCGCCTTCCTCCCCGTCCTGCTCGGCGTCGGGAGCTACTACCCGACCTACTTCGCCCAGCAGGCCAGACGCCGGGTGGTGCTCGTGGTCGCCACCGCCACCGCGGCGGCGTTCGCGATGCTGCTGCTGTCGCCGTTGCCGTTCGTCCGTGAGCTCGGTCTCGCGCTTTCGATGGGCGGGCTCATCGCGGCGCTGGTCGGCATGCTCCTCGTCCGCGGTCTCTCGTTCACCGCCGAACCGGACCGGCCACTCGATGAAATGGTCTCCTCACCGCGCGCGGTGACGTCGCCTCGATGGGCTCGGGTCGCCGCCGGCGTCGTCGTGGCCGCGGTGGCACTGACCGGCTGGATGGCGCTTCCCCGGATCGAGCTGGAAAGCAACTTCCAGAGCTTCGCCACCGGACTGGACGCGCTCACCGACGCCCAGCACGTCGAATCCGTCATCGGCTCCTCGGGCGAGGTCGCCGTCGTCCTCAACGGTCCTGACGTGCTGTCGCCCGAGGCCATGAAATGGACCAGGGAGGCGCAAGAAGGCATCGTATCGCGACACGGCGACCAGATGCGCCCGGTGGTGTCGCCGCCGACTCTGCTGCAGTTCCTGGGCAGCTCGCCCACGGCGAGCCAGATCGCGGCCGGTGTCCGGTTGCTGCCGCCGTACCTCACCGGTGCGGTTCTTCGCAACGACCGGACGTCCGCGCTGCTGAGCTTCGGCGTGCGGATGGAAGACCTGAGCAAGTTGCAGACCCTCCGCGACGACGTGCTGCGGCACTTGCCGCCGCCACCGCAGGGGTATCACGTGGACCTGACCGGCTTGCCGATGGTCGCGGTCCGCGGGAACGAGCTCGTGTCCGCCGACCGCCTGCTCACCAACCTGGCCGGGATCCTGGCCGCAGGCGCGGTCCTGCTGATCGCGCTGCGGCGCCGGGCCGACGCGGCGCGCGCGGTCGCGGCGGCGGCCACCGCCACCGGTGCGGGGCTGTGCTTCCTGTGGCTGGCCGGGGTGCCGCTGAGCCCCGTCACCGCCGGCCTGGGATCGCTGACCGCGGCGGTCGGGTGTGAGTTCACGGTCCTGCTGTCGGAAGCCGCCCGCCGTCGCAGCCGGGGACTGCGGCTGTCGATCCTGCTCGCCGCGTCCACCTCCACCGTGGGGTACGCGGTCCTGGTGCTGTCCAAGCTGGCCGCCGTACGCGAGTTCGGCGTCCTGCTGGCCGGCTCGGTCGTGCTGGCCTTGCTGTCCGCGGGCTGCGTGGTGTGGCTCTGGCCACCGCGTGATCGCGTTACCCGGGTGGCGGCACCCGTTCCCGAACCTGTCGAACGAGTCGTGGCGGAGGTGGGTCGATGAGCCTGCGAGTCGAACGCGAGAAGAAGACTGACGACGAGGAGGCTACCGTGAAGACCTCGAGCCCCAGCACGATCGAAGACGAGGAAGCCGACGTCGTCGACCTCCAGGACGGCCACGACGAGGCGGAAGAACCGGCCGAGAGCGACAGCCCGGACGACTTGTCCGAATCGGACGACGGCGAGGACGAGTCCGGCGAGGACGCCGAAGCCGGGCCGGAGAGCCCGAAGATCGGTCTGAAGGACGTCATCCGGGCCAAACTGCCGAAAACCCGCAAGGTGCGCGTGATCCTGCTCGTGGTCCTGCTGCTTCTGGCCAGCGGCGGGGTAGGCGGCTACGTCTGGTACGACTCCCAGCGGCTGCCGGACGACGCGGCCTTCCGCGTCGCGGGCCGAACCGTCACCGCCGACCAGCTCAGCGGCGTCCTCGAGACCTGGCGGGCCATGTACGGGGTCCAGCCGCCGCAGGACGAAGCGACCCTCGGCAAGTTCCGCAAGGATTCCGCCAAGGCGTACGCGGTGAGCCTGATCCTGCAGAAAGCCGCGCAGGACCGCGGGATCGTGATCGGTGACAAGGTGGCGCAGGACGCCTTGACCAGGCTGATCTCGCAGCAGCTCGGCGAGGGGACGGAAGCGCACGACAAGTTCGTTCAGCAACTGGGCAACGTCGGCACGTCCGAACCGGCCGTGATCGAGGAAATCAAACAGCAGCTGGCTCTCTCTCAGCTGTTCGACGCGGTGACCAAGGGATCCGGCGACGTCAGCGAGCAGGAAGTGAAGGACGCCTTCGCGAGGCGAAGGGACCAGCTGGGCACCCCGGAGCGGCGCGAGATCGGCAACATCGTGGTCCGGACGAGGGAAGAGGCAGACCAGGTCATCGCCGACCTGTCGCACGGAGCCAAATTCGAAACCGTGGCCCAGCAGCGCAGCATCGACACCGCGACGCGCGACAAGGGCGGCGACCTCGGCACGCTTTCCCGTAGCCAGCTGCAGGACGACTATGGAAAAGCGGCTTTCGGTGCAGCGGCGGGGACAGTCTTCGGTCCGGTGCAGAACCAGTTCGGCTGGAACGTCGGCCGGGTCAATGAAGTGACGGCTCCGGTGCCGGCCACCTTCGAAAAGGTGCACGACAGCCTCAAACAGCAGCTGAAGATGGAAAAGATGCTCGCCGTGTGGCGTTCCTGGCTGGGAGACCAGATCAAGAGCGCCGGCGTGGAGTACGCGGACGAGTACCGGCCGGACAATCCCGACGCCGCGCCGGACGTGAAGCCGGGCGAGAGCCCGGTTGCCGGTCAGCAGGGCGCGGCGAACCCGGGCCCGCCTTCACCAGGACAGCCGGCTCCTTCGCGATGAGCACGGCCGCTCCGTTCCTCGTCTTGGCGGTTCTGCTTGTCCTTTTGGGACGGTGGGGTAGCTGGCGCTCACAGGATCTCGTTCCGGCGAACTTGCCGATGGCCGAGCGCGAGCGGCGCGCGAAAGTCGTCCGCCGAGGCGCCGTCAGCGCCTACGTTGTCGCGGCTGTCTTCGTCGTCGTGTCGGTTGCCGCGCTCTTCTAGCCGGCGGGTGCCGAGCCTGGTCGGCCCGGGCTCGGCGCCTGCTTACCAAACAAGCCGTAATGACCGGCCATGCCGGCGGCGACGATCCGGTTCGGCGCCCCCAGCTTGTTCAGGAGCGAGGCGACCAGGCGCTTCGCGGTCCGCTCGGAAACCAGCATGCGTTCGGCGATTTCTGTGGTCTCCAAGCCGCGGGACAGCAGTACCCACAGGCGAATCTCTTCCACCGCCAGCTGACCGAAGATCTCCTCCGGCGGGTGCCGCACCGCGTCGAGCAACGCGGTGAACAAGGTGTCCTCGACCACTCGGAAGCCCGCGGCCACGGACAGCAGGGGAGCGACCAGCACATCCGGATCAGCCGACTTCGGCAGGAATCCGTCGGCGCCGGCCCGGAGAGCTTCTTCGGCGAGCTTCAGGTCCGACGTGCCTGACAGCGCAATGACTTTTGTATCGGGATGGCGGGATTTGATATGGCGGATCGCCAGAATCCCGTTGACGGGCGGCATGGCGAGATCGACTATCGCGATGTCGGCCTCGCACGAGCCGACGAGCGAGGCCGCCTCCTCCGCGCGGTTCGTCGTACCACCGATCTCGAACCGGTCGCCGGCTTTCGCCTTGAGCAGCAGAGCCAGCCCCTGGGTGAACAGGTCGTGGTCATCGACGAGCACCAGGACGAGCTTGTGGTCTTGCATGGCTCTCCTCGTCGGAAGATGACAAAATCACTATACGAGCCCACCGGCAGAGGCGCTGGCGGCAGCGTCGTGGAGGCACCGATGTCGACCGTACCGTGGTGGCGTTCCGTGCGGTCAAGCACGATCCTCCAGACGGATACGTTCCGGGAGACCGACATCCGGATCGTGGAACGGGTGCCCGCCAGCGTCCGGGTCGGCGTCGTGGTGTCCGTCGGGCTGCTCCTCGCGCTCGGGCCGAACTCCGTGCGGCACCACCTCGCGATCGGGTTGATGTGGCTGGCTATCGGCGGCATCTACGCGCTCATCGTCTTCTGGGATCCTACGATCGAGTTACGCAGCATCCGGTCCGCTTCGGTGGTGTCCGGTCTGGACTCGGTCCTGTCGCTGGCCATCATCGCGTTCACCGGCGGTGCGAGCAGCGTCGCGGTGTCGCTGCTGTTCCTGGTCATCGCGGCCGCGGCGATGCGACTGTCCTTCGTGGCCACTGTGGCCATGTCGATAGCCCTCGGTGGCGCCTACTTCCTGATCGCGGTGCTGGTGGACGCCGATCAGACCTCGTCGGCCACCCGCATGCAGTCCGGGTTGTGGTGGCCGGTCTACCTGGTGTTCACCGCAGCACTGACGGGCGGCTTCGCGCTGTTGACCGAACGGGCGATACAAGCACACAGCGCCGCCCGGGCACAGGCGATCGCGGAACGGGCGGCGGCGGAAGAGGAACGGGACCTGCGTGCCCGCCTCATGAAGTCCTACGAGGCCCAGGAAACCGGCTTGCACGTCATTCTGCACGAGTTCCGCACTCCCATCGCCTCGCTCAAGGCGCTGACCGACAACCTGGTCGAGCGAACCGGCACGGCGGCGGCCGAAGGCGACGACAGCCGGGCCAGCCTGCGGCTGCTGGCGGCCCACGCGGGCCACCTTTCGTCGATGATGGACGCGCTCGGCGACGTCGCCGCGAGCCGGCGGCCCACCTTCAGCACCGGGCGTCGCCGGGTCGTCGACATCAAGGAGTTCTTGTCCGCGGCCGGAGACGCCGCCGGCCTGGCGGGCTCCGAGCTGCGGATCACCGTCACGCCGCCGGGCGCACAGTCCCGCCTGGACGCACAACTGCTGCGACGCGTCATCACCAACCTCGTGGAAAACGCCGGACGGCACAGCCGGGGCGCGCCCGTCGAGGTCGTCGCGCGGCTGGGACCAGAACGGCTCCAGGTCATGATCCTCGACCGGGGGCCGGGTTTCCCGGCCGAACTCGCGCCCATCGTCACCGAGCGGTTCGTTTCCGGGGAACACCGTGGCACCGCGGGGCTCGGACTGTGGATCGCCGAACAGATCGTCCAGTCGCTCGACGGCCGGATCCGGTTCCGCCCGCGTTCGGGTGGCGGCTTGGTCGTCTGCCTCGACATGCCGGTCGGCTGAGCGGGTCTCGCCGTTCGGGCCGGCTACTTTTCATTTTCTGACGTCTTTTCGCGTCCGTTTCCGTGTGCGTGGCCCGCGCGGGTCGGCGGGGTTGGCACGCGCGGGCCACCGATGGCTCGCGCGATCGGTGTGCATCGCGCCGAATCTTGTGATGATTACCCGAGTCCTTCACCTACGAGGAGTTGACGTCAATGAAGACGAAGGCTGCGGTCCTTTGGGGACAGCACGAAAAGTGGCAGGTCGAGGAAATAGACCTGGATCCACCGAAGGCCGGCGAGGTCTTGGTCAAGCTGACCGCCAGCGGGCTGTGCCACTCCGACGAGCATCTCGTCACCGGAGACCTGCCCTTCCCCTACCCCCTGGTCGGCGGCCACGAAGGCGCCGGTGTGGTCGAGGCCGCCGGCCCTGGCGTCATGGACATCGCCGAGGGCGACCACGTGGTCATGACCTTCCTGCCTGCCTGCGGCCGGTGCTCGTATTGCGCGCGGGGTCTGGGCAACCTCTGTGACGCCGGCGCCGCCGTGATGCTCGGCCCGCAGCTGGACAACACCTACCGCTTCCACGCCCGCGGCGAAGACGTCGGCCAGATGTGCCTGCTCGGCACTTTCTCCGAATACACCGTCGTGCCGGCGGCGTCGGTCGTGAAGATCGACGACGGCATTCCGCTGGACAAGGCCGCGCTCGTCGGTTGCGGCGTGACGACCGGCTTCGGCAGCGCGGTCCGATCCGGCGAAGTGCGGGCCGGTGACGCTGTGGTCGTCGTCGGCGTCGGCGGGATCGGCGTCAACGCGATCCAGGGTGCCCGGATCGCCGGCGCCCGGCTCATCGTCGCGATCGACCCCGTCGAGTTCAAGCGCACCAAGGCTCTCGAGTTCGGGGCCACCCACACGGCCGCGTCGATGGACGAGGCGTGGAACACCGTCAGCGAGCTCACCCGCGGCCAGCTGGCCGACGTGTGCGTGATCACCACGGACGTCGCCGAGGGTGCACACATCACGCCCGCCCTTTCGCTCGTCGGGAAGCGCGGCCGGGTCGTCGTCACGGCCATCGGCCATCCCGAGGAAACGTCGATCACGACGAGTCTCATCGA
The DNA here is from genome assembly GCF_021391495.1 of Amycolatopsis acidiphila. Taxonomy (NCBI): domain Bacteria; kingdom Bacillati; phylum Actinomycetota; class Actinomycetes; order Pseudonocardiales; family Pseudonocardiaceae; genus Amycolatopsis; species Amycolatopsis acidiphila. The sequence goes on along the minus strand of NZ_CP090063.1, from coordinate 7,845,801 downwards.
GCTGACGCTGTACGAAAAGCAGCTCCGCGGTTCCCTGTTCGGTTCGTCCAACGGCCAGCACGACGTGCCGCGGCTGCTCGAGCTCTACAACGCCGGGCTGCTGAAGCTCGATGAGCTCATCACCACCGAGTACTCCCTGGAGGACGTCAACCAGGGCTACGAGGACATGCGCAACGGCAAGAACATCCGCGGCCTCATCCGGTACTAGCCCACCTCGGTCGCCCGCAACGGCTCAAATTCGTGATGTGAGGACAGTTTCATGGCTATCGAACGCAACATCGAACACGGCAAGCGCACGGGCTTCGGCAGTCTGAGCGAGGGTGGTCTCCGCATGGAGTCGTTCCCGATGCGCTTGTTCCGCAAGGGGAACAAGAAGTTCTGGAACCCCGAGGACATCGACTTCTCCCAGGACGCCAAGGACTTCGCGGCGATGAGCCCCGACGAGAAGCGGCTCACGTCGATCCTGGCCGCCCAGTTCATGGCCGGTGAGGAGTCCGTGACCCAGGACCTGCAGCCCTTCATGACGGCGATGGCCGTCGAAGGCCGGCTGGCCGACGAGGCTTACCTGACGCAGTTCACTTTCGAAGAGGCCAAGCACATGCAGGCGTTCCGCCTGTGGTTCGACGCGGTCGGTCTCGGCACCGACCTCCACGAGTTCGTCGAGTACAGCGAGGCGTACACGAAGATCTTCACCGAAGAGCTGCCGAAATCGCTGTACGCGCTGACGACGGATCCGTCTCCGGCCGCCCAGATCCGCGCGTCCGTGACCTACAACCACGTGGTCGAAGGTTGTCTCGCCCTCACCGGTTACTACGCGTGGGCCAAGGTGTGCAAGAGCCGCAACATCCTGCCGGGCATGCAGCAGGTCGTGAAGTACATCGGCGACGACGAGCGGCGTCACATGGCGTGGGGCACCTTCACCTGCCGGCGCCACGTCGCCGCCGACGACCGCAACTGGGACGTCGTCGACGAGCGGATGCAGGAGCTGCTCCAGCCGGCGCTGCAGCTGATCGTGCGGCTGTTCGACAATTTCGGGGACAACACCCCGTTCGGCATCAGCCTCGACGAGATGACCGATTACGGGTTGGACAAGGTCAACCGCAGGCTCGAGTCGATCGAGAGCGCACGGGGCTGCGCGGTCGAGGAAATCGACGAGGACTACTCCCCGATGCAGCTCGAGGACAAGTTCGCCGCGGAAGACGAAGCGGCGGTCGAGCAGGCGCTGACGGCCGTCGGCTCCTGACCCGTCGAGTTCTCACCGGTAACCAGGTCGACGCCGACCTCGAACCCAAGGAAATCACCGACATGCTGCGGGACACCTCTGCGCAAGAAGCGAACACGAACGTCGACCTGCTCTTCATCGGCGCCGGGCCGGTGGGTCTCTTCGGCGCGTACTACGCAGGATTCCGCGGCCTGAGCATGGCGGTGGTCGACGCCCTTCCCGAGGTCGGCGGCCAGGTCCAGGCGATCTACCCCGAGAAGAAGATCTACGACATCGCCGGCCTGCCGGGCGTGCCGGGGCAGGAGCTCATCGGCAACCTCGTCCGGCAGGCCGCGCCGTTCTCCCCGCTGTACCTGCTTTCGCAGCAGGTACAGCGGTTGGAGCGCCGTGACGGCGGGTGGCGGGCCACGACGTCGGCCGGCGTGGTGGTCGACGCCCGCGCGGTCGTGATCACCTCCGGCGTCGGGGCGGTCACCCCGCGCCCCATCCCGGCAGGCGAGGATTTTCTCGGCCGCGGCCTGTGCTACTTCGTCCCGCGGCTGGAGGTGCTCGATGACAAGGACGTCGTGGTGGTCGGCGGCGGGGATTCCGCGGTCGACTGGGCGCTGGCGGCGTTGCCGCGTGCGCGGTCGACCACACTCGTGCACCGCCGACGGCAGTTCCGCGCGCACGAGCACTCGGTCCAATTGCTTCACCGGTCCGCCTGCACCGTGCTGGTCGACGCGAACGTGACCGAACTGCGTGGGCAGGACCGGGTGGAGAGCGTCGCCATCAAGGTGGCCGGCGAGGCCGAGGTCCGCGAGACCAAGGCGCAGGTCGTCGTCGCCGCGCTCGGGTTCCTGATGGACCTCGGTCCGATCAAGGATTGGGGGCTCGAACTCGAGGGCCGCGCGATCCGGGTCGACAGCAGGATGCGGACCAACCTGCCCGAGGTCTTCGCGGCCGGCGACGCCGCAACCTTCGACGGCAAGGTCAAACTCATCGCCGTCGGTTTCGGCGAAGTGGCGACCGCGGTCAACAACGCGGCCGTGGCGCTCGACCCGCAGGCCGGGCTCGCGCCGGGGCACTCGAGTGACTTGACCCTTCCCGCCCAAGTCGGCGCCTGAAGCACACCGACATTCATCGAACGACCCTGAGGAGGTGGAACTGATGGCTTTCGTCATCGGAGAACCGTGCGTGGACGTGAAAGACATGACCTGCATCGAGGAATGCCCGGTCGACTGCATCTACGAGGGCGAGCGCATGCTCTACATTCACCCCTCCGAGTGCATCGACTGCGCGGCGTGCGAACCGGTCTGCCCGGTCGAGGCCATCAGGCCGGCCCAGCACGTCGACGACCGCTGGCGGCCGTTCCAGGAATCGGCGAAGTCGGCGTTCGACGTACTCGGCAGCCCGGGCGGGTCCACCAAGGTCGACCCCCCGATCGAGGACACGGAGTACGTGAAGAACTTCGAAAAGCACTAGCCGCGACACTGCGCGCTTCGGACCGGTCTCGGCCGCGAGTGGGCCACAAAGGAGTTCCGGATGACGTCAATGGCGACGATTGACTGCGAACGTGGGGACGAGGACAGAGGGCACGGCCAGGCCTGCTTCGCGCCCTCCGAAACGGATCCATGGTCTTTGGTCCGTGCCTCGCAAGAGGGTGACCACCGGGCGTTCGGCCTGCTGTACAGTCGGTTCTCGGTGGACGTGTACCGCTTCGCACGAGGACGGCTGCGCGACGAACACGCTGCCGAAGACGTCACCAGCGAAACGTTCCTCCGTGCGCTCCGCAGCATCGGCACGGTGCGGTACTTCGGATCCAGCGTCCGGGCTTGGCTGCTGACGATCGCCAGGAACATCATCCTGGACCACGTGAAGTCGGGACGCTTCCGGCACGAGGTGATGGTCTCGGAGTTTTCCGAGCAGGAGCAGGCCGTCGTGATTCCGGAGTTCAGCGTCTTCTCGCAGCCCTGCCGGGAGGAAATCGCCCGGCAGATGTTCGAGTTGAGTGAGGACCAGCGGATCTGCCTGCGGCTGCGGTTCTTCGACGGTCTGTCCGTGTCGGAAACCGCGCAGGTCATGCAGCGGAAGAACAGCGCCGTGCGCGCACTGCAGCACCGCGCCGTCCGGCGGCTGGCAGAGCTGGTCGACCCGGTCGCGGTGGATTGAGACCCGAAGTGGAGACAAAGTTGCTTGGTGAAGAACCCAGTCAGAAAGGCGTTCGCTGATGACGATGGGGTCAGTCGAGATTCCGCCGGCGGTGCGTCCCTTCCTGGAGAACGCGGCCGCGAGCATCGTCATCGGTGCCGAGGAGACGACGGCTGCCGCAGGGGGCGAGATCCCGACCACGGACCCTGCTACGGGCGCGCTGCTGGCGAACATCGCGGCAGGCGGCAAAGCGGACGTGGACCGCGCCGTCGAGACCGCGCACAAGGCCTTCGCCGGTTGGCGGCGCCTCAGCCCGGCCGCGCGCGGCCGCGTGCTGCTGGACGTTGCCGACGTGATCGACGAGTACGCCGAGGAACTGGCCACCCTCGAGACGCTGGACAACGGGAAGCCACTCACCGAGTCGACCTACCTCGACGTCAGCCTCTCTGCGCAGATCTGGCGGTACTTCGGCGGGTGGACCACGAAGCTCGGCGGCCAGACCCTGCCGGTGTCGCCCGCGGTGGGCGAAGCCCTAGTCTACACCCAGCGCGAGCCGCTCGGCGTGGTCGGCGCGATCGTGCCGTGGAACTTCCCGTTGATGATCGCGTCGTGGAAGGTGGCACCGGCGCTCGCCGCGGGGAACACCGCGGTGCTCAAGCCTTCCGAGTTCACGTCGTTGAGCGCACTGCGGCTGATCGAGGTCGCACTCGAAGCGGGGCTGCCCCCGGGCGTGCTGAACTTGGTGACGGGTCTGGGACCGGAAGCCGGCCAGGCCCTCATCGACCACCCGGGCGTCGCGAAGATCTCGTTCACCGGGTCGACCGAAACCGGGCGGCGGATCGTGACCGCCAGCGCCGGGAGCTTGAAGAAGCTCACGCTCGAGCTGGGCGGGAAGTCGGCGAACCTCGTCTTCCCGGACGCCAACATCGAGGCGGCGGTGCAGGGTGCCCTCAACGCCATCTTCCTGAACCAGGGTCAGGTGTGCTGTGCGGGCTCGAGGTTGTTCGTGCACCGCGACATCCACGACGAGGTCGTGGCCGCTCTCGCCGCGGAGGCCCGGGGAATCCAGCTGGGCCACGGCCTGAATGAGGACACCCAGATGGGTCCGCTGATCTCGGCGCGGCAGCTGGACCGGGTGGAAGGCTTTGTCAAGGCGGGTGTTCGCGACGGCGCGACGCTGGTGTGCGGCGGCGAACGGCCCGGAGGCGCGCTGGCCGGTGGGCACTTCCTCGAGCCGACGATCTTCACCGACGTGCGGGACGAGATGTCCATCGGCGCCGACGAGATCTTCGGCCCGGTGCTCTCGGTCCTGAAGTTCGACGACGAGGACGAGGCGGTGCGCCGCGCCAATTCCAGCGTCTACGGACTCGCCGCGGGCGTGTGGACCAACGACCTGAAGCGAGCTCACCGCGTTGCGCGTGATCTGGAGGCGGGCACGGTCTGGGTGAACATGTACAACATGATCGACCCGGCGGCTCCCTTCGGTGGCTACAAGTCCTCGGGTTACGGCCGTGACCTCGGCGAGGAGTCACTGCTGGGGTACACACAGACGAAGTCGGTCTGGATCGGGATGGACTGAAACCCGCCGTCCGTCCATATTCCACATTTTTCCGCAAGAAACTCAGTGAGGAGTGCAAAATGGGTGCGTTCAAGGATGACTCCGAGGTTTACAAGTACATCGGTGGTGTCTTCGAGAACGGTCTGGCCGACCCGGAGGTGGGCCCGAAGCTGAAGGGCTCCGGCGTCGTCCTCCAGATCACTTACACCGACCCCGACTCGGTCCTGACGGTCGACTTCCCCTCCGGTGAGGTGCACCGGGGTGCGAGCGACCTGACGCCGCAGGTCGAGCTGTTCATGACGGCCGACACCGGCAACCGGTTCTGGCTGGGCAAGGTGAACCTGTCCGTCGCGATGGCCAAGGGGCAGGTCCGGGCGAAGGGACCGGTCTCGAAGATCCTGAAGCTGGTGCCGGCGGCGAAGTCCCTGTTCCCCGCCTACGAGTCGTTGCTCGAGCGTGACGGCCGTGACGACCTGCTGAAGGCGTGAGCGGCGGACAGGGTTCCGGTGACTACGTCGTCGGCGTGACGGAGGTCAAGTGATGCGCAGCACCATGCAGGGCACACCGCTCACGGTCGCGTCGATCCTGCGGCACGGCGTGGAGGTCCACGGTGACCGGCAGGTGACCACCGCGACGGGCGACGGGTTCCGCCGGTCGACCTACGAGCAGGTGGGTCGGCGGTGCGGTCAGCTCGCCAACGCGTTGCGCCGCCTCGGGATCGCCGGCGACGACCGGGTGGCCACGTTCCAGTGGAACAACCAGGAGCACCTGGAGGCGTACGCCGCGGTGCCTGCGATGGGTGCGGTGCTGCACACGCTCAACATCCGGTTGTCCGCCGAGCAGATCCGCTTCATCGCCGGGCACGCCGAGGACAAGGTCGTCATCGTCGACTCTTCGCTCGTGCCGCTGCTGGCCCGCGTCCTGCCCGGGGTCGATACGGTCGAGGTCGTGCTGGTCACCGGCGACGACGGTGACCTGACACCGCTGGAGGGCAGCGGCAAGGCGGTGCTCCGCTACGAAGACGTCCTCGGCGCGGAGTCACCGGAGTTCACGTGGACCGACGCGGACGAGGACGCCGGGGCCGCGATGTGCTACACCAGCGGCACGACGGGCGACCCGAAGGGTGTGGTGTACAGCCACCGTTCGCTGTATCTGCACTCGATGGCCGCCTGCACGGGCAACGGACTGGGCATCGCCGAGCAAGACCGGATCTTGCCGATCGTGCCGATGTTCCACGCCAACGCGTGGGGCCTGCCGTACGCGGCCTTGATGGCCGGTGCGGAACTGCTGATGCCGGACCGGTTCATGCAGGCGGCCCCGCTGGCCAGGATGGTCCACACGGAACGGCCCACCGTGGCCGGCGCGGTCCCGACGATCTGGAACGACGTGCTCCTGGACACGGAGAAGGACGCCGGTCTGGATTTCTCGTCGTTGAGGCTGGTCGTCTGCGGCGGGTCCGCCGTGCCGCGCTCTCTCATGGAGGCGTTCGAGAACCGGCTCGGCGTCACCATCCTGCAGGCGTGGGGCATGACCGAGACCTCCCCGATGGCGTCGGTGGCTCGCCCGGCGGTCACCGCCGGCCCAGCCGATGCGTGGCGGATGCGGGCGACGCAGGGACGCCCGGTCTGTGGTGTCGAGATGCGGATCGTCGGCGACGACGGCACGCCTCAGCCGCGGGACGGGCAGGCCGTCGGCGAGCTGGAGGTGCGGGGACCGTGGGTGACCGGCTCGTACTACCAGGTCGACGATGACGCGCGCTTCCACGACGGATGGCTGCGCACGGGCGACGTCGGGCACATCAGCGCCGAGGGCTTCCTGACGCTGACCGACCGGATGAAGGACGTCATCAAGTCCGGCGGCGAGTGGATCTCGTCGGTCGAGCTCGAGTCGGCCCTGGCGGGGCACCCCGACGTGTTCGAAGCGGCGGTCATCGCAGCACCGGACGAGCGTTGGCAGGAACGTCCGCTGGCGGCCGTCGTCCTTCGTGAGGGAGCGATCGTCTCGCCGGGGGAACTCCGATCCTGGTTGTCGGACAAGCTGCCTCGGTGGTGGCTGCCCGAGCGGTGGACCTTCGTCGAGGAGATCCCGCGCACCAGCGTCGGGAAGTTCGACAAGAAGGTGCTGCGCGGGGACTACGCGGACGGCCGGTTGAAGGTGGAGACCCTCGAATGACCTTCCGCGCCGTGAAGTTCGCGGTGTAGCCGACTGTGAGGAGGAGGTGAGCGCATGGAGAGTGCCCCCAGCGCCTTGAAGATCGAATTCGACGGCGTGACGACGGTTCTCGGCGACGAACCGGTGCTGCACCGGCTTCGGCTGTCGGTGCCGGACGGGCAGGTCACGGTGATCCTCGGACAGTCGGGGTGCGGCAAGACGACTCTCCTGCGGCACCTCGTGGGCCTGCTGCCGCCGACGGGCGGCAGCGTCCGGCTGGACGGACGTGACGTCTGGTCGCTGACCTCGGCCGAGCTCGTCAGTGCTCGTGGCGGGATCGCGGCCGTGGTCGGCGGCTCACACCCGTTCGACAGCTGGCTGTTCTCCTCGATGAACGTCTACGAGAACGTCGCTTGTGTCCTGCGTCGTGCCGGTGCGACGGACGATGAGGTGCACGCGACCACCGCGCCGTTGATGCGGGAATTCGGCCTGGAGGCCTTCGCGCGTTCCTTCCCCGAGGAGATCCCCGCGCACGCGAGGCGCAGGGTGCTCCTCGCGCAGGCGTTGGTGTCCGGCATGCCGCTGATCGTCCTCGACGACGTCGACACCGCGCTCGATTCCCGCTACACGGGTGCCATCGTCAGGGCGATCAAGTCGGTCAACGAGAAGGCGCGGGCCACGGTACTGATCACGGCGAACGACCTGGACTTCGCACGGGAAGTGGCACACGAGGTCGCCGTCCTGTGGAACGGCAAGATCGTCTCCCACGGGCCGCCGGACGTCCTCCTGCGCGGCGTGCGGACCGGCGAAGAGTTCGCCAGGCGGTTCTTCCGGACGGACCTCGCCGGGCCGCTGTGCAGGGACGTCGTCGAAGGCGGCTTGCGAGGCGGCGAGCCGGCGAGGCGGTTCTTCGCGATCGATCCCGACCTGCCGGTGTGGTGGGTCGTCGCGCTCCTGCTGCTGGTAATCGTCTTCGTGTTCTGGTCCAGCGCGGGCACCGTCTTCGGCGGGCCGTGACGATGGATGATCCGTACCTGCAAAGCGTCCGCACGGCAAAGCTTGCGGCCTTGGCCCATGCGATCCGGATCGTTGACGACCACGGCGATCTCAACCACCGCTACCAGGCACTGATCGACGACTCGCAGGTCGTGCTGGACAGCAACCGGATCTGGTTGACCCAGGCGAGCAATTGTCAAGATCTGTGGATGAAGATCTTTTAGGCTGCTGCGGGTTGGGTGTGGTCGTCGGGTCGTTCGACGAGTTGTCCGTTCTCGAAGCGGGCTCCGGCGCGGACGAGCGCGACGAGGTGGGGTGCGTTCACCGCGCGCCAGCGGGCCTGTGCTGACTCAATGAGCTTGAACGCCATCGCGAGCCCGGCGGCGCGCGAGCCTGGCCCTTTGGTGACCTTGGTGCGGTGCCGCACGGTGGCGAAGGTCGACTCGATCGGGTTGGTGGTGCGCAGATGCACCCAGTGCTCGGCCGGAAAGTCGAAGAACGCGAGCAGCACGTCAATGTCCTCGGTGATCTTCGCGACCGCCTTGGGGAACTTCGCGCCGTAGGCGGCGTCGAAGGCCTTCACCGCGTCCAGCGCGTGCCGCTTGTCCTCGGCGTTCCAGATCTCCGCGAGGGCCTTCTTCGCACCGGGGTGCGCCGACTTCGGGAGAGCGGACAGCACATTGGCGATCTTGTGGAACCAGCAGCGCTGCTCGCGGGTTTCAGGGAACACCTCGCGCAGCGCGCCCCAGAACCCCAGCGCGCCGTCCCCGGCGGCCAGTACCGGGGCACGCATCCCGCGGCGCTTGCAGTCCCGAAGCAGATCCGCCCAAGACTCGGTGGACTCGCGGTAGCCATCGGCCAAGGCGACGAGTTCCTTGCGGCCGTCGGCGCGCACCCCGATCATCACCAGAAGACACAGTTTCGCCTCCTCCAGGCGGATGTTGACGTGGATCCCGTCTGCCCACAGATACACGAAGTCCACAGTGGACAGATCACGCTGGGCGAACGCGCGCTGCTCGGCCTTCCACTGCTCGGTCAGCTTCGTGATCACCGCCGACGACAAGCCCTTCGCCGAGCCCAGGAACTGCCCCAGCGCGGGCACGAAATCCCCGGATGACAGGCCGTGCAGGTAGAGCAGCGGCAGTACCTCGGTGATCTTCGGGGTCTTACGCGCCCACGGCGGCAGGATCGCCGAGGAGAACCGCATCCGCTCACCAGTCTCGGGATCGGTGCGCTTGTCGTTGACCCGCGGCGCCGTCACCTCGACCGCGCCCGCCGAGGTGAGCACCTCACGCGGCTGGTGGTAGCCGTTACGCACGACCAGGCGGTGGCCGCGCTCGTCACGCTCGCCGGCGAACCGCGCGATGTAGGCGTCCACCTCGGCCTGCAGAGCCTCGGCCAGCATCCGACACGCGCCCTCACGCACGATCTCATCAATCAACGACCGCGAGCCGACAGGAGCGCCGTCATCGCCAGCGGCAGGGTCAGGGACTACGGTGAGCATCGGGTCGTACCTTCCCGGCCGACGTTGGCGCGTCGGCCATGCTTGGAACCTTCAACCGGTCACCGGGAAGGTACGCCCCCTCCCGGCCATCCACAGATTCCAAGCATTGCTCGACCCAGGCACGGGGCCTGGTCAAACGGCTGGTCGTCCTGGCCAAGGCGGCGAACGAGACGTGTTGGACGCGGGCCTTGCCCAGGCGGACGGGCTCGTCCGGACCGGATTCCGGCTCTGGCACAAAGTCCGGTGCGCCACGAGGCGCTGATGTGTCGGATGGAGGTGGAAGACCGTCCATCGCTGGGTCGTCGTAGCGGCCTGGTGCAGCTGGAGGCAGCCTGAACCGGGGGTCGCCGGGGAGGGTGGGAGCAGCCTCGACGAAGTCGCGTCGGTCCAGCACTGCCGGATGGGCCGGGCGCGGTGAGCGAGACGGGAAGGTATACGCGAGAAACCGGTGTTGTTACGCCTCTTCATGGGCCGCCAGCTCGAACCCGGTGGATCTGGGCTGGTTCGCGGTGCGCACCCGCCCCTCATTTCGGGTGGGGAACTTCTGGTCGGGTATCGAATGCCTGGGCTGGGAGGTCACGGCGAAGGACTACGGCGTAGCAACGGTTATCTTGAGCTTTCGATTTGATCCCGGCTGTGACCTGGGCGGCCACGTCGTGAACGGTGTCGCCGACGCGGCCGCCGCTGGTAGTGGGATCCCTGTCAGCAGGGCCCGATCGTTACCGAAGAGCGACGTCGTTTGCCGGGAGCAGTCGGGTCGCTGGCGTCGGGTGTATGACGAAGCTGGCCGAGGGCGTGGGCCAGTTGGCGCCGCAGGCGCTGGTTTTCCTCTGCGAGTTCACGGTTTCGTTTGAGTGCAGCATCGAGCCTGGCCAGGGCCGAGGACTCGGTCGTGCGTTGGCTGGCCGGGATCGGCGGCGTGGGCGTGCGTCCCGTGGCCTCGCGGAGGCGCTCGATCTCGGCCCGGATGTCGGGCTGGGCGTAGAGCCAGGACCGGGAGACTGCAGCCGCAGTGGCGACAGTGTGGAAGGTGACCGGCGTGCCGGCATGGTCGAGTTCGCGTAGTGCTTGGATCGCTTTGGCCCGTGTCAACTCGTGGCGCCGCCGGGCGGCGGCGATGATCGGCTTAGTGTTGTCAGGACGCATCGGCGGCCGCCTCTTGCTGGCCGGGATCGTCGACCTCAAGCGTGGTGATGATCTTCTCCAAGTTGTCGGCGACCTGCCGGTTCATCTCCGCCTGCCGGGTGTGGCCGCGGGCCTCGGCCGCGGAGATGATCTGAAGGACTTCTTGATGGTGGTGCCGGTGCTGGGGCAGGAACTCGGCGGTCGTGACGAACATCGGGCATGTCAAACAAGCATTGGCATGCGGGCAGGTCTTGACCAGCGGCAACGAGCAGTAGCCGTTGGGCAGGGCCTGGGTGGCGCGGCCGATGCGTTGCTTGGCCCAGGCCGCCTCGGCCATCGGGCCGTCCGGGGCGAGGGTGACGGTTTGGCCGGTCGCGTTGACCTTGCGAGCCTTTTCCCAGTGCCGGCGGATTGTGGTGTCGGCCAGCCGGGCGTAGTGGGCCGTCATGGCATGAGAATCGTGATCGAGTATGCGTCGGACGACTTCTTGAGGGACGTCGAGGTTGATCAACCGGGTTCCGAGTGAGTGTCGGTATTGGTGCGGGGTGACATGGACAGGGTTGCCGTGGGCGTCGCGGATGTCGCAGCGGCGCAGCCATTCGGCCAGCGCGTGCTGGTAGCCGGAGTGGCTGGCGCGCTTGCTGCCGTCGGGGTTGGCTCTGGAGCGGGGAAAGAGCACTGGGATCCGGTTCGGCCAGCAGTCGCTGACTTTTCGTCGCTGCTTGATGATCTGGGCTTCGAGTTCCTCATCGATGGGCACGAGGGCCTCGCGTTTCATTTTGTGGTTGACGTAGCGCAGGTAGGGGGCGTTGTCGGCGTCGTGGACGACGCAGTCGACGGCCAGGCGCAGGGTGTCACCAAGCCGGAGCCCGCAGCGGATGAGGATGAGGGTGATCAGCCGACGGTCGGGGTCGTTCCACTGATTGAGGTTGTGGGGATCTTCCAGTTGCGTCATGACGTGTTCGGCCAGCGCCCGGGGAAGCAACTGCCCCTTCTTGGGGAAGTCCTCGCTGTGGAGCGTCGCATTCGCGGGCAGCGATTCATCCCACCCGTGCCGGCGGATGGCTTGCAGGAACAGGTGCAGCTGGCTGATGCGTTCGCCGTGGATCTTCTTGCCGGCCAGCTCGGTGTGCAGGTCGGCCAGGTAGCGTTCCAGCAGGGGCCGGTCGACCTGGGCGAGCCGGTCGACACCGACGGCGGGCGAGGTCAGGAACCGGCTGAAGCTGGTGAGCGCGAGCGCGGCCTTGGTGGCCGATCCGGTGCCGAGGCCGCTGCTCAGCCGCCACCGGATCCACCGCTTGGCCAGTTCTTTGAGCCAGGTCTGGCTGATCTGGTCGAACCGCACCGTCGCGGGCCCCTCCTCGACCCCTAGGTTGCGCAGCCGCCAGACGTCACGGCGGTACTCGACGTCCCAGCCTCGGCCGAGATGCGACTCCTCGACCTTGCGGCGCGCATAGATGAGCAGCGCGCGACCGGAGTCGCCGTTGGAGAACCGTGCTCGCTTGGGGAATCGTTGCTTCCACGCCTGTAGCCAAGCGTGTTCGTCGTGGTCCAGCAGCGAGGAAACCTCGGTGGCGGCGAGGAAGTTGACCACGACCTGCACCGCGCTCGGCGCGATCCGGATCGCTGCATCGTCGTGCCGGCACTGCAAGGCGTACTGCGTCTCCAGTCGCAGATGCGCGTCCAGTTCGCGCAGGTCGATGCGCTCGTGGCCGGGTGTGGAGTCGTTCTCGTAGCCGCGGGCGTAGTCGTCGATGTCCGGCCGGCCTTGTTCTTTCCAGCGGATGCCGTGCGTCAGGCAGAACGGCAAGTCCGCATGGACCCATAGGTCGCAGTAGGCGATCCGGCATGTCGCCGGCGGATCGGGCTCCACTACCGGCGGCAGCGCGGCCACCCACTGGTTGAGGTCGGACTGGCCCGACCGCTGCCAGGCGTAGTGGTGGCGCGTGCACAGCCCCCGTTCCTTCCGTCCCCTGAGGCAGCCCGGAATCCGGCACGACGCCAAGGGCTGGTGACCCTTCATCCTCGGGTCGGTAGTGGCGATGAAGTGGCCCAGGTCTGGCTTTCCTTCGCGCCGCCAACGGCTGTCATGGCCGAAGCACAACCCTCGGATACGACCCGTGCGCCCGCATCCCGTTACCCGGCAAGGCTTTCCACCCAAGACAGGATCGTCCGGGCCGAACGCCAGAATCTCTGCTCTGAACTCCGGTCGGACCGCGGCGACCAGCTTCTCCAGCAGGCCTGGACGCACCGCGCCGACGGGCGTCACCTTGGACGTGGTCACCAGCTCACCTCGCGCCCCGTGAACCAGCCGGCCTTCTCCAACTCCCGCCGGGCGTCCTCGGCCGTGAGGTGCCCATAGACGGAAAGCGTGGTGGTCACAGAGGAATGACCGAGGAGTTTGGACACGACCTCGATCGGGACTCCGTCGCGCAACATCCTGGTCGCCGCCGAATGCCGGCACCAATGCGGGTCGAACGCGATCCCCGTTCGCCGCCGTAGTCGTCGCACCAGGTCATAGACTGCCGGGTAGGACCATGGGTGCCCCAGGGGCTGGGCCCACAAGTTGATGAACACGTAGTCCGAGTCCAGATCGCCATACTGCGCAGTGCAGATAGTCGCCCCACAACCGGATCAGTTCCGCCGACACCGGGATGGTGCGCTGCTCGCGCGACTTCGACCGCGCGCCGTTGTCGTTGATCCGCGGCACGATCGTCACCTCGCGTTCAGCCGCGGCGATGTCGGCGTGCCGAAGCCCCAACGCTTCGCCGACGCGAACGCCGCTGTCCCACAACAACGCAAGCAGGAAGCGATCCCGCAGTCGACCGCAGGCGTCCATGATGGACTGCATCTCCGCCACTGTCAGGACGCGAGGGAGCTTCTTCTCGGCCCGCAGCGAGATCGCCCGCCGAGGCTGGGGTTTGCCCTTGCTGATGTGGTGCAGGAACGGCTTCCACCCGCCCCGGCGGCCCGGTAGCTGCCAGGTGGTCAGCAGCTCGCCGACGTCCACGCCGTTGCGCGCTTGGTAGGTGTAGAACGCCGCCAGCGCCGAGAGCTTCCGGTTGACCGTGGACGCCGTCACGTGCGGCTGGACCGACGGCAACACGGCCACGTGGCCGTCGCGGCCGGCCGGCGGCAGCCGCAGCCACGCGACGTATTCACCGATGTCTTCCAACCGGGTCTCCCGCCAGTCCAACCCGCGCTGCCACAGAAAGACCCAGTAGTCCTTCAAATCATGGGCGTACGCCTTGACGGTGTTCGGGGATCGCTCGATGTCGGTCAGGTAGGTCAGATACCGCTCGATCGGCTCGACCTGGATACCGTCCTCGTTCAGGACGGTCCAGGATGGAACCCGGGACGCGGGCATCGCCACGCGCTGAACGTGCACAACTCCTCCAACGTGATCAACGTGATAGACGAGCCGGAGATAACCACGTCCACCAGGTCGATCACGCCGCCCCACGAACCCGTGGCGCACATGGAAGACACACGTTCAGCAGCTCAAGATAACAACGGAAATGTGCTTCAGCTGGACCTTCGCGGCCAGCAGCCCTCCGGGGCGGTAGGCCAGTTCAAGGGCCAGGGTTCGGCGCATGGCGCGCATGGTGACGTTGTCCTCGGGGATGGAAGCCAGTCCGAGTCGGCGACCAGTGGGACCATTCACCCAGTTGCGGAACCATCGATAGCGGACGTCGAAGGCGAACCGTCCGAACAACAGGGCGCCGGACTGGGGATCGTCCAGGAGTTGCTCGGCCAGGCCGGCGGCCAGGTAGGCCGGTTCGACGACGACCCACTCGTCCTCGACGCCGCCCAGCGGCTTGCCCTTGACGACGCGGCTGGCCAGCCGGTAGCGCACCAGCCCCGGTGCGTGTTCTTGCGGGGGCTGGCGGCAGCCGGCCCGCAGCTCCATCAGCTCGCTCGAGCGCATCCCGCTGGTCAGGGTGATCGTGATGATTGCCGCGGTGCGGACTGCACCCAGTAACGTGCGTGCCTCGGCGTCATGCAAGGGAAGAGTCCAGGGGACCGTCTCGTTGTCGTTGTTGGCGAGAGGAACGTGTGTGGCGTTGCGTCCCAAGGGTTTCTCTGCCCCGACGACGTCGAGCGTCGACTCGATCACATCGCGCAGCGTGCGCGTCCAGCTCGGGTTGAAGACGACGTAGCCGGCTTGCCTGGCCAAATTGTCGAGCGCGAGCGGGGTCAGCGGGTCGTTGACGGACCAGCCCGCGTCCACGCGCTCGGCGACGATATGGTCGGGAAGCAACGGCAACGGTCGACGGGCCTGCCGGTATTCGCTGAGGACGCGGGCGAATCCCTTTCGAGATTCTGGGGGTTGTTTGCGGAGGTCATGGGCGGGGTCTCGGCGACGCTTCCACTGGCGTTGCTCGCGCATCTGAGCGGTGAGTTCGGCCGTGCGCGGGCCGATCACGGTCACCAGGTAGAGCGCTGCGGCCAGCAGAGGTTGCAGCACTCGATCGTCCAGTGGCGGGGTGGTGTTGCCGTCCCGGCCGGATCGCATCTCGGCGACGGCCGATGGAGAAGCGCCCGACCAAGGCCGCAGGTCCGCCCGGACCCGATCAGTGGTGAACAGCTCCCGATAGTTGAGCAAGTCGACGACCGTCTGCGCAGCGGCTCGGCGGACGGCGGGACTGCGATCACCGACAACGACACCGTCCGCGTCACGAACGTAGCGGCGGTGGGCCAGGTATGCCGCGCAGCAGTCCTCGTCGACCTCGTCGAGGCTGACGATGCCGTACTTGGCGAGCCAGGTGAACCACCGGGTCAGCTCGGCCAGTCGTCCGTGGCAGGTCTGTGGGTGCAGCGGTGTGCGCAGGGCGCGCGGCAGCACCGCGACGGCTTCGTGTCGAGGCGCAAGCAGGGCCAGGGACCAGTTCCTTGGCAACCAGCCGCCAGCGGGCGTCGGCGATGAGGGTGAAGTCGAACCGGCGGCGGGCCGGCGTCATCTGCACCCGTAGACCGATGACCTCGGTGAAATCCCAGACGTCCTCATCGAAAACCGGTCCCGTGGTTCTCACCGGCAATGCCAGACCCGCTTCGACGCAGACAGTCGCTCCCGCGAAGACTGAACGCGTTTGGTCACTGATGCTCCTATGGTTTGTCAAGCGGTAGCTGGAAGTTCGTGGTCGGGGGCGTGCAGTGTGGTGATGACTTTGTAGATCTCGCGGGCGAGGTAGCGTTTGAGGCAGCGAAGGATGTCCTTTGTGGATAGTTGTTGCTGGGCGCGGCGGTCGCGGTAGGCGCGGGTTCTGGGGCAGGTGGCCAAGCGTGTGCAGGCGATCAGGTGCAGGGCGCGGTTGGCTTGGCGGTCGCCGCCGCGGGACAGGCGGTGGCGGTGGGTCTTGCCGCTGGAAGCGGGGATTGGGGCGGTGCCGCAGAGAGCGGCGAAGGCGGCCTCGGATCCGATTCGGTCGGGGTTGTCGCCGGCGGTGATCAGGAGCTGGGCGGCGGTCTCGTAGCCCACGCCGTGGATGGCGATCAGCCGGGGACAGGCCCGTTCAACCAGCGGCCGCAGCTGGGCATCCAGATCAGCGATCTCGGTGGTCAGGTTGCGGTGGCGGCGGGCCAAGGCGCGTAGCGCCACCCGGGCAGCTGCCTGCGGGCTGGCCGGGTCGCCTGCCGGGCGCAAGCGCAGGCATGCCTCAACCAGGCCGACCGCGCCGAGGCCGCGTAGCCGGTCGCGCAGGTCGGCTGGGGCGGTCACCAGCAGCGACCGTAGCTCGTTCATCGCGGCCGTACGGGATTTAACCGCGCCGGCGCGGGTGGTGTGCAGGGTGCGGATTGCCTCCACGATTCCGCTGCCCGCCTTGGGAATGGCCGTGGCCCGGCCGGCGAGCACGGCCTCGGCGGCGGCGTAGGCATCGAGCGGGTCGGACTTGCCCTTCGCGCGGCGCTGGCGGCGGTCGGGCCGGTTGACCTCGACAACCGTCACGTCCGTGCTGGCCAGGTGGCGCGCCAGGCCCGCCCCGTAAGAACTGGTGCCCTCCACGCCGACCGCGTGCAGTCTGCCGTGTGAGCGCAGCCAGCTCAGCAGCTGGTCGTATCCCCGCTGGGTGGCGGGGAACTCCGCATCGGCCACCCGCGCGCCGTTGAGCAGCACCACCGCCGCGTGATGGGTGTCGCCGTGGGTGTCCACCCCACCGGCAATCCTGCGCTTGCTGGGCTTTTTCATCTGACCGCGTTGTGCCATCCTGGGGCCTGTCGCCTTCCTGCGGGACGTTCCGGGCAAGGCGGCACGCGCCGGACGGCTGGGCGGACAAACCAGTGATGGGCGGTCGCAAGCTCCTATCAAGTCACGTCCCGGCCCTCCGGCGCGTACCAAGCAGACGCCCCGGCAAGGCCGACAGATCGGGGCGAAGACACTCCCATTCGAGGTCAGGGTTTGATCGAGTCAGACCCCGCCGGTGACGTCTGCCCCGCAAGTCTCACTGGGTTTGATGGAGACTCCACGTGTGAGTGGAGAATATGATCATGGGACGGTCGTCGAGGTACCCGCGTGAGCTGCGTGAACGCTCGGTTGCGTTGGTGTTTGAGCAGGTGGGGCAGTATTCGTCGCAGTGGGACGCGATCCGGTCGATCGCGGAGAAGGTGGGGGTGACGGCGGAGACGCTGCGCCGGTGGGTGCGCCAGGCGGAGGCGGGTGCCGGGGAGCGACCGGGGCCGACGAGCGCGGAGGCGGAGCGGATTCGTGAGCTTGAACGCGAAAACCGAGAATTGCGTCGGGCGACGGAGATTTTGAAAGCGGCGTCGATTTTCTTCGCGTCAATGTCATGATCTTGGTGTCCGGCAGGGTTCGCTCGTTTCTTCGCTGCCCCAGGCGACTGGTGGCTTGTCCTGATGTGCGGCCCCGCCGGACACCCGCTGGGCGAGGATGTGGCTTCATAGGAGCGCGCCGCAGGCCCGATTGACGCGTGCCCGCCTCGCCCGATGGTGTCATCGGTCTGCGAGGAAAGGGAACCCGGGTTGAGCATGGTCGTGATCGGTGTGGATGCGCACAAACGCAGCCACACGCTGGTAGCCGTTGACGGGATCGGCCGGAAGCTGGCCGAGCGGACGGTCGGCACCACCAGCGAGGACCACTTGAAGATTGTGGAATGGGCCGGCCAGTGGCCGAACGCGCGCTTCGCGGTCGAGGATTGCCGGCATGTCACACGCAGGCTGGAACGTGACTTGCTGAGCGCCGGGTGCGCGGTGGCGCGGGTGCCCACCCATCTGATGGCCGCGTCCCGTCGCAGCGGGCGCGCGCCCGGGAAGTCCGACCCGATCGATGCGTTGGCAGTGGCGCACGCGGCTCTGCGCGAGCCAGACCTGGCCGTCGCGCAGCTGGATGGGCCGACTCGCGAGGTGAAGCTGCTGGTCGACTACCGCCACAACCTCGTCGAGCAGCGCACGGAGCTGATCAATCGGTTGCGCTGGCACCTGCACGAAATCGACCCGAACTTGCATGTCCCCGCGCGTGGTCTGCGCCGTTACTGCGTCATCGATGAGTTGGCCCGCCGCCTGGCCGGCCGCGACGGTCTTGTGGCGCGCATCGCCCGCGAACTGCTGGCTCGCTGCCGGGAGCTCACGATGCAGATCAACGCCCTGGAGCGTGAACTGCGTGACCGGGTGCGCGTCCTGGCGCCCACGCTGCTGGAAGTCCCCGGCTGCGGGGTTCTGGGCGCCGCGGTTATCCTTGGGGAAACGGCTGGGGCGCAACGGTTTCGCTCGAAGGACGCTTACGCCCGGTTCAGTGGAACCGCCCCGATCCCCGTCTGGTCGGGCAGCAGCTCTGGCAAGGTCCGGCTCAATCGCGGCGGCAACCGCACCATCAACTGCGCCCTGCACATGATCGCCATCACCCAGGTTCGAGGCATCGGACCGGGCAAGGACTACGTCGACAAGCTCCTCGCGCGCGGCAAGACCCGCAAAGAGGCCATCCGCCTGCTCCGGCGACGGCTCTCCGACGTTGTGTTCCGCGCACTTCTGGCCGACGAGCACCGTGCCGCGCCGGCCAAGCGGCCGACCACAACCGAATCTGCACCGCTGCCGCAGGCGGCTTGACATAGGGGCTTGACATAGGAGCATCAGGGAGCTCGACCCTCGACAGTCACGCTCGTAACGTTCATCACGGAATGCAAGGACCGGTTCGGAGTCGAGCCGATCTGTACCACGCTGACCGAGTTCGGTGTGAAGATCGCTCCGTCCACTTACTATGCGGCTTTGACGCGCCCGAAGTCGGCGCGGGAGGTGCGTGATGAGGAATTGAAGAAGGAAATCCAGCGCGTGTATGACGAGAATTACCAGGTTTACGGCGCCCGGAAGATTTGGCGGGAATTGCGGCGTGAAGGCGTCGCGGTGGGGCGGTGCCGGGTGGAGCGGCTCATGCGGAACATGGGCCTGGCCGGCGCTGTTCGTGGGAAGACGGTCCGTACCACCGTGTCCGACAAGGACGGTGTCCGAGCCCTGGACCTGGTGAAACGCCAGTTCACGGCGGGCGCGCCGAATCGGTTGTGGGTGGCGGACTTCACCTACGTGTCCACCTGGGCGGGCACTGTGTATACCGCGTTCGGGATTGACGTGTTCTCCCGAAAAATCGTCGGGTGGACGTGCAGCATGTCCAAGGAAACAGACCTAGTCCTCGACGCCATCGACGCCATCGAAATTGGCTTGCGGGACAGATCGTACCAGTGGAAGGAAGGTGAGGACAAGCTGGTTCATCATTCTGACGCGGGCAGTCAGCTTGAGATCAATCGGTCGTCGCAACACCGGCTTGCTGGAGCGACAATAGCTGATCGTTGAGGGCTTCGGCAGGCGTCTTCCAGCCAAGTGCCTTGCGGGGCCTGCTATTGAGAGCGGCAGCAACGGCGTCGAGTTCGTCACGGCTCCAGCGGGACAGATCGGTGCCCTTGGGAAAGTACTGGCGCAGCAAGCCGTTCGTGTTCTCGTTGGTGCCGCGTTGCCAGGGACTGTGCGGGTCGGCGAAGTAGACCTTGATGCCGGTATCGATGCGCAGCCGGGCGTGCTGGGCCATCTCCTTTCCGCGATCCCACGTCAACGACCGCCGCAGCGGTTCGGGCAGCGTGGCGATGGCCGAGGCGATCGCGTCCCGGACGGCCTCGGCGCCGCGGCCGGCGAGAGCGGGACCGTTGTGCACTCGCGGTTCGACGCCGTGACCGTCCATGCGAGGCAGGTGAAGCAGCATCGTGAACCTGGTGCTCCGGTCGACCAGCGTGCCGATCGCGGAGCTGCCCACGCCGATGATCAGTCGGGTAGCGGGGACGCATTACTGCGTCCCCGCCCCCTCAGAACCGTGCAAGCAGCTGTTCACCGCACACGGCTCAAGCAAGCCCCAAGGGCTCGGGGTCAGGAGAAGGCGCGGGATTTGTCGGCCTGACGGCTCCAATCCGTCGCCGACAAAGGGTGTGAAGGAGACGGAGCCTGTGATCGTCCGGCGAGTCATCGTCTGTGAAGGCGATGTACTGCTTGGAGATCGCCTTCCTGATGACGGCCCGCCACGTTTCCCATTCGTGGGGGCTTCGTGGCGGGTGATCGGCGTGCAACAGAAGTCCTCCGCAGGTCGGGCAACTGAGGTTCCCCCCGGGGAGTGGACACCGAGTTAGCAGGACGACCGTCCTGCTGGAAGGATGTCCATCATGCCTCCTCGCAAACGCCGGTCCTGCACGGCCGAGTACAAGGTCGAGGCTGCGCATCGTGTGATCGATTCCGACCGCACGATCGCCGACGTCGCCCGCGAACTGGGAATCGACCCAGGGATGTTGAGCACCTGGGTCAAAGACGAGCGGCGCAGGATCGCCGCCGCCGAGGTCCACGGGGAGAAACCCCTGGAGCCGGCCGAGCGGGCCGAGCTGGCGCGGCTGCGACGGCAGGTCGGCGAGTTGGAGAAGGACAACGCGTTCCTGGTAAAAGGTGTGCCACGAACACGAGACGCTGCGTGAAGTAGGTCAGGTAGCAGATCGTGGTGCTGTGCGGATGATGAAGGGGTTGTGGCCCTTCGGAGTCGCCCGTCGGGTGGGAGGCTCCAAACCACCTCATGCTGCGTTGGCTGACGACCGTCGTGGTGAGCGATGAGGAAAAGGTGCCCCGTTGGAGGGCGTCAGGCGGGGATCAGGAAGACGAACGTGAGTGAATCGCTGACGACGTGTCGAAATGGAAACAGATGACATCGAAACCGGGGCGTCTTTTTGGCACCGGGATAAGTCTGGCGGGGGTCCCGATTTCTGGCCAGGCGGTGTCCGGCATGGAGGCGACGTGAGCCTGATCTGCGGCGTTCGCACGGAACGTGGGAAGGCATGCCCTGATACTGCTGCTTCGGCAGCGAGAGGGAGTGCGCCAAGCAGCAAGAACTGTAAGGCGTTGAGTACCGATGCGGGGCGTGCTGGCGGACCGGCTCGTAGTAGTGGTGAAGCGCCTGTAATGGGTGTGGAGCGAAGGGGCCGGACCATTCGGGTCGCTGATGCGGTCAACCGGCAGCAGCCGGGAGGAGCCGCGTGAGTCGATCAGGGCCGTTGATGAAGCCGTTCGAAATTTCGAAATGGGCTGTGGCAAAAGCGTTTGGCAGGGTCAAGGTGAGTTTCCCCCCGTTTGGCGGACACCTGCGGTGTGGGGTCAGTGATCTTGGTCTGACCGGGTGTGCAAGGCGTCAAAGGTGACGGGGCTGTGCATCCCGATGGCGGAGTGTCTCCGTTTCGGGTTGTACCAGCATTCTATCCATTCGAATATCGCGTTGGCAAGCTGGTCGCGGGTTTCCCATTGTTTCTGGTCGAGGAGTTCGAGTTGGAGGGTTCCCCAGAACGATTCCATCATCGCGTTGATGCTCCTATAGTTGTCAAGTTGTAGATGGCAGAGGGTTCGTCTTGTGCGGCGCCACGATTATTTGATAGATTTCACGTATCAGGAACCGTTTTAGGCAGCGCATTATCTCTTTCTTGGTTTTGCCTTCTGCTGTGCGGCGGGTGACGTAGGTGATGGTGGGTTCGTGGAATCGCATGCGGACCACGAGGATGCGGTGCAGTGCGGCGTTGGCCTGCCGGTGGCCGCCTCGGTTGAGGCGGTGGCGGGACGTTTTTCCTGACGACGCGGGAATGGGGCAGGCGCCGCAGAGCTTGGCCAGGGCTGCCTCGCTGTTGATGCGGTCAGGGTTGTCGCCCACGACGATCAGCAGCTCGGACGCGGAGTCCTCGGCGATGCCGAACAGGCTGGTCAACGCGGGTGCGGCGCGGTTGGTGAGTGTGGCCAGGACGCGGTCGTGCAGGCGAGTTTCCTGGTCGAGTGCGTGGTATCGGTCGGCCAGTGCGCGCAGCGTGTAGCAGGCGGCATCGATGGGACCGCTCATCGATTCATAGCGAAGTTTCCGGCATTCTTCGATCAGCGCTTTGTCGCCGAGGGGCTCGAGAATTTCACGAAGCTCGGCTGGCGCGTTCACGATGATGGTCTTCAGCGTGATGATCGCTTGGCTGCGCGCTTTGGTCGCGGTGTCTTTCGCTATTTTGACCTGGCGGATCATCTCGACGGTACCGTCGCCAGTCTTGGGCACCGCGGTCGCGGCGCCCGACAGCACCGCACGGGCCGCGGTCTCCGCGTCGATGGTGTCGTCCTTGCCGCGCCGGTGCCGCACGCTGCGATCGGGACGGTTGACCTCGACGACCCGATGACCCGCCCGACGCAGGAACGAGGCCAGCCCAGCACCGTAGGACCCGCAGCCCTCCACGCCGAACTCGACCTCGCCCTCGTGCTCGCCCAGCTCGCACGCCCAACGCTGCAGCTGGGCGTAGCCAGCCCGGTGCGCCGGGATCGTGGTTTCGCCAATCACGGCTCCGACCTGGTTCAACGCAACAGCGACGTGGGTCTGTTTGTGGGTATCGACGCCGACGACGATGCGTGGACGAGAGGGATGGGGGATGCTTGGCACTGGCGCGTGTCCTTCCCGGGCTGCGTGGTCACGGCGCAGCCGGGCGGGCGGACAGGACTGTGATGGGACCTGCTGCGATCAGGCTCCTATGAGGTCACTGCCCACTCGGCGCGCCACCCTCTGGCGTCGCTCGAGCCGGCGGACAGATCAACGCCAGGGCACCCGCAGGGCCAGTCGTAACACGGGTCACGCCGGACTCGAGCGACGAAAGACAGTCTCACAGTCGTAGCAGTCGCCGACGGTGCCCATGGAGGCGAGCAGTCCGGCGGCGCGGAGTCGCTGTCCGAATGCCCAGGAGGTGTATTGGGAGCCGTGGTCGGAATGCAGGATCGTCGCATTGTGGTCGGGTTTGCGTCGGATGATGGCCATGCCGAGCGCGTCGGTGACGAGTTCGGTGCGCATGTGGCCGGCGATGGACCAGCCGATGATCAGCCGGGAATGGGCGTCCATGACCGCGGCGCAGTACAGTTTCCCTTCGGCAGTGGGGTGCTCGGTGATGTCGGTGATCCACAGCCGGTCCGGCTCGGTGACGGCGAAGTGGCGGTTGACCAGGTCCGGGGCGGGTTCGGCGGCCGGGTCGCGAATGGTGGTCCGGGCTCGTTTCCGCCGGTAGAGGCCCTGGATGCCGGCCTCGCGCATGAGCCGTTCGACGCGTTTGCGGTTCACCGGCAGGCCCAAGCCCAGCGTCAATTCGGCGTGGACTCGCGGTGATCCGTAGGTTTGTCGGGAATCGGCATGGATCTGCTCGACGTGTTTCAGCAGCAGCTCGTTGTCCCGGTCTCGCTCGGATATCGGCCGATCGCGCCAGTCGTAATACCCGGAACGGGACACGTTCAGGACCCGGCAGGCCACCGCGACGTCGATTCCGTCGGCGGCGAGTTCGTGGACCAGCGGGAACGTTACTTTGGGAGGATGTTCTCGCGCGCGAAGTAGGCGGCGGCCCGTTTCAGGATCTCGTTTTCCAGTTCGAGTTGCCGGTTTTTGCGGCGCAGCTCGGCCAGTTCCTTCTTTTCCGAGCTGGAGAGCCGGGTGGCCGAACCGTTTTCGTCGGTGTCGGCCTGGGCCATCCAGTTGCGCAGGCAGGACTGGCTGATGCCCAGATCTTTCGCCAGTGCGGCGACGGGTTTGTCGCCCAGCCGGGCCAGCTCGACGGCACGCTGACGGAACTCAGGCAGGTGTGGTGCAGGCACGAGAACATCCTCCCTGGTGACCGGCGGTCACCTCAGGTGAGGTGTCCGGACAACCGGGGGAAGCTCAAGGCCAACAAGGGTGCCGCCGGGGTCGACAGTGTGTCGATCGAGGAATTCGAAGCCGACTTGCGGAACAATCTCTACAAGGTCTGGAATCGGATGTCCTCGGGGACGTACTTTCCGCCGCCCGTGCGGGCGGTGGAGATCCCGAAAACCGGTGGCGGAGTTCGTGTTCTGGGTGTTCCGACGGTTGCGGACAGGGTTGCGCAGACGGTGGTGGCCATGGAGATCGAGAAGCGGGTGGAGCCGATGTTCCATCCCGACTCGTACGGTTATCGGCCGAAACGCTCGGCGCTGCACGCGGTCGCGGCGTGCCGGCGGCGGTGTTTGAGAGCCGAGTGGGTGCTCGACTTGGACATCTCGAAGTTCTTCGACACCGTGGATCACGAACTGATGATGAAGGCGGTCCGGGCCAACACCGACTCAGCTTGGGTGGTGTTGTATGTGCAGCGGTGGCTGTCCGCGCCGCTGCAACGTTCGGATGGGACGCTGGAACGACGGGACCGGGGAACCCCTCAAGGGTCTGTGGTATCCCCGATTTTGGCGAACCTATTCATGCACTACGCCTTCGACGCGTGGATGGCTCGGAAGTTCCCGGGCGTCGCGTACGAGCGGTATGTGGACGACGCCGTTGTGCACTGTGTCAGCGAGAAGCAAGCGCTGATGCTGCGCGACGCCATCACCAAGCGCCTGACCAAGGTCGGGCTGACGCTGCACCCGGACAAGACGAAAGTCGTGTACTGCCAGAACTGGAACCGGCGGACCGGCTCGTATGAGCACACGTCGTTCACGTTTCTGGGGTACGAGTTCCGGGCGCGGACCGCGCGGGACAAAAACGGTCAGTTGTTCGGGTCGTTCCTGCCTGCGATCAGCAAAGAGGCCGAGAAGCGGATCAACCGCGAAGTGCGCGGTTGGCGGCTGCATCGGCATACCGACTGGACTCTGGGCCAGATCGCGTGATGGATCAACCCGATCGTGCGGGGCTGGTTGCAGTACTACGGCCGGTTCTATCGGTCGAAGCTGTATGCGCTGTGCAAACGCATCAACACCTACTTGGTGCGGTGGGCTCGGAAGAAGTATCGGCGGTTGCACGGGTTCAAGAAGGTCAATGCCTGGTGGAAAGCGTTGGGGCTGGGGTATCCCCGGCTGTTCGCGCACTGGCAATACACCCGTGGGTTCATGGCGACTGGATGGTAGGAGCCGTGTGACGAGAGATTGTCACGCACGGTTCTGTGAGAGCCCGGGGGTGCGATTCCCCCGGGCCACTCGACCCTCGGCGTACTTTGCTGCGATGCAGAAGAACCGGAACGGTTCGATCTGATGGTGAAGTACGCCGGCCCCGACGAACCCGCCGAGACCGCCGGCGCCACCTCACCCAAGAACACACGATTCTCCGTGCGGCGCATGGCACGGCTGCTGGGTGTCTCGACATCCGGCTACTACGCGTACGTGAAACGCGCCAGGAGCACGGTGCTGATGCCGCGCCAGCAGCGGCGCGCGGATCTGACGGTGAAGATCCTGGACGTGCACGCCGGTTCCGATGGCACGTACGGGTCACCGCGGATCACCAGCGAGCTGCGGGACCGAGGCGAGACGGTGAACGAGAAGACCGTCGCGGCGATCATGGCGGAGATCGGGATCGAGGGCATCAGTCCGCGCACGTTCAAGGTGCGTACCACGGTGGCCGATCCGACGGCGTCGTTTCCGCCGGATCTGGTGCGGCGGCACTTCGACCAGGGCCGGCTGGATGCGGTCTGGCTGACCGACATCACCTACCTGTCCTGCGGTGAGGGTGATATGTACTTGTGCGCGATCCGGGATGGGCATTCTCGCCGTGTGCTGGGGCACGTCGTGGCCGACCATATCGGCGCGGACATGGTGCGTCAGGCCATCGACGCGGCGGCGGCCTGCCGTGGCGGCGGTGTCGCCGGCACGGTGCTGCATTCCGATCGTGGCGGGGAGTTCACTGCGGCGTTGACCGCGAACGCCTGTGCCGCACATAAGCTGGAACGATCGATGGGTGATACCGGAATATGTTGGGATAACAGCCCTGCGGAATCGTTCTGGTCGACGTTCAAGCATGAGTACTACTACCGTCATACCTTTGCTACCAAGGCAGAAATTGTTGCTGCGGTTGACAATTGGATCGGACGGTACAACGATAGTCGACGTCACTCCGCGATCGGGATGCTCAGTCCTGTGTGTTACGAGCAGTCCCTGACAGGCGCAGCGAAAGCTGCTTGAAGACCTGTCCACTGTTCGGGGGGAACCTCAAACGACCTTGCTGTGCCTGAAGCAGGCGCATGGTCATGCGGTCGACCGGTGGGGGCGGTCCCTTGCGACGCCGCTGGGCCCAGTAGGACGCCAGCGCCGGGTCATCCGGAGACGCCCTGCCCTTGACCAACTGGTGCCGGGCGATCTTCGTCCAGGAGAACTTGAGCAGGTAGGCGCCGCTGTCGCGGTCGCCGAACACCCACCGGTCCTGCCTGGCCTTGTTGAACCGGCCGAAGTACTTGTCGGATATCCAGTGCTTCGGCTTGTTCGGGTGGCTGTGTTTGGCCCACTTGTAAGCGAGCGTCCACATGTGATTGTCCAGCGCGGTGAACACCTCGCTGGACACCACCGTCCGGTAATAGGCAGACCAGCCCCGCACGATCGGGTTGATCCTCTTGAGCACCGCACCCGCGTTGGCCCCTCTCAGGGCCAGCATCTCGGCGCTCAGCCGTTCCCGGATCCGTCGTTGAGCCGCTGCGCTCGGCTTGATCAGCAGCTTGCCGTGATAGCGGCGGACGTTGAATCCCAGGAAGTCAAACCCGCTGTCCGCGTGGACGATGCGCGTCTTGTCCTCGTGGAAGACGAGCCCTCTTGGTGCCAGCCATGCACTCAGCCGTTCCTTGACCTGTTCGGCTTGCTCACGGCTGGTGCACATCGCGACAAAATCATCTGCGTACCTCACCAGCACGGGGCTCCCGCTCTGCGCACTCCCAGCGTCTCTGCCGGTCGTGTAGTAGCGGACCCCTGCGGCTTCCTCCATCCCGTGCAGGGCCACGTTGAACAGCAACGGGCTGATCACCCCGCCTTGCGGAGTTCCCGCTTCGGTCGGAGCGAGCCGGCCTCGATCCACCGCCCCGGCCTTGAGCCACTGCCGGACCAGTCCCCGGGCGGGGAAGGTACCGAGTGCGGTCATCAGCCGTTCATGGTTGATGTGGTCGAACGCCGCCGTCAGGTCCGCGTCGAGCACCCACACGCGCTGCGGGTTCTTCCCGTTGAGCGTGGAGTAGATGGCCCCGATCGCGTCGTGACAGCCGCGGCCGGGCCGGAAGCCGTACGACTTCG
This sequence comes from Amycolatopsis acidiphila, assembly GCF_021391495.1. NCBI lineage: Bacteria > Bacillati > Actinomycetota > Actinomycetes > Pseudonocardiales > Pseudonocardiaceae > Amycolatopsis > Amycolatopsis acidiphila. Next base: position 7,818,603 of record NZ_CP090063.1, on the reverse strand, counting down.
GCTCGAACCGCGCTTCCCACTCGGGTTCCAGTGCGCCCAGTGCCACCGCTTGCAGACACCGGTCAATGATCACCGGAATCCCGAGGCCGCGCTTCTTCGTGGTCCCTGGTTTGGGGATGAACACCCGCTTGACGGGCTTGGGAGTCCACGGTCGGGCACGGTGCTGGACCCAGTCGGCCAACTCGGCCTTGGACTGAGATAGAAGCACCACCTTCCCGTCGACTCCCGCAGTCGCTCGTCCCGCGTTGATTTCCGTGACCCGCCGCACGCTCAGCAGCGTGTTCGATCGGGACCGGAGCATCAGCTTCTGCAAGTTGCGGACCTTCTTGCGGTCCCCTGCCTGCGATGCCGTGAAGATCCTCTGCCGCAGACGCCGTACGTCTTCCTCGACCCGGTGCCAGTCGATCGACGCCCAGTCCAGGTCTTCGTCCTCGGGTCCGTTCACCGTCGCGACGGTCGGCGGGATGGTCGAGACCGCTCCGGCCGTGTCGGTCATGGTGTCCAACTTGTCTCTCGGTTCCGTCGTCTTTGTCCAGTGAGTCCGTACAAGCTCACCTGGCCCACGTCAGCACCCTTTCGGGTCCGGGCAGAACACCCGTATCCGGACGGTTATGCGGGGCGACCGGCGGAGAGGCTGGTCATCATGCCCGGGTTCCCGTTTCCTTTCGGCTTCCGGCATTGGCTTCTTGGGCCATCCTGTTCCCGCTGGGGAGTTGAGCCTTCCTCGCGGTCGGCCGACCGGGCCACGACGACCCGGACCTCAACGGGGTTTCCACGTTCCACACGAACGAGATGCGACCGGGGTGGGTGCTCCCTTTACCCCGAGGCGGCGGTGTCCACCTGGCCGGAGTGACCTCTGCCGGCCAGCGCCTGCCGCTTCTCAGCGGCCAGCCATGCACCCCGCTGGAACTTTCCATCGGCGGGGCTTGGGATCACGAGGCATCATCGGGAGTTCACTTGCGTTCACCCGTCCGGTCTTCCCCTTGCCGGTAGCTCCCGGATGGAACGGGAGCCCTTGGGCTTTCCCCTGAGCTTCGCATCACGCCGTTACCAGCATCGCACGTCAGAGGCGGGGACGGGTCGTACGGACACGGACCCGTGACTGCACCTACGGCCTTGCCATCAGCCGCCTCTCAATCGGTCAGTCCACTCAAATTCGTGCAACTTCGTGTCGCACAGTCGCCTTCCCAATGCCCGGGTTCGGCACGGTCAAGTACTTCGGCGGGCCGCTCGCTGATCAGCGCACCGGGGTCGACGAACCGGGTGACGCGCTGGTCCGGGCGGCGACGCTTGCGCCGGGCGCGTCGGCGGGTGCGCAGTTTCGTGGCGGCCTCGCGGTGCAGACCACCACGTTCGGGTCGATACAGGGCCTGGTAGATCGTCTCCGGGGCGACCTGCATCTCCGGGTCCTCGGCGAACTCGCGCCGCAACGTAGAGCTGATCTGTTCCGGACTCCAGCGCTGGTCGAGGCGCTGTTGCACGTACTCCCGCAGCTCGGTGTTGCGCCGCAGCTTGCCTTCCTTTGACCGGGCGCGACGCACCTGAGCGCGACGTTCGGCCTGATGGGGCCGGTAGTTCTCGGTCTTCGGGTCACGGTTGCGACGAATCTCGCGGCTGATCGTGCCCGGGTCGCGCTTGAGCTGGCGAGCGATCTGCCGGATCGAATGGCCGGCCAGCAGCAGGTCAGCGATGCTCACCCGTTCGTCCTCGGACAGAAACCGCGACGAGATAACCCGCGGCTGCTCGGTGATCGACGGGTAGGAGTAGGTCCGCCCCGCGCTGTCCGTTTCGGTCCGGCCGTAACGCCACCGCGTTCCAGTCCGCCGGTTGATCCCCACCTCTCGGCACGCCGCCGAGTTGCTCACGCCCTGATCCATGAGCTGAAGATATTGATCACGCTTGGCAGCCAATGGCTCAGGACCACGCTTACGGATGTTCCGGCGAAACCCAGTCACTGCAACACCTTTCAGGCTCGGCGTTGCAACCACCGCTAGAACCTAAGGCGGACAAGTGGGGCCAAAACTAGGCGGCAAAGACAGCTGTTCCAGTAGGGGTCGCTGTGCTGACGGGCGACGCGGACCCGAATGCCCAGGTCGTGCGTCAGCGCGGCGGCGGCGTTGGTGGGCAGGATCGCATGGATCACGACTTCTCCACGGGGATGGTCGAGGGTGAACGCCGTGTTGGCGTGTCCACGCCGGGCCAGCGCGGCGCGAACGGTCGCCTCCGCCAGTGCCGGTCTGCGGAGGTTGTCGGCTTCACAGCGCTGCCGTTGCGCACTCGGACAGTGATTTCGCGCCGTACACACGTTGCTGCCAAACACCCCGAACCGGTCGGGTTGGCCGAGAACGTAGGCCAACGCGCAGGAGTTGGTGTGGAACAACGGATAGCCGGGGCGGCGCTGGTGGGTTGCGTGGATGAAGTCCCAGAACGCTTGCGGGTACACGCATTCGGCTGCGGTGACGCCCGGCGTGGTGGCCAGTTCCGGCCACCGCTCGGCTAATCGGGGCAGCGCGGCGGGTTCCACCTTCAGACCGGCGGCCACGGTGCAGTGCGCGTACGTCGCTGCCCAGTCGAAGACCGCTTCCATCGTGCGCGTGGTCGCGGACTCCGGAAACGCGGGCCGCCAGTAGTGCACGACCGGTACACCAGCGTCGGGCCAGCCGGGGGAAGTTGGCCTTCAACTCCTCGTGCCGGATACCGCGTTCCAGGTCGCGCCCCAAGCCGGAATAGCTCAGGTACACGATCGTCCGTAGCCCGGCTTGCCGGGCCGTGGTCACCGCGTCGACCGTGTCATCGGGGATCGGGCACTTGGTTATCAGCACGATGGGGTTGGGGATCTTCCGGTCGACCAGCACGGCCAGCAGATCGGCGAGGTGCGCGCGGGAATTCGGCAGCGCCATCACATCGGTCCACGTGTACAGCGCGACCGGGCGATCCGGCGCGTAGTACGGCGATGCGGTGAGCAGGTCGACCGTCTCCGCTGGGCTGGCCAACTGCTCAGGTCGAACAGCGGTCTGCCCCCGCTCGTTCAAGAAGCAGTACGAGCAGACCTTCGGGCAGCCCTGGATAGGGTTCACCGCGATCCACGTAGCGTGCTGGTCGACGATCGCAGTCCATGTGCGACGCGAGTCATTAACCCGGCGCGTGACGACGCCGAGGCGGGTATTCATGGTCTCCACGCTCCTTGCCAGCCTTGTCGTTCCATGATTACCCAGGTGAGTGAATCTTGTACACGGAGTTTAGGTTCCGAGACCGACCGCCCCAGGCCCAACGGGCACCGTCGGCAACCCGGAGTTGGGATGCCGCAACAGCCCGTCCAGCTCTTCCAGCGTGATACCGAGCTTGAGGGCGAGGTCGGGGCGTTGCCACGGTTGGGGCTGCTGTTCGCCGCGTTCCCAGCGGCCGATCGTGGTGCGATCGACCCCCAGCGCCTCGGCCAGTCCCTCTTGGGTGTAGCCGACGACGACGCGCCGGTTGGCCAGCGGGCGCGATGATCGGGCCACGATTGGTTCACTCCTTCCTCTGGCCGTGACGGGCCGGGTTTGTGGTCGGCATGGGGCCGACGAGGCGTTCGCAGTCGGGGCACGATTGGTACGGCAGGGTGCTGCCCGCCCAGGGCGTCACGGGCGCTCCGCAGGCGGCCCACAGCACGATGACGCCGCCGAAGTCGGTGGCGCGTTGGTTGTCGGGGATGGCGTGGTAGAGCGGCCGGAACACTCCCGGCAGCCACGGCACACCGTCGGCCGACACGCCCAGCGCCGGTTCAGGCAGCCTCGTCGTCCTCGGGCGGTGTGGCCGCGTCCGGGTTGAACCACACCAGTCGGGCGCGGATGTGGCTACCGAGGTTGAAGAAGCGCAGCGCGTCCTCCGGCGCGCGTAGCCTGCCCTGCACGCCGCGCGCCACGATCTCGGCGTGGCCGTCGTCGAACGCGATGCCCCACGCGGCGATCCGCCCGTCCACGCGCTCGCCGTACTCCTGCACGATGGCGAACAGGCGGGGTGCCTCGTCGGCGACCATGTTTTCCAGGATCGCGGCGAATCCCGGTTCGTCGCTCAACGGCGTCAGCCCTGACGGGTCGGGAACGACCTGGTCCAGCAGGTGACGGTGTTTCGGCAGCTCACGCGCGGGTTCGGCGGCCTGTTGCTCGTCCGAGCGGGTCGGCGTTGCGGTGGTCATGACGTGCCTCCAATTGGTTGCCGGTTGTGGGCAGGGTCAGTGCGGGCATCGGGTCAGCCATCCATCTGCCAGCGCTGGTCGTCGGGGATCTGGGCGCCGTAGAGCACCAGGCAGGCGGGGCAGAACACGCGCGGCGCGGTGCGCTCGGCGTGCCGTGCGGGCACGGAGTGGTCACAGATGGCCTGGTAGAACGTGCGCCGCGGGTCGGCGAGCTGCGCGGTGGGAAAGGCGTGCCAGGTGGCGTCGTAGGCCGACATGAGCCAGTCCACGGCGAGGGGCGGGGTCGTCATCGGCCACCGCCTGGCTCGTCGGGCTCGCCTGAGGCGTCGGGTGCGGCGTAGGGGCGGAGCAGGTCGCCGGAGGGCGGATTGGCGCTGGTGAGCAGCCAGTCGAGGGCGTTGATGGCGTGACCGGAGTGGTGCTCGATCACCGGGCCGTGCTCGGTGGGGTTCTGGTAGTCGAAGGTGGCTTCGGCGCGGACGGCGTGGGCGAGTCCGTTGGGGCGCAGCGCGAGGTATTCCACGTATCCGGCGCGCACTCGCCACAGGCGGGTGCCGATCAGCTCGCCGTCGTCGGCCACGTCGGGCAGGGGACGGAACCCAGCGGAGCGCAGGCGTCTGCCCAGCTCGCGGGCGGCTCGCGCGGACAGCGGGCTCACGGCTGTCGCTCCTGGCGGGCGCGGCGGGCGGCGATCCGGCCGTCGACCCGCGCGTGGTAGATCGCGGCGATCAACCGGACGACGAACACCGTGGCCGCGATGACCAGCACGACGACCTGCCCGGCGGGACTCATGCGCTGGCCCGCACGGTCGGGACGGCGTGCTGGTGCTCCTCGCGTGTCGGGGGCTGGTCCAGCGCGAACACCGCGTCACGCAGCGCGGCGCGCAGGCGACCGGCCTGCAACGGCTCCAACACGGCGACCTCGCCGGGCGGGAAGACCAGCGCCACCCGGTCATCGTCGGTGGGCAGCACCAGGATTTCCCGGCGTCGGTCGGCGACATCCCGGCACGCCGCCACCCACTGACCAGGCTTGCGTCGCGTTCGCCACATGACCGCTCTCCGCTCGCCGCACCGATCCGCGCGGGTGCGGGTCGGCTGGTGGTACCGGCGAAGCCGGGCCAGGTCGGGGGTCCGGCCCGGCCCCGCCGGGGCTTCGGCGTCGGACAGCCGCAGCGCGGCTGCTCACCCGCGCGTTGGCGTCCCGTCCGCCTTGTGTACCGTCTCCATGTCGGCACCACCGTAACCTAGCTTGTATATATACAATGATCTATACATCCATTGGGTGGACCTGGTGTTATGTGACTCGATGGATGCGACACTGTGTGTGATCTGGCAGGCATACGGGAGGGCATCAGTGGCCGACCATCGCGCAGACCCGTCCGCGTTGCGTTTCCTGATCGGGCATGACCTGAAGGTCGCCCGTGAGCGCGCGAACCTGAAGCAGACCGAAGCGGCCAAGGTGCTCGGTTGCAGCCAGGCAAAGATCAATTACCTGGAGACCGGGAAGACACAGCAGAAACCCGACGAGGTCACCGCGTTGCTCCGGGCGTACGACGCGGACGTGGAGCACGTCGACCGCATGGCGTCGTTGGCGGCGCGTGCCGATCAGGGCACCTGGTGGGCACCGTTCAGCGACGTACTGCCCAACTGGTTCAAGATCTTCGTCGGGCTCGAAGGGCTCGCCGCCGCCGAGTTCTCCTACGAGTCGCTGTTGCTGCCCGGCCAACTTCAGACGCCTGACTACGCCGCCGCGCTGCTGGTGGGCAACCTCCGCGTCCCGCCGATGGACGCCCAGCAGGTCGTGCGCGCCGAGCAATTGTCAAGATCTGTGGATGAAGATCTTTTAGGCTGCTGCGGGTTGGGTGTGGTCGTCGGGTCGTTCGACGAGTTGTCCGTTCTCGAAGCGGGCTCCGGCGCGGACGAGCGCGACGAGGTGGGGTGCGTTCACCGCGCGCCAGCGGGCCTGTGCTGACTCAATGAGCTTGAACGCCATCGCGAGCCCGGCGGCGCGCGAGCCTGGCCCTTTGGTGACCTTGGTGCGGTGCCGCACGGTGGCGAAGGTCGACTCGATCGGGTTGGTGGTGCGCAGATGCACCCAGTGCTCGGCCGGAAAGTCGAAGAACGCGAGCAGCACGTCAATGTCCTCGGTGATCTTCGCGACCGCCTTGGGGAACTTCGCGCCGTAGGCGGCGTCGAAGGCCTTCACCGCGTCCAGCGCGTGCCGCTTGTCCTCGGCGTTCCAGATCTCCGCGAGGGCCTTCTTCGCACCGGGGTGCGCCGACTTCGGGAGAGCGGACAGCACATTGGCGATCTTGTGGAACCAGCAGCGCTGCTCGCGGGTTTCAGGGAACACCTCGCGCAGCGCGCCCCAGAACCCCAGCGCGCCGTCCCCGGCGGCCAGTACCGGGGCACGCATCCCGCGGCGCTTGCAGTCCCGAAGCAGATCCGCCCAAGACTCGGTGGACTCGCGGTAGCCATCGGCCAAGGCGACGAGTTCCTTGCGGCCGTCGGCGCGCACCCCGATCATCACCAGAAGACACAGTTTCGCCTCCTCCAGGCGGATGTTGACGTGGATCCCGTCTGCCCACAGATACACGAAGTCCACAGTGGACAGATCACGCTGGGCGAACGCGCGCTGCTCGGCCTTCCACTGCTCGGTCAGCTTCGTGATCACCGCCGACGACAAGCCCTTCGCCGAGCCCAGGAACTGCCCCAGCGCGGGCACGAAATCCCCGGATGACAGGCCGTGCAGGTAGAGCAGCGGCAGTACCTCGGTGATCTTCGGGGTCTTACGCGCCCACGGCGGCAGGATCGCCGAGGAGAACCGCATCCGCTCACCAGTCTCGGGATCGGTGCGCTTGTCGTTGACCCGCGGCGCCGTCACCTCGACCGCGCCCGCCGAGGTGAGCACCTCACGCGGCTGGTGGTAGCCGTTACGCACGACCAGGCGGTGGCCGCGCTCGTCACGCTCGCCGGCGAACCGCGCGATGTAGGCGTCCACCTCGGCCTGCAGAGCCTCGGCCAGCATCCGACACGCGCCCTCACGCACGATCTCATCAATCAACGACCGCGAGCCGACAGGAGCGCCGTCATCGCCAGCGGCAGGGTCAGGGACTACGGTGAGCATCGGGTCGTACCTTCCCGGCCGACGTTGGCGCGTCGGCCATGCTTGGAACCTTCAACCGGTCACCGGGAAGGTACGCCCCCTCCCGGCCATCCACAGATTCCAAGCATTGCTCGACCCAGGCACGGGGCCTGGTCAAACGGCTGGTCGTCCTGGCCAAGGCGGCGAACGAGACGTGTTGGACGCGGGCCTTGCCCAGGCGGACGGGCTCGTCCGGACCGGATTCCGGCTCTGGCACAAAGTCCGGTGCGCCACGAGGCGCTGATGTGTCGGATGGAGGTGGAAGACCGTCCATCGCTGGGTCGTCGTAGCGGCCTGGTGCAGCTGGAGGCAGCCTGAACCGGGGGTCGCCGGGGAGGGTGGGAGCAGCCTCGACGAAGTCGCGTCGGTCCAGCACTGCCGGATGGGCCGGGCGCGGTGAGCGAGACGGGAAGGTATACGCGAGAAACCGGTGTTGTTACGCCTCTTCATGGGCCGCCAGCTCGAACCCGGTGGATCTGGGCTGGTTCGCGGTGCGCACCCGCCCCTCATTTCGGGTGGGGAACTTCTGGTCGGGTATCGAATGCCTGGGCTGGGAGGTCACGGCGAAGGACTACGGCGTAGCAACGGTTATCTTGAGCTTTCGATTTGATCCCGGCTGTGACCTGGGCGGCCACGTCGTGAACGGTGTCGCCGACGCGGCCGCCGCTGGTAGTGGGATCCCTGTCAGCAGGGCCCGATCGTTACCGAAGAGCGACGTCGTTTGCCGGGAGCAGTCGGGTCGCTGGCGTCGGGTGTATGACGAAGCTGGCCGAGGGCGTGGGCCAGTTGGCGCCGCAGGCGCTGGTTTTCCTCTGCGAGTTCACGGTTTCGTTTGAGTGCAGCATCGAGCCTGGCCAGGGCCGAGGACTCGGTCGTGCGTTGGCTGGCCGGGATCGGCGGCGTGGGCGTGCGTCCCGTGGCCTCGCGGAGGCGCTCGATCTCGGCCCGGATGTCGGGCTGGGCGTAGAGCCAGGACCGGGAGACTGCAGCCGCAGTGGCGACAGTGTGGAAGGTGACCGGCGTGCCGGCATGGTCGAGTTCGCGTAGTGCTTGGATCGCTTTGGCCCGTGTCAACTCGTGGCGCCGCCGGGCGGCGGCGATGATCGGCTTAGTGTTGTCAGGACGCATCGGCGGCCGCCTCTTGCTGGCCGGGATCGTCGACCTCAAGCGTGGTGATGATCTTCTCCAAGTTGTCGGCGACCTGCCGGTTCATCTCCGCCTGCCGGGTGTGGCCGCGGGCCTCGGCCGCGGAGATGATCTGAAGGACTTCTTGATGGTGGTGCCGGTGCTGGGGCAGGAACTCGGCGGTCGTGACGAACATCGGGCATGTCAAACAAGCATTGGCATGCGGGCAGGTCTTGACCAGCGGCAACGAGCAGTAGCCGTTGGGCAGGGCCTGGGTGGCGCGGCCGATGCGTTGCTTGGCCCAGGCCGCCTCGGCCATCGGGCCGTCCGGGGCGAGGGTGACGGTTTGGCCGGTCGCGTTGACCTTGCGAGCCTTTTCCCAGTGCCGGCGGATTGTGGTGTCGGCCAGCCGGGCGTAGTGGGCCGTCATGGCATGAGAATCGTGATCGAGTATGCGTCGGACGACTTCTTGAGGGACGTCGAGGTTGATCAACCGGGTTCCGAGTGAGTGTCGGTATTGGTGCGGGGTGACATGGACAGGGTTGCCGTGGGCGTCGCGGATGTCGCAGCGGCGCAGCCATTCGGCCAGCGCGTGCTGGTAGCCGGAGTGGCTGGCGCGCTTGCTGCCGTCGGGGTTGGCTCTGGAGCGGGGAAAGAGCACTGGGATCCGGTTCGGCCAGCAGTCGCTGACTTTTCGTCGCTGCTTGATGATCTGGGCTTCGAGTTCCTCATCGATGGGCACGAGGGCCTCGCGTTTCATTTTGTGGTTGACGTAGCGCAGGTAGGGGGCGTTGTCGGCGTCGTGGACGACGCAGTCGACGGCCAGGCGCAGGGTGTCACCAAGCCGGAGCCCGCAGCGGATGAGGATGAGGGTGATCAGCCGACGGTCGGGGTCGTTCCACTGATTGAGGTTGTGGGGATCTTCCAGTTGCGTCATGACGTGTTCGGCCAGCGCCCGGGGAAGCAACTGCCCCTTCTTGGGGAAGTCCTCGCTGTGGAGCGTCGCATTCGCGGGCAGCGATTCATCCCACCCGTGCCGGCGGATGGCTTGCAGGAACAGGTGCAGCTGGCTGATGCGTTCGCCGTGGATCTTCTTGCCGGCCAGCTCGGTGTGCAGGTCGGCCAGGTAGCGTTCCAGCAGGGGCCGGTCGACCTGGGCGAGCCGGTCGACACCGACGGCGGGCGAGGTCAGGAACCGGCTGAAGCTGGTGAGCGCGAGCGCGGCCTTGGTGGCCGATCCGGTGCCGAGGCCGCTGCTCAGCCGCCACCGGATCCACCGCTTGGCCAGTTCTTTGAGCCAGGTCTGGCTGATCTGGTCGAACCGCACCGTCGCGGGCCCCTCCTCGACCCCTAGGTTGCGCAGCCGCCAGACGTCACGGCGGTACTCGACGTCCCAGCCTCGGCCGAGATGCGACTCCTCGACCTTGCGGCGCGCATAGATGAGCAGCGCGCGACCGGAGTCGCCGTTGGAGAACCGTGCTCGCTTGGGGAATCGTTGCTTCCACGCCTGTAGCCAAGCGTGTTCGTCGTGGTCCAGCAGCGAGGAAACCTCGGTGGCGGCGAGGAAGTTGACCACGACCTGCACCGCGCTCGGCGCGATCCGGATCGCTGCATCGTCGTGCCGGCACTGCAAGGCGTACTGCGTCTCCAGTCGCAGATGCGCGTCCAGTTCGCGCAGGTCGATGCGCTCGTGGCCGGGTGTGGAGTCGTTCTCGTAGCCGCGGGCGTAGTCGTCGATGTCCGGCCGGCCTTGTTCTTTCCAGCGGATGCCGTGCGTCAGGCAGAACGGCAAGTCCGCATGGACCCATAGGTCGCAGTAGGCGATCCGGCATGTCGCCGGCGGATCGGGCTCCACTACCGGCGGCAGCGCGGCCACCCACTGGTTGAGGTCGGACTGGCCCGACCGCTGCCAGGCGTAGTGGTGGCGCGTGCACAGCCCCCGTTCCTTCCGTCCCCTGAGGCAGCCCGGAATCCGGCACGACGCCAAGGGCTGGTGACCCTTCATCCTCGGGTCGGTAGTGGCGATGAAGTGGCCCAGGTCTGGCTTTCCTTCGCGCCGCCAACGGCTGTCATGGCCGAAGCACAACCCTCGGATACGACCCGTGCGCCCGCATCCCGTTACCCGGCAAGGCTTTCCACCCAAGACAGGATCGTCCGGGCCGAACGCCAGAATCTCTGCTCTGAACTCCGGTCGGACCGCGGCGACCAGCTTCTCCAGCAGGCCTGGACGCACCGCGCCGACGGGCGTCACCTTGGACGTGGTCACCAGCTCACCTCGCGCCCCGTGAACCAGCCGGCCTTCTCCAACTCCCGCCGGGCGTCCTCGGCCGTGAGGTGCCCATAGACGGAAAGCGTGGTGGTCACAGAGGAATGACCGAGGAGTTTGGACACGACCTCGATCGGGACTCCGTCGCGCAACATCCTGGTCGCCGCCGAATGCCGGCACCAATGCGGGTCGAACGCGATCCCCGTTCGCCGCCGTAGTCGTCGCACCAGGTCATAGACTGCCGGGTAGGACCATGGGTGCCCCAGGGGCTGGGCCCACAAGTTGATGAACACGTAGTCCGAGTCCAGATCGCCATACTGCGCAGTGCAGATAGTCGCCCCACAACCGGATCAGTTCCGCCGACACCGGGATGGTGCGCTGCTCGCGCGACTTCGACCGCGCGCCGTTGTCGTTGATCCGCGGCACGATCGTCACCTCGCGTTCAGCCGCGGCGATGTCGGCGTGCCGAAGCCCCAACGCTTCGCCGACGCGAACGCCGCTGTCCCACAACAACGCAAGCAGGAAGCGATCCCGCAGTCGACCGCAGGCGTCCATGATGGACTGCATCTCCGCCACTGTCAGGACGCGAGGGAGCTTCTTCTCGGCCCGCAGCGAGATCGCCCGCCGAGGCTGGGGTTTGCCCTTGCTGATGTGGTGCAGGAACGGCTTCCACCCGCCCCGGCGGCCCGGTAGCTGCCAGGTGGTCAGCAGCTCGCCGACGTCCACGCCGTTGCGCGCTTGGTAGGTGTAGAACGCCGCCAGCGCCGAGAGCTTCCGGTTGACCGTGGACGCCGTCACGTGCGGCTGGACCGACGGCAACACGGCCACGTGGCCGTCGCGGCCGGCCGGCGGCAGCCGCAGCCACGCGACGTATTCACCGATGTCTTCCAACCGGGTCTCCCGCCAGTCCAACCCGCGCTGCCACAGAAAGACCCAGTAGTCCTTCAAATCATGGGCGTACGCCTTGACGGTGTTCGGGGATCGCTCGATGTCGGTCAGGTAGGTCAGATACCGCTCGATCGGCTCGACCTGGATACCGTCCTCGTTCAGGACGGTCCAGGATGGAACCCGGGACGCGGGCATCGCCACGCGCTGAACGTGCACAACTCCTCCAACGTGATCAACGTGATAGACGAGCCGGAGATAACCACGTCCACCAGGTCGATCACGCCGCCCCACGAACCCGTGGCGCACATGGAAGACACACGTTCAGCAGCTCAAGATAACAACGGAAATGTGCTTCAGCTGGACCTTCGCGGCCAGCAGCCCTCCGGGGCGGTAGGCCAGTTCAAGGGCCAGGGTTCGGCGCATGGCGCGCATGGTGACGTTGTCCTCGGGGATGGAAGCCAGTCCGAGTCGGCGACCAGTGGGACCATTCACCCAGTTGCGGAACCATCGATAGCGGACGTCGAAGGCGAACCGTCCGAACAACAGGGCGCCGGACTGGGGATCGTCCAGGAGTTGCTCGGCCAGGCCGGCGGCCAGGTAGGCCGGTTCGACGACGACCCACTCGTCCTCGACGCCGCCCAGCGGCTTGCCCTTGACGACGCGGCTGGCCAGCCGGTAGCGCACCAGCCCCGGTGCGTGTTCTTGCGGGGGCTGGCGGCAGCCGGCCCGCAGCTCCATCAGCTCGCTCGAGCGCATCCCGCTGGTCAGGGTGATCGTGATGATTGCCGCGGTGCGGACTGCACCCAGTAACGTGCGTGCCTCGGCGTCATGCAAGGGAAGAGTCCAGGGGACCGTCTCGTTGTCGTTGTTGGCGAGAGGAACGTGTGTGGCGTTGCGTCCCAAGGGTTTCTCTGCCCCGACGACGTCGAGCGTCGACTCGATCACATCGCGCAGCGTGCGCGTCCAGCTCGGGTTGAAGACGACGTAGCCGGCTTGCCTGGCCAAATTGTCGAGCGCGAGCGGGGTCAGCGGGTCGTTGACGGACCAGCCCGCGTCCACGCGCTCGGCGACGATATGGTCGGGAAGCAACGGCAACGGTCGACGGGCCTGCCGGTATTCGCTGAGGACGCGGGCGAATCCCTTTCGAGATTCTGGGGGTTGTTTGCGGAGGTCATGGGCGGGGTCTCGGCGACGCTTCCACTGGCGTTGCTCGCGCATCTGAGCGGTGAGTTCGGCCGTGCGCGGGCCGATCACGGTCACCAGGTAGAGCGCTGCGGCCAGCAGAGGTTGCAGCACTCGATCGTCCAGTGGCGGGGTGGTGTTGCCGTCCCGGCCGGATCGCATCTCGGCGACGGCCGATGGAGAAGCGCCCGACCAAGGCCGCAGGTCCGCCCGGACCCGATCAGTGGTGAACAGCTCCCGATAGTTGAGCAAGTCGACGACCGTCTGCGCAGCGGCTCGGCGGACGGCGGGACTGCGATCACCGACAACGACACCGTCCGCGTCACGAACGTAGCGGCGGTGGGCCAGGTATGCCGCGCAGCAGTCCTCGTCGACCTCGTCGAGGCTGACGATGCCGTACTTGGCGAGCCAGGTGAACCACCGGGTCAGCTCGGCCAGTCGTCCGTGGCAGGTCTGTGGGTGCAGCGGTGTGCGCAGGGCGCGCGGCAGCACCGCGACGGCTTCGTGTCGAGGCGCAAGCAGGGCCAGGGACCAGTTCCTTGGCAACCAGCCGCCAGCGGGCGTCGGCGATGAGGGTGAAGTCGAACCGGCGGCGGGCCGGCGTCATCTGCACCCGTAGACCGATGACCTCGGTGAAATCCCAGACGTCCTCATCGAAAACCGGTCCCGTGGTTCTCACCGGCAATGCCAGACCCGCTTCGACGCAGACAGTCGCTCCCGCGAAGACTGAACGCGTTTGGTCACTGATGCTCCTATGGTTTGTCAAGCGGTAGCTGGAAGTTCGTGGTCGGGGGCGTGCAGTGTGGTGATGACTTTGTAGATCTCGCGGGCGAGGTAGCGTTTGAGGCAGCGAAGGATGTCCTTTGTGGATAGTTGTTGCTGGGCGCGGCGGTCGCGGTAGGCGCGGGTTCTGGGGCAGGTGGCCAAGCGTGTGCAGGCGATCAGGTGCAGGGCGCGGTTGGCTTGGCGGTCGCCGCCGCGGGACAGGCGGTGGCGGTGGGTCTTGCCGCTGGAAGCGGGGATTGGGGCGGTGCCGCAGAGAGCGGCGAAGGCGGCCTCGGATCCGATTCGGTCGGGGTTGTCGCCGGCGGTGATCAGGAGCTGGGCGGCGGTCTCGTAGCCCACGCCGTGGATGGCGATCAGCCGGGGACAGGCCCGTTCAACCAGCGGCCGCAGCTGGGCATCCAGATCAGCGATCTCGGTGGTCAGGTTGCGGTGGCGGCGGGCCAAGGCGCGTAGCGCCACCCGGGCAGCTGCCTGCGGGCTGGCCGGGTCGCCTGCCGGGCGCAAGCGCAGGCATGCCTCAACCAGGCCGACCGCGCCGAGGCCGCGTAGCCGGTCGCGCAGGTCGGCTGGGGCGGTCACCAGCAGCGACCGTAGCTCGTTCATCGCGGCCGTACGGGATTTAACCGCGCCGGCGCGGGTGGTGTGCAGGGTGCGGATTGCCTCCACGATTCCGCTGCCCGCCTTGGGAATGGCCGTGGCCCGGCCGGCGAGCACGGCCTCGGCGGCGGCGTAGGCATCGAGCGGGTCGGACTTGCCCTTCGCGCGGCGCTGGCGGCGGTCGGGCCGGTTGACCTCGACAACCGTCACGTCCGTGCTGGCCAGGTGGCGCGCCAGGCCCGCCCCGTAAGAACTGGTGCCCTCCACGCCGACCGCGTGCAGTCTGCCGTGTGAGCGCAGCCAGCTCAGCAGCTGGTCGTATCCCCGCTGGGTGGCGGGGAACTCCGCATCGGCCACCCGCGCGCCGTTGAGCAGCACCACCGCCGCGTGATGGGTGTCGCCGTGGGTGTCCACCCCACCGGCAATCCTGCGCTTGCTGGGCTTTTTCATCTGACCGCGTTGTGCCATCCTGGGGCCTGTCGCCTTCCTGCGGGACGTTCCGGGCAAGGCGGCACGCGCCGGACGGCTGGGCGGACAAACCAGTGATGGGCGGTCGCAAGCTCCTATCAAGTCACGTCCCGGCCCTCCGGCGCGTACCAAGCAGACGCCCCGGCAAGGCCGACAGATCGGGGCGAAGACACTCCCATTCGAGGTCAGGGTTTGATCGAGTCAGACCCCGCCGGTGACGTCTGCCCCGCAAGTCTCACTGGGTTTGATGGAGACTCCACGTGTGAGTGGAGAATATGATCATGGGACGGTCGTCGAGGTACCCGCGTGAGCTGCGTGAACGCTCGGTTGCGTTGGTGTTTGAGCAGGTGGGGCAGTATTCGTCGCAGTGGGACGCGATCCGGTCGATCGCGGAGAAGGTGGGGGTGACGGCGGAGACGCTGCGCCGGTGGGTGCGCCAGGCGGAGGCGGGTGCCGGGGAGCGACCGGGGCCGACGAGCGCGGAGGCGGAGCGGATTCGTGAGCTTGAACGCGAAAACCGAGAATTGCGTCGGGCGACGGAGATTTTGAAAGCGGCGTCGATTTTCTTCGCGTCAATGTCATGATCTTGGTGTCCGGCAGGGTTCGCTCGTTTCTTCGCTGCCCCAGGCGACTGGTGGCTTGTCCTGATGTGCGGCCCCGCCGGACACCCGCTGGGCGAGGATGTGGCTTCATAGGAGCGCGCCGCAGGCCCGATTGACGCGTGCCCGCCTCGCCCGATGGTGTCATCGGTCTGCGAGGAAAGGGAACCCGGGTTGAGCATGGTCGTGATCGGTGTGGATGCGCACAAACGCAGCCACACGCTGGTAGCCGTTGACGGGATCGGCCGGAAGCTGGCCGAGCGGACGGTCGGCACCACCAGCGAGGACCACTTGAAGATTGTGGAATGGGCCGGCCAGTGGCCGAACGCGCGCTTCGCGGTCGAGGATTGCCGGCATGTCACACGCAGGCTGGAACGTGACTTGCTGAGCGCCGGGTGCGCGGTGGCGCGGGTGCCCACCCATCTGATGGCCGCGTCCCGTCGCAGCGGGCGCGCGCCCGGGAAGTCCGACCCGATCGATGCGTTGGCAGTGGCGCACGCGGCTCTGCGCGAGCCAGACCTGGCCGTCGCGCAGCTGGATGGGCCGACTCGCGAGGTGAAGCTGCTGGTCGACTACCGCCACAACCTCGTCGAGCAGCGCACGGAGCTGATCAATCGGTTGCGCTGGCACCTGCACGAAATCGACCCGAACTTGCATGTCCCCGCGCGTGGTCTGCGCCGTTACTGCGTCATCGATGAGTTGGCCCGCCGCCTGGCCGGCCGCGACGGTCTTGTGGCGCGCATCGCCCGCGAACTGCTGGCTCGCTGCCGGGAGCTCACGATGCAGATCAACGCCCTGGAGCGTGAACTGCGTGACCGGGTGCGCGTCCTGGCGCCCACGCTGCTGGAAGTCCCCGGCTGCGGGGTTCTGGGCGCCGCGGTTATCCTTGGGGAAACGGCTGGGGCGCAACGGTTTCGCTCGAAGGACGCTTACGCCCGGTTCAGTGGAACCGCCCCGATCCCCGTCTGGTCGGGCAGCAGCTCTGGCAAGGTCCGGCTCAATCGCGGCGGCAACCGCACCATCAACTGCGCCCTGCACATGATCGCCATCACCCAGGTTCGAGGCATCGGACCGGGCAAGGACTACGTCGACAAGCTCCTCGCGCGCGGCAAGACCCGCAAAGAGGCCATCCGCCTGCTCCGGCGACGGCTCTCCGACGTTGTGTTCCGCGCACTTCTGGCCGACGAGCACCGTGCCGCGCCGGCCAAGCGGCCGACCACAACCGAATCTGCACCGCTGCCGCAGGCGGCTTGACATAGGGGCTTGACATAGGAGCATCAGGGAGCTCGACCCTCGACAGTCACGCTCGTAACGTTCATCACGGAATGCAAGGACCGGTTCGGAGTCGAGCCGATCTGTACCACGCTGACCGAGTTCGGTGTGAAGATCGCTCCGTCCACTTACTATGCGGCTTTGACGCGCCCGAAGTCGGCGCGGGAGGTGCGTGATGAGGAATTGAAGAAGGAAATCCAGCGCGTGTATGACGAGAATTACCAGGTTTACGGCGCCCGGAAGATTTGGCGGGAATTGCGGCGTGAAGGCGTCGCGGTGGGGCGGTGCCGGGTGGAGCGGCTCATGCGGAACATGGGCCTGGCCGGCGCTGTTCGTGGGAAGACGGTCCGTACCACCGTGTCCGACAAGGACGGTGTCCGAGCCCTGGACCTGGTGAAACGCCAGTTCACGGCGGGCGCGCCGAATCGGTTGTGGGTGGCGGACTTCACCTACGTGTCCACCTGGGCGGGCACTGTGTATACCGCGTTCGGGATTGACGTGTTCTCCCGAAAAATCGTCGGGTGGACGTGCAGCATGTCCAAGGAAACAGACCTAGTCCTCGACGCCATCGACGCCATCGAAATTGGCTTGCGGGACAGATCGTACCAGTGGAAGGAAGGTGAGGACAAGCTGGTTCATCATTCTGACGCGGGCAGTCAGCTTGAGATCAATCGGTCGTCGCAACACCGGCTTGCTGGAGCGACAATAGCTGATCGTTGAGGGCTTCGGCAGGCGTCTTCCAGCCAAGTGCCTTGCGGGGCCTGCTATTGAGAGCGGCAGCAACGGCGTCGAGTTCGTCACGGCTCCAGCGGGACAGATCGGTGCCCTTGGGAAAGTACTGGCGCAGCAAGCCGTTCGTGTTCTCGTTGGTGCCGCGTTGCCAGGGACTGTGCGGGTCGGCGAAGTAGACCTTGATGCCGGTATCGATGCGCAGCCGGGCGTGCTGGGCCATCTCCTTTCCGCGATCCCACGTCAACGACCGCCGCAGCGGTTCGGGCAGCGTGGCGATGGCCGAGGCGATCGCGTCCCGGACGGCCTCGGCGCCGCGGCCGGCGAGAGCGGGACCGTTGTGCACTCGCGGTTCGACGCCGTGACCGTCCATGCGAGGCAGGTGAAGCAGCATCGTGAACCTGGTGCTCCGGTCGACCAGCGTGCCGATCGCGGAGCTGCCCACGCCGATGATCAGTCGGGTAGCGGGGACGCATTACTGCGTCCCCGCCCCTCAGAACCGTGCAAGCAGCTGTTCACCGCACACGGCTCAAGCAAGCCCCAAGGGCTCGGGGTCAGGAGAAGGCGCGGGATTTGTCGGCCTGACGGCTCCAATCCGTCGCCGACAAAGGGTGTGAAGGAGACGGAGCCTGTGATCGTCCGGCGAGTCATCGTCTGTGAAGGCGATGTACTGCTTGGAGATCGCCTTCCTGATGACGGCCCGCCACGTTTCCCATTCGTGGGGGCTTCGTGGCGGGTGATCGGCGTGCAACAGAAGTCCTCCGCAGGTCGGGCAACTGAGGTTCCCCCCGGGGAGTGGACACCGAGTTAGCAGGACGACCGTCCTGCTGGAAGGATGTCCATCATGCCTCCTCGCAAACGCCGGTCCTGCACGGCCGAGTACAAGGTCGAGGCTGCGCATCGTGTGATCGATTCCGACCGCACGATCGCCGACGTCGCCCGCGAACTGGGAATCGACCCAGGGATGTTGAGCACCTGGGTCAAAGACGAGCGGCGCAGGATCGCCGCCGCCGAGGTCCACGGGGAGAAACCCCTGGAGCCGGCCGAGCGGGCCGAGCTGGCGCGGCTGCGACGGCAGGTCGGCGAGTTGGAGAAGGACAACGCGTTCCTGGTAAAAGGTGTGCCACGAACACGAGACGCTGCGTGAAGTAGGTCAGGTAGCAGATCGTGGTGCTGTGCGGATGATGAAGGGGTTGTGGCCCTTCGGAGTCGCCCGTCGGGTGGGAGGCTCCAAACCACCTCATGCTGCGTTGGCTGACGACCGTCGTGGTGAGCGATGAGGAAAAGGTGCCCCGTTGGAGGGCGTCAGGCGGGGATCAGGAAGACGAACGTGAGTGAATCGCTGACGACGTGTCGAAATGGAAACAGATGACATCGAAACCGGGGCGTCTTTTTGGCACCGGGATAAGTCTGGCGGGGGTCCCGATTTCTGGCCAGGCGGTGTCCGGCATGGAGGCGACGTGAGCCTGATCTGCGGCGTTCGCACGGAACGTGGGAAGGCATGCCCTGATACTGCTGCTTCGGCAGCGAGAGGGAGTGCGCCAAGCAGCAAGAACTGTAAGGCGTTGAGTACCGATGCGGGGCGTGCTGGCGGACCGGCTCGTAGTAGTGGTGAAGCGCCTGTAATGGGTGTGGAGCGAAGGGGCCGGACCATTCGGGTCGCTGATGCGGTCAACCGGCAGCAGCCGGGAGGAGCCGCGTGAGTCGATCAGGGCCGTTGATGAAGCCGTTCGAAATTTCGAAATGGGCTGTGGCAAAAGCGTTTGGCAGGGTCAAGGTGAGTTTCCCCCCGTTTGGCGGACACCTGCGGTGTGGGGTCAGTGATCTTGGTCTGACCGGGTGTGCAAGGCGTCAAAGGTGACGGGGCTGTGCATCCCGATGGCGGAGTGTCTCCGTTTCGGGTTGTACCAGCATTCTATCCATTCGAATATCGCGTTGGCAAGCTGGTCGCGGGTTTCCCATTGTTTCTGGTCGAGGAGTTCGAGTTGGAGGGTTCCCCAGAACGATTCCATCATCGCGTTGATGCTCCTATAGTTGTCAAGTTGTAGATGGCAGAGGGTTCGTCTTGTGCGGCGCCACGATTATTTGATAGATTTCACGTATCAGGAACCGTTTTAGGCAGCGCATTATCTCTTTCTTGGTTTTGCCTTCTGCTGTGCGGCGGGTGACGTAGGTGATGGTGGGTTCGTGGAATCGCATGCGGACCACGAGGATGCGGTGCAGTGCGGCGTTGGCCTGCCGGTGGCCGCCTCGGTTGAGGCGGTGGCGGGACGTTTTTCCTGACGACGCGGGAATGGGGCAGGCGCCGCAGAGCTTGGCCAGGGCTGCCTCGCTGTTGATGCGGTCAGGGTTGTCGCCCACGACGATCAGCAGCTCGGACGCGGAGTCCTCGGCGATGCCGAACAGGCTGGTCAACGCGGGTGCGGCGCGGTTGGTGAGTGTGGCCAGGACGCGGTCGTGCAGGCGAGTTTCCTGGTCGAGTGCGTGGTATCGGTCGGCCAGTGCGCGCAGCGTGTAGCAGGCGGCATCGATGGGACCGCTCATCGATTCATAGCGAAGTTTCCGGCATTCTTCGATCAGCGCTTTGTCGCCGAGGGGCTCGAGAATTTCACGAAGCTCGGCTGGCGCGTTCACGATGATGGTCTTCAGCGTGATGATCGCTTGGCTGCGCGCTTTGGTCGCGGTGTCTTTCGCTATTTTGACCTGGCGGATCATCTCGACGGTACCGTCGCCAGTCTTGGGCACCGCGGTCGCGGCGCCCGACAGCACCGCACGGGCCGCGGTCTCCGCGTCGATGGTGTCGTCCTTGCCGCGCCGGTGCCGCACGCTGCGATCGGGACGGTTGACCTCGACGACCCGATGACCCGCCCGACGCAGGAACGAGGCCAGCCCAGCACCGTAGGACCCGCAGCCCTCCACGCCGAACTCGACCTCGCCCTCGTGCTCGCCCAGCTCGCACGCCCAACGCTGCAGCTGGGCGTAGCCAGCCCGGTGCGCCGGGATCGTGGTTTCGCCAATCACGGCTCCGACCTGGTTCAACGCAACAGCGACGTGGGTCTGTTTGTGGGTATCGACGCCGACGACGATGCGTGGACGAGAGGGATGGGGGATGCTTGGCACTGGCGCGTGTCCTTCCCGGGCTGCGTGGTCACGGCGCAGCCGGGCGGGCGGACAGGACTGTGATGGGACCTGCTGCGATCAGGCTCCTATGAGGTCACTGCCCACTCGGCGCGCCACCCTCTGGCGTCGCTCGAGCCGGCGGACAGATCAACGCCAGGGCACCCGCAGGGCCAGTCGTAACACGGGTCACGCCGGACTCGAGCGACGAAAGACAGTCTCACAGTCGTAGCAGTCGCCGACGGTGCCCATGGAGGCGAGCAGTCCGGCGGCGCGGAGTCGCTGTCCGAATGCCCAGGAGGTGTATTGGGAGCCGTGGTCGGAATGCAGGATCGTCGCATTGTGGTCGGGTTTGCGTCGGATGATGGCCATGCCGAGCGCGTCGGTGACGAGTTCGGTGCGCATGTGGCCGGCGATGGACCAGCCGATGATCAGCCGGGAATGGGCGTCCATGACCGCGGCGCAGTACAGTTTCCCTTCGGCAGTGGGGTGCTCCGGTGATGTCGGTGATCCACAGCCGGTCCGGCTCGGTGACGGCGAAGTGGCGGTTGACCAGGTCCGGGGCGGGTTCGGCGGCCGGGTCGCGAATGGTGGTCCGGGCTCGTTTCCGCCGGTAGAGGCCCTGGATGCCGGCCTCGCGCATGAGCCGTTCGACGCGTTGCGGTTCACCGGCAGGCCCAAGCCCAGCGTCAATTCGGCGTGGACTCGCGGTGATCCGTAGGTTTGTCGGGAATCGGCATGGATCTGCTCGACGTGTTTCAGCAGCAGCTCGTTGTCCCGGTCTCGCTCGGATTCGGCCGATCGCGCCAGTCGTAATACCCGGAACGGGACACGTTCAGGACCCGGCAGGCCACCGCGACGTCGATTCCGTCGGCGGCGAGTTCGTGGACCAGCGGGAACGTTACTTTGGGAGGATGTTCTCGCGCGCGAAGTAGGCGGCGGCCCGTTTCAGGATCTCGTTTTCCAGTTCGAGTTGCCGGTTTTTGCGGCGCAGCTCGGCCAGTTCCTTCTTTTCCGAGCTGGAGAGCCGGGTGGCCGAACCGTTTTCGTCGGTGTCGGCCTGGGCCATCCAGTTGCGCAGGCAGGACTGGCTGATGCCCAGATCTTTCGCCAGTGCGGCGACGGGTTTGTCGCCCAGCCGGGCCAGCTCGACGGCACGCTGACGGAACTCAGGCAGGTGTGGTGCAGGCACGAGAACATCCTCCTGGTGACCGGCGGTCACCTCAGTGAGGTGTCCGGACAACCGGGGGAAGCTCAAGGCCAACAAGGGTGCCCGCCGGGGTCGACAGTGTGTCGATCGAGGAATTCGAAGCCGACTTGCGGAACATCTCTACAAGGTCTGGAATCGGATGTCCTCGGGACGTACTTTCCGCCGCCCGTGCGGGCGGTGGAGATCCCGAAAACCGGTGGCGGAGTTCGTGTTCTGGGTGTTCCGACGGTTGCGGACAGGGTTGCGCAGACGGTGGTGGCCATGGAGATCGAGAAGCGGGTGGAGCCATGTTCCATCCCGACTCGTACGGTTATCGGCCGAAACGCTCGGCGCTGCACGCGGTCGCGGCGTGCCGGCGGCGGTGTTTGAAGCCGAGTGGTGCTCGACTTGGACATCTCGAAGTTCTTCGACACCGTGGATCACGAACTGATGATGAAGGCGTCCGGGCCAACACCGACTCAGCTTGGGTGGTGTTGTATGTGCAGCGGTGGCTGTCCGCGCCGCTGCAACGTTCGGATGGACGCTGGAACGACGGGACCGGGGAACCCTCAAGGGTCTGTGGTATCCCCGATTTTGGCGAACCTATTCATGCACTACGCCTTCGACGCGTGGATGGCTCGGAAGTTCCCGGGCGTCGCGTACGAGCGGTATTGTGGACGACGCCGTTGTGCACTGTGTCAGCGAGAAGCAAGCGCTGATGCTGCGCGACGCCATCACCAAGCGCCTGACCAAGGTCGGGCTGACGCTGCACCCGGACAAGACGAAAGTCGTGTACTGCCAGAACTGGAACCGGCGGACCGGCTCGTATGAGCACACGTCGTTCACGTTTCTGGGGTACGAGTTCCGGGCGCGGACGCGCGGGACAAAAACGGTCAGTTGTTCGGGTCGTTCCTGCCTGCGATCAGCAAAGAGGCCGAGAAGCGGATCAACCGCGAAGTGCGCGGTTGGCGGCTGCATCGGCATACCGACTGGACTCTGGGCCAGATCGCGTGATGGATCAACCCGATCGTGCGGGGCTGGTTGCAGTACTACGGCCGGTTCTATCGGTCGAAGCTGTATGCGCTGTGCAAACGCATCAACACCTACTTGGTGCGGTGGGCTCGGAAGAAGTATCGGCGGTTGCACGGGTTCAAGAAGGTCAATGCCTGGTGGAAAGCGTTGGGGCTGGGGTATCCCCGGCTGTTCGCGCACTGGCAATACACCCGTGGGTTCATGGCGACTGGATGGTAGGAGCCGTGTGACGAGAGATTGTCACGCACGGTTCTGTGAGAGCCCGGGGGTGCGATTCCCCCGGGCCACTCGACCCTCGGCGTACTTTGCTGCGATGCAGAAGAACCGGAACGGTTCGATCTGATGGTGAAGTACGCCGCCCCGACGAACCCGCCGAGACCGCCGGCGCCACCTCACCCAAGAACACACGATTCTCCGTGCGGCGCATGGCACGGCTGCTGGGTGTCTCGACATCCGGCTACTACGCGTACGTGAAACGCGCCAGGAGCACGGTGCTGATGCCGCGCCAGCAGCGGCGCGCGGATCTGACGGTGAAGATCCTGGACGTGCACGCCGGTTCCGATGGCACGTACGGGTCACCGCGGATCACCAGCGAGCTGCGGGACCGAGGCGAGACGGTGAACGAGAAGACCGTCGCGGCGATCATGGCGGAGATCGGGATCGAGGGCATCAGTCCGCGCACGTTCAAGGTGCGTACCACGGTGGCCGATCCGACGGCGTCGTTTCCGCCGGATCTGGTGCGGCGGCACTTCGACCAGGGCGGCTGGATGCGGTCTGGCTGACCGACATCACCTACCTGTCCTGCGGTGAGGGTGATATGTACTTGTGCGCGATCCGGGATGGGCATTCTCGCCGTGTGCTGGGGCACGTCGTGGCCGACCATATCGGCGCGGACATGGTGCGTCAGGCCATCGACGCGGCGGCGGCCTGCCGTGGCGGCGGTGTCGCCGGCACGGTGCTGCATTCCGATCGTGGCGGGGAGTTCACTGCGGCGTTGACCGCGAACGCCTGTGCCGCACATAAGCTGGAACGATCGATGGGTGATACCGGAATATGTTGGGATAACAGCCCTGCGGAATCGTTCTGGTCGACGTTCAAGCATGAGTACTACTACCGTCATACCTTTGCTACCAAGGCAGAAATTGTTGCTGCGGTTGACAATTGGATCGGACGGTACAACGATAGTCGACGTCACTCCGCGATCGGGATGCTCAGTCCTGTGTGTTACGAGCAGTCCCTGACAGGCGCAGCGAAAGCTGCTTGAAGACCTGTCCACTGTTCGGGGGGAACCTCAAACGACCTTGCTGTGCCTGAAGCAGGCGCATGGTCATGCGGTCGACCGGTGGGGGCGGTCCCTTGCGACGCCGCTGGGCCCAGTAGGACGCCAGCGCCGGGTCATCCGGAGACGCCCTGCCCTTGACCAACTGGTGCCGGGCGATCTTCGTCCAGGAGAACTTGAGCAGGTAGGCGCCGCTGTCGCGGTCGCCGAACACCCACCGGTCCTGCCTGGCCTTGTTGAACCGGCCGAAGTACTTGTCGGATATCCAGTGCTTCGGCTTGTTCGGGTGGCTGTGTTTGGCCCACTTGTAAGCGAGCGTCCACATGTGATTGTCCAGCGCGGTGAACACCTCGCTGGACACCACCGTCCGGTAATAGGCAGACCAGCCCCGCACGATCGGGTTGATCCTCTTGAGCACCGCACCCGCGTTGGCCCCTCTCAGGGCCAGCATCTCGGCGCTCAGCCGTTCCCGGATCCGTCGTTGAGCCGCTGCGCTCGGCTTGATCAGCAGCTTGCCGTGATAGCGGCGGACGTTGAATCCCAGGAAGTCAAACCCGCTGTCCGCGTGGACGATGCGCGTCTTGTCCTCGTGGAAGACGAGCCCTCTTGGTGCCAGCCATGCACTCAGCCGTTCCTTGACCTGTTCGGCTTGCTCACGGCTGGTGCACATCGCGACAAAATCATCTGCGTACCTCACCAGCACGGGGCTCCCGCTCTGCGCACTCCCAGCGTCTCTGCCGGTCGTGTAGTAGCGGACCCCTGCGGCTTCCTCCATCCCGTGCAGGGCCACGTTGAACAGCAACGGGCTGATCACCCCGCCTTGCGGAGTTCCCGCTTCGGTCGGAGCGAGCCGGCCTCGATCCACCGCCCCGGCCTTGAGCCACTGCCGGACCAGTCCCGGGCGGGGAAGGTACCGAGTGCGGTCATCAGCCGTTCATGGTTGATGTGGTCGAACGCCGCCGTCAGGTCCGCGTCGAGCACCCACACGCGCTGCGGGTTCTTCCCGTTGAGCGTGGAGTAGATGGCCCCGATCGCGTCGTGACAGCCGCGGCCGGGCCGGAAGCCGTACGACTTCGGCTCGAACCGCGCTTCCCACTCGGGTTCCAGTGCGCCCAGTGCCACCGCTTGCAGACACCGGTCAATGATCACCGGAATCCCGAGGCCGCGCTTCTTCGTGGTCCCTGGTTTGGGGATGAACACCCGCTTGACGGGCTTGGGAGTCCACGGTCGGGCACGGTGCTGGACCCAGTCGGCCAACTCGGCCTTGGACTGAGATAGAAGCACCACCTTCCCGTCGACTCCCGCAGTCGCTCGTCCCGCGTTGATTTCCGTGACCCGCCGCACGCTCAGCAGCGTGTTCGATCGGGACCGGAGCATCAGCTTCTGCAAGTTGCGGACCTTCTTGCGGTCCCCTGCCTGCGATGCCGTGAAGATCCTCTGCCGCAGACGCCGTACGTCTTCCTCGACCCGGTGCCAGTCGATCGACGCCCAGTCCAGGTCTTCGTCCTCGGGTCCGTTCACCGTCGCGACGGTCGGCGGGATGGTCGAGACCGCTCCGGCCGTGTCGGTCATGGTGTCCAACTTGTCTCTCGGTTCCGTCGTCTTTGTCCAGTGAGTCCGTACAAGCTCACCTGGCCCACGTCAGCACCCTTTCGGGTCCGGGCAGAACACCCGTATCCGGACGGTTATGCGGGGCGACCGGCGGAGAGGCTGGTCATCATGCCCGGGTTCCCGTTTCCTTTCGGCTTCCGGCATTGGCTTCTTGGGCCATCCTGTTCCCGCTGGGGAGTTGAGCCTTCCTCGCGGTCGGCCGACCGGGCCACGACGACCCGGACCTCAACGGGGTTTCCACGTTCCACACGAACGAGATGCGACCGGGGTGGGTGCTCCCTTTACCCCGAGGCGGCGGTGTCCACCTGGCCGGAGTGACCTCTGCCGGCCAGCGCCTGCCGCTTCTCAGCGGCCAGCCATGCACCCCGCTGGAACTTTCCATCGGCGGGGCTTGGGATCACGAGGCATCATCGGGAGTTCACTTGCGTTCACCCGTCCGGTCTTCCCCTTGCCGGTAGCTCCCGGATGGAACGGGAGCCCTTGGGCTTTCCCCTGAGCTTCGCATCACGCCGTTACCAGCATCGCACGTCAGAGGCGGGGACGGGTCGTACGGACACGGACCCGTGACTGCACCTACGGCCTTGCCATCAGCCGCCTCTCAATCGGTCAGTCCACTCAAATTCGTGCAACTTCGTGTCGCACAGTCGCCTTCCCAATGCCCGGGTTCGGCACGGTCAAGTACTTCGGCGGGCCGCTCGCTGATCAGCGCACCGGGGTCGACGAACCGGGTGACGCGCTGGTCCGGGCGGCGACGCTTGCGCCGGGCGCGTCGGCGGGTGCGCAGTTTCGTGGCGGCCTCGCGGTGCAGACCACCACGTTCGGGTCGATACAGGGCCTGGTAGATCGTCTCCGGGGCGACCTGCATCTCCGGGTCCTCGGCGAACTCGCGCCGCAACGTAGAGCTGATCTGTTCCGGACTCCAGCGCTGGTCGAGGCGCTGTTGCACGTACTCCCGCAGCTCGGTGTTGCGCCGCAGCTTGCCTTCCTTTGACCGGGCGCGACGCACCTGAGCGCGACGTTCGGCCTGATGGGGCCGGTAGTTCTCGGTCTTCGGGTCACGGTTGCGACGAATCTCGCGGCTGATCGTGCCCGGGTCGCGCTTGAGCTGGCGAGCGATCTGCCGGATCGAATGGCCGGCCAGCAGCAGGTCAGCGATGCTCACCCGTTCGTCCTCGGACAGAAACCGCGACGAGATAACCCGCGGCTGCTCGGTGATCGACGGGTAGGAGTAGGTCCGCCCCGCGCTGTCCGTTTCGGTCCGGCCGTAACGCCACCGCGTTCCAGTCCGCCGGTTGATCCCCACCTCTCGGCACGCCGCCGAGTTGCTCACGCCCTGATCCATGAGCTGAAGATATTGATCACGCTTGGCAGCCAATGGCTCAGGACCACGCTTACGGATGTTCCGGCGAAACCCAGTCACTGCAACACCTTTCAGGCTCGGCGTTGCAACCACCGCTAGAACCTAAGGCGGACAAGTGGGGCCAAAACTAGGCGGCAAAGACAGCTGTTCCAGTAGGGGTCGCTGTGCTGACGGGCGACGCGGACCCGAATGCCCAGGTCGTGCGTCAGCGCGGCGGCGGCGTTGGTGGGCAGGATCGCATGGATCACGACTTCTCCACGGGGATGGTCGAGGGTGAACGCCGTGTTGGCGTGTCCACGCCGGGCCAGCGCGGCGCGAACGGTCGCCTCCGCCAGTGCCGGTCTGCGGAGGTTGTCGGCTTCACAGCGCTGCCGTTGCGCACTCGGACAGTGATTTCGCGCCGTACACACGTTGCTGCCAAACACCCCGAACCGGTCGGGTTGGCCGAGAACGTAGGCCAACGCGCAGGAGTTGGTGTGGAACAACGGATAGCCGGGGCGGCGCTGGTGGGTTGCGTGGATGAAGTCCCAGAACGCTTGCGGGTACACGCATTCGGCTGCGGTGACGCCCGGCGTGGTGGCCAGTTCCGGCCACCGCTCGGCTAATCGGGGCAGCGCGGCGGGTTCCACCTTCAGACCGGCGGCCACGGTGCAGTGCGCGTACGTCGCTGCCCAGTCGAAGACCGCTTCCATCGTGCGCGTGGTCGCGGACTCCGGAAACGCGGGCCGCCAGTAGTGCACGACCGGTACACCAGCGTCGGGCCAGCCGGGGGAAGTTGGCCTTCAACTCCTCGTGCCGGATACCGCGTTCCAGGTCGCGCCCCAAGCCGGAATAGCTCAGGTACACGATCGTCCGTAGCCCGGCTTGCCGGGCCGTGGTCACCGCGTCGACCGTGTCATCGGGGATCGGGCACTTGGTTATCAGCACGATGGGGTTGGGGATCTTCCGGTCGACCAGCACGGCCAGCAGATCGGCGAGGTGCGCGCGGGAATTCGGCAGCGCCATCACATCGGTCCACGTGTACAGCGCGACCGGGCGATCCGGCGCGTAGTACGGCGATGCGGTGAGCAGGTCGACCGTCTCCGCTGGGCTGGCCAACTGCTCAGGTCGAACAGCGGTCTGCCCCCGCTCGTTCAAGAAGCAGTACGAGCAGACCTTCGGGCAGCCCTGGATAGGGTTCACCGCGATCCACGTAGCGTGCTGGTCGACGATCGCAGTCCATGTGCGACGCGAGTCATTAACCCGGCGCGTGACGACGCCGAGGCGGGTATTCATGGTCTCCACGCTCCTTGCCAGCCTTGTCGTTCCATGATTACCCAGGTGAGTGAATCTTGTACACGGAGTTTAGGTTCCGAGACCGACCGCCCCAGGCCCAACGGGCACCGTCGGCAACCCGGAGTTGGGATGCCGCAACAGCCCGTCCAGCTCTTCCAGCGTGATACCGAGCTTGAGGGCGAGGTCGGGGCGTTGCCACGGTTGGGGCTGCTGTTCGCCGCGTTCCCAGCGGCCGATCGTGGTGCGATCGACCCCCAGCGCCTCGGCCAGTCCCTCTTGGGTGTAGCCGACGACGACGCGCCGGTTGGCCAGCGGGCGCGATGATCGGGCCACGATTGGTTCACTCCTTCCTCTGGCCGTGACGGGCCGGGTTTGTGGTCGGCATGGGGCCGACGAGGCGTTCGCAGTCGGGGCACGATTGGTACGGCAGGGTGCTGCCCGCCCAGGGCGTCACGGGCGCTCCGCAGGCGGCCCACAGCACGATGACGCCGCCGAAGTCGGTGGCGCGTTGGTTGTCGGGGATGGCGTGGTAGAGCGGCCGGAACACTCCCGGCAGCCACGGCACACCGTCGGCCGACACGCCCAGCGCCGGTTCAGGCAGCCTCGTCGTCCTCGGGCGGTGTGGCCGCGTCCGGGTTGAACCACACCAGTCGGGCGCGGATGTGGCTACCGAGGTTGAAGAAGCGCAGCGCGTCCTCCGGCGCGCGTAGCCTGCCCTGCACGCCGCGCGCCACGATCTCGGCGTGGCCGTCGTCGAACGCGATGCCCCACGCGGCGATCCGCCCGTCCACGCGCTCGCCGTACTCCTGCACGATGGCGAACAGGCGGGGTGCCTCGTCGGCGACCATGTTTTCCAGGATCGCGGCGAATCCCGGTTCGTCGCTCAACGGCGTCAGCCCTGACGGGTCGGGAACGACCTGGTCCAGCAGGTGACGGTGTTTCGGCAGCTCACGCGCGGGTTCGGCGGCCTGTTGCTCGTCCGAGCGGGTCGGCGTTGCGGTGGTCATGACGTGCCTCCAATTGGTTGCCGGTTGTGGGCAGGGTCAGTGCGGGCATCGGGTCAGCCATCCATCTGCCAGCGCTGGTCGTCGGGGATCTGGGCGCCGTAGAGCACCAGGCAGGCGGGGCAGAACACGCGCGGCGCGGTGCGCTCGGCGTGCCGTGCGGGCACGGAGTGGTCACAGATGGCCTGGTAGAACGTGCGCCGCGGGTCGGCGAGCTGCGCGGTGGGAAAGGCGTGCCAGGTGGCGTCGTAGGCCGACATGAGCCAGTCCACGGCGAGGGGCGGGGTCGTCATCGGCCACCGCCTGGCTCGTCGGGCTCGCCTGAGGCGTCGGGTGCGGCGTAGGGGCGGAGCAGGTCGCCGGAGGGCGGATTGGCGCTGGTGAGCAGCCAGTCGAGGGCGTTGATGGCGTGACCGGAGTGGTGCTCGATCACCGGGCCGTGCTCGGTGGGGTTCTGGTAGTCGAAGGTGGCTTCGGCGCGGACGGCGTGGGCGAGTCCGTTGGGGCGCAGCGCGAGGTATTCCACGTATCCGGCGCGCACTCGCCACAGGCGGGTGCCGATCAGCTCGCCGTCGTCGGCCACGTCGGGCAGGGGACGGAACCCAGCGGAGCGCAGGCGTCTGCCCAGCTCGCGGGCGGCTCGCGCGGACAGCGGGCTCACGGCTGTCGCTCCTGGCGGGCGCGGCGGGCGGCGATCCGGCCGTCGACCCGCGCGTGGTAGATCGCGGCGATCAACCGGACGACGAACACCGTGGCCGCGATGACCAGCACGACGACCTGCCCGGCGGGACTCATGCGCTGGCCCGCACGGTCGGGACGGCGTGCTGGTGCTCCTCGCGTGTCGGGGGCTGGTCCAGCGCGAACACCGCGTCACGCAGCGCGGCGCGCAGGCGACCGGCCTGCAACGGCTCCAACACGGCGACCTCGCCGGGCGGGAAGACCAGCGCCACCCGGTCATCGTCGGTGGGCAGCACCAGGATTTCCCGGCGTCGGTCGGCGACATCCCGGCACGCCGCCACCCACTGACCAGGCTTGCGTCGCGTTCGCCACATGACCGCTCTCCGCTCGCCGCACCGATCCGCGCGGGTGCGGGTCGGCTGGTGGTACCGGCGAAGCCGGGCCAGGTCGGGGGTCCGGCCCGGCCCCGCCGGGGCTTCGGCGTCGGACAGCCGCAGCGCGGCTGCTCACCCGCGCGTTGGCGTCCCGTCCGCCTTGTGTACCGTCTCCATGTCGGCACCACCGTAACCTAGCTTGTATATATACAATGATCTATACATCCATTGGGTGGACCTGGTGTTATGTGACTCGATGGATGCGACACTGTGTGTGATCTGGCAGGCATACGGGAGGGCATCAGTGGCCGACCATCGCGCAGACCCGTCCGCGTTGCGTTTCCTGATCGGGCATGACCTGAAGGTCGCCCGTGAGCGCGCGAACCTGAAGCAGACCGAAGCGGCCAAGGTGCTCGGTTGCAGCCAGGCAAAGATCAATTACCTGGAGACCGGGAAGACACAGCAGAAACCCGACGAGGTCACCGCGTTGCTCCGGGCGTACGACGCGGACGTGGAGCACGTCGACCGCATGGCGTCGTTGGCGGCGCGTGCCGATCAGGGCACCTGGTGGGCACCGTTCAGCGACGTACTGCCCAACTGGTTCAAGATCTTCGTCGGGCTCGAAGGGCTCGCCGCCGCCGAGTTCTCCTACGAGTCGCTGTTGCTGCCCGGCCAACTTCAGACGCCTGACTACGCCGCCGCGCTGCTGGTGGGCAACCTCCGCGTCCCGCCGATGGACGCCCAGCAGGTCGTGCGCGCCGAGCAATTGTCAAGATCTGTGGATGAAGATCTTTTAGGCTGCTGCGGGTTGGGTGTGGTCGTCGGGTCGTTCGACGAGTTGTCCGTTCTCGAAGCGGGCTCCGGCGCGGACGAGCGCGACGAGGTGGGGTGCGTTCACCGCGCGCCAGCGGGCCTGTGCTGACTCAATGAGCTTGAACGCCATCGCGAGCCCGGCGGCGCGCGAGCCTGGCCCTTTGGTGACCTTGGTGCGGTGCCGCACGGTGGCGAAGGTCGACTCGATCGGGTTGGTGGTGCGCAGATGCACCCAGTGCTCGGCCGGAAAGTCGAAGAACGCGAGCAGCACGTCAATGTCCTCGGTGATCTTCGCGACCGCCTTGGGGAACTTCGCGCCGTAGGCGGCGTCGAAGGCCTTCACCGCGTCCAGCGCGTGCCGCTTGTCCTCGGCGTTCCAGATCTCCGCGAGGGCCTTCTTCGCACCGGGGTGCGCCGACTTCGGGAGAGCGGACAGCACATTGGCGATCTTGTGGAACCAGCAGCGCTGCTCGCGGGTTTCAGGGAACACCTCGCGCAGCGCGCCCCAGAACCCCAGCGCGCCGTCCCCGGCGGCCAGTACCGGGGCACGCATCCCGCGGCGCTTGCAGTCCCGAAGCAGATCCGCCCAAGACTCGGTGGACTCGCGGTAGCCATCGGCCAAGGCGACGAGTTCCTTGCGGCCGTCGGCGCGCACCCCGATCATCACCAGAAGACACAGTTTCGCCTCCTCCAGGCGGATGTTGACGTGGATCCCGTCTGCCCACAGATACACGAAGTCCACAGTGGACAGATCACGCTGGGCGAACGCGCGCTGCTCGGCCTTCCACTGCTCGGTCAGCTTCGTGATCACCGCCGACGACAAGCCCTTCGCCGAGCCCAGGAACTGCCCCAGCGCGGGCACGAAATCCCCGGATGACAGGCCGTGCAGGTAGAGCAGCGGCAGTACCTCGGTGATCTTCGGGGTCTTACGCGCCCACGGCGGCAGGATCGCCGAGGAGAACCGCATCCGCTCACCAGTCTCGGGATCGGTGCGCTTGTCGTTGACCCGCGGCGCCGTCACCTCGACCGCGCCCGCCGAGGTGAGCACCTCACGCGGCTGGTGGTAGCCGTTACGCACGACCAGGCGGTGGCCGCGCTCGTCACGCTCGCCGGCGAACCGCGCGATGTAGGCGTCCACCTCGGCCTGCAGAGCCTCGGCCAGCATCCGACACGCGCCCTCACGCACGATCTCATCAATCAACGACCGCGAGCCGACAGGAGCGCCGTCATCGCCAGCGGCAGGGTCAGGGACTACGGTGAGCATCGGGTCGTACCTTCCCGGCCGACGTTGGCGCGTCGGCCATGCTTGGAACCTTCAACCGGTCACCGGGAAGGTACGCCCCCTCCCGGCCATCCACAGATTCCAAGCATTGCTCGTGCGCGCCCGCATGGCGCGACAGCGGCTCACCGACGAGACCAACCCGCTGCGGTTCCGCGCCGTCATCGAGCAGTACGTCCTTGATCGTGTCGTCGGCGGCCCGCAGGTCATGCGGGCACAACTGGAACACCTGCTCACCCTGATGCAGCGCGACAACGTCGAACTACACGTCATGCCGGTCAACGTCGCCGTCCATGACGGGCTCGATGGGGACTTCCTGCTGCTGGACTTCGACGAAGCCCAAAGCATCGGCTACATCGAGTACCCCACCGGAGCCATCTACGTTCAGGACCAAGATCAAGTCGGGGCGTATACTTTGTCAGCCGACCGGCTGTGTGCCGCCGCGCTGTCGGTGTCCGATACCGCCGACGCCATCGCCGCGCGCATCGAGACCTTGACAACCAACTCGGAGGACTGAGATGACCCCCGCCGACCGCCTTGAGTGGCGGACCTCCACCCGCAGCAGCAACGGCGAGAACTGCGTCGAGGTCGCCCCGGCAGCCGAGGGCGTGGTTATCCGGCATAGCAAGCATCCCGCCGCAGGTACTATCACCTTCCCCTATCGCGCCTGGAGAGCCTTCGTCCGTGACGCCGCCGAAGATGGCTCCACCAGCGCGAATGGGGTCGCCTCCATCACCAAGGTCGGCAGCGACACCCTGGTCAGGTCGCTCACCACCGAGGTCGAGCTTCGCTTCGACGAAGGCGAGTGGTCCGCCTTCCTCGCCGGAGCCGCCGACGGTGAGTTCGACTTCACCCCTCAGCTCGCCATCGCCTGATCACCAACCAGGGGAGGCGGCGCGATCCCCGTACGAGAGCGGTCCATCGGCGCGCTCCTTGACCTGGTGTTCGGCAACGCCCGCGTTCCGGGCGGCGGGCCACGGTGGATCACCCTTCCGCCGTGGCCCTGGTTGCCGGAGTCCTTGCGGCACACCACCGCGCCGCGGTGGGTGCACGTATTGTGGAACACCCGGATCGCGCCGGACTTGACCGAGCGCACCATGAACACCGGCCGCCCGCCGACCGGACGGCGCACGTAGTCGCCCGGCCCGCGCACCTCGGACTCGTGGCCGACGTAGAGCCAGCTGTGGGCGAAGACCCGTTCCAGCTCCAGCGCGTGGATCGCCGGGGAGGTCATGCTGGAGCGGTGCACCCGGAACCGTCGCGCCTCCTCCTCGACCAGTCCGACGCCGGTACTGACGGTGGGTGGGGGCGGAGTCGGTGACCGTCATGACGCACCTTCCGGGTGGCTGTCGCCGAGGAAGCCGGCGACGAGGCGGGAGAACTCGTCCGCGCGCTCGATCTGGGTCCAGTGCCCGCAGCGGGCGAAGACGTGCAGGTCCGCGTTCGGGAGGAGCCCGGCCATGGTCCAGCTCACGTCGACCGGGATGACCTTGTCGTGCATGCCGTGCACCAGCAGGGTCGGCGCGGTGACGGCGCGGACGGCGTCCGCGTCGAGGGCCAGGTCGTTGCCGGAGTGGCGGGGGTCGAAGAACATGGACCGGTAGATCTCGTGCGCGTCGCCCGCGATACTCGCCTCGTAGCGGGCCTGCACCAGGTCGTCGCCGATGATCGACGGGTCGTGGGCGAAGTACGAGGTGAGCAGTTCCCGCATGTTCTCCGGTGACGGCTCGTATTTGCGTACCGCGGTGAGCCCCTCGGTGGGGCGCATACCGATCCCGGGCGTGCCCATCAGGACCATTCGGTCGAGGCGCCGCGGCTGGGTGATCGCGATGTGCAGGGAGATCAGCCCGCCCATCGAGTTGCCGACGAACGACGCGCGCGGCACGTCGAGCGCGTCCAGGAAGCCGATCATGTGCTCGAGCCAGGTGGCGACGCCGTAGCGGATATCGGCCGGTCCGCGGCTGGCGCCATAACCCACCATCTCCGGGGCCAGCACGCGGTAGTCCTGCGCGAGTACCGGCATGGTGAGCCGCCAGTTGGCCCAGGCGCTCACCCCCGGCCCGGATCCGTGCAGCAGCACGACGGTCCGCGCCCCGGATCCGGCCTCCAGGTAGCGGGTGCGGATCCCTCCGACGTCCACGAACTTCTCGGCCAGCACGGTGGCGGCCACGGTGGCGGTCATGCCTTGCTCCCCTCGAAGACGACGAAGCACTTGTTGGAGTTGAAGACCTCGGTCTCCACGAACGTCGACCAGGTGGGCCGGTGACCCAGTTCGGCCATCGCTCCGGCTAGGCAGAACCACAGCAGCATCTCCTGCTGGCCGAACCGCACGATGTCGTCGGCACTGGTCTTGAACCACGCCTCGTAGTCGCCCACCACCAGCGACTCGTAGAGCGGACCGGCGGCGCCTTGCCCTACCCGAGTTGCCACTGCGTATGGATGATCGGTCCCATGACCACAGCGGGCCAGGACCACCCCCAGCCACTGGACGGAGTGACGGAATCGTGGCCGACCATTTCGCCCGCCGACGAACTCGGCGCGTGATCACCCGCCCCCAAGGGGATCTGATCAAGGCACCTGGGTGTTGATCGCACTACGGTCGGCCGGTGGGAACGCAGCGGACAGCGTCCCCACCCTGGCAGCGCCCCGGCCTCGCCAGCCAGCGCGGTGTCACGTTGGAACAGTTGTACAGTCTGCTCCAGCCGCCGTCAGCCGCGGACTGTCGGGTGAGCACACCGGATCGGTTCGCAGTGGCGAGACCTACTCCGATTGGTTGATCTGTATGACGACAGCTTTGGGTTCGGTGAAGAATTCGCGGCTGAAGTTGCCGCCTTCGCGGCCGATGCCGGAGTCAGCGACACCGCCGAAGGGTGCACGCAGGTCGCGGACGAAGAAACAGTTCACCCACACTGTGCCGGCGTGCAGTGCGGCAGAAACGCGATGTGCTCGGTGCAGGTTGTCGGTGAACAGCATGGCGTTCAGGCCGTAATGGCTGTCGTTGGCCAGGGTGACCGCTTCGGCCTCGGTGTCGAATGGTATTACCACCGCGAGCGGCCCGAAGATTTCTTCCCTGCTGTGGCGGGCGTCTTGGCCAAGGTCGGTGACCACCGTGGGCCGCACGGTCCAGCCGTCGCCCAGTCCGCCGCTGAGGATCGTGCCGCCCTCGGA
Source organism: Amycolatopsis acidiphila (assembly GCF_021391495.1). NCBI lineage: Bacteria > Bacillati > Actinomycetota > Actinomycetes > Pseudonocardiales > Pseudonocardiaceae > Amycolatopsis > Amycolatopsis acidiphila. The sequence continues at coordinate 7,783,191 of NZ_CP090063.1, read as the reverse complement.
TTCCACTGTCTCGACGTAGTCTCGTACCTTGGTGTAGTGCTCACGCGAGGCCAGTGGACCGATCTGGGTGGCTTCGTCGTTGGGGTCACCGATCATCATTGCCTCGGCCGCGGCGGTGAAACGTCGCAGGAACTCGGTGTAGACGTCGCGCTGCACGTACAGTCGGGAGCCCGCGAGGCACACCTGCCCGCTGTTGGTGAAGATGGCCTTGATGGACCAGTCCACGGCGGTGTCGAGGTTGGCGTCGGCGAACACCAGGTTGGCGCCTTTGCCGCCTAGTTCCAGGCTCACCGGGGTGAGGTTGCGTGCGGCGGCGGCGGCGATGATGCGACCGGTGCCGGACTCGCCGGTGAAGGTGATCCGGTCGACGTACGGGTGTTCGGTCAGGGCCTGGCCGGCGGAGTCGGGGCCGTAACCGTGCACCACGTTGAGCACGCCCGGTGGCAGCCCTGCCTCCAGGGCGAGGCGCGCTAGGATCGTGGCCGAGGCGGGGGTGTCTTCGGCGGGTTTGAGCACCACGGTGTTACCCCACGCGAGCGCGGGAGCGACCTTCCAGGTCTCCAGCATCAGCGGAAAGTTCCATGGCGCGATTGCCGCAACGACTCCGGCGGCTTCGAACCGGGTGTAGGTGTGGTGCCCCGAGTCCATCGGTAGTGTGTCCGCAGTGGACAGTCGGGCGTGGTCGGCGAAGAACCGGAAGTTCGCCGCCGCCCGTGGCACGTCGTTACCGCGGGACTGGCTGATTGGCTTGCCCATGTCCCGGGTGTCGGCCAGACCCAGCTCGTCGGCGTGGGCCTCGATCAGATCGGCCAGCCGGTGCAGGATCCGCGCCCGCTCGCCGTGCCCCATCCGCGGCCAGGGGCCTTCGTCGAACGCCCGCCGCGCCGCGGTCACCGCACGGTCGGCGTCGGTGGCGTCGCCGAGGGCGACCTCCGCCCACGGCTGGCGGAGGTAGGGGTCGACGGAGGCGAACGTCGCGTCGGAGGCCGACGTCACCTCGTCGCCGTCGATGATGTGCCCGAAGAACTCCATGACCTCAGGTCTCCTTCGCTGCCGCGGCGCGCTCGGCCAGCGTCACGCCGCCTGCGCACCAGTGTGTTGGGGGGACTTCCCGTACCACCACGCGGATGTTCGCCTTGGGGACACCGATCGAGCGATGCACCGCGTCGCTCACCGCCGCCAGCAGCGTTCGGATCTGCTGCGGGGTACGGCCCTCGGCGAGGGTGATTTCCACCATCGGCATTACTCGCACCTCAGAGTGACCGAGCCAAGGTTGGCGAACTGGGCGCTGATGCGGCTGCCGGGGTGGGCGAACACCGCGTCGGTCAGACCGCCGGTGAGCACGATCCATCCCGGCTCCAGGACCACTCGCCGCTTGGCGAGGGTGTTCGCCGCCAGCGCCAGCGCCTCGGCCGGGTGCCCTTGCACGGCGGCGCCGGTAGCGGAGTCAACCACTTCGCCGTTGACCTCGAGCAGGCAGGCTTCCAGGGCGAGATCCAGCTCGTCGGGTTTGCGGATCACCCCGCCGACCGTGAACCGCGCTGAGGAGGCGTTGTCGGCCACCACATCGGGCAGGGTGAATCTGAAGTCGGTGTAGCGGCTGTCGATGACCTCCAGTCCGGCGTAGACGTGCGAGACCGCTTCCATCGCCCGCGCCGCGGTGACGCCGGGCCCGGACAGCCGCTCGCCGAGCACGAACACGATCTCCGGCTCTACCCGAGGGTGGATCAGCTCGCCGGTGACCAGCGGCGCGCCAGCCGGCAGTGCCATCCGGTCGGTGAGCCACGCGGTCAACGGGGAGTCGATGCCCATCCGCTGCTGCTTGGCCCGCGAGGTGAGCCCGAGCTTGACGCCGACGATCTGCTCGCCGGACGCGACCTTGCGGCACAGAATTTCGTCCTGCACCCGGTAGGCGGTGTCCAGGTCCAGCTCGGGCCACTCGTCGGTGACCGGGCCGCGGTCGGCGCGGTCGGCTTCGGCGGCGGCTAGCACCGTGGCAGCCCGTTCCACGTTCCACTCCGTCATGCTGTGGCCTTCTCCCGTTCGCCTGCCAGTTGCAGCGCGATGTCGATGATCATGTCCTCCTGGCCGCCGACGTAGCCAGCCTCGCCGACCTTCTGCAGGATCTCGTGTGCGGGCACCCCGTAGCGGTGGGCGGCTCGCTCGGCGTGCAGCAGGAACGAGGAATACACCCCGGCATAGCCCTGCACGATCGCGTTGCGCTCGGCCCAGGGCAGCCGCGGGATGAACGGCAGCGCGACCTCGGCGGCGGCGGCCAGCAGCCCCGGCACGTCCAGCCCGGTGCGCACTCCCATCTTCGCGAACACCGCCGCCAGCACCTCCGTCGGCGAGTTACCCGCCCCGGCGCCCAGCGCGCATAGCGTGCCGTCGATCTGCCGCGCCCCGGCCTGGTAGGCGGCCAGCGAGTTGGCCACTCCGAGGCAGAGGTTCTGGTGCCCGTGCAGCCCGACCTGCGCCTGGTCGCCGACCTCGGCGACCAGCGCCTCGACGCGCGCCTTCGCGCCGTCGGGCAGCAACGCGCCGGCGGAGTCGACCACGTAGACGCACTGGCACCCAGCGTTGACCATGATCCGCGCCTGCGCGGCCAGCTCCTCAGGGCTGATCATGTGCGCCAGCATCAGGAAGCCGACGGTTTCCATGCCCAGCTCGCGGGCGGCACCGAAGTGCTGAATCGACACATCGGCCTCGGTGCAGTGAGTGGCGATGCGGGCCACCCGAGCCCCGGCGTCGTGCGCCTGCCGCAGGTTCGCCACCGTGCCCAGGCCGGGCAACAGCAGCACCGCGATCTTCGCGCTCACCGCCTCCTCGGCCGCTGCAGTGACCAGGCGGATCTCGTCGGTAGTGGAGAAACCATAGTTGAAGCTGGACGCGCCCAGCCCGTCACCATGGGTCACCTCGATGACCCGCACCCCGGCGGTGTCCAGCGCGGCCACAACATCGCGCACCTGCCGTTCGGTGAAGCGGTGCGACATCGCATGGCTACCATCGCGCAGCGTCGTATCGGTGATCCGGACGTCCAACTGCTGCCCGCGGTCCTGCTCGGTCACAGGAGCCAGCTCCTCGGTGTTGCGCTGCCCGCGGCGCAGGCGACCCTGCGATGCTCGTGCCGTCGTCGTCTTCGTGGTCATCAGGCCGCTACCTTCGCTTCTCCCAGCAACTCGCCCACCCGCGCGGCGGCCGCCGTCATGATGTCCAAGTTTCCCGCCCACTCGGGCAGGTAGTCGCCGTTGCCGCGCACCTCCAGGAACACCCCGACCCGGGCACGGCCGTCCCAGCCCTCGCGCGGGTCGTCGAACTGCGGGTCGGCACGCAGTGTGTAACCCGGCACGTATGTCCGAACCTTGTCCACCATCCGGTGAATCGAGGCGCTGATCGCGTCGCGGTCGGCGTCGGGATCGATCGCGCAGAACACGGTGTCCCGCATGATTATCGGCGGCGTGGCGGGGTTGAGAATGATGATCGCCTTGCCCCGTGTCGCACCGCCGACCTCTTCGATGGCGTGCGCGGTGGTCTCGGTGAACTCGTCGATGTTCGCCCGGGTGCCCGGCCCGGCCGAGCGGGAGGCGATGGCGGCCACGATCTCCGCGTACGGCACCGGCGTCACGGCCGCCACGGCCGCCACGATCGGGATGGTGGCCTGGCCGCCGCAGGTGATCATGTTGACGTTCGGCGCGTCGATATGGGTGGGCAGGTTCACCGGCGGGCACACGAACGGGCCGACCGCCGCCGGGGTCAGGTCGATCGCCTGGATACCGGCCTCGGCGTAGCGGACCGCGTGCGCCGCGTGCGCCGTGGCGCTGGTGGCCTCGAACACCAGGTCCGGCCGCTCCTGGGCCAGCAGCCAGTCCACCCCCTCGGCGGAGGCTTCCACACCCTGCTTGGCCGCCCGGGCCAGCCCGTCGGAGGCCGGGTCCACGCCGACCATGTACCGCACCTCGATCCGCTCGCTGCGGCGCAGCTTCGCCAGCAGGTCGGTACCGATGTTGCCCGGCCCCACGATGGCCGCTGTGGCCCTGCGCGCCGAATCTCCCACTGCCGTCACTTGACTCCACCTTCCTTCGAGAACCGGGCGGTCACCGACCCCAGGCCGGCGAACGTCGCCGTGGCTACATCACCGGCCGCCACCGGCACCGCCGCGGTGATCGACCCGGGCAGCACCACGTGCCCGGCCTGCAGCGTCACGCCGCGGGCGCCGAGCGTGTTCGTCAGCCACACCAGCGCGTTCAGCGGCGAGCCGAGCACTGCACCGCCCGCGCCGGTACCCACTAGCTCCCCGTTGTGGTACAGCACCCCACCGACCAGCCGGACGTTCACCTGCGACAGCGGGGTAGCGGTACTGCCCAGCACCACCCCGGCGGAGGAGGCGTTGTCAGCGATGGTGTCGACGAGCTTGATTTTCCAGTCCCGGATGCGGGAGTCGATGATCTCCAGCGCCGGCGTCACAAACTCTACTGCGGCCACCGCTTCGGCCACCGTGACTCCCGGACCGGCCAACGGCTTGCCCAGCACGAACGCGATCTCGGGTTCCACCTTCGGCGCCACGAATGCCGACGGATCGATCGGCTGCGATTCCAGGTGGAACATGCGGTCGGTGAGGTGGCCGAAGTCGGGCTGGTCCACGCCGAGCTGGCGCTGCATCGCCGCCGAGCTCAGCCCCACCTTGTGGCCTTTGACCACCGCGCCGTCGGCCTGCCACCGCTGCACCTGGCTTACCTGGATCGCGTAGGCATCGTCAACGTCCAAGCCGTCGTACTGGTCGGTCAACGGGTCGACCGGTACGCCACTTTGGTAGGCGCCCAGCAGTGCCCGCACCGCTTCCGAGCGCGCTTGCGTACTCATCCCTGCACCTCGTCTCAAGGCACCTCGTCTCAAGAAACCGGCCTCGACGCTACCGCCGACTATCCGGCCGTGGCCGGGACGTTCCCGCACGCGGAACATCGCGACGTTCCCTTGCACCGTCTCTGTTCGATGCCGACAATGCAACGCATGCGTTCCACTCAACGGCACGATGGCAACGGCACGAGTGCGGCACCGTCGGTGCTGGACCGAGTGTTGGCCATCCTTGGCGCGTTCGACGGGGAGTCCCGCCCGCTGGGCACCTCGGAACTGGCGCGCCGTACCGGACTGGCGAAATCCACCGTGCACCGCCTGGTCTGCGCGCTGGTCACGCACGGCCTGCTGGAGCGGCACGGTGACGGGGTCGTGCTCGGCCTGCGGCTGTTCGAGCTGGCCGAGCGGGTGCCGCGTCAGCACGACCTGCGCGAGGCAGCGTTGCCCTACATGGCCGACCTGCGGGCGGCCACCCGGCAGACTGTGCACCTCGCCGTGCTCGACGGCACCGAGGTCGTCTACGTGGAGATCCTGCGCAGCCGGGACGCACCGCCATTACCGTCGCGGGTCGGTGGTCGGTTGCCGGCGCACGCCACCGGAGTCGGCAAGGCGATCCTGGCGTTCTCCCCGTCGGAGACCGTCGAGGCGGTGATCCGGGGCGGCCTGCCGCGACTGTCCGAACGTACCATTGCGGGGCCTGGTCTGCTGCAGCGCGAGCTGCGGGCGGTGCGCGGCAACGGGATCGCCTACGACCACGAGGAGTCCCGCGCGGGCCTGGTGTGCGCGGCCAGCCCGATCACCGCCGCCGACGGCACTATCGCCGGGGCGCTGTCGGTATCGGGCTGGGTGGGGCGGCTCAACGTGCGTCGCATCGCGCCCGCCGTCCGCACCGCCGCCCTCGCCCTTTCCCGCGACCTGGGCGCCCCCACGCAGTAAGCATCCCCGTCGCTCCCACTGTGTCACCTCACCGCGGCCGCTCCGGCCTCGGCGATCTGCCGGTCCTGGTCGGCTGAGCCTCCAGAGACCCCCACCGCGCCGACCAGCTCGCCGTTCGCCCGCACCGGCACACCACCACCGAAGATCACCAGCCGTGCGGTGTGTACGAGCCCGTGCCGCAGCGGAGGGTCCTCGGCGATGGCGGGCCACCACGCGTGTGTGGGTTGGCCGTTGAATGCCGCCACCGTGTAGGCCTTGTCGCGGGCGATCTGCTCCGACAGCAAGGGAGCACCATCTGTCCGCAGGTATGCCAGCAGGTGCCCGGCGCGGTCAGCTACCGCCACACAGACCGCCACGTCGATCTTTTTGGCGTGCGCCACGGCGGCGTCCAGCACTCGTCGCGCTCCAGCCATGGTCAGCGAGGTTGCGGACCGCACGTTGTCCGATGCCACGCTCCTCGTCTCCCTTTTATAGGTCCTAACACAGACCTTTTAGTTGCGCGGAACCGCCGGCCGTCCCGCTTCGCGGGTGTTGGGCCGGTACACCGGCTCAGGTGAGCACCGTGGTGAAGCGCTCGTTGAGTTCGCGGCTGACATAGAAAATGCCTTTACCCAACTGGTCGGCCGTCCACGTGATCGTCGGGAAGTCCGGATAGGTTTGGTAGCCGCCCGAGAATACCTCGTTGCGGTTCCCCGCCGGATCGAAGAAATAGATCGTCTCGCCGCGGGTGATGCCGTGCTGAGTCGGCCCCACATCCACCGAGACGTCGTCCATCGAGAACAACTGACCCGCCTTCAGGATGTCAGACCAGTCGTTGAGATAGTAGGCGAAGTGATGCAGCTTCCCGTTGGGCCCTTTGATGAAGGCGATGTCGTGCGGGGTGTTCGTGCAGAACATCCACGAGCCGAGCAAGTCGGCGTCCTCGCTCAGGTCGGTCACGACGCGTTCGGCAGGGCGGAATTTTAGGCACTCGCCGAAAAACCGTTCCAGCGTCGCCGGGTCCTCGGTCGTAATCAACGCGTGATCGACGCGAGGTACGCCGACACCGACGAGATGGCGAGGAAACACATCCGGGTTGAGCGTGCCCGTCTCGGTGCCGGTGTATTCGATCTCGGCATACAGTTCGACCACGTGGTCGCTGGGCAGCACCACACGGATGCCGTCTCCCACCGCGAGGTTGTCCCCCTTGCTCATCCGCTCGGTGAGGCAGCCGAAGGTCTGCACCCGCTTCTCGATAACGTCCAGATCCTCCGAGCGCTGCACCTTGTAGCCGAGCTTGACCAGCCCGACCCCGCCCCGCTCTAGCACGACCGAATGGTGGTCGTATTCGTCCCAGGCTTTGAAGTACAACCGATCATCGTCCTCGTGCACCAACCGCATGCCGAGAGTGTCGGCGTAGTGCGACCGGGCAGCCTCGAGATCGGTCACCCGGGTGTGCACGTAACCAAGCCGCATCACGCCCATCAGCGCTCTCCTTCCTCCATTGTTGTGGCCGCCAGGGCAGCCAAGATCGGTGCGACACACCGAAGCCGGTCACCACGCCGCAACCGGATGACCACGTCGCCCACGGGCACTGCTCGGCACGACACACACACACCGGCCGCTCGTTCCGCCGCTGTGAGCACCTGTTCGGGCACCGGCGCGGGGTAGCGAACCGCGCCGGAGACGAGCTCGACCTTGCAGGTACCGCAACCACCGCGGCGGCACCCGAAGCGATGGCTATAGCCACAGCGGGCAAGCGCCGCCAACATCGGTTCATCTTCGCGTGAGCGTAGGCTCACCCCGGCGGGCTCGATCCGCAGCAGACCCATGCGGTAATCCTGCGCCGTGGGGTGGCCACCGCGCCCGCAACGTTCCTCATCCCGGAACACCCCGCGCCCACCTGGAGTGTTCCCGCCGGGCACGTCACCGGGTTCGTCGTAACCACGGGACCTCGAGCTGGGGCGGCATGCCGAAGGCGAAGGCGACAGGATCCCACCCTGTCCGGGGCAGCGATGCGGATTCGGTCACCGGCGTGGTGATGGGACGCGCCTGCACGATGTGCACCGGCGCACCGGCCTGCCGGTCGCGACTGATGACCCACTCCACGTCCACCGGACAGCCGTAGTGTTCTTCGATCCGGCGCACTGTCGCGGCGATCACGGCGACCTCGTCGGAGTCCGCGACCCGTGTTTCGCGCAGGTGCTGCGGTACCGGCCGACTCACGATCCGGCCACTGGCCAGATCGAGGTCGGACATGACCTCCTTGCGCGCAATGTGGTAGCGCAGCACCCGCAGATCGGACTTGGCGACCTCGGCGTGGTCGGGGATGACGTGTCCTTGCACGACGACCTCGCCCCATCCCCACGAGCCTTCGATCACGATGCGGTCGGTCCTCCCGGTCACCGGGTGTGCCGAGAACGCCACGCCGGAGGCTCGGGCGGGAATGAGTTCCAGCACCCCGACGGCCATCGGCATGTCCTGGTGCGTGATGCCGCGTTCGCGACGGTAGCTGAGGGCTCGTGGGGTGAACAGGCTGGCCCAGCAGTCGCGCACCGCCTCCTGCAGGCGGCGGGTTCCGACGATGCCGAGGGAGGTGTCGAAGATGCCGGCGAAACTGGCCTGCCCGCCATCCTCGCCGGCCGCGGAGCTGCGCACGGCGACCGGTATGTTCCCCGGCCCGTGGCGGGCACACAGATTCTGGTAGGCCTCGGTGACCGACGAGATCAGCTCAGGTGACATCGGCGCGCGGAGAAAGGCCCGTCGGATCTCGGCCGACGCCGCGTCCAGCTGCCGCACGGAGGGCGCAGGGGGTAACTGGCCCAGCACCTTGTCGATGATCAGGTCCAAGCCGGAGTTGACACAGTGCCGGCGGTAGGCGGTCGCGCCGAGCACGAATCCGTGCGGCACCGTGATCCCCGCCGCTCTCAGCTCCACGAGTCGGCCGATCTTCGGGCCGCCGATGGCCACCGCAGTGCCGCAGTCCAGCTCGTCCAGCCCGAGCACCTGGCCGCTCACGAGACTGCTCCCAGGGACTCGATGCGCGCCGCCCGCCGCAGGACGGTAACGACCCCACGGGTGCCGTCGACCTCGATCTCGTCGCCGTCCTGGATAACGGTCGTGGCCACGCCCACCGCGGTCACCGTAGGTATCCGATACTCGCGGCCGACGATCGCGGCGTGGGACAGGCTGCCGCCACCATCGCAGACACAGGCCGCGACCTTGCCGAAAGCGGGGGTCCAGTTCGGTGAGGTCGATTCACACACCAACACGTCGCCGCGTTGGACTCGGTGTAGCCCGGCCGCGTCGAACAGGACTCGGGCGATGCCCCGCGCCACGCCCCCTGCCGCAGGCATACCGGTCAGTGACCGCACCTCGGTGTGGCCGTCGCCGGCGCTCACCGCTTGCAGGAAATGCCGGTCGAGGCCGAAGACCTCGATCAGGATGGGGTCAGTGACCGCGTCCGGCACCGTCCCCAAAATCTTGGGCATGTCGGGCCTGCGTTGCTGCCAGTGGTCGAAGTACTGTCGCCGGTCCTCAACGAGCTGCCGGAGCGTGTCATACGGTGTGGTGCCGTCCACCACCGCCATCAGCTCGGGCCAGAACAGAAACAGGGCGTCATCGGGCCTGCCTGCGCCCACCGCGTCAGAGACCCGCAGACACGCCCACCGCAGCGGCAGCGACGCCCGCAGGTCGATCCACAGGTTGTGCTCGTCCTGCCACCACGGGAAATTCGCTACCTGACACGAAGCCAGCCCCGCGTCGAATATCTCTTGTTCCGGCGAGGTCAGCCCTGCGCGGGCGGCGTCAATGGCCGCCTCCCGCTCCTCGACCGCGGCGTTCCGCGCGGCGGCGAAGTCGTGATCGGCGTCGTCGCGCAGAAAGGATTTGATCATCTTCAGGGGCGGTGTCGGGTCCTCCGCCCACGAGGGCAGGGCAATGTCGGACGTTCCCTCGGCACGATCGCCATACAGGCGCAGGAAGTCATCGAACTCAGTCAACCAGGACGCGGCGCGTCCACCGCGGCGGGACAGCGCCCCGCGCAGATCATGTGCGGCGTGGGCAACGAACACCTCCCGTAACCCAGCCTGGCGCGCTTTCCTGGCGAGGGTGTACAGCGTTCGATCCGTCTCCATGATCTTCGTGTCGTAGCCTTGGAGGAACTTCGCGACCTCACCGGGCGCGATACCCATCCCGGTGCACGCGCGGTGAAAACCGAGATAGTTGATCAGCAGCGGGTACATCACTTCGAAGTGGATCTCAAATGCGCGCCGGTGGAACCGCCGTGCCTCGCGCAGATACTCACCCAGTTCCGGCCGAGACAGGGACGACACATCGACCGACCACAGACGATCCCACCAGGCGCCGATTTCCCCGACCCGCGCCGCCCAGATCGCGTCGAAGTTGTTCACGAAGGCTGGCAAGCTCGCCCGCAGCCGCCGCGTGCGTTCGGCGACCTGCGCTTCGTGGGTGACCTCGATGGCTGCGGCGTAGATGTGCGTGCCGGCGATCCGGTGGGCGATGCCACGACCGATCGGTACCGGCAACGCCTCGGCGGCCAGTTGGGTGCCCCAAGAGTACACGTCTTCAACGCAGGCCAACCCCATCGGGGTCAGTCCCTGCGGCCAATGAAAGTCCAGGAACCAGAACCGCTGCTCGTCCGCCTCGCGGAACGGCCCGGACGGCTTCACCAGCCAGTCAGCACGGTCACCGAGCGGGGTGTATCCGGGATACCCCCCGTCGGCGATGAACTGGTCCACCGGCACGATCGTGACCATCGCAAGCCTCCTTGATCGCGAGCACCCGGAGCTTCCGTTACGGGACCGGATTGAGCGATAATGGAAGCTGGCTGCCACCCGTGACAACTCCCACCCGTGCCAGGCGACGCATTGCCTGGCCCAGCTCACCGGCCCGGTGACCGGAGGCGCGACAGTGGGGCACCCTCAAGCTCGCGGCGACAGTCGACCACCGGCATTTACCCGATCGTTACCGAGACGAGGCCGTGGACATGCGCATCTGGCAGTGTCGTGGGCTTTGGTCCCCAAACCGCACGGACATCGTTGAATCGTTGAGTTCAGGAGCAGCGGAGTTTTGATCATGCGCGCATTGCTGATGGACTTTGGCGGAGTGATCCAGCATTCGGTGCTGGAACTACTCCCGGCGTGGTCGGCCCGGTTCGGGCTGCCCGACCACATCACCCAGCGCAGCGGCCCGTGCGGTGCTCTTGTCGATCAGCTGTGGAAACGCATGCCGCGCCGTGAGCTGACCGAGCGGGAGTACTGGGCGCAGCGGGCGGCAGAGATCGGCGGACTGCTCGGCTACCAGCGGCAGGCTCGGGACCTGCTGGTGCGCGTAATTGGCGGGCCCGAGCAACAGTAGCTGCGCCGGGAAGCCGGGAGCCTGCTGCGGGCGGCGCGCACCGCGGGCGTGCGCACCGCGGGGTGCTGTCCAACGATCTGGAACACTTCTACGGTGCCCGGTGGGTCGCGGAGCAGCGCATCCTGAGGGAATTCTATGCCGTGGTGGACGGCTCGAACACCGGGCTGCTCAAACCCGATCCGCATGCTTTCCTGCTCGCGGCGCACCAGCTCGGGGTCGCCGTGACCGACCCGGTATTCCTTGGCGGCCAGGTATGGAACACCGACGCCGCCGCGGCGTTAGGGGCAGCGGCGATCTGGGTCGATATCACTCCGCCGCCGCTGGCCGCTCCCTGGGACTGAACGCCTCCCGCCTGTCTGTCGTCGCTGACGCAGCGGCGGCCCAGCCCGGTTACTACGCGGCCCTCAGGCCGACAAGCCGACGTTCCGGTGTGAGGAACAGACGTGGCCGCGGTCGGGGCAGCACGCCATGCTGGGTTGCGTGACGTCCGTGTGGCCCGCGCCGGTCGACGCCGGGGCGCGGCGTCTCGATGAGCCAGGGCCACGCGCACTGGGATCACGCTCCGCCCGATAAGGGGTGGACAGCACCAGGAGGACGGTGGGCCATGGGTCCGGCCCGGTTGCAACGCTGGGCCGCGACGATCGACGCGGCCCACCGGCAAGGGTGGCTGCTGCAACCCATCACCGACACCGAACCGGTGACGTTGACCGACGCCTACACCATTCAGGAACTGCTGACGGCGCGCCGCACCGCGCGCGGTGCTCGACCCATAGGGTGGAAATTGGGCTACACCTCGGCGGCGATGCGGGAACAGATGGGCGTGGACGCCCCCAACTACGGTCCCCTGACCGACCAGATGGTCCTGGCCGACGGCGGGGCTCTCAGCGTTGAGCTGATTCAGCCTCGCGCCGAGCCGGAGATCGCGATACGCCTGCACACCGATGTGCGACCGGGGACGACAGTCGAACACGTCCGGGCCGCGATCGGCGACGCGTACCTCGCGCTGGAGATCGTCGACTCGGTCTGGCAGGACTACCGGTTTCGCCTGGAAGACAACACGGCGGACGGCTCCTCGGCGGCACACGTGGTGCTCGGTCCGGCGCTGCACCCGGGTACCGACCTGGGCGCGCTGCGGGTCGTGCTGCGCCGAAACGGTGCGGTCGCGGGCACGGGCCACGGCCGGGCGGTCATGGGGCACCCGGTCCACGCGCTAACCTGGCTCGCTCGGGAACTCTCCCGCCGCGGCAAGGGTTTGCGTGCCGGTGATGTCGTTCTCACCGGCGGGCTCACCGCCGCCGTACCGGTGCGACCCGGTGACGTGATCTCGGCCGCCGTCTCCGGCTATCCTCCGGTGACCGTGCATCGCCGCGCCACCGCCGCGCCACCTGATGTCCCCGAACGGTCACCGTCGGTGTCGACCCGGGAGGGATGACAAGCAGCGGTGGACGAGCGCGTCCCCGCACACGCGATCGCGCTCACCCCGGTTGCCTTCGCCTGCGGATCGACTTCGGCGTCGAGGACGGAGCAGCCGGATCCTCTGTCCACCCAGCCACCACTGCCTGAAATCGGCGGCCCGGTCTCGTCGAACGTTCCGTTATCGGGAACGTCGCTGGCGCCGGGCGGCCGTGGTCACGAGCGTAGGGCACATGACTCCATTCATGCTCGCTGTCACCGAGGCGCTCGGAACGGCGGACGGTAGCAGGGCGCCGGCGACGATCGCTGCGGTGCCCAGGCCTGTGGGGGAGGGCGCCGACAAGCAGGTCATGGTGCGTTCGCTGGCCGAGCAGATGGTGTGCGAGGCCAACGCCGTGCTCGCCGCTCGGGGTGAGCGGATCGAACTCGTGGACCAGGCCGGGGGCGACCGGCTGTGCTTCATCCTGCGCTACGGCGACCGCCGTGCCGAGCTGTCTACCACCTTCACCGGGCGGCAGGCCGAGGCCCGGCTCGTCTGCGCGGGGGGTGTGGTACCGGCACTACCGGGTGAGTGCACCGACGCCCGGCGCGAGTTGGCATGCCCGGACACGGTGGCCGATCTGATCCTGGCGTTGCTGTCCGGGCGGCCGTCGACGATTCAGCAGACCCACGTGGAGGCGTGACGTGCAGTACGAACTTCGCACCCAGACCATCGAGCCGCTGCGGCCGACCTTTACCCACCTGCAGCGACGGTTCGGCGCCAAGCCGGCCACCCGCTACCAGGAGGGCACCATCGACGTGCAGGCGGTGGAACACTTCCATTACCGGCCGCAGTGGGACGCCGAACGCGAGATCTACGACGAGCGGTTCTCCGCGCTGCGGCTGGTCGACCCGTACTCGTTCACCGACCCCCGCCAGTACTACTACGCGCCGTATGTCACCGCGCGCAGCCAGTTGTTCGATGCCTTCGCCAAGACGCTGGACTACGTCGAGAGCCGCGGCCTGCTGGCGAAGCTGCCGGAGTCCTGGCAGACGCTGGCGGTGCGCATGCTGCTGCCGCTACGGCACTACGAGGGCGGCGCCCAGTTGGTGTGCTCGGCCGGTGCCCGGTTGGCCTACGGTACCAGCATCGAGCAATGCCTGTCGTTCGCCGCGTTCGACCGGATCGGCAACGCGCAGCTGCTCTCTCGTGTCGGGCTGGCACTCGGCGGCGGCACCGCTGAGCTGCTCACCGAGGCACGCGCGCGGTGGCTGGAGGCCGAGGAACTGCAGCCGCTGCGACGCTACTGCGAAGAGCTGCTCGTCGAGCCCGACTGGGCGGTGGCCACCATCGCCCTGGATCTGGCCGACCGGCTGATCTACCCGCTGGCTTACCGGCATCTCGACGAGCAGGCGCTGAGCTTCGGGGCGGGCGCGCTCAGCCTGCTCAGCCAGCACCTGGGCACCTGGTTTACCGACCACCGCAAGTGGCTCGACGCGCTGATCACGGCGTGGCTGGCTGACCCGGAACACGGCACGGGCAACGCCGAGGTGCTGCGCTCCACGGTCGACACCTGGCTGCCGCTGGCGGCCGAGGCGGTGGCCGGGTTGGCCCGTGCCGCCGACACCGCGGCCGAGGTCGGCGCGGTGGATGCCGTGCATGAGCAGACCACCGAACTGCGCAACCAACTGGCCGAGGAGTTGAGCGTATGACCACCGCAGGGACCCGAACGGTCGGTGTCGATCTGCAGGAGAGCAGTGAGGACAACCGGCGGATCATCGAGGCGATCGAGCGGGACAATCCCGACTGCAGGATCAAGCACTTCCCGGGGTTGATCAAGATTCAGGTGCCGGGACGGCTGGTGGTGCGTCGGGAGACCGTGGAGGAGCTACTCGGCCGCGAGTGGGAGACCCACGAGTTCCAGATGGCGATCGTCACCTACTACGGCCACATCCAGGAATACGACGACGACGAGATCGTCCTCGCCTGGGACCACTAAAGGAGGACCCGACCAAGATGGCCAAGAAACTTCCGCTCAAGCAGCGTTATGCGGCCCTGACCCGGGACGTGCACTGGGACCCGTCCTATGTGGCCGCCGAGAAGGTGTTCCCGCACACCACGTTCGAGGGCATCAAGATCCACGACTGGTCGAAGTGGGAAGACCCGTTCCGGCTCACCGTGGACGCCTATCACAAGTACCAGGCGGAGAAGGACAAGCGGCTCTACGCCGTGCTGGACGGGTTCGCCCAGTCGCAGGGACACCTCACCCTCTCGGACGGGCGCTACCTCAACGCGATGAAGTTGTTCCTGCAGGGCGTGACGCCGCTGGAGTACGCGTCCCACCGGCTGTTCGCGGACCTGTCGCGGAACTTCAACGGGCCCGGACCGCGGTTCGCCGCGCTCTGCCAGTCGATCGACGAGTTGCGACACACCCAGACCGAGATCCACACGCTGTCCAACTACAACAAGTACTACCCGGGTTTCCACAACTGGCGCGAGATGCACGACCGGGTGTGGTACCTGTCGGTGCCGAAGTCGTTCTTCGACGACGCGCTGGCGGCGGGCCCGTTCGAGTCTCTCATCGCGATCTCGTTCAGCTTCGAGTACCTGCTCACCAATCTGCTGTTCGTGCCGTTCATGTCGGCGGCCAGTTTCAACGGTGACATGCCGTCGATGACGTTCGGGTTCTCCGCGCAGAGCGACGAGAGCCGGCACATGACCCTCGGACTGGAGTCCATCAAGTTCCTGCTGGAGCAGGACGAGGGCAACGTGCCGATCATCCAGGACTGGATCGACAAGTGGTTCTGGCGTGGCTACCGGGTCACCGCGCTGGTCGCGGCGATGCTGGACTACATGCTGCCGCGCAAGGTGATGAGCTGGAAGGAGGCCTTCGAGCTGTACTTCGAGGAGCAGATGCTGAACGGGCTATTCCCCGACCTGGCCTATTACGGCATCCGCCCGCCGCGGCACGTCGAGCAGGCCATCGCCGAGAAGGACCTCGTGTCCCACCAGGTGTACTGGACGCTGTACCAGTTCGGCTTCGCCGCAGCGTTCACCACCACCGTGCCCGAGCCGTCGGAGATGGAGTGGCTGGCCCAGCAGTACCCGGACAGCTTCGACAAGCACTATCGTCCACTGTGGAACAAGGCCAAGCGAATCCAGGACGGCGGCGACCGGTTCTTCTTCCAGGGACTGCCCGAGCTGTGCCAGGTGTGCCAGATCCCGATGACCTTCACCGAACCCGGTGACCCGACCCGGATCGCGCAGCGCGCCAGCGTGTTCGACGGTGAGCGGTACAACCTCTGCTCCGACGGCTGCCAATGGATCTTCGACCGGGAACCGGAGAAGTACCGGCAGGCATGGCTGCCGGTACACCAGATCTACCAGGGCAACTGCGGTGGTCCCTCGGTGCCGGAAGTCCTGGAGTGGTACGGCATCACCGACGGCGACAACGGCGAGTACCTCGGCTCGGTCGAGCACCGCCACTGGCAGCAGTGGCACGCGCAGCAAGCCGAGCAGACCGCGCCGATGGGGAGCTGATCGCGATGGCGGTGAAGGCACTGTACGAGTATGACCACCCGTCGCGCTCGAGGCAGGAGCTCTACGGCGACGACGAGCTGGTGCACGTGTGGTGGGAGAACAACCCCATGTTCTGCGCCGCGGCCTGCTTCCGGGTGCCCACAGCAATAGGGTGGCGGGAGTTCATCGAGCAGATGGTTAACCCGTGGGCGGCCTCCGACCCGGACTTCCAGCCCGGCAGTCCGACCGACTGGACGCTCGACGGGCAGCCGTGGCAGCCCGACGAGGCCCGCTCGCTCGCCGACCTCGGCATTGGCCATAAGAGCGTGGTGTCATTCCGGGCTCCCACCACCATCTGACCTCGGACCGTGAGTGTTCTTGGCGCCTACAGGGCGGCAAGGAACACTCACGGTCCACGTGACATCGGAAAGGGAAAGAGGATCATGTCGGAGGTCTATACGGTCACCGTCGATCCACTGGGCACCGAGGTGCAATGCCGCGCGGACCAGCCCATCCTGGACGCCTGCCTGCGCGCGGGGGTATGGCTGCCGCACGCCTGCACGCACGGCACCTGCGGCACCTGCAAGGCCGAGGTCACAGACGGCGAGGTCGACTTCGGCGAGGCGTCGTCCTTCGCGCTGATGGACTTCGAGCGGGAGGAGGGCAAGGCGCTGCTGTGCTGCGCGATGCCCCGCTCGGACGTTACGATCGAGGGTGACGTGGAACTGGAGCAGGGCATCACCATGCATCCGGTGAGCGACTACACCGGGACCGTGGTCGAGCTGTCCGACTGCGCCACCGACACCCGCCGGCTGCTACTCGACCTCGACCGCGAGATGGCCTTCAACCCAGGCCAGTACGTCTCGCTGGAGGTGCCCGGTACCGGACAGACCCGCACCTACTCGATGGCGAACGTGCCGGCCGAACCGGGCAGGGTCGAGCTGCACATCCGTCGCACACCCGGCGGGCTGGCCACCGATAACTGGATCTTCAAGACCCTCGAGGTCGGCGACGAGATCCGGTTGTCCGGGCCGTACGGCCGGTTCTTCTTCCGTCCGGCCCGCCCCGAGCCGATGCTCATGATCGCCGGCGGTACCGGGCAGGCGCCGATCACGTCGATCATCCGGCACGCACTCGCCGAGGCCGAGCAGCGGATCACCCTCTACGCCGGCGGGCGCACCACCGAGCACCTCTACAACGTGGCATTGTTCCGGGAGCTGCAGCAGCGATACCCCGACCGGTTCCACTACCGGCCCTGCCTGTCCGAACAGCGGGCCGAAGGGTACGCAGCCGGCAGGGTCACCGACGTGCTCGACGCCGAACTGGACACCTGCACCGGGCACGTCGCCTACGTGTGCGGGCCGCCACCCATGGTGGATGCCACGTTGAAAACCCTCATGCGCAAACGGCTGTTCCCCCGCGACATCTATCGGGAGGACTTCTTCGACGCCCGCGACAAGGCCACCGGAGGACTGCGAAGCCCGCTCCTGAAACGCTGACCCAGCTGTGCCGCTGAATGGGACGCGGTGGTTGCGAAAGCGACGACGCCCGACCATGCTGGTCGCTATCACGGTGCACCGGGTGGCAAGGAGGCCAGGATGGTGGAGAACGCCGGGGAGTGCGCAGGCGGTCTGCGCTCCGTGCTGACCGCGCTGGATCTGCTGGACTGCTTCACCGCCGAAAAGGAACTCGGGGTATCTGAGCTGGCACGGCGGCTCGGTGTCGCGAAGAGCACCGCGCACCGACTGCTGACCACCCTGTGCGCGAGAGGGTTCATTCAGCGAAACACCGAGACCGGGCAGTACCGTCTCGGGTTACGCCTGCACGAACTGGGGCTGCTGGCGATCAGCCGCTACGACCTGCGGCGAGCGGCGATGCCGCTGCTGGAGGAGCTAAGGGAACGGACCGGGAACACCGTCCATCTTGGGGTCGTCGTCGGCGCTGACGTGATCCACCTGGAACGGTTGGAGACGCTGCGTGGGATGCGGTTGTTCCGCGACGTCGCGCGACGGCTGCCCGTACACAGCACGGCATGCGGAAAGGCGATAGCAGCCTTCGACCCGGTCTGCGCGTCGGCACGGATCAGCGCGGGATTCCCGGCATTCACTCCCTCCACAATCCGGACGGCCGAAGACTTCGAACGGGAGCTCGGCCGCGTCCGACAGCTCAATTTCGCAACGAACCACGACGAGGTGCGCTCCGGGCTGACCTCCGTGGCATGCCCAGTGCGTGACCACGCCGGGCACGCGTACGCCGCGATCTCGATCGTGGCGCCCACGCCCGACGCCGAGCGCAACGTCGGGCGGTACGCCCGGCTCGCGACAATCACGGCGGCGAAGGTGACGCACATCGTCGGCGTGTGAGCGCCCGCGGCGATCGGAGACTGCACCGATCGACATTGGACAGGACACGGCGAACTGGGAATGGCCCTGCCTTATGACCCGCGAACGGTAGTTGTCAAGTCAAGTGAGAGCGTGTCTTACGTGGTGATCAGCTGCTGATGCGTCATGATCTTGGTCGTGGTTGATCGTTTGTCATTGCGGCTCGTGCCGGACGAGCTGTGGGAGTTGGTGGAGCCGTTGATCCCCGCGTTCGCGGCGCGTCCCCAGGGCGGGGGAACCGCGCCGCTGGAGCCGCGGCAGGTGTTCACCGCGATCGTGTACGTGTTGACCAGTGGGTGCGCGTGGCGGGATCTGCCGCCGTCGTTCGGCGTGCCGTTCCAGACCGCGCACCGGCGCTTCACTCAGTGGACCAAGGCAGGGCTGTGGCGCGACCTCCACCATGCTCTGCTCGACGAGCTCGGCAGGAGAGGCTTGCTCGACTGGAGCCGCGCGATCGTGGACGGTGCCTGCATTCGCGCGAAAAAAGGGGATCTCTGACCGGCCCGAGCCCTGTCGACCGAGGTAAACCGGGCTCGAAGATCCACGTGGTCTCCGATCGCGGCGGACTGCCGCTCACGGTCGCGATCTCCGCCGCGAACACCCACGACTCGCGCGCGCTCAAACCGCTGGTGATGGCCATCCCCGCGGTGGCATCGCGCCGCGGCCCCCGGCGAGGCCGACCCGCCAAACTGCACGCCGACAAAGCCTACGACCAGCCCGCACTCCGCCGCTGGGTCCGCGCCCGAGGTATCGCCGTACGCATCGCCCGCAAAGGCATCGACTCCGCCGAGAAACTCGGCAAACACCGCTGGGTGATCGAACGAACCATCGCCTGGCTCACCGGATACCGACGGCTGACCCTGCGCTACGAACACAAAGCCGACCACTTCCTCGCTTTCCTCCAACTCGGAGCCGCCGTGACCTGCTGGAAGAAACTCCACAAAACCACCACATGAGACACCCTCTGAGACAGGTTGTGTTTAGAACGCTGGTTCGGGCTGGTCGGCGGGCTGGTTGATCCAGGCCGCTTCGGGCAGTTGGGGTGGTCGGGGCCGGCGCGCGAAGCGTTCGGGGTGCTCGGCGTAGGCCTGGTTGAGCGTGGCCTGCCGCCGGGTGCGGATCTGCTCGGCGGTGCCGAAGTGCACCGATGCGGGGGTGTGCATTCCGATCCCCGAGTGCCGGTGCTCGTGGTTGTAGGCCATGAAGAAACTGTCACAGAACGCGCGGGCGTCCTCCAGCGACCCGAAGCGCTCAGGGAAGTCGGGCATGTACTTCAAGGTTTTGAACTGGGCCTCCGAATACGGGTTGTCATTCGAGGTGCGAGGGCGGGAATGGGACCGGATGACGCGGAGATCGACCAACAGTTCCGATACCGGTTTCGACACCATGACGCCGCCGCGGTCGGCGTGGATGGTGTGGGGCCGGCTGCCGTTGCGGTGCATGGCGTCGTCGAGGAACTCTTTCGCCACGACCGCGTCCTCCGCGGCAGCGACCAGCCAGCCCGTGACATAGCGAGAGTAAATGTCGAGGATAACGTAGCATTTGTACCAAATCCCTTTCGACGGTCCTTTCAGCGCGGTGATGTCCCAGGACCACACCTCGCTCGGGCCGCGGGCGACCAGTTCGGGCCGGACCCGAGCGGGGTGGGTGGCGAGGCGGCGGCGTTCCCGGACCTGGCCTGCGGCGCGGGCGATCCGGTACATCGTGGAGACCGAGCACCAGTACCGGCCCTCGTCCAGCTCCCTGGCCCAGACCTGCGGGATCGCCAGGTCCCGGCAGGCCGGGCCGGTCAGCAACGCCAGCACCAGGTCCCGTTCGGCGGCGTCGAGGGCCTGCGGCGGCGGCGCGCGGGGCAGCCACGGGCCGTGCACCGGCCCTTTCGGGTTGGCGTGGCGATAGTGCGTCGCTCTCGACGTCCCGGTCAGCGCGCACGATCTCTTGACGGAAACGTCCGCCGCGCGAAGTTCGGTGAACGCGGCGGTCAGGACGTCCTCGGCGGCTTGTCGTTGTCCGTGCTCTCGGAGAGTTCTTCCAAGAGCGCGTGTGCTTTTCCCATGATGTCGAGCGCCATCCGGGTTTTCGTCAAGTCGGCGGAGAGTTTCTGGTTCTGCCGGCGGAGTTTCTCCAACTCGACCTGGTCGGCTGATTTCTTTGCCTGTTTCGCCGGTGTCCCAGGCCCGGCCGGTTCGCCGCCCAGGCGTCCCGCGTCACGAGCTCGTGTCCATTCGATGATGTGAGACGAGTACAAGCCTTCCCGGCGCAGGATCGCGCCCTTCTCCCCGTTCGGGGCGTTTTCGTACTCGGCGACCGCGGCGAGTTTGTACTCCGCGGTGAACGCCCGCCGCGACGGGCGCGGTGCGGGGTCGGCTTGCTCGTCGCCGGACGACCGTCGGGACTGCTTGTCAGATAGCGTGGACACGTGCACAAGGATCTCCGATCCCACCCTCGGTCAGGAACCCCCACTCACACGGGGTGTCTCACGCCAGTCTGACCAAGAGGGGAACGGGGGCGCTCCGCTCGGGAGTGATGATGTTAGGCCACGGGATCGACAGTTTCGGCCGCCTGTTCGTGATCCGTCGTGTCCGGCTGTGGCGGGCGGGGTTGTTGGGTGTCGGTGGTGCGAGCGGCGCAGGTTCTGTAGTAGCCGCAGTCCGGGCCGGGGTCACATGGTGAACCCGCGCGCTCAATGAAGTTGGAGTGCCGGATCCGCTGCCAGTGCCCGCGCGGGAACCGCAGTTGGACGGTGAGCGACTCGCGGTCGGCGAGCAGGCAGCGCACCGCCGCCGGGTAGGAGTCGCGCCCCGCTTGGCGAACGCATCGATCCGGCCCTGGACCACCGCGTCCGAGCCGGGCTCGACGTCCTCGGGAAGCGCCGTCGGTTGTGAGCCGCATGTGTCGCGTTGGGGACCGCACGGAGCTCTTGGTCGGTGTCCCGTGCACCGCGATGCCCGTACCGTCTCGCTGGCTGTCGTTGCCCGTTCCGGGACGAGGAACACTTTCCCCAGTCGGCCGGGGATGGGGTGATCCTTGTTACGCGCGCTTGCTGTGGGTCACTGTCGCCGGAGCGAGCCCGCGTGGACGCGAAACGGTGAGCTGGTCCTGGACGCCACGCCGGCCGTCGTTGACAGAGAGAAGGGAGCCGTCATGCCGTGTCTTACTCGTTCCGAGTGGTACGACCTGACCCGCGACATGAACTGGTCGCTGTCCTACGTCAAGGAAGAGGAGGTCTGGCCGGCCGAGTTGTCGAACGGCTTCGGGCTACCGGCGGAGGCATGGTGGACCTGGGACGAGCCGTACAAGGTCACCTACCCGGAGTACGTGCACAACCAGTTCGGCAAGGACGCCGGCGTCTACGCCGTCAACGCCGTCCTGGGCCGGTCGAAGATGTACGAGCAGCTCGACCCCGGGTGGAAGTCGGCGATCATCGCGCACTACGGCGCGATCGCGGTCCCCGAGTATCTGGCCGCCATCGGTGAGTCGCGGATGGGGCGGTTCGGCCGCGCGGCGGCGTGGCGGAACATGGCCACGTTCGGCACCCTGGATGAGACCCGCCACGGCCAGATTCAGACGTATTTCCCCTACGGCCTGCTGGCGAAGGAACCGCGGGCGGACTGGGCGCACAAGGCCCTGCACACCAACGAGTGGGGCGCGCTCGCCGCGCGCAGCCTGTTCGACGACATGTTCACCGCGAACGATGCGGTGTCCACCGCGATCCAACTGACCTTCACCTTCGAGACCGGCTTCACCAACCTGCAGTTCCTCGGAATGGCCGCGGACGCGATGAAAGTCGGCGACGTCGATTTCGGGGCGCTGATCTCCTCGATCCAGACCGACGAGGCGCGGCACTCCCAGCAGGGCGAGCCGACGATCAAGCTTCTGGTGGAACACGGGCGCAAGGATGTCGCGCAGCAGCTGGTGGACCACATGTTTTGGCGGACGTGGAAGATCTTCGCGTTGCTGACCGGGCTGTCGATGGACTACTACACGCCGTTGGAGCACCGTAGCCACTCGTTCAAGGAGTTCATGCAGGAGTGGATCTGTAAGCAGTTCCTCGACCAGTTCCGCGACTTCGGCCTGGAGAAACCATGGTACTGGGACGAGCATTTCATTCCTGAGCTCGACTGGGTGCATCATGCGTATCACTTGGGTGTCTGGTATTGGCGTCCGACGGTGTGGTGGAACCCCGATGGCGGTGTGGCGCCGGAGGAGCGGGACTGGCTGGAGGAGAAGTACCCGGGCTGGAACGACACGTTCGGTCGGCAGTGGGACGTGATCACGGACAATATCCGGGCTGGCAAGCTGGAGGCGACGCTGCCCGAGACGCTCCCGATGATCTGCAACATGTGCCATATCCCGATCTGTACGCCGTCCGGGTTCAACGCGGGCAAGCTGGCCAGCCCGGCATCAAAGATCCTCGATCACCACGGCCGCCGCTATAACTTCTGCTCGGAGCCTTGCCGGTGGGTCTTTGAGCAGGCGCCGCAGCGGTTCCAGGGCCACCAAAACCTGGTCGACCGGTTCCTCGCCGGGCAGATCCAGCCACCGACACTTGAAGGGGCGCTGGCCTACATGAGCCTGTCTCCGCAGGAATGTGGCCAGGACGCCACCGACTATGCCTGGGCGCACGCACGACGTCCTGCCCTGGTCTCCGGCGCGTGACCAAGCCGACAACCCAAAGGGAAGGAGGATTCAGCAATGGCGCTGTTTCCCTTGCAGGCCGTGTTCGACGGGGACTTCGTGGTGTTGCTGGTCCCGGTCGATGACGAGGACTCGATGAGCGTGGTCGCCGACAAGGTGGCTCATCACGTGGTGGATCACCGCGTGGCGAGGCAGGACCGGCCGCTGCGCGTGCGCCACGACGGAAACCCGCTGCCCGAGGACGCCACGGTGGTGACCGCCGGTGTGGGGCCGTTGGACGTGGTGGAAGTGGGGTATGCGTGATGAACGATGCTCCGGTGCAGTGGTTCGACGTGCCGGAAGCCGAGGGTTTGTGGGAAGGCGATCTCATTGATGCCGAGGTCGCCGGTGAGCAGGTGCTCGTCGTGCATCACCTCGACGGCTCCTTCGCGGCTTACCAGGGGTTGTGCCCGCACCAGGAGATCCTGCTGGCTGACGGCAAATGGGATGAGGAGAAGAGCACCCTGACCTGCAGTGGCCACGATTGGGAGTTCGACCTGAAGGACGGCTCCGGCATCAACCCCTCGGGTTGCCGACTGTACCGCTACCCCGTCGAGGCCGACGGCGGGGTGGTGCGGGTCGGTATCCCGCAGGACGGACAGATCCACTACAACCGCTGCCGAGAATGATGAGGACGAGACGATGACAGCAGTTCCCCAAACTCCGAGCCGGAAACTGGTGGGCCCGGTGATCCGCGGCGTCGACGGCGACCTCGCCGATGCGGTGGCCGCCGCGATTGAGCTGGACAACCCCGACGCCGAGGTGTTGGTCGACGACCAGGGCGGCTACATCCGCATCAGCGTGCCCCACCGCTGCGTGCTGACCCGGCGCAGCCTGGAAGAACAGCTGGGCCGGGAGTTCCCGCTCAGCGATCTCGAGCCCGCCCTGTCGGCGTTCGCCGGGCGGGTCAAGCAGACCGAGGACCAGATGGTCTGGTACCTGGAGAGGCAGGACTGAGCTGTGACGACCGCGCAGAGCCGCCGGCGGCAGAAGACCTGGAGCATGTTCGGTGATGTCCGGCGCAAGCCGACGCCGTACGAGGCGGTCACCGGCAAGTTCCACTACCACTTCCGGCGCGATCCCGCGCCATTCGAGATGGACCCGCAGTGGTCGCTCAACCAGTGGTACCTCACCCATCGTGAGGGTTCGCCCCTGCAGGTCGAGGACTGGGAAGACTTCCGCGACCCACACAAGTTGACCTACCGCGACTACGTCGCCCTCCAGCACGACCGCGAGGTGTATGTGGACGCCCTGGTCGACGAGCACGAGGCCGCCGGGTCGGCGGACAAGCTCGATCATGGCTGGGTCGACACACTGCGGACGCTGTTCGTGCCGCTGCGGTTCCCGCTGCACGTGCTGCAGATGACCAGCCTGTACGTGGGGCAGATGGCGCCCTCGTCGTACATCACGAACTGCGCGCACTTCCAGGCCGCCGACGAGATGCGCCGCATCCAGCGGATCGCCTACTGGACCAAGGTCCTTGCCAACGCCCACGGCGACGACATCGCCGCGACCAGCACCGCGCGCCGAGCGTGGGAGGACGACCCCGCCTGGCAGCCGCTGCGGCAGACGCTGGAGACCCTGCTCATCGCCTACGACTGGGGTGAGGCGTTCACCGCGCTCAACCTCGTCGTCAAGCCCGCGGTGGACGCCCTGGTCAACAACGTGTTCGGGCAGTTGGCCGAGGCCAACGGGGACCGGTTCCTGGCCGCGCTGTGCACCGAGTTCGGCCGCGACGCCCGCCGCAGCCAGGACTGGACTCAGGCCCTAACCGGCTACGCGATCGAACGCAACCCGGACCTGGCCGGGGTGCTCGGCGACTGGGTGCAACAGTGGCAGCCCCGCGCCGACCAGGCAGTCGAGGGCCTCGCCGGGCAGTTCGCCCAGGCGCCGCAGCCGCTGAACCCGGGCGAGGTCACCGCGCGGGTCCGAGAGGTGCACGATGAGTTCCTCACCGGAACATCCGTCTGACCCCGGTGCCGGTGCGTTCAGTGTTCGGCTCGCCGGGACCGACCTGCGATTCACGGTCGGCCCCGGCGAACGGATCCTCGCCGCCGCCCGCAGGGCAGGGATCTGGCTGCCGTTCGAATGCGGCTGGGGCAGCTGCGGCACCTGTAAAGCCACTCTCGTCGAGGGCGAAGTCGAGCTGCTCTACCCCGACGCCCCCGCCGTCGAGCCGCGCGACGCCCGCCGACGACGCATCCTGACCTGCCAGACCACCCCCTGCTCCGATCTCACCCTCAAGGTCCTGCGGACCGGACCCACCGCAGAACGCCCCACTTGCGACCACCGGGCCGAGCTGCTCGACGCCCAGGAGCTGGGGCCCGACATCCGACGCTTCCGATTCCGGCTCGACACCACCAGCCGGTACCGGCCGGGCCAGTACGCCATCGTCGAGCTGGGCCGCGGCCTGCGGCGCTGCTACTCGATGACTGGCCCGGCCGGACTGGACACGGTGGAGTTCATCGCGAAGCGGTACCCGGGCCGGGCCGGCAGCACCGCGCTGTTCACGCTGTCTCCCGGTGATGCCGTCCCGGTCGAGCTGCCCTACGGCGACATGTGGCTGCGCCCCGGCGAGCGCGACATCGTCCTCACCGCAGGCGGCACCGGACTCTCGCCGATCCTCGCCCTGCTGCGCGAACTCGCCGACACCGCCGACACCCGCCGCGTGCATGTCTTCTACGGCGCGAACACCGAGGAGGACCTGGTGTGCTGGGACGAGCTCCAGGCGCTCGTCGCCGGACTGCCGGCCGCCCGCCTACACGGCGCGCTGCTCAAGCCAAGTGAATCCTGGTCGGGAACCGTCGGGCTCGTGACCGACGCGCTGCGGGTTCGGCTCCCCGAACTGCGCGGCGCCGAGCACT
Organism: Amycolatopsis acidiphila; assembly: GCF_021391495.1. NCBI lineage: Bacteria > Bacillati > Actinomycetota > Actinomycetes > Pseudonocardiales > Pseudonocardiaceae > Amycolatopsis > Amycolatopsis acidiphila. Next base: position 7,757,212 of record NZ_CP090063.1, on the reverse strand, counting down.
ACCTTGCCGGCCCACCGGTGATGGTTGACGCCGTGCTGACGCTACTGCGCGAACACAACGCCCCGATCGACCATATCCACTACGACCGATTCGGCTGACAAGCCACCGCGCGCCGAGTCAGCCCAGCATCCACCCAGGAGACCCTCATGCGAGCAGCCGTCTATCACGGACCGCGCACCGTCACCGTCGAGGACGTGCCGGATGCGACGATCCAGGAGCCCGGCGACCTGGTCGTCGCGACGAAAACCGCCTCCATGTGCGGCTCTGACCTGTACCTGTTCAACGGGGAGGTACCCGACCTCGTCGCGCCCGGACACACGACACTCGGGCACGAGATCTGCGGTGAAGTCGTCGAAGTGGGCCCCGCGGTAACACGATTCGCCGTCGGCGACCGCGTGACGTTCCCCTACTCCGTCAGCTGCGGGCGCTGCGGATGCTGCCGAGCCGGGCAAACCGCACACTGCCTGACCACCGGTAAGGCGATCTACGGCTTCGGCACCGCCTTCGGTGACCTGGGCGGCAGCCAAGCCGAATATGTGCGCGTACCCCACGCCGACGATCACCTCGAGCACGTGCCCGACGCGATCTCCGACGACGTCGCACCGTTCCTGTCGTGCAACCTGCCCGCCGCCGCCATCGCCGTCGACGCGGCCGGCATCGAATCCACCGACACCGTGGCGGTCGTCGGTTGCGGCCCCACCGGGCTGCTGGCGCTCGACCTCGTCCGCCAGCGCACCCACGCCGCGGTGTACGCGCTGGACCCGGTGGCCTTCCGCCGGGAACAGGCCGAAAAACGCGGCGCGATCGCCCTCGACGCCGGACCAGACGCAGCGGACGCCTCCATCCAGACGATCATCGACACGACCCACGGGCTCGGCGTGCACAAGATCATCGAGTTCGCCGGTCGTGGCCCGGCCTTCGACCTTGCCGTGGCCCTCGCCCGCCCAGGCGCCACCATCAGCGGCGGCGGCGTCTACCTCGAACGAGACCACACGGTGTCGTTGTTCGACATGTACTTCAAGAACCTGCGGCTGCTGCTCAACGGATTCGCCAACGCCAAGACCGCACAATGGCGAGCGATACAACTGATCGAACACGGCGTGATCGACCCGACCACCGTAGTCACCCACCGTACCCGTCTTGCCGAATTCCCCACCGCCGCTCAGCAGTTCGCCGACCGCGAACCAGGCTTCCTCAAAATGCTCATCACACCATAGCCACCGATGCAACGCGCCCATACTCGACCAGTCCACACGGGCATCCGCCCGTGTCGCCAATGAAGGACTGACACCATGGATACCGTCACTCCCACCACGACCGCGCCGACACCATATCCAGCGTCAGCACCGCTTGCTTCGCCCACAGTGCTCCCCGACTTTAACCGAAGCCGACAGGGCGAGGTGCTCGTCGCCGGACAGATCATCACTGCCGAGGGAACACCCATCACCGACGCCATGCTCACCCTCCACGGGTACCAGGTTCGTGCAGACCGCGAAGGAACCTTTGAGATCCTGACCAAGAATCCGGGCGGCAGCCACCCCGCAATCGAAATCCGAGTCACCGCTCCCGGCTATCGACCCCACACCGTCCGAATCACACTCGACCGGCCTGACCAGACCTGCGCACGAGCACCGGCGCGAGCCGAAAGCAGCATCGTGCCCACTCAACTCGGCGACGGCACACTGGTGGTGCAGCACCACGTCGTCCTGAACCCCACCAGCTGCGGCGACTGAAAGGACACAAACCGGGACTATCTCGTGATCTGAGGGGCCCCGAGGGACTGTTCCAGGATCGGTGTTTCCGGCCCGACACCAGCGTAAGACGAAATTTGTCAAGTGGGATCGGGGGCTCACCGGCTCCTCGGCTCTACGTAGCTGGCAATGGGGTTGCTGACCCGACAGCGTGCAATCGAGTTTGGGGAGGAGACGGCGGGCCTGCTCAGGGTGTCGGTCGAGGTCGGTCCTCAACGCCGGGTGGAGCTTGGCCCGTCCCTGGAATCCGCCGCGGCCTGGGTCAGGCGGCGGCGGAAAGATCGGTGCGTCCACTGGCGATCTGTTCGTTCCAGGGGACACGCTGGGTGATGATGACATGCAGCCAGCGCAGTAGCGCGGCGGCGAGTGCGGCGTGGGCTTGGCCGGTGGTGAGCGGGTTTTCCTCCCGGGCGGTCAGATGATGAAAGCGAGCGGTAAGTACCGGGTTGTTCGCTTGAGCTCCCCAGACTGCTCGCCATGCGGCCAGGCGCAGCCCGGGGCGGCCGCGGCGGGCGATGCGGGCCCGGCCTTCTTTGGTGCCGCTGCTGTTCTCACGGGGACATAGCCCGGCGTGTTTGACCACCGCGCGGGGGCTGTCGAACCTGGCCAGATCCCCGGTTTCGGCCAGGATCGCGGCTGCGCCAACGGTCGACAGTCCCGGGATGGAGGTGACCAGGTCGGTCAGTTCAAGATGGTCGAGGACCTCGACCATGCGAGCCTCCACTTCGGACAGTCGACGCTTCGTCGCATGCCAGTCGGCGAGCACGAAGGAGGCCCGTTCCAGCGCACCAGTCCGCTGGGCGGTTACGCCCGCTTGATCGGTCAGCCGCCAGACCTGGCGCCCGCCCCAGCGCGCGACTTCACGGTTGACTGCCTGCAGAAATCGCGCAAGACCCATCCGGGCCAGTCGTTCCGGTCGGCCGTGGCAGCGGTCGAGCACCACAGTGAGCGCGGCGCACCAGCTGTTCGACTCGAACGGTTTGGCCGCGCAGCCCAGCACCGCGGGCCAGGCGCATTCCAGCAGATCGCGCAGCTGCTGCACGTTCGCGGTGGCCTCGGCAACCAGCCCCTCCCGTCGAGCGCCCAGGTGCCGCAGCCGCGCCCAGGTTTCCTCTGCCCGTTCCAGCACGTAGCAGCGCAGGTCACCGACGAGCCGTGCGATCAGCACGGCATCCTTGTCGTCTGTCTTGTCCCGGGTGTAGTCCTCACTTTCCCGGGCCCGGCCGACCAGCAGCGGTTGCACACACACCAGCGGCATGCCCAACCCGGCCGCGAGCTGATCAAGCACTCGCCACCGGTGCCCGGTCGGCTCGCAGCCCACCGTGACATCGGCGAACCCGTGCCGGCGCGCCACGTTGCGGGCCCATTCCAACGCCGAATCCAGCCGCCATGCCTTCGCCCGGACCCGTTTACGCGCCAGCACCCGTGAATCGTGATCGGTCACCACCAGCGCCTGCTTCTCATCCGCCAGATCAATCCCCAGAATCGCGTTCTGGGGCGGCACCAGCGCCCGCAACCGAGCCAATCGCCCGTTTCGGCGCTTGTCACCACGTGACAGGCCACTACCGTGGGGCATGACGTCCTCCTCGATGTCCTGGGACTGCAAGCCCGCACACGACATCAGGAGGACGTCCCCGTGATCAACACGCATCGGCATAGTTCCCTTACTACGCCGGGCCGAGGTCCGGCGGGATGGGCACGGAGAGTGATGGACTCTGACGCCGTGGACGCGGAGAAGAAGACCAAGAAATCGGGGCGGCAACTGTCGCCGGAGCAGGCCGCCGCGGCGGCGATGGTGGCCGAGGCGAGGGCTCGCGGGCTGGCGTTGACCGGGCCGGACGGCCTGCTGAAGCTGTTCACCAAGAACGTGCTGGAAACGGCGCTGAACGAGGAAATGACCGAGCACCTCGGTCACGAGAAGCGCCAGGCCGATCCGAGTCGGGAATCGACCAATGTGCGAAATGGAAGCCGGCCGAAGACCGTGCTCTCGGATGCCGCCGGCGAGGTGCGGATCGACGTGCCGAGGGATCGGGAAAGCACTTTCGAGCCTCAGATCGTCAAGAAGCGGCAACGCCGGCTCGCCGACGTGGACGAGATCGTGCTGTCGCTGTACGCGAAAGGGATGACAACCGGGGAAAGTGCGCCGTGAAAGCGCTGTTGTATCGCGAGGAGGTGGAAGACCTTCTCCTGCAGGCCGTCGCAGCGGACTGTTGAAGTTGAGGGCAGCCTGAACCGGGAGGTGCCGGTAAGGGTGGCAAGCGGCCCTGACAAAACCGGGACGTGCCAGAACTGCCAGATGGTGCGGGTCCGGCAAACGAGCCGAAGAGGTATACGCGAGGAACTGGCGTGTTACGTTTCCTAAGTAGTCACCGGCTGAAACCTGGCGGATGGCCGGTTGCGATGCGCACCCGTTCTCTGGTGAGGCGGGGAACTCCTGAGCGGGGATTTTCACCTTCGCAGGGAGGCCGTGGTGAAGGTCTGCGGCGTAGTCACGGCGATATCGCGGGAACAAAGTCAGATGCCTCCTTCGGCAAGCGATCAGCAGTGAACACGGGAACTGTCTGGCGATGGTTCCCGGCTCGTGGGCATCCAGTTTGCGCGTCGGGATAGGCACACCGTCTGCCGAACACACCGGACAGGGCGGAGCCGTCGTAGTACTCGGAGGCCGGGAAAGCCGGTCACATTGGGGAAGGACGGCAGCGGTTCCGAGAAGAAGGGATGCTGCAATGCCGAAAGACGCGCCGCTGAATAGCGGCGCTCCGGAACAACCCGAAGCTGGGTCGTTCCGTCGGGTATCGGAAATGCAGGCCAAGCTTCATCGTTGGGCGTCGGCCGATCCTGGCCGACGGTTCGATGACTTGTTCAACCTCGTGCACGACCCGGCGACCCTGCGTGTTGCGTGGGAGCGGGTCGCGACGAATACCGGGGCACGAACCGCTGGTTCGGACGGCGTCACCGTCGCCCGGATTGAGCGGGAAATCGGTGCCCTGGAGTTTCTGGGTGGCATTCGCAGAGCGGTCAAAGACGGTTCGTTTCGGCCGCAGCCGGTTCGGGAACGGTTGATTCCCAAACCTGGTGGGTCGGGGAAAGTCCGCAGGTTGGGCATTCCTACTGTCGCGGATCGTGTGGTTCAGGCTGCCTTGAAGCTGGTTCTGGAACCTATATTCGAGGCTGATTTTCATCCGGTCTCGTTCGGGTTCCGGCCCAAGCGGCGGGCACACGACGCGATCGCCGACATCCATCTATTCGGGAGCCGCGGCTACGAATGGGTTTTGGACGCCGACATCGAAGCTTGTTTCGACACCATCGACCATGCGGCCCTGATGGACCGCGTGCGGGCGCGGGTGACGGACAAGCGTGTGCTCACGTTGGTAAAATCGTTCCTCAAGGCTGGGATCCTGACCGAGCTCGGCGAGGAACGGGACACACCGACCGGGACGCCGCAAGGGGGCATCCTCTCGCCGTTATTGGCCAATATCGCGTTGTCGGTGCTGGATGAGTACCTGCACCGCGACTGGCGGCCAGGAGGTTGGATGTCGACAGAAAACCGGCGTCACCGCCATCGGCGCCTGGGTCTGCCGACCTGGCGACTCGTCCGGTATGCGGACGATTTCGTCGTCATGGTGTTCGGCACCAGGGACCACGTGGTGACGTTGCGCGAGGAAGTCGCGCAGGTGCTCGCTCCGATGGGTCTGCGTTTATCGCCGGCCAAGACTCGGATCGTGCACATCGCCGATGGGTTCGATTTCCTGGGTTTCCGCATCCGGTGGAGAATCAAGAAAGGGACCCGCGATCAGTGGCGGCTCTACACTTTCATTGGCGATCGGCCACTCCGGTCGTTGAAAGCGAGAATTCGTGCCCTGACGCGCAGGACATCACAGCAGGACCTACGGGCCGTGTTGATCCGGATCAATCGGATCACACGCGGCTGGGCTGAATATTTCCGGCACGCCGTGGCCAAGCACACCTTCGACCGGATCGCTTACTTTATCTGGTGGCGAATCGTCCGATGGGTGAAGACCAAACGGCGTTGGAGATGGAAGGACGTCCACCGCTGGCTGCGAACCCCGACGGGGTGGCGGCCGATCGCGGTGGACGGGATTGAACTGCGCAACATCGCGGCGACACCGGTCACCCGGTACCGTCGGCGCAGTATTCCCAGCCCTTGGCCCTGCGCGAACCGCGCCTAACGACAGAAACCGTGGAGAGCCCGTTGCGTTGAAAGGCGCACGGCGGGTTCGGCGAGCGGCCTGGGGAAACAGACCGACGGCAACGCCGGAACTGCGCCCCAGGCCGACTCGACTCTCGGCGCATTTCAATGAGATTTACGGTGCTTCGGTGAGCAAGGAGACGATATCGCGGATCACCGACAAAGTGATCGCCGAAATGCAGGACTGGGCCAACCGGCCGCTCGACGCGGCCTACGCGGCGGTGTTCATCGACGCGATCCACGTCAAGGTCCGCGACGGGCAAGTCGCCAACCGCCCGGTCTACGCGGCCATCGGCGTGACCGTGGACGGCCGCAAGGACGTCCTGGGCCTCTGGATGGGCGTCGGCGGCGAAGGCGCGAAGTTCTGGATGAGCGTTCTGATCGACCTGAAGAACCGCGGTGTCCGCGACGTGTTCTTCCTCGTCTGCGACGGCCTCAAAGGCCTCCCGGAGACCGTCGTGAACGTGTGGCCGTACACCATCGTCCAGACATGCATCGTCCATCTGATTCGCAACACCTTCCGCCTTGTCGCGCGGCAGAACTGGGACGCAGTCAAGCGGGATGTCAAGCCCATCTACACGGCACCCAATCCCGACGCCGCACTCGCCGCATTGAATGCCCTGGAAGAGAAATGGGGGAACAAATATGGTGCCGTGATTCGACTGTGGCGCAACGCATGGGAAGAGTTCGTGCCCTTTCTCGACTACGACATCGAAATCCGGCGCATGATCTGCTCGACGAACGCGATCGAATCACTGAGCCTTTTTCATCCTGCGGTGGTCTCGTAGTTCTGTAGGACGTGGATGGCTTTGGCGAGTTGGCCGGCGCGTCGGGGGCAGCTGCGGAGTTTGCGCAGGATGTGCCAGGTTTTGAGTTGGGCGTTGGCGCGTTCGCCGGGGCCGCGCAGCCGTGCGTGAGCCCGGTTGACGTCCTTTTGGGACTCGGGCTTGTTCTTGCCCTTGTACGGGGTGATCACGTGTTGTCTGGTCTCGTCGTAGCCGTGGTAGCCCTTGTCGCCCAGCGCGATGAGCCCGGCGTCGCGCAGGGCGGCGAGAATCTGCCAGATCCGGGCAGCGGCGGTGTCATGGGTGCTGCCGGGCAGGTCACCCGAGACCCACAGGATGGTGCCGTCCGGCGAGGCGATGACCTGCAGGTTCATGCCGTGCTTCTTGTGCTTGATGCCCCTATGTCTTGTCAAGCGGTGTGGGCGTGGTGTTCTGGAGGGGTCCAGACTTGTCGTAGGAGAGGGTGGACCTCGCGGGCGACGTAGCGTTTGAGGCAGCGGATCACCTCGCGGCGGGTTTTGCCCTCAGTCAGGCGTCGTTGCAGGTATTCTTGGGTGGATGGATCGCATCGCAGGCGGGTGAGCACGATGCGGTAGAGCGCGGCGTTGGCCTGCCTGTCGCCGCCTCGGTTGAGTCGGCGTCGTTGGGTCTTGCCGGATGACGCCTCGATCGGGCTGGTGCCGCACAGGGCCGCAAAGGATGCTTCGGTGTCGAGTCGGTCGGGGTTGTCTCCCGCAGCGAGGAGGAGGGCTGCGGCGCTGTCGTGGCCGATGCCGCGGCGGTGCAGCAGGGCGGGGGCGCACGCGTTGATCGCCGTAGTGATCTGTTGTTCGAGGTCGCGGATCTCCTCGCCCAGGCGCAGGATGCGCCGGCCCAGCAGGCGCAGTGTGTAGATCGCCGCGGCGACGGCGTCCTGCGGGTCGGTGGTGTCGAGCTCAGCGCATCGGCGGATGAGCATCCAGCGACTCAGCCCGGCCAGCGACTCGCGCAGTGCCGGGTCGGTGGTCACCAGCACGGCCTTGAGCTGGTTGATCGCCTGAGTGCGCGCCTTGAGCGCGGATGTCTTGGCCAGCTTGAACATCCGCATCATCTCCACCGGCCCGTCGCCGGTCTTCGCGATAGCGGTGGCCCGACCGGACAACACAGCTCGCGCAGCGGACTCGGCGTCACCGGCGTCGGTCTTGCCGCGTTTGCGTCGAGTGGCCTTGTCTGGCTGGTTGACCTCGATGACCGAAACGTGTTGGGCCCGCAGAAATCGGGTCAGCGCCACGCCGTAGGAGCCGGTGCACTCCACCCCGGCTTGCTGGACTGTCCCGAACGTGCGTGCCCACGCGAGCATCTGCTCGTATCCGGCAGCGGTTGTGGGGAATGCCTGGCTGGCCAAGAACACACTGAGGTTCCCCCGGTGTGCCGGACACTCTGATCCTTGGCTTTGGCCTGGGGAAGGATGTGTTTGTGTCTGGTTCGTCGAAGTATCCGCAGGAGTTTCGGCGGGATGCGGTCGCGTTGGTGCGGTCGTCGGCTCGTCCGTTGGCGCAGGTGGCTCGTGAGCTGGGGGTGAATCACGAGACCCTGCGGACGTGGGTGCGGGCCGCCGACCGCGCCGATCAGGCCGCCGAAACGGGCGGGGACGCGGCGGAGCGGGAGCTGCGGGCGTTGCGCAAACGGGTGGCGGAGCTGGAGAAAGAGAAGGAGATCCTGCGCAAAGCGGCCGCCTATTTCGCACAGGAGATGGATCGTTGACCCGCAGCTACCGGTTCATCTCCGCCCACCGCGGCACGTTCGGTGTCGCCCGGCTGTGCCGAGTCCTGGGCGTGCGCCGCCCGGGGTTCTACGAATGGCTCGCCGCCGCCCCCGCGAGGAAGGAACGGGCCGCGGCCGAGGACCGGCTGGCCGGCGAGATCGCCGGGATCCACGCCGCCCACCGCGGCGCCTACGGCAGCCCGCGGGTCACCGCCGAGCTGCGCCGCCGCGGGCAGGCGGTCAACCACAAGCGGGTCGAGCGGGTGATGCGCGAACGGCGGATCGCCGGGAACACCCGCCGCCGGCCCCGGTCGCTGACCCGGCCGGACACGACCGCGGCCGCGGTCCCGGATCTGATCGGCCGCGACTTCGCCGCCGACGCCCCCGGGCAGCGGCTGGCCGGGGACATCACCTACCTGCCCACCGAGGAAGGCTGGCTGTATCTGGCGACCGTGCTCGACCTGCACACCCGCGAAATCGTCGGCCACGCCCTCGCCCCGCACATGCGCGCCGGCCTCGTCCGCGACGCCATCGCCCTCGCCGCCGGCCGCGGTTTGATCAACGCGGGAGCGGTGTTCCACTCCGACCGCGGCACCCAATACGCCTCCACGGAATTCCGCGCCGCCCTGACCGCCCACGGCATCCGCCCGTCGATGGGCAGGACCGGGTCCTGCTACGACAACGCCGCCGCCGAATCCTTCTTCGCCACCCTCAAAACCGAAATCGGCACGCGAACCTGGACCACCCGCCGGCAAGCCAGACGAGACGTTTTCGCTTACCTCGCCTACTACAACCACCACCGACTGCACTCCACACTCGGCTACCGCACACCCCACGAAACCCGTCTCAGCTACCCTCACCACCACGCCCACGCAGCATGAAACCCGGTGTCCGATCCCCGGGGGAAACCTCACACCCAGCATCGTGATCACCGTTGCGACATGCACGTCCTTGTGCGTGTCGACGCCCAGCACCACCACGTTATCGGCAGCGGTACCACCTCCCTGTGTGTCCGATTGCGGCGTGCTGGTCATGATTGGCTGACTCCTGATCGGCTCGGGAATGGATGGCCAGCGCCGGGCCGGTGTGGGCGGTCAGGACTGTGATGGTGCCGTGACGGCAAGGCCCCTATCGGGACACGCCCCACCGCACCGGCGGCAGCAAGCACCACCCCCGACCACGGCCGACAGATCAAACACAAGGCAGCAAGGCCAACCAGAGTACGGGTCAAGCCGTGGCCCGAGGCAGCACACAAAGATCATCACAGCCGGAGTAGAAGGGGCGGTCGGCGGAGACCCGGTCGATCGGGATCAGGGTGCCGTCGATGACCACGTAGGCCAGGCCGTCGCGTTTCGCCTTGCGCAGCGCCGCGCGTAGTTTCGGGGCTCGCGCGGCCAGTAGTTCCACGGTCTCGTTGACGTAGCGCCAGCAGGTTGTGGTGGAGATGTCGAACCCGGCGCCGACCTCGGCGAACGGTTCGCCTTTGCGCAGGTACACCAGTACCGCCAGGGCCTGCTGGCCTGAGTTGAGCTTGCGCCACACCGAACCGAGCTGCTTGCGGTGGGTGCGGATGAGGCCGGACACGAAGGTGAGGGTCTGATGTGACAACGGCAGCGCGGCACGGTAGAACAGCATGTGAAGCCCCTGGTCCTGCGGAACGATCTTGGTCGAAAGTCCTGCTACCAGGGGCTTCGCCATGCCAGGACCTCGACACGCCGATGATCGTCTACCTGTGATCAGCGACAAGCCTTGCCCGCCAACACATCCAGGTCAGGATGAAAAAGGCTCACTGAGTGAAGCGCCGGTGCGCGGTCTGGAACGGCACGCCGAACGACGGCGGCAGATCCCGCCACGCGCACCCACTGGTCAACACGTACACGATCGCGGTGAACACCTGCCGCGGCTCCAGCGGCGCGGTTCCCCCGCCCTGGGGACGCGCCGCGAACGCGGGGATCAACGGCTCCACCAACTCCCACAGCTCGTCCGGCACGAGCCGCAATGACAAACGATCAACCACGACCAAGATCATGACGCATCAGCAGCTGATCACCACGTAAGACACGCTCTTAGCCGCCCTTCTTCAGAAAGCCCGTCTCATCGGCCACCACGACACCACTGGGATCACCCAGATTGTCCAGCACATAGGCCCGCAGATCATCCCGCACCGCATCGGCGTCCCACCGGTAGTAGCCCAGCAACCGCTGCATGCCATTCGGGGTCAGATCACCGGCCTGCTCGGCCAAGGTCCACGAGTTCTTCCGCTCCGCACCCGAGAGCAGGCCCAGCAGATACATCCGAGCCCGACGACGCGAGTCCGCCTGCGCGAAACGACCGGCTACCAACGAGAACATGTCGTCGAACCCGGCCCGCCACCGTGCGACACGATCATCAACCACAGGCGCCCCGGCCATCGCCTTCTCCACAAGCTCTACCACGCCGCCAAGTTCACCACGTCCCGAACGCGTCCACAGTCACGACACGCCGCCACAAATCACACATCGCGACTGTAGTACTAGGTCGACCATCGCGGCGCGGGCGCGGCGCGTTGTCTCGGCGTGGTGCGCGGCGAGCGCGGCCCACTGGATGCGGTTTGCCGCGGGCATCGACCAATACGTCGTCACCGGTACGGTCATCCGCTCGTGCTTCGGTGTCGACGGCGGTGACACCCGACTGGCTTGCCCATAGGTTGGTCCACAGGCGGGACCACCACGGTGGACGCGTCTCGGCCACCGGCGTGCCGGCGCACTGGTGGCGAGCGGCGGCGCGAAGCGCAGCGCGCTTGCGTCGGTACTCGGGGTGCCAGCCGCACTCGCGGCGGTACAGACGGGTGGTCATGCCGCTCGCTTCCAGCCGGGGTAGACGATGCCGTTGACGGCGGGCCTGTTTTTGCCGGTAGTTCTTGGCTCCGCTGCTCCGGAGCAGCGGAGCCAAGAACTACCGGCAAAAACAACCGACAGACGACATCTGCGGGCGCTTCGGCATTGCGTGCGGTAACAACCATACGGTCGTCCCCAGACGGCATGCTCGCCGCGATAGGCCCGGAGCGGTCCCGGTTGGCCTACCGCATGCGCGCGTTCCTGGACGCCGGCGCCGTACTGCCGGGCAGCACGGACAGCACGGTCGTGCACGGGGCTCCGCTGCCGAGCTGCACGACATGGTGAACAGGCAGCCGGCCATTGGGGCACCGTTCACATTGGAGGAGGCGGTGACCGCAGCGGAGGCCTTACGGGCGTACACATCGGCTCGGCGTACGCTGCCCGCGAGGAGCGGGTGAAGGGCTACTGCGACTGCGGAAACTCTGTCCGTGCAGCCGGCGTGAAACCACCATGCGTGGTTGGCGTCGTTGGTGAGTCGCATCGTGAAGTGTCGGCCAATGGCGCTCGTCGACGTGGTGGTTCAGCAGGAGTAACCGACTGCATCGGCGGTGCGACGAAGGTGATCGGCCATGACCCGATGTGCGCGGTCGATGTCCTTTGCTTGGACGGCCTCGATGAACTCCCGGTGCTCTGCGACGCCCTGTGTTCCCTCGTGCTGCGCCTCTTGCATCGACATTAGGATGGCGTCGCGGAAGGAATCCATCACCATCACGATCGCGGGGTTGTGTGTCGCGGCCGCGACACGCAGATGGAAGTCGAGGGACATCGCCGGCGTATAGGTGCCGTCGGTGCGTGCCGCTTCGGCGTCGTCGCACAACGTTTGGAGTTCACGGAGGTCGGTCTCGTCGGCGCACGCGACCACAACCGGGACGATCCCGAGTTCGAGGATGGAGCGCGCCTGGGTCACGTCCGCGGCGGACAGGCCAGCGGTCGTGAGAAGGTCGGTGATTCCCTCGCCGGCGTGCTGTGTCGACGGGGCCGTCACGAAGGCTCCGCCGCGGGATCCCATCCGGATCTCGACGAGGCCATTGGACTCGAGCACGCGGAGGGCCTCGCGCAAGGAGAGCCTGCTGACGTTGAGTTGAGCGCACAGATCCCGCTCAGACGGCAGGCGAGCTCCGACCGACAGCTCGCCAGAACGGATCTGGTCACGAAGCAAGCGCACGATGCGGTCCGCGGTTCTCGCACTCGGTAGCGGATCGAACGCAACGGGCGGGGCCTCCTTCGACACGCTGTCCTCCTCGCCGCAGCCCGCAGGGGCCTGATAGGTCCTTTGCGGAGAGTCACGTTACGGCACCCGGCACCCTCGGTCTGGTGACTCTTGACACCGGCCTCCGCCCCAGCTTAGGATGATGTCCTAAACCATTGTACCAATGCGGAGGTGGCATGCGCATCAAGGCGGATGTCGTGAAGTGCCAGGGCTACGGGAATTGCGTTGGTGTGGATGCCAAGCACTTCGACCTGGACGACGACGGGCTGGTCGTTGTCCTCGACGAAGTGGTCGATCCGTCCGAGATGGAGACGGTGGACGCGGCAATCCGCAGTTGCCCGGTGTCGGCGATCTGGAGGGCGGGCGCTGATGCGTGAGCGCGCCGTCATCGTCGGATCATCGGTCGGCGGTATCCGCACCGCCCAGGAACTGCGACGTCTTGGTTTCGAGGACGACATCGTGGTGCTCGGCGCGGAGGACGAGCTGCCCTACGACAAGCCTCCGTTGAGCAAGCAGTTGTTGCTCGGCACGCAGACTGAGGACCAGATCTCGCTGCTCGGCGCCGGCGGGTGGGACGGGCTCCAGCTCGATGGCAGGCCGGGGACGCCGGCCACCGCCGTGGACATCGATGAGCGCACGGTCACCGCGGGCGGCGAGGAGATCGAGTACGACTACCTCATCATCGCTACCGGCGTCCGACCTCGGACCCTGGGCGGTCTCGCCACCAATGAGAGCGTCGTCTCCGTTCGCGAACTGCGCGATGCTCGCGCCCTCCGACAGCGACTTGCCGGGGGAGGCCCCATGCTTGTCGTCGGTGGTGGTTTCATCGGTGCCGAGGTCGCGTCGTCGGCGCGGGCGCTCGGGGCCGATGTCACCATTATCGAGGCGTTGGAGGCGCCGTTCGCTCGCGCGGTGGGCGCTGAGGTCGGCGGGCATCTCGCGTCTTTGCACCGCGACAACGGCGTCAAGCTACTGACCGGTGTGGGTGTGGACGCCGTGAAGCAGACGTCTGACGGTGTTGTTGTGCGGTTGTCCGATGGCACAACGCACGAGGCCGGAACGGTGGTTGTCGGGATCGGCACCATGCCCAACACTGAGTGGCTCGACGGCTCCCGGATTCCTGTCGACAATGGCGTACTTACTGACGCCAGTTGTGCTGTCCAGGCCGCTGAGGGCGTTTATGCGATCGGCGATGTCGCCCGGTCGATCGACAAGGGCGCGACGGTCTATCGACGCGTCGAGCACTGGACTAACGCTGTCGAACAGGCGCACATCGTCGCTAAGCAGATCATCGACCCCACGTCGCCGGTACCGGACGCGCGTGCGCCTTATTTCTGGTCCGACCAGTTCGGCACGAAGATCCAGATGGTCGGACGCCCGGCGGAATCCGACAGCGTGGAACTGCGTCGATTTCTGACCCCGGCGGGAGAGAAGACCGTGGCGATCTATGGGCTAAGGGGCGCCTTTGCCGCATGCGTCGCGATCGGCTGGCCGCGCTCGATCGCAACATGCCGATCCGCATGGGAGCGCGGTGCCTCCATTGATCACGTAGTCGCCGAGCTTGAGACGCTCTCCTCGGGCGCGTCCGTCGGCCTGACCTGACATCTTCCCGCGCGCCCGCCTCACCAGGGAAGCACATCGAAAGGCAACAGTAATGACGATTGAGGACCTAAGCACGGCCTCGCCCGCGCCGATTCGCGTCAGCGATCTGGTCGACGTCGACAGCGGTGTCATCAGCCGCGACATTTTCGTCAACGAGCAGATCCACAAGTTGGAACTGGAGTATCTCTTCCCCAGAGCGTGGCTCTTCGTCGGCCACGCCAGCCAGGTGCCGAACCCGGGGGACTTCTTCAGCTCTCGGATGGGCTCTGACCCGGTGCTCATGACCCGTGACACCAAGGGTGAGGTCTACGTTCTGCTGAACTCCTGCCGCCACCGCGGTATGCGTGTTTGTCGGTACGACGAGGGCAACACGATGCAGTTCACCTGCCCGTACCACGCGTGGTCGTACTCTATGGACGGATCGTTGGTGGACGTCCCCGGCGACCTCCACGGAGTGCCGCACATGAAGTCGGCTTACCACGGCCGGCTCGAGAAGGAAAAGTGGGGACTCGTCCGCTGCCCGCGGGTGTATAACTACAAGGGCCTCATCTTCGCGTCCTGGGACGAGAACGCACCGGATTTCCTCGACTACGTCGGCAACTTCCACTTCTGGCTGGACAACCTGGCCGACGCGTTCGACGGGCGCGAGGGCGAGACCGAGGTGTTCCGCGGCGTGCTGAAGTGGCGGATCCGCTCCAATTGGAAGTTCGTCGCGGAGAACTTCTTGGGTGATACCTACCATGGTGCTTCGACACATGCCTCGGTCGAGGCGGTCGGGATCGGTCCGGGCGGCCGAGGCAAACGTCGCCATGGTGAGCGGCAGAACCAGGGCGGCTTCTCCAAGGGCCGCATGAAGACTTCATTCCGCCTCGGTCACGGCGCTTCGGACAACCTTGACTACGAGCTCCCGTATCCCGAATTCGCTGAGCCGAAGCTGACCGAGTACTTCGAGCACGCATGGGACATCCGCGCTGAGAGGCTCCGCGCGGAGGGCCGCGCACTGGGCGGACGTGGCCCGGCGACGCTGTTCCCGAACATGTCCTTCGCTGCCGGTTTCCCGCGCTCGATCCTGGTCTCTCATCCGATCAGCTCCACCGAGACCGAGGTGTGGCGCTGGTTCCTCGTCGACAAGGATGCTCCGGACTTCGTCCGTGATTGGCTGCGCGAGTACTACATGCGGTACGGGGGCCCCGCCGGCATGACCGAGCAGGACGATATGGAGAACTGGGACTACGCGACCCAGGCAAGCCTGGGCGTGGTCGCCCGCCGCTATCCCTACAACTACCAGCAGGGTCTCGGCGAGGAGCGGCTCAGCGCGCTCGACGGCGCAGTGCACTCCGACCACGCCATCGCCGGCGAGGTCAACGCCCGAGCGTTCTACCGCCGATGGGCCGAGTTCGTCGACAACATGTCTTGGCCCGAGTTGATGAACGTGGCCGCTGTCGACGACCGCGTCAGCAAGATCATGGAGCGTGCGAGCGAGGTGGAGGCATGACCGTCACGATGCAGAACAGCCAGCCGACCGGCCTGCAGCGCGTGGAACTGCTCAGTGAGATCAGCGAGTTCCTCTATTACGAGGCTGACCTTCTCGACGAACGCCGCTACGAGGAGTGGCTAGACCTGTTGGCGGACGACTACCGCTACTCGGTCCCGCTCCGTATGAATGTCATGTACAACGACGTGGCGGAGCGTGAGGAAACAAAGTACGGCTCCGAGGTGTGCTGGTTCGACGAGCCCAAGAGCACGGTGGAACTCCGCGTCCAGCAGCTCCTCACCGGCGTGCACTGGGCCGAGGAGCCAGTGTCGCGCGTCTCGCACGTGGTGACCAATCTGCGGATCGTCGAGGTCTCCGGCGACGAAGTCGAAGTCAGCGCTCGCTTCTTGGTCTACCGCAACCGGGTGGCCGACGAGACCGACTTTTTCGTCGGGCGTCGTCGCGATTGGGCGCGGCGTACCGAGCAGGGTTGGAAAGTCTTCCGACGAATACTCCACCTCGACCAGTCGGTCTTGATGGCAAAGAACCTCTCCGTCTTCCTCTGAGAGGCGAACTCCTCAGCAGTGCCGTGGTTCGTGGCGTATCTGCGAACTCGCACCGGTTCCAAGTCTGCGTCGAACTTCGCGCGCCCGACAGCAAAAGCCTCACATCGAAAAATCTTTCTGCGATATGGAAGGTCCGGCATGAGTTGGAGTGGTGGGGGCGGCGGCCCGTCTGTCGGGGTGATCGGGCTCGGCGGCATGGGGACGGCATTGTCCCAGGAATTGCTCCTGGCAGGCTATGCGGTAATGGTCCACGACCGCCGGCCAGAACGGGTCGAGGAACTTGCCGCCGCGGGAACAGAGGTCGCCGACAGCGCCGCACATCTCGCTGCGAACTGCGGTCTTGTCATCACCTTTCTGCCAGGGCCGACCGAGGTCGAGCATGTGTTGGTGGAGGCTCCGGACAGCGTGCTGTCCGGAGCCCGCGAGGGCACGATCGTGCTGGACATGTCCACCTGCGGTCCTGACACCGCCATCCGGGTCGGTGAAGCCTTCGACATCGCGGGGTGCGTTTTCGTCGACTGCCCGGTCAGTCGTAAGGCCCCGGAAATGACAGTGCTCATCGGTGGTGAGCCGGGCGTTCTTGGTGCGGCGGAGGCTGTCCTGGCTGCCGTGTCGCGCACTCTCGTGCATTGCGGGAGCCGTGGAGCTGGGTACGCGACCAAGCTGCTCAATCAACACGTCAAGTACGCCTGGTACCTCGCCTCCTCCGAGGCGTTGTTGATCGCCCGAGAATGGGGCCTCGATGCCGCTGCAGTCGCGCAAGCGATCGAGCGAAGCAGCGGAGGCGACTCCGGCCTGGACACCGCCGCCGAGTTCTTTCGCGGTGACGTCGCCCAGATGGCCACCCATGCGCCGGCCCGAACGATTCACAAGGACATGCAGCTGGTCAAGCAGTTGGCTGCCGGGAGCTCGGTGCGCAGCCCGACCGTCGACGTGGTGGCCGACTTCTTTGAACGGGTCGCCGAGACTCATTATCTCGAGCGCCCCTACCCCGAGAGCACCGAGCTCCTCGCGCGCCTGCGCCGGGAGCGCCCGAGTGCCGAAACCAGGACAGGAGCCGCCGAATCCCGGACCCGATCTACCCCATCCTGACCCTTGGGCCGTTGAGCATCCCTCTCGAATGGAGACTCAGAGTTGAGTACCGAGCAATCGCCGGCGAGTGCGGCGTTGGACCCACTGCCCTCGACGCCGAGTATGCGCTGGCGAATCGCCCTGCCACCGCTGGCGATCATCTGGATTGTCGGCATGATCGACAAGACCGGCGTGGGTGTCATCGCCGCCGACGATGGCTTCCTGTCCGAGCTTCACCTCAAGGGCGAAGAGGGCCTGATCGGATTCCTCACCACCGCCACGCTCCTGTTTTACGGGGCGTCGATGCCGGTCTGGGGAATCCTGATCGACAAGTTCGGCCCCAAGCGTTGTGCGGTCACCGGGCTCGTGTTCTGGGCGATCAGTACGACGATCGCCGGCTTGGCACCCAGCTACGGCATCCTACTGGTGGGCCGAGCCCTGCTCGGCGTCTCCGAGGGCTTCCTCTGGCCACTGTCGAACGCCCTCACGGCGCGCTGGTTCCCACGCTCGGAGCGCTCTCGGGCCAAGTCCTTGTGGATCGGCGCGATCAACCTCGGATTCGCCGTGGCCGCCTATGTCGTCAACGGCGCCATCGCCGTGACGAACTGGCGAGGAGCCTTCTTCCTGCTGACCATTCTTGCCCTGGTGGTCTGCATCCCGGTCGCACTTGTGCTGCTCAAGGACGACCCGGCGAAGGCCAAGCGGGTGACGGACGCGGAGAGAGCATTCATCGCCGCCGACAGCACGAACGTCAAGCTCTCCCGCGACGAGAGGCGCAGTCAGCTCCTCAGTTGGCCCTTCTTCATCATGATCATCGGCTGGATCACCAACAACATCGGGGTGTACGGGCTCGCGAGTTGGTTCCCTTCCTACCTCAAGTCCGAACAGCACGTCAGCAAGAACACCGCGAGCGCGTTCGTCGCGCTCGCCTTCGTCCTCTGCATCGCGATCTCTCCGATCGTGGCGGTCTGGATGGACCGCATCGGGCGCAAGGCCATCTTCTCTGTCTGCGGTTTTTCCCTGGCTGCGCTCTTTCTCGTGCTCAGTCAGGTCATCCACTCGACGGACTTCGAACTCGCCGCGGTCATCATCGCGATCGTGGGCATCGAGGGCATGACCACGCTCGCCGGGCAGGGCGTGTTGCACTCGATGGCGCCCGAGCGGCGCATGGGCCGCGCCGCGGGCGTGATGATCGGCGTCGGGAACTTCGTCGGTGCCTTCGGAGCCACGGTCATGGGCCTGTTCATCGACGCGGGCGGCTACCCGGCGGCCTTCGGATTCTTGATCGGCACCTTCATCATCGGTGCCGCCTGCGCGTTCGCTCTCCACCGAATCCGGTACTGACCGAGATAGGGACTAACGGCCGTTGACCGAAAGGAGCCACATGGCCATCGAAATGTCTCGTTCCTCGCAGGACGCCTTGGCGCACTACCCGCTCGCCTCGGAGTCCGCGGAAGGTATTCCGCGGACTGCCGTCGAAGAAGCTGTCGCTCGCAGCATGGTTGCCACCGCGTGCCGGATCCTGGCCCATCAGGGGCTGGCGGCCGACATCCTGGGCCATGTCAGCACGCGCGCGGACAACGACAGTATCTGGGTGCGGTGTCGCGGCCCACAGGAGCGTGGGCTGCTCTTCACCCGCCCGGACGACATCCGACGCGTGCCACTTGTTGGCAGGACCGACCTGCCCGATGGATACGCCGTACCCAACGAACTGCCGATCCACAGCGAAATCATGCGGGCTCGGCCGGACGTGCAGGCCGTCGTGCACGTCCATCCGCCTGCCGTTGTGGCCGCGGACATCGCCGGTTTGACGCTGCGACCCATCGTCGGCGCGTTCAACATTCCCGCGATGCGCCTTGCCTCGGACGGAATTCCCGTCTACCCGCGCAGCGTGCTCATCCGCCGAACAGAACTGGGGCGCGCCGTGGCCGATGCTCTCGGTATGAAGCATGTTTGCGTGCTACGGGGCCATGGGATCGTCACCACCGGTGAGACAGTGCAGCAAGCTGTGGTCCGAGCGCTCAACCTCGAAGCACTTGCGCGCCTGACGCTCGATGCTAGCGCGCACGGCGACCCGGAAGTCCTGTCAGCGGAGGACGCCGCCGAACTTCCTGATCTCGGATCAACGTTCAACGATCAGTTCGTGTGGCACAGCTTGCTCGCAAAGCTCGATCACGACGGTCTCTGAGCTTTCCCCCTGGGTCTATCCCGCAATCGGTGTTTCCGGCGTTGTCGATCAGTAGGTTTCGGCGACCGGCCAGCGGTCACCGAACGTGATGGCGAATGCGTTGATCACGGGTTTCCAGCGCATCGTCCATCGGGCGCGGCCGGTCCCGGTCGGGTCCAGGCTGCGAGTCACAAGGTACAGGCATTTCATCGCGGCCTGCTCGGTCGGGAAGTGCCCGCGAGCGCGGACGGCCCGCCGGTAGCGGGCATTCAGTGAGCCTTTTTCATCCTGACCTGGATGTGTTGGCGGGCAAGGCTTGTCGCTGATCACAGGTAGACGATCATCGGCGTGTCGAGGTCCTGGCATGGCGAAGCCCCTGGTAGCAGGACTTTCGACCAAGATCGTTCCGCAGGACCAGGGGCTTCACATGCTGTTCTACCGTGCCGCGCTGCCGTTGTCACATCAGACCCTCACCTTCGTGTCCGGCCTCATCCGCACCCACCGCAAGCAGCTCGGTTCGGTGTGGCGCAAGCTCAACTCAGGCCAGCAGGCCCTGGCGGTACTGGTGTACCTGCGCAAAGGCGAACCGTTCGCCGAGGTCGGCGCCGGGTTCGACATCTCCACCACAACCTGCTGGCGCTACGTCAACGAGACCGTGGAACTACTGGCCGCGCGAGCCCCGAAACTACGCGCGGCGCTGCGCAAGGCGAAACGCGACGGCCTGGCCTACGTGGTCATCGACGGCACCCTGATCCCGATCGACCGGGTCTCCGCCGACCGCCCCTTCTACTCCGGCTGTGATGATCTTTGTGTGCTGCCTCGGGCCACGGCTTGACCCGTACTCTGGTTGGCCTTGCTGCCTTGTGTTTGATCTGTCGGCCGTGGTCGGGGGTGGTGCTTGCTGCCGCCGGTGCGGTGGGGCGTGTCCCGATAGGGGCCTTGCCGTCACGGCACCATCACAGTCCTGACCGCCCACACCGGCCCGGCGCTGGCCATCCATTCCCGAGCCGATCAGGAGTCAGCCAATCATGACCAGCACGCCGCAATCGGACACACAGGGAGGTGGTACCGCTGCCGATAACGTGGTGGTGCTGGGCGTCGACACGCACAAGGACGTGCATGTCGCAACGGTGATCACGATGCTGGGTGTGTTCTTGGCCAGCCAGGCATTCCCCACAACCGCTGCCGGATACGAGCAGATGCTCGCGTGGGCACGCACGTTCGGGACAGTCCAGCAAGCCGGGGTGGAGTGCACCGGCTCCTACGGCGTGGCGCTGACCCGATTTCTGCGGGCCCAACACGTTTCGGTCATCGAGGTCAACCAGCCAGACAAGGCCACTCGACGCAAACGCGGCAAGACCGACGCCGGTGACGCCGAGTCCGCTGCGCGAGCTGTGTTGTCCGGTCGGGCCACCGCTATCGCGAAGACCGGCGACGGGCCGGTGGAGATGATGCGGATGTTCAAGCTGGCCAAGACATCCGCGCTCAAGGCGCGCACTCAGGCGATCAACCAGCTCAAGGCCGTGCTGGTGACCACCGACCCGGCACTGCGCGAGTCGCTGGCCGGGCTGAGTCGCTGGATGCTCATCCGCCGATGCGCTGAGCTCGACACCACCGACCCGCAGGACGCCGTCGCCGCGGCGATCTACACACTGCGCCTGCTGGGCCGGCGCATCCTGCGCCTGGGCGAGGAGATCCGCGACCTCGAACAACAGATCACTACGGCGATCAACGCGTGCGCCCCCGCCCTGCTGCACCGCCGCGGCATCGGCCACGACAGCGCCGCAGCCCTCCTCCTCGCTGCGGGAGACAACCCCGACCGACTCGACACCGAAGCATCCTTTGCGGCCCTGTGCGGCACCAGCCCGATCGAGGCGTCATCCGGCAAGACCCAACGACGCCGACTCAACCGAGGCGGCGACAGGCAGGCCAACGCCGCGCTCTACCGCATCGTGCTCACCCGCCTGCGATGCGATCCATCCACCCAAGAATACCTGCAACGACGCCTGACTGAGGGCAAAACCCGCCGCGAGGTGATCCGCTGCCTCAAACGCTACGTCGCCCGCGAGGTCCACCCTCTCCTACGACAAGTCTGGACCCCTCCAGAACACCACGCCCACACCGCTTGACAAGACATAGGGGCATCAAGCACAAGAAGCACGGCATGAACCTGCAGGTCATCGCCTCGCCGGACGGCACCATCCTGTGGGTCTCGGGTGACCTGCCCGGCAGCACCCATGACACCGCCGCTGCCCGGATCTGGCAGATTCTCGCCGCCCTGCGCGACGCCGGGCTCATCGCGCTGGGCGACAAGGGCTACCACGGCTACGACGAGACCAGACAACACGTGATCACCCCGTACAAGGGCAAGAACAAGCCCGAGTCCCAAAAGGACGTCAACCGGGCTCACGCACGGCTGCGCGGCCCCGGCGAACGCGCCAACGCCCAACTCAAAACCTGGCACATCCTGCGCAAACTCCGCAGCTGCCCCCGACGCGCCGGCCAACTCGCCAAAGCCATCCACGTCCTACAGAACTACGAGACCACCGCAGGATGAAAAAGGCTCAGTGATTCGATCGCGTTCGTCGAGCAGATCATGCGCCGGATTTCGATGTCGTAGTCGAGAAAGGGCACGAACTCTTCCCATGCGTTGCGCCACAGTCGAATCACGGCACCATATTTGTTCCCCCATTTCTCTTCCAGGGCATTCAATGACGTGATCTCAACGAGTTTTAGGTGATCCGTCCGTGCTCGAAATGCGTGAGTACGAGCGCTGCTTTGACGATGTCGCCGATCTTGCGGGGACTGGCGGTGATGTGGCGTAGCGATCGCCAGCGGCCGGTCAGCAGGGCGAAGCCGCGTTCGCCGAGGCAGCGCAGGCCGCGCAGCAGGGCGTTGCGGGTTCGGGTGTCCACGTCGAGCGTCTGGCCGTCGGCGGGCTGTTTGACCGGGGTGAACACGCCGATGCCGGCCCCGTCGTAGCCGTTGTCGGCCAGCGTGGGCAGGTCGAGTCGGGAGGCGGCCCAGTACAGGGCGCCCAGCACATGCTCGCGGGCCGCAGTCAGGTCGTGTACCGAGCCGGGTTCGACGTCGCTGATCCACAACGGGAAACCGTCCGGTGCCAGCAGAGCTTGAATGTTGCCTCCGTGCTCGTGCGCTTTGCCGGAGTACCACAGGTCGATCTGCTTGCCTTTCACGCTGGTGGTCTTCTCCGCGAGGCGGTCGGCGGAGAAGATCTTTCCGTCGAGAATGACGTGGGCCAGTCCGTCGTTCTTGGCTCGTTCCAGCACTTCGTGCAGGTCCGGAGCGCGGTCGGCGAGCACGGCGACGACCTCGTCGAGATAGCGGTAGCCGGTGGCGCGGGAGATGCCGTGATCGCGGGCCAGCGCGGCGACGTCGCCGCGCTGGCGGAACCAGCGCAGGCCCAGCACCGCCTGTCCGTAGCAGGTCAGCGCCCTGGTCCCGGTGCGCGTGCCGCGGTCCCGACGTTCCGCACGGAGCAGGCGGCCCAGATACTGGGCCAGTTCGCGGGGCACGTCGAGTGTGGCACGATAGGTGATCACGGGGAGCTTTCTGGTCAGGATTTGATCTTCGCAAATCCAGTCCTATCAGGAGCTCCCCGTCCTTCGTCTCCGGCCCCGCAGCTCGTCGGGGTCCGTGCCAGAGCGTTCCCGCGAGCACCATCAGACCATCAGCACCAGAACCACCGTTGGTGAGATCACTTCAATGCGGCGAGTGCGGCGTCGGGATTGGGTGCCGTGTAGATGGGCTTGACATCCCGCTTGACTGCGTCCCAGTTCTGCCGCGCGACAAGGCGGAAGGTGTTGCGAATCAGATGGACGATGCATGTCTGGACGATGGTGTACGGCCACACGTTCACGACGGTCTCCGGGAGGCCTTTGAGGCCGTCGCAGACGAGGAAGAACACGTCGCGGACACCGCGGTTCTTCAGGTCGATCAGAACGCTCATCCAGAACTTCGCGCCTTCGCCGCCGACGCCCATCCAGAGGCCCAGGACGTCCTTGCGGCCGTCCACGGTCACGCCGATGGCCGCGTAGACCGGGCGGTTGGCGACTTGCCCGTCGCGGACCTTGACGTGGATCGCGTCGATGAACACCGCCGCGTAGGCCGCGTCGAGCGGCCGGTTGGCCCAGTCCTGCATTTCGGCGATCACTTTGTCGGTGATCCGCGATATCGTCTCCTTGCTCACCGAAGCACCGTAAATCTCATTGAAATGCGCCGAGAGTCGAGTCGGCCTGGGGCGCAGTTCCGGCGTTGCCGTCGGTCTGTTTCCCCAGGCCGCTCGCCGAACCCGCCGTGCGCCTTTCAACGCAACGGGCTCTCCACGGTTTCTGTCGTTAGGCGCGGTTCGCGCAGGGCCAAGGGCTGGGAATACTGCGCCGACGGTACCGGGTGACCGGTGTCGCCGCGATGTTGCGCAGTTCAATCCCGTCCACCGCGATCGGCCGCCACCCCGTCGGGGTTCGCAGCCAGCGGTGGACGTCCTTCCATCTCCAACGCCGTTTGGTCTTCACCCATCGGACGATTCGCCACCAGATAAAGTAAGCGATCCGGTCGAAGGTGTGCTTGGCCACGGCGTGCCGGAAATATTCAGCCCAGCCGCGTGTGATCCGATTGATCCGGATCAACACGGCCCGTAGGTCCTGCTGTGATGTCCTGCGCGTCAGGGCACGAATTCTCGCTTTCAACGACCGGAGTGGCCGATCGCCAATGAAAGTGTAGAGCCGCCACTGATCGCGGGTCCCTTTCTTGATTCTCCACCGGATGCGGAAACCCAGGAAATCGAACCCATCGGCGATGTGCACGATCCGAGTCTTGGCCGGCGATAAACGCAGACCCATCGGAGCGAGCACCTGCGCGACTTCCTCGCGCAACGTCACCACGTGGTCCCTGGTGCCGAACACCATGACGACGAAATCGTCCGCATACCGGACGAGTCGCCAGGTCGGCAGACCCAGGCGCCGATGGCGGTGACGCCGGTTTTCTGTCGACATCCAACCTCCTGGCCGCCAGTCGCGGTGCAGGTACTCATCCAGCACCGACAACGCGATATTGGCCAATAACGGCGAGAGGATGCCCCCTTGCGGCGTCCCGGTCGGTGTGTCCCGTTCCTCGCCGAGCTCGGTCAGGATCCCAGCCTTGAGGAACGATTTTACCAACGTGAGCACACGCTTGTCCGTCACCCGCGCCCGCACGCGGTCCATCAGGGCCGCATGGTCGATGGTGTCGAAACAAGCTTCGATGTCGGCGTCCAAAACCCATTCGTAGCCGCGGCTCCCGAATAGATGGATGTCGGCGATCGCGTCGTGTGCCCGCCGCTTGGGCCGGAACCCGAACGAGACCGGATGAAAATCAGCCTCGAATATAGGTTCCAGAACCAGCTTCAAGGCAGCCTGAACCACACGATCCGCGACAGTAGGAATGCCCAACCTGCGGACTTTCCCCGACCCACCAGGTTTGGGAATCAACCGTTCCCGAACCGGCTGCGGCCGAAACGAACCGTCTTTGACCGCTCTGCGAATGCCACCCAGAAACTCCAGGGCACCGATTTCCCGCTCAATCCGGGCGACGGTGACGCCGTCCGAACCAGCGGTTCGTGCCCCGGTATTCGTCGCGACCCGCTCCCACGCAACACGCAGGGTCGCCGGGTCGTGCACGAGGTTGAACAAGTCATCGAACCGTCGGCCAGGATCGGCCGACGCCCAACGATGAAGCTTGGCCTGCATTTCCGATACCCGACGGAACGACCCAGCTTCGGGTTGTTCCGGAGCGCCGCTATTCAGCGGCGCGTCTTTCGGCATTGCAGCATCCCTTCTTCTCGGAACCGCTGCCGTCCTTCCCCAATGTGACCGGCTTTCCCGGCCTCCGAGTACTACGACGGCTCCGCCCTGTCCGGTGTGTTCGGCAGACGGTGTGCCTATCCCGACGCGCAAACTGGATGCCCACGAGCCGGGAACCATCGCCAGACAGTTCCCGTGTTCACTGCTGATCGCTTGCCGAAGGAGGCATCTGACTTTGTTCCCGCGATATCGCCGTGACTACGCCGCAGACCTTCACCACGGCCTCCCTGCGAAGGTGAAAATCCCCGCTCAGGAGTTCCCCGCCTCACCAGAGAACGGGTGCGCATCGCAACCGGCCATCCGCCAGGTTTCAGCCGGTGACTACTTAGGAAACGTAACACGCCAGTTCCTCGCGTATACCTCTTCGGCTCGTTTGCCGGACCCGCACCATCTGGCAGTTCTGGCACGTCCCGGTTTTGTCAGGGCCGCTTGCCACCCTTACCGGCACCTCCCGGTTCAGGCTGCCCTCAACTTCAACAGTCCGCTGCGACGGCCTGCAGGAGAAGGTCTTCCACCTCCTCGCGATACAACAGCGCTTTCACGGCGCACTTTCCCCGGTTGTCATCCCTTTCGCGTACAGCGACAGCACGATCTCGTCCACGTCGGCGAGCCGGCGTTGCCGCTTCTTGACGATCTGAGGCTCGAAAGTGCTTTCCCGATCCCTCGGCACGTCGATCCGCACCTCGCCGGCGGCATCCGAGAGCACGGTCTTCGGCCGGCTTCCATTTCGCACATTGGTCGATTCCCGACTCGGATCGGCCTGGCGCTTCTCGTGACCGAGGTGCTCGGTCATTTCCTC
The DNA here is from genome assembly GCF_021391495.1 of Amycolatopsis acidiphila. Lineage (NCBI taxonomy): Bacteria > Bacillati > Actinomycetota > Actinomycetes > Pseudonocardiales > Pseudonocardiaceae > Amycolatopsis > Amycolatopsis acidiphila. The sequence goes on along the minus strand of NZ_CP090063.1, from coordinate 7,731,097 downwards.
GTTCAGCGCCGTTTCCAGCACGTTCTTGGTGAACAGCTTCAGCAGGCCGTCCGGCCCGGTCAACGCCAGCCCGCGAGCCCTCGCCTCGGCCACCATCGCCGCCGCGGCGGCCTGCTCCGGCGACAGCTCCCGCGCCGGCTTCTCGTCACGCTTACGTGGACTCACAAGCTCCGATGTCATCACTCACAGTGCCCATCCCGCCGGACCTCAGCCCGGCGTGTCGGGCCGGAAACACCGATCTTGGAACAGTCCCTGCGGCGCGGTCCCCCACCCTTGGCCCCCCCGACGGAGTGCCGGGGGCGGGATTGGCGTGCGCGACCGGAGCGAGTGTCAGGTCGTGAGGTCGCGGGCGAGGATATGGAGGTCGTCGGCGCCGCGTTGTTCGAGGGCGGGGAGCTGTTGGGCTGTGTCGGTGAGGGCAGCGATTCGGGTGGTGATGTCGATATCGGTGGTGGCGGTGGTGGCGAGGTCGCTCCAGACTTGTGCGAGTTGAGAGTAGGTGTCGGCTGCCTGTTGTGCGGTGGGCAGGTGGGTGTGGCGGGCGAGGTAGTGCAGGTAGTCGGCTTGCAGGCGACGGAAGAGGCCGCCGCCGGTGCCGGCTTTGTCGATGAAGGCGGCTAGGGCGCGCAGCACGGTGTCGAGCTGGTCGGGTGGGAAGAGGTCGGGCCACTGGTGGAGGTCGTCGACGAAGGTGGTGACGCCGTTGAGGCCGTAGCCGTGCACGAGTTCGGGTGTGGTGTCGAGATCGCCGGTCAGCATGGGTTCGGGGTGTCGCAGTGCGGAGGCGGCGGCGTCGCAGGCGTCGGCGGCGGTGGTGGACAGAGGCGGGAGTTGGGTGGGGTAGCGCAGCCGGTAGGTGGTGTGTCGGGTGGGTGCGGGGAATCCGGTAGAGCTGCGGGCGCGGGCGAGCGCGTCATAGGGGACGGGTTGCGGGTCGGCACGGTCGTTGTCGATGACGGTGGCGGTGCGGGTGTGGTCGTTGTAGCCGATGATGACGATGTCGTGGCGGCTCATGCTAAGACGGACGCGCAGGTAGGGGAGTTCGGCGATGTCGGCCCAGCAGAGGACGGGATGGCCCTGGTCGAGTTCGTCGCGGACCCAGGCCCAGCCCTCGTCGGGGTCGTCGGTGGCGTGCTGGGTGGCGGTGATCCCGAGTCGACGGGTGAAGTGGCCGGTGAGGTCGGGGCCGCGGCCGACGAGGTAGATCGGTGGGGACATGGCGGAGTGGCGCAGATAGCTGAATCCGAGCTCTCCGCCGAGGCCGAAGATCGTGCCTTCGCTGAGAGCCTGTTGGTGGATGGTGTGGCCGGGACCTGAGCGTGTCGTGAGGGTATGAGGCGGGGCTCCTGGTAGATCGAGAAGTACCACCAACTTGATCACCAGAAGCCCCAGGATGTCTGTCTACCGTGTCGAGGCCGCGAAGGCCAGTTGCGGCGTGTCCGGTTGCGCGTGTCGTGACCGGCTACGCCGGTATCCGTCCGATCTGACCGATGAGCAGTGGGAGGTGCTGGAACCGGAAGCACGGGCTGTCATGGCAGAGCTGCGCAAGAGCCCTGCGGGGGCGCCGATGCGCCATGACCTGCGGGCGGTGCTGGACGCGATCGGCTATCTGACCCGCTACGGCATCGAGTGGCGGGCGCTGCCGGCCGATTTTCCGCCCTGGTCGGCGGTGTACGCGTTCTTCCAACGCTGGAGTGAACGAGGACTGCCACACCGGCTGGCAGACCGGCTGCGGGGACGCATCCGGGTCGCGTGTGGCCGGGCCGAACTACCGACCGCGGCGGTCATCGACGCTCAGACCGTGCGTGGCGCCGACACCATGGCCGCCGAAAGTTGCGGGTACGACGCGGGGAAGAAGACCAAGGGCCGCAAGAGAAATATCGCCACCGATTGTCTCGGACTCGTGTTGATGGTCACCGTCACCTCCGCCGGTATGCAAGACCGCGACACCGCGTATCGCCTGCTGGCGTTGCTGCGTGAACACTTCTCCACCATCACTCTGGTCTGGGCCGACGGCGGCTACGCCGGACGCCTCGTCGTGTGGGCCAAAGCCGTGCTGCGCCTGACGATCACCATCGTGAAACGCAGCGACGACATCAGAGGCTTCGTGGTGCTGCCCCGCAGATGGGTGGTGGAGCGGACGTTCGGCTGGCTGATCCGCCATCGACGCCTGGTCCGAGACTACGAACGCCGACCAGAGCACCACGAAGCCATGGTGTGGTGGGCCACCGTCTCGATCATGACCCGCCGCCTGACCCGAGAACTGGCCGACACCCCTCCAGCACCACGCTGGGGCAAGCCCAGACCACCCGCCCTGACCCCAGCCTGACCATCTACCAACAGGCTCTGAGTGGCGTGGAGTCGTAGGACAGGCCGGCCCACTGCATCAGATCACGCAGCGCTCCGGAGCCGCAGTGTCCGGCCACTTGGTGCGGGTAGTTGCCGATGAGTTGCTGGTCGGTCACGACGTGCTCCTTGACTGATCGAGGGCGCTGGGTCCGGGGGTTTCGGCCGTTGGTGTCGAGGGAGCGTGCGCGGGTTTCGCGCGCGGGCGCCCGGGGGCTCGCAGGGCGAGCACGATCGTGGCCGTGGCGGTGACGGCGGCCAGGGTGAGCAGCGAGTCGTGCATGCCCTCGGTGAACGCCCGGCGGGCCGCGGCCGCCAGAGCGGGGTCTGCCTGGGTGGTGGCGACGTGCAGTGCCGCGGTCAAGGAGTCGGTGGCCAGGGTCCTGTCCGGCTCGGACAGGGTGGCCGCGTCGAGCATGATGCCGGTGCGGTAGCCGCTGGCGAGCAGGCTGCCGGCCAGCGCGATCCCGAGTGCCGCGCCGATTTCGCGGGTGGCGTCGTTGACCGCGGAGGCGACACCTTGTTTCGCGCGGGGGACCCCGTGCACGATGGCGGCGGTGGCCGGAGTGGCGCTGATTCCCAGGCCGAGCCCGAACATGATGATGAACACCGCCAGACGTGGGTAGTCCTCCTCGACTCCGAGGCCGGCCACGCCGACCAGGGCGACGGCGACCAGCCCCAACCCGGTACAGGTCATCAGCCTCAGCCCGAGCCGCTCGGTCAGCCACGGCGCGAGCACCGCCACCACGACCAGCGGGACGGCCAAGGGGGTCAGCGCCAGACCGGCGTCCAGCGGCGAGTAGTTCCAGACGAGTTGCAGGTGCTGCATCACTACGAAGAACAGCCCGAACGCGGCCAGGAACTGCACGACCAGCGACCCGGCGCCGGTGCCGAACGCGCGTTCGGTGAACAGTCGCACATCCAGCAGCGGCGCACGGTGGCGACGCTCGACGAGAATGAATCCGGCCGCGGCGAGGACGGCGCCGCTGAGCGCGCCGATGACCAGGACGCTGTCCCAGCCTCGGTCGGGTGCTTCGATCATGCCGAACACCACGAGGCCGATCGCCGTCGCGCTCAGCGCCGCGCCGGGGACGTCCAGCGGCTGGGTGTCCGGTTCCCGAGAGGGTGGCACGGCGAAGGCCCCTGCCAGCAACAGCAGGGCCAGGATCGCCGTGGCGGCGAACACCGCCCGCCATGACCAGGTCTGCAACAACACCCCGGCGCCGAGGATGCCCAGCACCGCGCCCGCACCGGCGAAGCCCGCCCACACTCCCACCGCGCGCGAGGCCTGTCGCGGCGGGAATTCCGCGGTCAGGATGGACAACGTCGCGGGCATCACCAGGGCCGCCCCCAGCCCGCTGACGGCGCGGCAGGCGATCACCCAGCCTGGCGAGGTGACGACCGTCGGCAGGGCCGATCCGGCCGCGAGCACCGCGAGCCCGATCACCAGCAGGTCCCGCCGGCCGTAGCGGTCGCCGACCGCGCCCGCCGGCAGCAGTGCGCAGGCCAGCACCAGGGTGTAGGCGTCCACGATCCACGTCAGCTGCGTCTGGCTGGCCCCGGTGTCCCCGGCGAGGCCGGGCAGGGCCGTGGTCAGCGACGCCACCGCCGCCATCACCAGCGCCACTGCCAGGCACGACACCGTCAGTGTCCACATCTGGCGCAACGGCCGCGACCTGACGGCTGTTTCCGGCACACGCATCACCCACGACTCCTACACGGTTATGAGACTCCCAGTATCGGACCTAGACTGGTAGTTCACAACACCTGCTCGATCACACTCGCCGTCCTGGTGAAACGCTGCGCTACTAGGATGTCGGCCAGTAGGGAGACCAATGCCCACACCCACCACCCGCTCACCACGCACGCCACGTGAGGACCCGCGACCGGCGCAGTCGCGGGCACTGCTGATCGACGCGGCCACCCGGCTGCTCGCCGAGGGCGGCATCGACGCGGTCACCATCGACGCGGTCACCCGCACCGCCGGTGTAGCCCGCGCCACGCTCTACCGCCATTTCGGCACTGGCACCGAGTTGGTGGCCGCGGCCTTCGAGAAACTGTTGCCGCCCGTGCCGCCGGCTCCCGCCCGGGGCCCGCTGCGGCGTCGGCTGCTCACCCTGCTCGTCAACCAAGCCCAGCTCATCGACCACGCCCCGCTGCAGCTCACTGTGCTGTCCTGGGTGGGGATGAGCACCTTGCCGGCACAACCGGACGACCTGCCCGGCATCGACCAGCCGGATACCGCCCGGCCGTGGATGCGCACGTTGCGGCGCCGCATCGTCGAGCTCTACCGGCGGCCCTTCGACACTATTCTCACCGGTGACGACGCCCGCAAGGTACTGGGCGCCGACATCGACACCACCGCGGCGCTGGCTCAGCTTGTCGGGCCGGTCGTGTTCAACCGCCTGGTCACCGGCCTTCCCAATGACGAGACTTTCTGCGCCCGCGTCGTCGACGACTTCCTGGCCGCCAACACCCCCCGGACGTGAGTTCCGCCGGCCCCTGCCGCGCGGCGATCGAGCCACGCCCGCCGTGGAGTCCCGCGCGAGCCGAGGTCATAGCGTACGGGCGATGATCTCTTTCATGATCTCGTTGGTGCCGCCGTAGATCTTCTGCACCCGCTGGTCGGTCCATGCACGGGCGATGCGGTACTCGCTCATGTAGCCGTAGCCGCCGTGGAGCTGGACGCAGTCGTCGATGACTCGCATGGCGCGGTCGCTGGACCACCATTTGAGCATGGCCGCGGTCGGGACGTCGAGCGTGCCGTCGAGGTGTTTGCTGATGCAGTCGTCAAGGAACACGCGGGCCACCCGCGTTTCGGTCGCCGCTTCGGCGAGGGTGAACTTGGTGTTCTGGAAGGAGAAGATGTCCCGGCCGAACGCCGTGCGGCTGCGGGTGTAGTCGAGTGTGTCGCGTAGGGCGAGTTCCATGGCCGCGACGGAGGCGATGCCGATAAGCAGCCGCTCCTGCGGGAGCTGCTGCATCAGCTGGAGGAAACCGTGGCCCTCGACCTCACCGAGGAGGTGACCAGTCGGGACGCGGACGTCGTCGAAGAACAGTTCGGCGGTGTCCTGTCCTTTCAGGCCGACCTTGTCCAGGACCCGAGCGCGCCGGAACCCGTCGCGCTCGGCTTCCACCACGATCAGCGAGATGCCCTCGGCACCCCGTGTCGGATCGGTCTTGGCCACGACGAGGATCAGGTCGGCCTGGCCGCCGTTGGTGATGAAGGTCTTGGCGCGGTTGACGATGTAGGAGTCGCCGTCGCGGATGGCTTTCGTGGTGACGGTTTGCAGGTCCGAGCCGGTGCCGGGTTCGGTCATGGCGATGGCGCCGACCCACTCGCCGCGGGCGAGTTTGGGCAGCCAGTCCCGTTTCTGGCCCTCGGTGCCGTAGGCGAGCAGGTAGTGCGCCACGATGGCGTTGTGCAGGCCCACGCCCCAGCAGCTGTCGCCGCTGGCGGCCTGTTCTTCGAGCAGGACGGCTTCATGGGCGAAGGTGCCACCGCCCCCACCGTATTCCTGCGGGATCGCCAGGCATAGCAGCCCCACCTCCCCGGCCTTGTTCCAGAGGTCGCGATCGACGCTTTTCTGCGCCGCCCACCGCTGCTGGTTCGGCGACAGTTCTTTCTCGCAGAATTGACGCGCGAGGTCGCGGAACGCGTCGAGGTCGGCGGTCATCCACGGGCGGCTGCGGTGTGCGGGCACGGAGCGTCTCCTTCATCGTGTCGCGGTACCCCAGCCACCGGCACCGCCTTCGTCGGGTTGTGAGTGGGTCGCCGGTGGTGCCGTGGTGGACGGCCTCAGCCGCCCTCGCGGGTGCGCAGGGGGTGCTGGGTGAACATGGCGTGGACGTCGTGTTCGGTGCCGTGATCGCTGAAATGGTCGATGTCGACGACGATGAACAGCGCCTGGGCGGTGAACCGCGTGACACCGTCGTCGCCGACGCCCGCGGCTTCCAGGTGCAGCCGCCGGCCGTCCCGGTGGTGCAGGCGTGCGGTGATGCGATGCCGCTGTCCCAACGGCACGGGAGCGCGGTACTCGACGGTCAACGTGCGGGTGACGGCGATCTCCTCGACGACGTAGAGCACGAACCCGAACAGGTCGTCGCAGGCCGCGGAGATCGCGCCGCCGTGCGCCAGCCCAGGAGCGCCCCGATGGCGTGCGTCGAAGGCGAGGTCGGTGAAGACCTCGTCACCGTCGCGGTAGACGGACAGTTGTAGCCCGGCCGGGTTGTCCGGCCCGCAGCCCAGACACTGCGGATGGTGCGGCGGCAGCGAAGCGAACCCCGAATCGGCCATCGTGTGTGTTTGTCCTTCCACCATCGAAACACAGCGAGACTAGCAGTCTCGCTGTAAGACTAGGAGTTCTGAAAGTCTGCGTGGGCGCCGTCACAGCACCGCCCGTGGCTATTGCTGTCGTGCGGTGGCGGCGAAATGCGTGGCGACGGTGTCGATGATGTCCTGGCGGTCGATCTGCATCTCCCCGTTGAGCCAGGCCATGAGCAGTTCGGCGAGCCCGCCGGTGAGCATGAGGCCGTTGATGCGGTCGCGGGGCGGGGGCAGCGCGTTGTCGCCGTAGAGGGCGCGCGCCTGGGTGGCGATCAGCTGACCGAAGCCGACGAGCAGTTCGTGCCGCCGGGCCCGCAGCGGCTCAGCGGCGGCGGATTCCAGTATCGCCGCGCGCCCGACCCGGGGGTCGTCGGTGAGCAGGTCGACGAACGCGCCGATCGCCGCCTCCGCCTTCGCGCGCGGGTCGCCGTCCGGGCCGGCCAGTGCCCGCAACGCCACGTCCCGGATCCGCGCCGCGATCCGGTCGAGAACGGCCAACAGCAGCTCGTCGCGGTGGGCGAAGTTCTCGTAGAAGTAGCGCTCGGTGAGCCCGGCACGCGCGCAGACCGCGGTCATCGTGGTCTGCTGCCACCCTTGAGTGCCCAGCAGATCCAGGCCGGCCTCCAGCAACTGCTCGCGCCGCAGGTCGCGGCGCTGCTCGGCGCTGACCCCGCGATAGCTCCGCCTTGGCGTCGTCATGACCCCATCTTGACATGGTCTCCTGTCAGAAGCATTCTGACAGTGGTTTCTGTCAGAATGCGGATCGATCAGCGGCGGAGGCGACGTCCATGGCTGAGCGGGTAGGCAGGTTTTGGCAACGCCGGGTTCCGGTCGCGCGGCCGCTGGCCGGTGTGGTGGTTGCCATCACCGGCGGAGCGCGAGGAATCGGGGCGGCGACCGCGGACGCGCTGGCCCGGGCTGGGGCCAGAGTGGCGATCGGTGACCTGGACCCCTCGCCGGCGCAGGGACAGGCGCAGGCGGTGCGAGTGTGGCGGGTGGACGTGACCGACCGGGACTCGTTCACCGGTTTCCTCGATCAGGTCGAGGAGGCGTTCGGGCCGCTCGACGTGCTGATCAACAACGCGGGGATCATGCCGCTGGGGCGGCTGGCCGACGAGCCGGAGGCGGTCACGGCGCGACAGGTGGAGATCAACCTGCACGCCGTGATCCACGGCAGCCGGCAGGCAGTACGCCGGATGCGTCCGCGAGGGCGGGGCCACATCGTCAACGTGGCCTCGGAGGCGGGCAAGGTCGGGTTCGCCGAGGCCGCCACCTATTGCGCCACCAAGCACGGCGTCGTCGGGTTGTCCGAGGCGCTGCGGGCTGAGCTGCGCGGCACGGGTGTGTCGGTGTCGTGTGTGATGCCCACGGTGGTGCGGACCGAGCTGGCCTCGGGGCTCGGCGAGTCGCCGCTGGTGCGGCCGGTGACGCCGCAGCAGGTGGCTGAGGCGATCGTGGGCGCGGTGGCCCGCCCGCGGTTCGAGGTGTATGTGCCTCGGTCGCTGGGGGCGATGAACCGGCTGCTGGCCTTGGCGCCGCGCGCGGTCGGCGACGTTCTGTTGCGGGCCTCCCGCGCGGATCGGGTCCTCGCGGGTGCCGATCCGGCTGCCCGGGCCGGTTACGAGGCCCGCGCGGTGCAGCGCAACCGGCCCGGCCCCGTGGACGCGACGGAGTGACGGGTCCCCCGCCGTGGGGGAGGACAAGCCAGGTGGCGCGAAGGGAGCCTTCGATGACGAGCGAACCGACGGTGGCATCGGCCCGGCGGGGGTTGTCGCTGGTGTGCGCCGGGCGGGACGTGCACGAGGTGGCGTCGATGGCCGCCGCCGCGGAGCGGGCGGGTTTCGCCTCGGTGTGGGCGGCCGATTTCTACGACCGGTCGGCGGTGGTGGCCGTGGCGGCCATGGCCGCGGCGACCGAGAACATCACGCTGGGCACCGGGATCGCCTACGGTTTCGGCCGGACCCCGCTGGTGCTGGCCGCCGAGGCCCGGGACCTCGACACGCTCTCTGGTGGTCGGCTGATCCTGGGGCTGGGCACCGGAACCCGGCGCATGCAGCAGGACTGGCACGGCCTGTCAGGTGAGCATCCCGCGCCCCGGACGGAGGAGCTGATACCGCTGCTGCGCCAGCTGTGGCGGCTGGACGAGGGCCCGGTGCACCACGAGGGCCGCTTCTACCGCGCACACGTCGTGCCCACCGCCCCGGTGCCGCCGCCGACACGCCGGGCGATCCCGCTCTATCTGGCCGGGGTGAACGCCCGCATGGTCCGCGCCGCCGGCGCGGTCGCCGACGGGCTCGTGGGCCATCCGCTGTGCACCCCCGAATACCTGCGCCACACCGTGCGTCCCGCTCTGCAGGCCGGCGCCCAACGCGCGGGACGCACCAAGCCGGTGCCGGTCGCGGGCTACGTGATCTGCGCGGTCGATCCGGACCCGACACAGGCCCGCCGGCTCGCCGCGGCCCAGATCGCGTTCTACGCCTCGGTCAAAACCTACGACGCGATCATGACCCTGCACGGGTTCACCGACGAGGCCGCCGCCATCCGCACCGCCCACAAGGCCGGAGACCTGGAGGCGATGGTGGCCGCCGTCACCGACCAGATGATCGACACGATCGCCCTGGCCGGCACCCCCGACCAGGTGCGGGCCCAGTTCGATGCTCGCTGGGCGGGCCTGTACGAGCACACCCTGCTCTACCCGCCCTCATTCGCCGGCCCATCGGCCACCACCGCGGTGATCGACACTTTCGCCCCGTCCCACACCCCACCGATAGAGGAGCCGAGATGACGCACCTGATCGAGCGCACCACCCGGGCAGCCCGGCAGCGCCTGTCCTCGGTGCTACTGGCACCGGCACCCCAGCCGGTCGATGACGCCCTGCGCCGGTTCAGCCGCCGCTGGCCCGCCACCGACCTCGCCGCCCCACCCTCGGGCAGCGACCTGCGGCCGATCCGCGGCGACTACGGCACCCCACTGGTCGGGCACGTGCTCGACTACATCCGGTTCGGCACCGACTTCGCCCGCGAACGCTACGACCGCTACGGCCCCGTGACCTGGATGGGCGCCTTCGGCACCCGCATCGCCACCGTCGCCGGACCCGAAGCGACCCAGCTGGTGCTCACCAACAAGGACAAGGCCTTCTCTCAAGCCGGGTGGACCTTCCTGATCGACCAGTTCTTCCACCGCGGGCTGATGCTGCTCGACTTCGACGAGCACAAGATGCACCGCCGCATCATGCAGCACGCCTTCACCCGCGACCGCCTCGCCGGCTACACCCAGCAGGTCGGACCTTGTGTGCGCGCCACCGTGCCCACCTGGTCCACCACCCACCCGGTTCGGTTGTACTGGCTGCTCAAAGACCTGACCCTGGACATCGCGACCCGGGTGTTCATGGGCGGCCGCGGAGACGGGGTTGACAGTGAGCGGATCAACCACGCGTTCGTGGCCACCGTGCGCGCCGCCAGCTCCCTGGTTCGCTACCCCCTGCCCGGCACCCGCTACCGCGCCGGGCTGCGCGGCCGCCGCGTCCTGGAGCGCTACTTCGCCCACCATCTGCCCGCCGCCCGCGCCGGCAACGGTGAGGACCTGTTCTCCGCGCTGTGCCAGGCCACCACCCCCGAAGGCGAGCAGTTCAGCGACGACGACGTCATCAACCACATGATCTTCTTGATGATGGCCGCGCACGACACCTCCACCATCACCACCACCGCGGCCGCCTACTACCTCGCCACCCACCCCCACTGGCAGGACCGCGCCCGCCAGGAATCCCTCGCCCTCGGCGACGACCTCCCCGACATCGACGCCCTGGAGCGCCTGGACACCCTCGACCTGGTCATCAAGGAAGCACTCCGACTGCTCGCGCCCGTACCGCTGGTGATGCGCAAGACCGTGACCGACACCGAGATCCTCGGCCACTACCTCCCCGCCGACACCCTGGTCGCGGTCGCCCCCGCGATCAACCACTTCGTGCCGGAATGCTGGACCGACCCCGACACCTTCGACCCCGACCGGTTCGCCGCGCACCGCCGCGAGGACCAGAACCACCGCTTCGCGTGGATCCCGTTCGGCGGCGGCGTACACAAATGCATCGGCATGCATTTCGGCACCCTCGAAGTCAAGGCGATCCTGCACGAGATGCTGCGCACCCACCACTGGAGCGTGCCGGATGGCTACCGGGTGCGCTGGGACAACACCTCACTACCCATCCCCACCGACGGACTGCCCGTCCACCTAACCCGACGCTGAACCGCGCCACCCGTCTCCACCCTCGGGTCACCCCTGGTGACCAAGAAACCGCACCACCAACTCCGCGATGTGCTCGGCGACGACATCCGGAGGGTGCAGCGGCAACACCAGGTGGCTCAACGCCAGCCGGGTCGCGGCCTCGGCCGCGACGCCGACCTCGGCATGATCGAGACCGGGCCAACGCCGACACACACCTGTCACCAGACGTTCGGTCGCCTCCCGCACCACCGGCGCGGCCTCGCTGGTCAACAGCGGCAGCAGCTCACCACTGCCGTCGCCGACCAGGACGGCCTTCAACAGCGGGTTGTCGGCAGCGGCGTCGAAGGTGTAGCGGGCGGCCGCCCACCACGCCGCCCGCATCTCCGGATGAGCCGCCAGCGCCCGCTCGATACCGTCCAGGAACTGGCCCGTCAGCCGCAGCACCAACGCCGACGCGAGACCTTGCTTACTGCCGAATTCGCTGTAAAGCGTCTGCCGGGCCACCCCCACCCGGTCCGCGACCTCCTGCATGTTCACCCCGCGGTACCCGCGATCCAGCACGATCGCCTCCGCCACATCGAGGGCGTCCGCCCGCATCAACTGGCGCGCCCGCCCCGACAATCTCGCATTCACCACCCCACCATCCTTAGACAAGCCGCCCACGGTCGTCAAACCAGTAGACCGGTCACGATCTCATGTCTTCTATCTAGACAATGTGACGCATGCTGTCTAACCTTGAGGGTGTCAACGCCGATGCTGAGGAGGGTGCCGCCGTGACGCTGCCCCGTACCCGGAACGCCAGCGGTCATCCCGACCGTCCCTACGACGAGGTGGACCTGTCCTCACGGGGATTCTGGTCGGCGACCATGGCCGAACGGGACGCCAACTTCGCCGCGCTGCGCGCCGACCGGCCGGTCACCTGGCATCGCCCGTTTGAGGAGCAGTTGCTGGATGACCCGGAGGACTACGGGTTCTGGGCGATCGTGCGGCACGCCGATCTGGTCGAGGTCACGAAGCGGCACGAGGACTTCCTGTCCGGGCCCGGCATCCTGATGGAAAGCCTGCCCCCCGAACTCGTCGAGGCCGCCCAGTCGATCATCGGGATGGATCCGCCCCGGCACACCAAGATGCGACGGCTCGTGGCTTCGGCATTTACCCCGAAACAGATGCGCCGCATCAACGACCGGATCCGCGCCAACGCCCGCATGGTCGTGGACCACCTCGCCGCCGTAGGGGCGGACAGCGGAGGCGAGGCCGACTTCGTCGCCGAGTGCGCGGCCCTGCTGCCGATGCACAACATCAACGACATCATGGGCGTGCCCGACGGTGAACGCCAGAAAGCCGCCCACGAAGCCGCCGTCGGCACCGGCTGGAACGACCCCGAACTCGTCGGGCACGGACGTGAACAGGTCCTCGGCCGACTGTTCCAGGCGCTGCACTACATGCACGGCCTGATCACCGACCTTGCCGATCACCGGCGCCGCAACCCCGGCGACGACCTGATCACCGCGCTCGTCCAGGCCGAAATCGACGGGGAACGCCTCACCGACGACGAGATCAGCGCCTTCTTCGCCCTGCTGACCATCGCCGGCAACGACACCACCCGCCAGTCCACCAGCCACGCGCTCAAAGCCCTCACCGACCACCCCGACCAGCGGGCCTGGCTGATGAGCGACTTCGCCAACCGCATCGACGGCGCGGTCGAGGAGTTCGTCCGCTGGGCCACCCCGATCATGACCTTCCGCCGCACCGCCGCCCGCGACCTCGAACTACACGGCCAGCACATCACCGCCGGCGACAAGGTCGTCATGTTCTACTCCTCGGCCAACCGCGACGAGCGGGTGTTCACCGACCCGTGGCGCTTCGACCTCTCCCGCGACCCCAACCCGCACATCGGGTTCGGCGGCGGCGGCATCCACCACTGCCTCGGCAACCAACTCGCCCGCACCCAGCTCCGTGCCCTGTTCGACGAACTACTGCACCGCCTACCCGACATCGAAGCCGGCGACCAGCGACTGGTCCCCGGCAACTTCCTGCACGCCGTGAAGTCCATGCCCTGCCGCTTCACCCCAGAACACTGACCCCGGAGCACTGACCGTCGACACCGACTGCCAGCCCCGACCCACCCCTTTCTGCCACCACGTCTCTGCCACCACGTCAAGGAGGGAGCAGATGAACATCCACATCGACCCCGACCGCTGCACCGGGCACGGCGTCTGCGAAGGCCTCGCCGAGGACATCTTCGAAGTCGGCGACGACGGCCTGGCACACCTGCTCCAGGACCCGCCCCCCAACGATCGGCGTGAAGTCATCGAGCAGGCCGTGCAGCAATGCCCGACACTCGCGCTCCGGCTGGCAGACGCCCCGCCGTCATGAGTGCCCACGCGGCCACCGAGCCCGGCCGACTCGTGATCGTCGGTGCCTCGCTGGCCGGGGTGCGTGCCGCGCGCGCCGCGCGGCACGCCGGGCACACCGGCACCATCATCCTCATCGGCGCCGAGGAACACCTACCCTACGACCGGCCCCCACTATCGAAAACGTTCCTCACCCACAGCAGCGACCACCCAGCCGCACACGAACCCGACGAGCAGGCTCACCCCCCTGCCCCCGCCGTCCTGATGGCAGAAGACGAGTTACGCGACGACCTCGGTGTGGACCTGCGCCTCGGAGTCACGGCCACCGGACTGGACACCGACAGCCGGGAACTCCTGCTGCACGACCAGCAACGCCTGCCCTACGACCGGTTGATCATCGCCACCGGCGCCACGGCACGCCGGTGGCCAACCACCACCCACCTCGCCGGCCTGCACTACCTGCGCACCCTCGACGACGCCCGGGCGCTGCGCGCCGCACTCGCGCGGACAACCAACCTGGTGATCATCGGCGCAGGCTTCATCGGCTCGGAAGTCGCAGCCACAGCAACCCAACACGGCATCCACGCGACCATCGTCGAAACCCAGGACACACCCCTGGCCCACGCGGTCGGACAAACCGCCGGGACAGCACTGGCCCGGCTGCACACACAGGCCGGCACCACCCTCAAATGCGGTGTCCAGGTCACCGACTTCTCCGGCACCGGCCACATCGAGCAGGTGCACCTGTCCGACGGCAGCGTCCTGCCCGCCGACACCGTGCTCGTCGGAATCGGCGCCGTCCCCACCACAGGCTGGCTCACCGACTCCGGCGTCGCCCTCGACGACGGCGTGGCCTGCGACCCCTACCTCGCCACCTCGGCACCGGGGGTGTACGCCGCGGGAGACCTGGCACGATTCCCCCACCCGCGACGCGAGGGCACCCTCCGGCTCGAACACTGGACCGCCGCCGCCGAACAAGGCGCCCACGCCGCCCGCAACGCCATCACCACCGCGGCACCCACCCGCTACGAACCCGTGCCCTACGTGTGGTCCGACTGGTACAGCCACCGCATCCAAATCATCGGCGACCCACACACCGACCAACCGTCCACCCTCATCGGAGATCCCGACACCGGACAATTCACCGTGCTCTACCGCCACAACAACCACATCACCGCGGCGCTCGCCGTCAACCAACCCCGAGCCATCGCCAAACTCCGCCGCCTCATCACCCAGAAAGCGCCATGGGCAGACGCACTCACCCAAACCACCACGCTAAACCCGCCAGCAACTCCACCCGCTGGATCGCGCACTGAATCGCGAGCCACATGAACAAGAAATCCCAGCTCGTCTGCAACTGCACGGCCGTCCGACCGTGACGACGGCGTCGACGATGCGGACCGACACCGGCGGGGCGACTAGCCGCCACCCCGCCGGTGGAGTGTCGCCGATCCCGATCGACGGGTGTCAACGCAAACGTTCTGACCTGGCCAGATGAGTGAAGTGAGGCAAGGAGCGTTCTGAACGATGATCCGGTGAGCTGGTGGACGCGACGCGCCAGCCGACCGCTGCGGTTGCGCATACCGAACCCGCAGTCGGCGCCCAGGCCGCCCGCGCAGCCGAGCCATCGGCGGCGCGATCACCGGAGTGCATTCAGCACGTTCTGATTCCGGTGGTTACCAATAGACTTCGATCCGGTGGGTGCCATCGGCAGCAGTCTAGGCAGCGAGACCGTCACGACGAGCCCGCCGCGCGGGATGTGTGGCTATCGCTGGGTGTCTGCGCGCGGCCACCAGCGCACGGCACCGTCGATGAGGTCGGCGGTGTGTTCGGGCGCGTCGTCCGGGTAGTTCTCCCAGCGGGATTCGCCCGGTCCGTCGTGGACGCGGATGCCTTCGGTGTAGACGGCGAACAGGAAGGCTCCGGCCGTGCCGTGGGGGCGCCGGTGAACCCAATCCGGCATCGCGGCGGTCGGCAGGGCCTGCTCGATCCAGCGGCGGGCCTCACCCTCGGTGGCGGCATCGTGTTCGGCGACGCAGGCGACGTTGTCGTCATCGCCGATGCCCAGCAGGATCGCCGCACCGAATCCGGTACGGACCTCGGTGGTGGTCGCGGTGCCCAATGCAGTTCCCCCTTTTGTGCTCCGACAGGAACTTTCAGCATGCGCTCGTTCCGGCGATCCTGCCAGTCACCTCCTTGGTCTTTGTTCTCGGCATCGTCGCCGGTCAGCGCGGGCGCGGTGTGACATCGCGGTGATACTTCGGCGCTGCTTGCTGCGGCATTCTGTCGGTCGCCGTGTGCTCGATGGCGCACGAAACGACCTTCGAAACTGCGAAAGGGTGCTCAGCGGCGGAATCCGCGCTCGGGGTCGCGGGCAGGGACGTTGCCGAATTCGCCGAACCAGTCCTCGGCGCCCATGTCCGGCAACGGGACCGGGTGATAGAGGAGCCCCTCGTAGTCCTTGTCCTGGAACAAGGCGTCCTGCAGGATCGCCCAGTCGTAGTCGAACCGTGAACTCGGATGCGCGGCGACCTGCTCGGCGTGCACGTCGGGCTCGTCCTTCTGACACCGTTCGGCGTCCTGGATCGCCAAGTCCAGCGCGATCTCCTCGGCGGTACACGCCGGGGTCGGACGCCTCCCGGCAGCGAGGTCGCCGGCCAGGTCGTCGAAGGCCCGTGCGTAGCACCGCAAGAACCACGGGTCACGGTCGGCCACGCACGCCGGGACGGTCGTGTCCGTGTCGAGGGCCGGTCCCCTGCCTGCCAAGGGTGTCTGCTCGGCGATGTCGTAGACCTCGTCGGCCAGCCTCCCCAGCGCCGCGTCCAGCGCGGCGGCGGTGCGGGGAGTGATCACTACCGGCAGGCACACCTCGCAGTCGAAGTCGCGGCACCGGGGACAGTCGGCGCAATCGTTGCGGCAGGTCCCGCATTCTCCGGGGGTCGCCAACCTGAGGTGGACTCTACGACGGAGTCTCAGCAGCTCAGCGGCTTTGTTGTTGAAGCGTACTGATCACAACACGTGTTGTGCAAGGCGATCGTTTCATAGTCAGTCGGCCGGGTGAGTGCCGCAGTTCCACGATCCGCGTGGAGTCGTGCTCCTGATCAGTGGAGCAGTTCGGGCCAGGTGGGATCGATCTGCGTGCCCGTCGGTGCTTGTGCTGGCCGGGTTCGTTTTGCCACGCCCAGACCGGTCTCGAACCTTGAACGGAGGGCGCCGTCAATGGGCCGGCAGGGTGGCCGGGGCGACTATGGCGGTGACGGCGATGGCGGCGGCGACGACCAGGACGAGGTAGGCGAAGCCGCGGCGGATCGTGTCGGCGGGTAGGCGGCGGGCCACACGGCCACCAGCCAGCGCGGTCAGGACGGCGCCGCCGCCGAAAATGCCGATGGTGACCCAATCGAGTGGGGCGCCGGCGTGGGCGGCGAGCCCGGCGGCGGAGTTGAGCACGATGATCACCAGCGAGGTGGCGACTGCTTCGCCAGCGTCGAGGCCGAGCAGCAGGGTGAGGGCGGGCACGATGAGGAATCCGCCGCCCACGCCGAACAGCCCGGTCAGTACCCCGACGGCGATCCCGGCGGCGAGGGCCTTGGGCAGGCACGCCCGCCAGTTGACATGGCCTCCGCTGGTCCGGCACGCCGCCGTGCCCGTGCCGGTGGGTTTGCGGAGCATCCGGACGGCGACCACGGCCATCAGGACGGCGAACCCGAGCAGCAGGAACCGCGGCGGCACCAGATGCCCGAGGGCCGCCCCGGCGAAGGCGGCGGGGACACCGGCCGCGCCGAAAACCAGCGCGACCGGCCAGCGCACGGTGCCGGCGCGCAGCCGCGGGATCACCGCTGCGGCCGAGGACACGCCGACGATCAGCAGGGACGCGGGGATCGCGGAGGCGAGTGGTTGCCCGGCGGCGTAGACGAGCGCGGGCACGGCGAGGATGGACCCGCCCGCGCCGAGCAGTCCGAGCGCGAGCCCGATCAGCAGCCCGGCCAGGGCGGCGGCCACCAGCATCGGTCAGGCCGCCATGGGGACGCCGGCGTCGGCGGCATCGGCGAAGGCGTCGTCGACCAGCACCACCGTGCGGCCCGCGCGGGCGAGCAGGGACGCCGCGGCGGCGGCGCGGTAGCCGCTGCCGCAGTGCACCCACACCGGGCCTGCGGGCACCTCGCCGAGCCGGTGCGGGAGCTCGGGCAGCGGGATGTGCACGGCGTCGCGCACGTGGGAGTCGTGCCACTCGTGGGCCAGCCGCACGTCGAGCACGACGGTGGGGGCGGGCAGGCTGTCGGCGTGGCCGTGCCGCAGGGCGTGGGCGAGGTCGGTGAACGACGCGGTGGTCATGGTGGCTACCTGCTCGTGCCGGTCGCCGGCCCACTGGGCGGGGTCGCCGGTGGCCGCGGCGGCGGGCCGGTCGATGCCGATGCGCGCGAGTTCCCGCTGCGCCTGGGTGACCTGCTCGGGTGTGTCGCCGAGCAGGGTGATCGGCGCGCCCCAGTCGATGAGCCAGCCCAGCCAGGTCGCCATCGGCCCGTCCAGCCCGAGGCTGATCGTGCCGGCCAGGTGCGAGTGCACGAACGCCTTGCGTGAGCGCAGATCGACCACCCATTCCTGCGCGTCGACCCGGCGACGTAACTCGGCGGGGTCGGCGGTGTGGACCGGGGTGAGGTCGATCGGTCCGGGCCCGGCGGTGTTGCGCGCGCCCATGTGGGCGTAGTAGGCGGGGTAGGCGTCCAGGCCGGCGAGGGTCTGTTCGACGAATTCGGATTCGGCCAGGGTCAGTGCCGGGTTGATCTGCTTCTCCCGGCCGATGGTGGAGGCGTCACCGCTGGCCTGGGTGGCCGAGCAGAAGCTGCCGAACCCGTGGGTGGGCCACACGTTCGCCCCGTCCGGCAACAGTTGCGCCAGCCGCTGTGCGGAGGTGCGCTGCCGGCGGGCCAGTTCGTGGGCGTGGTCCTGGCCGAGCAGGTCGGTGCGGCCGGTGGTGCCCAGCAGCAGCGAGCCGCCAGTGAACACTCCTTCTGGCCCCGTGGGACCGTCGAGGAGGTAGGAGAGGTGGTGGAAGGTGTGGCCCGGGGTCGCGACCGGCCGGATCCGCATGCGCGGCGACACCTCCAGCACGTCCCCGTCGCGCAACGGCACCCGGTCGTAGGACACGTCGTCGGCAGCGGCGATCCCGTAGCGGGCGCCGGTCAGCCGCGCCAGCTGCAGCCCGCCGGAGACGTAGTCGTTGTGCACGTGGGTTTCCAGTACCCACTCGATCCCTACCCCCAGCCGGCCCGCCAGGGCGACGATCCGATCGATGTCGCGCTGTGGATCCACCACCACGGCGACCTCGCCGTCGTGCGCGAGGTAGCTGCGGTCGCCCAGCGACGA
This sequence comes from Amycolatopsis acidiphila, assembly GCF_021391495.1. Taxonomy (NCBI): domain Bacteria; kingdom Bacillati; phylum Actinomycetota; class Actinomycetes; order Pseudonocardiales; family Pseudonocardiaceae; genus Amycolatopsis; species Amycolatopsis acidiphila. The sequence continues at coordinate 7,712,485 of NZ_CP090063.1, read as the reverse complement.
TGTCTCGATCACCTGTACGTCCAGCATGTGCTGTCTCCTTCCCGCCCGAGTGCGGTCGTTGCCTCAGTTCGTTCCGGTTCGCACGGGCCGGCCGCTGCGCTGCCAGCCGGCGGTGCCGTCGGCCACCGACACCGCAGCCACGTCCAGGGCATCCAGCGCCTGCGCCGCGCGCAGGCTGCGTGCCCCGGACTGGCAGATCAGCCACACCCGCTCCGTTCCACTCCCGCCCCGCGTCGGGGACCTGCTCCAGCGGCACGTTGATCGCACCGGGCACATGCCCTTCGGCGAACTCGCCCGGCGTGCGCACGTCCACCAGCCGCACACCTTCGGCGAGCGCCCGCTCCAGCTCTTCCACCGTCGCTTCATGTACTGCCACGTGGTACCTCCACCACTTCGCTCGAATACCCCGGGGGTATCCGTTAAACGTAGGTCGGCGCCGGAATTCCGCGTCGAACGGGTCAGGCCAAGGCCAGGAACAGCTTCTCCAGCTGCGCCTCGGTCATCGGGGGGTCCTCGCCCCGGTCGCGGGCGGCCTGGCAGTGCCGCATCCCGCTGGCCACGATCTTGAACCCGGCCCGGTCCAGTGCCCGCGACACCGCGGCCAGCTGGGTCAGCACCGTGGCGCAGTCGTCTCCGGTCTCGATCATGCCGATCACCGCAGCCAACTGCCCCTGCGCCCGGCGCAACCGCACCAGCGCGTCACCCACCAGTTCGGGTGTCATTTCCATGTTCCACCTCCGCAGCCTTCAACATACCCCGGGGGGTAGTGATTGCGCGGCCTCACCCAGCTGTGTCCGGCATCGCGGACCGGCGGGTCAGCCGCGGCCGAACAGGCGGCGCAATACGCGGGCCGCGGCGCCCGGCTCGGGCGTGCAAGCGCACCGCCGCGAAGCCGGCACACCGGCAAGTACCTGCTCCACATGCTGACCGCATCCGGCGTAGGTGGCTTTCCCGCACCGCGAACACGTGACACGACGACACATCCGTGAGTCTCCTTTACTCGACGACCACTCGCTCTCGACAGTACCCCCGGGGGTATGAAGAGACGAGTGGCTGCGGCACACACCACACCGCCGGAGACAGGGGGATCGCCCCGGCGCGCCCGGCCAGGGGCAACAAAACGGTCGGCTTCCCGCCGGACTACCCGAGGACGCCCGGCGTTGCGCTGGCCATGCCGCCGCGGTCACGGGCGGGTCGGCGCAGGAGTGCGTGTTCCGGAGAGAAACCTGGAGCGAGAGTCAGCGTGCGACCTGGATGGTGGCCATCATGCCGGCGTCCTCGTGGTCGAGGATGTGGCAGTGGTAGACGCTGCGGCCGGAGAAGTCGGCGAAGGTCACCCGGAGGCGCGCCCAGCCGTGCGCCGGCACGAGCACCACGTCCCGCAGGCTTTCCTCGGCTACCGGGTTTGCGCTGGTGGCCAGTACCTGGAAGGGCCACACGTGCAGGTGGAACGGGGGAATCCATCGGGCTGGTGTTGGACACCAGCCACTCCTCGGTGGCCCCGAGCCGGACCGCTTGGTCGGTGCGCTGCGGGTCGAAGCGCCTTCCGTCGATGGTGAACCCCATCCCGCCGCCGCCCATGCCCATCTGCATGCCGAACGTCACTGTCCGCCGAGTCGTCACCGGCCCTGTGGGCAGCGCCGGCGCCGGCAACGCACCCGGTGGCGAGGCCGTGGGGCTCATGGCCCCGGTCACCACCAGTGTCGCGAGAGCAATGGGCCCGTTGGCCGCAGTGGAGCCCGTGGCTGCCATACCGCCCATCATCCCGGGATTGCCGCGGTCATAGGGATCGGTCAGCAGCCGGTGCCGTCCCGCCGCCGGGTGAACGAGGACATCCGCGCGGTTGCCGGGCGCGAGCACGATCCGGTCCCGCACTTCCGGGACCGGCAGGAAATAGCCGTCCCTCGCGACGTGGGTCAGCTGATGCCCTTCCAGCCGCAGGGACAACACGCGCGAGGTGCAGGCGTTGATCAGCCGCCATCGTTCCGGCACCCCGGACTCGGCGGTGGCGACGGGCTGGTGCTGGCCGTTGACCAGGACCAGTGAGCCCTGTCGTCCCATCATTCGGTCCATCGCGCTCACCGCGGCGATCCGGCCCCCGTCGTCCAGCGTGGTGTCGCCGATCAGCAGCACCCGGTCCGTGGCGGCGCCCAGGTCGGGGCCGCTGTCCACGATGAGCGCACCGGCGAGCCCGCCGAAGAGCTGATCCGCGACGTACTGGTGGTGGTGCGGGTGGTACCAGAACGTCCCCGCCGGATGATTGGCCGGAATCGTGTACTCGTAATCGAACACCTCGCCCGGCGCGATCACCACGAACGGGTTGTCGCCGTTGCGCTCCGGGGAAACGTGCAACCCGTGGGTGTGCAGGTTTGTGGGCTGTTGCAGGTGATTTATCAGGCGCACTCGCAGAACGTCACCGGGACGCACTCGCAACGTCGGCCCCGGAGAACCTCCGTTGAACCCGAGCCCGGCGCCGGCCTGCCCGGCCACCGCCGCGCCAGGTGCCGCGGTCAGCGACACGGCGAGTGCACCGTTATTGCTGGTCGATGCCAGTGGTTCGCGTAGCGGCTGGTCACCGGTGACCGGGTACCCACCGCTGGCCGGGGCGCCCAGACCAGTCACCCAGCCGGTCACCCCCGCTACCACCGAAGCCGACCCGGCCGCCAGCAGCCCCAATGCCCTGCGCCGACCGACCGGATCGCCAGTCACTGCAGCTCCGTGCGACGACGCCGATACTCGTCCTCGTCGATCTCGCCCCGCGCCAACCGCTCGTCCAGGATCCGGCGGGCACTGCCGTTCGCGCCTGCCGGGGTTTCGCGCCGCGCCCGCACCCACCACAGCAGGCCCCCCACGACGGCGAACAGGCCGAGCACGACCAGTACCGGCCAGATCCACATCCATCCCATCGCGCCGCCCATCGCGCCGCCCATCATCGCGACCTCACCTCCCGTAGCACACAGGCTCGTCCGATTGCCGGAACTGCCGCGAGCACCATCAGCTACCCTTGACCGTCTGCAAGGCGGTACGCAAGCGCCGACCGGCCTCGTCAGCGATCGGCTGCAGCCGGGAATCGCCCGGTACGCTGACCATCACCTGCGGGTCCAGCGCCTCCACCACCGTCGACCCGCCGTCTGCGCGCACCACGACGTTGCACGGCAACAACAACCCGATCCGCCGATCCACGCCCAACGCCTGATGCGCCAGCTGGGGGTTGCACGCCCCCAAGATCAAGTAAGGCTCGCTCTCCTCACCGAGCTTCGCCCGCAGCGTCGCTTGCACGTCGATCTCGGTCAGTACGCCGAACCCCTGCTCGGCCAGCGCCGCCCGTACCCGCTCGACCGTCTCGCCCATCGGCGCCTCGCACCGCACAGCGAAGCCGTACTCCATCGCCGATCACCTTTCTCACCGTCTTACCACGCCAGAATACGCCCGGGGGTATCCCGGAATCCGGGTTTCGAACCTCCCCACTGGCGGCTACCCGACCAGCGTCACACCACACGCTGCGCTGAGTGCTGACGAACGGGACGCGGCTTCACGCTCGGTCCCTGCTGCCTCCGGACTGTGAAGATGTACGGACAGCAACCGCGCCGCGTCGGCACAATGACCACGGTGCCGCGTTGTTCCATGTCGATGCCGGGCGGGGCCCGGCTTCGGCGAAAGTTCGACGGAAGAGCATGCAGCCCTGTCGAGATCTCCAGGTGCGCGAACGCTTCGGCGGCGGCCATGAGCCGACGATGAGTGATTCCTCAACGCCGAGGATGGCCAGCGAACGGGCGAGGCCGACATTCCCGAGGTCGAGGACGACTTAGCCTCGATCCACCGATTGGGATTTTGGGCTGGTCCGCGTGCTGAAGGGGTGCACCAGCGTCTTTTCGGGTGGGAGGTAGCCGCTGGTCTGCCCAGCTTTTCCACTGTGGTCTCCGGTCGGGCCGTCGTGCGGCGGGTGGTCAGATGGGCATCGCTGATGGTGGCGTAAAGCCGATAGTGCTGCGCCACAGCCGAAGCCATGACGTGGCCCCGGGCCAGTGGCGGGGCAGGTGCAGGACCGGTCGGCGCTGCGGGCGCGCGAACCGGGCGGGGACGGTGACGATGCGGCGGCGCAGGGTGGCACCGCGGGCGTGGCCGTGCCGGTCGCCGGCCAGGACACCGCAGGCGCGTAGCAGATTGTGCGCGATCGCCGCGCACAACACCCACGCGCTGTTGGCGCCGAACCGGCCCGAGGGCAGGTGCGCCAGGGGGCCGTCGATGAGGTCGGCGAACACGGTTTCGATGACCGCGTGGCGGCGGTGGGTGATGTCAGCGGCAGCGGTCGGTTCGGCGGTGTTGGTGAAGAACGGGTGGTATCGCCAGACCGGGAACAGCGCGTCCGGGTAGCGGGCGTCTTTGACACGCCGCACGATCAGCCTCGCGGTGACCCGGTCGGCCGTGGAGGCGAACGCGGTGTAGGGGATTTCGGCGACCTCGGCGTCGGAGATCCACTCCCCGGTGTCAGGGTCACGGACCGCACCGGGGTATTTCACCGGCGTCCACGCGTCCTCACCTATCGCCGCGATCACCCGCCGCACTGCGGCGTTTTTGGTCAGCACCAGCGAGAATCGCGCCCCGGCCCGCCGGCAGGCGCGGACTACCGACCGGGAGCCGTAGGCGGAATCACCCCGCACGAGGATGTCACCGGCCCCGGCGGCACGAGCGGTCCCGATCGCCTGGGCGACCATGCGTCCGGCGCCCTTGCCGGAGCCGGTCTTCCCGGCCCGCAACCGCATCCCGGCGATCACCGGCGCGCCGTGCTCGGTGCTCAGCGTGGTCGCCAACGGTGAAAGCCCTTTGCGGAGCACCTGCTTCCCGGCGATCTTCGTGTGCCCGTAGGACGCGCCCTGCTTGGCATGCCCGTACACCGGCCGCAACAGCGAGTCGATATCCACAAACACCCGCTTGTGAGTGCCGGGCAGCAGATCGACTCGCTCGCACAAGGCCGTCAGATGTTCACGCAGCACCGACTCCAGCTGGCGGGCGTGTCCGAAGGTGAACTCCCGCAACAGGGTTCCGACCGTCGAGGGCGCATACACCCCGCCGAACAGTGTCGTCATCCCGCCCGAGCGCACAACATCAACATCGTCGATACAGTCCGCGCCCGCGCACATCCCCGCGATCACCGTGGCCAGTTTCGGGCCCGGATTGGCCGTCCCGGACGCGATCCGCGGCTGGGTGATCGACACCTTCTCCGCCAGCAGTTGCGGCAGTCTGGTCTGTCCGGCCAGCGTCATCACCGGCACCAGACCGGCCAGCGACACGAGATGGTCATCGTCGAATATCGCCGACTCCTCGGCGAACCTGTGCGAAACTTGCACTCGAAGTGCCTTCCAGAACTGGGGTCAGGTTGCTGTGTGAGAACTCCAATCATCCCAGCTCAGAGGGCACTTCTCTCATTCCGACACACCCACCCCAGCCCCACACCTCGGTGGATCGAGGTTTAGGTTGTGCGGGGCCGGGTGCTCACGGACCTGTCTCCGACAAGACAGTCGCCGTGGGCAGCCGGCCCCATTCGTTTCAGGGGCGGTTGAGGGCGCCGATCAGGCCGTCGTTCTCGCTCGCGGCGAGTTGTTGTTCCTGCAGCCGGGCTTGGGTGCTCTGGGCGCGGTAGGACTCGCTGCCGGTCTCGATGATGGTGCCGTTGAAGGTCATGCGGTCGATCACGGCGCGGCAGAGACGCTGGTCGGTGAAGGTTTTCGGCCATTCCGAGAAGGGTGCGTTGGTCGCGATGGCGATCGCGCGGCGTTCCTCGCGGTCGGTGAAAAGCTGGAAGAGCAGTTTCGCGCCGACCTTGTCCAGTTCCATGTAGCCGAACTCGTCCAACTATGTGGATATCCACATAGTTGGACGAGCTCGGCTATCTGCCGCTGCCCGGCGACGGCGCGTCCGCGTTGTTCCAGGTGATCAACCAGCGCTACCTCAAGTCGTCCACGATCCTGACCACCAACGTCGGGATCGCTGACTGGGCAACAGCTTTCGGTGACGCGACCGTCGCCGCCGTTATCTCGACTTCGATCTTCAAATACCGCCTTTGACCTGGCGTTTCGCGTCGTGGACAGGTGTCTTTGACTATCGATCACCGGTGCTGAGGCGGGCTGCGCGGAGTTGGCCGTGGGCGTGGGCAAGGGCGTCACGGAGTTGCTGGTTCTCGGTGCGGAGCTGGTTGATTCGCTCGTGCGCCAGGGCCAGACGTTGACGCAGTGAGTCGTCGGTGGCCCGGGTGGCGGTGTCGCGGACGAAGCCAGCGCTGGCGCGATGCTGCTGTAGCTGCCGGATCCGGTCGCGCAATGCGGGTTGGGTGTAGATCCATGACCGCGAGACGCCGGCCCGGTTGGCAAGTTGCGCAACGGTCACCTGTTCTCCGGCGTCGGCCAGCTCGGCGAGCGCCTGTTGGGCGCGGTGCAGGGTCTGATCGTGGCGCTGACGGGCGTGTTCGGCGAGGTGTCTGGGGTTGTCAGCAAGCATTCGAGCCGCTTTTTCCGTTGCAGGCGCAGGACTTTCCGCCGCCGCAGCAGCCATCCGATGTGGTCAGGCCGTCGATAATGGCCAGGAGGTTCTTCTCGACGGTGCGATTCATCTCGGCAAGGCGCTGGTGTCCGTTGCGGTCGGCCTGGGCGATCAAGTCTTGGGTCTGCTCGAGCTGGTGACGATGCTGGGGCAGGAACTCCGGCGTCGTGACGAAAACTGGGCAGGTCAAACAGGCATTGGCGAACTCGCACTTCTGCTGCAGCGGCAAGGAGCAGTAGCCGTTGGGCAGCGCCATCTTCGCCCTGGAGAGGTTGTTCTTCATCCAGACAGCGTCGGCCAGCGGACCGGTGTCGGTGGCCAAGGCCTCACCGGCGATGTTGACTTTGCGAGCGCGTTCCCACTGCTCCCGGATGGTCGTGTCCGACAGCCGCGCATAGTGCGAAGTCATGGCGTGCGAGTCGTGGTCGAGCAAACGACGGACGGTCTCCTGCGGGACCTCGTTGTTGATCAGGCGAGTGCCAAACGTGTGGCGCCATTGATGCGGCGCGACATGGACGGCGCGGCCGAGTTCGTCCCGGACATCGCTGACGCGCAACCACTCTCGCAGTTCTCCCCGGAAGGTTGCAGTGCTGAACGCCACCTTGCCGTCAGGGTTGCGGGTGGGCCGCGGCAGCAGGACCGCCGGGTCATCGAACTCGTCGAGCACCGCCTGCTGCTGGACGGCGATCGCCTCGGCCAGGTCGGTGTCGATCGGGACGAACGCGTCCCGGCGCATCTTGTGGTTGGTGTAGCGCAGGTAAGGCGCGCCCTGGCCGTCGCGGACGACGCAGTCCAGCCGCAGCCGGGCGCCGTCACCGACGCGCAGCCCAGTGCTCATCAGGATCCGCGCCAACAACCGGCCGCGGGAGTCGGCGAAGCGGGCGAGGACGCAGGGGTGTTCAAGCTGGGCCATCACCGCTTCCGACAACGCCCGTGGTGGCCCCTTGACCAGGCGCGGGTAGTCCTCGGGAAACAGGTCAACCTGAGCAGACAGCCGGGATTCCCAGCCGTGTTGGCGGGCCGCGCGCAGCAGACCGGCGAGGCTGCTGAGCTGACCGGTCCGGCTCTTCGGATTCGGAAACCGTTCGATCAGGTGCGCCAGATGGACCTCGACCAGCTCCCGGGTCAGTGCTTCGGGTCCGCGCTGCAGGGCCGGGAACGACTGCGCGAACAGGGTGATCGCGCGGATGTCGGCGCCGACGGTCGCGACGGCGATCCCGGTGGATAATCGCCAGCGGGCCCACCGTTTCGTCAACTGCCGCAACCAGATCGGTTCGATCCCGGTGAACCGGAACCGGGTGTCGCGGCCGGGGAACCCGAGCCGGCGCAGCAGCCACACATCGCGCGGGAACTCCGCGTCCCAGCCAACGCCGTCGACGAGATCACGCAGATAGCCGATCGCGTCCAGCAGGAACCGTCGCTCGATGTAGCCGCGCTCGCTGGAGAACCCGAGATAGGCCATCCAGGAATCGGGGCTGCGGTCCAGCAGCGAGGGGACGCCGCCGCCGGGCAGGGCTCGCAGCAGCCGCCGGATCGAGTGCGGCCGGGTGATCGTGCGGCGTTCGTCGACCCGGCATTGGATCGCGTAGGCGATCTCCAGCCGCATCTTCAGCGGCAGGGCGCGCAGGTCGAACCGGTCCTGCCCGAACGTCGCGCAACCGAGGAGCCAGGACTCGATCGGCGGCCGGTCGGCGCGGATCCACCGATTCCGGTGATGGTCACATAATCCAGCCTCGCCCTCGGCCTCCAGGCAGCAGTCGGGGAACCGGCAGCCGTCCCCGGCCGGCAGCGGCGGACCGCCACCGCCGTCGGCGATCCACTGTGTCAGCCCGGCGCGGCCCTGTTTCTGCCACCGACTGGCGTGGGAGTGGCAGAGACCGTGCTCGCGGCGGCTGCGGTGGCAGGTCGTGATCGCGCATTTCCGGGGCTGGTGCAGCCAGCGCCGGTTCGCGGGCGCCGACTTCGCCCAGGTCTCGACGTCGTCGGGGCGGCCGGCCTCGATCCAGCGCTGATGGTGGGCCGAGCACTTGCCGAAGATCACCGCGAGCCGGTCGCAGACCGGGACCAGGCACTGCGGCCCTCCGATCACCGGGTCGTCGGGGTCGACCAGGATCACCGGTTGCGCGAACTGCGGCCGCAGCCGGGCCGCCAGATCGGTGCCGGAGTCGTTGTCGCCGTGCGGGATCGGGTGCAGCTGCCTCATGCGGTCGGCTCCGTTGTCGCTGGCGCGTCGAGGAACCCGGCCGCGGCCAGGGCGCGACGAGCGTCCTCGACACCCAGATGGGAGTAGGTGTCGACGGTGGTGCTGATGCTGGCGTGCCCGAGCAAGTGCTGGACGATCTCGGCGGCGACCCCGCGGCGCAGCAACCCGGTGGCGTAGCTGTGGCGGAACAGATGCGGCGAGAACGCGATCCCGGTGCGGGCTCGCAGGCGGCGCACCAGTCGGTCGACGGTGGCGTAGCTCATCGGCGCGCCGACCGGCGAGCCCCAGAGATTGACGAACACGTAGTCACAGTCCAGCGTCCCGTATTCCTCGTGCAGGTAATCGCTGTAGAGGCGGAACAGGTCAGCATCGGCGGGAACTTCCCGTGACCACGTCTTTGCCCGCGCTCGGTTCACGTTCCTCCGGGGCCGAACCGCGACCAGCCGACGGCGGGCGTCGAGATCTTCGTGCCGCAACCCCAGCGCCTCACCGATCCGCAATCCCGTGCCCTTCAACAGGTTCAGCAGGAACTTGTCCCGCAACCGGTCGCAAGAACCGATCAGCGCCGTCATCTCCGCCTGGCTCAGCTCCCGTGGCGGCCGCCGCTCTGCTCGCAGCGAGATCGCGCGGTGCCGCTCCGGCCGTGCGCCCAGGTGCGCCAGGAACGGCTGCCACGACCCGCCGCGGCGGCCCGGCCGCCACCGCGTCAGCAACTCACCGAGCTCGACACCGTGCCGCTGATGAAACTCATAGAACGACGCCAAAGCCGACAGCTTGCGATTCACCGTCGCGGCAGCGAGATTCGCCTCCACCCAGGGCAGCATCGCCACCCGTCCATCGCGGGCCCCGACCGGCAACCTCAGCCACGTCACGAACCGGCCCAGATCCTCCAGCGCGACCCGATCCCAGTGCAGGCCACGGCAGTGCAGGAACTCGAAATAGTCCCGCAGATCATGGGCATAGGCGCGCACGGTGTTCGGGGAGCGGTCGATCGCGGTCAGATGCGCCAGGAACCGATCCACCGGATCCAGCACCAGGCCGTCGGCCACAACAGTCGCCGACTCCGTGCCCGAAGGCATCACGACCCGCTGCACCCTCAACGCTGATCCCGTCATAGACGGAGCAAGGTAATCCGTCCACAACGGACGCAAGGGAGGCACGCCAACCCAATCGTGTACATCGTGGACACTCAACCCGAGCAGTCAGATAACCGCGGCGATGCTGGACCGGCTGCTGCACCGCGCGACCGTCGTCGGCATCGACGGCCCCTCCTACCGACTCCGCACCCATCAGTCCACATCGGACAAGCTGCGCAAGGCGGTGAACGCGCATGTCTCCTGACCCGCGCGACCCGAACTACAACGCGACGCGCAAGACCTGCCCGATCTGCTGGGAAGCGTTCATCGCGACCGGACGTCAGGCCAAGACCCGCCTCTACTGCTCGCGCCAGTGCAAACGCACCGCCGCCGCCCGCCGCGAGATCGACCGGGCCGGCCACCCGCACACGTCCTTCGGGCCGCCTCCGGCGGCCGCCCCGCCGAGCGCGCCCGCGCCGCTGCCGCAGCCGGCCGCGCAACGCGACTGCCCGCACTGCGGCGGCCCGGTCACCATCGTCGCCCTGCTCACCACACCCGAAGCCGCCCGCCCGCAGATGCCCCTGGCAGCACCCGACGGAGTGATCCCACTCCACCGCTGACCCAGGCTAAGCTGGCACACCTCAGCTGGGGAATTTCGACGAGTACCCCTGGGGACTTTCAGGGAGCGCCGTCACGGCGGTGCCCAGGTAGTGGTTATGCGCCAAACGGCGGGCGACGACGAACTCGCTCCGGCCGGAGCGTCGGGTGACGGGGGCGGTGCCGCCATAGCACTGCAACCCGTTGGGTGTGTCGAACTGGGTGATGTCGTCTCCGATTTCTCCGGCTATCCGGGCGGCGAGCCGGTCCCCGAGCCCGGGGAAACTCAGGTAGATCTCACCGCCCGGGATCGCTTTTCCCGGATCAGGCTCCTTCGGTTGTTTCGCGCGGCCATGACGGGCCGATCCGAGCAGCAATTCCGCCATGCGGCGTTCCCACGCCCTCCGTTGATCGCGGATGGCCAGCAATTGGGTCGCAGTCAGCGCGATCGTGCCGGATTTCGCGCGCACCAGATACTCTTTGACCGGCAACCGGTCAGCGTCCAGGGCGTCAGCGACGCGGGCGGCGAAGCGGTCGGGCCAGCCGTGTTTAGCGGCGCGAGCGAACGCGGCGATGTCGCCGGGGCCGGCTGCGGCCAGTTGGTCATGGCCTGGCCAGCGGCTCAACAGCTTCAGCATGACCGGCGAGCCGAGGTCGCCGCCGGCGATGGCCAGAGCGGCCGGGAAGATGGCCAGCAAGTCCGCACGCAGCCGGTTGAGCAGCCTTCGTTCGTCGCGGGCGGCGCGTTCGTCGTCTCGGGCGATCGCGCGCAATTCGCCCGCCAACTCACCGTGCGGGATCAGTTTCCGCAGCTCCAGGAACTGATCCAATGCCAGCAAGCAGCAAATCCGGGCGTCCTCGGCGTCGTCTTTCTTCTTGGCCGGCCCCCGGCGGCGGGCCACCACATCCGGATTGACCGGCAGGACCGTGAAGCCCGCATCAGTCAACGCCTCGACCAGAAGACCGTGTCGTGTTTCCAGCACGATCCGCACGTCGGCCGGGTCGGTCTCCAATTCCAGGCAGCGAGCCACAAGCCGACCGACTCCCGCCGCGGTGTGGTCAATACGGAATTGCTCGATCACTCCCTCGCCCGGGCGGCCCAGGGCCACATCATGAAAAGACTCCGCCCAGTCGATACCTGCTCCCAGCAAATGCGCCGACTCCCTTCGTGTCCAGGAACGAAAAAACTGGAACCGGAGGCCGCGCGTCGTGCTGATAAACCAGTCCTCATCGGGACAACACCCTCCAAGACGACAAGCCTCCGGCTAAAACCTCCGAGGACGCTGTCTCATCACAGTCCTCGCGGGACAAGCACATCAAGCGTTCCCCGGAGGCCCCAGCCATGAAAGAAGGTACTGCTATCAGCACACCTGAACACACCGACACCGATGCCGCCCGCGCGGCCGAGGACCCCGACGAGTTGCGGAAGGCGATGATCGCCGAGTTGTGGGAGATGGGGGCGATCCGCAGCGACCGGGTCGCCGCCGTGTTCGACGGGGTGCCCCGGCATCTGTTCGCCCCCGAGGCGACACCGGCGCAGGCGTACAAGGCTCGCGACGCGGTGCATGTGAAGCGGGACGAGCGCGGCGTGCCGATCAGCACGGTGTCCTCGCCGCAGCTGCAGGCCGGGATGCTGGAGCAGGCCGACATCCGCCCCGGGATGCGGGCACTGGAGATCGGCTCCGGCGGGGTGAACGCGGCCATGATGGCGTGGCTGGCCGGACCCGGCGGGCAGGTCACCACCGTCGACATCGACTCCGACGTCACCGAACGCGCCCGGCGGCTGCTGGACGCCGCCGGCTACGAGCGGGTCAACGTCATCCTCGCCGACGCCGAGACCGGGATCGCCGACTTCGCACCCTACGACCGGATCATCGTCACGGTCGGCGCCTGGGACATCCCGCAGGCGTGGCTGGACCAGCTCGCCCCCGACGGTCGGCTGGTGGTGCCGCTGCGGGTGCGGGGACTGACCCGTTCCCTGGAACTGGTCCGCGAGGGCGATCACCTGGTGAGCCGGTCGGCGGAGATCTGCGGATTCGTCGCCATGCAGGGCGACGGAGCGCACCAGGAGCAGCTGGTGCCGCTGCGCGGTACCGACGCGGTGATGCGGTTCGACGACGGCTGGCCCTGCGAGCAGGTCCCCGACCTGGACGGCGTCCTGGACACCCCGCGTGCGCAGGCGTGGACGGGTGTGCGGATCGGCGGAGCCGAGTCGTTCGAAACGCTGCAACTGTGGCTGGCCACCGTTTTCCCGGGGTTCGGCAAGCTGCGCGCCGAGGCGTCGCTGCGGCCGGTACTGGTCGACGAGGGCACCGTGTGGTTCGACTCCGCTGCCATCGAGGGTGACTCGGTCGCGTATCTGACTACGCGAGGTGTCGAACCCGGGATCGCCGAATTCGGCGCGCACGCCTTCGGCCCGCACGCGGACGACCTCGTCACCGCGTTCTGCGAGCAGATCCGCGCGTGGGACCGCGACCAGCGCCACGGCCCTGGGCCCACCTTCGGCGTGTGGCCGCCCGGCACCCCGGACGAGCGGCTGCCCGACGGCGTGGTTGTCGACAAGCGGCACCAGCGCATCACGATGTCCTGGCCTTCCCCGACAGGCCAGGAACACCAAGAAGTAACCGAGAAGGAGTGATCGATTATGACCCTGGCCCTTACCTCCCCGGCCGAGGAGGCCGACGAGTTCTCGCTGGATCTGACGGTGATCGCCGACAGCCTGCCGCTGGCGAAGATGTCGTGCGACACCAGCGACAACTGCGGCGGCACGACCTGCGGGTCCGCCTGCACCAGCCACGTCGCCACGCCTCTGTGACCGACTCCGAGTAGAAGACAGGGCGAGGCTCATGGCCGCGAAACGGACCCATTTCCAGCACGTCGATCTGGTGCTGGCCCGGGTCAGCACGGACCCAGGCGGGCTGGACGTGCCCGAGGCCGTGTCCGCCGGAACCGGGGACGCCTCCGGGACTGGCCGGGCGTGGCTGGTGCGGTTATGGCACCGCGCCGAGGTCCGTGCCGCGCTGCGAATCGCGAGCCCCGTGCTGGCCGAGCAGATTGACCAGCTCGTCTCCGGCCGCGACGGCGACCCGCGCCAGGTTCGGCGTGTGCTGTCGGCCACCTCGTCCTACCTGCTGCGGTGGAGGCGGCGCGCGACCCCGTTCGGCTTGTTCGCCGGAGTCGCCGCCGCCTCCACCGACGCCCCGGCGTCCGCTCGCCTCGACCCCGAATGCCGGGTGTCGGCGCGGGCGGACGCCCGATGGCTCGGCGAGATCATCACGGGCCTGCAGCAACGTCACGACCTGCTGCCGCGCTTGACAGTGGTCGCCAACAACGCCGCGTTCCGGCGCGGCACCCGGGTCGTGATTCCCGCCCGCCCGGACGAAACCCAGCCCCAGCGCGGCGCGGCACTCGACACCTCCCTCCGTTACACCCGCGCGGTCGAGAACGCCTTGCGAGGCGCGGCGTCCCCGGTGCGGATGGCGGAGCTGGCTGAGCGGATCGGCTCCGACTTCCCCGCCACCGACCCCGAGACCATCGGCCGACTGCTCGCGCAACTGGTCGAGAGCGGCGCGCTGATCACCACACTGCGACCACCGTTGACAGCGACGGACCCGTTGTCGCACCTGCTCGCCGAACTCGACGCCGCGGGCATCGACGACCTGCCCGACCTGGTGAAGATGACCGCCGAACTCACCGCGATCCGGGACGAGCTGGCCTCGGCGCGTGCCTGGGCGCCGATGGCCGAGCACGCGATCGCGTTGGAGCAGACCGAGGATCGGATGCGCGCGCTCCATCCGACCCCGGGGCGGGTCCAGGCCGTGGACGTGGCGGTGGCCGGCGAGCTGACCGTTCCCGAGGCGGTGCTGCGCGAGGCGGAGATCGCCGCGACGACGCTCCTGCGGCTCACCCCGTTCCCGTTCGGCGATCCGGCATGGAAGGACTGGCACGCCCGGTTCCTGGACCGCTACGGCGCGGGCGCGGTCGTCGGTGTGCGCGAGGTGATCGCCGACTCCGGGCTGGGTTTCCCCGCCGGGTTTCTCGGCGCGGCCCGGCCGCGCGCCGCGCACCTCGTCACCGAACGCGACGTCACCCTCCTGCGGCTGATCCAGCGCGCCAGCACCGAGGGCCGGGCCGAGATCGCCGTGACCGAGTCCGTCCTCGAGGATCTCCGCGTCGGTGACCACGCGAAACTCATCGCGCCCGCTCGAGCGGAGCTGGCGTTCCAGCTTCATGCCACCTCATCCGAAGCCCTGGAACGCGGGCATTTCCAGTTGTGGGTCACCGGCGCTCCGATGCACGCCACCAGCATGGCCGGACGCTTCACCCGCCTGCTGTCCGAACAGGACCGGGAACGGCTGGCCGCCAGCTACGCCCCGGATTGCGCCGACGTCGCCTGCGCGCAGCTGTCGTTCCCGCCACGGCGCGAGGGCAACGAGAACATCGTGCGCGTACCCCGGTTCCTGCCGTACCTGATCCCTCTCGGCGAACACCACGCCACCGAGCGGACCGTGATCGAGCTGGACGATCTGGCGGTGACCGCCGACGCCGATGAGATCGCGCTTGTGCGGATCTCCACCGGCCGGCGGGTCCAGCCGCACATCCCGCACGCGCTGCAGAACACCATCCAGACCCCGCCGCTGGCGCGGTTCCTGGCCGAGGTCGCCTCCGCGCGCCGCGCGGTGTACGGCCCGTTCGGCTACGGCGTCGCCGACGACCTGCCGTTCGTGCCCCGCATCCGCCACGGCCGCGCCGTCCTCTCGCCCGCCCGCTGGCACCTCACCCCCACTGACGTCCCACCCGCCGCGGGCACCGGTTCCTGGGACGAGGCGCTGCACACCTGGCGGGCACGGTGGCGGGTGCCCTCGGCGGTCGTCCTGGTCGAAGGTGAACTCCGGCTCCCGCTCGACCTGGACGACCACGCTGATCGCGCACTGTTGCGCAGCCGCCTGGAACGCAACCGGACCGGCCACCTCGAACTGCGCGAGGCCGGACCTCACGAACCCGGCGGCTGGGCCGGGCGCCCCTGCGAACTAGTGGTCCCACTGCGCGCCGCCCCACCGGCCAAGACACCGGGGCACGACGAGACACGAGCAGCCCGGCCACACGTCGCGGTGCGCCGCTCGGACACGGCGATGCCAGGCAGGGCAGGAATCATCCGCGCACACCTGCACGCCCATCCCACACGGTTCGACGAGATCCTCACCGACTACCTGCCCGGCCTGATCACCGGCGTCAACACCGAGCACGGCGCCGCGCCGTGGTGGTTCTGGCGACATCACGACCCCGCCCGAGCCGACTGCGACCAGCACCTCGTGCTGTGCCTGCGTACCCGCCCCGACACCCACGAGGCCGTGGCCGCCCAGCTCACGGATTGGGCCGGCACCCTGAGCGAGGCAGGTCTGCTCGCCGAACTCACCTACGCCTCCGCAACACCATCCCCGGCCGCCCTCGGCCACACCCCGGAAACACGCGACGCCCTCGACGAGGTGTTCACCGCGGACTCGGTGGCCGCCGTGGAACAGCTGCGCTGTGCGAAACGCACCGAAACACCCGGCCAAGCCCTTGCGGCGGCCTCCATGACCGAGATCGTCGCGTCACTGGCGACCTCCCCGCAGCTCGGATTGCGCGACCTGGTCGACCTGCTGCCTCACGAACCCGGCAAGCTCGACCGCGCGCTCGCCGACGCCGCACTCGCCCTCGTCGACCACCACGGCCAGCTGCGGCCCCTACCCGGCGGAGACGCCGTCACCGAGGCGTGGCAGCAGCGCCACCACGCCCTCGCCTCCTACCGCGAACGCGCGGCACACGACGAAAGCGTCGAGGAACGGCTAGTGCTGCGGACGCTGCTGCACAGCCACCACCTGCGCGCGGTGAGCGTGGACCCCGGCACGGAAAAGGTCACCGCTCGCCTCGCCCGAGCCACCGCCCAGCGCCGCCTCGCCCTTCTCCGCCAGGACCGAGCATGACCACCACGCGGGAACCACAAACGCTCTCCGACCAACTGGCCGCGCGCCTGGCGGTCCCGGTCACCGACCCAGACGACCACAGCGGCCGGGAGCAATCGCTGGCCGAAGGCGCGGCCGGGATCGCCCTGCTGCACATCGAACGCGCCCTCGCCGGAGCCGGATCCTGGGCCACCGCCCACCCGTGGGTCACTGCGGCGACCTCCCGCGGCGTCAGCATCGCCGCCGACACCAACCTCTACCTCGGCGCACCGGCAATCTCCTTCCTCCTGCACGCGGCGCAGGCCGACGGGCGGCACCGCTACCAGGACGCTGTCGCCACCCTGGAAGCTCGCGTCCGCACGCTGGCCCAGCACCGCGTTGAGACCGCTGCGGCCCGCGCCAGCCGTGGCGAGGCCCCGAATTTCAGCGAGTACGACCTGTTCACCGGCCTGACCGGGATCGGGCGGCTCCTGCTCCAGCACAACCCCGGCGCCGACGTACTCGAACAGGTCCTGAACCACCTCGTGCGCCTGACCGAACCCCGGCCTGACCAGCTGCCCGGATGGTGGGTTGGGCACGACCCGGACACCACGATCGCGACACCCGGCGGCCACGCGAACCTCGGCCTCGCGCACGGCATCTGCGGCGTGCTGGCCTTCCTCGGCACCGCGCTGCGCCGCGGTGTCACCGTCGAGGGCCACGCCGAGGCCATCGCCCGGATCTGCGCGCACCTGGACACCTGGCGCCACGACGACGATTCCGGCCCGTGGTGGCCGGAATGGCTCACCCACGACGAAATCCGCACCGGCCGAGCCCACCAGCGCGGCCCACTGCGGCCGAGCTGGTGCTACGGCACCCCCGGAATCGCGCGCGCCCAGCAGATCGCCGCCATCGCTGCCGGCGACACCGCCCGGCAACGCCTGGCCGAAGACGCCCTCGCCGTCTGCCTGGCCGACTCCGGCCAACTCGCCCACGTCACCGACACCAGCCTCTGCCACGGCTGGGCCGGGCTCTACCAGACCGCCTGGCGCGCGGCCCAAGACGCGCTCAGCGCCGACATCAGCCAGCACCTGCCGCGTTTGGCCGCATCGTTGAGCCACGCCACCTCGAACACATCTGAACAGGCCGCCGGGTTCCTCACCGGCACGGCAGGACTCGCGCTCGCCGCGCACACCGCGACTCACGACACACCACCGATCTCGGGATGGGACGCATGCCTGCTGATCACCTGACCCCGTGCCCTGGCCTCGAGCACGCCATCGCCACCGTCCTCGCCGGCACGCCAGTGGACCAGGCCGCCTCGACAGCCGGGATGGACGCGCTCGCACTGTCCGACGCGATCGAGATCTACCGGGACGCGGGCCAGCGCGCGCTCGACCAGCACACCGACCCCAGCTGGTGGCAGGTCTACCTCCGCTTCACCGACTGGGACAACGCCGAACACACCGCCACCGCGCACCTCGCCCCGCTGCTCACCCTCGCTGCCGATGACGACATGACCAGCGGGTGGTGGTTCATCCGCAAACACCCCTGCTGGCGACTGCGGCTCCACGTCGGCCCACAACACCGCCACGCCCTGATACAGACGCTCTCCGGCGCCTTCGACGACCTCACCGCCCGCGGTCACCTCCACTCGTGGTGGACCGGGATCTACGAACCGGAAACCGCCGCCTTCGGCGACCACCCCGGTATCGACATCGCCCACGACCTGTTCTGCGCCGACAGCCACGCCATCCTCACCGTGGCGCACCGCGACATCGGCCTCGGCCGCCGCGAGCTGTCCCTGCTGCTGTGCAGCACGCTCATGCGCGCCGCCCACATCGAGTGGTACGAGCAAGGCGACATCTGGCACCACGTCTCCCAGCAACGCCCGCTGCCCGCCGACATCACCTCCGGCAACGTCGCCGCCATGGCCGCGGCGATCCGCCAACCCCTGCTCGCCGACATCACCGACAGGGGGTCACTGCTCGGCCCGGGCGGGCCGCTGGCATCCATCGCCCCCTGGACACGAGCATTCCGCGACGCCGGCCACGCGCTCGGTGCCGCAGCGAGCGAGGGTCGCCTTCGCAGGGGCCTCCGCGAGGTCATCAGCTACGCGATCATTTTCCACTGGAACCGCCTCGGCTTCACCGCGCGAACGCAAGCCATCCTCGCCCACGCGGCGCGCACCGCGATCCTGGACGCCCACACCGTCAAGACCGCCGACACCGACGCACCGGCATCGTCGGTGACCGGCTAGCGACCATGCGCCCCGAACACCGACCTCTGGCAACCACGACGCGACGGCTCGCCGCCGGGGAAACCTCGGTGACACGGTGCACCGCTCCGCCGTCATGGACGTCGCGGATACCGGTCACACCCCCAGCCAGAGCGGGACACCCGGGCCGTCGCGCCACTGTCGCTCCGGTACAGCGGCGCCCGGGTGCCACAGCCGCGCACGCCGTTACAGTGTCAACGGGTTCGTTCGAGTCGGGGTGAACGAGCCCACCCGTGGGGAAGGCCAGTCATGGCGCACATCAACAGCACCCACCCGATGTGTCCCTCGCTGGACACCACCCGCCCTGGGGTAGCCCGGGTGCGCGATGCCGCGCTGGGCGGCAAGGACAACTACTCCATCGACCGGGACCTGGTGGCCGAGCTCGAACACGCGACACCCGGCTTCAAAGACCTGGTCCGCGCCGAACGCGCGTGGCACGTCCGCGCCGTGCGGTACCTCGCCGGCATCGGGATGGACCAGTTCCTCGACTGCGGCGTCGGGCTGCCGACCCTGTTCGACAACACCCACGAGGTCGCCCAGCGCCACAACTCCGACGCTCGGGTCGCCTACGCCGACGCCGATTGCATCGTCGTGGCCCACGGTCGCGCCCTGCTGCAAGACGGCGAGTGCAGCCTCGTCCTTCAGGCCGACTACACCTATCCTGAAGAACTCCTGCCCGCCGCCGGTGCGTTCCTGGATTTCACCCGCCCGATCGGGCTGCTGCTCACCGACACCCTGCACCACGTCGAGGACGACGCCCATCCCGACAAGCTCATGGCGACCTACCGTGACGCGCTCGCACCCGGTTCCGCCGTCGTCGTGAGCCACTGGTGGGATCCCGGCACCGGCCCTGAGCACGACGCCGCGTGCGCGTTGGAGGCCACCTGGCAGGTCCGCTGTCCCAATACTGGCCGTTACCGCACCCGCGCCGAGATCGAGGCCCTGCTCGACGGACTGGAACTCGTGCCGCCCGGCCTCGTGGCGTTCGACGACTGGTGGCCCGACGGCCCCAGCATGACCGCACCGACGCCAACCAGGCGTCTCGGACTCGCCGCCGTCGGAATCAAACCCTGAGCAACCTCGCCCAGGGACCTCACACGACCTCGCCAGCCGAGGCCACCTCGCTGAACTTAACAGGAAAGGTGGCTTGACCTGCGGAAACTTGTGGGCCGCCAGGGGCTCGAACCCTGGACCCAAGGATTAAAAGTCCTTTGCTCTACCAACTGAGCTAGCGGCCCGCGAGTAAGTTTAGCGGGAGGCCGTCGGGCGCTGCGCGGCCTGGGTGCCCTGTTGACCGGGGGACCGTGGTAATTGCGGGCTTGGTGGTTCCCGGCTGGCCGTGCCTGTCGGTTGTCGAAGTGGGTCGCCCCCGGATCCGGTCGCTGGGCCTGTCGGCGCGGTTATTCCTGCGTGGGGGCGCCCTGGTGGCATTCGGCGCAGGGTTGGGCGTCGTCGGGGATCGTGGCGTCGATGAGGCCGATTCGCGCGCATCGAGTGAAGGCGGCCGTGTGGTCGCCGTATCGGGTCGCTATCGGGGTGTCGCTGATCCTGTGCACGGTCTGCGGGGTGGTGAAGCCGATGCATCGCTCGCCAGCCGTCGCTGTCGCGGGCGGTTCGGGGGCAACCGGCGTGAAGAGGGCATCGAGGTCGAACGATGGCCACTGCGGTTCGGGTTCCGGCTTCTCGTGCTGACCACTGGGGCGTGGTCGCAGAAGGTGGACGGCGGCCAGGGCTGGTCGGTGCTCCGTGGGCAGGGTGGCCGTCGAGCCCGCGGTTGAGGCGGCTGGGTGCGCGGTTCGCTTGGGGCGGCCGGGCGGCCGGATCTGGACGCCAGCGGCGACCAGATGGGCGCGGACGGTCTTGACGGACATGCGGTAGCGGCGAGCGAGGGACCGCAGGGACGCGCCGGCCTCGTACCGGCTGGCCATGCCCGGTGGGGCCGGGCGGCGAGTCCTCGCAGCGGCAACAGCGCTGCCGGTACGGCTGCCCATTACTGGTCTTGGACGTCGGCGTCGGGGATGCGTGCGGCGACGCAGTGCAGGAACGGGCCGTCGTGGTGGTCGGCCGGGATCGTGTCGAGGCCGGACAGCCAGCGGCTGAGCGTGCGGCGGGATCGGGGCGTGAGTGGTTGTTCGATGCTGCGATAGAGGTTCAGCGCGGCCGACAGGCGGAGATGGTCTTCGGGCTTGTCCGGGGGCGTGAGGTGGGAGAGCGCGAGGTAGCTGCCGGGGGCGAGGGCGTCGCGGTAGCGGGCGAGGATGTCGGCGGGGTGGTGTTCGTCCGGGACGTGGTGCAGGACGGCGGTGGCCAGCAGGAGCACGGGTTGGGTCAGGTCGAGGGTGCTCCGCACCGCTGTGCTGGCCAGGATCGCGTCGGGGTCGCGCAGGTCGGCGGTGAGGATCTCGCTCGCCGGGTTGGAATGCTGTTGCCGGGCGATCGTGCAGGCGGCGGTCACGATGGGGTCGTAGTCGACATGAACCGCGCGGATTCCGGGATGGGCAAGCGTGGCCTGGTGCCGCCAGGTGGGCCCGGTGGGCATGCCGCAACCGAGGACGAGTACCTGCCGGACCCCGTGGTCGAGCGCGTGATGCAGTACGTCGGTGGCGAAGGCGAGGTTATGGCGGGCGATGTCGCCGACGGGTAGCAGGAGTGCGACTTGTTCGCCGAAATACCGGTCGACGCCGGTGTTGTGGCTGTTTCCGGCGGCCCAGTCCGCGATCCGGGCCGTGTTGGGTTGTTCGAGCCGGGAGAAGTCCGGTGTCGGCCATCGTGGGGCGTCGTTCGCGGTCGCGCTTGTCGTGTGGTTCATCGGCGTTGGTCGTCCCCGACTTCAGGTCTGATCCGGCTGAGTCCCGGGGTGCCGCGCTGTGCTGGGCACGGGCGCGACAGCCCGGGCTTCGTGTTAGGTGGCGTTGCCGGTGCGGGCGACGTGGTAAATCCAGTCCCGGAAGTCCGGTGAGCTGGTGTACACGTCGGGCGCGGTGCCGCAGAATTCGGTGGCGGCGCGGCTGGCGCCGCCGACGAGCTGCTGCACGCCGTTGACGGTGGCCAGGGCGGGCCCGCCGGAGTCTCCGTAGCAGCTGCCGTCCGTGCCCGAGGGGTTGTCGGTGCACAGCTCGCCGACGGACATGGCCGCGTCCGCGCAGCGGGAGGGCGCGGTGACGCGGGTGTCGAGCTGTTGCAGGTGCAGCGGCAGGTCGGTGCTGGTGCTGTCGGGCTCGGTCACGCCCCAGCCGTAGAGGCTGATCTTGCTGTCCCGACGGGCGGTGTCGCGCGCCAGCTGGACGGTCGGCTGCTGGAGCAGGTGGTCGAGCTTGAGCATGGCGATGTCCGAGACCTTGTTCTTGGGCGCGCCTTGGGCCCAGTTCCAGCCGGGGTGGACCACGATCTTGGTCACCGTCGCGGTTTCCCCGCCGGAGAGCCGATCGAGACTGCCGACCCGGACGTGAAACGCCTTGTCCGCGGTCGGGATCGGCGCCGCGTCGGCTGCGAATCGCCGGGCCGTGGACCCGTTGGCCGCACCTGTTGGCGGGTCGGTGACGCAGTGTGCGGCGGTGACCACCCAGCCTCGGAACACCAAGGCCGCGCCGCAGGTGTGGTAGTCGATGTACTTGGCGCCGTGCGCGGGCGCGTCGTACTGCAGCGAGGTGATACCGGCAGGAGCGCTCGTGGCCGGGTGCCCGCCGACGATCATCGGTTCGACCGGAGGCGGGGTGTCGGCGACCGCTGTGGTCACCGGGGCGGTCAGCGCGGCGGCGATGCTCACCGTGACGGCTGCTGTGAACGACATGATCTTTCTGTTCACGAAGGTTGTCTTCCCATCTGAAAGAAAAGCGACAATTTGTCCACAATGGATTCGTTGCGGTCCGGGCAGATCGGTGGCCCGCGGCCTGGATGGCTGAACGGCATCGGCGGCTGACCCCGGCTATTCGACGACGTCTTCGCGTTCGGTCACGGCGTGCAGGGCGGGTTTGTCGTGTCCCGGCGCGCCGGTTCGGCAGGGCTCGCTGGGATTGTCGTTGCTGCCGCACGAGCCGAAGATCAGGCAACGGGAGATCTCGTTGGGGTGGAGCGTGCGCGCATGGTGTTCCAGTCGGACGAGCACGGCGGGAAAGACACCGGTGTGCAGGCCGATGCTGAGCGGTGTGCTGCGGTGACGAGCGCAGCCGATGATGGTGCCGCACGAGGTGAAGCGGGCGATCCAGTGCTCACCGTCGCGGTAGAGGTCGCATTCGAGTTCGTTCAAGCCGACATCGGCCGCGGGGTACCGGCGGTTGTCGTCGTCGAGCGCGTCACCGAAACTCGCGGGGTAGTAGAAGTTGGCGACGATGTCTGAGTCGCGATCGAGAATTGTCCAGCCGCGATAGGTAAACCAGGCGATCAGCGGGTCGACGGTTCCGTCGTCGGCGGGCGGGCGCCCGTGGCGGCCGGTCCCGACGAACGGGTCGAGTACGTCCCGGACACGGGTCAGCAGGGTGCCGAATAGGTGGAGCATTCCGGTGGTGGCCTTCCTTGGGGTGTCAGTGGGCGGTGTTGTGCGTGGCCCGCAAAGGGGCGATGGCCTTCGCGACTTCGGGCAGAGCGTCTGCGCTGTCGGCCGTACGGCAGCGGACGCGGTTCGTCGGGGAATGAAGCCGCGAGCCTCGACCGTCGTGGTGGCGCGGTTAGTGCGGTTCGGGCGGACGTGTCCTGGCTTCAGTGGTGTCGGCGTCGTTCGGTGGCGTGGGGCGCGAAGCGTGTCGTAGGTAGGGCCGGGGCCCGGTTCGTGGCCGTGCGGGTGGTGTGCGGACTGGGGGAAGCCGCAGCGTCGGCTGCTCGCGTTCCGGACGGGTAGCCCGGAGGTCGCGGTCGTGTACCGGCCAGGCCGGGGGTGGTGGCTGTTTCTGCTCGGCTTCGACGCGGGCGGCTATTGCCGCGACCGAGTCCGGGCGCTCGTTCCAGCGCCGTCGCCGACGGCGAGCGCGGGCTCGCACGGCGAGCACGGCGCCAGCCACCAGCAGCGCGGCCGAAAGGCCGACGAGGAGGATCGGGCTCATCGTCAGACCGGTCGTTGTGGATCATGGCGCGCCCGTCCGGCTGACGTCGGCGCGGCGTTCGGGAACACGTCCGACCGCGGCGAGGGTGTAGGGCGCGCGGGGGTGGCGGGTCTCCTCCGGCTCGGGCCAGCGCCGGGTCGTGGTGATGCCCGGGTCGAGCAGATCGAGATCAGTAAACAGCCGGGCGAACTCATCGACGCTGCAAGGCTGCGGGTGCGGCGGCACACAGCGTTGGTGTGCTCGGCACCAGCGGGCCGTGACCGCCCGCAAGGCCACGAGATCGCCGGGGTTCGCGGGCGCGAGCAACGGCTCGTCCGTCAGGTGCGTGATCGCGACAAGACTGCCCGGATGCAGACGTTGTGCTAGGCGTCGCGGCACGGAGCGGCCGTCGATTCCGGGTTCGGCGAAGTGCAAGAGGTCGACTGCCAGTACGCACACGCGTTGGGTGAGATCGAGCAATCCCTTCGTGGACAGGTGGGTGAGCATCGTGCCGACAGCGAAGAGGTTTCCCCGCACCATGTTCGATCGGTGCCGAGCGCGGGGGTCGTCCTCGAAGTCGCCCCGACCGTGGGCAAGGACGAGCGGGTCGTGGTCGACGAGCACGATCGTGGGATCCTGCTCAGCGTCCGCGCCGATCACCGCCGCGTGTGCCGCGCTGGTGTGCACGTGTCCTGACCCCAGTTCCACGAACTGGGTGATGCCTTCGTCCAGCGCGTACTCGATCACCCGGGACGTAAAGGCGCGCCGCATCCGCAGCGCCGTTTTCGCGTACGGGGCGATGCGTTTCATTTCCTCGGCGACTTTGTGATCGAGCAGCCATGCCCGGTCGCCGTTGGCGACGATCGCGTTCTCCACCCGCGAGATATGCGGATAACACAGGCATAAGCGCGGCAGTTCGCCCCAGTGGCGCTGTTGGCGAATCCGGTTGTGTGGCCAGGTAAAGGTCGCCCCGCATCCGCCGTGCGGATGAGAACACAACCCATTCCAGTAGCGCCCGCGTTCCTCGGGCATCGGCGAGATCGTCACGCTCATGCAGGTGCTCCTGCCAGTTTCGCGAGGTGTTCGGCGGCGCCGGCGAGATCGGGTACCACGGCGACACGCGGGTCGCGGTGAACGTCGTCCGGGATGTCGACGTCGCGGGTGTTGACGAGCACGGCGGCCCGGCACCCGGCGGCGAGCGCTCCCCGGATGTCTTCGGGCACGCGGTCCCCGAGGTGCACGATGTCGCTGACCGGCACCTGGTGCTCGGTGGCGATCGTGGTCCAGGACCGGGGCTGGGGTTTGCGTGCACGCAGCTGGTAGCTGGTGTACACCCCGGCGAGGTGCTGCCCGCACTGGTCAAGAAGGTCGCCCATCCTGGCGGGCCCGGCGATGCAGGAGACGTTCGACAGCGCCACCACCGGTGCCAGGGCCGCGAGGCGTTCCAGGGCGGCCAGCGTGCCGGGGTAGGCGGTGAACCCGCCGGTCGGCCAGATCTGCGGCCAGTCGGAGGTGTTGATGAGCAACCGCTCGCGCACCAGTTCGGCGACCTCGTCGGTGAGTTCGGGCACGACGTGCAGGATGTTGCGGTCGATCTCGGCCGCGTTGTCCGGCGCCAGCGCGATGTCCCGCAGCACGTCCGCCGTGCCGGGCCGATCGAACGAGCCGAGGGTGTCGCCCACGTCGGTGGTGATCAGCACGCGGTACCTCGCACTCGACGGCGCGCGGGAACGGCGAGGTGGGCCATCACCGCCGCCGCGATGACACCCAGAAGTTTGTGGAGCCCTTGGTCGAGGTCGGAGAGCGCCGTGCCCGGCCCGGACGTGTCCGGTTCGGTATCGGGCTTGCGCATCACGGTGGCGACCGCGATGAAGGTGTCCTTGTGGTTGACCCGCTTCGCCAGCCACAACAGGAAACGACGACGGTCGATGATCCAGTGCGTCCCGAAGTTGATCACCGCACCGGCCAGCTGGGCACGCCACGGCAGACGCAGGCCGAGGATGCGCGCGACGGCCTCGGTGACGATCAGTTGCCCGGCGGCGTAGGTCAACACGTGAGCTGTGGCCGCGCGGCGCCCGACGACGCAGGCCGGCACCGGGGTCTCATTCTCACGCGAGACCTCGGCTGCGGATTTGCCGTCGCTGGGGTATACCAGCTCGTCGCCGTGTAGTCCTTTGAGGACAGCGTCTTTCGGACGCTGGAGCCAGCGGTCAGCCCATAGATGCGACCCGTGGAACGCGCTGGCGAGTGCCCCGAACAACGCGATTCGTTCCACAGCGCGGTCTGGGAAGTTGGCCGTGGTCATTCGCCGTGCTCTTCGGTGCTGCGGCCGTCGTCGGAGCGCTTGTAGAACAGCTCGAGGTAGACGTCCGCGTCGGATTCGCGATCGGCGCGGCGGGGCTGGTCGAGGTCGATGCCCCAGACCTGGACTTCGGCCTGTGCTGGGTCGGCCAGCCACTCGGCTGCGGCGGCGAACACCTCGGCGCAGTCTCGGCCGCTGACCGTCGTGCAGTCCACGGCGTCGTCCGGTGCGAATTGTCGGCGTGGCATACGAACCTTTCTCTTCGAGATACTTCGCGGGAACGTGACCGGCGAGCGTTGACTGTGCTCAGCCGGTGCCGGGAAGCGACGAGGCGATGTGCTCACCGCCGAAGTCCTCAGCGGTCTGGTCGGCCACGACCGGTGTTCCGGTGGCCAGCAAGAACTGGCGTGCCGCCGCGACCACTGAATAACGGGCGGGCGCGGTGTAGCCACCGGCGCTGGCGCCGAAGCGCAGCCACGGCCCGAGCCGCGCCAGGTACGTCAGCCACAACCGTTCGGCGATCGCGGGAATATCGGCTCGCAGCGCCCGGGCGGCATGCCAGGAGTTCAGCAGCGGCTCGGGCCAGCCCGCGGCAACGCCCGGTCGCGAAGCCACTACCTGGGCCGCCCGCGAGCACTGCGTCAGCATCTCCGGCGGCGGAAGGTGTCCCTGGACCAACCCGAGATCGGCCACCCACGGCACTACCGGCGCCGGGTCGCGCTCCGAGGGGCCGACCGACGCCATCCGCAACGCGATCGGCAGCAGTGCGGACGCTTCGCCACGATCCACCGGATCCCGGTTCATCGACCGGGCGAACGCCTCGGAGTGCGGAATGCGTGGCAAGGTCTGCCCGACATCCAGACCGGCCTCGCGAACGGCTGCCAACAGGCCCAGGCCGTGCCCGTGCTCCCAGCCCATGCGCATCAAACCCCAGGACGGTGAGAGCGCGTGGGGTACGGCGTCGCCGGAGAGCACCAGCGTGCGGACCTGCGGGTCCACCAGCGTCAAGCCCAGCGCTGGCGCGCATAAGGGCCGCAGCACGTGAATGGCGAGCAATCGCTGCCACCACGGCGCGGCCAACGGGGTGCACACCGCTCCCGGTCGGTCCTGCTCGCGCAGTCGGCGCAACGCCGACGCGAGCCGTGACTCCGCAGCTGGCGCTTCAAGATCCGCAGGCACGTCTGGATCTGCCAGCACCACCTCCTCTGCGCCGACCTGCGCGGCGTGGCGCAGGCCGCGCCCCACCGCCGCGCCCCAGCTCGCGCCCGGCAAGGTCAGCACCACGTGCGTCGCGCGCAAACCGCTGGAGGCGAACCTCATTTGGGTCGACGGGTCCTTCCGGTCGCTGGTATCAACCAGCACCGTGCACACCGGCCGACCGCGCGCTCCGGCTAGCACCGCATCCTCGACGTGGCGCGCGACCATGCCGATGGTCGCCGTGTGTGCGTGAGCAGGGAGCACGATCACCGCCGGCATCGACCTGCCCTCGTCCGAGTCGGTGCGGGGTGGGGCGGCGAAACCACGAGCAGGAGGGGGAATCGTCGAATTGCTCTGTGGTTCCGCCGCCCCAGTCCTCGCAGCAACGCCCGGAACCCCTGGGGGAAGGGCCTTAGCGGGCTGCGGCGAGGACATCGGGGGCACGGTCTTACTCGCCACCATCGGCGTGCACTCCCAGCTGGCGACGACTTGAGTGAGTGCCCCGTGGGGGCTTCCTGCCGACGTCCGGAGTTGTGGCGTCGGCGCGGATGCCCAAGCGGCGTTCGGCCTCCTCCGCGATCACGCGCAGCGGTCGATCCCGCTCGCGCAGCACTACCGGTGCCAGGTGTGGCGTCATGAGCAGTCGCGCCTTGTCCGCAGTGCCAGGTGTGGTTTTCACTGGCGATGAAAGGAAAAGATCTCGATGTGTCACCAATGGTCGCATCTGCCGCGCCTCACTGCTGTGCATTTTGACAGCTAGACGATCGTCGGTCATGGAATTCATCCCCCAAAAGAATGGCCGGTAAGCTACGGCGGATTCAATGACGAAACGGCGCGCCGGGTGTCCACAATTGCGGGGCGCTCGCGATTACTAAGCGGGGTGTCGCACGCGCATCGGCAGCTGGCAAGTCCAGCAAATCCGCGACGCACGAGAACAAGTCGCCGTCGCGCTCCCACGTCACTCCGCCACCTGCGCGCGGATTTCCAACTATCCGCCGTGCCAAGCAATCCTCCGGGCTGCGCATGCGAATCGTGTCCACCACATCGGAGTCCGGGTGCGCATACGATCCAGCAAGCTCAACCAGCTCACCGGCGTGATCGGTCACCGACATGAAATGCCACCCGCGCCTTGTCAACTCACCCAGTGACTGCTCAACTTGCGCCGCCTCGGCGTAAGAATCAGGTGTTGGCACGCCCACCATCTCCCAATGAGCTGCGGCGCGAAAATGCCCGCCCCCCGCCCATGTCGCGACAATTCGCCCGCAGTGAGCGAAAACGACCCACGAAACATTCGAGACGAGGCGACCGACGGGCATGACTGCCCGCCGATGCCCGCGAATCTCGGCATTCGCGAAAACGAATCGTCATAGTCACCCCTTTCGCGCGTCGTTGCTGAGCGTGAGACGGGCGAGACTATGAGCGAACGCAGCGGGCGAAGTGCCACCAAAGTGCCACAATCGATCATCAGAGCATTGTTCGGCCAGAAGCCGATCCCTGCCTACCCGTCCCTCCTGCGTAGGTCCAGTGTCCAAGCGCCAGAAGCACGGTACTGCGGTTACCGGCGGGTAACCCGAACTGTCAGTTCGGGTGCCTTGAGCGACGTGCTTGGTGTCAGAACGGAAGGCCAATTTGGCCGGCGAGGCGGGAGGCTTCGGCCGATACCGATCGTTGGCCGCGCTCGATCGTCGTGCGCAGCAACTTGTGCGCCGTTGGCCGGAACTGCATGTCTTCCGCAGCTTCCGACGCGGCCGTTTCCAGCAGTCGGAGGCTTCGGGCGTAGTCCCGGCGTTGCTGGTAGCCCTTGGCCTGGTCGAGCAGGAACGCGACCCGCCGTTCGATCGAGGGTGAGTGTTGGGGTTCGATGCGTTCCGCGAGACGCAGCCCTTCGGCAGCCTCGCCTGACTCGAGTTCGATGCTGACGGCGTACATGGCCACGTTCGTCGGGCCGAAGGCCGTCCAGCAGGTGTTGCGCTCGCCTGTCTTCTCGGCGAGCGGGCTGGCCAGCCGGAGCCGGTCGCGAGCGCCCCAGGCGTCTCCGTTGCGCACAGCGGCGATAGCCGCGATGAGTAGCAGAGCCCCGGACACGGCCAAGGCATCGAGGTTACCGTTCGCGCGGAACGGGCGGAGCTCGTCGACGGCATGCATGGCGACTGCTTCGGCTCCCTCGGTTTGCCCGTCGGCCAACAAGACCTGGGTCAGGTTCCAGCGAACCCCGGCCAAGCGGACCGGGTCGTCGGCCTCTTCCGCAGCCCGGACTGCGCGATCGGCGACCAGCAATGACAGGTCACCGCGGCCAACTCGCTTGGTGACGGTGCGGACCAAGCAGTAGAGATCCGCTGCCGACCTGTGCGCGGCGCGGCTTCCCGCCGCGTCGGCGCCGCGAAGAGCTGCTTCTGTCTCGCCGATGAGGGTGGGCAGTTGGGCGGTCAGCGCGGTGTAGCGGTGCGGCGATGTTTGCCAGGTTCTCCACGCGTCGAGTACCGCACGGCGCACTTCGTCATTCCCGCGGAAACCCGGTACGGGTGTTGCCGGGCTTACAAGGGCGCGATAGAGGGCGTCCGCAGCGGCGCTGTCAGTGTGCTGCCGAGGTGGCGGCGGCACCACGCCGAGCAGCTCGCCGAGATCGACGTGGAGGACGGTTGCCAGCTCGGCCAGCACGGCGAGCGTTGGGACTTTCTGGCCACGCTCGATTTGGTAGAGGTAGTCCGGTGTGATGCCAGCCAGCCCGGCGACGACCGCCTTGGTTCGGCGAGCAGTGGTCCGGTAGAACCGGATCCGCTCGCCCACCACATGCGCCAGATGATCGCTCATTGCGAAGTTCCCGACCGCCCTCCAGGGTCGCGACCAGGGTAAACGATACTGTCCCGGGCTCGGCCGGTTGGTGGTGAAAGACTTTCTGCATGAGCGCGCCTGAACCGCCCCGAACGCTGGTGCTGTGGGATGTCGACCACACGCTAATCGAGACCCGCGGTGTGGGACGTGCGGTGTACGACCGTGCATTCCGCGTTGCGACGGGCAAACCGCTGGCCAGGCTCGCGGCGATCGCGGGCCGGACCGAGCTCGGCATCATGACCGAGTCCCTGCGCATCAACGGTGTTGACCCCACCAGCGAAGCCGTTGAGCGGCTCACGGCAGCCCTTGTGGCGGGCTACAACGAGATGGCCGACGAACTCGCCACGACCGGTCGAGCGCTGCCTGGTGCTCGGCAGACGCTCGCCGCGCTGGCGACCGATCCCCGCGCCCACCAAGGTGTGCTGACCGGCAATCTCCGGGAGGTTGCCCGGATCAAACTCGAGGTCTTCGGGCTGGCGCGATACCTCGACCTGGAAACCAGTGCTTTCGGTGACGATGACGCCAGCCGCCCACGTCTCGTGCAGATCGCCCAACGCCGCGCCTTCGAACGCCTCGGTGTGCCGTTCGACAACAGCCGCACCGTGCTGATCGGCGACACGCCCCACGACATCCAGGCAGCGCTGACCGCCGGTGTACGCGCGATCGCGGTAGCGACCGGCAAGAGCACCGAAGACGAACTACGCGCGGCCGGCGCGGTCGAGGTCGTTCCGGCACTGACCCCAGACATGATCGAGCGGCTGGTGGCCTGAACACGCCCGGCGCAACGCCGCCGACACGCCTTGCGGAACACCCGGTCGAAGGATCGCGGCCCCTCAGCGATGCTGGAAGAACCCGGACTCGACCGCGCCCACGAAGGCGTTCCACTCGTCATTGTCGAACACGAGTACCGCACCGTCCGGGTTCTGGCTGTCGCGCATGCCGACCGCGTTGCTGGTGAAGGAAAGTTCGACGCATTGGTTGCCGTTGGGATTACTCAGGGGCGACTTGACCCACTCGCGGAAGTCCGTGTCGAGGTGCGCCTTGTTGCCGTTCTGGATATCCATGGCTGGGGAGATGCCTTCCGGTGGTCTTGCGCGGCTACAAGCTGGCAGCGAAGTCGAGCAGGAAGCGCCGCGCCCGCTCCTGCCCGATGGCCGCGGCTTTCTGCTGGTCGAACAGGTCGAGGTAGCGGGCGGTCTTCTTAGCTCCTTCGACGTACTCGCCGCCGTCATGCTTCTCAAGGTAGACGATGCTGACCTGCGGATCCGCCTCATATTGGAACACGGTGTAGTCGTGACTCTGCCCCATGTAGTAACCGATGTCGAACGGGACGATCTGCAGCTCGACGTTGGGCCGGTCGATCACCTCGACCAGGTGCGTGATCTGGGGTTTCATCGCCTCGGGGCCGATGGGTGTCCGCCGTAGCGCCGCCTCGTCGATGATGAACCAGAACTTCTGGCTGGTGTTGTCGAGCACCCGCTGCCGCCCGAGCCGGTTCGCGGTGTCGCGATCGATGTCGTCCTGGGTGGGCGAGGGGCGCCACGCGCGGAACTGCGCGCGCATGTACTCCTCGGTCTGAAGGAGGCCGGGGATCACCATGGCCTGATGTGACAAGAGTTCGTTGCAGCTGGGTTCCATGTCCACCAGCAGCCGCATCTGCTGCTTGAACCGGGTACTGAACGCGCCGCGCTTGGTGCGCCGGTTGCTCTCCGCCTGCAACGCCCGCGCATAGGCCGTGTCGTTGTCATCGGCGCCGTAGAGGTCGAGCAGCGCGTCGAGCTCCATCGCCTTGATGCCGCTGCCGCCCTCGATGTGGGCGATCTTGGACTGCCCGCAGCGCAATCGTTGCGCGGCCTGCTCTTGGGTGACCTCTGCTCGGAGACGCTGCCGTTCCAGTTCGGCGCCGAGCACGATCTTCATGACCGCGGGCGGCAGCTGCTGATGCTGAGTCACGCCATCTCCTTACCGGATCACACTCGCGGCCACCGAGGATGCCCGCCACGTCACCCAATTGGCGGACTATCTAACTTTCATATTCAAATTATAGTCGATGGGTGTCCCGACAAACACCCAGGACAGAGGGAGCTTCCAGTGGCGACTATTAAAGTTAGCATCGCCGCCGAGGTGGCTATGTCCACCCCCGCACAGTTGAGCCTTGCTGACACTTCAGTGGGGCCGCCGATCGCCGGGATGGTCGTAGGGGCGCTCCTTCTCGTGGGCTGCGTGGCTGGAGCCGGTGCCGGGTGGTGGTATGCCGCCGAGCGGCGGCGCGTGCGCCGCTGCCGAGCGGAGCAACCACCGCTCCCGAACCCCGAGGCGCCGACGCCGACCGGGCTCCATCCTCCCGCCTCCCGGGATGTCGAGACCGTCGCCCAGCCACGCAGCCCCTTCCACCTCCGCACCCGCCGGAAACACGCCGTATGACGACACAAGCCGAGCAACCCCGAAAGGAGGCGCCATGAAACGACGAACGCGCGCAGTACCCCTGCTCACCCTGCTTGCGAGGTTGGGATGGCAGCGGGACCGGCAGGCATGGACGGTGCCGTGCCGGGACGAGCACGGCCGCCGCCGGCATGTCCGGGTGTCGGTCGACGAACGCGGCCCCCAGATCACGTTCGACCAGCCCGGCGCTGCGGTGTTCGATCCGCTGGCCAGCGGACGGCTGCGCGCGGCGCTGCGTGAGGCGATCGAAGTCCACGCGCGGCTTAGCGAGCCAGGCCGGGAGCGGGTGCCCGCACCTCGAAGTCATCCCGGAGCTGCGCCCACGCCGCATCGCGAGGTTCCAGATGGGCGGCACTCGGCGATGACTGCAGGTCGGGTTCGGGTCGTTCTCGGTGAAGACGATGAGGGCGAGCCCAGCGGTCGTCACGCGCTCACGTCGACACCCGTGGCCATATCCGAGGCTGCGTGATGGTCGGAGCCCGTGAAGTACTGGATCGGCGGCCTCACCGGGGATCGTCGCATGGCGCAGGGGGCCGTGCGGTGACCGTAGGGCAGGCCGTCGATGTCGTCGACGTACCGGTAGAGCTGGCGCGGCCCGTGGTGGCCGAACTGACGGCGGGCTGCCTTCGGGGCCCGGTCCTGCGGCGCGGGCCCGGACGGTGGGCAGTACTGACCGCACCGCATCGGCGGGGCGATTTCGCGTTGCCGGAATCGTTAGTGCGAGCCAACGTGCGGCTGCTGCCGGAAGGTTTCACAGCTCTCACTGCCGACGAAGATCTGCGGAGGAGCAAGGAAAGGACCAGGAGACGGCGACTGGGTGGTGCCACCCAGGCAGAACCAACTTCTGCCACCATGCAGCGCGGTCGTCGCGTTGCTGGCACGGGTCGCGCGGGGAAAGGCGCCCTCGTGAGCCGGCACGCCCTCGACGAAGCTCGCGTGCCCGAGCTTCTGCCCAACCTGGGCCCGTCAACCGAGTTCGGCGCCGAGCCCGCTCACTCACCGCCAGACGATGAGGTGTGCGAACGCGCCGTGTTGTTCGAGCAGGTGCTCGAAAGTCTCTATCGGTGGGACACCGACGGGCCACGCCGCACGCAGGCGGAGTTCCATGACTGGTTCACCCCCATGGTGGCGAGCGGTGGACCTTCGCCCGCGGACGAGGCGTCCGCCCCAGCGTCGGAGGCGGGTGATGCTCGGTGTTGAGCACGCATCCGTATCCAGCGGGCGAACTGACGGAGATGCGTTGCGCCGCGACCGACTACGCCGCGCACGGCTGGCTCATCTGCCCTGGTGCCCGGGTTCCGCACCCCAGGCCGGACACCTCCGACGGCCGACCTTCACCCGAGGAAGCCGACCTGGTGTGCCGGGGCGAGCCCCTCTCTAAGGACGAGGCGTTCGACGCGTGGACGGATCGGCCGTGGCCCATTCTCCTGCGCCCGGGCGCAGTGGGAGCGATCGATCTCGGTCCTGGCGATGGCCGGACCGAAGCGATCCTGCGGGACGCTGGGTGTCTCGGGCCGATCTTGGTTGGGCCGGGCCCGCGCTGGCACCTGATCGTCGAACACGCCCCCGACCAAGGGACTCGAGCGATTCAGCCTCCGCGATCGGTGCGAGAGGGATGCCTGCTGCTGCCGCCGAGCCGGGTGCCGTCGTGGATCTCGCGCTGGCGAATCAGCCCGGAGGAGACCGGCTGGTCCTTGCCCGACCACAGCAGCGCGCGGGCCGCGCTGAACGCCGGAACACGAAGGGACTGATGGGCATGTCTGTTGCATGCAGTGCACCCCCGGCATCGGCCGGGGACACCGCAGCGCGGTGGTGCGAGTACTACTGGGCCACGTGCGGGCTTCCTGCCCAGCTCTTGGACGGCAACCGAATCGCCCTGCGCCTCGGTGGGCTGCTCGGCGCAGTCACGATGCCCGCCACGCTGGGCCGGAAGGTCGCGCCCAGCCTGCATGTGCGGGCCATGCCCGCCCCGGCGCTGGTGCACCCCGGTGGAGAACGGTGGACGTTCCTGAGCGGCCCGGGCAGCGCGACGCTGGAGCACATGGCCGCGCTGGTGCCGATGGGCGTCAGCGTGGTCGGGGACGACGCCCTGGTGGTACTGCCGTCGCCGGAGACCGAAGCGCTGGATCTGTGGCGCTGGGTCGATTGGCCCACCCGGGCCGATCTGCCCGCGCAGGCCGCGCTGCTGGCCACCACCCGCGCACTGGCCGCTCCGGTGCCGACCGCTCGATCGGAGACGCCATGACGCCCGCAACCTCGTTCGATGCCGCCGAACCGACAACCGGGATGAGCTGCCGTATGGATGGCGCCGGGGTCGACGTCGCGTCCTGGTGGGCGCTGCGCCGGGCCGCGCGCGGAGCGCTGCGTCGCCACGACGGCGAGTTGTTCACCGACGGGGGCCGGGCGGTGCCGGAGTGGATCGCGCAGGCATGTGCCGAACTGCTCGCGTCCGGCCATCTCGCCGCCGATGCCGATCGGCCGCTCACGCTGACCGCGTCCGGATCGGCGGCGCTGGCAGGCGGACAGCCGTGAACAGGGCGAGCGTCGATCCGGAGCTGGCCGCGCTGCGTGGCGAGCTGATCGAGCGTGCAGCCGCCGATCAGCGCGCCCGCGCCGAGCTCGACCCAGCGGCTCCCACACCGGAGCAGTGGGAGACCGTTCACCTCGTCGACGAGGACAACGTGCGCTGGTTCGCGCCCATCGTGGCGGTGCACGGCTGGCCCGGCCGCCGCACCGTCGGTGTCGACGGCGCGCACGCCGCCTGGGTGCTCGCCCAGCACGCGCCCGCGCCGTACCGGGCCTGCTGGCTGCCGAAGCTGCGCGCCGCGGTCGCCAATCGCGACGCCGCACCCCGCGACCTGGCGTTTCTCTCCGATCGGGTCGCGACCGACCAGCAGCGTGCGCAGCGCTACGGCACCCAGTGGCTGCGGCTCGGCACCGAGGCGGCCGGCCGGCTCTACCCGCTGCACCGTCCGGCCGAGGTCAACCTCGCGCGCGCCGATGTCGGGCTCGCCCCGATCCCCGACGCCGAGATCGCGACCGCCTACCTCAGCTACGACGAGGTCGCCGCCGCAACCAGTGGAGGTTCTCGATGACCACCGTGCAATGGGGCGTCAGCCCATACCATCCCGGACGCGCGCACACCGCCCTGCCCGACACCGACGTCTCCGTGTGCACCCGGCACCTGCACGACGGCCAGCTCGTGCTCGGCTCCTTGAGCCCGCGCCGCCCTGCGAACCTGCGGATCTGCCCGGAATGCGCCGTGGAGACCGTGGCGCTGCTGTTTCCGATCCCGACTCCCTACCCGCGTACTTCCGTCGCGCAAGCGTCATAACACTCAGTAACCCATAAGTAGGACTACTCTGATGCGCTGAGTAGTGTCCCGTGTCACGATTAGCCCGAAAGGTGTAATCGGTTACCCGGTAGTTGCATCCGGCGGGAAGATCAAGGTATCCAGGAAAGATCGGGTGATCTCCCGCCGTCGGGGAGAGGTCTTGCAGTTCGGGACTGGATGAGCTGGGAAATCTCCCGAATGCTGTGAGTGGTGGCTGTCATGCGGGTCTGCAGCGTGACAGCGGCGAGACGCCCCCGGCGAGGGCGTTGGGTAGTGACGGCCTGTCACGGATGGGTCGGTCACTCCGCGTGTCGGCGCGGGACAAACGAATCTCGGCTGTCGCGGTCGTCGCTCCACTGGTGAAGCGGACGTCCGATCCGGTCCCCACAGCCTGCGGCCCCGTCCACGGATGGGACCGGGACGCTTCTACTCCGCCACGGCGGCGGGTCGGGCGTCATCGATCCAGGGGGAGATAGTGACATTGAGGTCCATCAACAGTTTTGCCGAGGCGGTGCATCGGTTGCGCCGTCGGCGGGGGATGACGATCGGGGATATCGCGGCGCGGACCAACTACAGCGCGAGCTACCTGTCGAAGATGCTGCACGGCGCGCGGCCCCTCGCGCCCGCGCTGGTCAGCGAGGTCGACCGCGCGCTACGCGCCGAAGGCGAACTGGAAAAGCTCGCGCGCGAACAGGACGAGGCTCGCCGCCCGCCTGCCCGGCCGATGCAGCTGCCGCCGGCCGCCGCGGACTTCGTCGGCCGCGAGACCTACCTGCACCAGCTCGACGCCGCACTGATCACGCAAACCCGGCCGGGAGCCGCCGTCACCGCCGTCATCGAGGGCGGATTCTGGGTCGGCAAGACCTCGCTGGCGCTGCACTGGGCCGCGCGGGTCCAGGAGCGCTTCAGCGGCGGCTGCCTGTTCGCCGACATGCGCGGGCTAGCTCCAGGCAGCGCCGTGGATCCTGGGGAAATCCTGGATGGCTTCCTGCACGCCCTCGGCGCCGGTATCGACGCGCAGCGGGGCACCATCGACGAACGCGCCGCGCGGTACCGCTCACTGCTGGCCCAGCGGCCCGCCGTGGTCGTACTGGACAACATCGCCAGCTACGACCAGGTACGGCACCTGCTACCCGGCGCGGGCAGCGTGGTGGTGCTGACCAGCCGCGAACACCAGCCCTCGCTGCTGCTGCACAGCGGCGGCCTGCACATCGACCTGCCACCGCTGACGACGGAGGAGGCCCTGACCCTGCTACGCGCGCGGATCGGCGAGGCCCGCGTCGGCGCCGAGCGCGAGGCGGCCGAGGCGATCGTGCGCCGCTGCGGGCGGCTGCCGATGGCCGTGCTCGTCGCCGCCGAGCGCATCCAGCAGCACCCGCACGACTCGCTGCAGGACCTGGCCGACCAGCTCGCGAGCGAGAACCGACGCCTGGACGTGTTCACCTCGTCGGATCCCACGGTGAACATCCACGGCGTCATCGACCTGTCCTACCTCGCGCTCTCGCCGCGCGAGCGGCGGGTGTTCCGGCTGGCCGGCATCATCCCCGCCTCGTTCATCAGCGCCGAGGCGGTCGCCGCCCAGTCCGGTCTCAGCCCCGACGGTGTTCGCGAAACCCTGGATGTCCTGCGCCACGCGCACCTACTCGAAGCGGCGCCGGTCGGCGCCGGGCGCATGCGGATGAACCACCTCCTGCGCGCCTACGCCTACCAGCGTGCCGTGGTCGAAGAGCCCCTCAACGAGCTGGAACGGGCCCACGACCGGCTCCTGCGCTGGTACGTGGCCACCGCGTGGACGGCGAGCAACGCGCTGGCCCCGAACTGGGCGGGCTCCGGGCTCACCCTCGATGTCGAACTCGACACCGCTTTCGGCGTCGCCGCGCCATTCCCAGCTGGCGACTACCACGGCGCGCTGGCCTGGTGCGAGACCGAAGCCGCCACCGCGATCGAACTCGCCCGCCACGCCCGATCCCGCGGTGCGGGAGACGCCGCGTGGATGCTGCCCGCCCTCTTCTTGCCCTACTTCTACCTGACCAAGAACTGGAGCGCCTGGCTCACCGCCAGCACCGAAGGGCTTGCCGCCGCGCACGCCCTGAAGAGCGTCCCTGGCGTCGCTCGCAGCACTCAGAGCGTTGGCTGGGTCCTGCACGAACTCGGACGTACCGAGGAAGCCATCGAGCACCTGCGTCGCGCGATCGAGCTGCAGGCCGAGCTGGGCGACGATCGCGCCCGCGCCTGGAGCGAGTTCGGCCTGGCCGCCGCCTACACCGCCTTCGACCGCCACGACGACGCCAAAGCCGCCTACGAACTGGCCGAGACGCTGTTCGCGCGCGTCGGACTCGACCTCGGCGTCGCCGTCGTCCGCGCCATGCTCTCCGGAACGCACCAGAACCTGGGCAACACCGACGACGCCCGCGCCCTCGCGGAGGACGCGCTCGCCCGAGCCCTCGCGATCGCGCCGAAGCAGCCCGTCGCCAGCCTGGCCCACCACCAGCTCGGCCTGGTCCTGCTCCAGCAGCACCACGCGCGCGCCGCGCTGACCCACTTCGACGCAGCCTTGGCCGTGCGCCGCATCGGCCGCGAACGCTGGGGCGAGGCCGAGACGCTTGTCGCCCGAGCCGAGGCGCTGGCCAAGCTCGGCGACGCCGACGGTGCGCGCGCCTCCTATCGCGCGGCGGGCGCGATTCTCGAATCACTGCAAGACCCGCGCGCGCTCGACATCCAGGCCCAGATCGCCACGATCAACGTCTGCCTGGGCGTCCGCGGCGAGCCCTGCGCCTAAACAAAAGCCGAGGGCGCCACGTTCTCTCGTCTCCGCGACGCCGGGCTCCGGTGTGACACACCCGGAGCCCACTGGAGCTATTCACGTGTATGCCGCTACGCTAAACCGCGCGCACGCCCGGAATAACAGGAAGTATCGAGGCGGACACCCTGCGCCGCCATTTCCTTCGCCAGATGACAATGGTTTTCATCTGGACAAAACGAGCACAAAACGAGCACAAAAAAAGCACAAGATTGTCCTCGGACAATCGAGCTCGACGGGCCCTCGTTGTTCCACTGTGGAGTCATGCGAGCCGAGCCACCTCCCGGAACCATCGGTCCAGTCGGGGGATCGATGGCGTCCCGCGCGGCTTCGCTGGCCGGGGTGACACTCCTCCCCCCAGGTGTCACCCCGGCGCCCGGCATCATGTCCGCGCACCTCATCGCAGGGGAAACATCGGCAGGCCGAAATCTTCCCTTCCGCAGCAGAGCCGTATTTGACTGCCTGAATAGGAATCTGCCCATAGTCGCATTCCGGCATGCGTTGTCTCGTCCGGAAAACCCTGGGGGTCTCTCAATTTCAGCGCCCGTCTCGCGGGCCGGTTCAACGATGGCCCGGACCGTCGGCTCGCTCTGCGGGCCATCGCCTGTAGACGGCCAGCAGCACCCGACTCCGGGAGCCCAGCCGCGCGCGGACCAGGCGGTGCGGGGGCTCGCCAGGAACCCAGCCTTTGCGTCCCCCGCACCTCCACTTCCGCCCTCCAGCCCCCACCGTCTCGGACGGAGCACGCCGATGGTGCACTTCCTCCTCCTTTGCTCCCACACGCGCTGCCTGGACGAGATCGGCGACGCTGAGATCGCCGAACTCGTCGAGAACCCGCAATCCATTCCCCGCTACGTCTGGTGCGACCACTGCGTCACGTGGCAGCCGGTCGCCGAACTCGTCACCGCTTCACCCGCGGCCGACAACGCCAGCGACTCGGGCGAATCGGCCGACACCGAACCCGTCGCCGACGTGAGCGCTGCGGAGGGAAACGCCCACACGGCCCTTCCCTGCCCACGCCTCGAACAGAACGCGGGAACCGCCGACGACGCCGAACCCAGGCCCGGTGCGGACAGCGCGGACTCGCCCGAGCCCTCCACACGACGCACCACCGGACGACACCGCAGGTTCTCCCGATCGGAGCAGTACGCGCGATGACTCCACTCCTCTACCGCACGCAGTCCGTCACGGCGAGCACAGCGCTATCCGCTGACCAGAACCATGACCAGCGCACCGGCCAGAAGGCACGGACCGAACGGCACCACCGTGGCGCCGTTGTCGGCACGCTGGCGGGCGCCGGGCACGGCGACCGCAACCAGGGCGAGCACCGAGGCCGCCAGCAGCGCCCCGGCGACCTGGGGCCATCCGCTCCACCCGGTCACCAGCCCGACCACGGCAGCGGCGCTGACGTCCCCGGCGCCGACACCCCCGCCCGTGGCCACAGCCAGGACCAGGAACAGCACGCCCGCCGCCGCCAGCGCGGCGAGCGCCCGAACACCCGGCGCGGGGTCGTGGCGTGCCAGGCACAGCACCCCGAATCCCACCAGGACGCCGGCCAGCTGCGGCCACATCAACGCCCGGGGCAGCCGATGCTCGCGCCAATCGATCACCGCCAAGGGGACCGCCAGCACGGCCACGAACCCGTAGACGGCGAGTTCGCCGCGGGCTCCGACGCGCCAGCCCAGCAACCCCAGGACAGCGGCGGTGAGCACGGCGCCGAGCCACCACGACCCGGCCAGCGCCCGCTCGCCTCGCAGGAACCGCCGGGTGAGCCCGCTGGCCGCCGCGCCGAGCACCAGCCCGACCGAGGCGGCGCCAGCGGTCCACCACCAGCTGCTGGTTGTCAGCTGCACGACCCCTCCGGCCCTCGCGTGATCACCCTGTACGCCATCCTGCCCGCCTGCTCCTGGGCCCCACCCGCACTCAACCCAACGGGTGAACTTCACCCCGGAGCGGCTGCCCGGAGCATCAACGCCACGAAAGTCGGTCTTGGGACGAGCCCACCACCGGGGTGTATCACGGTGTGGCCTGCCCACGCTGACCAGCGATCGTCGACGAAATGGGGGACCGTGATGACCCACCACCGCAGCACCCGCCTCGCCCTGGCCGCCCTCGCCACCGCGACCGGACTCGGACTAAGCGCCTGCAGCTCAGACAACGGCGCGGCCCCGGCCTCCTCAACGCCCACGCCGCCGCCCGCCCCCAGCACCACGGCCGCCTCGCCCGCCGACATCGCCAAGCAGAAGGCCACCGCCGCCTACTTGGGCTTGTGGGAGGACGTCGCCGCCGTGGCGACCACGTCCGATTGGCAGTCGCCCCGGCTGGCCGACCACGCCACCGGCGACGCGCTGTCGGTGCTGTCGCGCCAGATGTACGCCGATCACTACAACGGCCTGATCACCAAGGGAAAGCCCGTCAACACCCCGGTCGTGCAGTCCGTGGAGCCGCAGGACGCACCCAAGACCGTCATGATCCGCGACTGCTCGGACGCCACGAACTGGTTGAAATACCGCGCGGACAACGGACAACCCGCCGACAACGAGCCAGGTGGCAAGCACCTGATCAACGCCGAGGTGAAGCTCGCCGTCGACAGCTCCTGGCGGGTGACCCGGTTCGCTGTGGAAGGAACCGGAACATGCTGACCGCAAGACGACTGGGCACCCTGACGATCTTGACCTCCGCCGCGATACTCGTGAGCCTCACACCCGCGCTGGCCGGCGACTGGTACGGCGACGTCAACTGCGGCCAGAACTCCTACGCCGGATGCGAACTCGGCGCGGGACAACGCGGTGGCGGCAAGCCCGCACCGCGACCGGGACCGCGCCCCGGCGAACCGAAATC
Organism: Amycolatopsis acidiphila; assembly: GCF_021391495.1. NCBI lineage: Bacteria > Bacillati > Actinomycetota > Actinomycetes > Pseudonocardiales > Pseudonocardiaceae > Amycolatopsis > Amycolatopsis acidiphila. The sequence continues at coordinate 7,671,107 of NZ_CP090063.1, read as the reverse complement.
ACAAGCCGGGAGCCCGGACACCCCAGCCCCTCCACCCGGCGACCGGATCGTCGGCGGCGACGACAACAAGGCCGATTGCTCGTATGTGCGCAGCGACTACCAGCCACCGGCCAACGGAATGCAGACGGTCAGCTACCACCCACGGCCCTCGCGCTCCGGCGGTGTGCAGTTCGTGTCGCTATCCCGTTCGCGACCCGAAGCCATAGTCCTGGCGCAAGCTCCAGAACAGGGCGGCGGGTGGTACGTCTACCAATGTTCCGGCCAGGGCATGCGCGACGCCCTCTACCGGGCACCGGTATGGATCCCCGACGGTCAGGCACCGGGTGCGGCGCCCTTGCCCTCGCCGGAGGAGCTGGCGGAGCAGGCGCGGTCGCAGCTGCGGTTACCGAGTCCGGCGATCGTGTCGAGTCCGGCCGGGACGCAGCTGGTGCGACTGCCGACCTGGTTGTGGTTGGACCGCGCGATGTGGCAACCGCAATCGGCGACAGCGTCCGTGCCAGCGATATCGGTTACTGCTACCGCGACCCCGACCTCGGTGTCCTGGGCGATGGGTGATGGCAGCACCGTGACCTGCATCGGGCCAGGCACCCCATTCCCCGCTCACGGTGATCCGCACGCGTCTTCGCCCGATTGCGGCCACACCTACCAACAATCCTCGGCCGGTGCCCCGGGCGAGCGGTTCCCGGGCACGGCGACGGTGTCGTGGCGGATCACCTGGTCCGGCGGCGGGGCCGCGGGGACCTTCCCGGACATGACCACCAGTGCCGCGGCGTCCTTCCGGGTCGCCGAAGCCCAGGCCCTGGGCACCGGATAGGCCGGAATGTCTTTTCCCAACTGAATTAGTCATTTTCGTTTCTTTCCTTTCCTGACCGCGTATTCGCGGCGGCATTTCTCGCCGGATGAATACGTGGTGCGGGCGAGCTATGCCTGGAGGACTTCTCGTGACCAGCACCGACACTCCCGCACGCGGCCACAACGCGACCGGTGAACCCCGGCCGGTGTCGTGGCTGGACCGTTCCGGCTCTCCCGCGACGTCAGCTCCGCGCCGCGGTCGCCGCAGGCGGCTGCCGCACCTGGTGACCGGGGTGCTCCTGGTCGTGCTGTGTGTCGGGGGCGCGGTGTGGTGGACCACCAGCACCCAGGACCGGACGCCGATGCTGGCGCTGGCGAAACCGGTCGCGCTCGGGCACGTGCTGACGCCCGCGGACCTGCGCAGCATCGACGTGTCCGCCGCACCGGGCGTGGCACTGATTCCGGCGGACCAAGCGGCCAGCGTGGTGGGGCGGCCGATGGCGACCAGCCTCGGGCCTGGAGCGCTGCTGACCCCGGACGCGGTGGGCGGTGCCGCGATCCCGGCGGCGGGCCGGGCCGTGGTCGCGGTCGGCGTGAAGCCCGGGCAGTTCCCGCCCGAACTCGCCGCCGGAACCCCGGTGACCGTCGTCGTCACCGCCGCCACCGCGGCGGGAACCTCGACCACCACCGCGCAAGGCCAAGGCCCGGGTACGTCCTGGCGGGCCACCGTCGTCGGCGTGTCCCCGGCGGGCACGGACCAGACGAGCGTGGTGTCGCTGGACCTCGACACCGGGAGCGCGTCGCAGCTGGCGCAGGTCCCGGCCGGTCAGCTCGCACTGGTGATGCAACCCGCGGGCGGTGGCCGCTGATGCTCATCGCGTTGTGTTCGGTGAAGGGCTCGCCGGGAGTGACCACCCTGGCCGTGGCCCTGGCCGTGAAGTGGCCGCAGACGGAGAACACCCGCCGTCTGGTCGCCGAGGTCGACCCGGCCGGCGGCGATCTGGCGATGCGCTTCGGCCTGCCCGCGAGCCCGGGGCTGGTCAGCCTCGCCGCCGCCGCGCGCCGCACCCGCGACCCCGCGGTGGTGTGGGAGCACACCCAGGCCCTGCCCAGCGGCGCCCGCGTGCTGCTGGCCCCGCCCGGCGGCGCGCACGCCCGCGCCGCGCTGTCCACCCTGGCCACCGCCCCGGACGGGCCGCTGCTGCCCACCGTCGCCCGCGAACCGGGCGTGGTGGTGCTCGCAGACTGCGGGCGCGTCGATCCGGGTTCCCCGGCCGAGGCAATCGCGCGCCGCGCCGACGCCCTCGTCCTGGTGACCGGCACCCAGGGCGACGACCTCGCCCACACCGCGGCGCGCCTGGGCGAACTGGCCCGCTGGACCCCGCGCCCGGGCCTCCTGCTCACCGGAGACGGCTACCCGACCGCCGATGTCGAGCGCGAGCTGGGTGTACCGGCGATCGGCCGCATCCCGCACGACCCGGCCGCTGCCGCCACCTTGACCGGGCACCGGCCACCACCGGCCCGCCGCCGCGGTAACGGCGGCCTCGCCCACCAGGCCGCAGCCCTCGCCCGCACCCTCGCCGGACCCGCCGCCCCAGCCGCCCCGCCGTCGGCGAACGCGCCGGGGGCCGTACCAGGCGTGCCCGCCCAGCAGGTGCGCCATCAGCCGGGCGGCGGCGTCATCACCCCGCCCGGACCGGCACCTCACCCGCCGCGCCTGGTGCCCACGCCACCGCAGGTCAGCGATCCGCATCGCAACGGCCATCAGCCCAGCACCGCAGGGAAGGAGCCACCCGCATGACCCGCACCGACTACCCAACAGCGCCCCCTACCGCGCCCGGCGGCCCGGAGGACGCCGAGCACAGGCTGCGCGCCTGGCTTCGGCAGGCGCTGACCACGGACCTGCCCGGCCGGGTCGAGGCCGCCACCCGCACCAACGATGGGCCGTTGCCCCTGGCGCGGCGCCGGGAGATCGGCCGCGAGGTCCTCGACACCGCGGTCGCCGCGCACAGCGAGGCCGAACTCCTCGCCGGGCGCGCCCTGGTCGATTCCGCGACCGAGCAGCGGGTCGTCGACCAAGTCCTCGACGAGGTCTTCGGCCTCGGCGGACTGCAACCGTTGCTGGCCGACCCGTCCGTGGAGACGATCGCGGTCAACCGCTACGACCGGGTCTTCGTCCAGTACAGCGACGGCCGCCGCGCCCAGGTCGCCCCCGTGGCCGCCTCGAACGAAGAACTCACCGACCTGATCCGCACGCTCGCGGCGCGCGCCTCGTCCGAGGAGCGCCGGTTCGACCGCGGCAGTCCCGCGCTGAACCTCCAACTGCCCGGCGGCGAACGGCTCTTCGCGGTGCTCGGCCTGACCGCGGGCGGGGTGACGGCGTGCACGATCCGCCGGCACGGCTACCTCACCGCCACCCTCGCCCAGCTCCGCCGCCGCGGCACCCTCGACGTCGGCCTGGAACGGTTCCTGCGCGCGGTCGTGCGGGCCCGCAAGAACGTGCTGAACACCGGCGGCACCGGCGCCGGCAAAACCACGTTGCTACGCGCGATGGCCGCCGAAATGGACCCCATGGAGCGCATCGTCACCGTGGAGGACGCATTCGAGCTCGGCCTCGGCCTCGACCCCGAGCTGCACGCCGACGTCACCGCCCTGCAAGCCCGCGAACCAAACGTCGAGGGTGAGGGCGCCATCGATCAGGCCGAACTCGTCCGCTGGGGGCTGCGCATGTCTCCGGACCGGGTGATCGTCGGCGAGATCCGCGGCGCCGAACTCATTCCCGCGTTCAACGCCATGAGCCAAGGTAACGACGGGTCCATGGCCACGTTGCACGCGTCCAGCTCGAAGATCGCGTTCACCCGGCTCGCCTCCTACGCCGCGCAGAGCCGCGAGCGACTACCGCTGGAAGCCACCGCCCTGCTCATCGCGTCTGCGGTGCACTTCGTGGTGCACCTCGACCGCGCGACCGACCGGACAACCCGGGTGATCGCCTCGATCCGCGAGGTTGTCGGCGCCGAAGACGGATCGGTGATCTCCAACGAGGTCTACCGGCCCGGCCCCGACGGCCGCGCGGTGCCCGTGGCGGGGGCGCTGCGCGCGGACACCCTCGACGACCTGGTCGCTGCCGGGTTCGACCCGGACCTGCTGAGCCGCCCGGAGGGGTGGTGGACGCCATGAGCCTCGACACCACCACCCTTCTCGCCGCCGTGCTCGGCTTGGGGGCCGCCGTCGGCGTGCTGCTGATCGTGGCCGCCGGGCGCCGGCCCGCGGCCGCGTCGCCGCCCTCGCGGCGCGCCGGGCTGGTTCGCGCAGCGCGCGGCCAGGCAGGCGACCGGCGTGCGCTGCTGCGCCTGACCGTGGCCGTCGGTACGGGCGTGCTGACCGGAGCCGTCACCGGATGGATCGTCGGCGCGGTGCTGGCCGCCGCCGCGGTGTGGTTCCTGCCCCGGTTGGTCGGCCCGGATCGCGCCCACCGGCGGCGGGTCGCGCGGATCGAGGCGATCGCGTCGTGGACGGAGATGCTGCGCGACGTCCTGTCCGCCGCGGCGGGACTCGAGCAAGCCATCCTCGCCACCGCCCCGCTCGCGCCCGCGGCCATCCGCAGCGAGGTCGCCACGCTGGCCGCGAGGCTGGAAAGCGGCCAGCGCCTGGCGCCGGCGCTGCGAGCGTTGGCGCGCGAGCTGGACGACCCGACCGCGGACCTCGTTCTCGCCGCCCTGGTCCTCGCCGCCGAGCACCAGGCCCGCCAGCTCGGCGACCTGCTCGGCTCGCTGGCCACCACCGCCCGCGGACAGGCCGCGATGCGGATGCGCGTGGAGACCGGCCGGGCCCGGACGCGGACCTCGGTGCGGGTCATCGTCGCCACCACACTCGCCTTCGCCGCCGGGGTCGTGGTGTTCAACCGCGCCTACCTCGACGCCTACAACACCGCCACCGGCCAGATCGTGCTGCTGCTCATCGGTGCCCTGTTCGCCGCCGGGTTCGCCTGGCTCGCCCGGATCGCCGCCAGCGGCGGGCAAACCCGGGTGCTGGCGCTCGACGCCCCGGACGTGACCGGAGCGCCTGACGGCGACGAGGCGACGGTCAGCGGAGGTGAGCGCTCATGATCCCCGCTCTGCTGTTCGGCGCCGGGGCTGGTGCCGGTCTGTGGCTGCTGCTGACCTGGGCCCTGCCACCGGCCCCGGCACTGAGCGACCGGCTCGCCCAGGTCAGCGCGCGACCACCGGCCACACCGATCGTCCTCGCGGCGGACGCCGCCTGGGTGCGCAGCTGGGGCCGGGTCTTCGTCCCGGGCCTGCGCATGCTCGGGCTGCCCGGCACGAAGATCGAGGCCGATCTGCGGGTCACCGGCCGCGGCACCGATACCCACCTGGCGTCGAAAGCGCTGCTCGCCGTGGCCGGGCTGCTGGCGCCCTGGCTGCTGCAAGCACTGCTGGCCCTGGGCGGGCTGTCACTGGGGGTCGAGGTGCCGCTGCTGGCCGGGCTCGTGCTCGCCGCCCTCGGCTTCCTGACCCCGGATCTCGACGTCCGCGCCAAGGCCACCCGGCTGCGGCGAGAATTCCGCGACGCGCTGTCCGCGTTCCTGGACCTCGTCTGGATCACCCTCGCTGGAGGCGCCGGGGTCGAGGCCGCTCTCGGCGACGCCGCGGCCGTCGGAGCCGGGCCGGCGTTCGACAAGATCCGCCGCGCCCTGCACGCCGCCCAGCTGACCCGCACCACCCCGTGGAACACCCTGCGCCAGCTCGGCGAGGAACTCGACATCACCGAACTGTCCGAACTCGCCGCCTCGATCTCCCTGGCCGGGACCGAAGGCGCCCGCGTGCGCGCCTCGCTGGCCGCGAAAGCCCAGGCCCTGCGGACCCACCAGGTCACCGACGCCGAGTCCGACGCACAGGCCGCCACCGAACGCATGGCCCTGCCGGTCACGTTGCTGTTCCTCGGCTTCTTGGGATTCATCGCCTACCCCGCGGTAGTCCAAGTCCTCAATGGACTCTAGGAAGTTTATGGGTTCGCGATTTCTGAAGCGATTTCCGCGACGAACCGAACGGAGGCTCCGGGTGTTGAGTGTAGTTGAGGCCTTGGGTTCACGAACCCAAGCGTCAGTCGGTTGTGGCGGGCTGGTGGGTGTGGGTGTATCGCTCGGCGCCGCCGATGGTGAGTCCGAAAAGGTCGGACAGGCGTCGGACGTCTCCGGTGGTGATTGCTTCGTGGAGGATACGGTCTTCGCGGATGGCTTGTGCGGAGAACCCGATCGTGGTGCTGATCCAGGTTGGGTCGACCCGGCAGGTGCGGACCGCGGTGTGCAGGTTGATGAACAGGTACGGGTTGATCGTGTGCGGCCAGCGTCGGGCACGTTCTGCAAGCCAGGCGGAGAGGCTGGCGCGAACGGGGTCGGCGAGGAGGATGGTCCGCCCATCGAGATACAGCCGCCCATCGCGCAGGTCAGTCAGCAGCAGCGCGCACACGTCCTTGGGGCGCAGGGCGTGGAACGCGATGAGCGTGGCGAGTGCGGCGCGCACGGGTTTGGTGCTGAGCATCGCGTCGCGCACCGGTGTCAGGTCGATCGGCAACGGATGGTTGCCGGCCTGGGGGCCGCGCAGCCGGAGGGTCGGGTTGGTGAAAACCAGCCTGCGGGCCTTGAGGAATCGGAACAGCGCGCGCAGCGCGGTCAAGGTTTGCCGATAGCGGTAGGCCTCGGCGGGCATGACCGCGATGACGTCGTCTCGGTCGACTTCCCGCAGCGAGGAGTAGCCGTTGCTGGTGGCCCAGGTGCGGACGGCGGGAGCGGCGTGGGTGATTCGGGATCGGATGGTGGCGGGGTTGCGTGGCCGCGATCGTGGTGGCGTGGTGCTGCCATCGCGCATAGCCCGGAACCATTCGCGGACCTCGTCGGCCATGGGCTCGGGCAGATCGGCGAACTGCCGTTCGGCGTAAATGTCGAGGGTGGGCCGGCGATCGTCGTCGAGCATGCCGGCGGCGGCGAGGATCTCCAGCACGGATTTGAGGTTGTCCAGCGAGCGGCCGGTGGTGACGGCCGCCGCGACGCTGGCGGCGATCGGCGCGCCGGGCGTGTCCTGCGTCGCGAGCAGCATCCGGATCGCGTTGCGGGTCATGCTTTGCAGCCCTGTGCCCCAGCCGTGCCGGCGGGCATGGTCGGTGAGGACATCCTCGATCGCGATGGCCAGTTCGGGCAGGGGCAGGGCGAGCTCGGTGGGCCGCACGGCGGTGTAGTCGCGGTCGAGGTCGAACAGTGCGAGCTGCCGATGCGCGACCGGGAAGTGGCCCGGCGGTCCTGCCACCGGGGTGGGCGGCGGGGTCGGGCGTTTCTGGCGAAACAGGTCGGCGATGAACAGTTGCTGACCATGTCGGTTGGCTTCGACAACGTCGATCGCCTGGTGGGGCATGCGGACGAGGTGAGCCTGCCGACAGCACAGCCGGCAGTAGCCGCGCTCGTTCAGCGGCAGGGTGCGCCGGCACGAGGGGCAGGGCGCCGGGGTAGGGAAGCGTTGGTTCCACCCACGGCAGGCCTGGCACACACCGCCGTGCCAGCGGGTGATGCCCCAGGCCAGGCAGTCCCGGCAGTGGGTGACCAACGGTGCCTGACGGTGGCAGTGCCGGCACAGGCCTGCGGTGAAGTAGTCCTTCTCCGACCCGCATCGCTTACACCGCACCGGTCTTTTCCAGACCCGTGGCACGCACACGTAGCAGGAGCGACGCCCGTAGTACGCGATCGGGTTGACGCCACAGTGCTCGCACAGACGGACGCGGCTCATGCCGGCGGCACGCTGCGGTGTCGACCAAGTCGCGGCGTGATCACCGGCACCCCGCCAGCTCCGGTTGTTGCGGCGGCCTTCTTCGGCCTGCGGGCGGCCACCTTTTCCGGCTCGTGGATGAGCAGATCGGTGGGCTGGCATTCCAGCACCGAGCAGATGACGTCGAGGTCGTCCAGCCGGATGGTGGTGGGTGTCCCCGTCCACAGGGCTGACATCTTCCCAGCACTGATCTCCAGGCCGGCCTCGGCGAGCCGCCGGCGCATCTCCGTGGACTTCCAGATACCAGCTTCGGCGGCTTTCATGCGCAGGTTCCAGCGCATCGGATCATTCCTCCTCACCGTGGAGCCGAGCCGCGACACGGTCATTGGCCGCCGCCCACGCTCGTTCGACGTGCTCGTCATGAACATGGATGTAGCGGGTCGTGGTGGACAGCCATTCGTGCCCGAGCAGTTCCTGAATCGCCTTGAGGTCCATTCCGCGGGCATACAACGACGACGCGCAGAAATGCCGCAGGACATGCGGCGTCAGCCGACCCGCCCAGGACGGCAGCCACAGCGCAACGGCGTCGCTGAACCCCGCACGCAGGGCGTTCGGGCCCGCCCGCAGACATCGCCCGGTGCTGCGGTCGCGACGCTCACTCGGGAGCAACGGCGCATCCGGGTCCGCCCAGTCGTCACCGAACTGGTGCCGCACATCGGTCAGCCACCACTCCACCAGCGCGTCGACGGAGTTGATCGCGGACACCAGCCGGGTCTTCGGGCCGTGCCCTTTGCTGCCCTTGCCGAAGCGCACGTGCAGCTTGCCATGCTCGCCCAGATCCGGGCGCCAGTCGCGGATGTCCAGCATCGCGGACTCGCTGATTCGCAAGCCGATCCGGCGCCACAGCGATGCCGCGAAGTAGTCCCGGGCCGCAGGCAGGAACTTCCGGGTCTCCGGCAGGCTATCGCGCCATGCCGCGAACAGGGCGTCCACCTCGTCCTCGGCGGGCGGGATCCGCAGCATGCCACGGTCGGTACTCGCGGGCCGGTTGAACTCATCGATCGGTTGGGTGACCACATAGCCGGTCAAGGCATGGATGTCGCCCTGGTAGCGAGCGATCAGAAAGTCGAAGAAGACGGCCAGCCGCACGGCCTTCTGGTACACGGTGGACCTGGCCAGACCGCGCTTCCTCTGCGCAACCAGGAACCGGTCGGCGTCCGCGGTCTCCACGGTCCACACGGGACGGCCGACGAACTTGAGGAACTGGAACACCACCGACCTGTCCGAGGCCACCACGTCATCGCTGACGCCCGAGCCGGCGAGAGCCAGCGCGAACTGGTCGATCAGCTCCTGCTCGAAGTCCTCCAACTCCTGCGCAGTCCGCGGGCGCCGAGCGCTGCCCAACGACCGCACCACCGTCACAACCACCGGATACCTCGGTTCAGCCGACGCCAAGAGACGTCGAGAACATCGGCATCCCGTCAGGAATTTCGACACCTCGTCGGAATCTTCACGCCAACGAGTGAACCGGGACCTACCAGGACCATTGCGCCACCAGGAGGCGTACGCGATCAACGAACTCGAAGCAGTTCAGACACCCACCCAGCATCCCTCCTCGCCACCGAGAAAGGCATTGCACCACAAGGGAAAGAAGGCGCCACCATGTTGCACTACATCCGTACCCTCTGGGAGCTGACGCGCACGCGTATCACTCTGTTGCGCGCTGACCCAGAGCGCGGGGAGATCACCACCACCGTCATCGTTACCGCCCTGATGGCCATCGCCGCGATCGCCATCATCGCGATCATCGTGGCGAAATTGACGCAAAAGGCGAACTCGATCAACCTCGGCGGCTGAGGATGCTCACCAGAGCCGCCCGTACTCGCGCCCGCGCGCTGGCCGAGCGTATCCGGCGCGCGCTGCGCGGCGACCGGGGCGAGGTCACCGTCGAACTGGTTATCGCGACCCCGCTGTTGCTGCTGGCGTTGCTGGCGATCATCCAGTTCGCGGTGTGGTCGCACGCCACCCACGTCGCTCAGGCCGCCGCCTCCCAGGCCCTGGCCGCCGCCCGGACCCAGGACGGCACCACCAGCTCCGGGCAGGCGGCCGGGCAGCGCCTGCTCGACGACCTCGCCGCCGGACCCCTGCGCGAGCCCCAGCTCGCGGTGTCCCGCGGTGCGGCCTCAGTGTCGGTGAGTATCCGTGGCGAGGCCGCCACGGTCTTGCCCGGTGTGCACCTGCACGTGCACGCCGAAGCCTCCGGCGAGATCGAGCGTTTCATGCCCGACACCGCGCCCTAGTTCCCTTGTCGCAGCAGCGATCTCGGCGACCGGCCGAAAGGAAAGCCTTATGAAACACCATAAACCGCCTGACGCGGTGATGCCGGTGCGCGCGGCGACGTTCCCCGACGGGCCGGATTCGGTGCTGCTCAACCCTGATATCCCGCAGGCGCGGTGGCGTGGTGAGCGTGTCCGTGCGGGACTGCGTCCGCGGATTGTCCTCACCGGACTGGCCGGGGCCGCCCTGGCGGCGCTTGCGGCGGCGTCCGGCAGCGGGTTCGCAGCGGTCTTCGCACTGGGTGCCGGAGGTCTCGCATTGGGCGTGAGCCTGTTCGCCGGCTGGTACAGCGCTGCCCGCGTGCTCGCCGACCACCGCCACGGCCGGGGCAGCCCGTGTCGGCTAGATCGCGTGCGGGGCGAGTTTTTCTTCCGCAGCCGCGATTTCACCGACCTCGGCACCGCCAGCTACGCGGTGCGGACCCTGATCGCAGGGGTGGGCGAACTGCACTGCGGCCCGGCCCGGGCGTGGATCGACCCGGGTGTGCCGCGTGAGGTGCATCGGGTGGCGTGGCAGGCGTTGTGCTGCCTGGACCGCACGCGCGCCGCCCGCGACCTGGCTCACGAACTCGCCGACGATCCCGATTCCGCGGTCGGCGAGCTGGCTGCCGCGGCACGCGAGGCGGTCACGGTGATCGACGACGCCCTGGACGAGATCGTCCGGCACGTGCACGGCTGCCTCGTGCTGACCCGCGCCTGGGAGGCGAAACTGCGGCACGGCGAACTCGCGGTCCGCACCGACCACATCCTCGCCGCTTTGCCCGGCGACGCCGAAGTCCGGCGGCTGTCCGAGGCCGCGGAAGCGTTGCCGCAGAACGTGTTCGCCTACATCACCGCCGCCCGCGACATCACCGGCACGGGAGCGTTCCCGTGGAAACGGCCGCCCTCGTCGTGGTCGCGACTGCTCCGCATCCTGCCCCGCGGGCTCAGCCGCGGCGCAGGATCCGGGACGGCACCGGCGCGGCGAGTCCAGTCAGGAGAGGGGCTGTCGTGACCGGGCGCGCGCCGAAGGCAACGACGGTCCGGTGGCGGCGGTGGTGGGCCGCTGAGCGCGGCTCGGTGACGGCCGAGGCCGTGCTGGTGACACCGCTGCTGGTGATGCTGCTGGTGTTCCTGGCCGTGGTGGTGCATCGCGGCGTTGACGCCCGGTTGCGGCTCGACGACGCCGCACACCAGGCCGCTCGCGCGGCCACCCTGCAACGCAGCCCCACGGCCGCCACCACCGCGGCCCGCGACACCGCCAGCGCCGCGCTCGCGCAGGCCGGGCTGGTCTGCCGGGGCGTCACCACCACGATGTCCGGCTCGCTTGTGCCCGCTGGGGCGGTGACCGTGCGGGTGCGGTGCACCGTCGACTTCGGTCAGGCGCTGCTGCTCGGCGTGCCCGGCGGGAAAACCCTGGAATCGACCGCCAGCGAGGTCGTCGACACCTACCGGTCCTGGCGCCAGCCGGGGGGTGCTTGATGGTCGGCTCAGCGCGCGAGCCAGTGCCCCGGGACGCAGGCGCGGAGCTGGGCACCGGTCAACGTCCGATGCTCGAGCAACCCCGTGGCGACGCGGCCGATCTCGGTCCAGTGCCGGTCGATCAGGTCCCCCGCGATGCCCGCCCACAAGTCAGGTCGCCGAGCGGCGAGTCCGTAGGCGCGGCGGGCTTCGGCGATCACGGCGAGGTCGTCGTGCCCGCCGTGCAGGTAGGCGTCGAGGCGGACGTCGTCGTCGGTCACGTCGTCCTCGCGGAGTCGTTCGGCCGCGCCGGTGGTGTCGAGGACATAGCGTGCCTGGGCGAGCGGTCCAGCGTGGGCGACGACCGCCAGCGCGGACAGATCGACCCGACGAGGCCGGACCGCGGTGAACCCGGCCCGTCCGGCGGTGCGGGGCCGCAGCGTGACGTAGCGCAGCGACCGGCCCTGCAACAGGTAGACGACCGCGTGTCCGGCCTCGTGCCAGGCGGTCAGGCAGTCCTCACTCGCACAGGGCGATTCCTGCGTCTCGGGCGCGGTCACGCGGCCCATTCTGCTCACCCCGTCGGCCCGTCGCGCACCGGCGTTCCCCGGTGGTGGCGTGCTGAGGAAGGCCGGGTGACCGCCTTCGTGCTCGCGCTGCTGCTCGGGCTGCTCGCCCTGACCGGCCTGAGCCTGGACGGCGGCCTCGCCCTGGCGAGCAAGGTCCGCTCCGGCGGGCAGGCCGAGTCCGCCGCCCGCGCCGGCGCTCAAGCGCTCGACCTCGCCGCATACCGCGCCAGCGGCGTGGTTCGGCTCGATTCGGCGCGGGCCCGGGACCTGGCGCAGCGGTACCTGGCCAGCGTCGGTGCCACCGGCACGGTGCAGGTGGCCGGGGACACGGTGACGGTCGAGGTCACCGCCACGTATCGACCCCAGCTGCTGTCGCTGGTCGGGATCGACGACATCCATACCCACGGGCGGGGTGCCGCCCACCCGCAGCGCGGTGTCAGCGGCATCGAGCCCTGACCACGGCTGCGCCATCACGGAAGGAGAAACGGCATGGTCACCTCGGAAGAAGAGATCGCCCGCCGACTTCAGGAACGAGACTCCGAACGCAGCGCGCGCCGCGCCCAGGTGGCCACCACCGTGGGCGAGCTGGCCCGCCGGCACGCCGAGCTCGCCGGGCAGCTCGCCGACCTCGAACGCGAGCTCGGCGAGGTCCTGACCGCGGCGGGCGAGGTAATCGACGTGCCCGAGCTGGCCCAGGTCACCGACGTCCCAGTCGACGACCTCACCCGCTGGCGCGACCAGGCCGCCAAGCCCGCCCGCGGCGGCAAGCGCAAGCGCCCGAGCGCGAAGAAGAACGACGCTCCCGGCAAGGGCACTCAGGCCGCCACCGCGACGCGTGCCACACGTCCCGTGGCACCGGCATCGGCGGCACCTGCACCTGAGTCCGTGGCCGACGGGGTAGCGGTCGGCGCGGCGAGCAGCTGATGGTGCCGTTGCCCCGGGCGAGGATTGCGCGCGTCGTGCGGCTGCTGGGCCGTGTGGCGCGCGGCCTGCTCGCGGTCATCCTGCTGGCCGCGCTCGTGGCTGGTCTTCCCGTAGCGCTGATCTGCGGCGTGGGATGGCCCTTGCCCGACCATTTGCCGAACCTGGACGAGATCGGGTCGGTGTTGATGGCGCCGATGTCGACACGTTTTCTGCTCGACGTGCTCGCCTGCCTGGCCTGGCTGATCTGGCTCGTGTTCGTCCTCGACGTCGTGGCCTGTGCGGTCGAGGTCGCCCGGGGTGCCCGGTGGCCGGAACTGCGACGGCAGACGGGTCCGGTGCGGCGCGTCGCGGCCGTGCTCGTCGGCGCCCTGCTGGTCGCCGTCCTGGGCCGCACCGCCACCGCCGCACCCGCTGCCCCCGCCGAGGCCGGGCGGCCCGTCGGCCACGCCCCGGTAGTCGCGACCGCGCCCGCCTGGACGACGGCGGTCGCCAGCGAGCACACCGGCACCCCGCAGTCCCGAACCCAGCCCGCGGCCGAGCCCGGAACCGAGCGGGTCCGGCCACCGGAGGGTGGAGTGCACGACTCGCTGTGGCGGATCGCGCAACGCTGTCTGGGCGACGGGGACCGGTGGCCGGAGATCTGGGCGCTCAACGAGGGCAGCCCCCAGCCCGGCGGACGCGTGCTGACCAACCCGCACCTGATTCACCCCGGCGACACCCTCCGCCTCCCCGCGACCAGCCCACCGCCTACCCCGCCTGCTTCACCACCGGCACCCCCGGAACCGACGCCCACGAGCCCAGCTCCTGCCGCCGAACCAGCACCGCCGGCGCCGAGCACGACCACGCCACCTCCCTTCACGCCACCTTTCTCGGAGCCCGCCCCGGCCACTGCGGATCCCGCCGCCGATACGGCGGCCGACGAACCCGCTGGGGGCGCGGTGACCTGGGGCAGTGGCGAGGTGTTCGTCAGCCTGGGCCTGGCGGCGGCGGTCAGTGCCCTGCTTGTGCTCGCGCGACGGCGACGCCACGCGCGCTACCGGCCCGGCAGCGGCCAGCGTGACGACGACCTGCCCGTCGCGCCCGTGGTGTACCAGCTGCGCCTGGCCCATCTACGCGCCCAGCATCACGACGAAGACATCGAACTGGAGGCCGAGACCGACGAGCCGGGCGACACCGCGGCCGACGACCCGGCCACGCACGAGGACCAGTCTGAACCCGTCCGCTCCGGCGCGGCATCGCGATCGAGGCGCGCGGAAACCGGGACCGAGGGCCAGGTGCGGGTGCTCACGCCGCGCGTCCGGCGAGTGATCGGCGCCGCCACGACCCCCGGCACCGACGGCGGACCGGCGGAGCCGCCGTCAGTCGTGGATATCGCTCTCGACCCGACCGCGCCCGGTGCTGGCGGCGAGACCGTCAACGCCGACGCGGGCAAAGGGACGCAGGTCGCGTTCGACCAGGCTCGCGTGCATGGCCTCGGCCTGGTTGGGCCTGGCGGCTACGCCGCGGCCCGCGCCCTGCTGCTCACTCTCCTTACCGCCACGCCCGACGGCGGATCGGTGCCGAGGGTGTTCGTGCCCGCTGCCGATCTGGCCCGGCTGCTCGGCGTGCCGGGGCCCGTCACGGGCCTGCCGGACACGGTCACCGTCGTGGCCGACCTGGACACCGCACTGACCGCCCTCGACGCCCCGCAACCGTCCCGGCCCGCCGTCCTGATCGCGACGCCGCCCCGCGAGCCGGACCAGCAGGCGCGGTTGCAGCAGCTGCTCGACAACAACGGTCAGCACGGCCTCACCGCGCTGCTGCTCGGCCAATGGCGTCCCGGGGTGACCGCCTACGTCACCGCCGGCGGGATCATCTCCGCGACCGACCCCGGCCTCGGCGAACCCCTGCGCGGCACCTGCGCCTTCACCCTGCCCGAGACCGCCACCCGCGACCTGCTGGCCTTCTTGCGCACCGCGCAGCCCCGCGACGACACCAGTGGCGTCAGCGACGCCGCCGAACCTCAAGGCCACGCCCCTGCGCCGCGCCAAGCGCCGACGCCACCAGAGGAGGGTGCTCCTTCCCCTCTGGAGCACACCGGAGACGGCCCTGATCGTCTGGAAATCACTTCGGGTCCACCCATACCGGAACCGGCTCCCGCCGAGGCCAGCGGCGAACCCGACAGCGAACCGCGCCCGCTGCCGCCACGGACGGCAGATACGGGCCTGGGGAAGCCCGCACCGCTGGTGTTGACGGTGTTCGGCGCCCCAGCTCTGCACTGGCGGCCCGATCCCGCCCGATCCGAGGACACCCGCGACCTGTCCGGCGAATTGAGCAGCCGCCCGGTCGAACTGCTGGTGTATCTCGCGGTCCATCCCGGAGGGGTGTCCCGGGACGGGATCGTCGACGCCCTGTGGCCCGACGAGCCGCCCCGCAATCCCGCCAGCGTGCTGCGCACCGTGCTCTCCCGGATTCGCCGCGCCCTTGACAGCGCCACCGGCCGCGCCGTCGGCGAGCTGGTGGTGGCCGAGCACGGCCAGTACCGGCTCGACCCCGCGGTGGTGGAGGTGGACTACTGGGGCTTCGCCGAGGCGGTTACCGCACGCCGCACCGCCACCACGTCCGAGCGGCGGACCGACGCCTACGAGGCGATCGTGACGCACTATGGCGGACCGCTGGCCGAGGGCCTGGAGGCGGAGTGGCTCGTCGCCGCCCGGGAAGCGACCCGCCGCGACGCCCTCGACGCCGTGGCCGCGCTCGCCCGCGCCCGGGTCGCCGACGACCCCGACTACACCCTGGACCTGCTGGAGACCGCGCGGGCATTCGATCCGCACAACGAGTTGCTCTACCGCGACATCATGCGCCTGCAGCACGCCCTCGGCCGGCACGACGCGATCTCCCGCACCCTGACCCTCCTGCGGACCCGGCTGGGCGAAGTCGACGCCAAGCCCACCGCAGACACCGTCGACCTCGCCCAGCGGCTACGCGCCCGCGACACCGGCATACCGGTCGGCGACTTCTCGCGATCCACGGCGCCATGAATGAGCGCACCGACGGTTCTCGATAACACCTCGCCGAAACGGAAATCGAGGCACGATTCTCGTGCGATCGAGGCAATTGCGCGGAACAGCGAAATACCTCGATTTCGCGCCGCGATCCCGTTCGCGCCGATGCTAGCGTCGACCATAGTAGCACCATCGTCGAGGCCGAAGAAAAAGAATCCCGTGGACGCGACTCTGTATTCCACGACAATGCCGACACTGTTACTCGTCGAGTGTTGTGCGCGGCTGCCGCGTACCGCGAATACGGTCCGGCGCCCCATGCGTGGCCAGGATGTGCAGTGCGATTCCAGCACCCCTGGCGCCGAGCGCCACGTCCTCGCCCGGCTAGCCGGTGCCACACTCGCAGACCGAGGCGACGCGGACGGTGATTGCCAACCGTGGGGCCGCCGACCCGGCCTATCAGCCTCGTCCTCCGGTATCCGACTAAGGTGGATCCCCCCGTGTCAAGCGTTCTCGCAGCTCACACCCCCTGCAAGGGGATCCACCGGTGTCCCAGACTCGCTTGACACCAAGCAGGTAAGCACATCAGGCCCGGCGGCGGTGTCACGCACCTTCGTCGTCGTTCCGCCTGTGCTCACCACTGCACTTCACTCACCTTATCCACTTCTCACTTCTCTTTTTCATTTCTTTAAAAGAACTGCTTTTGTCCGCGGCCTTATCTGTGGCCGGCGCGCCCATTCTGAACCGACCGGAAGTGACCTGACCTGCACAAACATTTACGGGAAATGCGCGCCGCTCGCGTCGAAAGATAGCCAAAATTCCCCGAAATTGACCCGGAAAAACTATTGCGTGGCGTCCGGGGTCGAGTTACGTTTGTTGTGTCACCGGGAAAACCGGAAACCACAACAAACCACCGCCCCGGGTGCGAACCATTCCCCGGGAAGCCGGAAAATCAGCAATTCACGAACGGGGACCGCTATGTGCTACGCCGACACCGCCACCAACGCCGACGGCACCGCCACCGCGTTTTGCTACTGCGGGTGGCAGCAAGAACACGCAACCCCCGACGCCGCCGACCACGCCGCCGAAACCCACCAGCGCGACGCCGACGCCGCCGAAGCCGAATTCGCGGCCACCCACTGACCCCGCAAACCACGCACAACCCAACCAACCGAAAGGGCACACCGTGAACCACAACGCCAACGACCCGCGCACCGTGTACGTAATCGACCCCACCGCCGACCCCGGGCCACTGCCGGAAATCGTGGTGCGCCGTTTCGTGGAAAACGGGTGCACGGTCACGGGTGTGGTGATCGACCCCGCCGACGCGCAACAAATGTTGTACGGCGTGGTCACCCGCCCCGACGGAACACTCGCCGGAACCTACTACCCCGCCGACACCGTGCGCGGCGACCACTGGCGAGTCGTGACCGCCGACGGCACGCACTACCACGCCGCCAGCGAATACAACGCGGTCGACGCACTGATCAACGGGCTCGCCAGCAACTGAAAATCACGCGACGGCAGGGAAAACCGCCATGGCACGCACGGACACGGCACGCGCCAACGGGAACGACCACCACGAAACCGGAACCGTGGAATGCGGTAGCTGTTCCCGCCCGCTGGAAATCACTCGCCAGCAATGGGAACGGTGGGCGTGCCTGCCGTGCCCGTGCGGTTCCGCCGCCGACCTTGAATTCGCCCGCCGCCACTGCGAATGGGACGACACCACCCGGTAACGGGATCACCGTGCCCGCACCGGTCCCACCCCGCCCGACCGAACCACGCGAAAGGACCCGACACCATGACCACGCCAGCCACGACTCCGGCCACGGGCAGCACGCCCGCCGCCCCGGGCGCGGCCAACCGACTGCGCAACGGCGAACTCCGCCGCATGGTGGCCGAACAACTCGCCCACGACCCCACCACCGCACTCACCCCCGGCGCCATCGCGACCAAACTCGGCGGGAAGTCCTCCGGCGCGGTCGGGAACGCACTGGCGACACTGGAATCACGAGGGGAAGCCGAAAAGATCGGCACCAACCCGGTCACCTACCGCGCGACCGACAAAACCGCCGACGCCGCCAAAGCCGCTACCGTCACACCGCGCGGGACCACCGCCACCCCCGCGCCGTCGAAACCCGCCACGCCCCCCGCCACGCCCGCCCTGGTGACCGGTCCCGTACGCCGCCCGAACGGGCAGATGTACCACCCGCGCAAGCTGTCCGGGCTGTCCGACGTGACCGCGCTACGGCGGTTGCGCGAGGCGAACGTGTCCGCGCTCATGTACGGCCCGCCCGGTACCGGGAAAACCTCGGTGGTGGAGGCAGCGTTCGACGACCTCGTGACCATTCAGGGCGATAGCGACACCGTGACCGATGATTTCGTGGGGTCCTACACCCAAACCCCGGACGGCCGTTACGAATTCGCCTACGGCCCGCTGGTGACCGCGATGCGCGAAGGGCGCGCGTTGTTCATTGACGACGCCACGCTCATACCGCCGACCGTGCTCGCGGTGGTGTACCCCGCGATGGACGGACGCCGCCAAATCATCATCAAAACCCACAAAAACGAGGTAGTCGACGCCGAGGACGGGTTCTACGTCGTGGCCGGACACAACCCCGGGGTTCACGGCGCCGTGCTGACCGACGCGCTCTCGTCGCGGTTTTCCGCACAGATTCACGTGTCCACCGACTACGACCTCGCCACCCAGCTCAAGATCGACGAGAAAGCGGTGCGCGTGGCGCGGAATTTGTCCGCACGGCAGGAAAAGGGAGAGATCGGGTGGGCGCCGCAGTTGCGTGAGCTGATCGCGTTCAACCGGATCGCCGACGTACTCGGCACCACCGCCGCCGCTGGAAACCTGGTCGGCATCGCACCGGAGGAGGACCGGGACGTGGTCGCCGACGTGGTGCGCAACGTGTTCGGCGCCAACGTCGCCCCGCTGTCCCTCGGGTCACAGTTCTAACGCGACCCCCACCGCATCCGCGCGACTGTCCGGAAAGGACACACCCCATGAGCACCCATGTAGCAGCACCCGCCGCCACACCCACCGCCATTTTCCCCACCACCCCCGGGTGGCTGACCCTGTCCGCCGCATTCGGCGACGAGGTCCCCGCAATCGCCGACCGTGACGACCTCGTGGTGACCGTCGCGCCCGGGGCGGGGCACGGTGCCCCCGCGTGCTTTTTCCCCGACCTGTACACCATCGAGGTCGACGGGTCCCACGTGGACAGCGGGGTCGACCCCGCCACCGTCGCCCCGCACCGGGTCGGGGACCGCAAGCGCTACCGCACCGCGTGGGGACTGCTCACCCACGAATGCGCGCATGCCAAACACTCGGTCTGGCGTGCACCCGACGACGCACCGCCCGGGGCAGCAGCGGCGGCGACCCTGCTGGAAGAGTCCCGCATCGAAGCGGCACACATCCGACGCCGCCCGGGTGACCGGTACTGGCTGCGCGCCAGCGCCACCAACCTCATTCTCGCCGACACGCAAGCGAACAACCCCGCCACCGCCCCGAAAATGACCACCCACGACGCCGCCCGGTCCGCCGCGCTGCTGCTGGCACGGGTGGACGGGGGAATCCTCAACCGCCGCGAAACCACCCCGGTCGCCCGCGTCGTCAAACAACTCCTCGACGCCGACACCCTCGACACTCTGCGCGAGATCTGGCGCGAGGCACACCGCACCGCCGACGACGACGCCGACGCGATGATCGACCTCGGGCGCCGCTGGTGCGAGGCGCTGGGAACCGACCCGAACGAACCGCCCCCCGAACCCGGGGACGACGACGGCGACGACGGCGACGACGGGCAGAACGGCAACGGCACCCCGTCACCACTGGCGAAAGCGGTCGCCAGCGCGGCGGCGGCGGTCAGCCGCGCCGTAGCCGCCGACCCCGCACCCACCGACCCCGTGACCCAGAAACTCAACGCCGCCGCCGACGAGGACGAGGCACAGCAGAACGCGCAACGCAACGCGCGCGCCGTCTTCAACGGTGGCCCCGGAAAGCCGCCCCCCTACGGCACCACCACCCGGGGCACCCGGGCGCCGCGCCCGTCCGAACGCACCGCCGCGCGCCAACTAGCCCGCTCCCTCACGACCGCCGGAGTCCGTGACCGCACGGTCACGAAAACCCGTTCGGTAGTGCCCCCGGGGCGGTTGCGGATGCGGGGAGCGATGACCGCCGACGCGCAACGCGCGGCGGGCGCGATCCCCACCGCCGAACCGTTCACCCGCACCACCCGCGCGACCGTGCCCGCCCCGCCACTACGGATCGGCATCGCGTGCGACGTGTCCGGGTCCATGGACGCCTTCGCCGCACCGGTCGCCTCGGCGGCATGGATCCTCGCCGACGCCGCCCGCCACACCGCCGTACCCGCCACCACCGCCACCGTGATCTTCGGCTACCACGTGCGCCCGATCACCCACCCCGGTGTCACCCCGGCACGGGTGACCGAATTCGACACCAACGACGGCGAGCACCACATCGACACCGCGATCGGCGCACTCGACGGCGCGCTTAACCTGTCCCGCCCCGACGCCGCCCGCCTGCTGGTGATCATTTCCGACGGATGCTTCGAAGACGACACGAAGATCCCGGGGCAGAAGATGCTCGACCGGTTGCGCGCCAGCGGTTGCGCCGTGCTGTGGCTGGAACCCAACGACTTCGGCAACGAACCGATGAACGGCGCCACCGTGCACACCCTGACCGACCCCACCACCACCGCCCGCGCCATCGGGCAGGCAGCCACCGCCGCCCTGCGCGCCACCCGCTGAACCATCCCACCGCCCGGGGGCGGGCACCCCCGCCCCCGGGCGAACAAAACCGACGACCACAACGGAAAGAAGCGCCGAACCATGACAACCACGCACACCACGCCGCCCGCTTCCGCAGAGCCCATCGTCAATCAGCACGGCGACACGATCGCGCTGCTGCACTGGCGAGACAACGGCGACGGCACCGACTACGCGCCCATCGACAACGGCACGATCGTCCGCCACCGCGACGGCACCGTAACCGTGCGATGCCAGGACCCCATCGGAACCGTGCGGCGCTACCCGATGCCGGACACGGTAACCGCGTTCTACGCGCTCGGACTGTCCGCGCACCGGTGCAACGGAATCAACTTATGGAACGAACTCGCGAACATGCCGGGCCTCGCTGGTCGCGACTAAAACACGGCCCACCACCAAAGAGCGACCAAGCATCACCGACCCGGAAGGCCAATCCCATGCAGTTCTTCTTTCGCGATGACGCTCCCGAGGACGCCAGGAAATACCAAGAATTCTTCAAAAACATCACCTGGGCTTGCGACCTGTTTCGGTGTCCAACCCCCGAAGACACCGTCGAGACGGACGAACTTGTGCCCAGCGGGGTGCACTACAAGGTGCGCTGCGCTTCCGGACACGTCACCAACGGCATCCCACCCGCACGGTTCCGCAACACCACGGCCACGCCATGGCTCGACTAGCAGGAATGCCCAAACCCCACCGCCGCAACGGAAAGAAGCGCCGACCATGACCGCCACGCACACCACGCCAACCGACCCGACCGTGCCACCCGACGCGGTGACCTTCGTGCCCGCATCACCGGGAACGGTGCCACTACGCAACCCCGCCGGTGCGTGGGCGCTCGTGGTCACGAGCGTGCGGCTCGGCCTTCCTGACCACGACTACCCGACCGATCCCGCGCACACCGACACCGCCGAAATGTTCGCCGGAGTGTGGCTGCCCGCACCGCCGCCCGCCCACGTGCACCGAGGCGACGTCGTGGTGCGACTGACTCCGCCCGCCGACAACGACCCCGCACGGGTGGACGTCGAGGTACTCGCCGCCGCCCCAGGCGAATGGCACACGGTCGCCACGTTCGCCGCGCTGGACACACGGTGGCCGCACCACGTCGCCACCACGGTGACCACGTGGATGCGGGCCCTCGCCGACCGCGCGGAACAGGAGCTGGCCGTGTGGGTGTTCGCCTCGTCGATCTTCGGAAAGAACTCGCCTCCGCGGGGCCCTCGCCCGCCCGGACTCGCCGATGCAGCACAGGTAGACCCGGACGCACCCGACGCGCTCGCCGACCTAATCCGCGCGGGCGAGCTCGCCATCGGCGACGAGCTGGTGTGGAACGACCACACCGCAACCATCGGCCCGCACGGGGAGCTGGTGCACCACACCGGACCGGAGGAGCTTCGCATCTCCACCGTTTCCGCGCTGGCGACCAGCCTCGCCACCCCCACCACCGTCAACGGCTGGCACCTGTGGCGCCGCGCCCGCGACGGACGCCCGCTCGCGCGGCTGCGCGCGGACCTCGCCACCGCGTGAGCACGCGCACCCGAACCCGCACCGGAGGAGGAACCGTTCACCATGACCACGACGACACCCACCGACGCGCCCGCGTCGTTGACCGCCCGCGCGATCACCACCGCCCGCCGCCACCGCGACACCGCCCCGCGCGAATTCGCCGACCGCCACACCTTCCGGCTGCAATGGGACCGCCGCGCGATCACCGCCGCCCACATCGCCGCCGCCCTCGACGTCGGCATCGACACGGTGATCGTGCGCGATGACCCCGACCGCCACCACGGCATCGGAACCCATATCACTCCGGGCGACCTCATCGAGGTCACCAACGAGGGCAGCAGCTGGTACTTCATCCAGGACCTGACCGGGTTCGACCCGTTATGGGGCTGGCTGCTGCTCGGCCCGTGCCCGCACTGCGAGGCACCCCGGGTCCCGGTCGCGCGAGTCGCCGGCCTCGCCGACCTCGGCGCGCACCTCGACCCCGAGTCCGAACACCACGGCACCGACGACGCGCCCGTGGAATTCCACGGCGACCCCGGCCACCACCCGCACTGCCCGCACGCGACGGACGCCTAGCGGGTCCGACCGTCCACACGGGACGACGAAAGGGGACATCCCGTGACCGCCATGCCCGATTACCACCGTGGCCGCAGGTGTGGCTGGGACGACTACCGCGCGGGCCTCGACTACGCGCCGGAACCCGCCTCCCCGCACTGGAGCTCCGGTTACGCCGACGGATGGTTCGACGCCGCCGACGCCGCGACCGCCACCCACGGCCACGCCCTGGCCTGCCAGCTCGCCTGGAACGACGGCGTCGCCGCCCACGAGCGCCGCCAACCCTCAACCAACCCTACGAGCGACTAGGAAGCCCCATCATGGCAACGAAAACGACCACAACGGCACCCGACACCGCCCACGACACCGAACCCAATGCGGCGCCGCCGCGCGTCACGAAGTACGACCGGGTCGCCCTCGACGCGATCCACATCGCCGCCGCGCTACCGGGCAAGTGGACCGTCGGGCGTGGCCGCAATCCCGGCGAGGTCGCGGATCTTCTGTGCCTGAGCACCGGGATCCGCATCGGTTTGCACCCGTGGGATCGGCGCGCGTGGGGGTATCACCTGGTACCAGGCGACGTGCCGCGACGGCTCTGGGACGTGTTCGTGTGGCCACGCGAACACGACGAGGACGCCCATCCCGGCTTCGCCGTCGGCACCGCGCCCGCCGAGGTCGCCACCTACATCCACGAGCACCTCATCCCGCGCTACCACCAGGCACTCGCGCGCGCCGAAACCGACAAACGCGAGCGCGACCAAGCGCGCGCACGCGGGCACGCCGCCCGCGACGAGCTCGCGTCCCAGCTGTTCCACGAACTCACCTCCACATTCCGCCGCGAGGAGCCGCGCAGGATCGCGCCCGTGTCGGTCACGTACATGGAGTTCAGCGACGTCATGCGCATCGAGCTGACCCTGCCGGTCGAGGAGGCGATCGCCCGCGCACCCGCCCTCGCCCGCGCCCTCGGTGCACGGGTCGACCACACCACCGCACCGCCCACCGCCGACGACACCCGTGTGAAGGAGCGCCCCCGATGAACACCGCCGCCGAGACTCTCTCCGGACGCGCCGCTGATGCGTTCGACCGGGCCCGCCGTCAGGATCCCGGCTTCGACACTCGCCCGTGCGACGTCCAGCGCGCCATCACCCGCCGTCGGCTGGTCCGGGATGTGACCGACGTGTTCGGGGTCCCGTGCGCGGCGGTGACGGTCACCGACGACCCGGACCGGGAACACGGCGGGTGGCGCTGGTATCGCGTGACCATCACCGATCACGGCACCGAGTACCGGTTCACCTCCTTCGGCGGCACGGTCGACGACCTGCGGGCCCTCGCGCCGTGCCCGGAGTGCGCCGGCGAGGTGCCGCGGGCCGAGGTCACCGATCTCGCCTCCCTCGGCCGCCTCCTCGACGCGCGCACCAGCGGTCACCCCGTGCCTGTGCCGCTGGGTTTCGGATCCGACGTCGGACACCAGCCTCACTGCCCGAACTCCGAGGGCACCTGACCGCCCAACCCACAGACCCCACAAGGAAAGGGGCACAAGATGACCACCCGCACCGACTTCTACCTCGGCGCACAGTGGATCGGCTCCCTGCAGTTCGCCTGCCACCCCGACAACCTCCTCAAACATCCCTACGGCCGTGCCGCGCTGACCGCGAGGCTCCCCTCGACCTACGTCTCGGCGGTGAAGGACCTGCTGCTGATGTGGGCGGTCGAGGGACTCGGCGCCGCGCACGACCCCCGCAACGGGTGGCCGTGGGACTGGGAAACCAGCCACTGCAACGACTGGATCATCACCTACGACCATGGCGTGCGCATGACGGCGGGCGGCGGCGACCGGTGGCACCAACTCGACCCCGACAACCCGCGCCCGCCGCTGCGGTGCGGCCCGCCGGACTTCGCGAGATGGCTGCGCGACCCCAGCGGGCCGCCAGCGGTCCGGCTCCCGCCACAACGCACTCCCGGCGTGCCCCGTGACCGATCCCGGGCACCTGTGGAGACGCCCTTGACCAAGTCGCCCGGACAGGGCTCCGTCCCGCCGCATTCGAGGAGAAACCCATGCAGGACAGGAAGAAACGGCTCCTGTGGACCGTGCTCGCCGTCATGTTGCCGGGACCATGGACCCCGGTGATCGTGCTGGCCTACATCCTCGGCCGCGCTGCCGAGCGCGATCAGGACACGGCTGACCACAACGAACCCCCGCCGTATTCGCCGCCCGATCCCTACGCCTGCGTCCCGGCACCAACCAGCCGGAAGCCCTACGTGCCATCACGGTAAAGGAGTGACAGCTCATGTCGAGCTACACCGACTTCTACTTCGGGCGTGGCGAGCACGCCGAGTGGATCGGCTCCCTGCGCGGGGAGTGCTACCCCGACAACTTTCTCGCCGTCCCGCCCGTGCTGCTGGCCTTGACCGCGACGGACGAGGACACCTTCCGCGCGGCGGTCGCCGATGCCCTCGTCGTGTGGGAGGACGAACGCCTCGGCCAGGGCTACCAGCCTGAACTCGGCTGGCCCTGGTTGTGGTTCAGCAGCCACAACAGCAGCTGGATCATCACCTTCGATCCCGAAGACGTGGCGGTGTTCGTCACCGTGGGCGGCGGGGTCCGCTGGCACCGCATCGATCCGCACGACCCGCGATTCCCCGAAGGCGACGATCCGCTCGGCCCGCCCGACATCGACACGTGGCTGCGTGATCCCGCCGCCCCGCCGTCGGTACCGATGCCGCTGATGCGCGAGAAACCCGCCGACATGCCCACCCTCGGCGGTGACGCCCGATGAGCACATCGACGACACACGACTTCTACCTCGGGCGCGGCCCGGACGCCGAATGGCTCGGGTCGGCCCACCTCAACAGCTGTGCCTGCAACGGCCTCGACGAGATCGAGCAGGCCCGGTCGGAGGGCGGGTTCACCACCCTCGTCGACTTCTTCCTGCACGCCGCCGAAATCGACAAGGCAGGCGAGGTCACCCATCCAGGGCGCGAGTGGCCGTGGCCCTGGCCCACCAGCCACGGCACCGACTACGTCCACGCCTTCGACACAGGCGTGGTGTGGACCGCGATTCGGGGAGACCGCTGGTCGATGCGCGCGGGCGAGTACATCCCACCCGGACCGGAGGAAAATCCGCTGGTGTTCCCGCACGGGCGCGACACGTGTGGCTACACCGGGATCGACGCCGCCGACACCACCGCCCGCCGCTACGGCCCGCTGCTCGGCGACACGCACCGCCACGACCTGTACCAGCTCGGGCTGCGGATCTTGGCCGACCTCACCGGGCCGCCGGGACCTGGTGCTCCCGACGCCCTCGACGAGCTGCGGGCCCAGCTGTCACCGCACCTGCGCTACGCGATCGCCGCCGATGAGTCGGCGGTGGAGCTGGAGTTCGAAGTGTTCGGCTACCGCGACGGCGATCCCGCCGCCGAGGCCACCGCGCACGCGCTCGCGATGCTGCCCGCCCTCTACGGCTGGACCGACCCCTCCGGCGGCCCGCCCCGTTTCGATGTGCGCGCACACATCGCCGACGACAACCGCCACACCACGCACCCGGTTCTGGCCGACGCCCGCGCCCGCGCGGTGCTCACCGCCTACTGACCCCAAACTCCAGCCCACAACCACCAGAGAGGACACCATGCCGCCGAACACCGCACCCGCCACGCCGCCCGCCGCAGACGAGACGGGGACGGCAGAGCCACGTAGCGCCGCCGAGCACTGCGCCGCCGCCGAGGCCCTGTTCGCCCGCGCCCGCGAGATCTACCCGACGCTGAGCAGCCGCGCCGTCGACCAGGACGAGTACCGACGCTGCTTCGACTGGGCACGTATGCACCTGCGTCTCGCCGAGAGCATCACCGCCGGAGCCGGACTGGTGCTCGCGCACCGCCAACTCCTCGCAGGCGACGTACGACTGCACAACACCTACGTCAGCTACGAAACCCAGGAGTGGACCGAGTTCCTCGGAGACCGTCACGACACGACCAGGAGGTCGGCATGACCACCCGCCCCACCGACACCGACGCCACGCCGCTGGAATCGGCCTGCCCGGACTGCCACGTCGGGATCGGCCAGGCCCACATCGAGGGCTGCGATGTGGCCCGCTGCCTCGCCACCGGGCTGCAGCGCCTCGGCCACGCCACGTCGTGCCGCTGCCCCCAGGACATCTGGACCGGACGCTGGCCTGGGGAAGCCGAGTGCCTGGAGTTCGGCTGGATGCTCGGCCCCGGCCTGCCCGACCTCAACCGCCTCCTGACCACGGCCACCTGGGATCCGGTCGCGCACCGCTGGACCCGCCCCGGCAACCACGCCACCACCACCGAAGGAGATTCCCGATGAACACGCCCACCACCCAGGACCCGTCCGCGGGCACCGACCTCGCCGCCGGCGAGCATTGGATCGAACTCGTGCCCGCCGCCCACGCCGAGCCGCACCAGGTCAGCTTCCCCGCCGTCGTCGAACCCCGCCGCCACCATGGCCTGTGGGTGCGGCCCCGGTTACGCCGCGAGGTCGCCGAGGCGGTGTGCGAATGGCTCAACGTGGTCTACCCGGTCGACCCGGACTGGTACCCGCTGGCCCGCTTCGAGGACGACCTCCTCGTGGTTTTCACCGGGGACGCCGACCACCAGCGCCACGAGATCGCCCTGGGCGAGGATGGCCGCTACCCGTTGGGCGAGCTGGGCCGCTGGTTCCTGTCCGCCCCGACCCGCACCCGCGCCCGGTTCTACCGCCAGCTCGAAGTACTGCGCGACGCCGAGCGGCACTTCCCGCGCCCCGGTGAAACCGTGGTCACCTGCGATCCCGACAACCTGCCCGTGAGTGGGTTTCCTGCCCGGATCGACACCAAGCCAGCAGCGCCGTGGGTCCCGGTGTTCCGGCCGGACATCGCCGAGGCCGTGGCGGCGTGGTGTACGACGAACCACCACAAGGTCCCCGACGACCACCCGCTGGTGTACTTCGACGGCGACACCCTCGTCCACGTTCACCAGCACCTGCGGTCCCTCGACGGTTACCTGCCCTGGCGCATCGACCCCGACGCGGACGGAAACTATCGGATCGACGGGGACGAGTGGACCTTCCAGGCAGTCTCGGTGAAATCCGAGGGGGGCGTGCACCCACCCGAGACGGCGCCGGAGGACGGGCGCCGAGCCCGGTCGGGGAGTCCAGCGTGACCGCGCCCCGCTTGGTTAACGAGCGGGTCGCCACCAACGGCGAATACCACCTGCTCGAACGCATTTACCACCACGGCCCCGACATGCTGCGCGTCCGCGTAGTACGCAACTTGCACTCGGCGACCCGTTCCCGCGCGGTCACCGAACGCCTCACCGCCAATCACAGCAGCTGGGCCGTGCTGGCCGAGGTGCCCGCCCACGACTGGTACGACGCCACCTCCGGCTGCACCCTGGCCACCACGGCGCGCGTCCTGGGCCGCGTCGCGGGCACCGTGCTGGGGCAGGCCGTGCGGGAGCACCCCACGGGCACGGTGTTCGGCGAACGATACGACGACACCGCCGCGCTCGAGCTACCGCAGCTGGCGATCTGGCTGACCGCCGAGGTCACCACGCTGCTGCGCGCCCACTCGGACCCGGCGTGGCGGGCCGTGCGGTGCGCCACCGTCGCCCGGCCCGCGTCGCGGGGAATCCAGCTGAACCTCTACGGCCTGAGCGAGCCCGCCGAACGGTGGGAACCCGACATCGACGACCAGCGGGTGCTCGACGACCTCCGGCGGCTGGCCGACCACCACAACTGGCACCGTGGCCACGAGCACCGCTTCATCCTGATCCTGCACGTAGTCGCCGACCACTCCGCCCCAACGTTGCTCGCCCGGGGCGAAGCGCCAGGCACCATCACCGTCGAGTCCTGAGACCCTGGTGCCCTGACCCCCGTGGTCTCACAGCGAGGAGGGAACGTACTCATGCCGACCGCCGGATCACCCTCGCGCTCAGCGGCGCCCTCGCTGTTCGACGTCGCGGCCCGCTCGCTCACACACTCCGATGCGTTCACCTTGTCCGAGGATCAGCAGGCCGTCCTCGGCCACGTTCACCGGCTCCTCGCCGCCGATGATGACGGTCAGGCGGCCGTCGTGGTCACCGGCGCCGCGGGCTCGGGCAAGAGCGCCCTCGCGCTGACCCTGCTCGGCGAGGCCCTGCGCGCCGGCTACCGGGCTCGCCACGCCACCGGCTCGCAGGCGTTCACCACCGCGCTGCGCAAGACCGCCGGACACGGCTCACGCCAGACCCAGCAGCTGTTCCAGTACTTCGGCACCGCCGCCGCCGACACCGAGCTGGGCGGCCTGGATCTGCTGGTGTGCGACGACGCGCACCAGCTGCGCGCGACCTCGAACACCCGCTACACCCCGGCCTCGCGCCGCAGCGACCGCACCCAAGCCGCGGAGCTGCTCGACGCCGCCCGGGTCGTGGTGTTCCTGCTCGACGAGGACCAGGCAGTCCGTCCCGGGCAGATCGGCACCCACGCCCACATCGAGACGGCCGTACGAGCCTCCGGTGCCGCCGTGCACACTGCCCAGCTGGCGAGCCAGCACCGCCACCGGAGCCCATGCTACGAGGGCTGGGTCCGTCGCCTGCTCGGCCTCGACGACGCACCGCTCCCTCCTGCCCCGTGGAATGCGGCGACCGGACCGGGGGCGGGGTTCGAGCTGCGGGTGGCCGAGAGCCCCCACGAGCTGGAGCAGCTGCTGCGCGCGAAGGCCGAGCTCGGTGCGAGCACCCGGATGACGGCCGGGTACTGCTGGCCATGGAGCGAAGCGAGGCCAGGAAATCCGCTGGTCGAGGACATCGTGATCGGCGACTGGCACCGCCCGTGGAGCGTGAAAGGCAACCGCGCGGTCAACGGGCTGCCGCCCTCGCCGCTCTGGGCGATCGAACCTGCCGGTGCCGGCCAGGTCGGCTGCATCTACACCGCGCAAGGCTTCGAGTACGACTACGGCGGCGTCATCCTCGGCCCCGACCTGCTCTGGCGGGACGGCCGCTGGGTCACCGACACCGCCGCCACCCGGGACGACGCCCTCACCCGCGCCTCAGCGGCCGACTTCGACCTGTGGGCGCGCCGCACCTACCGCGTGCTGCTCACCCGAGCCCGCGCGGGCACCATCCTGTACTCCACCGACCCCGAAACCCGCGCCCTCCTGCGCGACATCATCGAACACATAACCCAATAGGCCGCCCGCGTCGGGGGCTTCCGGCGTGGCTTCTCGTCGCCGACAGGGCAGCGACGGAACGTCACCGTGCCCCGGCCAATCAGTGGGCGGCCGGGGCACGGTGACGTGGGGAACAGGTTCAGGCGGTCGGGGTGGTGGCGGAGGAGGTGGTGCCGTCGTCGTCCGGGACGGCGGTGATGGTCCAAACGCCCGTCGACGATGCGGGACCGGTGTTCGCACGAACCCGCCCGCGCGCAGGGCCGTGCCATCGGAAGTGAATGGCGACGGCCCCGCGCGGGTAGGCGGCGGCTGTCAGGCGTCCGGGGCGGCGGGTTCCCCGGAGCCGTCGGTCGTCTCCGGGACGTCGGTCTTGTCCGGGTTGATGGCGAACCGTTTCGGTGCCTCGCAGGTTTTGATCGCGTACCCGTCGGTGACGAGCTTCTCCAAGGCGTTGTTGACCGCGCCACCTGAGCGGCCGAGTTCCTTGCCGATCTTGGCAGGCCCAAAGGTCTCGCCCGGGTGCTCGGTCAGGTACTCCTCCACCAAGGCCCGCAGCCCGCCCTTGGGCAGTCGGTCCTTGTCCGTGGCGGCCGTGTCGGCGGATTCGGAGACCACCGGAGCTGCTGCCGAAGACGGCTCGGGCTCGGCCGCGCCATCCACCGGATCCACCTGTGCCGTGTCAGGCGGAGGGATAGTGCCGTCGCCGTCGGTGGGCGGGGCAGGCGTGGTGTCGGCGGCGACGTTGGTGTCGTCGGCATCCGATCCGGCCTCTGGCCCCGGCACCGCCGCAGTGGTGTCCTCGGCAGTGGAGCCGTCAGCGTCGGTGGCGGCCTCGGTCGCGCCCGGGTCCTCGACCGTGCCGTCGATGTCGGTGTCGTCGGTCGGCTGGTCGGTGCTGGGCGGCGCCGTCGTGTCCGTCTGTGCCTCGTCGATGTCGGGTGCGGCGGTGTCGCTGGTTGACGGTGCGAGTGTCCAGGTGTCGGGGTTGCGCGGACCGTCGCCTGCGGTGCGGATCGCGGTGCCGTCGCGGTCCCAGCGGGCCAGGATCTTCGCGGCGGTCGAACGGCCGACTCCGCCCGCCATCGCCAGTTTGGCGGTCGTGGAGCCAGGATTGTCGGTCAGCGCTGCCCGCACTTTGTCCTCTGTGGTCGGTGCGTTCTGCTGGCCGAGGTCGTCGGCCACGGCGTGCAGGTGGCGGTCGTCGGTAGCGGCGGTGGTTGCGGCGTTTGCGGTGCGGGTTTTGCGGTTCTTACGGGACATGACGAACTCCCTGTGTTTTTGGTGCGGAATGGGATGGTCATGCCCCGGCCGGGGCGTTGGCCCGCCGGTGCGCATCCGGTTGTTCGGGCTACACGACTATGGAACGCTTCGTCACCGCCTCCATGTCAAGCGATTCGTCAAACAAGACATGTGTCTCGTGTGGACACACCTCTGTGCCGGACGTCGCGATACGGCTAGGTCGGTGAAAACGTATATGTGGCTTGACATTTGGGCGTGCACGGAGCGTCCATGGACCCGTCATAGCACGAACCCGCACCATCGGATTTCGAGAAGGACGTGTCCGCTATGGACCCACGCTCCACGCACCGCGGCTCCACCGGCCTCGGCCCGCCCCCGTTCGTACGCGGTGAGGTACTGGTCGCGTTGCCCTACAAACCTGCCTTCCCCGGCATCATCGCCGATGGCGAAACACCATCGCTAGAAATCGAAAGCCTGGAAAAGTTTCCGGATTTGGAGGGGCAGGGCTCCCTCGGTGACATCGGGCTGCGCTGCCGCCGATCGGTCGCCCAATGGATCGGTGTCTACCTGGAATCGTTCTACGGCAACGCCCAGGTCCGTTTCGAGTGGCACGGCGACACCCTGGAGATCTACGACGATCCCTGGGGGCTGTCCCTGGACTCTGAGCCCCGGACCATCCACCCGGACTCCGAGGGCCGCTACGAGATCCGTGACGTGTGGTTGCCTATCGCCGCGCCGCTGGCAGCCGACTTGCACCATCGCCACGGCCCCGCCCTGACCGTTCTCGCGGGCGACGCCCCGCCACATCCGGCCCCGGAAATGCTGGCCTACCTTTCTGACCATCCTGGCGCCCCCACGAGGATGCCTAGCCACATCGAACGCGCCCTGGACGCGATCACCGCACCTCGGTAACACCTCTGAATTCACCGGACAGCTGCTCCGGCCCTATCCGTCACGCCGACATCAGCCGCACGGGGACGCGCTAATCCTCTGCCTTTTCTGGCGTTCTTTCCTATTCCGAAAGGGGCTTCGCCATGCCTATTTCCGTGACAGCACGAGACGTACCCGAGATCCGCGCGCGCATGACGGCGTGGACACGAGATCCCGGGCCCGACGGGGCGGCGAACTGGTTGCAGTTCTTCCTCGGCCCGCAACCGGACAAGGCCACCGAATCGCGGGTGTTCGGCCGCTCCGACGACGTGGCCGCCACCATCGCGGGCACACTGGCCGCCCAGTTCCCGGTCGCCGAACTGTTCTACGTCTCCAGCGACATGACCGAACTCGCCCGCACCGCCGCCACCACGCTGACCGACTACCGGTTGCACCCCGAGGACCTGCCCGCCCCGGTCGGCATGATGGTTTACGCCGAGCCGCCCGTGGCCAACCCGGCCGATCACCACGACGGCGTCAGCATCGTGTCCTGGGGGCCGGGACGCGGCGGCCTGTGGGTCCACCGATGGCAACGCCCCGCCGCCAATGACGTCGCCCGTCTTGGACGGTTCCTGGCGACGCTGCCACGCGACGAGGCGATCCGGTGCGGTGAACGTGCGGCGACGCGACCGGAGCCGCATCCCGACGCCCCGCCGACGCCCGAGGAAGGGTTCGACTTCTTCGCGTCCGGTTTGCTGCCCAACCTGCGTCGCGCCCCGGTTCCACCGTCGTTCACCCCGCCGCATGGCTACGACTGGCAAGGGCTGACCCCGATGGAATACACCGACATGGATGGCTGGCCCGGTGAGGTCACTGCGGCGACATTGGGCGACGAGGCGCGACAGCTCGCGGAAGCCAGTCTGACATTGGACCGCACGATCCTGGCCACGTGGCTGTTGATGGGGCAGACCATCGTCCGGTCCGAGGACATCACCGCGCCGCGCGGAGCGCGTCGTCGCATGGCCCGTGACACTCCCGATGTCGACCCGACCGTCCGCTACATCGACCTGCGTCGCGCTCGCACCGAACCGTCCGACCACAGCGACACCACCACATCGACTCGCGAGTACCGGCACCGCTGGGTCGTGCGAGGGCATTGGCGCAATCAGTGGTACGCCAGCCGTAACGACCACCGTCCTATTTGGATTGAACCTCATCTCGCGGGCCCGGAGGACGCGCCGCTGCTCGGCGGTGACCGGGTGAACGTGTTGCGCCGATAACAATCGACAGGAAAGGAACCACCCGATATGACACGGGACTCGTTTGTCGCCTTGGCCGTTTCCCTGCTGGACGGTGTCGTCGCGCACGGTGTCTTCGGCACCCGCGCGGACGCGCGATTATGCGCGGATTGGCGCGGTATCAACGATCCGGACGTCACCGCGACCCGAACCGTGGCCCTGTTCCCGCCCGACGCGGAACCGGTGCTGACACACAACACGACCCGGGGCGAGGTGTTCCCGCTGCCCGACGAGGTCATGGCGGTCCTGACGAACGAAACCCCGGAGGCCACCGCGCACGACGAGTGCGTCATCGCGTTGGTCGTGGTGCCGACCGAACCACGCGCCGCCTTCGCAGTGGGACCGTTCGACCGCGATCAGGCGCACCAATGGCTGACCGACGCGTCAACGCCGCGCGAGGGCCGCTCGGTCGAGTGCTGCCTTCTGCCAGTCCGTGCCAGCACTCTCGGCACCAGCAGCGCACCCGCCACAACCACGGACACCCCGGTTCCGTCCATCGTCCTGCTCGACACCTCGAACGGCCCGGTCTGCTACGGGCCGTTCGACAGCGCGCTGGACGGCGCCCTGTTCTGGCACGACATCACCCGCACCCTGGACCTGACCAACGTGCACGGAACCCACGTGTGCGAACTCATCACACCCGCCCCGGACGCGGCCCTCGCAACCGCATCCGAGGAGACTCCTGGTGCTGATCGGGTGCGAGGTTGGGTGGTACGCCTCGATCCGAGCGGGTGTGACCGGGACGGCGACCCACGCGTCGTCGGCCTGTTCGCCGACCAATCCAGCGCACGCGATTGGCGGCCAGCCTTGTCGTCATCGGAGGCAACGTCACCCGCAGCCATTCTCCCGGTCTATCAACCGTGATCCGCACACGGCGTACCGGGCGCGGTCACTGTATGGTTGTTGTTTACTCGCGCAATATTGCGTAAATATTCGATTGATTAGTGCGCGGGTCGGGTGGCGCCCGCGTAATCGTCTCCGGGGTAGCGGTAGTTGTCGATTTGTACGGATTGGCCAAAGTCGGGGGCGTTCAGCATTTTTCCGTTTCCTATATAGAGTCCCACGTGTCGGATGTTCGAGGTCGGGCCGTAGTAGACGAGGTCGCCCGGTAGGAGGGGTTGCCCGTCGGGCACGCGATTCCCGGCACTGTACTGGGCGTCAGCTGTACGCGGAAGCGAAATCCCGGCCGCCTCGTAGGCGGCCTTGGTCAGCCCCGAGCAGTCGAATCCGTTGTCCCCATTCTGCGGGCCGTTACCGCCCCACACATATGGCAGCCCCCTCTGTCCGCACGCGTAATTGATCGCGGTCATCGCGGCGGCGGTCGCGGCCTGGATATTGTTGCAATCACCGGTTCCGGTCGTCGCGGGTGCCGGTTGACAGCGCACGCCGGACACGGCGGCGACAATCGCGCGCGCCTTCTCTTCGTGCTGAGCATAGGCATTCGGAAACCCCGAACCCTGGACCGTCTGCGCGGCGTCGTTGACACTCATCTTCTGCCAGTTCGGTGTGGCCGTGAGGTGTTCGAAGAATTTCGTTGCCGCGTAGGTTGGTGTGGTGACCTGTTGCGGGGTGCCCCAGCCCATCGAGGGCCGCTGCTGGAAGAGTCCGAGGGAATCCCTGTCGCCGTAGGGCAGGTTCTGCAGCTTGGATTCCTGCATCGCGGCGGCGATAGCGACGACCCAGCCCGGCTCGGGCACACCCATCTGCTTGCCGACCGCGACGATGGTGGCCGCGTTGCCCATCTGCTCGGCGGTCAAGCCCGGCACCGTGCCGGTAGGCGCACCGTCGGGCGTGCAGGTCAGCGAACCCGACGACCCGCTGCTGCCGAAGAGCGTGCTGATGATCCCGGCGATCCCGGCGCCGATGAGCAGTGGAATGGCGAGGACCAAGGCGGCGACGCAGACCGCGATTTTGCTTCCCATAGTTGGATCGCTCTCCTTTCCGTGGTGCGCTAAGAGACCGGCCGGGGACCGAATTGCCGCGGGGTTGAGGCAGGGCGCCTTGTGTCAGTGCTCGCCGCGAGCGACACGGTTCGGCGTGGCCGGCGGCGGAACCGAACTCGGCGGCGGCAGCCGATACGGCGAGGCCGCGGCGACATCGCCGACCTCGCCGACCTCGCCGTCGCCGTCCTCGGTGGCGAGCCCGGCCGGCGGCGCCAGGCCGGGCCAGGCGTCGGCGAGGTCGGCGAGGCTGTACCGCGGGCCGGCGCGGTCGACACGCGCCGAGGTCAGCGGCAGCCACACCGCCTCAGCCGGGCTCGGATGCGGCGCGGTGGGATCGAGCAGGTCGGCCGCCGCGGTGGCCACCGGCACTGCGCGGGGGTCGTCGAGGTCGGCGTGCACACGCGCGAGGGCGGTGCGGGCCCCGGCTTCGCGGCGGGTGGTGGGCAGCCACACCAGCACCGGCGTGGCGATGCCCGTGGACTCGGCCAGCCGCGCGTATCCGGCCAGCTTCCGGCCGACCTTGGTCAGGGACTCGGTTCCGGTGTCGAACTCGAGGAACCACTCCACCTCCCGGGCGGCGGTGCCGACGCGGGTGCGCCAGCGGCCGTAGCCATCGGGGATGACGAGGTCGCCGAAATGCCTCGCACAGCGGGATTCCGACCACCACGCCACTACTGCCTCCGCGCGGGCCGCCGGGGTGTGGCGGGTGCGGGCGATCAGTGAAGTGAAGAAGTCGTTCACGCCGACGGTGTGCGCGAGCCGCTGGTTATGGGCGATACCCATGGCGCGGTCGTGCCGGTAGCCGAGTTCTTTGACTTCCAGGCCGTGTTCGGCGGCGAGCACAGCGGCCCCGGCCGGGCCGAGGACGTAGTGCATGGGGGCG
Organism: Amycolatopsis acidiphila; assembly: GCF_021391495.1. Taxonomy (NCBI): domain Bacteria; kingdom Bacillati; phylum Actinomycetota; class Actinomycetes; order Pseudonocardiales; family Pseudonocardiaceae; genus Amycolatopsis; species Amycolatopsis acidiphila. The sequence continues at coordinate 7,635,077 of NZ_CP090063.1, read as the reverse complement.
GAGCCGAGTTGCTGAAACGGCTGGAAACGCGACACAGCGCGCCAGAGGTAGAGATCGCGCAGCCGCTGGCGCGCCGAGCGGCCCGACGGGAAGGCGGCGTCCTGGATTTGGCTGGTGGTCAGGACTCGGTGCTCGTGCAGCAGGGCGAGGAGCCATTTGTCCCGGGTGGTCAGGCGCGAGGCGAGCATGGCCTGGTGTTCGACCGAGCTGGCGGCGCGGGCGGTGTGGCGGCCTGGTAGGTGGCCGCGCAAGGTGTGCTGACGACGGGTGGTGGTGGTGATCACGAGCGCTCCTTCGCGGAGTTGTGAACAGGGTGTGGACAAGTGCTGTGGGCAGCCCGAACTGAGCCCCGGGCGTGGCCGATGGCGGTGGCTATTTCTTTTGTGGGTGCGGCGAAGTCGCCGCGTGCGGGAGTTAGGGGCGGGTGCGGCGCGGGTCGGTCTTGGGCGGCCGGGTCGGCGGAACCCGCCGACCGGTCGGCGGAACCCGCCGCCCGGTCGGCCCGGACCGCGTCTTGGTCGCGGTGGCGGGAGTACTGGCGCGGGTGGTCGTGGCGCCGTCGCTGGTCGCGGTGCCGTGCGCTCGGCGCTGGGCGCGGAGTACGGCACGGATTTCGCGTGCCCGCCCGGGAATGGGGTCGGGCAAAGGCGTGGTGGTCATGGTGAAGGGCTCGGTCTCCTCGCCGCGCACCACTAGCCGCGTCGCCGTGTGGTAGACGCCGAGGTGGGACAGGTCGTGATCGGACAGCCGGGGCGCGGTGTGCCGGGCGAGTTCGCGGGCGTCTTCGGGGCTGGCGGAGAAGAAGACTTTGCTACGGGCGTTGGTGGAGATGCCTTCCTTCAATTCGCGGGAGAGCTGCCCGAGGTGCTGGTGGGCCAAGGTCATCGAGACACGAAATCCGCGCGCTTCGGCGAGCATGTCTTCCAGCGGATAGGGAAGATTCAGAAAGTTGTGGCATTCATCGACCACGAGGCTCGCGTCCGGGCGCAGGCGCTGCGGAACGCGGGCACGGGCGGTGGTCGCCTGCCACGTGCGGGCCACCACCAGCGACCCGACCAGCCGCGTGGTCTCCTCACCGAGCGAGCCTTTCGGGATACGCACCAGGCAGATCCCGCCCTCGTCGAGCACCTCGGCCATGTCCACAGTGGAGCGTCCTCCGGCGATGGCCTCTTTCACGAAGGGCCGCAACAGAAACGCCCGCAGCTTGTTCATCAGCGGCGAGATCACTTGGCTGCGGGAGCTGTCGGTGAGGTCGTCGTACCACTCCCAGAATCCGGTCAGCACCGGATCGGTGAGCCCGGCGGTGATGCGGGACCGGAACGCTTCACTGGCCAGGAGTTTCGGTAGATCGGCCAGGGTGGGCACGCCTTCCTGGGCGCGCAGGGTGAGGCAGGCGGCGCGCATCAGGTCGTCGGTGCGCGGCCCCCAGAACGCGGAATACACCCGGCGGAACACCGACACGAGGTTGTCGACTTCGCGGTCGGTTTCCCCGCCCTCCAACGGGTTGAGGATGGGTGGGCGGTGCAGGGAGTCGGCGTCGAAGAGCACCACTCGCTCCGCTGCCGAGCGCGGCAGGCGGTTGAGGACGTCGGTGACCAAGTCGCCCTTCGGGTCGATCAGGACGACACCGCGATGGTTGTCCGCGTCGTCGAGGATCATGTTGCCCAGCAAGGTCGACTTCCCGCTGCCGGTGGCGCCGAGCACGTGGAGGTGGTGGCGTGCGTCGGCGACCCGCAGCCCGACCGGACGGGCGTGCCCGGTATCGGACTGCCCCAGCGGTTTGACCTCCGGCCCCGGTGTGGCGACCCCGGGCGGCGGGGCGACGGCCTTGGCGCCCGCCCGTTCGACACCGGGGATCTCGGCGTCGGTGGGCAGGTGCGCGAGCGCCGCCAGCTCCGGCACCGACAGCAGGTCACCGCGGTCGAGGCGCCGTTCGGCGAGCGCGTGCGCGGGGTGGCGCAGGCGGGTGCGGGTGTAGTGGTTGTGCTCGGTGTAGGCGGCGAACGCGGCGGCCAGCGCGTGCGCCCGCCCGCGCGCGGTGTCGCGGGCCTGGCGCGCCAGCTCGTCGGTGGCCTCGGCAGGCAGGTCGGCGGCGACGGCGTAGCGGATCACGGTCTCGTACTGGGAGCCGCGCTGTTTGCCCACGATGGCCTTGTTCTGGGCGGAATATTCCAGCGACAGCTGCGGGTCCTGGCTGATGCGCCGCGAGTCCGAGGTCCGGCCGCCGCGGGTGGCCTTCGCGCCCGGCGTGATCGCGTCGAGGATCCGGCCGCCGAGGCGACCCGACGAGCCCTGGTGCACTCGGCGGGCGGCGCGGCGGGCCTGGGCGACGCGGCGGCCGGTGACCGGGCGGGCGAGGATCTGCACGCAGGCGTGCTCGTCGCGGCCGAGCCCGACCGGGGCGCCCAGGAGCCCGCGGATCGGATCGGCGTCAAACGCCGTACGGATGGGCAGTGCTTCGGAGCGGGCGAGGCGCAGTTGCCCGCCGACGGTGATCCGCCGCCGCCCGGTCTCCAGGGCGGGGAACGGGGAGGTGGCGGCGCTGGTGCGGGTGTGCGACCCGGGCCAGGCGGCCTCGACCGCCCGCTCGACCAGGGACGGCGGGATGACGCCGGGGACCCAGAACTGCACGGTGACGCCGTGCTCGCCGAACACGTACTCCATCGCGAGGTGCGGTTGGCCGGCCCACAGCCGCCGCCAGGCCGGGCGCAAGAGCCCGACGAGGTTGGACCACACCGCGGCCCCGCCGGCGGGATCCACGGTGGGCGGGGCGAGCACGGTGATCCGGCGAGCATCGACCTGCAGGGCGGTGTGACGGCGAGCGCGCCACCAGCGCCGGGCGGCGATCCAGCCCGCCAGGGCCACGGCCAGGGCCGGGACGGCGACCGGTCCCCACACCAGCGCCCAATCGCGCAGGGCGGCGAGCAGATCGCCGGTGGTGCCGCCCGGGTCGCGCAGGTAGTCACCTACCCAGTTCGCCGTCACCGGCGATGCCGCAGCGCGCGTAGCCATAGCGGGTACTCCCTTCCGGGAACTCGTGCGAGACAAGGAAAATCGAGATCGGCTCGGGGCCGGGTCACGCGGGGTCGAGGTCGACCTGCGCCGCGTCGTCGAACCCGGTGTCGTCGGGGTCCGGGGCGTCGTCCATGGCGAGGGAGTCGGCGGGCCCGAGGTCGACGTAGGCGTCGGCGAGACCGCTGTCGGTGGCGTCCGGATCGTGTTCGGCGAACCGGGCGAGTTCGGCGGGGTCGGTTACCGGAACTTCCCGGTGTTCGTCGGTGCTGGCTGTTCTTTGTCGACGCTGGGGCGCTGGCCAGCGCGCTCTCACTCGATGGTGTGGACTCTCTGACATGACGTCAGGATTTCCGACAGGCTGCCGATGTTGATGAGGCATTGTCGTTTCCGTTCAACTCGGGGACACGGTCGGGAGGCGCGGTGGGGCTGGCGGTGGTGCGGTCGCTGCGCGGGCCGCGGAAGCTGAGCACGACCCAGGACCTGGAGGACTTCGAGCAGGAGCTCGTCGATCAGTACCTGCTTGCCTCGATGGGGGCGGGAGTCTGCGACAGCACGGTGAACAACGACCGAGCAGCGATCTTCGAGTTCATCCAATTCCTCGGTCGTCCGGTGTGGACAGCCGAGCCTGCTGACGCGGACCGGTTTCTGGTTCGCCAGCGCAAGGATCTGGGCAGGTCCCGGTTGACGGTGCAGCACAAGGCGTGGGCGATCGGGCACTTCTTCGATTTCCTGATCGGCCGTTATCAGGGCGACATTCACGCGCTCGCCGGGTGTGTGGTGGCGCAACCGATCGACGAGCACAACCGGCCGGCCAAGGCCGACTACGGGACACCTCGAATACCGCCCTCGGACAAGGAAACCGAGCTGTTGTTCACCGAGTGGCGGGACTCGCTGGAGCACGCCCGGAAGTTCCGCACTGCGGCTCGGGACTATCTGGCGGCGTCGTTGTGGCGCCGGGCGGGGTTGCGGATCCAGGAGACCTACATGCTCGACATGCGCGACTGGCGCCGGGATCTGGGCGAGTACGGCAAGCTGCATGTCCGATTCGGCAAAGGAAGCCGGGGACGCGGCCCGAAGACGAGGCTCGTTCCGGCGATCAACTCGGTGGCCGAGTTGCTGGACTGGTGGCTGGTGGAAGTGCGTCACCAGTTCGGCGAGGACTGGGAGCATCCCGACGCGCCGCTGCTGCCGAGTGAGCGCCAGGACCCGCACACCGGATTCTGTGGCCGGGTTGGTGACCAGACGTTGCGGGACGGGTTGGCGGAGGCGACCGGACGATGGCTGCCGGACTGGGCAGGAAGGCTGACACCGCATACATTGCGGCACTACTGTGCATCGTCGCTGTATGCGCGAGGCATGGATCTTAAAGCTATACAAGAGGTTTTGGGCCACTCGTGGCTCTCGACCACGACCGCGTACATCCACGTGGAGTCCGAGCACGTCGAACATGCCTGGGCCAAGGCCAACCAGCGCGTGGCCGCCCGGCTGGGCACCGAGGAAGGGTAGCGCGATGCGCTGGAACCTGCGAATGAAAGCCGCCGAGGCAGGGATCTGGAAGTCCACGGAGATGCGCCGCAGGCTCGCCGAGGCGGGATTGGATATCAGCGCGGGCAAGATGTCGAACCTGTGGATCGGCAATCCCACCACGATCCGGCTCGATGATCTCGACGTGATCTGCGCGGTGCTGGAGTGCGCACCGACTGATCTGCTGATCCCCGAGCCGGAGAAGGTCGCCGCTCGTCGGCCCCGCAAGGCCGACACGGGCACGGTCGCGCCGATCACCCCGCGGCTGGGGCGACATCGATCGGTGCCGCCGGCGTGACCGGGCGTCCCCGCCGCTGCCGGGTGTGCGGGGTGCGTCCCCCGGCGATGCGGGAGGTCCCGTACTGCTTCCAGTGCTGGCCCGGCGGCCCGATCGCCCCGCCACCGTGCCGCAAATGCGGGTCCACAAACGACTATTACACGTCCGGGCTGTGCGCCCGCTGCCACAGCCACGCGCCCGGCGAGAAGTCGCCGCTGTGGCAGTCGCCCGGCACGCTCGCGCGACAAACGGTCGTGGTCGACTCGTGTCTCGACTGCCACGCCTGGGGCGTGACCCGCACCTACGGTTGGCTGTGCGTGGGCTGCCGTAGCTGGCGCGAGAAATACCGACACAAGGGTGTGTGCGACACCTGCGGGAACGAGGTGGCGCTCAACGAGGGCGGGTCGTGCCGGTTGTGCTGCAAGACGCGCAGCCTGCTCGCCCAGGACCGCGACCAGCGGCCCAGCAGCATCAGTCTGGCCGAGGCCAACGTGTTCGGGCAGCAGCTGTTCTTCGCCGGCATGTGGCACCGCGAAGGACAGGGCCAACGGCCCTACGTCAAGAAAACCATCCCACCGAACCTGTCGTTGCTGCACCCGGTGCCCTACGAACAGCTGGTGCTGCTCGAACTGCCGCGGGACCTGAAAGCCGGACTGCGCAAGGGATTCCCACCGCCGCCCGACCCGGCCCGCGAGGCCGCCTGGCACCAGTTCGTGCGCGAGCACGCCGCCGCGCACGGCTGGAGCAGGACCGTCACCGAACGCGCCCAGCGGGCGATCCGGATGCTGCTGGGCATGCAAGACACCCCCGGTGCCGCGATCCGCGCCAGCGACGTCCTGCCCCTCTCGCGCATCCGGCACCCCGTGCGCCCGGTGCTCGACGTGCTGACCGTCGCCGGCATGCTCGCCGACGACCGCGTCCCGCCCACCGAGCGCTGGTTCCAGCTGCAGATCACCGGACTGCCCGAGGACATCCGTCACGAACTCGAGGTCTGGTTCGACATCGCCCGCAACGGCAGCACCACCCCACCGCGATTTCGTCCCCGTTCCGACAACACGGTGCGTTCGCAGCTGGGCTACGCGCTGCCGATCATCCGCGCCTGGGCACGCACCCACCCCTCGCTGCGGGAGATCGGCCGCGACGACGTGCTCGCCGCCCTGCCGCCCAGCGGCAGTCCGCGCAGCAGCACCCTGCAAGGGCTTCGGTCGATCTTCCGGATCCTCAAGGCCCGCAAGCTCACCTTCATCAACCCCACCACGCGCATCAGCGTGCCCACCCCGGACAAACACGTGCCCGCACCGATCGATCTCACCGAGCTGCGCGGCGCGCTCAACTCCGACGACCCGACCCGCGCGGCGTTGGCCGCGCTGCTGGCCTTCCACGCCATCCGCATCTGGCAACTGCTCCAGCTGCAGCTCGCCGACGTGCGCGACGGTCGCCTCTACCTGCCCGACCGCATCGTGCCGCTCGCCGAGCCGGTCCGGGCACGAGTGTCGGCCTACCTGGACTACCGACAACGGACCTGGCCCGACACCGCCAATCCGCACCTGTTCATCCACTACCGCAACGCCAACACCACCACGCCCGCGACCCCGTGGTGGATCCGCAAACGGCTCGGCATGATCGCGCAAGCCATCCGCCAGGACCGCATCCTCGACGAAGCCCACGCCACCGGCGGCGACGTCCGCCAGCTCTGCGAACTGTTCGGCCTGTCCATCGCCGGCGCCTACCGCTACACCAGCAGCGTCGACCACCCCGGCATCGCCGAATACGAACAATCCACAAAGGAATGACGATTCCATAGTTCCCCAACTCCGGGATTCAGCTATCATCGTCAAGCACCAAATACCCAGAGTTCCGCTCAGATTCGGGTAAAGTTGCGAGGAACTCTGGGGAAGTGGTGACCAGGAAGTTCTCCGTGGGCGAGGCCAGCGACTGGAACGCCACTCGCTGCGTCCCCGAGGACAACAAGCCCTGCCCGCGGTCGGCGGACAACAAGAACTGCCGCTCTCCGGCGGAAAGGTCGAAGGTCTCGGCGATCTCGTCGATGGCTTGGGGCGCCTGGCGCAACAACACCTGGGTGGCCGCGTTGCTCACGATGGCCTTGCCCAGGTCGCTGCCGAGCACGTCGGCGGTGTCCTGGGTCGCCACCGTGAGCCCGCACCAGTGTTTGCGGGCGGCTTTGGCCATCCGGAACAAGAAGCGGGCGCCTTCGGGTTGCTGCATCAGCAGCCACGCCTCGTCGACCACCACGAGTCGGGGCCGGCGGTATGCGGGGTTGGAGACGCGGCGCCAGACGGCGTCGAGCACGAGCAAGGTGCCGATCGGGCGCAGCTCGTCGGGCAGGTCCCGCAGGGAGAAGACCACGAGGTGCCCGTCCGGGGTGGCGGTGGTGGGTCCGTCGAAGAGGTCGCTGAACGCGCCGTCGACGAACGGGTGCAGCCTCGCCGCCAGATCGGCCGCTACCGCATTACCACCGTCACCGGAGGAGGCGAGCACGTCGCGCAGGTCGCGCAGCAGCGGCGCCGGGCGTGTCCAGGTCCGGGCGTCGTCGGTGATGCCCGCGTGGTGGTAGGTGGCGGTGATCGCGGTGTCGAGCACCGCGCGCTCGGCGGCGGTGACCTCGGCACCGAACAGGACGGCGAGCACGGCGTGCAGGAACAGGCTGCGCCGCTTGAGCGCGTCCTGCGGGGCGGTGCGCCGCCCGCGTGCGTCGGTGTGCACGGGCAGGTCGAACGGGTTCAACCTGACTCCGCCCGCGCCGAGGTGCACGTAGGTGCCGCCGACCTGGGAGGCCAGGCGGGCGTACTCGTCCTCGGGGTCGACGACGAACGCCTGCACCCCGTCGGAGGCCCACCCGTCCTCGTCGTCGCCGAGGTTGCGGTAGAGGCTGCGCAGCGTCTCGAGCTTGACGAAATAGCTCTTGCCCGCGCCCGACCTACCGAGGACGACGGAGTTGTAGTTGTCGCAGGCGAACCGATCCCAATGCACCAGCCCGGAGCTGCCGACGTTGTAGCCGTAGAGCACCCCGGACGGGGCCGAGGTGGTCGGGTCGGTCGGCGGCAGATCCGGCGAGGTGAACGGATACGCGGCCGACACGGCGGCGGTGTCGAATGTCCGCTTCAATCCCAGCGGGTCCAGCCCGAGCGGCAACGTGGACACCCAGCCCTGCAACGCCCGATACGTCGCGGGTTTCGCGTCCAGCAACAACGACGCGCACAACGACCGCAGCGCCGAGACCTCTTCGGCGAGCGCCTTCTCGTCCGGGGCGTGCACGGTCAGATAGAGCCCGAAGCGGAACAGGCGCCCGTCGCCGCGCGCGATGCGCCGCGAGAGGTCGGCGGCGTCCTCGGCGGCGGCGTCCACCTCGGGGTCGTCGAGCCGGTCATGGCGGGCGTTGTGCCGCCGGGACGACTCCAGCTTCGCGCGCTGCTTGCGCAGCCCGCTGGCGGCGGTAGCCGGATCCACCGGCTGGACGTGCACCGAGACGTCCAACCGCGCCGGGTAGGTCAACAGCGGGGCGAGCCACCCGGGATAGACCTCCTGCGGATAGCCGGTGACGCCGAACGAGGCGACGAACTCGTTGCCGATTTCCAGGTGTCGGGCGGCCACCGACAACGAGTCGGGAGTGAACGCCCCCGCCGACCCGGAACGGTGTCCGGGCGTGTGGTTTCTGGTGCGTGCCATGAGTGGTCTACCTGCTTTCGAGTTCGTCGTCGTAGTCCCAGTCCTCGTCCTCGGGCAGCCAGGGCCCCGCTTGCGACCGGCTGGATCGGGAGGTCGCCGGGCGGGAGGGTTCGGGGCCGCGAGTCGACGGGCCGCGGGGTGGGCTCGTCGCTGGAGCGCGGCGCCGGGATGACGGCGCCGTGGGTGTGCGCGTCGTGCGGACCGGGCGAGACGGCGCCGCGAGGTCGGTGTCGTCGGCGGGTTCGTCGGGGCCGTAGAGGTCGGTGAAGGTGGTGGTGGCGGTGACGACCTCGTCGGCCCCAGCAAGCCCCGCTGACGGCGGCAGGAAGGTGTCGGGGTTGCACGCCGCCGCCAGCACCCCGGTCGCGGCGGCGGCATCGAGCGGGGTGGCGACGATCCCGGCGGGGGAGAGCAGCTCCGTGGCCTCGCCGAGGCGGCGCACCAGCCGCTGCTCGGCCGCCTGCCGCACCCCGTCGTCCACCGACTGCTCGTCGCTGCGGCGCCGCCGCCACGGCAACATGCTCGACGCGGCAGCGGGCGTGGGACCGGTGCGCAGAGGTTCGCGCAGCACGAGCAGCACCTGGCGGCGCAGCAGATCCGCCTGCGCGGTGAGCTCGGCGAGGTAGTCCGCGTGGTCCCGCGCCGCGGCTTCCAGCGCGGGGTGCGGAAGCCCGCCGGCACGGGCACGCAACTCGGCGATCTGCGGTGCGAGATCAAGCCGTTCGGCCCGCACCAGGATCTGCACCGGCGCCGTCAGGGAGTGCAGGTAGCGGGCGAACGACGCGACGAGCGCCTCCTGCTCCCCGGGCGTACGCAAGGAAAAGTTCACAGTGCTGCACACGGCGATGACCGCGAGCCCGTCGGTGCCGAGGTCGACGATCCCGGCCTGCGCGCCGGTGTCGGCGACACCGCTGGCCGGGAGTTCCAGCGGCGCCGGAGACACCGGCTCGGCCGAGGCCGGGTGCCGCCCTCGGCCTCGTGTTCGCGCCTCGGATTTCTGGGCGGTCAGCCACGGCGGGGCCGCGCGCACGCCTTCGGGGGCGGCGACCCGGTGCCGAGGGGACAGGTGCTGCCGGAGGGCGGCGAGCGCGAGCTTGTCCAACGGAAGCCCGTCACGCTGCCCGAGGGCCAGCACGGTGACCGCGAGCCCCACCGGCACCGCGAAAATCAGGAACACCGGCAGCGGCACCAGAGACCGGGTCATGCTGTAGAGCCCGTAGAGCAGCAGCCCGGCGACGCCGAGGATCGCGAGTTGCCGGGCGGTCAGCGGCCCGAGTACCCGGTCCGGGCGGTCGACGTCGGCGGGCACACGCACTGGAGAAGTCATGGCGATGCGACCTCACTTCTTCTTCGGGCCCCGGCGACCGGGCAGGTCCAGGGGCAGGGGCAGTTGCGTTCCGGCTCGGCGCTTCGGTGGCGGTGCCGAGGTGCCCGGGCCACTGGCCGGTGGCGGCTTGGGCTTGGGTTCGCGGCGCACGCCGAGCGGCAGCGGGTACTGGCCCGAGGCCAGCGGCCGGTTTCCGGTGTAGGCATCCCGCGTAGGGCGGCGTGGGGCGCGGGCCGCGCGATTGATCTGGCCGGACGGGGTGATCAGTCCGGGCCCGGTCTGCCGCGGCGGCGGTGTGGGGTTGGCGAGGTCGTCGGCCACCGTCCGCCGAGGCGTGCGCGGTGGCGCGGGACGCAGGTGGATGGGCAGCATCCCGGCGTTCGGCGCCACCAACGCGCGGGGCAGGTGCGCGGGCGGGCGCGCGTTGCGGTTGATCCGCCCGTCCGAGGTGAGCAACCCCGGCTGCGACACCGGCGGCATACCGCCGCGCCGCTCGGCGAGATCGTCGGCCAGCGACCGGCGCCCGACCCGATCCGGATCCCGCCGCGTGGTGATCGGCAACCCGAGCTGATCACGCGGCAGCGCGCCCGGCAGCGAGTCCGGCGGTAGCGCCCGTGGGTTCGCCGCCACCTCACGCTCGTCCCCGGAGCCGCTCGTGGTGAACAGCGACATCTGCCCGGGACCGGGCCTGCGGTCCGCGCCGCTTCCGGTGCCTGGCAGCTCGCCGAGGTGCGGTGACCGACGTGGCGCGGGCCGTGTGCGGCGGACCCGCATCGGCAGCATGAACTGGCCCGAGCGCGTGGACGGCGGGTCCGCCGGGGCACCGCCGCCGCCCCTCCCGCGGGGGCCGCCGCCTTTGCCGCCTTTGCCGCCGAACAGGGAGCTGGCGCCGCCGAGCAGGCCCATCGTTTTGTAGGCGATCGCGCCGCGCACCAGCGAGCCGAGCATCGAGCGCCGCCCGCTGCTCATCGGACGCAGGCACCAGAACGGGATCTTGATCAGCACCCACATCAGCGCGAGGCACAGCAAGAGGTTGATCAGCCCGTTGAGGTTCGGGCCGAACACCGTGAACCCGCCGGGGGCGAAGAAGGTCCGCAACGCCACGACCATCGCCAGCGACTGGCCGACCTGGATGGCCAGCACCCCGCCGAACGCTTTCCACCACGCCTGCGCGATGCCCTCCGTGTGGGGCAGGGCGTGCCACATCAGCGCAATCGGCGCCGCCGCGATCAGCAGGATCGTCAGCATCACCCGCACGATGAACGTGATGAGCAGGATGATGATCATCACCGCGAGGGCGAAGCCGATGAAGATCAGCCACAGGCCGCCGCCGTTGAGCGCGCCGAGGACCATGTCCGTCAGCGCCTTGCCCGCGGCCTCCGGGCTGACGCCGGAGCCCATCACCGCTTGCGCGAGGGCGTTGGCGATCTGGATTGCCTTCGTCGCGATGAACAGCGACAGCGTTCCGGCGAGGAACCCGATGACAACGCGGGGCGCGATCTCCTTGATGGTGTAGCGGGTCTGCAGGGTCTCGTAGCCCATGACGACCATCCCGGCGACCAGGACGATGATCACGTAGACGGCGAGCAGGATCTGCCACGACTCGGTCCACAGCTGCCCGACGCTGGGCAGCGCGCTCGGCTCGGGCGTGGTCAGCAGGGTCTTGCCCAGCAACTCCAGCAGCGGGTTGAGCGCGTCGGTGACGACACCGCGAAAGAAGCTGTCGATGCCTTCGGTGACACAAGCGATCGGGTCGGTGAGGCCGCACTCGTCGGGCCGGTCTCCGTTGCCCGAGCCCGGCCCCGGAGTGTGCCCGGGGCCGCGTGGATCGATCGGAGTCGGCTGCGGAATGCAGTTCGGCCCTTCGCACGGTGCGGGCACCGACGTGGTCGGCGGAGGGGTGCCACCGAGCGGTCCGCACTCGGGCATCAAGGCACCCGGGAAACACGACACCGGCGGCTGCGACGGCGGCACGAGCGGGGTGCTCGGCAGACCCGACGGCTTCGGCGGCTGAGTGTTACTGGGCAGCATGCACGCGGGGTCGGCCGAGCCCGGGCCGCAACTGGGCTGCGGTACCGGAGGCAGCGGCAACACCGGCGGTTGCGCGGGCGCCAGCGGTGCGGCCGCTGCCGCTGGCTGAGATGTGGGCCCGGGTGCAGCCGAGGCGGTGAGTGCGATTCCGGCTATGGCCGCCAGCGGCGGCACCAGTACCGCGAGTGCGCGGGCCCAGCGCCGCCTGGGCATCCAGCGTCCCCAGCCGTCGCGCCCGCGACGGCGCCTCGCCGGGGCCGTGGGTGGACCGACCATGAGCCGCTCGTCGCGGCCGGGCCCGGTGCTCGCGCTGTCACTGCGACGGCCCGGATCGGTGGCGCGGGAAGGACGGACGATCGGCGTCGTCGTGGGGCGCCGAGCTGGGTCGCGTCGCCGGGCTGTGGGTGTGTGGCGATGTGCGGCCATGGCTCACACCCCGCCCACGATGCCCTTGAGGATCTCGACCACGAGCGGGGCGAGCGCGGCGAGCCCGAAGCCGATGCCGGCGGCTTTGAAGGCGCCCTTGGCCTTCTCGACTTCACCGGGGTCACCGGAGGCCATGAGGTAGCGCAGGCCGCCGATGGTGAGGAACACGACGGTGACCAGTGCGAGGATCCCCATGATCCAGTTGCGGATGTTGTTGAGGACCTGGTCGACGGTCTGGGCGAGCGCGACGATCTGGACGGTCTCCGCTCGCGCGACCGAGGACGTCAGCAGCACACCGGCGGCGACCAGCCACCCGATGAGCAGGACGACGCGGCGGCGGTGCGCACCGCGTCGTGGCCGCGCCGGGGTGGGCGCGGCCGTGGTGTCGGCGGAACCCGCGCAGCGACTCCCGGCGTGGTGCGCGGCTGTGGTCGTGGCCCGCTGCTGTGTCGTACGCGGTCGCGGCGTGGTGGCCGGGGAACCGGGACGGCTGGACGCGGTACGGCGTGCGGGTGGGCGGAGATGATGGCGGCGAAGGGGCGTCAGTCGCATGAGCGGACCTCCCGGCTGGTGTGCGCGGCCGGACCGGAGCTGGTGCGGCGGGCGCGGGAACGGCGGTCTGCGGGCAGGCGGGTCCCGCGCGAGGCAATGCGGGATTTCGGGCCGTTTTGCGACACGGTTCGGCGAACTTTTTTCTCCGGCACCGCTCCGCCCCTGGTCACGTTGCGTAACCTCGTGCGGCGGGTGCCGGTGGTCTGCTCGGTCCGGCGCGTGCGGGCCGGGCCGCGGCGCACGCGAGGCGGGGCAGGCGAGTCCGACTGTTCGGCCGGCGATGTCGCGGCGGCGTCCGCGGACTGCTCAATCAGGTAGGCGGCGAGGCGAGGCTCGGCGCGTTCGCGGATCTTCGCGGTCGCCTTGTAGGTCATGCCCCGCGCGTGCGCGGCCTCGGCCAGCGACGTTTCACCGACGCGGGTCTCGGAGATCAGGCCCGCCTCGTCGGCGGTGATCGCGCCGGCCCGCACCGCTGTGGCCAGCACCAGATCCTGGTGACCTTCCGGGCGCGGCGGCGGGGCGGAATCGAACACCAGATCCCCGGCCGGGATTGGGCCGCCAACGGCGTCGTGCAGCGCCAGCCGCCCCTCCCGGTAGGCCGCGTAGTACAGCCGCGCCAGGATCGCCGGCCGGATCAGATCGACCTCGCGCAGTTCGGCGAGGAACCCGGTCAGCACGGCGGCGTTGAGGTCGTGGGTGTCGCCGGTGAATCGGCGGGTCACGATCGCCGCGACCCGCAGCAGCACCGGCAGCGCCAGCCCGACACACGCCACCGTCCACGTGCCGCCCTCGGTGCGGGCACGGGTGATCAGATACGCCCACGCGGCGTCGCGCGTGGCCTGCGTGCAATCCTCGGCCAGCAGCATGGTGCCGAGCTCGTCCAGCGGCACCAGACGCGGCGGCAATCCCGGGATCTCGCGGCCGTCGACGCTGACCGGCTCCGGTCCGGTCACCAGCCACGCGAAGCTCGAGCGCGCCATCGCGAATACATCGGAGTCTTTGACGAAATCGGGATTGGCGCGCACGTAGTACACGCGTTCGGCGACCTCGTTTTCACGCGAGGGAAAATCCATGACAGCTCCCCTGGTAAATGCGACCGATTGGTGAGCCGTCAGCAAGCCATCGAGGGCGCCTCAAAACCGCCTCAAAAGCGCCTCAAAACCGTGCCAAAAGCGCCTCAAAAGCGCCTCAAACTATAGGTATGTGAAATTTCAATCACCGCCGCAAAAGGGGGGCCCGGCGGCGTTGTCGATCTTTGAGGCGCCTGTAATCAGTCCCCTGAACTGGGATGAAACGCCCCGTGGCACCGGTAGCCATGAGTAGCGACTCAAAGGCGGAGGGCGGTCGAGGGTCGTTGAGGCGCTCCGCGTGGCGACCGGAACAAAAAGTTGGATCGTCGCCGTTTCACCGGAAGCCGCTGACAGGGTTGTCATCAAGAAGTCCCATCTTAATTCCTTGCTCCTGGTTCGTCTTGGGGCTTGGCCGGAGAAGGGTGAAGCGAACATTTTCAAATTTCTCGGCGAGAGCGTGTCGCAAATTCGGGGTTTTCCCGGTATTGCCCCACGACAGCACGAACCAAGCCGGTCACCGCCCGGCTGTTCTCGTCCGAGGAGGACCTCTCATGGCCCAGCGTTCGCAGTCTCCGGATGGCCGTCCTGGTCGTCGTGGAGACTCGACTCGTCCGCCGCGCACCCGGCGTGGTGGCGACCGCGCTCCCTACCCCGGAGCCCGCTCTCGCACCACCGCGGCGGGTGCCCGGCCGACCCGCGCGACCTCGCGTCCCGAGGGCGCATCAGCACCGGCGCGCCGGCGCGCGACGACCTCGTCGGCGGCGCCGACTCCCGCCACGGTGTGGACGTGCGGAGCCGAACCGGTCGACGCCCACGCGGCATGGCCGGTGCCCATCGTCGAGACCATCACGGGGGCGTTCACCGACCCCGGCGCGCGGGTCGTTCTGGTCGACATCGGCACGGCGTCGACCACGGTCACGACCCCCGGAACAGACGGCGCCACGACGACCGGTGCCGCGTCGATGGACGCGGCGCGCGAGGCGGTGCGCGCACTCGGTCGCACCGCCGACACGCTCACTCTCGACCCGCGCACGGATGTCTCCGTCACGTCGTCGCGCCCGTTCTGGGCCGACCTGGTCACCGACTCCGCCGACCCATCCGCGGCCCTCGCAGGATCGCCGTCGATCCCGGCGCGCACCGGTGCCCTCGCGGGGTCGGGTGCGCCGGAATCGGACGTCGGCGGGCGTGCGGATCTGGTGCTCGTGTCGTTGCCCGCACACGCCGCCGAGACGGTGTCGCTGGACCGGCTCGCGCTGTTGGCGGCGGACCGGCTACGGCATGGCGGCATCTTCGCGGTGTATACGCACAGTGACTGGACGCGGGGGCGTTTGGTCGACCCGACCGGCGCGATCGTGGCCGCCGCGCAGCACGCCGATCTGCTCTACCTGCAGCACATCGTCGCCCTGCACACCCCGGTCCGCGAGGGCCGTCTGCACGCCGCGCCGAGCGCGGCGGTGGCCGCCGAGTACGACCGCGCCCGGCACCGCGCGACGGTGCGCGGGCTGCCCGCGCCGCACCTGCGCGTGCACGGCGACGTCCTTGCGTTTGCGCAACCGGCCGACTCTGCCGCGCCGCCACCCGAGACCGGTCCGGCGAGTGCCGCGCACGGGTACGGGCCCGCCGCCGGAGGCGGCCAATGACCCCGTCCTCGTCGCGTTCGCCCGAGCCCCTGTCGGTCGTCCCCACACCCGCGAAAGGCACCACGCTCATGTCCCACCAGCACCCTTCGGCATCGACCGGCTCCACCTCCCACGGCGGTGACGACCCGACCGTGCCGATTTCGCGCGCGCTCATCGAGGCCCTGGACACGGCCGGGCACACCACTACGAGGCAGACGAGCGCCCCGGCCGGGAGCGACCCGACCGACCCGACCGACCCGGCCGCCGTGACCGGGGTGACCGACGCGGGCGAGTTGCCGCTGTCGGTGTGGGCGACAGCGCAGACCTCCCCGGCCGCGCAGCGCAAGGGCCGCTACGTGACCGACTCCACCGCGCACCCGGCGAAGATGCTCCCGGCCGTGGCGGCGCACGCCATCCGGCAGTACACCCGCCCCGGCGAGGTGGTGTTCGACCCGATGGCCGGATCGGGCACCACCCTCGTGGAGGCGATCGACGCCGGGCGCCGCGCGGTCGGCGTGGAGTACGAACCGCACTGGGTCAGCGTCGCCCGCGCCAACCTCGAGCTGGCCCGGGAACGCGGGCACGACCACGACGGCGAGATCGTGCACGGCGACGCCCGCCAGCTTCCGTTCCTGTTGCCCGAGCGCTACCGGGGGCAGGTCGCGCTGGTGGTCACTTCCCCGCCGTACGGTCCGTCGACGCACGGGCAGGTCGTCACCGCCGGCACGGACTCACCGGACGGCAAGGTGCACAAGTACCACCACCGCTACGGCTCGGCGCTGGATCGCGGGAACCTGGCCAACGTCGGCCACCACCGGCTGCTGGCGGGGTTCACCCGCATCCTGACCGGCTGCGCGGCCGTGCTGCGCCCGGGCGGGCACGTCGCGATCACCGTGCGGCCGTGGCGCGAGCACTCGGAACTGATCGACCTGCCCTCGCAGATCATCGCCTGCGGCCAGGCCGCCGGCCTGGTCCCGGTCGAACGCTGCGTCGCCTTGCTGGCCCGGGTCGCCGACCGCGAGCTGGTCGCCCGCGGCAGCTTCTTCCAGCGCGACTTCATCCGTAAACAGCGCGAGCAGGGCCTGCCGTTGCATTTGATTTCGCACGAGGACGTCGTCGTGCTTGCCAAGCCCCTCGTGCCCCGCAGCACCTCGCTTCCGGCGTCGCCGGACGACGGTCAGGTCGCTTCGCGAGGAGGGGTCGAGGGTAGCGGGCGGTGGCAGGCGTGAGCACGCTCGTGCACTGCCGGGATTGCGGCTGGGACGCCCGCTATCGGCGTCCCGCCGCCGCCCGGCGCGCCGTCGCCCGCCACCGCTGCCCACCGCCGAACGCTGCCTCGGATCGGCGAGTCCAGGCGCGGGAGGCACACCATGCCTGAGCGCCACACCAAGGCTGTCGATCCGCTGCGGTTCGTCGCGACCGAAGGCCCGGTCATCGGGTCGCTGTGCACCGGGCTAGCCGGACTCGACCTCGGCGTCGCGTCCGTGCTCGGCGGCCGGATCGCCTGGTACTCCGAGGTCGATCCGCACGCCGCCGCGATCCTCGCCGCGCGGCTGCCAGACGTGGTGAACCTCGGCGATCTACGTGCGGTCGACTTCGCCTCCGTCGCACCGGTCGAGGTGCTCACGGCGGGGTTTCCGTGTCAGGACATTTCCGCCGCCGGTCGGCGCGCGGGTATCGAGAAAGGCGCTCGCAGTGGACTGTGGAGCAGCATCCTGGACGCCATTCGCGTACTGGGACCACGCCTCGTCGTCGTGGAGAACGTCGCCGCCCTCCGATGGAAAAACGGCGGCCTCGACCGTGTACTCGGCGGGCTGGCCGAAGCGGGGTATGACGCGGTCTGGCGTTGCGTACGAGCCGCCGACATCGGAGCCGCCCATCGGCGCGAGCGCGTGTTCCTGTGTGCCGTCCCCCAGCCGGGACGGGATGCGGATGATGCCGACGCCGCAGGCCCGCGACGGCGAGCCACGCGGTCCGGCCGATCCGGCGCGGCGCCGGGCGGGCGGGCATCAGGTGAACCTCAACGACGCGGTCGACTCGGTAGTGAAGCCGGGCCAGTTGTTGCCGACGCCGACGGCGGCGGACTCGCGGTCGGCGGCGATCCAGACTGTGACGAATCCGGGCCGTCCGATCCCGGCGGGGTGCGTGACGCTGACCGATTCGGTGCGGCTGCCGACTCCGACGGCCTCGGACGCGAAGAACTGCACCCACACAACGCACGACGGCGGGCCGTCCCTTCCCGACCGCGCACGCGCACTCAGCACGCCATCGCCACCGGCGAAGGAAATGTGTTGCGCAGCAACACAAATTCGGGGGGGGGTGTCCCTATGTTGTTGTCAAGCGGCAGCGGGGGTACTGGTCGGTTCGGGGTGCCGGTAGTTGGTGCGGCTGCGGAGCATGGCGAACAGGACGTCGCAGCGGCGGCGGGCGAGGCAGATCAGCGCGGCGTTGTGTTTCTTGCCCTCGGCTCTCTTCCGGTCGTAGTAGGTCCGGCTGGTGGGGTCGGACAGGGCTGCGAAAGCGGCGAGGAAGAAGGCGCGTTTGAGTCTGCGGTTGCCTGTTCTGGCGGGGTGTTCGCCCTTGATCGAGGTTCCGGAGCGGTGGGTGACCGGGGCGATGCCGGCGTAGGCGGCGAGGTGTCCGGAGGTTTTGAAACCGGAGGCGTCGCCGATTTCGAGGAGGATGCGGGCGGCGGTCCTGACGCCGATGCCGGGCATCGATGTCAGGACCTGGGCAAGAGGGTGTGCATCGAGTATCTCCTCGACTTCGGCGGCGACGGTTTTCCGTTGCTGCAGCACGGTTTTCAGGCTGTCGGCGAGTCTGGGCAGGATCTTGTCCGCGGCGGCGGTGCCCGCGACGGTGACGGTCTGCTCGTCCAGTGCGGCGAGGATGTCCTCGACCAGTTTTGTGCCCATGCGTGGGGCGTGGGTGGTGGCGATCGCCGCGAGTTTGCGGCAACCGGCCTTGCGGATCCCGATAGGGCCGCCGCAGCGGGACAGGATTTCCAGCACGGCAGAGTGACTGATTTTGGGGCCGAGGACGCGTTCGAGGGCGGGGTGGATGCCGGTGAGCAGGCCGCGGATGCGGTTGCTGACCCGGGTCGCTTCGGCGGCGAGGTCGTCGTCGAATCCGACGAGCACGTCCAGCTCGGCCAGGGCTTCGTCGTCGACGTTGAGCCGGCGCAGGGTGTGGGGCAGGGTGCGGGCGGCGTCGGCGATGACATAGGCGTCGCGGGCGTCGGTTTTGGCGTTGCCCGGGTAGAGGTCGGCGATGCGGCGCATCGCCAGCCCTGGCAGGTAGGCCACCTCGTGCCCGCAGGCGCGGGCCACCGCCACGGGCAGTGCGCCGATCGTGGCGGGCTGGTCCACCACGACCAGGACTGGGCCGTGAACAGTGAGTTTGTCGAACATCGCCCGCAACTTCGGCTCACTGTTGGGCAGCGGAGCGTCGTGCAGCCGTTTCCCGGCCGGATCCAGACCGACCGCGTGATGCTCGCCCTTGCCGACGTCCAAGCCGAGGAACACGGCGTATTCGCTGGTCATCGAAGGTATCTTCCGTCTTGTCGTGCATGGTCACCAGTCGAGCATCAAAGGCCGGCAGCCACGTTACGACGAGACCTACCCAGCGGGCGGCCGTGTCCCTATCAGCGGTCCCTCGATGCCACCAAACCCGGTGACACCACCCCCCGGATCATGAACGCGACTGGGGGACTCAGTCATGCCGGGCCTGGCGACCACGAACTCCTTGATCAGGAGCTACGAAAAAGGTAACGGGGGATTCGTAGCTGTCTTTCCCCGGGTGCGTGGGGCCCTGCTGCCGACACCGACCGCGCACGACGGTTCTTCCAACGGAATCTCCGCCGCGTCACGACAAGGAGGCCCGTCGCTCTTGGACACTCTACGACTTCTGCCGACCCCGCGGGCGACCGACGGCACGAAAGGCTGCCCCGCGCAGCGCGGCTCGAAGGGCGATCTGATGCTGCCCTCGGTCGTCATCGCCGTCACCACGCCCAAGCCGAAGACCCGGGTACGGAAGGAGGTGAGTGACCGTGGCAACCGCCCGCGCCCCGCGCGCCCGCCGCGCCGCCCGCGGTGAACCCGGGCCGGTGGACTGGGGTGAGTACGCCGCCGCCGTGCACCGCTGGGAACTCATCACCGGCCGACCCGCGCCGTACCCGACGCAACCCGGACGGCACGCACGTCCCGTGCTCGCGCCGCCGTTCGTCGAATGGCTCATGGGCCTGCCCCCGGGCTGGGTCACCGCCGAACATCTCGACCTTCCCCGCACCGCACAACTCCGGGCGCTGGGCAACGGAGTCATGCCCCAGCAAGCCGCGCACGCACTACGCCTCCTGCTGGACGACCTGACCCACCTGCACCGTCCGCCCTGCCACCCGTCGGCCAGCGCGACCCGGGACACCAAGACCCGCGCGAGCCGCCCTGCCGCAGCGCGCGGCGGCTCGACGCGCCCATCCGGTGCCGTCCGGGCCTCGACTGCCGCGCGTGGTCGACGCAGCGGTACCTCCTCGCGCCGCTGAACCTGTGGCGCTCCGGGGTGAGGACACCGCCGAGCCCGCCCCGGAGCGCCACGCTCCACCCGCTTCCGCAGCCCGACTTTTGAAGGGGCTCTTCGCCATGCCCATACACCGCAGGACACGCCGCCCCGCGACCCGTCTGCGCCGCTGGGTCCGTACCGCCCGCCACCGCCTCCGCGTCGCGCTGCGATACCGGCGGCCACCGAACCGAGCACTCGCCAGCCACACGCCTTCCGGTGTTCAGCCTGCGCAGCATCCGGTGACGCGACGGTCGGCCGAGGCGATCGCGGTCCTGATCCGCGCGGGCTGGAATGTTCACCACCCGCCATATGGCTACACCACGATGACCGTGACCGGAGCGCAGAGCCGACGCGGTACTCCCCGCACCCGCCTGACACCGGACCCGTGCCGTGCCCCGGTGGTGCAGGACGTCTTCTACTGGCGCGCGGTCACCGGCCTGTCCGTCGAGGACATCACCGCGCGGCTCGACGCCGATCACGGCCGCTACCCGCCGCCCGGGACGCACCTCTCCTGGCCGCCCGCAGCAGTCGCCTCGATCTTGACCAACATCAAATACACGGGCTACCAGGCGACTGGCACCCGCGACGAGAACGGTGCGTTCCGTCCCGTCGAGCAATGGGTGCTGTCCGACCAGCCCGCGCATCGCGCCCTGGTCACCCCCGCGCTGTTCTGGGCCGCGCAAGATCCCGCGACCAGCGTGCGGCGCATCCCGCACCGGCTTCTCACGCCGGTCCACGGATTCGCCGCCCACGGTGACGGGAAGGAGGTGTGGTGATGATGGCATCGCGTCCACCGTCCGCAGCGCGCGCCGCCACGTCGCGCCCGCCGACACGGTCGTCAGCGCGCCGCCGTCCGTCCACGACACCGGCGGCCCACCGATCGGGCACGCCGCGTCGCGAGCGCTATCCCGGTCGGCCGCGCGGCCGATTCCTGAGCCTTGGTGCCGGGGTGCAGAGCCTGTCGGTGTTTCTGCTCGCGTGCGAGGGCCGGATCCCGCGTTTCGACGCCGCCTTGTTCGCCGACACAGGCTGGGAACCCAAGCAGGTCTACGCCCAGCTGGACATCGCACGCCGGATCGGTGCGCGGGCCGGGATACCGGTGCTGACGGTGTCCAATGGCAACATTCGCCACGACGCCCTGAACCCCAACGCACGCTTCGTGACGATGCCGTTGTTCGTCAAAAACCCTGATGGCTCAAGGGGAATGGCGCGGCGGCAATGTACTGGTGACTATAAAATTCGGCCCCTGAAGAAAGCGGTCCGAGAGATCCTCGGCTACCCGCATCCGCTGCGCGTGCCGCGCGGGGTGTTCGTCGACCAGGCCATCGGTATCTCCACTGACGAATTCCACCGTGCCAAGGACTCCGATGTCAACTACACCCGCAACATCTTCCCTCTGCTGGACCTCGGGATGTCGCGTTCGGACTGCCTGGCCTACTTGCGCGAGCGCGGCCTGGGCGACGTGGTGAAAAGTTCGTGCATCGGTTGCCCGTACTCGGGCAACTCCCGGCTGCGGTTCATCCGCGACACCGATCCGCAGGCGTGGACGGATCTGATCGAGTTCGACAAGGCGATCCGCAACGGCAGTCCTCGCGCCAACGCTGAGGGAAAACCGTTGCGCGGCCAGTTCTTCATCCACCGCTCCCTGCTGCCGTTGGACGAAGTCGACCTCGACGCCACCCGCGGCCGACCCGGCATCGAGGAAGACGATCCCGACGGCTGCTCTCCGTTCTCGTGCCGCAGCGGTCCTGCCGCCACGGTGCCGGTGCCGTAAGGGCCGACAGCTGCGTCCCGGGCTTGTCGTGCCGGGCCTGACAGCGTCGCTGGGCGCCGTTCCGGCGTTCCACGCTTAACGCCGTCGGGTGCCCGTTCCGTGTTGGTCAGTGCCCGCGCACGAGAACCCCTGCTCTACCGCCGAACCCACCATCGCCTCGCCGCGAGGAGGTTGCTGTGCACGATCTCGACCGTCTCCGCCCCGCCACACCTGACTCGACAACCACGGCCGCGTCGTCACCGGCGTGGTCGCGCGAACGACTCGGGGACCTCGGCGTGACCACCGACCTGATGACCGCCGCCCGCATGCTCGGCATCGGCCGCACCACGGCCTACAAACTCGCCCGCGCCGGAACCTTCCCGGTGCCGGCGGTCCGCGTCGGCCGCAGCTACCGCATCCCCGTCGCGCGTGTGATCGAGCTACTCGGGCTGGACAAAGAGCCTCATGCCTGACGCTTCCCCTCTGCGCGCACCGGAGCGTCCATGGCCCCTGTCCGAACGCGACACCCACGGATTGCGGGAAAGGAAAAATCCGCGATGACTTTCAAAGGCACCACCTACAAACGTTGCACCTGCACGAAGCCCGGCACCAAGAAACAACTCGGCTCCCAATGCCCGAAACTCAAGCGCGCCAACGGCATGTGGAGTTCCAACCACGGAACCTGGTCGTTTCAAGCCGAGCTTCCCAAAACCCACGACGGGAGCCGCCGCACCCGCAGGCGGCACGGCTTCGCCTCCCAGACTGACGCACAAGAACAACTGGGAAAAATCGCCGATCTCGTCGAACTCGGTGAAGGACGCGGCGACACCGCACTCGCCACGATCGGCGACCTCATCGACAACCGGCTGCGCACCGGCGAACCGTTCCCCACACCGGACGAGGTCGCCCAGCAGCTCGATGCGGGCAACGCCAGCCTCGGAGCCATGCCCACCGTCGGCGAATGGCTGACCAGTTGGATCACCACTCGCAAGAAGATCAGGGAAGGAACCCGGATCGCCTACCAGTTCCACATCACCAACTGGCTGATCCCGCACCTGGGCCACTACCGGCTCGACGCGCTCACCGTCGACCACATCTCCCGGATGTTCGACGCGATGGCCGAACGCAACGACACCATCACCGCAGCCAAGGACAGCGACGACCCCGAGGTCCGCAAGACCGCGCACGGTCTGCGGGTCATGGGCGCGGCCACCATGCAGCGCTACCGCGCCACCCTGCGCGCCGCGCTCAACGCCGCCATCCGCGCCCAGAAAATCACCTTCAACCCGGCCGCCTACGTCGAGCTGCCTTCCGGGCGCCGCCCGAAGGCTCTGTTGTGGACACCGGACCGGGTCGAGCGGTGGCAGCGCACCGGACAGAAACCGTCGCGGGTCATGGTGTGGACACCCGAGCAGATCGGAAAGTTCCTCGACCAAGCAGAGGGGCACCCCTACTACGCGCTGTTCCACCTCATCGCCTACCGGGGCCTGCGGCGCGGTGAAGCCTGTGGGCTGCCGTGGTGGAACATCGAGCTGTCCAACCGGTCGATCACCATCTCCACCGCGATCGTGCAGCTGGGCTGGAAGGCCGAGTTCGGCGAGCCTAAGAGCGAAGCCTCCGGCCGCATCATCGCCCTCGACGAAGCCACCACCCTGGTGCTGCGGCGGCAGAAGAAACACCAGAACGAATTGCGCGCGGCGGCCGGAACCGCATGGTTGGAGCACGAGCTGGTGTGCACCGAACGCGACGGCAGCCCGCTGCACCCGGCCAAGCTCACCGACGCTTTCCACGCCATCGCCGACGCCGCCGAACTTCCGCCCGTGCGCCTGCACGACCTTCGCCACGGGGCCGCCACACTCATGCTCGCGGCTGGGGCGGACCTCAAAGTCGTGCAGGAACTACTCGGCCACTCCACCATCGCGGTCACCGCCGACACCTACGCCCACGTTCTGCCCGAACTGGCCCGTGAGACCGCCGAAGCCGCCGCGTCCATCGTCCCGCGCAACCAGCGGCGCAATCGGCCCACCGCCGCCTGACCTACCACGGGACACCCCGAAACAAGAAAAACCGGGACACGACCATCCACAATGGATGGTCGTGTCCCGGTTTTCTCCGTGCTTTGCTGTGAAGCGCGTCGCCGCGCCCTCCGCGAATCCTTGTGCCGTTGGCTTATCGGGGAAAGAGCGTCGCGCGGTGGGCCCACGCCAGATGCAGCGCTGCGGCGGCACCCGGTGAGAGATGTCCCTGTTCCCGAAGTTCGCGCAGCGTGTTCTCTTCGAACGGGAGAGCGCGGGCCGAGACCGTGCCCTCGGAGTTCGAGCTGACGGCACTGGCGAACATCGTGTCGTAGAGATCTGGCTCGATGACCGCGACCGTCAGGATGTCTCCGCAGAGGGTCAGCGCGTCGAGCGTGAGGCCGAGGCACCAGACCTGGATGGCGCCCAGACGGTAGGCGTCATCGAGCGCGGCGAAGGGTTCGAGGTCGCTGTAGGCGATGGGGTGCCCGCTGCCGTCGTACTCGTCGTGTCCGAGCAGTTCCTCGGCGAGTTCCCGTTCGATGTTGCGCCACAAGGAGAAGTCTTCGGCGACAGCGGCGGGCAGGACGCTGGAGGGCTGGAAGATCCCGGCGGGCATGAGGTGGGTCATGCCACCGCCGCCGGCGACTCGGCCGCCGTCTCGCTGGTGGAGCACCATGCTGGGGGATTCGCCGCCGCGGATCGTGAGGGTGCCGACGGCGCCCATGAGCGGGCGGCGGGACAGGTCGAACGGGTCCGCGATCAGCTTGCGGAAGGCCAGGTTCCGCCACGACGGTTTGGTGGTGATCACCTCGCCGTGTCGATCCCGGGTCAGGTGGTGCAGGGCGGTTTCGTGTGCGAGCGCCTCGTTGGTGTCCATCGAGTCGAAAAAGCCCATGTGCCCGAAGGTCATCCGGATCGTGCGCGCCGACCAGTCCAGCCCGGTCAGCCGGAAGCACAACCTGTTCTCGAACAGGCGCGGCGCGGCGAGTTCGCGGATCGCATCATGGTAGCGGCGAAAACGGTGCGCAGGGGTGGCCAGCGGGCGTACGGCGGAAGTCTCGGGTTCGCCACCGGTAAGCGCGGGGAGGGCGGCGTCGGAGTCCAGCGTCAACGTCACCGCACCCAGAGGTACGGGCGTCGCCGGGATCCAGTCCGGCCGGGTGATGACGCCGGTGTGTACCAGCCCGGGGACGCGGTAGCCCGGGTAGAGGCCCTCGGCGACGAGCGCGAGCGCTCGCCGGGTGCTGCCGAGCGCGGTGCGGACCGCGAGCCACCGCTGCCGGTCCCCGACCACGTCCGGGCTCTCGTCCGGCGCCGCGGACGCGACGGCAGCCCCGGCGGTGTCGGGCGGCCGGCTGGCCTGGATCTGGGGTCGATGGAAACCGAGTTCGGGGATGGAGACGCCGAAGTACTCGGCGAGCAGTCGCTGATAGAGCCGCTTCGGGGATTCCGTCTCCCCGGACTCCCACCGGTACACCGACTTCTTGGTCAGCGTCAGGTGCCGGTTGTGCTTCGTGGTCGCCAGCCGGTTGAGTTCCTCGGCCAGCTCCTGCTGCGACAGGGCCCGCTCGATCCGCAGGGCGACCAAGGTCTCGTTCGGCGAGCGGAACGGGTTCGAGGAGCCAGCCATATGCACACAGTAAGCGAGCCGGGACGCTGGGCAGATGCCGAAGTCCGCTGCCTGTCCCCACAACGTCCACGATTCGGGTACCGCCCGCCCGCCATCCGGGGTCGAACGACGGCAAACGTGCTGGTGAAATGGGGTAAGCGCGTCGATCGGCGCGTTCACCACGGCGGGCCTACCCAGCTTGCCGCGGGTTCAGCACACGAAGGAGTCGAGATGGACCTGGACGCGATGTTCACCGGAGACCTAGTGCTCGGTGTGCCCTCGTCGGAGAGCCTCTACGCACCGAAGATGCCTGGCGACGCCGACGGCAACGACAAGGGCGACCACTGCGCCAGCTGACCGGACGCCCACATCCGCCGCGGCTCGGGCGGCTCGCGCCGCCTGAGCCGCACGGTGGAAAGGACCTGAACCCGACATGCTTTCGTTCCGCCTGGCGCTGAGCGACCTGACCCGACCGGCGTGGCACTGGGATAGCGATCGATGGCGCTGCGGCGAGAGCTGGGTCCAGCCGATCTCCCACCCGGCACTGCGTCACGAGATCGACCACGACGCGCGAGCGACCACGATCCTGGTGCGTGACCTCGCCAGCCCGGTGACCCTGGCAGGACCGGCGCATCCCGTGGAGGGCGGCGACGGCGCGAATGGCACTTCCCGTGGCGACGCACTGGTACTGCAGCTGCAGCCGGGACGGGTCACCCTCACCGCCGGCATCGGCGGCACCGTACCGCTGTATCTGGCCTCCGACGGCGAGGTACTGCACGGGAGCTGGAACCTGCCCGCGCTGCGCGGACTCCTCCAGCCGACCCAGCTACAGGATCGTGCCGTGGCACGCGCCTTGACCAGGCGGCACCGCTACAGCAGCGACACCTTGTTCACCGACGTGACCATGCTGACCGAACGTGCGATCGCGACCTTCACCACGGCGGGCTTCCAGCTCACCTACCCGACCCCGGCCGAACACGTTACGCACGCGCGGGACCTGCGCCCCGGTGCCGACCCTCGCGATGGGCTCGCCTACCTGCTCACGGAGGCACTGCACCCGTGGCGCGCCAGTGGTGCCGCGATGGGGCTGGAACTGTCCGGCGGCCTGGACTCCGCCACCGTCGCGATCGCCGCACACGAGCCCGCAGGACCCGCACTGCGGACCTTCGGGCTCCTTGTCGAGGGAGCCCTCGGTGCCGAGCAGCACCGTCGTCGCGTCGCGATCGCCGACCGCGTCGGCGCGACCGACGACATTCTGCGAGCGCACGAGCATGCCCCGTTCTGCGCCGGCGGCATCCGTGCCAGCGGCGCCGCCCACGATCCCCGCGGCGAGTTTTACCGCGAAGCGTTCGAAGCCCTCGCCGACCGCGCTGCCCACCGTGGCGTCACGATCATGCTGACCGGCAACGGCGGCGACGAGATCATGGCACCCCGCATCGACGAACTGCCCCCACTCCCACCCCAGAGCTTCGCCGAAGTGTCCTGGCTGGGGCCCCGAACCCGAGACGCCGTCGCCGCGATCGACGACAACCTGGCGCCCTCCGCCGTGCTGCCGACACCGACCCTGATGGGGTTCGCGATCCACCACCCCGCCTACCTGCGCGCGGGAATCTGGCCGGTCACGCCGTTCACCCATCCCCGTCTGGTGCGCTTCGCCGAACAGCTCCCGCTCGAGGTCCGCCGCGGCAAGAAGCTCTACCGCGACTTCCTCACCCGCGCCGACCTGCCGTCGTTCGTCACCCACCCCCAGCGCACGGAGCACTTCCGGGACCTCATGCAACACGGCCTGCGCCACCACGGACTACCACTCGCCGAACGTCTGCTCGCCGAAGGCATGCTGCTCGCCGACCACGGCTTCATCGACCCCGACGCCCTGAAGCGCACCGTGCGCGACGCGCATCAGAGCGCTACCGTGCCGTCCGTGCTGTGCGACACCCTCGTCCTCGAAGTCGGCCTGCGCTCCCTGCTGGCCCCGGAACCCGCCCCCGTCGCATGAGCCTGGCCGAGCACAACATCGCCTACCGGCGCCCCGACCTCTACGACGCCCTGACCCGCGACAGCACCGCCGCCGCGACCTGTCAGCGCCTCATCGATGACTACGGGGCCGTCCCTGCCGGGAGCGTTCTCGACCTCGGCTGCGGCACCGCCCGCGACCTGGCGGCACTCGCCGACAGCCACGACTGCGTCGGCGTGGACCTCCAGCCCGCGCTGATCGACCACGCACGACATCAACACCCCGAGTTGGACCTGCGCGTCGGCGACCTGCGCACGATCCGACTGGACCGCACCTTCGACACGATCCTCTGCCTCGGCAACTCCCTGGCATATCTGCACCACAACGATGACATCCGCGCCGCCTTCGCCACGTTCGCCGCCCACGCCCACCGCGGCACCCTGCTGATCCTCGTCACCCAGATCGCCCCCACCCTCATCGCCACACCGACCCGCGGCCGCGTGGAGGCGGCAGGCATCCAGGCCGAGGTGATCACCGAGCACAGCTGGGACGCCCGCACCCAGATCGCCACCCTGCGCCGCACCTGGCAGCTCGACGACGGCACCCCCGAAATCGACCTCATCCGGCGCCGAGTCCTATTCCCCCGCGAACTGGAGCTCCACGCCACCCTCACCGGGTTCCGCCCCGCGGCGTTATTCACCGATCCGCGGAACCACACCGGCCCGCTCACCGGTTCCACCGCGCACTTCGTCGCCAGGTACAACCCCGCAGCGCCATAACCACGAGGGACCGGCGTCAATGACGGAAACTCAGCCGCGCCGAGTTCGTCGTTCACGCCGGGCACTCGCCGCGCCCACCGGCGGGAACTGAGTGTGATCGTGGGTAAACCCGAATGGCGCTAGGCAGCGGCACGGGCATCAGGCCAGCGTGGAGAGGGAACGGCCACGAACGAAGGGGAGCCCTTTTCATGGATGAGCACGATGACCTGGTGATCAGTGTGCGAAGGGTGCCGGTGGTTCGCGACCGAATGGACCTCACACACGGCGATCCCTCCACCTCGGGTGGCGGTGACGGGCACGGCGATGCGGGCGGCGACGGTCTGAACATCCCGGAATAGCCGCGTGGATCACCACTTGGTCAAGGAGATCGAGAAGGCGCTCGGCTGGAGCGGCCCGCAGCCCCTCGGCCAGGGTTTCGCGGTCGGCAGTATGACCGCCCCCGAACTGTGCGCTCGGATCATGACGCCGGCCAAGCTGCTGGATGTGATCATGCGGCGGTCGCTGTCGGCGCCGCAGTTCCGCTGTTTCAAGGGCGGCGACGAGCTCCACCCGGATGCCTACCTCGGCAACGTCGTTTCCCGGCGGGGGCAGAGCATGCCGATGGCACGAATGGACCGGCTCGGCCAGCTGATCGACTCCGGGTGCACGATCGTGCTCGACACGTTGGATGCCTTCGACGCCACCATGGAGATCGCCTGCCTGGCACTCCAGTGGTGGGCGCGAGCTGGTGCAAGTCAACACCTACCTGACGACGAATGACGCGGCGGGATTCAACCTGCACTGGGACGACCACGACGTGATCATCGTGCAGCTCGGCGGCGAAAAGGCGTGGGAAGTGCGCGGATTGTCGCGGCCGGCGCCGATGTACCGCGACGCCGAGCACAACGACGAGCCGAGTGAGAAGATCGTCTGGTCCGGCACCCTGAAGGCCGGCGACGTCATGCACATTCCCCGCGGCTTCTGGCACCAGGCCACGCGCGTCAACCAGGGCTCGGGATTCAGCCTGCACGCCACGTTCGGGTTCGTGAAGCGAACCGGCGTGGACTGGATGAGCTGGCTCGCTGACCAGGCCCGTCAGGACGTGGAATTCCGCCACGACCTCGAGCGCTGGAACGCTCCCGACGAGCAACTCCCACGGCGGGTGACCGAGCTGGCCGCGCGATTCCCGCAGGCCGCCTACCTGACCGCTCGGGAACAGGAACGTCCACCGCGACGACGCGTGGTGACCTCTGGCGTGTTCGGCCCGGTCACCGACGTGGTGTGCCTCACCGACTTCCCGCCGCACATCATCCCGGACGGATCGACCGTACAAGTGATCGCCGTGGGCACGGAGCTGACGTTCGCAGGGCGTGCGGAACCGGCGCTGCGCGCGCTGCTGTCGGGCAACCCGACCAACATCGAGCAGGTCACCGCGGCCACCGGCGTTGACGCGGCGGTACTCGCCAAGGCGCTGCTCGACGCAGGGGTGTGCGCGGAACTGACTGGCGATCTGGCGGCTGGCTATGCCGGATGGTGCTCAGCCAGTACGTAGCTCGGCGAGCAGCACGTCGGCCGCCGCCGTCGCCGGTACGGACAGCGGTGTCGGCGTTCCCCGCCGACGCGCGACGCGGATCGCGTTTGCGCATTGGAGCAGCTGTGCGAGCTTGCCTGACCGGGTTTCCAGGTCGTCGGCGAACTCTCGTTGCACCCGTGCGGCTACCGCAGGGTCGGGCAATGCGGACTGCCACAAGCACGCGGCGTCGTGCCCGCGCGGCGCGAGGCCCCAGTCCTCCCAGTCGATGAGGTGGGCGTCGGTGGACAAGTTCGCCCAGTGCACGTCGGTGTGCGCGGTCGCCCACTCGTCCACCTGGGTATCAACGTCGTCGAAGACCTCGCTGATCCGCTTCGTCAGGTGTGCTTGACTCATCCCGACCCGTTCGGTCGGGTGCGCGGCCAACGCGGTGAGGGACTCGTGCAAGCTCGCCCACCATGCTTTCGGCAGGCCGGCCGCCGTGGCGAGGTCGCCGACCGGCGGGGCTGTGATTCGTTCCAGCTCGTCCGCGCGCCACACGATGTCGCGAGCAGGGTCGGACCACGTGGTGCTCTGATACCAGGCGGGCTTCTTCACACCCCGGATCGTCGCGGCGGCTTCCAGGCCAACCCAGACCGCGCTGTTGATCCGCCATCGCTGACGGCGCTCGATGCGGACCCAGGTGTCGGCGCTCGTGCGGAATCCCTCGGTGGCTCCGTGGATGCCATACACGACGGAGGCCCGGTCGAGGCGCACATCCAGAGCGCGCTCGACTTGGCCGAGCACGTCGTCATGTTGCTGCTCGCGGACGTCGAACACCGTGGGCGTGGGCGAGGCAGCAGTCACGACTCATTCTCCGGCACAGAGTCAGGCTACCGGCCGTCGTCACCGTGAACGAGGTTCGTACGACGGGCGTGGCAAGCTCACGATCACGGGCGTAGCTCCGTGCTGAGCCCCCATCCCGGCCCTCGATCATTGCTGGCCGACTGGACAGCAACGGGCCGAAAAGGGGCAATGCCTGTCCGGCGATAACCGAATCCGTACCTGGGTACACCCTTTCCGGGCCAGCGCTAAGGCAGAGGAATCCGGCCGGATGACCGAAATCCGCCGTCGACGCGTTCGTGTGTCTGCGTCAGGGGCACTGGATGCGGGCGGCGAAGGTGGGCGCCGTGCCGCCTTCGCCGCACCCGAAGCAGTGGTAGGTGCCGTGGGTCGAGCGGACCTGGAAGGTCGTCGACGTACAGAACGGACAGCGGCCGTACCACCGACCGGGACCGTGCTCACGCAGCACGACGTGGCGGGCGACCACGGTCAGGATGTCGCTGCCGTGTGCCGGGTCCGGGGTGGCTGTGGCGGTGGTCATCGCGGCCACCGTAGCGGTGCTGACCGACACTGTGTCGTCACGTGGACTCGGTTGCGGGTGGCAGCGTGAGGGGCTCAGCGCGCTCGTGCAGGGCGGAGTCCCGTCCCAGCGCGGTATGGAAGAACGTCGTCGCGACGACCGAGCAGGGTGCTGGCAGAGCCGTCAGTGCCTTCGGTTCGGCCTCGCCCGTGGTGATCTGCCGGAGGTACCAGCGTAGGCGCTGCAGGACCTGGTTGGTGGCCTCGCGGACGTTGGCCAGGTGTCCCTGGCGGAGTTGCTCGTGCGCACGCCCGGTCGCGATCTCGATCAGGTACACCGCCTCTGCCAGCGTCAGCGTGTCGGCGAGGCGTCCCATTACGTCCCGTTCGAGGTCGTGGCGAGGTGCGGGCAGTCCGTGGTCGTGCAGCGTTCGGATCAGGTAGCCGGTGTTCTCGGCGTGCAGCAGTTTGCGGCACTCGACCGCGCGCTGCCGGTGCCATCGTTCGGGCCATGGGCCGGTCAACGCTGCCACGAGGTCAGCGGCGAGGGCCTCGTTGCGCAGGCTGGTCGGCCCTGGTCCAGGCGCGGTCAACCGCGCGGTCTCGAAGTCCAGCGACACCTCCTGGGTCCGGCTGTGTACGGCGCGATATCCCGAGGACGGGCAGTCCGGATGCGGGAACAACGCCCCCGCTTTGACCAGCTCCCGCAGTCGTGCGCGGCCGTCGAGGTCCGTTCCCGCGTAACGCGGCACCAGCCTTCGCCGCCACCGTTCCAGTGGCGTAGTCGAGGTGAACGCGCTGTCGAAGGGCACCCGGAATACCGCCAGCAGGCTCACCGCCTCCCGCAGCGACAAGGCCGCCACCTTCACCGGCGGCTGCTCGTCGTACCAGCCGTGGTCCTCGCGCCACCGTGTCACGGCGACCGCTCGGTCCGCCGCGTCGACCGCGGACGCGCGGCACGGTGCGCACGCCTGGACCTCGCTGGCCTCCAGCAGCTTGAGCACCTTCTGATAGTCGGGCCGGTTGTCGACATGGACACGGGCACCGCAGCCGGGACACGACACTGCCGGAACATGCGCCCGGACTCGCTTGCGCAGATAGTAGGCCAAGCCCGGGATCCGTTCTCGGGCTAGCGCCGGGCGCTCGTCGTAGGCCCGTCGCTCCAGATCGCCGACTTTGTAGACGAACTTCCCGTCGGCATCCAGGAGCCAGTAGTCCCGGGCCAGCTGCTGCTCCCACGGATCCTCCGTGACGAACTCCAGCACCGGACGCCGATCGCGCTGCCCCGATTCCTTTAGACCTGACACCGCCCGCTCACCTCGCACCCGGCCATCACGGACGACAGCACCGATGGCCGTTCGCCCTCGATCCGTGCCCGCATCACCCTCGACGGTAGTTCGGCATAGAGACGAGTCACCGTATTGACCCAGCAAGCGGCATGGCGAACGAACCGGGCGGTCCACCGATCGCCCGAGCCTGACGCAACGGCGGCAGTGGTGGTACAGCCACAGGATCATCCGTGCCCTGCTGGCGTGCCAACGGGCACGTCGAAAGACCGCGCCGGACGGGCAGCCACCCCAGCCGATCGGCGGACGGCCCACGCGGGCTCCTCAAGGCCCGTCGTCGGAGCCCAACACAGCCTCGACCAGCGCATCCACGTCGAACTCGGCGCCCGGCACTCCGGGCACGTCCAACAAGTCCGCCACCCTGAACAACGGATCGCCCGCACCCAGGTCCAACACGACGGCCACCGCACGCAAGCGCTCAGCGACCACCGTCTCCCGCCGCATCACGCCCCACTGCTCGGCCAACGCCCGACCGGCATCAGTCAAGGCGAACCAGCGCCGTGGTGTCCCGTGCCGTGCGGGCTCGACACGCGCCTCCCGCACGAACCCCCGCTCCGCCAACCGCGCGAGCAACTTGTAGATCGACGGAGCCCGCAGCCCGGTCAGCCGAGCGATCTCAGCGCCGAACGACTCAAACCCGGGCGAATGCGTGATCGCCGAAAGCACCCGCGCTGAAACAATCGAGTAGTTAATAGTCGACACAGTTGATCATAGAATCGCCAGCCCGGAGATATATACCGAAAATTCGAGGCAAAACTGATTCCCAAAAGGCGGATAGCGGTGGACCCGGGGCGCGGCACACCGCGCACCTGCGGTGGCCTGCGATGGGTACCCCCAGGCCGATGTCGGTCTCCGATTGGGCTCCGTTGCTCACAGAGCACCCGATACGCCGCGACACTGCCCGACATCAGCGCACGCGAAAAATGCCGCCTGACCTGCACGGATTAGCCCTGGGCGGCACTATGCGACACTCGTTGACACGGCAAACCCGGGGATTAAAAGTCCGCAGCTCTACCAATTGAGCTAACGGCCCGTACCCGCAGTCTAGCGGGGGGTCGTCCGTCGGCCGTCATGGTGGGTCGGTGACGTTTCGGGCATCACCCTCACGCCCCCGACCCCTACGCCGGGACCGGGGACGGCTGCTGAGCGACGCGGCGCACAGCCACGGTAACCCCGCCGAGGATGAAGACCGCGATGCCGGCGAAGGCCAGCAAGCTCCACCCGTCCGGGTGGACCACCGACTGGCCGCGCAGGGCCTGCCAGGTGAGCACCAGGATCAACGCCAGGTAACCGACCGCGCCGGCCCGGACGCCTGGGTGCTCCAGCCGGGCAGCGGCAGGCCGGGACCACCGTCCGGGGCGCCGACCGTGTGCGCACCCGTGATCGGGGAATGGGGGACGGCGCGCTGCTCCCGCGGCGGCGTGAACATCAGCGTCGCGACGGCCATCCCGACGAGTGCGAGCCCCAGCCCGGCGCGGACCGCGCTCGCCTGGGACTTTGTCGCGCAGCCGCTGGAACGACAGTACCGCGGCGACGACGGCGGGGGCGAGGAACGCGACGTAGGCGCCGGTGGCCATCAGGTTGCGCAGCGTCCGCTCGGTCTCGCCGGCCAGGTTGAAGTGCATCCGCCGGCCCCGCACGACGGTCTGCACCACGATGAGCGTGATGTCCACCGCGAAGACGGTGCTCATCCACCGGCCCCACCGCCGCGCCCGCGGCAGCAGGTCGATCATCCACGCCAGCGTTAGGCGTAGATCGTGAACTTGAACGTCTTGGTCCAGATGGGCTGGTTGAGCAGCTTCCGCTGGTCGAAGAACAGCTCAGCTCACGCCTGCGAGACGCGCGCCGTCCGGCGGAGCCACAGCAGGCCGATCACCGGCAGCACCAGCGGGATGAACAGGTACCCCTCGCCGTAGCCCGACCACACGGTCGCATCCGGGAACGCCTTGCGATCGAAGACGCTCAGCGTGCCGATCGTGAGCACCCCGAGCAGCTCGACCGACAGGCACACCAGCGCCACCCGCCACGGCGTCGAGCCCGAGCGCGCCAGCGCCACCGTCGCGACGATGTAGATCACCGCCGCCACCGCGGACAGCACGTATGCCAGCGGCGCCTCGGCGAACTTCGTCGAAATCTGCACCGCGGCCCGCGATGTCGCGGCCAACGCGAAAATCGCGTACACCGCCACCAGGATCCGACCGGGCCCGGTCGCCGTCCGCCTCGGTTCAGGCACTCGCGCCTCCCCAGATCTCGTGCAGCCGCAGCACCATGACCGAGATCGCGATGCACGCGACGCCCAGGATCACCGTGCTCGACCGGCTGCGCTCGGCCAGTGCCCACGCGGCGCCCGCCGGGATGATCACCAGCGCGCCGATCAGGTACGCCAGGAACGTCACCAGGTTCCCCGGATGCCCGCCGCCGATCAGCAGCACGATCCCGATCACCAGCTGCGCCACCACCAGCACCTCGACGACGGCCAGCCCGGCCAGCAACGCGCGCTGTGGTTCCCGGTTCCGGGCGGCGAGCAGGAAGCTCCACGCCGCGACGAACAGCGAGGCCACCGCCACCGCCACCGCGAAACCCGAGATCACGAGCCGAGCTTAGCCGGGAGGCCCGGACGGCGGATTGCGTGCCTACTCGTGGGTGAACCAAACCGGCAAAAGTGTTGCAGAGGGAAAAGTTACGCGGCCATTTGGGTGACGAAGTCGTCACAGGTTGTCCCCCTTACCTATTGGTAACACGGGACTTTGGTCCCGAATAACGCCGAAACGGCGTATTGGCAGTACGGGGGGCGGCGGGTGCAAAATTAGCGACATCGCCCGAGGAGTTTCAGATGGATCTTCGATATGAGGCTTTCTGCTTCGTCGATCCGCTGTTTTTCGACGAGCAGCGCGGCGGCGGGGAAAACGGTGAAGAATTCTCCACCGCGGTGCCTGTTCCTGCGCATGGCTGGGTCTGCGCCGAGCGGGGGGTCTGGCGCTACCTTCGCCGAGCTGTTGGAGATCTTCCCTTGCAAGGGTGGAAAATTCACGTGTCCGGCACGCCGGCGAACGCTGGCCGGGTGCTGCTGGAGGTCTCCCGCTACTGCTTCGCGCACTCGATTTCGTTCAAGCACCTGCGTACTCCGCAGATGGTTCTCGCCAATAATTCGAAGTACGCGCCGCGCGAGGGCAGCGGCAAGCTGGCCACTATTTATCCGCGCGACAACAATGAACTGAAACGTGCACTTCATGGACTGTCCGAAGTTCTTTCCGGTGAGCCAGGGCCGTATATCCTGAGCGACCTCCGCTACGGTGAAGGTCCACTCCATGTCCGTTACGGCGGGTTCACCGAGCAGTGGGTCGAGGCCGACGGCCGAAGGGTGCTCGCCGTGTGCAAGCCCGACGGGACACGTGTGCCCGACGAGCGCACCCCGACGTTCAAGCTGCCGGACTGGGTCACCCTTCCCGACTGCCTCGAGCCGCACCTCGCCGCGCGCCGCCAGGGCAACCCCGCCGACTTCCCGTACCGGGTGACCTCGTCGCTGCACTTCTCCAACGGTGGCGGTGTCTACCTCGCGCAGGACAAGGCCGACGGCCGCGAGGTGGTGCTCAAGGAGGCCCGCCCGCACGCCGGCCTGGACCGCGACCACGTCGACGCCGTCGCCCGCCTGCACCGCGAGCACGACGTCCTGCGCAGGCTCGCCGGCATCCCGGGCATCCCCGCCGTGCACCGGCTGTTCACCGTCTGGGAGCACCATTTCATGGCGATGGACCGCGCGCCCGGCTTGTCCCTCGGCTCGTGGCTCGCCCACCACTATCCGCTGACACGGCGCGACGCCGACGACCGCGACCTGCCCGCGTACGCCGAGCGCGCCCGGGCGGTCCTCGGACGGCTCGAACGGCTGCTCGACGCGGTGCACGAGCGCGGCCTGGTCTTCGGCGACCTGCATCCGATGAACGTCCTGGTGGACGAGGACGACCAGGTCTCGCTGGTCGACTTCGAGCTCGCCTTCCCCGCAGACGGCGACACCCGCCCCGCGCTCGGCGCGCCCGGGTTCAAGGCCCCGCCGGGTTACACCGGCGTCGCGATCGACGAGTACGCCCTCGCCGCGCTCGGACTGTGGATGTTCCTGCCGCTCAACGCGTTGCTCGAACTCGCGCCGGGCAAACTGCCCGGGCTGCTCGGCTTCGTGCGGCGAAGATTCGGCCTGCCCGAGGACCACGCCGCGGGGCTGCTGCGCCCTGGCATCCCACCCGCCGCCACCGAACTCGACCAGCCCGAACCCGACTGGGCACTCGTACGCAAGTCCATCGCCACCGCGATCCTCGCCGGTGCGACCCCCGAACGCACCGACCGCCTCTTCCCCGGCGACATCGAGCAATTCCAGGTCGGCGGCGCCTGCTTCGGCGTCGGCGCGGCAGGAGTGCTGCACGCGCTCGACATCGCGGGCGCGGGCCGGTATCCCGAGCACGAGCAGTGGCTGCTCGACTCGGTCCGCCGCGAACCGCCCACCCGCCCCGGCTTCTTCGACGGCGCCCACGGCATCGCTCACGTCCTCGAGAACTTCGGCCACTCCGACGAGGCCGGCCGCCTGCTCGACGAATCGGCAGGACTGGTCGCGCAGACCAACGACCACAGCCTGAAGTCCGGGCTGGCCGGCATCGGCCTGAACCTGCTGCACTTCGCCGACAGCCGCGGCGACCGGGACTTCCTCGCGCAGGCCGTCCGGATCGGCGCGCGGCTGGCGGAGCGGACGCCCGAACCGCCGGGGAAGTTCGCCAAGGCCGGGCTGGTCAGCGGCTGGTCGGGGCCCGCGCTGCTGTTCGTGCGGCTCTACGAGCACACCGGCGACGCGGTGTGGCTCGACCTCGCCGACCGCGCCCTCACCCGTGAGCTCGAAGAGTGCGTGCCCACCGACGACGGCTCGTTGCAGGTTCGCGACGGTGAAGCCCGCACACTGCCCTACCTCGCGGTCGGCAGCGCCGGGGTCGCGATCGTCGCGGAACACCTGGCCGCGTACCGGCCTGCGGCCGAAAGCGTCGCGAAGCTGCCGGGGCTGCGCGAGTCCTGTCGTGGTGAGTTCGTCATCCATCCCGGCCTGTGCTACGGCCGGGCGGGGTTGCTCGCGGCGCTCGCGATGGGCCGCCACCGCGGCCACGACGACACCGCCGAGCGGGCGATCGCGCTGCATCTGTCCCGGTTCGCCTGGTACGCCATGCCGTTCCGCGGCGGGATCGCCTTCCCCGGCAACCAGCTGCTGCGGCTGTCCCTGGACGTCGAAACCGGTGGCGCCGGCATCCTGCTCGCGCTCGCCGCCGTCTTCGACGACCGCCCCGTGCTGCCGTTCCTCGGCGGCCCCAGAACTTCGGTCCGACCGGACCGGGGAAAGTGACAAGAGAAGGGCAACACCATGGATCTCGTTCTCGACCTGCAGGCAATGGAAGCCCCCGAAGCCCTCGAGGGCGGCGGCAACGGCGGTGGCGGCGGCCACCCGATCAGCAACCTCAGCCTGCTCGCCGGCTGCGCGAACAGCACCCTGAGCCTGCTGGGCTGCAGCACCATCTGACACCACGCATGAAAACGGTGGGAGCGGCGCAGGCCAAGTGCGCCGCTCCCACCTCCCTCGTACCTTTCAGGCTCGGGCCCGGTTGGGCAAGGAGGTAGACGGGTGAGAGGCGACCGGCTGCTGGCCGAGGTGAGCAGGCTCGTCTGGGGGCGGGCGCTGCTGATCGTGCTGGTCACGGCTCTCGCCGCGGCGGCGAGCCTGCTGCTGCCGAACGCGCTCGCGGTGGGAGTCGACGCCGCCATCGCCGGGCGCACCGACCCCCTGAAGGTGGTCTGGGTCCTCTCCCTCGGCGCCACCGAGATCCTCGCCGAAGTGCTGGGCGGCGTGCTCACCATCAGCGCGACCAGCACCTCGACGGCCTGGTTGCGGCGGCGCCTGGCCGACCGGCTGCTCGCGCTCGGGCTGCGCTCGCCGTTCGCGGAGGGGGACGCGCTGAGCAGGCTGACCGGGGACTGCTACAGCGCCGGCGCCATCGTCTCGATCCTCGTGCAGCTGGGTTCCTCGGTCGTCATCAGCACCGGCGCGATCGTGCTGCTCGCCGTGCTGGACTGGCGCCTCGCGCTCGTCTTCCTCGCCAGCGTGCCGCTCGCCCTGCTGACCGCGCGCTCGCATCTGCGCCACACCGCCGACGACGTCCTCACCTACCAACAGGTTTCCGGCGAGCTGTCGGCCCGGCTGCTGGACGCGGTCCGCGGCCTGCGCACCATCGCCGCCTCCGGAACCGCCGACCGCGAAGCCGAGCGCGTGCTCCGGCCGCTGCCCCGGCTCGGGGGCGCGGGGTCCGGGATGTGGCGGACGCAGGCGCGCATGGTCTGGCGGGCGTCCTTGCTGTTGCCCGCGGTCGAACTGGCGGTGCTGCTCGCCGCCGGGTTCGGTGTCCTCGCCGGCCGGCTGACGATCGGCGACGTGCTCGCCGCGCTCGGCTACGTCGCGCTGGGGATGAGCCTCGTGCGGCAGATCCCTCTGCTCACCACGCTTTCCCGCGCACGCTCGTGTGCGCGCCGGATCGACGAGGTGCTGTCCGAACCCGCGCCGCGACCGGGTTCGGTCACCGTCGCCCGGGGCACGGGCAGGATCGAGTTCGACGGGTTCGAGATCCCCGGCGGCGCTTTCGTCGCCGTCGTCGGCCGGTCCGGGTCGGGCAAGTCACGGCTCGTCGCGAAGCTCGGCGGCCTGGAGCCGGACGGCGTGCGGCTCGACGGCTGCCCGACCGGCTCGATCCGCCCCGAGGACCTGCGCGCGCTGGTCGGATACGCGTTCGACCGGCCCGCGCTGATCGGCGACACCGTCACCGACGCGGTCGTCTTCGGCAGCTGGGCCGGTCGTGGCGCGGTGCGCGAGGCGTGCCGCGAGGCGCAGGTGCACGACCTGATCGTCCGGCTGCCCGAGGGCTACGACACGCCGCTGGCGGAAGCGCCGCTCTCCGGTGGCGAGGCCCAGCGGCTGGGCCTCGCCCGCGCGCTCGTGCGGCGGCCGCGCGTGCTGGTGCTCGACGACGCGACGGCGAGCCTGGACACCGTGACGGAGTCGCTTGTGGACAGTGCGATCGCCGCACACGGCAGCACGCGGATCGTCGTCACCCGCCGTCCGGCTGCCGCCGCTCGCGCGGATGTCGTGCTGTGGCTGGAAAACGGCCGGGTTCGCGCGGCCGCGCGGCACGACGTGCTGTGGCAGGACCCCGACTACCGGGCCGTGTTCACCGAGGAGGCCGGGTGAAGCTGTACTGGCGGACGCTCGGCGCGCAATGGCGCGGCGGTCTCGTGCTGCTCGCCTGCTCGGTCGCGGAAGGACTGCCCGCGTTCAGCTCCGGGCGGCTCGTGCAGCTCGCGATGGACGACGGGTTCGCGGCGGGACGGCCGGGGCGCGGCACTTGGTGGCTGCTGGTGTTCGGCGCGGTCGCGCTGTTCGGGGCGGCCGGTTCGCGGCTGGTGTGGCGGCAGCTGGGCACGCTCGTCGAGCCGGTGCGGGACGCGCTCGTCACCGCCGTCGTCCGCGGGGTGCTGCACAACCCGTCGCCGCGGCGCAACGGGTTCGACGCCGGTGCGGTCGCCCGGATCACCCAGCACGTCGAGGTGATCAGGGACGCGACCGCGGGGCTGCTGGTGCAGGCGCGCGCCATGGTGGTGACCACGGGCGCCGCGCTGCTCGGGCTGTTGACGGTGGCGGGTTCGCTGGCGTGGCTGGTCGCCGTACCCGTGGTCGCCTCGCTGCTGTTGTTCGCCGCCCTCCTGCCCGGCCTCGCCCGACGGCAGCGCGAGGTGACGCTCGCCGACGAGGCGACGGCCTCGCAGGCCGGGACCGTGCTCGCGGGGATGCGCGACGTCGTCGCCTGCGGCGCCGAGCCCGGCGTCGCGCTGACCTTGCACGACGTCGTCGCGGCGCAGGCCAGGGCCGCGATGCGGATGGCGCGGATGGCCGCCGCCCGCACGGCCGTGATCGCGCTCGGCGGCTTCCTGCCGCTGCTGCTGGCGCTCGCGGCGGCGCCGGGCCTCGTCGCGGCCGGGCGGTTGAGTGCGGGCGCCGCGCTCGGCTCGCTGGTCTACCTCGCCACCAGCCTGCAACCCGCGGTGCACGGCCTCGGCGCGACGTCGAGCAGTGTGATGTTGCGCCTGCTCGTGGCGCTGCGACGGGTCGCGGAGACCACGACGCTGCCCCCGCCGCGGACGGGCGTCCGAGAGCCCGCGGACGAGACGGTCGAGGCCCGCGGACTGACGTTCGGCTGGGGCGAGCACGCCGAGCCGATCGTGCGTGGACTGGACCTCCGGCTGACCGCCGGCGACCACCTCGCGGTCGTCGGGCCGAGCGGGATCGGCAAGTCGACGCTGGCGGGGTTGCTGACCGGGATGGTGCGGCCGCAGGCGGGCGAGGTGCTGCTCGGCGGTGCTCCGGTCGCGGAGCTGCGCCCCGCGGCCCTGCACCGGCTGGTCGCGCTCGTGCCGCAGGAGGCGTACCTGTTCACCGGAACCGTGCGGGAGAACCTCGCGTTGTTCGCGCCGGGCGCGAGTGACGGGCAACTGGTCGAGTCCGTGCACGCCGTCGGTGCGGGCGAGGTGGTGGCCCGTCTCGGCGGGCTCGACGGCGAGGTCGGCGACGTCTCGACCGGTGAACGGCAGCTGCTCGCGCTCGCGCGGGTGCACGCGAGCCCTGCCCGCGTGGTGATCCTGGACGAGGCGGCCTCGAGCCTCGACCCCACTGCCGAGGTGCGGGCCGAACGCGCGTTCGCGGCGCGCGGCGGCGTGCTCGTGGTGATCGCGCACCGGCTTTCGTCCGCCCTGCGTGCGGACCGGGTGCTGGTCATGGACGGCCGGGCCACGCTGCTCGGCCGCCACGAAGACCTGCTCGCCGCTTCGCCGCGCTACGCCGCGCTCATGCGGGCGTGGACCGATCCGGTGGCGGCCTGAGCGCCTCCAGGCAGTCGCGCAGCTTGCCCTCGACGGGCAGCGGGCGGCGGGTCTCCCGGTCGACGAAAACGTGCACGAAGTGCCCTTCGGCGACGAGCTCCTCCTGGCGGGAGATGCCGATCTCGTACCGGACGCTCGACTTGCCCAGGTGCGCCACCCGCAGCCCGACCGACAGCACGTCGGGAAACGCGACGGAGGCGTGGTAGTTGCAGTGGGACTCGACGCACAGGCCGATGACCGGGCTGGTCCCCGGGTCGAGACCGCCGCGCTCGATCAGCCAGGTGTTGATCACCGTGTCCATCAGCGAGTAGTGCACGACGTTGTTGACGTGCCCGTAGACGTCGTTGTCCTTCCAGCGCGTCGGGATCTGCTGGACGTGTGGATAGCCGTTCACCACAGGGACACCGAGCGGCGCAGGATGCCGGACAGGTCGTCCTCGGTGGGCGTGCGCGGCGCGGTGGCCAGCAGCCGCTGCTGCTTCACCGTGCCCTCGACCAGACTGTCCACATCGGACTCGGAGTAGCCCACCGCGCCGATGCCGTTGGGGATGCCGATCCGCTCCATCAGCCGCCGCAGCACGGTCGGCAGGTGGTCGGCGTCGTCGTTCGGGCGCTCGACATCGGGGCCCAGCAGCTGCGCGACCCGCAGGTGCCGCTCGGGCGCGGCCTCGAAGGTGAACCGGAACGCCTCGGGCGCGGTCAGCGACACGGCCATGCCGTGCGGCACGAGGGCTTCCGCCGGCGGGTAGCCGTCGGGCACGAAGTCGCGGACCTGCCCGGCGATGGGGTAGGCGTTGGCGTGCGGGATGTGCACGCCCGCGTTGCCGAAGCCGAGGCCCGCGAAGGTCGCGGCGAGCGCCAGGTTCTCCCGCGCGTGCAGGTCCTCGCCGTTCTCGACGGCGGCAGGCAGCGAGTCGCGCAGCAGCAGGAGCGCGCGCTCGGCGAACATGTCGGCGATCGGGTTGGCGCCGCAGTACGGCACCCGCTCCTCGGGCTTCTTGCGCTCGAAGTCGGTGTAGGCCTTGGCGGTGTAGCTCTCCGCCGCGTGACAGAGGATGTCCATACCACTGGCCGCGGTCACCCCGGCGGGCTGGCTGACGGTCAGCCGCGGGTCGACGACCGCGAGCGTCGGGCGCAGCCGCAGGTGGCTGATCCCGGTCTTGACCCGGAGCGAGAGCACGTCGAGCACGCACACCGTGGTGCTCTCGGACCCGGTACCGGTGGTCGTCGGCACCGCGACGAGGGGCTTGAGCGGGGCACCGGGGGCGCGACCGCCGCCGACCGGCGGGTTGATGTAGTCCATCAACTCGCCTTCGTTGCTGGTCAGCAGGTTCACGGCCTTGGCGGTGTCGATCGTGGACCCGCCGCCGACGGCGACGAACGCGTCCCACGGCCCGGTCCCGCGGGCGTGGTCGACCGCCTTGGCCATGCTCACGTCGGTCGGCTCGACGTGCACGCCGTCGAAGATCTCCGCGTGCAGGCCGTAGCCGACCAGGCCCTCGGCGATCCGCTGCGGCCAGCCGGTCGCGGCCACCGCCGGGTCGGTGAGCACCAGGACTCGACGCGCGCCGGCCTGGGTCAGGTCGTATCCGATCTCTTCGCAGGCACCGGCTCCGTACTTCAGTGCGGGCGCCCCGTACGTGAACACTGTCTCGTTGGCCACGGTGCTAAGCGTAGGTGCTACTGACAGGTGATCGCGTCCACTGTCGATACCTGGGTTTCACTTGACCGGAGTAGTCGGCGACTGCTTACCTTGATCCATCACGTATCAGCAAGGGTGGACCGTGGCGCGGATGGCGGTCCGGGTATTGAGCGACGCGGGGGTACAGCGCGCGTACACCGTGGCCGGCGACTCGTTCCTCGAGCTGCTCGACGTCTGCCAGCTCGAAGGCCCGCTGACGCTCGTCACCGCCCGGCAGGAAACCGGCGCCGCCTTCATGGCCGAGGCCGAGAGCAAGCTGCGGGACGTGCCGGCGCTGCTGCTCGGCATGCGCGGGCCGGGCGTGCTGAACCTGCTCGTCGGCGTGCAGACCGCATACCAGGACGAGACCCCGCTGATCGTGTTGCTGGCCGACCGGCCGTCGGTGAACCTGACCGGCGACGAGGCCGACGGGCCGGACCTGTTCGGACTGTTCCGTCCCTTCGCGAAGTGGACCGCGCGCGCCGAGCTCGCATCCGAAGTGCCCGCCCTGCTGGCCGAGGCGCTCGGCGAGGTCCAGCGCGGCCGCCGCGGTCCGGCGGTGCTCACCGTCCCCGACGACTTCTGGGTCGCGCCCTGCGACGGGCCCGTGCCCCAGCCCGAACCACGGCCCGACCGGACCGGCGCGCTGCTGCGGTCCGCCGACGAGGTGGCCGGCCTGCTGGCCGACGCCCGCTACCCGGTGGTCATCGCGGGCGCCGGCGCGCGCCCGGCCCGCCAGGAGCTGGTCGCGGTGGCCGAGCAGCTGGGCCTGTCGGTGTACAACGCCTTCCGCCGCCAGGACGCCTTCCCCGAGAACCACGCCCGCTACGCCGGTCACCTCGGTGTCGGCATCCCCGCCCGGCAGCTCGACGCGCTGGACCGCGCCGACCTGGTGCTCGCGATCGGCGCGCGGCTCGACGAGGTCACCACGCAGAACTACCGCTACCCGTCGCCGGGCCAGACGCTCGTCGTGATCGGCACCGGGCTGATCCCGACCCGCCGCCGCGG
Source organism: Amycolatopsis acidiphila (assembly GCF_021391495.1). Classification (NCBI taxonomy): domain Bacteria; kingdom Bacillati; phylum Actinomycetota; class Actinomycetes; order Pseudonocardiales; family Pseudonocardiaceae; genus Amycolatopsis; species Amycolatopsis acidiphila. The sequence goes on along the minus strand of NZ_CP090063.1, from coordinate 7,591,048 downwards.
CCTGACCTTCCGGATCGAGACCGAGATCGCGCCGTTCCTGCGGGAGCTGAGCATGATCGCGCAGCCGCGCGCGCGGCGCAGCTCGGCGGCCAACGCGTCCACCCACACGTACATGACGCCGCCCGACACGAGTGAGAGCGTGCTGGTGCATCCGGCGGACGTGGTGCGCGCGGTGCGCAAGGTCGCGCCCGAGGACACCATCGTGACCAGCGATTCGAGCAACTTCGCGAGCTTCGTGCACCGCTACTGGTGTTTCACGGAGCCCTACACGCAGCTCGGGCCCGCCGACCGCGCGGTTGGTTACGCGGTGCCGGCGGCGGTCGCCGCGAAGCTCGCCGCGCCGAAGCGCACCGTCGTCGCGATGGTGGGCGACGGCAGTCTGATGACCACCGGCCAGGAGCTCGAGACCGCCGTCCGCTGCCGCGCGCCGGTGATCGTCATCGCCAGCCAGAACGGCCTGAACGGCGAGGTCGCGATGCACCAGGCGCGCACGCACGGGCGGCTGTCGGGGGTGGCGATGGGCACCCTGGACTTCGCGTCCTGGGCGCGGGCGTTCGGGGCGGTCGGCTACACCGTCGAGTCGCCCGAACAGCTGGAACCGACGGTCGGGCGGGCGCTGCGGCACCAGCGGCCGAGCGTGATCGACGTCCGGACGGACCCCGATGTCATCGACCCCGACGTGCGGCTGTCCGCGCTGTTCCGGGGCGATCGTTCCAGCTAGTAAGCCGTGTGGGATCGGTGTGTGGCTGGTCCGCCGAAACCTCGCCTTTTGCCCCGGCCTCGCGTAGGGTCAGGATTTCCTTGCTATTTCACGAATTCAGGAATTGGTAACCCTGCATGGTCACAGAAACCCCCGTCCGTAAACCGAAACCGATTATCTCCGGTATGCGTTCGCTTCCCGAACACGTACTGGTCAAGGTGTTCGTCCTGCTGCCGTTGGTCGCGCTCGCCGCGGCGGTTCCGTTCGCCTGGGGCTGGGGGTTGAGCTGGCTCGACATCGGGCTCGGCGCGTTGTTCTTCGTCGTGTCCGGGCTGGGGGTGACGGCCGGATACCACCGGCACTTCACGCACGGCTCGTTCAAGGCTCGCCGCCCGCTGCGGATCGCGCTGGCCATCGCCGGGAACCTCTCCGCGCAGGGACCGGCCACCACCTGGGTCGCCGACCACCGGCGGCACCACGCGTTCTCCGACCGGGTGGGCGACCCGCACTCGCCGTGGCTGTTCGGCACGGGCGCGAAAGCGCTGGCCAAGGGCTTCTGGCACGCGCACATGGGCTGGCTGTTCGAGCGCGAGGTGACCAACGCCGAGCGCTTCGCGCCGGACCTGCTCGCCGACCGCGACATCCGCCGGGTCGACAGCCTGTTCCCCGTGTGGGTGGCCGCGACCTTCCTGCTCCCGGCGCTGGCGGGCGGCCTGATCACCTGGTCCGTGTGGGGTGGCGTGACCGCCTTCTTCTGGGCCGGCCTCGTCCGGGTCGCCCTGCTGCACCACACCACGTGGTCGGTCAACTCGATCTGCCACATGATCGGCGAGCGGCCGTTCGCGAGCCGGGACAAGGCGGCCAACTTCTGGCCGCTCGCGATCTTCTCGTTCGGTGAGTCCTGGCACAACCTGCACCACGCCGACCCGACCTGTGCGCGGCACGGCGTCCAGCGAGGTCAGCTGGACATCACCGCGCGGCTGATCTGGATCTTCGAGAAGCTCGGCTGGGCCACCCAGGTCCGCTGGCCGACACCCCAGCGGCTGAACAGGCTGGCGCTCCAGCCCGATCTGTGATTAACTGTTGGTGGTCTCAAGCTTTTGTGTTCGTGCTAACCCACGCTCGCAAGACTTCGCGGGCGTAGTGGTTTCCCACTCGGGACATCAAACCGCCTCGCGTTCGACCCGGAGCATCGAAACGGTGCTTTGATTTGCTTTGCTGTATATGGAGATTGTTTTTATGGTTCAGGGCACTGTGAAGTGGTTCAACTCCGAGAAGGGGTTCGGCTTCATCACCCCCGACAACGGTGGCGGCGACGTCTTCGTGCACTACTCGGAAATCCAGGGCAACGGCTTCCGTAGCCTCGACGAGAACGCACGGGTCGAGTTCGAGATCGGTCAGGGCCAGAAGGGCCCGCAGGCCACCTCGGTCAGCCTCATCTGACTCAGGCTTCGAAGCGAGCCCCCGCCTCACCACGAGGCGGGGGCTTCTTTGTGTGCACCTCTTCCGTCCGGGGCCACTCCGGGTGTCCCATGGGTAGCTGTGACGGAGCACACAGCGGGGATCGTGGCGAATCCCGCGTCCGGCCGCGACATCCGGCGGCTGGTCGCGAAGGCCTCGGTGTTCCCCACGGCCGAGAAGGCCAACATGGTGCAGCGGCTGCTCACCGCGCTCGCCTCCGTCGGCGTCACTCGTGTGCTGCTGTCCACCGACCTCGGCGGGATCTCCGCCGCCGTCCTGCGGGCTCTGCGCACCCGGCGCGACCCCTGGCCCGCTGTCGAGTTCTGCGACGCCGACCCGCTCACCGACTCCGCCCAGGACACCACCAACGCCGTCGGCCGCATGCGTGCCGCCGGTGCGAAGGTGATCATCTGCCTCGGTGGTGACGGCACGGCTCGGGTGGCCGCCGCCGCGTGCGGCGAGGTGCCGCTGCTGCCCCTGTCGACCGGTACGAACAACACGTTTCCCCAGCTCCGCGAGGCCACCGTCGCCGGGCTCGCCGCCGGCCTGGTCGCCACGGGCGCGGTCCGGGCGACCCGGCGCGCCTCGGTCCTCGAGGTCACCGCGGGCGAGCGGACCGAACTCGCCCTCGTCGACGTCTGCGGGTCCAGCTCGCCCTACGTCGGCTCCCGCGCGTTGTGGGAGCCCGCGCAACTCACCGAGCTCTACTGCACCTTCGCCGAACCCGACGCCATCGGCCTGTCCAGCGTCGCCGGGCAGCTGTGCCCGAGCCCCCGCGAGGAACCGCAGGGTGTCGCGTTGCGGTTCGCGCCGCCGGGGCAGGCCCGCTGGGTCGTGCGGGCGCCCATCGCGCCCGGCCTCGTCGTGCCCGTCGGCGTCCGCGACTGCCGCGTGCTTCCCGTGGGCGAGACCGTCGAGCTCGAACCGTGCGGGGTGGTGGCCGTCGACGGCGAACGCGAGCTCGAACTCCTCGACGGCCGGCCCGCCTCGATCCGGCTGCGGGCGGACGGGCCGCACTGCGTAGACGTCACCGCCGCCCTGACCGAAGCCGCCAGCCTCGGCCTGCTCACCGAAGAAAGGAACGTCAACGATGACGGACACCTTGCGCACACCCGCTCAGCCCGGCCTTGACGCCGACCGCCTGGTCGAGGCCTACCGCACGATGCGGACGATCCGCGCGTTCGAGGAACGCGTGCACGAGGAGTTCGCGACCGGCGAGATCCCCGGGTTCGTGCACCTCTACGCGGGTGAGGAGGCGTCCGCGACCGGGGTCTGCCTGCACCTGGAGGACCGCGACTCGATCGCGAGCACCCATCGCGGGCACGGGCACTGCATCGCGAAGGGCGTGGACCCGAAGGCGATGATGGCCGAGATCTACGGCCGCCGCACCGGCTCCTGCCACGGCAAGGGCGGTTCGATGCACATCGCCGACCTGTCGAAGGGGATGCTCGGGGCCAACGGCATCGTGGGCGGCGGTCCGCCGTTGATCTGCGGTACCGCGCTGGCGGCGAAGCAGCTGCACACCGGCGGGGTGGGCGTGGCGTTCTTCGGCGACGGAGCGAGCAACCAGGGCACCACCTGCGAAGCGCTCAACCTGGCGTCGGTGTGGAACCTGCCCGCGATCTTCGTGGCGGAGAACAACGGCTACGCCGAGGCCACGGCCAGCACGTGGTCGGTGTCGGCGGACAACATCGCCGACCGCGCTGCGGGCTTCGGGATGCCGGGCGTGATCGTGGACGGGTTCGACTTCTTCGCCGTGTACGAGGCGGCAGGCGAGGCCATCAGGCGTGCCCGCGAGGGCGGCGGCCCGACCCTGATCGAGGTCAAGTTCACCCGGTACTTCGGGCATTTCGAGGGCGACCAGCAGACCTACCGTGCCGACGAGGTCGCCAACGCCCGCGACAAGCTCGACTGCCTCAAGCGCTTCCGCGCCAGGGTCACCGGGACCGGGCAGCTCTTGACGTCCACATTGGACTCGATTGACGCCCAGGTGGCCGATCTGGTCGACGCCGCGGCCGCCGAGGCGAAGGCCGCGCCGAAACCCGGCCGCGAAGACCTGGAAACCGACGTCTACGTGTCGTACTGAGGAGCGCGAAATGGCACGCACGATCAGCTACCGCGACGCGATCAACGAGGCGCTCACCCAGGAGATGGAGCGTGACGCCACGGTCGTGGTCATGGGCGAGGACAACGCGGGCGGCGCCGGCAGCCCCGGCGAAGAGGACGCCTGGGGCGGCGTACTCGGTGTCACGAAGGGGCTCTACCACCGGTTCCCTGGGCGGGTGCTGGACACGCCGATCACCGAGTCGGCGTTCATCGGTGCCGCGATCGGTGCCGCGACCCGCGGGCTGCGGCCGGTCGCCGAGCTGATGTTCATCGACTTCATGGGCGTCTGCTTCGACCAGATCTTCAACCAGGCGGCCAAGTTCCGCTACATGTTCGGCGGCAACGCCGAGACACCCGTGGTGATCCGCACGATGTACGGCGCCGGGCTGCGCGCGGCGGCCCAGCATTCGCAGGCGCTCTACTCGATCTTCACCCACATCCCGGGGTTGAAGGTCGTCGTGCCGTCCAGCCCGTACGAGGCGAAGGGCCTGTTGATCCAGTCGATCCGCGACAACGACCCGGTGATCTTCTGCGAGCACAAGGTGCTCTACGACAGCACTGGCGAAGTCCCCGAGGACAGCTACGCGATCCCGTTCGGCGAAGCCAATGTCGTCCGCGACGGCGACGACGTGACGATCGTGGCGATCGGCCGGATGGTCGCCGTCGCGGAGGCCGCCGCCGCGGAGCTCGCGAGCTCCGGGATCGAGGTCGAGCTCATCGACCCGCGCACGACCAGCCCGCTCGACACGGAGACGATCCTGGAGAGCGTCGAGAACACCGGCAGGCTGGTCGTCGTCGACGAGGCGACGCCGCGCTGCAACCTCGCGACCGACATCTCCGCGCTGGTCGCGAAGCAGGCCTTCGGCGCGTTGCGCGCGCCGATCGAGATGGTCACCGCCCCGCACACGCCGGTGCCGTTCTCCGACGCGCTCGAGGACCTCTACATCCCGGACGCGCAACGGGTCGTCAACGCCGCCAAGGCTGTCGTGGAGTGGCAGCGCTGATGGACGAGCGGATCGCGAAGGTCGTGATGCCGAAGTGGGGCCTGTCGATGGCCAGCGGCAAGGTCACCGAGTGGGTTGCCGCGGAGGGCGACGAGATCGCCGACGGTGACGAGCTCGCGGACATCGACACCGACAAGATCACCGGATCGCTGGAGGCGTCCGACGAGGGCGTGTTGCGCCGGGTGATCGCGCAGGTCAACGAGGACGTGCCGGTGGGCGGCACCATCGCGCTGATCGCGCCGGCCGAGGTGCCGGAGGAGGAGATCGAGGCGGCTGCCCGGCAGGCCCGTGCGGAGCTGGACTCGGGTGCGGTCGCGGAGGTCCCCGGCCCGGTCACCGGCACGGTCGAGGTCGGCGGGCGGACACTCGCGTACGCCACGCTCGGCGAGGGCGACGAGCACGTCGTCCTGGTGCACGGCTACGGCGGTGACAAGAACTCCTGGCTGTTCGTGCAGGAGCCGCTGTCCGAGCGCCGGACGGTGCACGCCCTGGACCTGCCCGGGCACGGCGAGTCGAGCAAGGACGTGGGCGACGGGTCGCTGGACACGCTCGCCGACGCGGTGCTGGGATTCCTGGCGGCCATGGAGATCTCGCGTGCGCATCTCGTCGGGCACTCGCTCGGGGGAGCGGTGGTGGTCGCCGCGGCGGCGCGTGAGCCGTCGAGAGTCGCTTCGCTGACGCTCGTGGCGCCTGCCGGGTTCGGTGACGACATCAACGCCGACTACCTGCGCGGCTTCGCCACGGCAACGTCGAGGCGGGAGCTGAAACCGCATCTCGCCGCGCTGTTCGCCGATCCCGCGCAGGCGACCCGCCGCCTCGCGGACGACCTGATGAGGTACAAGCGGATCGACGGCGTCGACAAGGCGCTTCGCACGCTGCTCGACACCCTGCTGCGACCATTGGACGTCCGCCCGCTGTTGTCCGAAGTGGACGTTCCGGTGACGGTGCTGTGGGGCAGGCTGGACGCGGTGCTGCCCGCGACGAATGCCGCGTCGCTGCCGGGCGTCCGGTACGTCGAGGGCGCGGGCCACATGGTGCACCTGGAGTCGCCGTCGGTGGTCGTGGAAGTGGTGCCCTGAATGTCACGCTGAGCACGCGCGTGTGCGCCCATCCGAGTGGTTCTCGGCATCGGGGCGGAAAGGAGATAGCGGCCCGGTAAGGCAACAGGAAAGACACGTGTCAATAACGCCGGGTGAGAATTTCCGATCGGCCGGACTCGATGGCGACCGCCGTGGTGACTCGGATACCTTCATGCGGGTGGAACACCGGGTGAGGGGTGGAGATTCATGACGAGTACCGCGGTGCGGCCGGGGGCGCCGAGCGGACCCGTGGCGGAACCTCCCGTGCCCGATCCACCCGCGTCCGGTGCACAGGGGCGCAGTGGCTTCGCCGGGTTGCTGGACCTGCCGGTCACCGGCTGGCGCGCCCTGACCAAGTCGGTCCGCCGGAGTCCGGGACGGCTGACCGTGATCGGCGTCGGGCTCGTGCTGCTGTGCCTGATCTTCGGGCTGGTCGGCACCTTCGCCGTCCAGGGCAAGAACGACACGATCAACGAGCTGATCGACCACCGCGAGCCGCTGACCGCCGCGTCGCAGGAGGTGTACCGCTCACTGTCCGACGCGGACGCCACGTCGGCCAACGCGTTCCTGGTGATCGGCGCCGAGCCGCCCGAGCTGCGAGCCCGCTACGACCTCGACATCGCCCGCGCGGGCGCGGCGCTCGCGAAGGCCGCTTCGGACTCCGAGGGCTACGCCGACGCCGCCACCAAGGTCGACATCCTCAGCCGCAACCTGCCGGTCTACACCGGCATCATCGAGCGGGCCAGGGCGAACAACCTCCAGGGCTTCCCGGTCGGCGCGTCCTACCTGCGCGAGGCGTCGAACCTGATGCGCACGACGATCCTGCCCGCCGCCGCGGACCTCTACAACATCGACACCGGCAGGCTGACCGCCGAGCAGGAGGACGTCAGCGGCTTCCCGTGGTTCAGCACGGTCCTGCTGGTCGCCGTGCTCGCCGCGCTCATCGCGACCCAGGTGTACCTGACCCGGCGGACCAACCGGCTGCTCAACATCGGCCTCGTCGTCGGCACCGGCGCGATGGTGGTCCTGCTGCTGTGGGGCGCGGTCGCGCTGATCGTGCAGAGCGTGCTCGTCGGAGCCGGCCGCGACGACGGCAGCCATCCGGTCGACGTGCTGGTCCGCGCGCGCAGCGCCGCGGTGCAGGCCCGCGCCGACGAGATGATGACGCTCGTCGCCCGCGGCGACGGTGGTTCCTACGAGCAGGACTACCAGCAGCTCGGCCCGTTGTTCACCGGGCTGCTCAAGCAGGCGCAGGGCCTGATGACCGGCGACGCGGGCAAGCAGATCGACGCGGCGCTGGCGAACGCCAACACCTGGCTGCAGACGCACAAGGACATCCGTGCGAAGGACGACAGCGGCAACTACGCCGACGCGGTGCGCGAGGCCGTCGACACGACGGCCCCGAACGGCGCGGCCGCGTCGTTCGGCAAGCTGGACCAGGAGCTGGTGACCGCGATCGACGTCGGACGGCAGAGCTTCCTGGACGACACCAGCGGCGCCGACGGGGCGCTGACCCTGCTCGCGCCCGGCGTCGCGGTGCTGTCCGTGGTCGCCGCCGCCGGCGTGACCATCGGGATCCGGGACCGCCTGAGGGAGTACCGGTGAGACGGAACAAGATCGCCGCCGTCCTCGCGGCGGTGGCGCTGCTCGTCACGGGCTGCGGCAGCGCGGGCACCCCGGTCGACCCCGCCCCGGTGGGCACGGTGCAGGCGCCGCAGCCGGCGAACGTCGGCGGCGCGGACAAGGTCAGCGCCGGCTCGGGTGCGGACGACTGCGACACGCGCAGCCTCGCGCCCAGCCCGGGCATCCCGTCCGGGTCCACGATGGCCGCGATCCGCCAGCGCGGCAGGCTGATCGCCGGGGTCGACCAGACCACTTACCTCTTCGGCTTCCTCAACCCCGCCAACGGCAATCTCGAAGGCTTCGACATCGAGATGGTCAAGCAGATCGCCACGGCGATCTTCGGCTCGTGGGAGGGCCACGTGCAGTGGACGACGATCCCGTCGTCCCAGCGGGAGAACGTGCTGCGCACGCACGCGGTGGACATCGTGGTGCGCACCTACAGCATCACCTGTGCCCGGCTCAAGGACGTCGACTTCTCCGCGACGTACTACCTCGCCGGGCAGCGGGTGCTCGCGGCCCGCAACTCCGGCATCACGGGGATGGCCGACCTCGGCGCGAAGAAGGTGTGCGCCACCAAGACGTCCACCTCGCTGGCCGCGATCCAGAACGCGCCGTCGCGGCCGATCCCGGTCTCGGTGAACAACTGGTCCGACTGCCTGGTGATGCTGCAGCAGGGGCAGGTCGACGCGATCTCCACCGACGACGTGATCCTCGCCGGGATGGCGAAGCAGGACCCGAACCTCGAGGTCGTCGGGGACAGGTTCACCGAGGAGCACTACGGCGTGGGCATCCCGAAGGGCCAGGAGGACATGGTCCGGTTCGTCAACTCGGTGCTCGAAAGCGTCCGGGGCGACGGTGTCTGGCAGCAGAACTACAACACGTGGATCGCGCCCGTGCTCGGGCCCGCCGGTCCGCCGCCCGTCTCGTACCAGTGAGGAAGCAATGCCCGACAACGAGCCCATCTCCGGTCGTCTGGACGAGTCGCCCGCGGAGTCGACGCAGTACATCCGCCCGGTCGCGCCGCCGCAGCCACAGCAGCAGCAGCTGACGAGCGTGCTCGCGGCACCGGCGCCGCCGACGACGAGCATCATGCCGCCGCAGCCGATCGAGCACCCCAGCGGTTCGGGCGTGCAGCTGCCGGACCCGGGCACCGAGAGCGTGCTGCCGGAGAGCTCCAGCGGCAGGCACACCGGCTCGGGCAGCGGCCCCGGCTCGGGTCCCGGCACCGGCTCCGGCGCGTTCCCTGGCACCTCGCGGCGCACCGGCCGCCGCACGTCCCGACGCGGACGGCTCGGGCTGGGCCTGGTCGAGGTGCCCCCGGTGCCCTACCGCGACCCGGCGTCCGCCGTGCTCACCAACCCGGTGGTGTCGGAGGAGAAGCGTTACTGCGGCAACTGCTCGGCCAAGGTCGGCCGCGGCGACGCCGGGCCCGAGGGCGTGTGCGAGAAGTGCGGGACCCCGTACTCGTTCCTCCCCAAGCTCCGGGCCGGTGACCTGCTCGGCGGCCAGTACGAGGTGCTCGGTGCGCTCGCCTACGGCGGCCTCGGCTGGATCTACCTCGCCCAGGACCACAACGTCAACGACCGCTGGGTCGTCCTCAAAGGACTGATCGACACCGGCGACGCGACGGCGATGGCCGCGGCCGTGAACGAGACCCGGTTCCTTGCCGAGGTCGAGCACCCGAACATCGTCAAGATCTACAACTTCGTCCAGCACCCGGACGCGCGCACCGGCCACTCGGTCGGCTACATCGTGATGGAGTACGTGGGCGGGCAGTCGCTGCGGCAGCTGGCGCTGGCGCACTACCGCAAGGCCGGCAGGCCCGAGCCGTTGCCGATCGGCCAGGTCATCGCCTACGGCCTGGAGATCCTGCCCGCGCTGGGGTACCTGCACAGCCAGAACCTGCTGTACTGCGACCTCAAGCCGGACAACGTGATCCAGACCCACGAGCAGCTCAAGCTGATCGACCTGGGCGCGGTGCGCCGCCTCGACGACTACTCGAGCCCGCTGTTCTTCACCACCGGCTACAGCGCGCCGGAGCTGGCCACGCACGGCGCCTCCGTCGCGTCCGACCTGTACACCGTCGGGCGCACGCTGGCCGTGCTGAGCTTCGAGTTCAACGGCTACACCACGAAGTACAAGGACTCGCTGCCCACCCCGGACGAAGTCCCGCTGTTCAAGCTCTTCGGTTCCTACCACCGGTTCCTCAAGCGCGCCACGCACCGCGACCCGGACCGCCGGTTCATCACCGCCGAGGACATGGCCGACCAGCTCGCCGGGGTGCTGCGCGAGATCATGGCGATGGGCACCGGAAAGGCCCGCCCCGGTGTGTCCACTGTGTTCGGTCCGGAGACCAACACGTTCGGCGTGGACATCGTGGTGCCGGAGCCGGGACAGCCGGTCGCCCTGCCGAAGGGCGTGGACGTCGTGGGCGGCCTGCCGATCCCGCAGGTCGACACCAGCGACCCGGCGGCCGGTGTGCTGGCCACGACCACGGCGCTGGACCCGCAGGGCGCGATCGACGCGCTGACCGGCGCGCCGCGCGAGTCGATCGAGGTGCGGCTGCGGATCGTGCGTGCCCGCATCGAGCTCGGCGAGCTGGCGGAGGCGAACCGGCAGCTGCAGGCCGCGCAGTACCTGGCGATCCGCGCCGGCTACCCGCACGACTGGCGGATCGACTGGCACCGCGGGCTGATCGAGCTCGCCGGCGGGCGCCAGCGGGTCGCGCAGGTGGCGTTCGAGGCGGTGTACGACGACCTGCCCGGCGAGATCGCGCCGAAGCTCGCCCTCGCGGTGAGCGCCGAAGGCGTCGGCGACCACTTCGCCGCTTCCCGGCTGTACGAGCTGGTGTGGCGGACCGACCGCAGCTACGTGAGCGCGGCCTTCGGCCTGGCGCGGGTGTATCTCGCACAGGGCGCCCGCGCGAGCGCGATCGAGGTGCTCGAGTCGGTGCCGTCGTCGTCCACGCACTACGTCGCCGCCCAGGTCGCCGCGATCAAGATCAAGACTCGGGTGACCGGCAACGGCTCGGTGTCCGAAGGCGACCTCGCCGACGCGGGCACCCGGCTGGAGCGGCTCACGCTCGACGCGGAGAGCCGCACGAAGCTGTCCGCGGAGGTGCTCGAAGCCGCGTTCCAGTGGGTGAAGGCCGCCCCGCCGGGGCACCGGACGCCGACGAAGGTGCTGGGCTGGGCGTTGTCCGAACGGGACGTCCGGTTCGGACTGGAACGCTGCTACCGCGCGCTCGCCCGGCTGGCGAACACCGCGGCGGACCGCGTCGACCTGGTCGACCGGGCGAACGCGATCCGGCCGCGAACCCTGACCTAGGGGTGTGCGGAGCGGGTCCGTTGTGGGCGGGTCCTAGGGGTTGATCTGGTCCGGGGTCTGCCGGAACTTCGTCAGCGCGTCCGGGTCACCGTGCGTGGTGAAGTGCTCGAAGCCCACCTCGACGAACAGGGCCCGGGCGCGGACCGCGACGGAGCCGTCCTCGGCGCCGAGCCGGCCTTCCGCGCTGGCGTAGAGCTTGCGGCCGGCCACACCGTCCACCTTGGCCGTGATGAACAGGGTCGAGCCGACCGGCACCGGCCGCAGGAAGTCCGTTTCGAGCTTGCCGGTCACCGCCGGCCGGCGCAGCAGGTTGCCGACGGCCGAGCCGAGCGCCTCGTCGAACGCGCAGGCCAGCAGCCCGCCGTGCGCCAGCCCGGGCGCGCCCTGGTGCGCTTCGGTGACCGCGAACTGGCTGTGCACCAGCGCGTGCTCACCCATCGTCGACCGCATGTGCAGCCCGCCTTCGACGTCTCCACAGCCGAAGCACTGGTCGTAGTGCACCGCCAGCTTCGTACCCGGCCGGGGTGCGTCGGGATGCGGGGCCGGGGACTCGGTGTCGACCGGGGGCCAGGGGGTCGACCTGCGGGATCGGGGTGCCTCGCTCATCCGACCAAGCTAACTCGTCAAGCCGGGAAATTCGCGTTCGCCCCTTCCCCGAAGAGACAAGAGCCACGAGACGCGGGAAAATCACTATCCATGGCGAGGAAGCCACTAAGGTCGCATCCTTGACCGCTGGTACGGAACTGTGGATGAGGAGGTCGGGGCGTATGGCAGAAGCGGCGGCTCAGGAATCGGAAATCGACCCGAGAACGGTGAAGCGGGCGGTTATCGCGTCCGCCATGGGTAACGCCACCGAATGGTACGACTACGGTGTGTTCACCTCCGGTGCCATTGCGACGAGCATCGGCACAGTGTTCTTCCCGGGTGAGGGCAACGCGGTCCTCAAGTCGCTCGCACTGGTCGCGATCGGCTTCGTGGTGCGCCCGTTCGGCGGTGCCTTCTTCGGTCCCCTCGGCGACAAGATCGGCCGGCAGAAGGTCCTGGCCATCACCATCCTGATGATGTCCGGCTGCACCTTCCTGGTCGGCTGCCTGCCCACCTACGCGGGCGGCTACGCGATCGGCATCGGCGCGCCGATCCTGATCCTGTTGCTCAGGCTGATCCAGGGCTTCTCGACAGGGGGCGAGTACGGCGGTGCCGCGACGTTCATCGCCGAGTACGCGCCCACGAAGCGCCGGGGCTTCTGGGGCAGCTTCCTGGAGTTCGGCACCCTGACCGGCTACGTGCTGGGCAACGTGGTGGTGCTCGCGGTGACCCTGTCGTTCACCGCGGAGCAGGTCGGCAGCTGGGCCTGGCGCATCCCGTTCTTCGTCGCGCTGCCGCTCGGCCTCGTCGGGCTGTACCTGCGGACGAAGCTCGAGGACACGCCCGAGTTCCAGCGGCTGGAGAAGGCGGGCGAGAAGTCGGAGAAGGCGCCGCTGAAGGAGACGCTGACCGAGAACTGGCGGATGATCCTGAACCTGATCGGGATCGTGCTGCTGCTCAACATCGCGGACTACATGCTGCTGACCACGATGCCGACGTACTTCACGGACACGCTGAAGATCAACGACAACACGTCGACGCTGATCATCATCTGCGTCGAGATCGTGCAGATGGCGCTGATCGCGCCGTTGGGCGCGCTGTCGGACCGGATCGGCCGGAAGCCGTTGCTGCTGACGGCGGCGATCGGGTACATCGTGCTGAGCTACCCGTCGATCAAGCTGATGCAGAGCGGCAACCTCGCGCTGCTCATCGTCGGCTTCGGCGTGGTGGCCCTGCTGCTGGTGCTGATGCTCGCGGTGATCGGGTCGACCTTCCCGGCGATGTTCCCCACCCGCGTTCGCTACGGTTCGTTCGCAATCGGTTACAACGTGTCCACGTCGATCTTCGGCGGCACGTGCGGCGTCATCGTCACGGCGCTGATCCACGGGACGGGCAACGAGGACTGGCCGGCGTTCTACCTGATGATCGCCGCCGCGATCGCGCTGGTGCCGATCCTCCGGATCCCGGAGACCGCCCGGGTGCCGATCGCCACGATCGAGGTGCAGGCCGCGCCTTCCGACGGGCTGCGGACGGCAACCTCCTGACAGGATATGGAAAAGGGCCGCGCTTCCCGTGAGGGGCGCGGCCCTTTTTGCTCACTCGGCCGTGATGTCGCCTGCGCGAGGAGCGAAGTGGCGTCGCGACCACGCCGCCAGCGCTGCCGCAATACCGAACGCCAGGCCACCTTCCACGAGCAGCACTGTGAACACCATGGACTTCCTCCTCCGGGATCTCGTCCGGCGCGGCCGGAACGGGGATTGGGCGGACCGGTTTACGGTCCCTGCTGTTCATCGTTCACGGACTACCGGGTATTTCAGGGGAACCTGGCGTTGAGTCGTGATCTGCGCCACGGCAAGATAGGGGCACCGGCAAGCGAGGAGAGGGCGGCGATGACCGACCGCAACGAGACCCCCGGGATGGCGGATGCCGCGCGGCTGCTCGACGACATGACGCAGCAGCTGACCCCGGTACCCGCGTTCCTCGACGAGCAGGCGATCACCGCGCGGGTCGAGTACGCCCCGGCCGCCGAGGAGAACCTCGACGGCCACGTGCTCTGACCGTCAGGCGCTCAGCGCCGACAGCTTGGTCCAGTCCGACCAGGAGTAGGTCCAGTCCGAGTAGTCGCCGTCCTTGGCGCTCAGCTGCTGGCTGCTGCCGGTGATCTCCACCGGGTCGCCCATCAGCACGCTGTCGTAGTACTCCTTGGCCCGCGCCGGCGACAGGTTCAGGCAGCCGTGCGAGATGTTCTTCTTGCCCTGGGCCCACACGGACGCCGCGAGCCCGTGGATGAACTCGCCGTTGTTCGAGATCCGCACCGCCCACGGCACGTTCACGTCGGTGTAGCCGTAACGCGGGTTGCTCATCGAGTAGGTCGGGTACTTCGTCATCACGACGTGGGTGCCGCTGTGCGTGACGCGGCCCGGGTCGGAGTCGAGCCCGTAGCTCACCGGGTAGTCGGCGATCTGCTGCCCGTCCCGGATGACCTGCATGCGATGGGTGCGGGTGTCGCCCTTCACGATCTGCGAGCGGCCGATGGTGAAGCTCGCCGAGACGTCCTGCTTGCCGTAGACGCCGTCGCCGATCTTGACGCCGTAGATCTTCGCGGTCACGACGACCTTCGTGCCCGGCTGGTAGTACTCCTTGGGACGCCAGTGCGCGACGGAGTGGCCGTCGACGTCCGGCAGCCACGCCCAGGAGCCCTCGGTCTTCGGGTTGGTCTGGACAGTAAGCGCTTTCTCGGCGGCGACCTTGTCGGCGACCTTGCCGCTGAAGGTGAGCGCGATCGGCATCGCGATGCCGTAGGTCTGGTTGTCGCCGACGTTCAGGCTGCCGGAGACCTGGCGCTTCGCGGTCGCGGTGGTGAACTGGCCGGACAGCTGCACCGGCTTGCCGTCGGCGCCCGTCGCGGTGCCGGACCAGGTGTAGCTCTTGCCGAAGCCGAGCGGCTCGGTGGCCGACCAGCTGTGCTTGTCGGCCGCGAGCTCCCCGGCGACCGCCTTGCCGTCGGGGTTCGTCAAGGTGATCGTCTGCAGCGTGCCGTCGGCGACCTTCACGCCGACCGGATCACCGGGCGCGACGTCCTTCGCGCCGGCAGCCGGCTGGGTGGTGAGCTTCGCCGACAGAGCCTCCGCGGCTGCACCGCTGCCGCCCGCCGGGGCCTGTGTACCCGAGTCCGGCGCAGGCGCCGGATCGCTCGAGCAGGCACTGAGGCCGAGGGTGACTGCCAGGCCCAACGCGACCAGCGCGGCAGGCAGACGACGTGCGGTCCTGAGTGGTTTCACCGGTGGATGCCCCTTCTCCCCGTTTGCACCAAAGACGCCCATCGGGTTGTCAAAGTTGACACCCATGTGAGTGACACAGGTCACGTCTTATGGACGTTCAGGCAGATGATCAGCCTATCGGGTTCCCCGAACGCGGAAGGGGCGCCGCGGTACGACGTTCCGGTGACATCGAAGAACGGCCGCTGAGGGGCTTTCGATTTCGCCAGATCCCGGTACGCTTCCCCCTAGGCCGTCGTTTTGCGTGTTCGTGGCTTCACACTCGCGGAACTTCTGACGCGAGCCATGAGCCGGACATGCGCTCTTTGCTCGTCTCGTTGGAACCGCCCGGGGCGGCCCGGGCGCCGTCACGGCGGTGCTCGATGCGGATGTAACGAGGAGTAAAGCGGTGGCGCAAGGCACTGTGAAGTGGTTCAACGCCGAGAAGGGCTTCGGCTTCATTGCCCAGGACGGCGGCGAGGGCGATGTCTTCGTGCACTACTCGGAGATCGATGGGCGCGGCTTCCGCACCCTCGAAGAGAACCAGCGTGTTGAGTTCGAGGTCGGGCAGGGCCAGAAGGGTCCGCAGGCCCAGAAGGTTCGCGTCATCTGAGACGCTTCCTGCATGAACGTCGCAAGCCCCCGGCGGGTCTCCCGTCGGGGGCTTGTTCGTTGCCAGGACAGAAAACGGGCGCCCCGGCCGGGTCGGCCGAGGCGCCTTGTTCGGGTCGGTCACGCCCGGCGATCATCGGGGGTTGAGCCGGGTGTGTGGGGGCGGGGGTTGTCGTGGTGAGCGGTCAGGCCCAGTTCTTGTCGAAGAAGTGCTGATCGGTGTGGGCGGTTCCGGTGTGGTCGGCGAACTGACGCCGCTGGGAGGACGCGGCCTGGGCTTCCCAGGACAGGCGTTCGAGGATCCATTCACGAGCCAGCGCCTGCGGTGAGGTGCCGCGCTCCTCGGCGAGGTCGCGCAGCTGGGAGCTGGCGACCAGGTTCATCCGGAGCTGGTACACCTGCGCTTCGCCGAACCGCTTGCCAGTGCCGGTGCTTTCGGGACCGGTCTCGGGGGCGAGTGCGGCGAGATAGCTGGTGAGCTCATGGTCTTCGACCGCGACTTCGGCCTCCTTGGCGGGCGAGTTCCGGTGGCGACCGGGATTCACCGGCTTGAGGTCGGTCCGGGTATTGCCGCGGCGTCCTAACGATGGAAGAGGCACCCGGCCACGATAACGGTTTAGTCACGCCAGGCAGCTCGATGTGACCCAAACCACAGTGAAAACGGCGATTACCTTAGGCCGTTCCGGTTACGGAACACCCACATAGCGCAACCCGTGCGGAACGGACCGTCATCTCCCCAGTTCCAGCGGGGTTTTCCGGTGAAGATCAAACGCGCCACCGTACCGCCCCGCCAAATTTTGACCGCCGCAGACCCGCGCGGATCTGCCGGTGTCATCCAACTCCACCACCCTCCCGGGATGAGGAGCTCGCCCCGTGGGGCCCGGGGGCTCGGCCCCCGGGAGACACAAGGACCCCGGGAAGCCGCAAAGCGGCGAACAGGAATGGAGAGGCCCCCGCGCCAGGGGGAGGAACGCGGGGGCCGGAGGGGATCTCCACAGGCGCTGACCGGGGGTGTGTCAGCACGTCGATTGTTACACGGAAACGGGCGCGTTCGCGAGTGGTGGACAAGAAAAAGTCGGACGGGCCGTCATCTGGCGGTTGCTGCCTGTTCACCTGGCTTTGTGGCTCTGTGTGGGCGTTCCGGTAGGGCAGGTTCACTCTGCGGGGGGCTGCGGTGCCGTTATTTCTATGGCTAGCCTCGCGCCAAGTTGCTAGTACGAAGCTTTTGGAGGAGCTATGAGCGGGTCTGTGGAAGTGCGACAGTTCCTCCTTCGGTACGAAGGTGGCGACGCGGGCAACGGCAGCCTGGGTGGGGTGCCTTCGCAGCGAGCGGGACAGGCCGACGCGCCGAGGGTGTCGGACGACCAAGTCCGCCGGGCGCGGCTGGCCGTCGCCGCCGGCGCGACGGACGCCGAGGACTGTGCCCAGTTGCTGGACATGCTGGGCCTGATCCCGGACGAAGACGGTCAGATCCCGGCGCAGCGGTAGTCGGACGGCGGGTCCGGGGCGCGCGCCCCGGACTTTTCGTATCTGGTGTTCGGCGTGGGCGGGGGTCGTCGTCCTGTCCGGAGTGATCGCCGCCACCATGAAGGTTCGGTGGCCCGGCTACGGCCCCAAAGCCTTGTCCCGACAACGTTTTCCCAGTTCGGCGCCCCTGTACGAGGTTTAGGGATACCGGGTTGGAGGGGGGTTGGGGCGTGCCCTATGCTTGTAATCGCTCCCGGGGGGACCCTGAGAGCGCGGTCGGTCGGTTCGCCGAAATCGATCGAGCTCCCATC
This sequence comes from Amycolatopsis acidiphila, assembly GCF_021391495.1. Lineage (NCBI taxonomy): Bacteria > Bacillati > Actinomycetota > Actinomycetes > Pseudonocardiales > Pseudonocardiaceae > Amycolatopsis > Amycolatopsis acidiphila. Next base: position 7,573,516 of record NZ_CP090063.1, on the reverse strand, counting down.
GTCCAGCGGCCTAGGACTCCGCCCTTTCAAGGCGGCAACGCGGGTTCGAATCCCGTTGGGAGTACGCAGTACAGCAAGGCCCTGTGGCGCAGTTGGTTAGCGCGTCGCCCTGTCACGGCGAAGGTCGCGGGTTCGAGTCCCGTCAGGGTCGCAATACGTCTGGCAGCTAGCCGGCGTTTCCGGCCAGGTAGCTCAGTTGGTACGAGCGTCCGCCTGAAAAGCGGAAGGTCGCCGGTTCGACCCCGGCCCTGGCCACGGCCCAAGAAACCGCTCCGATGCACGTCGGGGCGGTTTTTTCACGTCCGGGGTCTGGCGTGGTCCTGGCTGGTGTTGACCTTGGTTTACTGCCGATTGCCGTCGCTAGTTGCACGTGGGTTGCACGACCGGCGGCCCCCCATGTGGAGGTGATCTCCTCGCGGCGCGGGTTCATCCCTGCCGGGCCGGGTGGTGCCGGTCAAGGGTTTGCCGGAGGCCGCGGAGCGCCCTTGGCCGGTGCCGCCCGGTCTGGCTGCCCTGGGGCGCGTCGCTAGGAGGTCGCCGGGCTGTCTCTTTCCGCTGATCTCTGAAGCGGTGTCGGGGTTCGGGGCAGAGCCCCGGCCGCCGGAGGCCCCCCAAGGTCGTGTTGGCGGCGTTAGTTTGGCTGGAAGAATCGCTCGAAGGCGTGCTGGGCTGTTGTTTGGAAGTCGGTTCCGGGCAGTTCGATGTGCAGGCTTTCGCCGAGGAACTCGCCTGAGTCGTCGTGGCAGCCGATGAAGAAGTGGCGCAGGGCGCGCCATGGTTCCACGCTGGTGCTGGGGAAGGCGTGACGGTTGTACTCGGCGAGTCGCTGGGCCCAGGTTGACGAGAGCACTTCGAAGAAGCCGTATGAGGGCTCGTCGCCGGCCCTGCCTCGTGGGTCTCGTGCGTAGGCTTCGTCGTTCGGGTATCCGAAGATGGCCTGTTGGCAGCCCTTCACGGTGACGATCGCGATCTCGTTGCTGCGGTCGGTCTCGGAGAAGACCTCCATCACGAGCAAGCAGTCTGGATACCCTTCGCCCTGGAGGACGAGCGTACCGGCGCCTGAGGGTGAGGGGATGACGCCGAAGGTCGTGATCTCGCGGAACCGCTCGGTCTGTTCGTGCACTCGCTCATGATGCACGTTGTGCGCCTGGCCTCGCCCTGGTTGAAGAGGGGGTGCGACCTGGATAGCTCAGAGGGCCGCCGGCCGAAGCGGAGCGGCAGGCCGGGCGGCCCGAGCGGCGCGCTTGCGCGCCGCCTTGATTCCATAGAGCCAAGTTCGGCAGTGCGGCCCCGACCACTTCCGACGGAACCTTGGCTCCTTTAAGTTGGCGAGCTGGCAGATTCGAGTGGCTATCGTGAACGCACATACCTTCGGAGGGTCTCAGTCAGTTCGTTAGTGAGAGAACTGTCTAGATCGAGGGTGATTTGCAATGTTAGCTCTATGCCCTTTTCGCCACTCGCTAGTCGGTCCGTGATGGTATCCGCGATTCGGACATAATCGTCGACAAACTTTCTCATGACCTCTATCGGTTGATTCACCCAACGTGCCTGAATGTCCGCCGCGTGGCGCAAGTAGTCATTTTCGATGTCGATGGATCGCAGATTTGCGGCGAAGTCCAGGAATTCTTCGTATACACTACAAAACCGCTCCGCCAAGTGTATAATCCTGTCGGGGTCACCCGGCTCGCCAGGCTTTCCGAAAGCCTGCTCCTGAGCTCCAGGAGACAGAACTCTGTTAAATGTATCGGTAATACCGGTGAGCGTCGTGAAGTTGTTCTTCAATTTCTGAAATGCAGCATCGGCTTCAAGGTGTACGCCACTTCGAGGCGCATATTCTAGCAAGTGGTCACGATATTTTCCTTCAAGGCTGTCCATCCGCTCGCGCAACACTGCACCGTATAACAGGTATTCCCATCCGCCTGGGCGTTCCGTAAGCAGAATATTCATGGACCGTGAATCACGGGGAACCCTACCGTCAAATTTTGGCTTCGAATCGGATTGTGGCGATCCGACTTTTTCGAGGACAGCCCTAACGATCCCGTCGATGCCGACGCTCTTCGCATCCAAGTAGGAGATGGTAGGCGGCAAGCCGGGGACCGGAGTATCATCGATGCGGATTGGCAGGATATACGGCGATTCTTGATATAGGGACCGACTCTGTGTGATCTGTCGCTCATAGTTCGGCCACTTCTTGTCCACGTAATGACGAGAAGTGAATAGCAAAGCGTAGCGCGCCTTTTGGCTATATATCATCTCGAGGAAGTCGACGAGGTTCTCTCCCCAGAGTGTGGCCACCTCATCTTGGTCGTAGAAGACCTTGACGCCATTGAGTTTCAAGCCTTCCACTACGTTCTGAACGAACTCCCGGTCTTCGCCAGCGAAAGAGACTGCCACGTCATACTCATAGTCCGTCAATGCTCCACCCAACCGTAGATCAAGTTTGGAGCAGATCCTATATCTATGAGAGGCCTTCGCGCCGAAGTTTCGCTGAAAACGATTCTTGGACGAGCTACGGTAAGTAAATCCAGCGAGTGGCCTAGGGGTCAGCTGGCGCCGTCTAAGAACTTCGTCAAGAGGCGTGTCTTGCGCTCTTCGCCGATCAATCAAATTTGATCGCTGCCAGAGTCTTGTCGTCATGGCGCTTAGCACGTGGATGCACTTGGCCTTCGGGGTCCGTCTCGCGCTCCCATTGCTGGCAACGGTCCACCAGGCCATGCAGTTGGCGCGCGTCAGCCGCCGAGTACTTGTCCCAGTCGATCACTGCGAGATGCTTCAGGGAGTCGTAGGCACCATCCGTAGAGAGAATCGCCCACCTGCTACGGCTGACCGGTTTTAGAGACTTGATCGCGTGGCGTGCTGCGGCCGGGTCAGTCTCGGCGATCCAGTACCCGCCCGCGCGGTTGCGGTACCGCGCTTGCTGAGTCTGCAGCTCACGAAGCAACCGCCGGTGTTCGTCGTCGAAGCCGTGGCCTGCCGCTAGGCGTTCGCGGTAGCGGCGCCGTGGTTCGAGGTCGAGGCGGTCCATGCGGTCATCCGTCAGGACCTCGCCACCCGGGAGGATGACGTAGTTGTCCCCAAGTAGGAGCAGGTCAAGGTGCTCGTCTCGCTCGCGGGCGATGGTGACCGTTGACGAGGGCGACTCCCCCGCCCTGAGGTCGAAGTGCGTAGCTGTCGAGCGGATGGCCTCGGCCAGGACGTCGGTCAGGTCTGCGGCTGGGTCGGTCGTGAGATCGGCGGCGATGAGGCGGCCGAGGTGGTCGGCGTAGTCAGACGCGGGCACGGGGACCGGGACGAACGCGGATGCGCCGTCGAGCATGATCACGGCGTGAGGGGTGACGAAGATCCTGTCGGCGCTCTCCTGCATCGGCGGGAGCTGGGCTGTCGTCACGCGCATGGGTTCACCAGAGGTAGGGGCCTGCGGCAAGTTCGCTGTCGGTGATGGTCAGCCCGTCGTAGGTCGCGCGTACGACGAGTGACGCTGGCTGCCGTCCGGTCTGCTGGAACAGCTCGGCGAGATGTGCGGTGAGGTAGTGCGTCGCGCCGAGTGGTCCGATCCCGTGGATACCCGCGATGTGGACGATCACGCGGCCGTCGACGACGTGCCTGGCCACGTAGGCGGCGTCGGCAGACGATGGTGAAGCGTCGTCGGTCGGTGAGCCGATACGGCTGTGGTCGGTGCGGTTCTCGATCCACCAGCGGCCCTCGTCTTCGACCATCGCGAGCACCGGGTCCGCCGCGAGCAGATCAGCTCCGATCGGCGCGGACTTCGGGCCGCAAACCACCACGACATCTCCGGCCGGCGGATCGGATCGGTCGGGCTCGATCTGGAACCGCGAGGTCGCGAGGGACATGGCGTTGAGCAGGGATTCGAGCTGGTTGGCGGTCTCGGCGTCCTCGGCTGCGATCAATGGGCGTTCGCGGTCGGTGGTCTGGTACCGGTAGGGCACGCCGATGCTGACCGGCCCGACACCGAAGAACGCACGCTCGGCGGGTGGTGCGGTGCTGCGGATCTGCGTGATCCGGCCCTTGGTGATGCCGAGTGCGGCAGCGATCTCGGTATAGCTCATCCCCCGCTCGCGGTGGGCTTCTTCGATCGCGGCCTTGCGCAGGCGGGCCAGTTCGGTCGCCCGCTGCTGGTACATCGTGAGCAGTTCCGTTGCGCGCTGACCTCGCCGGATCGGGTCGGGGTCGCGCCGGACGCTCTCGAAGTCCTCGGCCCTCATCATGACACGCGAGTTTAGACCCCCTTGACGGACCGCGACAGGCTCAGTTACATTGGTGTTTAGACCCCCTAGACGAACCAGGTAGCGGTGTACCGCAGGTGTTTAGGGGCCTAAACAGCCCGCATAGGGCACTGACTGGAGGAGAAGCACAGATGGCGATCAGCAGGGGACACCGGTTTCCGGTCGAGTTCGAGGAGGCGTTTCCGCAGGGTTTGGTGATGGTGGGCGACGTTGCGCCCAACATCGAGTATCAGTCGCGGGAGGACCGGGCGGCCGGGCGTCCTGCTCGGCAGCGAGTCGACGAGGTCACGGGGAAGCGGCAGTGGAAGGCGGCCGTGACCGACCCGTCGGAGCCCAATGCCAAGCGGGCGTCGTTCGAGATCACGTTCCTGGCGGACGTGCAGCCGGTCCCGACGACCACGGAGGCGCTGCCGGGCATGCGGCCGATCGAGCTGGACGGCCTGACCGCTGAGCCTCGCGTGGCGGGCAACGGGGAGTTCAAGTACCAGTCCTACGTCTTCCGGGCGACCGGGTTCAAGGCGGCGGGCAACCAGGGCGGCCGGTCGGCGAAGGCTGCTGGCAACCCCGGTGAGCAGTCGGCCAAGGCCGCGTGAGGAGAACTTTGATGACCTCGTGTGACGGCGAAGCGCCACCGCCTCGGGATGGCAGGCAGGAGTTCGAGCCGGGCTACGTCTATCTGCAGGTGGCCGATCTGATTGCGGCTCGGATCTTGGCTGGGGAGTTGCGGCGGCATGACCGGCTCCCCGGTGAGCAGGACCTGGCGTTGGAGTACGGGGTCTCGCTGGGCACAGCGAGGCACGCGACTCGGGTGCTACGGGAACGGGGACTGGTGTTCACGATCCGCGCCAAGGGCACATTTGTCGCAGATCTGAGCGGCCGTAACCGCAGGCGATAGGGATGGCCCGGCGGCAGGCACGACGCGACGCCTGCCGCCGTCCCCCACCAGGAGGGGAGGTGATCGAAATGGTCTCGGGAAGCCGTTCTCAGCAACGGCGTTGGCTCGTGCGGCGACGTTGCTGGCTGTGCGGTCGACCGCATCGGCTGGTCCGCGACAAGGTGCACGTGTGCCGAGCGTGCGCCCGACGGCCCTTCGAAGGTCTCTGACGAGAAAGTCGTAATTCCACTGTAGACGCACGCTCGGTCGTGTGGCGATGCCGCGCGCCCGGACACGGAGACTGCCCCAGAAATCAAGGCGCAGAAGCGGAATCCGGCTACCAACCTTTCCCGCTCCTGCGCTGTCCACACCTTGCGGAGTAGACAAGTGGCAACGATAGGCAACGCGAACCAACGCGTGTCAAGGGACCGCGTACAGACGCGGTGTAACGCATGTAAGAAATTCGCTCGTCTGGCGCCCGGCGACACCGAGTGCGCCGCGTGTGCGGGCAGGCTGCCGCTCCCGATCGGGGGTGGTCGCTGATGGGCGCGCACACGTTCGGCGTGCTGCTGTTGGGCACGGCGGGTTTGGCGGTCGTTGTGTGGGTGCTGCACAAGCTGGGCCGCGCCCTCGCTGCGATCGCGGAGACGCTGGCCGCTGCGGCGGTCGTGTTCCTGGCGCTGTGGTGGCTGCTCAAGGGCATCGGCTGGATGGTGAAAGAGATCGTCACCCACCCCCGGACGGCGTTGACCGTCGTCGCAGTCGCCGCGTGGTTGCACTGGTGGGGCTGGCTCTCGCTGGTCGTCAGCATCGCGGCCGTGGCGGCGGCACTCGGGTTGTGGCGACTGGTGGACCTGGTGTCATTCGACCAGTGGGCCGGGCAGGTGCTTCGGTCGTGGTGGTTCCGCTGGGCGGTGTATATGCCCAAGCTGCCGGGCTGGCTGCACGCTTGCGGGCTGAGCGTCAAGGACGAGTCGGTCCCGGTCGACGTCACCGTGAACCTCGTGGGTCGCAAGAAGATCAGCCGGGATCGTCAGCAGCCCGGCGTGCGGATACCGAAGGTCAAGCGGGTCAAGTCCGGCCCGTCATGGGACGAGGTGCGGGTGCAGCTCGTGCCTGGCCAGAAGCCCGAGGACTTCGACGAAGCCGCTCGTGCGTTGGCATCCGCGCGCAAGGTCGCTCGCTGCCAGGTGCGGGAGGTGGCGCCCAACGTCGTGTCCGTCGACTTCCAACGGCGAGACCTGCTCGCGGCCCCGGTGCCCTGCCGCGAACTGGAAGCAGCCGAGATCGACCTTCGCCGAGTGTGGGCCGGGCGCACCGAGTACGGGCAGGACCGGCAGGTTCCGTTGTTCGGGTCGGGCAGCCACACCCTGACCGCTGGCGCGTCGGGCGCGGGCAAGAACTCGGTGATGTGGTCCCCGCTGGTTTCAATCGCGTCGGCTGTCCGAGACCGGCTCGTCCGCGTCTCGGGCATCGACCCGAAGGGGATGGAGCTGGCCTACGGACGCGGCATCTTCCATCGCTACGCCGTGACACCTGAGGAGACTGTCGACCTGCTCGACGAGCTGATCGCGTCCATGAACGCCCGGAAGGAGGAGTTCGCCGGCCACGTCCGCACCGTGCCGGTAACCAGGGAGAACCCGCTGGAACTGGTTGAGTTCGACGAGATCGGCGCCCTGACCCGCTACACCGACCGTAAGACCCGCGACCTCATCACCGAGCGGGGTTGTACGACCGTTAAGCGCAACCCCCGTGACCTGCAGAAACGTCTGCGCCTGAAAAGCGGAAGGTCGCCGGTTCGACCCCGGCCCTGGCCACGGCCCAAGAAGCCGCTCCGATGCACGTCGGGGCGGTTTTTTCGCGTCCGGGTCTGGCGTGGTCCTGGCTGGTGTTGACCTTGGTTGACCGCCGATTCCCGTTCCTTGGGGCACGCGGGGGCACGGTCGACGTACCGCGCATCCTGGCGTTCATGCGCCTGATCGAGGCGCTGAGCAGACTGGGTTCGGTGGGGTTCGTGGAAGAGGTACTGAGGGAGATTCGTCGGCGGACTGCGGTTGCCGGCATCCGTCTCGTCGGGGTCGACGGGCCGTCGGGTTCAGGCAAGAGCACGTTCGCTCGGGCTCTCGCGGCGTTGGCTGATGCTCCGGTGATCGAAGCCGACGACTTCGTGTCTTGGGGAGACTCTCGGGATGGTGGCCTCGGTTCGAGGAGGAGGTCCTCGGTCCGCTCTTGAGTGGGCGAGATGCCTGCTTCCGCGTGCGTGACTGGGAACGGGACGAGTTCGGGTCCTCGTTGAGGCAGGAGCGGAAGTTGGTGCGGTGGGCGCCGTTGGTGATCCTCGAAGGGGTCACGACCACTCGCCGAGCAGTCAGCGACCATTTGGCATACCGGATATGGGGCCAAGCTCCTCGGTCTCAATGTCTGTGGCGCGGGCTCGCTCGGGACGGCGAGGATCACCGTGATTTGTGGTTGCGTTGGCAGGACGAAGAGGATCGCTTCTTCGACGACGACGAGACCCGGAGTCGGACCGACCTTGTCGTGGACGCTGCGGACGTAACGGGCGGGGCCGATTGAGGCTTGCGGCGTGCACGGGCTGGTCACGCACCCCGTGTGAACTGAGGAAACGTCTGTGCCTGAAAACCGGAAGGTCACCGGTTCGAATCCGCCCCGGCCACTCCTTCCAGCAGCACAAACCGCCTTCGCCGCGTCCGGCGGGGGCGGTTTGGTGTGTCGGCCCGTCTCAGTCACCTTTGAGCGTGACCAACGCTGATGGCCAGGGCAACCACATCACAGGAGAGCCTCGATGCGCTCCCGCTCGTTGAATAATCGGTAGGTGCCGAAGCTACCGTGGGGCATGGCGCGATATCGGTTCCTCGACGGGATGGGCGACGTTATGGGCGAGCGTGAGTTTCCCGACCACGCCGCCGCCCTGGGGTGGGCGCACGACGAGGAGGAACTCGACGACGACGTGCAACGCGTCGAGTACCTGGGTCCCGAGGGCGACTGGCGCTGGGCCGGCGCCCTCGAAGGATGAGACGGGACGACAGAACGCCGGCCCCCGACGTTCGGCCACTTCAGCGGCGAAGGCAGCCAGGAGACAAGGAACTGGCCGGTGAGCAAGCTGGCCGAGCGGGGCTCGGCGATGCCGCCTCATGAGAACCGCTCTGACACAGGCCGGGTTCAAGCCCGATCGTTCTTGTCAGCATATGTTGACAGAACCAGCCGTCAGCATATGCTGACACCCATGGAGACAACACTGAAAATCGCAGAGGGTGCCACAAGCAACGACCCCGACGTGGGGCTGCGCGCGGTGGCTTCGCTGCGGGCGCTCACCGAACGGCTGGAGATCCTCCAGGTCGAAAGCGCGCGGAAGCTGGGGTGGTCCTGGCAGGACATCGCCGAGCGGCTCGGCGTCACCAAACAGACCGTGCACCGCAAGTACGGCCGACGAGTCGGGGGGCGATGATGTTCGAGCGCTTCACGCCGGACGCCCGCACTGTTGTCGTCCACGCCCAGGAGCACGCCCGCCGTCTCGGGCATCGTTATATCGGCTGCGAACATCTCCTGCTCGCGGTCGCCTCGACAGGCCGGCCCGCGAGCGCCGTCCTGCGCGAGCACGGGGTCACGCCCGAACGTGTCGAAGAGGAAATCGTGCGCCGGGTCGGGCTGGGTGGCGGGGCCGAACTGTTCGGTGACCTCGACCGGGACGCGCTGTCGGCCATCGGGATCGATCTCGACGCCGTGCGCGCCCGGATCGAGGCATCCTTCGGTGCGGAAGCCCTCAACCAAGCCGCCAATGCCATGCACGGTCGGCCCCGCCCGTCCCGGCTGAACCCTCGTCGCGCCATCCCACCGGGTCTGCTCCGCCGCTGGCGTCGGCGCCGTCGGCCTGCCCCGGCCGCATTCGCCCCCACCTCGACGGCGACCGGCCGCTACCAGGCCGCGGGTGCCGTTCCTCGTGGGCACCTGCCGTTTACCACGCCTGCCAAGAAGAGTCTGGAGAACAGCGTCCGCGAAGCGCAGGCCATGCACGACCAGTACATCGGTGTCGAACATATCGCGCTCGCCCTGATCGGGACGAACAACCCGATTCTGCTGGCGCTCGGCGCATCAGGGCCCGCATTGCGCGCCGCGATTCTTGATCGCTACCGGCAGGCGAGTTGACCCCGGCTCTGCCCAGGACGGCAAGGTAATGCCACCCTCAACGCATCGGCACAGCAGTGGACCCCCAGCCCACCGCCGGGGGTCCACATCGGACTCGGATCAGTCGCGCAGCAGCTCGTTGAAGAACGTGCGGTAGCGCTGCAGCGCCAGGCGCAGGTCCTCGGTCGCGACCTGTTCGCCTTGCTGCCACTGGGTTTCCAGGTCCCGCTTGTGCTCGGCGAACGTCGAGGCCAAAGCCTGCATCACCTCGGCCACCAGCTGGTCCGCGCCCTGGACGGTGTCCTGGGGGTCGTCGACGAAGGCGGTCTGCAGGGACTGCCAGCGGCCACGGAAATGCTCGATCTCGTCCTGGCTGAACAACTCCACCCGCTCGCCCGGGGAAGAACTGCGCGCTGTGCCCCGATCGTCCGGCGTGCCCTCGTCGTCCGGAACCCGGGAGTCGTCGGGCACCTGACGTTCGTCGTTCGCCCTGGGGGCCACCAGGTCTTCGGTGCTGAGGCGTTCGTTCGTGGTCACGTCAGCGGTTCCCTTCGTCCGAGCGGTTCCGGGCGGTCGCCGGCTCACGGGTGTCCAGCAGGTCGGCGAAAACGGTGCGGTAGTGCACCAGAGTGCGCCGTAGCTCCTCGGTGTCAGCCGTACGCTTTTCGTGTCCCTGCAAGGTTTCCCGCGCCGTCCGGTAGTGTTCCAGCGTGGGCGCGTGCTCGACGGACAGGTCGCTCGCCTGCTGCTCGTGACCGCCGTCGGTCGGGTAGCCGCGGTCGGCCATCACCTGCGTGAGCATCCGGTCGGCCTCCGTGATCGCCTCGCCGGGCTGGTCCACGAACCGCTGCTGGATCACGGCCCAGCGCTCCCGGTACTGCTCGCGCGCCTCGTCGGACAGCGGGCGGATGTCCAGCTTCTGGTGCCGCCGCTCACGGTTCGTCAGCTCACGCTCGGCCTCGCGGCGGCTCGAGCCTTCCTCCATCGCGCGGTCGTACTCGGGCCCGAACTTCTCGCGAAGGTGTCGGCGCCGCTGCAGCTGCACGAGCAGTGCGACCAGCGCGATCACCACGACGACAGCGACCACGATGACGATGATCATCGATGGGGACATCGCAATTCTCCTCTGATGTGCTGCGAAATCTGGTCCCCCCGGACCTTTTTCGGATCGGCTCAACCCGTGAAACGGAAACCTCGGTCCCGGAATTGATCGATGCAGAACCAATTTTTCGTTGCCGCTGAGCCAAAGAAGAACTGCGTGTCACTGATCGGACGCTGCCGGTCGCGAATACGGAAGAAAATTTCCACCCGAAGAACAATTGTCGTCCGGACGGCCTTCTTTTCCCTACGCCATTCAGTCCGACCGTTTTGCCGAAAGGTGCACGTCGAGGCCGGTGCGGCCCGCTGCCAGGTGCGGCTTCAGCACCAGGTCCACGTCGTAGTCCCCGCCGTTCTGGGTGCGGAACGGGATCGGCTCCGTCGTCGCCAGCGTCTCCAGCCGCGCGCGCAACTCCTTGGCCGCCGCCTCGAATTCGGGCGCTCCTGCCCGGTCGGCGCTGTGCACGACAAATGGCAGCAGAGGTGACATGCCGGTGTAGAAGAACGTGCCGTGCAACAGCGGGAACAGCACCTGCTCGAACGGGCCGTTCACGCCGCGCGGCCCGAAGGTCGACGACCGGCCGCCGACGGTCACCGCCGCGAGCGCGCGCTTGCCCCCCAGCTTCCCTTCGCCGTATCGCAGCACCCGCCCGTCCTCACCGGTGAGCCCGTAGCCGAAGCCCTTCACGAACACCCGGTCGATCCAGCCCTTGAGGATCGCGGGCGGGCCGTACCACCAGAGCGGGAACTGCACGACGAGCGCGTCGGCCCACTCGATCTTCTCCTGCTCGGCCCGGATGTCCGGGCTGAGGCGTCCCGACTCGTAGGCCACGGCGGACTCGGCCGCGACCAGCAGTCGCTCGCCGGCGTCCTGTGCGTAGTCCGCGCGGTCGACGACCGGGTTCCAGCGCATCGCGTACAGATCCGACTGCCGGTACTCGTGGCCGAGCTCGGTCAGCGTCCGAAGGCCTTCGTCACGCAGCGAGCCGGTGAGCGACCGCGGTTCCGGGTGGGCGTAGATCCACAAGATCTTCATTCCTCGATCATCCGAGTTGGTTGAGCCCGCAACGAGTGGCCTGATGGCCATCTTGTGCAAGAATCGGGCCATGCACCGTATCGTCGCACTCGTCCGGGCCGGCGTGCTGCCGATCGAGCTGGGCATCGTGCACCGGCTGTTCGGCGAGGCTCGCTCGGTCGCCGGGGGGCCGCTCTACGAGGTCGTGACCTGCGCACTCACCCCCGGGCCGGTGCGCACCGACGCCGACTTCACCATCACCGTCGAGCACGGCCCGGAGGCGCTGGCCGGCGCCGACACGGTGCTCGTGCTCTCCTCCGAGGACGACTACGGCCCGCAGTCCGGCGGGGCCCTCCGCGGCCCGATGGCCGAGGCTTTCGCGCGCATCCGGCCCGGCACGCGCATCGGCTCGATCTGCACCGGCGCCTTCGTGCTCGCGGCCGCCGGTCTGCTCGACGGCCGGCGTGCGACCACACACTGGCGCTCGGCGGCCGGGCTGCGCGAGCTGTACCCGGCCGTCGAGGTCGAGGAGAACGTGCTCTACACCGACTCCGGGGACGTGCTCACCTCGGCCGGCGTCGCCGCGGGCATCGACTTGTGCCTGCACATCATCCGGCGCGACCACGGCGCCGCCGTCGCGAACGAGGTCGCGCGCGGCACCGTCGTCGCGCCGCACCGCGACGGCGGGCAGGCGCAGTTCATCTCCCGCCCCGTCCCCGAGCCTCGTGCCTCCTCGACGGGCAACGCGCGGGCGTGGGCGCTGCGTCATCTCGACCGTCAGCTGACGCTGCGGGACCTGGCGGCACAGGACTCGATGAGCGTGCGCACCTTCACCCGCCGCTTCCGGGAGGAGGTGGGCATCTCGCCGTTGCAGTGGCTCACCCAGCAGCGCGTCGAGCGGGCGCGCCAGTTGCTCGAAGAGACCGACCTGTCCATGGACCGGATCGCGGCCGACGCCGGGTTCGGCACGGCCGCGTCGCTGCGCCAGCACCTGCAGGCCGCGCTCGGCGTCTCGCCGAGCACCTACCGCGCGACGTTCCGGGGCGAGCAGGTGCTGGACGCCGGCCTGTCCGCACGGTAGCGAGTGGACGGTCTGCGAAAGCGCTTTCTCATCGCTGGCCGGATCGATCGGGCACCGATGATGATCATTGCGACACACGGGAAATCCCGAGTTGCGCCGTACCGATAAAGTGTCCGGATGGCTGGCGTTAAGCGGCGCACCCAGGCGGAGCGGCGGATGGCCACCCGGACGGCGCTGCTGGAGGCGACCGTCGAGTGCCTTGTCGAGTTCGGCTACGCCAATGTCACTGCGGCGCAGATCGCCGCCCGCGCCGGTGTTACACGCGGGGCCCAGGCGCACTACTTCGCCACCAAGGCGGAGCTGGTGGTCGCCGGCCTCGAGTACGCCATCGGCCGGATCGTCGAGCAGTTGCGGGCCGATCCGCCGCACCGGCCGACGGAGGCCGAGACCGTGCTGGCGGTGGTCGACCGGTTGTGGGCCATGCACGACAGCAAGATGTTCACGGCCGTGACCGAACTGTGGCTGGGCAGCCGGACCGACGCCGAGTTGCGCAAGCACGTCTACCGGCTCAACAGGCAGCTCAACGGCGGCATCGGGGAAATCCTCAACGAGGCCGTGCCCGACTTCCTTGCCAGACCGCGTGGCACCGCGGTCATCCTCACCGCGCTCGCCGGTATCCGCGGTGTCCTGCTGATGAGCTTCGTGTCCAGTGCGCGCACCACAAAAGTCATGTGGACGATCACCCGGCGTGAGATCGAGGCCTCGGTCGCTGACGCGATCGGACGATCCTGACCCTCCGCAGTGGACGGAACATACCTGCCTGCCTGTATATTTCTCGGTGGTTCCGCGTCAGGCGACCGGAACGCGCAGGGGGCGTTCCGGTCGTCGCGCGGAGTCAGTCCCAGAGCTCGCGGGCGGGCATCGGTTTGCCGAGGTAGTACCCCTGGGCCTGGTCGCAGCCCAGCTCCCGCAGCAGGTTCAGCTGCATCTCGTTCTCCACGCCTTCGGCCACCACGGTCAGCTGCACGGCGTGTGCCATCGCGATGATGCTCGTCACGATCGCCTCCGCGTCGGCCGAGTCGCCCAGCCGCATCACGAACGAACGGTCGATCTTGAGAGTGTCCAAAGTGAGCCGTTGCAGCTGCGCGAGCGAGGAGTAGCCGGTGCCGAAGTCGTCGATCGCGAGCCGGACCCCGATCTCGCGCAGCGCACTCAGCGCCTCGCTGGCCAGCGCCGAGTCGCGCATCAGGGCGCTTTCGGTGATCTCCAGGCACAGCGCCTTGGCGGGCAGCCCGGTGGTGTGCAGTGCGCGCTCGACGTCCGGGATGAGCGCCGGGTCGTCGAGCTGGCGGGTGGACAGGTTGATCTTGAGGTCGACGTCGAGGCCGCTCGCGCGGCGCGCCGCCAGCTCCTGGGTGGTCACCCGCAGGACGTGCGCGCCCAGCTGGTTGATGAGGTCGCTCTCCTCGGCCAGCGGGATGAACTCCATCGGGGGCACGGCCCCGTGCACCGGATGCGTCCACCGCAGCAGGCCTTCCACCGCGACCATCCGGTTCGTGCGCAGGTCGACCACCGGCTGGTACGCCGCCCACAGCTTGCCGAGCCGCACCGCGTCCCGCAGATCCTGTTCGAGCCGCAGCCGTCGCTGCATCCGCCGGCGCAGCTCCACGTCGAAGAACTCGTACCGGCTGCGCCCGAGTGTCTTCGCCTGGTACATCGCCACGTCCGCGTCGCGCAGCAGCTCGTCCGCGGCACGCGGGTCGCCGGCCGCGGCGAGCACGATGCCGATGCTCGCGTCCACATGCAACTTCCGGCCGTCCACCGAGATGGGCCGGGTCAGCGAGTCGCGCAGGTGCTCGGTCAGCGCCCGGACCTCGGGCTCGCCGTGCATCTCGGAGGCGATCACGACGAACTCGTCACCGCCGAGCCTGCCGACGACGTCGTCGCGGCGCACCGCCCGGCGCAGCCGTTCGCCGGCGATCCTGAGCACCCGGTCGCCGACCGTGTGGCCGAGGGAGTCGTTGATGACCTTGAACTTGTCGAGGTCGATGAACAGCACCGCGGTCGAGGTCCGATGCGGACCGTGCAGCCGCGCGGCCAGCTCGGCCAGTACGAGGGTGCGGTTGGCCAGGCCGGTCAACGGGTCGTGCGTCGCGTCGTGCTCCAGGCGCTCGCCGATCGCGCGGCGCTCGGTGATGTCGGTGAATGACAGCACGTACGCGCTGAGGTCGCTGTCCTCGGGGTTCATCGCCCGGCAGGACGCGGAAAGCCACACGTTGCGCCCGTCGCGGCGCAGCACCCGCATCACCCGGCCCTGCTGGGCGATCCCGGTGCGGCGCACCTGCGCCGACGGGTACTCGCTCGGGGACATGCGCTGGCCGGACTCGGCGTAGACCGGCCACTCGTGCGGCGACGAGCCGAGCATCGCCACCTCGGGGATGCCGAGGATGCGTTCCGCGGCGGGGTTGGCCGAGATGACGAGCCCGCTGGCGCCGATCACCAGCACGCCTTCGTCGAGCGAGGCCACGACGGTGCTGTACTGCCGTTCGGCCCGGCGGCGCGCCGTCTCGTCCGCGCACACGAGGACGAAACCACCGTCCATTTCGGCCGCCGACACCCGGACGCTCAGCGCCGACCCGTCCGCCGCCCGGTGCGTCTCCTGGCTCACACCACCGTTGCGCAGCACGGCGGCCGGGTCCAGCGGCGCGCCGACCAGCTCGCTCACCCGGCGGCCGAACGCCCCCGCCGCGGGCAGCCCGTAGATCGTCTCGGCGGCCGGGTTCCAGCTGGTCACCCGGCCCTTCGCGTCGGTGGCGATGATCGCGTCGCTGACGTGCTGGACGAGCGCGGCCTGGTACCGCAGCGCGGTCTCGGCGGCCTTCTGCGCGCTGACGTCGCGCATGATCACCTGGAAGGCCGGCCGGCCCGCCCAGGTGGTGCGGACCGAGACGACCTCCATCGCGCAGCGCGTGCCGTCGGCGCGGACGAACTTCGCCTCAGCCGGGTCCGAAGTGGCCCCCGGCACGGTCAGCCGGTTGAGCCGCTCGAACATGTCTGACTGGGACCGGGAGTCCACGAAGTCGGTGATCGGCCTGCCGAGCAGCGCCGCCGGCGAGTCCCCGCCCGCGAAGCGCACCGCGGCGGGGTTGGCGTAGACGATGGCGCCGTCCTGGTGCACGGCGATCATGTCCGGGCTCAGCTCGACCAGTAGCCGGTAGCGGTCGGCGAGGTCGGCGAGCTCCCGGCGGTCCTCGTGCCGGTCGGTGACGTTGTGCGCGATGCCGAGCAGGTGGCCTTCACTGCGCCGCGCGGTGAACCGGAGCCAGCGGATCTCGCCCTCGGGCGTCTCGTAGGACTGCTCCAGGTCGAGGTCCTCCCACACGTCGGTGGCGCGGATGGTCACGACGAGCGGTTTGATCAGCTCGGCCAGCCGCGCCCGGATCTCCGCTTCGTCGGCGCCCGGCACCCCGAGCAGCTCGTCGAGACCCGGCCGCCACGACAGCCTGTCGTTGGCGAAGTCCAGCGACCAGACGACTCCGCGTCCGGCGGACAGTGCCAGGTCGATGACCTGTTCGTGTTCCAGTGACACCCCGGCAGGACCTCCCGCGCTGTTGGCGTTTGCGTCCATGGTCCGTCCGATCCGCCGATTTGCCGGATAGCTGTGGTTACTCCGTTCGGGGTACGGCCCTAGAGCGAAAGCACCCTTCCCACAAGTACCAGCTTGCCACGGCAAGTGACACGAAGCCCCTGGTCGTTGCCCCTATGGGTTCGTTCTGTTCCGAACGGATCGTAAAGGTAATGACAAGGAGGGGCGAGTGTGATGGGCTCGCGAGAAATCGATATCTGCGGAATCGGAGCGGTCACGGGCTACGGCTGGGGCCGCGAGGTGCTCTGGGAAGGGCTGAACTCAGGCAAGCCGGCGGCCACCCTGGAGGGTGGCTACGGGGCGAACCGGGACGAGACGGCGTGGGTCGCGAAGGTGCCGGACGGCGGGAACCCGCTGGACGGGCGCAGTCGCTTCGCCCGCGCCATGCGTGCGGCGGCGCGGGAGGCGATCGCCGACGCCGGGGACCGCGGCTGGCGGCCGGGCCGCAAGGTGGGCCTGCTGCACGCCGTCGTGCTCGGCGAGGTCGACCTGTGGCGGGAGTTCTACCTCGAGCAGCAGAACCTCAAGCCGCGGGACTACCTGGCGCTGATGCCGTCGACGCCGATGTCCACGTTCATGCAGGAGTTCGGCTTCCACGGCCCCGCGATGAACGTGTCGGCGATGTGCGCCTCGGGCAACGCCGGGCTGCTCACGGCCAAGGCGTGGCTGGACGCCGGGATCGTCGACGACGTGGTGTTCGTCGCGACGGACCTGTCCCTGGTGCCGGAGAACGTGCTGCACTTCGTGCGGCTCGGGGTCGCGATCACCGACGCCGAACCGCTCGACGCGTGCCGCCCGTTCCAGGAGGGCAGCCGCGGCTTCAGCATGGGTGAGGCGTCGGTGTCGTTCGTGCTCTCCCGCGACACCGACCGTCCGTACGCGCGGACGCTCGGCGGGGCGATGTCGCACGACGCGCACCACGTCACGTCGATCGACATGTGCCTCGACCAGGTGCGTGGCTGCTTCCAGGACGCGCTCGCGAACGCGGGCGTGCCGGCCACGGCCGTGCGCTACCTCAACGCGCACGGTCCTGGCACCCGGCAGTGCGACCGGGCGGAGACGACCATCCTCGAGGAGCTCTTCGCCCCGCGGACGGGCATCTACTCGATGAAACCGCTGGTCGGGCACTGCCAGGGCGCGGCGTCGGCGGTCGAGGTCGCGGCGGCCGCGCTGGGCTACGACCGGGGCGTGCTCCCGGTGCCGCCCAAGGTGGCACCGGGGCATCCGCAGCTGGTCAACGGCCGGACCCCGGTCGAAGACGGGCTGACGGTCAAGTCCTCGCTCGGCATGGGCGGCCACAACTCGGTGGTCGTCCTTGGCCCGCCGGCGTGACGCCGGGCCGTGAAGGACCCCGCGCAGCCGTGGAGGGGTCCTTCACGGCGCCGAGGCGCCGGGCAGGACGGGGTTCGCGGGCGCGTCCGGATCACCGCGAACGAGCTCATCGGGTGATCCGCAAGGGGGTTGCCACCCGGTGGAAGACGGGTTGCTTTCGCGGCGAGCCAACCCCGAAGATCGACGCATGACTCCGCGCACGACACCGCCGTTCCGCGCCGACCACGTCGGCAGCCTCCTGCGTCCCGCCGAGCTGCACGAGGCCAGGGAGAACTTCGCCAACGGGACGATCAACGCCGACGAGCTGCGGGCCGTCGAGGACGAGGCCATCCGCGGCGTCGTCGAGCTGCAGCTCGCCGCCGGGCTCCAGTCCGCCACCGACGGCGAGTTCCGCCGGGCGTCCTGGCACATGGACTTCATCTACCAGCTGCGGGGCGTCGCCAAGAGCGACGAGAAGCTGCACGTCCAGTTCCACAACGCGGGCGGGGACATCGAGTTCAACCCGGCCGGGCTGCGGGTGCAGGACAAGGTCGGCCTCGACGGCATCATCTTCGGGCAGCACTTCGAGTACCTGAAGTCCATTGTGGACGCGCGGATCACGCCGAAGCAGACGATCCCCTCGCCCAGCATGGTCTACTACCGCGGCGGCCGGGCCGCGGTCAGCGAGTCGGTGTACCCCGACCTCGAGGAGTTCTTCGCCGACCTCGCCGCGGCCTACGCCAAGCAGATCGCCGGGATGGCCTCGCTCGGCTGCACCTACCTGCAGCTGGACGACACGAGTCTCGCCTACCTCAACGACCCCGAGCAGCGGGCGATGGTCGCGCGGATGGGCGGCGACCCGGACAAGCAGCACGTGCGCAACATCCAGACGATGAACGCCGCCCTCGCCGACAAGCCCGCCGGGCTGACCGTGACCACGCACCTGTGCCGCGGCAACTTCCGCTCGTCGTGGGTCGCGCAGGGCGGCTACGACTTCGTCGCGGACGCGCTGTTCAACGAGCTCAACGTGGACGGCTACTTCCTGGAGTTCGACGACGAGCGCTCCGGCGGGTTCGAGCCGCTGCGGTTCGTGCCGAAGGGCAAGTACGTCGTGCTGGGTCTGGTCACCACGAAGCGCGGCGAGCTGGAGAGCGTCGACTCGCTGCGCCGGCGCATCGAGGCGGCGTCGAAGTACGTCGACATCGACCAGCTGTGCCTCTCGCCGCAGTGCGGGTTCTCCTCCACCGAGGAGGGCAACGACCTCACCCAGGACCAGCAGAAGGCGAAGCTGGAACGGATCGTGGAGACCGCCGCACTCGTCTGGCAATAGGAGAGCGGCGCCTCGATCAGGGGCGCTGATCGGCCGGCCGGGCGGGCCTATCCTGGACTGATGCGGCACACCTCGGCGCAGGCGCCCTCCGTCGTCGACCGGGTGCTGGACGTCTTCGGCGCGTTCACCCCGGACCGGCCCGCGATGAGCCTGTCGGAGCTGAGCCGCCGGGCCGGCCTCCCGCTGTCCACCGCGCACCGGATAGTCGGGGAGCTGGCCCGGCGCGGGGCGCTGGAACGACAGGAGGACGGGCAGTACCGCGTCGGCCTGTGGCTGTGGGAGGTCGCGTCGCTGTCGCCTCGCGGGATGGGCCTGCGGGAGGCGGCGATGCCGTTCCTCGAGGACCTTTACGAGGCGACGCACGAAAACGTGCAGCTCGCCGTGCTCGACGCGCCCGAAGTGGTCTACGTCGAGCGGATCTCCGGGCGCAACGCGGTGAGCATCGTCTCGCGGGTGGGCGGCCGCCTCGCCGCGCACGCCACCGGCGTCGGGCTGGTGCTGCTCGCGAACGCGCCCGCCGACGTGCAGGAGCAGGTGCTCGCCGGGCCGCTGAAGACGTACACGCCGAAGACGATCTCCTCGCCGGAACAGCTGCGGCGCGTGCTGGCCGACGTCCGGCGCGACGGGTTCGTGATCAGCGACCGGCAGGTGGAGCTGGTTTCGCTCTCGGTCGCGGCCCCGGTGTACGGGCCGGAGGACAGTGTCGTGGCGGCGATCTCGATCGTGGTGCCGGTGCAGGGAGCCGATCCGCGGACGCTGGTGCCGGCGGTCCGGGCGGCCGCGCGAGGCATCTCGCGCAACCTCGGCGCGCCGAGGGCGGTGCGGCAGCCGATCTTCTAGCCAATGGAAGGATGCGTGCGTTTCCGCCTGTCCGCACCGCATGCTGAGGGCCGGACGAAGAGGTTTGGGAGGTTCAGGTGGCGCGCACACAGGTCGGGATCATCGGCGCGGGGCCGGCCGGGTTGCTGCTGTCCTACCTGCTGCACGCCGAAGGTGTCGACGCCGTCGTGCTCGAGTCGCGCAGCCGGGACTACGTGGAGAAGCGCGTGCGGGCCGGGGTGTGCGAGCATCCGACGGTCGAGCTGCTGCGGGACATCGGCGTCGGCACCCGGATGGACGCGGAAGGCCTGCCGCACCACGGTTTTTCGCTGCGGTTCGACGGCGAGGACCACCGCATCGCGCTGTCCGAGCTGACCGGCAGGACGATCACCGTGTACGGCCAGCAGGAGATCGTGAAGGACCTGATCGCCGCGCACGAGGCGAAGGGCTATCCGGTCGAGTTCGAAGTGTCCGATGTGGAGCTGCACGAGCTGGACACCGAGAACCCGCACGTGACCTACCGCGACGTGGACGGGGTCGCGCGGCAGCTCGACTGCGACGTGATCGCCGGCTGTGACGGCTTCCACGGCGTGAGCAGGCCGACCGTCCCGGCCGAGCGGGTGAAGTTCTTCAACCGCGAGTACCCGTTCGCCTGGCTCGGCGTGCTGGCGCGGACGCCGCCCTCGCACGAGGAGCTGATCTACACCCACCACGAGCGCGGCTTCGCCCTGCACAGCATGCGCTCGCCGGAGATCACCCGGCTGTACCTGCAGGTTCCGTTCGACGAGAAGATCGACGAGTGGTCCGACGACCGCATCTGGTCCGAGCTCTCGGCGCGGCTGGCGACCTCGGGGGAGTTCGCCCTGCGCGAAGGCCCGATCCTGGACAAGGGCATCACACCCATGCGCAGCTTCGTCGCCGAGCCCATGCAGTACGGCAGGCTCTTCCTGGCCGGCGACGCGGCGCACATCGTCCCGCCCACCGGGGCGAAGGGGATGAACCTGGCGATCGCGGACGTCCGGGTGCTGTCGCGGGCACTCGTGGAGCTCTTGCAGCACAAGCGAAGTGAGCTCGCTCAGTCCTATTCGGACACCTGTCTGAAGCGGGTTTGGCGGGCCGAGCACTTCTCCTGGTACATGACGTCGATGCTGCACGTGGATCCCGCGGCCGACGACTTCCAGCGCCGCCTGCAGCTGTCGCAGCTGCGCTACACCGCGGCCTCCACCGCAGCGGCGACCAGTCTCGCGGAGAACTACGTCGGCCTGCCGTTCGAGTAGATCGTCAACCCAAGGTTGACGGCAGAACGGCCGTCAACCTACAGTTGACGCATGACGAATCCAGTCCGACTCGACGACCTGATCGAGTCCGTCAAGAGCCAGAATCCGGGGGCCGACGCGCTCCAGCAACTGTCCGGCGCGATGCTCCTCGCCGACCAGGTCGGCGAGGTGTCCGACCACCTCATCGGTCATTTCGTCGACCAGGCCCGCCGCTCCGGCGCCTCCTGGGCCGAGATCGGCACCAGCATGGGCGTGTCCAAGCAGGCGGCGCAGAAACGCTTCGTGCCCAAGGAGTTCACGGCCGCGAGCGCCGAGGCGAACTTCAGCCGCTTCACCGAGCGCGCACGCAACGTGCTGGTCCGCGCCGAGCGGTCCGCCCGCGGCGTGGCCAACGACGAGATCGACCCGCTGCACATCCTGCTCGGCGTGATCGGCGAGCGCGACGGGCTCGCGGCCAAGGCGATCGACAAGCTCGGCGGCACGCCCGAGCAGCTCGGGGAGCGGATCAGCGCCGCGCTGCCGCCGGGCGTCGACCGCGTGCCCGAGCGGATCCCGTTCAACGGCCGCAGCCGCAAGGTGGTCGAGCTGACCGTGCGCGAGGCACTGCGCCTCGGGCACAACTACGTCGGTACCGAGCACATCCTGCTGGCCCTGCTCGAACAGGGCGACGGCCCGGCCTACGAGATCCTGACCGACCTCGGCGTCCGGAAGGACGCCGTGGACGAGGAAATCCGCGCGATGTTCCGCCAGATGTTCCCCGACAACAAGTGACGGGCGTCCCCGGAGGAGCGCCCACCACGACGGGTCACGCCTCGTGCTCGGCGCGCTCCTCGGTGGCCCACTCGGTGTGGAACGAGCCCTCCCGGTCGACGCGACGGTAGGTGTGCGCGCCGAAGAAGTCGCGCTGCCCCTGCACGAGCGCGGCCGGGAGCCGCTCCGCGCGCAGGCCGTCGTAGTACGCCAGCGCCGTCGAGAAGCCCGGCGTCGGGATGCCCAGCCGCACCGCGGTCGCGACCACCGAACGCCAGGAGTCCTGCGCCTCTTCGACGGCCTTGCGGAAGTCGCCGGAGGTGAGCAGGGTCGGCAGGCCCGGCTCCGCGGTGTACGCCGCGGTCACGTCGTCGAGGAACTTGGCGCGGATGATGCAGCCGCCGCGCCAGATCTTCGCCACCGCGCCCAGGTCGATGTCCCAGCCGTACTCGGCGCCACCGGCCTGGATCTGGTTGAAGCCCTGCGCGTACGCGACGATCTTCGAGGCGTAGAGCGCACGCTCGACGTCGTCGGCGAAGCTCTCGGCCGCCGCGCCCGTCAGCGGGGTCCGGGACGGGCCGGGCAACCCGCGGCTCGCCGCCCGCAGGTTCGCGCTGCCCGAAAGGGAACGTGCGAACACGGCCTCGGCGATACCGCTGATCGGCACCCCGAGGTCGAGGCCGATCTGCACCGTCCAGCGGCCGGTGCCCTTCTGCTCCGCCTGGTCGGCCACGACGTCCACGAACGGCCTGCCGGTCGCGGCGTCGGTGTGCGCGAGCACCTGCGCGGTGATCTCGATGAGGTACGAGTCGAGCCGCCCGGTGTTCCAGGTGCGGAACACGTCGGCGATCTGGGCCGGCTCATAGCCGAGCCCGCCGCGCAGCAGGTCGAACGACTCGGCGATCAGCTGCATGTCGGCGTACTCGATGCCGTTGTGCACCATCTTCACGAAGTGGCCGGCGCCGTCGGGACCGATGTGCGTGCAGCACGGCACACCGTCCACTTTGGCCGAAATGTCCTCGAACAGGGGGCCGAGCGACTCGTAGGACTCCTTCGACCCACCGGGCATGATGCTGGGCCCGTGCAGCGCGCCCTCCTCGCCGCCGGACACACCCGTGCCGACGAAGTGCAGCCCCTGCTCCCGCAGCGCCGCTTCGCGACGGCGCGTGTCCGCGAAGTGCGCGTTGCCGGCGTCGACGATCACGTCGCCCTTCTCCAGCAGCGGCGCGAACTCCTCGATGACGGCGTCCGTCGGGGCACCGGCCTTGACCATGATCACGATCTGGCGCGGCCGTTCCAGCGCGTCGACGAACTCCTGCGCGGAGTAGGCCGGGATGAAGTCGCCCTCGTCGCCGAACTGCTCCACCAGGTCGCGCGTGCGCTGCTCGGACCGGTTGTGCAGGGCGACGGTGTGGCCGTGCCGGGCCAGGTTCCGGGCGAGGTTGCGGCCCATGACCGCCAGCCCGGTGACGCCGATGCTCGCCTTGTTGCTCATTGTCCGCTTGTCCGCCTTCCGTCTTGGCCTACTCGAACCCTAGCGCGCGGCGTGGTTGTCCCAGGTGAACGTGCGAGTAACTGGCGTTCCGGGGAATTTCCTGCCATCCTTGGCGGCTGTCACTATGGCAATCCGGTGGGTGATCACGGACCGTCAACGGCCTACGATCATGGGTGGAAGCGAAAGGTCGAGGCGCGGAAGTGAGCGATGGCTAGCACCGTTACCTCGCGGCGCAAGCAGCTCGGCAATGAGCTTCGGCACGCCCGCACCGCCGCCAAGATGACCCAGCAGCAGGTCGCCGACGTACTCGGCTGCACCCAGGGCAAGGTCAACAAGATCGAATCGGGCGCCGTCGGCGTCAAACTCGGTGACGTCCGGGCGATGCTGGACGCGTTCGCCGTCAACGGCGACGAGTCCGAGGCGCTGATGAACCTGGCGCGCGCGGCGGCCGGGCAGCGTGGGCACTGGTCGGGCTACCGGTCGGTGGTGCCGCACTGGTTCCGCACCTTCACCGACCTCGAGCCGGCCGCCGTGGAGATCATGACCTGGCACGGCGAGCGCATCCCGGGGCCGCTGCAGTCCGAGCACTACATGCTCAAGCAGTTCACCGAGTTCGGCGCCACCGACGTCACGTCACTGGTGCGCAACCGGCTCGACCGCAAGGCGGTCTTCGACCAGCCGCAGCCGCCGTACTACCGGTTCATCCTCAGTGAGGCCGCGCTGCGGCGCGCGCCGGGCGGCAAGGCGCCCGCGGTGATGCTCGACCAGATCGAGCACCTGCTGGAGCTCGACCGCCGGCAGCGGGTGTACGTCCACGTGCTGACGTTCGACGCGCGGCTCGCGGCTGTGCCCAACGACTTCACGATCATGCGCTTTCCCGACCGCACAAGGGATTTCGTCTACATCGAGCATTCCGCGGGCGGCATCTACCTCGACGACCAGAAGGACTTCCAGCTCTTCGTGGACGGCTGGGACAGGTTGCGCGGGGCGGCGCTGGAGCGCCAGGAGACCCGGGAGTTCCTCCAGGACATGGCGGAGACCTACCGGGCGGACATGGGCAAGCGCCCCTGACGCCTCAGGCGCGGGACTTCAGCAGGGCGAACTCGAGGTGGTACCACCAGCCGTGCCGCTGGCGCCGTGGTGACCCGGAAGCCGCGGTGCGCCGCCTGCTGGACAGCACCTCCGGCTCGACGTCCTCGTCGCGGTCACGTCTGCGTCCGGTCGCGGCCGCGTCACCGATCCTGACGGTCATCGGGTCCATCCCTCCCAGCTCCGGCTGTGCCGCGCACCGATCACGAGACAGCACTCGCACGGCATCCCGGCGCCGAGGCGCAGCCATTCGATCTCGGTGAGCAAGAGTTCGGTTCCGCAGCGCGCGGTGATCGAGCCGTAGAGCACGGCGCCCGGTCGCACGCGGAAGAGGTGGGCACAGCGCCGGGTCTCGCCGACGACGCCGGGCGCGGGGCGGCCGATCAACGTCACCGGGGAGGGCCAGTCCTCGCGCAGGTACCAGACCGCCGAGGCGTTCTCGTCCGCGCGGAGCCAGTCGAGCATGTGGGCGAGCGCGTCTTCGGGGGTGGCGACACCGGCCGCCTCCTCGTGCCCGTTGACCCGGCCGACGACCATGAACGGGGCCGGGGGCGCCACCGTGAGGGCCCCGCTCGCTGTCGCTCCGAACACGGTGCACCTCCCCGAAAGGACGGCTGCTGGCCTGGTGGCAGCGGCGCGGTCACGGAGTGTTTACCCCCGACCGATGGGAATAATCTTACTCCTGGAATAATCTTGGTGTCGAGTGGTCAATCGTTGGATGACTCGACTGGACCCACTGCGGTCCAAAAAGCAGGCGCCGGAACCGTTTACGCACGTCAGCGGGCCGCGCCGGACATGCACGGAGGTACGACCCATGGCGGAACACCCGCGCCCTGCGGCTTATGACCCCCAGACGGCCGCAGCGCTGTTCGACGAGGGGCAGTGGGAGAAGTCTTTCGCTAGCGAGCCCAACGGCGGCAACTGTGTCGAGGTGAACATGAACGGCGCCGGCCTTGTCGGCGTGCGAGACACGAAGCTGCAGGCCAGCCCGGTCTTCGTGTTCGACGCAGGCGAGTGGGAAGCCTTCCTGACGGGCGTCAAGGCGGGCCAGTTCGATCTCTCCTAGTGAACGCGATTATCCACATTCGTGTGTTATTGACCACAATGGACCGAGCGTCGCCGGGCTCGTCCGGGTGAAACCGACGAGGCCCGCTCCCGGACGTCCGGGAGCGGGCCTCGTGGCTTTCCGGAGCTAGTTCGACGAGCCCTGCTGCTGGCGCGGACCGCCCTGCATCGAGCCGCCGGGGAAACCACCCTGGCCGCCGCCGCGCGGGAAGCCGCCCTGGCCGCCCTGCTGGGCCTGGCTGCCGTCGGTGATGCTGGTCGCGGTCGCGGTGCTGCCCGAGACCTTCGCGAGCACCGTCACGGACGAGCCGGTGGCGAGGTTGTTCGCCTTCTCCGTCGACGAGTCGACCGTGTAGGTCTGCGTGTAGTCGTCCTTGCTCTTCACCGTGATCGAGGTCGCGCCGAGCGCGCTGACGTCGCCGGTCTGCATGCGCTCGGTGACGTAACCGCCGTTCTGCGCGACGGTGAAGTCGCCGTGCAGCGCGTCCCGTAGCTGCGAGAGCGCGGCGGTGCCGCCGAACTGGCCGCCGTTGAAGCCGCCCATCCGGCCGCCCCCTGGGCCGCCGAAGCCCTGCTGACCGGTGCTGCCGCTGGTGCCCGCGTAGATCGCGACCCCGCCGACGGCGGCGATCACGATCGCGACGGCCGCGGCGATGGCGGTCTTCCTGCCGGACCACTTCGGCGCGGGAGGCTGTGGGTCACCCCAGGCCGGAGGAGCCTGCGGGGTGGTCGTCGGCTCGGTAGTCATCCTGTCCTCTCCCGGAGTTCGGCGCCCGCGTCCGGGCAGCCCCTTACGGCGACCAGGTTCCGCACGCAATCTGTGTACAGCCTGTGTACGAGGTGGGCGCACGCTGTGCACTCACGCGCTCACAGGAAACGCACAGAGCGCGCACAGGCAAAGCTCACCGCACGGACTCATGATGGGACCATGACCAGCATGAACGCCGCGGGGCCGGCCAAGGCAGACCTGCAGCGCGCGGACGGCTCGCCCGTGCGCGTGCTCGTCGTGGACGACGAGGAGACGCTCGCCGAGCTGGTGTCCATGGCACTGCGGATGGAGGGCTGGGAGATCCGCAGCGCGGGCAACGGGAACGACGCCGTTCGCGTCGCCAGGGACTTCCGCCCGGACGTGGTCGTGCTGGACGTGATGCTCCCCGACTTCAGCGGTCTCGAGGTGCTGACCAAGCTGCGTGCCGAGGCCCCGCACCTGCCGGTCCTGTTCCTCACCGCCCGGGACGCCGTGGAGGACCGGATCGCCGGCCTGACCGCGGGCGGCGACGACTACGTGACCAAGCCGTTCAGCCTGGAGGAGGTCGTGCTGCGCCTGCGGGCGCTGCTGCGCCGGTCCCGCGTCGTCTCGGCGAGCGCGGGGTCCACGCTGATCGTCGGCGACCTGACGCTGGACGAGGACAGCCGCGAGGTGCACCGGGGCGGGGAGCCGGTCTCGCTCACCGCGACCGAGTTCGAGCTGCTGCGCTTCCTGATGCGCAATCCCAAGCGCGTGCTGTCGAAGGCCCAGATCCTGGACCGGGTGTGGAGCTACGACTTCGGCGGGCAGGCCAACATCGTGGAGCTCTATATTTCGTACCTGCGGAAGAAGATAGACGCGGGCAGGGAGCCGATGATCCACACGATGCGCGGCGCGGGGTATGTCCTCAAGCCCGCGACCTAGGCGCCGGTTCGTCCCCTCGTCGCTGCGCGGAAAACTGATCGCGCAGCTCATCGCGTTGCTCGCGGTCGTATGCCTGGTGGTCGGCCTGGTCACCGAGGTCGCCCTGCGCAGCTTCCTCATCCACCAGCTCGACGACCGGCTCAGCGCGGCCAGCGACCGCGGCACCCGCCCGCCGCCCGCGGGCACGCCGTCGCTCCCCGCCGGGCAGCGGCCGCCGGACTCGCTGCGCGTGCCCGGGCAGGGCATCGGCACGCTGGGCGTGCTGATCGAACCGGGCGGCGGCGTGCGCTCGGGCGTCCTGCGCGGCGGGCTCACCCCGACCCCGGGCAACCCGTTCCCGAGCGATCCGGTCCCGGCGGTCCAGCTGCACGAGCTGGTCCAGCTGCCGTCGAACGGGCAGTTCTACACGGTGGACCTCGGCGACCTCGGCGACTACCGGGTCGTCTCGGTGCGCAACGCCGGTGGCGGGGTGCTCATCACCGGGCTGCCGCTGGCCGACGTGACCGCGACGCTGTGGCAGCTCGGGCTGATCTTCGGGGGCGTCGCGCTGGGCGGGCTCCTGCTCGCCGGCGCGATCGGCGCGGCGACCGTGCGGCGGACGATGCGGCCGCTCGACCGGCTCGCGCACACCGCGTCGCAGGTCTCCGAGCTGCCGCTGGACCGGGGCGAGGTGGGCCTGTCGGTGCGGGTGCCCGAGACCGACACCGATCCGCGCACCGAGGTCGGCAAGGTCGGCGCGGCGTTCAACCGGATGCTCGGGCACGTGGCGGCGGCGCTGGCCGCACGGCAGGCGAGCGAGAGCCGGGTGCGGCAGTTCGTCGCCGACGCGAGTCACGAGCTGCGCACGCCGCTGGCCGCGATCCGCGGCTACGCGGAGCTGACGCGCCGGAGCTCGAACGAGGTGCCGCCGGAGATCGCGTTCGCGATGGGCCGGGTCGAGTCCGAGTCCGCCCGGATGACGACGCTCGTCGAGGACCTGCTGCTGCTCGCGCGCCTGGACGCCGGGCGGCATCGCGTGTACGAACCGGTCGACCTGACGCGCCTGGTGATGGATGCCGTCGCCGACTCGCATGCCGCCGGTCCGGACCACCGGTGGCTGCTGGACGTGCCGCCGGAGCCGCTGCTCGTCGTCGGCGACTCCGACCAGCTGCACCAGGTGGTGCTCAACCTGTTGAACAACGCGCGCACGCACACCCCGCCGGACACCACCGTCACCACGCAGCTGTCCACAGAGGACGGAAAGGTGACGCTCACCGTTTCCGACAACGGGCCGGGAATCCCCCAGAGCATCCTGCCCGAAGTGTTCGAGCGCTTCGCCCGCGGCGACAACTCCCGGTCCAGGGCGGCCGGCAGCACCGGCCTCGGGCTGGCCATCGTGGCCGCCGTCGTGGGCGCTCACCAGGGCGAGGTGAGCGTGCGCAGCGAACCGGGACGAACGGAGTTCCGGGTGCGTTTCCCGGCGGCCAGGACCGCCGCCGATTTCCTCCGCGTCAATTAGTGGGCGAACTAGCCGTCGTTCATCGCCCATCAGTGGCGGGCTCACAGCGTAAGCACAGCCAGGCCACATGGCTGACACAACGCCCCAGGCCACCGTTGGTCCCATGACGCCCTCCGCAGACGCTTCCCCCGCAGCGGCGCGGGCCCTCTCCTCAGAAGGCAGCTCGACCCCGGTCCTCGACGTGGTCATTCCCGTCTACAACGAGGAGACCGATCTCGCACAATGTGTCCACAGGTTGCATACCTACCTTCGCGACACCGTGCCCTACCGGTACCGCATCACGGTGGCGGACAACGCCAGCACCGACGACACCCTCGCCATCGCGCAGCGGCTCGCGGACGAGATCCCGGCGGTCGAGGTCGTCCACCTCGACGAGAAGGGCCGCGGACGGGCGTTGAACGCGGTCTGGTCCGCCTCCGACGCGCAGGTGCTGGCCTACATGGATGTCGACTTGTCGACTGATCTTGCGGCGTTGCTGCCGCTGGTCGCCCCGCTGATCTCCGGCCACTCCGACCTGGCGATCGGCTCGCGGCTGGCTCGTGGCGCACGCGTCGTGCGCGGTCCGAAGCGGGAGATCATCTCCCGCTGCTACAACCTGATCCTGCGCGGCACGCTCGCCGCCAGGTTCTCCGACGCGCAGTGCGGGTTCAAGGCCATCCGCGCCGACGTCGCCAAGCAACTGCTGCCGCTGGTCGAGGACACCGGCTGGTTCTTCGACACCGAACTGCTGGTGCTGGCCCAGCGGGCCGGCCTGCGCACGCACGAGGTGCCGGTGGACTGGATCGACGACCCCGACTCCTCGGTCAACATCCTCGCCACGGCCACCGCCGACCTCAGGGGCGTCGCCCGCATGATCCGCGCGTTCGCGAGGGGATCCCTTCCCATCAGCGAGATCCGCGCCCAACTCGGACGGGAGCCGATCGGAGTGTCCACCCCCGGTGTGCCGCCGAAGCTCGCCACCCAGCTGGTGCGGTTCGCGGCGATCGGCGTCGGCAGCACCCTGGCCTACCTCGTGCTGTTCGTGCTGCTGCGGGGCGGGATGGGGGCGCAGGTGGCCAACCTCGTCGCGCTGCTGCTCACCGCGATCGCCAACACCGCGGCCAACCGGCGCTTCACCTTCGGCGTCCGCGGCTCCGGTGGCGCCGGGCGGCACCAGTTCGAGGGGCTGATCGTCTTCGGCCTCGGGCTGGCGCTCACCAGCGGCTCCCTGGCGCTGCTGCACTCCGGCGGCGAGCCGGGCCGCTTCGCCGAACTCGCCGTGCTGGTGCTGGCCAACCTCGCCGCCACCGTGCTGCGCTTCCTGCTCTTCCGCAACTGGGTCTTCCGCAAGAACCGATAGGAGAATCTCACCGATGACGACTGCGTCCGCCGCCCCGCCCCGGATCGCCGGCGCCGGCCCCGTCGCAGCCACTCGCGCCGGGGACCGGCCACGATGGGTCCGCCCCTGCGTGGCCGTGCTGTTGCTCGCGACCGCCGCGCTGTACCTGTGGAACCTGAGCGCGTCCGGCTACGCCAACGACTTCTACGCCATGGCGGTACAGGCCGGGACCAAGAACTGGGAGGCGCTCTTCTTCGGGTCGCTCGACCCGGGCAACATCATCACCGTCGACAAGCCGCCGGCCGCGATGTGGCTGATGGCCCTGTCCGGCCGCGTCTTCGGCTTCTCCAGCTGGAGCATGCTGGCGCCGAACGCCCTGTGTGGCGTGGGTTCCGTCGGCCTGCTGTACCTGGCCGTGCGGCGCACCACCGGTCCCGCGGCCGGGTTGCTCGCCGGTTCGGTGCTCGCGCTGACCCCCGTCGCGGCCGTGATGTTCAAGTTCAACAACCCGGATGCGCTGCTGGTGCTGCTGATGACCCTCGGCGCCTGGTGCACCGTCCGTGCGCTGGAGAAGGCGGGCACCTGGTGGCTCGTGCTCGCCGGGGTCGCGATCGGGTTCGGCTTCATCGCCAAGATGCTGCAGGCGTTCCTGGTGCTGCCGGCGTTCGCGCTGGTCTACCTCGTCGCCGCGCCGACAGGGCTGGGCAAACGGATCCTGCAGGTGCTCGCCGCCGGGCTGGCCGTCGTGGTGTCCGCGGGCTGGTACGTCGCCGTGGTCGCGCTGTGGCCCGCGTCGAGCAGGCCGTACATCGGCGGTTCCACCGACAACAGCGCGCTGGAACTCGCCTTCGGCTACAACGGCCTCGGCCGGATCTTCGGCGGCGACGGCAACCGCACCGGTGGTGGCGGTGGTGGCGGCGGCATGTTCGGCGGTGACACCGGACTGACCCGGATGTTCGGGTCCTCGTTCGGCTCGGAGATCTCCTGGCTGCTGCCCGCCGCGCTGATCGCGCTCGTCGCCGGGCTGTGGTTCACCCGGTTCTTCCCGCGCACCGACCGGACCCGCGCCGGGCTGCTGCTGTGGGGCGGCTGGACGGTCGTCACCACGCTGGTCTTCAGCTACATGAGCGGCACGATCCACCCGTACTACACGGTCGCACTCGCCCCCGGCATCGCCGGCCTGATCGGCATCGGCGGGATCGAGCTGTGGCGCGGGCGGCACAACTTCCCCGCCCGCGTTGCGCTCGCGCTGATGATCGCGGCCACCGGCGTCTGGAACTTCATCCTGCTCGACCGCGTCCCGTCGTGGCAGTCGTGGCTGCGGTACGTGATCCTCGTGCTGACGGCCGTCGTCGTCGCCGGCCTGCTGTTCGGCGCCGACCGGTTGCGCGACGCCGGGATCGTGCTCGGCGTCGGCGCGCTGGTCACCGGCATGCTCGGCACGACGGCGTACGCCGTGGTCACCGCGAGCGTCCCGCACACCGGGTCCATCCCGGCGTCCGGGCCTGCCGAGGCGGCCGGCTTCGGCGGTGGTGGGTTCGGCGGCGGTGGTTTCGGTGGCGGTGGCCAGTCCGACAGCCAGGTCATCGCGCTGCTCAAGGGCACCACCACGAAATGGGCCGCCGCGACCAACGGCTCCCAGTCGGCCGCGGGCCTCGCCCTCAACTCCGACAAGTCGGTCATGGCCATCGGCGGGTTCGACGGCAGCGACCCGGCGCCCACCCTCGCGCAGTTCCAGCAGTACGTCGCGGACGGGGACATCACGTACTACGTCTCCGGCGGCATGGGCGGCTTCGGCGGCCGGGGCGGCGGCGGCTCGATCGCGACCTGGGTGGAGCAGAACTTCCACTCCACGACGGTGGGCAGCAGCACGGTCTACGACCTGACGAAACCCCTGTCCGCGTCTTGACCTACACTGGGCAACGGACCCCCGCGGCGTCCATCCTGTGAACCTCCCCAGGGCCGGAAGGCAGCAAGGATAAGCAGGCTCTGACGGGTGCGGGGGTCCCCTTGTTCGGGGCCTGGCGGCCCCTCCCTGCGGGCCCGCACTCCGAGTTGTTTCTGGGGGCCGCGCCCCCAGACCCCCACGGTGCGAGCTCCTCGCCTTGGCGGGCGTGGGTGCGTCGGGTGGGGACCAGCATCGCGAGGCGCGATCTGTGGTGACCAGCAATCGGGCGGGTCGCGATCTGTGTGGGGTGGCGGCGGGGTCCTCGCCTTGGTGCGGGTGGTTGCGCGGGCCGATTCGGGGCTCGGCTGTCGGGCGGTAGTCTCGCGTCGTGGCTTTGGCTCTTTACCGGAAATATCGTCCGGCGACCTTCGCCGAGGTCGTCGGGCAGGAGCACGTCACCGAACCGCTGCGCACGGCGCTCTCGGCCGGCCGCATCAACCACGCCTACCTGTTCTCCGGGCCACGCGGCTGCGGCAAGACGTCCAGCGCGCGGATCATGGCGCGCTCGCTCAACTGCGTCGAAGGCCCCACCCCCGACCCGTGCGGCAAATGCGACTCCTGCCGCGCGCTCGCGCCGGAGGGCTCCGGCAGCATCGACGTCACTGAGCTCGACGCGGCCAGTCACGGTGGCGTCGACGACGCACGCGAGCTACGCGACAGGGCGTTCTACGCGCCCGCCGAGTCGCGGTACCGGGTGTTCATCATCGACGAGGCGCACATGGTCACCACGCAGGGCTTCAACGCCCTGCTCAAGATCGTGGAAGAGCCGCCGGAACACCTGATCTTCATCTTCGCCACCACCGAGCCGGACAAGGTGCTGCCGACGATCCGCTCGCGCACGCACCACTACCCGTTCCGCCTCATCCCGCCCAGCTCGATGCGCGACCTGCTGGAACGCAACGTCGCGGCCGAGGGCATGCACGTCGACCCCGCGGTGTACCCGCTGGTGATCCGCGCCGGTGGTGGCTCCGCGCGCGACACCCAGTCGGTGCTCGACCAGCTGCTGGCCGGCGCCGGCCCCGAGGGCGTGACCTACCAGCGCGCGGTGTCGCTGCTCGGGGTCACCGACGTCGCACTGATCGACGACATGATCGACGGACTCGCGGTCGAGGACTCGGCGGCCGTGTTCAGCACGGTCGAGCGACTGACCGAAGCGGGCCACGACCCCCGGCGCTTCGCCTCCGACCTGCTCGACCGGTTGCGGGACCTGGTGCTCGTGCGGTCCGTGCCCGACGCGGCCGCGCGAGGGCTGGTGTCCGCGCCCGAGGACGAGCTGTCCCGGATGGCGGCGCAGGCCGAGCGCGTCGGGCTCGCCACGCTGACCCGGTACGCCGAGATCGTCCACAATGGACTGTTGGAGATGCGCGGCGCCACGGCGCCGAGGCTGCTGCTCGAGCTGCTGTGCGCACGGATGCTGCTGCCGTCCGCTTCGGACAGTGAAGCGGCGGTGCTGCAACGGCTGGAACGCCTCGAGCGCCGGGCCACCGTCGCCGCTCCGGCCGGTGAGGTGCCTGCGGCTGCCGGAGCACCTGCGCCAGCCGCGGCGGCGGATCGGTACCAGCGGCCTTCACAGCGTCCGGCCGAGACCGCGCGCCCGGCGGCCGAGCCCGCCCGTCCTGTGGCGGAACCAGCCCGGCCGGCACCCGAGCCCACTGCGGAGCCCGCCCGGCCGGCACCCGAGGCCCCGGCGCCAGAGCCCGAGCCGGTCGCGGCGCCAGAACCCGTTGCGGCACAAGACGAACCGGTGCAGGCACCCGCCCCGGCCTCGCCCGGCGGGGTCGACGCGACGGCTATCCGCCGGATCTGGCCGGACCTGCTCGCCGCGATCCGCAAGACGAGCCGCAGCACCGAGGCGATGCTCACGCACGCGACGGTGCAGAGCGTCGAGGGTTCGCTGGTCGTGCTGTCGCACACCGCGGAACCCCTGGCGCGCAGGCTTTCCGAGCCACGCAACGCCGACTTCATCGCGGCCGCGCTGCACGAGGTGCTGGGCGGCACGTGGCAGGTGCGGTGCGTGCACGGCGGCGGTGGTGGCGGTGGGTCGGCGCGCCCCAACGGCTCCGGCCCGCGCCCGCAGCCGAGCCCGTCCCAGCCGCCGCAGCAACAGCAGCGCACGTTCCAGCGGCCGACGGCTGCTGCTGCTGCCGCTCAGCCCGCGTCGCCGCCCAAGCCGCAGCCGGCGACGACCGAGCCCGACATCCCCCTGCCGCCCGAGCCGGACGACGACGAGGCCGCGATGCTCGCCGAGGAGTCCGCACTCGCCGACTCGGTGGCCATGGCCGCCGCCCCGGCGATCGACCCCGACGAGGCGGCGCACAAGCTCCTGGCCGAACACCTCGGCGCGCGCCCCCTCGACTGAGGTCAGCGACTCAGGTACCGGAGGATCGCCGCAGCGATGGCGTCCGCGTAGCGCTGGCGTCCGGCGGGGGAGGTCATCGTGGCGGCCTCCGCCGAATTGCGCATGTTGCCGCACTCGACGAGCGCGGCCGGCCGGGTCGACAGGTTCAGGCCGGCGAGATCGTCGCGCGGGTAGATGCCGTCGGTCCCCAGGTAGTTCGACGTCGGGAAGCCGCCGGTGCGCAGGGCGTCGCGCAGGTCGTCGGCGAGGGTGATCGAGGGCCGGCCCTGCGCGGCGTTCAGCGGCGGGTTCGAGTACGACACGTGGAACCCGCGTGCGCGGGACGAGTCCGAGCCGTCCGCGTGGATGGACACGACCGCGGCCGCTCCGGACTCGTTGCCCCGCGCCGCCCTTTCGTCCACACACGGTCCGACGCCCGTGTCGTCATCCCTGCTGTATACGACCTGGATGCGATGCGTGGACAAGATGGCGCCCACGCGGTGGGCGACATCCCAGTTGAAGGCGTGTTCGGGATAACCGCCGTTCGTCGAGGTCCCGGTCGTGTTGCAGGGCTTGGTCTCGCCACGGCCGGCCGGGACCGGCTTGTTGATCTCGCTCGAGTGGCTCGCGTTGCCCCCGTTGTGCCCCGGGTCCAGCACGACGAGCGCTGCGGGAGCTGTCGGCGACGGAGCAGCCGCCGTCGAGGACGGCGCAGCGGAGGAAGCGGGCGCGGGCATCGCCGATCCCGCCACCGGTGACACGCCGCCGGAACACGCGGCCAACAGCACCGATCCCGCCAGCAATCCCGTGCACGAACGCCACCGCATGGCGCACACCGTCGCACACTCCCATGGCCGGCCTCCGCCCAACCACCGTCGCGTCACGCTCCGCGATCCGGCCACCACCGCCCTCACCGGGGCGGCCGCGCGCGGCTAGGCTGGGCAGCACGTGCAAGTCCCTCGAGGATGGGAAACCCCAATCATGGTCCAACCCGGTGGTGGAATGCCCGACATGCAGGCGATCCTCCAGCAGGCGCAGCAGATGCAGCAGCAGCTCGTCGCCGCACAGGAAGAGCTCGCGCGCAGCGAGGTCACCGGCAGCGCAGGCGGCGGACTGGTCACCGCGACCGTCACCGGCGGTATGGAGCTCAAGAGCCTCACCATCGACCCGAAGGTCGTCGACCCCGAGGACACCGAGACGCTCGCCGACCTGGTCGTCGCCGCGGTGCGGGACGCCAGCAAGAACGCGCAGAAGCTCACCGAGGAGAAGCTCGGCCCGGTGGCCGGCGCGCTCGGCGGCGGTGGCGGCATGCCCGACCTCGGCGGCCTCGGCCTGCCCGGTCTCGGCTAGAAGGCCCCGCAGTTGTACGAAGGTGTGGTCCAGGACCTGATCGACGAGCTGGGCCACCTGCCCGGCATCGGGCCGAAGAGCGCACAGCGCATCGCGTTCCACCTGCTCGCGACAGATCCCGCCGACATCGCGCGGCTGCAGGACGTGCTCGGCAAGGTTCGCGAGGGCGTCCAGTTCTGCGAGATCTGCGGCAACGTCTCCGAACAGCAGCAGTGCCGCATCTGCCGCGACGCCCGCCGCGACACCTCCAAGATCTGCGTGGTCGAGGAGCCCAAGGACGTGCTCGCGGTCGAGCGCACCCGTGAGTTCAAGGGCCGCTACCACGTGCTGGGCGGGGCGCTCGACCCGTTGTCCGGCATCGGCCCCGACCAGCTGCGCATCCGCGAGCTGCTGGCCAGGATCGGTGGCGAGGAGGTCACCGAGGTGATCATCGCCACCGACCCGAACACGGAGGGCGAGGCGACCGCGACGTACCTGGTGCGGATGCTGCGCGACTTCCCCGGTCTGGCCGTCACCCGGCTGGCCTCCGGCCTGCCCATGGGCGGGGACCTGGAGTTCGCCGACGAGCTGACCCTGGGCCGTGCCCTCTCCGGACGCCGCGCTCTCTGACCTCGCCCGGGCGGTGCTCGCGGCGCCACCGCGGCTGGGCCGGGTCCGGCTGGTCGCGGTGGACGGCCCGTCCGGCGCGGGCAAGTCCACGTTCGCCAGGCGGCTGCGGGAAAGGCTGCCCGGCGCCGCGCTGATCAGCACGGACTTCTTCGCCACCTGGGACGACCCGGTCGCCTGGTGGCCCCGCCTGGCCGAGGGCGTGCTCGAACCGTTCGCCAGGGGCGAGCCGGGGCACTACGTGAAGCTGGACTGGACCAGCGGCCACCCCGAGCCCGGCGAGCGGGTCACCCTCGCCCCACCCCGCGTGCTGATCCTCGAAGGCGTGTCGGCGGGCCGGGCGTCGGTGCGCCCACGCCTGTCGGCGCTGTGCTGGATCGGTGGCCCAGACCCCACGGAACGTCTCGAACGTGCCGTTCAGCGGGACGGTGAGAACTCCCGCGGGCAGCTCCAGAGGTGGCAGGCGTTCGAGCACGGCTGGTTCAGGGTCGACGGCCTGATTCACCCGTTCGGGGTAGAGCAAGTGGGACAAAGCGGGCACATCTTCTACGCAGAGCCACCACAAACCCCCAGCGTGTAAGTGTTTCACATTTTACGTAGCGCGATCGTAACCTCCCGTGGTTAAGCATTTCGCCCACTTCCGGCTAGGGTCGGCGATCACAAACTGCAACTTCTACTAGGAGTTCACATGCTCCCTCAGCGGGTGGCTCGTCTGCGCCGACTCGCCCTGATCGGGCTTGTCGGCGCGCTCGCCGTGGCCATGTCGGCCTGCGCCTCCGAACGCGGTTCGGGCGGTGGCGCCAACGACACGTTCGTGTTCGGCGCCGCGGGCGCGCCGAAGAACTTCGACCCCATCTTCAACGACGACGGCGAGAGCTTCCGTCCCGCGCGCCAGATGTTCGACACCCTGGTGACCTACAAGCCCGGCACCACCCAGCTCGTGGGCGACCTGGCCACCGCGTGGACGCCCAGCCCCGACGGCAAGACCTGGACCTTCACGTTGCGCCAGGGCGTCAAGTTCCACGACGGCACCCCCTTCAACGCCGCGGCGGTCTGCTTCAACTTCGACCGCTGGTACAACATGAAGGGCGCCGCCGCCCAGAGCCAGATGATCTACTACGGCGACGTCTTCGAGGGCTTCGCGAAGAACGAGGGTGACGCCACCGGCGACCCCGTCTACAAGTCCTGCCAGGCCAAGGACGACTACACCGCCGTCCTCAACCTGAACAAGGCGAAGGGCGCCTTCCCGGACGCCTTCGGCCTGACCTCGCTGTCGATCTCCAGCCCCGACGCGCTGAAGAAGTACAACGCCGACAACGTGACCCAGAGCGGCGACTCGTTCACCTACCCCGAGTACGCGAACGACCACCCCACCGGCACCGGTCCGTACAAGTTCGAGAGCTACGACAAGACGAACAAGACGATCACCCTGGTCCGCAACGACGACTACTGGGGTGACAAGGCCAAGACCGCGAAGCTGATCTTCAAGATCATCGAGGACGAGAACGCCCGCAAGCAGGAGCTGGCCGCCGGCACCATCGACGGCTACGACTTCCCGAGCCCGGCCGACTACGCCTCGCTCAAGGACGCCGGCAACCAGGTGCTGATCCGCCCCGCGTTCAACATCCTGTACCTGGGCATCAACCAGAAGAACAACCCGAAGCTGGGTGACGTCCGGGTCCGCAAGGCGATCGAGTACGCGATCAACAAGGACCAGCTGGCGAAGAACAAGCTGCCCAGCGGGGCGTACGCGCAGACGCAGTTCCTGCCGAACAACGTGCCCGGCTACACCGACGCGGTGGAGAAGCACAGCTACGACCCGAGCCAGGCCAAGACGCTGCTGCAGCAGGCCGGGGCGACCGGGCTGACGCTGAACTTCTACGTGCCCACCGAGGTCACCCGGCCCTACATGCCGAACCCGGTGGACATCGGCGGCGCGATCGCGGACGACCTCAAGGCCGTCGGCATCAACGTCAACATCGTCCAGGAGCCGTGGAACGGTGGGTACAAGGACGACGTGCAGAAGGCGGGCAAGCAGGACATCCACCTGCTGGGCTGGACCGGTGACTACGCCGACGCCGGCAACTTCGTCGGCACGTTCTTCGGCAGGCAGAAGGCGGAGTTCGGGTTCAACGACCCGACGGTCTTCACCGCGCTGTCCAACGCCGACGCGCAGGTGACGCCGGAGGCCAAGAAGGCCGCCTACGAGCAGGCCAGCGTGGCGATCTCGCAGTACGTGCCCGCGGTGCCGCTGACCTCCTCGCCGCCGGCGATCGTGGTCAAGAGCACCATCCACAACCTGATCCCGACCCCGTTGACCGACGAGCGCTTCTACACGGTCACGAAGGGCTGACGGCGCTTCTGCCGGAAAGTGCCCCGCCGCGGTGATCCCGGGGCGCGGGCGCTTTCCGGCAGTAGGAACCTCGTTAGGGCACCCACCACATGCTGCGATTCATCATTCGCCGGCTGCTGCAAGCCGTGCCTACCCTGCTCGTGCTGTCGATCCTGGTGTTCGCCTGGCTGCGCCTGCTGCCCGGCGGACCGGCCGGCGCACTGCTCGGGGACAAGGCGACGCCGCAGAAACTGGCCGATCTCAACCACCTGCTGGGGCTGGACCAGCCGATCTTCATCCAGTACTTCAAGTTCCTCGGCCGGGTCGTCACCGGCAACTTCGGCAGTTCGCTGATCAGCGGTGACTCGGTACTGGCCGAGGTCGGCCGCTCGTTCCCGGCGACGATCGAGCTGTCCTTCTTCGCGCTCGTGCTGGCCATCGCGTTCGGCATCCCGCTCGGGTACGTCGCGGCGCGCTTCCACGGGCGGCTGCTCGACAACGCCACGGTGCTCACGACGCTGATCGGCGTCGCGGTGCCGGTGTTCTTCTTCGGTGTGCTGCTGAAGTACGTCTTCGCGCAGAAGCTGGGGATCCTGCCGCCGTCCGGGCGCCAGGACGTGACGATCGACGCCACGCACATCACCGGCTTCTTCACCCTCGACGGGCTGCTGACCGGCGAGTTCGACGCGTTCTGGGACGCGGTCAAGCACCTGATCCTGCCGGCGATCGCGCTCGCGAGCATCCCGTTCGCGGTGATCGTGCGCATCACCAGGGCGTCCGTGCTGGACGTCCAGCAGGAGGACTTCGTGCGCACCGCCGAGTCCAAAGGCCTGACCACGCCGGTGATCCGGCGCCGGCACATCCTGCGCAACGCGCTGCTGCCGGTGTCCACCACGATCGGCCTGCAGACCGGTCTGCTGCTGGCGGGCGCGGTCCTGACGGAGAAGGTGTTCAACATCCCCGGCCTGGGCTACCTGCTGGCGCAGGGCATCGAACGGCGTGACTACCCACGGCTGCAGGGATTGCTGTTGCTGGCCGCGCTGGTGTACGTGCTGGTCAACCTCCTGGTGGACATCTCGTACGCGATCATCGACCCGAGGGTGCGGGTGCGATGACCACGAACCTGTTGAAGCGCAAGAAGGACCGCATCGACGACCTCGCGTCCTCGGGCGGGACGAGCCTGGCGGCGGACGCGTTCAAGCGGATGTCGCGCAGCCCCATCGCGATCGTCGGCGCGGTGATCACGATCCTCTTCGTGCTGCTGGCGATCCTGTCGCCGTTCCTGGCGCCCAAGGACCCGCACATCCCGTACGACGCGCTGAAGAACAACCTGCGGCCCGACTCCATCCCCGGGCCGATGCCGGGGTTCCTGCTCGGCAGCGACCAGAACGGCTACGACTTCTTCTCGCGGCTGCTCGTGGGTTCGCAGCAGACGCTCATCGTCGGTGTCGCCGCCACGCTCATCGGCGTGGCCGTCGGCATGCTCATCGGCGGGCTGGCCGGCGCGCTCGGCGGCTGGGTGGACACGCTGCTGATGCGGTTCACCGACATCCTGCTGGCGATTCCCTCGCTGCTGCTGGCCATCTCGATCGCCGCACTGTTCTCGCACGGTACACAGTGGACGGTGATCATCGCGGTCGCGGTGGTGAGCGTGCCGATCTTCGCCCGCCTCCTGCGCGGCGCGATGCTGGCCCAGCGCTCCAGCGACCACGTACTCGCCGCCACAGCGCTGGGCGTGCGGCGCCGGACGATCGTGTTCCGGCACATGCTGCCGAACTCGGTCGGGCCGGTGATCGTGCAGGCCACCCTGACGCTCGCGACCTCGATCATCGACGCGGCGGCGCTGTCCTTCCTCGGCCTCGGCGACTCCGACTGGACCCGCGCGGAGTGGGGCCTGATGCTGGGCAAGTCGCAGGGGCTGCTGGACGTGAAGCCGGAGCTGGCGTTCTACCCGGCCATCGCGATCATCATCGTGGCGCTGGGCTTCACGCTGCTCGGCGAGTCGTTGCGCGAGGCGCTCGACCCGAAGAACAGGCGGTAGTAGTGGCACTGCTGGAGATTCGAGACCTCACGGTCACCTTCAAACGCAAGGGTGTCCGCCCGTTCACCGCGGTGGACGGCGTCAGCTTCGACGTCGAACCGGGCCGAACTGTCGGCCTGGTCGGCGAGTCGGGCAGCGGCAAGTCGGTGACCGCGCTGGCGATCATGGGACTGCTGCCCAAGCGTGGCGCGGAGGTGCACGGCTCGGTGCGCTTCGAGGGCACCGACCTGCTGACGTGCACGGACAGGCAGCTGCGCGACAAGCGTGGCCGCGACCTCGGCATGGTGTTCCAGGACCCGCTGTCCTCGCTGAACCCGGTCATCCCGATCGGCCTGCAGATCACCGAGGTGCTGGAACGCCACCGCGGGATGAACCGCAAGCAGGCGCGCGGCGAGGCGAAGGACCTGCTCGGCCGGGTCGGCATCCCGGACCCGATGCGACGGCTCTCCGAGTACCCGCACCAGCTTTCCGGCGGGATGCGCCAGCGCGCGCTGATCGCGATCGCGCTGGCGTGCGAGCCGCGGCTGCTCATCGCGGACGAGCCGACCACCGCGCTCGACGTGACGATCCAGGCGCAGATCCTCGCGCTGCTCTCGGAACTGGTGCGCGACACCGGCACGGCGCTGATCATGATCACGCACGACCTCGGCGTGGTGGCCGGGCTGTGCGACGAGGTCAACGTCATGTACGGCGGCCGGGTGGTGGAACGGGCCGAGCGGCACGCCTTGTTCGCGGCGGCGCGGCATCCGTATACGCATGGACTGCTGGAGTCGATTCCGCGGCTGGACGCGCCGCGGGGCGAGAAACTGTTGCCGATCAAGGGTTCTGTGGCCGACAACATCCCGTGGGAGCACGCGTGCGCGTTCGCGCCGCGGTGCCCGAACGCGCTGGACCGCTGCCGCGAGGTGACGCCGGAGCTGGTGGCGGACAACGGCGGGATGCTGCGCTGCCACAACCCCGTCGGCGTGAGTGCGATGCGGCAGGGGGTGCACCGGTGAGCGAGCCGTTGGTGAAGGTGGAAGGCATCGAGGTGCACTTCCCGATCAAGCGCGGGCTCGTGCTGGACCGGACGGTGGGTCACGTCTACGCGGTCGACGGGGTGGACCTGGAGATCCGGCGCGGCGAGACCTACGGCCTCGTCGGCGAGTCCGGCTGCGGCAAGACGACGCTGGGCCGCGGGCTGCTGCGGCTCGTCGAGCCGACCGGCGGCCGGGTCGTGTTCGACGGGACGGACCTCTCGGAGCTCAAGGGCGAGTCGCTGCGGAAGATGCGGCGGCGGATGCAGATGGTCTTCCAGGACCCGCTCTCCAGCCTCGACCCGCGCCAGTCCGTCGAGTCCATCCTGATCGAGGGCATGCGTGCGCACGGGCTGGACAAGGGCAGGGAGAGCACGCGCAAGCGGTTGCGGGAGCTGCTCAACGCGGTCGGGCTGGCGGAGAGCTCGCTGCGCAAGTACCCGCACGAGTTCTCGGGCGGGCAGCGCCAGCGCATCGGCATCGCGCGGGCGCTCGCCGTGGAGCCGGACCTGATCGTCGCCGACGAACCGGTGTCCGCACTCGACGTCTCCGTGCAGGCGCAGGTGATCAACCTGCTGGAGGAGCTGCAGGAACGGCTCGGGCTGACGTACCTGGTGATCGCGCACGACCTCGCCGTCGTCCGGCACATCTCCGACCGGATCGGCGTGATGTACCTGGGCTCGCTGGTGGAGGAGACCGACTCCGAGACCCTCTACGCCGAGCCGCTGCACCCGTACACCAAGGCGCTGCTCTCGGCGATCCCGGTGCCGGACCCGGAGGTCGAGGACACCCGCGAGCAGATCCTGCTCGCCGGGGACCTGCCCTCGCCCGCCGCGCCGCCGTCGGGCTGCCGCTTCCACACCCGGTGCCCGTGGCGGCAGGAGACCCGGTGCGACACCGACCGCCCCCGGCTGCGCGAGATCGGCACCGGTCACCGGGTGGCCTGCCACTGGGCCGAGGACATCCAGGCCGGCCGGATCACCCCGCACGAGGTGCAGGCGGAACTGGTCGAGGTCGACGCGGGCGCAGGGCCGTCGGTCCCGCACGCCGCTTCGGTTGCGGAGATGCTGGAGCCGTGATCCGGGTACCCTGGCGGGCCTGAGGACGGCCGAGGAGGGGACCCGAAGGATGCACATCGACCAGTGGCTGGAGACGATTCCACCGCTCCTGGTGTACATCGCGGTCGCCGCCGTGATCGGGTTCGAGAGCCTCGGCATCCCTCTTCCCGGTGAAATCGTGCTGGTGAGCGCCGCGCTGCTGTCGTCGACCCACGCCGGGCTGAACCCGTGGCTCGTCGGGATCGTCGGCAGCGCGGGCGCGATCGTCGGCGACAGCATCGGCTACCTGATCGGCCGCAAGGGCGGCAGGCGGCTGTTCGACTGGGCCGGCCGGAAGTTCCCCAAGCACTTTGGGCCCGAACACGTGCGCAACGCCGAACGGATCTTCGCCCGCCGCGGGGTGTGGGCGGTGTTCTTCGGCCGGTTCGTGGCGCTGCTGCGCATCCTGTGCGGGCCGCTCGCGGGTTCGCTGCACATGCACTACTGGAAGTTCCTGGCGGCGAACGCCCTGGGCGGCATCGCCTGGGCGGGTGGCACGACGGCGCTGGTGTACTCGCTCGGTGTCGTCGCGGAGAAGTGGCTTTCGCGGTTCTCCTACGTCGCGCTCGCCGTCGCGGTGGTGGCCGGCGTGATCATCAGCCTGGTGCTCAAGAAGCGGATGGGCCGTCGCCATCACGACGAGGAGGCGGCCAACCCCTCGGAGACCGCGGCCGTCGAGCGCTGACGCCGGGGCAGCGAGCCCAGCAGCACGCCGCCGACGATCACCAGTCCGGCCAGTATCTCGACCAGTTGCGGCACCTCGTGCAGCAGCACGAACGACGCCGACATGCCGACCACCGGCACCAGCAGGGAGAACGGCGCGACGATGCCGGCCGGGTTGCGCCGCATCAGCGTCGTCCAGATGCCCGAGCCGACGAGCGTGCCCAGCACCACGACGTAGGTGAAGCCGCCGAGGCCGATCCAGCCGTTCGTGGTGTCGAGCGTGGCGAGCGAGTGCCACTGCGCGCCCGGGCCTTCGAAGATCAGCGAGAGCACGAACATCGGGATCGGCGGCACGACCGACATCCACAGGGTGAAGTGCAACCCGTTGTCCGGCCGGGCCTGCCGGGCGAACACGTTGCCGATGCCCCAGCTCAGCGCCGCGAGCAGGGTCAGCACGACGGGCAGCAACACGGCGTGCTCGGCCTGGTGCCAGGCGATCACGAGCATCCCGGCGACCGCGAGCACGATGCCGGTCAGCTGCCGCGGCGAAAGCCGTTCGCGCAGGAAGACACTGCCGAGCACGACGGTGAACGGCGCCGACGCCTGCAGCACCAGCGAGGCCAGTCCGGTGGGCATCCCGATGTTCATCGCGATGAACAGGAGCGCGAACTGCCCGGTGCCGAAGCCGAGGCCGAACCCGAGCAGCCAGCGCAGCTTCACCTTGGGCCGTGGGACGAACAGGATCGTCGGAACGGCGATCACGAGGAAGCGCAGCGCGCCCGCGAACAGCGGCGGGAAATGGCCGAGCGTGTAGTGGACCGCGAGGAAGTTGCAGCCCCACAGGACGGCGACGAACAGGGCGAGAAGCCGGTCGCGGGGAGACACCTCTCCAGCTTCCGCCAGCCAACTTTGTAGGACCATCGAGATTAATTTCACGAACTTTTCAGTTACGCTTCAAAATCGTGGATATCGGCAGGTTACGGGTACTGCGCGAGTTCGCCGACCGGGGCAGCGTGACATCCGCCGCACGTGCCCTGCATTGCACGCCCTCGGCCGTTTCGCAGCAGCTGCGCGCATTGCAGGCCGAGGTGGGGTTGGCGCTGACCGAACCAGCGGGCCGGGGGCTGCGGCTCACCGACGCCGGCCGCGCGTTGGTCGCACGGGCGGACGAGGTGCTCGCCGCACTGGGCCGGGCCGAGGCCGAGCTCGACACCTATCGGAGCGAGCCGCGCGGGCGGGTGCGGCTGGCGATCTTCCCGTCGGCGGCGCTCATGCTGCTGCCGGGCCTGCTGCACCGGCTGGCCGAGTTTCCGGCGCTCGACGTCGAGGTGCGGGACGTCGACATGACGCCGCCGGAGGTGCCGTCGCTGATCGCCGACTTCGACATCGTGGTGACCCACCGCGACGAGCAGGCCGACCCGTTTCCCGCCGACCGGCTCGGCGTCGTGCACCTGCTGCGGGAACCGCTTGACGTCGCACTGCCGCCGGGGCACCGGCTCGCGGGCCAGGACAGGGTGGAGCTCACCGCGCTGGCCGGGGA
This sequence comes from Amycolatopsis acidiphila, assembly GCF_021391495.1. NCBI lineage: Bacteria > Bacillati > Actinomycetota > Actinomycetes > Pseudonocardiales > Pseudonocardiaceae > Amycolatopsis > Amycolatopsis acidiphila. Next base: position 7,528,920 of record NZ_CP090063.1, on the reverse strand, counting down.
AAGCTGGATCGGGGTGAACGTCGGTTTCCCGGTGGACGACGTGCTCCGCTCGCTGGCCGTGCGCACCGGCGTCCGGCCACGGCCGGTGCACCGTGTCAACGATTTCCGGGTCATCGAGGCCCTGGTCGCCGCCGGGCACGGGATCGCGCTGCTGCCCCGCTACACGATGTCGCCGGCGGTGCTCAGCCGGCCGCTCGCGGGCCTGCGGGCGGCGCGGCACATCGAAGCGGTCATGCGGACCGGCGCCGCGGCACGCCCGGCCGTGACCACCGTGCTCGAAGCCCTGCACGCGGAATCGGCCTCCCGCACCGCGCAGGTGCGAGAGGCCGATCCGCGCGAGGTCAGCGGTGGGAGCGGTTGACGGCCGAGACGACCGCCCGCAGCGACGCCGTCACGATCGACGGGTCGATGCCGACACCCCAGTAGACCTTGTCGCCGACGGCGCACTCGATGTACGAGGCAGCCTTCGCGTCGTCGCCCGGGGAGAGGGTGTGCTCGCTGTAGTCCATGAGCCGCAGGTCGTACCCGACGGTCGACAGCGCGTCGAAGAACGCGGCGATCGGGCCGTTGCCGTTGCCCGTGATCTCCTGCTCCTCGCCGTCCACCCGGACGGTCGCGACCAGGTGGTAGTCGCCGTTCGCGGTGACGTGCTGGCTGACCAGCTGCAGCGGGGACTCGGCCTCCAGGTACTCGGCCGAGAACGCGTTCCACATGGTCGCCGGGGCGACCTCGCCGCCCTCGGTGTCCGTGTGCCGCTGGATGACCTGCGAGAACTCGATCTGGAGTCGGCGCGGCAGGTCGAGCTGGTGCTCGGTCCTCATGATGTAGGCGACGCCGCCCTTGCCGGACTGCGAGTTGACCCGGATGACGGCCTCGTACGTGCGGCCGACGTCCTTCGGGTCGATCGGCAGGTACGGCACCTCCCACGGGTACTCGTCGACCGGTACGCCCTCCTTCTCGGCGGCGCGGCGCAGCGCGTCGAGGCCCTTGTTGATCGCGTCCTGGTGGCTGCCGGAGAACGCGGTGAACACCAGGTCGCCGCCCCACGGGCTGCGCTCGGGCACCGGCAGCTGGTTGCAGTACTCGACCGTGCGCTTGACCTGGTCGATGTCGGAGAAGTCGATCTGCGGGTCGATGCCCTGGCTGAACAGGTTCATGCCCAGCGCGACGAGGTCGACGTTGCCGGTGCGCTCGCCGTTGCCGAACAGGCAGCCCTCGATGCGGTCGGCGCCGGCCTGGTAGCCCAGCTCGGCGGCGGCCACCGCGGTGCCGCGGTCGTTGTGCGGGTGCAGCGACAGGATCACCGAGTCGCGCCGGTCGAGGTTGCGGCCCATCCACTCGATGGAGTCGGCGTACACGTTCGGCGTGGCCATCTCGACCGTCGAGGGCAGGTTCAGGATCACCGGCCGCGACGGCGTGGGCTGCCAGATGTCGGTGACCGCGTTGCACACCTCGGCGGCGTAGGACAGCTCGGTGCCGGTGTAGGACTCGGGCGAGTACTGGAACCGGAAGTCGGTGTCGGAGTACTTCGAGGCGTACTCGCCGACCAGCTCCGCGGCCTGCAGGGCGATCTTCTTGATGCCCTCGCGCTCCTCGCGGAACACCACGCGCCGCTGCAGGATCGAGGTCGAGTTGTAGATGTGCACGATCGCCTGCGGCGCGCCTTCCAACGCCCGGAAGGTCCGCTCGATCAGCTCGGGGCGGCACTGCGTCAGCACCTGGATGCGGACGTCCTCGGGAATCGCGTTCTCTTCGACGATCTCGCGGACGAAGTCGAAGTCGGTCTGGCTCGCGGCCGGGAAGCCGACCTCGATCTCCTTGTAACCCATGCGCACGAGCAGATCGAAGAACTTGCGCTTGCGGGCGGGCGACATCGGGTCGATCAGGGCCTGGTTGCCGTCGCGCAGGTCGACGGCGCACCACAGCGGGGCGCGGTCGATGCGCTTGTCCGGCCAGGTGCGGTCGGGTACGTCGATGTCCTCGACCAGCTGGTACCAGGGCTTGTACCGGTGCACGGGCATCGCGGTGCCGCGTTGCGGGTTCCAGGCGGGCTGGTCGGCCGGGGCGGGCCGGGAGGGCTTGCGGATGCGGCTCAGGCTGGTGGACTCAGGGGTGGTCATACCGGGGTGTTCTCCTGCCGGGTTTCGAATCGGGCGACCGGCGGCGTCACGAAGCCCCGCGACGGGGGGCCGGTCGGATCAGGCCCCGTCGCGGCAGCGAAGCAGGAGAGCACTAGCCACGAACTCCACTTTAGCCGCGAGGAGTTGATGACGGAAATGGGGTACGCGACCTTGCCGTTACTTGTGAGTAGCAATCGCTCGCGGGACGTGTCACACTTCCGGCATGGCCGAGCACGCCGAGAGAAGTGACAACGACGTCGCCGACGAGGAGTCGCGGCCGAAGCGTGGGTCCGACGTGGACTGGCACCGCATCAAGGACTCCGGCGTGGGGCTCGTCGCGGGTGTGGTCCGCTGGGTGGGCCTGGTCTTCGCCGTCATCCTCGTGCTGCACGTGATCTTCACGGTCGGCTCCGCGAACCCGGCCAACGGGATCGTGTCCTGGGTCCGCGGCTGGGCGGACAGCCTCTCGATCGGCTTCAAGGATCTCTTCGAGCCGAACGACGCGAAGTTGCGCGTGCTGGTGAACTACGGCATCGCGGCGCTGTTCTGGCTGATCGTCTCTGCCATCGTCGCGAAGCTCATCCGCCGCATCTTCGCCGCTTCGAACTAGCCGATCCGCAGGACGAGCTTGCCGCGCGCCTGTCCCGACTGACTCGGCGCCGCAGCCGTCTGCCAGTCCTCCAGCGGGAACGTGCGCGCCACCGGTACCGAGAAGCGCCCCTCGGCCGCCAGCTGCGCGTATTCGCCGAGCACGTCGTTGTGGATCGCGCCTTCGGTGTCTTCGAGTCGCAGGACGTCGAGGGGTGCTTCGTACTCGTGGAAGCGAAGGGTGCGCATGCAAGCGGGTGGTGCTACGGGCCGGGCAGTCCGGTCGAAGGCTGGAACCACGCCATGCCCTACCTGCGGCGCAGCTTCGCGGACGCGTTCGGCGCCGACGTCAGCTGCCACGTCATCGAGGGCACGACTCAGAAGGCGGCCTGACCCCAGGCGCCGGTGTAGGCGAACTCGCCGAGTGCGATGCGACGGCGGGGTGCGCGCTCGCGCTCGGCGTCGCGTTCGTCGTCGAACACCTCCGGTGCCGCCTGCACGCCGACGGCGATGGCGACCCGCGGCACGGCCTCCTCGGGAACGGCGAACTCGCGCCGCACGGTGTCCGGGTCGAAGCCGGCCATCTGATGGGCGACCAGCCCTTCGGCGACCGCCTGCAGCACCAGGTTCTGCCCGGCCAGCCCGAGCCCGTACTCGGCGTACGGGATCTCGCCCTTCTCGTTGCGCGTGACCATCACCGCGACCAGCAGCGCACCGGCCCGGTGCGCCCACGACTGGTTGCGCGGGGTCAGCGCGCCGAGGATGCGCCGGAAGGTCTCGTCCCCGCGTCTGCCGACGAGATAGCGCGCGGGCTGGGTGTTGCCGAACGACGGCGCCCAGCGCGCCGCTTCGAGCAGGGCCCGCAGCTGGTCCCAGGTGACTTCGCCGGTCTCGTCGAGCGCGCGGGGGCTCCACCGTTCGGTGATCAGATCCGCGAGGGGCGCGCTGCTGTCCGCTGGTTTCCGCATCGGGGCGAATGCTTCCACATGATCAGCGGTCGGTGTACTTGATCGCGGTCAGGGTGATCACCGTGTCCTTCGGCACCTTGGACCCGGCGGGCGGATCCTGTGCGACCTGCACCCAGTTGCGGTCCAGGACCAGCGCGCGGCCCTGGCCGGTGCCGTCGACCTCGCGCAGGTTGTACAACCCGGCGGCCTGCATCCGGTTCTGCGCGTCCTGGTGGTTCAGCCCCGAGACGTCGGGCACCGTGATCAGCTCGGCTGTCGTGGCGGGAGCCGTCGTCGACGAAGCCGTGCTCGCGGGAGTGGTGGCCGGTGGCGTGCCGGGACCGGGTGCGCAGGCGGCGACGAAGACCAGCAGTACCACCGGAACGAGCTTCCACACGGTGCTCACCTCGCGCATCGGTCGCAGGTGGGGGCCGGCCGCCACGCGTCCGCCTGCGAGCGCAGCTCGCGCCGGATCTTCCGGCACCGCTTGGGCCGCCCCCATTCGTCCTCACGAGAGGCGCCGAAGACGCGCATCTCCGTCCGGCGCTCACCGCACACCGGGCACACCACCCGGCGGAACACCCGGCGGGTCGCGACGTCCATGGACCCTCCCGGGAAAATTGTCCGCCAGATCGCGTCCTTCCACACGCCGAGAACGGTCGAGCGGCCGCGAAAGTTCGACGACCCGGGATCGGCGCCGAATCGCGAGAACAATCACACCGTGCCGTTTTCCCTGCTGGACCGGGTCGGGTGCGGCAGCGGAACGCGAAAATCCACTCGTTCGCCTCTCGGTGCACCGGAAGATTTCCCCCGAATACGGTTACTGAATGTGACGAAAGTGGTCGCCGCCACACAGGCGGGTAGCCGAATACGCTCATCCCGGTAGGCTTTTCCGAAAAGCGCACCTAGGAGGTCCGAGACAAGTGGCGCTCGTGGTCCAGAAGTACGGCGGTTCGTCGTTGGAGAGCGCTGATCGGATCAAGCGCGTGGCCGAGCGGATCGTGGCCACCAAGAAGGCGGGCAACGACGTGGTGGTCGTCTGCTCGGCGATGGGCGACACCACCGACGAGCTGCTCGACCTCGCCCAGCAGGTCAACCCCGTGCCCCCGGAGCGCGAGATGGACATGCTGCTCACCGCGGGCGAGCGCATCTCGAACGCACTGGTGGCCATGGCGATCTCCGCGCACGGTGCCGAAGCGTGGTCGTTCACCGGCTCGCAGGCCGGGGTCGTGACCACCGCGGTGCACGGCAACGCGCGGATCATCGACGTCACGCCCAGCCGCGTCACCGAGGCGCTCGAGCAGGGCTACATCGCGCTGGTCGCCGGGTTCCAGGGCGTCGCGCAGGACACCAAGGACATCACCACGCTCGGCCGCGGCGGTTCGGACACCACAGCGGTGGCGCTCGCCGCCGCGCTGAGCGCCGACGTGTGCGAGATCTATTCCGATGTGGACGGTGTGTACACCGCCGACCCGCGGATCGTGCCGGACGCGAAGAAGCTCGACACCGTGCCGTACGAGGAGATGCTCGAGCTGGCCGCGAGCGGTTCGAAGATCCTGCACCTGCGGTCCGTCGAGTACGCCCGCCGATATGGAGTACCGATCCGCGTCCGTTCTTCCTACAGTGACAAGCCGGGTACGACGGTGACCGGTTCGATTGAGGAGATCCCCGTGGAACAAGCGTTGATCACCGGTGTGGCGCACGACCGGTCGGAGGCGAAGATCACGGTGACCGGCGTGCCCGACCACGCCGGCGCCGCGGCGCGGATCTTCCGGGTCATCGCCACCGCCGAGATCGACATCGACATGGTGCTGCAGAACGTGTCCAACACCGCGGGCCGCACCGACATCACCTTCACGCTGTCCAAGGCCAACGGCCCCAAGGCGGTCGGCGAGCTGGAGAAGCTCAAGCCGGAGCTCGAGTTCAACTCGGTGCTCTACGACGACCAGGTCGGCAAGGTCTCGCTGGTCGGCGCGGGCATGCGCTCGCACCCCGGTGTCACGGCGACGTTCTGCGAGGCGCTGGCCAAGGCCGGCGTCAACATCGAGATCATCAACACCTCGGAGATCCGGATCTCCGTGCTCATCCGCGACGCGCAGCTGGACGAGGCCGTGCGCGCGATCCACGACGCATTCGAACTCGGCGGCGACGAAGAAGCCGTCGTCTACGCGGGGAGTGGCCGGTGATGGCAGGCGGTTTGCGAGTAGGCGTGGTCGGCGCCACCGGGCAGGTCGGTGGCGTGATGCGGAAGCTGCTGGCGGAGCGGGACTTCCCGCTGAGCGAGCTGCGGTTCTTCGCCTCGTCCCGGTCGGCGGGCACGAAGCTTCCCTGGCGGGACACCGAGATCGAGGTCGAGGACGCGGCGACCGCCGATCCGTCCGGTTTGGACATCGCGCTGTTCTCCGCGGGCGGCTCGACCTCCAGGGCGCAGGCGCCGCGGTTCGCCGAGGCGGGTGTGACGGTCATCGACAACTCGTCCGCCTGGCGGCTGGATCCCGAAGTCCCGCTCGTCGTCAGCGAGGTCAACCCGCAGGCGATCAAGGACGCGCGCAAGGGCATCGTCGCCAACCCGAACTGCACCACGATGGCCGCGATGCCGGTGCTCAAGCCGTTGCACGACGAAGCGGGCCTGGTGCGCCTGATCGCGAGCACCTACCAGGCGGTCTCGGGCAGCGGGCTGGCCGGCGTGGAGGAGCTGGCGGCGCAGACGAACGCGGTCGCCTCGCGCGCGGCCGAGCTGACCCACGACGGTTCCGCGCTCACCTTCCCGGCGCCGGCCAAGTACGTCGCCCCCATTGCGTTCAACGTGCTCCCGATGGCCGGGTCCGTTGTGGACGACGGCTCGTTCGAGACGGACGAGGAACAGAAGCTGCGCAACGAGAGCCGCAAGATCCTCGACATCCCCGGTCTGCTGGTGTCCGGCACCTGCGTGCGGGTGCCGGTGTTCTCGGGGCACTCGATCTCGGTGAACGCCGAGTTCAGCGAGCCGATCTCGGTCGAGCGGGCCACCGAGGTGCTCGCGAACGCTCCGGGCGTCGAGCTGTCCGACGTGCCCACTCCGCTGCAGGCGGCGGGCCGCGACCCGAGCTACGTCGGCCGCATCCGGACGGACCCCGGCGTGCCCGGGGGGCGGGGCCTGGCGCTGTTCATCTCGAACGACAACCTGCGCAAGGGCGCCGCGCTCAACGCCGTGCAGATCGCGGAGATCATCGCCCAGGGCTGACGGTCGCGTAGCGTTACAGCTTTTCACTCTTTCGGGAGGCGGCATCTCCCAGTGATCGACTCTCCCCGCTTTTAGTGTGGGCGCAGTGTTTCAGCAGGGTGATGTCGGGAGCTGTTCGTGAGGCACGTGATCGTCGCTGTGGTGGCGCTGCTCGTGGTGAGCGCGCTCCCCACGCTGGCGACCGCCGACAGTGCCGACGGGCCGCTGACGGTTCGGGTGGTGCGCCCGGACCAGAACGGCGCCGGGGTGGGCGGCATCCTCGTCGTCGCCACGGACCCGTCGGGCGCGAGCGCGAGCGGCACCACCGGGCCCGACGGCACGGTCACCATCGTGACCACCGCGCTCGCCGGCGGCCGGTACCGGGTCGACGCGTCGATCCCGCCGACGATGAGCGGGCTCGAACCGGCGGCGCAGGCGCCGGGCTTCGCCGGGCTGACCGAGTTCGTCGACGTGTCCGGCGGCAAGGCCGCGAACCTCACGATGGCGGTCGGCGGTGGCGCCGGCGACGTCCAGCTGGGTGACCGCGTCTGGTTCGACACCGACGGAGACGGCGTGCAGGACGGCGACGAGCCGCCGCTGCCGGGCGTCCGGGTACAACTGCTGCCCTGCGACGGGAACGGCGCGCCCCTGGCGGAGAAGACCACCGACGCCGGTGGCCGGTACCTGTTCGGCCCGGGCGACGGCGTGACGCCGAACACCTGCTACACGCTCAAGTTCGACTACTCCGGGGTGGACACCGCGGGCCTGCCGGGCTCGCCGCCGGTCGCGGGGCTGCGCTGGACCACGCCGCTCGCGAGCGTGACGCCCGAGATCGACTCCAACGTGGACCCCGGCTCGGGCACGGCACGGGTGACCGTGGGCCCGGCCGGTTCGGTCGACGACACCGTGGACGGCGGGGTCGTGGGCGGGCTCAACGAGGTCGGCGACCTGGTGTGGGCGGACGTCAACCGCAACGGCCTGCAGGACCCGGGCGAGCCCGGCGTGGCGGGGGTGCCGGTGTCGCTGCAGGATGCCGACGGCGCCGTCGTCGTCGCGACCACCACCGGCCCGCACGGGCAGTACGCGTTCTCACACCTGCCGGACGGCACGTACAAGGTCTGCTTCGACGCGGGAAAACTGCCCGCGCAGTACGCCGACTACAAGCTGACCAAGCCCAGGGCGGGCAACCCCGGTCAGGACTCGGCGCCCGACCCCACCACCGGCTGCACGGCGCCGACGGAGCTGAAGGCCGACCACGTGCAGGACCGCACCCTCGACGCCGGGCTGGCGCCGCCGGTGAACCGGATCGCCGCGCGGGTCTGGTCGGATCTCAACGCCGACGGCGTGCCGGACCCGAACGAGCCCGGTATCGGCGGGGTGCCGGTGAAGCTGCGCGGCGACGACGGCAGCCAGCTGGCGCTCACCACCACCGGCCCGGACGGCGGCTACGTCTTCGACGACGTGCCCGACGGCTCGTACCAGGTGTGCTTCGACCTCGGCAACCTGCCGGCCGCGGTCGCCGACTACACGCCCGCGAAGTACGTCAACGACTCCGCCGCCAACCCCGCGACCGGCTGCACCCGCACCGTGACCATCGGGCTCGGCAAGCGGGAGGACACCTCGCTCAGCGCCGGCCTCGCCGCCCCGGTCAACGAGCTTGGCGACCGGGTGTGGTTCGACAGCAACCGCAACGGCCTGCAGGACCCCGTGGAGACGGGTATCGCCGGGGTGCCGGTGCGGCTGGTCAAGGCGGGGGGCGGCGACGCGGCCACGACCACCACCGGCGCCGACGGCGCGTACTCGTTCAAGGGCATCCCCGACGGCGCCTACCAGGTCTGCTTCGACCCCAAGGGATTCCCGCCCGCCTACGCGGGTGGTCAGTGGTCCAAACCGCGCGTCGGCGACGCGACCAAGGACTCCGACGTCGACCTCGCCGGCTCGTGCACACCGCCGGTGACGGTGGGCGTCGGGCACCGTGATGAGTCCACTTTGGACGCCGGAGTGGTCGCCGCGCGCAACCGGGTCGGCGACCTTGTCTGGTTCGACCGCAACGGCAACGGCGAGCCCGACCCGGATGAGCCGGGTGCGGCGGGCATCGAGGTCACGATGAAGGACGCGACGGGCCGCGTCGTCGCCGCCACCCGCACCGGCCCGGACGGCGGCTACCTGCTCGACGACCTGCCGGACGGCTCGTACCAGGTCTGCTTCGACCTCACGCACCTGCCGCCGGGGTTCGCGGCGTTCCGCGTGCCGGGAGTGGACAACGGGTGCACCCCGCCGATGACCGTGGGGCCGAAGCCGCGGGAGGACCTGTCGGTGAAGGTCGGCCTGGTCACCGCGACCCCGGCCGTCGCGCCCGCCGCGAGCGAGTCCGACACCGGGGGCGGGGGCTTCCCGTTCGGCTGGGTCGCGTTCACGGCCGTCATCGTGCTGGCCGGCGCGGGATTCACGCTGCGCTGGTGGAAAACCGTCGACCAGTAGTCCCGGCATGTTGCAAACGGTTGCCTGACGGGTACACGCGCTGGTAGACCTTGATCACTCAGCGTTGAAGGGGGCCGCATGCGGGACTGGGACATCGTGTCGGGAGTCGGGATCACGGCGCTCGCCGTCGCGGCTGCTCGCGCGGTCGAGAGCAGCCGGGCCGAGCCGCTGGTCGAAGATCCGTACGCGGCGGCCTTCGTCCGGGCCGCGCAGGCGCCGATGCCACTGCCCACGCGCGCCGGCGAGCTGCCGCGCGAGGACGCCCTGTGGGAGCGGATGTCGCTGTTCCTGGGGCTGCGGTCGAGGTTCTTCGACGAGTACCTCGCGGAAGCGTCGACGGCAGGCGTGCGCCAGGTGGTCATCCTGGCGGCCGGGCTGGACAGCCGTGCCTTCCGGCTGGACTGGCCGGACGAGACGACGCTGTTCGAGGTGGACCAGCCGCGGGTGCTGGAGTTCAAGGACGAGGTGCTGGCCGAGCAGGGCGCACAGCCTCGGTGCGAGCGCCGGACGGTGGCCGTGGACCTACGCGACGACTGGGCGAACGCCTTGTTGGACAAGGGGTTCGACCCGGAGCAGCCCACCGCGTGGCTCGTCGAGGGCCTGCTGCCGTATCTGGCGCGGGACGCCGCGACGCGGTTGCTGGACACGGTCCATTCGCTGTCGGCGCTGGAGAGCACGGTGGCGATCGAGTACGTCCACGATCCGAAGGCGGCGCTGGAGGACCCGGCGGTGGAGAACATGCTGAAGGAGTTCGGCTTCGACTTCGCGGCCCTGCTGCCCGACGACCCGCACGGGGACCCGGCCGAACAGCTGGCCGAGCTGGGCTGGGCGGTCGGCGATGTCTCGGGCGCGGACCTGGCCGAACGCTACGGCAGGCAGCTGACGGACAACGTGACGTCGATGTTCGGGGCGAACGGCCGGTACCTGACCGGGCGGCTTGGGTAGCTTGGGTGCATGAAACTCGTACGCGTGCTCGCGGTCGCCGGGCTCGGACTGCTGCTGGCGGGCTGTGACCAGGTCGATTCGACGGCGAGTCAGGCGAGCGCGTGCGCCGAGGCACTGGGCCTGACCAACCTCAACCCGAACCTCGACCCGGCGCAGCTCGCGGCCCAGGCGCAGCAGAAGGCGGACCGGCTCCGTCAGCTGGCGAACCAGGTGTCGGACCAGGATCTCAAGCAGAACCTGTTCACCATCGCCGATTCCTACATCGCGCTGGAGCAACGCAAGGTCGAGGGCTTGAGTGATGTGAACGACTGGGCGCAGCGCAACGCGGCGAACCTGAGCGCCCTGCGTGCTGCCTGCCTCTAGCCGGGTTCCCCAGAAGGCGTCTGCTGTCGTCCACAATGGACTCGGCACCCGGAGGGATCAGGCGTTCACCGGTTTCGGCAGGCGCACCCTCAGCCGCAGGCCGAGCCCGACCGCGGCGACCACCAGGCCACCGAGCCCGGCGGCCACGAACCCCAGTCCCGGCGAGGAGTGGTCGATCGCGAAACCGACCGCCGGGCTGCCGGTGGCCATCCCCAGCCGGGTCGCCGAGTCCAGCAGGCCCATCGCCTCGCCGCGGACCCGCGCCGGCGCCAGCGCGCTGACCTCCTCGGCCGTGGCCGCGAGCGTGGGCGCGCACGCCACGTTCATCGGCACGAGCGCGATCGCCAGCAACCACCACGACTGCCCGAACAGGCCCACCGGGATCACCAGCAGGGTCAGCAGCAGCATCAGCGTCGGCTGCGAAAGCGACCGCCGGACCGCGCCGTGGATGATCCCGCCGGCCGCCGAGGCCACGCACATCACCGCGATCACCACGCCCGTCCAGCCGACTTCGCCGGTCACCCGCAGCGCGGCGAGCGTCGCGAGTTCGGTGCCGGCCAGGCAGAACAGGGCGCCGCCGCCGACGAACAGGGTCGCGACCAGGCGCCGGCCGAGCCAGTCGCGCAGTGGCGGCCTGCTGCCCGTCACCACCTCGTCCAGCCGCCGGATCGGCGGGTTGAACCAGCACAGCGCGACGGTCGTGAGCGCGAAGCAGACGCCGATGCCGGTGAGCGCGACCGACGCGGACACCTGGGTGGCGACCGCGATCCCGGCGGCCGGGCCGATCATGAACGACGATTCGAGCGAGATCGTGTCCAGCGAGTACGCCGAGCGCCGCAGCGCGACCGGGACGAGCGCGGTCAGCACCTGCCGGGAGATCGAGCTCGCCGGGACCGCCAGCATGCCCGCGGGCAGCGCGACCGCGACCAGCGCCACGTACGACAGATGCGGCGCGCTGACCCAGTACGCCGTGGACGCGGTGCCGCAGGTGGCGACGACCGGGCGCAGGCCGTGGCGATCGATCAGCCTGCCGACCAGGGGCGCGCCGAGCGCACTGCCGAGCGTCGCCGCGGTGCCGACGAGACCGGCCGCGCCGTAGCCGCGGCCGAGGTCGGTGACGACGTGCAGGGTCAGCGTGAGGCCCATCGCCGTCATCGGCAGCCGGGTGAGGAACATCAGCAGCATCGTCGCCGGGACGCGGGGAAGGGCCAGCACGCGGCGGTACGACTGCACGTGCCTCATAGTGGCACGACCGTGCAACTTCTTTTCGAGGCCGGCTCCTCGGCCTGGTCCGGCTCCTGACAGGACCGGCTCAAGGCCGCCGGCCTGTACAAGCCGCACGCGGAGGACGACGACTTCGGCCAGGCCGGCACGCTCGTGCGCAAGGTGCTGAGCGACGAGCAGCGTGAGCGGCTCGCGCAGAACATCATCGGGCACGTGGGCAACAACGTGTCCCAGCCGTGATCGAGCGCGTCTGCGACCAACGTGTGCGGTGTGAACCCCGAAGGGGTCGGTCGCCTCATGATCACTCCGGAGTGATCAGCGGGTTCCAGCGCCGAATACAGCGCTTCGGGTGAGTTTGAGGTGCATGCGGGTGAGGCGAGCACGCAGCGCGATCCCCGTTCCCGGCTTTCATGATCAACGGGCGAAGCCCGCGAGTGCCCGATCGGAGTGCGGTCCCGGAATCGAATCCGGCACGTAAGGGTGACTAAACATCCCTGACGAGTGGTCGACTGGTGAGTGATCGACACGGCAGGTACCCATTAACCCCGTTAGGTCCACAGAGGCCAGGAGGTAGTCAATGAAAGGCAAGTTCGCCCGGATCCTCGCGATCGCGGTGGCGGGAAGCGTGCTCGCGGTGAGTGGGGCCGGGGTCGCGTCAGCCGACGGCAAGGGCACTTCGAGCACCGAGGCGGCGGGCCAGCAGGTCCTGCAGCTGCGGGACCAACTGACCAAGTCCGCCTACGCCGCCGACGTGCCGGGCACCCAGCGTTCGCTCGACCAGCTCAGCCCGGTCCTCGGCGACCTCGCCGCGGGCCAGAAGTACTCCATCCAGGCCGACGCCCAGCAGCAGGCCGCGGACGCGAACGGCCTGTCCACGGAGGGCAGCCGCATCCTGGCCGACCCGGCGCAGGCGCAGACGGCCCGTCAGCTGCCGCCGGTGCCGTCGCTGCCCGACCTGCCGGCGCCGCTGGACATGGTGGGCAACCTCGTGAAGAACCTGCTCGTCACGGTGACCAGCCTGCTGCTGTCACTGCTGCCGGGCGGCGTGCCCGCGCTCCCGGTGCCCGCGCTGCCGGTGCCCGCGGCACCGGTCCCGGGTGTCTAGACCGCACGAATAGGGGGCCCGGGGCCCGGCGTGGCAAACACGCCGGGCCCCGGCTGTCAGTTGATCCCGGCGAGGCCGAGCCGCAAGGCGCCCGCGGCTTCCGCGGCCGCTTCCCGGAAACGGGTACCGACGCCGAGGAAATTGACGTAGCCGTGAATCAGGTCCGACTGGCGGCTCGCCGCGACCGGCACCCCGGCCTCCCGCAGTTTCTCGCCGTACGCCTCGCCTTCGTCGCGCAGCGGATCGAACCCGGCGGTCGCGATGTACGCGGGCGGCAGGCCGGAGAAATCCTTCGCCAGCAACGGGGAAAGGCGCGGATCGGTGCGGTCGACGCCCGTCGGCGCGTAGTGGTCGATGAACCACGTCATGTCGGTGTCGGTCAGGAAGAAGCCGCTGCCGAACAACTCCCGCGAACGGCGGCGCACCGAGGCGTCCACGCCGGGGTAGAGCAGCAGCTGGAACGCCGGGGCCGGACCACCTCGCCGGGTGGTGACCTGAGCGGCGACGGCGGCGAGGTTGCCGCCCGCGCTGTCCCCGCCGACGGCGATGCGCTCGGGGTCGGCGCCGAGGTCCTTCGCCTTCGCGTAGGCGTAGTCGAACGCGGCCACGGCGTCGTCCGCCGCCGCGGGGAACGGGTGCTCGGGCGCGAGGCGGTACTCGATCGAGAGCACCCGGACACCGGCGTACCGCGCGAGGAAGCGGGCCGTGTTGTCGTGGCTCGCGCGGGTGCCGATCACCCAGCCGCCGCCGTGGTAGAAGACCAGCAGCCCGGAGTCCTCCGGCAGGCCGTCCGGCGTGTACAGCGTCGCGGGGATGCCGTCGTTGTCGTCGGGGATGGTCAGCTCACGGGTCGAGACCGGCTCGATGGGCTTGCCGCTGACCAGATGCTGGGACTCGGCGAGCATCGCGCGCGCCAGCTCCGGGGTGTCCTGGGACATCGACGACTTCCCCACCTGCTGCAGCCGCAGCAACAGCTGCGCGTCGAGCGCGAGCTCCTGCCCGTCGAGCCGGATGGGCTTGCCTGCGATCAGCCGCCGGATCGGCCGGGGAAGCGCGTAGATCAGCCGGGCCGCGGCTGCTTCGACGCGGGGCAGGAGGGGGTTCGCCATGGTTTGTCAGGTTACCGACGAGTAGGTGATCTGGCCAGCTGTGACCCGGACCTCCGTCCCAAATCCTGGTCCTCCAGCCAAGTGGAGGGGTTAGCCTCGAAGCGTGACTTCCTCCTCGGTGATCAACATCGTCGGCGTGGGCGGTTCCCTGCGCGCCGGCTCCCAGTCCGAACGCGCGCTGCGCATCGCGCTCGCGGGCGCGCAAGAGGCGGGCGCGCAGACCCAGGCGATCACCGGGGCGGACCTGGTGCTGCCGTTCTACGACGCGGGTATCCCCGAGCGCACCCCGGAGGCCGAACGCCTGATCGACGCCGTCCGCCGGGCGGACGGGCTGATCATCGTGTCGCCGGGTTACCACGGCGCCCTCTCGGGTCTGATCAAGAACGCCCTCGACTACCTCGAGGACCTGCGCCCGGACACCCGCCCGTACCTCGACGGCCGCGGGATCGGCCTGGTCGCGGTCGCCTACGGCTGGCAGGCCGCGGTCACCACGCTCGACCAGCTGCGCACGATCACGCACGCCCTGCGTGGCTGGCCCACCCCGCTCGGCGGCGCGGTCAACTCCGCCGAGGTCAAGTTCGACGAGGCTGGTGGAGCTTCCGACGAGAAGACTGTCAACACGCTTCGCCTGATCGGGCAGCATGTGACGGAGTTCGCGCGCACCCGTCGCGGCTGAACGGTTGCCGCGACCTCGGGCTGGGTATTCCTCCCCGTGAGAAGGAACGAGCCCGGGAAACGCTCGGCCCGTGCGGGATGTCGTTCCTGGTGGGAGGCTGAAGCTCCCCAGGAACTGGAGGTACGGACGACCATGGTGGACGCGTTGTACACGGCGGTCGCGACCGCCCGAGGTGATGGCCGCAACGGCGAGGTCACCTCGTCCGACGGCGTGATCGACGAGCAGCTCGCGGTGCCGAAGGAGATGGGGGGTCCCGGTGGCGAGCGCACCAACCCCGAGCAGCTGTTCGCGGCCGGCTATTCGGCCTGCTTCCACAGCGCGTTGCAGGCGGCCGCCCGCCAGGCGAAGGTCAAGCTGCCCGACTCCACCGTGACCGCGGAGGTCACGATCGGCAAGGACGGCGACGTCTTCGGGCTGGCGGTCAAGCTGGAGGCCACCCTGCCCGGCCTGGAACAGGGGCAGGCCAACGAGCTGGTCGCGCAGGCACACCAGCTGTGCCCGTACTCGCGCGCGACCCGAGGCAACATCGAGGTCGAGGTAACCGCCAAGACCTCCTGAGGTGAGAGGAAGGAATCCCGTCATGGCCAACTCTCCGATCAAGAGCCCGCTGCCGGAGAGCGACAAGGAAGTCACCGGCAACATCCTGCAGGCCACGCTGGTCGACCTGGTCGACCTGTCGCTGATCGCCAAGCAGGCCCACTGGAACGTGGTGGGCTCGAACTTCCGCAGCGCGCACCTGCAGCTCGACGAGCTGGTGACGACCGCGAGGAACTACGTCGACGAGGTCGCCGAGCGCGCGAACGCGATCGGTGTCTCGCCCAACGGCAAGGCGAAGACGGTCGTCGAGAGCTCCGGGCTGCCGGAGTACCCCGACAACTGGCAGAGCGTCGAGTCGACCATCGCCGCGATCGTCGACATCCTCGCCGAGGAGATCGCGCGGCTGCGCAAGCGGATCGACGAGACCGACAAGAGTGACCTGGTCACCCAGGACCTGCTGATCGAGATCACCCGCGCGCTGGAAGAGGCGCACTGGATGTGGCAGGCCCAGCAGGCCTGAGCCCGTCGCCGGGGGGATCCCGGCGGACGAACAGCCCCACCGGGTCGTTTCCGGACGACACCGGCGGGGCTATTTCGTGTGCGGGCGGCTATCCGGCGGCACACGGGCTACCTTCCGAGAATGGTCCTGCATTCCGGGAAGACGAACCGCCCCAACCGCCGCGGCGGTAGCAATCCGCTGCTGGACGGGATGAATCCGGCATTGGCGGCGACGATCACCCTGCCGCACCACCGGCTCGACGACGAGGCACTCCCCGCCGACACCGCCCTGCAGCTCGTCCGCGACGAACTGCTCCTGGACGGCAACGCGCGGCTCAACCTCGCCACGTTCGTCACGACGTGGATGGAGCCGCAGGCACGCGAGCTGATGGCCGAGTGCGTCGACAAGAACATGATCGACAAGGACGAGTACCCGCAGACCGCCGAGCTGGAGCGGCGCTGCGTGAACATCCTCGCCGACCTGTGGCACGCGCCGGACCCGGCCGCCATCATCGGCTGCTCGACGACCGGCTCGTCGGAGGCCTGCATGCTCGCCGGGATGGCGTTCAAGCGGCGCTGGTCGAAGCTCGGCCGCGGTGGACGGCCGAACCTGGTGATGGGCGTGAACGTCCAGGTGTGCTGGGAGAAGTTCTGCGAGTACTGGGAGGTCGAGCCGCGGTTCGTGCCGATGGAGGGCGACCGGTTCCACCTGAGCGCGGAGGAGGCGGTGGCTCACTGCGACGAGAACACCATCGGCGTCGTCGCGATCCTCGGGTCCACGTTCGACGGCAGCTACGAGCCGGTCGCGCAGATCGCGGCCGCGCTCGACGAGCTGCAGGAACGCACGGGCTGGGACATCCCGGTCCACGTGGACGGCGCGTCGGGCGCGATGATCGCGCCGTTCCTGGACCCGGAGCTCGAGTGGGACTTCCGGCTGCCGCGCGTCGCGTCGATCAACACCTCGGGCCACAAGTACGGACTGGTCTACCCGGGCGTCGGCTGGGTGCTGTGGCGCGACCACGACGCGCTCCCGCAGGAGCTGGTGTTCAACGTCAACTACCTCGGCGGCGAGATGCCGACCTTCGCGCTCAACTTCTCGCGGCCCGGCGCCGAGGTCGCCGCCCAGTACTACACGTTCGTCCGGCTCGGTCGCGCGGGCTTCCGCGCGGTGCAGCAGGCTTCGCGCGACGTGGCGACGACGCTGGCCGAGCGGATCGAGGAGCTCGGCCCGTTCCGGCTGCTGACCCGGGGCGACGAGCTGCCGGTCTTCGCGTTCACCACGAAGCCGGAGGTGACGTCGTTCGACGTGTTCGACGTGTCGCGCCGGCTGCGGGAGCGGGGCTGGCTCGTGCCGGCCTACACGTTCCCCGCGAACCGGACGGACCTGGCGGTGCTGCGCGTGGTGTGCCGCAACGGTTTCACCCACGACCTGGCGGCCCTGCTGGTCGACGACCTCACCCGTGCGCTGCCCGAACTGGAGCGCCAGGACAGGCCCGCGCACGACGCGGCGACCAGCACGGCGTTCCACCACTGAGCTTCAGCGCACCTTCAGCTCCGCTGTGCACGCTGGAGGCATGCTGAAGAGAACCAAGATCCTGGCCGGTGTCGGCGCGGCAGTGGTGGTGCTCGGTGGCGCGGGCGGCGGTATCGCGCTCGCGGACAGCAGCACGCCCGCACCGCCGTCGTCGCCGGCACCGGCGGCCGCGTCGGCCGCCAAGCACGGGAAGGCTCTGCTCGGCCGCGTCGGGCACGGCGAAGTCACGCTGAACGGCAAGAAACACCAGGTGGTCGACCTGCAGCGCGGTCAGGTCCAGTCGGTGAGCCCGACCGCCGTCACGGTCAGGAGCAACGACGGGTTCACCGCCACCTACACCGTCGGGGGCACCACGAAGGTCCGGAAGGCCAAGCAGGCGT
Organism: Amycolatopsis acidiphila; assembly: GCF_021391495.1. Lineage (NCBI taxonomy): Bacteria > Bacillati > Actinomycetota > Actinomycetes > Pseudonocardiales > Pseudonocardiaceae > Amycolatopsis > Amycolatopsis acidiphila. The sequence goes on along the minus strand of NZ_CP090063.1, from coordinate 7,511,211 downwards.
CGGCGATCGGCCAGGTCGCGGTGAACGACCGGGTGTTCGTCGTGGCGACGAAGGCAGGCGCCACGGCCACCGCGACCCGCATCACCGACGCGGGAGCGCCGAAGTAAGAGGCAGCACCAGCCGGAACCGGGCGCCCGGCGAGCCGGGCAGGTAGCTCAGGTCCCCGCCGTGGGCACGGGCGAAACCGCGGGCGATCGGCAGGCCGAGCCCGGAGCCGCCGGCGCGCCGGTCCCGGGCGTCGTCCAGCCGCACCAGCCGGTCGAAGATCCGCTCCTGGTCGGCGGGCGACACCCCGGGACCGGTGTCGGCGACGACGATCTCCACGGCGTCGCCGCTCCGCGCCACGGTCACCGAGACCCGGCCGCCCGGCGGTGTCGCCTGGCAGGCGTTGTCGACGAGGTTCGCGACGATCTGCGCGACCCGGTCCGGATCCACCTCAGCGACGACCTCGTCGCCGGTCAGCTCGACGGTGCGATCCGGATGCTGCAGCCGCGCCCGGTCGACCTGCGTCGCGGCCATGGCACGCACGTCGGCCGGCTGCCGCTGCAGCTCGATCCCGGCGTCGATGCGGGCCAGGTCGAGCAGGTCGTCGACGAGCTTGCCCGCCCGCCGTGCCTCCCGCCCGAGCAGCAGTTGCAGGCGTTCCCGTTCCTCGGGTGGCGCGTCGGGACGTTGCTGCAGCATCGCGTCCGCGACGGCCTGAAGTCCGGCGACGGGCGTCCGCAGCTCGTGGGCGGCGTCGGCGACGAACCGTTTCGTCCGTTGCTCGGAGCCTTCGAGCGCGTCGAGCATCTCGTCGAAGGCCTGGGCCGTCCGTCCGAGTTCGGTGTCGGGTTGCGACGGCGACAACCGCCGCCCGCGGCCGCCGCGTGCGATCGAACGCGTCAGCCTGGTCATGGCGTCCAGGGGAGACAGGGCGAACCGGACGCCGAACACGAGCGCCACGGCGGTTACGAGCAGCGCCACGACGCCCGCGAGCGCCGACAGTCGGAACAGCGTGGCCCGCGCCCCCGACAGCAGGCCCGCGTCCGCCTCCAGCGTCAACCGCGCGCCCTTGAGCGGCCCCGAGTCCAGCCGCACGCGCCGGACGCCCGGCTCGTTCGCGGCTCGCAGGTTCAGGCTGCCGAAGGTCTCCCCGTCCGGCAGCACGAGCTGTGCGCGCACCGACCGCGCGTCGACCCGCTGGATCAGCTCCGCGGCGCCGACCTTCTGCGCGGCGAGCTGCTGCGCGAGCTGCACACGGTCGGCCAGGATCGCGTTCACGGTCCGGTTCGTGGCGACCGAGAACAGCAGCTGCAGGGTGAGCAGGACGCCGGCCAGCACCACGGCGAGCACCGCCAGCGCGGTGAGGGTGACCCGGCGTCGCAGCGAGACCGTCCGCACCTATTCCTCCGCCCGCAGCACGTAGCCGAGCCCGCGCACGGTGTGCAGCAGCCGTGGGCCGTGCGCCTCGAGCTTGCGGCGCAGGGCGCTGACGTGCACCTCGACGATGTTCGGGTCGTAGTCCTCGTAACCCCAGACCGCAGCCAGGATCTGCGTCTTGCTGACCACCCGCCCGCGCTGCGCCGCGAGGTAGTCGAGCAGCTTGAGTTCGGTGGAGGTCAGCTCGACCTTCTCGGTTCCGCGTACGACGACGCCGGACTCGGGGTCGAGCACGAGGTCGCCGACCTGCACCGTCGACGGCGCGCGGCCGAGCCGCCGCAGCACGGCCTGCACCCGGGCGACCAGCTCGGCGAGCACGAACGGCTTCACCACGTAGTCGTCCGCGCCACCGGAGAGGCCGCGCAACCGGTCGGACACGGCATCGCGTGCGGTCAGCATCACCACACCCGCCGTCGAGGACCGGCGCAGCACCGGGAGCAGGGTGAACCCGTCGCGGCCCGGCAGCATCACGTCGAGCACGACGAGATCCGGCCGGAACCGCGCGAGATCCTGCTCGAAGCTCCGGCCGTCCGCCCTGCCGAGAACCTTGTACCCGGCGTCGTGCAGCGCCGACTCCACCGAGGCCCGGATGGCCTCGGCGTCCTCGACGATCAGTACCCGCGGTGCGCCCACGCGTTCCATGATGGGCGTGTGCGGGTTGTCCACACCCGGAATCTTCAGCTGTTCTTCAGCCCGAGCACGCGCAGCGCGAAGTGCACCTCCGCCGCCGTCTGCTTGATCGTCTCGGCGATCACGAGCGAGCCGTGGCCGGCGTCGTACCGGTAGAACTCGTACGGAATCTCGCGCGCTGCCAGGCGATCGAGGTAGTTCTCGATCTGGCGGATCGGGCAGCGCGGATCGTTGTCGCCCGCCAGCACGAGCACCGGCGCCCGCACGGCCTCGACATAGGTGATGGGTGAACACTCGTTGTACACAGCCGGTATGGAATCGGGGGAACCGCCGAAGAGAGCGCGGTCGAAGGAGCGCAGCTGCTCCATCTCGTCCTCGTAGGCCGCGACGTAGTCGGCCACCGGCACACTCGCCACCGCCGCCGCCCAGCGCTGCGGCTGGGTGCCGATCGCGAGCAGGGTCAGATAGCCGCCCCAGGACGCGCCCGACACCACGCATTTGGCGGGGTCGGCGAGGCCACTCTCGACGGCCCAGTCGTACACCGCGGCGACGTCCTCGAGTTCCGTCAGGCCGGGCCGCCCCTCGATGGCGTCCCGCCACGCGGAGCCGTAGCCGGTCGAGCCTCGGTAGTTGACCTCGACGACGGCGAACCCGGCGTCCAGCCAGACCGCGCGATAGGCCGAGAACCGGTCCTCGTCGGCCGCGTGCGGGCCCCCGTGCAGCGTGAACACCGTCGGGACCGGCCCCTCCGGTGCGTCGACCGGCCGCGCGACCAGCGCGTGCACCCGGCCGCCCGGCCCCTCGACGAAGGCGTCCACCACGGGCGCCGAACCGGGGGCGGGGTCGCCGGGCGGGGTCAGCAGGACGGAGTCGGTGCCGTCGGCCGCTCGTGCGCGGATCACCGGCGGTCGCGCGGCGCTCGACCAGGAGTACTCGACGGTGCCGTCCGGCCGGACGCTCGCACCGCCGATCCGGCCCTTCGGGGTGTCCAAAGAGGACAACTCGGCGGTCGAGAGGTCGTAGCGGTACAAGGAGCTGCGACCCTCGTGGAAATGCACGACCAGGAGCGCGTCGGCCTTCGGGTACCAGCCGGCGGCCACCTCGCCGGGCAGGTCGAGCGACAGCTCCGTCTCGGTGTCCCGCTCGACGTCCCAGAGCAGCAGCTCCTCACGGCCCCGGCGCTCGTGCAGGACGAGCAGCCGCGCGTCACCGGCCACCGGGGAGAACTCCAGCGGGGTCAGGCCCTTGCCCTCGCCGTCCCACTTCTCCGCCACCGTCGCGAACCCGTCGGCGGCGAGCACCCGGACCGCGGGGTGGCGCGAGTCGCCGTGCTCGGAGTGTGAGATGGCGATCAGTCGCTCGTCGCGCGACAGCGCGGCGACGCCCGCGTCGTCCTTGCTCGCGTAGAAGCGCTCCGTCTTGCCCTCGGCGTGCAGGAACAGCTCGCTGCCGTCGTCGGTGGAGACGCCCACCGCGGTCACCCGGTGCCCGATCTCGAGGCCCGCGGGATAGCCGTCGTGCACATCCGGCAGCGCTTGTTCGGCTTCGCCGCCGTTGAACGGCTCGCGCACCCAGGAGCCGAACTCGTCGCCGTCGGTGTCGTTGAACCACCAGATGGACGTGCCGTCCGGCGAGGTGGTGGCGCTGAGGGTGCCGTTGGGACGGTCGGTGACCTGGCGGTGCTCGCCGGTCGCGCGGTCCCACGCGTAGACCTCCCAGACGCCGCTGGCGTTGGAGACGTAGAGGTTCTTGTCCGGTGCGTCGACGGCCCAGTCCGGCACCGACACGCGGGGTGCGCGGAACCGGGCGCGCCAGCGGGCCTCGGCCTCGTCGTCGTCGAAGAGGCGGTCGGGGATGACGGCGGGCGGGTGCTGAGTGGTCACCCCTCGATCCTGCCAGGTGCTGCCCGTACGGTGGGCGTGTGCTGGAGGGATACGCGCCCGGGTTCGCCGACGACGCACTGTCGATGATGTCCGCGAGGACGGCGGGCGACCGGGCGGGATTCGTGCTGCGGACGCTCAAACCGGGCATGCGGGTGCTGGACGTGGGCTGCGGCCCCGGCACCATCACGCGCGGGTTCGTGCCGGTCGTGGGCGCGGGGCGGGTCCTCGGCGTGGACCCCGAGGCCCGGCAGCTTCCCGTGGGGTCCACAGTGGACTTCGTAGCGGGGTCGGTGTACGGGCTGCCCGTGCTGTCGGAAAGTGTCGACCTGGTCTTCGCGCACGCACTCTTCGAGCACCTGAGCCGTCCGGCGGCGGCGTTGCAGGAGCTCAGCCGGGTGCTGAGACCCGGTGGCACGCTCGCTCTGTCCACATCGGACTGGAGCAGGGCGCGCCTGCAACCGAAGACGGTCAACGTGGTCGCCGCACTGCGGGGGCACTACCTGCTCCGCCGCCGCGCCGGTGGGGATCCCTTCGCCGGGAAGCACATCGCCGGGCTGGTGGAGCAGGCGGGATTCCGGGAGGTCCAGACCCACGCCCGCTTCCGCCCGGACATGCCGTACCGCGAGCTGGCCCGGTATGTCGAGTCCCGCTTGGACGCGGCCCTGTCCGCGTCGAGCGCCGACCGGGACCAGCTCGCTTCCGCCGCCCGCTCGGCGTGGGCCTGGTCCCACTCCGGCGACGGCTCCTTCGCCCAATGCTGGCTGGAACTACTGGCGGTGAAGTGAGGGGTCCCAGGTGGGGTCCCCCTTCTCCTCGAGTGTCTTACGGCGGGATGGCCGCCTCAAGGGATGGCAGGGAGAAGGGAAACCCACGGCTGGGCCCCCAGGCTCATGCACCCGTCTCACCCTCACAATGGTGACCCTCCCCACTTTCCGGCACCGCGCGCCAAACGCGATGCCGAAGGCGAGCCCGCAGGGGGGTCCAGGGGGGCGGAGCGCTCCCCTGGCGGGGGTCTGGGGGTCCGACCCCCAGCGTGACAAAGGAAGAGCCCCGCTCACGTTTTCCGCGAGCAGGGCTCTCCCAGATCTTCCGTCGGGGTGGCGGGATTCGAACCCACGACCTCCTCGACCCGAACGAGGCACGCTACCAAGCTGCGCCACACCCCGAGGTACTGCAATTAACGGGTCGGGGAGAAGTTTAGCGGATGGGGCTACCGGCTTTCCGGCGGGTCTGTTCCGTCGTTGCCCGGTCGCCTCCGTCGCGGGGTACCAGGGTCAGCAGGCTCGCCTCCGGAGGGCAGGCGAAGCGGGCGGGGGCGTACGGCGAAGTGCCCAGACCGGCCGAAACGTGCAGCCACATGTGCGCGCCCCAGCGGGAGACGCCGCGGGCGCGGGAGCGGTCGAGTTCGCAGTTGGTCACCAGTGCGCCGATGCCCGGGATGCGCAGCTGACCACCGTGGGTGTGCCCGGCCAGGACGAGGTCGTACCCGTCCGTGGCGAAGGGGTCCAGGACGCGTGGCTCAGGCGAGTGGGTGACGCCGAGGCGCAGGACGGCGTCCGGATCGCCGGGGCCGGCGATCTCGCCGTAGCGGTCGCGGCGCAGGTGCGGGTCGTCGAGCCCGGCGGCGAACACCGGCTGCCCGGCCGCCTTGACGGTCCGCCGGGCGTGGGTGAGGTCCTGCCAGCCGTGTTCGACGAAGGCCGCGCGCAGGTCGCGCCACGGCAGGTGCCTGCCGTGGACGCGCTTCTTCTTGCCGCGCGGCATCAGGTAGCGGGCGGGGTTCTTGGGCTTCGGCGCGTAGTAGTCGTTGCTGCCGAAGACGAACATGCCCGGCCGGTCGAGCAGCGTGCCGAGTGCGCGCAGCACCGAGGGGACGGCCTGCGGGTGGGCGAGGTTGTCCCCGGTGTTGACGACGAGGTCCGGCTCGAGCTCGGCGAGTGCCGCGACCCAGCGCTGCTTGGACTTTTGGCCGGGCATCATGTGCAGGTCGGAGATGTGCAGCAGCCGGATCGGCTTCGCGCCGGGGGCGAGCACGGGCAGCTCGGCCTTGCGCAACGTCCAGTGCCGCCGCTCGATGCCCACCGCGTACCCGAGCGTCGCCGCACCGAGTGCCACGGTCCCGGCGGCCAGACGTGCCGCGCTCATCCTGTCACCGTCGGTACCCACACCATCGAGGATACGGCTCCGCTCAGTGCTCGTACGCGGGGTCCGAAGGGGGCAGCCCGATGACCGGTTGCCCGTTCATGATCTGCGTCATCGCGCCGAACCAGGTTCGGGCCGGGGTCTTGCCGCCGAACATGTTGCCGTCCGTGGCGCCCCTGGTCGCCGTGACCTTGCCGGGCCCGCCGTCGATGAGGCCGCCGATCGGGCTGTCCGGGCGGAAGACCATCGCCACGCCGGCCATCTGCGGCACCGCCCCGACGAACGCCGCCGAACCGCTGTTCTGCGTGGTCCCGGTCTTGCCGATCATCGGCCGGTTCCAGCCGACCGCCTGTGCGGCCGCCCGCGAGGTGCCGTCCGTGGCGTCCTTGCTCATCCCGACCGCGAGGGTGTTGGCCAGCCCCTCCGGCACGGCCTGCTCGCACCGGGCTTCCTTGATCTTCACCGGCCTGCCGTCGCGGTCGTTCACCCCGCCGATCGGCGTCGGCGGGCACCAGACGCCGCCACTCATGATCGTCGCGGCGACGTTCGCCAGCTCCAGGCCGTTCGTCGGGCTCACGCCGAGCGTGAACGCGCCGAGCCCGGCCTGTGCGACGCCACCGGGGCCGAAGTACTGCTGCTGCGTCATCTTGAAGGCGGGGTTGGAGTTGCCCGGGTCGATCGCGCCGCCGTTGGCCGCGTTGGAGTTCATCGTGTTGCGCATGCCCAGCCGCCGCGCCATGTCGAGCACGGCGCCCATCCCGGCCTGCTCCTCCAGGATCACGAACCCCGTGTTCGGCGAGGTCGCGAGCGCCTGCTGCAGCGTCATCGACGGCCCGTACGAGCTTTCGCCGTAGTTCTGCAGGCAGTACGCCCACGTACCGCGCCCGACCTGTGGACAGCCCGGTTTCTCGCCGCTGATGAAGACCTTCGACGCGTACGTCTGTGGCGTTTGGATGGTCGCGTAGATCCCGGTCTTGTGCTGTTCCAGCGCGGCCGCAGTGGTGAAGATCTTGTAGCTCGACCCCGCACCGGTCACATTGGACACATCCGATGGCAGTGCGTACGTCGTCTGCCCCTTGCTCGCGTCCGTGCCGTAGTCACGGTTCGCCGCGAGCGCGACCACCTCGTGCCGGTTCTTGCCCGGCCGCACCAGCGACAACGTGTTCGCGACGTTCTTCTGCGTCTTGTCGACCTGCTGCTCGGCCGAGATCTTGGCCTGGTGGTTGGCGTTCTGGTCCATCGTCGTGCGGATGGTGTATCCGCCGGTGTACAGGTCGTCCTTCGTCATGCCGTTGGTCAGCAGGTAGTCCTGCACGTACTGGCAGAAGAACCCGTTCTCCGGCCCGGCGCCGGTGCAGTTCGCGGCCGGCTTGGACGGGCCGTCCGGCGACACGCCCAGCGGCTCGGTCTTGAACCTCGCGGCGTCCTCGGGAGCGAGCTTCTGGTTCTCCACCATGCGGTCGAGCACCAGGTTGCGCCGGTCCGTCGCGCGCTCGGGGTGGCTCCACGGGTCGTAGAACGGCGGGTTGTTCACCATGCCGGCCAACAGCGCGGCCTGCGGCACGGTCAGTTTGTCCGCGGTGGTGTGGAAGTAGGTCTGCGCGGCCGCGCCGACGCCGTAGATCTTGCGCGAGAACTCGACGACGTTGAGGTAGCTGGCGAGGATCTGGCTCTTGTCCATCTTGGTCTCGAGCTGGATCGCGATCCGCGCTTCCTTGAGCTTGCGCGCGACCGACTGCTCCTGCGCCTTCTTCTGCCCGACCTCGTCGCCCCGGTAGATGACGTTGATCAGGTAGTTCTTGACGTACTGCTGCGTCAGGGTCGAGGCACCCTGGGTGTCGCCACCGGTGCTGTTGCTCAGCGCGGCCCGGATCGTGCCCTTCCAGTCCACCCCGTGGTGGTCGTAGAACCGGCGGTCCTCGACCGAGACCAGCGCCCATTTCATGGCGTCGTTGATCTGCGACGGCGCGGTGGGAATGCGGTACTGGTCGTAGAGCGTGGCGATCGGGTTGCCCGCCGAGTCGGTGATCGTGGTGACCAGCGGTGGCGGCACGTTCGCCAGCTCGGCGGACATGCTGTCGACCGTTTCGCTGGCCTTGTTCGAGGCGACCCCGGCGGCGCCGGCGATCGGGAAGAGGACCCCGGCGACGAGGATTCCCGCGAGCAGGCACAGGCCGAGCAGCTTGAACAGACCATCCGTTTTCCGCACGAATGTGAGGATAGTGGGTTCCGGGGTGACCTCGCCGACCTGCGGGTCGATATCACGTCGGCTGCTCCGATGCGAGGTGTTCCGGTAACGAATTATCCGCGGGATCTTGGCGAGCGGAACCGATTGGCCCTACAGTCCGTCAACGTCTCACGTATGGCGCCAGGGGAGCGCCGGGGTGTTCCACCGACGTGAGCCGAGGGTGAGGAGCTGGGGGTATGGATTCGAATGAGCGGAGCTGGCGAACCGACGCGCTCTGCCGCGACACCGATCCGGACGAGCTGTTCGTCCGGGGGGCGGAGCAGAACCGGGCGAAGGTCGTGTGCATGGGCTGTCCCGTGCGCACCGAATGCCTCGCCGAGGCGCTGGACAGCCGGATCAGCTTCGGCATCTGGGGCGGCATGACCGAACGCGAGCGGCGGGCCCTGCTGCGCCGCCGTCCGGACGTCACGTCGTGGTCGGAGCTGCTGGAATCGGCGAAGCGGGATTTCGTGCGGGCAGGCTAGCCGGGCGTAGCGCGTCCGTCGGGGAGAGGGCCTGGTCCTAGTCGCTGGGTGTGGCGAGCCGGTCTCCGATGTCACGGAGGCCGGCTACGTCATGCACGTCGCTGGGCAGCGCGGGCACGCGCACGATCGGCACCTCCGGGTGGGCCCTGGTGAACCGGGCGAGCAGCCGCTCCTCGCGTTCGCCGAGCGCGACCCGGTCGGCGTGCAGCCGCAGCACCGCGGTGGCCAGCGGCGCGCTCGACTCGACGCGTTCGGCGGCCGAGCTGGCGGCGGTCGCCGACAGCTTCGCGAGCACAGGGTGCGTGCGGTTGGCGACCATGCCCGACAACGGCATGGACTCGGCCGAAAGCCGGTCCACGAAGTAGCTGGCCTCGCGCAGCGCGTCGGGCTCGGGCGCCGCGACGACGAGGAACGCGGTGCCCTGTGAGCGCAGCAGTTCCGCGGTCTTGCGAGCCCGCTCGCGAAACCCGCCGAACATCGTGTCGAAGGCCTGCATGAACGCGGACGCATCGGCGAGCAGCTGCCCGCCGATGATCGTCGACACGGCCTTGGCGAACATCGTGAACCCGGCGGAGACGACCTTGCGCAGGCCCCAGCCGCCTGCCTTCGCGGGCGCGGTCAGCAGCCGGATCATCCGCCCGTCCAGCGCGCTGGACAGCCGCGTCGGCGCGTCGAGGAAGTCGAGCGCGGAGCGGCTCGGCGGGGTGTCCACGACGATCAGGTCCCAGTCGCCGGTGGCCGCGAGCTGGCCGAGCTTCTCCATCGCCATGTACTCCTGCGTGCCGGAGAACGACGTGGAAATGGTCTGGTAGAAGGGGTTCGCGAGCAGTTGCTCGGCCCGGTCGGGCCCCGCGTGCGCGCGCACCATGTCGTCGAAGGTGCGGCGCATGTCGAGCATCATCGCCCACAGCTCGCCCTTCGGGTCGAATCCCTCGACCTGCACCTGACGTGGATGGTTGCCCAGCTCGCGCAGCCCGAGCGCCTGGGCGAGCCGGCGCGCGGGGTCGATGGTGAGCACGACCGTCTGGCGGCCGCGTTCGGCCGCGCGCAGCGCGAGCGCCGCGGCGGTGGTGGTCTTGCCGACCCCGCCCGAGCCGCAGCAGACGATCACCCGCGTCTCCGGGGCGTCGATCAGCTTGTCCACGTCGAGCATCAGCGCACTCCCTGCTCGAGGAGGGTCTCGGCGATGTCGTAGAGGGCCGCGACGTCCACCCCGTGGGTGAGGTCGGGCACCTCCAGCGTCGGCAGGTCGGCCTCCGCGAGCTGTTCGCGGGCGCGCTGCTCGGCGGCGATCCCGATCGCGTGCTCCACGGTCTCGGCCACCAGCGCCTCCAGCGTGGCGTCCGGCAGCTCCAGCCCGGCCGCGGCGAGCCCCGTGCGGACCCGGGAGGCGTCGACCCGGCCGTCCGCCGCCGCGCTCAGCGATCGTGCGGGCAGCCGCGGCGGGCGCACCCTGTTGACGAACACCGCGCCGGGCCGCAGGTCGGCGCCGTCGAGCTCGGCAACGGCATCGACGGTCTCCCGCACCGGCATCTCCTCCAGCAGCGTGACCAGGTGCACGGCGGTCTCCCCCGAGTGCAGCAGCCGCACGACGCCGTCGGCCTGTGCGCGGATCGGGCCGGTGCGCGCGAGATCGGTCAGGGCCTTGGTGACGTCGAGGAACTTGACCACCCGGCCGGTCGGCGGCGCGTCGACCACGACGGCGTCGTAGGTGTGCCGGCCGTCGGACTCGGTCCGCCCCACGCACTCCTTGATCTTCCCGGTGAGGAGTACGTCACGCAGGCCCGGCGCCAGCGTGGTGGCGAACTCGATCGCCCCCATCCGGCGCAGGGTCCGGCCCGCGAAGCCCAGGTTGTAGAACATCTCGAAGTACTCGAGCAGCGCGGCCTCGACGTCGATGTGCAGCGCGCGCAGCTCCCCGCCGCCGGGCGCGGACGCGACGCGCTGCTCGGCGTAGGGCAGCGGCTCGGTGTCGAAGAGCTGGGCGAAGCCCTGCCTGCCCTCCACTTCGATCAGGAGCACGCGGCGGCCGTTGCGGGCGAGTGCGAGCCCCAGCGCGGCCGCGAGCGTCGTCTTTCCGGTGCCGCCCTTGCCGGACACGAAGTGCAGCCGGGCGCGGGCGAGCTCGTCGGTCCAGCCGGCCAAGGGTGTGCTCACGTTCGCAGCGTAATTCACCCAGGACGGGAGTGTCGGGCCTCGGTGACGCAAAGTGAGACTCGTCGGGTGGGCCGGTCGCCCCTTGATCGGGTCGTTACGCGCCCCTGCCAGCCCACCGCCACCCTCAACGGTGACGCTCCGCGTCGCGGCTACATTGTCCGCATGACCAAGTGGGAGTATGCCACGGTTCCGCTGTTGATCCACGCGACCAAGCAGATCCTGGACCAGTGGGGCGAGGACGGCTGGGAACTGGTGACCGTGCTGCCGAACCCCAGCGGCGAGCAGCACGTCGCCTACCTCAAGCGGGTGAAGGCGTGACCTGGTCGGACCGGCTCACCGAGCTGGGCATCGAGCTGCCCTCGGTCGCGGCGCCGGTCGCCGCGTACGTGCCGGCGGTCCGCAGCGGTTCCCAGGTCTTCACCTCCGGGCAGCTGCCCTTCGTCGAGGGCAAGCTGGCCGCGACCGGCAAGGTCGGCGGCGAGGTGAGCCCCGAGGAGGCGAAGCGGCACGCGCGCACCTGCGTGCTGAACGCGCTCGCCGCCGTGCACGCGCTGGTGGGCGTCGACTCGGTCACCCGGGTGGTCAAGGTCGTCGGGTTCGTGGCCTCCACCGAGGGGTTCACCGGGCAGCCCGCCGTGATCAACGGTGCATCCGAGGTGCTGGGCGAGATCTTCGGGGAAGCGGGCGCGCACGCGCGCTCGGCGGTGGGGGTGGCCGAGCTACCGCTGGGGTCGCCGGTCGAGGTGGAACTGATCGTGGAGGTCTGACATGGATCCGGACATCGAAGCCGCTTGTCACGAGCTGCTCCTGCGCCTGGCCGGCCGGATGCCGGACCAGCTGCTGTGGCGCTACCGCGACTGGCTGGGCGAGGGCGCGATGACGACGCTCGCGCGGACCCTGCCCAGGACTTTGCTAAAGCACAATATCGACCTGGACCAACCGGAGTATCGCCTGCTGGTCGCCGGGCTGGTGCCGCACGGCGCCGACTGGCACCAGGTTAGTTCCACCCTTGGGGTGGACGAGACTCCCGAGAACAGGTACACATTCACGGGGAGTGCACCCGATTGGGTGAACTCCGTAGACTCAGTGTCCGCGTTGGTGCACGCAACGTTGCGGGGCCGGCCGGACGTGGGTGAGGTGCGGGAGAGTTGGCGGCACGGCGACGGTGGCGAGCCGAAGCGGGTGTTGTTGATCACCGCCGTGGCCGGGCTGCCGAGGCTGACCGGTGAGCTGCAGCGGGTCCTGCGGGTGCTGGGCGACGAGGAGCCCAGCGTCGAGGTCATGCCGCCGCGGTTCGACCTCCCCGCGTACCACCGTGCCGCGCTGGCGAGTTCCGAGCTGGTCTGTACCGGAGCAGTGGACACCGGGCACCGCCTCGCCGCTGCGTAACGGCTCGCTCGCCTCGGGCGGGCTGCTGGGAGGAGAATCGTGGAGGTCCACAGTGACGCCGCAGGACTGGGAACCGACGGGTTCGCGGTTCCGTTGCGGCTGCACAACCTGCTGCTCGCGCTGGCCGGACGGCTGGACGACAGTGCGCTTTCCGAAGCACGTGAGCTGACCGCGCGAGCGCGGCTGGACGAGGCCGCCGAGCTGACCACGGGCGCGTTGATCGCGGGCAGGCTGCCGGTGCGCGAGTCCGAGCAGCATGAGCTCGGGCTGGTGCTCGAGCTGAGCCGTTCCGACGCGACGCTCGCCGACCACCTGACGGTCAACGACGCCGAGGCCGACAACGGCGTGCTGCACCACTTCACCGGGGACAACCAGCCCGAACGCGGGATCGCGGACGCGCTGGACCGCACCCTGCAGGTGCTGCCGGACCTGCGCTCGGTGCACGCGGTGTGGCGCAACACACCCGCCGGCAGCGTGCCCGGTCCGCTGCCGCAGCGGGTGGTGCTGGTCGAGATCGGCCCCGAGGGCAACCCGCCCGCGGCCGCCTACCGGGTCGACGCGGCACTGCGCCGCGCGGGCATCCGGTCGGTCGTCGAGGTCTCGGGTCCCGGCGCCGACCGCACCCGCTATCACGACCAGGCCTTCGACTCGGCCGTCGCCGTGTGGCTGGCCAGTGGTTCCACGACGGCCGACCGGCCGAGCAGGCCGGCTCCGGCGAAGGCCTCGGCCGTCGCCCAGGAGAAGTCGGGCCGGCACGTCGCCGCCGACGCGAAGGACGAGGAACCCGAACCGGCCCCGGCCGCGGCACCCGTCCCCGAGCCGCCGAAGGGGCCCGGGCACAAGTTCGGCCCTCGCGAGGAGCCGCCGGAGGCACGGGTGGAGGCCACCACGGACCTCAGCTCGGCCGAGGTCGCCCAGCTGCGGGCGGCGCTGGCCGAGGACCCGGAGAAGGGCAGGGCGATCGCGTCCGCGATCATCGGGCCCGGTGAGGTCGTCGAGATCCCGGAGCTGGACCTCAACGACCCGCAGCTGTCCGAGCGCGACCGCCAGCTGCTCCGTGAGCTCCATGCCGAGCTGGCCGAGCGGGAGCGGTCGGAGGCGTCGAAGGTCCGGACCAACGGTTCGGGCGGCGAGGACAACCCGCGCTGGGTCGACGGGTTTTCCGGGGCCTGACCGCCGCGTAAGTTCCTTAGCGTGCCTCAACTTAGTTTTGAACTGCCGGACGGCATATCTTTCACCGACACGCCGCCGGAGAACCCCGCCGTGCCGCGGGACGCCGCCACCGTGATCCTGCTCCGCGACACCGAGCAGGGCATGGAGGTCTTCCTGCAGCGGCGGGTGGCCGCGATGGCCTTCGCCGCGGGGATGACGGTCTTCCCCGGCGGCGGGGTCGACAAGCGGGACGCGGACGCCTCGGTGAGCTGGGCCGGTCCGCCGGCGGCGGACTGGGCGGCGTGGTTCGGCGGGACGGAACCGGTCGCCCGCGCGCTGGTGTGCGCGGCGGTGCGGGAGACGTTCGAGGAGTCCGGCGTGCTCCTGGCCGGTACCGAGGACGCCGTGGTCGCCGACGCGGCCCGCTACGCCGAAGCGCGGCAGGCGCTCGAGTCGCGCGAACTCTCGCTCGCGGCCTTCCTGGCCGACGCCGGGCTGACCCTGCGTGCGGACCTGTTGCGGCCCTGGGCCCACTGGATCACCCCCGTTCAGGAGAAGCGCCGGTACGACGCCCGCTTCTACGTCGCCGTACTGCCTTCCGGGCAGCACGCCGACGGCGAGACCACCGAGGCCGAGTCATCGGCCTGGCAGCGCCCGCAGGACGCCCTCGCCGACGCCGAGGCCGGGCGCAGCACTCTCATGCCGCCCACCTGGCACACGTTGAGCGAGCTCACCCGGTTCAGCTCCACGGACGAGGTGCTCGCGGTGGATCGGAAGATCAAGACGATCCTCCCGACGATCATCCGCGACGGCGACCACATCCGCGTGATCATGGGGGACGAATGACGCATCCCGCGTACGGCGAGTTCCGGCAGGTGTCGCCGGTCGCCTCGGTGCTGCTGGAGAACAACCCGTCCTCGATGACGCTGGAGGGCACCAACAGCTGGGTGCTGCGGGCGCCCGGCGCCGACGAGTGCGTCATCGTCGACCCCGGGTATCACGACCTGGACCACCTGCCGAAGCTCGCCGAGGCCGGGCGGGTCGCGTTGATCCTGCTCACCCACCACCACGCCGACCACAGCGAGGGCGGACCCTGGCTGGCCGAGCGGGTAGGGGCGCCGGTGCGTGCGTTCGACCCGGCACTGTGCGGCGGCGTTGAGTCCTTTGTCGACGGTGAAACGATCTCGGCCGCCGGGCTCGAGCTGGAGGTCCTGCACACGCCGGGGCACACCGAGGACTCGGTCTGCTTCCGGTTCGGCGACCACGTGCTGACCGGCGACACGATCCTCGGTCGCGGCACCACGGTCCTGGCCGATCTCGGGGCGTACCTGCGTTCGCTGCGGCGGTTGCTCGAACTGCCCGCGGGACTGAGCGGGCTGCCCGGGCACGGGCCGGAGCTCGCCGAGCTGAAGACGACCGCTCAGGAGTACCTCGACCACCGTGAGCAGCGGCTGGACCAGGTGCGCGCGGCACTGGAGGTGCTCGGCGAGAACGCCACCCCGCGCCAGATCGTCGAACACGTCTACGCGGACGTCGACCAGGCGCTGTGGGCTCCCGCCGAGCACAGCGTCCGTGCGCAGCTGGAGTACCTGCGCGGCTAGACCAGGGCGGCTTCGCGGGCAGGCTCGGGCCGGCGCACGGTGGCGCGCAGCAGCCAGACCAGCACGGCGATCACCAGTGCGGCAGCGCTGGCCGCGAGGAACGACGCCGCCGGGCCGGCGTGCTCCACCAGGTAACCGCTCACGGACTGCCCGAACGCCAGCCCGAGCGTGACAGCCGTGAGTACCCAGCCGAACGCCTCCGCCGCGGTGCCCTCGGGGGCGACGAGCTCGATCGCGGCCGAATGCGTCGCGGACTGCGGGGTGATCACCGCCCCGGCCAGGAGCATGGCCAGCGCCAGGCCCCACAGGGTCGACGGCCATGCGAGCAGCGCCACGAGCAGGCCGAACGCGGCGAGCAGCGCGGGCAGCCGCAGCGACATCCGGCGCGGCCAGGGGCGCAGGCTGTAGGCGATGCCGAACGCGACCGAGCTGACCGACCAGGCCGACAGCAGGACACCGCTCAGGGCGGGCTGCCCGGCCTCCGTCGCCGCCGCGGGCACGGCGACCTCGACGAAGCCGATGACCACGCCGAAGCCGAGCGCGGCGAGCGCCAGCGTGCGCATGCCGGGCCCGGCGAGCGCGCCGAGCAGCGGCCGGTGCGCGGTCGGCGCCGGACCCCAGGCGCGGACGGCGGGGCTGAGCGCGAACAGCGTCGCGCCGACGATCATGCAGACGCCGCCCGCGATCATGCCGGTGCCCGGCCACGGCGCCGCGACCAGCAGTCCGGCCAGCCCGGGGCCGAGGATGAAGAACACCTCCATGCTGATCGCCTCGTAGGAGAAGGCGGCGTTCTTCGCGGAGTCCGCGGCGACGAGCCGCCCCCACAGCGCACGCGAAGCGGAGCCGACCATCGGCTCGGTGATGCCGATGCCGCCGCCGAGCAGCACGAGCACGGGCGTCGCGGCGTGCGCCTCGATGGCGAAGGCCAGGGCGGCCATCGCGACCGCGAAGAAGGCGACCACGATGAGCAGTGGGCGCGTCGGGCCGAGGCGGTCGATCAGCCGGCCCTGGATGATCGAGCCGACCGACACGCCGACCAGCGAGCCCGCCGAGACGAGACCCGCGGTGGCGAAGGATCCGGTCTCCTGCTGCACGTAGAGCAGCGCCGACAGGCCGATCATCGCGATCGGCAGGCGCGCCAGCAGCGAGGCCGCCAGCGGGCGGCCCGAGCCGGGCGTGGTGAGGGCGGCGCGGTAGTCGGCGAGAGAGACGGATTGGGACATGGGTATCAGTATGCCGCACTCTGGTACGCCGGTACCAATTATTTGGGGCGACTTCGCTCACCGTTCGGGCGCCGATGTCTCGGTTGGATAACGGTGCGCGGATTTTTCCGGGTCCAGCGCAACGAACCGGCCACGGTGGCGTCCTTGGGGGTGAACGGCCTTGAATTTCGGGGTGGGGGCCGTGGCATGGTTGACACAACAGAAAAACTCCCTCCGGGCTCGGGTCGGGGCCTAAATTCCGGAGGGCGGGGAGCGCGGTCCGTCGGGGGATGGCCCGCGCACAGCGAAGGGCCGGTGCGCCACGTCGGGGGTGGCGCCCGGCCCTTCGTTTAGGAGTGCCCCTGCTCGCGCTGACGCGTTCGCCGGAGCACTCCGGTGTCTTGTCCTGGGGGTCGAACCCCCAGACCCCCGCCAGGGAGGGCTTCGCCCCCCTGGACCCCCCGGCGCGGTGCCGGGGGGTTCGCCGGGTCACCGTTGTTGGGGGCGGGCGGAGGTGGCCGCGTTGGTGTCGGGGTTAGCGGGCGCGGCGGGCTAGGCGTTCTGGGTCGAGGATCAGGACGGACTTGCCTTCCAGGCGGAGCCAACCGCGGTGGGCGAAGTCGGCGAGCGCCTTGTTGACGGTCTCGCGGCTCGCACCCACGTACTGCGCGATCTCCTCCTGGGTGAGGTCGTGCGTGACCCGCAGGATGCCCGCCTCCTGGCTGCCGAACCGCTGCGCCAGCTGCAGCAGCGCCCGCGCCACCCGGCCCGGCACGTCCGTGAAGATCAGCTCCGCGACCATGTTGTTCGTCCGGCGCAGCCGGCGGGCGATCACCCGCAGCAGCTGCTCGGCGATCTCCGGCCGGGTCGAGATCCACTTGCGCAGGGACGGCCTGTCCATCGTCACCGCACGGACCTCGGTCACCGTGGTGGCACTCGACGTGCGCGGCCCCGGGTCGAAGATCGACAGCTCGCCGAACATGTCCGACGGCCCGGCGATCCACAGCAGGTTCTCCCTGCCGTCCGGGGACTTGCGACCGATCTTGACCTTGCCGGACAGGATGATGTACAGCTTGTCGCCCGGCTCGCCCTCGGTGAAGATCACGTGACCCCGGGGGAACTCAACGGTCTCCAAGGTCTGCGCGAGCGCCTCGGCCGCGGCCGGTTCCACCCCCTGGAAGATGCCCGCCCGGGCCAGGGTCTCGTCCACCTCGTGCCTCCTCGTCGGTGGCGACTTCCGTCCCCGGGCGGGGACGTGTCGCCGATCACTTGCGTGCAGTCTAGGCCGTTCGGGCGAGATCGCTGCACGGCTCGCCGCTGGGCAGGCTGTAGACGCCCACGAAAGGGCGTAACGATCTCGTCCGAAGAGGCAGCCTAACCCGCCAGTAAAGTCCTTGCCCGAGGGTGGTGGCAGTAGGGGCTCAGCCGCGGGCCCGCCGCGACCTCAGTTTGGCCGCCCTGCCACCGAGCCTGCGCAGCCGGAACAGCTCCAGCGCGCGCCCGATCCCGTGCCCGTAGAGCGCCCTGACCTCGTTCGGCCGGGCCTGCTCGAGGAACTCCTCGACCTCTTCCTCCTGCACGGCGACGTGCTTGAGGCGGCTCTCGACGCGCTCCATGGCCAGGGCGAAGAACATCATCACGAGGGGCACGGCTACTACGAACCAGACGGTCATCGACTTCAGATCCTCGCTTGTGTTGGCTCGGTTCCTGCGCCAGGCCTCTGCTACGGCATATCGGCCACCGGGAAGGACCCGTGGTGCCTTCCGTAGGCTATCGGGGTGCCACCCGCTGTTCGTTACGCACCCCGGAAGGGTGAAGGGGAAAGCCGGCTTGCTCTGGTGAGACGCGCGCGCCGCATGCTGCGTTGCCTCGCCGAGGAGTTTCCCGACGCGCGCGCCGAGCTCGACTTCACCAACCCGCTCGAACTGCTGGTCGCGGTGGTGCTTTCCGCGCAGACCACCGACGTCCGGGTGAACGAGGTCACGCCCGCCGTGTTCGCCCGGTACAAGACGGCCGCCGACTACGCCGCCGCCGACCGCGCGGAGCTGGAGGAGCTGCTGCGCCCGACCGGGTTCTTCCGGGCGAAGGCGAACTCGATCCTCGGCCTGGGCGCCGCGCTGGTGGAGCGCTACGGCGGTGAGGTGCCGAACAAGCTCGACGAGCTGGTCACCCTGCCCGGCGTCGGCCGCAAGACCGCGAACGTCGTGCTCGGCAACGCCTTCGACCTCCCCGGCATCACCGTCGACACCCACTTCGGGCGGCTCGTGCGCCGCTGGGGCTGGACGTCCGAAGAGGACCCGGTCAAGGTCGAGCACGCCATCGGCGAGCTGATCCCGCGCAAGGACTGGACGATGCTCTCGCACCGGGTGATCTTCCACGGCCGTCGCGTCTGCCACGCCCGCAAACCCGCCTGTGGCGCCTGCCCGCTGGCGAAGGACTGCCCGTCGTTCGGCGCCGGCCCGACCGAGTTCGACGAGGCGGCGAAGCTGGTCAAGGGCCCGGAACGCGACCACATCCTGGCGATGGTGGAACACCGGTGACCACCGCGACGAAATGGGCACTGGCCGTGGGTGTGCTGATCATCGGCGTGATCATCGCGGTCCTGCCCCGGGACGACGCGCCGACGCAGAACACCGCCGCGCCCGACCTGTCGGCGCCCCGCGCCGCGGCCGCGCTGGCACCGTGTCCCCGCGGCACCGGCGAGGTCGCGCAGCTCGAGGGCGTCACCTCGCAGTGCCTCGGCGACGGCGCGCAGCTCGACCTCGGGACCGCGCTGGCCGGTCACACCACCCTGGTCAACGTCTGGGCGACCTGGTGCGAGCCCTGCAAGACGGAGCTGCCGGTGCTGGCCGCCTACGCCAGGCAACCGGGTGCCGCGCAGGTCCTCCTCGTGCAGGCCGCCAGCTCGCAGGCCGACGGCCTCGCCCTGCTGACGAAGCTCGGCGTGCACCTGCCGAGCGTCTTCGACGGCGAAGGCGGCACCGGCCCGGCACGCTCCGCGCTCAAGGTGTCCGCGCTGCCCGCGTCCTACCTGGTCACGCCGGACGGACAGGTGCATTTCATCCGGAACCCACCTGTCTTCGGCAACCCTGACGCCGTGCGCACAGCCGTGGAGAGTGGTTCGTGAACGGTCCGCTCGTCGACGCGGGCTCCGTCCCCGCCTGGCTGCGCCCGCTGGTCGAGATCAGCGGCGAGCTCGACTCGAGTGCGTTTACGCGGTTCTCCCCGCCGCAGAACTCCTACTCCCGCTCCGCGGCCGTGCTCATCCTCATGGGCGAAGGTCCGAGTGGCCCGGACGTGCTGCTGCTGCGTCGAGCCGACACGCTCGGCTCGCACGCCGGCCAGGTCGCCTTTCCCGGCGGCGGCGCCGAGGACGGTGACGACGGCGTGGTCGGCACGGCTTTGCGCGAAGCGGAAGAAGAGACAGGCGTCGACCCGGCCGGAGTGCGCCCGGTGGCCGTGTTGCCCGAGTTGTTCGTGCCGGTTTCGCGGTTCGCCGTGACACCGGTGCTCGCGCACTGGCAGACTCCCTCGCCGGTGCACGCCGTCGACGCGGGCGAGACCGCGGCGGTGGCGAGAGTGGCGCTGAGCGACCTGGCCGATCCGGGCAACCGCTTCCAGGTACGGCGTCCAGGCACCGACTACAAGGGACCGGCGTTCGCCGTGGACGGCATGTTCGTCTGGGGCTTCACCGCCGGGCTGCTTTCGGTGCTGCTCTCCCTGGGCGGATGGGAGCGCGACTGGGACCGCGGCGACGTCCGCGACCTCGAGGCGGCACTGCGCGAGCACGAATGGGAGACACGATGAACTGGGTCGACGTCCTCGTGGTCGTGCTGGCGCTGCTCGCCGCCATCTCCGGCGCGCGCCAGGGGGCCGTGATCGCGCTGCCCGCGCTGGTCGGCGTGGTCGGCGGGGCGGTGCTGGGCATCCGCGTCGCGCCGCTGGTGGTCGACCTGTTCGCCAACCCCGCGGCCAAGGTCGCCTTCGCCGTCGCGACCGTGGTGTTCCTGGTCGCGCTCGGCGAGACGCTCGGGGTGTGGGTCGGGCGCCGGATCAAGCACGCGGTCAAGAGCCGGATCAACACCGACAAGCTCAGCGGCATCGACCAGACCCTGGGCGCGATCGTGCAGGGCGTCGTGGTGTTCGTCGTGGCCTGGCTGATCGCGGTGCCGCTCACCGGCGTCGCCGCGCTGCCCGGGCTGGCCAAGGCGATCAACAACTCGGCCGTGCTCGGCGCGGTCGACAAGGCGATGCCCGCGGCGGCCGAGGGGCTGCCCGCGGACCTGCGCAAACTGCTCGACGTCTCCGGCTTCCCCTCCATTGTGGATCCGTTCCAGAAGACGCAGATCAACGAGACCGCGCCGCCGGACACGAGCCTGCAGAGCAGCACGGTCGTGCAGCAGTTGCGTGGCAGCGTGCTGAAGATCCGCGGCACCGCGTCGTCGTGCTCGCGGGCGCTGGAGGGCAGTGGGTTCGTGATCGCGCCGCAGCGCGTGATGACGAACGCGCACGTGGTGGCCGGCACGGACGAGACGGCGGTCGAGACGTCGCAGGGCAGGCTGCCCGCGCGCGTCGTGTACTTCGACCCCGAGGTCGACATCGCGGTGCTGGCCGTGCCGCGGCTGCAGGCCACCCCGCTGACCATCTCGCCGACCTCGGGACGGGCGGGTGACAGCACGATCGTGCTCGGCTACCCGCTCGACGGCCCGTACACCGCGACGGCGGGCCGCATCCGCAACGAGATCACCCTGCAGGGCCCGGACATCTACGACTCGCGCACCGTGCGACGGGACGTGTTCACGGTGCGTGCGCAGGTCCGCAGCGGCAACTCCGGTGGCCCGCTGGTGACGCCGTCGGGCGAGGTGGTCGGCGTCGTGTTCGGTGCCTCGGTCGAGGACGCCGACACCGGGTTCACCCTCACCACCAAGCAGGTCAGCTCGGTGATCGAGGAGGCGCCGGCGCTGAGCGCACGGGTCAGCACCGGTTCCTGCGCCGCCTGAGCCCGCCTACGAGCGGCTGGTCAGGAACCCGAGCAGCGCCTTGTCGGTCCGCGCCGGGTCTTCCAGATGCGGAAAGTGCCCCACGTCGGCGAGCGATTCGAACCGGGAGTACGGGCCCTGCCACGGCGCGGACTCGCGCGCGGTCTCGATGAGCACGCACCGATCGGCTTCGCCGTGGATCTGCAGCACGGGCACGCTCACCCGGGTGCCGACGGCGCTCGTGAAACGGCGGCCTTCGCCGCGGAACTGGGCGCGGAACGCCCAGCGGTAGTACTCCAGCGCGCTGTGCGCGACGCCGGGGATGAGCATCGCCTGCCGGAAGGTGCGCACGGTCTCGGCGAAGTCCTCCGCGTGGGTCCACTGCGGACCGGACCAGGCGCGGACGAGCTGTTCCACGAACGCCCCGTCGTTGGCGACCAGCCTGCGCTCGGGCGCGATCGGCACCTGGAAGCGGAACAGGTGTCCCATCGCGCGGGTCTGGCTGCGCTGCTTGCGCCGTAGCGCGGTGCCGCCCACGCCCGCCCGGAAGGCCAGGGGATGCGCGCCGCCGAGCACGCTCACGGACGTGACCAGCCGCGGGTGCAGTGCGGCCGCCGTCCAGGCGAGCATGCCGCCCCACGCGTGCCCGACGAGGTGCGCCCGGCGTTCGCCGAGCGCGCGGACCAGGCCGACGACGTCACCGGCGAGGGTCCACGCGTCGTAGCCGCGCGGCGGCTTGTCCGAGTCGCCGTAGCCGCGCAGGTCCGCGGCGACCACCCGGAACCCGGCGTCGGCGAGGGACACCAGCTGGTGCCGCCACGCCCACCAGAACTCGGCGAACCCGTGCAGCAGCAGGACCATCGGCCCGCTGCCGGCCTCGGCGACGTGCAGCCGGATGCCGTTGGCGGACACGTCGTGGTGCGTCCACGGGCCGTCAATCCGGACGGTCGACGGATCGGGCGGCTGCACGGGGTCGGGAGTGCTCAGCCGTGCTCGGGGACGGCCTCCCGCCGGGGCTTGAGCGCCGCGGCGGTGTCCTTGACGCTGGTGATCGTGCGTTCGGGTGCGCGCAGCTTCTTGAGCTTGCGGAACCCGAGGAAGCCGAAGAACCCGGCGACCAGCAGCATCAGGCCGAACACGATGAGGAACGCGGCCCAGCGTTTGAGCCACTCCGAGAGCAGCTCGCCGAGGAAGAAAAAGAAGAAGAACGAGCTGTAGAGCGCGACCACGCCGGCGATGACGAAGAAGACGCTGCCCTTGATGCCCTTCTTGACCTCGCCCGCGACCTCCGACTTGGCCAGCTCGACCTCGGCGCGCACCAGTGTCGAGAGGTGCTGCGTGGCCTGGCTGACGAGGCTGCCGATGGACTGACCGTTCGTCGCGTCGGCGCCGTCGTCGCTCGACAAGGGGATGTAGGGCACGGCCCCGAGGCCGTCTGGGCCGTTGTGTTCGTGCTCCTGGCTGCTCACGGGGGTCATCGTGCCATGTGTCGGCCGGCGAGGCTCGGTCAGTCCTCCCGCGCGCCGTGTACTTTGTTGCGCCGGAGCAGCAATACGGCCGCGCCGAGCGACGCGATCGCCGAGGCCACCAGCACCGCGGCCTTGGCGCGATCGCCGGCCGCGCCGGGCAGCGCGAGCTCGGAGATCAACAGGCTCACCGTGAACCCGACCCCGCCGAGCAGCGACAACGCGGCCAGGTCGCGCCAGCCGGTGCCCTGCGGGCGTTCGGCGATCCCCAGCGAGACGGCCAGCGCGGACGCGCCGAGAATGCCCACCGCCTTGCCGACGACGAGACCGGCGAGCACCGCGAGCGGGAGCGCGGTGGTGAAGACCTCGGCCAGCGACCGGCCGTCGATCTCGATGCCGGCGGCGAACAGTGCGAACACCGGCACCGCCACCGCGGCCGACCACGGCTGCAGCCGGTGCTCGAGCCGGAGCGCCGGCGCCTCCTCCTCGCCCGGGTCGGGGCGGACCCGGGTCAGCAGACCCAGGGCCACCCCGGCGATCGTCGCGTGTATGCCGGTCGTGTGCACGCTGCACCACACGACGACGGCGAGCGGGACGTACAGCCAGGGTGTGCGCACGCGCCGATGCTGTAGCCAGGCGTAGAGGGCGAGCGCGACCACGGCGACGGCCGCCGCCACGAGGTTGAAACCGGTGGTGAACAGCACGGCGATCAGCACGATCGCCCCCAGGTCGTCGACCACCGCGAGCGAGAGCAGGAACACCCGCGCGCTGCTGGGCAGGTTCGAGCCGGTCAGCGCCAGCACACCGAGTGCGAACGCGATGTCCGTCGCCACCGGGATGGCCCAGGCGCGGTCGATCCCCGGCGTCCCCCACGCGACGCCGAGCGCGAGCAACGCGGGCACGACCATCCCGCCGAGCGCGGCGACGATCGGCAGTACCGCCTGCTTGAACCGGGACAGCTCGCCGATGACGAGCTCGCGCTTGAGCTCCAGTCCCGCGACGAAGAAGAACAACGCGAGCAGCCCGTCCTTCGCCCAGTCGCCGACCGACAGGTCAAGGTGCAGGAAGTGCGGGCCGAGGTGGAAGTCACGGAGGGCGCGGTAGGCGTCACCCAGCGGTGAGTTGGCCCACAGCAGGGCGACCGCCGTCGTGGCGAGCAGGATGATCCCGCCGGTGGTCTCGGTCCGCAGGTAGCGGGCGAATTCCTGGACGACGCGAGGTTTCGGCACGAACGGCTCCCGGGGTCGGTCGATCGAGTCTTGCCGACCAGACTTCCCGGCGCACCTCCTGGCACTCTACCTGCCACCTGCGGGGCAACAGTACGAGCGTTTTAGTATGTGAATCGCCAACAATGTCTAGACCACAAAGGACGCGTCGGCGATGGCCACCTCCACCGAGGGCAAACCGGACACCAGGTTCTTCGGGCACCCACTCGGGCTCGCGAACCTGTTCGGCGTCGAGATGTGGGAGCGCTTCTCCTACTACGGGATGCTGGGCATCCTGCCCATCTACCTGTACTACTCCGTCGCCCAGGGCGGGCTCGCGATGCCGGAGGCCACCGCCACCAGCATCGTGGGTGCCTACGGCGGGCTCGTCTACCTGTCGACGATCGTCGGCGCCTGGGTCGCCGACCGGCTGCTCGGCGCCGAGCGCACCCTGTTCTACAGCGCCGTGCTGATCATGATCGGGCACATCGCGCTCGCGCTGCTGCCCGGCTACACCGGGGTCGGCGTCGGCCTCGTGTGCGTCGCGCTCGGCAGCGGCGGGCTCAAGGGCAACGCGACCTCGGTCGTCGGCACCCTCTACGGGGAGCACGACGAGCGGCGCGACGGCGGGTTCAGCCTGTTCTACATGGGCATCAACCTCGGCGCGTTCGTCGGGCCGCTGCTCACCGGACTCGCGCAGAGCACCGTCGGCTTCCACCTCGGGTTCGGGCTCGCCGCCGTCGGGATGGCTCTCGGCCTGGTCCAGTACACCCTGGGCCGCCGGAACCTGCCTGCCTCGGCGCGCGAGGTGCCGAACCCGCTGCCGGCCGCGAACCGGCCGCATGCCGCGGGTGTGCTCGCCGTGGTGGTCGCCGCCGTCGTGGTCGCGCTGCTGACCGGCGTGGTGACCGCGGCGAACCTCTCCGACGTCGTCGTGTGGATCGTCGCCATCGCGGCGGTGATCTACTTCGCGGTCATTCTGGCCAGTCGCAAGGTCACGGCGGTGGAGCGCAAGCGGGTGCTCTCGTTCATCCCGATGTTCATCGCCAGTGCCGCGTTCTGGGCGCTCTACCAGCAGCAGTTCACCGTCGTCGAGGTCTACTCGGACAAGCGGCTGGACCGGAACCTGTTCGGCTGGGAGATGCCCGTGTCCTGGGTGCAGTCGATCAACCCGGTCTTCATCATCGTGCTCGCGCCGGTGTTCGCGCTGGTGTGGACCAAGCTCGCGCAGCGCCAGCCGTCGACGCCCATCAAGTTCGCGCTCGGCACCGGCATCATGGGTGTCGCGTTCCTGCTGTTCCTGCCGATGGCGGGGGGCGGGCCGAACAGCGCGCCGCTGCTTGGCCTGGTCGGCATCCTGCTCGTGTTCACGCTCGCGGAGCTGATGCTCTCGCCGGTCGGCCTGTCGCTGTCGACGAAGCTCGCGCCCGAGGCGTTCCGCACGCAGATGGTCGCGCTGTTCTTCCTGTCGGTCTCGCTGGGCACCGCGCTGTCCGGCTCGCTGGCGGAGTACTACAGCCCCGACAACGAGGCGCCGTACTTCGGGATCCTCGGCGCGGTCGCCGTCGTGATCGGTGTGCTGCTGGCGCTGATCAGCCCGTTCGTGCGCAAGCTGATGTCCGGGGTGCGGTGAGCTCCTGACGCGGCCGGCGAGGATGCTCTCGTGCCGTGGACCAAGCGCGCCGGGTCAGTGCGCGGCGACGTCGAACAACGCGCCGACGTAGTAGGTGACGAGCATCGTCAGCAGCCCGACCCCGACGTTGCGCAGGACCGCTCGGCGCGCCCGCGCGTTGCCGAGACGGGCGCTGACGTAACCGGTGAGGAACAGCCCGGCGACGACGGCGATGACGCACGCCCAAACCCGCCACGACAGTGGCGGCAGCGCGATCGCGAGCAGCGGCAGCAGTGCGCCGATCGAGAACGAGAGCAGCGACGCCCCGGCCGCCTGCCAGGGGCTGGTGAGCTCGTCGGGGTCGATGCCGAGCTCGACCTCGGCGTGGGCCTGCAGCGCGTCCTTCTCGGTCAGCTCACGGGCCACCTGGGCCGCGAGCTCCGGGGAGAGCCCCTTGTCCTCGTAGATTTCGGCCAGTTCCTGTTCCTCGGCCTCCGGCATGGTCGCCAGTTCTTCCTTTTCCAGCCGCAACATCGCGCGTTCGGTGTCGCGCTGGGTGCTGACCGAGACGTATTCACCGCCTGCCATGGAAAGGGCGCCCGCGACCAGCCCGGCAATTCCGGCGATCAGCACCGCGGTGCGGTCGGTGGTCGCGCCCGCGACACCGACGACGATGCCCGCCACCGACACGATCCCGTCGTTGGCCCCGAGAACGCCGGCGCGCAGCCAGTTCAGCCTGTTGCCGAGGCCCTCGTGGTGCGGCTCGTGGGAGTGTGCCGAAGTGGCGTCCTGTGTTTCCGTCACCCCATTATTGAAACACAGGATGAATGTTATTGTTTGAGTGCCCGGAAAAGGCTCGCCTCAGTTAGTTTCGGCTATCCTAAGTCAATTCCCGCGGCAATTCGCCGGCGAGTCTGGCCGGTCGGCCCTTCGCGCACGTCCTGCTGGTCGACGACGCGGTACAGCTTGAGGGGGACAAAAACAGAACGCCGGGGACGGATGCCTGATCGAGTGGACATCCATCCCCGGCGAGTCTCGTTGCCCGGCCGGGTTCTTCAGCCGCCCGCCCGGGCTTGCGCGGCTGGGCCGCGATCGCCCTGCCCTCGGGCTGAGCGGCCTTCTTGCAGCCACCTCGGGGCCTACCCCGGCCTTCCGGCCGCCCGGACTTGATCGCCCGGGCCGGCGCCGTCCAGCCGTCCTGCCGTTGGGGAAGGTCAGGCGTCGAGCTCGGCGAGCGCCTGCTTCGCCTGCTCCAGTTCGGCCTCGAGCTGGGCGACCTTGGCCTTCTGCTGTTCGCGGGCCTCGTTGATGACCTCGTCGATCGGGGTCGACAGGTCGCCGTGCAGCTCCTTGGCCGCGCGGGAGACTGCCGCAGCCGAGATCGCCAGGCCGCGGGCGACCCAGGTGCTGCCGTGCTTCAGCTCCGCCTGCCAGTCGCCATCGGCGGAGCCGGTGACGGTGAGCGTGAGCTCGACGGTGCGGGTCTTGCGGGCGGCAGCGCCCTTCGGACGGCCACGCTTGGGCTTCGCGTCCTCTTCGGCCGGAGCCGTGGCGGCATCGGCCGCCTTCTCCGCGACAGGGGCGGCGCCGGTCTCGGCGGCCTCCTCGTCGGTCGCCTGCTCCTGCGGGGCGGTGGTGGTGTCCAAGCTCATGCGGGTGCGGTCTCCCTCTTCGTGGGGTACGACGCCAAGATCCTAGAACACGTGTTCGACTTTGGGAACACCGGGTCGTGCTGCCCGATTGTGCCTTGTCGGCAGCGAACGACCTACCCGGGATGCGCCGTTTGCCCAGAGTCGCTATGGTGTCCGCCATCACCCAACAGGGTGAGCAAGCCGGATCGCCTGACCGAGTGGACGTGATCGCCTGCGTTACACATGTGTACCCGATCGGGTGTATCCCCTGCTTTTCGCCGAACTCGGGAAATGCGACATCTCCGCAGGTCCCGGACTCGGCCCGCGTTACCCCGATAGTTGATCACCGGAACGAGTGCTGATAGCAATTGGGTGCCAGCCGCACCTGTGCTGTCGCGTGTCCTCGGGGAGGCACGGCCCGGTGATTTCGTGTTCGCAGTCCTGAGGATTGGTAGATGCAGAAAAGTGCGCTTTCGCGCGCCCGGAAGTCGTTTGTGGTCGCCGCCGTTTCGGCGCTGGCACTGCTGACCGGCGCGTGTTCCGGAAATGATTCTTCGGATGTCACGCCGGTCGCGGTGAGCCAGGAGGACCTGACGCAGTTGCCCGAGGCGAGCACCTTCGGCACCGTCACCGGTGCGCCGACCGACCCGCAGGCGGGCGCCGGCGCGACGGCGGGCAAGGTGCTGCACCCGAGCAGCGATCTGGTCGTCTACGACGCCGTCGGCGGAAAGCCGATCGCGAAGCTGCCCAGCATCCAGATGGGCTCCCCGACCTGGGTGCCCGTGGTGGGCGAGCAGGCCGAGTGGGCCGAGGTGCTCCTGCCGACGAGGCCGAACGCCTCCGCGGGCTGGGTGCACGTGCCCGATGGTGCGGCGGAAACGGCGCAGAACGACTACGCCATCACCGTCGATCGCGCGACCTTCAAACTCCAGATCCTGGAGAACGGCAAGGCCACCGGCTCGTGGACGATCGGAACCGGGAAGCCGGAACACCCGACGCCGGCGGGTCGCGCCTACATCATCGCCTCGATCGAAGAGACCAAGAACACCTACAGCCCCATTGTGCTGCCGTTGAGCTATCACTCCGATTCGCTCGAGACCTTCGGCGGCGGACCGGGCACCGTCGGACTGCACACGTGGCCGAACGACAGTTTCGTCGGAAAGGCGAACAGCGACGGCTGCATTCGTGTTCCGCAGGACGCTCTGGACCAGCTCGTGAAATTGCCGCTCGGCACCATCGTGAACATCACATGAGCCGCCGGGCACCCCGAAAATCAATTCTGGAGAAAGGTGACCATAAGTTGTCCAGGAAGAAGGCCGTTGCCGGAGGCATCGGCGCGTTGTCGGCCCTGCTCGTAGCGGGCACCGTTCTCGCTCCCACCGCGGGCGCGACGACGCACACCGGCGGTTCGGACGTGAACTCCGCGTTCGCGATCTCCGCGTCCGGCCTGCTCACGATCAAGCCGACCCCCTTGGTCGACGATTCGGACGGCTACTCGCAGGAGTCCGTCGCCAGGCTGCAGCTGCCGGCCAATCTGGTCGACCTGCGCCTGCTCAACGCCCAGGCCGGTGCCGGCTCCGCCCGCGCCAGCATCGCCGACCTGAAGGTGGGCCTCGGCGTGGGCAGGCCGCTGCTGACCGCGTCCGCGGTCGAGGCGCAGTGCGGCAACGGCAAGGCGTCGTCCTCGCTGGCCAAGGCGAAGATCGGTGACGTCAAGCTGGACGTCGCGGTGCCGCCGAACACCGCGGTCAAGGTGCCCGGCGTGCTGTCGGTCGAGCTGAACAAGCAGGTCACGCACAAGGACGGGTCCGTCACCGTGACCGCCGTGTCGATCAACGTCGACGGCATCCAGAAGATCGACCTCGCGTCGGCCACCTGCGCGCCCGGCGATGACGACAACGGGGGCGGCGACACCCCGACGTCGCAGCCGACGACGAGCAAGCCGACGAAGCCGAGCAAGCCGAGCGCCTCGCCGTCCAACGGCAATTCGGCCCCGGCCGGCGACAAGCCCCTGCCCAACGGCAAGGCCCCGACGCCGACCCCGGTCAAGGCCCACCTCGACGTGACCGGCTGAGTCCATCCGGCGAAGAGGCCCACCTTCCGGCTGGAAGGTGGGCCTTTTCCGTCGGTCAGGCCGTTATTCCTCGCCCTTGCCCGACTTCAGCCCGGACGAGATGAGGTCCATGACGCTGGAGTCGGCGAGGGTGGTGACGTCGCCGATCTGGCGGTTTTCGGCGACGTCGCGCAGGAGGCGGCGCATGATTTTGCCGGAGCGGGTTTTGGGTAGTTCGGGCACGACCATGATCTGGCGGGGTTTGGCGATGGGCCCGATTTCCTTGGCGACGTGGTTGCGCAGTTCCTGCACGGCTTCCTCACCGCCGTCGACGGCGTTGCCGCGCAGGATGACGAACGCGACGATGCCCTGGCCGGTGGTGTCGTCGGAGGCACCGACCACGGCGGCTTCGGCGACGGTGGGGTGTGACACCAGCGCGGACTCGACCTCGGTGGTGGAGATGCGGTGCCCGGACACGTTCATCACGTCATCCACCCGCCCGAGCAGCCAGATGTCGCCGTCGTTGTCGTATTTCGCGCCGTCCCCGGCGAAGTAGTAGCCCGCCTCGGCGAAACGCGACCAGTAGGTTTCCTTGAACCGTTCCTCATCGCCCCAGATCCCGCGCAGCATCGAGGGCCACGGCTTGTCCAGCACCAGATAGCCGCCCCCGCCCGGGGGCACCTCCTTCCCGGCGTCGTCGACCACGATCGCGGAGATCCCCGGCAACGCGGTCTGCGCCGAGCCCGGTTTGGTCGCGGTCACCCCGGGCAGCGGGGAGATCATGATCGCCCCGGTCTCGGTCTGCCACCAGGTGTCCACGACCGGGGCCTTGCCCGCGCCGATGTGTTCGCGGTACCACATCCACGCCTCCGGGTTGATCGGCTCCCCGACGCTGCCCAGCACCCGCAGGCTGGAGAGGTCGTACTTGGCGGGGATGTCATCGCCCCACTTCATGAACGTGCGGATCAGGGTGGGGGCGGTGTAGTAGATCGACACCTTGTAGTTCTGGATGATCTCCCAGTGCCGCCCCTCGTGCGGGGTGTTCGGGGTGCCCTCGTACACCACCTGCGTCACCCGGTTGGCCAACGGCCCGTACACGATGTAGGAATGCCCCGTCACCCACCCGATATCCGCGGTGCACCAGTACACGTCCTGACCCGGCTTGTGATCGAACACCACGTGATGGGTATAGGCCGTCTGGGTCAGATAACCACCCGAGGTGTGCAGGATCCCCTTCGGTTTCCCGGTGGTACCACTGGTGTAGAGGATGAACAACGGGTGCTCCGCGTCGAACGCCTCCGGCGTGTGCTCACTCGAGGCCGCCCCCACCAGCTCGTGCCACCACACATCCCGGCCCTCGGCCATCGGCACCTCCTGGCCGGTGCGGCGCACCACCACCACCTTCTGCACCGACGCCGCCCCCTCCAGGGCCTCATCGACGTTGGCCTTCATCGGGGCGGCCTTCCCCCGCCGGTACTGCCCATCCGAGGTGATCACCACCTTCGCCTCGGCGTCATCCACCCGCGAACGCAACGCCGTCGGGGAAAACCCGCCGAACACCACCGAATGCAACGCACCGATCCGGGCACACGCCAACATCGCGATGATCGCCTCCGGGATCATCTGCAACTGGATCGCCACCCGATCCCCCGCACCCACCCCCAACGACAACAACGCATTCGCCGCCCGGGACACCTCGTCCTTCAACTCGCCATAGGTGATATCGCGGGTATCCCCGGGCTCACCCACCCAATGGATCGCGACCTGCTCCCCGTGCCCGGCCTCCACATGCCGATCCACACAGTTATAAGCCACATTCAACTTGCCACCCACGAACCACTTCGCGAACGGCGCACCCGACCAATCCACCACCCGCGACCACTTCGTATCCCACGACAACCGCTCCGCCTGCTCCGCCCAAAACGCCTCACGATCGGAGTCAGCCCGCTCGTACCACTCAGC
This sequence comes from Amycolatopsis acidiphila, assembly GCF_021391495.1. Classification (NCBI taxonomy): domain Bacteria; kingdom Bacillati; phylum Actinomycetota; class Actinomycetes; order Pseudonocardiales; family Pseudonocardiaceae; genus Amycolatopsis; species Amycolatopsis acidiphila. The sequence continues at coordinate 7,480,013 of NZ_CP090063.1, read as the reverse complement.
GGTCGCGTTCGCCTGGCGGGCGAATTCGGCGCTCGGCGGGAATGTCCGGTTCTCGGTGAGCAGATTGGACAACCCGGGGGACTGCTCGGTCATGGTGCACGGCCTCCTGAAGTTTCTGAATCTGTGGCATACGCCGCAAGCACGGTAGCGACGTTTGTACGCAGCGCGAAAGGGCGTAGCCACACTGGCCTCGCGACCTGGTCCTTATGTACTGATTCTTTTTCATCCTTGCACGCCCGGACAGGCGAGTGGCCTCTTCCGACTGCTGCTTTCGGAGTACTGGACGAGGCCACTTCCGCGCCACATATGCTCGCGGTACTCGGTGGTCCGGAGGAGGGCGAATGGCTGAGCGGGAAGAGCTCACCTGGGAGTTGTTCGGTTCGGCCAGCAGGGAGCTGGCGCGGATGATCGCGGACAGCGGGTACGAGCCCGACCTGATCCTGTCCATCGCGCGTGGCGGCCTGTTCGTCGCCGGTGCGCTGGGCTACGCGCTCGACGTGAAGAACCTGCACGTGATGAACGTGGAGTTCTACACGGGCGTGGACCAGCGTCTCGACCTGCCGGTGGTGCTGCCGCCGGTGCCCAACGCGGTGGACCTCGCGGGTGCGAAGGTGCTCGTCGCGGACGACGTCGCCGACACCGGTGCCACCCTGAAGCTGGTGCGGGACTTCTGCGCCGAGCACGTGGCCGAAGTGCGGTGCGCGGTGGTCTACGAGAAGCCGCACTCGAAGGTCTCGTGCGAATACGTGTGGCGGCGGACCGACAAGTGGATCAACTTCGCCTGGTCGGCCCAGCCGCCGGTGGTCCAGCGAGCGGGACAGGTGCTGGACGCATGACTGATCCGCTCGCCCCGCTGCTCGAACTCGATGGCGTCGCCGCCGCGGTGAAGTCCGCACAGGACGCGGTCTTCGCGGTGCACCGCCATCCGGCCAACCTGCGCGGCGGCTCGGCGACCGCAGCCGAAGCCTCCGTCCGTGCCGCCCGCGCCTCGGCGGCGATCGACGGCGCGGACCCCGAGATCCCGGCCGACGCCGCGGTCAAGGACCCCGTGCTCGCCGGCGCACTGCGCGTCGCGGAATCGCTGGAGTCCCTGTTGCCGACCTGGCGTCGCGCCCCGGCGCAGGCCCTCGCCCGCATGCACGTCCTGGCCGCGGCCGACCTGGTCGCGGACGCCGACGCGTTGGGCCGCCCCCGCAACGGAACCGGCGCCCGCCTGGAGCTGCTGGCGCAGCTGGTCACCGGTGCGACGTCCGTCCCGGGCCCGTTGCAGGCCGCCGTCGTGCACGGCGAGTTGCTGTCCCTGCGCCCCTTCGGCTCCGCTGACGGAGTCGTGGCGCGGGCGGCAGCCCGGCTGACGATGGTCGCCACGGGAACGGACCCGAAGTCGCTGACCGTCCCCGAGGTCGCCAGCCTGCGCCGGATCGCGCAGTACCGCGAGGTCGCCGAGGCTTTCGCCACGGGCGAACCGGAAGGCGTGCGCAGCTGGCTGCTGTTCTGCTGCGACGCGATGGAGAAGGGCGCGCGGGAAGCGCGCGGCATCGCCGAAGCTGCCGGCTGACGGCCCACCCCCGCCAGCCGGCGCGTGCTGCTACGCCGAGCAGGCCGCGCAGGCGTTCACGGCGTCCCGCACGTGCCCACCGTTCGCCGCGAGCATGGCCGCCGCGGTGTGTGCGTCCACTCCGCACAGCAGGTGCACCAGCGCCACCTTGAGGTCACCGTCGGCCTCGGCGAGCGCGTCGGCGCACTCCTGGTCGGTCGCGCCGGTCGCCTCACTGAGGATGCGCAGCGTCCGCCCGCGCAGCTTCGCGTTCGTGGCGCGCATGCTGACCATCAGGTTGGAGTAGGTGCGGCCGAGCTTGATCATCGTGGCTGTCGAGAACGCCGTGAGGATCGTCTTCTGCGCGGTGCCCGCCTTCATCCGGGTGGACCCGGCGATGACCTCCGGCCCGGTGTCGACGGCGATGAGCACGTCAACCCCGGCCGGCCGCATCGCGCGCGGATTGCCCGAGATGAGACCAGTGTGCGCGCCCTTGCGGCTCGCGGCGAGCAGTGCGCCGAGGACGTACGGAGTGCGCCCGGACGCGGTCAGGCCGAGGACGAAGTCGCCCGGCTCGACCGCGGCCGAAAGCTCAGCCGCGCCGCCCTTGGCGTCGTCCTCCGCGTTCTCGACGGCCTTCTGCAACGCCTGTGCGCCGCCCGCGTGGTGTGCCACGAACCAGTCGTCGGGCACGTTGTAGGTCGGCACGAGTTCGGCGGCGTCGAGGACGGCCAGACGCCCGGAGGTGCCTGCGCCGACGTAGTGCACCCGGTGCCCGTCCCGCAGCGCCTCCACCGCGTAGTCCACCGCGGCGGCGATCTCGGGCAGCACGTCGCCGACGGCTTCGGGCACCCGGCGGTCCTCCGCGTTGATCACGCCGAGGATGCCGAGGGTCGGCAAGCGGTCGATGTCGGTCGTCCGGGGGTTTCGTTGCTCGGTCGGGGAATCGACGTGCACTACCTGACTCGGCACCGCCATCATGCGCCTCATTTCAGTTCCGCTCACTTACCGGTTTCTCGGGGACGCCTCCTGCCATCCGGCCGCACCCCGAGCCGGTGCGTGCCGACCGCCTCCCGGGTGGCGTCCAGCGCCTGGGAAGCCGACTCCATGTGGCGCTGGGCCACGCCGATGAACAGGCAGTCGATGACCGTCAGCTGCGCGATCCGGCTCGCCGTCGCGCCCGACCGGAAGGTGGTCTCGCGCGCCGCCGTGGTGATCACGTGGTCGGCGACCTCGGTGATCGGGGAGCGCGGGAAGTTCGTCAGCGCGACCGTGCTGGCGCCGTGCTCACGCGCGACCCGCAGCGCCTCGACGGTGTCCGTCGTCGCGCCGGTGTGCGAGACGCCGATGGCGACGTCGCCGGGGCCGAGCACGGCGGCCGAGGTGAGCATGATGTGCGTGTCGGACCAGGAGAAGCAGATGCGGCCGATGCGGTGCAGCTTCTGCTGCAGGTCGGCGGCGACGAAGGCGCTGGCGCCGACGCCGTAGACGTCGGTCCGGCCGGCCTGGGCGAGCAGGGCGATCACGCGCTCCAGCGTCGCGACGTCGAGCTGGTCGGCGGTTTCCTCGACCGCGCGGGCGTCGGCGAAGCTCACCTTGCCCACGACGGCGGCCAGGTCGTCGTCCAGGCCGATCTCGCCGCCGAGGTTGCGGCTGGACCGCGCCTCGGTCCGTGCGGTGTCCGCGGCGAGCGCGATCCGTAACTGCGGGTAGCCGCCAACACCGACGGCCTTGCAGAACCGGGTGACGGTCGTCTCGCTGGTGTTCGCGGAGAGTGCCACCTCGGTGATGCTGCGCCGGGCGACGGACGACGGGTCGTCGAGCACGACCTTGGCTACGCGCTGTTCCGCCCGCGCCAATCCGGGCAGCAGCGAGCGAATCCGCACCAGTGGGCTGGCATCGGACTCTCTGACGGCCGGAACGGATTCCGTCGGTGCCGGAGCAGTTACGGAATCGGTATCTGTTGCCGTGGGAAAGTTACTAACCGTAGGCATTTGCGACAAGGCTACCCACATCCTTCGGGATGATCGCAACTCGTCCGCCCTGCACGTCCGAGCTGCGCTGACTCAGTTGCCCAGAAAGTCGCCAACCAGGTCAAAGTTGTTAACGTCTACTTGTTAACGACTTGGCAACTTGCTGTGGTTCCCGAAACAGCCAACGATCGTCGGTAGCCCTCGGCGTTCGACCGGTGCTAGGGAGTCCCCGGCCGCATGCTATGCCGCTGGATGCGTGAAACGTGTATGCCATTCATCGTGATTTGCGCGCCCATCCAACTGCGGAGAGTGAGGGTGAAAGGCGTTCACCGTCCAACAGGATGCCGTTGGTGCTGGTTACTCGTACACCGTCCACCGACACGCCCCGCCCGGTGTACGAGGTGTCGGTCGTGTACCGCCAGCGAAGAATCACCTGACCGGCCGCCGGTAATTGTGCCGCCACCCGCCACCAGGAGCGATGGCCGTGTCCGCTCAACGCCGTCACCGTGCCCGCCGGAGCGCCCGGCCCGGAGGCCTGTAACGGCACCGGCTGCCAGGTAATCCCGTCCGTGCTGGACTCCAGAACGAGCGGATCGGTGGCCTCCGTGTCGACGAACGCGTCGAATTCGACGCGCGTCGCACCCGTCGGATGTAACGCCGGAGTCGTCAGCGTCGCGGTGCTGAGATTGCCGATCCCGCTGAACCAGGCGTCGGGCCCGCGCACCGGCAGCACCGCCATCGCGCGGGCCAGCGAGGTCGCCCAGGTTTCCCTGGCGAGGTTGATCGAGCCCCAGTTCCGACTCGGATGGACCCGGTTCGTCAGCAGGATCGCGATCGAGCGTGACTCCGGGTCGATCACCAGCGTGGTCCCGGTGAACCCGGTGTGCCCCGCTGTCACCGGCGAGGACAGCGCGCCCATGTAGAACATCTGGTCCAGCTCGAACCCGAGCCCGTGGTCGTTGCCGGGGAACGCCTGGTTGTAGTCGGTCAGCATCTGCTGCACCGTGTCCGGCCGCAGGATCCGCGCCCCGTGGTAGCTGCCCCCGTCGAGGATCGTCTGGGCGAGCACGGCCATGTCCCCGGCGGTCGAGAAGATGCCCGCGTGCCCCGACACGCCGCCGAGCGCCCAGGCGTTCTCGTCGTGGACCTGGCCGCGGACCAGCCCGCGCGGCGGGTCCGCCTCGTACTCGGTCGCGGCGGTCCGCCCGAGCTTGCTCGCCGGCGGGTTGTAGCCGGTGTCGGTCATGCCCAGCGGCTGCGTGATGCGCTCGCGCACGACCTGGTCCAGCGGGGCACCCGTGAGCTGCTCGACCAGGAAGCCGAGCGTCATCAGGTTGATGTCCGAGTACAGGTAGGCCGTGCCCGGCTGGTGCACCAGCGGGCTGTCGAGCACCGCCTTGCGCCGTGCCGGGATGTCGGCATAGCCCTGCCACAACGACGGCGTGGGATCGGCGTCGAGACCGGACGTGTGCGTCAGCAGCTGCTCGACGGTGACGTCCTGCTTGCCGTTCGTGGCGAACTCCGGCAGGTACCGCGCGACCGGCGCGGTCAGGTCCACCTGACCGGCTTCGACCAGCTGCATGACCGCGATCGAGGTGAACAGCTTGGTGATCGAGGCCATGTCGAAGATCGTGTCCGCGCGCATCGGCACCTGCTGGTCCGCGGGCAGCTCGGTGCCCGCGGCGTCGGCGTACCGCAGCGCCTGGCCGGTCGCGTACCGGTCCACGATCACGCCGTCGTGCGCGAGCAGGCCGACGGCGCCGGAGAAGTGCGGATGCCCGGTCGCCGGATCGTTCTGCGCCCAGCTCGTCAGGAACTGCTCGGCCGCCCGGATCGGGGCCGCGTCGAGGCCGGCGTCGCTGGGACTGCCTTCGCGCAGCACGGTGTTCGCGGGCGCGAAGCCGTGCTGCGGCCGGTCGAACCGGCCCGCCCACGGCTGCTGGTGCACCTCGGCGATGGCGCTCGCTCCTGGCAGGGTCAGGGCCGCGACGAGGAGCGCGACCACGAGTTTGCCGATACGCATGACGACCTCACCAGTAGAGCAAGTACGGGCGGCGGCGGGCGGCGAAACCCGCCAGTTCGGCTTGCCACGATCCGACGATTTCGTCCACGCCCGCGCCCGCGTCGACCATCTTGCGCAGCCGGTCGGACCCGGACAGCTTGTCGATCGCGAGATCGGGCCGCCACGCGAACAGGTCGGGGTGCAGGCGCTTGGCGGTCACCAGCATCGCCACCGCCGTGCGGATCGCGTCGAAGGAGTTCGAGTCGGTGACGGTGAGCTCGACGCCCCCGCAGGTCTGGTTGACGAACTTGCTGAACGTCGGCACGAAGTAGGTCTCGCGGAACTCGACGCCCGCCAGTGCGAGCGCTGAAAGCGCTTCCCGCCAGCGCCAGTCCGCGCCCGGTGCGCCGATGATCTCGAACGGACGGGTCGTGCCGCGGCCTTCGGCGAACACCGTGCCTTCGAACAGGCACAACCCGGGATAGACCAGCGCCGTGTCCGGCGTCGGCATGTTCGGACTCGGGGGCGTCCACTTCAGGCCGGTCTGCGCGAAGAACATGTCCCGCCGCCAGCCACGGACCTGCACGATGTCGAGGTCGAGCTGGGTGGGCGCGAGGAACTCCCCGGCGAAGAACCGGGCGAGCTCGCCGACGGTCATGCCGTGCTGCTGGACGATCGGCTTCAGCCCGACGCCGGACGCGTAGGCGGGGTCGAGCATCGGGCCGAAGGCCCTGCCGCCGACCGGGTTGGGCCGGTCGAGCACGACGAAGGACGCACCGACCTTCGCCGTCGCGGCCATCGCCGTGTAGAGCGACCAGATGTAGGTGTAGAACCGTGCTCCGACGTCGGCGATGTCGAAGACGACCGTGTCCACTCCGGCCTTGGTGAGCATCCCGGCGAGACTGTCGGTGGTGGCGCCGTAGGCGTCGTAGACCGGAATTCCGGTCCGGGGATCGGTGTAGTCCCCTTCGGACCCACCGGCCTGCGCGCTGCCGCGAAAACCGTGCTCCGGCCCGAAGGCCGCGACGGGTTTCACGCCCGCGGCGACCATCGAGTCGACGATGTGGTCGAGGTTCGCGAGCACCCCGGTGGGGTTCGACAGCACGCCGACCTTGCGCCCGGCGAGCTTGCGCCAGCCCTGCGCGGCCAGCTGGTCGGCTGCGGGGACGACGACGCCTTGCGTTGTGGCCTGGGCGATTCCGGAGCCGCCGGCGAGCAGCGGGGTCGCGAGCGCGCCGGCCGCGAGGAAGCCGCGACGGTTGACGCTCACCAGGTCAGTCCCGTGCCGAAGGGGTAGCGGATCTTGTTCGTGTCGTCGCCCGCGGGGATCGACACCGGCAGCTTGCCCTGCGGCGAGATCTGCCCGAGCAGGACCTTCGCGAGGGATTTCATCGTCACGTCCCGCCAGTCGTACGTCGCGACCCACGTCGGGACGTCCGCGTACCCCGGGTCATAGGGCTCTTGGATGGTGACCGCCACGACCGGCTTACCCGTCGCGAGGAGGCCGTTCACCAGATCCTGCTGGGCGGTGGACGTCCGCAGCCCGTTCGTCAGCACGACGACCGTGCCTGCCTGCTGCGCCGAGCTCACCGCACTGCTGATCTGCGCCGCCGTCGGGCTCGCGCCGGTGGACACCGCCGTCCCGCCGAGCTGTTTCGCGAGCGTGGCCACTGGTTCGGCCGGATAGCCGGGATAGGCCGGGTTGTCCCAGCCCGTCACCAGGATCTTGCCGGGGTTCTTCAGCGGCAGCAGGCCTGCGTCGTTGCGCAGGACCGTCGTCGTGCGGTCGGTCAGCTGCTGGATCAGGTCCAGATGTGCGGGTGTCCCGACCGTTCGCCGCACCGCCTGCTCGTTGACCAGCGGCCGGGCCAGGATGCCCCGCTTGAACTTCAGCTCGAGGATGCGCAGCACGCTCTGGTCGATGCGTTGTTCGGTCAGGCGGCCGCTCTTCACCGCGTCGAGGACGCCGTCGATCGCGACCCCGAGGTCCGGCGGCATGAGCATCTGGTCCACGCCCGCTTCGAGTGCGAGCACGGGGATCTCCGAGTCCGGATGCAGCTGCCGCACGCCCGCCATCTGCAGCGAGTCGGTGACGACGACGCCGTTGTAGCCGAGCTCGTGGCGCAGGATGCCGGTCATGATCGACTTCGACAGGGTGGCCGGCTCGCCGGAGGGGTCGAGGCTGGGCACGGTGATGTGCGCGGTCATGATCACGTCGATCCCGGCCTTGATCGCGGCCTGGAACGGCGGCAGGTCGATCGCGCGCCACTGCTGTTCGGTCCGGCTGATCACCGGCAGCCCGGTGTGGCTGTCCGTCGCGGCGTCACCGTGGCCGGGGAAGTGCTTGGCCGCGGAGGAGACCGTCTCCGTCGCAGGCCCCGAGTTCTGGTAGCCGTCCACCTCGGCGGCGACCAGCCGGCTGGTCAACGCGGGATCGGCGGAGAACGAGCGCGAGCCGATGATCGGGTTGAGCGGGTTGGAGTTGACGTCGGCGTCCGGGGCGAAGTCCTGGTTGATGCCCATCGCCCGCAGCTCGCCGGCGTTGATCGTGGCGAGCTGCCGCGCGTCCTCGGCGCTGCGCCCGGCGCCGACGGCCATGCTCGCCGGGTACTCGGTCGCGGGCGCGGAGATCCGGGTGACCCGCCCGCCCTCCTGGTCGGTCGACACGATCAGCGGCAGGTGCGCGCCCGAGCCGAGCGCGGCCCGCTGCAGGCCGTTCGACAGCTTCGCGACCTGAGCCGGGTCATCGACGTTGTCCGTGCCCGCGTTGTTGAAGTAGATGACGCCGCCGGGGTGGTAGCGCTCGACGACCTCGGCCGGCGTGTCCACTCCGTACTTGGTCCGGTTGCCCGGGTCGGCCTGGTCCGCGGCCTTGCCCCAGACGTCGGCGACGAACAGCTGGCCGACCTTCTCCTCGAGGCTCATGCCGCGCAGGGCCTGGGCTGCCCAGGCGACGGCCTGTCGGTTCGCACCCGGAATCGCCGGTTGCGCGTTCGCCGCTCCGGCGGCGCTCAGTCCGGTCACGACGAGCAGTCCGGCAACGGACGCGGCGAGCGCATGGTTCCTCCGGATCACGAACGCCTCCCTCCAGCACCGGCCGCGGAGGAAATATTTCCACCGGAAGCAGTCGGTATCGGGAAGCTACTCACTCGCCAGGAGGCAGGTCAACGACCATTGGTCGGATTCGCGCGGGTTCCCCGACGCGGCGTTCGTGCGGTGCGGCGGCGTCGGAACGACTGCATCGGGGAACCACCCCCCGAACGTGCGCGGGCGCCGCCGGCAAGAACCGGCGGCGCCCGCCCGCGCGGACCGCTCAGGTGACCAAGCGTGCAACTCGTGTCGTACCTACCTGGACTCGGCGTCCGGCGTCCCGGTACGCAGTCCCTTGACGACAAGCCTCCCGCGGCTCGCTGCGCGTGGGTGCCTGGAGGTCCGCGCACGGAGATCTCTCGGGGTGGATCGGGGCTTATCCTCGTCCCGTTCCCTGGCCGACAAGATGTCCGCACTCACTTTGTAGCCCAGTGACCGCCGTCACTTCAAGGGGTCTATCGGGTGCACCGGTACAGAGACTCGATCCGGTGATGAGGCCACGTTGAGCGACTACGCTTGCTGGTCACCGCGCTTGCGCCGGGCCAGTCCGTACCAGGTCACGCCTGCTGCGGCCATCGCGCCGATGCCGACGCCGACGGCGAGAGCCGTGGGGGAGGGAGCGGGGATGCGGCTGCGCAGTGAAACGGGGTTGCTGAAGATCAGAACCGGCCACTGCCGCTCGACGGCGAGCCGGCGCAGCGCCCGGTCCGGGTTGACCGCGAAGGGGTTTCCGACGACCTCGAGCATCGGTATGTCGGTGCTCGAGTCGGTGTAGGCGAAGCAGCTCGCGAGGTCGTAGCCGTGGTCGGCGGCCAGCTGCTTGGCGGCGACGGCCTTCTGCTCGCCGTAGCAATAGAAATCCACTTGCCCGGAATAACGCCCGTCCACAACCTCCATCCGCGTGGCGACGCTGCGGGTGGCGCCGAGCATCGCCGCGATCGGCGTGACGACCTCCTCGCCCGCGGCCGACAGCACGACGACGTCGTGGCCCTGCGCCTTGTGCGAGGCGATCAGCTCGGCCGCCTCGGCGTAGACGAGCGGGTCGACGATGTCGTGCAGGGTCTCGTTGACGATCGCGCGGACCTGGGCGACGTCCCAGCCCGTGCAGAGCGCGGAGATCTCGGCGCGCATCCGCTCGGTGCGGTCCTCGTCGGCGCCGGAGAGGGAGAAGACGAGCTGGGCGTAGGCGCTCTTGAGCGCCGCCCGCCTGCTGATCAGGCCCTGGCGCAGCAGCGGTTTGCTGAACGCGAGCGCACTGGACGACGCGATGATCGTCTTGTCGAGATCGAAGAAGGCCGCGACGCGCGCTGCGCTCGCCGGTGAGCTGATCGGTTCTGCCACCTGCTCAGGATAGAAGCTTCCGGCCCGCGGGCCCGCCAGGCGACCACACGCGCGCCGCGGCGCGGGAAAATTCGTTACCGCTCTTGGAAAACGATTGCTGGTGACGTTATCGAATTGTGGGTGGCCGAAGCCGGGTGGAACCGCCGATCACGGCGTTAGAGTGAGGTCGTCCGGTTCTCACCGGCCTGGTTCAGCCCGACCCCCCGGGGCTGAACCGCTGGCGGCCCCCGTCCCTCCCCCTGGCGGGGGTCGCCTCCTTTCCCGGCCTCCTTGCCCGCGGAATTGTCTGCGGCTGCGAGTTGCAGTTGTCCACAACACCCCAGTTGTCCACAGCTCCGGCAACTCCTTCTTGTCCGCCCCGAGGCGCCCACGCGACGGTTGGTGCAGCCCGAAATTCCTCCTGCCAACCGTTTCCGGGGGTTGAGATGACCGACGAACGCCCGCTCGTGATCATGTCCGACGAGACGCTGCTGGACGAGATCCTGCGGCTCGCCGCAGCCGTGGGGTGCGAGGTCGAACGCGCCCCGGACCTGGTCTCGGCCGGGCGTTCCTGGGCGCGTGCGCCGCTGGTGCTGATCGACGAGGAGGTCATCGAAGGCGCGGTCGAACTGCCGCTCCGCCGGGACGTCCTCATGGTCACGAAGGGCACGCCGACGCCGTCGACCTGGGAGCGCGCCTTCGCCGCGGGGGTGCGGCAGGTGCTGTCCCTTCCGGACGCGGAGTCGGCGCTCATCGGTGCCCTCGCTGACATCGCCGAAGGCCCCATCGTGCCCGGCGGCTGCGTCATCGGGGTGATCGGTGGTCGTGGCGGTGCCGGTGCCTCGGTGTTCGCCGCGGCGCTGGGGTTGGCCGCAGGCGAGGACGGCGCACTCCTGGTCGACTGCGACCCGCTGGGCGGTGGGCTGGACCTGTTGCTGGGCGCGGAATCCACCGACGGCGCGCGCTGGCCGAGCCTGCAACTGGATGGCGGTCGCATCTCGATGAAAGCCCTGCGCGACGCGTTGCCCGAACACGCCCATCCCCGCGGCCGCTTGCCCTTCGTCTCATGCGACCGTGACGGCGACGGCCCCACAGCCGATGCCCTTGCGTCCGTTGTGGACGCCGGTCGTCGTGCGGGCAAGGTCGTCGTCTGCGACCTGCCCCGGCACGTCGACGCCCGCACCCGCCCCATCGTGGCGCGCGCGGATCTCATCGTGGTGGTCATGCCCGCCGAGCTACGGGCCTGTGCCTCCGTCCGCCGCGTCGTGAAGGGCCTGTTCGACCGCGCCGACAGGGCGAAGCTCGTTGTCCGGGGCCCCGCCCCATGCGACCTCGCCCCGGAAGACGCCGCCGTAGCGGCCCGGGTCCCGCTCCTGACGTCGATGGCCCCGGAGCGCCACCTGGACAGACACATCGAAAACGGCGAGTTCGCCCCCCGCCCCCGCGGCCCCCTGATCACCGCCGCCCGAACGGTCCTCGCCGAACTCCGCGCGAGCACCCACCTGACCGAGGCGGCCGCATGACCACCCCTCCGTTGACACGGGCGCCCCTCAAGCCCGTGCCTCCACCGGCCCCGCCTCTCCGTCCCTCACCCACCCCTCCCGCGGCGCTTCTGTCTGCTCCTCCCATGGCACTCCTGCCCGCTGCTCCCGCGGCGCTTCTGCCCACCCGTCCCGAGGCGCTTCTGCCCACCCTTCCCGCGGCGCTTCCGCCCACCCGTCTCGCGGCGCCTCCGCCGATTCATCCCGCGGCGCTCCTGTCCACTCATTCCGCGGCGCTTCCTCCCACCCTTTCCGCGGCGCTTCTGTCTGCTCCTCCCGCGGCATTCCCGTCCACTCGTTCCGCGGCGCTTCTACCTGCTCATCTCGCGGCACTTCCGCCGACCCGCCCTGCGGCATTCCTGCCTGCTCGTTCCGCAGCGCCTCCGCCCACTCGTCCGGCGGCACCTCCGCCCACCCCTCCCGTGGCGCCCACTCCTCCCACCACCTGCCCGCCTCGGTCCACGCACACCTCATCCACGACGGCGCAACTCCCCGCTGCATCCCCCGCCGCCGAATCGCCTTCCGCTGCGCCACCCCGCGCTACATCGCCCTCCAGTTGCCTGCCTTCCAACCGCCCGCCTTCCGCTACGTCACCTTCCGCCGCGTCGCCCTTGGACGCGCCACCCTCCGCTGCATCCCCCGCCGACCACTCAGCCTCGAACCGCCCGCCTTCCTGCGCGCCACTTTCCGCCGCGTCACCCTCCAACCACTCAGCCTTCAACCCCCCACCCTCGAACGCGTCGCCGTCCGATGCACCGCCCTCCGCCCCCTCCCGCACCGCCGCCCACCCCACCAACCCGCCACCCAACGAGTCACTCGCCGAGGCGCCCACCGCACTCACCCCACCGTCCCTTCCTTTGCCTACCAACCACTTCGCAGCCGATCCACCCGCGCCAACCCTCCACGCCACCAGGAACGAAAGCACCCCACGCCACCACCCCCCGACTCCCGAGGCCGCCACATGAACGCCGAACTCCTGGAACGAGTCCGCCTCCGCCTGGCGGGCATCGGTCCCGCCACGGACCCCGCCGCCCTTGCCGACGCCGTGCGAGCCGAGGCGGGCGGTCCCGTGGACCACCTCGAAGTCCTCGAAGCGCTGCGCTCCCTGCGTCACGAGTTCACCGGCGTGGGCCCACTCGAGCCGCTCTTGGCGGAGCCCGACACCACTGACATCCTCGTCGCCGGTCCTGCCGACGTCTGGGTCGACGGCCCAAAAGGCTTGCGCCGCACGGACATCCGCTTCACCGACGACGAGGCGGTCCGCCGGCTCGCACAGCGACTGGCGCTCGCGGCGGGTCGCCGGCTCGACGACGCACAGCCCTATGTGGACGGCTGGCTGCCCGGCGCCGGTCCGCACGGACGGGTGCGACTGCATGCGGTACTGCCCCCGATCGCCGCCGACGGCACGTGCATTTCGCTCCGTGTGCTCCGCCCGGCAGCGCACGGCCTCACCGCACTCGGCGAACTCGGCACGTTCGACGCCGAGGGCGCCGGGCTGATCCAAGCCGTCGTCGCCGCACGACTCGCGTTCCTCGTCACGGGAGGCACCGGGGCCGGCAAGAGCACGCTGCTGGCCGCGATGCTTGGCGCGGTCGACCCCGCCGAACGCATCGTCTGCGTCGAGGACGCCGGTGAACTGCAACCCGCGCACCCACAGTTCGTCCGCCTCATCGCCCGCCCGCCGAACGTCGAGGGCGCCGGGGAGGTCACGTTGCGGGACCTGGTCCGACAAGCGCTGCGAATGCGCCCGGACCGCCTCGTGGTCGGCGAGGTGCGTGGAGCCGAGGTCTGCCAGTTGCTGAACGCGTTGAACACCGGCCACGACGGAGGCGCCTGCACCCTCCACGCGAACTCCCCGGCGGAGGTCCCGGCCCGGCTCGAAGCCTTGGCCGCCCTCGGTGGCCTCTCCCGCGCCGCACTCCACAGCCAACTGGCCGCAGCGGTTCAGGTCGTACTGCACATGCGCCGCGGCACAGGAGGCGCACGTCAGCTGGCCGAGGCGGCGACCCTGACCCGCACGGAAACCGGCGACGTCCGCGTTGTCCCGGTCTGGTCCAACGGCGCCTGGACCAAACGGCGTCCCCTGCTCACAGCACTACTCGAGGCGCGAGGGGTACACCTACCAACGGCGCAGGGGGTGGTCCGGCGATGACACTCGTCCTGCTCTGTGCGGCAGCCGCCCTGCTCGTCTGGCCCACAGCCAAAACCGCCGCCGGCCGCGTCTGCGCACTCATCCCCGGCGAACCTCGGCAAAGACCACGACTCAATCCTCGATGGCTACTGCCGTTGGCCGCGCTACCGGCGATCGCCCTGCTGGGGCCGACGGGAGCCATGTCCGTGGCCGTCCTGACGTTCGCCGTATGGCGTCAGCGTCAGTCGAGGAAGCGCATGAAGGCCGAGCTGACCGCCGCCACAGCTCTGACGGAAGCACTCCGGACGACAGTGGCCGAGCTGCGCAGCGGTGCGCCACCCGCGACCGCCGCCGAGGCCGCGGCCACCGATGCGCCGCCGGAAGCCGCCGCAGCGATGCGAGCGCTGGCGACCTCGGCCCGATTCGGCGTCGAGCTTCCCCATGGCGCCGGACCACAAGGGCAGGTGGCGAGGGCCTGGGCTCTCAGCCGCCGGCACGGCCTTCCACTCGCCGACCTGCTTGACGCCGTTCGCCGCGATGTGGTGGCTACCACCCGCTTCATCACCGGAGCCGACGCGAGCATGGCCGGTCCTCGAGCGAGCGCCGCGGTGCTGGCGTTCCTCCCCGGGATCGGTGTCCTGCTCGGCGAAGCCGTCGGAGCCCGGCCCCTCCGCGTCCTGATCGACACCCCGGCAGGTCACATCCTGTTCGTGCTCGGCGCCGGGCTGATCCTCGCCGGGGTCGCGTGGACCGCTCGTCTCACCAGACTGGGAGTCCTCCGATGACCGGCGCGAGCACGGCGCTCGCCGGCCTGGCCCTGCTGGTTCTGCCCGGTCAGGCTGCGGCACGTGCCCGGCTCGACCACCTCTTCCTCCCAGCAAGGCCGCCGTTCAGGTTGCCCGTCCGGCTCCGGCCGAGAGCGAAGTCCGAGGAGTTCAGCCTCGCCGCCACCTGGGACCTGTTCGCCGCCTGTCTTCGTGCCGGGCTACCGGTGCCGGCCGCGATCTCCGCGGTCACCGACGGCCTGGTCGGACCTGAGGCCGATGCGCTGCGGGCGACGGCCGGACTGCTCTCCCTGGGGGCGGGCCCGGCGGAGGCCTGGGCGCCGGCGCGGGCCGGTCCTGGCACCGCCGAGCTCGCCAGAGCGGCCCAGCGCACGGCGCGCTCGGGAAGCGCGCTGGCAGCGGTTGCCGAGGAGCTGGCCGTGCAGCTGCGGACGTCGATGGCGGACAAAGCCGAGGCCAAGGCCCAACGCGCCGGAGTGCTCATCGCCGGACCGCTCGCCCTCTGCTTCCTGCCCGCCTTCCTGTGCCTGGGAGTGGTGCCGGTCGTGATCGGGCTGGCGGGGCGGCTGACCGTCTTCTGAACGTCCACAAAGGAACCTTCGAAAGGAAAGCCCATGTTCTGGCAGACAACCGGCCGTCACGCCCGCCGCAAGGTCCGGTGGTGGCACCGCTGGTTGCGACCGGTGGTCGTCGCCGACGACGGGATGACCACCGCCGAGTACGCGGTCGGCACCGTGGCGGCAGCCGCGCTCGCCGCGGCGCTCTACAGCATCGTCACCGGCGACTCGGTCATCTCCTGGCTGACCTCGATGATCCAGCACGCCCTGTCGGTGCCGGTCTGATGTCCCCGCCGGCGAGGGCCGAGGCCGACAGTGGTGCCGTCACGGTCGAGGCGGCGATCGCCCTCAGCGCGTTGACCCTCGTGTTCGGCCTGGTCCTCGCCGGGGTCGTCGCGATGACCGGGCAGCTCCGATGCGCGGACGCGGCGCGGGAAGCGGCCCGGCTGATCGCTCGCGGCGACCGGCCGCTCGCCGAGCAGGCCGTGGCCCAGATCGTGCCCGGTGCTCGACTGCAGGTCGCCGTGACGGGTGACGAGGTCACGACGGACGTGACCGCTGAACCGGTCGGCAGCCTGCTGCCCGGGGTCCACCTGCACGGACACGCTTACGCGCTGCTCGAGCCGGGAGTCTCCGATGCTCCGGGATGATCGGGGCTCGGCCACGGTGTGGACCGCGGGTGCCCTCGCCGCTCTGCTGGTCGTCGCGGCACTGGTGTTCGCGCTCGGCTCGGTCATCGTGACCCGGCACAGGGCCGCCGACGCGGCCGACCTCGCGGCGCTCGCCGCCGCCGGCCGGGCCGACGAGGGCATCGAGAGCGCGTGTGCGCGGGCACGGGCGGTGGTGGACGAGATGTCGGTACGGCTGGTCAGCTGCCGTTTCGAGGACTGGGACGCGCTCGTCGAAGTGCAGGCCGATGCGCCGGGCGGTCTCGGCGTCGCTTCGGCGCACGCCCGAGCCGGACCGGTCGCACGATGAACGGCAGTTCGCGCGCCGAACTACATACCGCCTACAGCGGATGGGCGGTCGTCCTCGCGCGGCGAGCGGTAGGTCCGATCGGGCAGTGATTGAGGTTTTTACGACCCGAATCTGTTGTGAGCAAAGAGGAAACTGTGCCGTTGATCACGATCGGGCGATGGGCGTCCGGTGCGCTGTCCACCGCACGGTGATCGACAAACGGTGTTCAGCGCGGGCGGTGTTGCAACGCTCGCTCGTCGTTCCGTAACGCCCGGTTGTCGACCGCCCACTACCGGCACTCTGCAAGTTGCCGTTTATTGAGATCAGAAGCCACCGCGGGCGGTGGAGCGAACGAGGAGTTGTTTACAGATGTTGGACACGGATTGGTCGGATAGCTGGCGGGGCGCGTTCCGCATCGAGCTGCGTGCGGAGGCGATCGGACTCGCCTGGCACGGTTGGCCGGTGCTGCCCGGTACCTCTCCGGCGGCGGACTCCGGTGACGAGGCCTGGTCGGGCCCGGTCCCGGTGCACCACGACTGGGCCGACCGGCTCGGGGCACACCCCAACGAGGTCGCGGAGTGGTGGAACGGCCACCCCTACAGCCTGCTGGTCGCCACCGGCAAGGTCGTCGACGCCGTCGAGGTCGACGTCGAACTGGGCAAGCGCGCCGCGCGCCTGCTTCGTGCCACCGGGCACCCCGCGCCGATCGTCGCGACGCCGGACGGCCGCTGGCTGTTCCTCACCACCGTGGCCGACACCCTGCCCGAGCGGCTGGCGACCAGCGGTGAGGTCCGCTGGCACGGGGTGGGCAGCTGGGTTCCGCTGCCGCCCACCCCGTTCCAGCACGGCGTGGTGCACTGGCGGGTCAAGCCCGATGTGTGGGGCTGGCGGTTGCCGGAAGCCGATGCGGTGCACGCGGTCCTCGCCCGTGCGCTCGACCAGGCCGACAGCTTGGAACGGGCTCAGCAGCTGGTCGTGGCGTCCGTCGCGGCCTGAGGAACAACGACGTGGTCGTGCCGGCCGCCGTGATGACGCACCGCCCCGAGCACGGTATCCAGTACGGCCACCGCCCCTGCCTTGTCCAGTGGATCGTTACCGTTCCCGCACTTCGGTGACTGCACACAGGACGGGCAACCCGCCGGGCACTCGCAGGAGACAATGGCCTCCCGCGTAGCGGCCAGCCAAGGGACCAGAGCGGCAAAACCGCGATCGGCAAATCCCGCGCCTCCGGGATGGCCATCATGCACGAACACCGTCGCCTCCCCGGTGTCAGCGTGCAAAGCGGTCGACACCCCGCCGATGTCCCAGCGGTCGCACGTAGCGAACAGCGGTAGCAGGCCGATCGCCGCGTGCTCGGCGGCATGCAGGGCGCCGGGGATGCGCGCGGGCTCCAGCCCAGCGCCCCCCGGCGTCCTGCCACCTCTCTCCTCGGTCCCCGAGAACTCCCCGGTCCCCACCACGTTCTCGGCGGTCGAGCCCGGCTCGCCTGGGCCGACACTTCCGGTCTGCATCCGGTCTTCGTCCGGGCCGACACTTCCGCTCCCCACCCGGTCCTCGGCGGTCGAGCCCGGCTCGCCCAGGCCGACACCTCCGGCCTGCACCCGGTCCTGGTCCCGGCCGACACTTCCGCTCCCCACCCGCTCCTCGGCCGGCCCCGCCCCACTCGCGCCGGCTCCCGTTCCCGCAGGGCTCTCGCCCGCCTCGACGCCTTCGGCCCCACCGTTCCCACCGGGCGCTCCACCGTGCCCGCCGGGCGCGGCGTGCGCGCTCACAGCCGCGTGCCCGTTGGTCGCCACCGGGGCGCCACGACGAGGCCCCGCCGCGGCGGCCGCACCCACCGACGCATCCACCAGCAGCTCGTCCGCGATGGTGTACCAGACGGCACGCGTCTCGAGTTTCTGCTCCGGCAGGTCAAGCGGCACCTGGTCGAGAATCTGCCCCGAGGGGCGACGACGCAGGTAGCCCACCACCTGCGACGTCACCGCCACGTCGCCGAGGCACACCGTCACCCCGCCGTAGTCGAGCCGCTCGTGCACGGCCAGCACGCTGATGTCCGCGACCTCGCGGGCCGACGTCGTCCAGTCCGGATCCTCCGCATGCACCAGCGCGACCCCGGCCTCCAGATCCAGCTCGTCCACCACGTACGACGACCCCTGGTGCAGGTACACCGCCCCCGGGTGGACCGTCGTGCACGCCGAGCCCGGGTCGACCGTCCCCAGCAACCTCGACGTGTCCGCTTCGACCACCGCGATCTGGTCCCCGCCCGACCCGCGGATGTCGACCTCGTACTGCGGACGGTCCTTCGACGTCCAGTACCAGCCACTCGGCCGCCGCCGCAGGAGCTTGTCCGCGACCAGCATGTCCAGCACCTCGCGCGCCGCCTCGCCGCCGAAGGTGTCCAGCTCCTTCGTCGTCAGCGGCAGCTCCGCCGCGGCGCACGCCAGCTGCGGCGCCAGTACGTACGGGTTGGCCGGGTCCAGCACCGCGGTCTCCACCGGCCGGTCGAGGATCGCCGCGGGGTGGTGCACCAGATACGTGTCCAGCGGATCGTCCCGCGCCACGAACACCACCAGCGCGTCGTCACCCGACCGGCCCGCGCGGCCTGCCTGCTGCCAGAACGACGCCAGCGTGCCCGGATATCCCGCCAGCACAACGGAATCCAGCCCGGCGATGTCCACCCCGAGCTCCAGCGCGTTCGTCGTCGCCACACCCAGTAGCTCACCGGACAGCAGCGCGCGCTCCAGCTTCCTGCGCTCCTCGGGCAGGAACCCCGCCCGGTACGCCGCGACCTTGCCGGCCAGCTCGGTGTCCACTTCGGACAGAAGGCGGCGGGCGCCCAGCGCGGTCAGCTCCGCCCCCCGCCGCGAGCGCACGAAAGCCAGCGTGCGCGCGCCCTCGATGACCAGTTCCGCCAGGATCCGGCCCGCCTCCGCGCCCGCCGAGCGGCGCACCGGCGCGCCGTTCTCTCCCGAGAAGTCCTCCAGCAGCGGCGGTTCCCACAACGCGACCGTCCGCGCACCGCGTGGGGACGTGTCGTCGACCACCGCCGCGCAGTCCTGGCCGATGAGCCGCGACGCGAACTCGGCGGGCGAAGCCGTCGTCGCCGACGCCAGCACGAACACCGGCGAAGACCCGTAGTACTGCGCGACCCGCTGCAGGCGCCGCAACAACAGAGCCACGTGCGAGCCGAAAACCCCGCGGTAGCCGTGACATTCGTCGACGACCACGTACGCGAGCTTCCGGAACAGCCGCGACCAGCGCGCGTGCGAGGCCAGGATCCCGCGGTGCAGCATGTCGGGATTCGTGAAGACCCACCGGGCGTGCGCGCGCACCCAGTCTCGCTCCGCCATCGGCGTATCCCCGTCGTACGAGGCCGCACGCACCCCGTCGATGTCCAAAGAGGACACCGAACGCAGCTGATCGGCGCCGAGCGCCTTGGTCGGCGACAGGTACAGCGCGCACGCCCGCCCGTCCTCGACCAGGTCCGACAGCACCGGCAGCTGGTAGGCCAAGGACTTGCCGGACGCCGTGCCCGTCGAGACGACGACGTTGCGCCCCGAGTGCGCGAGCGAGGCCGCCTCGATCTGGTGTGTCCAGGGCTCTTCCACACCGGACTTGCGCAGTGCCGAGACCACGCCGTCGTCCGCCCAGGAAGGCCATTCCGCGCAGCGGGCGGGCCGCGCGGGCTGCTCGGCCACGTGTGTCACCGGGTTCGCGGACTCCGGGATGCCGGCCGTGACCCGGCGCAGCAGCCGCCGAGCCCGCTCGATCTCTGCCACCGATCCAGGATCGCACACATGTACGACAGCCTCCCGAAAGCGGCTATCCGGCGAACACCGTGAGCAGACTCACATACACTGAGCGTAATCGTAGCGGGACGCCCTGACCGCGGCAGAACCGCTACCAATACACTCCGGCAAACCGACACCACTTGTGGTGCACATCCCATGCCAACGCCGGCATCGCTGGTCCACAGTGAAGCCGTCTTTGGTTGAAGGCGACGTTTTCCAGGAGGACGGATGTCCCGGCAATTCCTCGCGGAGGGCCTTGAGCTCTCCGGAGGTGACTACGGCATTGCCGCCGTGGTCGCCGTGGTCGCCCTGATCGCACTCGTCATCGGCTACTTCCTGCTCAAGGAGGTGCTGGCCGCCGGCCAGGGCACCGCCAAGATGCAGGACATCGCCAAGGCAGTGCAGGAAGGGGCGGCCGCTTACCTCAAGCGGCAGCGCAACACCCTGTCGATCTTCGGCGTGGTGGTGTTCCTGCTGCTCTTCGCGCTACCGGCGGACGACTGGAGCGAGCGCATCGGCCGCTCGGTCTTCTTCCTCATCGGTGCGGTGTTCTCGTTCACCATCGGCTACCTGGGCATGTGGCTCGCGACGCGGGCGAACCTGCGCGTCGCGGCGGCCTCCCGGGAGTCCGGCGGGCGCGAGAAGGCCATGCGCATCGCGTTCCGCACCGGCGGCGCGGTCGGCATGGGCACCGTCGGCCTCGGCCTGTTCGGTGCCGCGGTCGTCGTGCTCGCCTACGCCGGGCAGGCGCCGAAGGTGCTCGAAGGCTTCGGCTTCGGTGCCGCGCTGATCGCGATGTTCATGCGTGTCGGAGGCGGTATCTTCACCAAGGCCGCCGACGTGGGCGCCGACCTGGTCGGCAAGGTCGAGCAGAACATCCCCGAGGACGACCCGCGCAACGCGGCCACCATCGCCGACAACGTCGGCGACAACGTGGGTGACTGCGCCGGCATGGCCGCGGACCTGTTCGAGTCCTACGCGGTGACCCTGGTCGCCGCGCTGATCCTGGGCAGCTCCGCCTTCGGCGCGTCCGGCCTGATCTTCCCGCTGATCGTGCCGGCCATCGGCGTGATCACCGCGGTGATCGGTGTCTACATCACCAGGGCCCGGTCGAACGAGAGCGGCCTGGTCACGATCAACCGCTCGTTCTACATCTCCGCGGTCATCTCCGCGGTGCTGTGCGCGATCGCCGCGTTCGTGTTCCTGCCCGGCTCGTTCGCCGCCTTCGGCGAGCAGTACGCCAACGACGGCAACCCGGCGGTCATCGCCACGGTCGCGGTCATCATCGGCATCGTGCTGGCCGGCCTCATCCTGAAGCTCACGGGCTACTACACCGGCACCGAGCACGGTCCGGTGAAGAACGTCGGCAAGACCTCGGAAACCGGTGCGGCGACGGTCATCCTGTCGGGCATCTCGGTGGGCTTCGAGTCGGCGGTGTACACCGCGCTCGTGATCGGCGCCGCCGTGTTCGGCGCCTACCTGCTCGGTGGCGCGATCGCGCTGTTCGCCGTCGCGCTGGCCGGCACCGGCCTGCTCACCACCGTCGGCGTCATCGTCGCGATGGACACCTTCGGCCCGGTCTCGGACAACGCGCAGGGCATCGCGGAGATGTCCGGCGACGTCGACGAGGCCGCCGCGCAGACGCTGACCGAGCTCGACGCGGTCGGCAACACCACCAAGGCGATCACCAAGGGCATCGCGATCGCGACCGCGGTGCTCGCCGCCACGGCGCTGTTCGGGTCGTACCAGGACTCGATCACCAAGGCGCTGAGCACCATCGGCACGACCGCCGACGGCGTGAAGTCGTTCATCGACACGATCGTCAGCCCGAACACCCTCGTCGGCGTCATGATCGGCGCGGCCGTGGTGTTCATGTTCTCCGGTCTGGCCGTCAACGCGGTGTCCCGCGCGGCGGGCGCTGTGGTGTACGAGGTGCGCCGCCAGTTCCGCGAGATCGCCGGGATCATGGAGGGCACGACCCGTCCCGAGTACGGCCGGGTGGTCGACATCGTGACCCGCGACTCGCTGCGGGAGCTGGCGACGCCGGGTCTGCTCGCGGTGTTCGCCCCGATCGCCGTGGGCTTCGGCCTCGGCACCGGTGCGCTGGCCGGGTACCTGGCCGGCGCGATCGCGACCGGCACCCTGATGGCGATCTTCCTCGCCAACTCCGGTGGCGCCTGGGACAACGCGAAGAAGCTCGTCGAGGACGGCAACCACGGTGGCAAGGGCTCCGAGGCCCACGCGGCCACTGTGATCGGCGACACGGTCGGTGACCCCTTCAAGGACACCGCAGGACCGGCGATCAACCCGCTGATCAAGGTGATGAACCTGGTCTCGGTGCTGATCGCGCCCGCCATCGTGCAGTTCTCGGTGGGCCCGGACGCCTCGTTCGGCGTGCGGCTCGCGATCAGCCTGGTCGCGTTGGTGATCATCGTGGTGGCCGTCGTGATCTCGAAGCGGCGCAGCACGGTCATCTCCGACACCCCGGCGGAGACGCAGGAACCTGCGAAAACCGCCTGAGTTCGAACCGCAACGGGCCCGCCGCGCGTGAGTGTGGCGGGCCCGTTGTCGTCCCGGTGGGGTGGGGGCAGGATTTGCAGGGTGCAACCAGGTCGGTACCGTCGGAAGCCGATCGCGTAGTCGGGAGGTGTTCGCGTGCGACCCGGGAAATTGGGTTTCCTGGCGATACTCACGGGTCTGTGCGTCGGGCTGGCCGGATGCGGCCGTCCGCCCGTGCAGCAGGACGCGATCCAGCCCGGTGGCCCTGGGCTCTCCCAGGTCGAGGTCCAGCGTCAGGACGCGACCACGCGCTGGGCGAACGACTACTGCATCGCGGTCGGCTCGCTCGTCGACGGTCTCGCCACGATGCCGACGGTCGACCCGAGCACCCCGCGTCGTGCCGTGCAGACCTCCAGCGACCTGCTGGGGTCCATGATCGGCGGGCTGGACAACGCAGTGCGGGGCCTGCGCGCCCTGCCGGCCTCGCCCGTGCCCGAGGGCGACTCGGTGCGGGCCGGCACCGTCACGGAGCTGACCGGCGTGCGCACCCGCGCCGCCGCGGCGAAACAACGCCTCGACGCGGCGAGCAACGACCCCACGATCGACCAGCAGACGCTCGGCGAGGCCAGCGCCCCGCTGGCCGAGGTGTCGAAGCTCGACCTGCTGGCCGGCTTCGACGCCGTCCCCGACCTGCGGACCGCCGTGGCGCACGCCCCGGTCTGCCAGCAGCTGACCGTTCGCACTACTCGCTGAGCCGGGCCGCGGCGAAGGCGGCGAGCGCGTCCCGCAGATAGTCGGCGAAGCCCGGATGCACGGCCTCGTACTGCTCGCGGAACCGCTCGTCCTCGGCGTACACGCGCCCAAGCCCGGCGTGGGACTCCGCGTTGGGCGTCCAGTGGTTCTTGATCCACTCGTAGTGCCCGGCGACCGCGTCCAGCACCCGCTCGTCGTCCACCGGCACCCGTGCCTTCGCCAGCTCCGAGGTGCTCGCGCCGGTAGAAGCGCCTCCCGCTGTCGTCGGTGTAGGCCGGTGGCAGCAGGCCGATGCCGTCGTAGTGCCGCAGGTCCGCGAAGTCACCTTCGCGAGCCGCGCGACCTGTGCGATCGACAGTGCCCCCTCCGCCATCTCGCCTCCCGCCTTGAAACGGACCGTAGAGGTTGACGTCGCGTCAACTTCAAGCTTTTTCCGCATGGGGCTCGCGCATAATCGAACTGGTGTTCTACCCTGCACGCTGTGGATCAGATCTCGTTCTTCTCCGCGGAGGCGAGTGGGCCGGAACTCGCCGACCTGGCCGGGGTCCTGTGCGGCCCGGGGCAGGTCGTGGCCTTCGGCCGGACGGCCGCCCGGCTGTCCGTCGAGGTCGGCGAGGCCTGGCGCGCGCAGGCGCTGACCGCGGAGTTCGCCCGGCGCGGGGTGCATGCGGACGTGCTGCGGGACGAGACCGGGCTGCTCGTGCGCACGGCCTTCCGTGTCGACCTGATCCACCTCGCCCGCGCCTGGGGGACGGGAGATGTGAAGGAATTACCAACAGGCTTCCGGCTGACCGGTGGGGCGCTGCGGCTGTGGGCGCTCGCGCCCGGTCAGCCGAACGGCAACCACTACCTGCTCGCCGTCGACGAGCAGGCGCCCGGGACGCACACGCTGCTGGCGGACGCCTGCCGCCAGCTCGGCCTGCCCGCGCGGTTCGTCGGGCCACGCGCCGGCGGTCCCGCGGTGCGGGTGACCGGCCGGCGCAGGCTCGCCACCCTGGAGGAGCTGATCGGCGCGCCACCCCCCGCCGCCATATCGGTGTGGCCGCAGGTCAGGCCGCTGACGGCAGCGTGAGCGCGGCGGGTTTGGGCAGTTCGCACCCCAGCCGGTCCAGCTGGATCTCGCTCGACCGCACGCATGCCGCGAGCAGGTACGTCTGCTGCCCGTACGAGCGGCCCTTCAGCACGGTGACGACGCCCTGCTCGTCCACTTCGCAGGGGTTGTCGAGGGTGCAGGAATAACCGTCGTCGTTGCCCGTGTTGTTGACCCCGACGACCTCGCCGGTGCCGGCGTCGACGACCGGGGAACCGGATGTGCCGTGGATCGTGGCGCACTCGGGGGTGTAGCGGATCGAGTTCTTCCAGGTCCAGTCCGCCTCCCGCAGCGAGTACAGCACCCGCTCGATGGAGCAGGTCCAGGTTCGCCGGAAGTAGCCGGAGATCACGCTGACCGGGGTGCCGACGTCCGCGGGGGACGCGGCGACGGTGAGTGGGTTTCCACCCAACCGCGACGAGATCTGCCGGTAGCTCGAGTCGAGCTGGTACAGCGCGACGTCGGTGTCGGTCATCGTGGCGTACACGATCTTGGTCGAGTTCAGGGTGCCGAGCTCGTGGCCGTCGGCGGCGAGCAACGACATCGAGCGGCGGGCCGGGCGGTCGAGCACCACCTCGCCGGGGCCCGGCATGCCCGCTTCGTCGCAGTGCCCGTTCGTGAGCACCAGCGCGGGGTCGGTGTCGCGGGCGCCGGGCATTCGGACGAGAGCACCCGAGCAGTTGCTCAGCTTGACGATCCCGGTGTATCCGGCGGCGGGAGCGGCCGAGGCCGGCACCGCGCCGAGGGCGAGGACCAGCACGGACAGGACGAAAAGGCAACGGCGGACCATGACGCCGGAGCGTAGTCGAACAGTCACCAAGAGACCCCGCAAAGCGCGTGGCGCCCGTCACGTGCTAGGTGTGGAAAGGAAACGCTGTCCGGGTCGGCGCCGATGCGCATGACACACGAAGGACGGCGTGTTGCGCCACCTGGGCGGACACAACCGGCCCGCAGCGTGCACACTGGCTGGTTGAACAGCGTCGCGGGACGGCGACGGGAATGAGCGGAGAGCGGACAGCGTGGCAACACGGACGAAGAAGAACGACGCCGAGGCGACGAACGGCGCCGGCCGTCGACGGCTCGTGATCGTCGAGTCGCCCACCAAGGCTCGCAAGATCGCTCCCTATCTCGGCAGCGGCTACGTGGTCGAGTCCTCGGTCGGGCACATCCGCGACCTGCCTCGCGGCGCGGCGGACGTGCCTGCCAAGTACAAGGGCGAGGCGTGGGCGCGGCTCGGGGTGAACGTCGACCACGACTTCGAACCGCTCTACGTCGTCAGCCCGGACAAGAAGAGCAAGGTCACCGAGCTCAAGAGCCTGCTCAAGGACGCCGACGAGCTCTACCTCGCCACCGACCCCGACCGCGAGGGCGAGGCGATCGCCTGGCACCTGCTGGAGACCCTCAAGCCCAAGGTGCCGGTGCGCCGCATGGTGTTCCACGAGGTCACCGAGCAGGCCATCCGTGCCGCCGCGGCCGACACCCGTGACCTCGACGCCGACCTCGTCGACGCGCAGGAGACCCGTCGCATCCTCGACCGGCTCTACGGCTACGAGGTCTCGCCGGTGCTGTGGAAGAAGGTCATGCCGAAGCTGTCGGCGGGCCGCGTGCAGTCCGTGGCGACCCGGATCATCGTGGAGCGCGAGCGGGAGCGGATGCGCTTCACCTCGGCCTCGTACTGGGACATCGCCGCGACGATGGACGCGGGCGCCGACGCGACCCCGCGCAGTTTCCCGGCGCGGATGCTCTCCGTCGAGGGGGCCCGCCTGGCCACCGGCAGGGACTTCGGTCCGGACGGACAGCTCAAGGCATCCGCGAAGGACGTCCGCGTGCTCGGCGAGGCCGACGCGACGCGGCTGGCGGAGGCGCTGCGGGGCCGGGACTTCAAGGTCACCAGCGTCGAGGAGAAGCCGTACACGCGGCGTCCCTACGCGCCGTTCATGACCTCGACGCTGCAGCAGGAGGCCGGCCGCAAGCTGCGGTTCTCCTCCGAGCGGACGATGCGCATCGCGCAGCGGCTGTACGAGAACGGCTACATCACCTATATGCGTACGGACTCGACCCAGCTGTCGGAGACGGCGATCAACGCCGCCCGCAACCAGGCGACGGACCTGTACGGCTCGGAGTACGTCTCGCCGAGCCCGCGGCAGTACACCCGCAAGGTGAAGAACTCGCAGGAGGCGCACGAGGCGATCCGCCCTGCCGGTGAGGTGTTCCGCACCCCGGGCCAGGTCGCGGGCGAACTGCAGGCCGACGAGTTCCGGCTCTACGAGATGATCTGGCAGCGCACCATCGCCTCCCAGATGAACGACGCCAAGGGCACCACGATGTCGGTCCGGATCGCCGGTACGGCGAGCACCGGCGAGGAGTGCGTGTTCTCCGCTTCCGGGCGCACGATCACGTTCCCCGGCTTCCTCAAGGCCTACGTCGAGGCGGTCGACACCGAGAGCGGCGGCGAGGCCGACGACAAGCAGAGCCGCCTGCCGCAGCTGACCAAGGACCAGGCGCTGACGGCCGCGGAGCTGACCCCGGACGGCCACACCACCTCGCCGCCGCCGCGCTACAGCGAGCCCAGCCTGGTCAGCAAGCTGGAGGAGCTGGGCATCGGCCGCCCGTCGACGTACGCGTCGATCATCAACACCATCCAGGACCGCGGCTACGTGTGGAAGAAGGGTTCCGCGCTGGTCCCGTCGTGGGTGGCGTTCGCGGTGATCGGCTTGCTGGAGCGGCATTTCGAGCGGCTGGTGGACTACCACTTCACCGCGGCGATGGAGGACGAGCTCGACCGCATCGCCTCCGGTGACGAGCAGCGCACCCGCTGGCTGTCGAAGTTCTACTTCGGTGGCGACATGGGCGTGGACGGCTCGATCGGCCGGCTGGGCGGGCTGAAGAAGCTGGTCGGCACGGGTGTCGAGGACATCGACGCCCGCGAGATCAACTCGATCCCGCTGTTCCAGGACGAGGAAGGCCGCACGGTCTACGTGCGGGTCGGCCGCTATGGGCCGTACTTGGAACGAAACACCGCGCGAGCCGGTGAAGACACCGCTGACAAGTCCCAGCGGGCGAACCTGCCCGAGGACCTGCCGCCCGACGAGCTGACCGCCGAGATCGCGGAGAAGCTGTTCGCGACGCCGCAGGAGGGCCGTCCCCTGGGCACCGACCCGGTGAGCGGGCACGAGATCGTGGCGAAGGAGGGCCGGTTCGGGCCCTATGTCACCGAGGTGCTGCCGGAGCCCGAGGAGCCTGCCGAAGCCAAGAAGAGCAGCAAGGCGAAGAAGCCGAAGCCGCGGACCGGTTCGCTGTTCAAGTCGATGTCGGTCGAGACCGTCACGCTCGAGGACGCGCTGAAGCTGCTGTCACTGCCGCGGGTGGTCGGCAAGGACCCCGAGTCCGGCGACGAGATCACCGCGCAGAACGGCCGCTACGGCCCGTACCTGAAGAAGGGCACGGACTCGCGGTCGCTCGAGACCGAGGACCAGCTGTTCACGATCACGCTGGAAGAGGCGCTGAAGATCTATTCGGAGCCGAAGCGGCGTGGCCGGCAGGGCGCGGCGAAGCCGCCGCTCAAGGAGCTGGGCGACGACCCGGTGTCGGGCAAGCCGATGGTGGTCAAGGACGGCCGGTTCGGCCCGTACGTGACCGACGGGGAGTTCAACGCGACCCTGCGCAAGGGCGACAGCATCGAGGAGCTGACCGCGGAGCGGGCGGCCGAGCTGCTGGCCGAGAAGCGGGCGAAGGGGCCGGCGCCCAAGCGCAAGGCTCCGGCCCGCAAGAAGGCAACCGCGAAGAAGTAGCGGCCGAACAGGCGTTCGACGAAAACTGTCGGTGGTCGGCGGCATACTCCTCGCCATGAGCGATGAGACTCCGACTCCGACGGTCTTCGAGCTGGTCGACGAGATCGTCCGCCCCCTGGCGTGGGCCGTGCCCCGTCGCCTGTCCGTGCTGACCTACTACGACCCGGACGGCAATCCGGAACTGCCGATGGGCCCGCCCGCGGCGGGCATCGTGGAGGAGGCCGAGCGGCAGACGCGGTGGCACGCCGCGCTCGGGTCACTGGGCCTGTCCCGCGATGGTGTGCTGACGCCCAAGGCGGTGGCGCTGTTCCGGTCGCTGCGCCGCGGCCAGGTCCGCGGCGCGGTGACGGGCGTGCTCGCGGACAGCCTCGAACCGCTGCGGCTGCACTTCTTCGCCGACCACGAAACGGGTTCGGTGGTGGAGTACGTCGGTGGCCGGGTGCAGCTCGGTTCGGGCGGCGCGCGGCGGCTGGCGGACCGGGTGGTCGAGCGGTTGCCCGAGGCGAGGCCCGGCCCGGGCGAGCTTCTCCGGATTGCCGCGGACCCGCTCGGCCGGGTGGCGCCGGAGCACGCGGGGCAGGTCGCGCAGCTCCGGGAGCTTGCCGCGCGGCCGAGGCTCGCCACCATGATGTTCGACCTCACGATCAGCGACAAGATCATCGCCGAGCACCCGCGTGGCGCGGTCGTGCTGTTCGACACCGACCTCGGGCGCTACCTGGTGATCACCGCGATCGACGAGGACGGCAACTGGGTGTTGTTCCACTCGCCGGCGACCGGGCAGCACGTCGGGCACTGGATCCGGCAGTCCGTGCAGGCCCACCTGGAGCCGGCATGTGGCTGACCCTCCTCGCGCTGCGTGATCTCGCCGTTACCCGGATGGGCCAGTGCCTTCGGCGGAGTGACCATTACCCTGGACGGGAAGCTTGCGAGGGACACAGGTGCGTAGGCCAACCGAGGACAGGGAGAGGTCATGCCTGCCAAGGACGACGCCGAGTTCGGCGACGGTACGCAGAGCGCGCTGCCGCCGGTGACGTTCGGCGACGCGTTGTCCGGCTCGCTGAACGACGAGGACGAGCACGAAGACTTCAAGCTGACCAGGGTCGCGTCCCCGGTGCGGCCCGACCCGGCGGTGGTGCGCGATCTGGTCGACGCGGCGACGGCCGAGGGGCAGCGCCCTGGTGCCGAGTTCGGCGACGTGCACTTCCAGACGACGCCGCCCGGTGCGCCGGCGCAGCCGATCGCGCCCGCACCGCCGCTCGGGATGCTCCCGCTCCCGCGGCAGCGCACCCGGCCGAGCCTGCGCTCGGTCAAGCGGCCGCAGCTGCGCATGCCGCGGCTCGGCCTGCCCCAGTCGGGCAACGTCCGGCGGGTCCGGCCCTCCAGCGGTTCGACGGCCATGATCGTGGCGGTCCTGCTCATGATCGTGTTCGCCGTCGTCGCGATCGAGTTCCTCTCGAGCCTGATCAGCGGCATCACCGGCCTGTTCAGCTGACGGCGCCCGTCGATCACCCTCCGCTACGGGCTCGAGGCGCTTCGAAACGATCAGGTGCCCCACGTGCCTACAGTCGGCCCGAAGCGGTCGCGCCCCACCCGACGGAGCTACCCTGACGACACCGGTCCGGTGACACGGTGGCACAGCCCAGGGGATTCACCGGCACCACGGGAACCGAGTGGGGTGGGTCGGATCAGCGAGGGCGTGCAGACAAAGGCCGACGCGGAGGCGCCGGCCGGTCGCGACGGGTCCACGATCTACCGTGCTCGCAGAGTGCTGGCGATCCGGCCGTTCCGCAGGCTCTGGGGTGTCACGTACCTGTGCAGCGTGGCCGACTGGCTAACCATCCTCGGGGTCACGAGCCTGGCGACGAAGCTGACACAGAACTACACCGCCCAGAACTTCGCGTTCACGGGCGTGCTGCTGTCCGCACTGTTGCCGGGGTTGATCTTCGCACCGCTGGGCGGCCTGCTCGCCGACCGGTTCGACCGGCGCAAGATCATGTTCGTGGCCGACCTGCTGCGTTGCGGGTTCGTCATGTCGATCGCGTTCGTCGGCACCGGCTGGTGGCTCTACATCGCCAACTTCCTGGCCAGCGCCAGCGCGATGATGTGGATCCCGTCGAAGGACGCGGCCGTGCCGAACCTGCTGCGCAGGCCGGACCAGGTCGAGACGGCGAACCAGCTCGGCATGGTGATGACCTACGGCCTGGCCGTGCTGTCCGCGGGCGGTATCTACACGGTCATCACCGGAATCGGGCCGACGCTGCACCTGTCGCCGACGGTGTTCGGCGACCTCGGCTTCGCCAAGATCGTCATCGTGCTGATCGGACTGCTGTACCTGACCAGCGCGACCATGATCATCACGCGGATCCCCGAGCTGTCGAAGCGGAACGTGCACGCCCCGGTCGCGGCGGCGCCCAAGCCGTCCGGCGAGTCCACGGGCGGGCTGATGACCCTGGTCCGGGACGGCGCGCGGTTCGTCCGCAGCACGCCGCTGGTGCGCGGCCTGCTGATCGGCGCGGCCGGCGCGTTCGCGGCCGGTGGTGCGGTGGTCGGCTCGGCCAAGCCGTACTCGTCGAGCCTGCTCGCCGGGGATGCCGCCTGGGGCCTGCTGCTGGTCGCGGTGTTCGTCGGGCTGGCCACCGGGATGGGCGGCGCGCCGAAGCTGGCGCGGCGGCTGCCGCACGACCGCTTGTTCGGGATCTCGATCGTGCTGGCCGGGCTGGCGCTGATCCTGGTCGCCCTGTCGCCGCACCTCGCGGTGTCGCTGGTCGCGGTCGCGATCGTCGGCGCCTGCGCCGGTGCGGCGTTCCTGACCGGTGTCACGATCATCGGCTCGCAGGTGGACGACGCCATCCGCGGCCGGATCAACGCGATCTACCAGTCGATGATGAAGATCATCGTGTTCGGTTCGACCGCGATCGTGCCGCTGCTGATCGGTCTGACAAAGCCGCGCACGGTGCAGGTGTGGGGCAGCCCGATCATCATCGACGGCACCCGCCCCGTGATGCTCGGCGGCGGGATCCTGGCCGCGATCGTCGGCGTGATCTCCTACCGGCAGATGGACTCGCGCCGCGCCGAGACGATCATGTCCGATCTGCGCAACGTGATCCGCCGCCGCCCGCGCCGGGTGAACGGCCTGCTCATCGCGCTGGAGGGCACGACGGTGGCGGACACCGCGAACCAGGCGGCCAAGCTGGCGAGCTGGCTGCGTTCGGCCGGGCCGCGCCCGGTCGTGCTCGCGGCCGACCCGGCACTGGACGACAAGCGTCTGGCGCAGCTGGTCAGCGGGGCGTCGTTGTCCGGCGCGCGGGCGCAGGCGCTGGCCGCGGCCGCGGTACGGGCGGACATCGTGGAGCGCGATGTACAGCCGGCGCTGGACGACGGGTCGATCGTGGTGATGGAGCGCTTCGTCGACTCGCCGCTGGCGCACCTGTCGGCGATCGCGGGCCTGGACGCCAAGGAGCTGGAGGGACTCGCGGACTGGGCGACCGGCAGGCTTCGCCCGGACGTGACGGTGCTGCTGGACGCCAACCCGGGCGAAGCCCCGTCGGGGCCGATCTCGATCAAGGACCAGTGGCGCGTGCAGAGCCTGCTCAGCGAGATGGCCGCCGCGGACCCGGACCACTATGTCGTCGTCGACGGCGACGGCACCGAGGACGAGGTCGCCGAACGCGTGCAGACCGCGGTCCGGGCCGTCCTCGTGGGGCGCCGCTCGGGGCTCGCACCGTTGGAAATCGTCGACGCCTGATGCGGAACACTGGTTCGCGGTCGAGGCGGCTAGTGGCAGTGGAGGCTCAGTGGGTTCGGTCTGGTCCCAGCTAGTCGGGCAGGAGCCCGCGGTCGAGGTGCTCTCCGCAGCCGCGAACGCCGCGACGAAGATCGTCGACGGCGAGCCGGTGCCCGCGGGAGCCATGACGCACGCCTGGCTGCTCACCGGCCCGCCGGGCTCCGGCCGGTCGGTCGCGGCGCGGACCTTCGCGGCGGCGCTCGAATGCACCCTCGGCATGGGCTGTGGCGAGTGCACGGGCTGCCGCACCGCACTGCACGGCACACACGCCGACGTGCGGCTGATCGTGCCGGAAGGACTGTCGATCTCGGTCGGCGAGATGCGGGCGCTCGTGCAGATGGCCGCGCGCCGGCCGACCTCCGGCCGGTGGCAGGTCGTCATCATCGAGGACGCCGACCGGCTGACCGAGGGCGCGTCGAACGCCCTGCTCAAGGCCGTCGAGGAGCCGCCGGACCGGACGGTGTTCCTGTTGTGCGCACCGTCGGACCATCCCGAGGACGTCTCGGTGACCATCCGGTCGCGCTGCCGGCTGGTCAACCTCCGCACCCCGCCGCCCGAGGCGATCGCGCAGGTGCTGGTGGAGCGGGACGGGGTGGAACCGGAGCTGGCGCAGTGGTCGGCCTCGGTGTGCGGCGGGCACGTCGGCCGGGCGCGCCGCCTGGCGACCGACGAGCAGTCGCGCAAGCGCCGGGAGACCGTGCTGCGCATCCCGCTCGGCCTGCGTCGCCCGGCGGACGTGTTCGCCTGTGCCGACGAGCTGATCGCCGCCGCCGAGGGTGACGCGAGCGAGGAGAGCAAGGCGCGCGACGAGTCGGAGAAGACCGAGCTGCGCAACGCCATGGGCGGCGACGCGACGGGCAAGGGCGTCGGGGGCGCGAAGCGTGCGGCCGAGGCGGCGGTGCGGGCGCTCGAGAAGCGCCAGAAGTCCCGGGCGACCCGCACCCAGCGCGACACGCTGGACCTGGCGCTGGTCGACCTGGCGGCGTTCTACCGGGACGTGCTGGTCACGGCCAGCGGCGCGAAGGCGGTGCTGGCTCACCCGGACCACGCCGCCGACGCCGTCGAGGCCGCGCGGAGCTGGACGCCCGAGTCGACGCTCGGGCGGCTCGAAGCGGTCCTGGCCTGCCGTGAGGCGATCCTGTGGAACGTCAAACCACGCATCGCCGTGGAAGCGATGGTCACGGCCCTGCGTCACGGCTGACCGTCGTGCCGTGGCTGACTGCATGCCGTGGCCGGCCGTCGTGCTGCGGCCGAACCGCAGTGCCGTGGTTGACCGCGGTGGCGCGGCTGACCGCCGTGCCACGGCCCTTGCGAGCCGTGGCACGGCGAGGAGTCAGTCCGAGCGCGGTCGCGGCGAGGGCGACGGCTTGACCATCGCGGCCTTGCGGCGGCGGTTCGGGATCGCGGCCACCAGGACCACGCCCAGCAGCAGCATCGCCGTGCCGGTCCAGAACAGCGGCACCGCCGAGTACGCGCCCGCCGTGTAGGCCAGCTTCGCGGGCACGCCCGGCGCCGGTTTGGCAGGCGCCACCGGGTTGGTGCTGCCGCAGACGACGCCACCCGTCGGGGTGTACGCGCGCCCGATCTGCTCACCCAGCGAAAGCTGCGCCAGCGACGACGGCAGCGACGCCGCCGAGCCGGTCGGCAGCAGGGACTTCAGCGCGTTCGTCGGCAGCACCTGCAGGTCGAGCATCCGGGCGGACGCGCCCAGCTGGTAGCCCGCGAACGGCGTGCTCAGCTGCTGCGCGTTCTGGTTCAGCTCGCCGATGCTCAGCCGCAGGACACCCAGGTCCAGCACCGTGTTCCCGTTGTCCGCGACCTGCTGCAGACCCTTGCTCGTCGTGGCCACCAGGCCGCCGACCACGGGCAGGTCCTCGACGGGGCCGACCTGGTCGGACAGGCCCGACAGCGGCAACCCGATCGGGATGTCCTTGGTGGGGTGCGTGGCGTCGAGGGTGTACAGCACCTGGTCACCGCGCTGAATGGTGATCACCGGCGCGGTGTACTCGACCTTCGAAGTCGCCTTGTCACCCGTCGAGGTGACCTTCAGCGTCGGCTGGCTGACCACCTTCAGCGTCAGCGCGAGCGGCGTGCCCTTGAGGATCTCGACGTCCGCCGCCTGCAGCGTCGACACCGACTGCACGGCCTTGTTCTTCGAGTTCGGCAGGTCCACCAGCTGCATCACCGACCGCGACGACAGGGTGTTCGGCAGGCTCAGCAGCGAGCCCGTGCCGTCGGCCGCGGTCTGCCCGCCCCCGGACAGCAGCCCGCCAAGGGACTGCAGCCCCTTCGTCGCGTCGAAGCCCTGGGCCAGCGCCGGCAGGTTGCTCAGCCCGCTGAGCGGCAGGTTGGGCATCGACGGCAGGACGTTCAGCAGCGACAGGCTCGCGATCGAGGTGCTCGCGTCCGCGATCGTGCCGACGCACGGCCCGAGCGTGTCGCTCCAGCGGGCGTGCACATTGCCGTTCAGCACGCCGACGTTGAGCAGCGGGTTCCGCGGCGCGTTGAACCCGCCGCTGAGGCCCTTCTCGTTGTCCGGCAGCGCGGTCTGCACGAGGCTGCCGGGTGCCTGCGGCGCGTTGCCCGCCACGGCCAGCCCGAGCGGGGACGACTGCGCGATCGCCCGCTCGTAGCTGAGGTAGGACTCCGAGTTCGCCTGTGCGCTGGACAGGCCCATGCCGGCTTCCAGCACCGACTGCTTGGGCAGCGACTGGCTGTAGCCCGGCAGGATCGTGCTGGTGTCCACCGTGTCGGGGAGCAGCCGCAGCACCCCGAGGGCCGCGGCCGCGTCGCCGACCGCGTGGCCCAGCGGCTGTGGGCCCTGCGGCGCCGAGATCGGCGGCTGTGACGGGTTCGCGGGCTGGGGGATCGGCGTGGTCGGGATGGTGCTGTCCGCCATCGCCGGTGTGGCCGAGAGCACGAGCAAGGCTGCGGTCACCGGCAGAGCCAGCGTGCGAGGCAGGCGTCGGCGCATGCGGGAGTCCTCCACAAAAGGGGCGGGGCCGGGCAGCTGCGACCGGCGTCGGAGAGACTAACGAGGGCGGGGGCCGGAAGTGACGTGCGCCATGCCGCTACACTTGTACGTGCATCGCCGCCTTAGCTCAGTCGGCCAGAGCGGCTCACTCGTAATGAGCAGGTCAGGGGTTCGATTCCCCTAGGCGGCTCAGGCGATGACCAGGCCCGTCCCGGCTTCCGGGGCGGGCCTGGTTGCGTTTCGGCGGCGCACCATTCCCGCAGGCGTGACCAGTGCGACCTCCGGAACAGGCACGACGGAACCGCACTGTCCACAGTGGTCCACCGCCGGTCGGGACACGCGTCCTGAAAGGTAGGCTGCGTGTCCGGACCACTGGAGGGGACGATGACCGTCATGCCGCCGGGCCGGCGCGACCGGCTCTCGCCCAACCAGCTCGCCAAGCAGGAGCAGATCGTCGACGCCGCGCGCCGGGTGCTCGCCCGCGACGGGCTCGCCGGCTGCACCGCCCGCGCGATCGCCGACGCCGGGCCGCTCACCAAGAGTGCCATCCACTACTACTTCTCGGACATCGACCTGCTCATCGACCGGGCGATGGCCGCGCTCGTCACCGACTTCCTCGGCGAGCTCGACAAGGTGGCCGCCAAGTACGACGATCCGGCGGAGCGGTTGTGGGCGGTGCTCGAGGCCTACCTCGAGACGTTCGCCGACAACCCCAACGCCGCCTTCGTCTGGTTCGAGTACTGGGTGGCGGTCGGCCGCACCGAGCACGTCCAGGCCGCCGAGGTCATGCTCCGCTCGGTGATCGAACTGCTGACCGACCTGCTCGGCGACCTGCGGATCGACGACCCGCGCGCCCGCGCGCGGGCCCTGCAGTCGTACCTGCTCGGCGCCATCGTGCAGCAGAGCGTCCGGCGCCGCCCGTTCGCGACCCTGCGCGAGGAGATCGAGCTGCTGTGCCTGGCATAAGGTGCGGCCATGCCTCTGTTCTCCTTCGAGGGCGTCAGCCCGACCGTGCACCCCGACGCCTGGGTCGCCCCCACAGCGACCCTCATCGGTGACGTCGTCATCGAAAAGGACGTCTCGATCTGGTACGGCGCGGTCGTCCGCGCGGACTTCGGCAAGATCATCATCCGCGAGGGCGCGAACATCCAGGACAACTCGGTGCTGCACGTCAACGAAGGCGTTTGTGAGGTGGGCCGCAACGCCACCGTGGGGCACCTGTGCCTGGTGCACGACTGCACCGTCGGCGAACAGGCGCTGATCGGCAACGGGTCGACCGTGCTGGACAAGGCCGTCATCGGGGAGCGGGCGCTCGTCGCGGCCGGCGCGACCGTGACCCCGAACACCGAGGTGCCCGCCGAGCACATCGCGATGGGCAGCCCGGCGAAGAAGTTCGTGCCGCTGACCGACTCCGCCCGCGCCTGGGTCGAGCACAACGCGGCCGTCTACCAGCAGCTCGCCCGGCGGCACGCCGACGGCGCCGCCCCTGTCGACTAGGCTGGGCGGGTACAGCGACTGGCGCCGTAGAGGTGGAGCACCACCGGGAAGCGACCGACGAGGCCGGCACCGCGCGCCTGGGTGTGGCCAGTGTCAGGAGTAGGAACATGACGCACCAGCCACCGATTCCGACCCTTTCTGCCACCGACCCCGAGATCGCCGGGCTCGTCGAGGACGAGGCGCGGCGCCAGGCCGAGAAGATCCGCCTCATCGCGTCGGAGAACTACGTCTCGCAGGCCGTGCTGGAAGCCACCGGCACCGTGCTGACGAACAAGTACTCCGAGGGCTACGCGGGCAAGCGCTACTACGAGGGCCAGCAGTACATCGACCAGGTCGAGCAGCTGGCCATCGAGCGGGCGAAGTCGCTGTTCGCCGTCGACCACGCGAACGTGCAGCCCTACTCCGGCTCCCCGGCGAACCTCGCCGTGTACCTCGCCTTCGCGAAGCCGGGCGACACCGTGCTGGGCATGGCGCTGCCCGACGGCGGTCACCTCACGCACGGCTGGAGCGTCTCCGCGACCGGCAAGTGGTTCAACGCGGTCCGCTACGGCGTGCGCAAGGAGACCGGCCGGGTCGACCTGGACCAGGTGCGTGACCTGGCCCGCGAGCACCGGCCGAAGCTGATCTTCGCCGGCGGCACCGCGATCCCGCGCACCATCGACTTCCCGGCCTTCGCCGAGATCGCCCGCGAGGTCGACGCGGTGCTGGTCGCCGACATCGCGCACATCGCGGGCCTGATCGCCGGTGGCGCGCACCCGTCGCCGGTCGGGCACGCGCAGGTCATCACCACCACCACGCACAAGACGCTGCGTGGCCCGCGCGGCGCGATGATCATGTCCGACGCCGACCACGCGAAGGCCGTCGACAAGGCGGTGTTCCCCGGCCTGCAGGGCGGCCCGCACAACCACACCACCGCGGCGATCGCCGTCGCGCTCGGCGAGGCGGCGAAGCCCGAGTTCCGCGACTACGCCCACGCGATCGTCGCCAACGCGAAGGCGCTGGCCGACGCCCTGATCGAGCGCGGGTTCGACCTGGTGTCCGGCGGCACCGACAACCACCTGCTGCTGGTCGACCTGACCAACAAGCAGATCGGCGGCAAGCCCGCGGCGCAGGCCCTGGACCGCGCCGGCATCGAGCTGAACTACAACACGGTGCCGTTCGACCCGCGCAAGCCGTTCGACCCGTCCGGCATCCGGCTGGGCACCGCCGCGATCACCACCCGCGGCCTGACCCCGGAGCACCAGCCGCAGATCGCCGAGTGGATCGACCGCACGGTCGCGGCCGCCGCCGCGGAGGACGAGGCAGCGCTGGGCAAGATCGCGGGCGAGGTGCGTGACCTGCTGGGCGCGTACCCGATCCCCGGCTACCGCGCCTGAGACGCGAAAACGGCCGGCCGGCTCCCCGCGCTGGGGAGCCGGCCGTTTTCGGGCCCGGGTCAGTGCGTGCCGTTGTCGGCGGCCTCCTTGGCCAGCCGGTCGGCTTCGCGCTCGTAGGAGCGCTTGATCTCGGCCTCGGCCTCGGTGCGGCCCACCCAGTTCGACCCCTCGACGCTCTTGGCAGGCTCCAGGTCCTTGTAGACCTGGAAGAAGTGCTCGATCTCGAGCTTGTGGAACTCGTTGAGGTGGTGGATGTCGCGCAGGTGCTCGAGGCGCGGGTCGTCCGACGGGACCGCGAGGACCTTGTCGTCCGGGCCCTTCTCGTCGGTCATCCGGAACATGCCGATCGCGCGGCAGCGGATCAGGCAGCCGGGGAAGGTCGGCTCCTGCACCAGCACCAGCACGTCGAGCGGGTCGCCGTCCTGACCGAGGGTTTCGTCGATGAACCCGTAGTCGGCCGGGTACTGGGTGGCCGTGAACAGGGTCCGGTCCAGCCGGATGCGCCCCGTCTTGTGGTCCACTTCGTACTTGTTGCGCTCCCCTTTGGGGATTTCGATGGTGGCGTCGAACTCCACGGCGATCCTCGCTGAACTCGTCTTTTCGGGCCGCCCCTGGCGGCTCACGATTTCGCTAACTTGTCTTCACTAGTGTGGACCACGCGCCGTTGGGGAGTGCACTGCATGTCGCATTAGTTTGGTCACTGGTGCGCCGACGCGATGAGGAGGGTGCGTGCCGACGCACGAAGATGAGCCGGCTTGGCCGTCGGACGATTCCGACACGCCGGAGACCGCCGAGGGCGCCGACGGCGCGACCGACGAGCCGGCCGCCGACGCGGAACAGGACAGCGGTGCGACCGCGCACCTGCCGTTGCCCGAGGTCTCCCTGCCCGAGCAGCCGACCCTGTGGGTCGAGCGGCCGAAGGAGCAGGCGGAGCCCCAGGAGTCGGCGGAGCCTCAGGAGCCGAAGGCCGAAGCTCCGAACCCCGAAGCGCCGAGAGCCGAGGAGTCGAAGCCCGAAGCTCCGAAGGCTGCGCCGCCGAAGCAGGAGCAGCCGGAGAGTGACCAGGAACGCACCGCCTTCCTGCCCGCGATCCAGCTGCCGCCGCGTGCGCAGCAGCGCCCGACCCAGCAGCAGGGACCTCAGCAGCGGCCCCAGCAGCAGGGCGGCCCGCAGCAGAGCGGGCAGCAGCCGGGCGGGCAGCGGCAGAACCCCCAACAGGGTGGACCTCAGCAGGGTGGACCCCAGCCCCAGCAGCGGGGACCTCAGCAGCAGAACGGCCGCCAGCGGTGGCCCCAGGAGACCTCGGCGCAGGTCACCGCGCCGCAGCAACTCCAGCCCCAGCCCCAGCCCCAGCCCCAGCAGCGGCCGGCCCCGCCACCGCGGCCCATCCCGCCCGCGGGCCTCCAGCACGCCCAGCCGATGCGGATCGAGCCGTCGGGAGAGGTGCGTCCCGCCGAGTCCGCGCAGCCCGATGAGCCCACCCCGCCGCCACCGCCGGAACAGCCCGTCAAGCGCAAGCGCCGCGGCCTGCTGATCGGTGCCGTCGCACTGGTGGTGGTGATCGTCGTCGGGGTCGCGCTCGCGCTGCCGCCGGTCTCCAACCGCCTCGGCCTGCCCTGGGCGCCGAACTTCCCGAAGGCCGACACCCCCGAGCCCGCCGCGGTGACCCTCGCGCTGCAACCGCCCAGCAGTTCGGCGCCCACGCCGACGAACTCGGGCGTGGCCGCCGAGCTCGCGGGCCCGGCCGCCAACCCCGCGCTCGGCACGCTGGCCGGCATCGTGATCGACCCGGCGACCGGTTCGACCCTGTGGAACCACAACTCGAGCCAGCTGCTGACCCCCGCCTCGGCGACGAAGCTGCTCACCACGTCGGCCGCGTTGCTCAAGCTCGACCACGGCCTGCAGATCCCGACGAAGGTCGTGCAGGGTTCCTCGCCGGACACCGCGATCATCGTCGCGGGAGGCGACGTGACCCTGTCCGCGCTGCCCGACGGCCAGCAGTCCGTCCTGCCGGGCGCCGCGCATCTGGATGACCTCGTCGCACAGGTCAAACAGGCTTCCGGCGGCAGCATCAAGAAGGTGCAGATCGACGTGTCGCTGTTCTCCGGGCCGCTGACCGCCCCCGGCTGGGCGCCGGATGACGCGCCGTCCACGTACGCCGCGCCGATCGTGCCCGGGATGCTCGACGCGGGGCGGCCGAACCCGACGGTGGACGAGGTCCTGCGGTCGGCCGACCCGGCGGGCACCCTGTTGCAGACCTTCGCCCAGCGGCTCGGTGCCACCGCGAGCGGCCACGCGACGGCCCCGCAGGGCGCGAAGGTCCTCGGCGAGGTGCGGTCGGCTCCGCTGACCGA
The DNA here is from genome assembly GCF_021391495.1 of Amycolatopsis acidiphila. Classification (NCBI taxonomy): domain Bacteria; kingdom Bacillati; phylum Actinomycetota; class Actinomycetes; order Pseudonocardiales; family Pseudonocardiaceae; genus Amycolatopsis; species Amycolatopsis acidiphila. The sequence continues at coordinate 7,440,211 of NZ_CP090063.1, read as the reverse complement.
GCTGGTCGACAACCTGTTGCAGATCTCGGACAACACGCTCGCCGAGGCCGTCGGCCGCCAGACCGCGATCGCCAGTGGCGCCCCGGCCACCTTCGCCGGCGTCGCACAGACGACACTGAACACGTTGGCGCAGAACGGTTTCGACGTTTCGGGCGTGGCGCTCAACGACGGCAGTGGACTGTCCACTTTGAACAAGGTGCCGCCGCGGCTGCTCGCCCAGCTGCTCACCGTCGCCGCCGCGCCGGACAACAAGGACCCGCGCACCGCGAAGCTGCGGCCGTTGCTGGAAGGGCTTCCGGTGGCAGGCGGCAGCGGCACCCTGGCGGACCGCTATGGCGACGCGAACTCCTCGGCGGGCAAGGGCTGGGTACGGGCGAAGACCGGCACCCTGTCCGGCGTCAACACGCTGGCCGGGGTGGTGCTCGACAAGGACGGCCGGGTACTGGTGTTCGCGATGATGTCCAACGGCTCGGACATCGTGGCGGCGCGCCCCGCACTGGACGCACTGGCGGCCGCACTGCGTGGCTGCGGATGCGGTTAGCGACGGGTAGCGTCGGGGCAATGAACAGCACGGTGAGCGAGGAAAAGACGCGTCCGGTGGTGGACTGGTCGCTCGCCGCGTCGACGGGTGCGTTCCTCGTCCGCGGCGGCCCGTCGGTGCCGCGCACCGAGGCGCAGCTGGCGGTGAGCGAGCTGCGCGAGCTGACCGTGGACGCGGAGGCGCACGTCCGGGAGCTGACCGGGCTCGGCGCGGGCCTGCCGCTGCTGCCCGGGGAGGTCGTCGACCGGCCGGGCTGGGTGCGTTCCGCCGCCGCCGGGCTGGATGCCTTGACCAGCAAGGCTTTGCGCACGCTGCCGGCGAACCCGTTCGCGCCAGTGCTCGCGGGTGGCGCGGGCGTGCAGACCGGGGTCGTGCTGGCGTTCCTCGCCTCGCGCGTGCTCGGCCAGTACGACCCGTTCGGCGGCGACGGCGGCCGCCTGGTGCTCGTCGCGCCCAACGTCGTCACCGCCCAGCACGCGATGCAGGTGCCGGGCCGCGACTTCCGGATGTGGGTGTGCCTGCACGAGTGCACCCACCGCCTGCAGTTCACCGCCGTCGGCTGGCTGCGGGACTACTTCGCGGACGAGGTCGAGCGACTGGTCGGCGGCCTCGCCGCTGAGGACGACGGCGTCGGCGACCTGCTCGGCAGGCTGCCCGAGGCGCTGCGGGAAGCCAAGCGCGCCAAGGCGGACGGCGGGGTGGTGGCGCTGGCGCAGCTGCTTCGCTCGCCGCAGCAGCGTGAGGTCTTCGACCGGCTGCTCGCGCTGTCCACCCTCCTCGAAGGCCACGCCGACTACGTGATGGACGCCGTCGGCCCGGGCGTGGTGCCCGCCGTCGAAATGATCCGTTCCCGGTTCACCGCCCGCCGCAAGGGCGGTGGCCTGCTCGACCGGCTGCTGCGCAGCCTGCTGGGGGTCGACGCCAAGATCCGCCAGTACGCGCAGGGCGCGGCGTTCACCCGGCACGTCGTCGACCGGGTGGGCATGACCGGCTTCAACGCCGTCTGGACCTCGCCGAACACGCTGCCCAGCCGCGCGGAGATCGCCGACCCGGAGGCGTGGGTCCGGCGTGTGCACGGATGACGTCCTGATCCCGGTCCGGCTGGCCGTGCGGCGGTTCCTTGCCGCACGGGCCGAGTCGGACTTCGACGTCGCCGTCTCCGGCGGCGCCGACTCCCTCGCGCTCGCCGAGGCGGCCGCGCACGAGGGGCACAAGCTGGGCCTGCGGGTGCGCGCGCTGGTCGTGGACCACGGCCTGCAGGACGGCTCCGCGGAGGTCGCCGAGACCGCCGCCGACACCGCGCGCAGGCTCGGCGTCGACGAGGCGGAGGTGCTGACCGTCGACGTCAGCGGTCCGGGTGGGGTGGAGGCGGCCGCCCGGCGGGCCCGGTACGCGGCGTTGTCGGGCAAGGGACGCGATCTGGTGCTGCTCGGGCACACCAGGGACGACCAGGCCGAGACGGTGCTGCTCGGCCTCGGCCGCGGCTCCGGCCCGCGGTCGATCGCCGGGATGAAGCCGTTCGACCCGCCGTGGGGCCGTCCGCTGCTGGACGTGCCGCGCTCGGCCACCCGCGCGGCCTGCGCGGCGCTGGGCGTCGAGCCGTGGGAGGACCCGTTCAACACCGATCCGCGGTTCACCCGGGTCCGGCTGCGCACGGAGGTGCTGCCGCTGCTCGAAGACGTCCTTTCCGGTGGGGTAGCCGCCGCGCTCGCCCGCACCGCGACCCAGCTGCGCGAGGATCACGAAACCCTCGATGCCCTCGCCGCGCAGCTGTGCGGCGAGGGCGAGACGCTCGAGGTCGGGGCACTTGAGCCGGTGCCGCCCGCGTTGCGGCGCCGGGTGCTCCGGCGCTGGCTGATCGAGCGGGGCGCGTGTGATCTTTCTGACGCGCAGCTGCGTTCGGTCGACGCGTTGATCGGCGAATGGCGTGGTCAGGGCGGGGTGTGGTTGCCGGGCAGCTTGGTCGTCACGCGGACGCGTGGCAGGCTGAGCATGAATCGTCGCGAAGAAGCCAAAGGGGAATGACCTTGTACGAAGGCGAGATCGCCTCCGTGCTCGTCACCGAGCAGCAGATCCAGGACAAGATCAACGAACTCGCCAAGCAGATCGCGGCGGACTACGCACGGGACGGCGTCACGGCCGACCTCCTGCTGGTCGGCGTGCTCAAGGGCGCGGTCATGTTCATGACCGACTTCGCCCGCGCGCTGCCGATGCCGGCGCAGCTGGAGTTCATGGCGGTGTCCTCCTACGGCTCCGCGACGTCGTCCTCGGGCGTCGTGCGGATCCTGAAGGACCTCGACCGCGACATCACCGGCAAGCACGTGCTGATCGTCGAGGACATCGTCGACTCGGGGCTTACGCTGTCCTGGCTGCTGAAGAACCTCGCGAGCCGCAGTCCGGCCTCGCTCGAGGTCTGCTCGCTGCTGCGCAAGCCGGAGGCCGTCAAGGTGGACGTGCCCGTGAAGTACGTCGGGTTCGACATCCCGAACGAGTTCGTCGTCGGCTACGGCCTCGACTATGCGGAGCGTTACCGCGACCTCCCCTACATCGGGACCCTCGACCCCAAGGTCTACAGCTCCTGAGTAACGCAGGGTGAATGTCTGACGACCGGTGCGGAAAAAGCGGAACCCGAGGTCGTGCGAACGCGTCATACTGCCTGTCCGAGTGCGTTAACCTATGCGAACAGGGGTAGCCGGGCCGGTACTCCCGGCATCGACTTGGGGCAGGAGAGAACCGATGGGGAACAGCAGCTACGGGGATGCCGCGGCGTTCAGGAACGCGGCGGTCAACGGTCAGCTGGGAGTGGACCCGGACGCCGCGCAGACAGTGCTGAAGAAGATCCGCGCCGGCAAGGACTCGGTGGAAAACCTCCTGCGCAGCTCAGGCGCCCTCGCCGAGGCCCCGAAGCTCGGTGCGAACCCGGTGGGCAACGCCATCGCCGCGAAGTTCGTCCAGCGCGCCGACGGCGGCGGTGACTCCTACACCACGGCCCTGCAGAACCTCTACGGCCAGTACGCACAGGCCGAGCAGGCCATCGTCGCGGCGATGAGCCACTACCAGCAGATCGACCAGGACGCCTCGGACGCGCTGTCCGGGCGGGCGTAACCAGGGGGCGGGCATGAGCGGCTTCGACGACCAGAGAGACTCCACCGGCAGCGGCACGCCGACCAGCTCCGTGCCGCTCGGTGACAACGGGCAGAGCGCGGCGATCGTGCAGCAGGCCCGCAGCGGTGCCGGCGGGTTCCAGTACGGCTCGGACCGCGCGATCGGCAGCCCGCCGAACTGGGCCTCGCAGGAGAGCACGCAGCTGTACCAGGGCGCGACGGTGAACAACGACCCGGCGTCCGCCGAGGCCACCGGCCAGGTCTGGAAGGGCCACGGCGACGAGCTGCACCAGGCGGCCAACGACCTGTACAACGCGATCACCGAGCTCGGCAGTGCCTGGGTCGGCCACGGTGCCGGCGCCGCGCAGGGCGCGCTGGTGGGCATCGCCAACTCCAGTCAGCAGGCCGGCGACGCGGCGCACACGATGTCGAGCCGGATGGTGCAGCAGGCCGCGGCCGCCGCCGAGGTCAAGAAGATGCCGGCGCCGAAGGAGTTCGACCCGGCCAAACAGACCGCGGCGATGCTCGCGGGCGGTCCGGCCGCGATGGTCGCCGACATGAAGCAGCAGGCCGACGAGGCCAAGTCGGTGCACGCGCAGCAGGTCCAGTACTTCAACGCCTACACCCAGGCGATGTCCGAGGTCGACAACTCCACGCCGAGCTTCGGCCCGGACTCGCTCGGCCTCCCGCCGGACGGCACGTTCGGCGCCACCAAGGCTTCGTCGGTCTCCGGTCCGGGCTCGATGGCCGGTGCCCCGGCCGTCGGTTCGCTCGGCCCCGCGCCCGGCATGCAGCTGGGCGGCGTGGACTCGTCCGGCGGCGCCTCGGCGTTCGGCGCCCACCTCGGTGCGGTGGGCCAGGCCGGCGGTCCCGCCGGTGTCGGTGGCGCCGCGGGCGGTCCGGTGCCCGCGGGTCCTGGCGTGGTCTCCGGTGCGGGCGTGGCCCCGGCCGCGCAGACGACGCCGGTGCCGACGTCCTCCAGCGGTGGCGGTGCGGCGCTCGGGGTCGGGCTCGGCCTCGCCGGCGCCGGGCTCGGCGCGGCCGCGGGCAAGGCGGCCCTGGGCCGGGGCAGCAAGACCGGTGCCAAGCAGAACCCGGACGAGACCGCCGCGGCGAGCACCGACCAGGCCCAGCAGCAGGGCCACAGCGCCGCCGCGAACGCGCCGCAGGGGCCGGTGGTGTCGCCCAACGGCACGATCGGTGGCGGCAACACCCCGCCGCCCGGGATGGGTGGCATGGGCGGCGCCGGTGCGCAGGGCGGCGAGGAGGACAAGGAGCACACCCGGGCCTCGTACCTCGTCGAAGCCGACCCCGACGAGGCGTTCGGCGCCAACGTGGCGACCGCGCCGCCGGTCATCGGCGCCTGGTCCGACGAGGACGAAGAGTGACGCGTGCGGAGCTGCTGACTCCGCTGGAGCTGGACTTCCTGTGGGAGTCGTTCGGGGCAGGTGAGCTGCCCTATCCACTGGAGTTCCGATCGCACGGGGCGACCCTGGACGAACGCGCGGATCTGCGCCGGCAGACGATGGCCGAACTGGCCCGCCGTGGCGTCGCGAACGGTCGGGGGCGCCCCGAGCCGCATGTCGAGAACTTCTTCGAGATGCTGGCGAGCTCCGACGTGAGTCTCGATTCGGTGCACCTCGCCGCGCCGAACGCGCGTCCGCTGCTCGCCGTGGCGGCCGGGCTGGGAGGCGAGGGGGTGCTGGCCGTCCAGGACGAGCGGGGCTTCCACTTCCACCCGGCTCCGGCCGACGGCCTGGCCAGTGCGATCGTCTCGCTGCTGCCGCCGGCACCGCGCGGTGCGGAGAAGTCGATCACGGTGCCGCTGGAGCAGCTGCTCACCGGCACTGGAGCGGACTTCCTGCAGCGGCGGGTGCCGGACGCCTCGGGCCGCGTCAGCGCGGACGAGGACCGCAAGGCGCTCGCCCGGCTGCAGGCGCAGCCGCGGCTGCGCGGCGGGCAGATCGGCGCGAACGCCCGCGGGCGGCTGTCCGGCAAGGTCCGGACGCCGGTGCTGAGCTGGTTCGACACCGACTCCGGCCGCTACTTCACGCAGGCCAGCCGCGGGCACGACGGCCGCGACTGGATCACCATCGCCCCCGCGGACGCCGCGTCACTGCGCCAGCGGCTCAATGAGATGCTCTCCGGTGCCGCCAGCACGACGATGGCACCGGGAGGAGCATGGTGACGGGCGGAGCAGAGTTCTTCACGCCACTGACGTTCGACTTCCTGTGGGAAGCGGTCGGCCTTGGCGAACTGCCCTACCCGCTGCGGGTGCGCTCGCACGGCACGACCGAGGACGAACGGTCGGCGCTGCGTCAGCGCGCGCAGAACGAGCTGAAGGCTCGCGGTCTGCGTGACCACTTCGGCCGGCTCGAGCCGCACGTCGAGGACTGGTTCACGGTCCTCGCGCGGCCCACGCTGAGCGTCGACGCGCTGCACATCCCCGACTACCAGGCCCCGCCGGTCGGCATCCTCGCCGCGTCCGACGGCAGCACGGGCGTGCTCGCCATCCAGACCACCGACGGCATCTGGCTCCGCCCGACCTTCGCGGAAGGCCTGGCCTCCGCCGTCGTCGAACTGCTGCCCCAGGGCAGCCGTGGCACGGAGGCGTCCATCACGCTGCCGGTCGAGGAGGCCCTGCGCATCCCGCCGAGCCGGGTGCCGGTGACGCCCGACGGTGAGCCGGCGCCGAGCACGAGGTCTCGCCGCAGGACGTCGCTGAGCGACCAGGTCGCCGATCCGCGTGAGTCGTACGCCCGGCTCGCCGGCCAGCCGCGGCTGCGCGGCGGTCAGCTGGCAGCGAACAGCCGGAGCGAGGTGAGCGGCAGGCGCCGGTCCCCGGTGCTGGCCTGGTTCGACACCGCGAGCGGCCGCTACCTCAGCCTTTCCCGTGCGGGCACCGACGGGCGGGAATGGGTGACGGTCGCGCCGGCCGACGCGAAGACCCTGCGCACGAGGCTTTCCGAGATGGTCGCGACCGTCACGTCTTGAGCAGTGAAAACCTCACCGGGAACCTCCCGGCTTGATCGGCCGTTGACCTGCAGGAGGCTCGTGCGGGTGTCCAGGTCGACCGGACTGTACCCTGGTTGGACGGGTGTCCCCCGCGCACCGTAAGTCGTTGTGTACACCGTGACGGCGGATGTCAGCATCTACCGCCTTACCAGGGAGGGTCAAGGCCAGCACGGCCGAGGCATATGGACCGGAAGCGCCTGCTCAGGAACCCACTTCTGTGGATCGTCGCGGTTCTGCTGCTCTACTTCGCGTTCAGCACCATCTTCGACAGCAATCGCGGCTACACCCAGGTTCCGACTTCACAAGCGATCGCGCAGCTCAGCGCGAACAACGTGAAGGAAGTGAACCTCGAGGACAAGGAGCAGCAGCTCAAGCTGTCGCTCAACAACAAGATCGACGTCAACGGCCAGCAGGTCGACCAGATCATCACCCAGTACCCCTCCGGCGCCACCGACCAGATCTACGGCAAGCTCATCGCGACGCCGAACGTCAAGTTCACCACCACGGTGACCCAGCAGTCGTGGATCTCCCAACTGCTGATCTACATGATCCCGCTGGGCATCCTGCTCCTGCTGCTCATGTGGATGATGAACAACGCCCAGGGTGGCGGCAACCGGGTGCTGAACTTCGGCAAGTCGAAGGCCAAGCAGCTCAACAAGGACATGCCCAAGACCACCTTCGGTGACGTCGCGGGCGCCGACGAGGCCGTCGAAGAGCTGTACGAGATCAAGGACTTCCTGCAGAACCCGGCCCGCTACCAGGCGCTGGGCGCGAAGATCCCGAAGGGTGTCCTGCTCTACGGCCCGCCCGGCACCGGTAAGACGCTGCTCGCGCGTGCCGTCGCCGGTGAGGCCGGGGTGCCGTTCTACACGATCTCCGGTTCGGACTTCGTCGAGATGTTCGTCGGTGTCGGTGCCTCCCGTGTGCGTGACCTGTTCGAGCAGGCCAAGCAGAACTCGCCCTGCATCATCTTCGTCGACGAGATCGACGCGGTCGGCCGCCAGCGTGGTGCCGGCCTCGGCGGTGGGCACGACGAGCGTGAGCAGACGCTGAACCAGCTGCTGGTCGAGATGGACGGGTTCGACGCCCGCGGCGGCATCATCCTGATCGCCGCGACCAACCGGCCCGACATCCTGGACCCGGCGCTGCTGCGCCCCGGCCGGTTCGACCGGCAGATCCCGGTGTCCGCGCCGGACCTGCTCGGCCGCCGCCAGATCCTCGAGGTGCACTCCAAGGGCAAGCCGCTCGCGCAGAACGTCGACCTTCACTCGCTCGCGAAGCGCACGGTCGGCATGTCCGGTGCCGACCTGGCCAACGTGATCAACGAGGCCGCCCTGCTCACCGCCCGGCAGAACGGGCACGTGATCAACGACGCCGCGCTCGAGGAGTCGGTGGACAGGGTGATCGGCGGTCCGGCACGCAAGAGCCGGATCATCTCCGAGAAGGAGAAGAAGATCACCGCCTACCACGAGGGCGGGCACGCGCTCGCCGCGTGGGCGATGCCCGACCTGGAGCCGGTGTACAAGCTGACGATCCTGCCGCGTGGCCGGACCGGCGGGCACGCGCTCGTCGTCCCCGAGGACGACAAGCAGCTGATGACCCGCTCGGAGATGATCGCGCGGCTGGTCTTCGCGATGGGCGGGCGGACCGCGGAGGAGCTCGTCTTCCACGAGCCGACCACCGGCGCGTCCTCCGACATCGAGCAGGCCACCAAGATCGCCAAGGCGATGGTCACCGAGTACGGGATGAGTGCCCGGCTGGGCGCCGTCAAGTACGGCCAGGAGCAGGGCGACCCGTTCCTCGGCCGGTCCGCGGGCCGGCAGGCGGACTACTCGCTCGAGGTCGCGCACGAGATCGACGAAGAGGTGCGCAAGCTCATCGAGACCGCGCACACCGAGGCCTACGAGGTCCTCAACACCTACCGGGACGTCCTCGACGACCTGGTGCGGGAACTGCTGGAGAAGGAGACCCTCCAGCGCAAGGACCTCGAGCGGATCTTCGCGACAGTCCAGAAGCGGCCGCACATCACCGTGTTCAACGAGTTCGGTGAGCGCACGCCGTCGGACAAGCCGCCCATCAAGACCCCGGGCGAGCTGGCGATGGAGCGCGGCGAGCCGTGGCCCCCGCCGGAGGAGGAGAAGCCGGCCCCGCGTCCGGCACCGACCCCGGTCGGTACCGTGCCCGGTGGCTCGGACCTGCCTGGTGGTCCGCCGTACTCCCAGCCCGAGCCCCCCTCGAACCCGTACGCTCCGCCCGCGGGGCCGAACGGCGGTGGCCGGTACAACCCGAAGAACGGCAGCGGCCAGTGGCCGCAGCCGTCGTCGGGCCAGGGCGGTCCGCCGAACTACGGTGCCCCTCCGGGATGGACGCCCGCGACGCAGCCGGGTGGCCAGCAGTGGCGCCCGCCGACGGACGAGTGGCGTAAGCAGCCGGGCGAGGAGCCGCAGCGCGGGAACTGGTTCGGCGGTTTCGGCGAGGGGCAGCGCCGCCGTGATCCCGACGAGCAGGACGGTCAAAATCGACAGTGAGCTGACCCGCGAGAACGGGCCGGTGTTCGACCAGGCGCGCGCCGAGAAGGCCGTGCGCGAGTTGTTGCTGGCCATCGGCGAGAACCCGGACCGGGATGGTCTCCAGGACACCCCGGCCCGGGTCGCACGGGCTTACCAGGAGATGTTCGCCGGTCTCTACACCGAGCCGGAGGCCGTCCTCGACCGCACCTTCGCGGAGTCGCACGAGGAGCTCGTGCTGGTCACGGACATCCCGATCTATTCGACCTGTGTGCCGAGCACGCAGCCGGTGAATGCCGTCGGTGGGCAGAAGCAGGCGCGGGACGTCCAGGTCGGCGACAAGTTGTGGACCCTGGCTCAGGGGCGCGTCGAGGAAACGACGATCACGCAGATCAGCTCGCACCAGACTCGTGAGCTGGTCGAGGTGGTCACCTCGGAGGGAATCTTCCAGGTCACACCGGATCATCCGCTGGCAACCCCCGAGGGCTGGGTGGAGGCCAAGGACGTCGCGGGCACTTTCATCGAGTGGACGCACGCGCGGAAGCTCTGCCGCGACAGGTGGAAGCCCACCTTGGGGTACGACTTCGGCTACGTGATCGGAACCGTTTGCGCCGACGGCACGGTTGCCGAGCGATACGTGTCGCTGGTCGTCGACGATCGTGACCGGGCGAAGAAGTTCGCCGAGTCGCTGTACCGGGCCTTCGGCATCGACGCGAAGATCGAAACGATCGGTGCGGATTTCCAGGTCCAGGTCCTGTCGGCTCCGGTGGCCGGCCTGATCCGCCGGTACGTGGGCGAAGGCGACCGGTTCCCGAGGACAGCGTTGGCCGATTCGGCCACCTTCCACGGTTTCCTCGATGGTTTCTTCGATGGAGACGGCTGCCGGAGCGGCGCCGACGTGCCGTTTCTCGAGGATCTCGCCGCGATCGTCGGTGCTGGGTTCTCACCGCGGCTCGACACCGCCTCGCAGCTCTACATCGCGGACAGTTGGTTCCGGCGACACGGTTTCCCACAGGACGACCACGCCACCGATCTCATCGAGTCCGAGTACGTCGAGGTGCAGTCGGTCCGTCCGGTCGTGGCCACCGACACCGAGCCGTACACGGTGTACAGCTTCAAATGTGAACCGCATCCGACCTTCCTGGTCGCCGGTCACCTGACGCACAACTGCGAACACCACCTGGTCCCGTTCCACGGGGTGGCACACGTCGGGTACATCCCGAACGGGCAGGGGCGGGTCACCGGGTTGTCGAAGCTCGCGCGGCTGGTCGACCTCTACGCGAAACGCCCACAGGTGCAGGAGCGGCTCACCTCCCAGGTCGCCGACGCGCTGGACCGCAGGCTCAAGCCCCGCGGGGTGATCGTGGTGATCGAGGCCGAGCACCTGTGCATGTCGATGCGCGGGATCCGCAAGCCGGGCGCCCGCACCACCACGTCGGCGGTGCGCGGGCTGCTGCAGTCCTCGGCCACCACGCGGGCGGAAGCCCTGGAGTTGATCAAGGGCCGCCGGTGAACAGCGCGCTGCCGTCGCCGGACCGGTGTGTCGTGATGGGGGTCCTGAACGTCACGCCCGACTCCTTCTCCGACGGCGGCCGATACCTCGACACCGACGCCGCGCTCGCGCACGCGCACGAGATGTGGGCGCGGGGCGCGGACATCATCGACGTCGGCGGTGAGTCGACCCGTCCCGGCGCCGCCCGGGTGGACGCGCAGACGGAGATCGACCGGGTCCTCCCGGTCGTGCGGGCACTCGCCGCGGACGGCCTCTGCCTCTCGGTGGACACGACGAGGGCGGCCGTCGCCGAGGCCGCGCTCGACGGCGGCGCACGGATCATCAACGACGTGTCGGGCGGCCTGGCCGACCCGAACATGGCGAAGGTCGCCGCGGCCGGCGGGGCGCCCTGGATCCTCATGCACTGGCGCGGGCACAGCAAGGACATGAACAGGCTCGCGCAGTACGACGACGTGGTCGCCGACGTGCACGCGGAGCTGAGGGCCCGGGTGGACGCCGCGCTGGCCGCCGGGGTCGCGGCGGAGAACATCGTCATCGACCCCGGTCTCGGGTTCGCCAAGCACGCGCCGCACGACTGGGCGTTGCTGCACGCGCTTCCGTCCTTTGTGGACATGGGCTTCCCCGTGCTCGTCGGTGCTTCCCGCAAGCGCTTTCTCGGCCGACTGCTCGCCGACGCCGACGGGACCCCGCGGCCGCCGTCCGGACGCGAGGACGCGACGGCCGCCATCTCGGCGCTCGCCGCCGCGGCCGGCGCGTGGGGCGTGCGGGCGCACGCGGTCGGTGCGTCGCTGGACGCCGTCACGGTGGCGGCCGCCTGGCAGCGTGGACATGAGTGACCGGATCACGCTGACCGGGCTGCGGGTGTTCGGCCGGCACGGGGTCTTCGAGCACGAGAAGCGCGACGGGCAGGAGTTCGTCGTCGACGTCACCGTGTGGCTGGACCTGTCCGCGGCGGTGAAGACGGACGACCTCACGCAGACGCTGCACTACGGCGAGCTCGCCGAGCTCGCGGCGGGCATCGTCGGCGGGGAGCCGTACGACCTCATCGAGAGCGTGGCGGGCAAGATCGCCGACGAGGTCATCCGGGACGAGCGGCTGGGAGCGGTCGAGGTGACCGTGCACAAGCCGTCCGCCCCGATCCCGCTGACGTTCGACGACGTCGCCGTGACCGTCCGGCGGGAACGGTGAGCCGCGCGGTCCTCTCGCTGGGCTCGAACCTGGGCGACCGGCTGGGTCGGCTCCGGTCGGTGGTGACGGGGCTCGGCGAGGCGGTGGTCCGGGTGTCCACCGTGTACGAGACGAAGCCCTGGGGGGTCGAGGACCAGCCGGACTTCCTGAACGCGGTGTGCATTGTGGACGATCCGGCGCGGGACCACTGGGCGTGGCTGCGGGCGGGCCAGGCGCTGGAGCAGGCGGCGGGGCGCGTGCGCGAGCTCCGCTGGGGCCCGCGCACGCTGGACGTGGACGTCGTGACGGTGGACGGCGTGCGCTCGGCGGACCCCGAGTTGCTGTTGCCGCACCCCGGCACCCCGGAACGGGCCAGCGTCCTGATCCCGTGGCTGGAGATCGACCCGGACGCGACCCTCCCCGGCCACGGCCCGGTCCGCGACCTCCTCGCGGCTCTCCCCGAGGCCGACCGCGCGGGCGTCCGGCCCCGGCGGGACCTGGCGCTCTGAGGGACCGCGAGGCTGCCGCCCAGCGGGGCGGCCCCCACCCCGACAACGCTCCCCGCGCCAGCTGCCCCGTCAGCGGCCCGCCGGGGCCGCCTCAGCTCCGGATCGCCCGGAGCGCGGCCGCGATCCACGCCACCGCGCGTGCGCGGTCGGGTACCGGAGGCCAGCCGTTCATGATGGCCAGCAGTTGCCAGTAGCGCTCGGCGCGCGGGTCGTTGCCGGCGTCGATCTGGTCGGCCAGGTCGCCCGCCGGCACGTCGTTCGAGGCGCGCACGATCTCCTCCGCCAGCGCGCGGCCCTCGGCCGAAGCCGGGTCCACGCCCGCCGCCAGGTGCTCCTGCGCCCGCTCGCTCCACGCCGACCAGTTCTCGCGCAGCGTCTGCGCCGGCAGCATCTGCTCACCCGCCTCGATCGCCGCCGACTGGCGTTCGCTCATGGCGCGGATCGACGCCCGGAACGACGGGTCCTGGATCAGCTCCGCGAACTCGACCCAGGCCTCGACCTGTTCGGGCGTCGGATCGTCGGGCAGGGTCGGCTTGGCCGAACGCATCATCGCGGCGAACTCGGGGTCGAGCGTCAACCCCGACATCATCTCCGCCCAGAACTCGTCCAGCAGGCGGACCCGCTCCTCGTCGGACATCGAAGCCAGCTTGTTCATCAGTTTCACTTCCTCCAGTTCGGACTCCCGCTTGACGACCGCACGCAGCACCGCCCGGCGCAGCCGCAACCGGCGGATCTGCTCGTCGAGTGCCTCCAGGTGCCGTGCCGCGAGCTGCGGCACGCCGACCCGCGACGCGAGCACCTCCGCCACGTCCTCGAGCCCCAGGCCGAGCTCGCGCAACGTCCTGATCAGCTCGAGCCGGGCCAGCGACCTGGTGTCGTAGAGCCGGTAACCCGCATGGGTGCGGTCTGTCGGGGGGAGCAGACCCTCATCGGAGTAGAACCGGATGGTCTTGACCGGCAGGGCGGTCCGCCGTGCCAGCTCTCCGATGGTGAACGTCTTGCTCACGGAATCCATGCTGATGTCTCCACTGGCTGGAGAGTCAAGCTTCGCACGGTACCGTTGACCCATGCACTTCACGCGGCCCCGCGAGCTCGTGACCGCCGGGCTGGTCGGCGTCGTGCTGGCCTACCTCGCCTTCAAGTTCGCCTACGGCTCGCTGCCGCGGCTGCCCCGGTACGCCGGCGTGACGCTCGTCGTGCTCGCTGCCGTGGAGGCGGCGCTGGCCTTTTCCATCCGCTCGCGGATCCGGAGCGGACGGCTGATCGGCGCGCTCGGGGTCGCCCGCGCGGTGGCGCTCGCGAAGGCGTCTTCCCTGTTGGGAGCACTGATGCTCGGCGCGTGGCTGGGTGCACTGGTGGCATTGCTGCCGAGCGTCGACGAGGTGACGGCGGCCGCCAGTGATCTTCGCAGCGCGATCATCGGCGCGATCAGCGCCGCGGTGTTGATCGCCGTCGCGCTGTGGCTGGAACACTGCTGCCGGACGCCCGAGCAACGTGACCAAGATCCCGACGATCACCGGACCGGTTAACGCTGAGAACCGACCGTTCGAAGTACCGACTAGGTCTCAGACGGATAACTAGAGGGTACGGTGTTCGGCATGACTGGCGTGGGTGACGACTCGCGCGGCCGCCTGCTGGGTAGGCCGTGGTTCGTTGTCGGCTTGGCCCTCGCCTTGGCCGCGACGCTGGCGCTCGTGCTCGCCGACGACCTCCGCTACCTCCGGCTGGGTATCGTCGCGGCGCTCTGGGCCGCCCTGGTGGGCGCGTTCCTGGCGGTCAAGTACCGCAAGCAGGCCGCCAGCACTGAGGAAGCCGTCGCGCAGGCGCAAGAGGTCTACGAACTGGAGCTGGAACGCGAGATCGCCGCCCGGCGGGAGTACGAGCTCGAGGTCGAGAACGACGTCCGCGCGAAGGCGCACGTCGACTCGCGTGCCGAGCTGGACGCCCTGCGGGCCGAGGTCGCCGCGCTGCGGGACAACCTGCAGTCGCTGTTCGGCGGTGAGGTGCTGCTCGAACGCTTCGCGCTGACCGCACAGGCGACGCGGATGCGCGCCCTGCGCGAGGAGCAGGGCATCATCGAGTCGGGCGGCAACGGGCACGGCCCACCACAGCTGGCGGCAGCGGAACGGCAGCCCGAGAGACCGACGGAGCTGGTCGACCGAGTCCGCGAAAAACAGCAGGCGCGGCCCGTCGGGCGTCAGGCCGCGCCGGAGCCCCGTCGCCCGGAACGTTCCCTTGACCTGCCGCCCCGGCGGGTGGCGAAGAGCGAGCCGATGCCTTCGCCGCCCTCGAGGAGCGGCAACGCCGCGGCCAGCGTGGCGAAAGCCGCCGCGGAAGCCCGGGCCGAGCAGACCCGGATGAACCCCGTGGCGAAGAAGCAGGAACCGGCGCCCCGGTACGGCGGATCCGCCGACGCCACCCGCCCCGCCTTCAGCCCCTCGGAACGACGCCGCCGTCAACAGCCGGCGCCTCCGGCCCCGCAGCCGCCGGCCTCCGTGGACGAGCCGACGCAGCTGGCGAAGCCCGTCGACGCCGATTGGACCGCGTCCTGGGAGTCGCCGCTGGTCCGGGACGGCTCGGCCAGCGATCTGCAGTCGTCGAACGGGCACGGCAACACCGCGCCCGCCACCCCCGAACCCCCCGCTGCCGCCCGGCCGCCGGAGCCCGCGCCGCCCCGCCGGGCCGAGCGCTCGCGCCCGCGGATGGAGCCGGTGCAGCAGCCGAGGTTCGAGACCTCGCGTCCCCGGATGGAGCCGGTGCAGCAGCCGAGGTTCGAGACCTCGCGTCCCCGGATGGAGCCCGTGCAGCCGAGGTTCGAGACCTCGCGCCCGCGGATGGAGCCCGTACAGCAGCCCAGGTTCGAGACCTCGCGCCCGCGGATGGAGCCGGTCCGGCAGGAAGCAGTCGAGTCGAGGTTCGAGCTCTCCCGGCCCACCAGCCAACCGGCGCAGCCGCCGCGTGAGGAGGAGCTGCCGCCGCCGTCCAACCCGACGCTGCCGGAGGAGGTCCGCCGCGTCGCGCAGGAGGGCCGCAGCGGTGGCCGTCGCCGGCGGGCCGAGGACGAGGCTCCGGCCGAGCAGCCCGGTGGGGGCCGTCGCCGTCGCCCCGAGGGCGAGCCTCCTGCCTGGGAGACGCCCTCGGGCGGGCATTCCACGGGCAGTCACGCGAAGCCGGAACCGGGCGCCGGGGGCCACCGGTCCGCGGAGCCCACCGGTCGCCGGGCCGCGCCCGAGGAGCCGGTGAGCGGCTCGCATTCGGCAGGCCGGTCGGTGAGCGACCTGCTCGCCGCACACGGCACCACCGACGCGATCCCGCGCCGCCGCCGTCGCGCCGAGGACTGACCGAGGGGCCCCTACGTCCCTTCTGCCGCTCTGCGGAGTCACCGTAGAGTTCCGGGCTGTGACGGCACCTCGCAGGCTCACCGTGCTGCTGCCCGTGCTCGGCCTCGTCGTGGTCGCGGTATGCGGGCTGACCCTGCTCGCGCTCGCCACGGTCCGGGTCGGTCCGCTGGCCGTCGTCATCGGCCTGGCCGCCGCGCTGGTGCCGGTCGCGGTGGTGGTCGCCGCCGTGCTGTGGGTCGACCGGTGGGAGCCGGAACCGGCGAAGCTGCTGCTGACGGCCTTCGCCTGGGGCGCCTGTATCGCGACGATCACCGCGCTGCTGATCAACAACACCGCCGAGAGCGTCGGCGACCTGTTGCTGGGCCACGGGAACGGCAGCCGGGTCAGCGCGCTGGTCTCCGCGCCGCTGGTCGAGGAGGCGGCGAAGGGCTCGTTCGTGCTGCTGGTCCTGCTGCGCCGCCGCGAGGAGTTCGACGGGATCATCGACGGCGTCGTCTACGCCGGGTTCACCGCCGCCGGCTTCGCGTTCACCGAGAACATCTACTACTTCGGCCGGGCGTTCGCCGAGTACGGGTTCGGGAACGGAACCAGCGCCGGGGTGATCGCCGCCTTCGTGCTGCGCGGGGTGCTCTCGCCGTTCACCCACCCGCTGTTCACCGCGCTCACCGGCGTCGGGATCGGCTTCGCCGCGCGGGCCACGACCCGGGCGACGCGGATCCTCGCACCGCTGGCCGGTTACCTCGGCGCGGTGTGCCTGCACGCGCTGTGGAACGGCGCGGCGACGCTCGGCGGCGCACAGACCTTCCTGAACGTGTACTTCCTGATCATGGTGCCGATGTTCATCGCGGTCGTGCTGGTGGTGATCCTGCAGCGGCGCCGGGAGCAGCGCATCGTCGAGGCCGCGTTGCCGAAGATGGTCAAGGCGCGCTGGATCGCCGCTTCGGAGGTCGACCTGCTGTCCACGCTGAACGGCCGCCGCGACTGGCGCAGGCAGGCGCGGCGGCAGTCAGGTCGCCGCGCCGCGAAGGCGGTGGCGGTGTACCAGAACAGCGTGACCGAGCTCGCGTTCCTCAAGCGTCACAACGGCAGTGCCGATACCTGCAGGAAGGAAGCGGAACTGCTCGACACGCTGCGTAGTTCCCGCGCGGAGGCGGTCAGACTGGCGGGGGGAAACGGCGAAACGGCGTGACCCGGGTCGGGTGAAGCTGGTCACCAGGAACGAGTCAGTGGCCGTAGTCCGGGCTACTCTCGCGCCGTCGTCCGGTACCCGCGCGAAGAGCGGGACTGGAACGAAACGAGGAGCTTTTGCCATGAGCGTCCATCGGGGCACGCCATGACGCGGCCGGCCAGGCTCGCGGTCGGAGTGGTCTCCGCCGGCCGGGTGGGCAGCGTGCTGGGTGCCGCCCTCGCCAGGGCGGGCCACACGGTCGTCGCCGCTTCGGGTATTTCCGCCGCCTCTCTCGCCCGCGCCGAACGGCTGCTGCCGGGTGTGCCGCTGCTGCCGCCCGACGAGGTCATCGCGGCCGCCGACCTGGTGTTGCTCGCCGTTCCCGACGACGCGCTCGCGGACCTGGTCGCCGGGCTCGCCGCCACCGGGAACTGGCGGCCCGGCCAGATCGTCATCCACACCTCCGGCTCCCACGGCGTCGACGTGCTGCGGCCCGCCGCTGACGCCGGCGCGCTCGCGCTGGCCCTGCACCCGGTGATGACCTTCACCGGACGCCCGGAGGACCTGCAGCGCATGGCCGCGTGCAGTGTCGGGGTGACCGCGCCGCCCGGTGACGAGGCGGCCTGGAACGTCGGCGAGGCGCTGACCGTCGAGATGGGCGGTGAGGCCGTCCGGGTGCCGGAGGCCGCCCGCCCGCTCTACCACGCGGCACTGGCACACGGCGCGAACCATCTCGTCACCCTGGTGGCAGACTGCTTGGAACTGCTGGACGGCGCCGGCATCCCGAACGGCGAGCGGATGCTCGGCCCACTGCTCTCGGCCGCACTCGACAACGCGTTGCGCCACGGCGATCGCGCGCTGACCGGGCCGGTCGCGCGCGGTGACGCGGGCACCGTCCGCAAGCACCTGGCCGTACTGGGCGCCGAGGCGCCCGACGTCCGGCCCTGTTACACCGCGCTCGCGAAGCGGACCGCCGCGCGAGCCTCGGCGGCGGGCCTGCTCGGCCCGGACGCCGCCGCCGAAATCACCGAACTCCTCGAAGGACCGGACGAACCGTGACCACCACCCCGAAGTTCACCCGCGGGCAGCTCAACACGTTCCAGACGCCCGATGACGTCAGCCGGGTCACCTCGGCACTGCACACGGCCGGCCGGAAGGTCGCGCTGGTGCCTACCATGGGCGCGCTGCACGCCGGGCACCGCGAGCTGCTGCGGCGCGCGAAGCGCCTGCCCAACACGGTGGTCGGCGCGTCGATCTTCGTGAACCCGTTGCAGTTCGGCGAGGGCGAGGACTTCGAGGCCTACCCGCGCCCGCTCGACCGCGACCTCGAGGCGCTCACCGAGGCCGGCGCCGAGCTCGCGTTCGTGCCCAAGGCCGAGGACCTCTACGCCGAGGGGCACGCGGTGACGGTGCATCCGGGCCCGCTCGGCGACGAGCTGGAGGGCGCGGCCCGGCCGGGGCATTTCGCGGGCGTGCTCACCGTGGTGGCGAAGCTGTTCAACATCCTGACGCCGGACTACGCGTTCTTCGGGGAGAAGGACTACCAGCAGCTGGTGCTGATCAAGCGGATGACGCGGGACCTGAACATCCCGACGCGGGTCATCGGGGTGCCGACGGTGCGCGAGAGCGACGGGCTGGCCCTGTCCTCCCGCAACGTCTATCTCACCGAGGAACAACGAGCCGACGCCGTCGTGCTGTCCGCGGCACTGGCGGCGGGGGCGCACGTCGGCCAGGAGGGCGCCGACGCGGTGCTGGCCGCGGCGCGGCAGACGCTGGCCGCGCGGCCGGAGGTCGCCGTGGACTATCTCGAACTGCGCGGAACCGATCTGGGTCCCGCACCCGTCGATGGAGAGGCACGCCTGTTGATCGCCGCCAGGGTCGGCCGCACCCGGCTGATCGACAACGTGTCCGTCCTGCTCGGCTCGGCTCGGGATTGAGAAGGAGTTGCACATGTACCGCACGATGCTCAAGTCGAAGATCCACCGTGCGACCGTCACGCAGGCCGACCTGCACTACGTGGGCTCGGTAACGATCGACGAGACGCTGATGAGAGCCGCGGATCTGCTGCCGGGCGAGCAGGTGTCCATTGTGGACATAACGAACGGCGCGCGGCTGGAGACCTACGTGATCGCGGGCGCGGCCGACAGCGGCGTCATCGGCATCAACGGCGCCGCCGCGCACCTGGTGCACCCCGGCGACCTGGTCATCCTGATCTCCTACGCACAGCTGGACGCCGCCGAGGCGGTGTCGTTCCAGCCGCGGATCGTGTTCGTCGACGGGGACAACCGGATCAAGCACGCCGGTACCGACGCCGGATACGCGCCGGAGGGCTCTGGCCTGCTCAGCGGCACCGTGACCGTCGCCCCGCCGGAGCGGGAGGCCAGCTTCCCGGTCGCGGAGACCGTCGACGCCGCCCGGCTCGACGCCCTGCTGCACGCGGAGAGCTAGGTGGCCGTCCGCTTCCCCACGACCGCCCTCGGCGGACGCGCGTCGCGCGAGCAGCGATGTTGCTAGCGATCGACGTCGGCAACACGAACATCGTGCTCGGGCTCTACTCCGGCGCCGAGCTGATCGGCGACTGGCGGATGCGGACCGACGCGCAGATGACCGCCGACGAACTGTCCCTGACCATGCGCGGGCTGCTGGGCTCGCACGCCGACCAGGTCACCGGGATCAGTGCCCTGTCCACCGTGCCCGCCGTGCTGCGCGAGCTGCGGGTCATGCTCGGTCGCTACTACCCGCGGGTGCCCAAAGTCGTGGTGGAGCCCGGCGTCCGCACCGGCGTGCCGCTGCTGGTCGACAACCCGCGTGAGGTCGGCGCCGACCGGCTGGTCAACACCCTCGCCGCGCACCATCTGCACCAGACCGCCTGTGTCGTCGTGGACTTCGGCACCTCGACCAACGTCGACGCGATCTCCGCGCGCGGCGAGTTCCTCGGCGGCGCGTTCGCACCCGGCATCGAGATTTCGGTCGACGCGCTGGCCGCGCGGGCGGCGGCGCTGCGCAAGGTCGAACTCGTGCCGCCGCGGTCGGTGATCGGCAAGAACACCGTGGAGTGCCTGCAGTCCGGCATCCTCTACGGCTTCGCGGGCCAGGTCGACGGCCTGGTGCGGCGGATCGTCAAGGAGCTGTCCGGGGACGGGCCGGTCGCCGTGCTCGCCACGGGTGGCCTCGCGCCGCTGGTGATCTCCGAGTCGGAGACCATCACCGACCACGTCCCCGGGCTGACCCTGCTCGGCCTGCGGCTGGTCTTCGAACGCCAGCAGGCCCGCTGATCGCTACCTGCGCACGGCCCGGATGACGGTCGTGATGATCGGCAGGTCGAACTCGCCCTGCGCGGTCTCCGGGGTGCGTTCGAGGAACCGGTACAGGCGGCCCAGCGTGGCCGCCCGCTCCTCCGCGGACGCGGTCAGCATGTGCGAGTGCGTGGCGATCGTGTCCACCAGCGTCTGCGCCGTCCGCCGTTGCGCGTGCCGGAACCGCTCGCGCTCGAACGGCTCGAAGCCCGGGTGTGCCGGCAGCTCCCGAGCCTGCGAGACCCAGCGGCGGCTCACCCCGGTCCGGCCCAGCTCGTCGAACTCGGCCACCCAGGGCACGGAGTTGTCGTCGTGGTTCCACAGCGCGACCACCGTGCCGCCAGGGCGCGTGACGCGGGCGATCTCGGCGAGCGCGCGGTCCGCGTCGAACCAGTGGAACGCCTGTCCCACCAGCACGGCGTCGACCTCACCGTCCGCGAGCGGGATCCGTTCGGCGGTGCCGTCGAGCGCGGGCAGCTCGGGGTAGCGGCGCACCAGCTCCGCCCGCATCTCCGGGTCCGGTTCGACCGCGGTCACCCGCAGGCCCAGCGCGAGCAGGCCCTCGGTCAGTTTTCCGGTGCCCGCCGCCAGATCCAGCACGTGGCCTGCCTGTGCGGGCAGCCCCCAGCGAAGGGCGGGCAGCGGATAGTCGGGCCGGTGCTCGGCGTACGCGCTCGCGTGCGCGCCGAACGACCGGGCGCGCCGGGCGCGCAGTTCCTGGTCCGCGGAAGTGGGATCGGTCACGAGGCCGATGGTATTCGCGGGAAAAGGTAATCCGGTTGGCCTAGCGAGCGGCCGGGTTCGTACCCTGGGCACATGACCGATTCCGCCGCTTCCGAGCGCCCCTTGCCCGATGAAGACCTGCCGGAACAGCTGCGGGTTCGCCGGGCCAAGCGCGACCGGATAATCGCGGAAGGCGGCGACCCGTATCCCGTCGAGGTGCCGCGCACGCACTCGCTCGGCGAGATCCGGGCCAAGTATTCGGAGCTGCCGCCGGACACCGCGACGGGCGAGATCGTCGGCGTGACCGGGCGCGTGCTGTTCGTGCGCAACACGGGAAAACTGTGTTTCGCCACTCTGCGCGAAGGCGACGGCACCGAGTTGCAGGCGATGATCAGTCTCGCCGGCGTCGGCGCGGAGAGCCTCGCGGCCTGGAAAGCGGATGTAGACCTCGGCGACCACGTTTTCGTGCACGGCGAGGTCATCACGTCCAAGCGCGGCGAGCTCTCGGTCATGGCCGACCGGTGGCAGATCACCTCGAAAGCGCTGCGGCCGCTGCCGGTCGCGCACAAGGAACTCGCCGAGGAAACGCGCATCCGGCAGCGCTATGTCGACCTGATCCTGCGCTCGAAGGCACGCGACGTCGTCCGCACCAGGGCCGCGGTCGTGCGTTCCCTGCGCAATTCCTTCGAGAACCGCGGGTTCGTCGAGGTGGAAACGCCGATGCTGCAGACGCTGCACGGCGGCGCGGCGGCCCGGCCATTCGTCACCCACTCCAACGCGTTCGACATCGACCTGTTTCTGCGCATCGCGCCGGAGCTGTACCTCAAGCGCTGCGTGGTCGGCGGTATCGAGAAGGTCTTCGAGATCAACCGCAACTTCCGCAACGAGGGCAGCGACTCTTCGCATTCGCCTGAATTCGCCATGTTGGAGTTCTACGAGGCGTATGCGACCTACGACACGAACGCGGTCATGACCCGACGGCTGATCCAGGAAGCCGCACAGTCGGTATTCGGCAGCCTGGAAGTGACACTCGCCGACGGAACGCCCTATGACCTGTCGGGTGAATGGACGACGCTGACGATGTACGGATCGTTGTCCGAGGCGCTCGGTGAAGAGGTCACCCCGGACACGCCCGCCGAGAAGCTGCGCTCGTTCGCGCAGGCGCGCGGCCTCGAGGTCGACCCGAAACTGGGTCATGGCAAGCTCGTCGAAGAACTGTGGGAACATCTGGTGGGCGACCAGCTGCACGCCCCCACATTCGTTCGTGATTTCCCGATCGAGACCTCCCCGTTGACGCGGCAGCACCGCAGCCAACCCGGGGTGGCCGAGAAGTGGGACCTCTACGTGCGTGGTTTCGAGCTGGCCACCGGTTACTCGGAGCTGGTCGATCCCGTGGTCGAGCGGGAAAGGCTGGCCGCGCAGTCCCGTTTGGCGGCCGCCGGGGATAGCGAAGCGATGCGGCTCGACGAAGATTTCCTCCGGGCCCTGGAGTACGGAATGCCACCATCCGGTGGCGTTGGAATGGGGATCGACCGGTTGCTGATGGCCCTCACCGGCCTCGGTATCCGCGAGACGATCCTGTTCCCGCTGGTGCGTCCCGAATAACTGGACGAGGGCTAGCACACACGCGCAATGCAAACGGAGTTTGCGTTGCGTGCCGATTCCGGGTATTAATGTCGTAGTCAATGGCTTCTGACCGGGGCGCTCGCCCTACCCAGACATTTGCGGCTAGTTCAAAACAGGAGGAAACTGATGGCACAGAAGGTGCTGGTCTCCCTCGTGGACGACCTCGACGGTTCGGAGGCGGACGAGACCGTCGAGTTCGGTTTGGATGGGATCAACTACCAGATCGACCTCTCCAGCGAAAATGCCGAAGAACTGCGTGACGCGCTCGCGCAGTACGTCGAGCACGCCCGCCGTGCCGGTGGCCGCAAGCGCGCGGGTGGCCGCCCCTCGGCAAAGCCCGCCGCCAGCTCCGCTTCGGTGGACCGCGAGCAGAACCAGGCCATTCGCGCCTGGGCCCGCAAGAACGGCTTCCAGGTTTCCGACCGCGGCCGTATCCCGTCCGAGGTGGTCGAGGCCTACCACAAGAAGAACTGACGCGTCTGGGTCAGCGAAGCGCGCACAGGGCCGCCGGGATTCCTTCCCGGCGGCCCTGTTCGTGTACCGAAAATCTTGTACTGTGTTCTAGCCGGTGCTGTGACACGCGAGCGACCCGATGCACCCGGGTAGTCCATTTGGGTCCTATTACTGCTTCCGCCCGAAACAACACTGCAAGTTGCAAGTTGTGGTCGTGATCACCGCATTGTTTTCCCAATGCGACCGAGGCGTAGTGCGGACGGGCACCGGTGGCGCATTCGGGCACCTGGTGATGATCCGTCGCCGCCCCATTTCCCCGGCGGTGGAGTTTGTACCGCCTTCCGCGAAATTGAACCGGGTATTTCGGTGAGCGGTACCGCGATATCAAAAACGGCATGCCGGCGGCGCTCGCCGATTGAAAGTGGCGAAGGTCACGCCCGATGCCGGACCCGCGGGCATTCGACGCATTCGGCCTCGCCCGGCAGTAGATAGGAGAAGCAGCAGCTCTCCCGCCGGCGTACCCACGTGCGGTCCCCGTTCAGTCGCAGGGCCGATGCGGACGTGAGCGGCGCGTGCCGGGCGTCGAGGACCAGTGCCGCGTCCGCGACGCCCGCGCCCTCGTCACCGGACTGGCGGCCGGCCCACCAGAGGGAGTTGTCCAGCGCGTCGGTCGCCGCCGCCCACAGCATCCGGCGGCCGAGTCCGGCGACCGGGGCGTACGCATGCACGAACTTCGCTGCGTGCGCGGTGTAGCGGGCGCGCAGCACGGCCGCCAGCGCCCGCTCGTCCGCGACGACCGTGGCCTCCGGGCAGCCCGCGGCCGGATCGGCGGGCAGGCAGTAGAACTCGGCCCCGAGGACGGCGATTCCCTCCGGGTGCGGGCGGTCGCCGCCGAGCCGGAAGGCCAGCTCGCCCGGCCGGAGCAGCGGCACCCGCCGTTCGTGGTGCAGCAGCAGTGCCGCTGTGTAGGCCGGCACGTGCAGGTACCACGACATGACGTAACCGGCGGTGGTCCGAGCGGGTGCTTCTCCGAAGCGGTCGCGCAGCCAGCCGGCGAGCAGCCGCCGCCACCCGTCGAAGCGCGCGGGATCGCCCAGCAGGGCTGAGCAGCGTTGCCAGCCTTCGCGGGCGGGCAGGTCAGCGCGGAATTCCGTGCGTCGCTGCAGCGGCGCGACCCGCGCGACCGAGGCGGCGAGACCGGCGACCGCAGAGGGTCGTCGCACGGTGTCGATGACGGCCTCCGCTGCTCCGATCGGGTGTTAGGTCTGCCTTACCTTACCGACTTTTCCGGAGCCCGCCAGTGGGACATCCGATGGTGTTCGCGGTGAGCGGACAAGGGGCCCCGGCGGAATCCCACGGGGCGGGCGCGCGTTGTGCAAGGTGTCAGTTACCAGCGAAAACGCACGGCCTGACCTGGCCGGCGAACTGACTTCTGTGACCTAATCAGCCCCAGTGGTAGTCCGGTGTGAGCCGTTGGCTACTACAGTGGACTCACGGTGCTGAATCCATCGCGATGATGGAGACTCACCGCCGGCGCAGCAGTCGAGGGAGTGGGAATGTTCGAGAGGTTCACCGACCGCGCGAGGCGGGTGGTCGTCCTGGCTCAGGAAGAAGCCAGGATGCTCAACCACAACTACATCGGCACCGAGCACATCCTCCTGGGTTTGATCCACGAGGGTGAGGGTGTCGCCGCCAAGGCGCTCGAATCGTTGGGCATCGCGCTGGAGGGCGTCCGCCAGCAGGTCGAGGAGATCATCGGCCAGGGCCAGCAGGCTCCTAGCGGGCACATCCCCTTCACGCCGCGGGCCAAGAAGGTGCTCGAGCTGTCGTTGCGCGAGGCGCTGCAGCTCGGTCACAACTACATCGGCACCGAGCACATCCTGCTCGGGCTCATCCGCGAGGGCGAGGGCGTGGCCGCACAGGTCCTCGTCAAGCTCGGCGCGGATCTCAACCGCGTGCGCCAGCAGGTCCTGCAGCTGCTGTCCGGCTACCAGGGCAAGGAGCCGGCCGAGGCCGGTGCCGGCCGTGGCGAGGGCACCCCGTCGTCCTCGCTCGTGCTCGACCAGTTCGGCCGCAACCTGACCGTCTCCGCCCGCGAGGGCAAGCTCGACCCGGTGATCGGGCGCGGCAAGGAGATCGAGCGGGTCATGCAGGTGCTCTCGCGCCGCACCAAGAACAACCCGGTGCTCATCGGCGAGCCCGGCGTCGGCAAGACCGCCGTCGTCGAGGGCCTTGCCCAGAACATCGTCAAGGGCGAGGTCCCGGAGACGCTGAAGGACAAGCAGCTCTACACGCTCGACCTCGGCTCACTGGTCGCCGGCTCCCGCTACCGCGGTGACTTCGAAGAGCGCCTGAAGAAGGTGCTCAAGGAGATCAAGACCCGGGGCGACATCATCCTGTTCATCGACGAGCTGCACACGCTCGTCGGCGCGGGTGCCGCCGAGGGCGCGATCGACGCGGCTTCGATCCTGAAGCCGATGCTCGCCCGCGGTGAACTGCAGACGATCGGCGCCACCACGCTCGAGGAGTACCGCAAGTACATCGAGAAGGACGCCGCGCTGGAGCGCCGCTTCCAGCCGATCCAGGTCGGCGAGCCCTCGCTCGAGCACACGATCGAGATCCTCAAGGGCCTGCGGGACCGCTACGAGGCGCACCACCGCGTGTCGATCACCGACTCCGCGCTGGTCGCCGCGGCCACCCTGGCGGACCGGTACATCAACGACCGGTTCCTGCCGGACAAGGCGATCGACCTGATCGACGAGGCCGGTGCCCGGATGCGCATCCGTCGGATGACGGCGCCGCCGGACCTGCGCGAGTTCGACGAGAAGATCGCCGCCGTCCGCCGCGACAAGGAGTCCGCGATCGACGCGCAGGACTTCGAGCGCGCCGCGCGCCTGCGCGACGAGGAGAAGACCCTGCTGGGCCAGAAGTCCGAACGGGAGAAGCAGTGGAAGGACGGTGACCTGGACGTCGTCGCGGAGGTCGACGACGAGCAGATCGCCGAGGTCCTGGCCAACTGGACCGGTATCCCCGTGTTCAAGCTCACCGAGGAGGAGACCACGCGTCTGCTCCGCATGGAGGACGAGCTGCACAAGCGGATCATCGGCCAGGAGGACGCCGTCAAGGCGGTCTCGCAGGCCATCCGCCGCACCCGCGCCGGTCTGAAGGACCCGAAGCGCCCGTCCGGCTCGTTCATCTTCGCCGGGCCGTCCGGTGTCGGTAAGACCGAGCTCTCCAAGGCGCTCGCGGCGTTCCTGTTCGGCGAGGACGACGCCCTGATCCAGATCGACATGGGCGAGTTCCACGACCGGTACACCGCCTCGCGGCTCTTCGGTGCCCCTCCGGGCTACGTGGGCTACGAGGAGGGCGGCCAGCTCACCGAGAAGGTGCGGCGCAAGCCGTTCTCGGTGGTGCTGTTCGACGAGATCGAGAAGGCGCACCAGGAGATCTACAACACGCTGCTGCAGGTGTTGGAGGACGGTCGCCTCACCGACGGTCAGGGCCGCACGGTCGACTTCAAGAACACGGTGCTGATCTTCACCTCGAACCTGGGCACGCAGGACATCTCCAAGTCGGTGAGCCTTGGCTTCTCCTCCGGCAACGAGGGCGAAGCCAAGTACGACAAGATGAAGCAAAAGGTCAACGAGGAGATGAAGAAGCACTTCCGGCCTGAGTTCCTCAACCGGATCGATGACATCATCGTCTTCCACCAGCTCACCCAGCAGCAGATCATCGAGATGGTGGACCTGATGGCCACCCGGGTGGAGACCCAGCTCAAGGCGAAGGACATGGCTCTCGAGCTGACCGACAAGGCGAAGGCGCTGCTGGCCAAGCGCGGCTTCGACCCGGTGCTCGGCGCCCGGCCGCTGCGTCGCACCATCCAGCGGGAGATCGAGGACCAGCTGTCCGAGAAGATCCTGTTCGGTGAGATCCAGCCGGGCCAGATCGTCATCGTCGATGTCGAGGGCTGGAGCGGCAACCCGGAGGACAAGGACGACAAGGCGCACTTCACCTTCCGCGGCGAGGCCAAGCCGCTCGAGGTGCCGGACGCCCCGCCCGTGTCCATCGGTGCCGCGAACGACCCCCGGCACGAGGCGGAGGGCGACTGACCTCCAGTAGGCACCAGAACGCCCCCAGGGACCCCGGTTCCTGGGGGCGTTCTGGTTTTGCCCCGGGGGTGACCTCGCCGCCCGCCGTGGCGGCCAACCCCCAACTTCGCGGCCGCACTCAGGTTGGATCTGGGAAGCTGGACCAGTGCAGGTGTGCGTACTCGGCCCGGTGGACGTCCGGGCGGACGGGGGCGCGCCGATCGACATCGGCGGCGCCCGGTTGCGCATGCTCGTGGCCAGGCTCGCCCTCGGCGCCAACCGGCCCGTCACCGCCGAGTCCCTCGTCGACGGGCTCTGGGGCGCCGACCCGCCGGCGGACGCCGCCAACGCCCTGCAGTCCCTCGTCTCCCGGCTCCGCCGGGCGCTCGGCGACAGTGCTCGCCTCGCGTCCGCCAACGGCGGGTACCTGCTCAAGGTCGAGGAGGTCGACGCCCACCGGTTCGAGGAGCTGGCCGCCAAGGGCAGGCACGAGCTGGCCGCCGGGCGTTACGCGGATGCCTCGAACGCGCTGACCGAAGCCCTCTCCCTCTGGCGTGGGGAAGCGCTTTCTGACGTCCTCGAAGCCCCGTTCGCCCCGCCGCCCGCCGCGCGGCTCGCCGAGCTGCGGATCGCCGCGATGGAGGACCGCTTCGAGGCCGAGCTCGAACTGGGCCGGCACGGGGGCATCCTCGCCGACCTCGAAACCGTCGGCGCCGACAACCCGTTGCGCGAACGGCTGGTGAGCCTGCGCATGCGGGCCCTTTACGCCGCCGGGCGCCAGTCCGACGCGCTCGCCGTCTACGAACAGGCCAGGGCGACCCTCGCCGACGAGCTCGGCGTCGACCCGTCCGCCGAGCTCCAGCAGACCCATCTCGCGGTCCTGCGCGGCGAGCTGACCAAACCTCGCCCCGAGCACGACCCGTTGCCCGCCCGTCTCACCAGCTTCGTCGGCCGGGAGCGGGAGCTGGCCCTGCTGGCGAGTTCGCTGCGGTCCGCGCGGCTGGTCACCCTCGCCGGCCCCGGCGGCGCCGGCAAGACCCGGCTCGCCACCGAGGCCGCCGTGCAGCATCCCGCCTACCTGCGAGGCCGCGTCTGGTTCGTCGCCCTCGCATCGGTCCGCGACGCCGGCGACGTGACCGGCGCGGTGCTCGCCGCGCTCGGCTCGCTCGACATGCGCCTGCTCAACTCCACCTCGTCACTGCATCCGGTCGAGCCGCTGGACCGCATCGCCGAGCTGGTCGGCGGCAGCGAGGGCCTGCTCGTGCTGGACAACTGCGAGCACCTGATCAGCGCCGCCGCCGAGCTGGCTCACGACCTGCTGACCCGGCTGCCGAACCTGCGCATCCTCGCCACCAGCCGCGAGGCGCTCGCCATCACCGGCGAGCTGCTGTGCCAGCTCGGCCCGCTCGAAGACCCGGAGGCCGTGCGCCTGTTCACCGAGCGCGCGGCGACCGTGCGCCCGGGCTTCGTCCTGGACGACACGACGATCGAGCCGGTGCGGGAGATCTGCCGCAGGCTGGACGGGATGCCGCTCGCGCTGGAGCTCGCCGCCGCCCGGCTGCGGTCGATGAGCGCGGAGCAGATCGCGAAGCGACTCGACGACCGGTTCCGGCTGCTCACCTCCGGCAGCCGGGTCGCGCTGCCGCGCCAGCGGACGCTGCGGGCGGTCGTCGAGTGGAGCTGGGACCTGCTGGAGAAGCCGGAGCGGGTGCTCGCCAGGCGTCTCTCCGTCTTTCCCGGCGGTGCGACGGTCTCCGCGGTCGAGGAGATCTGCGCGGACGAGGAGCTGCCCGCCGAGGACGTGCTGTACGTCCTCGGCTCGCTCGTTGAGAAGTCCTTTGTGGACGCGGTCGAGGCCGCGGAGCCGCGGTACCGGATGCTGGAGACCATCCGGGCCTACGGCGAGGAAAGGCTCGACGAGATCGGCGAGCGCGAGCTGGTCACCCGCCGGTTCGCCGAGTACTTCCTGCGCGTCGCCGAGCAGAACGAACCCTTGCTGCGCACGGGGGAACAGCTGCGCGCGATCGCGACGTACGAGGCCGAGCACGACAACATGGTCACCGCCCTGCGCCGCGCGGTTAAGGCCGACGACGCCGAGCTGTCCTACCAGCTGGTGTGCGCACTGACCTGGTACTGGGTGATCCGCGGCTTCCACGACCAGCCTGTCGAGTTCTTCACCGACGTGGTCAAGTTCGAAGGCCGCATTCCCGAGGACGTGTACGCCGCGTTCTCCGTGATGCACGCGCTCGTGGACGCCGTGCCGATGTTGGGGCCGATGCCCGAGCTGGTCGACCTAGTCGAGGAGTGCGTGCGCACCGACGCGTGGGCGCGCTTCCCGGCGCTCTCCCTCGCCGTCCCGATGCTCGCCTTCATCGCGCGCCGGCCGGAGCTCGCCGACCGCGAGCTGCGCCGCGCGTTCGCCAACCCGGATCCGTGGGCGCGCGCCTGCGCGAAATGGGTCCAGGGCTTCATGATGGACGACGCCGGTGATCTCGAGGGCAGTGAGCAGGCGCGCGACGAGGCGCTGGCCGGGTTCCGCGAGGTCGGCGACCGGTGGGGCGTGGCGATGACGCTCTCGATGCAGGCGAGCGCGCATTCGCTGCGCGGGCGGCACGACAAGGCGATCGTGGGCTTCGAGCAGGGGCTGGCCATGGCGCGCGAGCTGGATTCGGCCGACGACGTCGTGCAGCAGCTTTCGCGGCTGGCGAGCGAGCGGATGCGCGCCGGTGACGACGAAGGCGCCTGGCGGGACAGCCGTGAAGCACAACGCATCGCCGACCGCAGCGGGCAGCTGGAACACCAGGCCCTCGCGCGGTTCACCACTCTCGACCTCGCCCGGCGGGCCGGTCGCTTCGCCGAGGCGCACGACGTGCTCGACTGGCTGGCGTCCGTGGTCGACCGGTTGCCGTTCCCGATGCAGATGGCCGACGAGTGGGTGGCCCTGTTCGGTGCGGCGCTCGCCGTGTCGGAGGGGGACGCCACCTTGGCCCGCGAGAACCTGCCGGTCGCGATCCGGTCGTCGAGCAGCCGCCGGGACATGCCGGACGTCGCGATCGCCGCGCAGGTCGGCGCCCGCCTGTTCGCCTTGGAGGGCGCTGCCGAGCGGGCGGCGTGGCTGCTCGGCGTCAGCAAGGCGATTCGCGGTGCGGCCGACGACGGCGATCCGGAGCTGGCCGAACTCGTCGCCGCCCTCACCGCGCAGCTCGGCGAGGCCGGCTTCGAAAGCGCTTACCAAGCAGGTGCCGGCCTGCCGAAGGACGAGGCGGTCGAGCGCCTGCGCGCCGAGTTCGGCTGCGAGACGCCGCACCAACCCTGACGCGACGACCAGCCGGCCTTCGCGGAGAAGGCCGGCTGTTCGTACCCCCTGGTCAGCCCACGCGGCGCCGGTAGGCGCGCATCGCGAGCGGGAAGAACACCACGACCACGCCGGCCATCCAGGCCAGTGCGCCCAGCAACGGCCCGCCGACATCGCCGCCGACCAGCAGGCCGCGCATCGTGTCGGCGAGCAGGCTCACCGGGCTGATGTCGGACCACGCGTGCAGCCAGCCGGGCATCGTGCCGCTCGGCACGAACACGTTGCTGCCGAAGGTGAGCGGGAAGATGAAGGCGATCATGATGCCCTGCACCGAGCCGGGGTTCTGCACGAGCATTCCGACGAACACCGCGATCCAGCAGAAGCACAGCCCCGCCACCACCATCAGCGCGGCGCCGCCGATGGCCGCCAGCGGGTTGGTGTGGACGCGGAAGCCCATGATCATCGCCATCGCCAGCAGCACCACGATCGCCACCAGGTACCGCACGATGTCCGCGAGCACCGCGCCCACCAGCGGTGCGGACCGGGCGATCGGCATGCTGCGGAACCGGTCGAAGACGCCCTTGCTGACGTCGGTGTTGAGCGCGACCCCGGCGGACAGGCTCGCCATGATCGTGTTCTGCACCATCAGACCCGGTGTCAGGGTCTGCAGGTACGCGCCGGTGCTGCCGGAGATCGCGCCACCGAACAGGTACACGAACATGACGAGGAACAGGATCGGCTGGATGGTCACGTCGATCAGCTGCTCGGGGTTCTTGCGGATCTTCAGGATGCCGCGCCAGGCGAGCGAGAGACCGTGTTGCGCCGCCTTGGCCGGGCTGATGTAGCGCGGCGGCGCGAGAACCGCGGCGGTCATGCCGCCCTACCTTCTGTGGTGGGTGAGGTAGTCCGTTCGTAGGGTCGGTTCACCCAGGGGTGTCGGGTATGGCTTTCATGACGCTGCCCTCGATGGTTCAGGTGGCTTGGCCGCCTGGCACCCCACGACGACCCGGCCGCTGATTGGGATGTGCGAGTAGATCGCTGTGTAGGGCCATGCCGGCGAGGTCGTCTCCGGGAGGAAAATCCATCGAGTGTGCGGAGGTGACCGTGCCCCAGGTCTGGGCCGGTGTGGATGCCGGGAAAACTCATCACCACTGCGTGGTGATCGACACTGAAGGACAGCGGTTGATGTCGCGTCGGGTCCTCAACGACGAGACCGAGTTGCTGCGCCTGATCGCCGATGTCATCGCGCTTGGCACCGACAACGCGGTGACCTGGGCGGTGGACCTGGCCGACGGCGGGGCCGCTTTGCTGATCGGGCTGCTGGCAGCCCATGACCAGTGGCTGCTCTACATCCCCGGCCGCGCGGTCAACCGCGCAGCCAGTGGCTACCGGGGTGAGGGCAAGACCGACGCCCGCGACGCCGCGATCATCGCAGACCAGGCCCGGATGCGCCGCGACCTGCACCCGATCCGTCCTGGTGACGAGATCACCACCGAACTGAAGCTGCTCACCGGCCGCCGCACCGACCTCGTCCACGACCGCACCCGCACTATCAGCCGCCTGCGGGAACTGCTCACCAGCATCTTCCCCGGCCTGGAACGCGTCCTGGATGTCACCAACACCGGACCACTGGTCCTGCTCACCGGCTACCAGACCCCCGCCGCGCTGCGCCGGACCGGCCAGGCCCGGCTGGAGAGCTGGTTGGGCCACCGCAAGGTCCGAGGCGCCGCCGAACTGGCCACCAAAGCAATCCAGGCCGCCCAAGGACAGCACACCACGTTGCCCGCCGAAGCGTTGACCGCTCAGCTCATCGCCACGCTGGCCGGGGAGGTGATGGCCCTCAACGAGCAGATCCGCGACACCGACAAGCTCATCGAGGGCCGGTTTCGCCGCCACCGCCACGCCGAGCTGATCACCAGCCTGCCCGGCATCGGCACCTTGCTCGGCGCGGAGTTCCTGGCCGCCACCGGCGGCGACCTGAGCGCCTTCACCAGCGCCGACCACCTGGCCGGCTTCGCCGGCCTGGCACCCGCACCCCGCGACTCCGGCCGCGTCCGCGGCAACCTGCACCGGCCCCAGCGCTATCACCGTGGCCTGCAACGGGTCTTCTACACCTCCGCGCTGATCAGCATCCAGTTCAGCCCCGAATCGCGTCGCTTCTACGACCGAAAACGCGCCGAAGGCAAACATCACACCCAAGCCGTCCTCGCGTTGGCCAGACGACGAGTCAACGTGCTGTGGGCACTCCTGCGCGACGGGCGCTACTACCAACCCGTACCGGTCACCGCCACCGCTTGACATCAGCATTAGGAAGCCACCTCCTCGGTGGGCTTGCCCGTCAGGGCGAGGAACACTTCGTCCAGGCTCGGCAGCCGCAGTGCCAGCTCGTCGGCGGTGATGCCGGCCTCGTCGAGCTTGCGGACCATTGTGGACAGCAGGACGGGGTCGGACACCGGCGCGGACAGCAGTCCGGTGTCGTCGTCGCGCAGCGGCACGACGCCGGTGAGCTCGCCGAGAATGCGCGCGACCACGTCCATGTCCGCGAGCGAGGTCGGCCGCACGAGCATGGTCTGCCCGCCGACCCGCCGCTTGAGCTCGTCGGCGCGGCCGTCGGCAACGACCTTCCCGTGGTCGACGACCGTGATCGAGTCGGCGAGCTGGTCGGCCTCGTCGAGGTACTGGGTCGTCAGCAGCGCGGTCGCGCCGTCGGCGACCAGCCGCCGGATCACGTGCCACACCTCGTTGCGGGCGTGCGGGTCGAGCCCGGTGGTCGGTTCGTCCAGGTAGAGCACCTGCGGCCGGCCGACGAGGCTCGCGGCGAGGTCGAGCCGCCGCCGCATCCCGCCCGAGTACGTCTTGGCCGCGCGGCCCGCGGCCTCGGTCAGCTCGAACTGCTCCAGCAGCTCGGCAGCCCTGGTCTTCGACTGGGGTCGCGACAGCCCCAGCAGCCGCGCGATGAGCACCAGGTTCTCCGTGCCCGAGAGGTCCTCGTCCACCGACGCGTACTGCCCGGTCAGCCCGATCAGCGAACGCACCCGGACCGCGTCGCGCACCACGTCGTAGCCCCCGACGCTCGCATGCCCGCCGTCCGGCTGCAGCAGCGTCGCGAGGATCCGGACCGCCGTCGTCTTGCCCGCACCGTTCGGCCCCAGCACGCCCACGACCTTGCCGGTCGGCACCTGGAGATCCACCCCGTTCAGCGCGACCGTCTCCCCGAAACGTTTGATCAGGCCTTCAGCCCGGATCGCCAGCGACATCTCATCCTCCTTGGTAGTCGCACCAGGACAAGATGCCCGTCGCCGCTGGCAGGCGGCGCACGGCGCGCTGTCAGGCGCTGACAGCGCCCTGGCAGAGCCGCGCGACGACCTCCGTCACCGGCGAGGGTGAGCAGGAGCCCGATCCGGATGCCGTCCTTGTCCAGGATCCGGCCCTGCTCGATGTGGACCTCGGCGGCGAGGCCGGGCGCGGTCCGTCCGTTTCACCCAGAAAGCCCGTTGCCGCAAGGGCTTCCTTCACCCGGGTGCCACTCGCGCAGGCCGAACAGGTTGCCGATCCGGTCGACGACCGTGCTCAAGCCGTGGTCGCGCAGCCACTCCCGGACCTGACGGTGTGCCTCGGTCGCGGCCTGTCGCTCGACGCCACCGGCCGGGGTGGCGCCGAGCGCGGACAGCGCGTGGAAGTCGTCCATGAACGTCATACCGCAGTTTCGCGTAGAACGGATCGTGTGCACACTGCGGAAGCTGCCCAGCCCTCTGTCCGGTCCGCAGGCCGGAACCTCCGGATGATCGTGCTCCTCGTGCTGGCCGTGGCCTTCCTCGAGGTGGCCACGCTCCGGCTCATCGGTGTCGACGGCAACCGGCTGACGGCCGCGCTGCTCGCGCTCACGCCGTACTGCGCGGTCGGCGGGCTGCTCCTCGGCGGGGTGTCGCTGGCGCTGCGGCACTGGTGGATCGGCGGGGTCGTGCTCGTGGTCGCGCTCGCGCTGGTCGGGGTGCTGCTGCCGCGTGCCTTCGCCGCCGCCCAGCCGCCCGCGCACGGGGGCAAGCTGCGGGTGATGTCGTCGAACCAGTACCTGGGCCGCGCGGACGTGCAGAGCGTTGTGCGGCTGGTCCGCGAGAACCAGGTCGACGTGCTGAACCTGCTGGAGCTGACGCCACGCGAGGTGACCGAGCTCGCCAGGGCCGGGCTGTTCGAGGCACTGCCGTACCGGGTGTTCAAACCGCAGTACGGCGGCGCGGGCTCGGGTATCGCGTCGCGCTACCCGCTGACCGAGCTGTCACTGGCCGGGCCGTCGCTGATGGAGCAGCCGAGTGCGCGGGTCGACGTCGACGGCACGTCCGTCGAGGTGGTGGCCGTGCACCCGATCCCGCCCACCACCGACGCGGGCGAGTGGAAGAAGGAGATGGCCGGGCTGCCGCGGCCCGACAGCTCGGGCCCGGTGCGGATCCTCGCCGGGGACTTCAACTCCACGGTCGACCACGCCACCTTCCGCGACCTGCTCGGCGGCGGCTACACCGACGCGGCGCTGAGCCGGGGCGAGGGGTTCACGCCGACCTGGCCGTCGTCGTTCTTCCCGCCGCCGGTGACGATCGACCACGTGCTCGTGGACCCGCGCGTCGCCGTCGACAGCTACCGCGTGCTGGACGTGCCCGATTCCGACCACCACGCCGTCATCGCGGAGCTCACGCTCCCGTGAGCAGCTCGTCCAGCGCGGTGAGGGTCTCCAGGGCGCCGTAGGGCAGGGAGACCCCGCGATCGTGCCGGATCTCCGGCTCACGGGGGTTGATGCGCACGAGCGCGCCGGTCGAGGCGCTGGCGAGCTCGGCGTAGCGCCGCACGGTGGGCACCGCCTTGCCGGCGCCGAGCTCGACGACGACGAGGTTCGGGTGGGCGCGACGCCATTCGTTGACCGCGCGCAGCTGCTCGTCGCTGCGCCGCGAGATCCAGTCGAAGTCGCCGAACATCAGGATGTTGGGCCGGGCGAGGCTGCCGCAGACGAGGCAATCCGGCAGCGGTTCGAGCGCGCGCATCGAGGCCTCGTCGATGTCCGGCTCGTACCCGGAGG
The DNA here is from genome assembly GCF_021391495.1 of Amycolatopsis acidiphila. Lineage (NCBI taxonomy): Bacteria > Bacillati > Actinomycetota > Actinomycetes > Pseudonocardiales > Pseudonocardiaceae > Amycolatopsis > Amycolatopsis acidiphila. Next base: position 7,404,800 of record NZ_CP090063.1, on the reverse strand, counting down.
CGGACCAGACGTCGGTGCCGCAGGGGACCGTGCACTGCAGGTGGTGGATCGAGCCGTGCGCCTCGGCGACGAGCGCGCACCCGGCCTTCTGGAACTGTCCGTCCACATTGGACGTGAACACCGCGGTGCCGCCCGGCTTGGCCTCGCCCCACTTGCGCAGCAGTGCGAAACCCTCGTGTGGCACGGTCTTCCGGTAGAGCCGGAGCCGGTGGCCGTAGAAACCCCAGGCCAGTTCCGGGTCTTCGGTGAAGTGCCGTGGGTCGGCCAGCTCGACGAACCGCAGGCCGAGCCGCTCGTAGGGCGGGTAGGCGTGCCAGAACCCCTCGTCACCGCGGAAGTCGGGCAGCCCGGAGTCGACGCCCATCCCCGCGCCGGCGCACACCAGCAGGGCGTCCGCGCTGGCGATCAGCTCGGCCGCCCGGTCCAGGTCCTCGCTACTCGGCACTGTCCAGCTGGACGACCTCGAACTCCAGGAGGCTCGCACCGCTGGCCACCGGCTTGGCACGCTCGCCGGAGTGCGCCTCGCGCGACGGGCCCTCTGCCCACGCCTTGAACGCCTCCTCCGACTCCCACTTCGTGTAGACGAAGTAGCGGTTCTCACCGGAGACCGGGCGCAGCAGCTCGAAGCCGAGGAAGCCGGGCTGCGAGTCCACCGCGTGCATCCGGTTGGCGAAGCGCTTCTCCAGCTCCGGGCCGGCGCCCTCGGGCACCTCGATAGCGTTGATCTTCACGACTGCCATGGGTATCACCCTACCTAGACTGCGGGGATGAGCGTCGTGGACTTCGGTGGGCAGGGGCAGCCGATCGTACTGCTGCACGGGCTGATGGGGCGCGCGCGGACGTGGTGGTCGGTGGCGCAGTGGCTGACGCGCTACGGCCACGTCGTCGGGCTGGACGCGCGCGGGCACGGGCGCGGGCCGCGGGCCGGGCCGTGGACGACGGAGCAGTTCGTCGAGGACGTCGCCGGGCTGCTGCGCACGTTCGACCAGCCCGCGGTGCTGATCGGGCACTCGATGGGCGGTCTGCACGCGTGGGCGACCGCCGCGACGCATCCCGGCCTCGTGCGTGCCGTGGTGGTCGAGGACATGGCGCCCGACCAGCGGGGGCGCACCGTGGACACGTGGCGCGGCTACTTCGACTCCTGGCCCGTGCCGTTCCAGTCGCTCGCACACGTGCGGGAGTTCTTCGGCAGCACCGGGAACTACTTCACGGAGTGCGTGACCGAGCGGGCGGACGGCTACCACCTGACGGCCGATCTCGAGGACCTGTACGAGATCGCGGCCGAGTGGGGGCGGCGGGAGTACTGGTCGTTCGCCGACGGGGTGAAGTGCCCGCTGCTGGTGATCGAGGCCGCCGACACGGCGATGCCGGCCGGTCAGCAGGCGGAGCTGGCGTCGCGCGTCGCGCAGGGGCACCACGTGGTGATCGAGGGCGCCGGCCACGTCGTGCACGACGACGCGCCCGAGCAGTACCGGGGTGCGGTGGAGGCGTTCCTGTCAGCGGTGCTCGCCCGGTAGGGCGAAGCGGCCGTCGGGGATCTGCTCGACCAGGCCGTCGGTCAGCAGCGACGCCAGGCAGCGGTCCCGGCGGCCGGCGTCCTCGGGCCACACGACGTCCAGGCGGTCCTTCCACACCGGCTCCGGCGTGCCCCGCAGGACGTCGAGCAGCTTGCCGCGGATCTGCCGGTCCGTGCCCGCGAAGCGCTGCACCGGCTTGGCCGGCCCCGCGTACGCCGGGCGCCCCGCGCGTTGCCATGCGCAGGCTTCGTAGAGCGGGCAGTCCGCGCACTTCGGCGAGCGCGCGGTGCACACCAGCGCGCCGAGCTCCATCAGCGCCGCGGAGAACCGGGCCGCGCGGGCTTCCGCGGCGGGCAGCATGACCTCGACGTCCGCCATGTCGCGCGTGTTCGAGGCCGGGCCCGCGTCGCCCGCACCGTGCACGGCACGGGCGACCACCCGGCGCACGTTGGTGTCCACCACCGGCGTCCGCTTGCCGTACGCGAAGGTCGCGACCGCCCGCGCGGTGTACGCCCCGATCCCCGGCAGCGCGAGCAGGGTGTCCACATCGGACGGCACGATGTCACCGTGCTCGGCCGCGATGGCCGACGCCGCGGCGTGCAACCGCAACGCCCGGCGCGGGTAGCCGAGCTTGCCCCACGCCCGCAGCACCTCGCCCTGGCTCGCGGCGGCCAGCGCGGAGGGCACCGGCCAGCGCGCCAGCCACTCCTCCCAGATCGGCTGCACCCGCGCGACCGGCGTCTGCTGCAGCATGATCTCGCTGACCAGCACACCCCACCCGGTGCACTCCGGCCTGCGCCAGGGCAGGTCGCGGCCCGTGCGGTCGAACCAGTCGATCAGGGTCTCGGCGTCGATGGGCACCCTCGGAGGGTAAACAGTCGCGCGCCGCGCGTCCGTCGAGGGCGGTGGTGGGGAAGAGGCCGGCCTGCTCAAGCGACCTCGGTGAGGTCCCCGGTGTGCACGTCGTAGACGAAGCCGCGCACGTTGTCGGTGTGCGGCAGGAAAGCGCTGCGCTTCACCCGCTGCACCGAGGTCCGCACGCTGTCCTTCACCTCGCGGAACGCCTCGATGGCCCAGGTCGGCCGCAAGCCGGTGTCCTGCTCCAGCTCGTCCTTGAACTCGTCCTCGGTCACCGTCGACAACCCGCAGCTGGTGTGCTGGACGACCAGCACCTCCCTGGTGCCGAGCTTGCGCTGGGACAGTGCGAGCGAGCGGATCACGTCGTCGGTGACCACGCCGCCCGCGTTGCGCAGGATGTGCGCCTCGCCCTGGATGAGGCCGAACAGCTCGAACACCCGGATCCGGGCGTCCATACAGGTCAGCACCGCCACGTGCATGGAGGGTTCGGCCGAGGAGCGGTCACCCCGTAAGCGGTCCTCCAGCTCGCGGTGGCGGTTCAGCAGCTCGTCGATGGCGGTCATCTGGCCCCTCCCGGCGTCCGTGTCGGTCGTTCCATTTGACCCGTTCGAACCGGACGGGGCAATCTCACGCGGCCAACGTCACGGCCCGAACCAGTGCTCCTCCATCGTCCGGGGCGGCGCGGACGTGGTGCCGATGCGCAGATCGGTCTCGAGCGTGATGACCCGCGGGTTGACGTGGTCGGCCGAGGCGAGCAGCAGCTTCCCCGCGGCGCGGCCCTTCTCCAGCACCGGCTGGTGCACGGTGGTGAGCCCGAGGCGCTCGGCCTCGGCGATCCCGTCGAAGCCGGTGACCGTGAGGTCCGCCGGCACCCGCAGGCCCCGGCGGTCGGCTTCGGCGAGCGCGCCGAGCGCGAGGATGTCCGAGGTGCAGATCAACGCGGTGACCTGCGGATAAGCGCCCAGCAGCTGGCGTGCGGCGGAGGCGCCCTCGTCCACCGTGTGGTCGAAGCGCTCGACCACCGGCACGCTCGCCCAGTCCACCCCCGCCTTCGTGAACGCGGTCGACAGCGCCTCGAGCCGGGTGCGCTGCACGTGGAAGTGCGCGGTGCGCTGGCGTTCCAGCGAGACGAAGTCGTCGCTGCGGTCCCGGCCGAGGCGCATGCACAGCACGCCGATCTGCCGGTGCCCGAGGCCGATGAGGTGCTCGGCCAGCGCGCTGATCGCGGTGGCGTCGTCCGGGCCGACGCGGTCGATGCCCTCGATCTGCGGTTGGTCGATGATCACGGTCGGCACCGGCCGCGCGAGGACCGCGGCCAGGTGCGGGTCGTCGTCCGGCACGGAGTACACGACGAACCCGTCGACGCCGGCGCGGTGCACGGCGGCCACGTCGTCCCGGCCCGGGCTGGCCGGCACCAGGTGCAGCCCGACCCCCGCGTCCTCGCAGGCGAGCGCGAGCCCTTCGAGCACGCCGATGGCGGCGGGGTCGCGGAAGGCGTAGGACAGGTTCTCCGTGAGCAGCAGCCCGACGGCGCCGGCCCTGCGCGTGCGCAGCGAGCGGGCGACCGGGTCGGGGCCCGGGTAGCCGAGGCGGCGCGCGGTTTCGAGCACCCGGCGGCGTAGTTCGGGGGACAGCTGGTCGGGCCGGTTGTACGCATTGGACACCGTGGTCCTGGACACGCCGAGTTCCGCGGCGAGCGACGCCAACGTCGCCTGTCGCCTCATGCGCATAGGACGCCCCATGAGGGAACCGTAACGGTTCAGATCGGATTCCTGAAGTCGAAGTGCGGGCGCCCCGGGGCCGCGTCCGCGCCACGTCGCGTTCAGCTGCGCTTAACCCGGCATAGCAAGATCATCACTCGATAGCGTAAGGTGAACTCGAAAACCGTTTCCAATAACTACTGACGGTGCCTTCACCTGCCACTTTCGGGAGTATTCGTGATGCGTCACAGCCGTTCGCCGCGCCTGATCGGCCTGGTTTCCGCCGCCGCCGCGCTGGCTTTCGCGCTCGCTGGATGTGGCGGTGGTAACACCGCGGGCGACACCGGCGGGAAGCTCGACGTGGTCGCCTCGACCGACGTCTGGGGCAGCGTGCTGGCCGCCGTGGGGGGCGATCAGGTGCAGGTCACCTCGATCATCCACGACCCCGCCGCGGACCCGCACTCCTACGAGACCACCCCGCAGGACGCGCTCGCCGCGGAGCGGGCGCAGCTGACCCTGGCCAACGGCGGCGGCTATGACGACTTCTTCACCAAGCTCGCCGACCAGGCGTCCAACGCGAAGAAGCTCGTGGCCTACGATATCGGCGCGACCGGTGACGAGAACGAGCACGTCTGGTACAGCTTCGCCACCGTGAACAAGGTCGCCGACCAGGTCGCGGCCACGCTGGGGCAGCTGCGTCCCGCGGACGCGCAGACCTTCACCGCGAACGCCGCCGCCTTCAAGACCAAGGTCACGGACCTGCAGACGAAGACCGAGCAGGCCGGCGCCGCGCACCCGGGCAGCAAGGTCATCGCCACCGAGCCCGTCGCGCACTACCTGCTGGAGACCGCGAAGGTCACCGACGCCACCCCGCACGAGTTCTCCGAGGCGGTCGAGGAGGAGAGCGACGTGCCCGCGGCCGCGCTGGCCGAGGTGAACGGCATGATCTCCGGCCGGCAGGTGCAGGCCGTCGTGAACAACGCGCAGACCGTCACCCCGGTGACGCAGCAGGTGGTCGACAACGCGAAGAAGGCCGGGCTGCCCGTCGTGGACGTGACCGAGACGCTCCCGGCCGGGGCCACGGACTACATTTCTTGGATGACCAGTGAAGTGAACGCCCTGGCAGGAGCACTGAAGTCTTGAGCCCGGCAGTCGAGATCTCCGGCGCGAGCCTTGCCTTCGGCGGGCGCACGCTGTGGTCCGGGCTCGACCTGCGGGTCGAGCGCGGCGAGTTCCTCGCGATCCTCGGTCCGAACGGGTCGGGCAAGACCAGTTTGCTGAAGGTGCTGCTGGGACTGCAGCCGCTGTCGGCGGGATCGTGGCGGATGGCGAGCGACCGGCCGGTCGGCTACGTGCCGCAGCAGCGCGCGATGCAGGAGGCGCTGACCCTGCGGGGCGTGGACCTCGTCGGGCTCGGGCTCGACGGTCACCGCTGGGGACTGGGCCTGCGCGGGCTGGCCGAGCGCCGCCGCCGGGTCGCGGCGGCCATCGAGTCCGTCGGTGCGCAGGCGTACGCGAAGTCGCCGGTCGGGCGGCTGTCCGGCGGTGAGCAGCAGCGGCTGCGGGTCGCACAGGCGCTGATCGGCGACCCGGACGTGCTGCTGTGCGACGAGCCGCTGCTGTCGCTGGACCTCGGCCACCAGCGCGCGGTGAGCGCCCTGATCGACGAGCGCCGCCGCGCGGCGGGCACCGCCGTGCTGTTCGTGACCCACGAGCTCAACCCCATCCTGTCCTATGTGGACAGGGTGCTGTACCTGGTGGATGGCAGGTTCCGGATCGGCGCACCCGAAGAGGTGATGAACTCGAAGACGCTCTCGGAGCTGTACCGGACGAAGGTCGAGGTCATCCGGGTCGGCGGGCAGATCCACGTGGCCGGCGCGCAGAGCGCGCTGTGCGAGGACGAGGCGCACCACTTCGACGAGGAAGAGCGGGTGTCCTGAGTGGACAAACTGTTCGACTTCGGGCTGACCGGGCAGCTGCTCGCGCAGCCCTTCGTACAGACGGCGCTGCTGGCCGCGGCGGTGCTGGGACTGGTCGCCGGTGCGCTCGGCCCGCTGATCGTGACCCGGAGGATGTCGTTCGCGGTGCACGGCACGGCGGAGCTGGCGTTCACCGGTGCGGCCGGTGCGCTGCTGCTCGGCATCGGCATCGAGTACGGCGCCCTGGCCGGTTCGGTGCTCGCCGCGCTGTTGCTGGGGCTGCTCGGCGGCCGCGAGTCCGACCGCGACTCCGTGATCGGCGTGATCCTGTCGTTCGGGCTGGGCCTCGGCGTGCTGCTGCTGTCGTTCTACCCGGGACGGACCTCGAACAAGTTCGGCATCCTGGTCGGGCAGATCGTGTCCATCGAGTCGACGAACATCATCGTGCTGGTGATCGCCGCGGTCGTGGTGCTGCTGGTGCTCGCGGCGATCTACCGGCCGCTGCTGTTCGCGAGCGTCGACCCGCACGTCGCCGCCGCGCGCGGCGTCCCGGGGCGGCTGCTGTCGGTGGTGTTCGCGGTGCTGGTCGGCGTCGCCACCGCGCTCGGCGTGCAGATCGTCGGCTCGCTGCTGGTCGTGTCGCTGATGGTCACCCCCGCGGCCGCGGCCATCCGCGTCACGGCGAGCCCGTGGCGGGCCACCCTGCTGGCCGTGATCTTCGCGGAGGTCGCCGCGCTGGGCGGGATCATCCTGTCGCTCGCGCCGGGCGTCCCGGTGAGCGCCTTCGTCACGGCGATCTCGTTCCTGATCTACCTGGTGTGCCGGGTGATCGCGCACCGCCGCGCCCGCGCGGGCACGGTCAGCGCAGCGGATGTTGCGCCAGTGCCGTCCGCAGTTGGTCGATGAACCCGTTGTCGAAGAACGGCAGCGCGCCGGCGGACACGCTGCGCTCCACAGTCTCCAGCACCACGACCTGACTGTTCACGAACTGGTCGACGGCCTGCGCCGGGGTGGTCTTCGTGGTCGAGTAGGCCAGCAGCGTGACGTCGCTGAAGGCGCCGGTGAGGTACCGCGAGGACGCGATGCTGAACGAGTCGCCGTAGACCAGCGTCTTCTTGTCCACGGTGCCGGTGATCGGCGCGGCAGTGTGGACCGCGGGCGTCTCGATCTCGGTGACGATCGGCCCGGCGCGGTTGGTCAGCCCGTCCGGCAGCAGGTTGTAGAGGACGCTGGTCTTGGTGCCCGACTTCCCGAGCAGCTTGGGCAGGTCCGCGCTGCCGGTGTAGGTGCCGATGGCCGGGCTCTGCCAGGTCCTGGTGACCCCGGGCTGCACCGCCTCGGCGACGTTCCGGGTCAGCGAGAGGCCGCCCTCGTCGGTCCAGTGGGTGTCGGTGGGCGTGTACACCGGGCGGTTGAGCTGTTTCGCGATCACCCGCAGTTCGGGGCGCAGGTCGAGCGCACCCGCGGCGTCGAGCCGCGCCCAGGTCGGCGCCTCGGCCGCCTGCTGGCAGTCCTTGCCCGGGTAGCTCGAGGGCAGGAACTGCGGCACCATGGTCGACTTGTCCGGCGGCACCACCCACACGAATTGGCGGCCAGAGCTGAGCACCAGGTTCCGCACCTGCTGGATCCGGGCGATGGTGTCGGCCAGCGGCCGGGTCGGCGTGCACTTGGACTCGGCGTCGATGCCGTAGTACAGCCAGCCGTTCGTGCCCTCGATCACCTGCCGGTAGCCGGCCTGGTCGGTCGGCCCGGAGCTGACGCCGGGGCCGGGCACCTCGCCGTTCGCCGGTGGCGGGCTGCCGGGCAGCGGCCCGGAGTTCGAGGTGCCGCCCTGGTCGTGCGGCAGCGGTTCGCCGAAGACACCGCGGCTGATCCCGTCCGCGGCGTCGATCGCGCCGGTGCGGAACGACAGCTGGTCGGTCGCCCAGGTCGGCAGGCCGGTGAAGAACGCCCAGCCGTCGGAGACGCTGGGGAACCCGGCGAGCGCGTGGTTCTCGATCTCGCTGGGGCGCACCCCGAAGACCCACAGCAGGGTCGGCGTCACGAAGAACACCAGCGCACCGATCAGCGCGGTCAGCTGCTTGCCCCCGTGCCGGGGCCGGTGCAGCGGATGCTCCCGGGGTAGCCACGCCTCGTGCACGGCGGGCAGGTGCTGCGGTTCGTGCGCCACGGGCCCCACGGTATCCGCAGGTTCAGTGCAGCATCAGCAGAACCTGCAACTCGCCGACGACGAACCCGATCACCCCGCCCACGGAGATCAGCTTCCACTCCTCCTGCCGGAACGCCGGGCGCAGCAGGCCCTCGTACTGCACCGGGGTCAGCGCGAGCATCCGCTGCTCGACCATGTTCGCCACGTTCATCGCCTCGGTGAGGTAGCCCTCGGCGTGCCGGACGGTGTCCGGCAGCAGCGCCAGCGCACGCCGGGCCGCGGCCTCCTTCATCTCCCGCAGCCGCGGGGCGCCGATCGTCACCGACACCAGCCGCCCGGACTGCTCGTCGACCGCGTTCGACACCGTCCGGCGCACCATGGCGACCATCTGGTCGGCCCGCGGCCCGCGCAGAATCGTGTCGAGCAGGTTCCGGGTCGTGAGCACCTCGCGGGCGATCAGCTCGCCGTACTGCCGGGCGACCTCGCGGCGGCGCCGCTGGAACTTGCCCTGCAGCGTCAGCCAGGGCAGCACCCGCACGGGCTCCCGCGGCAGGAAGATCAGCTTGATCGCGAGCCAGTCGGTGAACAGCCCGATGCACCCGCCGAAGACCGGCAGCACCCACGGGTTGTGCGTCAGCGCCCACACCACCGCCTGCACGAGGCCGAGCCCGAACCCGAAGTAGATGCCGCAGCGCGCGATGAACGCCATCTCCGGCCGGGTCGTGTCCCGGATCAGCCGGACCAGCAGCGCCTTGTCGCGGGTGAGGTGCTGGACGGTCATGTGCTTGACGTCGAGCACCTCGTCGAGGTTCTCCCTGATGTCGGCCATCAGCTCCCGCACCAGCCGCGGCGCGGCCGCCTGCACCTGCTTGACCACGAGCTCCTGGGCCATCGCGGGAAGCGCCTCCCACAGCCGGGGGTGGTACTCGGCGAGCACGTCGCGGGTGATGTCGTCGATCGCCCGCAGCAGCGGCTGCTCGATCGCGGTGGTCATCCGGTCCGCGTCGATCCGGGCGAAGACCTCCTTCAGGTCGAGCAGGTTCGAGGTGAGCAGGTCGGTCGCGATCGCCGCCATCCGGCCGCCGTGCTTGGGCACGATGCCCTGCCAGCCCAGCAGCGGCGGGAGGCCGGCGAACTCCAGCGGGCGGAACATCATCTCGATCGCGACGCGCTTGGTCAGGTAGCCGATGAGCGCCGCGATGAACGGCATCGTGACGTAGACGGGCCAGTGCGCGGCGAGGTCCTGCGCCACCCTGACCTCCTCCCCTGTGTGGGGCAAAGATTAGGCGAGCCGTGCGGGGCGTGTCCGCCGAGGGCGGTGGCGGAGAAGCGGCACCCCCTAGTGGAGCAGCAGCAGAACCTGCAGCTCACCCACCAGGCCGCCGATCACCGCGCCGACCGCGATGAGCTTCCACTCGTCCTGCCGGAACGCCGGGCGCAGCAGCCCCTCGAACTCCACAGGGGACAGTCGCCGCATCCGCTCGGAGATCGTGTTGCGCACGTCGAGCGCGTTGACGGCGTAGTCCTCGGCGTAACGGATCGTGTCGGGCACCCGGTCGGCCGCCTTCGCCGCCGCCGACTGCTTCATCTCCTGGAACCGGCGGCTGCCGACCGCGAACGCCACCAGCGGTTTGACGATGCTCGCCTGCGCGTCGATCGTGCGCTGGACCTCGCGGGTGACCAGGTGGAACAGCCGGTCCGACCGCGGTCCGCGCAGGATCTCCTCGAGCAGGTTCGGGATGGTGATGATCTCGCGCGCGATCATGTCACCGTAGTCGGCGGCGACCTGGTCCTTGCGCTTCTGGAACACGCCCTGCCAGGTGTAGAGGCCGAGGAACTCGCGGGGCTCGCGCGGCAGGAAGATCATCTTCAGCGCCAGCCAGTCGGTGAGCCAGCCGATGCCGAGCCCGAACAGCGGCAGCACGATGGGCGACCTGGTCAGCGCCCACACCAGCAGCTGCACGATGCCGAGCGCGAAGCCGAACACCAGCCCCGACCGCGCGATGAAGCGCATCTCCGGCCGCGAGATCTCCCGGATCAGCCGGTTGAGCAGCGCCTTGTCGCGGACGAGGTTGGTCACCACCATGTGCTCGAGGTCGAGCACGTCGTCGATGTCGTGCGCGACTTCCCGCATGATCTTGGCGATGACCTTCGGCGACTCCGCGCGCACCCGGTTGAGCAGCAGCTGCTTGGCGCCGTCGGGCAGCGCGTCCCACAGCCGCGGCTGGTACTGCTCCATGACCTCGCGGGTGACGTCCTCGACGATCTCGAGCAGCGGCTCCTCGATCTCGGTGGCGACCTGCTCCGGGTCCAGCCGCGCGAAGATCTCCTTCGGGTCGACGAGGTTCCGGGTGAGCATCTGGGTGGCCGTCGTCGCCATCCGCCGGGCGTTGGCGGGCAGCACGCCCTGCCAGCCGAGGAACGGCCGGATCCCGACGAACTCGATCGGCCGGAACATCATCTCGATGGCCACCCGTTTCGTCACGTAGCCGATCAACGCCGCGACGAACGGCATGCTCACATAGATCGGCCAATGCGCACCCAGGTCGGCGACGACCTGCCGCAGATCCACCCGGCTCCACCTCCGCGACTCCCCGGGGAACCGTAGCCCAGCCGGCAGTGACCAACTTGGACAGTCGTACTACGCAGGTCGGCGGCCCGTTAACCCACCATTCACCGAGAGCAAAGCGTTCTGATGGAGGTATGGAATCCGGCGTCCGGACCCACTAAGGTCGCCGCATGCCCCCAGCCCAGTCCCCAATCCAATCCACCGAACCCTCCGTCGGGAATCCGCACTTCCCGCTGGTCTTCCGCGGCTACGACCGGGTCCCGGTCGACGAGCGCCTCAACCAGCTCGCGGCGGAGATGAAGGAGCTCTCCCAGGCCCGTGACGAGGCGATGGCCTCCGTCGGTGAGCTGACGAAGGCGCTCAGCTACGCGCAGAAGGAGCTGACCGAGACCAAGACCGCGCTCTCGCGGATGGCCAGCGACCCCTCCAGCGCGGCCACCATGACCGAGCGCGTGCGCTCGATGATGCAGCTGGCCGAGGAGGAGATCGCCGAGCTGCGTCAGCAGGCCGACGGCCAGGCCGACCAGATCCGCGCCGAGGCCGAGAAGTACGACCTCGACACCCGCAAGGCCACCGACAAGTGGGTCGCCGAGCGCGAAGCCGAGATCGCCGAGCGTCGCAACGAGCTCGAGGCCGAGTACCAGACGCTGACCGCCCGCCTCAAGGCGGAGCACGACGAGCTGATGGACAACGCCCGCGGCGAGATCGAGCGGCTGAACGCCGACGCCGAGGCCGGGCGGGCCCGCCTCGACGCCGAGTCCGACCAGCGGCGTGCCGCGGCCGAGCAGAAGGCCGAGCAGGAGCTGGCGGTCAAGATCGCCGACGCCGAGGAGGCGCTCGCCACCAAGGTCTCGACGACCGAAGAGGCGCTCGCGGAGAAGGTCTCGACCACCGAGGCGGACCTGGCGGACAAGGTCCGCAGCACCGAGGCCAACCTGTCGGACAAGGTCCGGAGCACCGAGGCCAACCTCTCGGCCAAGGTCCGCAGCACCGAGGAGTCGCTGGCGGCCAAGGTGTCGGAGACGGAGAACCGGCTGTCCCGGCAGACGCAGGAGGCCGAGGAGCGGGCCGCGCTGCTGGTGGCCGACGCCGAGCAGCAGCGCGCCGAAGCCGAGCAGAACCGCACCCAGGCCTTCGAATTCAAGCAGGAGGTCACCGAGCGGCTCACCGCGACGCATTCCGCGCTGCAGGAGGCACTCAAGCAACTCGTTCCCGTCGAGGAAACTCCGAAGGAATCCGCCGAGGAATCCGCGAAGGAATCGGCCAAGGTTCCCGCCTGACCCCATCCACCCCACAGCCGCCTTTTCGTCCTCGACGAGGAGGCGGCTTTTATTGTCCAGGAACCAGCTTCCACCAGCGTTTTGCCGGATATTTTCGAAGTGTCTGATTTTGCTGAACGAAACTAACCCGTAACATCGTGGCTGTTCCGTGATCCCGTAGAGTTCGCCATCATTGCCGGTTGTGAATGCGCGGCACCCGATCGGGTGCTTGCCCCATCGGGCAAGCTGCACGTCACACCGGACAAAATCCGCTCGAATTCGGGATCGAGGCGTTTGATGGTTAAACCCGTGCAGTCGGCGAGGTCGGACGCGGGACCGCAGCTGCGCAGATCGGTCGGCTTCTACGGCCTGATGTTCGTGTCCCTGGGCTCGATCATCGGCTCCGGATGGCTGCTCGGTGCGCTGAAAGCCGCCAAGGTCGCCGGCCCCGCGTCGCTGCTGTCCTGGATCCTGACGGCGGTCATCATGGCCACGCTCGCCCTGGTCCACGCCGAGCTCGGCGCCGCGTACCCCATGGCGGGCGGCACCGCGCGCTTCCCGGCGCTGGCGTACGGCGTTCTCGGCGGCTTCGCCGGTGGCTGGGTCGCCTGGCTGCAGGCGGTCGCGCTGGCGCCGGTCGAGGTCGAGGCGAGCCTGCAGTACCTGGACAACATCTCCTGGATCAAGCAGCACCTGAACCTGCTGAGCGGCGGCGAAACGCTCACCGCGAGCGGGTTCGGCTGGGCGACCCTGCTGATGGCGATCTTCACCGTGATCAACCTCATCGGCGTGAAGCTGCTGTCGGAGAGCAACTCGGCGACCGTGATCTGGAAGGTCGCGGTTCCGGTGCTGACCGTCGTGGTGCTGCTGTCGCTGCGCTTCCACCCGGGGAACTTCAGCGCCGGCGGCGGCTTCGCCCCGGCCGGCGCGCACGGCATCTTCGCGGCGTTGCCGGTCGGTGTCGTGTTCGCCCTGCAGGGCTTCGAACAGGCCGTGCAGATCGGTGGCGAGTCGCGGAACCCGCAGAAGGACATCTCGCGCGCGATCATCACCGCGATGATCATCGGCACGATCGTCTACCTGCTGCTGGAGATCGCGTTCATCGGCTCGCTCGACCCCGCGTCCATCGTGAAGAACTGGGACAACCCGATCACGCAGGGCTCGTTCGGCCCGTACGCCACGCTGGCGACGCTCGCCGGCGCGGGCTGGCTGGCGTACATCCTGTACGCGGACGCGTTCGTGTCACCGGCCGGCACCGGTCTGCTCTACCTCGGCACGTCATCGCGGCTGTCGTACGCGATGGGCCGGGAGAAGGTGCTGCCGAAGCAGCTGGGCAAGCTGAGTGTCCGGGGTGTGCCGGTGTGGTCGATCGTGCTGTCCTTCGTGGTCGGCGAGATCATGTTCCTGCCGTTCCCCAGCTGGCAGAACCTGGTCGAGGTGATCACCTCGGCGACGGCGCTGATGTACGCGTTCGCGCCGGTGTCGATGATCGCGCTGCGCAAGCGCGACCCCGACCGGGCGCGTCCGTACCGGGCGCCGGCGGGCAACGTCCTGGCGCCGGCCGGGTTCGTCGCCGCGAACCTGATCATCTACTGGACCGGGTTCGACATCATCTGGAAGATCATGGTCGCCATCGTGGCGGGCTTCGTGTTGTTCCTGATCGCCCGCGCCACGACCAAGAGCGCCGACCGGCTGCCGGTGGACTGGAAGGCCGTCATGTGGATCCCGCCGTGGCTGGGTGGGTCGGTGCTGATCAGCTGGCTCGGCCGGTACGGCGACGGCGGCAACATCAACGCGCTGCCCGAGTGGTGGGACCTGGCGGTGGTCATCGTGTTCAGCCTGGCGGTCTTCTACTGGGCGGTCAGCCTCGCCGTGGACGGCGCGAAGGTCCAGGAGGCGATCGACCGGGAGACCGACGAGCTGGCGCTGCAGCCGTGAGTCGCGGCGGGCCATGCGGGTACATTCGCCCGCATGGCCTGCCGGATCAGTGAACTCGTCCTCGACGCGCGCGACCCCGAGCGGCTCGCGGCGTTCTGGCGGGAAGTGCTGGGGTACGTCGAGCTCGGGCGCGAGGACGGCTCGATCGAGATCGGCCCGCCGGACACCGGCTTCGGCGGCCCGCAGCCGACGCTGGTGTTCAACCCGGTCGGCGAGCCGAAGGCCGGAAAGCTGCCGCTGCACATCGACGTCAACCCGACGGACCGGGATCAGGACGGCGAGCTGGCCCGGCTGCTCGCGGCCGGCGCGGTGCCCGCGGACGTGGGGCAGACCGGCGAGGAGAACTGGCACGTGCTCGCCGACCCGGAGGGCAACGAGTTCTGCTTGCTGCGCAAGCGGTTGCCTACAGTCTGAGCGACACCGCGACGGTCGCGAACAACGCGACCCCGGAGAGCACCCCGGACACGAGCCCGATCGTCGCGGCCGACGCACCGGCGACGTCGAGCACGAAGCCTGCGATGCCCAGCAGCGTCATCACCGCGCCGAGCACGTGGAACCGGTTGAGCCGGAACGCGGCCGCGAGCCCGAAGAAGTGCACCCCGACGACGAGCGCGATCCACGCGACGGCGACCTCGCTGTGGCCGAGGACGCCGTTGATCACGAACAGCCCGCCGAACAACGCGACGGCCTCGGCCGCGACGACGATCCAGTACCGCCGTTCACCGAACCAGGTGCCTTGTGCGTCGCCCGAGTCCTGCGGTCGCCCGAGCCGGAACACCGCGAAGCCCAGCCCGGCCGCGACGAGCACCCCGGCGATCCGGACGACCAGTGGCCAAGGTGTGTCGAGCCCGCCGCTGTTGACCTCGACGAACACCAGCCCGAACACGATGGCGATCAACGACCCGGCGGCGAGTCCCGGCGTGGCGCGGGTGGGTGCGGTCATGGCTGCATCATCTCGCATCGGCAGCCCCGGGCGGTTCGCTTTTGGTCAGGACGCGGCCCTGCGCCCGCCAGGCCGACCGTCAGAACTGGTAGTACAGGAAGGGGCTGAAGGTGCCGTTCGCCACGAGGATGGCCGCGTAGGCGAGGCCCACCGTCATCACGCCTAGGCGCAGGCTCGTCGCCGGGCGGCTGCGGGAGGACTCCAGCAGCGGACCGGTCACGGGGTGCGCCGGCAGGAAGACCACCAGCAGCGCCAGCAACAGGATCACCAGCCGCTGGTTCGTCAGCGCCGACGAGACCACATCGGTCAGGCCCGAGAAGTCCGGCAGGAACATGTGCCCGATCATCGTCAGCGCGTGCGTCATGTCCGGCGACTTGAAGAACACCCACCCGAAGACCACCAGCACCAGCGTCAGCGCCCGCCGCCCGAGGCGGGGCCAGAACGCGGAAGGCGTGGTGTCCCAGCCGAAGGCGCGCTCGATGATCAGCAGCGCCCCGTGGTAACAGCCCCACACGACGAAGGTCCAGTTCGCCCCGTGCCAGAAACCCGTCAGCACGAACACGATGCACAGGTTCCGGTACGTCTTCGCCGCGCCGTGCCGGTTGCCGCCGAGCGAGATGTACAGGTAGTCGCGGAACCAGCGCGACAACGACATGTGCCACCGGCGCCAGAACTCCGTCACCGTCACCGACGAGTACGGCCGCGCGAAGTTCTCCGGTAGCCGGAACCCGAGCATCCGCCCGAGCCCGATCGCCATGTCCGAATAGCCCGAGAAGTCGAAGAACAGCTGCAGCGTGTACCCGACCGCGCCCAGCCATGCGACGCCGAACGTCATGTTGTCCGGCGACGTCGCGAAGCACGCCTCGACCATCGGGTTGAGCGTGTCGGCGATGATCGTCTTCTTGCACAGGCCCAAGGCGAACCGCGGGAAGCCCGCCGCGATGTCGTCCAGCCGGTGTGAGCGCAGCTGCGGCAGCTGGTCGGCGATCTCCCGGTACCGCACGATCGGGCCCGCCACCAGTTGCGGGAACATCGCGATGTAGGTGACGAACGACACGGGGTTGCGCAGCGCCCGCCGCTCCCCGCGATAGATGTCCACCACGTAGGAGATGTGGTGGAACGTGAAGAACGAGATCCCGATGGGCAGCGCCAGGTGCACGATCGGGAAGTCCCCGCCGAACAGCCGCGCCAGGAAGTCGAACTGCTGCGTGGCGAACCCGGCGTACTTCCAGACGACCAGCATCCCCACGTCGAAGCAGAGCACGCCGATCAGCAGGCGCTTGCGCCGCGACGACCGGCTGTCCCAGTCGTTCGGCTCCAGCGCGGTCCCGACGAAGAAGTTGACCACCATGCAGGAGAGCAGGAGCAGCAGGAACGCACCGGCCCCGCTCACGTAGAAGATCAGGCTCGCGACCGCGACGATCCCGTTCCGCCAGGTTCGCGGCAGCACCAGCACGGCGATGAGCAACGCCGGCATGAAGTACCACAGGAACAACGGCGAAACGAACGACATCGCGCGAGAGCCCCCCATATCCAGTCAGCGTGCTGACCTTAACCGACCCCGTCGGCGCCCCGGGCGAAAAGGAGGACGCTCCTGCCACAGTTCATTGGCTGTACGTACGGTCAACGCTTCGGCTCTGACCGGCACCGGAAATCGTGAGCCGACTGGACTCCGTGGCCGAGCGCCGCTTCGGGGTAGCGCTCGGCCTCGCCGCATGCGCGCGGGGCCGGCCAGCTGCTGACCGGCCCCCTCGCGAACTCCTAGACCCGGCCCGCGATCCGGCGGCGGCGGGCGACCTCGGCGAGCAGCACCGCAGCGGCCACGGAGGCGTTGAGCGACTCCACGCCGGCGGCCATCGGGATCGAGACGGTCACGTCACAGGTCTCGCGCACCAGGCGCGACAGGCCGCGGCCCTCCGAACCCAGCACGATCACCAGCGGGTCCGCCGCGAGGTCCATCCCGTCGATGTCCACCGTGCCGTCGGCGTCCAGCCCCGCGATCATCAGGCCCTCGTTCGCCCACGTCTTGAGCTGCCGGGTGAGGTTCGCGGCCACCCCGATCGGCATCCGCGCCGCGGTGCCGGCACTCGTCCGCCACGCGACGGCCGTCATGCCCGCGCTGCGCCGCCCCGGCAGCAACACGCCGTGCGCGCCGAACGCGGCGGCCGAGCGCACCACGGCACCGAGGTTCCGCGGGTCGGTCACCCCGTCGAGCGCGACCAGCAGCGGCGGCTCACCGGAATCACGCGCGGTGGCGAGCAGGTCGTCGGGATGGGCGTACTCGAACGGCGGCACCTGCAGGCCCAGGCCCTGGTGCACCGCCCGGTTGGTCTTGCGGTCCAGCTCCTCGCGCGGGATCTCCAGCACCGAGATGCCCTTGTCCGCGGCCAGCTGCACGGCCTCGTTCACCCTGTCGTCGGCATCGATGTTCAGCGCGACGTACAGCGTCGTGCCGGGCACGTCGGCGCGCAACGCCTCGACCACCGGGTTGCGCCCCGCGATGATCTCCGGCCCTTCGGCCTTCTTGTCCCGGGCACGGCTGGCCTTCGCCGCGGCCGCCGCGCGCCGCTGCGCCGGGTGACCCGGCCGCATCTCCGCCCGCGGGGTCGGCCCCTTGCCCTCCAGGCCCTTGCGGACCTGCCCGCCGGTGCCCTTGACGGCACCCTTCTTACTGCCGGGATTGCGGACCGCACCCCGGCGCTTCGAGTTCCCTGCCATTGTTCCTAAGCGTCCTTTACGGTCCACAGTGGACCATCTGGGGTGTCTTCGACCGTGATCCCGGCCTTGAGCAACCGATCCCGCACCGCGTCCGCCCGCATGAATTCGCGTGCCGCGCGTGCCTCCTGGCGCTCGGCGAGCATGTCGTCGACGAGATCCGAGAGCGCCTGCCGCCCCGGCGTTTCCGTGCCCGCCGTGTCCGCCCACTCGGGCGCCAGCGGGTCGAGGCCCAGCACCCCCATCATGGCGCGGACGGAGCCGGCCGCCGCGCGGGCCGCCTCCTCGTTCCTGGCGTCGAGCGCCGCGTTGCCCTCGCGGACGGCGTTGTGCACCACGGCGATCGCCGCCGGGGTGGCGAGGTCGTCGTCCATCGCCGCGGCGAACTCCGGTGCGAGCTCGCCCGGCGCCACGCCGCCGGCCCGCCGCAGGAACTGCTCGATCCGCCGGTACCCCGCGGCGGCCTCGGACAGCGCGCCGTCGGAGTACTCGATGGTCGAGCGGTAGTGCGGCTGGATGAGGTAGTACCGCAGTTCGGCCGCGCGGTAGTTCCGCAGCATCGCCTCGATCGACACCGTGTTGCCCAGCGACTTCGACATCTTCTCGCCCGAGAGCGTCACCCACGCGTTGTGCAGCCAGAACCGGGCGAACGGATCGCCCACCGCGTTCGACTGGGCGCGCTCGTTCTCGTGGTGCGGGAACACCAGGTCGACGCCGCCGCCGTGGATGTCGAACTCCGCGCCGAGGTAGTTGGTCGCCATCGCCGAGCACTCGAGGTGCCAGCCGGGACGCCCCGGCCCCCACGGCGTCGGCCACGACGGCTCGCCCGGCTTCGCCCGCTTCCACAACGTGAAGTCGCGCGGGTCCCGCTTGCCCTCGGCCAGGGTCTCGCCCTGGTGGACCTCGTCGAGCTTCTGCCGCGACAGCTCGCCGTACGAGGGGAACGTGTTGACGGCGAAGTAGACGTCGCCGCCCGCGGCATAGGCGTGTCCGCTGTCGATGAGCCGCCGCATCAGCTCGACCATCTGCGTGACGTGCCCGGTCGCCCGCGGGGCGATCGACGGCGGCAGGCAGCCGAGCGTCTCGTAGGCGTCCTCGAACGCGCGCTCGTGCGTGAAGGCCCACTCCCACCAGGGCCGGCCGGCGTCGGCGGCCTTGGCGAGGATCTTGTCGTCGATGTCGGTCACGTTCCGCACGAACAGCACGTCCAGTCCTTTGTGGACGAGCCAGCGGCGCAGGACGTCGTAGTTCAGCGCGCCCCGGACGTGCCCGATGTGCGGGATGCCCTGCACGGTGGCCCCACACACGTAGATGGACGCCGTTCCACTACGAGCGGGATGGAACTCCCGCGCGCTCCTGGTCGCGGTGTCGAAAAGGTGTAAGGCCACCCTGAAATGGTACGGGCCTGCTCGCCGGACGGCGCTAGAGCACCCCGTGCGCGCGCAGCGCGGCGAGCAGGCCCTCCGGTCGCTCGCTGGTGGGCAGGGGGTCGACCAGGGCGAACGCGCAGCCCAGGGCCCGCGCCCCGCCGTCGGCCTCCTCGCTGTCGCCGACCATCAGCGCCTCCTCGCCCGGCACGCCGAGCCGGTCGAGCAGGGTCTGGAAGATCGCCGGATCGGGCTTGATCACGTGCTCCTCGAACGACAGCACGAACGAGTCGACGTACTGGTCGAGGCCGCGGACGGTGAAGGCGGGCCGGATGTCGAAGGCGATGTTGCTCAGCACGCCGACCTTCAGGCCCTTGCCCGCGGCGTCCTTGAGGACCGTCTCGGTGTCCGGGTACGGCGTCCACTCGTCCGGGTCGACCAGCCGGCTGTAGAGCGCCTTGGCCTGCTCGACCTTCGGGATGCCGGACTTGCGCAGCACCTCGAGGTAGATCTTCTCGTGCAGCGCCGGGTCCAGGTCGCGGTTCTCCCACGCGTGCTGGTACTCCTCGGACAGCTGCACGACCTGGCCGGTCGGGGCAGTCATCCGGCGCATCAGCTCGGCCTGGGCCTCGATGTCCAGCGGGTCGCCGTCGAGGTCGGTCAGATTGGTCAGCCAGCTGTCGTTCTGTTCGAGCCGGAACAAGGTGCCGGAGAAGTCGAACATCACCGCCCGAATCGTCACGTCCCGAGCCTAAGGGGACACGGCCGGGTGGCGCGCGGGTTGTGACCTACTCGGCGGCCAGCAGCAGGGCGGTGGCCACTGCCGCGATGCCCTCGCCGCGGCCGGTGAGCCCGAGGCCGTCGCTGGTGGTGCCGCTGACGCCGACCGGGCCGCCGGCGGCCTTGCCCAACACGTCCTGCGCCTCTTCACGACGCGTGCCGATCCGCGGCGCGTTGCCGATGACCTGCACCGACGCGTTGGCGAGGCGCCAGCCCGCTGCCTCGACGCGCCGCCGGACCTCGGCGACGAACTCCGGGCCGTGCACGCCTTCCCAGCGCGGGTCGCTGGTGCCGAACACCGAGCCGAGGTCGCCCAGCCCCGCGGCCGACAGCATCGCGTCGCAGAGCGCGTGGGCCGCCACGTCGCCGTCGGAATGCCCGGCGCAGCCGGGGACGCCCTCCCAGTACAGCCCGGCCACCCAGCATTCGCGACCCTGCTCGACCGGATGGACGTCCACGCCCGTGCCGACCCTCACGCCTGCTCCTCGCTCAGTAGTGCCGTCACGACGGCGACGTCGAACGGCGTGGTGACCCGGATCGCGTTCTGGTGCCCGGCGATCGTGCGGACCGTATCGGGCGGGTCGGTGAGCGGGTCCACGGCCCGCGCGCACATCTCGTGGAGCACGGCGGGCGTGCAGCCGAACGGCGCCTGAACAGCGCGCAGACCGGCGCGATCCTCCGTGGCGATGATCACGTCCCTGCCGTCCACGAGCTTCACGGTGTCGGTGACGGGAAGCACCGGAACGACCGCCGGGATTTCCGGTGAAACCGTTTCCGCCACCGCGCGAAGGGTGGAAGGCGGCACGAATGGGCGGGCCGCGTCACAAATGAGGATCACGTCGAACTCGCCGGAAAGGTTTTCGAACGCGGACCGAATCGATTCGGCTCGGTTACCGTCGCACGACAGTACCCGGCACCGTTTTCCGGTACCGGGTACTGTCTGCACGATCAATTCGTAGCTGCCGAGATTCCGCGCCGGGACCACGACCCGCAGGTCAGTCACGCAGCCCGCATCGAGCACGCCGCGAACGGCGTGCGCCAGCAGCGGCTCACCCTGAACGAGCGTGTCCAAGCCCTCGGCGTCGGCGATGACGAGCGCAGCCGTCCTCATGAGCTGTTTTTCACAGACCCTCGGGTGCGCCCTCGCTGCCGGTCAGACCGCCGCGGTTTCCAGCACCTCGTCGAGGAGGGTTTCCGCCTTGCCCTCGTCGGTGCCCTCCGCCAGGGCCAGTTCACTCACCAGGATCTGCCTCGCCTTGGCCAGCATCCGCTTCTCACCAGCGGAAAGGCCACGGTCCTTCTCTCGCCGCCAGAGGTCGCGCACCACTTCGGCCACCTTGTTCACATCGCCGGAGGCGAGCTTCTCCAGGTTGGCCTTGTACCGCCGAGACCAGTTCGTGGGCTCTTCGGTGTGCGGAGCACGCAGTACGTCGAAGACGCGGTTCAGACCATCCTGGCCGACGACATCCCGCACACCGACGATCTCGGCGTTGTCAGCGGGTACGCGAACCGTGAGATCTCCCTGCGCGACCTTGAGGACGAGGTACTGCTTCTCCTCGCCCTTGATCACACGGGTCTCGATGGCTTCGATGAGTGCGGCACCGTGGTGCGGGTAGACGACGGTCTCTCCGACCTTGAAAACCATGTGTCCTCTGCCCCTTTCGCTGACTCCATAATAGCACGCTGCGAGAGGGCCCACCTAGCGGGCCGAGATCGTCCTCGCAGGTCAGGGGCTTGGCCGGGGCCATCCGGGGGGTTGACAAATCCACTTTCGGCGTGCTCATGCAGGTGGTCCACCCGTTGATCACGAATCCACTGTGGACGGTTGGCCGCGGCCAGTGGCCACCGGGTTCTGCCGGGCGGAAGGGTCCGGGCTAGTCTGCGCATTGGTAACGCGCGGGCTCTAGGAGGGACTGAAGACCGTGAGGCTGCAGAAACGTCGTGTGCTCACTTCGGGCGTGCTGGGCCTCGGTGCCGCTCTGGCACTGGCCGGGTGCGGGGCCGGGCAGATCACCCAGACCGCCACCATGCTGCCCGCGGTCAACGGCGCACTCGCGACGGTCGGCAAGATTTCGGTGCGTAACGCGGGCATCGCGAACAGCAACACCTGCCAGCAGGCCTACGCCCCGGGCTCGAACGCCCCGCTCGCGCTGACCATCACCAACGACGGCGCCCAGGACGACGAGCTGGTCTCGGTCTCCTCCCCGAACGCCGCGGGCGCCACCATCGACGGGCAGAGGACCATCGTCGCCGGGAGCAGCCTGATCGTCGGCAATGCCGACGAGGCCGAGTCCGCCGCCGGCGCCACCTCCGTGTCGCCGACGAGCAGCAGCAGCCCCGAGACCGCGGCGACCGGCGCGAAGAGCAAGATCGGGCGCGCCTCGATCGTGCTGACGGGCATCAAACAGGTCATCTGGCCCGGTCAGCTCACCCCGGTCACGTTCGTCTTCCGCGACGCGGGCCCGGTGACCGTCCAGCTGCCCATCGCGGCGCCGACGAAGGAACTGCCGAACTGCGACACCTTGCCGCAACAGGCCGAGACGGGTCACTGAGATTGTCGGTGCCCCCCGCTAACGTCGGCGACCGTGGTCAAGAAGGGCATCAGCTACCGCTGTGGCGAGTGCGGCTACGAAGCCGCGAAATGGGTCGGCCGCTGCCCTGAGTGTCAGGCGTGGGGCACGCTGGAAGAGCGCGGCGACGCGCGTCCGGCGATAGCCCGCGTGGCCGCCGGGGCGCCCAGCGCGCCGGCGCGGCCGATCGGCCAGGTCGACCTCGAGTCGGCCAGGGCGCGGGCGACCGGGGTCGGCGAGCTCGACCGGGTGCTGGGTGGCGGTCTCGTGCCCGGTGCCGTGGTCCTGCTGGCCGGTGAGCCCGGGGTCGGCAAGTCGACTTTGCTGCTGGAGGTCGCGTACCAGTGGGCGGCCGCGGCGGCGAAGCCGGCGTTGTACGTGACGGGCGAGGAGTCGGCAGGACAGGTCCGGCTGCGTGCCGAACGCACGGGAAACCTGCACGAGCGGATGTTCCTGGCCGCCGAGAGCGACCTGTCGGCGATCCTCGGGCACGTCGACGCCGTCGACCCCGGGGTGCTGATCGTCGACTCCGTGCAGACGATGGCCTCGCCGCAGGCCGAAGGCGCGCCGGGCGGGGTGACACAGGTGCGCGCGGTGACGGCCGGGCTGGTCGCGCTGGCCAAGGAGCGTGGGCTGCCCATCGTGCTGGTCGGACACGTGACGAAGGACGGTTCGGTCGCCGGGCCGCGCGTGCTGGAGCACCTGGTGGACGTGGTGCTCCAGTTCGAGGGTGACCGGCATTCGACGCTGCGGCTGGTACGCGGGATCAAGAACCGGTTCGGGCCGGCGGACGAGATCGGCTGCTTCGAACTGCGCGACGACGGGATCGTGGGGGTGCCCGACCCGTCGGGGCTGTTCATGAACCGCCACGAGGACGGCGTCGCGGGCACTGCCATCACCGTCACGGTGGAGGGCAAACGGCCGCTGCTGTGCGAGGTGCAGGCCCTGGTGTCGAAGTCGAGCCTGCCGCAGCCCAGGCGGGCGGTCAGCGGGCTGGATTCGGCGCGGGTGGGGATGGTGCTGGCCGTGCTGGAAAAGCGTGCGGGCGTGGCATTCGGGACGCAGGACGTCTACGCGGCGACGGTCGGCGGGATGAAGGTGACGGAGCCGGCGGTGGACCTCGCGGTGGTGCTGGCGATCGCGTCGTCGGTGAACGACGTGGCCCTCTCGCCGCGGCTGGTGTCGCTCGGGGAGGTGGGACTGGCCGGGGAGATCCGCCGGGTCAACGGCGTCGGGCGGCGGCTGGCGGAGGCCGCGCGGCTCGGCTTCACGCACGCGATCGTGCCGCCGGACCCCGGCAAGCTGCCCGACGGCATCCGGGTGCTGGAGGTGACCAGCGTCGCGGACGCGGTGAACGCGGCGATGCACGCCTAGCGACTGTTTCAGAAGTGGTTTGCGGGCCGGTGCGGGTGGCGGTGCACACTGACGGCGCAGGCGCAAGCGGCTCCGCCGCTTATGAAACACAACCTAGCCGAGCCCGGCCGTGTCCACCTCGACGGGAACCGGGCCGGGTGCGGTGACGCTGCGCACGCCGACGCCGGGCAGCCCGCGCAGGTCGCTCCGGCCGGCAGTCTTGATCGCGGCGCGCACCAGGCCGGTCAGCTCAGCGGTGACATCTTGGTGGCGGGGTTGGCGGCGCCGTCATCGTCAAGTACCCCAGGAGCAGCTCGAGACGCGAACCATCGGCAGGCGCGTCGGCCGCCAACCAGTCCTCGACCGTGACAGGGCCAAGCTCGGGCTCGTGCTCCTCGTGCGCGGGCTGAGCAGTCATTCCGCCCCTCCCTTGTCCCCGGCCTTTCGCCTCAGGCCGAGTTTACCGAGGCCCACAACACCACCGGGGCGAAAGAGCCTGGTCACGCGGACGCGCTCCGCCGCTGGCGGCTACTGCGCCGCCAGTAGCTTGGCGCAGCGGATGAGGCCGATGTGCGAGTACGCCTGCGGGTGGTTGCCCAGCGAGCGCTCCGCGATGGGGTCGTACTGCTCCGGCAGCAGGCCCGTCGGGCCGGTTGCGTCCACCATCTGCTCGAACAGCTCCTCCGCCTCGGTGCGCCGCCCGGTCAGCAGGTACGCCTCGATCAGCCACGCGGCGCACAGGTGGAACCCGCCCTCGCCGCCGGGCAGGCCGTCGTCCCGCCGGTAGCGGTACACCGTGGACCCGCTGCGCAGCTCCGCCTCGATCGCCGTCACCGTCGACTGGAACCGCTCGTCGGACGGGTCCAGCAGGCCCGAGAGCCCCACGAACAGCGAAGCCGCGTCCAGGTCAGTGCCGTCGTACGCCGTCGTGAACGCCTGGACCTCGTCGTTCCAACCGTTCTGCAGCACGTCGTCCGCGATGGTCTCGCGCAGCTCATGCCAGCACACCGGGATCTCGCGCTCGTAGATCTCGCCGAGCTTGATCGCCCTGTCGATCGTCACCCAGCACATGACCCGCGAGTACACCCGGTGCCGCGGCACGTGCCGCTCCTCCCAGATGCCGTGGTCGGCCTCGAACCAGCGCCGCGTCACGGCCTCGGCCATCGCGCGGACCATCTGCCAGTCCTGGTCCCGCAGGTCGCCGCGCGCCTCGGCCAGTGCGCACACCAGCTCCACCACGGGCCCGAACACGTCGAGCTGCACCTGGTGGTTCGCCAGGTTGCCGACGCGCACGGGCCGCGAGCCGGCATAGCCCGGCAGGGTGTCGATGACGGCCTCGGCGCCCAGCGTCGTGCCGGCGAGCGTGTACAGCGGGTGCAGCCGCTCCGGGCCCGCCAGCGTCGACAGCACGCCGTGCAGCCACTGCAGGTACCCGTCGGCCTCCACCAGCGAGCCGAGCCCGACCAGCTCGCGCACGGTCATCGCCGCGTCGCGGACCCAGCAGTACCGGTAGTCCCAGTTCCGCACGCCGCCGATCTCCTCGGGCAGCGAGGACGTCGCCGCCGCGAGGACGCCGCCGGTGTCGGTGTTGCACAGCCCGCGCAGCGTCAGCGCCGAGCGCGAGACGAGCTCCGCCTCGACGTTCGGCAGCTTCAGCGCCGACGCCCACTCGCTCCAGTACCGGCCCGCCCGCGCGCGACGGTCCACTTCGGACAACTCGGCCGGGCCGAGATCCGTGGTGCCGCAACGCAGTTCGAGCAGCACCGGACTCTCGGGCGTGGGCTGCACGACCGCCGTGGCGGTGTCGTGCAGGCCGTCGTTGGTGATCTCCCACTGCACACCCGGGGCGCGCAGCACGATCGGCTCCGACGTGCCGACGACGCGCAGGCCCTCCTCCTCGGGCACCAGGCGCACCGGCACCGCGCCGAACTCGGGCCGCGGCGCGAACACCACGGACGCCGCGGTGGACCCGGAGATCACCCGGACCAGGTCCGTCCGGTGCGACGGGGCCTCCGGCTCGAGGTAGTCGGTGACGAGCAGCCGCGACCAGCGGGTCTCGACGGTCATCGTGCTCGGCAGGTAGCGCTGGCCCAGCGGCAGGTTGCCGTTGCGCTGCGTCGAGTCGCCCCGCGCGGGCTTGATCGAGAAATGGCCGGCGCCGGTGCCGCCGAGCAGGTCCGCGAACACCGCGGGCGCGTCGGGGCCGGGGTGGCACAGCCAGGTCAGCCGAGCGTCCGGGGTGACCAGCGCGACCGAGCGCTCGTTGGCCAGCATGGACAGCCGCTCGATGGGCGGCGCCTGCTCGCCGTAGAGCCAGTTGCGCCGCTCCTCGAGAATGAACGCCAGCACGGTCGCGACGTCCTCGGTGCCCGGAACGCTGTAGGTGGCAAGGGTTTCCCCGTCGCCGACCTTGACCCCGAGATCCGGCCCGGACAGCCGCGCGAACGCCTTCTCGTCGGTGACGTCGTCACCGAGGAAGACCGCCGCGGTGGCGCCGACCTGGTGGCGCAGGGTGTCCAGGGCGCGGCCCTTGTCGGTCTGCACGACGGCGAGCTCGACGACCTCCTTGCCGTCGGTCGTCGACACACCGTCCCATGTGCACGGTCCATTGTGGATCGCGTCGAGGATGCGACCGGCGGCATCGCGCTCCGCGCGGCGGACGTGCACGGCGATGCTGGCGGGCTTGACCTCCAGCTGCACCCCGGGCACCTCCCCGGCCAGCTCCTCGAGCTCGCGCTCGAGCCTGCGGTGCATGTCGCGGGCCTTGGCGTCGAGCGCGTGCACGAAACCGATGTCGAACTCGGAACCGTGGCTGCCGACCAGGTGCACCTCGGACGGCAGCCGGGACAGGATCGCCAGATCCCGCAGGGCACGGCCGGAGATCACCGCGGTCGTCGTCTCGTGCAACCCGGCGAGGGAGCGCAGCGCGCCCACGGACTCGGGCAGCGGCCGCGCCTCGTCGGGGTTGGTCACGATCGGAGCCAAGGTCCCGTCGTAGTCGCAGGCGACCAGCAGTCGCGGCGTGCGGGCGATCTGCACGATCGCACGGCGCAGCTCGGCGGGCAGGGACTCGGCGGTCACCACTCCTCCTTAAGGAGCTCAAAGCAGCAATGTCGACAAGTTGGCGAATCAGGAAGCCGGTTCGGATCCGAGCGCTTCCAGGAACGATCGTGCCCACCGGTCTACGTCATGGGTGAGGACCTGACGCCGCAATGCTCGCATCCGGCGTCTGCCCTCGGCAGGGTCGAGCGTAATGGCCGCCTCCAGGGCGTTTTTCACCCCGTCGAGATCGTGCGGGTTGACGAGGAACGCGCTGGTCAGCTCGGCCGCCGCGCCGGCGAACTCCGACAGCACGAGCGCGCCGCCGAGGTCGTGGCGGCACGCGACGTACTCCTTGCACACGAGATTCATCCCATCGCGTAGCGGGGTCACCACCATCACGTCGGCGGCCGAGTAGAAGGCGGCCAGCTCGGTGCGGCTCACCGACTGGTGCAGGTAGTGCACCACCGGGTGACCGACCCGGGAGAACTCGCCGTTGATACGGCCGACCATCTGTTCGATGTCGCTGCGCATCCGCTGGTAGTGCTCGACGCGCTCCCGGCTGGGCGTCGCGAGCTGGATGAAGGTGACGTCCTCCGGCTTCACGCGGCCCTCGTGCAGCAGTTCGTGCAGCGCCTGCAGGCGCAGGTCGATGCCCTTGGTGTAGTCGAGGCGGTCGACGCCGAGCAGCACCGTCTTGGGGTTGCCCAGGTCGCGGCGGAGCTCGGCGGTCCGCTCGCTCACCTGTTTGCTGCGGGCTAGCGTGTCGAGCCCGGCGGCGTCGATCGAGATGGGGAACGCGCCGACCCGGACCGTCCGGTTGCCGACCTGCATCATGCCGGGCCGCGACCGGACGCCGACCGCGCCCCGGCTCGGCTCGAGGCCGACCAGGGTGCGGGCCAGCCAGAGGAAGTTCTGCGCGCCGCCGGGCCGGTGGAAGCCGACCAGGTCGGCGCCGATGAGCCCGCGGACGATCTCGGCCCGCCACGGCAGCTGCATGAACAGCTCGACCGGCGGGAACGGGATGTGCAGGAAGAAGCCGATGCGCAGGTCGGGCCGCAGCTCCCGGAGCATGCTCGGCACCAGCTGCAGCTGGTAGTCCTGGATCCACACGGTGGCGCCACCGGCCGCCACCTTCGCGCTGGCCTCGGCGAAGCGCCGGTTGACCTTGACGTAGCTCTCCCACCAGCTGCGGTCGAACACCGGGCGTTCGACGACGTCGTGGTAGAGCGGCCAGAGGGTCGCGTTGGAGAAGCCCTCGTAGTAGTCGCGGACGTCCTCCGCGGTGAGCGTGACGGGGTAGAGGACCATGCCCTCGTCGCTGAACGGCTCGACCTCGACCCCGGGCACGCCGGGCCAGCCGACCCAGGCGCCCTTGCGGGAGCGCAGGAACGGCTCGAGTGCGGACACCAGTCCGCCGGGGCTCGCCGTCCAGCGCTGCGTGCCGTCGGACCCTCGGTCGAGGTCGACGGGCAGCCTGTTGGCGACGACGACGAAGTCCGCCGAGCCGTTGCCGTTGCCATCTTCAGTCACGCTTGCTGCTCCCTTGCTCTGCGGGCGCGGCGTCCCGAGAGACTATCTCGTGACGACCGGACAAGATCGACCGCGCGGTGGCTGAAATGTCCTACTCCAGCCGTCGTCCTGACGGACGCAGCGGTCCGGCCATCCGGGGGCCCGCCAGCTTGCGTTCGAGCCTGCCCAGCCCCGAGCGCACGGGTTGGGCCAGGTACTCGCCGAGCACCACGCCCGCGGCCAGAGCCAGACCAATGGCGACCGCCTTCATCAGCGTAGAGACGTTGCCGTTCCCCTGCGTTGCGAGTTCGTACAGGCCACGATAGGTCGACAGGCCGGGCAGCAGCGGCGTGATGCCCGACACCGCGACGACCAGCGGCGTCACCCGGAGCCGTCGCGACAGCACGCCACCGCAGAACCCGACGAGCGTCGCCGCGACGGCGGAGGAGGTGATGGGGTCGAAGCTGGCGAGCACGAGCGCGCCGTAGACGCCCGCGCCGATCGCGCCCGCCGCGGCGGCGACGAGCATCGGGCGGAGCATCGAGTAGCTGCCGAGCGCGAAGCAGGCGGCCGTGCCCGCGCCGGCGACGATGACCACGGGCAGGCCCAGCGCGGTCTGCGCGGGCAGCTCCGGCTCGACCTGGGTGAACCCGAGCGCCTTGCTGATGTTCAGCGCGAGGGCGACGCCCGTGATGAGGCCGGCACTCATCAGTGCCGTCTCCATGGTGCGCCCGGCCGCGGTGACGTTGTAGCCGGTGATCGCGTCCTGGACCGCGGAAACGGTGGACAACCCGGACAGCAGCACGGTGATCGCCGCGGCGGCGACGAGCGTCGAGAACCGGGTGGACACCATGCCCGTCTCGACGATCAGGGTCGCCAGTCCCGTGGCGACGAGCCCGCCCACGACCTGCTGGAAGAAGAACGGCAGGGCGTACTTGTTGAGCTGGCGGCCGAGCCGGTCGACGAGCGCGGAGATGACGAGCGCGCCCGCGGCGATGTCGAGACCGCCGCCGAGCAGCAGCGTGATGAAGAAGGCCATGCCGCCCCAGGCCAGAGTGGCCACCCAGCGCGGGTACGGGTGCGGCGCGGTGGTGATGCGGTGCAGCGACGCGTACGCCTCTTCGGCGCCGACGTTGCCGCGGGTGATCTGCTGCACGAGCATCTCGGTCTCGGACAGCCGCGTGTAGTCGAGGCTGCGGGAGCGCACCACGCGCAGCGCGCTCACCGGGGCCATGTCGGTGCCGCGGTGGCAGGTGACGGTGATGGACGTGAAGATCACGTCGACCTCGCAGTGCGGCAGGCCGAGCGCGGAGGTCAGCGCGATGATGGTCGCGGTGACGTCGGACGCGCCCGCGCCGCTGGCCATCTGCACCTCGCCGATGCGCAGCGCCAGGTCGAGGACGAAGTTGACCGTCGTGTCGTCCGGCAGTGCCGGACCGTGCTCGGCGCCGGCCTCGGGTGCCGGCTGTTCCCCGGTGGGTGCTTCCAGGATGTGCCACGCGCGCCGGCGTGGTTCGGTCGAGCGCTTGCGCCTGTTCTCTCGTGCGACGTTCGGATCCTGGGGCGCTTCCAGGATGTGCCAGCCGCGCCGCCGGGTCACCGGGCCCCGGGCGCGCTGGTTGTTCTTCATCGGGCCTCCACCTCCTCGCAGGGATCTTCCCCCGGTGAGCATCGCCACGGCGGTCTCGTCCGTTGCAAGAAAGAAACGGTGGCGTACACCACCTCGCTGATCATCCACAAAACGGCGGGTCGCGCTACTTGTCGGCGGCGAGGGTGCGAAGCGCTCTGAGGAACGCCTCGCGGTCGTCCGGGTCCAGCTTGGCCAGGCGTTCTTCCTCGTCGCGCTGGATCGCCGCCTGGGTCTTCGCGGCGAGCCGACGACCCGCAGGGGTGATGGCGAGCAGGCGCACGCGCCGGTCGGCCGGGTCCGGGTGACGCTCGATGAGACCGCGGTCCTGCAGGTCGTCGAGCACCGGGATGAGGCGGGTCTTGTCGGCGCCGATCCGCTCGGCGAGCGCGGCCTGGGTACGCGTGTCCTGCTCGCGCAGGGCGAGCAGGACGCTGTACGCCCACATCGCCAGCCCGTGCTCGCGCAGGATCGGCTCCTCGGCGCGCATCAGGGCGCGGCCGAGTGGAACGATCATCGCCGCGAGGTCGGGCCGGGTCATGGGGACGAGGGTATCGAGCCGACCCGAAGTATGATGACGACGCTTGACGCGCCGACTTAGCTCAGCTGGTAGAGCAGCTGTCTTGTAAACAGCAGGTCAGGGGTTCGAGTCCCCTAGTCGGCTCTCTTCTGACCAGGGAGTTCGTTGTCGTGCGGAAGCTCCCTAGTCGTGGATCGTCTCAGTTTCAGTCTCACTTGTCGGCTTCACGTAAGTAAGCTGTAGGCCGCCTGGGCAAATACCCGGTCAGCGACGTTACGACGATCGCCGGCAGCGCAACAGTACGTAAGTGCCCAGCGTTCTTGTCCCCACTGTCGATGCGGCGAAAGCCATCGGTGTGGACCGAGCGCCAACTCCGCGAGATGAAGCGCCAGTAGGCCCCCGAATCAGCGTCACTCTCGCAGACCTGCCAGTCACCGGCGGGGGGAGGGATACGCCCGGGGTTACTCCGCGCGGGTTTGATGTGTGGTGGCGGGTTCGGTGTGGACGGTGGCGGCGGTGAGGCGGGGCACGGTCTGGGTGAGTTGGTGTTCGACGGCGTGGGCGAGGCGGTGGGCTTGCTCGACGGTGAGGGTGTTGTCGACGTGGATAGCGAGTTCGGCGCGTTGGGTGTGGCCGATCCAGCGCATGCGTAGGTCGCGGACGCTGTGCACGCCGGGCACCGCGCGGGCGGTGTGCTCGGCGAGGTCAAGGGCGGCGGGGTCGACGGCGTCCATGAGGCGGTGGAAGACCTCGCGGGCGGCGTCGCGCAGCACGAAGAGGATGGCCACGGTGATGAGCAGCCCGATGATGGGGTCGGCGGCGGGGAAGCCGAGGGCGACGCCGAGGGCGCCGAGGACGACGGCCAGGGAGGTGAAGCCGTCGGTGCGGGCGTGCAGGCCGTCCGCGACCAGCGCGGCGGAGCCGATCTGGCGGCCGACGGTGATCCGGTAACGGGCGACGAGTTCGTTTCCGGCGAAGCCGACGACGCCGGCCAGGGCGAGCACGAGCAGGTGTTCGACCGGGCGGGGGTGCAGCAGCCGGTCGACGGCTTGGTAGGCGGCGAGCGCGGCGGAGGCGGCGATGACGACGACCACCGCGATGCCGGCGAGGTCTTCGGCGCGGCCCAGTCCGTAGGTGTAGCGGCGGGTGGCAGCGCGACGGCCGAGTAGGAACGCGACGCCGAGGGGGACCGCGGTCAGCGCGTCGGCGAAGTTGTGGATGGTGTCGCCGAGTAGTGCCACCGACCCCGTGACCAGTACTAGTGCGAGCTGCGCGACGGCGGTGGCGAACAAACCGGCGAACGACCAGGCCAGGGCCCGCAGGCCGCGCCGGCTGGTCTCGAGGACGTCGTCGACCCGGTCGGCGCTGTCGTGGCTGTGCGGGGTGAGGAGGTGCCGCACCCGGTGCCGCCACCTCGCCCCGTGCCCCTGCTGCTCATCGTGGCCGTGGCCGTGTTGGTTGTGCGGTGCTGTGGGCATGCCGTGCTCCCCGGGTTGCGGTTCCTCACCATCGAGGCTAGCAACCTGCCTGCGCATACACGCAGGTATGCAGGTTGTGGGCCGAGATCGGTAGGGTGCGGGTATGCACAGTGCGCAGCCGGAGTTCGACATGCCGGGCGACGAGCAGGTCAACTTGGCCGCGGAGTCGTTCCGGTTGCTGGCCGATCCGACCCGGATCAAGGTGTTGTGGGCGTTGCTGCAGGGTGAGTCGTCGGTGGCGTGTCTGGCCGAGCTGGCCGGCGCCGCGCCGACCGCGGTGAGCCAGCATCTGGCCAAGCTGCGGCTGGCGGGTCTGGTGAAGGGGCGCCGGGAGGGGACGTTCGTGTACTACTCCGCCGCGAACGATCATGTGCGCAGCCTGCTCGCACAGGCGCTGTATCACGCCGATCACGTCGATCGGGACATCCCGGCAGGTCCTCGCGGTGAGCATCCGCAACCGCACCTTCCCCGCGGATAGCAGGTCCAGCTCCGGCGAGGAGCGTGGAGTGTCGCCGGCGCGAGGAGCGTGGAGTGTCGCCGGCGCACTCGCAGCTGTCCTGGGCAGCAGCGCCCACGTCCGGCTCGGGATCTGTACCGCCCTCCCGCTGCGACCGCGTCTACATCGACACGTCCCTACAACGGCACCCGCAAGTTGTGCTCGAGCCAGTCCCTCGTGTTGGCAGGAGCCGGCTCGTGTCCCCGCCGTGGCCGTCTCATTCGTAAACAGCAGGTCAGGGGTTCGAGTCCCCTAGTCGGATCCGTGCGTGTCGCGGGTACCGAGCGCATCGCCAGCTGCAGTGCCTCGCGGTGCAGGTCGTCCAGTGCGCAGTCCGGTGGCTCGTCCGGCTTGGCGCACCGGCCGGCGGCCAGCTGGGTGAACAGCTCGCCGGTCAGCTCGTCCAGGCGGGGCCGGACCTCGATGCTCAGGTCCGGCCGCTGCCGCGGGCGTAGCGCCGGGTTCGCGGTCCACCTCTCGTGCAGGCCCGCCTGGATGTACTTGTTCGCCTCGATCTGGTCCTCGAAGAACCGCACGCCGAGCACCGGGTCGATACCCGCCGCGAGCGAAAGCCGTTGCACCGCCGCGAGCAACTGGCCCTCGTGGACCGGATCCTCGATCGGGACCGCCGTGCCGAACTTCGCGGCGGCGACCTTGTCGCCGAGGAGAAGCCGTTGCACCGCCAAACATGTCAGCCTGCCCACGGAACCACTAAACCATCGGACCGGCGTGCGGCGAGGGGCTTTGGCCGGAGATCGCCGGAAATGAGTCCTTTGTGCTCACCAAAGGGCAGCTGAACCGTCCGCCCGCGGGATACGTGGTGAAACGCCGGGGGCGGCTGGAATGGTCTTCGCATCGGACGCGGGCTTCGGGGACCGCGCACTGCACATCTTCATCGCGAGGCGGCGACTCAGCCCAGCACCGTCCCGTGGCGGGAGTCGCCGGGGACAGCTACGCCGGCAAGGACACGACGGTGTCCCTGGAGCTGAAGAAGCTTGCCGCCGCTGGGGCGGTGCAGCTCGGGGCGGTGCTCGCCGACGACGTGCTGCCCACCGTGTGGCGGAGCGCCGCTGAATAGGGCCCCGCGCGGCGTTCCGCAAATCGGGGAGCGGTGAAGGTCGTCACGGCGTCCGCGGTGAACCGGCACCGTCCGCCCAGCCGTATGCAGGGTATGGCCACCACGTTCGGGCTGGACATAAGCCACTACCAGAGCTCGTCGCTCAGCCTCGCCCAGACGCGGGCCGAGGGCTGCGAGTTCGTGTTCCTCAAGGCGGCCGAAGGCTCGACCTACACAGACCCGACCTTCGGGGCGAACCTCGCCGAAGCGCGCGCCGCGGGGATGCTCGCCGCCGCGTACGTCTACCAGCGCGACTACGTCTCGGCGCAGGCGCACGTCGACCGCGTGGCGCAGGTGGTGCCGAAGGACGTGCCGGTGATCCCGGACGTCGAGACCAACTCCGGCGACGTCGCGCTCACCCGGGACCTCGTCGACCGATTGCGCGCGGCCGGATACCGCGTGCCCCTGCTGTACCTGCCGCGCTGGTACTGGCAGCAGCTCGGCTCACCCTCGCTCGCGGGACTGCCGCCGCTCTGGTCGAGCCGCTACCCGGACACCGCCCCCGGCAGCCTGGCCGAGCAGTGGGCGAAAGTGCCCGCGAGCTACTGGGACGGCTACGGCGGTCTCGACGTCGCCGTCCTGCAGTTCACCAGCACCGCGACCATCGCCGGCTACTCGCCGCTCGACGCCGATGCCTTCCGCGGCACCCGCGTCGAGCTGGCCGCCGTGCTCGGGTACACCGCCCCCAACGCCGTCACGAACAACGACGAGGAGACCACCATGCTCGTTCCCGCCGGTACCAACGAACACGTCGTGCTGCCCTGCGCGGGCCGACCGCTGTTCTGGTACCTGTACACGGCCTTCGGCCAGCGGGTCACCGTGCACCAGTGCGCCTACGTGATGCCGACGCGCGCCGACTCGCCGGACGCGGAGTTCGTGCCGAACGCGGGCTGGGGCTGGGACCCGAACGTGGCCGAGGACCACGTCTTCGACCCCGACCGGCCTGGCCCGATCGACATCCCGCGCCATCCCGACGGCCGTCAGCCGGCCGGCGTCTCCCTCCGGTACACCGCCGGGCACTCGTTCACCGCCTACGTCGGCTGAGGACCTTCCCTAGCGGCGCACGATCACCGTGAACGGGCCGACGGCACGTTGCACGAACTCCGGCGAGTCGAACAGCGTGCGGTCGAAGGGAACGTCGTCGACGCGGATGTCGGGCGTACGCGGGAACACGTCGCTGACGACGCCCATCGTCAGGGTCGTTTCGTGGTTGCGCAGCACGAAGACGTTCGGCGGGGTGTGCGGGTTCGCGGCCAGCCTGGCCAGCAGCTCCTGCGGGCTCGCCGACGTCGCCCAGTAACGGATCTCGGCGTTGCGCTGCCCGTAGTCCGCCAGCGGGTTCGCGTACTGGGCGCTGGTGTGCTGGAAGCCCCAGTACGGTGCGTACGACAGCAGGTAACCGTTGGCGGACAACACGATGTCGTCGGTCGGGGGCCGGCCGGACAGCTGGTCGATCGTCGCGATGAGCCGGCTCGACCAGCCGCGGTCCTCGTCGGGATCGTGCCGGCCGCCGGCGTTGACCCCGGTCGGATAGGAGTCGTCCTCGGCGGCCTGCAGCCCTTCCCGCACCCCGTCGGACACGCTGATCTGCGCGAGCGCGACGGCCGCGCCGCACGCCACGACCAAGGCCACGGCCGGCACTCGCCACGGCGCCCGGCGCACCAGCTCGACCCCGGCGAACACACCGGCGACGGCGAGCGTGACGTCCAGCGGGATGATCACCCGGAAGGCCAGCAACGTGGTGTGCGCGGCCAGCGCGAGCGTCGACGCGGCGAACCAGAAGTACACCGCACCGGTTGCCACCAGCAGCGCGGCGGCGATCGCCTGCTGCCGGGCACGCACGAGCAACCACACCAGCCCCGCGAGGCACAGGAAGCCGAAGACGCTGCCGGGCACGAACGGCGTCGGGAACGACGTCGAGTTCGCGGGCAGGTGGTGGGCGGCGGTGTTCGGCTTGCCGAGACCGCCCGCGAGCAGGAACGGACCCCAGGTGACCAGCGCTAGCGGCGCCGACACGACCGCGATGACCGCGACCCGCCGGACCAGCGGGGCGACCCGGCGATCACGCACGCCCACGACCACCGCGAGGGCCACGATCACCAGCACCGCGAAGAAGAAGTTGAGGGTGTACGTCATCGCGGCGAAGCCGAGATAGCCGCCGATGAGCGCGAGCGGCCAGAACCGCACGCCTTCGCGCCGGCGCAGCACGGTCCAGGCGAACACGGCGACCGGTGGCAGCCAGGCCGCGGTCGGCCACGAGTACGGCTCCTCGACGCCCTGCGAGATGAAGCCGGTGAAGATCGTCGCGACGCTCGCCAGCAGGGCCAGGCGCCGCGGGGTCACCAGGCTCCACAAGGTGAACGCCACCACCGGCGTGATGGCGAGCCAGACGATCGAGTACGGCTTGTACGCGGCCCAGCCCTCGAGGTGGACGACGTTGGCGAAGTGCCCGCCGAGCCAGAACCAGCCCGCCGGGTAGTAGGACGGGACGCCGTAGTAGTTCATGTCCGCCAGCCCGGAGCTCGCGGTCATCCGCTCCATGAACTGCAGGCGGAACGGGTTGTCGACGGACGCGCCGTAGAGGTAGTACCGGGTGCCCTGCAGCGGCAGCGCCGTCATCAGGGTGGCCAGCCCGCTCAGCGACGTCCAGGCGGCGGCGACCTTGAGCCACCGCCGCAGCCGCCCGCCGCGGCGGAAAGCCAGCACCGCGAACACGACCACCACGAGCACGGTGCTCGCGAGGGCGGTCAGCGCCTCCGGGACGTAGGTGCCGGGCGTGACGTGCAGGCGGTTGACGGCGAGCTGCAGCACGAGGCTGAGCACCGCCGCGAAACACGCGCCGAGCGCGAGCTCCACGGCCCAGCCGACCCGACGAGGCCGGGCCTGGGACGGTGCGGGGCTCGGCCGGGTCTCCTGCGCGATCAGCTCGTGGCCCTGCGCAGGACCTGGCGGACGACGAGCCGTGCGGTGGGCTTGATCGTGTGCCAGTACCAGTCGGCCCAGCGGTAGGCGACCTCGTCGGTCGTGGTCGCGCGTGCCTCGAACGTCAAGAGGGTCTGCTCCTCGCCATAGGGCCGGTGGACGAAAGCGATCGCGATCGTACCCCGGCGTGGCCGGGAGAACGTCGGGAACTCCTGCGCCGTGACGTTCTGCCAGTCGGAGAACGAGGTCCAGAACCGGCCCGCCGCGCCGACCACGATCTCCCGGTCGGGGCGCCGTCCCAGCACCGTCCACCGGCCGTTCGCGAGGATCTCGTCGAAACCCGGTGCGCAGTCGCGGGGACGCAGGGGTAACGGCACACCGAGGGCCCAGCCGAACACCTCGGGCAGCGCACTGAACTTCTCGTAGGTCTCGTCCGGTCTGCCGTCGACGAGCACGTGCTCCCGGAGCGCGAAGTCGAAGCGCGGTGTGAACTGGTCCAGCAAGGTTGGTGCGGCGTTGTCCACGGTCACGGTGAACACCCCTTCTCGTGCCCGCCTGTCATTGCAGCATTGTCGCCATATAGCGGGTAACCGCGACGAGGGTCAAAAGTCCCCGAACCACGGGGGGCGTTTTCCGCCGGACCTCATTGGCAGTCGAACAACACGCCCGCTTTCGCCGCGTCCGGGCCGATCCGCGCGGCCGGCACGCGCGGGCAGTGCCGGCTGATCCAGGCGAGCCGGTCGGTGATGGCGAGCTCCTCGCCCTGGACCGCGCTCGCCCGGTTCCCGCTTCCGCTCAGCTGCAGGAACACCGACGGCAGCAGCACGAACCGGACCCGGCCTGCCCGTACCCAGTCGGCGAGCTGGGCCGCGGTCGGCGCCGGGTCGAGCCCGAGGTAGCCGCCCAGCGCCGCAACGCGCGCGTCGGTGCGGACGAGGTACGGGTCGGCGCCGTAGCTACCACCCTCGACCGCCAATTCGATCGGCGCGACGGCGTCCTGCGCGATGGCGTAGTCGAGCGTTTCCCGTTGTCCCGCCGACAGTTGTCCGGACGAGTTCATGAAGTTCAGGTAGGCCGCACCGGCACCGCCGAGCAACGAGCGGGCGGCCGTTGAATCGTCCGAAGTGGACGGACCGGCGACCGGGTCCGCCGCGGTGAGTACGTCGGAAGGCGTTGCGGCGGTGGCGATCCCGTACGCGGCAGGCCCGGCGACGATCGCGGCCACCCCGGCCAGCGCGACCGCCCGCCACCTCGGCAGGACGGCGAGCATCGCCGGCACGCCGAGTGCCAGCACGACGAACTTGAGCCACGGCAACCATTCCGGTGTCCGGCTCAGCAGCAGGAACGACATCGCGGTGGTTCCGGCGATCGCGGCCGGCAGCCACGCCCGGCGCTCTCGCCAGGCGAACACCAGGCCCACGGCCGCGGTCGCGGCGACCGCCGGCGCCAGTGTCGCGGTGTAGTAGGCGTGGAAGATGCCGCCGGTGAAGGAGAAGACGATCGCGAAGACGGCGAGCCACCCACCCCACAACAACCAACCGCTGCGCTGCTTCACCGTGCCCTGCCGGTACCGGAACCCGGCCACCACCACCGCACCGACCGCGAGCGGCAGGAACCAGGCGATCTGCCCGCCGACCGTCGAGTCGAACAGCCGCAACGGCCCTGGCGCGCCACCGAGGTTCGTGCCGAGCGCCGAACCGAACGCGCTCAGCGACCCGCTGTCGGCACCGACGAGCCTGCCGAACCCGTTGTAGCCCAGGATGAGCTGCCAGATCGAGTTGTCGCTGGTGCTGCCGACGAACGGCTTCGTGCCCGGCCACAGGCTCACCAGCAGCGGCCACCACAGCGACACCGCGAGCGTCACGACACCGGCGAGCGCGAGCTGTCCGAGCTTGCGCCACCGGCTCACCGGCGCGGGCAGGTACGCCAGGAGCAGGGCGGGCAGGACCGCCCACGCGACGAGCATCTTGGCGAGAAACCCCAGGCCCACGAAGGCGCCGGCCGCGACCAGCCAACCCGCCCGGCCTTCCTCCACCGCGCGTGTCACGCAGTACGCGGCCAGCAGCAGCAACAGGATCAGCAGGGTGTCGGGCAGGTCGTCGCGGTTGACGGCCGTGGTGATCGGGGACAGCGCGAGCAGCAGCGCGGCCACGAGCGCGGCCGGCTCCCCGGCCCAGCGCCGGACCACCCGGTGCAGCACGAACACCGCCGCCACGCCCTCGATGGCCTGGATCAGCGCGATCGCCCACCAG
Source organism: Amycolatopsis acidiphila (assembly GCF_021391495.1). Lineage (NCBI taxonomy): Bacteria > Bacillati > Actinomycetota > Actinomycetes > Pseudonocardiales > Pseudonocardiaceae > Amycolatopsis > Amycolatopsis acidiphila. The sequence goes on along the minus strand of NZ_CP090063.1, from coordinate 7,366,200 downwards.
TGATAGCCGAGCAGCCACGCGCCGACCGCCTGCACCCAGAACGCCAGCGGCGGCTTGTCGATCGTGACGACGCCGGCCGGATCGAAGCCCGAGAACAGGAGTGCGGTGGTGCTCTGCGACATCGAGTGCACGGCCGCGGCGTAGTACGGCTGGACCACGCGGCTCCCGGGCGCCCACAGGTACAACAGTGCGGCGGCGACGAGGATCGCCAGGAGGGCGGCGACCTCCCAGCGGCGGCGAACGATCATGGCGGTTACCCAACCGCAGCCGGAGGCGCCGATCGTCAACCTCGAAATGGAACTTTCCTCAACCCACGGGCCTAGTTCTTGCGGATCGACGCCAGCGCCCGCACCACGGCGGTGCAGCGGTCCTCCACGTAGTCGAGCCCGCCCTCGGTCGCGATCCGCCGGGCTTCCGCCGAGACGATGCCCTGCTGCAGCCACAGCGTCTTCGCGCCCATGGCGACGGACTGGCGGGCGATGTCGGGCGCCTCCGCCGCGGGCCGGAACACGTCCACCAGATCGACGGGCTCGGGGATGTCGGTCAGCGAGCGGTACACCTTCTCGCCGAGCAGCTCCCGCGCGGACGGGTGGACCGGGATGATGCGGAACCCGGCGGCCTGCAGGTTCGCCGGCACGGAGTGCGCGGCCTTGGCGGGGTTCCGGCTCAGGCCCACGACCGCGATGGTGTTCGCGGCGGCGAGAGCGCGTTCGACAAGGTCAGCCATACCAGGTTCAACTCCGCAGGTCGGGCCGGAATTCCGGGCGTTTCGCCGCGTTGGGTCGCGGGTAGCCCACGGACGGTAGGAGAGGAGCTCGTCGTGGACACGAACGCCTATGTGGCCTTCCTCGTGGTGGGGATCCTGATGGTCGTGATCGACGGCCAGGTCATCTACCACAGCGGTAAGCGGTACCTGGAGAACTCGAAGGGCAACCCCGAGGCCGAGTCGTCGATGACCCGGCTGATCGCGGTGCTGTTCCACCTGGTCGTCCTGGGCGCGCTCGCGTTGCTGTCGACCATCCACTTCCCAGGCGGCAGCTCGCTGCCCTCGATCGTCGGGCGGCTGGGCGTGATGCTGCTGGTCATCGCGCTGGCGCACGCGATCGCGATCAGCGTGCTCGCGCGGATGCGTGAGGAGCAGGCCGTCGAGGACTTCAACAGCCGCGTGCTGCCGGACCAGAGCCGGGCGCCGATAGACCGCCAGCTCAGCGAGCCGACGGTGCAGCCGGTGCCGGGCCAGGACGGCCGGATCGCGCACGTCAGCCCGAACCTGGAGCACGGTGGCCCGTACTCCCCGGGCGACGGCAGGCTCTAGGGAATCAAGCACTGACCACGCCCTGGCCGGGGCTCCTCGGAGCGCCCGGTCCGGGCGTGTCGTGTGCGCGGGGTGGTTGGGAACGCCCGTCCCACCCCGATTTTTGATCGTTCAACGGTCGGCCCACCGCGTCAAGGGCGCCTTCGGCGTCGCTGCGCGATGCAATGCCGCGTAGTTAAGCTGCGAGGGTGCCTGGCAAGACCGAGTTGATCACGTGTTGGTTGTGTCAGGCGTGCGGGAGCGGGGATAAGGCAGAACTTCGGTAGAGCACGGGATTGCCTAGATCACCTTGCTTGCCGGAGTCCCGCCAATGCCGCAGTCTGCCACGACCCTCGATACCATCACGATCACCCGTGCCGTCACGGTCGTCGGGGGTGTATTCGCCCCCGGACATCTGGGTGAATTGACTCGCTACCTGCCGTTCGAGATGGTCGATGACGTGCTGGAACACACCCGGACGGTGCAGCGTCGACTGCGGGATCTGCCCTCTCGCGTGGGGGTGTACTTTGTGCTCGCGCTGGGGTTGTTCCCCCGGCTGGGATACGCGCGAGTCTGGGACGAACTGACCGCCGGGTTGGCAGGTCTGGCGCTGCCACGTCCGTCGGAGAAAGCCCTGCGGGAGTTGCGCCGCCGGCTGGGACCGGCACCCGTTGAAAGCCCTGTTCGAGGTGGTCGCTGGGCCGCTGGCCCAGCCCCGCACTCCCGGTGTGTGTGTCGCCGGGCTGCGTACGGTCGCCTTCGACGGGCTCAACTCGCTGAAGGTGCCCGACACCGACCGCAACCGGTGCCGGCTGGGCCGGATCCGCTACCGGATGGGCTTCGCCGGATATCCCACCCTGCGGTTGATGACGCTGGCCGAGACCGGCACCCGCGCCCTACTGGGCGCCGTGATCGGGCAGGCCAGCGAGCGAGACGAAACCGGGTTGGCCCGGCGACTGCTGCCCAAGCTGGGGCCGGGCATGCTGCTGCTGGTGGATCGAGCGTTCGACGCCACCGGGTTTTTCACCGAGGTCGCCGCCACCGGGGCCATGTTGCTGGCCCGCGCCAAATCCACCCGCAACCCACCGGTGCTGCGGCACCTGCCCGACGGCTCCTACTTGTCCACTCCGGACGGTCTCGGGGTGCGGATCATCGAGGCCGAACTGGCCGTGACCGGCGCCGACGGCAGCCGCGTCGGTGACTCCTATCGGCTGATCACCACACTGACCGACCACGCCCGCTACCCCGCCACGGCGCTGATCCGGCTCTACCACGAGCGGTGGGAAATCGAAACCGCCTACCTCGCCCTGCGCCACACCCTGCTAGACGGGCACGTCCTGCGCTCCGGTGACCGGCCCGGCCTGGAACAAGAGATCTGGGCCCTGTTGACCGTCTATCAACTGCTGCGCACCGCGATGGTCACCGCGATCGAGTCCCAACCGGGTATCGACCCCGACCGGGCCAGCTTCACCACCGCCCTGGAAACCGCCCGCGACCAACTCACCGCCGCCGCCGGGGTCTGCCCGGACCCGTGCGCTGACAGCCTCGGTGCCCTCGGCCGCGCCGTCCTGGCCACGCTGCTGCCCCCACGCCGGTCCCGATACAGCGCCCGCAAGGTCAAATGCAGCACATCCCGCTACCTCAACCGCGACGACGACCGCCCCGCCACCGCAACCACAATCACCGCGATCGACATCGTCACCCACACCCCAGCTCTGACCACGCCACCGCCACGCCCGGCACGGCCACGCGACCGAACCAAACCCCGGCCCACCACACGCCACGCCCGCGTCATCGCCCTAATGACCACCGATCCCGACCGCCACTGGAACGCCACGGAATTGGCCACACGACCGAACATCCCATCCCACAACCTGCTAACCCAACTCGCGGAATGGGCACGACCCAAACCGCTGACCAGAACCTCCACCGGCTACTACACCCCCAACCCGCAACCACCCTCGACAACCCCACCCAACCCTCAACTACGCGGCATTGCTGCGCGAAGGACTTCGTCCACCCTTGCCCCGGCGTGTCCACCGCCAGGGTCGCTGAGGATCGGGGTAAGGGAGCGGGGCTGGGAGCGGGCATTCGGCTGCCGTTGCCGGGTTCGCCGTGAGTGGGGGCTGGGCGTGTCGGGTTCGCCGTCGGCCTCAGGAACAGACCGCGCCTTGCGCTGCCGATCCCACCAGGGCCGCGTACTTCGCCAGCACGCCTCGCCGCCGGGGCGAGGGTGGCGCCGTCCACGCGGCCCTCCGGCGGGCTATCTCATCCTCGTCCACCACGACGTCCAGCGTGCGCGAGTCCATGTCCAGCACGATGGGATCGCCGTCCTCGACCAGGGCGATCGGGCCGCCGTGAGCCGCTTCCGGGGCGACGTGGCCGATGCACAAACCCGTGGTACCGCCGGAAAACCGGCCATCCGTCAGCAACAGCACGTCCTTGCCGAGCCCCGCGCCCTTGATCGCGCCGGTCACCGCCAGCATCTCCCGCATCCCCGGCCCGCCCCGCGGACCCTCGTACCGGATCACCACCACGTCACCCGGTTCGAGCGTCCCCAGGGCGTCCATCGCGGCCTTCTCGCCGTCGAAAACCCTTGCCCTGCCTTCGAAGCGCGACGAGTCGAAGCCCGCGCTCTTCACGACCGCGCCCTCGGGGGCGAGCGAACCGTGCAGGATCGTGAGGCCGCCCGTGGGGTGGATCGGGTTCGACAGCTTCCGCAACACCTCGCCGTCCAGCTCCGGCGGCGCCAGCTCCTCGAGGTTCTCGGCCAGCGTGCGGCCGGTCACCGTCATGCACGAGCCGGTCAGCAGCCCGGCATCCAGCAGCGCCTTCAGCACCACCGGCACCCCGCCGACCCGGTCGACCGCCGTCATCACGTGCCGCCCGAACGGCTTCACATCCGCCAGGTGCGGCACCCGGTCGCCGATCCGGGTGAAGTCGTCCAGCGTCAGCTCCACCTCGGCCTCGTGTGCGATCGCCAGCAGGTGCAGCACCGCGTTGGTCGACCCGCCGAGCGCCATCACCACGGCGATCGCGTTCTCGAACGCCTCGCGCGTCATGATGTCCCGCGCGGTGAGCCCTGCCGCGAGCAGCCCGACCACGGCTTCACCGCTCTGGCGCGCGAAGCGGTCGCGCCGCCGGTCCACCGACGGCGGGCTCGCCGAGCCGGGCAGCGACATGCCCAGCGCCTCGGCCGCGCACGCCATCGTGTTCGCCGTGTACATCCCGCCACAGGCCCCTTCGCCAGGGCAGATGGCGCGTTCGATCTTGTCGACCTCCGCGCGTGAGATCAGCCCGCGGGCACAAGCGCCGACCGCCTCGAACGCGTCGATGATCGTGACCTCGCGGCCGTCGACCGTGCCCGGCAGGATCGAGCCGGCGTAGAGGAAGACCGCCGCGACATCGAGCCGCGCGGCCGCCATCAGCATGCCCGGCAGGCTCTTGTCGCAGCCGGCCAGCAGCATCACGCCGTCGAGCCGCTCGGCCTGCATGACGGTCTCCACCGAGTCGGCGATGACCTCCCGCGAGACGAGCGAGAAGTGCATGCCCTCGTGGCCCATGCTGATCCCGTCGCTGACCGAGATCGTGCCGAACTCCAGCGGGAAACCGCCGCCGGCGTGCACGCCCTGCTTGCCCGCCTGCGCGAGCCGTTGCAGCGACAGGTTGCACGGCGTGATCTCGTTCCACGACGACGCGATGCCGACCTGGGGCTTGGCGAAGTCGTCGTCGCCCATCCCGACGGCACGCAGCATGCCGCGGGCGGCCGCGCGTTCGAGGCCATCGGTCACGTCACGGGATCGCGGCTTCAGATCGGCCATGGTAAGCACGATAGGTCCGGCTGCCGGTGAACGCAGTCTGGAACCGATCAATTTTCTACAGAACATTGACGCCCGCGAAGCAGCTGTAGACAATCGAGCCATGACGAAGGTGTCATTCGACCGGGATCCAGGCTCCTACCGACACTGGCACCTGCGTATCGAGCCGCCGGTCGCCTGGCTGGAGCTCGACGTGGACGAGAACGGCGGCCTCGTCGAGGGCTACGAGCTCAAGCTCAACTCATACGACCTCGGCGTCGACATCGAGCTCTACGACGCCGTCCAGCGGCTGCGCTTCGAGCATCCCGAGGTCGGCGCCGTGATCATCACCAGCGCCAAGGACAAGGTGTTCTGCGCGGGCGCCAACATCCGGATGCTCGCCGCCTCCTCACACGAGTGGAAGGTGAACTTCTGCAAGTTCACCAACGAGACGCGCAACGGCATCGAGGACGCCACCGCGAACTCGGGCCAGACGTATCTGGCCGCGGTCAACGGCAGCTGTGCCGGCGGCGGCTACGAGCTCGCCCTGGCCTGCGAAAAGATCCTGCTCGTCGACGACAACTCCTCGACGGTCGCGTTGCCGGAGGTGCCGCTGCTCGGCGTCCTGCCCGGCACCGGCGGGCTGACCCGGGTGACCGACAAGCGGCGCGTCCGCAAGGACCGGGCCGACGTCTTCGCGACCCGGCCGGACGGGGTGAAGGGCAAGACCGCGGTGGACTGGCGGCTGGTCGACGAGCTGGTGCCGCGTCAGGAGTTCCGCGAGGTCGTCGCCGCCCGTGCCCGGGAGATCGCCGCGCGCACCAGCCGTCCGGCGGACGCGCAGGGCATCCAGCTCGCTCCGCTGGAGCGCACCGAGACCGACGACGAGATCCGCTATCCCAACGTCACCGCGAAGCTGGGCAACGGTCTCGTGGAGATCACCGTCCGCGGCCCCGAGTCCGACGACTGGTTCCTGCAGATGACCCGCGAGCTCGACGACCTGATCCTGCGGCTGCGGACCAACGAACCCGAGCTCGGCACCTGGGTCATCCGCACCGAGGGCGATCCGCAGGCGGTGCTCGAGCACGAGCGGCGCGTGCTGGGCGGCGGCGACTGGCTGTCCAGCGAGCTCGCGCACTACTACAAGCGCACGCTCAAGCGACTGGACGTGACCAGCCGCAGCCTCATCGCCCTCATCGAGCCGGGCAGCTGCTTCGCCGGGATGCTGCTGGAACTGGCGCTGGCCTGCGACCGGCAGTACATGCTCGACGGGCCGCCCATCGACGACGAGGACAGCGAGGAGCGCGCGTCGATGCTGTTGTCCGAAGCCAACTTCGGCGCCTTCCCGATGGGCAACGGCCTGTCCCGCCTGGAATCCCGGTTCTACGGCGAGAGCGACCACCTCGACTGGCTCAAGCGGGAACGCGACCACCCGCTCGACGCGTCCGAGGCCGTCGAGTTGGGCCTGGTCACCGACGCCCCGGACGACATCGACTGGGAGGACGAGGTCCGGATCGCGCTGGAGGGGCGGGCCGCGCTGTCCCCGGACGCGCTGACCGGGATGGAGGCCAACCACCGGTTCGTCGGTCCGGAGACCATCGAGACCAAGATCTTCGGGCGGCTGACCGCCTGGCAGAACTGGATCTTCACGAGACCGAACGCCTCCGGGCCGGAGGGCGCGCTGCGCCGCTACGGCACCGGGCAGAAGGCTTCCTTCGACCGCAGGCGGGTGTGAGCAGTGCCGGAGAAGATCGACTACGACAGCAAGATCCCGAACAACGTCAGCCTCGCCGACGACCGCAGGCTGCAGCGGGCGCTGGAGGGCTGGCAGCCGAAGTTCATGAACTGGTGGGCCGAGATGGGCCCCACGCTGGAGACCCACGGCGTCTACCTGCGCACGGCGGTCAGCGTCGGCCGGGACGGCTGGGCGCATTTCGACCACGTCAACGTGCCGGACTACCGCTGGGGCATCTTCCTCGCCGAGCGCGACCCCGACCGGACGATCGCGTTCGGCGAGCACAAGGGCGAGCCGGCGTGGCAGCAGGTCCCCGGCGAGTACCGCGCGGACCTGCAGCGGCTGATCGTGATCCAGGGCGACACCGAACCGGCGTCGGTGGAGCAGCAGAAGCTGCTGGGCCTGAGCGCGCCGTCGCTGTACGACCTGCGCAACCTGTTCCAGGTCAACGTCGAAGAGGGCCGTCACCTGTGGGCGATGGTGTACCTGCTGCACGCCTACTTCGGCCGCGAAGGCCGCGAAGAGGCCGAAGGGCTGCTGCACCGCAACTCCGGCAGCCCGGACACGCCGCGCATCCTCGGTGCGTTCAACGAGGAGACCGCCGACTGGCTCGCGTTCTACATGTTCACCTACTTCACCGACCGCGACGGCAAGTACCAGCTGGGCACGCTCAAGGAGTCGGCGTTCGACCCGCTGTCGCGGACGTGCGAGTTCATGCTCAAGGAGGAGGCGCACCACATGTTCGTCGGCACCACCGGGGTCGACCGGGTGGTGCAGCGCTCCGCGGAGCTGATCCGCGAGCACGACACGATGGACATCGCCGCACACGGTGGCATCCCGCTGGACCTCATCCAGAAGTACATCAACTTCCACTACACCGTCTCGCTCGACCTGTTCGGCAGCGAGACCTCGACCAATGCGGCGAACTACTACACCGCCGGGCTCAAGGGCCGCTGGATGGAACCGCGCCGCAAGGACGACCACCAGCTCACCGACGACAGCGCCGAGCTGCGGCGCCCCCGCGAGGACGGCACCTGGGAGACCGACGAGCTGCAGAAGATCCTCCTGCTGAACCTCGACCTGCGCGGCGAGTACATCGCCGACTGCCAGACCGGGGTCAAGCGCTGGAACCGCATCCTGGAGGACGCCGGGATCTCGTTCCGGCTCGCGCTGCCGCACCCTGGTTTCAACCGCCAGGTCGGCATAAACTCCGGCCACCACATCACGCCGGACGGGACGATCGTGGACGAGCAGACGTGGCAGGACGGGCAGAAGCATTGGCTGCCGAGCAGTGAGGACTTCGCGTTCGTGCGTTCGCTGATGCACCCGGTCTACGAGCGCGGGAAGATCGCGAGCTGGGTCGCGCCGCCGCGGCAGGGGATCAACGGCAAGCCCTTCGACTACGAGTACGTGTATCTGTAGGAACGGGTGCGGGTCTCCGCACGGCACAGGAGGCGGCTCATGGTCGGGTTCAACGCGGCGGACTACCTGCTCGACCGGCACGTGCGGGGCGGCGACGGCGGGCGTACCGCCGTCGTGACCCCGGCCAGGACGCTGACCTACGCCGAGCTCGCGGACACGGTGCACCGCGTGGCCGGCGGCCTGGCCGCGCTCGGGGTGCGGCCGGAGGAACGCGTGATGCTGTGCATGGTGGACGGTCTCGAGCTGCTCACCGGCATCCTCGGCGCGATGTACGCGGGCGCGGTCCCGGTACCCGTGTCGACCATGGTCACCGGACAGGAGCTGGGCAAGGTGCTGGCGGACTCGCGGGCGCGCGTGCTGTGCGTGTCGGCGGAGTTCACCACCGCGGCCAAGGAGGCGGTCGCGCTCGCGCCGGAGGTCGCCGAGGTCGTCCTCGACCGCGCGAACCCGCTGGACTTCCCCGGGGTGGTGACGCACGACTGGAGCGAACTGTCCACATCGGACCCGGTGCTGCCGTTCGACACGTGGGAGGACTCGCCCGCGCTGTGGCTGTACACCTCGGGCACCACCGGTGAGCCCAAGGGCGCCATGCACCGGCACGCGAGCATCCGCGCGGTGTGCGAGACCTACGGCCGTCAGGTGCTCGGCATCCGCGACGACGACAGGTGTTTCTCGGTCGCGAAGCTGTTCTTCGCCTACGGTATCGGGAACTCCGCGTTCTTCCCCTTGTCGGTGGGCGCCTGTTCGGTCCTCGAGCCCGGACGGCCGACCCCGCAGGCCGTCGCCGATCGGGTCCGCCGGGAGCGGCCGACGCTTTTCTTCGGGGTGCCCACGTTCTACTCCGCGCTGCTCGCCAGCGACGTCCCCGACAACACGTTCTACTCGGTGCGCCAAGCGGTTTCCGCGGGCGAGCCGCTGCCGGCGGTGCTGTTCGAACGCTTCCGCGCGCGGTTCGGCGTCGAGATCCTCGACGGCATCGGGTCCACCGAAGCGCTGCACATCTTCCTGTCGAACCGGCCGGGTGCGGTCGTGCCCGGCACCACCGGCACCGCTGTGCCCGGGTACGACGTCGAGATCCGCGACACCCTGGGCGTGCCGATCGAAGCCATCGGCGAGCCGGGCGAGCTGTTCGTCCGCGGCCCGTCGACGGCGTTCGGCTACTGGAGCCGGTACGAGACCTCGAAGCGGGTCTTCCAGGGCGACTGGCTGCGTACGGGTGACAGCTACGTCCGCAACCCCGACGGCACCTACACTTGCCTCGGCCGGTTCAACGACATGCTGAAAGCCGGTGGCATCTGGGTGTCGCCGTCCGAAGTGGAGCAGAGACTGTTGCAGCACCCCGACGTGGCCGAGGTGGCCGTGGTGGCGGCGCCCGACGAGGACGGCATCGACAAGCCCGTCGCGTGTGTGGTGCCGGTGGCCGGGCGGGCCGTCGAGCCCGACGCGCTGATCGAGTTCTGCCGCGAGGGGCTGGCGTCGTTCAAGCGCCCCCGCGCAGTCGTCGCGGTGCACGAGCTGCCCAAGACCGCGACCGGCAAGATCCGGCGCAACGTCATCCGCGAGCAGGTCCGCGACTCCCTGCGCCCGGGGGCGCTCGCGTGATCGATGGCAGGACCGTCGTCGACGCGCACGTCCACGCGCCGCGGCTGAGCACGTTGAAGCCGGCGTGGCTGGACTGGGCGGAGAAGTTCTCGGGACCGCACGACTGGCGCTCGGCCTACGACGAGAACGGCGAGCCGGTGCCGGCCGCGCTGGACGCGCTGCTGGAGTCGGAGGGGGTCGACCGCGCGCTGCTGTTCAGCGAGTACAGCCCGCGTGCGACGGGGATCCAGCCGATCGAGCACAACCTGCCGCTGGTGCGCCACAACCCCGAACGGTTCCGGCTGGTCGCGAACGTCAACCCGTACCTGCACCATCCCGTCGCGGCCGAGGTCGAGCGGCAGCTGGACCTCGGTGCGGTCGCGTTGAAGATCCACCCGGTGCACGGTGCGTTCTCGCCCGCGGACAAGGAGCTGTACGCGGCGTACCACGTGTGCGCCGAGCGGGGGGTGCCGGTGATCCTGCATTCGGGCACGAGCAGCTTTCCCGGCGCCCGCACCAGTTTCGGCAACCCGGAGCTGTTGTCGGACGTCGTGGAGGACTTCCCGCGGGTGAACTTCGTCTTCGCCCACGGCGGCCGCGGCTGGTGGTACGACGTCGCGGCGTTCATGGCGCTGACGAAGGAGAACGTGTGGCTGGACCTGTCGGGCCTGCCGCCGAAGAAGCTGCCGGAGTACTACGCGCGCTTCGACTTCGTCCGGCTGGCGGGGAAGTTCGTGTTCGGCACGGACTGGCCCGGCGTGCCCGGCGCGTCCCGCAACGTCCGGGCCCTGGCCGGGCTGGGCCTGCCGGACGACGTCCTGACCGACGTGCTGTCCGGCAACGCGGCGAAGCTCTTCCCGGGGCTGGGTATCTAGGCGGAGCTGTGCCGCGGGATCGGGCAGGTGCTCCAGCAGGCCGCTGTGCCGCGGGCGCGGCCAAGTGCTCCAGCGCCCCGGCGTGCCGTGGGCTCGGGCACCTGCTCCAGCAGGCCGCTGTGCCGCGGGATCGGGCACCTGCTCCAGCAGGCCGCTGTGCCGCGGGATCGGGCACCTGCTCCGGCAGGCCGGTGTGCGGCGGGCTCGGCCAGGTGCTCCAGCACCCCGGCGTGCCGCGGGCTCGGCGTGGCCCGCCTCAGCCGAGCTGGTGCAGGCAGAGGCAGTTGCCCTCGGTGTCGGTGAACCAGGCCGCCTTCTCCGCGCCCACGGTGGCGATGTGGCCGACCGTCCGCAGGTCGCCGCTGTCGTAGTCGAGGAACCGCACGCCGCGCTTTTCCAGGTCGCCGACCTCGGCGGTGATGTCCGTGACCTCGAAGCTCAGCGCCGTGTTCTCGCTCGGCCGGGCGTCCGGCAGCTCGCGGAGCCCGATCGCGTTGCCGCCGCCCACCTCGAAGTACCGCGTCCCGTCGGGGCCCGCGGCCGCTTCGTGCAGGCCAAGGGCGTCGGTGTAGAAGTGGCCCGCACGGTGTGCGTCCTGCACCGGCAGCATCGTGACGACGGTGGATTTCGCGAGCATGACTGCCTCCTCGATCGGGGGCGACCGAACCATCGTGCGCCCGCGTGGACGGGGAGGCAACTACGTCGCGCGACTACTCTCCGTTGACAGTCCGCAGAGTTCGCATGGCCGCGGCGAGAGCCTTCGACGCGTCCGGGCCCAGTGGCTCCAGCACCCGCTGCCGCAGGATGTCCGCACAGACCCGGCGCGCCTTCTCGGCGACCCCCCGGCCGTGCTCGCTCAGACAGGCGTACGTCACGCGCCGGTCGTCCCGGTTCGGTCGGCGCACGATCAGCCCGGCCGCCACGAGCCGGTCCGCGACCTTGGTGAACCCGCCGCTCGACAGCGCGGCCTCCTTCGCCAGCCGGGTCATCGGCAGCTGGTACCCGGGTGTGCGAACCAGCCGGAGCAGGATGTCGAACTGCGCGGGCGAGAGCCCGAACCGCTCGGCGATCTCGCCCATCAGCTTGTCCTGCGTCGCCACGTAGCCCTCGATGACCAGGCCCCACCACGTCACGATCTCGTCATCATCAGCCACCCGGGCAGTATACGCACAGTTGTCTTCTTGGAATATATCTTGCGCACGAGAGGTTGTCGGGATAGTTTCTTCCCGGCACGCCTCGCTAAGGAGGACCGATGTCCATCAAGACCAACGGCCTGCACCACGTCACCGCGATCGGCGGCGACCCGCAGCGCAACGCGGACTTCTACCTGCGCACGCTCGGCCTGCGGCTGGTGAAGACCACCGTCAACTTCGACGACCCCGGCACGTACCACCTGTACTACGGCGACCAGTCGGGCAAGCCCGGCTCGCTGATGACGTTCTTCCCGTGGAAGGACGCACCCAGCGGCCGCCGCGGCAACGGCCAGGCCACCACGACCGCCTTCTCCGTACCGGCGAACTCCATCGGCTGGTGGAAGGACCACCTCGCCCAGGCCGGCATCACCACCGGCCGCATCGCCAACCGCGAAGGCGAGGACGTGCTGACCTTCGACGACCCGGACGGCCTGCAGCTCGCGCTCGTCGCGCACCCGCAGGGCGACCCGCGCGACCCGTGGGACAACGGGCACGTCCCGGCCGAGCACGCGATCCGCGGCCTGCACTCGGTGACGTTGTCCGTCGCCGAGGAGGACGCCACCGCGGAGATGTTCCGTGAGCTGGGCCTGAGCTTCACCAGCCAGGACTCCAACCGGCTGCGCTTCAGCGCCGGCGAGGGCGGCCCCGGCGCGATGGTCGACGTCCTGGTCACCCCGGACGCCCCGCGTGGGCTGGTCGCCGCCGGCACCGTGCACCACGTGGCGTGGCGCGCGCCCGACGAGCCGACCCAGGCCACGTGGCGCGACGAGCTGGTCGACCGCGGGGTGAACGTGACCTCGATCCTCGACCGCCAGTACTTCCGCTCGATCTACTTCCGCGAGCCGGGCGGCACCCTGCTCGAGGTGGCGACCGACCAGCCGGGCTTCGCGATCGACGAGCCGCTGCTGGAGCTGGGCCGCGCGCTGAAGCTCCCGCCGTGGCTGGAGCCGAACCGCGAGCAGATCGCGAACACGCTGCCGAAGCTAGACCTGCCCAGCGAGAACAACCCGGAGCTGGTGTGACCGCGCTCGAGCACGAGTTCGTCGCGGGCGAGCCGGACGCGCCGGTGCTGTTGCTGCTGCACGGCACCGGCGGCGGGCCGGCGGACCTGATGGGCCTCGGCCGCGAGCTGAGCCCCGGCTCACCGTTGCTCGCGCCGGCCGGCCCGGTGTCGGAGCACGGCGCGGCGCGCTGGTTCCGGCGGTTGCGCGAGGGAGTTTTCGACTACGAGGACGTCGTCGTGCGCGCCAACCAGCTGGCGGACTTCGTGCTCGAGGCGCGCGAGAAGTACGATCTCGAAGGCCGCCGCCTGATCGCGGTCGGCTTCTCCAACGGCGCGAACATCGGTGGCGCGCTGACGCTGCTGCGCCCGGACGTGCTCACCGAAGCCGCGCTGTTCGCGTCGATGCTGCCGGTGCCCGACCCGCCGGCACACGACCTGAGCGGCACCCGGGTGTTCCTGTCCAACGGACAGCAGGACCCGATGGCCCCGCTGCCCTCCAACCAGCAGTTCGTCGCGCTGCTCGAAAAGCGCGGCGCGGACGTCACCGTGCACCGCCACCCAGGCGGCCACATGATCACCCTGGAAGCGGTCGAAGCGGCGAAAGCTTGGCTCTAGCCTGACTGCATGGACACTGTCGGCAGCTGCCGATGAACGCGGTCGAGCGCTGGGCCACCGACCTGGCGGGCTGGGCGATCCCGCCCGAAATCCTCGCGCAGGCGAAGGAATCTCCGTGGGAAGTGCCGCGGAACGTGTTCATCCGGCGGGCCGATCGCCAGCTCGGCACTCCCTCGACGCCGACCCACCAGGCCGTACTCGACTACGGCGGCACGGTTTTGGACGTCGGCGCCGGGGCGGGCGCGGCGAGCCTGCCGTGCGCCAGGGCGCTCTCCCACCTCACAGCGGTCGACACGAACGCGAAGCTGCTCGCCGAGTTCGCCGAGCGGGCCGCCGCGTTGTCCCTGCCGTACCGGACGGTCGAAGGGCGCTGGCCCGACGTGCACGCCGAAGTCGGCATGGTCGATGTCGCCGTCTGCGCCAACGTTCTCTACAACGTGCCCGACCTGCGGCCGTTCGTCCGGGCGCTGGAGAAGCACGCGCGCAGGGTCGTCCTCGAGCTGACCGCGGCCCATCCGCTGACCGGGATGAACGAGCTGTGGAAGCGCTTTCACAATCTCGACCGCCCCGCCGGGCCGACCGCGGACGACGCCATCGTGGCCCTGCGCGAGCTGGGCGTGGAGCCGGAAGTCGTGCGCTGGCGGAAGGATCCCGCGCCGATGCCATTCGACGAGCGGGTCGCGGTCACGCGTCGCCGCCTGTGCCTCGGCGCCGAGCGCACCGAGGAGCTGGCCGCCGTCCTCGCGAGCGAGGAGATCGGCACGCGCCGCATGATCACCCTGCTCTGGTCACCCGATCGGATGCAGTAAAGCAGCACGAAACCGTCGTCCGGACCATAATCCGCGTATGACCCACGCGCAGGACCCCGAGCCCCTCGCCGAGACTCGCCGGGACCCGGCAACCCCGGCAACACCTGCTGCCGCGGCGGAACCGGCCGCCCCGGCCACGCCGGTGGCCCCGCCCCGGCCAGCGCCGATCAAGCGGACCCGCATCAGCGGCACCTGGGTGGCGGTGATCGTCGCGCTCGTCATCCTGGTCTTCCTGCTCATCTTCATCCTGCAGAACCTGGCCACCGCCACGGTCAACTTCCTCGGCATGAGCGGCAGCCTGCCGCTCGCGGTCGCGATGCTGTTCTCCGCGATCGCGGGGGCCGTGCTGGTCGCGCTGATCGGCGCGGCCCGGATCCTGCAGCTGCGCAAGGCGACCAAACGGGCCGGCCGAGCAGCACGCTGACCGGCCTGTCGCTTCGCTAGCATCTCGTTCGTGACCAGCGACGACCTGCCGGCGGTGCCGGACGCCGAGGACTCCCTGCCCCAGCGAGCCGGCCGGCTCGCAGGCTGGGCCGCGCGCACAGGCGTCTCGCTCGGGCGCCGCCTGCCGGGCGTGGAGAACGCGACCGAGAGCCTGCGCGTGGTGGAACGCCAGGTGCTCTCCGGTCTGCGCAAACGACTCGACGAGGTCGACGACCCGTACGTGGTGGCGCTCAGCGCCGCGTCGAGCGGCAGCGAGCCCGACGGTGCCGGAGAGGTCGTGCTCGCCGCCGAACCGCTCCGCGCCGCGATGAAGGAGCTGCTGGACCGGTCGGTCGCCTTCGACCGCGACCGTGCTCGCGAGTACCTGTACGCGACCGTCCTGCGTGCGCTGACGCCGGACGAGGCGCGCATCCTCGCGGTGCTCTCAGACGGGGACGCCTACCCGGCCGTGGACGTCGTCGCCCGCGGGGAGCGGATCCTGCTGCGCAACGCCTCGACGGTCGGCAAGGCGGCCGGGGTGATCCTGCCCGACGAGGTGCCCAGCTACCTGACCCGGCTGGCCGGTCTCGGCCTGGTCGACATCACGGCCGACGACCCCGCGCTGAGCTCGCAGTACGAGATCCTGGCGACCGACGAACTGGTCCGCACGGCGAGCGCGACGGCCAAGCGCGTCAAGCTCGTTCGTCACACTGTGCGACTGTCCCGCTTCGGAGCCCGGTTCTGGGCGGCGTGCGATCCGGCCGCTTCGACTCGCATCAGGTGACCCGTGCCACTACCGTGTAACGAAACCGTCGGCCTCGGCGCTGTGCAGGGTGGCCGCACCCCGCGAAAGTACCGCGGCAGGTCCGTGCTGGGCCTATAGCACGTCGCGCTCGCAAAAGATACGATCCTGTTGGCATTGTCACACGTGTTTCCTCGTCGTTGCAGGTAGTTAGCGTGCGCGCTTCCTCTTCCGCTGAACGGGCTAAGAACCTCTGTTAGCTTGTTTTGACATGTCCGCAAAGCACTTGATCGACTCTCCGACCAAGGCCGACGGCGCGGCGCTGTGGCGAATCGCACGGGATTCACAGAAGCTGGATCTCAACACGCCGTATGCGTATTTGTTGTGGTGCCGCGATTTCGCCGACACCTCGGTTGTGGCCAAAGTGGACGGTCAAGCGGTCGGTTTCGTAATCGCGTACCGTAGACCGGTGGCGCCCGATGCGGCGCTGGTGTGGCAGGTGGCCGTCGACGCGTCACAACGTGGACAAGGCCTGGCCGGGGCACTGCTGGACGAGTTGTTCACGCGTCTGGTGGGGCAGGGCGTCCGCTACCTGGAGACCACCGTCACCCCGGACAACGAAGCGTCGATAAGAACATTCGCGTCGTTCGCGAAACGATGGAACGCGACGATGGAGCGGACGGAACTGTTCGCGTCATCCGACTTCCCGGCGGACGGCGAGTGGCACGAACAAGAGGACCTCTACCGAATCGGCCCGCTTTCCGTGCAATAGCGCGGAATGGTGGCCGATAAGGCATCAGTCGGGAGTTGGAAACACCAGTGAGCATCTTCGAGAAACTCGAGTCCGAAGTGCGCAGCTACAGCCGCGGGTGGCCGGTCGTGTTCGACCGGGCCGTGGGTAGCCGCCTCTACGCGGAGGACGGCAAGCCGTACCTGGACTTCTTCGCGGGCGCGGGGGCGCTCAACTACGGACACAACAACCCGGTGCTGAAGCAGGCACTGCTGGACTACATCGCCCGGGACGGCGTCACGCACGCGCTGGACATGTTCACCGTCGCCAAGCGAGACCTGCTGGAGACCTTCGAGGAGAACATCCTCAAGCCGCGGGAGCTGGACTACAAGGTCATCTTCCCCGGTCCCGGCGGCGCCAACGCCGTCGAGGCCGCGCTGAAGCTGGCCAGGAAGGTGACCGGCAAGGAGTCGGTCATCAACTTCACCAACGCCTTCCACGGCATGACCCTGGGCGCGCTGTCGGTCACCGGCAACTCGATGAAGCGCAGCGGTGCCGGCATCCCGCTGGTGCACGCCACGCCGATGCCCTACGACCACTACTTCGACGGCGCGTACCCGGACTTCCTGTACTTCGAGCGGCTGCTCGACGACTCGGGCAGCGGGCTCAACGAGCCGGCCGCGGTGATCGTGGAGACCGTGCAGGGCGAGGGCGGGATCAACGCCGCCAGCCTGGAGTGGCTGCGCGGGCTGTCCGACCTGTGCCAGCGGCACAAGATCCTGCTGATCGTCGACGACGTGCAGATGGGCTGCGGGCGCACTGGGCCGTTCTTCTCCTTCGAGGACGCCGGGATCAAGCCCGACATGGTGTGCCTGTCCAAGTCGATCGGCGGGTACGGCCTGCCGCTCGCGCTCACGCTGATCAAGCCCGAGCTGGACGTCTGGGAGCCGGGCGAGCACAACGGCACCTTCCGCGGCATCAACCCCGCGTTCGTCACCGCCGCCGAGGCGTTGCGCACCTACTGGAGCAACGACGAGCTGGAGAAGTCCACGCGGGCCAAGGGCGAGCGGTTCGGGGCTGCCCTCGAGGGCATCGCCGAGGCCTACCCCGAGGCGGGCCTGACCGCGAAGGGCCGGGGCCTGGCCCGCGGCCTGGAGTTCCAGAGCGGCGAGATCGCCGGGAAGGTGTGCGCGGCCGCGTTCGAACGCGGTCTGCTGATGGAGACCTCCGGCCCGGACAGCGAGGTGGCCAAGCTGCTGCCGCCGCTGACGCTGACCGACGCCGAAGTGGGCGAAGGCCTCGAGATCATCGACGCCTCCGTCAAGGCCGTACTGAGCAAGTAGAACGGGAGAGAGTTTTGATCGTCCGTACCCTCGACGAGGTCACCGACACCGACGCTGACATCAAGGAGCCCAACTGGCGGAGCAAGCGCATCCTGCTCGCCAAGGACGGCGTCGGGTTCTCCGTGCACGAGACCACGCTGTACGCGGGAACCGTGAACGACTTCTGGTACGCGAACCACATCGAGGCCGTGTTCGTCTACGAGGGTGAAGGCGAGGTCACCAACAAGGCGACCGGCGAGACCCACCAGCTGCGGCCGGGCTCGATCTACGTGCTCAACGACCACGACAAGCACCAGGTCCGGCCGAAGACCGACATGAAGACCGTGTGCGTCTTCAACCCGCCCGTGACCGGGCGCGAGGTGCACGACGAGAACGGCGTGTACCCGCTGGTCACCGAAGACGACTGACGCAACCGCCGAACACGAAAAAAAGGGGAAGCCACAAGGAGGCGAACCGTTTTGACCATCATGGACACCCAGGTCGAGGACCTGTATCCGACGCGGGTCACCGGGACCGCGGAGCCGTTCGACCGGGTCGACCCGACGGTCTGGGGCGCCGTGGGCGACGGCCCGGTGGACGCTGCGACGCTGGCGTCGCACGACGCGAAGGGTTTCCACGTCGCCGAGGGGCTGCTCTCCCCGGCAGAGGTGCAGACCTACTGGCAGGAACTGGTCCGGTTGTCCGGCGACGAAGCGCTCAAGTCCGACGAGCGGGTGATCACCGAGAAGGCCAGCGGCGAGGTCCGGTCCGTCTTCGAGGTGCACAGGCTCAGCGAGCTCATCAGTGAGCTCATCCGCGATCCCCGCATCCTCGACCGGGCCCGGCAGATCCTCGGCTCGGAGGTGTACATCCACCAGAGCCGGGTGAACTACATGCCCGGGTTCAAGGGCACGGGGTTCTACTGGCACTCGGACTTCGAGACCTGGCACGCCGAGGACGGGATGCCCCGGCCGCGGGCGGTGAGCTGCTCGATCGCGCTGACGGACAACTACCCGTTCAACGGTGGACTGATGGTCATGCCCGGTTCGCAGCGCACGTTCGTGCCGTGCGTGGGGGAGACCCCGGAGGACTACTACAAGGCGTCGCTCAAGGAGCAGGAGATCGGCGTCCCGGCCCAGGAGGACGTCACCAGGCTCGCCGCCGAGTACGGCATCGAGCAGTTCACCGGGCAGGCCGGCTCGGCGCTGTGGTTCGACTCGAACATCATGCACGGCTCGGGGAACAACATCACGCCGTTCCCGCGGTCGAACATCTTCATCGTGTTCAACAGCGTCGAGAACGCACTGGTGGAGCCGTACGCGGCGAGCAAGCCGCGGCCGACCTTCATCGGCAGCCGGGAGTTCACCCCGGTTGCGCGCTGAATCACAGGGAAACTCGGGCCGCTTGTAGCCGGTCCAACGCAGCCTGTTACGGTGTCGCAACCGCTCCGGCGACGGAGCGGTCCGAGGTTGTCGTCGGTGGTAGGGGTTCTTCCTCGCTCGGGTAGTCCTGTGCGACCGCTGACAATGTGTTCCACCGGGTGCGGCCCCGCACCACCAGATCGGGACTGGTGGCGCGGGGCCGTACTCGTCTCTACTGGTCGAAGAGGTTGACCTCGGGCGTGATCTCGAGCAGCTCGTGCACCGGCCGTCCGCG
Organism: Amycolatopsis acidiphila; assembly: GCF_021391495.1. Classification (NCBI taxonomy): domain Bacteria; kingdom Bacillati; phylum Actinomycetota; class Actinomycetes; order Pseudonocardiales; family Pseudonocardiaceae; genus Amycolatopsis; species Amycolatopsis acidiphila. The sequence goes on along the minus strand of NZ_CP090063.1, from coordinate 7,347,003 downwards.
CCTGCCGTCGATGGTGGTCGTGCGCACGACCCGCAGCCGCGCCGTCACCGGGCGGTCGAGGTTCTCCTTGATCTGGCCCAGCAGGTCCGGCGCGACCGCGCCCTGGATCGTGCCGCCGGACTCGCGCTCCAGGTAGAAGATCCGCCGCCGCGTGCGCACCCCGTCGAGCCGGCCGGAGACGGTCTCGTACCCCACCGCCTCGCGTGACTCACGCAGGCTGCTGTGCAGCACCTTCGCCTGGTCCAGGGTCATGCTGCGGGCGACCTCGTCGCCGGAGGTCGGGGTCAGCTGGATGCCGATGCCGACGTTCTTGACCACCGCGTTGACGATGTCGCTGACGGCGTTGCGGACGGTGTCGCGCTGCAGCAGCACCGCGTCGAGCGCACCGTCGTCGGACCCGTTCGCGGGCAGGAAGTCGCACAGCTCCTTGACTGCGCGCTCGGACAGCGTCTCGATGCCGTCGTGGATGAGCGCGTCGTCGAGGGCGGGTTCCGGAAAGCCGAAGAAGATCGTGTTCCCGGCCTGGCCGCGCTGGATGAGCGGGGCCTTGTCGCGGTCGGTCGGCTGGACGTAGGTGACCTCGGCCTGCGGGTTGCGGATGATGTGGCCGACCTTCGCGGTCGCGTCCTGCAGCGCCCGGCTGATGTCGGAGTACGTATAGGCGTCGAGGTTGGTCGAGCCCAGCATCGACACCCGCAGCAGCGGCGACCGTGAGGTGCGCTCGAACTTGGCGTGCGCGGCCATCGCCGAGGCGCGGGCGAGGTCGTCGAGCCAGGTGCCGCCGGGGATGTCGTCGGCGATCCTGCGGAACTCGGTCACCAGATCACCTCGGGGAAGCCGCGCGTGCCTTGGCCGGACCAGGTCTGCGCCCAGGTCTCCTCATCACCGGGGAAGCACAGGAAGCCGTCGAGCAGGCCGCCCACCGGCTGCACCTGGTCGAGGTACATCGCGGGCTGGCCGATGATCACGCCGCGCAGTGTGACCAGGCCGTACAGGGAGTCGCGCGCCGGGCCGGTCATCCGCTTGAGGCTGCCCCAGTCGTCGGGGATGAGGACCACGTCGAGGCCGCCGGGCACGTGCTCGGTGCGGGCGATGAAGGAGCCGCCGACCCACGCGCGGCCACTGGGGATGATCCGGGCGACCGCGCCGAGGTAGCTGTTGAGCGCGCTGAACAGGATCTCCCGCTCGTTCTGGTGTGGCGCGTCGAAGACGAGACGCTCGTAGATGTCGGCGACATCGGCTGGAAGCCGCCCAGGCGGGAGTAAGCCCTCCATGGTCCAGTGCGGGAGCGGCATGGCTGAAACTTAGCAAGGAGCGGTTCGTCAGCTCGCAGGCGGCCAATCGATCGGCAACGTGCCGGAGCGGCGCCCTCGCGCGCAGTCACCGGCGTCGGGCTCGGGCTCCGGGTCGACATACTCGTCCGGCGGCAGTGGGAGCACCTGGGTCTGCTCCGCGTGCGTGGCCGACGGGACCGACTTCCGGCGCGGGCGCAGGACCACCACCGTCGTGACCACGCCGAGCGCGAATGCCACCAGCAGCCATAGCCAGATCTGCCCGAACAGCCACAGCATCGCGACCTCCTACCGGACCGTGACGTCCACGCGCCGGTCGTCGCCGGTGGCGCTGGGCCGGGTGTCGCCGTAGCCCTTCGCCGTGAGCCGGTCGGCAAGCACCCCGGCCGCGGCAAGCGCTTTCACGACGGCGTCCGCTCGCGTCTGCGACAGCGCGAGCGCTGTTTCCTCCCCGCCCGGCCCCGCTGCGGTATGCCCGCCGACCTCGAAGGTGAGTCCTGTAGGCGCGATGCGGAGGACCTCGGCGAGCGGCGCGACGCCTCCGGTCGGTTCGGTGGCGTTGGGCGCGAAAGTGATCGGCTCGGCGGCCAGCGTCCGGTCGATCGCCGCCTGCGCGGAGGCGCGGCCCGGCTGCGCGAGATGGGCACGCAGCTGCGGGCCCTGCACCGAGATCGCGGCGAACGCCAGTACGCCGGTCACCACCACCGCGATCGGCACGGCCGGGATCCAGCTGCGTGAACCGGACACATCGCGACTGTAAGCCGCGTCACGCCCGAACGCGACTTAGCTGGTCGGAGCGTGGTCGTCGACGGGAACGGCGGGGATCACGAACGGGGTGAGCTGCGGCCGCTTCGGCGACAGGCCGTCCCCCATGGACTCGCCGCGCAGCTGGCGGCGGATCCACGGCAGCAGGTGCATCTTCGTCCAGGCCAGGTCCGAGCGGCGCAGCTCGACCCAGTTGGGCTGGGCCGTCAGCGCCGGCCACGGCTCACGCCAGTCCTCGGCCACCGGCACGCCGAGCAGTTCGGCGGCCCGCAACGCGATCCGCCGATGGCCCTCGGGTGTGAAGTGCAGCCTGTCGTCGCTCCAGGCGCGGAAGTCGCGCAGCACGTCCATGGTCCACAGGTCCACCACGCGGGCACCGTGCCGCGCGGCGATCGTCCACAGGTTCGTGTTGTAGATGCCGATCTTCCCGCGCAGCACGCTCATCACCGACAACGACTTGGTGTCGGGACCGTTGAACAGCAACACGTCGATACCGGCGCCGCGGAGCGCCGCGATCACCTCGTCGATCTTCGCGGCGATCTCGTCGACATCGGTGCCGGGCACGATGACGTCGTTGCCGCCGCCGCAGAACGTCACGAGGTCGGGTTTGAGCTCGAGGGCGAGAGGGACCTGTTCGTCGATGATCTCGGCGAGCATCTTCCCGCGCAGCGCCAGGTTCGCGTACTGGAAGCCGGGCCGGCCGCCGGCGAGGATCTCGGCCAGCCGGTCTGCCCAGCCGCGGAAGGTGCCGTCGGGGAGGCGGTCGTTCAGGCCTTCGGTGAAGCTGTCGCCCAAGGCGACATAGCTGTCGTAGCCGTACACGCTGCGATTCCCCTCTCTACGCACCTGCCGGTTCTCCCCAGAACCAACATCGCGAGGATGCACCCCTGTTCCCGACCTACGCCACCGTCGGTTTCCTCGGACGTCATAGTTTCTTACTTTGTCGGTCATCAGCGCCTCTTCATTACCGGAGCGAAACACTCCCTGTGGCGAAGATCTCGGGACGTACTCCCCCGAAAGGGCGCAATCGGGCAGCATGTGAGGGTGACCTCACCTGCGGCTCGGGAACGCGAATCCCTGGCGAGTGTGCTCGGCGGCCGCAAGGGCGCGGTGGACGCGAGCCTGCCGCCGCTGGCGTTCGTCCTGGGCTGGCTGATCGCCGGGAACTCCATCGCGTGGGGCTCGGTGGCGGCGACCGCGACCGCGGTGGCGGTCGGGGTGTTCCGGCTCGTCCGGGGCGACAAGGCCCGCGCGGTCGTGGTGAGCCTCGCGGCGGTGATCGTCGCGGCGCTGGTCGCGCTGCACACCGGTCGTGCGCAGGACTTCTTTCTGATCCAGCTGCTGTCCAATGTGGCCAGCGCGTTGCTGTGGGCGGCGAGCGTGGTCGTGCGCTGGCCGCTGCTCGGCGTGGTGGTCGGGCTGGTGCTCGGCCAGAAGACGCGGTGGCGCCGGGATCCGGCGCTGCTGCGTGCCTACTCGCGCGCGAGCCTGACCTGGTCGTGCCAGTACCTGCTGCGGGTCGCCGTCTACCTGCCGTTGTGGTGGACCGGGCAACTGGTCGCGCTCGGCGTCGCACGCACCGTGCTCACCTGGCCGCTGCAGGCGCTGACGATCGCGGTCAGCGGCTGGGTGCTCTACCGCACGCTGCCTGCCGACCATCCGGGCCTGCGCCTCGAGCCCGCCGGGGAAAGGGAGTCAGCGCCGGGGCCGGACGGCGCTCTCGCCGAAGGCCTCGACCGCGGCGAGCCAGGCGGCGCCTAGCACGCCGTCGGTGCTGGTCAGGACCTCGAGGCTGGAAAGGTTCGCGCGCACCCTGGCACCGACCGGCCCGTTGAGCACGCTTCCGACGAGCACCACCGGTGTGTCCTCGCCGGGCTCGCGGGTCGCCAGCGCGATCTCGACGAGCAGGGTCGCGGCCCGGTTCAGGATCGGCCCCGCGTCGGGCGCCGCGCTGACCAGCGGGGCGAACCGCGCGAGCCGGATCGGGGCTTCGGCGTTCGCGACGGTGATCAGCCGCCGCCAGGCCTGGAGCCGGTCGGCGACCTCGATGCCGGCCTCCGCGAGCACCGCGGTGGCGAGCGGGCCCAGCTCGTCACTGCCGCCGAGGGCGTCGAGCGTGGCGCGGACGGCTTCGCGGCCGAGCCAGAACGCCGAGCCCTCGTCGCCCAGCAGCCAGCCGTAGCCGCCGGCCGTGGACACCATCCGGCGCTTGCGGATCCGGCCCGCGATCGAGCCGGTGCCGGCGATGAGCACCGTGCCGTCGGGGGCGGCCGTCGCCGACGCGAACGCGACCTCGGCGTCGGTCAACACGAGCACCTCGCCCAGCCCCAGCCGGGCCCAGGTCGCCTCGAACAGACCGGCCACCGCCGGGTCGGTCAGCTTGCTGCTGCCGGCCATGCCGACCACGCAAGCGTTTGCCTCCTGCGGATCGAGTCCGCCGAGGCAGGCGCCGATCGCCTCCCCGAGATGCTTGGCGGCCGTCTCGGGCGAGTGCGAGTTCGGGTTGGCACCGCCCGAGCGACCGCTGCCAAGGACCGTCCCGGCCGCGGCCACCGCGAGCGCGCGGGTGGACGTGCCGCCCGCGTCCACCCCGATGACGAAGCTCATCGCGTCTTGGTGACCTTGAGCAGGCCACGCGGGCTGTCCGGGTCACCGCCGCGTGCCACCGACAGCCCGAGCGCGAGCTGCTGCACGGGCAGCACCTCCAGCACCGGCGCCAGCTCCTCGGCGACCTCCGGCACCGGGATGCGCAGCGCCGCGGGCACGTCCTGACTGGACGAGCCGACCGCGAGGACGTCCGCGCCCCGCTCGGCAACCGCTTTCAGCACGTCGTGCATGGCGCCGCCGCCGCGACCTGAACCGGTCACCGCGAGCACCGCGGTGTCCTCGTCGATCGCCGCGACCGGGCCGTGCAGCAGGTCCGCGCCGCTGTAGGCACGGGCGGCGAGGTAGCTCGTCTCGGCCAGTTTCAGCGCCGATTCCAACGCTGTCGCGTACGAGTAGCCGCGCCCGGTTGTGATCACGCGGTTGACGAAGCGGTACCGGTCGATCGCGCGCTGCACATCGGCTTGGAGCGCCTGTTCCGCGAGGGCACCCAGGTCGGCCGCCGCCGAGCCGTCCCCGCCACGCACGGCGTCGATGAGCAGGTACAACGCCAGCAGCGTCGCCGAGTACGTCTTGGTCGCGGCGACCGCCTGCTCGGTGCCCGCGCCGATGTCCACTGCGAGCTCGGCGGCCTTGTGCAGCGGCGAGGCCGGGGTGTTCGTGACCGCCACCGTCAGCGCACCCTGCGCGCGGGCGGTCTCGGTGAATTCCAGCAGGTCGGGCGAGCCGCCGCTCTGGCTCACCGAGATCAGCAGGACGTCGCGCAGGTCGGGACGAGCGCCGTAAAGTGTCACGGTCGACGGCGACACCAGGCCCGCCGGCAGCCCCAGGAGTACCTCGATCAGGTACTTCGCGTACAGCGCCGCGTGATCGCTCGACCCGCGCGCGGCCAGCAGCGCGAACCGCGGCGGCCGCCGGGCGATGCCCCGGGCCACCTCGGCGAACTCCGCGCGGCGGGCCACCTGGCCGGCCAGCACGGCGGGTTGCTCCGCGATCTCGGCTGCCATGTGCTGTCCGGGGGTGGTCATAGTCGTCCCTCTCGTGTTCCTGCGATTGTGCGCGTAGTCCCCGCCGCGTCGCCAGGGCGGACCGCGGCCGCGATCCGGTAGGTTTCGCTGCATCTTCGCAGCATTGGCACTTTAAGGTCTAGACCAATATTAACGCGGGCGCGGGGACGAGGCGAAAGGGTAGTTTCTTCCTGCGCCCGGCGGGCGGTTCAAAAAGAGGGAGTCGGTCATGTTCGAGTCACCCACGCGGGGTCAGCGCGAGCCGAAGTACTGGGCGTTGAAGCAGCATCTGCTGGACCTCCTGGAGAGCCTGCCGCCCGGCTCGCCCATCCCGACCGAGCGTGCGCTCGCCACCGACTTCGGCGTCTCCCGCACGACCGTGCGCCAGGCGCTGGCCGACCTCACCGCGGAAGGCCGCCTGCACCGGGTGCAGGGCAAGGGCACCTTCGCGGCCGAGCCCAAGCTCGCGCAGCGCCTGCAGCTGTCCTCCTACACCGAGGACATGCGGGCGCAGGGCCGTGAACCGTCGTCGAAGCTGCTCGAGATCGAGGAACTGGTCTCCGAGCCGGAGATGTCGAAGCTGCTCGGCATCCGCAGCGGCGCCAAGATCATGCGGATGCGGCGGCTGCGCCTCGCCGACAACGAGCCGATGGCGCTGGAGACCACCCACCTGCCGTTGAGCCGGTTCCGCGGCCTGCGCAAGCACATCTCCTCGGGCGGCTCGCTCTACGCGGTGCTGCGCGAGCAGTTCGGCGTCCAGATGGAGCGCGCCGAGGAGACCATCGAGACCTCGCTCGCCGGCCCGCAGGAGGCGGAGCTGCTCGGCGCCGACGTCGGCATGCCCGTGCTGCTGCTGTCCCGGCACTCGTTCGGCACCGACGGCAAGCCGGTCGAGTTCGTCCGCTCCATCTACCGGGGCGACCGCTACAAGTTCGTCACCACGCTCACCACGCCGTGACCGTCCGCTGGGGGACGGCGCAGGCCCGCGGAGTCCTCGCGACGACCATCCTCGGGTCGGGGATGGCGATGCTCGACGGTTCGATCGTCAACGTCGCGTTGCCGCGGATCGGCAGGGAGCTGAACGCCTCCGTCGCCGGCCTCCAGTGGATCCTCGACGGCTACCTGCTCGCGCTGGCCTCGCTCATCCTCATCGCGGGTTCGCTGGGCGACCACTACGGCAGGCGCCGGATGTTCGTCATCGGCGTCGTGTGGTTCGGCGCCTCCTCAGTGCTGTGCGGGCTCGCGGTGTCGACGCCGATGCTGGTCGGCACGCGCGTGCTGCAGGGCATCGGCGGCGCGTTGTTGACGCCCGGCTCGCTCGCGATCCTGCAGGCGTCGTTCGTCCGCGCCGACCGCGGGCGCGCGATCGGCGCCTGGTCCGGGCTCGGCGGCCTCGCGGCCGCGATCGGCCCGCTGGTCGGCGGCCTGCTCGTGCAGGTGTGGTCGTGGCGGCTGGGCTTCCTGATCAACCTGCCGATCGCCGTGGTGTGCGTCTGGCTCGCCCGCAAGTACGTGCCCGAGTCCCGCGACGAGACCGTGAGCGGCCGGATCGACGTGACCGGCTCCGTGCTCGGCGCGATCGGGCTCGCCGGCATCACCGCGGCCCTGGTGGAGGCGCCCGGACGAGGGGTCGCCGACCCGCTGGTGCTCGTCGCGGCGGTCGTCGGCCTCGCCGGGCTCGCCGCGTTCGTCCGGCTGCAGCTGCGCTCGGCCACCCCGCTGGTGCCGCCGGTCATGTTCGCGGACCGCACGTTCACCCTGTCCAACGGCCTGACCTTCGTCGTCTACGCCGCGCTCGGCGGCGTGATGATGCTGCTGGTGCTGCAGCTGCAGGTCTCGCTCGGCTACTCGCCCACCGCGGCCGGCCTCGCCGGGCTGCCCATCACGATCATCATGTTGTTGCTGTCCGGGCGTTCCGGCGCGCTCGCCCAGCGCATCGGGCCGCGAACGCAGCTGGTCGTGGGGCCGTGCCTGCTGGCGACGGGCATGCTGCTGCTGACGCGGGTCGGCCCTGGCTCGTCCTACGTCGGCAGCGTGCTGCCCGCGATCGTCGTGTTCGGGCTGGGCCTGGCCACGGTGGTCGCGCCGGTGACGGCGACCGTGCTCGCGGCGGTGCCCGACGAGCACGCCGGAGTCGCCTCGGGCGTGAACAACGCGATCGCCCGCGCCGGAAACCTGATCGCCATCGCGGTGCTGCCCGCGATCGCCGGACTTACCGGCGAGTCGTATTCCGATCCCGCCGCGCTCACCTCGGGCTGGCGGGTCTCGCTTCTCGTCTGCGCCGGGCTCGCGGTCGTCGGGGCGCTGTGCGGGCTCGGTGTCCGTAACTCCGTGTTGGCGCCGGAACACGTTGCGCCGCAAGGGAAGCTTGATCTAGGAAAGTGCCTGCACTGCGCCGTCGACGGACCGCCTACGCACGTTCGCGGATGAATCCGGATTTCACGGGTATGAGGTCGTGGTGAAGGCCGCTTGATCCAAAGTGGACAGTCGTCGTGGTGCTGCTCACGAAACTGCTAACGCCGGGAGCATTCCGATCGACTAACACGTTGGACACCGTGGGATCACGGTGGGGCAACTTGCGAGCAGATCGGAATCATGACCGAGGAAAAGGAAGAGACTCAGAAGACCGGTCTCAAGCCGGCACAGGTGGTCGCGTCGGCACTCGCCGCGATCACGGCGGCGTTCCTGGGTTCGACGCTGGGCGTGGGGGGAACCGTCGCGGGCGCGGGGATCGCCAGCATCATCACCACGATCGGCAGTGAGGTGTACCTGCGGTCGCTGCGCCGCACCAAGGAGGCCGCCCGCAAGACGGCCGAGGTGCTGGCGCTGACCGACACGCGGTTGCGGCAGGAGACGCGGTTCGTCGAACCGCCGCCGCGGCTCCCGGCCAACCCGCTGATACAGCCCGGGCCGGCGCAGCAGGGGCAGCTGCCGGCGACGGCGGTCAACCGGGTGCAGCCCACCCAGTACCTGCCGATGGCGGGCGCGGGGCAGTCCGGCGGCGGGGAGCGCACGGTGTACCTCCCCCGGCCCGGCGCGCAGAACGCGACCGCGGTGCAGAACGCGACGGGGGCACCGACGCAGGTGCTGGCGAAGCCCGAGACCAAGCCGAAGCCGCCCTGGTGGAAGAACCGCTGGACGCTCATCGCGGGCACCAGCGTCGTGGCGTTTCTCGTCGGGATGCTGGCCCTGACCGGGTTCGAGAGCCTGACCGGGCACGCGGTTTCAGGTGGTTCGGGCACCACGTTCGGCCAGGTCGTGGGCAGGTCGGGCGGTTCGGCGACCACCACGCACGAGACGACGACGGTCACCGAGACGCAGACCTCGAAGTCGCGTCCGACCGCCACCTCGACCGAGCAGAGCGAGACGTCCGTCCCCAGCACCACTCAGCAGGAACAGCCCTCGCAGAGCAGCGCCTCGCAGACGGCTTCGGCGACGCCGACCGAGAGCGCCGGCCCGACCAGCGGCTGACCGCTACGGCAGGGCGGAGACGATCCGGCGGGCCGCGGCCTGCGGGTCCTCGGCCTCGGTGATCGCCCGCACCACCACGACACGGGTAGCGCCTGCCTCGAGCACCTCGGGCAGGCGTTCGTCGTCTATCCCGCCGATGGCGAACCACGGCCGCGTCGCCCCGGCCGTCGCCCGCACCAGGTCCAGGCCCGGCGCCGAGCGGCCCGGCTTGGTCGGGGTCGGCCAGCACGGCCCGGTGCAGAAGTAGTCCACGCCCGGTTCCGCCGCCGCCGCCCGTGCCTGTTCGACGGAGTGCGTGGAGCGGCCGATGACCGGCTCGTCCCCGATGACGCGGCGCGCGAGCGGCACCGGCAGGTCGTCCTGGCCCAGGTGCAGAACGTCCGCGTCGACGGCGAGCGCGACGTCCGCCCGGTCGTTCACCGCGAGCAGTGCGCCGTGCCGGGCGCACGCCTCGGCGAGCACCTCCAGCGCGGCCAGCTCCTGCTTCGCCTCGAGCGGCGCTCCGCTGGTCTTGTCGCGGAGCTGGATGATGTCGACGCCTCCGGCGAGCGCCGCGTCGGCGAACTCGGCGAGGTCGCCGCGCTCACTGCGCGCGTCGGTGCACAGGTAGAGCCGCGCCGCGTCGAGCCGCTTCCTGATCTGATCCCCACTGAGGCCTGGCATGATGGTCACGGTAGTGCAAGAGGTAACGTGGAGGTGTCCGCACGGGAGCCCGAGGACACGGGCTGAGAGGGAGCCGGAACCGCTCCGACCGTGGAACCTGATCCGGATCATGCCGGCGCAGGGAGCGTGATTTCTGTGGTGAACCAGCTGGCAGTCGTCGGTGGCGGCGTCATCGGCCTGTCCGTGGCCTGGCGTGCCGCGGCCGCCGGGTACGACGTGACGGTCATCGATCGTTCGCCGGGGTGCGGTGCGTCGTGGGTCGCGGGCGGGATGCTCGCGCCGGTCACCGAAGCCTGGCCCGGCGAGGAAGCCGCGCTGCACCTGGGCGAGGAGTCGCTGCGGCGGTGGCCGGCGTTCGCGGCCGCACTTGCCGAAGACGGTGGCGACCCTGGCCTGTCGACCACCGGCACCGTCGTGGTCGCGCTCGACCGCGGCGACGCCGACCAGCTGGGCGTGCTCGCCGACTACCTGCGCACGGTCGGCCGCGAGGTCGAGTCCGTCACCGGGCGACAGTTGCGCTCGCTCGAACCGGGGGTCAGCGGCGTGCGGGCCCTGCTCGTGCCGGGTGACCTGGCCGTCGACAACCGCAAGCTGCTGCGTTCGCTGCAGGCCGCCGCGATCCGGCACGGCGTCAAGTTCGTCGACGACGACGCGACCGAGGTGGAAACCGGCCGCGTCCGCACCGTGTCCGGGGAGGTGCCGTGCGAGGTCGCGGTGATCGCCGCCGGTGCACGCAGCGCGCGGCTGCACCCGGCGCTGGCCGTCCGGCCGCTGAAGGGCGAGATCCTGCGGTTGCGAGCCCGGCGGACGAGCCTGCCGCCGCCGTCGCGCACCGTGCGTGCCGTCGTCGAGGGGCGGCCGATCTACCTGGTGCCACGCGCGGGCGGCGAGCTGGTGCTCGGCGCGACGCAGTACGAGGCCGGGTTCGACGAGACCGTGAGCGCGCGCGGGGTGCGCGAGCTGCTCGAAGGCGCGGAACGGATCTTCCCGAGCATCGACGAGTACGAGCTCGTCGAGACCGCGGCGGGCCTTCGCGCGGCGAGCGTCGACACGCTGCCGTTCATCGGCGAGCTCGGCGAAGGCGTCTTCGCGGCCACGGGCCACCACCGCAACGGGCTGCTGATGGCCCCGGTGACCGCGGACGCGATCGTCGCGTGGCTCGACGGCGCCGCGCCGCCTCCGCACGTCGAAGCGGCACATCCACATCGGCTGGGAGCGAAGTGATGGAAGTACGGATCAACGGCGATTGGCGGACGTTCCCGGACGGGACGACGGTGGCCGGGCTGCTCGAGGCACTGGGCACGGCGCCGCGCGGGATCGCGGTGGCGCTCGACGGCGAGGTCGTCCGGCGGGGCGACTGGGCCGAGGTGGTCGTGCCCGCGGGCGCGCGGCTGGAAATCCTGACGGCGGTACAAGGTGGGTGAGGACATGCTGGAGGGCGACGAGCTCGCGATCGGCGAGCACAAGCTGGGCTCGCGACTGATCATCGGGACCGGTGGCGCGGCGAACCTGGCGGTGCTGGAACGGGCGCTGGTGGCGTCCGGGACCGAGCTGACCACGGTCGCGATGCGCCGGGCCGACGCCGAGGGCGGGTCCGGGGTGCTGGAGCTCGTGCGGCGGCTGGGGATCCGGCTGCTGCCGAACACCGCGGGCTGCCGGAGCGCTGCCGAGGCCGTGCTGACGGCGCAGCTGGCGCGCGAGGCGCTGGAGACCGACCTCATCAAGCTGGAGGTGCACGCCGACGACCGGACGCTGCTGCCGGACCCGGTCGAGACGCTCGACGCGGCGGAGCGGCTGGCCGACGACGGGTTCACGGTGTTCGCGTACACCAACGACGACCCGGTGCTGGCGCTGCGGCTGGAGGAGGCGGGTTGTGCCGCGGTGATGCCGCTCGGCGCGCCCATCGGGACGGGGCTCGGCATCCGGAACCCGCACAACATCGAGCTGATCGTGTCCCGCGCGGGCGTGCCGATCGTGCTGGACGCGGGTATCGGCACGGCGTCGGACGCAGCGCTGGCGATGGAGCTGGGCTGCGACGCGGTGTTGCTGTCGACGGCGGTGACGCGGGCGCAGGACCCGGAGCGGATGGCGCACGCGATGCGTTCGGCGGTGGTCGCGGGCCGGCTCGCGCGCGGCGCGGGCCGGGTTCCGCAGCGGTTCTGGGCGCAGGCGTCTTCGCCGGCCCGCTGAGGCGCGACGACGCGGAATGCCCCTTTTCGGGTGTTCACCGTACTCAGACAGGGGAACCACGTATGGTTGTCCGCACCCTTCGGGGGTCGGGGGAACGGCGAACAGAAGGAGCCCGAGGTGGACACGTCGACGACCGAGGACGTCGCCGGGCGGTTGTTCCTGGCAGTGGGCAGGCTGTCGCGCTCGCTGCGGCAGGCGGGATCGCCCGGTCCCGGGCACGGCGCGATTTCGGCGCTCGCCACGCTGGTCGCGTCGGGCTCGATGCGGCTCGGTGACCTGGCCGTGAAGGAAGGCGTCGCGGCGGCGACCATGTCACGGATCATCGCCGGCCTGGTGGAGGCGGGCTATGCCCGGCGCGAGCCCGACCCGGTCGACCGCAGAGCCTGGCTGGCGACCGCGACGGAGGACGGCGAGCGCATGCTGTCGGGCGTCCGGTCGACGAGGGTGCACGAGCTGAACAAGCGCATCGACCGCCTGCCGCCGGAGCAGCGGAAGGACCTGGCGGCGGGCCTGGTGGCGCTGGAGATGCTGCTGTCGGAGGAGGATTGAGGGGTTCGGGGTGGGTTGGCGTAAGCCAAGGCCGAAGACCCCCAACTCGACCACCTCGAGAAGGTGACGTGAAGGGGCCTTTTCCTGGCTCATCTTTGAGCCTGCCCGTCCGGTTTGAGCCTGCCCGTCCGGCGAGGACTCTCTTGATCTTTTCCCCCGCGCATAGCGCGGGGGTCGCGCGAAGCGCGGGGGCGCGTAGCGCGCGGGTGGTTGGGAACGCCCGTCCTACCCCGATTTTTGATCGTTGAAGGAGGCGGGGATCGGGGTTAGGGAGCGGGCTGGGCGCGGGCATTCGGCTGCCGTTGCCGGGTTCGCCATGGTGGGTAGCTGGGCGTTGCCGGGTTCGGCCTGGGTGGGTGGTCGGCCCACCGCCGCCACCGCCGCCTACCGCTCCTCCGGGGCCAGGCGCCAGAAGGCCGACACCGGGCCGACCTTGGCGCCCATCGGGTAGGCGTTCGCCACGGCGTTGCTCACGAACCACTTCCCGAACCGCGCCGCGTCGGGGACGGTCATGCCACGCGCCAAGCCCGCCGTCAGTGCTGACGCCATCGAGTCGCCGGCGCCGTGCGTGTGTGGCGTCGCGATCCGGGGGCCCGGCAGCTCGACGAAACCCGAGCCGTCGTACAGCAAATCCACGCATTCCGGATCGTCCCGCAGGTGCCCGCTCTTGACCAGCACATAGTGCGGCCCCATCGCGTGCAGCGCCACCGCCGCCTCGTGCATTCCTTCACGACCGGTCACCGTGAGGCCCGTCAGCAGGCGCACCTCGTCCAGGTTCGGTGTCAGCACCGTCGCCCGGGGCAGGAGCAGGTCCCGCAACGCCGTGAGCCCGGCCTCGTCGAACAGCGGGTGCCCGTGCATCGACGCGGCGACCGGGTCGACGACGAAGGGCACCGCGCGGTCCCGGCCGATGTCCGCCCGGTCGCACGCCTCGGCAACGGCTTCGATGATCGCCGCCGACGCGAGCATGCCCGTCTTCGCCGCGTTCACGCCCATGTCCGTCGCGACCGCTTCGATCTGCCCCGCCACGATGTGCGGCGGGACGTCGGACCGGCCGTGCACGCCGAGGGTGTTCTGCACCGTCACGGCGGTCACCGCGACCAGCCCGTGCACCCCGCACGTCAGGAACGTCCGCAGGTCGGCCTGCAACCCCGCCGCGCCACCGGAGTCCGAGCCGGCGATCGTCAGCGCGCTAGGAATATCACCCATGGTCCCTAGTGTCGCAGCCGCCAGAACGGCGACACCGGACCGACACCGGCACCCAGCTCGTACGCGTCCGCGACGGACCGCTCGATGAACCGCTTCCCCTCGGCGACGGCGTCGGGCACCCCGAGGTCCTGCGCCAGCGACGCCGTGATCGCCGACGCGAGGGTGTCACCGCCGCCGTGGGTGTTCTTCGTTTCGTAGCGCGGCCCGCGCAGTTCGATGTACTGGAAGCCGTCGGACAGCAGGTCCACGCAGTCCGGGTCGTCGTACAGGTGCCCGCCCTTGACCAGCACGTACTGCGGCCCCAGCGCCAGCAGTGCGTCCGCCGCGCGGCGCTGGCTGTCCCGGTCGGTCACCTCCACGCCGGTCAGCAGCCGCACCTCGTCGAGGTTCGGCGTGACCAGCGTGGCCCGCGGGAACAGCTGGGTGCGGATCGCCTCCAGCGCCTCCTCGCGCAGCAGGGCGTCGCCGTGCATCGACGCGGCGACGGGGTCCACGACGAACGGCGTCTCGCCCGACCGTCCGATGTGGACCTCGTCCAGCGTCTTGGCCACCGCGTCGATGATCTCCGCGGTCGCCAGCATGCCCGTCTTCGCCGCGTCCACGCCCATGTCCCCGGCGACCGCCTTGATCTGCGCGGTCACCACGTCCGCCGGGATCTCGGTGAACCCCTGCACGCCCAGCGAGTTCTGCACGGTCACCGCCGTCACCGCGACGAGCCCGTGCACCCCGCAGGCGAAGAACGTGCGCAGGTCGGCCTGAATGCCCGCACCACCGCCGGAATCGGAACCGGCGATGGTGAGAGCCGTCCTCGGTGTTCCCGTCATCGCTCCACTACCGGCAGATAGACCTGGTTGCCCTGTTCCCCGAACTCGTCCGCCTTCTCCCGCATCCCGGCCTCGATGGCATCCACAGTGGACAGACCGTGCTCCTCGGCGTACTTGCGGACGTCCTGGGTGATCCGCATCGAGCAGAACTTCGGCCCGCACATGGAACAGAAGTGCGCCGTCTTGGCGGGCTCGGCAGGCAGCGTCTCGTCGTGGAACGAGCGTGCCGTGTCGGGGTCCAGCGCCAGGTTGAACTGGTCGTGCCAGCGGAACTCGAAGCGTGCCTTGGACAGTTCGTCGTCCCAGTCCTGCGCGTACTGGTGGCTCTTGGCGAGGTCGGCGCTGTGCGCGGCGATCTTGTAGGTGATCACGCCGGTCTTGACGTCGTCGCGGTTGGGTAGCCCCAGATGCTCCTTCGGGGTGACGTAACACAACATCGCCGTGCCGTACCAGCCGATCTGCGCTGCGCCGATGGCCGACGTGATGTGGTCGTAGCCCGGCGCGATGTCCGTCGCGAGTGGACCGAGGGTGTAGAACGGCGCCTCGCCGCAGAGCCGTTCCTCCAGCTCGACGTTCTCCTTGATCTTGTGCATCGGCACGTGGCCGGGGCCCTCGATCATCACCTGCACGTCGTGCTCGCGTGCGATGTGCGTCAGCTCGCCGAGCGTCTCCAGTTCGGCGAACTGCGCGCGGTCGTTCGCGTCGGCGATGGAACCCGGGCGCAGCCCGTCGCCGAGGGAGAACGTGACGTCGTACTGGCGGAGGATCTCGCAGAGCTCATCGAAATGCGTGTACAGGAACGATTCCCGGTGATGCGCGAGGCACCAGGCGGCCATGATCGAGCCGCCGCGCGACACGATGCCGGTGACGCGCTTCGCGGTCAGCGGCACGTACCGCAGCAGCACCCCGGCGTGCACGGTCATGTAGTCCACGCCCTGCTCGCACTGCTCGATCACGGTGTCCCGGTAGACCTCCCAGGAGAGTTTTTCCGGTTCCCCGTCGACCTTTTCCAGTGCCTGGTAGATCGGCACGGTGCCGACCGGCACGGGCGAGTTGCGCAGGATCCAGTCGCGGGTCTCGTGGATGCGCTTGCCGGTGGACAGGTCCATGATCGTGTCGGCGCCCCAGCGGGTGGCCCACACCATCTTGTCGACCTCTTCCTCGACCGAGGACCACACGGCCGAGTTGCCCATGTTGGCGTTGACCTTCACCAGGAACTTCTTCCCGATGATCATCGGTTCGCTCTCGGGATGCCTGCGGTTGACCGGGATCACCGCGCGACCACGGGCGACCTCGTCGCGCACCAGTTCCGGACTGACCCGCTCCCGGGCCGCGACGAACTCCATCTCGCGGGTGATCACACCCGCCTTCGCCCAGCCCAGCTGGGTGTTGTGTTGCTGACTCCAGCCACTGCGCAGCGGCTGGAGTCCATTGTGGACGTCGATGGCGGCGTCCGGGTCCGTGTACGGGCCCGAGGTGTCGTAGACGTCGAAGTGGTCACCGTTGGAGAGGTCGATCCGCCGGGCGGGGACGCGCAGCCCCGACTCGGTGGCGTGGTAGACCTTCCGCGACCCGGTGATCGGCCCGGTGGTGACGCGAACATCCGCGTTGTTCTCCAGGGTCGTCAAAGCAGAGTCACTCCCTACGCCGGCATTACCCGGTCAGGTTCGGCGGTCGGTGACACCGGGTCCGCCGAAGGACACCAGTCACCCTCTCAGCCCGCCAAGGCGCGAGCTCCCGCGATTTCTGTTGTGTCTTCCGACCATGCCATGCGACGGCCCGGAGAACAAGTGCGGGCCCCGGCGCACGGCGGGGACCCGCACGGGATCACAGCAGTTCGAACCGCTCGGCGATGCTCGCGAACAGTTCGTCGTCCTCACCCGGGACGGAGGTGCCGCAGCCGAGGCAGAACGCGACATCGTCCTGGACGGACAGGTACTCCCGCACCGCCCAGGTGCGCCCGGCGTCGTGCTTCGCGCACCACAGCACGGCGGCGGGCCTGCCCGCCATCGTGCCGGGTGTGATCTCGAAGTCGGTGAAGCCGGAACGCTCCAGGGACGGCTGCACCAGTTCCGCGACTTCCATGACGTCACGGCCCGGCTTCACCGGGTGCCGGAAGACGATCAGGCTGTGCCTGCGGTCGCCGGACTCTCCGAAGCGGGCGGTCTCCCACGGGCTGTTCTTCAGGTTCGGCGGCCGCTCGTCCCAGCCCTGGGGAACTGCCACGGCGTAGCCGAAGTCGGGCTTTTCGACCCGCTGCCACTGCATCAGGTTTCTCCTCGGATCACGCCGAAGGTTACTGAGGGCAGCGGTGTAGGACTCCCCGGTGCGACGGGCGCGTTCCCGGACGCGGCGCTTGAAGCTCTTGTTCGCTGTCATCAGGCCCTCGGCAGCACGCGGCCCGGCCCCCGGCGAAGAGCCCGTGCAGGCGGATGACAACGATCCGAGGATACGAGTCCCCTTTGCCTCCACCGGGCGGCTCTGCCGGGGAGAGCCGAAGGAGGTTGGGCGGCGGATCAACGCCTGCCGCAAGAATGCGTGAGTTCGCCGAAGCGTGTCAACCGCCGGGCCGGGCAGGAACGACGGCGTTCGCCCTCCGCGAAGCGGCGCTAACCCGCCAACTCGGTCGGGGCGGCGACCATGTCCACCATCGCGCCGTTGCGCAGGACGGTGATCGGCAACCGGGTGCCGATCACCTCGGCGAACAGCTGCCGCTGGATGTCCTGTGCGTCGGCGACCCTGGCGCGGCCCACGGTCAGCACCAGGTCGCCGGCGTGCAGGCCCGCCCGTGCGGCCGGGCCGCCCGGCACCACCTCCACCACGCGCAGCCCCGCCCGCTGGCCGGTGTGCTCGGCGACCTCGTCCGGCAGCGGCGCGGGCACCCCGACGACGCCGAGGTACGCCCGCCGGACGCGGCCCTCGACCAGCAGGGTGTCGACGATCCGCTGTGTCGTGGCGTTGATCGGCACCGCCATGCCGAGGCCGATCCCGGCGACCGCGGTGTTCACCCCGACCACGCGTCCGCTGGAGTCGGCGAGGGCGCCGCCGGAGTTGCCCGGGTTCAGCGCCGCGTCGGTCTGGATCACGTTCTCGATCACCCGCCCGGCCCGGCCGCTGCGCACCGGCAGCGACCTGCCGAGCGCGCTGACCACGCCGGCCGTCACCGAACCGGCGAGTCCGAGCGGGCTGCCGACCGCGACCACGAGCTGCCCGACGACGAGCTTGTCCGCGTCACCGAGCCGGGCGGCGGGCGGCGCCTCCCCGACCCGCACCACGGCGAGGTCGGACAGCGGGTCCGCCCCCACGACCACGAAGTCCGCTTCGGTGCCGTCGGAGAACGTCGCGACGCCACGGCGATCCCGGCCGACGACGTGCGCGTTGGTGATCAGGTACCCGTCGTCGCTGAAGACGACGCCGGAACCCCCGCCGTGGGCGAGGCGGAGGCTCGCCACGTGCGGCGTCATCTCGGCCGCGACCGTGCTCACCGTCCGTGAATAGGCATCGAGGACGTCGGAGTCTTCCACCGCGGCCACCACCTCGGATTACACCGTTACTTGAGTATCAGTGTCCGTCCGTTCAGCGCGGTCGTGCGCTCCGTTCACCAGGAGCGAACTCACGACTCCTTCGGCGGCAGCCAGGCCAGGCCCGGCACGCCCCACTTGTTGCGCTTGAGCATCCGCTTAGCGTCCCGCGCGTGCCGGCCGACCAGCCGATCGAGGTAGATGTAGCCGTCGAGGTGGTCGGTCTCGTGCTGCAGGCAACGCGCGAAGTAGCCGGTGCCCTCGACCTCGATCGGGTTGCCCTCGACGTCGAAGCCGGTCACCTTCGCCCAGCTCGCGCGGCCCGTCGGGTACGACTCGCCGGGCGCGGACAGGCAGCCTTCCCAGTCGTCGTCCGGGTCCGGCATGGTCTCCGGGATCTCCGAGGTCTCCAGCGTCGGGTTGACCACGAGGCCCTTGTGCCGGATGCCCTCGTCGTCGGGGCAGTCGTAGACGAACACCCGCAGGTCGATGCCGATCTGGTTGGCCGCGAGGCCCACTCCCTCGGCGGCGTACATGGTCTCGAACATGTCGTCGGTGAGCGTGCGCAGCTCCTCGTCGAACTTCTCCACCTCGCGCGTGGGGTGGTGCAGCACGGGATCGCCGGCGATGCGAATGGGGTGAATCGTCACAAGCTGCGATCGTACCCACCGGCGCACCGTGACGCGCCGGGCCGTGATCCCGCGCCTGAGCGGCTTGCCCGTGGTTCAATGGCGCGGCGGAATGACAACCGTGTTCTTCGGCGATTTGAGGAGTCAGATGGACGCCGCGGAGTCGATGGCCGACGGGCGGCCGTCCCCGCCTGATCCCCCTGCCGGCCTGTCGGAGCGCGAAGTCGCCATCCTGGTCTTCGAACGCCAGTGGTGGCGCTACGCCGGGGCCAAGGAAGAGGCGATCCGCGACCAGTTCGCCCTCTCGTCGACGCGGTACTACCAGCTGCTCAACCAACTGCTCGAGAAGCCAGAGGCCCTGCAAGCCGACCCGATGCTGGTGAAGCGGCTGCGGAAGCTGCGCACCACGCGGCAGCGCAAGCGGGTGGCCCGGCGGCTGGGGATCGAGGGACGATGAACTTCTTCCAGGGCCTGTCCCGTCCACTGCGCCTCGCCGGTGTCGCGCTGCTCGGGATCGCGGTCATCGCCGCGATCATCGGCATCGTGACCGCCGTGTCCGGGGGCAACGGGGGCACCTCCGCCGCGCCGACCTCGTCCGCGCCGCCGGGGCCCGGACCGGGCCAGGGCAGCAGCAGCGGGGCGCCGAGCACGTCGTCGTCGGCTCCGGCCGGCACGACCACCCCCTCGCCGGCCACCCCGCCACCGGGTGGCCCCGGGGCGCCGCCCGCGACGTCCGGCCAGGCCGGGGCGCCGCCGGCTACGGGCGCGCCCGGTGCGCCGAACGACAACGGCGGCGTGCCGGCCGATCAGGCGGCGGCCAAGTGGGTGCCGGTCCGGGTCTACAACAACAGCACCATCTCCGGGCTCGCCAAACGTGCCGCCGACGACCTGCGGGCCGACGGGTGGAACGTCGTCGAGGAGTCGAACTACCCGTACGGCGTCATCCCGACCACGACCGCGTTCTACACGCCGGGCACCGACGAGGAGACCGCGGCGAAGGCGATCGCGAGCTGGTTCGGCATGAAGGCCGAGCCGCGGTTCGAAGGCATCCAGAACGCGAGCCCCGGCGTGATCGTCATCGTGACGAAGGACTACCAGGGCCTGCGCGCGAAGGGCTCGTAGCGCGTCACCTCCGGTGGGCCGCGTACGCCTCCAGGGTTGCCAGCTGCACCGGGTCGAGTGACGGGCGCACCACCGAACGCGCGGTGTCGAAGTGTGCCGCCGTCACCTCGGCCGCCTCCAGCGACTCGCGCATCGCGGTCAGCGCCGCCTCGCGGATGAGCGCCGCGCAGTCCGCCGCGGAGTAACCCTCCAGAGTGGACGCCAGCTTGTCCAGGTCCACATCGGACGCCAACGGGGTGTTCTTCGCCGTGGCCCGGAGGATTTCCGCGCGGGCTGCCGCGTCGGGCGGGGGAACGTAGACCAGCCGCTCCAGCCGTCCCGGCCGCAGCAACGCCGGGTCGACGAGATCCGGCCGGTTGGTGGCGCCGAGTACGACGACATCGCGCATCGGCTCGACGCCGTCGAGCTCGGTGAGCAGCGCGGCGACCACGCGATCGGAGACGCCCGAGTCGCTCGACTGCCCGCGCCGCGGTGCCAGCGCGTCGATCTCGTCGAGGAACACCAGTGCCGGGGAGGCTTCCGCAGCCCGGCGGAAAAGCTCGCGCACGGCACGCTCGGACTCGCCCACCCACTTGTCCAGCAGCTCCGCGCCCTTGACGGCGAACACGCTCAGCGCGCCTGTCCCCGCCAGTGCTCGCACCAGGAACGTCTTGCCGCCACCCGGTGGCCCGTACAGCAACACCCCGCGCGGCGGCGCGACGCCGAGCCGTGCGAACGAGTCCGGGTACCGCAACGGCCACAACACGGCCTCGGTGAGCGACTGCTTCACGTCCACCATGTCGCCGACGTCGTCGAGGCTGATGCCGCCCGTCGCCAGGGTGTCCGAAGTGGACATAGAAATGGGCCGCACGGTCGCGAGCGCGTCGAGGAGGTCCTGTTGCGAGATCCGCGGCTCCTCGGCGTCGCGCTGGCGGAGCGCGGCCCGCAGCGCGGCGTCCCGGCGCAGGGCGATGAGGTCGGCGGCCACGAACCCGGGCGTCTTCTCGGCCAGCGCACCACAGTCCACACCGGACTCGACCGGGACGTCGCGCAGCAGGATCCGGAGCAGGTCGGTGCGGGTCTTCCCGTCGGGCAACGGGACCGCCAGCTCGCGGTCGAGCAGGTCGGGGCCGCGCAGCCGCGCGTCACACGCTTCGGGCCGGGCCGTGGTCGCGACCAGCGCGAAGCCGGGCTTGTCGAGCGCCATCCGCAGCTCGTCGAGCACGATGGTCGCGAGCGGCGGCTGGTCGGTGGCAGGCAGGAGCGCCTCGACGTCCATCAGCAGCAGCACCGCCGGCTCACCGCTGGTCGCCTGCGCGATGGCGTCCCGCAACGCGGCCGCGGCGGCGTTCGGCTCCAGCACGGCGATGTTCGGCGCGGCGAGGCAGAACAGCCGGATGTCCTCCGCGGCGGCGACCGAGCGCACGAGCGTCGACTTGCCGACGCCCTCGGGGCCCGACAGCAGCACCCCGAGCCGGGCCGTGGTGCCGAGGCGGGCCAGCAGCTCGGGCCGGCGGAACGTGAGATCGAGCCACTCCGCGAGGGTCCTGGCCTGCGGCTGCGCCCCCACCAGGTCCGTGACCGGCACCGCGTCCCCGTCCTCCTCGAGCACGATCTGTGGCGCGGGCGCCGGTGCCGGACGTTCCACAGTGGACGGGACGGGTGTGCTCGCGCCGTTGCGCCAGCTCACCACCGTGGACTGGCCGACGGCGACCGCGCCCGCCGGTTCGGTCGCCGTGACCGTCAGCAGCTCGGTGGTCCAGGTGGTGCCGATCGCCCTGGCGAGCTGCCCCCGCACGGACGCGACGTCCGCGCCCGGTGCCGGCGCCAGATCCTGCGGCAGCAGCGAAACCGCGTCGCCCACCGTGAGGACCTTGCCGATCAGGGCGAGCCGCAGGGTGTGCGGCGAGACCGAGACGCTGGCCAGCCGCGACCCGGCGACCGTGACAGACCGGGCGGCCGACACCTCCGCGGGCGCGATGACCACCTCGGCGCCTTCTGTGACACCGAGATTGGACATCGTCACGTCGTCGGCCAGCACCACGCCCGGCGTGTTCCCGGCGTCGGCGGGCGCCGCGAGGGCGGCGGAGCGGCGGGCACCGGTCAGGTGCACCGCGTCCCACGGCCGCAGCCCGAGCGCGTCGAGGACCTCGGGGTGCAGCCGCACGACGCCGCGACGGGTGTCGAGCGCCGACGGCGTGTGGCGCAGGGTCAGCGTGATCTGGGGGGAGCTCACGCCCTCACCTTAGGGCGAAGCTAGCGGTCTCCGCGCTGCCTCAGGCCCATTCGCCGCCAGCTGCGGCGGCGGTTGCGGTCCTCGCCGTCCGGCGAGAACGTGCGGACCCGTACGACGTGCTCCGGCGTGTTGCGCGGCAGGCGGACGCTGAGCCGTCCGGCGCCGGCGAGCTTCGGCCGGCGCAGCCGCAGGCGCCGGGTGCTGCGCGCCCGGCGGATCGCCCGGCGCTCCCGCAGCGGCACGTTCCACGCCTCCGGGTGACCGGCCAGCCAGCGGTAGCGGCGGACCGAGTACGGGATGTGCGCGAGGTAGAGCAGCAGCGCGACCGCCAGCGCGATCAGCGGGTACTGGATGATGGCCGCGGCCAGCAGGCCGACGCCGACCAACAGCGGGGCCGCCGCCTTCGCGGGAGCCTTGACGCTCTTGAGCGACAACGTCGGGATGCGGCTGATCAACAGCAGCGCGATCGCGACGGTCCACACCCACACCACCGGCTTGGCGGACCACCAGCCCTCGCCGTACTCGAGGGTCAGGATCAGCGGCATCAGCACCAGCAGGCCGCCGGCAGGCGCCGGCACGCCGACGAAGAACTCGTTGGCGTACGGCGGTTTCTCGACTTCGAGCAGGGTGTTGAACCGGGCGAGGCGCAGCACGATGCACACCGCGAAGACCAGTGAGGTGACCCAGCTGATGCGCTCGGTGTCGGTGTGCCAGATGTAGAGCACGAGCGCGGGCGCGACACCGAAGGAGATCGCGTCGGACAGCGAGTCCAGCTCGGCGCCCATCTTCGACGTGGCGTCGAGCAGCCGCGCGATGCGGCCGTCGAGGCTGTCGAGCACCGCGGCCACGCCGATCGCGCCGATCGCGAGCACGTAGTTGTGGCTGAGCGCGAACTGCACCGCCGACAGGCCGGCGCACAGCGCGAGCACCGTGATCGCGTTCGGCAGCAGCCGGACGCTCGGGGTCACCACGCGGACCATGCCCTAGTCCTTCCCCTGGGGGAGCTCGGCGAGCGGGGTTTCGCCGCCGATCGTGCGCTGGCCCTTGCTGACCAGGACCCGGCTGCCCGGGGGGAGGTACAGGTCGACACGTGAGCCGAAGCGGATCAGACCATAAGTCCGACCGGCGGAGATCTTGTCGCCTTCTGCGATCTGGCACAAGATGCGGCGGGCCACGAGTCCCGCTATCTGGACGACCACCAGGTCGTGCCCGTCGACGGTGCGCAGCAGGACCGAGTTGCGCTCGTTGTCGTCGCTGGCCTTGTCCAGGTCCGCCGAGAGGAACTTGCCGGGCCGGTAGGCGACCCGCTCGACGCTGCCGGTGGCGGGCGCACGCTGCACGTGCACGTCGAACACGGACAGGAAGATGCTCACCCGCATCCGGGGTTCGGCAGGCAGGCCGAGCTCGGGCGGCGGGGTGGCCTCCTCGATCAGCGACACGATGCCGTCCGCCGCCGCAAGCGCGAGGCCCTCGCGGGCAGGCGGCACGCGGCGCGGCTCCCGGAAGAAGGCGGCGGTGGCCAGCGTCGCCAGCCCGGCGACCGTGCCGAGTGGCTTGGACAGCCTGCGCAGCAGCAGCGTGGCGGCGACGCCGCCGGCGACGAACGGACGTCCGGCCGGGTGCATCGGGGGAAGGGTTTCGCGGGCCAGCTGCAGTGCGTGGGCGACAGGGTTGCCCGCCTGCTCCGGCGATTTGGGGCTCATCACGTTCCCGTGGGTTGTCATAGGTAACCGGTTGGTATCGACCGGGCCTCGACCGGCCTGGTGGTTGGCCGACCTGGGTATCCACGCTACCGCTCGGGCCAGGTCGGCCTGGCTGTGAGGGGGAACCCATCCGGGGCGAGCTTGTTAACGCAAAGTCGTCACCGGCGATGCAGAACGTAGTAACAGCAGAGAGGACCCGTCATGACAGCTCCCGACCTCACGCCCGACGGGCGTCTCGGCGAGCTGCTCGAGCAATGGCGGAGGGATATCCGGAGCGTGCCGATCCCCACTCTCGTCGACCTCGCGACGGCCGTGTCGATCGTCCGCGGCGCACTGCACCGTGCCGACGCTTCCCCCGACGAGGCGCCGACACGGTAGAAGAAGCTTAGTTCGTGTAAAGCAACAAGTGACAGTGCCGGGGCAAGTTGTTACATGCGGTCACGCGATCGTGGCCCGCCGCGGCCGAGGCTCAGCGCGAGCCGCAGGACGCCCAGCAGCACGACGGCACCGAGCACGGCCACGCCGAAGCTCGGGAAGTCGAAGTCGAACGTCTTCTCGTGGCCGGTGATCAGCCGGTAGAGCAGCCCGCCGAGTGCGGCGCCGACCACTCCGACGAGCACGCTGACCAGGCAACCCTGCCGCCGCCGCTCACGTCCGCCGATGACGAGGTTCGCCGCCCAGCCCGCCAGTGCCCCGAACACGATCCACGAGAAGATCCCCATGCACCGAATGGTACGGGGATCAGAACAGCAGCACGTCGACTTCGGCGCCCTGGGGCACGTCCGCGACGCTCTCCGGCAGCACGATCAGGCAGTTGGCCTGCGTGAAGGCCGCGAGCAGGTGTGACCCGGGGCCGCCCCGCGGGCCGACCTCGCCGGTCACCTCGCCTTCGCGCTGCCAGTAGTACCCGCGGCGGAACTGGCGGCGACCGGCCGGGGACTTCAGCCCTTCGGTCAGCCGGGCCCGCACGCGGTGCCGGTCGACGTTGCTGTGGCCGAGCGCGGTCAGCAGCGCCGGGCGCAGGAACACCTCGAACGACACCAGCACGCTGACCGGGTTGCCGGGCAGCGTGACCACCGGGATGCCGTTCCACCGGCCGTTGCCCTGCGGCCCGCCGGGCTGAATCGCGACCTTCTGGAACCGCACGTCCATGCCGGTCAGCGCGTCCTTGACCACCTCGTACGCGCCCGCGCTCACGCCGCCGGTGGTGACCACGAGGTCGAACTCGCCCAGCCGCGGCTCGATCGCCCGCCGGAACATGCCGACGTCGTCGATGCTCATCGCGATCTCGGCCTCGCAGCCCAGCGCGCGGATCGCGGCCGCGAGCGTGATGCTGTTGGACTCGTAGATCTGCCCGAACTTGAGCGGGCGCGGCGGCACCACGAGCTCCGTGCCCGTCGACACGACCAGGACGCGCAACGGCTTGCGCACGATCAGCCGGTCGAGCCCGACCGCCGCGGCGAGGCCGAGCTGCGCCGGCCCCAGCACCGTGCCCTTCGGCAGCGCGACCGAGCCCTTTTGCACGTCCTCACCGACGTGCCGGATGTGCGCGCCCGGCTCCGGGGCTTCGTTGATGCGCACCTTCTCGGTGCCCCCGTCGGTGCGCTCGACCATCACGACGCTGTCCGCGCCCGGCGGCATCGGCGCGCCGGTCATGATCCGATGGGTGACGCCCGGTGGCAGCTCGGGCACATCGACCCGGCCGGCCGGGATGTCCTCACCGACCGGGAGCTCGACCGGGCTTTCGGCGCTCGCCCCGGCGACGTCGGCCGCGCGCACGGCGTAGCCGTCCATCGCGGAGTTGTCGAAGGGCGGCAGCGAGACCCCGGCGAGCACGTCGTCCGCCAGCACGAGTCCCGCGCAGTCGGCCAGCGGCAGGCTCACCGGGGGCGCGGTGCCCAGCAGCGAGACGATCTCGGCACGGTATTCGTCGACGGAAACCACGACGACCATCCTGCCCCTCCGGCGCAGCGTGCGACACTCACCCCGTTTGATCAGCCTTCGGGGGAGGTTCGGTGCAGGTCCACACGCGGCACACGCCCGCCTTCGGCGTGGCGCGGGTCAGCCTCGCGGCCGGTGAGGCGGTGCAGGCCGTGCCCGACACGCTCCTCGCCAGCAGCTTCGGCGTCACCGAGGTTTCGCAGTCACGCGGCGGCCTGCGCACACACGGCAAAGGCGCGCCGACGGTGTTCACGGCGCCGAAGGACGGCGGCTGGGTCGACCTCGCGCCCGCCGATCCCGGCGACGTCTACCCGCTGGAGCTCGACGGCCGCACCGGCTGGAACGTCGCGAAGCTGGCCTTCCTCGCGCGCCCGTCCACGGTCCGCGTCGACCACGGATGGCAGGCGCTGCAGGCACTCTTCGGCGGCGACGGCGGTTTTCTGGAGCACTACAGCGGAACCGGCCCGCTCGTGCTCGCCTGCGCGGGCCCGGTCGACGCGTTCAAAATCGAGGCGGGGGAGCTGATCACGGTGCGCCCGCAGTACCTGCTGGCCTATCCGGACACCGTCCAGTGCCGCCTGCGCGCGGTGGATCCCTCGGGCCCGCAGTCGATCCGGACGGGTGAAGGGCTCGCGCTCGACTTCGCCGGTCCGGGCACCGTCCTGGTACAAGCTCGTAAATCTCGGTGAATTGCCCATTGCCCGACGCCGTTATTCCGGTAGCGTGATCGCATCTCGGGACATCGGTTCGGCCGGTCTTCCAGTGTTCTTTGGTCGCAAGGAGGACGCCGTGGCAGTCGGCACGGTCAAGTGGTTCAATTCCGAAAAGGGCTACGGGTTCATCGCATCGCCCGAGGGCCCGGACGTATTCGTGCATTACTCGGCGATTCAGTCCGACGGATTCCGCACTCTCGACGAGGGGGACAAGGTGGAGTTCGAGATCCAGGCCGGTCGCGATGGCCGCAGCCAGGCGGCGGACGTCCGCAAGCTGTCCTAGCGGGTACGGCTAGGCTGCCCTCGTGACAGGCGATGTCTCGGGGGACCTCACCGGTCGTCGGCTGGGCAACTACCGCATAGACGGAGTGCTCGGCAAGGGCGGCATGAGCGTCATGTACAAGGCGACCGACGTCCGGCTCGGGCGGAAGGTCGCCTTGAAGGTGATCGGTGAGCACCTCGGGGCGGACGCCGAGTTCCGCGAGCGCTTCGTCGACGAGGCCCGCAACACCTCGGCCATCGATCACGCCAATGTCGTGCCGCTGTACGACTTCGGCGAGATCGACGGCATGCACTACATCGCCATGCGCCTGGTGGACGGAGCGGACCTGGCGAGCCTGATCTCGGCGGGCCCGATCTCGCCCGAGCGCACGCTGCGCCTGCTGGACCAGGTCGCCGACGCCCTGGACAGCCTGCACAGCCGCGGTCTGGTGCACCTCGACGTGAAGCCGGCCAACGTGCTGGTCACCAGCCGGGAGTCCGCGCGCGAGCACGTCTACGTCGCGGACTTCGGGCTGACTCGCCGCGGCGCGACGGGCCATCGCACGCGTGGGGGCGACTTCCTCGGATCGCCGACCTATGCCGCGCCCGAGCACCTGCGCGGCGAACCGCTCGACGGCCGGACGGACCAGTACGCGCTCGCTTGCGTGCTGTACGCGTGCCTCACCGGCGGCCCGCCGTTCAAGGGCGATGTGCCGACGGTCATCAAGGGGCATCTGGCGGGAGAGCCGCCGCCGGTCTCGCGCGTGGCGTCGCTGCCGCCCGCGATCGACGACGTCGTCCGCAAGGGGATGGCCAAGAGCCCGCCGGACCGCTATGACAACTGTTGCGACCTGATCGCGAGCGCGCGCAACGCGCTCGGCCCGGTACTGACCGACCCCCGCGCGGAGGTGGCGCAGGCCGCGGGGCCGCCGTCCGGCTCGTCGCCGTGGGGCCCGGACGCACAGCCCACCGAGCAGCAGCCCTATCCCCAGCAGCCGGACTCACAGCCGACCCGGCAGCAGCCCTACCCGCAACAACAGCAGTGGGGCCGGCAGCAGGGCTGGGGACAGCAGCAGTACCCGCCGCAGCAGTACGGGCCGCCGCCGCAGCAGGGCTACCACCAGTCCGGCTATCACAGCCCGCCGTTCGGGGTACCGCAGCCGGGTTACGCCCCGGCCGGCTACGGGCCGCCTCACGGTTATCCCCCGCACCAACCGCAGCCGAGGAAGCGCAGCCTGCTGTGGCTCTGGCTGTTGCTCGGTGCCGTCGTCGTGGCCGGCGGAGTGGTCGCGGCCATCCTGCTGAGCGGCGGGAGCGGCGGCGGCTCGCCCCAGCCCACCGCGCCCGACATCCCGGTCGGCCCCACCGGCGGGCCGGGTCCCGGGTCATCCGCGAACAATCCGCCGCCCGCGACCATCCCCATCCGCCCCTCGGCCTGAGCTGCGGTTCTTGCACTCTCCGGCCGAGAGTGCTAAACACAGGATTGGCACTCGGCACCGTCGAGTGCCAGACGGGCGGTCGCCGACCGCTCGCCTGAAAGGTCGGGACGGTGAGGCCGGAACCCGGGAGCAACCGGGGACGGTCGTCCGTCGCGGGCACCGAGCCTGGCCGAAGGACGTGTCCTGCTGCTGGCAAGAAAACCCAGACTGGCCACGCAGCGCCCAATACCGGAGGACAACACCGCAATGGCCAAACTGATCGCGTTCGACGAGGACGCCCGCCGTGGACTCGAGCGCGGCCTCAACATCCTCGCCGATGCCGTCAAGGTGACGCTCGGCCCCCGAGGCCGCAACGTCGTGCTCGAAAAGAAGTGGGGCGCGCCGACGATCACCAACGACGGCGTCTCCATCGCCAAGGAGATCGAGCTCGAGGACCCCTGGGAGAAGATCGGGGCCGAGCTCGTCAAGGAAGTTGCCAAGAAGACCGACGACGTCGCGGGTGACGGCACCACCACCGCCACCGTGCTGGCCCAGGCGCTCGTGCGCGAGGGCCTGCGCAACGTCGCCGCGGGTGCCGACCCCATCAGCCTCAAGCGTGGCATCGAGACGGCCGTCGAGGCCGTCGTCGAGCAGCTGCACAAGGCCGCCAAGGAGGTCGAGACCAAGGAGCAGATCGCTGCCACCGCCTCGATCTCGGCCGGGGACCGCACCATCGGCGAGTTGATCGCCGAGGCGCTCGACAAGGTCGGCAAGGAAGGCGTCGTCACCGTCGAGGAGTCGAACACCTTCGGCCTCGAGCTCGAGCTCACCGAGGGTATGCGCTTCGACAAGGGCTACATCTCGGGCTACTTCGTCACCGACGCGGAGCGTCAGGAAGCCGTCCTGGAGGACCCGTACGTCCTTCTGTTCGGCTCGAAGATCTCCAACGTCAAGGACATGCTCCCGGTCCTGGAGAAGGTCATGCAGTCGGGCAAGCCGCTGCTGATCATCGCCGAGGACGTCGAGGGCGAGGCCCTGGCCACGCTGGTCGTCAACAAGATCCGCGGCACCTTCAAGTCCGTCGCCGTCAAGGCGCCCGGCTTCGGTGACCGCCGCAAGGCCATCCTGCAGGACATCGCGATCCTGACCGGTGGCCAGGTGATCAGCGAGGACGTGGGCCTCAAGCTCGAGAACGCCGACCTGAACCTGCTGGGCCGCGCGCGCAAGGCCGTCATCACCAAGGACGAGACGACCATCGTCGAGGGTGCCGGCGACGCGGACCAGATCCAGGGCCGGGTCAACCAGATCCGCGCGGAGATCGAGAACTCGGACTCCGACTACGACCGCGAGAAGCTGCAGGAGCGGCTCGCGAAGCTGGCCGGTGGCGTGGCCGTCATCAAGGCCGGTGCCGCGACCGAGGTCGAGCTCAAGGAGCGCAAGCACCGCATCGAGGACGCGGTGCGTAACGCCAAGGCCGCCGTCGAGGAGGGCATCGTCGCCGGTGGTGGCGTGGCTCTGCTGCAGGCTGCCGTGCTGGCGTTCGACAGCCTCCGCCTGACCGGCGACGAGGCCACCGGTGCCAACATCGTCAAGGTGGCGGTCGAGGCTCCGCTCAAGCAGATCGCGGTGAACGCCGGCCTCGAGGGCGGCGTCGTCGTGGAGAAGGTGCGGAACCTGCCCGCGGGTCACGGCCTCAACGCCGCGACCGGCGAGTACGAGGACCTGCTCGCGGCCGGCGTGCCGGACCCGACGAAGGTCACCCGCTCCGCGCTGCAGAACGCCGCCTCGATCGCGGCGCTCTTCCTCACCACCGAGGCCGTCGTGGCCGACAAGCCGGAGAAGGCCTCGGCCGCTCCGGCCGGCGACCCGACCGGTGGCATGGGCGGCATGGACTTCTGACAAGTCCGCGTCAAAGCCTGGAGGGGGCTTCGGTACTTCGGTGCCGGAGCCCCCTTCGGCGTTTCCGGGTCACTCGGCGGTGTCTTCCGGCGTGAGGAACCAGCACGCGGCGTACACGATCGCGGCCGCGCCGCCGGTGAAGACGGCGGCGGCGACCATGCCGATGCGCAGGATCGACACGTCGACGCCGAGGTACTCGGCCCAGCCGGCGCACACCCCGGAGATCATCCGGTCCGACGAGCTACGACGGAGCTTCTTGATGGTGTTCACGTTGTTCGTCATGCCATCGATGTTCGGCCGGAAAGCCCGCGCGGACATCGGGGAAGGGCCCTGAGACGACCCCGGTCTTCCGCCCCTGAGCTGGAGCTGGTCCACGTGGGCAGGGGGCGATCCCCGCTATAGAGTCGCGGGTATGCCGGGTTCATTGCTGGGTACCGAGGTCCGCCGGGTCGAGGACCCGGAACTGCTGCGCGGGCAGGGTAGCTACGTGGGCAACCTCCGTTTCGACGGTGCGCTCCACGTGGCTTTCGTGCGCTCGCCGTTCGCGCACGCGCTGATCACCGGGATCGACGTCACCGAGGCCGCGAAGGCGCCCGGGGTCGTGGCCGTCTACACCGCGGAGGACCTGGGCCTGCCGTCGCTGCCGGTGTTC
The DNA here is from genome assembly GCF_021391495.1 of Amycolatopsis acidiphila. Classification (NCBI taxonomy): domain Bacteria; kingdom Bacillati; phylum Actinomycetota; class Actinomycetes; order Pseudonocardiales; family Pseudonocardiaceae; genus Amycolatopsis; species Amycolatopsis acidiphila. The sequence goes on along the minus strand of NZ_CP090063.1, from coordinate 7,316,355 downwards.
ATCGAGGTGAACCCGCAGTGCGCAAGGTATCCGCTGGCCTCGGACAGAGTGCGGTTCGTGGGTGAGCCGGTGGTCGCCGTCGTGGCCGAGTCGGCGACCGCCGCGGAGGACGCGCTGGAGCTGGTGGACGTCGACTACGAGCCGTTGCCCGCGGCGATCGACCCCGAGCAGGCCCTCGAACCCGGCGCGCCCACGCAGTTCCCGGAGCTCGGCTCGAACGTCGCGGCCGGCGTCCGGGACGCGGACGACGACGTGCTCGCCGGGGCGGACGTCGTGGTGCGGGCCCGGATCGAGAACCAGCGCCTGGCGGTCGCGCCGATGGAGGGCAACGCGATCGCGGTGCTGCCCGGCGACGAGGACTACGACGTCACGATCTACGTCTCGACCCAGATGCCGCACGGCTTCCGTGCCGCCGCGTCGAAGGTGTTCGGCTGGGAGACCGACCGGATCCACGTGGTGACCCCGCACGTCGGCGGCGCGTTCGGCGGCAAGGTCGGGGTGATCGCGGAGCACGCGGTGGTCATCGAGGCGTGCCGCAGGCTTGGCCGGCCGATGCGCTGGACGGAGACCCGCTCGGAGAACCTGCAGGCGATGCCGCAGGGGCGTGGTCAGGTGCAGTTCGCCGAGCTGGGCCTGCGCTCGGATGGCAAGATCGTCGGACTGCGCTGCCGGGTCATCGGGGACACGGGCGCCTACGCCGGGTTCGGCGGCAACCTCGCGCTGGGGCCGACACGCACGATGGTGCAGGGCGTCTACGACATTCCGAAGGTCAGCTACGCGGGGATCGCGACGCTGACGAACACCACGCCGATGGGCGCGTTCCGCGGGGCGGGCCGTCCCGAGGCGGCGGCGATGCTCGAGCGGCTGATGGACCTGGCCGCGGCCGAGCTGGACCTCGACCCGGCGGACCTGCGGCGGCGCAACTTCCTGCAGCCGGAGCAGTTCCCGTACACGACGCTGACGGGTGCGAGCTACGACACCGGCGACTACGACCTGCCGTTGCGCGAGGCGCTGCGGGTCGTGGGGTACGAGGACCTGCGGGCGGAGCAGGCGCGGCGGATCGAGGCCGGCGAAACGACGCTGCTGGGCATCGGGATGTCCGCGTACGTGGAGATCACCGGTGGTGGCGCGGGGGAGTACGCGGCCGTGGAGATCGACACCGACGGTGGCGCGAAGATCAAGGTCGGCACGTCCGGGCACGGCCAGGGGCACCCGACGTCGTTCTCGATGATCATCGCGGACGCGCTGGGCATCCCGATGGAGCGGGTGGCGTTCGTGCAGTCGGACACCGCCCAGGTGCCGCGTGGTGGCGGTACGGGTGGTTCGCGGTCGTTGCAGGTCGGTGGCAGCGCGGTGCGCGAGGCGGCGGAGCTGGTGCTGCGGCGGGCGAAGGAGCTGGCGGCGTCGAAACTGGAGGCCGCGGTGGACGACATCGTGCTGACCGAGGACGGCGCTCTTGGCGTGCAAGGGGTCCCGACGGCGACGATGACCTGGGCCGAGCTCGCGACGGTTGCCGAGGAGGAGGGCAGCCCGCTCGTCGAGTCGACGGACTTCAAGCCCGACGGTGCGACCTTCCCGTTCGGGGCGCACGTTTCCGTGGTCGAGGTCGACGTCGAGACCGGTTACGTGAAACCGTTGCGGCACATCGCGGTGGACGACTGCGGGCGGGTGCTGAACCCGTTGCTCGTGCGTGGTCAGCAACACGGTGGTGCGGTGCAGGGGATTTCGCAGGCGCTGTGGGAGCAGGTGTCGTTCGACGAGGACGGCAACCCGGTGACGGCGTCGTTCGCCGACTACCTCGTCCCCTCCGCGGCGGACGTGCCGGACCTGGAGGTGTCCAACACGGTGACCCTCTCGCCGCGGAACCCTTTGGGCGCCAAGGGAATCGGCGAGTCGGCAACGGTCGGCTCGACGCCCGCGGTGCAGAACGCGGTGATCGACGCGGTGCGGCACCTCGGTGTCCGTCACATCGACATCCCGGCGACCCCGCAGCGGGTGTGGCGAGCGATCCGAGCCGCGAAGTCGGGCGAGCCGACGGACCCGTGGCGCGAGCCCCCGACGGCCTTCGACACGCTCCCGGTACGCGAGAGCGCGAAGTCGGAGGACGCCGACGAGGCGGTTGCGTAAGGGCAGGGGTGATGGCGTAGCGCGGGGGGCGCGCGCAGCGCGGGCGGCTGGGGTGCGGGTGGTTGGGGTATGCCCGTCCCACCCCGATCGCGGAGTGTTCAACGGTCGGCCCACCGCGTCAAGGCGGGAAAGATGCCTTGACCCGGCGTGCCGACCGCTGAAGGACGCGGGGATCGGGGTTGGGGAGCGGGCTGGGCGCGGGCATTCTTGGCTGCCGTTGCCGGGTTCGCCATGGTGGGTGGCTCGGTTTTGTCGGGTCGCCGTGGGTGGCTGGGCGTTGGTGGGTTCGGCATGGGTGGGGGTTGGGCGGTGTCTGGGTCGGCGTAGGGGGGTGGCTGGGCCTGCCTAAAGACCCGCCACTGCGCGTACCCGGCCCAACCGCTCCAGCCACCGCTCCCGCACCTCCGGCGGGGCCGTCACCGACGCCAGCAGGTCCGGCTCCGGCGCCGTCCGCAGCACTGGGAGCCATCCGTCCACAGGGGACAGTTCCGCGCTCGTCACATCGCCCGTCAACAACGAGCGAGTACCCAGACCGCAGGCGAAGTCCAGTGACGGCAACGCTCCGGCCAGGGCGAGGCCCGCTGCCAGTCCGACGCTCGTCTCCACCGCCGAGGAAACCACACACGGCAGTCCACAGGCCTCGGCCACCTCCAACGCCCGACGCACACCGCCGAGGGGGGTCACCTTGATCACGGCGACATCCGCCGCCCCCGCGACCGCCACCTTCAGCGGGTCCTCCGCCCGCCGGATGGACTCGTCCGCCGCGATGCGCACGTCGACCTGCCGCCGGACCGCCGCCAGTTCCTCGATCGACGGGCATGGCTGCTCGACGTACTCCAGCCCGCCCGCCGCCCGGTCCAGCTCCCGGATCGACTTTACCGCCGTGTCCACATCCCACGCGGTGTTCGCATCCACGCGGATCGAGCCGCCCGGGCCCAGCGCCGACCGTACCGCCGCCACCCGGTCGCAATCGTCCACAAGGGACGAGCGGGGATCGGCGACCTTCACCTTCGCGGTGCGGCAGCCGGACGCGGCCACCAGTTCGTGTGCCCGTTCCGGCGAGACGACCGGGACCGTCGTGTTCACCTCGATCCGGTCGCGCACCGGCGCGGGCCAGCCGACCTCGCTCGCCTCGACGGCGGCGGCCAGCCACGGCGCGCTCTCGACGTCCGAGTAGTCGGCGAACGGGCAGAACTCCCCCCAGCCCGCCGCCCCGCGCAACAGCACGCCCTCCCGGACGGTGATGCCGCGGAAACGGTTGTGCAGGGGGATGGCGTACACGGAGTCCATGCCTCCCAGTGTCCCAGGCGAGCTAATGGACCTTTTGGTTAATTAGCTCTACGATGGGTCGTGGAGGTGATCGGATGAGGGCGGTCGTGCTGACCGAGCCCGAGGAGCTGCGGCTGGTCGATCTGCCGGAGCCGGACTGCGGCCCACACGAGGTGCTGGTGCGCATGCGGGGGCTCGGGCTCTGCGGGTCGGACCTGGCGGTCTACACGGGGAGCCGGCCGGTCGACGCGCCCTGGCTGATGGGGCACGAGGGCGTCGGGGAGATCGTCGCCGTCGGTGGCGCCGTCGAGGATCGGCAGGTCGGGCAACAGGTGGCCATCGAGCCCAACTACTGCTGCGGACGCTGTCCCGCGTGCTGTGCGGGGTTCACGTCGGCCTGCCCGAACCGGGTGATCGTCGGCATGAACCATCCCGGTCTGCTGGCCGAGTACGTCGCCGTGCCGGCGGCGTTCACCTGGCCCGCCGCGGCGACCGTCGCGATCGAGGACCTCGTGTGCACCGAGGCGCTGACGGTCGCACGCTCCGCCATCCGCCGTTCGGGCGTCGGGCCCGGTGATCGCTGTCTGGTCGTCGGTGCGGGTTCGCAGGGTTTGCTGCTGTGCCTGGCGTTGCAGGAGCTCGGGGCGACAGCGTTCGTCCAGGAACCCCACGAGGGCCGGGTCGAGCTGGCCCGGTCGTTCGGCGCGGCACCGGTGGCAGGCGACGACGGGTTCGACTTCCTCTTCGAGACCTCCGGGGTGCCGCAGGCGCTGCACGACGGCCTCGGCAGGGTGGCGCCCGGCGGCACCGCGCTGCTCGTCGGCATCAGCACCCGCCCACTGGAGCTGACCAGCGCGGACCTGGTGTACCGCCAGATCACCCTGCGGGGCTCGCTGATCTACGACCACCCGGCGGACTTCGACGACACGGTCGCGGTGCTCGACCGTGGGGCGATCACGCCGGGCAAGGTGCTGCAGGCGCGGTTCGACCTCACGGAGGCGGCCGAAGCCTTCGCCTCCGTGAGGTCGGTCGCCGGGAAGTCCTGGATCTCGTTCTAGCCGGCGAGCGCGTCGAGCGTGGCCGCCGCGAGCGCGGTGCGTTCGAGCATGCCCTGGACGCTGATGTGCTCGTGCCGCGCGTGCGCCCCGTCGCCGACCGCGCCGAAGCCGTCGAGGACCGGAACTCCCAGCGCGGCAACGAAATTGCCGTCGCTCGCACCGCCGACCGAGCACTCGCGCAGGTCGACACCCAGCTCGGCGGCGATGGCGCGGGCACGCTCGTACAGCGCGACGGTCGTCGGCGTGCGTTCCATGACCGGACGGTTCCAGGCGCCGGACAGGGTGAGCGTGGCGCGTGAGTCGTGCGGGCGCAGCTCGGCCAGCGCGCGGTCGATCCGGTCGGCCTCCTCCTGGCTCGCCACCCGGACGTCCAGCTGCGCGCTCGCCTTGCCGGCGGCGACGTTCGTCCGCGTGCCGCCTTCGAGCACGCCGACGTTGACCGTCGTGCCCTTCTCCCGGTCGGTCAGTCCGTGCAGGTACAGCACGACGCGGGCGATCTCGTCGATCGCGCTGCACCCCTTGTCCGGGTCCAGGCCCGCGTGCGCTTCGACGCCGGTCGCGTCCACCCGGAAGATGCCGACCCCTTTGCGGCCGGTCTTGATCGCGCCGTCCGCACTCGCCTCGAACACCAGCGCCGCGGCCACGCCCGCCGCCTCGGACTCGATCACCGGGCGCGAGGAGAGGCTGCCGATCTCCTCGTCCCCGTTGAGCAGCAATCGGATCGGCGGCCGCTCGAGCCCGGCCGCGTCCAGTGCCCTGAGCGCCCACACGGCGTGCACCAGACCGGACTTCATGTCGAAGATGCCCGGGCCGGTGCCTCGGTCGCCGTCGATCCGGAACGGTATCTCCGCGAGCGTGCCCAGCGGCCACACCGTGTCGTAGTGGCACAGCAGCAGGATCGGCTTGTCGCCGCGGCCGGGGTAGTCACGCACCTCGATGTCGCCGCGCTCACCGCCGTCGACCCGGTGGATCCGGGCAGGCTCGCCGATGCGCTCGTCGAGCCAGGAGCCCAGCCAGGCCAGTGTGGAGTTCAGGGATTCCTTGTCACTGCTGGGAGATTCGAGCTCCACGTACGTCCGCAGGTCGGCCAGCATGTCGTCGCGGTGTGCGGTTACCCAGTCCAGCAACGCTTTCGGGTCGGTCACTTCAGTTTCTTCCTTTCCGTTCAGTCTTCGAAGGCGTGCAGCGTGCGGCCGAGTCGTTCGCCCGCTTCGAGCCGGCCGGTGCCGCAGTAGCCGACGACGCCGAGCGTGAGCGCGAGCGCGAGGCTGGTGACGGCGGTCATCGACGGCAGCGCGCCGGGTGCCTTGCTCGACACGCGTACGACGAGCTTCGCGAGCCCGGCGAGTGAGGGGCTGCCGTCGTCGGTGACCAGCAGGATCGGTACGTCCCGGGCGGCGAAGAGGCGGCCGAGCTCGGCCGTGCTCCGGCTGTAGCGGCGGAACGTCAGGGCCACGAGTAGGTCTTCGGGATGGATGTCGAGCAGGGCCTCGGGCTCGTGCAGCGCGGCCGAGCCGAGGGAGTGGACGTCGTCGCGGACCCGGCCGAGGGAATAGGCGAGCATCTCGGCCGACGCCTGGGACACGCGCCCGCCCACGACCCACACCTTCCGGGCCTCGGAGATCAGGCGCGCGGCGGCGTCCAGCAGGTCCTCCGGGAGGCGGCGCAGCTCCTCGAGGTTCTTCAGCTCGCGTTCCCAGAGCTGCCCGAAGCGGCCTCCGCCCTGCGTCGGGAGCGTGAGCGACGTACGCAGCTCCTGGCGGACGGCGTCCTGGAAGCGGGGGTAGCCGTCGAAGCCGAGCCGCTGCGCGAAGCGGGTGATGCTCGCGGCGCTGACGGCGAGCTGTTCGGCGATCTCGGCCGCGCGGAGGAACGGGACCTCGTCGCGGTGTTCGAGCAGGTGGTCCGCGATGAGCCGGTCGGTCCTCGACAGGTTCTCCGCGTGTTCGCGGATCAGCTCGGGCAGCACGCCAGCTCCGTAAGATCGATTGCAGTCATGGTGATACTCGCAAGTGAGATTTCAGATGGCAAGAGGGGTGGGGTGTGAGGTGAGAGGGGTGGGCTGTGAGGGGTGCTCGCGGTGAGTGCGGGAGGGAGGGTGTCGTGCTGCGCGCGAGGTGGCTGTGCGTGGTGGGCCACCTCGGCTGCCGTTGCCGGGCCGCCGGTCATGGGGGTGGCGAGCGCGATGGGGTGTGTGCGCTCAAGAACATGCCACGCCATGTTTCGTGCTTACGGAGTAAGGGGTATGTGCTCGAACACAAGCGATCCGACGACGAAAGGAGCGCGATCGTGGCGAACGAACTGGCCGGCAAGCGCATCGCATTCGTGGCGGCGCCCGAAGGCGTCGAACAGGTCGAGCTGACCGAGCCGTGGAAGGCGGTGCAGCAGGCGGGTGGCCAGCCCGAGCTCATCTCTACCAGCAGTGGCAAGATCCAGGCTTTCAACCACCTCGACAAGGCGGACACCTTCCCGGTGGACAAGGTCGTGACCGACGCATCGCCGGACGACTACGACGGACTGGTCCTGCCGGGCGGCGTGGCGAACCCGGACTTCCTGCGCATGGACAACAACGTGGTGCAGTTCGTGGGCGCGTTCTTCAAACAGCAGAAGCCCGTCGCGGCGATCTGCCACGCCCCGTGGACACTGATCGAGGCCGACGTGGTGCGTGGCCGCCGGATGACGTCGTGGCCCAGCCTGCGGACCGACCTGCGTAACGCGGGTGCCGAGTGGGTGGACGAGGAAGTCGTGGTGGACAGCGGTTTCGTGACCAGCCGCAAGCCCGACGACCTGCCTGCCTTCTGCGGCAAGCTGGTCGAGGAGTTCGCCGAGGGCAAGCACCGCGCCCAGTCCAAGAGCGCCTGACCACCGGCCTCCCGGTCGACAGGGCGTCTCGGCGCAGCAGGCTCGGGGTCTGTCCCCGGGCGCCCTGCCACCGGGTGGTCAACCCGCCATCAGCTCCGCCAGCGCGATGGCATCACCCGGCGCTTTCACCTTCGCGTCGTTGTCGAAATAGACGTACGCGTCGCGCCGGCCCGCCTGCCAGGCGCGGATCTTCTTCGCCCATTCACGTAACGCCGGTTCGCTGTACCCACTCGTGTACAGCTCCTCGTCACCGTGCAGACGCACGTACACGAAGTCGGCGGTGACCTCCTCCAGCGTGATCCAGGTGCCGGCCGAATCGGCGACCACCGAGGCGATCCCGTTGTCCCGCAACAAATCGAAGAACTCGGCGGTCTGGAAGCTCGGATGCCGGACCTCCAGCGCGTACCGCAGCGGCCGGTCGGGGCCGGGCTCCGTGTGCGGTGCGCCCTTCAGCTTCTCGTCGTGCTTCTTCGCGAGTTCTGCCGCCGCCTGCGTGCTGCGTGGCAGCGCCGCGAAGAAGCTCGCGAGGCGGTCGGGTTCGAAGGCCAGCCGCGCCGGCAGCTGCCACAGGATCGGTCCGAGCTTGTGACCCAGCGCCAATACGCCCGAGGCGAAGAAGTTCGCCAGCGGGACCTCGACGTCCAGCAGGCGCTTCATGTGCGTGATGTACCGGCCGCCCTTGACGGCGAACACGAAGTCCTCGGGTGTCTGCTCGAACCACGCGCGGTACCGCTCGGGCCGCTGCAGCGAGTAGAACGAGCCGTTGATCTCGGCCGTGTTCATCCGGCGTGAGAGGTACTCCAGCTCACGCCGTTGCACCAGGCCCTTCGGGTAGAAGGCGCCCCGCCACGGCGGGTACCGCCAGCCCGATGTCCCGATCCTCAGCTCGCCGATCGCGTCCTCCTCACTCCCACGAGAACCGCCAGTGCCGCCGGTGCACCAGGCTCGCCGCGTACTCGCGCAGGTTGCCCGGCTGGCCCGAGAAGCTGCGCACCGAGAACGCCCGGTGCTCGGCCGCGACCACGATCGCGCGGCCCTGCAGGCGCGGCGGCGCCGCGACGGACAGCTCCAGCTCGTCGAAGCCCAGCACCATGAGCGTCGCGCCGAACCTGTCCTCCCAGCTGCGCAGCACCGCGGAGACGGCGGCGACCTGGTCGGTCGACTTGATCATGCCCGTCCAGCCGAGCGCGGCCGGCACGTCCGCGGGCCGCTCGACCGCGACCAGGCCCAGCCGGTAGGTGCCGCGGCGGGCCAGGATGGAGCCGGTGTTGCCCGCCTCGGCGAGCGGGTCCACGCGCAGCTGGGACTTCCGCGCCAGGCCCGGGAAGTTCGCGCCGTACGGGCGGAGACAGCCGGTGCCGCCCGGGCAGCAGAACGGGTCCCACCAGCGCGACAGCGTCTCGCTGACATCGATCGCTTCGACCTTGTGCACGGCCGGGGCCAGCCGGCCGCGGTCGTCCACCCAGTCCTCACCCGTCGCCGCGAAGCGCTCGTCGTGCGGGACCAGCACCGGCCACAGCCCGGTGCGGTCGAACGCGCCGATGCAGTCGCGGTAGCGGCCCGGCTCGGCCAGTGGCTCGTCGGACAGCCAGATCGGGCCGTGCCAGCGACCGGCGGGCAGGTCCAGGCCCGGCAGCGTCTCGTATGAAGCGGTGGTGGTCATCGGTACCCCTCGCGATAGTTTGCGCCAACGCGTCGAACACTAGTTCGAGGGTACGACAGTTTCGGTGCACCGCCGCCGGGCGTACCCGAGCAGCGCGAGTACCAGCAGCCAGCCGCCCGTGACGGCGGCGGAAATGGGCAGGAAGAGGAACAGCGGCTGCCGCAGCAGCAACGCCGCGACGCCGGCGAGCAGCCCCAAACCCAAGGTCAGTGGCAGTGCGGAGGGTTTACGCCGGGCCGCGAGCACAGGCAGGCCGCCGAGGGCGACGGCCACGAGCCCGAACAGCGACTGGGCGCTGCCACCGGACAGCCACAGCGCGAACCACACCAGCCCGGGCAGGGCGGCGAGCGCGAAGACCACCCATAAGAGGTGCATGGCCATCCGTTCGACCGTTTCCCGGTCTGCGTGCCGGGCGACGAGGAACGCGCCCGCGGCCAGCACGGCGAGGCCGACGACGACCGCGACCAGCAACGCCGGGATGGCACGCTGCAGGCCGCTCGAATCCAGGAAATGGGCACTCCCGAGCCCGCTGATCACCCCGGCGGCGCACGCGGTGATCAACGCGGTCACGTACCGCGACCGCAGGGCCGACGTCGGGAACCGGTGCCGCAGTTGCTCGGTCACGCTTCGCAGGGTTCCACGCCGGACGTTAAATCATGCGTGGGTTTTCGCCGCCGGTCGTCAGTCTGCGGTCGTGCCTGCCCTGCTCGTGCCGTTCCACCAGGATGAGCGACTGCCCGACGGGGCACTTCCGCTGCCCGGCGACGCGGTGACTCCCGACCTGCCCGACGGCGACCTGTGGCGACGCCTCAACGCGCTGTACGACGACGTCGCGGGCGAGGTGGCGCGCAGGATCGACGCGGGCGAGCGGCCGACGGTGGTGTCCGGCGACTGCCTGATGGCGTTGCCCGTGCTGGCCGGCGCGCAGCGCGCAGGCGCCGACCCGTCGGTCATCTGGTTCGACGCACACGGCGACGCGCACACGCCGGCGAGCTCGACCTCGGGTTACGTCGGTGGCATGGCCCTGCGGTTCGCGCTCGGCGAGGCACCGCGAGCGCTGGGGCTGGACCTGCGGCCACTGCCGGAGGAGCGCGTGACGCTGGTCGACGCGCGCGACCTCGACCCGGCCGAGGCCGAGTACCTGGCCTCGGCCGCGATCCGGCGCACGACGGTCGCCGAGGCCGCGGCACCGGAGGGTCCGGTGGTGCTGCACGTCGACCTGGACGTGATCGACGCGGGCGAGCTGCCGGGACTGCTCTTCCCGGTGTCCGGCGGCCCTTCGCGCGACGAGGTGGTGGCCGCGGTGCGCCGGGTCCTGGACAGCGGGCAGGTCGTGGCGTTCGACGTCGCCTGCCCGTGGCATCCGGGGCAGGACAACGACAATCGTGCCCGGCTGCTAGCCGAGATCACCGGATAGGTAGGCGTCCGCGTCGCGGATCGTGTAGGCGTAGCCCTGTTCGGCGAGGAACCGCTGGCGGTGCGCGGCGTACTCCGCGTCGAGCGTGTCGCGGGCGACGACGGAGTAGAAGTGCGCCTGGCGGCCGTCGCCCTTGGGACGGAGCAGCCGGCCCAGCCGCTGTGCTTCCTCCTGCCGCGAACCGAACGTGCCCGAGACCTGGATCGCGACCGACGCCTCCGGCAGGTCGATGGAGAAGTTCGCGACCTTCGACACCACGAGCCGGTTCAGCTCGCCGTGGCGGAAGGCGTCGAACAGCGCCTCGCGCTCCTTGTTCTTCGTCGAGCCCTGGATAACCGGTGCCGCCAGCTCCACACCCAGCTCCTCAAGCTGGTCGAGGTACGCGCCGATCACCAGCGTCGGCTCACCGGGGTGTTTGTCCAAAATGGACTTGATCACCGCGGTCTTGGTGTGCGCGGTGGAGGCGAGCTTGTACTTCTCCTCGGCCTCGGCCGTCGCGTAGACCAGCCGCTCGTTGTCGGTCAGCGTCACGCGCACCTCGGTGCACTCGGCCGGCGCGATCCAGCCCTGTGCCTCGATGTCGCGCCACGGCACGTCGTACCGCTTCGGCCCGATCAGCGAGAACACGTCGCCCTCGCGCCCGTCCTCGCGCACCAGCGTCGCGGTGAGGCCGAGACGGCGTCGGGACTGGAGGTCCGCCGTCATCCGGAACACCGGCGCGGGCAGCAGGTGCACTTCGTCGTAGACCACCAGGCCCCAGTCGCGCGAGTCGAACAGCTCCAGGTGCCGGTACTCGCCCTTGGTCTTGCGGGTGATCACCTGGTAGGTCGCGATGGTGACCGGCCGGATCTCCTTCTTCTCGCCGGAGTACTCGCCGATCTCCTCCTCGGTCAGCGACGTGCGCGCGATCAGTTCGCGCTTCCACTGCCGGCCCGCGACGGTGTTGGTGACCAGGATCAGCGTCGTCGCCTGGGCCTGCGCCATCGCGGCGGCGCCGACCAGCGTCTTGCCCGCGCCACAGGGCAGGACGACCACGCCCGAGCCGCCGGCCCAGAACGCGTCGGCCGCGCGGCGCTGGTAGTCGCGCAGCTGCCAGTCCTGCTCGTCGAGCGCGATCGGATGCGCTTCGCCGTCGACGTAGCCGGCGAGGTCCTCGGCAGGCCAGCCGACCTTGAGCAGCGCCTGCTTCAGCCTGCCCCGCTCCGACGGGTGCACCAGCACGGTGTCGTCGTCGACCCGGGTGCCCAGCATCGGGCTGATCTTCTTGTTGCGCAGCACCTCTTCCAGCACCGCGCGGTCGGTCGTCGCCATCACCAGGCCGTGCGCCGGGTGGTTGGTGATCTGCAGCCGCCCGAACCGGCCCATCGTGTCGACGATGTCGATCAGCAGCGGCTGCGGGACGGGGAACCGCGAGTAGCTGGTCAGTGCGTGCACGACCTGCTCGGCGTCGTGTCCCGCGGCGCGGGCGTTCCACAGCGCCAGCGGGGTGATGCGGTAGGTGTGCACGTGCTCGGGCGCGCGCTCGAGCTCGGCGAACGGCGCGATCGCGATCCGGGCGTCCTCCGCCTGCCCGTGATCGACCTCGAGCAGCACGGTCTTGTCGGACTGAACGATCAGCGGGCCATCTGTCACGTACTCCTTTATACGGCGTGCCCGAGCCATCTGGTCATCGCCCGCGTCCGGCACCGTCCCCTGACCAGCACACGACGCCGTCGGGGCGGATCACCGGCGCTGTCAGGTGTCGGACTTCGGCAGCAGTGACGGCACGTCGAGCCGGTCGGCGAGCATCCCCGTGTTGTGCATCAGGTCGGCCACCCGCTGCAGGCGGACGCCGTTGAGCGAGGTCGGGTACTGGCCCAGCGCGACCAGTGCCGCGGTGGTCTCGTCGACGCCCGCGATCCTCGGCAGCGCCTGCCGGACCACGGACTGGTCCGCCGCCCGCTGCTGGGCGTCGGCGAGGACCTCGCGGAAGGCGGCGAGGGTGTGCACGTTGGCCTGCGCGAAGAGCCCGGTCGCCGCGTACGCCGAGACCGGGAAGTCCATCGTCGCGCCGCGGGAGGAGTCCGCCAGCACCCGGGCGCCCAGGTTCTGCTGGGCCTTCGTGATGAACGGCTCCGTCATCAGCGCCGCGTCCGCCGAGCCGTCCCGCAGCGCCGCAGGCATCTGGTCGTAGGAACGCGTGACGAACCTGATCTTCGTCGGATCGCCGCCCGCGGTGGCGAACATCGAGCGCGCCGCGAGGGTGCCCAGGTCGTTCTCCTGGTTCACCGCGATCTTCGGCGCCTTCCGGCCCACCAGGTCCGTGTACGTCGAGCCGGGCAGCGTCACCAGGGCCATCGTGTAGGGCGCCGAGGTGTAGGCCTCGCCTTGAAGCTGCAGCGCCGTGCCGTGCGCCGCCGCGGTGAACAAGGCCACGTCAGTGGCGAACGCCACATCGAGTTTCCCGGTCGACAGCCCGTTCAGGCCGGCCCGCGGGTCCGCGTCCTCGACCAGGTCGACGTGCAGCCCGTCGCGGGCGAACGAGCCGTCCGCGACGGCCATCCGCAGCGGGGCGGTATCGATCGGGTTGCCCACGCCCACGCGCAGTTCCGAGCGCTCCAGCGCGGCTCCCCGTGTCGACTGCTCTCCGCCGTCCGAGCCGTTGCAGGCAGTGACCAGACCGAGAGCCACGACCAGGAAGATCGCTACTCCTCGCATTCGACCCCCTGCCGGCGAAGGAAAATCACGGTCGTGGGTAGAGCTTAGGATCCAGGGCCAATACGATCGCCGACGGATCGCACAGAGAGTAGAGAGCAACTTGGTCCGCCCGCGACCCAGCTTCTCTCTAGTAGGTTAGCGGCCTCGGGCCGGTAACGGTGCGTGTTCAAGAAGGCAGCTAACGAAGGAAGTCGATGGCTCGTCCGCGCAAGCGTCCCGCCGGCGGTGACGCACTGGAGCGGCGGCCGGAGATCCGGGTCGGCGGCCGGTGGCGGCTGCGCAACTGGCGGCTGCGCACGAAGCTGATCGTCGTCCTGGTCATCCCGGCCGTGACCGTGCTCGCGCTGGTCGGGTTGCACGTGCAGCAGGACCTGGCGCACGCCGACGAGCTCGCCGAGCTGTCCGCGCACGGCCGCGTGGACGCGGGCGTCAACGATGTCATCCACCAGCTGCAGCGGGAGCGGGACCTCAGCGTCCGGTTCGTGGCCGCGGACCGCAAGGGCGACCTGACCGACCTGCGCGACCAGCGCAACAGGGTCGACGCCGCCGTCGGGGCGATGGGCGAGGAGTTCGACGCCGAGCGCTCGCGGCTGTCCCCGGACGGCGACACCGAGCTGCAGGCGACGATCGCGCGGCTGAACGTGCTCACCGGCCTGCGGTTCGCCACCGAGCACTCGAGCCTGCCCGCCGACGCCACCCTCCGCTCCTACAGCGAGCTGATCTCCGGGATGCTCGACCTGTCCGACCAGACGGTCGCCGACGTGACGGACCCGGACCTGTCCCGGCTGCGGCTGGCCGCGAGCGCGCTGGCGAGGGTCAAGGACCAGATGTCGGTCAAGCGCGCGCTGCTCGCCGAGGCGCTGCAGGAGGGCAGGCTCTCCACCGACGAGATGCGGGCACTGCTCGGCTCCGACGCCGAGCTTTCCGCCGCACGCAGCGACTTCCGCAAGTTCGCCACTCCCGCCGAGCAGCGGATGTACGACGACACCGTGATCGGCCTGATCGTCGACACCGGCAACAACATGGTCGAGTCGGCGATCACCAGGGCCGAGATGGGCCAGAGCCTCTCCGGCCTCGACCCGCAGCAGTGGGACACCTCCGCGACCTACACGATCAACCTGGCCTACCAGGTCCAGCAGGCGGTGCAGGCCGAGACCCAGACGAAGATCGACTCGCTCGCCACGGGCGCCCGCCGCTCCGCCATCGCCAACGCCGGCATCGTGCTCGGCGTGCTGGTGCTGTGCGCGGTGCTCGCGGTGGTCATCGCGCGGTCCCTGCTGCGGCCGCTGCGCGCGCTGCGCCGCACCGCGCTCGACGTCGCCGACCACCGCCTGCCCGAAGCGGTGGAGAACATCCTGGCCGATCCGCATCCCGAAGGCGCCGCGCGCCGCCGCGGGATCGACCCGGTGCCGGTGTTCAGCCGCGAGGAGCTCGGCCAGGTCGCCAGGGCGTTCGACGCGGTGCACGGGCAGGCCGTGCGGCTCGCGGGTGAGCAGGCACTGCTGCGCGAGAACGTCAACGCGATGTTCGTGAACCTCTCGCGCCGCAGCCAGAACCTCGTCGAGCGGCAACTGTCCGTACTGGACCGGATGGAGGCCGACGAGCAGGATCCGGAGACGCTCGGCGGACTGTTCGAACTGGACCACCTCGCCACCCGGATGCGCCGCAACAGCGAGAACCTGCTCGTGCTGTCGGGGCACGACCTCGGCGACACGCGGACGGAACCCGTTCCTGCAGAGGAGATCATCGGCGCCGCACTGTCCGAAGTGGAGCATTACCAGCGCATCGAGCTGACCGCGACGCCCGACCTCGCGATCGTCGGCGAGGCGACCAGCGACCTCGTGCACGTGATCTCGGAGCTGCTCGAGAACGCGACGCTGTACTCCCCGGCGGACACCACCGTCACCGTCGTCAGCGCGGTCGGCGACGACGGCGCCTGGCAGGTGCACATCACCGACTCCGGCGCCGGGATGCCCGAGCCGGAGATCCAGCGCGCGAACGCCCGGCTGGCCACGCCGCCCGACGTCGACGTCGAGGTGTCCCGCCGGATGGGCCTGTTCGTCGTCGCGACCCTGGCCCGGCGGCACGACATCGGCGTGCGGCTCCGCTCGGCCGACGGCGGCGGCCTCGTCGCGACGGTCGTGGTGCCGGCCCGGCTCCTGGTCGAGCAGGCCCGGCGCCCCGAGCCCGGGCCGGTCGCCCAGCCCGTGCCCGAACCGGCGCCAGTGCCCGTGCCGGAGGCGCCACTCGCGTTGCCGCCGGAGGTGGCGCGACGGGCGCCGGTAGAGGACGAGCAGGGGCCGGACTGGCCGTCCCGGGACAACGACGAGCAGGAGCGCTACTACCTCGAGGACGACGCGCCGACCGAGCGGCTGCCCGCGTACCAGGCCGTGTTGTCGCAGTGGTTCCACACCGGCGAGCACCGGCCGGTGCACCAGTCCGAGGCGCCCGCGCACGACCCAGAGTGGCCCGCGGACGAGCAGCCCGGCGGTTCGATCGCGGAACGGCTCAACGGGGTCCGGCACGCCCAGCCGGACCCGGTCGACCCGCCGACGCTGCGGCTGGACCCGGAGGCCGTGCGCGGCCGGATGGCGCGGCTGCAGGACGGCTTCAACCGCGCCCGCGAGGCGAGAGCCGGCGCCCGCGATGACGCGGGCTTCCGCGGCAGATAGCCACGCCGTTGCCGACTGCAATTGGCGCCGGCATTCCCGGAGTGTGAGCCGGCCAACTCCGTAGCCCGAACGCCGTACCCTTTTCGAGCCATTCGCCGAATTCGACGCGAAAGTACCCCCCATTCGGGGGAGTAGTTTTGCGACCGGCCTGCCGGCCGCTTGTTGTCCTAATGCCAGCACTGTGGTCTGGACCTCTGTCTCACATCGTGGCCGCTCGGCGGTCGCCGAAGTGGCGTTCGCGCCGCTGAATGCGACGGGAGCACGATTTTTTTCACTTCTCGCAACCTACTCACGCGTCGGTTGTGACGGATATCGGATCATGATCAAACAGCACTGTTGCGCTAACCCTTATTGCGATAGGTTGCGCCCGGGCTCGATCTCCGTCGGGTAATCACCCATTCGTCGTCCGGGTGGTTGCTTCTCGAATCACGGGGGGTAGTCAAAATTCTGGTTATCGACACGCCGCGTCAGGAGCGCCGTTAATGTCTATAGATGTGAGTAACGCCACTCGCCGCCGTTTCCTCCGGCTCGCTCTGGGCGCCACCGTCGCCGCGCCGCTGGCCGCGTCGGCGGGCTGCAGTGCACTGAACGGCTCGAGCTCCAGCGACTCCACGTCCGGCACCAACAACGCCGGGCTGGAGAAGACCAAGCTGACCGTGGGCATCTTGACCGGCCAGCAGGGCGTGTCCACCAAGCTGGCCGAGAAGTACGGCTACTTCAGCCAGCAGGGGCTGGAGGTCACCAGCAAGATGTTCGCCTCCGGGCCCGCCGCGTTCCCGGCGCTGCTCAACGGCGAGCTGGACTTCGCGGTCACCAACTACGTCTCCTTCTTCCAGGCCATCGCCCAGAAGACGCTGCAGGCGAAGGTCGTGGTCGACGTCGACCAGCTGGGTGAGAACAGCCTCGTCGTGATCGCGAAGCCGAACTCGGGCATCCAGGAGCCGAAGGACCTCGTCGGCAAGAAGGTGTCCATCCACCAGGCGGGCTCGATCGCCGAGGTCCTGCTGCGGGCGACGTTGAAGGACCACGACGTCGACCCGAACCGGGTCGAGCTCCAGACCGTGAAGTTCCCCGACATCCCGGCGGCACTGGCCAGCGGTCAGCTCGACGCGGGCGTCGAGCTGGAGCCCTACATCACCCAGGCCGAGCGCACCCAGGGCGCGCAGCCGGTGCTCAAGATCGTCACCGGCTCCACGGCGAACATCACCTCGGCCGGGTTCGTCGCGCTCGACTCCTTCATCCAGAAGAACCCGAAGACGGTCGCCGCGTTCCAGAAGGCCATGGTGCCCGCCCAGACCGCGGCCGCCGACAGGTCGAAGTTGCTGGAGGTGCTGCCCGACCTCACCGGCGTCGACAAGGACACCGCCTCCCTGCTCAACATCGACGTCTT
This sequence comes from Amycolatopsis acidiphila, assembly GCF_021391495.1. NCBI lineage: Bacteria > Bacillati > Actinomycetota > Actinomycetes > Pseudonocardiales > Pseudonocardiaceae > Amycolatopsis > Amycolatopsis acidiphila. The sequence continues at coordinate 7,299,200 of NZ_CP090063.1, read as the reverse complement.
CCCGACCTCGGTGAGCGCGGCGCAGCTGCAGCGCGTCGTGACGCTGATGCAGAACTACGGTGGCCTGAGCGCCCAGCTGGACGCCAGCCAGTACATGGTGGCGACGCCGCAGGTCTGAGCAGGAAGGACGAACGTGCGGACCGCGTTTCGCAGGCTGATCGGCCTGGTCTGCTTCCTCGTGCTGTGGGAGGTGATCGTCCGGCTCGGCGTACTGCCCGCCGCCGTCGTCCCCCCGCCGTCGACCGTGCTGGTCAGATTCGCCGGGCTGTTCTCCGACGCCCGTTTCGTGCCCGACGCGGTCTCCACCGTGCTGTCGTGGTTCATCGCGCTGGCGCTCGCGGTGACCGTCGCCGTTCCGCTCGGGGTGCTGCTCGGCAGCATCCGCTGGTTGCGGCTGAGCCTCAGCCCGATCGTGGAGTTCCTGCGCCCGCTGCCCGCGGTCGCCCTGATCCCGCTGGTGATCCTGCTGCTCGGCAGCGGCGCGCAGACCAAGATCGCGCTCGCCGCGTTCGCGTCGGTCTGGCCCGTGCTGTTCAACACGATCTACGCGATGGGGGAGATCGACCGGCAGCTGCTGGAGACCGTCAGGGCGCTGCGGACCCCGCCGTTGCGGCGGCTGTTCACCGTGCTGCTGCCGAGCATCGCACCCTTCACGCTGACCGGCGTGCGGCTTTCGGCGTCGATCTCGCTGGTCGTGCTGGTCAGCACCGAGTACCTCAGCGGCGGCACGATCGGCGTCGGCCAGTTCGTCTACCTCTGGGGCACCTCGGCCGGGCGGATGGACATGGTGCTGGCGGGCGTGGTCTTCATCGGGCTGGTGGGCTACCTGGTCAACCAGGCGCTGCTGAGCGCGCAGCGGCGCTGGATCGGCTGGGCCGCGACGGGGGGTGCGGTGTGAACGGCGGCAGGCGATGGCTCGACTTCGCCCGGCGCTGGGTGGTCTTCGTGGTGTTCGTCGGGGTGTGGCAGCTGGTCGCGTACTCGGCCGCCAACCCCTACTTCCCGCCGCCGTCGGGCATCCTGTCCGCGGCCGGGCACACCTGGTTCTCCGGACCGGCCAGTCATCTCTACCTCTCCGGCGCGTTCACCGACGACATCCTGCCCAGCCTCGGCAGGCTGCTCGCCGGCTTCGCGATCGCCGCGGTGGCCGGCATCCCGGCCGGGCTCGCGCTCGGCCGGTCGGCCAGGGCGACCGACTACGTATCGCCGATGTTCTTCTTCGCCCGCGCGGTACCGGCGACGCTGCTGGTCCCGGTGTTCCTGGTGGCGTTCGGCATCGGGCCGCGGATGGAGATCGTGACCGTGCTGTGGGGCGCCATCTGGCCGATCCTGCTGAACACCATCGACGGCGCGCGAGCGGTGGACGAGGTGAAGACCGAGACCGCGCGGGCGTTCCGGATCTCCCGCAGCGGCTGGATCTTCGGCGTGGTGCTGCCGACCGCGCTGCCCAAGGTGTTCGCGGGCCTGCGCCTGGCGCTGTCGCTCGCGATCATCCTGATGGTCGTCTCGGAGCTGATGGGCGGCAGCACCAACGGGATCGGCTACCAGCTGATCAACGCGCAGGGCAACTTCCAGCTGCCGCAGATGTGGGCGTGGATCGTGCTGGTGAGCCTGCTCGGGTACGTGGCGAACCTGGTGCTCTCGGCCGTCGAACGCCGGGCGCTCGGCTGGCACCCGGGCTTCCAGGCGGAAGAGGTCTGAGCAGGCGGGCCGGTGGTCGCGCGGACCACCGGCCGCTCCTCTTTCTTCAGTGCGCGCCGGAACGGATGCGTACGTGCACCAGCGTCGGGTTGGCCGCGGCCAGCGCGCCTGTCACCGCGGGCTTCAGCTCGTCGGGACGCTCGACGAGCATCGCGTCGCAGCCCATGCTGCGCGCGAGGCCGCAGAAGTCCAGACCGCCGAGGTCCGAGCCGGGCACCTTGCTGTTGATCGAGGTCTCCGCGTGCGCGCGCACCGCGCCGTACTCGCGGTTGTCGAGGATGACGAACACCGCGGGCACGTGCTCCTGCGCGGCGGTCCACAGTGCCTGGATGCCGTACATGCTCGAGCCGTCGCCGAGCACCGCCACGACGGGACGGCCCGGCTGCGCCATCGCCGCGCCCACCGCGGCGGGCAGGCCGTAGCCGAGCACGCCGCTGGCCATGGTGAGGAACCCGCCGCCCTCGGCGTTGATCGGCAGGTGCTCCTGGATGTCGCCGCGCAGGCTGGGCGCCTCCTCGACCAGGAGCGTGTCCTCGGGCAGCAGCGCGGACAACGCGGCGTAGACGTACGCGGCGGTCATCAGCTCGCCCTCGGCCGGTTCGGCGGGCCGCTCGCGCCGCCGACGGCCCACGGGCGCCTGCCGGGTCTGCGGGGTCTGGACCATCTCCGACAGCGCCCGGATGGCCGCCCTCGGCGTCGACATGACCGTCGTCGCCTGCGGCGCCCTGGCGAGCACCTGCGGGTCGTCGTTGACCAGGTACAGCGGCGCCTGCTCGGGCAGCTCGCCCTCGGTGGGCACGTGGTAGGTGAACGCGGGCGCCCCGATCACCACGACGAGGTCGTACCCCGCCAGCGCCTCGTACACCTTGCGCTTGCTGGGCTTGAGGAAACCCGCGAACTGCGGGTGGTTCTCCGGGAACGGGCTGCGCGCGGCGAACGGCGCCGTCCACACCGCGGCCCTGGTCCGCTCGGCGAGCCGGACCGCGTCGGGCACGGCGTTGTCGGCGTCCACGGCCGCACCGAACACGATCGCCGGACGGGCGCTGGCGTTCAGCGCCGCCGCGAGCTCCGCGATGGCCTCCGGGTCCGGGGCGAAGCCACGCACGCGGGGCTTGGCGGGCAGCGGCGTGGCGGGCCGCAGCCAGTCGTCGGCCGGGATGGACAGGTAAGCCGGGCCGAACGGCGGCTGCGTGGCGACCTGGTAGGCACGGGCGAACGCGGCCGGAACATCGGCGGCCTGCGCGGGCTCGAGGCTCCACTTCACCCAGGGCTTGGGGAACTGGGCCGCGTCGATGGCCGAGAGGAACGGGTCGTAGGGCAGCATCGAGCGTTCCTGCTGGCCCGCGATCACGATCAGCGGCGCGCGGTTCTGGTACGCGGTGACCATGCTGCCCAGCGCGTGGCCGAGGCCGCCCGCGGAGTGCAGGCTCACCACGGCAGGCCGCTCGGTGAACTGCGCGTAGGCGTCGGCCATCGCCAGCACCGAGGTCTCGTGCAGGCCCAGCACGTACCGGAAGTCGTCGGGCCAGTCGGCGAGGAAGGGCACCTCGGTGGTGCCGGGGTTGCCGAAGACCGTGGTGATCTTCCAGTCCCGCATCAGGTCGCGGACGACGTCGCGGACTGTCGTGGGAGCCATTACGCGTTCCTCTCCGGGCTGTGCGCGAGTTCGCGGTTCTGCAGCAGCCGCGCGACCTCACCGCGCAGCTTCACGAACTCGCCCGATTCGCGGGTGGTGATCTGGTCCCGCTCCGAGGGCAGGTCGACGGTCAGGTCCGCGACGATCGAGGCGGGTGACTTCGACAGTACGAGCACCCGGTCGCCGAGGTAGACGCTTTCGTCGATGTCGTGGGTCACCAGCAGCACGGTGCTGCCGTGCTCACGCTGCACGCGGCGCAGCAGGTCCTCCAGCTCGAACCGGGTCTGCGCGTCCACCGAGGCGAACGGCTCGTCCATCAGCAGCAGTGCGGGGCGGCTCGCGAGGGCGCGCGCGATCGAGACGCGCTGCTGCATCCCGCCGGAGAGCTGCCACGGGTACTTTCGCCGGGCACCGGACAAACCGACCCATTCCAGCGCCTCGTCGGTCCGGCTGCGCCGCTCCGCCCGGCTCATTCGCGTCGACTTCAGGGGAAATTCGACGTTTCCGGCAACGCTGAGCCAGGGAAAGAGGGAACGGCTGTAGTCCTGGAAGACCACCGCGAGGTCCGCGGGCACACCGGTCACCTCGTCGCCGTGCAGCCGGACCGTCCCCTCGGTCGCCCTGATCAGGCCCGCGATGCACCGCAGCAGCGTCGACTTCCCGCACCCCGACGGGCCCACGATGCACACGAGCCGGCCGGCGTCGACGCTGAACGACAGGTCGGTCACCGCGAGCTGCGACTCCCGGCCCGCATAGCGGTGACTCAGTCCGGCCACCTCGAGCATCGTCGGCACTTGACTGTCTCCTCGCGTTCGAAGGGTGCCAGACCGCCACGGTGAGGTAGATCACCCGATCCGGGTGTTTGGTACCTGGTTATATACACAGAGTGTTTTAACCCGGTTGGAGCAAGGGAAGTTGTATCAGGTCACAGCCCTGTCAAGAGATCCCCTTGCCTACCTTTGCTCAAGAAGGGTTACATCTTCACCGGCTTCCCGCTACCCTCTGCACCTGCACTAGAGCTATGGACCCATGCTGGCGGGATTGACGGTGGTACAGCGGTGCCGAGTGAAGACACCCCGGACGTAGCGGGGCCTCCTGCGCAGCGGACTGCGCGGCAGAACGGGTCGCGACTGAGCCTTCGGAACTGGAAGCTGCGCTCGAAGCTGGCGCTGGTACTGGCCATTCCGACCGTGACCGCGCTCGCGCTGGGCGGTCTGCGTGCCCACGACGAACTGCAGCAGGCCGATCGACTGGACCAGACCACCGCACAGGTGGATCTGGCCGGAAAGCTGACCGAGGTCGTGCACCAGCTGCAGTCCGAGCGGATGCTGGCGGTCGCGAAGATCATCACGCCGGGCGACGTCGACCTGCAGACCGCTTTGAACGCCCAGATCCGACAGGTCGACTCGACCGTGTCCGATCTGCGGGACGACGCGGCGAAGGTCGAGATCGGCGACCCGTCCAGCCGGCAGCGCTACGACCAGGGCCTGCAGCGCCTGGACACGCTGCCCGCGCTGCGGACGACGGTCAACACCCCGCCCTACTCCGAACAGGCCGCGTTCGTCACCTACACCTCGATCCTCGACTCGCTCGTGCAGCTGGGCCGCGAGGTCACCGCGACGGTGAACGACCGCGACCTGCTCCGGCTCAGCACCACGGTGCAGGCGATCAGCGAGGCGAAGGAGTTCACCGCCCAGCAGGACGCCGCGCTCGAGATCGCCGTGATGCGCAACGGGTTCAACAACATCCTGCTCGACCAGACCCGTGCCGCGCAGGCCAGCTCGTCCGCCTCGCTGGACCTGTTCCGCTCGGACGCGACCCCGCAACAGCTGCAGCTGTTCAACAACACAGTCAGCGGCGCGGACGTGGACGGCCGGGAGCAGCTGGCCGCGGTCGCCCTGACCCGGGCCTCGGCAGGCGCACCGCCGGGTATCGACCGGAACCTGCTCGCGACCGACAGCGCCGCGACGCTGAACAAGATGCGCACGCTGGAAAGCGACCTGCTGGGCGACCTGCGGGCCGAATCGGCGTCACTGGCCGGCGACGCGAACACCGCGGCCTGGCGCGACATCGGCATCGTGCTCGCCGCACTGGCCGCCGCGCTGCTGCTGACGTTCCTCATCGCGCGGGTCATGCTCAAACCGCTGCGCGTGCTGCGCTCCAGCGCGCTGGAGATCGCCTACACCCGGCTGCCGCAGTCGGTCGCGAAGATCCTCGACGACCCGGAGCCCATGGTGGCGGCGGCCAAGGCGGTCGAACCGGTGCCGATCACCACCCGCGAGGAGATCGGCGAGGTCGCGCGCTCGTTCGACGAGGTGCACGAGCAGGCCGTGAAGATGGCCGCGGAGCAGGCGCTGCTGCGCGAGAACGTCAACGGCATCTTCGTGAACCTCTCGCGGCGGTCGCAGCGGCTGGTGGAACGCCAGCTCGGCGTGATCGACCGGCTCGAGGCCGACGAGCAGGACCCCGACCACCTCGCGAGCCTGTTCGAGCTCGACCACCTCGCGACCCGGCTGCGCCGCAACGGTGAAAGCCTCCTGGTGCTCTCCGGCGCCGGTCTGGCGAAGTCCGTGCCCAAGCCGGTCTCGGCGGCCGACGTCATCGGCGCCGCGGTGTCGGAGATCGAGCAGTACGCGCGCGTCGAGGTCGGCGTGATCCCCGAGGTCGCCGTGCGCGGGCTGACCGTGCACGACCTCGTGCACCTGCTCGCCGAGCTGCTCGACAACGCCACCTACTTCTCCGAGCCGGAGACGAAGGTGAGTGTGCGGGCGGTGGTGACCCGGCGCAAGGCGCTGGCCATCCAGATCACCGACCGCGGCGTCGGCATGTCCGACGAGCAGCTCGCCGAGGCCAACCAGCGGCTGGCCGACCCACCGGACCTCGACGTGTCGGTGACCCGCCGGATGGGCCTGTACGTGGTGGCACGGCTGGCCCAGCGACACGGCGTCGAGGTGCGGGTCCGCGAGAACGAGGACATCGAAGGCGGCGTGATCGCCCGCGTGGTGGTGCCGGCCGAGCTGCTCGGCCCGATCGTCGCGGAAGCGCCGATGCCGCCGTCGCAGCTGGAGACCTCGCTGCCCGACATCCCGTCCGTGCCCGCCCAGCGGCCGCGCCCGGCGTCGGTCGCCGCTGAGCAGAACGCGGCCGGGCTGACCCCGCTCGCCCAGCCGATCAGCCTGGACGACCTGGTCGCGGGCAGTTCGAGCGCGGCGTTCATGAGCCGGGGCAGCAACGCGACGCCCCCGCCGGCGAACAACGGCAACGGCGCCACCCGGTTCGCGCCGCTGGAGCTGCCGAAGCGGGAACCGCAGTACGTGCCCGTCACCAAGCCCGAGCCCGAGACCCTGGAGCCGCCCGCCCCGCAGAACGGGGTGCTCGACGACGACGTGCCGACCAAGCGGCTGCCGATCTACCAGTCGGTGGTGTCCCGGTGGTTCACCCATGAAGGCGAAGAGGAGCAGGACACCCGTGGGGAGGAGGCGTCCCAGCACTCGATGACGGGGAATCTCGAGGAACCGGCCGCGCAGGAGCCGGCAGAGCTTGAGGCCACGCCGATGCTCGACGACGTGTGGCGCAGCGCGGCCGACGAGGGCTGGCAGAAGGCGCAGTCGTTGCTCGAGCCCAAGGGCGAAGAGGTGACCACGGCGGGGCTGCCCAAGCGGGTGCCCAACGCCTACCTGGTGCCCGGCTCGGTCACGGAGGGCGAATCGAAGGGCACGTCCTTCACCGACACCACGTCGGGTACGCCAGGGCAGAGCGCGATCAGCAGGTCGGCCACCGCGGCGCGAGACCGTATGGTGAGCTTCCAACAGGGCTACCGGTCCGGCCGGCACGCGTTGCGGGAGCGGTCCGGAGAGAGCGTTTCGGTATCCGGCGGGGATCTGACCTCGCCCGAATACGGCAGTGAGGAGTGACGACGTGACACGCGCGGGATCGCTGCAGCCCGGAGGCGCCAAGCCTCAGGGTGTGCAAAACGGGTTCGCCTGGCTGATCACGGACTTCGTGCACCGGGTGCCCGGCGCCGCGCACGCTGTCGTGGTGTCCGCGGACGGGCTCATGCTGGCCGCTTCACGCGGCCTGCCCAAGGACAGGGCCGACCAGCTGGCGGCGGTGGCCTCCGGGCTGACCAGCCTCGCCCGCGGCGCGGCGAAGGTCTTCGAAGGCGGCCCGGTCGCGCAGACCGTGGTCGAGATGGCGAACGGCTTCCTGTTCCTGATGTCGGTGTCGGACGGTTCGTGCCTCGCGGTGCTGGGCTCCCCGGACAGCGACATCGGGCTCGTGGTGTATGAAATGACCCTCCTGGTCGACCGGGTCGGACAGCAGTTGACGCCCGAGATGCGGGCTCAGCTGCAGGGGGCCGTGCGCGGGTGACGCGCGGGGCACGGAGGGACTGCAGTGGACGCGGGTCGGGCTACGGACTTGGACGGGGACCGGATGGGCAGGAACGCCTCGGATTCCGGCTCGGATCCTGAGGAACCGGAGAACGCGCTGGCCGACGACGACTGGACGAAGTTCCGGGCGCGCGTCGACCGGGAATGGCGCCAACGGCGTGCGAGCGGCGCCGGCGAAGCGGACGACATGGGTGGCCCGCCGTCCTACCCGGGCTACGGCGGAAGCGAATACCGGGTGAGCGACTTCGGCGACCGACTGCTGTCGGGGCCGGGCTCGGAGCTGTTCGGTGGCCGCAGCGACAGCCCCCCGAGCGGCGAGTTCAGCGGGTACCGGCCGATCGCGCCGGGCCCGGGCCCGGTCAGCCACCCCGGGTACAGCGGGCATCCCAGCCTGCCGTCGATGCCGCCGGTCCCGGCCGCTCCTGTGGCCCCGCCGCCCACCGCGGCCGAGACGTCCGGCCTGGTCCGGCCGTACTTCCGCACCGGCGGACGGACGAGACCGACGTACGACCTCGCCATCGAGGCCCTCATCTCCACCAGCGAGCGCGGGCGCGAGCTCGGCCGGGTCAAGGTGCCCGAGCACCGGTCCATCTGCGGGCTGTGCCTGGACACTCGCTCGGTGGCCGAGGTGGCCGCCTATCTACGATTGCCACTCGGCGTCGTGCGGGTGCTGATCGGGGACGTGGCCGGGCTCGGTCTCGTCCTGGTGCACACCGCCACCGCCGCCGTCGGTGACCGTCCCAGTATCGAATTCATGGAGAGGGTGCTCAGTGGGCTTCGGAGAATTTGACTCCGACGCGAACACGTCGGCGGCCAACGGGCCGACGCAGTCGGCCAAGATCGTGGTCGCCGGTGGCTTCGGCGCGGGCAAGACCACACTGGTCGGTGCGGTGTCCGAGATCGACCCGCTCACCACGGAAGCGCAGATGACGGAGGCGAGCCTGTCCGTCGACGACGTCTCCGCGACACCGGACAAGGTCACCACGACCGTCGCGATGGACTTCGGCCGGCTCTCGCTGGACTCCGACCTGGTCCTCTACGTCTTCGGTACGCCGGGCCAGCACCGGTTCTGGTTCATGTGGGACGACCTCGCGCTCGGTGCCATCGGCGCCGTCGTGCTGGTGGACACGCGGCGGCTGGCCGACGCGTTTCCCTCGATCGACTTCTTCGAGAACCGCAACCTGCCCTACATCGTGGCGATCAACTGCTTCGACCGGTTGCTGCACCACCAGATCGAGGACGTCCGGCACGCGCTCACGATCGGCGACCACGTGCCGATCATCGCCTGTGACGCGCGGGAGCGCGAGTCCGCCAAACAGGTTCTGATCTCGGTCGTCGAGCACGCCATCGCGAGGGACAGCGCCCTGCAACCCGGCTGAGTGTTTGGGTGCTCACGTTCCGGGTACGGCCGTTGGGGTGAAGATGGGAACCACCCGCCCTCGCGGGTCGACAAGGCCGCTGTGGGGAATACCCTGACAAGGAATAATCGCGACGAGCGGACGGCGAGGAGGTTGGAGTGAGCGCCCCGGCCTATCACGCGGGCAGCTTCGGCTGGCTGATCACGGATTTCGTGCGCAGAGTGCCCGGCGCCGCACACGCCGTCGTCGTCTCCGCCGACGGGTTGCTGCTCGCCGGCTCCGACGGCCTGCCGAAGGACCGCGCCGACCAGCTTTCCGCCGTCGCGTCCGGGCTCGTCAGTCTCACCTTCGGCGCCGCGCGGTGCTTCGAGGCGGGCTCGGTCAACCAGACCGTCGTCGAGATGGAGCGCGGGTACCTGTTCCTGATGTCCATCAGCGACGGGTCCAGCCTGGCCGTGCTGGCCGCACCGAACTGCGACATCGGCACGGTGGCCTACGAGATGACCCTTCTCGTGGACCGCGTCGGGCAGCAGATGACGCCTGAGCTGCGGATGCAGCTCCAGGGTGGTGTGCGCGGATAGCGATGAGAGGCATCCCGATCCGTCCCGAGAACCCCGCCCCTGATGCCTGGGAAGCACTGCATCAGGGCGCCGACCGCGAACAGCTCGACTCGCCGGCCCGGTTCACGCTCGACCGTTCGGCCGTGCTGATGCGCGTCCGCTCGCTGCACGGCGTGCAGCGCATGCGCCCGGCCTCGTCGCAGCGCGAGTGGCCCGCCGAGCCCGGCCCGTTGCAGCCGAGCGGCCGCCACGGCTGTCCGCAGCCTGCCGGCTACCACGCGCCGCCGGTGTATCCCGAGGCTCCCACCGCGTACTCCGAGGTGCCCGAAGCGGCGTACCCGACGGGCCGGCACGCACTGCCGCCCGCCCCGGCCGCGAACCAGGTCGCGATCCGCCAGCGCACCATGATGCGGCCGTACGCGCACACCCGCGGCCGCACCAGGCCCGACTACGAGCTGGCCCTGGAGACACTGGTCTCCACCACCGAGCGCGGCCGCCGCTACCTGGGCGCGACGTCGGTGCAGCACCGCCGCATCTGCGACGTGTGCGTGGACGCCCGCTCGATCGCGGAGATCGCGGCGTTCCTGCACCTGCCGCTGAACGTGGTGAAGGTGCTGGTGAGCGACATGGACAACCTGGAGCTGGTGGTCCTGCACCAGCCGGGCCTGTCCTTCGGCGACCGCTCCTCGCGCGAGTTCATGGCCCGTGTCCTGGAGGGTCTGCGGTCGCTCTAGGCGCGACCCCGGCTCCGACCGGGCCGCCGCGCTAGTCCTCCACCAGTGCTGCCGACGTGATGCGGTGCAGCGGGTATTGCTCGTCGCTGGTGCTGCGCAGGATTCCGCCGCCCACGTACGCCGGCTTGACGACGCGCTCGCTGGCCGTCCCGTGCGAGTCGACGAACCCGATCCACACCTCGCGCCCCTCGCGGGTCGCGCGTGCCAGCAGCGCCATGGTCGCCGCCGTGTCCGAGCCGCCGCCACCGGCCGGCAGCCGCACCTCCGCGCCCCGGCGCCGGCTCGCCGCCCTGTCCCCGGCACGCAGATGCGCGATGATCTGGGCGAGCTGCCCGGGGTTCGGGCCGTTCGGCTCCGGCAGCACCGCGCGGCGCGCGGCGCGGGCACGGGCAGGGATCCGCCTGCCGCTCGGCCGCAGGTCCAGTACCCGCCCGTCCGGGCCCTCGGCGGCGGGCGCGAACCCGGCGGCCCGCAGCCCGTCGAGCACGTCCGCGAGCGGCACCGGGCTGACCAGGACCGTCGGCGCGATCTTGCGCAGCTCGTACTCCCCGGCGACCGGGTTGCCCAGTACCTCGGCGAGCAGCACCTCGTCGTCACACCGCAGGAACGACGCGGCCGCGCCACCCCGCAACCGGCCGTGCCTGCGCGCGACGTCGTCGATCAGGTAGGTCAGCGACTGCGGCACCGGCGTCGCGGACCGCTTGCCGAACAGTTCGTGCAGCTCGTCGGCGGTCTTCCCGGCGTCGAGGGCGCGCCGCACGGTCTGCTCGGTGATCCGGTAGACCGTGGCGTGCCCGGCGGACTCGACGTCGGCGACCGTCTTGATCTCCGCGGCCAGCTCCGGCTCGAGCGGCCCCGGCGCGACCACCGTCAGGTCGGCCTGCACCAGCACGTGGTCGATCGGCGCGGGCATCGCGTCGACCATCGCCGACAGTGCGCCCTGGCGGTCTTCGGCGAGCAGCGCGCCGGTGGCGGTGGTGAGCGCGCCCAGCGCGATCACGCCGAGCGTCGACGCCTCCGCCATCGTCCAGCGCACCGTCTCGTCCCGCAGCCTGCCGCCACGCCGCGGCGCCCGCCAGGCGAGCACCGCGACCAGTTCGTCGACGCTCTTCACGCCCGCGCCCGCGGGCAGGTCGGCGAGCGCTTCGAGGACCCGGCGACGGGTGATCGGGGCCAGCGGGCGGCGCAGGTCGTCCGACAGCGGTGCCATCGGCTTGTCCTTCGCGTCGCGCCGGCCGGCCAGCCCGGGCAGCCGCGGCAGCTCCAGCCAGGCCTGCGCGAGGGTGAGCCACCGTTGCCCCGGCCCCGACGCGAGCCACGAGTCGGTGAGCGTCGTGGGCACCCATTCGGGCGCGGTCGTCCCGCTGTCGGCGACCAGGCCGGCGCCGAGCGCGAGCTCGGCGAGGAGGATCGCGCGCGCATCGTCGATCTCGAGTTCGCGAGCGAGCCTGCGTACTTCGCGCACACCCAGGCCGCCGGACTTGAGCACCGGCGGCGACTGCTCCGACCACTGGTTGAGCAGAGACTCCATCTGCCGCAAGAACTCCGCGGCCTCACCGGCGGCAGCTTCGTCCACTGTGGACTGCTGGTGCGGGTTCGTGGGCAGCTCCGGCTCGCGCAGCGCGCCCGGCGAGCACGAGTGCCCGTCGCGCAGGGCCAGCGCGATCTCGCGGGGCAGTTCGACGGTCTCGGCGTCCCGCCGCAGCAGCAGCCCGCGCGCGAGCAGCCGCTGGACCGGGGTCTTCGCGTCCTCGACCGGCACCCGGGTGAGCGCGTCCCTGCTGCGCCCGATCGGGGGACCTGCGGCGAGCGCGTTGAGCACGTTGCGTTCGTCCTCGCCCAGCTCGCTCAGGTCCGCGTCCGCCAGCTCGGGTACCGAGGCGCCGAGACCGGCCGGGAACGGGCCGACGAGCTCCCGCGTCACGGGCAGCGCCCGCAGCGCGTCGTCGTCGCCCCACACGACGGCGCGAGCGCGCAGCCTGTCCAGCGCCGCGCCGGGGTCGACGCCGACGAGGGCGGCGACCCGCTCGCGGGGGACGGCTTCAGTGTCGGCGTCGGCGACCAGGAGCGCGTCCAGCACCGTGAGGGTGAAGGTGTCCAGGTCCTCCAGCGCGCGGGCCGTCGAACCGGCTGTGCCCGCGCGGGTGGCGAGCACAGTGCTGTCGGAGGGCGGTGGGGTGGCCAGGTCGCGCCTGGCCTGCAGGAGTGCGGCCAGCTCGTCGTCGGACGCGGAACGCAGCCAGTCCGCCAGAGAGGTCGCGGGCATCACAGGTCAGGATACCGCCCTGGCCTCCGGGGACCGCTCGCGTTGAGGCAAACTAAAAGCCTCACAGGCGAGGCGAACGGGAGGACGACGTGGCCAAAGGCGACAACGACAAGAAGGCAGTCCGGATCGACCCGAGCTGGCCCAAGGTGCCAGACGGCGAGCACCCGGTGACCGAGCTCGCGGCGGACCGGCAGGGCGCGCTCTCGCCCTACGGTGACGTGACGTTCCCGCTGGACACGGTGCCCTACGTGCACCCACACACAGAGATCAACAAGTAAGGGGTAACGACAGTGCCGGTTCCCGGCCCCGGTTATTCGATCACCGTCCGCGTCGAGGCTCCGCCTTCGGCGAGCGCCGCGGGCGACCTCACGACCGCCGTCGGCCGGGTGGGCGGCGTGCTCACCGCGTTCGACGTCGTCGAGTCCAACGCCGACGCGATCGTGGTCGACATCACGGCCAACGTCTCCAACGCCGACCACGTGGAGGACGTCACCAAGGAGCTCGACTCGCTGCCCGGGGTACGGGTGCGCAAGGTCTCCGACCGCACCTTCCTCATGCACCTGGGCGGCAAGCTCTCGGTGACCCCCAAGGTGCAGCTGCGCAACCGTGACGATCTGTCCCGCGCGTACACCCCGGGCGTGGCCCGCGTGTGCCAGGCGATCGCCGCGAACCCGGCCGACGCCCGGCGCCTGACCATCAAGCGCAACACCGTCGCCGTCGTGACCGACGGGTCGGCCGTGCTGGGCCTCGGCAACATCGGCCCTGCGGCCGCGCTGCCGGTCATGGAGGGCAAGGCGGCGCTGTTCAAGAAGTTCGCGGACGTCGACGCGTGGCCGGTGTGCCTGGACACCCAGGACACCGAGGAGATCATCAAGATCGTCAAGGCGCTGGCGCCGGTGTACGCGGGCATCAACCTGGAGGACATCGCCGCGCCGCGCTGCTTCGAGATCGAGAAGCGCCTGCGTGATCAGCTGGACATCCCGGTGTTCCACGACGACCAGCACGGCACCGCGATCGTGGTGCTGGCCGCGCTGCGCAACGCGCTGCGGGTGGTCGGCAAGGAGATGGCGGACTGCAAGATCGTCGTCAGCGGTGCGGGGGCCGCGGGCTCGGCGATCATCCGGCTGCTGCAGCACAAGAAGCCGGCCGACATCATCGCCGCCGACATCGACGGCATCGTGCACGCGGGCCGCGCCAACCTCGACGACAACCTGCGGCACCTCGCGGAGACGACGAACAAGGACAACGTCTCCGGCAGCCTGCACGACGCGCTCGTGGGGGCGGACGTGTTCATCGGGGTGTCGGCGCCGAACCTGTTCGGGGCCGAGCAGGTCGCGACGATGGCGAAGGACGCGATCGTGTTCGCGCTGGCCAACCCGGATCCGGAGATCGACCCGCTGGAGGCGCAGAAGCACGCGGCGGTGGTCGCGACCGGGCGGAGCGACTACCCGAACCAGATCAACAACGTGCTCGCCTTCCCCGGCGTGTTCCGCGGGCTGCTCGACGCCCAGGCGCACGACATCGACGACAACATGCTGATCGCGGCGGCCAACGCCATCGCCGACGTGGTCAACGACCGGTTGAACGCTTCGTTCATCGTGCCGAGCGTCTTCGACTCGGCGGTCGCCCCTGCGGTCGCGGAAGCAGTACGGACGACGGCCCGCAGGACGGTGGCGGTCGGCTAGTTCGAGCAGCCGGGCGGACGGTCACTCCCTGGGGGCGTGGCTGTCCGCCTTCGCCGTTTCTCGGGGTGTGCCGCCGCGACTCGCGAGCGCCCCCGGCTAGCCTTTCCCTTGTGAGTGAACTGAGCCACGTCGATCAGACGGGCGCCGCCCGGATGGTCGATGTCTCCGGCAAGCAGGCGACGGCCCGCACGGCGATCGCCACTGGGGTGGTGCACACGACGGCCGAGGTGATCGGGCTGTTGTCGTCGAACGGGTTGCCCAAGGGCGACGCGCTCGCGACGGCGCGGATCGCCGGGATCATGGGCGCCAAGAAGGTGCCGGAGCTGATCCCGTTGTGCCACCAGATCGCGTTGTCCGGGGTGAAGGTGGAGTTCTCGCTCGGCGAGACCGAGGTCGGCATCCAGGCGACCGCCAAGACCACCGACCGGACGGGCGTCGAGATGGAGGCGCTGACGGCGGTCGCGGTCGCCGGGCTCACGGTGCACGACATGATCAAGGCCGTCGACCCCGCGGCGACGCTCGACGCGGTCCGCCTGGAGCGCAAGGACGGCGGGAAGACCGGAACGTGGGAGCGGCCATGAAGCGCACGGCACGGGTGATCGTCGCGTCGAACCGGGCGGCGTCGGGTGTCTACGCCGACAACACGGGGCCGGTGATCGTCGACTGGCTGACGGAGCGGTCGTTCGACGTGCCCGCGCCGATCGTCGTCCCCGACGGCGAGGCGGTGGGACAGGCCCTGCGCGGCTGTCTCAACGACGACGTCGACGTCGTCATCACCACCGGGGGGACGGGCATCTCGCCCACCGACCGCACTCCGGACGAGACCGTGGCCGTGCTCGACCACCAGCTGCCGGGCCTCGCGGAGGCGATCCGGAGTGCCGGGCTGCCCAAGGTGCCGACGGCGGTGCTGTCGCGCGGGCTGGCGGGGGTCGCGGGCCGGACGCTCGTGGTGAACCTGCCGGGTTCGCGTGGCGGCGTGAAGGACGGTCTCGGCGTGCTCGACGGCGTGCTGGAGCACGCGGTGGACCAGCTCTCGGGCGGCGACCATCCTCGCCCGGCCGAGAAGGGCAGTGTCGCCGCGAGCGAGGTCACGCCGCCGCGGATCGCGCTGGCGCAGGTCACCGAGCAGCCGCTGTCCGTCGAGGCGCACGCCGAGCTGGTCGACGACAAGGCGGCCGGTGCCGTCGTGACGTTCGGCGGGGTGGTCCGCAACCACGACGGCGGGAAGTCGGTGGAGACCCTGTACTACGAGGGCCACCCGAGCGCCGGCGACGTGCTGGCGCGGGTGGTCGCGGAGGTGACGGCCCGGCGCGCCGGGGTGCGGGCGGTGGCGGTGAGCCACCGGCTGGGCGCGCTGGCCATCGGCGATGTCGCCCTGGCGTGCGCCGTCGCGGCCGACCACCGCGCCGAGGCGTTCGCCACCTGCGCGGAACTGGTGGACGAGGTCAAGGCGCAGCTCCCGGTCTGGAAGCACCAGCACTTCGCCGACGGCAGTGACGAGTGGGTCAACTCCCCCTGAGCGGTGGCCCGGCGCCGGCTTGAGCGATTGCCGGTGGCCGCCGCTGGGTGAGCTGAGCAGACCGACCCTGATTCGCGGCCTCAGGCGCCGTACAACGCCAATCAGCCGCAGCCGGCCGTCTCAACCGCCCTGAGGACTCCAGACACGCCGAGAGCCCCACCGCACGGGGGATAGCGGTGGGGCCCTCGGTTGCTCATCGGGACGTCACGGGCATGCCGTGTGGCGTCCGACGGCCTGATCGCGCCTCGGGTGACCTTCAGCAGGTCACTTGGTGGCGATCTTCTGGCCGACCAGGATCAGGTTCGCGTCCGGAACGTACTGCGAGTTCAGCTGCTGCAGCTTCTGGTAGCCACCGTCGACGTTGAACTGCTTCGCGATCTTCGACAGGGTGTCACCGGCCACGACGGTGTAGTCACCGTTCGGGTTCGACGACGGGACCGCGGTCGCCGGCTGGGCCGCCACCGTCTTCGGAGCAGGCGCGGTGGCCTTCTTCGGAGTGGAGGTGACCTTCTTCTGCGTCTTCGCCGTGCTCTTGGACGAGCTGGCGGAAGAGCCGGCCTTCTTGCCGCAGACCGGCCATGCGCCGATCCCCTGGCCCTGCAGGACCCGCTCCGCCACCGCGATCTGCTGCTCACGCGACGCGCTCTGGGGGCTGCCGGTGCCGCCGTAGGCCTTCCAGGTGCTCTGCGTGAACTGCAGACCGCCGTAGAAGCCGTTGCCGGTGTTGGTGCTCCAGTTGCCACCGCTCTCGCACTGCGCGATGGCGTCCCAGTTGACGCTGGCAGCCTGCGCGGGGGTCGCAGCGATCGCCAGCGGGGTGCCGACCGCGATACCCGCGACAGCGACGCGGGCGATGTTGCGAGCGGCGGGGGACATCTTGCGGTGCTTGCCTCGGTAGGACATTCGATCTATCTCGGGCCTCCGCGCCGTCGGGCCAGGCTTGCGGGGCGGACCCTCGCGGGCCCGTGGCTTCCCGGCGGGATCCGGGTTGCCGACCCGATCCGCGCACTGGGCGTGGAACGGGTTCCCTCCGTCCCTGTCCGGAAGCTTCTTTCGCTCGGGGTTTGGTGCCGGGATTCCGCCGGACAGGGTTTGGCGCTTCGGAATCCCGGTGTTGCCGTGGCCGGTCGGGGCCAGCCGAAAAGCGACGGTACGTAACGGCGACCGTGATCGGAAATTATTCGCTACGTGACCTACATCACAGTAACGGCACGCAACCCATTACGATTTGACCATTCTTCCTGGTCAGCACGCCGTTATCGTCCCGTTTCCTTGCCGAGATAAATCACTGATCGTGAGGTCTGTGTCACGTCGTTAACGCGTGACTGGGCCGTTCGTGAGGCCGTGGAAACGGGAGCAAAACCTCCGGTTAACCACCCGCGAAGGGGGGGAGGACGTCGAGCTCGGACCCGTCCGGGACGGCACGAGAACGATCACGCACAGCGATGCCGTCGAGGAGGAAACTGGCCGCTTCGAGGACCCGTGGCAGCTTTTCCGGATGCCGCTCGCGCAGGACGCCGAGCGCCTCGCCGACGGACGCCCCGACGGGCAGCTGGAGCGTCTCATGCTCCACGCCCGACGCGGCCCTTGCGGACGCGAAGTACCGCACCAGCACCTTCGGCACGCCCGCTCAGCCCCCGATCGCGCTCATCGGCCGGATCGGCTGGGCGAAACCGGCGTCGTTGATCTCGTGGCCCGCGAGCTTGGCCCACATGGTCATCCGCCACGCGTCGGCCACCGCTTCGTCGTCGAGCCCGGCCCGCAGCAGCCCGCGCAGGTCCGTCTCGTCGTTGCTGAACAGGCAGGAGCGGACCGCGCCGTCGGCGGTGAGCCGGGTGCGCTCGCACGCGGCACAGAACGGCCTGGTCACCGACGCGATGACGCCGACCTCGCCGGGCCCGCCGTCCACCAGCCAGCGCTCGGCCGGGGCGCCGCCCCGCTCGACGGGGCTCGGCGTGAGCTCGAACTCGGCGCCCAGCAGCTCCAGGATCTCCGCGGCGGTCACCATGTCGCCGCGGTTCCAGCCGTGCTGGGCGTCCAGCGGCATCTGCTCGATGAACCGCAGGTGGTAGCCGTGGTCGAGGCAGAACCGCAGCAGTCGCGCCGCTTCGTGCTCGTTGACCCCGCGCAGCAGCACGGCGTTGATCTTGACCGGGTCGAGTCCGGCCGCGCGAGCCGCCTCGAGTCCCTTCAGCACATGGGAGAGCCGGTCCCTGCGGGTGATCGCGCGGAACAGCTCCGGGTCGACCGTGTCCAGCGAGACGTTGATCCGGTCCAGGCCGGCCGCGGCGATCTTGGTGGCCCGCTTGGCGAGGCCGATCCCGTTGGTGGTCATGGAAAGCCGGGGCCGCGGCCGCAGCGCGGCCACCTCGGCGATGAGGTCCTCCAGACCTGGCCGCAGCATCGGCTCACCGCCGGTGAGCCGGATGTCGGTGACCCCGAGCCGTTCGACCGCGATTCGCAGCAGCCGCAACAGTTCCTCGTCGCTCAGCATGTCCTCGCCGGGCAGCCACGGCAGGCCCTCGGCAGGCATGCAGTAGGTGCACCGGAGGTTGCACCGGTCCGTCAACGAGACCCGCAGATCGGTGGCGACCCGGCCGAAGGTGTCGATCAGGGCCGGGTTGTCCGGGCGTGGTTCGGACACGACGTCGGCGCCCCTAAGACGGGGTAGACCGAGATTCACCGCACTCATTGGTACCAGCCTAACCCGAGTCAGCGCGCTGCGACGATCACTAGAATATTGAGAGCAGACCGTGTTTCAGGAGCAGGGGGAGGAAGCGGGCGATGGCAGCCGAGCCAAGGTACCCCGTGCCGCCCGAAGTGCTCCAGCGGTTCGCCGAACTCGGCAGGGAAGGCAGCACGCTCGCGGTGCTGCGGCACGCGCGGATCGCCGAGCGGATGGGCCTGTCCGGCACCGACCACAAGGCACTGGACCTGGCCTCCCGCGCCGATGGACCGTTGACGGCGGGGCGGATCGCCCAGCTCACCGGCCTTTCCACGGGCGCGGTCACCGGCGTCATCGACCGGCTCGAGCGGGCGGGGTTCGTCCGCCGGGTGCGCGACACCCAGGACCGGCGCAAGGTCCTCGTCGAGATCCTGCCCATGGACGAGGAGCGGTACGCGCCGCTGTTCTCCTCCGCACTGGACGTGGTCGAGCAGGTGCTCGAAAGGTTCTCCCCGGAGGAACGTGACGTCGTGGAACGTTTCGAGCGCGAAGTACAGCGTCTGATGCGTAACGACATTCTTGATGAAAGCAAGGGCACGTAGATTTTCCGCAGCCGCGGAGATAATCTCGCGGCCATGCCGCAATTTCGGTTTTCTGAAGCAGCCGGTCTGCTCGGTGTCAGTGACGACACGGTGCGTCGCTGGGTACGCGCCGGGCAGCTGACGTCCCAGGTGGACGCTGCGGGCCGCAAGGTCGTGGACGGCGCCGAACTCGCCGCGTTCGCCCGCGAGCAGGCCACCGGCCCCGAGGACCCCTCCGCTGTGGGGCGCTCGGCGCGCAACCGGTTCGTCGGGCTCGTCACCGAGGTCGTCGTGGACAAGGTGATGGCACAGGTCGAGCTGCAGTGCGGGCCGCAGCGGGTCGTCTCGCTGATGAGCACCGAGGCGGTGCGCGAGCTGGGCCTTCGGCCCGGGGTGCTCGCGGTCGCGGTGGTGAAGGCGACGACGGTCGTCGTCGAGACTCCAGGAGGAGAGCGTTGAAGAAGGTATTGGCCACGTTGGCCGGCGTCGCGTTGCTGGTCACCGGGTGCAGTTCGGGCTCGTCCGGCAGCACCGGCGGCAGCAGCAGTGCCCCCCAGGCGAAGACGCTCACGGTGTATGCCGCCGCTTCGCTGACCGAGTCCTTCAACGCGTTGAAGACGGAGTTCGAGGCGGCACATCCCGGGGTCACCGTGAAGTACAGCTTCGGCGGCTCGTCGACGCTCGTGCAGCAGCTGACCAATGGCGCGAAGGCCGACGTGTTCGCGTCCGCGGACCAGGCGAACATGGACAAGGCCGTGCAGGGCGGGGTCATCCAGGGCGCACCGACCGTGTTCGCGACCAACAAGCTCACGATCGCGGTGGCCCCGGGCAACCCGAAGGCGCTCAAGACCTTCGCCGACCTGACCGGCTCGGGCCTGAAGGTCGTCGTCTGTGCCGCCCAGGTGCCGTGCGGCTCGGCGACGCAGAAGGTCGAGAAGAACACCGGCGTGACGATCAAGCCGGTCAGTGAGGAGCAGGACGTCAAGCAGGTGCTGACGAAGGTCGAGTCCGGCGACGCCGATGCCGGCCTGGTCTACGTCACCGACGCGAACACCGCGGGTGGCAAGGTCGCCCAGGTGGACTTCCCGGAGTCGGCGCAGGCGATCAACAACTACCCGATCGCAGTGGTCAAGGACGCGCCGGAGGCCGATCTCGCGCAGCAGTTCGAGCAGTTCGTGCTCGGCGCGCAGGGCAAGCAGGAGCTGACCAAGGTGGGCTTTGGCACGCCGGCCCTGTAATCCTGTTCCGCGCGCGAAGGTCCCGTGGGTGCTCTGGGTGCCCGCGGGACTCGCGCTCGCGCTGGTCGTCCTGCCGGTGGTCGGCCTGCTGGTCCGCACGGACCTGGGGCGGCTGCCGTCGCTGATCGTCTCCGAGTCCTCGCTCGCGGCGCTGCGGCTGTCGGTCGAGACGGCCGCCCTCTCGACCGTGGGCTGCGTGCTGCTCGGGGTGCCGCTCGCCGTCGTGCTCGCGCGGTCCACGGTGCCCGGGCTCCGGGTCCTGCGCGCGATCGTGCTGCTGCCGCTGGTGCTGCCGCCGGTGGTCGGCGGGCTGGCACTGCTGTACCTGCTCGGGCGGAAGGGCTTCCTCGGCTACCTGCTCGACGTGACGCTCGGCGTGACGGTGCCGTTCACCACGAGCGCCGTGGTGATCGCGCAGATCTTCGTGGCCATGCCCTTCCTCGTGGTCAGCCTCGAAGGCGCGCTCCGGAACGCGGGCGACTCCTATGAACAGGTGGCCGCGACGCTCGGCGCGAAGCCGTGGACGGTGTTCCGGCGCGTGACGGTGCCGCTGCTGCTGCCCGCGCTCGGGTCGGGCGCGGTGCTGAGCTTCGCCCGCTCGCTGGGCGAGTTCGGGGCGACGATCACGTTCGCCGGCAGTCTCGAGGGCGTGACCAGGACGCTGCCGCTCGAGGTCTACACCCAGGCGGAGTCCGATATAGACAGTGCGGTCGCGGTGGCGCTGCTGCTGGTCGTGGTGGCGCTCGTGGTGATCGTCGTCGCGCGCCCGCGTGCCCTGGAAGGGCGGGCGTGATGCTGCGCGCGGAGATCGAGCTGAGTCGTGGCACCTTCGACCTCGCGGTGGACTTCGAGGTGCCGGCGGGCACGGTGCTGGCGATCCTCGGGCCGAACGGGTCCGGCAAGTCGAGCCTGCTCGGCAGCCTCTCGGGCCTGCTGCGCCCGCGCCGGGCGAAGATCCTCCTCGGCGACCGCGACCTGCACCAGCTGCCACCGCACGACCGTTCGGTGGGGTTGTTGTCCCAGGATCCGCTGTTGTTCCCCCATCTGTCCGTTCTGGACAACGTCGCGTTCTCGCCGCGGTCGAAGGGCGCCGGGCGCGCTGAGGCACGTCAGATCGCCCGACGGTGGCTGGCCGAGGTGGACGCGGCCGAGTTCGAGCGCCGCAAGCCCGCGCAGCTGTCCGGCGGGCAGGCGCAGCGGGTCGCGGTGGCGCGGGCGCTCGCCGGCGAGCCGGACCTGCTGCTGCTCGACGAGCCGCTCGCCGCGCTGGACGTCGACGCCGCGCCCGCGATCCGCGGGCTGCTCCGCAGGGTGCTCAGCGCCAACGCCACCCGCGCGACGGTGCTGGTCACGCACGACCCGCTCGACGCACTGGCCCTCGCCGACCACGTGCTGGTCCTGACCGAAGGCCGGGCCCTCGAGCGCGGCCCGACGCGCGAGGTGCTCGCCGCGCCGCGGACGGCGTTCACCGCGCGGATCGCCGGGCTGAACCTCGTCGCGGGCACGGCCGTGGACGACGGGTTGCGCACGGACGAGGGACGGCTGATCGCGGGCATGCTGGCCGAGGACGCGGCTCTGGGCGAACCGGCGGTGGCGGTGTTCGCGCCGAGCGCGGTGGCGGTGTACCCGGTGGAGGACGGCCGTCCCGGCAGCCCGCGCAACACCATGGCGGCCTCGGTGACCGCGCTCGAACCACACGGTCCGGTGATCCGGCTCCGCACGGACGTGGGGCTGGCCGCGGACCTCACCCCGGCCGCGGTCGCCGACCTGCGGCTCGAGCCGGGCACCCCCGTCCGCCTGGACATCAAGGCGACAACGGTGACGGTGTACCCCGCTAGTCTCACCGTATGACCCAGTGGACGTACCTGACCGACATGGACGGGGTCCTGGTGCACGAGGAGCACCTTGTCCCCGGCGCCGACGAGTTCCTCGCCGAGCTGCGCGCCCACGACACGCCCTTCCTGGTGCTGACCAACAACTCGATCTACACCCCGCGTGACCTGCACGCGCGGCTGCTGCGGACGGGGCTGGACGTGCCGGAGGAGCGGATCTGGACCTCCGCACTGGCCACGGCCAAGTTCCTCGACAGCCAGCGTCCGAACGGCTCCGCGTTCGTCATCGGCGAAGCGGGCCTGACCACCGCGCTGCACGAAGCGGGCTACGTGCTCACCGACAGCGAGCCCGATTACGTCGTCCTGGGCGAGACGCGGACGTACAGCTTCACCGCGATCACGAAGGCCATCCGCCTGATCGAGGCCGGGGCCAAGTTCATCGCGACCAACCCGGACGCCACCGGCCCGAGCCTCGAAGGCATCCTGCCGGCGACCGGCTCGATCGCGGCACTGATCGAGAGGGCCACCGGCCGTTCGCCGTACTACGTCGGCAAGCCGAACCCGCTGATGATGCGTTCGGCGCTGCGGTCGCTCGGCGCGCATTCGGAGAGCACGCTGATGATCGGGGACCGGATGGACACCGACGTGCACTCCGGGATCGAGGCGGGGCTGCAGACGATCCTGGTGCTCACCGGCATCTCGACCAAGGAGACCGCCGAGCGCTACCCGTACCGGCCGACGATGGTGATCGACTCCATCGCCGACCTGGTCGGGCGCACCCAGGACCCGTTCAGTGGCGGGCTGGTCTGAGCGAAGTACTGAACAGGGCTTATCGTCGAAGGGTGGATGTCCTGACGTATGTCGTAGGAGACGTGCACGGGCATCGGGACGAGCTCGCCGACGCCCTGCGTGAGAGCAAGCTGGTCGACGAGAACGATGCCTGGTGCGGTGCCGACGCCCACCTGTGGTTCCTCGGTGACTTCGTCGACCGGGGCCCGGACGGGATCGGCGTCATCGACCTGGTGATGGGGTTGCAGGAGCAGGCGGCCGAGGCCGGCGGTTCCGTGCAGGCGCTGCTGGGCAACCACGAGATCCTGCTGCTGGGGATGTACCACTTCGGCGACACCGAGGTGCCGTCGGACTTCGGGCCGCGTAGCTTCGCCCGCAGCTGGGAGATCAACGGCGGCCAGTCGGCGGACCAGGACGGGCTGACCGACGATCACATCGAGTGGTTGTCGACCCGGCCGCTCGTCGCACATGCGGGTGATCATCTGCTGATGCACTCGGACACGCTCGAGTACCTCGACTGGGGCGACACCGAGGACGAGATCAACGAGACCGCGCAGGAGATCCTGGCCGGCAACGACCTGGCCGCGTGGTGGGAGGTCTGGCGGCGGATGACCACGCGCTACGCCTTCCGCGGGCCGAACGGCGCCGAGGTGGCGGAGCAGCTGCTGGCGCAGCTCGGCGGGGAGCGGATCGTGCACGGGCACAGCGTGATCGCCGACCAGCTCGGCATCCACCCGACGCAGATCGAGGCGCCGTTCCTGTACGCGGGCGGCAAGGTCCTCGGCATCGACGGCGGCCTCTTCGTCGGCGGGCCCTGCCTGGTGGTCGAGCTGCCCTGGGAGCCGGAGGACTAGGGCGCCGCGACGATCTCGCGGCCCAGTGGCACCAGTCGCCCGCGAAACCGCCGCCCGGCAACGGCAATAAGGCCGATCCGGCCAGGCCGCTCCCTGACGCCGATCCTCGGCCTCCCCAGCGGTCGACGCGCCGGGTCAAGGCACGTTTTCCCGCCTTGACGCGGTGTTGCGGCCGTTGGACACTCGCGGGTCGGGGCAGGAACGGCCCCACCCGCTCAACCTCCCCGGGCACTATGCCTAGGGCGCCGCGACGATCTCGCGGCCCAGTGGCACCAGCGAGACCGGGATCAGCTTGAAGTTCGCCAGGCCCAGCGGGATGCCGACGATCGTCAGGCACAGCACCACGCCGGTGACGACGTGGCCGATCGCGAGCCACCAGCCGGCGAACACGATCCAGACGACGTTCCCGATCAGCGACGCCACCCCCGCGTCCCGCCGGTCGACGAGCCTCCGGCCGAACGGCCACAGCGCGTAGTTCGCGATCCGGAACGACGCGATGCCGAACGGGATCGTCACGATCAGCACGCAGCACACGATCCCCGCCACCACGTACGCCACCGCCATCCAGAACCCGGCGAGCACCAGCCAGATGACGTTCAGCAGCAAGCGCATCAGACCAGCAACTCCCCTCGCACCGTGGTGACCGCCTGTCCCGCCAGCACGACCCGCTCACCGTGCAGCGCGACCCGGACGATCCCGCCCCGCGGCGACGCCTGCTCGCCGACCAGCTCGTCCCGCCCCAGCTCCGCGGACCAGTACGGCGAGAGCGTGCAGTGCGCCGAGCCCGTCACCGGGTCCTCGGGCACGCCGACAGCCGGGCCGAACACGCGGCTGACGAAGTCGATCCCCGGCTTGTCCCCGGGCGCGGTCACGACGACGCAGCGTGCGTCCAAACCCGCGAGGCCATCCAGATCTGGGGAAAGGCCACGCACCTCGGCGGCGTCCGCGGCGCGGACCAGGATGTCCCACTTCCCTCGCAGCACCTCCCGCACCGTCACGCCCGGCAGCGCGGGCGCGACCTCGTCGGCCGCCGCGTGGGGCGGGTCGGCGGGGAAGTCCATGCGCACCCAGCCGTCCTCGGCCCTCGTGCGCAGCTCGCCGCTGCGTGTCGTGAACACCTGCGAGCCGCCCAGCACGTGCCCGGTCGCCAGCGTCGCGTGGCCGCACAGGTCGACCTCGACCGTCGGGGTGAACCAGCGCAACGACTTCGCACCCGCACCGCCCACTTCGACGAACGCGGTCTCGGCGTGCTTCAACTCGGCCGCGACCGACTGCATCCAGGCCGGATCGGCCGGCTCGTCCAGCAGGACGACGCCCGCCGGGTTACCGGCGAAAGCGGTGTCGGCGAACGCGTCGACGATGTACAGGCGCATGCCTCCACCCTAGACTCGGGCACGAAGTCAGTGTTGACCTTTCGCCAGGAGTCACCATGCCTGCTGTGCCGAGCTACTCCTCGGGAACCTCCGACGTCCCCATGCTGGGCGACACGATCGGCGACAATTTCGACCGGACCGTGCAGGCATTCGGTGACCGGGACGCACTCGTCGACAGCGCCGTCGGCCGCCGCTGGACGTACGCCGAGCTGGCCGCCGACGTCGACGCGCTCGCACTGGGACTGCTCGAACTGGGCATCGGCAAGGGAGACCGGGTCGGCATCTGGGCGCCCAACTGTGCCGAGTGGACGTTCACCCAGTACGCGACCGCGAAGATCGGCGCGATCCTGGTCAACATCAACCCGGCCTACCGCTCCCACGAGCTGGAGTTCGTGCTGAACCAGGCCGGGATCCGGCTGCTGGTGGCGGCCGAGAAGTTCAAGACCTCAGACTACGCGGGCATGATCGAGGAGGTCCGCCCCCGTTGCGGGCGGCTGCAGCACGTCGCGCTCATCGGTGGCGAGCTGTGGAACTCCTTGCTGGAGAACGGAAAGCGCGGCGACCGAGCGGTGCTGGGTGAGATCCGGCTCTCGGCCGACGACCCGATCAACATCCAGTACACCTCGGGCACGACCGGTTTCCCCAAGGGCGCGACCCTCTCGCACCACAACATCCTCAACAACGGCTTCTTCGTCGGCGAACTGTGCAACTACACCGAGGCGGACCGGATCTGCATCCCGGTGCCCTTCTACCACTGCTTCGGCATGGTGATGGGCAACCTCGCGGCGACCAGCCACGGCGCGTGCATGGTCATCCCCGCGCCCGCGTTCGACCCGACGGCCACCCTCGAAGCGGTGCAGGCCGAGCGGTGCACCTCGCTGTACGGGGTGCCGACGATGTTCATCGCCGAACTGGCCGAGCACGACTTCGAGTCCTACGACCTGTCCAGCCTGCGCACCGGGATCATGGCAGGCTCGCCCTGCCCGGTCGAGGTGATGAAGCAGGTCATCGAGCGGATGGGCATGGCGGAGGTGTCGATCTGCTACGGCATGACCGAGACCTCGCCGGTGTCCACACAGACCCGCGCGGACGACTCGATCGAGCGCCGGGTGTCCACCGTGGGCCGGGTCGGGCCGCACCTGGAGGTCAAGGTCGTCGACCCGGAGACGGGGCTGACCGTGCCGCGCGGCGAGCCGGGCGAGCTGTGCACTCGTGGGTACTCGGTGATGCTCGGGTACTGGGATGAGACCGCCAAGACCGGCTTCAACGACACAGGGGCGATCGACAAGGCGCGCTGGATGCACACCGGCGACCTGGCGATCATGGACGACGAGGGTTACCTCAACATCACCGGCCGGATCAAGGACATGGTCATCCGCGGCGGCGAGAACGTCTACCCGCGGGAGATCGAGGAGTTCCTCTACACCCACCCGGACATCCTCGATGCCCAGGTCATCGGCGTGCCGGACGAGCGCTACGGCGAGGAGCTGATGGCCTGGGTCCGGATGCGCGAGGGCGCCGCCCCGCTGACGGCCGAGTCCGTGCGCGAGTTCTGCACCGGCAAGCTCGCCCACTACAAGATCCCGCGCTACGTGCACATCGTGGACGAGTTCCCGATGACCGTCACGGGCAAGATCCGCAAGGTCGAGATGCGGCAGCAAGCCGTGAGCCTGCTGGGCCTGGAGTCGGTTGCCGCCACCCGGCACGCGTGAGAGGACGACCCAGGAGGTTCCGATGACATCTCGGCTCAACCCCTACCTCAGCTTCGCGGGCGACGCGCGGGAGGCGATGGAGTTCTACCGCGACGTGTTCGGCGGCAGGCTGGACATGAGCACCTTCGGCGAGTTCGGCGCGCCGGACGAGGCCCTCGCCGACAAGATCATGCACAGCCGGCTCGAAACCCCCGGCGGGTTCACCCTCATGGGCTCGGACCTGCCGCCGAGCATGGAGTACCGGCCGGGCACCACCATTTCGATCAGCCTCAGCGGCGACGACGCGGACGAGCTGCGCGGCTACTGGAGCAGGCTGTCCGAGGGCGGGTCCGTGCTCACGCAGCTGGAGAAGCAGATGTGGGGCGACGAGTTCGGCATGTGCGTCGACCGGTTCGGCGTGCAGTGGCTGGTGGACATCGGCCAGTCACAGGGCTGAGCGGCCGCCCGCGCCGTTGCGGGCGGCCGCCCGGGTTCAGGCGACGATCTCGGCGAACGCCTTCGCGTCCTCCTCGCCGAAGGTCTCCTCGAGCTGCTCGGGTGAGTAGTCGAGGTCGATCTGCGCGACCGGCACCCCGCGTGCGGACTCGATGGCGCCCAGCCGCCGCTGTGCCCGGTCGGCCGCGTAGGTGATGAACTCCTGCGGGTCGTTGTCGAACGGGCGCGGCTCTTCGAACTGGTCCTGCACCCACTGGATCATGCCCAGCGCGTGCGGCAGCAGCTCGCCCATGCGCTGCTGGACGGCGTCCCACAGGGAGTCGTCGGCGGCGATGTGCCGGCGGCAGGTGAAGGTGCCCCACGCCATGTGCCTGCGCTCGTCGTCGCCGATGTGCTTCACCAGCTGCTGCATGCCGGGCAGGATCCCGCGCTGGGTGCACACCTTCTGCCACGCGTAGTACCCGGTGAGCGCGAGGCTGCCCTCGATCACGTGGTTGTAGGTGACGCTCGCCCGGACCTGGTTGAGCGGGCTGGGATCATTGGCCAGGATGCCCAGCGACTCCGGCAGCTCCTCGTAGAACAGCTTGCGGTAGTGCGGGTTCTCCGACACGAACGACGTGAGGTCCTCGGTGAGCCCGACCGCGTCCATCCACCGGCGGAAGACCTCGGTGTGCTTGGCCTCCTCGAAGCAGAACTGGGTCAGGTACATCTCGTCGCCGAACCGGCCCTCGGTGGCCATCGCCTTCATGAACGGCTGGATGTCCTCGGTCACCGCCTCCTCGCCGGCGATGAACTGCGCGCACAGGTACGTCGCCGAGCGGCGCTCCTCGTCGGTCAGGGTCTCCCAGTCCGCCCGGTCCTTGCTGAAGTCGATGTCGGCCGGGTTCCAGAACTTCTTGTTGCCCTTGACGAACAGCCGCAACGGGAACGCGTCCCAGTTGAGCCCGCCCCGGCGCAGGGAGGTGAAGCCGGTGCGGTGTGGCGACAGGGTATCGGTCATCTCTCACTCCATTGTGGACAAATGGTGGGCGATGGCGGGGGCGAGCGCGGTGCAGACCATGTCGGCCGCCTCGGTCGCGGAGTGGGTGGGCAGCACGAGATGGCTCAGCACCAGCCTGGTGACGGTCTCGGCGAGCAGCTCCGCGGTCGGCTCGTCGAGGGTGGGCACGAACTCCCGGTACTGCGCGGCGGCCAGCTCGGTCGCGGCCGAGAGCACCGGTTCGCCCTTGGTGGTGAGCAGTGGCAGCAGGTCCTCGCCGGCCTGGGTGCCCAGTGCGGCGGCGACGAGCTTGTTCTCGCGGCCGTGCTCGATCGTGTGCACGACCGCGCGGTGGATTCCGGTGAGCAGGTCCGGCGCCGACTCGAACCGGGTCCGGATGCCCTCGAGGAACTCTGCGGTCGTGCGCAACGCGACGGCCTCGACCAGTGCCGTCTTGTTGCCGAACTCGTTGTAGACGGTCTGCCTGCTCACGCCTGCCGCCGCGGCGACATCGGCCATCCGCAGCCCGGCGTGGCCCTGCTCGGCGAGCAGCCCGGTCGCGGCCTCGAGGAGGGTCTCCCGCAGCGAGGCCTTGGTGCGCTCGGTGAAGGACGAGGTGATCTCCGACACAGGACCAGCTTGACATGCATTCCCGAAATGTCAACCAGCTTGACCCGAACGGTCACGTTGTAAAGCAAGCTACGGTTGAATCTGTGGGCACGACCGTGGGCTTCGATCTGGACATGACGCTGATCGACCCGCGACCCGGGATGGTCGCGGTGATGAACGCGCTCGGTGAGGAGGCGGGGCTGCCGCTGGACGGCGAGCACTTCGCGAGCAACCTCGGCCCGCCGCTCGACATGGTGCTGCGGGACTTCGGCGCTCCCGCCGAGCGGATCCCCGGCCTGGTCGCACGGTTCCGCGAGCTGTACCCGGAGATCGTCGTCCCGGCGACCATCGCACTGCCGGGCGCGCACGCCGCGCTCGAGGCCGTGCGCCGGGCGGGTGGCCGGATCGTTGTGGTGACGGGAAAGTACGGGCCCAACGCGGACAAGCACATCAAGGCGCTGGGCCTCGAGGTCGACGTGCTGGTCGGCGAGCTGTGGGCCACGGGCAAGGCCGTGGCGCTGCGCGAGCACGGCGCGAAGGCCTACGCCGGCGACCACCTCGGTGACGTGCGCGGCGCGCTCGCCGCGGGTGTGACGCCGATCGGCGTGACCACCGGGCCGTGCAGCCGGGCGGAGCTCGCCGCCGAGGGCGCGGAGGTGATTTTCGACAGCCTCGAGGAGTTCCCGGGGTGGTTCAGCGCTTTCGGTGCTCCAGAACCAGTGCGATGAACCCGAGCAGGATCCCCAGCGGGGTCGCGACCCCGGCGGCCAGGCTCAGCCACAGCGGCAGGTCGTGCAGCCCGGCCGCGAACAGGATGAACACGACCAGCACGGCGAGTACGCCGACGGCGAACACGCCGATTCCCACCCGCATCAGCCAGGGTTTGCGTTGGGTGGGGTTCGCGGTGTCGTTCATGGGTAGAAGGCTAAAGGACCGTGCGGGGCGAGTGCGATGTGCGGCGGCTTTCGCGGAGGAGGACCGATTCGGGTGTCCGGCCGGATACTGAACGTGCTATCTACTTCTCCCCAAGGTGGCCGGGGGGATAGGCTGGTCGATACGCGTCCTGGGTACGCCCCGGGGCGCGTTCGTCGTGCGGGACGAGCTTACGAAGCAGAGCGAAGGAACGGTGAGGGCAGTGCCGACCGGCAAGGTCAAGTGGTACGACGCGGAGAAGGGATTCGGGTTCGTCACGCAGGACGGTGGCGAGGACGTCTACATCCGCAAGACCGCGCTACCCCAGGGGGTAGAGGCACTCAAGGCGGGTCAGCGACTCGAGTTCGGCGTGGCCGACGGCAGGCGCGGGCCGCAGGCGCTCTCCGTCCGGCTGATCGACTCGCTGCCCTCGGTGGCGGAAGCGCGCCGCCGGCCCGCCGAGGAGCTGCACGGCCTCATCGAGGACATGATCAAGCTCCTCGAGACGAAGGTCCAGCCTGACCTCCGCCGCGGCCGTTACCCGGACCGCAAGAACATCAAGCGGATCGCCGAGGTCATGCGCGCCGTGGCGCGCGACCTCGACCCGTGATCCGCTGCGGGGCAACCGCTCCCGGGTGTCACTGCGGCTGGATCTGCAGGGACCAGTAGGCGCGGGCGACCAGCTGCGGGTTGCCGTTCTCGTCGAGGATCGGGTTGCCCGCCTGGTCGGCCGCGTAGGCCGCGCCGATCTGCTGCACCTCGACCACCACGAGCTGGTTGTCGGCGCCGCCCGGCGTCGCGGTGTAGGCCAGTGTGCTGCCCGGCGCGAAGAACTGCTGCTTGATCTGCGACTTCCCGTTCGCGTCGGCGTACTCGACGTTGACCAGCCACGGTGTGTCGCTGACCTCCGACGGCACGGAGATCTGCACCGGCATGCCCTTGCGCACCTTGAGGGTCGCGATGTCCTCGGGATGCTTGTCACAGTCGCGGACCAGTGTGTCGCAGTGCACAGCCGGGCCGGTGTCCACCGTGTGCCCGTCGCCGTAGAAGGTGACCTCCGGCGGGCCGACCGTCGCCGAGCATCCCGTCAGTGCCAGTGCACCCGCCGCCAACAGTCCGAACAACCGACTACGCCGCATGGGCAAAACCCTACTGCGTCGACCGGTACCGATCCGACGGCAGGCACGGCGCCCCCCTGGCGTAGTCAGGCGACCGTGCGGGCCGGGTGCCGGGGGCGCTTCGAGCCGAGGAACGGCAGCAGCGAACCGCCGCGCTGCATCAGGAACGTCTGCGTCAGGCCGAGGCCCAGCAGCAGCGAGACGACCAGGAACCCGATCCAGTACGTGGGCGGCAGCAGCAGGCCGACCGCGCCACCGAAGCACCAGGCCAGCTGCAGCACGGTCTCCGACCGGCCGAACGCCGAGGCCCGCGACTCCTCGGGCAGGTCGGCCTGGATCGCCGCGTCGAGGCTGATCTTCGCGAGCGCGCTGGCGGTGGCGCCGACGAGACCGACGATCGCGGCCGTCGCGATCCCCGCGAACACCGCCGCGAGCACCGTCGAGGCGAGCGCGGCGGCCGCGCTGCCGAGGACCACCTGCGTCGGATGGCCGAACTGCAGCCGTGAGCCGAGCGCGTTTCCGACGAACCCGCCGGCCCCCGCGGCCGCACCGATGATGCCGAGCAGCAGCAGCTGGGTGAACGGGCTCTGCCCGTTCTGTTCCGCGTGCGCCTTGACCGCGAACGCCGCGAACATCATCAGGAAGCCGGTGAGCACCCGCACGGAACCGTTGCCCCACAAGGAGACCACGACGTCGCTGCCGAGTGGCTGGCGCTTCTTCTTCTTGCCCGGATGGGCCTTGAGCGACGCGGGCACCTCGCCCTCGGTGGCCTCGACCCAGGACGGGATCCGCATCGACTGCACGGCGGCCGCGAGGCAGATCAGCCCGGTGAACCAGAGCGCGCCCGCCGAGCCGAACAGCGAGTTGACCCCGCTGGCGACCGCGCCGAACACGCCGCCCGCGGCCAGCCCGAACACCGTGAGCCGCGCGTTCGTCTTGGACAGCGTCACCCCGCGTGGCACGACCCTCGGCGTGACGGCCGACTTGAGCACGGTGAAGGACTTCGACAGCACCATCATGCCGAGCGCCGCCGGGTACAGGCCCCAGTTGTCGAAGTTCAGCGCCATCAGTGCGGCCATCAGGCCCTGCCCGACCGAGGACAAGCACATCGCGAGCCGCCGGCCGCGCTGGATGCGGTCCAGTGCCGGGCCGATCACCGGGGCGACCAGCGCGAACGGGGCGATGGTGATGAGCAGGTACAGCGCGACGCGGCCCTTGCTCTCCCCGCTCGTGGCGGCGAAGAACAGCGTGTTCGCCAGCGCGACGGCCATGGTCGCGTCGCTGGCGTAGTTGAGCATCGTCGCGTACGTCAGCGAGGTCAGCCCGGACTTGTCCGCGCCGTCGGCCTTCGCCGCGCGCTGGAACGCACCGACCGCCTTGCCGCCCAGCTCCCGGCTGCGCATCGCGGCGACCCGGGTGACGGTGATCTTCTTCGGCATCCGCGGCATGGCGCCGGCGGTGGCCTCGGTGCGGTGCTCCTGCGGCGGTTCCTCGGGGCGCGAGGCGTCCGGGTATCCGTCGGTGTTGTAGTGCTCGTACAGGGGCTCGGTACGCCGGGGCGGCGCCTCGCCCGGCCGCGGCGGGTAGGCCCGGGCGCCGCGCGGCGGGACCGACGAGCCACGGGGTGGGGCGGCCGAGCTGCGCGGCGGAGCCGCCGAGTGGACCGCGCCCGTGGGCGCTTCGTCGGCCGTCGGGGTGGCGCGGGTGTACGTGGACGGCCGCCAGCTCTGTCCGGAACCGGGTTCCGGCGTCCATTTCCGTTTGCGCCCCACACATCAATCTTGCCTCATCAGCAGGTGGATGCGCCGGTCGATCAGGCGGGTCCGACGAATTTCACCCGGAACAGCTCGGGCCAGAGCTTGCCGGTGATCAAGAACTCGTCGGTGCCGGGGATCGCGGCGATGCCGTTGAGCACGTCCGCCTGCTGCCGCTGGGCGTCGGTGAGCAGCCCGGCGGCGTCGATCAAGCCGGTGACCTCGCCGTTCGCCGGATCGATCCGCAGGATCGTGTCGGTCTGCCAGACGTTCGCGTAGACGCTGTCGCCGACGCACTCCAGCTCGTTGAGCTGGTCGAACGTCTGGCTGCCCGCATGGACCGCCACCGTGCCCAGCGAGGCGAAGGTCGCCGGGTCGCGGAAGGTGAGCTGGTCCGAGCCGTTGCTCATCACGAGCCGGTCCTGCTGGTGGCACAGCCCCCAGCCCTCACCCTGGTAGGCGACCTGGCGCAGTTCGGCGAGCGTATGCGCGTCGCGTTCGATCGCGATGCCGTTCTGCCAGGTCAGCTGCCACAACCGGGACCCGACGACGGTGATGCCCTCGCCGAACAACGGGCCCGGCAGCGTCGCCCGGACGGTCGGCGGCCGGCCCGGCAGCCCGGCCCGCACCTCGGATTTCCCGACCAGCCCGGTGCCCTCGTAGAGCAGGCCGTCGTCCAGTTCCAGGCCCTCGGTGAACGCGGACGTGTCGTGCGGAAGCGTGGCGAGCACCTGCACCCGTAGTCGCGGAACGGAGTCGTCCGCTTGCGGAGTGCTCGCGGCGCAGGCCGCCAGCGCCGCGACCAGCGCGAGTGAGATCGAGACCAGGATGCGCACGGCCTTACCCTGACATGACGTAGCTGAATCCGCCGCTGCACAATGGCTCCATGACCCTCCTGCTCACCTTGGACGACGGCTCCGTCCAGCGGGCCCTCAACGACGCCGTCGAGCTCGCGCGCGATGCCGCGGTCGCCGAGGCCGGGGCGGAGCAGGTCGGCGCGCACGTCGGCGTCCACCGCGAGGACGCCGTGTCGGCGAGCCACCTCTTCGAAGCGGCCGTGCCCGGCTACGGCGGCTGGTGCTGGTCGGTGACCGTCGCGATGGCGGGCCCGGACACGCCGGTGACCGTCAGCGAGGTCGTGCTGAGCCCTGGCGAGGACGCGCTGGTCGCGCCCACGTGGGTGCCGTGGGAGCGCCGGGTCCGCCCCGGCGACCTCGGCGTCGGCGACGTCTTCCCGACCGACGACGACGACCCGCGCCTGGTGCCGGCGTACCTGCAGTCCGACGACCCGGCGGTCGAGGAGGTCGCGCACGAGGCCGGGCTCGGCCGGGTGCACGTGATGTCGCGCTACGGCCGGCTGGACGCCGCGTCGCGGTGGCGCTCGGGCGAGTTCGGGCCGCGGTCGGACATGGCGCGCAGCGCGCCCGCGACCTGCGGGACCTGTGCCTTCTACCTCCCGCTGGCCGGGTCGCTGCGGGCCGCGTTCGGGGTGTGCGGCAACGAGATGTCCCCTGCGGACGGGCATGTCGTGAACGCCGAGTACGGCTGCGGCGCGCACTCCGAGGTCGAGGTCGAGGCGACCTCGTCGGTGCCGGTCGCCGAGCTGGTCTACGACGACTCGCTGCTGGACATGGAACCGTCTTCGGAGGACTGATGAGTGAGAATCGGCGAAGCCCGCTCATCGAGGCCGACCGGGTGCGGGTGCCCCGCAGTGCGCAGTGAGCCTGCCGAGCACTGACCCGTTCGGCACCGAGGAGCTGCGGGCCTCGGTGCTGCGTGCGTGGTCCGACTCGCCCACCCGCCTGCTCGAGGACACCAACGCCGAGCGTGACCTGCGGGTCGGCGCGTACCGGGACAGGCTGTTCGTCGAGCTCGCGCAGAACGCGGCCGACGCGGCCGTGGCCGCAGGCATCCCCGGCACCCTGCGTGTGTCCGTTGTGGATGGTGAGCTGCGAGTGGCCAACACCGGCGCGCCGCTCGACGCCCGCGGAGTGGCGTCGCTGTCGTCGCTGCGCGCGTCGGCCAAGGAGGGCTTGGTCGGCCAGTTCGGCGTCGGGTTCGCCGCGGTGCTGGCGGTCAGCTCCGAGCCGAGGGTGCTCTCGCGCACCGGTGGCGTTGCCTTTTCCGAGGCCCGCACCCGGGAAGCGGTTTCTCAGGACGAGGTTCCGGTGCTGCGGTTGCCTTGGCCTGCCGGGGAAGAGGTACCGGCGGGCTTCGACACCGAGGTCCGGCTGCCGTTGCGGGACGGGGTGGATCCGGCCGGGCTGCTGGCACGGGCCGAGGCTGAGGCCGAGGACTTGTTGCTCTCCCTGCCCGGGCTGACCCGGTTCGAGGTCGAGGGCTCGGTGTGGCAACGGTCTGCTGTGGACTCGACCGTGCAGATCGCGGCACCGGACGGCACCGTGCGCCGGTGGCTGACGCAGGAGGCGCCGGACGGGCTGTGGGCGGTGCCGGTCGACGACGGCCCCGTGCCGCTGGAGGACGACGTCCTGCACGCGCCGACGCCGACTGACGAGCGCCTTTCGCTGCCCGCGCGGTTGATCGCCTCGGTGCCGATGGAGCCGTCGCGGCGGCGGGTGCTGCCCGGTACCGACCTGTCCGGGCTCGCGCGTTCGTACCCCGCGCTGGTGCGGAAGCTCGCCCCGGAACACCGCGTGACGATGGTGCCGAAGGCAGGCTTCCCGCTGTCCGAACTGGACGGTCAGCTGCGGGAGGCCGTGCTGCGGCAGCTGGCCGGGCAGGCGTGGCTGCCGGGTGTCTCGGAGCTGGCGGGCTCGGGTGCCCGCGTGCTGAACGTCGAGTCGCCGGAGCTGACCGGACTGCTGGGCGAGATCGTGCCCCGGTTGGTGTCGCTGTCCGGGCCGGAGGTCGCGCGGGTGCTCGCGACCGTGGACGCCGAGCCGCTCGACGTGGCGGAGCTGGTCGAGATCCTGACCGGGCTGGAGCGGCCGCCGGCGTGGTGGCATTCGCTGTACGACGCGCTTCTGCCGTTGCTGGAAGCGCATTCCGTGTCCTACGACGACCTGGGCGCGCTGCCTGTCCCGCTCGCGGACGGGCGCACGTTGCCGGGTCCGCGCGGGGCTTTCCTGTTCGGCGCGGCCGACGACCTGCTGGACCTGCTCGCCGACGCCGAGGTCGTCGGGCTGCGACTGGTGCATCCGGATGCGGCGCATCCGCTGCTCGAGCGGCTGGGCGCGAAACAGGCCGACTCGGCGGACCTGCTCGAGGCGCCCTCCCTGCGTGAGGCGATCGAGCGCAGCGTCGAAGATGGACTGTCCGGTTTGGACGTGCGACCGCTCGCGGATGCCGTGCTGCGCCTGGTTTCGGACAACCCGGTCGAAGGGCTGGGCGCGCTCGCCCTGCCGTCACGGGACGGCTGGCGGCGCGCGGACGAGCTCGTGCTACCGACGTCGCCGTTGCTGGCCGTGTTCGATCCGGAGGCGCTCGGTGCGGACGGGGCACTTTCCGTGCTGGACAACGACTTCGCCGAGGACTGGGCGCCGGGTGCGCTGACCGCGGTCGGCGTGCTCGACGGGTTCGTCGTGACGGAGGACGGGATCCGCGACCTGGACCTCGTCGCGGACGACGCGTGGCCGCAGGCGCTGCGGTTGCTGGCGGGGGAACGGGAGACCTGGCACGCGCTGTCCGGCCCGTCGGGCGAGTGGATCGCGCGGAACGCGGTGCTGGCCGGGCGGGCGCCGGAGGAGTGGCGGCTGCCGGAGGCCGAGGGGCTCGCCGGGCTGTACGACCCGGTGCCGGATGTCGGGCTCGGGCCGGAGGTGCTCACGCTCGCGGGCGTCCGGGCCGAGCTCGCGGTGGCCGATCTCGATGACGCGGCTGACTTGCTGGACCGCCTCGGTGATCCCGATCGGGTGGTCGCGGCTGGCTTGATCTCGCGGGCGTACGCCGCGCTGGCCGCGGTGGACCTGGACTGGTCGCAGCTGGACCCGCCGGCGCGGGTGCGTGCGGTGGACGGCTCGGTGGTGGCTGCCGAACAGGCGGCGGTGCTCGACCTGCCGTGGCTCGCGGCGGTCTGGCCGGCGGGGCGGCTGGTGGCCGCGGCGGCCCCGGAGCGGCTTGCCGAGCTGTTGGACGTGCCCGTGCTGAGCGAGCTCGTCTCGGCGCGCCTGCCCGAGGGCGAGTTCCTGCGGTGGTCCGAGCTGACGGCGGTCCGGTTGGTGGCGGAGCTGCTGGACATCCCGTTCCCCGAGGGCGGGGTCGTGGTGCACGAGGAGTTGACCGTGGAGGTCGACGGAGTCAAGCGCACCGCGCCGTGGTGGGTCGAAAGTGGTGGGTTTCACGGGGAACATCACGCGGAGGACAGCCCGGCAGGCCTGGCGCGCGCGTTCGCGTGGGCATCCGGCCACTGGGCGGACCGGCACCTCATCACGGCCCTGCTCGACGACCCCGACCCGCTGACGCTCCTGGCGTGAGACGCGTGTGGGTGAAGCGACCCCTCAGAGCCCCGTCTGCGCGGACCGCGAGCCGCGGCGGCCGGCGGCGCGCTGCCAGGCCATGATCCCCATCCCGATGAGGCTGATCACGACCCCCGCCAGGCAGGTCCACAGCCACACACTCGGCGTCCGCCCGCCGCCGAAGTCCCGGATCGCGAACACGACGAACCCGGCGAGCCAGGCGAGAGTGCCGACCACGACGATGGGGGAGAGCGCGGTCAGTTGCGTGGGCAACTCCGGCACCGGGCGTAACGAGCCTTTAACATTCCCACCGTTGATCGGGTCGGTCACGTCAGGAAGGCTACCGGCGAGTTCTCCTCGAGCACCACTGCGGCACCAAGCACCACAAAGGGACACAGCATGACCGAGCAGGGCACAAGGTCGGGCCTCGACCGCTTCTTCAAGATCAGTGAACGCGGCTCGACGACCGGCCGGGAGGTCCGCGGCGGCCTGGTCACCTTCGTGACGATGGCCTACATCGTCGTCCTCAACCCGCTGATCCTCGGCAGCTTCTCGCCCACCGACGCGGGCGCGCACAAGGACGTGCTGGGCAACATCCTGCCCGTGCCGCAGGTCGCGGCGGTCACCGCGCTCGTCGCCGGGGTCATGACCATCCTGATGGGCCTCGTCGCGCAGTACCCGTTCGCCATCGCCACCGGCCTTGGCATCAACAGCCTCGTCGCCGTCACCATCGCGCCCCAGGTCAGCTGGCCCGAGGCGATGGGACTGGTCGTCATCGAGGGCCTGATCATCGTGGTGCTCGTGCTCACCGGGTTCCGCACCGCCGTGTTCAACGCCGTCCCCGCCGCGCTGAAATCCTCGATCGCCGTCGGGATCGGGCTGTTCATCTGCTTCATCGGCCTGGTCGACGCCGGGTTCGTGCGCAGGCTGCCCGACGCGGCCAACACGACCGTCCCGGTCGGGCTCGGCATCGGCGGCTCCATCGCCTCGTGGCCGACGGCCGTCTTCGTCGTCGGCCTGCTGCTGACCGGCACCCTGGTCGCGAAGCGGGTCCGCGGCGGCATCCTGATCGGCGTGCTGGCCACCACCGTGCTGGCGATCGTCGTCGAGGCCCTCGTGCACGCCGGCCCCTCCAACGGGACCAACCCCAAGGGCTGGAACCTCGGCTACCCCGCGCTGCCGGACAAGGTCGTCGGCCTGCCGGACCTGTCCCTGGTGGGCGACGTTTCCTTCGGCGCCTGGACCAGGCTGCCGATCATCACCGTGGTCCTGTTCGTCTTCACCCTCGTGCTCGCCGACTTCTTCGATGCCATGGGCACCATGACCGGCCTGGCCAAGGAGGCGGGCCAGCTCGGCCCGGACGGCCAGCTGCCGCGCGTCGGGCGGGCGCTGTTCGTCGAGGGGCTCGCCGGGGCCGCCGGCGGCTTCGGCTCCGCCAGCTCCAACACGGTGTTCGTCGAGTCGGCCGCCGGTATCGCGGAAGGCGCCCGGACCGGCCTGGCCAACGTCGTCACCGGCGTGTTGTTCATCGCCGCGATGTTCCTCACCCCGCTGTACGAGTCCGTGCCCGTCGAGGCAGCCGCGCCGGCGCTCGTCGTGGTCGGCGCGCTGATGATCGCGCAGGTCCGCGACATCGACTTCACGGACTTCTCCATCGCGCTGCCGGCGTTCCTGACGATCGTGGTGATGCCGTTCACCTACTCGATCGCCAACGGCATCGGCGCGGGCTTCATCAGCTACGTGGTGATCCAGGCGGTCACCGGCAAGATCCGCCGGGTGCATCCGCTGATGTGGGTGATCGCGGTCGCGTTCGTGGCGTACTTCGCCGTCGGCCCGATCGAGGCGGCGCTGAAGTAACGAGCTTCACCCGTAAGCCCCGTCGATCGTAAGGTATGCTAACTATGTGTCCGATATGCGCGAGCCTGTGCTGGCGAGCCGGCTGCGGCTGGCCGTCGTCAGGCTCA
Organism: Amycolatopsis acidiphila; assembly: GCF_021391495.1. Lineage (NCBI taxonomy): Bacteria > Bacillati > Actinomycetota > Actinomycetes > Pseudonocardiales > Pseudonocardiaceae > Amycolatopsis > Amycolatopsis acidiphila. The sequence goes on along the minus strand of NZ_CP090063.1, from coordinate 7,260,120 downwards.
ATCGCAAGCTCCGGGCACAGCGGACCGACCAGAACGTCTCGCTGACGCAGATCGCGGCACTGTCCACTCTGCACAAGTGTGGCGCGCTCACGCCCGGCAAGCTGGCCGCCAAGGAAGGCGTGCAGCCGCCATCGATGACGCGGGTGATCGCGGCGCTCGAGGACATGGGGTTCGTCGCGCGCACACCGCATCCCACGGACGGGCGGCAGTCGATCGTCACGCTCACCGAGAGCGGGACGTCGTTCATCGAGGCGACGATCTCCGTGCGCGAGGCGTGGTTGGACCGGAAGCTGGCAGAACTGAGCGGCGACGAGCGAGAGGTGCTCGCCGAGGCCGCCGAGATCATCGACAGAATGGCGGGGAACGGGTAACGGTGACGGCAGACACGGGTAGCCAGGCAAAGTCCTATCCGACGACGACAGCTACCCGGGGTCAGGCGCTACCCGCCGACGCACCGCCCAAGCCGAAGCCGAGCATGTTCGCTTCGCTACGGGTGCGTAACTACCGGTTGTTCTTCTCCGGCCAGGTGATCTCCAACATCGGCACCTGGATGCAGCGCATTGCGCAGGACTGGCTGGTGTTCACGCTCTCGGGCAACAACCCGATCGCGCTGGGCATCGCGGTCGCGCTGCAGTTCACCCCGACGGTGCTGCTGTCGCTGTGGGCGGGCGTGCTCGCCGACCGGGTCGACAAGCGCAAGCTGTGCATCGCGATCCAGAGCGGGATCGGAGTGCAGGCGCTGGTGCTGGGGCTGCTCGACGTCGGCGGTCTGGTCGCGCTGTGGCAGGTGTATCTGCTGTGCTTCGTACTAGGCATCTTCAGCGCGCTCGACGTGCCCGCGCGGCAGTCGTTCGTCGCGGAGATGGTGGGGCGCAAGCAGATCCCGAACGCCGTCGCGCTGAACTCCTCGGTGTTCAACATGGCCCGGATCGTGGGGCCCGCGATCGCCGGGTTCGCGATCACCTGGGTCGGTACGGGCTGGATGTTCCTGGCGAACGCGGTCAGCACGCTCGCGGTGATCACCGGTCTGCTGCTGATGAACCCGGACAAGCTCTTCCGCGGCCCGGTGGTCGTGCGGGCGAAGGGGCAGCTGCGCGAGGGGCTCGCCTACGTGCGCGGGCGCTCGGACCTGGTGACCGTGATGGTGCTGGTGTTCTTCGTCAGCACGTTCGGCATCACGTTCTTCACGTCGCTGGCCATCGTGGCCGGCAACGTGTTCGGCACCCAGGCCGACGGCTACGGCCTGCTGTCCACGCTGCTCGCGGTCGGCACCTTCACCGGTTCGCTGATGGCCGCGCGGCGCATGGTGAAGGGGCGGCCGCGGGTGCGGCTGCTGCTGGCGGCCGGGTTCGGCCTCGGGGCGATGGAGTTCGTGGCCGCGTTCATGCCGACGTACCTGGCGTTCGGGATCGCGCTGATCCCGCTCGGGTTCGCGACGATCACGTTCCTCAACACGGCGAACTCGCTGGTGCAGACCGCGGTCAGCCCGGAGATGCGCGGGCGCGTGATGGGCATCTACGTGCTGGTGCTGATCGGCGGCAACCCGGTCGGCGGGCCGATGGTCGGCTGGATGGCGGACACCTTCGGCGGCCGGTCGCCGTTCTACATCGGCGGTGCGATCTCCGCGCTGGCGGCGCTCGCCTGCGCCGCGGTGCTCGTCCGCCGGGGCGGACTGACGAGGGGATACCGGCTCGCCGGGCTGCGGGTCCTGTTCTCGAGCGGCCGCGCCACGACGACGACCCCGTCACGGCGCGCACTCTGACCTTCCGGCAGCGGTGGGCTAGGTCATCTAGGTTGTGTTTCTAAGCGGCGGAGCCGCTTGCGCCTGCGCCGTCAGCTTGCACCGCCGCGGGTTCCGCTACCCGCACCTGCCCGCAAGTCACTTCTGAAACAGTCCCTAACCGGCCAGCAGCCGGGGCAGGACCGCCTCGGCGAGGGGCTCGAGGGAGCGGCCGCCGCCGGTGAAGGTCAGTTCCTGTGCGGTGCCGTCGGTGAGCTTCACGGCCACCATGTCGTCGGTGACCAGCGCCGGGCGGCCCGCGAGCCGCGCGGGGAAGACCCGTGGCGTCACCGCGTCCGTGTAGGCCGCCTCGATGCCGTGCGCAGCGCAGCGGCCGTCCGCAAACGGCCGTGCCGTACCGCCCAGCCGTCCGGTCAGCGCCGTGCACAGCTGCCACGAGATCATCGGCCACGGCAGGTCCGCGATGGCCGCCGGCGCGGGACGCTGGGCGGGGATCGAGCCGTCCTCGGCGGCGGCGGGCAGCGCCGGGCCCGGCTTGGTGGTCGCCTGGACGACCTCCGTCGCGATGGACTCGGCGAGTGTGTCCAGCGCCGGCGCGCTGCCGCTCAGCCCGACCCGCAGGTACGGCTTGACCTGGTCCGTTCCCGGCGCGTCCAGCACCCGCACGTCCAGCCTCGTGTTCGCCTTCGGCGGCAGGAACTCGAGCCGGGCCGGCCGACCCGCGACCTCGACGTCGCTCGGGTCCTGCAGGTTCGCTGGGGCCGCGTCGAGCGCGAGCGTGACGTCCGTGGTCGTGGTGACGAGGTGACAGCCGGCGCCCTGGACCTCGCGCAGCGTCTTGCCGCCGAGCAGTGCCTCCCAGCGCTCCTGGCTCAGCGCCTGGCACAGCACCTGGCCCGCCGTGTCCGGCGGTAGCGCGGCCACCATCTCACCGGTCGGCATCGGTACCGGGCGCAACGCCTTGCCGTCCTTGCTCGGCCACTCCGCGGGGAGCGCCTTCGTCACCGGAGGCCGGTCGTTGTCGACGCGGGTCCACAGGTAGCCCGCCCCGGTGGCGACGCCCGCGAACGAGAACAGCACCGCCAACACGATGCCCAGCACGGTCGACGTCTTCACGCCCCGGAGGCTACAGCCACCGGCGTCGGCAGCTGATCTTGACGACAGCCCTTGCGGGGATTGCTGAGGTTAGGCTAACCTCAGGCTTGTCCGCTTCGTGGTGGGAGCGGCAGTCAGTTCGGGAACGGGCGAGGCCCCGTTACCAGGGATTCCCCTGGTAACGGGGCCTCGTTCAGGTGAAGGACCGGGCGGTGGGCGGCTCCGCCAGCTCGATGCCGAAATACGCCCGATAGGCGTCCACGAGCTCGGCGCCCGCCAGGACCCGCTCCACCCGTTTGCCCTCGGCCGTCTCGATCAGTTGGTCGTCGGCGAGCGTGACGCGGCCGCCGGGCGTCGGCAAGGTGCACAGCAGGTTCTTCGTGAAGTGCGAGTCCGGTGAGGTGGCCTGCCACCAGCAGGTCGGCACGAAGTCCGCCAGCTCTCGCGGCCGCTGCTCCAGCCGGTACGCCGGCTTGCCGCCGTGCCGGGCGTCGATGTCCCCGCCCGGCGCGTCGAGCAGCAGGAACTCGCCCTCGGCGTCGGCCTGCGGGTCGCAGCCGGTCAGCCGCAGCGGGCGGCGGGCGAACCGGCCGAACCCGACGTCGGCCAGCCACGGCTCCTCCAGGTCGACGCGCAGCGCCAGGTGGTTGAACGGCGCGCCGAACCGGTCGCCGCCGAACACCCGCGCCGAGAGCAGCGTGACCTCGAAGCCCAGCTCCCGTAGCAAGGCGGCGAAGGCTCCGTTCAGCTCGTAGCAGAACCCGCCGCGGCGGCGCCCGACGATCTTGTCCGCCAGCGCGTCCTCGTCGAGCACGATCGGCTCCGGCAGGTGCACGCTCAGGTTCTCGAACGGCACGGTGCTGATGTGACGCTCGTGCAGCTCGGCCAGCGCCTCGGCGGTCGGGGCCGCGGGCCGGGAGGCGCCGATGCGGGCGAGGTAGGCGTCAACGTCCATGTCGCTACCGTCCCACCTCGACCACGGTGGAGGTCAACCGAAAAACGAAACGGGGCCCTTCCAGCTGAGGAAGGACCCCGATGGCGCTGCACGACTCTCAGAGAAGCAGGCCGTTCCCGCCGGAGACGGCGTTGTCGAACCGCTTGCTGACCTCGGCCCAGTTGTAGACGTTCCAGAGCGCCTTGACGTAGTCCGCCTTGACGTTCTTGTAGTCCAGGTAGAACGCGTGCTCCCACACGTCCACCAGCAGGATCGGAACCGTCGGCAGGACCAGGTTGTTGTGGTGGTCGCGCAGCTGCTGGGTGATCAGCGTCTTGCCGACCGGGTCCCAGGAGAGCGCGGCCCAGCCGTTGCCCTGGATGGTCGTGGCGACGGCGGTGAACTGCGCCTGGAACTTGTCCCAGGAGCCGAACGCGTCGTCGATCGCCTGCGCGAGCTCGCCGGTCGGCTTGTCGCCGCCTTCGGGCGAGAGGATCTTCCACCACACGACGTGGTTCGCGTGACCGGCCAGGTTGAAGGCCAGCGTGGTCTCCAGCCCGACGATCGAGGAGAAGTCGCCCTTGTCGCGCGCCTCGGCCAGCTTGTCCAGGGTGTCGTTCGCGCCCTTGACGTAGGTGGCGTGGTGCTTGCTGTGGTGCAGCTCGTTGATCTGAGCCGAGATGTGCGGAGCAAGCGCGCCGTAGTCGTAGTCCAGATCGGGAAGCTCGTACCGGGCCATCAGCCCTCCTTCTTATCTGACGCAAAATCCCTGCGCCACCAACCTAGTAGCAACCGTATCGGGTGGCTAACCGGGGAGTTGGTGATCCACACCCCGGGAAGGCGCCCGTCACCAGCCTGCGATCTCCAGCTTGCTGGAGGTCAACCAGGTGTGCGCGTGATCACCCCGGTACTTCGTCGGCGAGGTCGGCGAGCAGGGCCACGTTGAGCTCGAACGCGACCAGCGTCTCGGTGACGATGCGCCGGCGCTCGGCCTCGTCCCACGGCGCTTCGTCGAGCAGCGCCCGGTAGCGCTTGCGGAACGCGGGCACGTTGCCGAGGTCGAAGTGGTAGAACAGCGCGCCAGGGCCTTCGACGCCGTAGGTGCGCTTGAGCAGCCCGCGCACGGCCTGCCCGCCGGCGAGGTCACCCAGGTAGCGGGTGTAGTGGTGGGCGACGTAGCCGCCGGGCCAGTCGGCGGCGACCGTCCGGATGCGACGGACGTAGTCCTCGGTGGCCGGCACCGGTGTCACCCGTTCGGCCCAGTCCTCGCCGACCAGGAACGCCAGGTCCGCGGCCAGCGCCGGCCCGCGCCGCAGCTCGTCGAACACAAAGGCACCGCCGACCGGATGGCAGGCCAGCGCGTCGGACGCTTCCTCGATCGCCTGGTAGATGAAGTGGTACTGGGCCGCCAGGCGCGCGTACGCCCGCAGCGGGAGCCTGCCGTCGAACAGGGCGTCCATGAAAGCGGACCGGTGGGCACGCTCGTGCACGTCCCTGGTGGACTCGCGCAGCATCGTCGAGAACGGGGTCTGTTCCACGGTCAGAGTAGCTGCCATGACCTCGAGCGTAAGCGAGCGCGACTGGTAAGGCTACCCTAAATTCACAGTTCCACCGACCAGGTGTGCACCGGCTCCTCGGTTGCGGAGAGTGACAGGTAGCGCTCCAGCATCGTCGACAGCGCCGTCTCGCGGTCCGAGCCGTGCTGTTCCGCGAGGGCCACCGTCTCCCGCTGCCACCAGGCGCCGTTGCGCTTGGTGAGGCACCGCTGCTCGATGATGCCCAGGTATCGCTCGATCGAGGCTTCGCTGACGTCAGCCGTGCGCAGCCCGTCGTAGGCCAGCGGCAGCAGGACCCGCAGGGTCAGCTCGTCCGGCGGGATCCAGCCGATGCCCGGCCAGTACAGCTGCGCGTCGAACCCGTTGCGTGCTCCGGCGTACAGGTTCTCCTCGGCGGCCTGGAAGGACATCTGTGTCCAAATAGGACGCTCGGCCTCGGCGAGCGCGCGTTGTGCGCCGTAGAAGAACGCCGCGTTGGCCATCATGTCGACCACGGTCGGCCCGGCGGGCAGCACCCGGTTCTCCACGCGCAGGTGCGGCTTGCCGTCCACGACGTCGTACACCGGCCTGTTCCACCGCCACACGGTTCCGTTGTGCAGCCGCAGTTCCGCCAGCTTCGGCGCCTGGCCGGAGTCCAGCGCGTCGACCGGGTCCTCGTCGTCGGTCTCCGGGAGCAGACCGGGGAAGTAGCGGACGTTCTCCTCGAACAGGTCGAAGATCGAGGTGATCCAGCGTTCGCCGAACCACACGCGTGGCCGCACGCCCTGGTTCTTCAGCTCCTCCGGACGGGTGTCCGTGGCCTGCAGGAACAGCGGGATCCGCGTCTCGTGCCACAGCGCCTTGCCCAGCAGGAACGGCGAGTTCGCGCCGACCGCGACCTGGACGCCGGCCAGGCACTGCGCGGCGTTCCAGTGCGCGGCGAACTCCTCGGGCGCGACCTGCAGGTGCAGCTGCAGCGACGTGCAGGCGGCCTCGGGGAGGATCGACTCGGAGTGCGTCCGCAGCCGTTCCGCCTTGTGCCCCCGCATCGCCGCGCCGTCCAGCGACAACGTGACGTGCTCGCCGCGGGCGGCGAAGATCTGGTCATTGAGCATGGTGTAGCGGGTGCTGTTGGTGATCCACTTCTGGTCGAAGTGATCGTGCGTCAACGTCGGCAGGATGCCGATCATCGCCAGCCGCGCGCCGGAGCAGGCCGACTTGTCGTCGGCGTCGGTCAAGTAGCCGCGAAGATCGCGTTCCAGTTCGATCGCGGAGTTCCCGGCCAGTGGCCTGGGCGGTACGTTCAGTTCTATATTGTGCTGCGAGAGTTCGGTGGTGAAGGACGGATTGTCCAGTGCGTCCAGCACTTCCTGGTTCGTCATCGCGGGACCCATCGTCCCGTCGACCAGGTTCAGCTCGACTTCCAGCCCGATATGTCTTCGGGGGAAAGAGAATCCGCCGTCGCCGAGCATTCGGCCCAGTGTGTCGAGACATCGCTGGACCTTGCGGCGGTACTTGGCCCGGTCGCGTGGGTTGAAGCCGTCAGCCGAAAGATCCTGGCCCATGCCTTCCCTGCTTCGTTCGTCCGGGTCCGTCGCGGAGTCTGGGCGCTCTTGCCCGGCGGACAACAGTTACACAGCATCGCTTCAAGGGCTATCGGCCAAACTGGTGCTGTCCGGTCGGCTATCCGGAGGGGAACCGAAGCTGACCCGTTCGCCGTAGCGATACCCGCCTCGTTCGGAGCAACCACCCCGAGGCCAGACTCGTCTCCGTGGCGCAACGTATCTCCGTCCAGAAGGTCGACGACCCCCGTGTCGACGACTTTCGTCACCTGTCCACAGCCGACCGGAGGCCGGACCGCCCCGGCGGGCGCGGTTTCGTGATCGCCGAGGGCACGGTCGTCGTCCGTCGCCTGCTCGCGTCCGATTACCCCGTTCGGGCGCTTTTAGGCGTGGCGCGCCGGATTGAAGAACTGGAGCCGGAGCTGGCCGGGGTGGACGTGCCCGCCTACGTCACGTCCGCCGAGCTGATGGCCGAGATCGTCGGCTTCCACCTCAACCGCGGTGTGCTCGCGGTGGCCGATCGGGCGCCGCGGTCGTCCGCAGGGGAGATTGTCGCGCGGGCACGGGTACTCGCGGTACCGGAAGGTGTCGGCGACCACGAAAACCTGGGCGCGCTGTTCCGCAACGCGGCCGCGTTCGGCCTCGGCGGCGTCCTGCTCGGGCCGGGTTGTTCGGATCCGCTCTACCGGCGCAGTGTGCGGGTTTCCATGGGCAACGTCCTGCGCGTCCCGTTCGCCCCGCTCGAACCGTGGCCGGCCGGGCTGACATCGCTGAAGGAGAAGGGTTTCCGGGTCGCGGCGCTGACCCCGCGGGCCGATTCGGTGCCGTTGCGCGAACTGGCCGCCGACGGTGGGAAGATCGCGTTGCTGCTCGGTTCGGAGGGTCCGGGGCTCACCGAGGAAGCGCTCGGGGCGGCGGATGTCGCGGTGCGTGTCCCGATGGCCGAAGGCGTCGACTCGCTCAACGTCGCCACTGCGGCAGCGGTCGCCTTCTACGAGCTCGCCGGGCGGTAAGTTACTCGCGTTCGCAGGCGCTGGACGGGGAGGCATACGCGTGGAGTTGCGGATCCGCGGGGAGCGAGCCGTGCTGAAGGGGCACGGCGAGGCCTACACGCGCGAGATCGATCCGCACAGCCTGGCGCTCGGCGTCGAACTGGCCGACGCCTTGCACGAGTGGGCGCGCGTCGCCGCCGCGGTCCGCCGCGCGGCCGAGCGCGCGGGGCCGGGGGAGGCGGCGCCGGTCGTCTCGCGACGCGGGCAGCAGCTCGCCGCCCGCGTGGCCACGGTGATGGGCACGCCGGTGCACTACGTCGACCCGGTGACCGACGAGGTCGTAGTGGTGCAGCCGCTGCCGCCGGAGCAGGCGGAACAGAGCCTCACTCGCCGGTTGTTCGGCGCGGCGGAGGTCGGCGACGAGCCCACGCCGTGGGGGACCGGCCTCGTGGTCGCAGGGTTCGTCGCGGCCGTGGTGATCACGGCGATGCTCGCGCTCGCCGTGGCGCTGGCCGCCGAGACCGCGGGCTGGGTCGTGCTGCTGGCGTCCGCCGTGGTCACCGCAGGCCTGGCGCCGTCGCTGTGGCTGGCACGGCGCCTGCCGATCGTGCGCTGGATCGCCCTCGGCGCGGCCGCCGGCTGCGTGCTGGCCTGGTTCGGGGTGCTCACGGTGGCATTCTGAGGGGATGGTCCGGCCATGAAGCCGCTCGAAGAGCTGCGGAAGCTGTGCCTGGCGCTGCCGGAGACGACGGAGCGCCCGAGCCACGGCGAGCCGGCCTGGTTCGTGCGGGACAAGAAGACGTTCGTGATGTTCGCCGACCACCACCACGACGACCGGCTCGCGTTCTGGTGCGCCGCGCCGCCCGGTGCGCAGGAGGAGCTGGTCGCCGAGGAGCCGGAGCGCTTCTTCCGGCCCCCGTACGTCGGTCGCCGCGGCTGGCTCGGCGTGTGGCTGGACGTGCCGGTGGACTGGGCCGAGATCCGCGCGATCGTCACCGACGCCTACCGCGTAGTCGCCCCCAAGAAGCTCGTCGCAGAGCTGGACGCCTAGCCGCGCTGGGAGCGGACGCCCAGGAGGACGTCCTCCCACGCCGGGACCGCCGGGTGGTTCTTCTTCGACTTCGGCTTCGCCGGCACCGCGGACTTGGGTTCCGGCTCCGGCTCGGGCTCGGCAGGCGGCTCGGGCGCGGCGGCTTCGGGCTCTTCCGCGGTGAGCATCGGCTGCTCTGGCTCGGCGACCGGCAGCGGATCGGGCTCGACGGCCCGCAGCGTGCGCGGCGCGCGGTGCGGATCGAGCAGCTCCTCGGCGTGGTCGTCGAGCGCGTTGACGGTGCCGCCGTGTGCGCCCGGCGCGAACGACCAGTGCGCGCTCATGTCCGAGCGGCCGGTCTGCCAGCGCAGCGCGACGACCCACTTGCCGTCGTCCTTCCACGCGTCCCACTCGGCGTGCCCGTAGTCCTGCCCGCGTACGCCGAACGCGTACGCCACGACCTCACCGAGCGTCCGCACGTCGGGGCCGTCCTCGCGGACCGGGTGCGCGCCCTGGGCCAGTTCCGCGATCCGTGATCGTTCGAGCAGCACCGGGTACGCGAACCGCTCGACCCGCTGTTCCGGCACACCCGCGGAGGCCGCCACCTGCTGCACGGATTCGCCGGCCCGGATCCGGGCCTGGATCTCGCGTGGTCGCATCTGACTCTCCAACTCGATTTCGATCTGACCGAGCCGGGTGATGTCGCCCCTCGCGGCCGCCCGCAGTCTTTCATCGGCAGGCAGGAGGAAACGTTCGCGGCGCGCCGGGTCTTCGCACACGATGGACTTACCGTCCTCGTGTATCCCGACAACCCTCAGCGCTCGCATCAGCCGCCTCCTCCAGACTTCACCTTTGTGGGTGTTAACGGTAGAACGGCGCGTCGCCTTGACGGTGCAGGCGCGCCGACATCCCGGTACCCAGTTGTTGATCTTCACGCATGAAACCGCCCGCTGTCGCCGGGACACGCCTGGCCCCGGCGGTCACGAACAGGGGATTCTCGGGCAGGATCGCCCGGCGCTGGGACCGCAGGTTTTCGGTGTTCCTCGTGCCGTTGCCGACAAAAGATGATGGTGGCCGGCGATGCCGGCCACCATCATCTCCGTCGTCAGCCCAGTTCTACTTCTGGGGCAGCCGTTCCACCACGAACTCGATGCAGCTGATCAGCGCCGTGATGTCGCCCGGCTCGATGGCGGGGAACATGCCGATCCGCAGCTGGTTGCGGCCCAGCTTGCGGTAGGGCTCCACGTCGACGATGCCGTTGGCGCGCAGCACCTTGGCGACCTCGGCCGCGTCGACCTCGTCGACGAAGTCCACGGTGCCCACGACCTGCGAGCGCAGCGCCGGGTCCTTGACGAACGGCACCGTGTAGCTGGTCTCCTCGGCCCACTCGTACAGCCGGTCCGAGGAGTCCTTGGTGCGCGCGACCGTCCAGTCCAGGCCGCCGTTGCCGAGCATCCACTCGATCTGGTCGGCCAGCAGGAACAGCGTCGCCACCGCGGGGGTGTTGTACGTCTGGTCCTTGCGGGAGTTGTCCAGCGCCGTGGTCAGCGACAGGAACTCCGGGATCCAGCGGTCGCTCGCGCCGATCTCGCCGACCCGCTCCAGCGCCGCGGGCGACATGAGCGCCAGCCACAGGCCACCGTCGGAGGCGAACGACTTCTGCGGCGCGAAGTAGTAGACGTCGAAGTCCTCGGCCTTGACCGGCAGACCGCCGGCGCCCGAGGTCGCGTCGATCGCGACGAGCGCGCCCTCGCTGCCCGCGGGGCGGCGCACCGGCACCGCGACACCCGTCGAGGTCTCGTTGTGCGCCCAGCCGACCAGGTCCACGCCCTGCTCGTAGGCGATCTCGGGAGCACTGCCCGGCTCCGACTTCACCACGACCGGGTCGGCCAGGAACGGCGCGCCCTTGGTGACCGCGGCGAACTTCGACGAGAACTCGCCGTAGGTGAAGTGCTGCGAGCGCTCGCGCACCAGGCCGAACGCCGCCGCGTCCCAGAACGCCGTGGTGCCGCCGTTGCCGAGCACGACCTCGTAGCCCTCGGGCAGCGAGAACAGCTCGGACAATCCCGCGCGCACCCGCCCGACCAGGGACTTCACCGGCTTCTGCCGGTGGGAGGTGCCCAGGTACTTCGCCCCCTCGGCGGCGAGGTTGGCGAGCTGCTCCGCCCGGACCTTCGAGGGCCCGCAGCCGAAGCGCCCGTCGCTGGGCTTGAGTTCAGCGGGGATCGTCAACTCGGTCATGGGGCCCAGTCTGTCATGTGCGCCAGCCGGCTTCGTCGACGCCGCCGGGGATCGGCGCGGCCGGGTCGTAGGGGGTGCGGGTGAAGATGAACGTGGCCAGGTCCAGGTGGGAGGGGGTGCCGTCGGCGGCCCTGACGAGCCGCAGGGTCTCGCCCGCGTAGTAGCCGTCGAGCCCGAGCCACTCGTCCGCGCCGACCGGCCGGAACCGGGAGGCGCGCCCGGACGCCACCGGCGCGAGGTCCAGCATCCCGCCCGGGATGAGGCGCAGGTGGTACGGCGTCGGGCCCCAGTGCCACAGGCCGGTCAGCGCCAGCAGGTCGCGGTCGACCTCGGTGGGGCGCCATTCGGCGGGCAGCTTGGGCTCGTGCTCGTCGGCGATCGAGATCAGGTCGATGACCAGGGACAGGATCGCCGGGCCCGAAGTGGTGTTGGCCATCGCGAGTGCGCCGGTGCCGGTCGCCGGGTCGACCAGCGTGGTCGCCAGGAAGCCCGGCATCGACCCGGTGTGCCCGGCGAGGCGGCGGCCCTGGTGGCGCACGAGCTGCAGGCCGAGGCCGTAGCCCGAGGTCCACACGTCGCCGTCGTCGACCGTCGCCACCGCGCGCATCTCGGCCATCGTCTCCGGGCGCAGCACGTCGCCGGTGTGGCCGCCGACGAACGAGGTCCAGCGGGCGAGGTCGACGACCGTCGACCACAGCTGCCCGGCGGGCGCCATCGCCCCGGCGTCGGGGCTGGGCTCGGGCAGCAGGAGGTCGGCGAACGGGTGCACCGCGTACCCGTTGGCGTGCTTGCCCTCCGGGTGGGGCGTCGTACGGGACATGGCCAGCGGCACCAGGATCTCCGCGCGCAGCGCGTCGAGCCAGCTCGTGCCGCGGTGGCGCGCGATCAGCTCGCCGAGCACGCCGTAGCCGACGTTGGAGTAGTGGAACCGGCTGCCGGGCCGGTTCTTCAGCGCGTCCTGGGCGAGGCTCGCCTGCAGGGCCGCCCAGTCGCCGCCGACGCTGCGCTCCCACCACGAGCCGGGCGACTCCGAGGTGAGGCCGCCGGTGTGCGAGAGCAGTTGCGCGATCGTCGACGAGCCGAAACCGGTGCCGGGCACGTGCTTGTCGAGCGGGTCGTTGAGGTCGAGCCTGCCCTCGTCGCGCAGCCGCATGACGAGGACCGCGACGAGCGACTTGGTGATCGAGCCCAGCCGGTACTGCGTGTCGTCGTCGGGCGCCGCGCCCTCGACCAAGCCTCGCGCGCCGGACCACAGCAGCTCGCCGTCGCGAACCACGGCGCCGACGACGGAGGGCACGCGCGCGGCGGCCTGTTCGGCGGCCAACCGGCGGAGCAGGGCGAACTCGGTGCTGGGCAACATGACGACATTCTGCCCGGCACTGATCAGGGCAGCAGCCCGCGGGCCATCGCGGTGGGCACCGCCGCGGTCCGCCCCGGCCGGCTCCGCGCGCGAGGCGTCCGCTGAACCTCGTGTCCACCGTCCGGCGGACAGCGGCTACTTGCCGATCGCGTCCCAGCCTTCGACCTCGCGCGGCTGGCGCGGGCCCGGCCCGACGTAGGTCGCGGACGGGCGGACCAGCCTGCCGGTGCGCTTCTGCTCCAGGATGTGCGCGGCCCAGCCGGCGGTGCGCGCCGAGGTGAACATGGCGGGCATCATGTGCGGCGGCACCTTCGCGAAGTCCAGGATCACCGCGGCCCAGAACTCGACGTTCGTCTCGATCGGACGGTCGGGACGCCGCTCGCGCAGCTCCGCCAGCGCGGCCTGCTCCAGCGCTTCGGCGATCTCGTACCGCTCGGCGCCCAGCTCCTTGCAGGTCCGGCGCAGCACGCGGGCGCGGGGGTCCTCCGCGCGGTACACGCGGTGACCGAAGCCCATCAGCCGTTCCTTGCGGTCGAGGATGCCCTTGACCATCTTGCGGGCGTCACCCGTGCGCTCGACCTCCTCGATCATCGGCAGCACCCGCGCCGGCGCGCCACCGTGCAGCGGCCCGGACATCGCGCCGATCGCACCCGACATGGCGGCGGCGACGTCCGCGCCCGTGGACGCGATCACGCGCGCGGTGAAGGTGGAGGCGTTCAGGCCGTGCTCGGCGGCGGACACCCAGTACGCGTCCAGGGCCTTCACGTGCGCCGGGTCCGGTTCACCGCGCCAGCGGATCATGAACCGTTCGGTGATGGTCTTCGCTTCGTCCACCCTGGACTGCGGCACCGCGGGGACGCCGACGCCCCGCGCCGACTGCGCGACGTAGGACAACGCCATCACCGAGGCACGGGCGAGGTTGTCGCGGGCTTCCTCGTCGCTGATGTCCAGCAGCGGCCGGTAACCCCAGATCGGCGCCACCATGGCGAGCGCGGCCTGTACATCCACCCGCACGTCGCCGCTGTGCACGGGCAGCGGGAACGGCTCGGCGGGCGGCAGGCCGTTGCCGAACCTGGCGTCGACCAGCAGGCCCCACACGTCGCCGAAGCTGACCTTGCCCGCCAGGTCCTCGATGTCCACGCCGCGGTAGCGCAGCGCGCCGCCGTCGCGGTCGGGTTCGGCGATCTCGGTCCGGAAGGCGACAACGCCCTCCAAGCCGGGTTTGAACCCGTCATCCGGCTCGGCCGCAGGCTGGTTGCTCGCAACAGGCGCTGAGGTAGTCACGGTGGGAGACCTTTCGATGTGCGTTCCCCGACAGTTGCCTTGAGTCACGTTTCTCGCGCGATCGACACGCGGGGACGCGCCTCGTCGCACGGTGCCCAAACCATGCACCCCCGCCAGCCGGGTCGCAATCGAAAGAAGCGGTGGTTTCGGTCACGATTACGAGAACGATTCAGTCGAGTTGGCCGATCTCGTGTAAATCCTGTGTTTCTCGCGGGCGCGTGTACGGGCCGGCGGTGATAGACCTGGTGGATGCATCTGAGCCCGCAGGAACGGGACAAACTGCTGATCCACGTCGCCGCCGACGTGGCGCGGCGCCGGCTGGAGCGCGGGGTGAAGCTCAACTACCCCGAGGCGGTCGCGCTCATCACCGACTACGTGCTCGAGGGCGCGCGGGACGGGCTGAGCGTCACCGACCTCGTCGCGGGCGGGCGCAACGTCCTCGACCGCGGGCAGGTGCTGCCCGGCATTCCGGAGATGGTGGACTCCGTGCAGGTCGAGGCCACTTTTCCGGACGGCACGAAGCTCGTGACCGTGCACGACCCCATCGTCTAGGAGGTTCCCGTGCACCCTGGAGAGATCCTCCCGGCCGCCGAGCCGGTCGAGCTCAACCCAGGCAGGCCGCGGACCACGCTCCGGGTGGTCAACACCGGCGACCGGCCGGTGCAGGTCGGCTCGCACTTCCACTTCGCGCAGACCAACAGCGCCCTCGACTTCGACCGCGGCGCCGCGCAGGGGCATCGCCTCGACATCCCGGCCGGCACGTCGGTGCGCTTCGAACCGGGGGTGGACCGCGAGGTGGACCTCGTGCCGCTGGCGGGCGCCAAGGTCGTCCCGGGGCTGCAGCGATGAGCGCCATCGACCGCGAGCGGTACGTCGAGCTGTTCGGGCCCACGGTCGGCGACCGCATCCGGCTCGCCGACACCGACCTGCTCATCGAGGTGACCGAGGACCGCAGCATGGGTCCTGGCGCCGGCGACGAGGTGCTGTTCGGCGGCGGCAAGGTCATCCGGGAGTCCATGGGCCAGGGCATGGCCACCCGCGCCGAGGGCGCGCCCGACCTGGTGATCACCGGTGCGGTGATCCTCGACCACTGGGGTGTCGTCAAGGCCGACGTCGGCATCCGGGACGGGCGGGTCGTCGGCATCGGCAAGGCGGGCAACCCCGACACGATGGACGGCGTGGACCCGGCGCTGGTGCTCGGCCCGTCCACGGAAGTGCTGGCGGGTAACGGGAAGATCCTCACCGCGGGCGGCATCGACTGCCATGTGCACTTCATCTGCCCACAGCTCGTGGACACCGCGCTCGCCTCGGGGCTGACGACGCTGGTCGGCGGCGGCACCGGTCCGGTCGAGGGCAGCAAGGCCACCACCGTCACGCCCGGCGCCTGGAACCTGGGCCGGATGCTGCGCTCGATGGACGCGCTGCCAGTCAACGTCCTGTTGCTGGGCAAGGGGAACACCGTCCGGCACGAGGCGCTGCGGGAACAGTTCGAGGCCGGCGCGGGCGGGCTGAAGCTGCACGAGGACTGGGGCTCGACCCCGGCCGCGATCGACGCCGCGCTGACCGTCGCCGACGAGTACGGCGGGCAGGTGGCCATCCACACCGACACCCTCAACGAGGCCGGCTTCCTCGAGTCCACTGTGGACGCCATCGGCGGCCGGTCGATCAACGCGTACCACACCGAGGGCGCCGGCGGCGGGCACGCGCCGGACATCATCAAGGTCGTCTCGCTGCCGAACGTGCTGCCCTCGTCGACGAACCCGACCCGGCCGCACACCGTGAACACCCTCGAAGAGCACCTCGACATGCTCGTCGTCTGCCACCACCTCAACCCGTCGGTGCCCGAGGACCTCGCGTTCGCCGAGAGCCGCATCCGCCCGACGACCATCGCCGCCGAGGACGTGCTGCACGACCTGGGCGCGATCTCGATGATCAGCTCGGACTCGCAGGCGATGGGCCGGATCGGCGAGGTGGTCATCCGGACCTGGCAGACGGCGCACGTGATGAAGCGCCGCCGCGGCGCGCTGCCCGGCGACGGTGCCGCGGACAACCTGCGGGCCCGGCGCTATGTCGCCAAGTACACGATCAACCCCGCGATCGCCCACGGCATGGCGCACGAGATCGGCTCGGTCGAGGTCGGCAAGCTCGCCGACCTGGTGCTGTGGGAGCCGAAGTTCTTCGGCGTGCGGCCACACGTCGTGCTCAAGGGCGGGTTCCCGGCCTGGGCGGCGATGGGCGACGCCAACGCCTCGATCCCGACCCCGCAGCCGGTGCTCGCGCGGCCGATGTTCGGGGCGCAGCCCTCTGTCGCCACCGAGACCAGCCTGCACTTCGTCACCGAGGCGGCGATCAAGGCCGATGTCGCCGGCACCTTCGGGTTGCGGCGGCGGCTGGCGGCGGTGGCGGACACGCGGTCGGTGGGCAAGGCGGACATGCTGCTCAACGACGCGATGCCGGACGTGCAGGTCGACCCGGACAGCTTCGCCGTGCACGTCGACGGCGAGCTGATCGAACCACAGCCGGTGGCGGAACTGCCGATGGCGCAACGGTACTTCCTGTTCTGATGGACGTCACCGCGCTGCTGCTCGCCGACTCCCGCTTCCCCGGCGGGGGGCACGTCCACTCGGGCGGGCTGGAGGAGGTCGTCGCGCGCAGGCTGGTGACCGCCGAGCGGGACCTGCCCGAGTTCCTGCACGGACGGCTGTGGACGGCGGGCCTGCTGGCCGCCGCTTTCGCCGCGGCGGCGGCACATGCCATCCGCCGAGATGTCCACAGTGGACACTGGCTGCGGCTGGACGCCGAGCTCGACGCACGCACCCCGTCGCCGGCGCAGCGGGAGGCGTCACGAGCGCAGGGCCGCGGGACGGCCCGGGCCGGGCGGATCGCGTGGCCCGCCATCGGCGAGCTGCTGGCCGTGACCCCGCGTCCGCACCACCCGATCGTCACCGGCGCCCTCGCCGGAGCGGGCGGCAGCTCGCCGCGCGACGCCGCACTGGCGCTCGCCTACCTCGCGGTCAGCGGCCCGGCGAGCGCGGCGGTGCGGTTGCTCGGCTTCGACCCGCTCACCGTGAACGCGATGGTGGCACGATTGGCGCCAGGGCTCGAGGCCGTCGCCGACGAGGCCGCCGCCACCGCGGGCGCCGACCCGGCGCGGCTGCCGGCACCCAACGCCCCGGCACTGGACCTGCTCGCCGAAGCACATCTTCGGCACCACAAGGAAGAGGTGCGTCTCTTTGCCAGCTGAGCACGGTCACGGGCACGTCCATCCCGTGAACTTCGACCCCACGGCCGCCGAACCCGACCAGTACGCGGCGGCGGCGAAGCACGGCCGCGCGTTCCGCATCGGCATCGGCGGTCCCGTCGGCAGCGGTAAGACCGCACTGGTCGCGGCCTTGTGCCGGGCGCTGGGCGACGAGATCGACCTGGCCGTGGTGACCAACGACATCTACACGACCGAGGACGCGGACTTCCTGCGCCGGGCGGGCGTGCTCGACGTCGAGCGCATCGAGGCGGTGCAGACCGGCGCGTGCCCGCACACCGCGATCCGTGACGACATCACCGCGAACCTCGACGCCGTCGAGCGGCTCGAGGAGCGGTTCCCCGGGCTGGAACTGGTGATCATCGAAAGCGGCGGGGACAACCTGACAGCCGTGTTCAGCCGCGGTCTCGCCGACAGCCAGGTGTTCGTGGTGGACGTCGCCGGTGGTGACAAGGTCCCCCGCAAGGGTGGTCCCGGCGTCACGACGGCGGATCTGCTGGTGATCAACAAGATCGACCTCGCGCAGTTCGTCGGCGCGGACATGGCGGTGATGACCTCGGACGCGCACCGGATGCGGGGCGAGCTGCCGGTCATCACCCAGTCGCTTGTGGACACTCCCAACGCGCCGGACGTCGCCGACTGGGTCCGCAAGCAGCTGGTATGAGAGCCGACGCCCGGCTGGTGGCCGAGTACCGCGACGGCCGCACCGTGCTGCGTGAGCTGAGGTCGATGGCGCCGCTGACGCTGTTCCCGAAGCGCACGAACGGTGCCGCTGTCGTGCACCTCGTCAGCTCGGCGACCTCCCCGCTCGGCGGCGACGAGCTGACGCTGACCGTGCGGGTCGGCGCCGGTGCGCGGCTGCGGCTGTCGGGGGTCGCGGCGACGCTGGCACTGCCCGGGCATCGGGAGGGCGGTAGCCGCTCGACGGTCCATGTGGAGGTCGAGCGCGGCGGGATGCTGGAGTACCTGCCGGAGCCGACCGTGGTCACCTCCCGCGCCCGGCACGCCGCGGAGCTGTTCGCGACGCTGGATGACGACGCCCGGTTCCACACGCGGGAGGTCCTGGTGCTCGGCCGCGTGGGTGAGCGGACCGGTGTGCTGCGCAGTACCCAGCGCGTCGTGCGGGCCGGGGTGCCACTGCTGCACCAGACGCTGGACGTCGGGGTGCTCGACCGCAGCATCGCCCACCTCGCCGGGCGGCGGGTGCTCGCGACGGAGCTGCTCGTCGGCGGGGAGGATCCGCCGGAGCCCGCGGGTGGCGACTGGTGGTCGGTCACGCCGCTCGCACACGGTGGCGCCCTGGTCACGGCGTTGGCACCCGATGTGGTGACGGCGCAGGCGGGTCTTGATCGAGCCAGGCGTTGTTTTCCGAAGATGTCGTGTTAGGCGTCACCGTTCGGCGGGTTTCGCGCAGGCGTCGCAGGCCCTAACGTCAACCTTCATCCACTTGTATTACTGATGCGTGCGCGGGCGCGGAGGTTGACACATGCCGGAGGTCGGCAACATCGACGACGTAGCGGTACGACTGCCCGGAATGCGGGTGGCCTACGAAGGGGAGTCCCTGGAGGAGTCCGATCTGGCGGGCACCTGGACCGAACAGCTGCAGGGGTGGCTGAACCAGGCCATCGGGGCGGGGGTCCCGGAACCGAACGCGATGGTGCTCGCCACCGCCGACGCCGAGGGCCGGCCCTCGTCGAGGACCGTGCTGTGCAAGGGGCTCGACGATCGTGGCGTGGTGTTCTACACGAACTACACCTCGGCGAAGAGCCACGACCTGACGGTCACGCGGTACGCGTCGGTGACCTTCCCGTGGTACTCGCTGCACCGGCAGGTGACCGTGCGCGGCGAGGTCGAGAAGGTCGATGTCAAGGAGACGGCGGAGTACTGGGCTTCGCGGCCGCGGGGTTCGCAGCTGGGCGCGTGGGCGTCGCCGCAGTCCCAGGTGGTGCGCAGCCGGCGGGAGCTGGACAACGCGCTGGCGTCGATCGAGCGCCGCTTCGCCGATGTCGAGAAGGTGCCCTTCCCGCCGCACTGGGGCGGCTGGCGCATCAAGCCGGACACGGTCGAGTTCTGGCAGGGGCAGCAGAACCGCCTCCACGACCGCCTCCGCTACGTCCACACCCACGACGGGTGGCAGATCGTGCGGGTGGCGCCGTAGTCGCGGGTGCTGCGGTAGCCCCGGCCTGTTTGGTGTGACGAGCGGGCGGCCGGTGCCGGTCGCGGTGCGTGCTGCCTGTCGGACCGGGCCAGTGGGGGTGGCTGCGCAATCGCTCGCGGTACCCGCCGTCTGACCCCCGCACCCGGGTTCCCCGAAACCGCGCCGCCACCGCCACCCTCGCCGCCCCTGCCCAAACCACCCATCCAGCGCCATCTCGCTCAGCGGAAATCACAACGGACCAACTACTTAGCTCCGCTAAGCTGGTTCGTTGTGAGTGTCGAGGCGGGCGCCAGCAGGAAGCGCAAGCGGTTCGGTTCGGTCGTCATCGACATCCAGCCGCTGAAGGTGCCTGCTTTTCGCCGTCTCTGGGTCGGGACAGCGGTCACCGCCATCGGCAGCCAGCTCACCACCGTCGCGGTGCCGAAGCAGGTGTTCGACCTCACCGGGTCGTCGGCCTGGGTGGGCCTCACCGGCGCCGTCGCGCTCGTGCCGCTGCTCGTGTTCGGCCTGTGGGGCGGCGCGATCGCCGACACCGTCGACCGCCGCAAGCTGCTCCTCCTCGGCAACGCCGGCATCGCCGTCGTCTCCGCGCTGCTGTGGCTGCAGGCCTGGCTGAACATCGGCTCGGTCTGGCTCGTGCTCGTGCTCCTCGCCCTCAACCAGGCGTTCTTCGCGATCAACATGCCCACCCGCAGCGCGATCGTCGCCCGCCTGGTCGCTCCCGAGCTGCTCCCCGCCGCGACGGCGCTCAGCGGCACCATGAACATGTTCGGCACGATCTTCGGCCCGATGGCGGCCGGCGCCCTGATGCCGGTCCTCGGCCTGCCGACCCTCTACCTGATCGACACGATCGCCCTGCTGCTCACCCTCTACACGGTCTGGCGCCTGCCCGCGCTCCCGCCGCTGTCCGGCCTGGCCCGCCGCGCCGGCCTGCGCGACGTGATCGACGGCTTCCGCTACATGGGCACCCAGAAGGTCCTGCTGGCGAGCTTCGTCGTCGACATCATCGCGATGGTCGCGGGCATGCCGCGTGCCCTGTTCCCCGAGATGGCCGAGCGGACCTTCGGCGACCCGCCGGGCGGCGGCCTCGCGCTGGGCTGGCTGTTCGCCGCCATCCCGATCGGCTCGGTCGTCATCGGCCTGTTCTCCGGCTGGCTCGGCCGGATCCGCCGTCAGGGTGTCGCGGTCGTGGTCGCGATCTGCGCGTGGGGCGCGGCGATCGTCGGGTTCGGGCTGGCGCACGCGCTGTGGCTCGCCGTCACGTTCCTGATCATCGGTGGCGCGGCCGACATGGTCAGCGCGATCTACCGGCAGTCCATCCTGCAGGCCGCCGCGACCGACGAGATGCGCGGCCGGATGCAGGGCGCCTTCACGGTCGTCGTCGCGGGCGGGCCGCGCATCGCGGACGTCACGCACGGCTGGAGCGGCGCCGCGGTCGGCACCGCGGCCGCCTCCGCCGGCGGTGGGGTGCTCGTGATCGTGCTGATCGTCATCGCCGTCGCGATGCTGCCCGCCTTCTGGCGGTACCGCGCGGCCGCGGTGGTCAAATAGCCGCGTTTCACCCACGCGGGGCTGCCCGATGGGGCACCATGGCGGCATGGCTGATGGGATCTCCGTCGACACCGCCGACCTGGCCCGATACCACTCGCGCGCCGGCACGCTCTCGGACGAGATCGTGGGCACCGCGAAGACGCACCTGGCCGGCAACCTGTCGCTGCCCGCCAACCTGTTCGGCGACCTCGGGCACGAAAGCGGCCTGCACGCCTCGCTGACCGACCACCTCGACCGCATGCACACCCACGTGCACTCCGTCGCGGGCAGCGTGCACGACCTCGGCCAGTCGGTGCACACCGCGAAGGGCGACTACGAGGCCGACGAGCAGCTGTTCGGCGACCACCTGCGCCGGATCCTGGGCTGAGGGGCGCGCACGTGGCGATCGACCTGGCGCCCTACGAGGCGCCCATCAAGGAGGCCGCGGACAAGCTGGAGGGGGACACCGGCGCCGCGGCCAAGGCGCAGTCGGACCTGAGCTCGCTGTCGACCAAGCTCGGCGAGTACGGCACCCGGCACCAGACCGAGGCGAGCAGCCTGCAGGGCAACTGGGTCGGCGACCGCGGCGACCTGTTCGGCGTCAAGGCCAAGGAGCACACCCAGGCCCTCGACGACGCGTCCACCTGGGCGTCGAAGACGGCGCAGACCATCGGTGACGCGACCAGCTTGGTCAAGAACGCCCAGCAGCAGTGCCAGGCGCTGCTGACGGAGTTCGACGCCGACGCCCGCACCCTCGCCAACGCGGCCGCGAGCAGCACCGACCCGGGCGCCGAGCTGCAGGCCCGCGCGGTCATCGCCGGCATGTCGGCGAAGTACGCGAAGGAGGCCGCGGACATCGTCAACGCGGCCAAGGACCGGCTGCAGGACCTGATGAACGGCATGAACGCCACCACCCCGGCGTCGGCGCCGCCCGCGGGTCCGCTCGGCACGCGCGCCACCGACTCCGGCGGTGGCGGCGGAGGTGGCGGATACAGCGGCGGTGGCGGTGACGTCCCGTCCAGCGGGCACGCCATGACTTTCCCGCCGTCGGACCAGTACGGCAGCGGCTCGCAGATCAAGCTGCCCGGCGGCCAGACGGTGAACGCGCCGAGCGAGCGCGCCGCGATCGCCGTGCGGGCGGCGCTGTCGCGGCTCGGGCTGCCGTACGTGTGGGGCGGCACGGACCCGAACAAGGGCATGGACTGCAGCGGGCTGACGCAGTGGGCGTACAGCCAGGCGGGCATCAAGCTGCCGCGCACCGCCGCGACGCAGACGATCGGGCAGAAGGTCGACATCAAGGACATCCAGCCCGGCGACCTGGTCATCTGGAGCGGGCACGTCGCGATGTACATCGGCAACGGGCAGATGGTCGAGGAGCCGCACACCGGCGACGTCTGCCACGTCGTGCCGCTGCGCACGAGCAACGCGGGCGAGCCGCTGCTGGGCGTGTTCAGGCCCTCGGCATGAGTGAGCCGGACTTCGCGACGATCGTCGGCAAGGCGAGCGCGGACGGGGCGACCGTCGAGGTCGGCGTCGGCGGGCGGTTGCGGTCGGTGCAGCTGAGCCCGCAGGCGATGCGCTACGGCGCGGCGTACCTGGCCGACACCGTGGTGTCCGTCGCGGCGCGCGCGACGGCGAAGGCGAACCAGCGGGCGCAGCACCTGTACGCACAGGTGCTCGGGCGGGACGCCGCGCGCGTCGGGGAGCAGCTCGGGCTGGGCTATGACCCGGAGCTGGCGTCGGACGACGACTTCGACCGCGACTGGACCCGGGGATGAACGACAGACGCACGGCGGAACGCCTGCTCGCCGACGCCGAGGAGCGCCTGCGCCTGACCGAGCAGCTGCCCGCGCGGCTGGCGGAGCTGCGCGGCTGGGCCTACAACGGCCCCGACAACCTCCGGGTGACGGTGGATGTGCACGGCGCGCTGAAGGAGCTGAAGCTCGACGAGTCCGCGCTCCAGCTGAGCGCGCAGGAGCTGAGTGCCCAGATCGTGGAGCTGTCCCACCGTGCCCAGCAGGCCGCGCTCGCCGAGGGCGTCAACGTGCTCGGTGACGCGCTGGGCGACGCGGCGGCGCTGGAGATGATGCGCTCGGCGGGGCTGCCGATCGACCCGGAGCCCGAGGTCGTGCCGTACACGCCGGGCGTCGACCCGAACGCGGGCCAGTGGCAGGTCATCCCGCCAGAACCCGGTGCAGCTCAACCGCGTGGTGAGCCGAAAACACCGTGATCTCCGGGTGCTCACGGCGTAGTTCCCGAAGGCGCTGCTGGTTCTCGCGGCGTGGTCCCGGCAGCGTCTGCATGCGGCGCTCGAACGCGCCCAGCACCGGCGGGCAGTGCGGCCGCACCGGGTCCAGCTCGCTGTGGAAGAAATAGGCGTCCCCCGCGCTGAGCAGCCAGCCGTCGTCGGTGGCGGCGGCCACTCCCGCATGGCCGCGGGTGTGCCCGCCCAGCGGCACCAGCAGGATCTCCGGCGGCAGGCCCTTCAGCTCCCGCACCGCCTCGAACCCGAACCACGGCTCATCCTTGTCCTCATAGGACATCCACTGTGGACCGTGCGCGGGCGCATGCTGCCGGCGTTGAAGTGGTGTACCCGCATCAGGTCTCCTTCGTGAAGGTGAGCCGCAGGTGGTCCCGGACGGTTCTCATCGGCGAGAGGTCGCGCCGGAGCTTCGCGAGCAACAGCGCGCCTTCGATCGAACTCAGCGCGACCTCGCTCAGCATCGACGCGTGCTCGCTCTCGAAGCCCTGCCGGACGAGGTAGTCCGAGATGACCTCCTGCCAGGACGAGTAACTGCCCGCGCAGGCCTCCCTGATGCGCGCGCTTTCCGTGCCCGCGTCCATCGCGACCGTCGCGATCGGACAGCCGCGCTGGAAGTCCGACTCCGTCAGGTTCTGCGCGAGCGCGTCGAGCACGGCGGCGATCGCGGCTCCCGGGCCCGGTGCGGCGTCGAGCAGTTGCCGCAACAGCCCGGCGAGGCGTTCGCCCGAGATCTCCACCGCCTCGGCCGCGAGCTGCTCCTTGCCGCCGGGGAAGTGGAAGTACAGCGAGCCCTTGGGCGCGCCCACCGCGCTGACCAGCTGGTTGAGCCCGGTCGCGTGGTAGCCCTGGGTGTGGAAGAGGTCGGCGGCGGAGTCGAGCATCCGCTGCCGGGTGTCGGTTCGGTGGACCATGGGGGCCACCGTAGGCAAACTATGACGACCGGTCTAGTCAGTTCGCTGCGCAGTAACCTCCTCGGCATGGCCAATCCCACTGGACAGCAGTTCGAGATCGTCCGCGGTTCCGCCCGTGCGGTGGTCACCGAGATCGGCGCCGGACTGCGCGCCTTCGAGAGCAACGGCGTGCCCTACCTCGAGACCTTCGACGCCGACGCCAAGCCGCCGAAGGGTGCGGGCCAGGTGCTGCTGCCGTGGCCGAACCGGACCAAGGGCGCACAGTGGACCTACCAGGGGGAGAAGCAGGAGCTGGAGGTCACCGAGGAGGCGCGGGGCAACGCCATCCACGGCCTGACCCGGCACCGTGAGTGGACGCTCGTCGAGCACGCCGAGTCCTCGATCACCTTCGAGATCGAGGTCGAGGCGCAGCCCGGCTGGCCCGTGCCGCTGCACGCCCGGATCACCTACGCGCTCGCCCCGCGCGAGCTGACCGTGACGCACGAGATCCGCAACGAGGGGGAGTCCGCGATCGGCGTCGGCGTCGGCACCCACCCGTACTTCCGCCTCGGCGACGTGCCCACCGACGAGCTGACCCTGACGCTGTCCGCCACGCGCGTCCGCCCGTACGAAGCCGACGAGCAGCTGCCCTACGGCCCGGAGCAGGACGTCGAGGGCACCGAGTACGACTTCCGCAACGGCACGCTCGTCGGCCGGGTGGACCTCGACACGGCGTTCGGCGGGCTGAGCGCGGGTGAGGACGGTCGGCACCACCACGTGCTGTCCCACGGCGCATCTCGCCTCGACGTGTGGACCGACCCCGACTTCAAATGGGTGCAGGTGTTCACCCCGCAGGATCTGGTCGGGCGTGGCCGCGCGATCGCGATCGAGCCGATGACCTGCCCGGCCGACGCACTGAACTCGGGCACCGACCTCATCGAGCTGGAGCCGGGCACTTCGTGGACCGGCAGCTGGGGTGTCCGTGTCGATGTCTGAGCCGCTGCGGCTCGGCGAGGCCGACGCGGGTGAGCTGCTCACGCTCCAGCGCGCGGCCTACGTGACCGAGGCGCGGGCCCACGGCGACCTGAACCTGCCGCCGCTGGTGGAGACACTCGGCCAGCTGTTGGCGGTGCTGCGCGATCCGGCCTGCTTCGCCTGGGGCATAAGGCTTTCCGGTCGGCTGGTCGCGAGCGTCCGGGTGCTCGTGCGGGCCGGCGTGGGCGAGGTCGGACGGCTCGTCGTGGCGCCCGACCAGCAACGGCGCGGGCTCGGCCGGTCGATGATGCGGGCGCTCGAGGAGCTGCTGCCGCCGGAGGTCGTCACGCTGCGGCTGTTCACCGGCGAGCACTCGAGCGGGCCGCTGGCGTTGTACGCGTCGCTGGGCTACCGCGAGACGCGCCGCACGCCGGAAGGCTCGTACGAAATCGTGAATTTCGAAAAGGCCCGCCCTCGAAGCGCGGCGGCGGGCGTTGTTCGTTAGCGTGTCGAACCATGGTGAGCGCGATTGTGGGCGGTTATGTGGTTCCGATCGATGGTGAGCCGATCGACGGGGGCACGGTCCTCGTCGAGGACGGCAAGATCATCGCAGTCGGCACGGACGCCGACGTCGACATCCCCGAGGACGCCGAGCTGATCGACGCGTCGGGCTCGTGGGTCCTGCCCGGGTTTCTCGACGCGCACGCCCACCTCGGCGTGCACGAGGAGGGCGAGGGCTGGTCGGGCAACGACACCAACGAGATGACCGACCCGAACGGCGCCCGGTTCCGCGCGCTCGACGGCATCGACCCGTACGACGTCGGTTTCGACGACGCGTTGTCCGGCGGGGTGACCAGCGTCGTGGTCAAGCCCGGTTCGGGCAACCCGATCGGCGGTCGGACCATCGGGGTGAAAACCTGGGGCCGCACCGTGCTGGACATGGTGTTCGCCGAGCGGGTCAGCGTGAAGAGCGCGCTGGGCGAGAACCCGAAGCGCGTGTACGGCGACAAGAAGCAGACCCCGTCGACGCGCCTCGGTGTCGCGGCGATCATCCGCGAGGCGTTCACGAAGGCCTGCAACTACGCCGCCCAGCGCGATCACGCGCGGGACGAGGGCAAGCCGTTCGACACGGACCTGACCATGGAGACCCTCGCCGAGGTGCTCGACGGGGAGCTTTACTGGGACCAGCACACCCACCGCGCGGACGACATCGTCACCGCGATCCGGCTGGCCGAGGAGTTCGGCTACAAGCTCGTGGTCAACCACGGCACCGAGGGACACCTGATCGCGGACGTGCTGGCGGAGAAGGGCGTGCCGGTGATCCTCGGGCCGCTGTTCACCACCCGGTCCAAGGTGGAGCTGCGCAACCGGACGCTGCGCTCGGCGGGCATCCTCGCCAGGGCCGGCGTGCAGCTGGCGATCACCACCGACCACCCCGTGGTGCCGATCAACTTCCTGGTCTACCAGGCGGCGCTGGCCGTGAAGGACGGTCTGGAACCGGACGTGGCCCTGCGTGCGCTGACCGTGAACCCGGCGCGCATGCTCGGCCTGCAGGACCAGGTGGGTGCACTGAAGCCGGGCCTGGACGCGGACGTGGTGATCTGGTCCGGTGACCCGCTGGACGTGATGAACAGGGCGCTGCGTGTCTTCGTCCGGGGCCGCGAGGTGTACACCTTCGACGAGGCCCGTGGCGAGGGCGTCGTGGCGGAGCGCCGCTACCAGGAGTAGCCCGCACGGTGGCGGCAGTGCGGCCGCCCACCCCACCCCAGGCGAACCCGGCAACGGCAGCCGGGCATGGCCGCGCCCGGCCGGCCCACCTCGCGCCCCGCGCGAGGTCAACCCCCGCCCTTCAACTGCCGCGCGATGACCATCCGCTGGATCTGGTTCGTGCCCTCGAAGATCTGGGGCACCTTCGCCTCGCGCATGTAGCGTTCGACCGGGAAGTCGCGGGTGTAACCGGCGCCCCCGAGGACCTGGACCGCGTCGGTGGTCACCTTCATCGCCGCGTCCGTGGCGACGAGCTTCGCGATCGATGCCTGCCGCCGGAAGGACATGCCGCGGTCGCGGCGGCGGGCGGCGTCCAGGTACGTCGCGCGCGCCGAGTCCACCGCGGCCGCCATGTCGGCCAGCAGGAACTCCAGGCCCTGGAACTCGATGATCGGCTTGCCGAACTGGGTGCGCCCCTTGGCGTACTCGACCGCCTCGTCGAGCGCCGCCTGCGCAAGACCCACCGCGCACGCGGCGATCCCGAGCCGACCGGAGTCCAAAGAGGACAATGCGACGCGCAGGCCCGCGCCCTCGGCGCCGATCAGCCTGTCCGCGTCCACCCGGGTGTCCGCGAAGATCAGCTGCGCCGTGGTCGACCCGGTGAGGCCCATCTTGCGCTCCGGCGGACCCGCGGTGAGCCCGGGCGTCGCGCCGTCGACCAGCAGGCACGAGATGGACTCCGCACCCGTGCGCACCATCGTCGTGTAGAAGTCGGCCTCCCCGCCGTGGGTGATCCACGCCTTCGTGCCGTTGAGGACGTACTGGTCCCCGTCGAGCCGCGCGCGGGTGGACAGCGCCGCGGCGTCGGACCCGGCGTGCGACTCCGACAGCGCGTACGCACCCAGCAGTTCGCCCTCCAGCATCGCCGGGAGCCACCGGTCACGCTGCTCATCCGTGCCGTGGTGGGCGAGCGCGAAGCAGGACATGGTGTGCACCGACAGCCCGACGCCGATCGACATCCACGCGGCCGCGATCTCCTCGAGCACCTGCAGGTACACCTCGTACTGCACGTCGCCGCCGCCCCAGCGCTCCGCGTACGGCAGCCCGAGCAGACCGGACTTGCCCAGCGTGCGGAACTGCTCGCGGGGGAAGCGCTCGGCCTCCTCGTACTGCGCGGCGTGCGGCTTGAGCTCCTCGCGCGCGAGCTCGGCCGCCAGTGCGAGCAGGTCCTCGGACTCTCGGTTCGGCAGCAGGCGTTCGACGGGCATCTCGGCCTCCGGGAAGGTACTCAGATCAGTACTCTGTAATCGGCCACAGTACAGCACATACGGTGTTCCGATGGCAGATCGCGTCCCCCTGCGTCCGCCGGGCAGCAGGCAGCTGACCGCCCGGCAGCGCGCGCTGCTCGCCGAGCTCGAGGCGCTGTTCCTGGCCGAGGGGTTCGTCCACTTCACCCTGGACGACCTGGCGGCGAAGATGCACTGTTCGAAGTCGACGCTGTACGCGCTGGCACCGAGCAAGGAGCAGCTCGCGGTCCGGGTCGTCGCGCACTTCTTCCGGGGCGCGGCCGACGTGATGGAGAAGCGCGTCGCCGGCCTCGACGACGTCCGCGAGATCATCGGCAGCTATCTCGCCGGCATCGCCGAGTACCTGAACCGCGCGTCCCCGGCCTTCATGCGGGACATCAACGACTTCGCCCCCGCGCGAGCGGCGTACGAGCTGAACAGCCGCGCCGCCGCGGGGCGGATCCGCTCGTTCATCGCACGCGGCGTCGAGGACGGGGTGTTCCGGAACGTGCACGCGACGCTCATCGCGGAGATGGCCGCCGTACTGATCGAAGGGATCCAGACGGGCATCGTCGGTGCGCGGACGGGTGTCTCCGACGCCGAGGCGTTCACGGCCCTGTCGGAACTCCTGCTCGGCGGTCTCGCTTCGCGTGACTGACAAGACCGGACAATTACTCCGCGCTCGCGGCGGGCCGGGATAGCATGCCGACCGTGATCGTGGTAGGTGGTGAGGCGCTGGTCGACCTGGTGCCGGGTGACTCCAAAGTGGACAACGGGCTGACCTCGCTGGTGCCGAGACTCGGTGGCGGGCCGTACAACGTGGCGCTCGCGGCGGCCCGGCTCGGCGCGCCGACGGCGTTCCTTTCGCGCGTTTCGTCCGACCGCTTCGGCCAGGCGCTCCGTGCCCGGCTAACCGCCTCGGATGTCGATATATCGATGGTGCAAACCGGTGTCGAGCCGACGACCCTGGCCGTCGTCGCGCTCGACGAGCGTGGTGCGGCCAGCTACACCTTCTACACCGAGGGCACCTCGGACCGGCTCGTCGCCGACCCCGGCCCGCTGCCCGAAGCCGTGACCACCCTGTGCCTTGGCACTCTCGGCATGGTCCTGGAGCCCGGCGCGACGACCTACGAGACGATGCTGCGCCGCGAGGCCGGCCGTGGGGTGCTGACCGCGCTCGACCCGAACATCCGCGCCGACCTCATCGCCGACCCCGAGGCCTACCGCGCCCGGTTCCAGTCCTGGCTGCCCGACGTGCGGCTGCTCAAGCTCTCCGACGACGACGCCGCGTGGCTCGCCGGTGGCGCCGACCCGGCGACGGCCGCGAAGGGCTGGCTCGACGCGGGCGTGGACGCGGTCGTGCTCACCCGGGGTGCCGACGGAATTGCGGTGCACACCGCTTCCGAAGACGTTTTCGTCCCTTCTGCCCCGGCACAATTGGTCGACACGATCGGCGCCGGCGA
Source organism: Amycolatopsis acidiphila (assembly GCF_021391495.1). Taxonomy (NCBI): domain Bacteria; kingdom Bacillati; phylum Actinomycetota; class Actinomycetes; order Pseudonocardiales; family Pseudonocardiaceae; genus Amycolatopsis; species Amycolatopsis acidiphila. The sequence goes on along the minus strand of NZ_CP090063.1, from coordinate 7,230,815 downwards.
CACCGTTCAGGGCGCGCTGCTGGCCTGGCTGCACGAGCGCGATGTGCGCGCGGTCACGCAGCTCGGCGCGGACGACTGGCGGGCGGCGCTGGGCTACGCGGCCAAGGCGGCGGCGATCACCGTCTCGCGCAGTGGGGCCGAGCCGCCGGAAGCTGAGGAAATGGTGTGAATCTGATCCCACCGGTTTGCTCTGGGTAACACAATGGCTGCGCGATGCCCAGTCGTTCGACTAGCGTAAGGGGTGAATTCATACCCCAGCGGGGCGGTGTGCGGCGAGACCCGAAATAGACCGGTCGCGCACGAACAAATGGCTGCCTGTGCGACCTGCAGGCGCCGCCGACCCGTGTGACCGTGAGAGGGACTTGCATGTCCGACGCGACTGCGGCGTCCGGCGGCAGCACGGTATCGCTGCGCCTGCCGACCGGCGAGCACGAACTTAAGGTGGTCAACGCCGTAGAGGGCGCTCCCGGCATCGAGCTGGGGAAGCTGCTGGCGTCGACGGGGTACATCACCTACGACCCGGGATTCGTCAACACCGGGTCCACGTCCTCCGCCATCACCTACATCGACGGTGACGCGGGCATCCTGCGCTACCGCGGCTATCCCATCGAGCAGCTCGCGGAGAACTCGAGCTTCATCGAGGTCTCCTACCTGCTCGTCTACGGCGAGCTGCCCACACAGGAACAGCTCGACGACTTCACGCAGAAGATCAGCAGGCACACCCTGCTGCACGAGGACCTGAAGCGATTCTTCGACGGCTTCCCGCGCGACGCGCACCCGATGCCGGTGCTCTCCAGCGCGGTCTCGGCGCTGTCCACCTTCTACCAGGACGCGCTCAACCCGTTCGACGAACCCAACGTCGAGCTCTCCACCGTCCGGCTGCTGGCCAAGGTGCCGACCCTGGCCGCGTACGCCTACAAGAAGTCGATCGGCCAGCCGTTCCTCTACCCGGACAACTCCCTGGGCCTGGTCGAGAACTTCCTCCGGATGACCTTCGGCCTGCCTGCCGAGCCGTACGAGGTCGACCCGGAGGTCGCCAAGGCGCTGGACCTGCTGTTCATCCTGCACGCCGACCACGAGCAGAACTGCTCCACCTCGACCGTGCGGCTCGTCGGCTCGTCCGAGGCGAACCTGTTCGCCAGCATCTCGGCCGGGATAAACGCGCTGTTCGGCCCGCTGCACGGCGGCGCGAACAGTGCCGTGCTGGAGATGCTCGAGGGCATCCGGGCAGACGGTGGCGACGTGTCGGACTTCGTCGCCCGGGTCAAGAACAAGGAGAAGGGTGTCCGCCTGATGGGCTTCGGGCACCGGGTCTACAAGAACTACGACCCGCGCGCGAAGATCATCAAGAAGACGGCCGACCAGATCCTGAACAAGCTCGGCGTCAACGACGAGCTGCTCGAGATCGCGATGAAGCTCGAAGAGACCGCGCTGTCGGACGACTACTTCGTGGAGCGCAAGCTCTACCCGAACGTCGACTTCTACACCGGCTTGATCTACCGGGCCCTCGGGTTCCCGACCAAGTTCTTCACCGTGCTGTTCGCCCTCGGCCGGCTGCCCGGCTGGATCGCGCACTGGCGCGAGATGATCCAGGACCCGGCCACCAAGATCGGCCGCCCGCGGCAGATCTACACCGGCGAGAAGGAGCGGGACTACCTCCGCATTTCCGAGCGCTGAGTTCGTTTCCGTAACCGCCCTCCCGCGATTTCCCTGCGGGAGGGCGGTTTTCGTGCACCCTGCGTGATCTTCGCGCGCGAGCGGCGGGCATTGCCCGGCGAAGACGTCCACAGTGGAGGTCAGCCGCGCAGCGCGGCCGTCAGCTTGAGACGGCTGCCGGTGTGCAGCACGGCGTTGCGGTAGATCCTGCTGCCCACCCAGGTCAGCAGCGAGCCGAGCACCAGCGTGAGCACCAGGGACAGCACGACCTCCCAGCCCGCCGCGCTCCCGATCGCCATCCGGGCGGGCATCAGGATCGGCGAGAACAGCGGGACCAGCGACAGCACGCGCGCGGTGCCGCTGTCCGGGTTCTGCGCCAGCACGTTGAACCCGACGACGAACCCGATGGTGAACACCATCGTCACCGGTGTGATCACCGACGCGGCGTCCTCCTGCCGGGAGACCAGCGAGCCTGCCGCCGCGTACACCGTCGCGTAGAGGAAGAAGCCCAGCAGGTACCAGACCACGCCCCACAGCACGGTCCCGGTCGCCAGGCCGGACAGGGTGAGCGCGCCCGTCGCCGAGGCCATCGCGAGCCCGCCGACGGCCAGGACGACGATCTGCACCAACCCGACGAGGCCGAGGCCGAGCACCTTGCCGACCATGAGCTGCCACGGCCGCACGGTCGACAGCAGCAGCTCCACCACACGGCTCGACTTCTCCTCGATCACACCCTGCGCGACGAACGCGCCGTAGGTCTGGATGCCGAAGAACAACAGGAACACGGTGATCAGGCCGATCGCGAGCCGCTGCCCGCGGCCGGGATCCGGCGGCTCGAGCTGCGTGAGGTCGACCTGCGCCGAGTTCACCTCGCGCATCACCTGCGCCGGGTCCAGGTCCCCCTCCAGCAGCTTGGCGTTGAGCACCTGCTGATGCGAGATCCCGTTGAACAGCGTGCGCAGCTGCGGGTCGAGGTCGGACTTGACGAGCACCTGGAGATCGGCGGCGTTGCCGGAGAGCAGGATGTCCAGGTCCCCGCTCTCGACCTCGGCCCTGCCCTGCTCGGGGTTCGCGACGACGCTGGTCCGGATCTCCTTGCCGATCTGGCCGCCCGCGGTCTGCAGCTGTTGGGCGATACCGATGGTCTGACCCGTCAGGCCCACCTTCGCCTTGCTCGCGTTGCTGAAGAGGTTGGCCTGCAACAGCAGGTAGCCTGCCAGCACCACCAGGATGACGATCGTGCCGACGAGGAACGAGCGGGTGCGCAGCCGGGTGTTCAGCTCGCGCTTGGCGACCAGTGCGATCGCCTTCGTGGGCGGTACGGTCATCGTTCTCCCCCGGTGACGACGTTGCGGAACAGCTCGGCCAACGTCGGACGGCGGCGCCGGAACTCGCGCACCGGACCGGTCGCGAGCGCCGCTTCCAGCACGACCTGGTCGTCCACCGCCGGGTCGAGTTCGAGAACGGTGCTGCCGGGCTCCTCGCCGACCACACGCACGCCCGCGAGCTGCTTGGCCCAGCCCGGGTGCGCCTCGGGAACTCGTACGACCAGCTGGGAGCTCGCGTCGGCGGTCAGCTCGTCGACGCTGCCGCAGGCGACCATCCGTCCACTTCGGATGATCCCGACCCGGTCGCAGAGCCGCTCGACGAGATCGAGCTGGTGGCTGGAGAACACGACCGGCACGCCGGCCGCCGCCTTCTCCCGCAGTACCTCGCTCATCACGTCGACCGCGATCGGGTCGAGGCCGGAGAACGGCTCGTCGAGCACCAGCACGGCCGGGTCGTGCACCAGCGCGGCCGCGAGCTGGACGCGTTGCTGGTTGCCCAGACTGAGCTTCTGCACCTCGTCGAGCCGCCGCCCGGCGAGCCCGAGCCTGGCGATCCAGTTCTCCGCGCTGCGATGGGCTTCGTTGGTGCTCAGGCCGTGCAGTTCGGCGAGGTAGACGAGCTGGGGCAGGACCTTCATCTTCGGGTACAGCCCGCGTTCCTCGGGCATGTAGCCGATCCTGGTGCGGGTCTCGTGCGTGACGGGTGCGCCGTCGAAGCGCACTTCGCCGGCGTCCGCGGCGAGCACCCCGAGCGCGATGCGCATGGTTGTGGTCTTCCCGGCGCCGTTGCTGCCGACGAACCCGAACAGCTCCCCGGCCCGCACGTCGAAGGAGACCTCGTCCAGCGCCACGACGTCGCCGTAGTGTTTGGACACTCGGTCGATCTCCAAGTCAGGCAAGGTTTTCCTCCGGAAGGTCGTCGGGCAGTGCCCAGCCGAGTACCAGGGCGGGCACCGACGAACCGACCATGAGCAGTGCGGACAGCATGACCGCGCCACGCTCGGCCGCGTGTGGCTGCCGCGCGATCGCGAGCAGGTAGCACATCGCGAGGACCATCAGCACGATGAGGACCTGGTATCCGACGTAGCTGACGCGATGGCGCCACTCGCGTTCGCGTTCGTCGAGCAGTGCGGAGAAGGAGCTGGACATCTTCCCGGTCAGGATCCGCAGCAGGGCGAACGGCACCATCCAGATCAGGTACCCGCCGAACCACAGCACGAAGAACCAGTCGAGAACGCCCTGCCGCAGGAACAGCGCGCCGACGACCATCAGGAGGTTCGCGACGGCCAGCGCGACGGTCAGCCGCCGGCGATGCCGCCGCGTGCGCCAGGACTGCAGCTTCCCGGCGCGCCTGCGTTCCCGTTCCTCCAGGTGGTCGAGAAAACGTTTCCGGTGTTTCTCCAGCAGGTTCCTCATGCCTCCCCCTTGCCATAGACCTGAGTGGACAGTGGCGCGAACGGCTCCCGGTTGAACACGGCCTCGACCGGTAGCCCGAACACCGCGCAGATCCGCAGTGCGAGGTCGAGACTGGGGTAGTGATCGCCGCGTTCGAGCGCGCCGATCGTCTGCGGGTTCACCTCGACCGCCTCGGCCAGCGCCGCGCGGCTCATGCCGCGCTCGGCACGCAGCACCTGGAGCCGGTTGTAGATCGGCAGCTCCTTGCCACGTCTCACTGGACTCATACAACGTACTGTTGCAAAAACCCAACGACTTGGCAAGCCTGCCGGCAGAAGGGCGGGGTGTCAGGGGCGCAGCGCGGCGTCCAGGTGGTGCGCCATCTCGTTCAGCAGCACCTTCGGGTCGAGGTCCCGGGTGGCCGCGCGCAGGGACAGCACAAAGGACTGGACCACGAGCATGACCGCGCGGGCCTGGGCCGGCAGGTCGGCCTCGCGGATCGAACCGTCGGCCCGGCCGGCCTCCAGATGCGTCCGCACGACCTGTTCCCCGACCCGTTGGGTGCCACCGAGCCGGTCGACGAGGTAGGGCAGCAGAAGTTCGGCGTCGACGTCGATGACCGTGCGCATCAGGTCGTCGCCGTTGAGCAGGCGCACCGCGGCGACCGCGCTGCGCACCAGGCGCTGGCGGGCGAGCGGCGCATTCGCCCCCTCGACGCTCGCGCGATGCAGCAACGCGCCGAATTCCCTTGTCATCAATGCGGAAAGCACGCTGCGCACGTCCGGGAAGCGGCGGTACAACGTCATCCGGCTGACCTTCGCCGTGCGTGCGATCTCCGCGAGGGTGGCCCGCCGCAACCCGACCGCGAGCACGCACTGCTGCGCCGCGTCGAGGAGGAGGTCGTCGGAAACCCGCGCCGTGGTCTGACGCGCACGTGCATTAGCAAGACTCGATGCTCGTGCAGATGAACGTGCAGGCTCGGGCGTCGATCCCGAAGATGGCGGGTGGTAGGGTCTGAACGCAGTGTGACCGTCGTCGTCCATGTGTCACCGTGCCCTCTTCAGGTTTTCAGGCGGGCGATATTAGACGATCACGATGTCTAGCCCATGTGAGGGCGCTGGAACACCGTTCAACGACCGGGCTTTCCCTTGCGCGACATCTGCCGTGCGCACCGGGGCACCGTCGACGAGGAGCGGCATCCGGGCCGGACTCGCGCCGACGTAGGCGAAAACCTCGGGCAGTTCCGTGCCGTCGGGCAGCGACACCCCGGTCTTCAACCGCGCGAGGTCGTATCGCTCGCCGCGCCCCTCACACACGTCCAGCACGGCGAGCTGTTCCGGCGTCGCGAGCCAGACGGCGTGTGTCTCCACGATTCCCGGGTACGCGGCGAGTGTCGCCGAGCGCTGCCCGTCGCGCGCGCGAAAGCCCGCGGCCCACACCGCGGCCAGGCCGGTGCACCGCACCTGCAGCACGGTCACGTCGCCGGTCAGCCCGAGGTTTTCGCGCAGCCAGGTGATTTTCGACGGACAGGCGTTGGAACCGTAGGCCAGTACCGGGGTGAAACCGGTGTGGTCCAGCTCCGCGGGGAGCGCGTAGCCGCATCCGTCGCGGTGCACGAACGAACAATCCGGCCGAGCCCCGGGATAGGGGTCGGCCGGATAGTCGAGGTCGCGGAAGATCAGGAGAACTCCACCACGCTGCGCAGCACCTCGCCCTTGTGCATCCGCTCGAACGCGTGCTCCACGCCGTCGACCGAGATCCGCTCGGTCACGAACTTCTCCAGCGGCAACCGGCCCTGCAGGTAGAGGTCCACCAGCGCCGGGAAGTCCCGGGAGGGCAGGCAGTCGCCGTACCACGACGACTTCAGCGAGCCACCGCGCGAGAAGAAGTCGATGAGCGGCATGTCGTTCAGCCGCATGTCCGGGGTGGGCACGCCGACGAGCACCACGGTGCCGGCGAGGTCCCGGCCGTAGAACGCGGTCTTCCAGGTCTCCGGCCTGCCCACGGCGTCGATCACGACGTCCGCGCCGAAGGACTCGGTGAGGTCCTGGATGGCCTCGACCACTTCGTCCTCGCTCTTGCCGCGCGAGTTGAACGTGTGCGTGGCGCCGAAGTCCTTGGCCCAGTCCAGCTTCCGGTCGTCCATGTCGATCGCGATGATCTTCCGCGCCCCGGCCAGCCGGGCACCCGCGATGGCCGCGTCGCCGACGCCGCCGCAGCCGATCACGGCGACGGTGTCCCCGCGGGTGACCGCGCCGGTGTTGATCGCCGCGCCGATGCCTGCCATCACGCCACAGCCGAGCAGGCCCGCGACCGCGGGCTCGGCCTCGGGGTTGACCTTCGTGCACTGTCCGGCGTGCACGAGCGTCTTGTCGAGGAAGGCGCCGATCCCCAGGGCCGGGCTGAGCTTCGTGCCGTCGGTGAGCGTCATCGGCTGTGCGGCGTTGTGCGTGTTGAAGCAGTACCACGGCTTCCCGCGCTTGCAGGCACGGCAGACGCCGCAGACCGCGCGCCAGTTCAGGATCACGTAGTCGCCGGGCGCGAGGTCGGTGACGCCCTCGCCGACCTGCTCGACGTAGCCCGCCGCCTCGTGCCCGAGCAGGAACGGGTAGTCGTCGTTGATGCCGCCGTCGCGGTAGTGCATGTCCGTGTGGCACACCCCGCAGGCCTTGACCGACACGACCGCCTCGCCGGGACCCGGGTCCGGCACGAGCACCGTCTCCAGCGAGACCGGTTCGCCCTTCGCGCGGGACACGACTCCCTGCACCTCGTGCGGCATCTGCGACCACCTTCCTGATGAAACATTCGAACTCGGCCTGCGTAGCGGTGCGGGTGCCGGTTGCCTGGCCGCCCTGGAACCGCCCCGACGAGCTTGCCATGAAACATGCGGATATCGCGACAGTGGCATATCTCGGCTTCACCGGGTGAAAGCGGCCTTGCGCACACTCAGCCGGTGAACGGCCGGATGGTCAGCACCGTGCCGGACAGGTGGTTCGCCGCGTCGCTGCACAGGAATGCGGCGAAGGGCACGATGTCCTCCGGCTGCCCGACCCGCCCGTCCGGGTACAGGGCCGACACGCGGGCGATGTGCTCCTCGCCGGCGGCCTCGCGCATGCCGGGCGTGTCGGTCAGGCCGGGGGCGAGGGCGATCGTGCGGATGCCCTGGTTCGCGAGCTCCTTGTGGACGACGTTGCTGTAGTTGTTGACCGCGGCCTTGGTGGCGCCGTAGCCGCTGCGGCCGGCGCCGCCGTGTTCCGCGGCGATGCTGCTCACGTAGACGATCCGGCCGCCACCGCCGCGGATCATGACCGGGGCGAAGTGCTTGGTGGTCAGGAAGCAGCTGACCAGGTTGCTGTCGATGACGCGGCGGAGCTCGGCCAGCTCGAAGCCGAGCACGGACATGCTGTTCGCCGGCGGCATCCAGCCGGCGTTGTTGATCAGTCCGTCGACCCGGCCCCAGTGCGTGTCGACCGCCTCGGCCGCCGCCTGGACCTGCGCCTCGTCGCTCACGTCGGCGACCACGGCGAGCGGCTTGGGGGCGCCGGGCACCTGGGCGACTATCTCCTCGACCGTGCTCACGGCCTTCTGCTCGTCCCGGGCGACGACGGCGACTCGGGCGCCCTCCGCGGCCAGGCCCAGCGCGAGCGAGCGTCCCAGCCCGCGACCGGCGCCGGTCACGACGATGACCTTGTCCCGAATGTCCACCTGCATGGGTTGCTCCTTAGGCTCTAGCCTAAACTTAGGTTCGAGACCAACATTTACCGAAGGTGGGCGCATGACGCAAGGACGGCGTGCGGCACAGCGGGAGCGGATGCGCGCGCGGTTGCTCGCGGCAGCGCTGGAGCTGTTCGGGAAGTACGGCTACGACGCGACGACCATCGACCAGATCGCCGCGAAGGCCGATGTGGCACGGCAGACCGTGCTCAACCACTACCCGCACAAGCGTGACTTCATGCGTGCGTGGGGGCAGGACCGGCGCGACCAGCTGCTGCGGCTGCCGGAGGTCGATGGCACCGAGCCGGCCGCCGAGCAGTTGCGCCGGTACTTCGCCGCGCTGGCGGCGATGAACGAGCAGGAGCGCGAGCTGACGGGCATGCTGCGGGCGAGTCTGCGGCACGACGAGGTGCTGGTGCAGGAGAAGCCGGTGCCGCAGGCGGTGCTGACGGCGATCCGCCGGGGCCAGGCGCGGGGCGAGTTCGATCCGGGCGCCGAGCCGGAGCTGGTGGCCGAGGTGCTGGCCGCGATCTACTCCGACACGCTCAGCCGGTGGCTCATCCCCGCCGAGCGCCCGTTCGACCTGGCGAAGCTGCTGGCCGTGAAGCTGGACCTGGTGCTGCGCGGGTTGGTGGCGCGCTGAGCGGGTGCGCGGCCCACCTCGCCTACGGCGTGATGATGTACGCGATCCCGCCTGTGCCGCTGGCCACCGAGCCGTCCGCGTCGTAGCGCTTCGTGCGCAGCCAGACGTTCTCGAACTGGTCGCGCTTGTACACCGTCCGGACGTTGGCGTTGCTGTTCGCCGCCGGGTCGTTCACGATCACGTCGCCGTCCTTGGTGAACCCGATGACGACCATGATGTGCCCCGCCGTCCCGTACCCCGCGTTGTCCAGCTCGCTCGCCAGGAACGACTGCGACGTGATCACCGGGATGCCCCGCGCGACGTAGTCCTCCAGCTCCGCCAGCGAGTGCAGCCGGGTGATGTGCCCGCGCAGCCCGAACTCCGCCGCGTACGCCGTGTTGAACGGCCAGTTGCCGGTGCCCTCGTAGGAGTAGTCGTAGGTGTTGCGCGCCGCGTAGTCCACCGTGCGATCGACGTAGTCCCCGGGAACCCACGACAGCTGCGACTCGCTCGGCCGCCGCCCCCAGTACTCGACGACCATCTCCGTCGCCGTGGGACTGCACCAGTTCTCGCCGCCCCCGCCGTACTCCGGGAACTGTCCTTTGTGGAGGTTCTGGGCGTACGCCGGCACCGGCAGCTCGACCCCGGAAGCCTTGCCGGGCGGCGAGGCCGGCACGCTGAACCGGTCGGGCACGTTCGACGTCATCGCGCCGATCGTGCTCACCGCGGGCATCGCGGACGTCCCGGCCTCGCGGTACAGGCTCAGCCGCAACCGGTACGAGCGCAGTGTCACGCCCGGCTTCATGACCAGCGTGTCGACACTGACCGCCGCGTTCGCGTCGTCCTGGCCGTCGACGCTGGTGCGCTGGAAGACCGTGTCACTCCCGGCCCAGCGCCCCATCACGTACCACGCCGTCTCGGCGCCCTTGTCCGTCTCGCCCTGGGTCTCGACCTGCAGCCAGGTGTGCTCGGGCGTCCGCGCGTTCCACGACGCGATCAGCTCGGTCGCGCCGAAGCCCTGCCGGAACACCGGTGACGTCGTCCACTGCGCGTACTCGTAGGTCTTGCCGCCGAAGTCGGTACGCCCCGTCGGCCGGGCCGCCGGGTCGTGCCACTCGTGGTAGCTGATGGCTTCGTCGTCGGCGCGGCCAGGGTGCGCGTCGGCTGGTAGCGCGATCATCATCGACGCCATGATCGCGACCGCCGGCACGACGAGCAAGTTGCCGACACGCATACGGGTCATCAAGTGATTTTCCCGCCGGACGCACTGTCCGCCAAGCGACTACCTACGAAAGGACTGCCTGGGTCTGCGTCACCTTCGCGGCGAGCTTGCCCGCGTCGTCCCGGACCTCCGTTTCGACGACGATGACCGTGCGCCCCGCGTGCAGGGGCCGCGACGTCGCCGTCGCGTACCCCTGCCGCACGGCGCGCAGGAAGTTCGTCTTCGACTCGATCGTCGTCGTGCCCTTCGCGCCGTCCGGAAGGTTGAGAAACGCGCACACGGCCGCCGTCGCGTCCGCCAGCGACATCAGCACGCCGCCGTGCATCACCCCGCCCACCGTGCAGAGGGACTCGTCCCACGCCAGGCGGGAGGTCACGACGTCGCGACCGTGCTCGAGCACCTGCACGCCGAGGCGCTTGGTGAACGGCATGGTCTGGTGGAACAGCGCGGTGCCGGCCTCGTCGAGCTCGCTCAGCTCAGAAATGGGTCACGTCCAGTTCGCCCTCGGAGTTCATCGCCCGCAGGCGCTTCTTGTCGAACTTGCCCACGCTCGTCTTCGGGACCTCCTCGACGAAGGTCCAGTGCTCCGGCAGCTGCCACTTCGCGACCTTGTCCGCGAGGAACTCCCGCAGCTCGTCCGCCGTCACCTGCTCGCCCTGCCGCACCACGACGGCGACCAGCGGCCGCTCGTCCCACTTCTCGTCGGGCACGCCGATCACCGCGGCCTCGGCGACGGCCGGGTGGCCCATCACGGAGTTCTCCAGGTCCACCGAGGAGATCCACTCGCCGCCGGACTTGATCACGTCCTTCGAGCGGTCGGTCAGCGTGAGGTACCCGTCCGGGCTGACCTTGCCGACGTCGCCGGTGCGCAGCCAGCCGTCGTGGAACTTGTCCGGGTCCACCGAGTCGCCGCCGTAGTAGGACGCCGCGATCCACGGCCCCTGCACCTCGAGCTCGCCCACGGCCTCGTTGTCCCACGGCAGCTCCTCACCGGAGTCGCCGATGAGCCGCGCGGCCACCCCGGCCGGGAACCGGCCCTGCGTGTACCGGTAGGCCCAGGCCTGCTCGCCCGCCGCCGACTTCGGCGGCCGCGCGACGCTGCCCAGCGGCGAGGTCTCGGTCATGCCCCACGCGTGCAGGATCGACACGCCGTAGCGCTCCTCGAAGGCGTGCATGAGCGACGGCGGCGCGGCCGAACCGCCGACGACCACCTCACGCAGGTGCGAGATGTCCTGCGGGTTCGCGTCCAGGTGCTGCAGCAGGCCCTGCCAGATCGTCGGCACGGCGCCGGCGAAGGTCGGCTTCTCCGCGGCGAGCAGCTCCGCGATCGGGGCGGGCTGCAGGAACCTGTCCGGCAGCACCAGCGAAGCGCCGATCATCAGCGACGCGTACGGCAGTCCCCAGGCCATGGCGTGGAACATCGGCACGATCGAGAGCGCTGTGTCGCTCTCGGCGAGCTTCATGCTGTCGGTCATGCAGACCTGCATGGAGTGCAGCCAGATCGAGCGGTGCGAATACGCGACGCCCTTCGGGTCACCCGTCGTGCCGGAGGTGTAACACATCGCGGCCGCGGCGCGCTCGTCCACCTCGGGCCAGTCGAAGGTGTCCGGCTGGCCGGCGAGCAGCTCGTCGTAGGCGTGGACCTCGACGCCCTCGGGGGCTTGCAACGTCGAGGCGTCGCCGTTCGCGACCACCACGTGGCGGACCGTCTTCATCTGCGGCAGCTGCTTCGCCAGCAGCGGCACCAGCGTGCCGTCGACCAGGATGACCTGGTCCTCGGCGTGGTTGGCGACGAAGACGAGCTGCTCGGGGAAGAGCCGGATGTTGAGCGTGTGCAGCACCGCGCCCATCGCCGGGATCGCGCAGTAGGCCGCCATGTGCTCGGCGTTGTTCCACATGAAGGTGCCGACGCGCTGGTCGCCCGTGATACCCAGACCCCGCAGCGCCCCGGCCAGCTTCGCGGCGTGTTTACCCAGGTCGGCGAAGGATTCGCGGCGAGAACCGCCCCCGGTCCAGGTGATGACTTCGCTGTTCGCGTGGACCGTGCTGCCGTGTCGCAGCAGGGTGCCGATGTTGAGGTGTCCGTCCTGCATCGTGCTGAGCATGGGGCTACTCCCGGGCGGCTTGGTTCAACGGTGAACGTCAGTTGGTGTGACTTTAAGTCGTAGGTAGTGCTGCTCGCCACAAGGTCCCGCCCCCTCCCCGACCGGGCGAGTGCGCGCGTGTCGATTTCGCGGCATCGGCCCAGGTGGCGTTTACTGGGCGCGTGGACCAGACGGCCTGGCCAGCGCTTGCTCGTGCAAGCACCAGCTGGGTGCCCGGCCGTCGCCGCGAGAGCGGACATCCGAAAGAGGAAGGACAAGTACGTTGGCTCTGCCTACGTTGACTCCGGAGCAGCGTGCGGAAGCTCTGGCCAAGGCCGCCGAGGCTCGCAAGGCACGTTCCGAGCTGCTCGCGTCGATCAAGTCCGGCCAGCAGAGCATCGACAAGGTGCTCCTGAAGGCCAAGGAGGACAAGACCATCGGCAAGACGAAGGTGACGCAGCTGCTCAAGGCCGTCCCCGGCCTGGGTGCCGTCAAGGTGGCCGCCCTGCTCGAGCAGGCCGGCATCGACCCCGACCGGCGCGCGGCCGGGCTCGGCGAGCGCCAGCGCGAAGCGCTGATCGACGCGCTCAAGTAAGCCCGCGCCGGTGGGCACGTGACGCCACGCACTTCGCGCCACGTGCCCACCGAAGTGCGCCCACAATGGGAGACGTGGACACAGGCGAGCTGCTCGAGGACTACACGCCCGGAGACTTCTACTTCGGCACTTCCCGGCGCACGATCCTGGGATCCGGGTCCCTGCGGACCTTCACCGACACCGATGTGGCGGCGCTGAGCGAGGTCGTCCCGGCCGCGCTGGCCGGTTCGCCCACGTCACTGGCGGTCGGGGTGCTGCCGTTCGACACGGCGGGCACGCCCGGGCACATCGTGCTTCCGGAGACAGTGCGCGTCGCGGGTCCCGCGCGGCCCGCGAGCCGTAAGACCATCGGCGCGGCGAGCGCTGTGCGGGCCGTACCCGAGCCCGTCCGGCACGTCGAAGCCGTGGGGCGTGCCATCAAGATCCTTCGTGACGGCGGCCTGCGGAAGGTCGTTCTGGCCCGTGCGCTGGACCTCGAGTTCGACTTCGAGGTGTCCGCGCAGGCCATCCTGCACAACCTGGCCAAGGACAAGGCCGGCGCGTACACCTACGCGGCCGGGCTGCCCAGCGGCCGCACGCTACTCGGCGCGACGCCCGAGCTGCTGCTGTCCCGGGTCGGCGGGCAGGTCATCTCACATCCGCACGCGGGCTCGGCGCCGCGTTCCGGCGATCCGGTGACCGACCGGGAGAACGCCGACGCGCTGGCCGGCTCGCGCAAGGACCACATCGAGCACGCGGTGCTGACCGAGGCGATCGTCGAGACGCTGCGCCCGTTCTGCCGCAGCCTCGACGTCCCGCGCGAGCCGTCCCTGGTGTCGACGCCGACGATGTGGCACCTGGGCACGGTCGTCACCGGCGAGCTCGTCGACCGGGACGTGACGGCGCTGCACCTGGCCGCGGCCCTGCACCCGACGCCCGCGATCTGCGGCAGCCCGACCGAGGCGGCGCGGCAGCTGGTGAGCGAGCTGGAGCCGTTCGACCGCGGGTACTACGCGGGGGCGGTCGGCTGGATGGACACCGAGGGCGACGGCGAGTGGGCGGTGTCGATCCGGTGTGCCGAGGTGGCGGAGCGGTCGCTGCGGCTGTACGCCGGCGGCGGCATCGTCCCGGCGTCGGACCCGAAGGCCGAACTGGACGAGACGTCGGCGAAGTTCCAGACCCTGCTGAGGGCGATGGGGATGGAGCTGTAGAGGCTGGCGAAGCGCGGGCGGTTGGGGTACGCCCGTCCCACCCCGATCGCGGAGTGGCGCGGGGATCTGGGTTGGGGAGCGGGCTGGGCGCGGGCATCCTTGGCTGCCGTTGCCGGGTTCGCCTTGAGGGGTGGCTGGCCGTTGCCGGGTCACCGTGGGCGAGTGGGTCGGCGTGAGTGGGTGGGCGACACCTTGACCTACCCCTCCCAGGTCCCTTCCTTCACCACAACCTCCGCCGCCGTCAGGACGGCCACCGCGCCTCGGTAGCCCTCGCCCGGGTCGAGGTCCGCCAGGTGGGTCGTCGCCGGGTTCAGGGCCGGGTCGGCCGAGTGGGCCAGCCGCGCACCGTCCAGGGTGAGGGACTGCAGGGGGATCTTCAGGCCACGGCCGGTCGCCTTCATGAGGGCTTCCTTGCGCGTCCAGTATTCATAGAAGGCCCGAGTCCGCGCGTCCGGGTCCAGGCCGCGCAGCGCCGCCTGTTCGGTCTCGTTCAGGGTGTACGCGATCAGGTTGTCCTCCGCCCGGCGCGTCTCCGTCTCCACGTCCAGGCCGACGGGCGCCGAAGTCACAGCCAGCCCGACGCGCTCGCCCGAATGCGAGATCGAGAATTCCACCCCGGCCAGTTTCGGCTTGCCGTGGGGCTTTCCGCAGTCGTCACAGGTGGCGTCGAAGCGAACCGCCTCCGGTGTGCGACCGAGCTGGGCCCCCAGGACGCTCTTCGCCAGCACCCGCCCCGTCAGGAACCTGCGGCGATCGATCTCGCGCCGGTACGACTCGAACCGGCCACGCTCGGGCTCGTCCAGCAGGGCCAGGTACCGCGCCTCACCGGGCAGTGGCCGGGCCCACCAGACCAGACACTCGATCACGTGTCCAAGCTACCGGTTCCTACTGACGAGTCAGTGCGATAGCCTGGGGTAAGCAAGCGCTTAGTAAGTCGGAGGAAGGCACACGATGGACTTCACCCTGAGCACGGAAGAGCGCGAGGTGCGTGACTGGGTGCGCACCTTCGTGCAGCGAGAGCTGACGCCGATGGAGCAGGAGGTGCTCCGCCGCGAGCGCGCCGGCCGGCCCGGCGTCACCGCGGACGAGCTGAAGGAACTGCAGCTCAAAGCGAAGGAGTCCGGGTTCTGGGGCATCCAGACCCCCGAGGAGTACGGCGGCATGGGCCTGTCCGCCGTGATGACCGCACTGCTCGAGGCCGAGCTCGGCCGCACGTTCGTGCCGTTCCGCTTCGGCGGCGCCGCGGACAACATCCTGTTCTACGCCAACGAGGAGCAGAAGCAGCGCTACCTGCTGCCGACCATCGCGGGCGAGCGCAAGTCGTGCTTCGCGATCACCGAGCCCGGCGCGGGCTCCGACGCCAAGGCGATCCGCACCTCGGCCCGCAAGGACGGCGCCGACTGGATCATCAACGGCGAGAAGACCTTCATCACCGGCGGGAACGAGGCCGACTTCGTGATGGTCTTCGCGGTCACCGACCCGGAGAAGGGCGCGAACGGCGGCGTCACCTGCTTCCTCGTCGACCGCGAGATGGGCTGGAAGTCCGAGTACATCGACACCATGGGCGAGTGGGGCCCGGCCTCGCTGATCTTCCAGGACGTCCGGGTGCCCGAGAGCCAGATCCTCGGTGAGGTCGGCAAGGGCTTCAACCTGGCCATGCAGTGGATCGGCCGCGGCCGCTACATCCTGCCCGCGCACGCGATCGGCTCGTGCGAGCGGCTGCTGACGATGGCCATCGAGCACGCCAACACCCGCCAGACCTTCGGCGCGCCGATCGCGGAGCGCCAGGCCATCCAGTGGATGATCGCCGACTCCGGGGTCGAGATCGAGGCGCTGCGCTGGCTCGTGCTGCACGCCGCCTGGCAGGTCGACCAGGGGATGGACTCGCGGCACGCGCAGTCGATCGCCAAGCTCTACGGCGGCCAGAAGGCCAACGAGATCGTCGACCGGGTGCTGCAGATCCACGGCGGCATGGGCTACACCCGTGAGCTGCCCGTCGAGCGCTGGTACCGCGAGCTGCGGCTGCTGCGCATCTACGAGGGCACCGACGAGATCCAGCGCCGGACCATCGCGCGCAACCTGCTCAAGGGCCACGTGAAGGTCACCGGCGTCCTCGGCTGACCAACCGGTCAGAGCCGCCAGACGAGCACCGTCGGCAAGGTCAGCGCGCGCGGCGCCAGTGCGTCGAGCGCGCCGACGTCGACCGGCGCGCGGGTGTCCGCCACCAGCCAGCGGACCCCGCGCGCCGACAGGGCTGCCAGCGCGGCGGGCGTCGGCGTGCGGAAGGCGGACAGCTCCTCGTCGAGCCGCCGCTGGTCCCAGAACGGCTGATCGGCGTACCAGACGGTGCTGTGCCAGGCCGCGTCCAGGTTCCGCTGCGAGTACGCCCAGCCCTCGACGTCGACGTTGCGCTGGGCGAACGCTCCCATGTCGAACAGCTTCGCCGTGCACTCGCCCGGTGACTGCTGGGTGCAAACCCGGTTCACGGCCAGCACGTCCGTCGGGCCCGCGTGCGCGTCGAGCCAGCGCCCGGCCGCGAGCTCGTCGCGCGTCACGGGCAGGGAGGTGGCGTCGGCGTAGGTGACGCCCAGGTTGTAGCTGGGCCGGGTCGAGGTCTGCGTGAGGTACAGGCCCGTGGACAGCAGTCCGGTGCCCAGCAGCGCGAACGTCAGCACGACCCCCGTCGAGCGGCGCCGGCCGAGCGCGAGCAGGAGCAGCGCGGCGGCGAGCGCGGCGAGCGGCAGCAGCCAGCCCGTGATCGACTTCGCCGGGCGGGCCCCCGCGACCCAGGCGATCGCCAGCGTCAGCACGAGGCCGATGCCCGCTCCGCCTGCGACGGCGGTCCGCGTCCAGCGCAGCTGTGCGACGCCCCAGGCCGACCCGATGAGCCCCACCGGATAGGCGGCGACCAGGAAGTAGATGTTCGAGTTGCCGGGCTGGCGGAACACGAGCATCGCGCCGAACCCGGCGATCGTCGTGCCGAGGAACACCCACATCGCCGGGTCGAGCGGGCGTCGCCGCAGCAGCGGCACGAACCCGGCGAGCCGGGGCAGCAGCGGCACCAGGTACAGCACCGCCGCGGCGAACAGCGGCGCGAGCGGGACGTGCGGCAGCGCCAGGTACAGGTCGCCGCCACTGGGCCGGACCGCGTCCGGGAACGTCTGCCCCGCGGTCTGCCGGATCGGGCCGAGCGGGGAGACCTGCAGCCCGTAGTCCCCGCCGCCGTACATCGTGAACCGGGCGATCAGCAGCACCCCGCCGAGGAACACGTTCACCGCGATCGCCCGCGGCACGACCATCCACTTGCGACGGAACAGCAGCGCGAAGAACGCGAGCACGGTACCGCCGAGCAGCACCGCGAGGTCCGCGGATTTCGCCCCGGTGGCAAGGAGAACCAGCGGGACGAACAACGCGACCGGGACCGCGCGGTCGGCCGTGGAGCGGCGCAGGATCGCGACCACGCAACCGGCCACGGCGACCGTCGGCAGCCAGCCGAACGCCGACGTCAGCGACGAGACCCAGTACGACTGGATCATCAGCGGCGCCTGGCCGTCGGTGGACCAGACCGTGGCGACGGTGGCCCCGGTGACCGTCAGCAGTCCGGCGCAGACCACTCCCGCGCGCACGCTGTCGGCGACCCGGCGCGCGACCACGGCCGCGAGCAGTACGACGGCCGGGAACAGCGTGGTCGGGACGAGCCGCAGCATCGAGTCGAACGGGTCGACGCCCGTGCCGGTGGTCAGGTGGGCGGTGATCGCGTGCAGGAACCAGTGGTAGGAGTACGGATCGCCGTGCACGAGCGGGTAACCCGGCCACAGCGTGTGCCGCAGCTCGCCCATCACGGCGACCTGGAAGGTCGTGTCGTAGTAATAGGTGCGCCCGCCCGGCCCCGGGTCGAGCGGGGTGAACCGCAGGTAGTCGGTGGTCATCCAGGCGACGGCCACGGCCAGCGCGCCGGTGAGCCACAGGTTCGCCGCGACGCCCCACCCGGGCGCGGGCCGCGCGAGGACGCGTCGCCGGGTGCGTGGGAAGGCCAGCAGCACCAGCGCGAAGACCGGGCCGACGAGCCACGGTGGCGGGGCCCACGGCAGGACGACGTCGAGCGCCCAGCCGAGCATCGCGACGAGGCAGCCGGCGACCGTGCCCCAGGCGAGGTCCTCGAGCAGCGGGGCGGCGGTGGCGCGGGCGGCCCGGACGAGGGCGAAGCCGGGCAGCAGGACCCCGAGCCCGACGGCGAGCGCCCACTGGGCCAGTTCCGCGAGGGGGGTGCCGGTGGCGAGGTGGACCCCGAGCCAGGCGAGGAGGACAGCGCTCCACGCGGCGGGTGTCACAGCGCGCATCGCGTGCCCCCTGGTTCCGGCGGCACGCCGCGCTCGTGAAACTAACTCGGGAAAACGGGCTCAGCTTACGAGGCCGTGATCAGCCGGGAAAGGGGCGCTCCCAGGGGAGAGCGCCCCCTCCCGGCCTCGGTGGTCGGCTACTTGGACTGGGCGCGCAGGGCCAGCGGTGCCCCGGCGAGGTCCTCCTCGTTGCACAACAGCTTGACGTCGTAGTAGGGCGCGCCTTCGCGGTCGTCGTAGTCGAGGTGAATGGCCACCACGTCAAGTGGCTCGCCCAGCCACTCCTGTGCGGTTCGCAGCCAGGTCGCACACCGCTCCAGTGCGGTGGGTAGGTCGTCGTCACGGAATTCGACCGGACGATAAGGCACGTCCTGAACCTGATCGCGAGGGTTGGTAGGAACCGGCAGCCCCGGAGCGAGGCCTGACTCGTTCAGTTCCAGATGGATCGTTTGCTCACTCACGGTTCGAGGGTCCCTCAGATCAGCCGTCCGGGCAAGGTATAGCCCGAGAATCCCCAGCTAGAGGGTCTTTCCCCACACGTCGGACAGCACCTTCCGGGCAGTGTCGAGCCCGGCCGGGCATTCGTGGTCCGCGCTGCCCAGCATCCGCAGGGCCAGACCGGTGTAATGGCCCGCGAGCCGGTCCAATTCCACTGGGCCGCGCGGGGAGTACCACCGCGCGACCCCGCTGCACATTTCCAGCAGTGCGAGCCTGGTCACGGCCGGTTCCGGCGTGGTGAAGCCACCACGCCGGATACCGTCGTCGATCGCCGCCGACCACAGTTGCTCGTATTCGTCGCGTAACGCGACGATCTGTCGCCGGGTGGCTGCGGAAAGCGCATGCACCTCGTTGTCGACCACCCGGGTTTCCGCCGGCTGAAGGGCGTGCGCGAGCACGTGCAGGGCGACCAGCGAGACCAGTCGCTGCCGCGGATCGGCGACGCCGCCGGTCGCCCGGCGGGCGCCCAGCAGCAGGCGGTCGAGGCACTCCCGCATGATCCCGGAGAGCAGTTCCTCCTTGGTGCCCATGTAGTGGTACAGGCTCGCGGACGAGATTCCGGCCTCCTGGGCCAGATCCCGAATGCCGGTGCCGTGAAATCCCTTGTCGGCGAACAGCTTCACGGCCGCGCGGCGGACCCGCTGCTCGGTCGTCAGAGCCACCCGTGCCTCATCCGGTCGTAGGTCGGCAGGTCGGCGGAGCGCAGCTCACCCTTCGCGACCCGCTCCGACGGAGTGAGCGGCAGCGACTCGGCGATCGACCAGTACCGCGGGACCTTGAAGTACGCGAGCTTCCCCGAGCAGAACTCCACCAGGTCTTCCGGCGCCGTTTCCTGCGCCAGCACGACGAAGGCCTTGACTTCTTCGCCGCGTAGCTCGTCGGGCACCGCGAGCACGGCCGCCAGCCGCACCGCCGGATGCAGCAGCAGCGCCCGTTCCACCTCGTCGGCGGAGATGTTCTCGCCGCTGCGACGGATCATGTCCTTCGTGCGGCCCACGTAGAAGATCCGGCCGTGAGCGTCCATTGTGGCCAGGTCGCCGGTGTGGAACCAGCCCGCCCGGAACGCGCGCGCGGTCGCCTCCGGATCGTCGTGGTAGCCGTGCATCAGGCCGATTCCCCGGAGCACCAGCTCCCCGGTCTCGCCGCGTGGCACCGGCCGGCCCGCTTCGTCGACGATCATCGCTTCGCGGTCGCGGGTCGGCCTGCCGATGCAGCCGGTGCCGACCAGCTCGTCGTGGTCCGCCTCGGACATCCGGATGTCGCCGCCTGTCTCGGTCATCCCGAACGCCTCGAACCACGGCACTCCCCACCGGGCTTCGAGCTGGGCGTGCAGGTCACGCGGGATCGCCGACGCGCTGATCGCACGGACGCGGTGCTCGCGCTCAGCCGGGGACTCCGGCTGGCGCAGCAGCAGCGTGGGCATCAGCCCGAGGCAGTAGAACCAGGTGATCCGGTGCTCGCGGACCTTGGCCCAGAACGTGGACGGGTGGAACCGGTCGAGTACCACCAGCGTTGCGCCGGAGGCCAGGCCGAGCGCGACGTTCCATTGTGGATCGATGTAGTGGAACGGTTGCGCGGTCAGGATCCTGTCCTCGTCCGACACCGCGGGGAAGTCGGCGACCAGACCGCGGGCGAGGGTCAGCCAGTACCGCTGCGGCAGCACGCAGCCCTTCGGGGCGCCGGTGGTGCCCGAGGTGTACTGGAGGTTGGCAGGCCGCTCGCCGGTCACCTCGAACCGCGCCGCCCCGGTGGACTCCGCGTGCAGGTCGCCGGGGGCGAGCACGCGTTCGAGCTTGGTGTCCGGCGCGATCCGGTCGAGCAGCTCGGTGAACTCCGGGGCCGCGACGGCGAAACGCGCGCCCGAATGCCGCAGCACGTGCGCGCCGTCGAACTCGCGGTAGTTGGTGTTGACCGGCACCAGCACCGCGCCGAGCTTGGCCAGCGCGAGCCACAGCAACGGGAACTCCGGCTGGTTGCGCAGCATCACCGCGACCCGCTCGCCGGGTTCCAGGCCCAGTTCGAGCAGCGCGAGCGCGAATTTCGTGCTGCGCCGGTCGACCTCGGCGAACGTGAACCGCTCTCCGGTCTCGTCGAAGATCCACGCATCGCGGTCGGGCCACAGGTCCGCGGCCCGGCGCACGAGCGTGGCGAGGTCGTCGACCTGGTCGAGCGGGATCATCCCCGGCTCCGGAAGGCCTCGGCCGACCGCGCGACCTCCGGCGTGTGCTCGGTGATCAGCGCGTGGCTGACCTCCAGCTCCAGCGCGGCCTCGATGTCGGTGCTCGCGTCGAGCGCGCGTTTGGCCAGCGCGACCGCGCCGTGCGGGCGTTCGGCGATGCGCTTCGCCCAGATTGTCGCGGCGGCGTGGACATCGGGCACGACGTCGTTGACCAGGCCGAGCCGCAGCGCGGTCGCCGCGTCGATCCGCTCGCCGAGCAGGAGCAGCTCCCTCGCCTTGAGCGGCCCCACCAGTTGCGGCAGCAGTCGCGAGGCCGCGCCGGTGACGCTGAGCCCGAGGCCGGTTTCCGGGAAGGCGAACACCGCGTCCTCGGCGGCCAGGATCAGGTCGCAGCCCAGGGCGAACTCCGCGCCCGCGCCGATCGCGTACCCGTGCACCGCGGCGACCACCGGCTGCCGCAGCGCGCGCAGCCGCCGGGTCACGTCCTGAAGCCGCTCCAGCCGGGCTCGCGAGTCGCCCTCGGGGGTGGGTTCCTTGAGGTCGTGGCCCGCGCAGAACGCCCGTCCCCGGCCGGAGAGCACGACCGCGCCCGCGTCCGAGCCCGCGACCGTGTCCAGCGCGGTGAGCAGGTCGTCCACCAGCACGGGCGCGACCGCGTTCAGCCGGTCCGGCCGGTTCAGCCGCACCTGGGCGACGCCGTCGTCGATCCTGACTTCCACCGAGGTCATGCCTGCGAGCCTATCAATCGATCGATAGGGTGGCGGGGTGCGAGTCGATGCGGTGTACGAGAACGCGCGGGTGTTCACCGGCGAGTCGTGGACGTCGGCGGTCGCCGTGCTGCACGGGCGGATCGTCGCGCTGGGCGAGGACGCCGAGTCGCTGTCCACGGCCACCCGGGTCGACCTCGGTGGCGCGGTCGTCGTGCCCGGCTTCCACGACGCGCACAACCACATGGCGTGGTTCGGGATGAGCCTGGACGAGGTGGCGCTCGGCGAGTGCAAGCACGTCGACGAGGTGTATGCGGCCGTCGCCGAGCGTGCCGCGCAGGTGCGGCCGGGCGGCTGGATCGTCGGCAGCGGCTACGACCAGAACCGGCTGATCGGCGGCCATCCGACCCGCCACGGCCTGGACCGGGCGGCGCCGGGGCACCTCGTCCGGCTCAAGCACACCTCCGGGCACATGGTGGTGGTCAGCTCGAACGTCCTCGACCGGCTGGACGTGGCGAACGTGCCGGCCGGCGGGGACGTGGTGCTCGACCCGGAGGGCTCGCCGACCGGGCTGCTGCGGGAGCAGGCGCAGCTGCTGCTGCGGCCGCTGATCTACCCGACACCCCTCGAAACCGTGGTCCGCGCGATCGACCGGGCCGGTGAGCGCTACCTGTCCGAGGGCATCACGAGTGCGCAGGAGGCCGGCGTCGGCGGCGGGCTGGTCGGTGAGACGCCCGCGGAGGTGCTCGCCTACCAGCTGGCGCGTGACCGCGGAGTGCTCCGGGTGCGCAGCACGGTGATGGTGTCCTCGGCGGTGCTGCACGAGCTGCCCGACGGCGCGGGGTTCGGCCTCGACCTGGGCATGCGCACCGGGATGGGTGACGAGTGGCTGCGGATCGGGCCGATGAAGCTGTTCGCCGACGGTTCACTGATCGGGCGGACCGCCGCGATGCACGAGGACTTTTCGAACGAGCCGGGCAACCGCGGTTACTTCCAGCAGCCCGAGGACGAGCTCGCCGAAACGGTCTTCAAGGCGCACGCGGCGGGCTGGCAGGTCGCCACCCACGCGATCGGCGACCGGGCGATCTCGACGATCCTCGACGCGTACGAGGCGGCGCTGCGGGCCAACCCGCGCGCCGACCACCGGCATCGCATCGAACACTGTGCCGTCGTGTCGCCGGCCGACCTCGCGCGCATCGTCGCGCTGGAGCTGGTGCCGGTGCCGCAGGGCCGGTTCGTCAACGAGATCGGCGACGGCATGGCCGCCGCGCTCGGGCCGGCGCGGGAGGACTGGTGCTACCGGCTGCGCACCTTCCTCGACGCGGGCTGTGTGCTCCCCGGCAGCTCGGACCGGCCGGTCGTGCGCGGGGCGCCGCTGCTGGGACTGGCGGACATGGTGCACCGGCGCACGTCGTCGGGCCGGCTCCTGGGCGCCGGCGAGCGGATCACGCCCGTCGAAGCGCTGCGGGCTTACACGTACGGGTCGGCCTACGCCGCGTTTCGCGAGCGGGAGCTGGGCACCCTGGAGACCGGGAAGCTCGCCGACTTCGTGGTGCTGTCGGCGGACCCGACCGAGAGTCCGGAGGACGCGAGCGTGCTGGCGACCGCCGTCGGCGGCACGCTCGCCTACGAGAGGGGAATGACCGATGCCCGTCCGTGACGCCGAAGTCGCCGACATCGAGGAGATCTGCGCGCTGATCGAGGAGCACGCCCGCTTCGAGGGCAACGACTCGCTCGTCCTCGACCGCGTCGAGATGACCAAGCACTTGTTCGGCCCGGAGCCGAAGGCGTGGGTGCTCGTCGCCTCGCCGCCCGGCGAGCCCGGCGCCGTCGCGGGCCTGGCGTTCTGCTCGTGGAACTTCTCGACCTGGGAAGGACAGCCGGGCATCTGGCTCGACGACCTCTACATCCGGCCCGAGCACCGGCGGCACGGCCTCGGCGGGGAACTGCTGGCCGCGCTGCGGGCGCGCACCACCGGCCGGGTCGAGTGGGACATGCAGGAGGGCAACGACAAGGCGGCGGCGTTCTACGCGCAGCTCGGGGCCGAGCCGGTGCCGGGCTGGATCCGGTACCGCTGGTCGCCCGGGCGAGGCTGACTCGATCCAGGTGCAGGACGTAAAGTTGACCGTATGCCGGACAGTCCCAGCCGCTCGTCGTCGTCCTCCACCGAGGACTACATCCGGGTGATCTACGGCCTGGTGGAGCGCGGTGAGGCGGTCACGAACACGACGCTGGCCGCGCGGCTGGAGGTCAGTCCGTCCTCGGCGTCGGGCATGGTCACCAAGCTCTCGCAGCAGGGGCTGGTCGAGCACGTGCCGTACCGAGGCATCGAACTGACCCCCGCCGGACGGCTGCTCGCGCGGGGCGTGCTGCGACGCCACCGGCTCATCGAGACCTACCTGGTGCAGGAGCTGGGCTACACCTGGGACGAGGTGCACGGCGAGGCCGACGCGCTCGAGCACGCCGTCTCCGACCGGCTGGTCGAGCGCATCTCCGCGAAGCTCGGGCATCCGGTGCGCGACCCGCACGGCGACCCGATCCCGGCGGCCGACGGGAGCGTCGAGGAGCTGCCGACGCGGCTGCTGGACGAGCTGGAGCCGGGCGCGGTGGGGCAGATCGTGCGGGTGTGGGACACCGACCCCAACATGCTGCGGTACCTGGCCGACCACGCGATCGGCATCGGCGAGCGGATCGAGGTGGTCGAGCGGCAGCCGTTCGGCGGGTCGCTCGTGGTGAAGGTGGGGCCTGCCCGGGACGCCACCACGCATGCGCTGGGCAAGGAGATCGCGCAGGCGCTGAGCGTCGCCGTACATTGAGGCGCGTACGGCGAAGTACGCTCACGGACGGATGTGCCGGTGTGGCCGAGGGGCCACGATCAGGTCATGACTGCTCGCCCGTTCCGGTTCGGCGTGGTCGGTAGCGGCACCGACCTCGCCACGTGGACCGACCTCGCCCGCCGCACCGAGGACGCCGGTTACGACACCCTCGTCTCACCCGATCCCCAGGTCGACCTGGACCCGTTCACGATCCTCTCCGCGGCGGCGGCCGTCACCAGCACGCTGCACGTGGGAACCTTCGTCGCGGTGGACAAGTTCCGCGACCGGCGGTTGCTGGACTGGCAGTCGCGATCGCTGCACCAGTTCACCGGTGGACGGTTCGAACTGGGGCTGGGCACCGGCCGTCCCGACGCGGCGGCCCGTGTCGCGGCGCTGGGTGGCACGTTCGACCATCGGTACTCGCATCTGGTCGAGACCATAGAGTTCCTGAAGAAGCAGGACGACCGGCCGCCGTTGCTACTCGCCCCGGGCGGCCCGAAAATGACGGCGCTGGCCGCCCGCGAGGCGGACATCGCGACGATGGCGTGGATGCCGCGCACCACCGAGGCGGCGGCGAAGTCCATTGTGGATGGTTTCCGTGCGGTGTGTGACAGGCTGGACGAAGTGGAGCTGGCCGTGAACCTCCTCGCCGTCGGCGACGAGCCCGCACCGTGGTTGGAGCGGTTCATCGGGGTGGGCCTGCCGGAACTGGCCGCGAGCGGTGCGGTGACGGTACTGCCGGGCACGCCGGAGCAGGGCGCGGAGACGTTGCTGCGGTGGCGGGCGGAGCTGGGGATCTCGTACGTGACGGTGAACTCGGGTTACCTGGCGCAGTTCGCCAGGGTGGTGGCTTTGCTGCGGTAGGGGTTTGGTTGGGAGGACCCGGCAACGGCAGCAGGAATGCCCGCTGAACATTCCGCGATCGGGGTGGGACGGGCGTACCCCAGCCACCTGCGCGCAGCGCGGCTCTAAAGATCAAGAGAGTCCTCGCCGGACGGGCAGGCTCAAAGATGAGCCAGGAAAAGCCCGCTCATCTCACCTTCTCGACGTGGTCGAGTTGGGTGGTCATGCCGTCGCCTGCGGTCTGTGCGTATCACTTTGACCCAGGCCCGCAAGCTTGCGTTGGCGGCTGCCCGAAAGCAGGACGGTTGCGGGCCTGGCTCAAAGTGATGCCGCGAGTTCAGG
The DNA here is from genome assembly GCF_021391495.1 of Amycolatopsis acidiphila. Classification (NCBI taxonomy): domain Bacteria; kingdom Bacillati; phylum Actinomycetota; class Actinomycetes; order Pseudonocardiales; family Pseudonocardiaceae; genus Amycolatopsis; species Amycolatopsis acidiphila. Next base: position 7,205,284 of record NZ_CP090063.1, on the reverse strand, counting down.
CGACGGGATGACCACCCAACTCCGGGGGTTGGCACCCGGGAGCTTGGGCTCCCGCCGCACCCCGCCCGCCCCCGCCCGCTGCGCGGTCGAAGACACACTTCCCGCCACCCGATTGCACGTATCGTGGTCGGGTGCGTGCCGTGTTGTTCGAGAAGTTCGGGGAGCTGCCCGAGGTCCAGGCGGTCGACGACCCCGCGCCCACGCCGGACGGGGTCGTCGTCGCCGTCGAGGCCACCGGGGTGTGCCGCAGCGACTGGCACGCCTGGCGCGGGCACGACTCCGACGTGAAGCTGCCGCACATCCCCGGGCACGAGCTCGCCGGGACGGTCGTCGCAGTCGGCGAGCGGGTGCGCAACCACCGCGTCGGCGAGCGGGTCACCGTGCCGTTCGTCTGTGCCTGCGGGACCTGCCCCCGGTGTGCGAGCGGCAACCAGCAGATCTGTGACCACCAGTTCCAACCAGGCTTCACCGGCTGGGGGTCCTTCGCCGAGTTCGTGGCCCTCGATCACGCCGACGTCAACCTCGTGCCGCTGCCCGCCGACCTCGAGCCGGTGACCGCAGCCGCGCTCGGCTGCCGGTTCGGCACGGCATACCGCGCCGTGCTCAGGCAGGGCGCTCTCCAGGCCGGTGAGTGGGTCACGGTGTACGGCTGCGGCGGCGCGGGGCTGTCCGCCGTCCTCCTCGCGGTCGCGGCCGGGGCGAGGGTCGTCGCCGTGGATCTCTCGCCCGACGCGCTCACCATGGCGAAACGCCTCGGCGCCGAGGCCACCGTGCACAGCCGCAACCCCGTGGACGAGGTCCGCGAGCTCACCGAGGGCGGCGCACACCTGTCCCTCGACTGCGTCGGCCTGCCCGTGACCTGTGCCTCGTCCGTGGCCGGCCTGCGCAAACACGGTCGCCACGTGCAGGTCGGACTGATGCCGCCCGGCCAGGGCACCCCGCCGATCCCGATGCACCGGGTCATCGCCGACGAGCTGCGCATCCTCGGCAGCCACGGCCTGCAGGCCCACGAGTACCCGGCGATGCTCGACTTCGTGGCACGCTCCGGAATGGACCTCGGCCAGCTGGTCGGACGGCGGATCGGCCTCGACGACGCACCGGCCGCACTGGCCGAAATGGACGAACCCGTCCCCGTCCGGGCGGGTGTCACCGTCGTGGATCTGCCGAGACCGTGACCCCGCCGGGCAGTTACCAGGAGCTGACCGAGTTGCTCCGCAGCCGGTTGCCGAAACTGGCTTCGGGGCAGCTGCGGATCGCGCACCTGGTGCTGGCCGACCCCGAGGGCACGGCGTACCGTGGCATCTCCGAAGCGGCCCGGCTCGCCGAGGTGCACGAGTCCTCGGTCGCGCGGTTCGCGAACTCCCTCGGCCTGCCCGGCTATCCGGCGATCATGGAGCTGTGCCGGGTCTGGCTCGCCGAGCAGGCGCAAGCCGCCCGCCGTGCCGACGACAACGGCCACGAGCCGCCGGGCGGGATGCTGTCGGCGACGCTCGAACAGGAGCAGACCAATCTGACGCGCACGTTCAACCGGCTCGACCGCACGTCCTGGCTGCACGCCGTCGCGCTGCTCGCGGAGGCCGACGAGGTGCACGTGCTCGGACTCCGTGACAGCAGGCCGATCGCCGAACTGCTGAGCAGGCAACTGCACGCACGGCAGCTCGGCGATTCGCTCGTCGACGAGGTGCGCGAGCTGTCCGGCGTGCTGGTGGCCGTGTCCGTCCGGCGCTACGCCGCCGACACGGTCCGCGCCGCCGAGTACGCCTGCGAGCACGGCGTGCGAGTCGTCGCCCTGACGGACAATCCGGCTTCGCCGCTCGCCGAGTACGCGCACGCCGTGCTCTTCGCCGAGACCGCCGGAGTGGGCAACTTCCATTCCCTCACCGCGCTCGCCGCACTGGCCCAGGTGCTCGCACGGGAGGTCGCCCTCCGGCGTGGGAACCACGGCCCGGCGGACGACCTCCCGCACTCCTTCGGCTTCTACTACGGCTAGCTCACCAGCGGTGGTCGATCACCGTCCCGTTCGGGTACCACTGGATGTAACCGAACTGGAAGTCGTTGCGCCGCCCGCCGTCGAAGCCGAACTCGCCCGAGCGCGGATAGCCGAGGTACGACCGCTCCCAGCCCAGCGCCGACCACCGCGCCCGGATCGCGCCGTAGACCTCGTGTGCGCCCGTGCCGGGCGACCAATAGATCGAGGCGGCCTTGCTGAAGTGGTTGTACCGGCCCACGCCGTCCGGCGTGGTCAGCTCGTCGGTCGTCGGATAGCCCGCGGGACCCGCCTCCCAGCCCGTCGCCTGCCAGGTCCCCCGGATGGCGCCCCAGACACCGTGCGCACCGGTCGCCGGGGTCCAGTAGATCGAGGCGGCCTTGCTGAAGTGGTTGTACCGGCCGACACCGTCCGGCGTCGTCTGCTCGTCGGTCGTGGGGTAGCCCAGCGGGCCCTGCTCCCGGCGCAGCTCGGTCCACTTGTCCCGGATCAGGCCCCAGATGCCGTGGGCGCCGGTGGCTCCGGTGAAGTACACCGAGGCCGTGCCCGTGCCGGGTGTGCCGACGAAGTGGTTGTACTTGCCGGTGCCGTCCGGCGTGGTCGTCTCGTCGGTGGTCGGCGCGCCGAACTTCGCGTGCCCGCCGAGCGCGAGGTACTTCGCCAGGATCTGGCCGTGCACCTCGTGCACCCCGGTCTGCTGCGACCAGTACAGGCGGCCCTTCTCGTACACGCGGTAGCGCAGGCCGCCGTCGGACACCTCGGGCGCGGTCGGCGCGCCGAGGCTCTGCCGCAGTGCGGCGTCGGAGTTGTACCGCTGCTCGATCGGCGTCGCGTAGACCGCCGACAGGGTCAGGTCCGTCGCGGGCATCTTCAGGGTGCGGATCCGCTCCGTGGGCCCGTCGGCCCAGGCCGTGAACGTCGAAGCGCCGTCGCTCGCCGTTGCCGCGGCCTGCACGTCGAGCGTCACGCCTTCGGTCACCATCGCGGTGTTCGCGTTGTTCTCGGACGGGATCTGCAGCGCCGCCGGCACGGCCGAGCTGAGGGTGAGCCGGTGCTGCCGCGGTGAGGCGGTGTAGGTCTGGCTCGCCGTGACGCCCGCGCTGTCGGCCACCGTCGCGGTGATCAGCAGCTGGGTGTCGGGGTGGTCGGGGAACGGCACGGTGAACGTCGACCCGGTCGCGCCGACGCCGGGATGCGAGTGGCAGGTCGTGTCGTCCGGGCAGTGCAGCTCACGGCTGGTCCACTCGACCGCCAATGCGCCGTCCTCGGCGTCGGTCGCCGTCGCCGCCAGGCTGATCTGCTCGCCGACGGCGTACGTGTCGCTCGGCGGCGGCGTCAGGGTCAGCTGCGGGGAGTGGTTGGACGGCGCCACCGTCAGCTGCGTGGTGCCGGTCGCGCCGAGCGGGTCCCGCACGGTGAGCGTCGCGGTGAACCGGCTCGCGCCGGCGGCGTAGGTGTGGGAGACGGTCTTGCCGCTCCCGGTCGTCCCGTCGCCGAAGTCCCAGCTGTAGGTGAGCAGGTCGCCGTCGTAGTCCAGCGAGTCCGAGCCGTCGAAGGCGACGGTCCGGGTCTCGGCGTTCGTCGTGCTGGTCGCCTGCGCGATCGGCGCGATGTTGCCCTGCTGGTAGCTGACCCGCTTCAGGTTCCCCGAGATCAGGTCCGCGAACACCACGTCGCCGTTCGGCGCGGCCGCGAACTCGACGGGCCCGCCGATCCCGGTGGCCCATGGCGGGTTCTGCGGCGCCTGGGTCAGCTTGCCGGTGCTGTCGTACCGCAGCGTCCAGAGCTTCTCGCCCTGGTAGTCGCCGAAGAAGTAGGTGCCCTGGTACGACGCGGGATAGCTCTTGCCGGTGTAGACGAACCCGCCGGTGACGCTGTTGCCCTGGTCGACCGCGCCGCCGTGGTGGTACTCCCAGATCGGGGCCTGGTTCGACACCGGCCCGCATTCGGCGGGGAACTGGGTGGCGTACCCGGTCTGGTGGTTGCCCTCCCAGCAGGGCCAGGCGTAGTTGCGGCCCGGCTGGACGATGTCGAGCTCTTCCCAGGTCTCCCAGCCGACGTCGCCGACGACCGGCAGACCGCTGCTCGGGTCGAGCGCGAGTCGGAACGGGCTGCGGAACCCGCTCGCGAACACCTTGCTGCGCGCGGAGTTCGGGTTCGCCGCCTGGTAGTAGGGGTTGCCCGCCACCCCGGCGCCGTCCGCGGTGAGGTGCAGGATCTTGCCGTAGAGCTGGTCGACGTCCAGGGCCCGCAGCGCGCGTGGGTCGTAGAACCCGTGGCGGAACTCGGAGCTGTCGCCGATGGAGACCCAGAGCGTCCCGTCGTCCCCGGCGACCACCCCGGTCATCCCGTGCACGTTGAAGGTCATCGGCAGTTCGAGCAGGACCTGCTCGCTGCCGAGGCCGGTGGGTTCGGGGGAGCCGGTGACCGTCCAGCGGGCGAGCCGGAAGTTCGTGCCGGTGCTCGTGCGCACCGACCGCACGACGTAGACGTGGTGCGTGCTCGCGTAGTCGGGGGCGACGGCGAGGCCGACCAGGCCGAGGTCGCCCTCGTTGTTGACGGCGAGCGTGGTGAGGGTGCGGACCGCGCCGGCGGGGGAGATCCAGGTGACCTTGCCGCCCTTGCCGGTGGTGATGATGCCGCCGTCGCCGGGCAGGTAGCCGAAGTCGGTCAGGTCGTAGGCCGCCTGGCCGGTCGCCTGCTCGCGGATGACGAACCCGGACGGCACCGCGGGTGCGGCCGTCGCCTGCGGCGTGGCCACCAGGCCGACTGTCGCCAACAGGGTGACGACCAGGGCGGCCATCCCTCGCCTTGACCACTGTCTGATCATGAATCCCCCTTTTAGGCGTATGTTCCCTTTTCGCCTAGAAGGGGGATTTCGTTGCAATCAGTTATCTAGTTGTGATTTCTCCTAAACGAAGGCACTTTCGCCGGTTATTGACTTACCGACGATCAGCGTGTTCATCTCTCGGGTGCCCTCGAAGGAGTAGATGGCCTCCGCGTCCGCGAAGAAGCGGGCGATGTCGTAGTCGAGCACGATCCCGTTGCCGCCGAAGATCTCGCGGCACCAGGCCACGACCTCGCGCATCCGCGAGGTGACGAACGCCTTCGCCAGCGACGACTGCTCGTCCCGGAAGATGCCCGAGTCCTGCAGCCTGGCCAGCTGCACCAGCATGCCCCATGACGCGGTGATGTTACCGAGGCTCTTCACCAGCAGGTCCTGCACGAGCTGGAACCTCGCGATCGGACGGCCGAACTGCTTGCGCTCCTTGGCATAGGCGAGCGCGAGCTCGTAGGCGCCGGTCATCACGCCGAGCGCCTGCCAGGCCACGCCGCCGCGAGTGGCGCGGAGGATCTCGGCGACGTCCCGGAAGCCGTTGATGTTCTGCAGCCGGTTGGCCTCGGGCACCCGCACGCCGGTGAGCGTGATCTCGGCGTTCTCCACGATCCGGAACGCGACCTTGTGCTCGATCTTGACCGGGGAGAACCCGGGCGTGCCCTTCTCGACGACGAAGCCCTTGACCTTGTTGTCGTCCACGTCGCGCGCCCACACGATCACCAGGTCCGCGAACGTGGCATTGCCGATCCAGCGCTTCGCGCCGTTGAGCACCCAGGTGTCGCCTTCGCGCTTCGCGGTGGTGCGCATGCCGCCCGCGACGTCGGAACCGCCGAGCGGCTCGGTCATCGCGAACGCGCCGATCTTGTCCATGGCGGCCATCGCCGGCAGCCAGCGGTCGCGCTGCTCCTGGTCGCCGCCGGCGTACACGCTGTACATCGCGAGTCCGTTGTGGACACCGAAGAACGTGGCCACGGACGGATCGGTGCGGCTGTACTCCATCGCGAGCATGCCGGTCAGCAGGTGGCTCCCGCGCGGCAGCGGGTCGCCGTAGCCCTCGTAGGCCACGCCCGCCAGGTTCAGCTCCTGGAACTTCCGGATCAGCTCCCGCGGGAACTCGCCCTTGGCCCAGTACTCGTTGACGAGCGGCTGCACCTCGGCCTGCAGGAAGTCCCGTGCCCTGTAGAGGATCTTGCGCTCTTCCTCGGCGAGCAGGTCCTCGTAGCCGTAGAAGTCGGCAGTGGTCATTTCTCTTCTCCTGTCACGGAAAGGATGGCGAGCTGGGTGCGGTCGCGGGCTTCGGCGAGCTCCTCGTACGACTTGTCGCCGTACGCCTGCTCGACGGCCTCGACGACGCGTTCGGTCGCTTCCGGGCTGGTGTCGGGCTTGCCAACCGACAGGTTGCTCATCGACGACCCGATGTGACTGGTGAGGTGGCGGTAGCCGCCGGGGCCGCCGCCCAGGTGCGCGCCCAGGAACGGGCCGACAGTCGCCCACCGCGGGCCGAGCGAGTTGACGACCACTGCGTCCAGCTCGGCCGGGCTCACGACTCCTTGCTGTACCAGGGAAACCGCCTCACGCTGCAACGCGGCCTGGAGGCGGTTGCCGACGAAGCCGGGCACCTCCTTGTGCTCCACCACCGGAGTCCGGCCCAGCGAGCGGTAGAACTCGACCGCACGGCGGACGGAGTCCTCGGACGTGCGCTCACTGGGCACGACCTCGACCAGCGGGAGCACGTGCGGCGGGTTGAACGGGTGCCCGATCAGCACGCGCTCACCGTCCGCCGGCGCGAACGCGCCGGCGGGGATCGCGCTCGAGGAGCTGAGCAACAGGGCGTGCCGCGGTGCCTGCTCGACGAGGGTGGCGAACAGGTCCTTCTTGAACTCCAGGTTCTCGGGCCCGTTCTCCTGCACCACGTCCGCGTCGCGCACCGCGTCGGCCAGGTCGGCCGCCGCACGCACCCGCGCCGGGTCGAACTCGCGCAGCACATCGGCGAGGTCGGCACGCGGGTCGCTCACGCGCACGTCGTGGCCGTGGTCGGCGAACAGCTTCGTCCACGACAGGCCGATCGTGCCGGCCCCGATGACGGCGATCTTCATGACGTTTCCTTCAGGTAGTCGTGCACCGGGCGCACCGGCGCGAGGGTGAGGTCGGTCAGGATGTGGCTGGCCGACACGATCTGACGCACCGGCAGGTCGGCGAGCGGGGCGAGCACGTGCTCGAACAGCTGCAGCCGCGCCGGCCCGGTCCAGGCCTGCTTCACGGTGACGTCGGTGATCTCGGTGCGGACCAGCTCGGACACCCGTGGCCTGCCGGTGTAGCCGGGGACGATCTTGAGCATGAACGTGGGCACGGTGATCTGCGCGCGGGCCTCGTCGAGGTCGAGCGCGCGGTGCTGGTAGCCCATGGTCGCGGTCGCGACGCGGAGGCTGCCGTAGTCCAGGGTGCCGACGAGCGCGCCGTGGTCGACGTAGAGCCGCGGCGAGCCGGTGGTCTTCGGGTACGCGCTGACCTCCCGGCCGGAGGCGGTCGCGGCGAAGTTGTCGAGGTACATCGCGTGCAGGTACTCGCCCCGCTCGCCCTCGAAGCTCACCGGGATCGCCTGCCCGGCCTCGGTGTACGGGCCGTAGCCGGTGACGTCGCCCATCCGCATCACCTCGAAGCGCACCAGCGGCTCGCCGATCTCCAGCGGCTCCGGCACGACGGCCCGCAGCGCCTCGGGATCGGTCCGGTAGACGATGTTGAGGTACTCGCGATCGGTGAACCGCGGGCTCATCGGCGGGAACGCCGGGCCGGTCAGCGGCGTGGACAGCCGGCGTCGGACGTCTTCGGCCTTCATGCGTCCAGCTCCTTCAGCACTTCTTCGGTGTCCTGGCCGGGCAGCGACGGCAGCCGCCGGATGGCGGCCGGGGTCGCGGAGAACCGCACCGGGATGCCGACCGTCTTGATCGGCCCTTCACTCGGGTGTGCTACCCGCTGGATCAGCCCTCCAGCCGCGACGTAGGGGTCCTCTTCCGCGTGATCCAGTTCGAGCACCGGTGCGAACGGAATGCTGTGCTTGGCGCAGACCTCGGCCCACTCCTCGGTGGTCAACTCGGGCGCGCACTCCGCGATCAGCGCGTTGAGTGCGCCGGTGTCGGCCCGGTCGATGGCGTCGCCGTTCACCCGCGGGTCGTCGGCCAGGTCAGGGCGCCCCGCGGCGGTGAAGAAGTCGCGGAAGTTCTGCGGGTTGTACGGGATCACGCAGGCCAGGCCGTCCTTGGTCGGCACCGCCTGGTGCCCCTCGCTCATCGACAGGGCGAACCCGGTTGCTCCCGTCGGCGGCTCGAAGGTGCGCCCGGCCAGGTGCTCGACCAGGTTGAACGCGATCATCGTGTCGGTCATCGGGATCTCGACGTACTGGCCCTCGCCGGTCTTCTGCTGGTGCAGCAGCGCCGCGAGCACCGAGTACGCGATGGTCAGGGCGGAGACCTTGTCGCCGATGATGGTCGGAAGGTACACGGGCTTGCCCACGGCGCGGTTGGTCAGGTCGACCAGGCCCGAAGAGGCCTGGATCGTCTCGTCGTACGCGGCGTTGCCGGCCAGCGGCGAGTCGCCGCGGAAGCCCTGGGCGTGCGCGTAGACCAGCTTGGGGTTGCGCTCGGCGACGTGCTCGTAGGTCAGCCCGAGGCGCGCGAGCGCGCCGGGGCGCATGTTCGTGATCAGCGCGTCCGCGCCGTCGATCAGCCGCAGTGCCTGCGCGCGCTGCTCCTCGTCCTTGAGGTTGAGGGCGACGCTGCGCTTGTTGCGGTTGACCGCCAGCGCCAGGGCGGTCATGCCCGGGGTGCGCTGGTAGGTCCCGACCCGCGCGGTGTCACCCGGTGACTCGATCTTGATGACGTCGGCGCCCAGGTCCCCCAGGATCTGTGCGGCGTACGGGCCCATCACCACGGTCGACAGATCGATGACCCGGATTCCGGCCAAGGGGCCACTCATTCCTGCCTCCTCGCATTTCGTTTCTCGCTTCACCTTCGAAGCTAGGACGAAATGCGCCGGAACGGAATGATCAATGGAAGAACAACGGTGTGACCGCAGCGGTCACACCGAATTCGCCGTGTTGTTCGAAATCAGCAGAAAAGGATGCCCAGAACGCACGGGGGCGGTGTCGTCGTCTTCGTCGGCGGCTTGCCAGGGTCACTCGACGGCCGGCCGCCGTTTCCGCCTGCCGGCCCGCCGGGGGTGGCGGTGGGGGTTGTGGTCACCGGCGGCCTGCCGCCCGTGCTCGGGTCGTCGCCCTGCCCGGGATCCGCGGAGCCGGTGACTGTGACAGTCTGCGTTTCGGTCTCCCGCTTGTGCTTGTGCCAGGGGATCCCGTCGATTCCGGTGCCCAGAATCTCGGTCTCGTTGGTGACGATGACCGTGGTGTTGAGGCCGGTGACCTCGGAACCGGTTGGCGCGGCGGGAACGCCGCCGCCCGCGAGGCCGCCCGTGGGGCCGTGCGGCAGGTTGAACAACGAGGGCGAGTCCGCCTCGGAGTTCTGCGATCCGAAGTGGACCAGGATCGCGGCGAGCCCGCAGCCCAGCACCACCGCGAGCATCACGGCGACCACCCGCATGCGGCCGTTCGGCTTCCGGTCCACGTCGCCCCAGCCCTCGCGCTCGAGGAGCTCGGCCACCGACACTTCGTCGTTCACCGGACCTACCTTTCGAACGAAGGGAAAGACTGCGCCGGAGTCTTTCTAGCGCAGGCCGGCCGTCCGGTAAGGGCCGGGGTGGGGAAAAGTTCGGAAAATCACTGGCCGTGTCGATGAACACCGCTGGGCGCCGGTTTTCGCGACAATCCGCGACGGTTTTCGGCGCGACCGGTACGGCGGGCCTGCACTCCTGGTTCAGAGTTGTTTACCGAGCAGTAGGTCGCGCACGCCCGCGACGGCGTGGGTGAAGGGCTCCTCGGAACCGGCCGCGCGGGCCAGGACGTAACCGCCCTGGACGACCGCGGCCACGGCTGCGGCCACGTCCACCGGGTCGAGGTCCTCGGCCAGTTCGCCGTTCGCCTTGCCCTCGGCGAGCACCTGAGCGAGCCGGTCCCGCAGCCAGTCGAACGTCTCGCCGACCGGCCGGCGCAGCTCCTCGCTGGCGACGACGTCCGGATCCTGTGCGAGCCGCCCGACGCGGCAGCCACGCAGGATCTCGCGCTCCCTGTCCAGGTAGGCCGAGATCCGCTCGACCGCGGTGCCCGCGCCGGACAGCGCGGACTCGGCCTCTTCCCGCAGTTCGGCCGCGCTGCGCGAGATCGCCGCCAGCGCGAGCTCGGACTTGCCCGCGAAGTGGTGGTACATGCTGCCCTGGCCCGCTTGGGCGTGCTGCTGGATGGCCTTCGGGCTGGTCCCGACGTAGCCGCGATCCCAGAGCAGCTCCTGCGTGCTGGTGATCAGCCGTTCCACCGTGTCCACGGTGCCGATTGTACCTACTGGTTGGTACGGGTCGCGAGAAGCTGGGGTGCGTGCTCGCGGACAGCGGCGAGCACCTCGTCGATGTCGGGGTTGACCATCGCGACCGGCCCGACGAACACGGTCGGCACCGTCTCGTTGCCGTTCGCGGCCGTGCGGACGCGGGCCCTGCCGTCGTCGTCCTCCCAGATGTTGACCTCGTGCAGGGGCAGGCCGGCCCGCTCGAGGTGGGCGCGCAGCATCATGCAGAACCCGCAGCCGGGCCGCCAGTAGAACTCGACAGCACTTTCGTGCGCAGTGGTCATGGCTCCAGGTTAACCATTTCCCGGTGATCGTAACTCGTCCGTGATCTTGAGAAGTAACACGATCGGGGGAAATTACGAAATGTCTGTCGCGGGGTGACGCGACTGTTGCGTCCCAATGGCGCAATGGAGGCACGCGTTGTTCATCCGGTCTCGTTATGCTGCCCGGATTTTGCTACTTTCCGTAATTGCAATTCTCGTCGGCTGGGGAGTCGCTCCGACCGCGCTCGCCGACGACTCGACCTCGGCGCACAACACGCTGCGCACCGGCTGGGACGACGACGAAGCCGGCCTGGTGCCGTCGCAGGTGAGCGCGGCCGACTTCGGCCAGCTGTTCTCCGCGAACGTCAACGGCCAGGTCTACGCCCAGCCCGTCGTGGCGAACGGCGTCGTGGTCGCCGCCACCGAGAACAACGAGGTCTACGGCCTCGACGCGGTGACCGGCGCCCAGAAGTGGAGCGTCGACTTCGGCCCGGCCTGGCCGGCGTCCACCGTCAGCTGTGGTGACCTCGTCCCGAACATCGGCGTCACGGCCACGCCCGTCTACGACCCGTCGACCGGCACCGTCTACCTCACCGCGAAGGTCAACGACGGGCCCGACGCCCAGCATCCGCACTGGTACCTGCACGCGCTGGACGCGAAGACCGGCGCCGAGCGCGCGGGCTTCCCGACCACGATCAAGGGCGCGCCGACGAACAACCCGAGCGTGCCGTTCAACCCGATGACCGCGATGCAGCGGCCTGGGCTGCTGCTGCTCGACGGGGTCGTCTACGCCGGGTTCGCCAGCCACTGCGACTACACGCCGTACGTCGGCTACATCGTCGGCGTCAATGCCTCGACCGGTGCCCAGACCACGATCTGGGCCACCGAGGCCTCGGCCTCGGACGAGGGCGGGATCTGGGAGTCCGGCGCCGGGCTGCTCTCCGACGGGCCCGGTCGCATCATCGTCGCTACCGGCAACGGCATCGCGCCCGCGCCCGGCCCCGGCGAGGACCCGCCGGCCACCCTCGGCGAGTCGGTCGTGCGGCTGGCCGTCAACAGCGACGGGTCCCTCACCCCGCAGAGCTTCTTCAGCCCGCACGACAACACGAAGCTCAACCAGGACGACGCCGACCTCGGCTCGGGCGGCCCGATGGCGCTGCCGTCGAACTTCGGCACCACCGCGCACCCGCGCCTGGTCGTCCAGGTCGGCAAGGACGGCCGGGTCTACCTGCTCGACGCCGACCACCTCGGCGGCTCCGGGCAGGGGGCGGGCGGCGGGGACGCCGTCGTCGGCATGACCGGCCCGTTCCAGGGCGTCTGGGGCCGGCCCGGCTTCTGGGGCGGCGACGGCGGTTACGTCTACGTCGTCGGCAACACCGGACCGCTGCGTGCGCTGAAGTACTCCGCCGCCGGGCCGTCGCTGACCTCGGTCGGCACGACCACCGACAACTTCGGCTACACCTCGGGTTCGCCGGTGGTCACCTCCACCGGCACGACCTCGGGCTCGGCGCTGGTGTGGGTCGTCTACAGCACGGGCCCGACCGGGGCGAACGCCCAGCTGCGCGCGTACGACCCGGTGCCGGTCAACGGCGTGCTGAAGCTGCGCTACTCCGCCCCGATCGGCACGGCGGTCAAGTTCTCGGTGCCCGCCACCGACAACGGCCGGGTCTACGTCGGCACCCGGGACGGCAAGATCCTCGGCTTCGGCAGGCCGACCACCGCCGTGCTGGCGACCAAGCCGTACGACTTCGGCTCGACCGCGGTCGGCACCACGGAGAACGCGACCGTCACCGTCACGGCGAACCGTGATCTCACGGTCACCGGCGCCACCGCGGACGCTCCCTTCGTCACCTCGCTCACCACGCCGGTGAGCCTGGTCAAGGGGCAGACACTGACCGTGCCGATCAGCTACACGCCGTCCGCCTGGGGCGCGTCGACCGGCAGCCTGACCTTCAGCACCAACGTCGGCACCACCGCGATGGACCTGCACGGGCAGGGCACGCAGCCGGGCCTCGGCGCGACACCCACCTCGCTCGACTTCGGGCAGGTGCGCACGGGTGCGGCGAAGGAGCTCGGCGTCAACATCATCAACACGGGCACCACCGCGGAGACGATCACCGCGGTGACCGCGCCGGGCGGACCGTTCAGCGCGGACCAGCTGCCCACGGCGGGCACCGTGCTGGCGGCGGGTGCGTCGACGACGGTCCCGGTCACCTACACGCCGACGACGGGCACGGACACCGGGAAGCCCGAAAGCGGCGCGCTCACGCTGTCGAGCGACCAGGGCTCGGTGACCGTGCCGATGACGGGCACCGCGCTGACGGGCAAGCCGCAGCTGACGCTCGACCCGACGGTGGTGGACTTCCACACGGTCCCGGTCGGGCAGTCGGTGACGCTCTCGTTCACCGTGGCCAACACCGGCACGGTGCCGCTGACGATCACCAAGGCGAAGGCGCCTGCGGGCGTGTTCCACAGCGACGACCCGCTGGCCGAGGGGCAGCCGATCCCGCCGGGCGAGGAGATGCAGCAGAAGGTGACCTTCACCCCGTCCGACGCCTACCCGGCGACGGCGGTGTACGAGATCACCGGTGACGACCTCGAGACCGCCAAGACCGTGACCCTGCAAGGGAACACCGACCCGATCACCGACTACTACAACAAGCTCGGCGGCGCCCGCGGCTCGTTCCTGAGTGACCCTGTATCGGCGCAGTACGCGACGGCGGGCGGCGGCAAGGCCCAGGACTTCCGCGGCGGCAGCATCTACTGGTCCGCGGCGACGGGTGCGCACGCGATGCTGGGCGACATCCTGGCCAAGTACAAGGCGCTCGGCGGGCCGGCCGGCAGCCTCGGCTACCCGATCACCGACGAGCAGGGCACGCCGGACGGAGTGGGGCGGTACAACCACTTCTCGCGGGCGGACGGCGCGTCGATCTACTGGACGCCCAACACCGGGGCGCATGCCATCCAGGGTGCGATCCGGACGAAGTGGGCGTCGATGGGCTGGGAGACCGGGCCGCAGGGGTACCCGATCACGGACGAGACGACGACCCCGGACGGGACCGGGAAGTACAACCACTTCTCGCGCCCGGACGGCGCGTCGATCTACTGGACGGCGAACACCGGCGCGTGGTCGATCCAGGGGCAGATCCGGGACCGGTGGACCGCGCTCAGCCGTGAGCAGGGCCCGCTCGGCTACCCGACGACGGACGAGCTGGGCACGCCGGACGGGGTGGGGCGGTACAACCACTTCAGCAAACAGGCGTCGATCTACTGGACCCCGTCGACGGGTCCGGCGGCGATCTACGGCCTGATCCGGCAGCAGTGGGCGTCGATGGGCTGGGAGCGCAGCGCGCTGGGCTACCCGAGCTCGGACGAGTACGGCATCAACGGCGGCAGGCGGAACGACTTCGTGCACGGGTGGATCACGTTCTGGTTCTCGAACGGTTCGATCCAGGTGACCTACCGCTGACCGTTCGGGGCGCCGGGACCACCGGCGCCCCGAACCGTCTACTCAGGACCAGGTGCGGCCGGTGATCCGTTCGTACGCCTCGGCGTACCGGCGCCGGGTGGCCTCCACGATGTCGGCGGGGACCTCCGGGCCCGGCTCCGTCTTGTCCCAGCCGGTGCCGGCTGCCCAGTCTCGGACGAACTGCTTGTCGAAGGCGTACTGCGGCCGTCCCGGCTCCCACTCGTCGGCGGGCCAGAACCGCGACGAGTCCGAGGTGAGGACCTCGTCACCGAGGGTCAGCACACCCTCGGTGTCCCAGCCGAACTCCAGCTTCGTGTCCGCGACGATGATGCCCTGTCCGGCCGCGTGCTCGGCGCCCTTGCGGTAGATCTCGAGGGTCAGCTCGCGCAGCCGCTCCGCGGTCTCGCGGCCCTCCTGGTTCACCACGTCGCCGAAGGTGATGAACTCGTCGTGTCCCTCGCTCGCCTTCGTGGTCGGCGTGAAGATCGGCTCGGGCAGCTTGCTGCCCTCCTCGAGCCCAGGCGGCAGCGCGACGCCGGACACCGTGCCGTACTTCTGGTACTCGCGCAGCCCGAGCCCCGCGAGGTAACCGCGGGCGATGCACTCGACCTGCACCATCTTCAGCGGCTTGCAGCGCATCGCCCGGCCGGCGAACTCCTCGGGCACGTCCGTCACGGACAGCACGTGGTTGGGCACGACCTCGCGGAAGTGCTCGAACCACCAGTTCGACAGCTGGGTCAGCAGCGCGCCCTTGCCCGGGATCGGGGTGGGCAGCGCCACGTCGTAGACCGAGATCCGGTCGGACGCCACGAGCAGGATGTCGTCGCCATCGAGGTAGAGGTCGCGAACCTTGCCCGCGTGCACGTGCTCCATGCGCCCATCCTAAAGGCCGTGCTCCACCGCGCTTGACCTCCAGTAAGGTCGAGGTCTCAGGTGGTCTCATGACCGACCGGATCTCCTGGCCCACCTGGCGGCTCGCCCTCGTCATCGTCTTCGGCGCGTTCGTCAGCATGCTCGACACCTCGCTCGTCAACGTCGGGCTCGACGCGATCCGCACCGACCTCGGCGCCACGCTCGACGAGGTGCAGTGGGTGTCGAGCGCCTACCTGATCGCGCTCGCGGCCGCTGTGCGGCTGGCTGGGACGAAAGATCGGAGTCGGGAGGCTGTGGCTGTACGCCTTCGCGGCGTTCACGGTCGCGTCCGGCTTGTGCGCACTCGTCGGTGACCTGGGGTGGCTGGTCGCGGCGCGCGTGGTGCAGGGGATTTCGGCCGGGCTGCTGGTGCCTGCGGGACAGACCATCCTCGGCCAGGCGGTCGGTCCGCGGCGGCTCGGACGCGTGATGGGCATCCTCGGCATCGCCGTGAGCAGCGGTCCGGCGATCGGCCCCACCGTCGGCGGCCTGCTGTTGCACGCACTGCCGTGGCCGTGGCTGTTCGTGATCAACCTGCCCGTGGGCGCGATCGGGTCGCACTCGGCCTGAGGTACGTGCCGCGCGGTGTCGCGACGGCCGTGCCGCGGTTGGACTGGCCGGGGTTCCTGCTGATCGGCGCCGGCCTGCCGCTGTTCGTCTACGCCGTCACCACGTTCGGCGAGAAGCCGACGCTCACCGCGCCGACGGTGGCGATCCCCTTGTTCCTCGGCCTCGCCGGGATCATCGCGTTCGGTGTCCGCGCGTGGCGACGGGAGCATGCGCTGCTGGACCTGCGGCTGTTCCGCGACCGGGTGTACGCGGCGGCCGCGGCGTCGTCGGCGTTCATCGGTGCCTCGATGTTCGGCGCGATGCTGTTGTTCCCGCTCTACTTCCAGCTCCTGCGCGGCGCGGACGTCGTGACCACCGGCCTGTCGCTGGTCTCGCTCGGGGTCGGCACGATGGTCGCCCTGCCGTTCGCGGGCCGGCTCAGCGACCGGCTCAGCGACCGGCTCGGCGGTGGGGTCGTCGCGTTCGGCGGCGCCGTGTTCACGGTGCTGACGACCTTGCCGTTCGCGCTGCTCGCGGTCGTGCTGGCCCGACACCTGGCGCCGAGGGAGCCTTCCACGCCGCGTTCTGGTGGCTGACGGGCGCTTCGGCGCTCGCGACCGCGGTGACGGCCCTCCTCTGGTCGGCGCAGCGTCCACATGCGACAGTCGGGGTGCCGGTGGAGACGCATGGCTGAGCGCACCGGGGAAAGCGGATATTCTTCCTGGGCATGGCGGACGGTTCGTGGTTGTCCGGCGAGCGGCGGCGTGCGTGGATCGATTTCCTCGGCGCCTGCACCCTCGTCGAGCGGGCGGTGGAGCGGCATCTGCACGCCGACGCGGGTATTTCGCACGCCGAGTACGAGATCCTGACCAGGTTGCGCGCCGCGGGAGGGCGGATGCGGATGGGGGCGCTGGCTGCGGTGCTGTTCTCCCCGGGCGGCAGGCTGAACTACCGGGTCACCCGGCTCGCCCAGCTGGGCCTGGTGCGGCGGGAGCAGCATCCGGTCGACCGGCGTGGGCTGTACGCGGTGCTGACCGCCGAAGGCACGCAGTTCCTCGAACGCATCCAGCCGGGGTACGCGGACGCGGTGCACCGGACCATGGCCGGTGCGCTGACCGAGGAGGAGTTCCTGGAGCTGGGCCGTCTGAGCGGCAAGGTGTTCCGCGCGTTGCGCCCGCCGGAGGCGGAACGTTGAGGCGTGACGGCCGCCAAGACCTGGTCATCCGATGGTGCCGTAGGTTGGTTCGCCGGCGGTGTCGTATGCCAGGTGGAGCATGCCGTTGGGGTAGCTGGCGGATTCGATCAGGCGTAGTGCGGTGGGTGGGATGCCGTCTCCGAACACCTTCTTGCCGGTGCCGAGCACGAGCGGGTCGACCCAGAGGTCGAGCCGGTCGACGAGGCCGAAGCGCAGCAGTGACTGCACCAGGTTGAGGCTGCCGATGACGTGGACCTCCTCGTGGCGGTCCTTCAGTGCGGCGACGCTCTCGGCGATGGGCTGGGTGAGGAGGGTCGAGCCCTGCCAGGTCAGAGGCTCGGTGAGTGTCTGGCTTGCCACGTATTTGGGGACGCCGTTGAGTACTGCGGTGAACGGCATCTCCTGGGGAGCGGTCGGCCAGAAGCGGGCGAACACGTCGTAGGTGCGGCGGCCGAGCAGCAGGACGTCCATCGACTTGGCTGCCTCGAACATGACTCTGCCGGCCTCGGGGTCGCGGAACGGTGCGTGCCATCCGCCGTGGCTGAAGCCACCGTCGCGGTCCTCGTCAGGCTCTCCTCCCGATTGGGCCACCCCGTCCAGGGTCATGAACTCGGCCACGATCAGCTTGCCCACGGTGGTTCCTCTCGTCGGTGTGTCCGTCCGTCAGTGCAGACTCCGCGGAGGCTCGGAACTCATCGGACCGGCATCAGGCGATGCGGACCTTGATGTTCAGGTCAGGTGTGCGGCACGGCCGCCCGCAACGCGGCGGGGGAAAGCCGCGCCAGCGCCAGACCCGCCTTCGCCTCCGGGGTGACCGGGACGGTCGCCTTGCCGGTCGCCACCGCCCGCAGGATCTGCGCCGCCACCTTCTCCGGGCCGAAGTTCCGCCGCCCGTAGGCCCTGGTCGCGTTCGCCCGCTTCCGGTCCTGCTCCTGCGCGCTCACCCCGGAGAACGTCGTCGTCCGGGTGATGTTCGTGGCGACGAGGCCGGGACAGATCGTGGAGACGCCGATCCCGCGGCCGCTCACCTCGGCGCGCAGGCAATCCGACAGCATCAGCACCGCCGCCTTGCTCGTCGAGTAGGCGGCGAGCGACTTCACGGGCAGGTACGCCGCGGCGGACGCGACGTTGACGATGTGCCCGCCCTCCCCGTGCTCGGCCATCAGCCTCCCGAACAC
Organism: Amycolatopsis acidiphila; assembly: GCF_021391495.1. NCBI lineage: Bacteria > Bacillati > Actinomycetota > Actinomycetes > Pseudonocardiales > Pseudonocardiaceae > Amycolatopsis > Amycolatopsis acidiphila. Next base: position 7,187,445 of record NZ_CP090063.1, on the reverse strand, counting down.
CTGGCACCCGTGGATCACGCCCCACAGGTTGACGTCGAGCACCCGCTGCCATTCCTCGGTGGTGGTGGCGAGAAAGCTGCCCGCGTGCCCGACACCCGCGTTGTTGACGACGATGTCCGGCACGCCGTGCCGGTCGGCCACCTCGGCCGCGAACTCGCGCATCGCGGCCTCGTCGGAGACGTCGACCCGGTACGCGTGCCCGCCGGTCGCCCGCGCGGCCGCCTCGTCCAGGTCGCAGACGACGACCTCCGCGCCGGTGGCGGCGAACGCCTGTGCGGTCGCCCGGCCGATGCCGCTGCCCGCGCCCGTCACCACGACGAGCGGACCCGCGGCACCCCGCGCCCGGGCGAGGCCGCGTGCTTCGGGCTCGCCGCCGACGTGGTCGATCAGCTCGGTCGCCATCCGCGCGACCTGCGCGCCGTCGCGCAGCAGCGCCGACCAGTGCCCGGCGTGCAGGCGCCGCCGCCACAGGCGCGGCGCCCACCGTTCGAGCCCCTCGGTGAGCGCCGGGGTGACGTAGTGGTCGCCGGTGGGCGTGATCACCTGCACCGGGACCTGGGTGTGCCGTTCGCGCGGCTTGTTCAGCCGGGACCGGAAGTTGGCCCGGTACAAGGAAACTCCGCGGGCGGCGTCGGACGCCAGCGTCGGCGCCGGATGGCCGGGCCGCGGTGGCACGCCCTCGACGCGGCTGAGCAACAGGGGCCAGCGCCTCGCGAGAACCGTGCGCCACAACAGTTCCGGCAGGACCGGCACGTGGAACGCGAGGATGTACCACGAGTGCAGCTGCTGGGTCAGCGCCTGCTTGAGCTTCCGCGGCGTCGGACGGCGCCAGCGTTCGCGCATCCAGTACGCGGCGTGGTCCAGGCTGGGCCCGGAAAGCGAGGTGTAGGAAGCGATCCGCTCGTGCGCGCCCGGTTCGGTGACCGCCTCCCAGGACTGGATCGAGCCCCAGTCGTGTGCGACGACGTGCACCGGCTCGTCCGGGCTCACCGCGTCGGCGACGGCGAACAGGTCGTCCTTGAGATGCGGCAGCCGGTAGGCGGCGGTGCCGCGCGGGGAGTCGGACGCGCCCGCGCCGCGGACGTCATACCGCACGACGTGGAACCGGGTGGCCAGCTGGGCGGCCACGTCGTCCCACACGGTGTGCGTGTCGGGATAGCCGTGCACGAGCAGCACCGTCGGCGCGTCTGCCGGGCCTTCCTCGAACACCGCGAGCCGGACGTCGCCGGAGACCACTGTCCTCATCCGTCCTCCTCAGGGCCGGCCCGCGCCGGCCGGAAATATGCTACCCGAAAGTAACTATGACCGCGAGTAACACTCAAGAACCGGTAGAGTCCTCTGCTAGCCTGCCGCACGGGTGGGACAGTTGCGGACAAGGGAGCCGAGGCGTGAAAGACCGACACGACGCCTCGATGGACGCGGTCGACCTCGATCACCCGAACTCCGCCCGCGTCTACGACTACTTCCTCGGTGGCACTGCGAACTGGGCGATCGACCGCGTCTTCGGCGACGAGCTGAGCAAGCTGGTCCCGATCATCCGCATCGGCGCCAGGGTGAACCGCGAGTTCCTCGGCCGCGCGGTGCGGCACGCCGTGCGCAACGGGATCACCCAGTTCCTCGATCTCGGCTCGGGTGTCCCCACCGTCGGCAACGTGCACGAGGTCGCGGACACGATCGACCCGGAAAGCCGCTGTGTCTACGTCGACTGCGAACCGGTCGCGGTCGCGCACGCGAAGGTGCTGCTGGAGCGGCACGGCGATCCGGCGCGGCAGGCCGTCCTGCACGCGGACCTGCGCGACGTCGACGCGGTGTGGAAGGCGGCACTGGCCACCCGCGTGCTCGACCCGACGCAGCCGATCGGCCTGCTCATGGTGTCCGTGCTGCACTTCCTGGACCCGCAGGAGGAGGTGCCGGGCGTGGTCGCGGCGTACCGCGACCTGCTGCCGCCGGGATCGCAGCTGGTCATCTCGCACGCGACGTTCGACGCGGTGCCGGACGAGCAGCTGCGCCAGTTCCAGGCCGGCGTCGAGCTGTACCGGCAGGCCGGGATCGCCGCGAGCCCGCGCGACCGCGAGACGATCCGGAGCTATTTCGGGGATTTCGAGCTGGCCGAGCCCGGTCTGACCTGGCTGCCGGAGTGGCACGTGAACGACGGGCCGGCGCTGCTGCGCGAGCAGCCCGCGGCGTGCTGTTTCGTCGGCGGGCTCGGCGTCAAGCGCTGAGCAGGCGCGCCAGTGCCGTGTTGAACTCGGCCGGCCGTTCGAGGTTCGGCAGGTGCGCGGCGCCTTCGATGACGACGAGCTCCGAGTGCGGGACGCTCCGGTGGATCAGCTCGGCGTCCGCGAGCGGGGTGAACTCGTCCTCGCTGCCGACGACCACGAGCGTGGGCACGCGAACGGTACGGAGAGTTTCCACGTAGTCCGGGCGCTCGGCCCGTCCTCGCAGCGCCGCGGCCGCGCCCTCGGGCCGAGCGCCACGCATCATCGCCAGGACGTGCTCGTCCACTTCGGAGCTGCCCGGGGCGACCATTTTCCGGAGCACTTCGTCGGCGTACGGGCCCATTCCTTCTCGGAGCAATCGCGCGGCCATCTCGGTGCGATTCTGCTTGCCCTGCCCGGTCTCCGCGAGCGGTGACGTGTCAGCGAGCAGGAGGCCGGTGAGGCGCTCGGGGAACCGCCGCTGGAACTCCATCGCGATCTGCCCGCCCATCGACAGCCCGCCCAGGACACAGCGGTCGACGTGCAGGTGGTCGAGCAGGTCGGCGAGATCCTCGGCAAACGTTTGCAGCAGGGTTTTCGTACCGCGTACCGGTGTTTCGCCGTAACCGCGCAGGTCGGGGACGAGCACCCGGTGGGTCGCGCTGAAGTGCTCGAGCTGCGGATGCCACATGGTCCGGTCGAACGGGTGGCCGTGCACGAGGAGAAGCACGGGGCCGGTGCCCTTGTCGTCGTAGCGGAGGTCCATGCCTCGAAGCTATCCTCGGAAACCGAGCGGAGCAATGAAAACAATGCTCTCGGTGCAATAAGGGGATCGATGGACGACTATCACGGGATCGCGGACGCACTGGCCGCCGACATCGCCGCCGGACGGTTGCGCGGCGGGGACAGGCTGCCGCCGCAACGCCGGTTCGCCCGCGACCGCGGGATCGCGAACTCGACCGCGTCCCGGGTCTACGGCGAGCTGATCCGGCGGGGCCTCGCGGTGGGCGAGACAGGACGCGGCACCTTCATCCGCGCGGCCGGGGCGCGACCGGAGCCGGCACTGGCCGAACCGGCCGCGGCCACCGTCGATCTCGAGCTGAACTTCCCGGTGCTGCCGGAGATGTCGGCGCTGGTGGCGGACAGCCTCGCGGCGTTGCTGCGGCCGGACGCCCTCACCGCCGCGTTGCGGCCCACGGGCCTTTCCGGTTCGCCGGTCACCCGTGAGGTCGCGGCGCGCCATCTCGCACGCGGCGGCTGGACCCCCGATCCGGGAAGCCTGCTCTTCACGGGCAACGGCAGGCAGGCGATCGCGGCCGTCGTCGCCGCGCTCGTGCCCGCGGGTGAGCGGCTCGGCGTCGAGGAGCTGACTTATCCAGTGGTGAAAGGGATCGCGGCGCGGCTCGGGGTCACGCTGGTGCCGATCGAGATGGACGCGGACGGCATGGTGCCCGGCGCGCTGGCCTCGACGCCACGACTGCGGGCGGTGTACGTGCAGTCGTCCCTGCACAACCCGCTCGGCGTGACGATGTCCGCACGTCGGCAGGCCGAGCTCGCGGAAGTCGTTGCGGCGCGGGAGCTTCACCTGATCGACGACGGGATCAACGGGTTTCTGGCGCCGGAGACGGCGCCGCCGGCGTCCGACCGCGCGGTCGTGCTGGACAGCCTGTCGAAGCGCCTCGGCCCGGGGCTCACCCTCGGCTTCGTGTCCGCACCGCCGGAACTCGCCGATCGAGTGGCCACGGCGATCCGTTCGGGTGGCTGGGCGCCGGCCCATTTCGCCCTCGAGGCGGGAACGCGCCTCATGGCGGACGGCACGCTGACGAAGATCGAGGCCGCGAAGCGCGCGGACGCGGCCGCGCGGCAGGCCCTCGCCCATGAGCGGCTGCCGGTCCGCGCGGACCGGCGGTCGTATCACTGCTGGTGGGAGCTGCCGGACCCGTGGCGCGCGGAAACCTTCGTGGCCGCCGCCGCCCGCCGGGGCATCGCCGTCACCCCGGCCGCGGCGTTCGCCGTCACCCCCGGGCGCGCCCCCAACGCCGTGCGGCTGGCCCTGGCTTCGCCCCCGGTGCCGGTGCTCGCGCAGGCGCTGGACACGCTGGCCGGGCTCGCCCGCACCACGCCGGAGGACGTCGGGGTGGAGTGACGCCCGGCGGCGGCTCCGCCGAATAGCGGCCGCCCCCCGTCGCTTCTAGGGTCTGTGGAATGAAAACCGAGGAGCGACTGCGGGACGCGATCCCGCCCCGGACGATCCTGCTCGTCGCCGGGGTGCTGCTGCTGCAGCTCGGCTTCATCCTGTCCTATGTGGGCGCCTTCCACAGTCCCGCCCCGCACCGGGTGACGCTCGCCGTCGTCGGTCCACAAGCGACGGTCGACCAGCTCGACGAGCTCGCCGGCGCACCGCTCGACGCGAGCACCGCCGGGAGTGAGGCCGAAGCCCGCGCGCGCATCCTCGACCGGGAGGTCACCGCCGGTCTGGTGCTCAACCCGAGCGGCACCACGGACACCCTGCTCGTCGCCTCGGCAGGCGGTCCCGCGCTCGCCACCGCCGTCCAGCAGGTCGTCACCCAGGTCGAGACCGCGCAGGGACGGACGGTCAACACCGTCGACCTCGTCGCCCCCGAACCGGGTGACGCGCGGGCGCTGACCGGGTTCTACGCGGTCGTCGGCTGGCTCGTCGGCGGGTACCTCGCCGCCGCCGCGCTCGGCATCGCCCGCGGCGCCCGCCCGGCGACCCTGCAACGCACCGGTTTCCGGCTCGGCGCGATGGTCCCGTACGCGATCCTCTCCGGACTCGGCGGGGCGCTGATCCTCGACCAGTGGCTGCACGCGCTCACCGGCCACTTCTTCGCGCTGTGGTGGATCGGCGCGATGCTCACCTTCGCCGCCGCGACCGTCACGATGGCCTTCCAGGTGCTGTTCGGGGTGATCGGCGTCGGCGTGACCGTGCTGGTCTTCGTCATCCTCGGCAACCCGAGCGCGGGCGGCGCGTACCAGGCCGAGCTGCTGCCCACCTTCTGGCGTGCGATCGGCGGCGCCATCCCGAACGGCGCGGGCACCGAGGCACTGCGCAACTTCGGCTACTTCGACGGCCACGCCACCCTGCGCCCGCTCCTGGTCATCGCGATCTGGGGCGTGGCGGGGCTCCTCGTCACGCTCGTCGCGTCGGCCCTGCGCCTACGACGCCGGGACCGGCTGGGGTAGCGGGTCGCAGGTGACGTCGGCGCGGTTGCCCGGCTTGCGGTCGGGCAGGTTGCCCGTCAGCAGGTAGTCCGCGATCTTGTCGTCGACGCAGGCGTTCCCGCGCGGCGTGATCGCGTGGCTGGTGCCGCCCGGCTCGGCGATCAGCACCGCACCCGGGAACCGCTTGCGCACTTCGAGGCTGCCCTCGTACGGCGTCGGCGCGTCGAGCGTCTCGTCGATCATCAGCACGCTGGAAACCTTGCTGCCGTTGACGTTCACCGGCTTGCCCGCCTTGGCAGGCCAGTTCAGGCACGGCGCGTTGAACCAGGCGTTCTGCCAGGTGAAGTACGGCGCCTGCGCGAAGGTGCGCCAGTTGTCGGCCCGCCACTGGTTCCAGCTGGTCGGCCACTGCACGTCGGTGCACTGCACCGCGAGGTACACCGCGTACCCGTTGTCGTCCCCGCGGCCGCCGTACGTCTCGAACAGGGTCTTCATCGTCTGCCAGTCACCGGAGTTGACGAACTTCGAGAACGCGTCGCCCAGCGTGGTCCACCGCAGCTGGTAGTAGGACGCCTGCTGGAACACGTCGATCCACTCGTCGGGTCCGATGACCCCGCCCGCCGGCTGGAAGGACAGCTTGGCCAGCTGCTCGTCGAACAGCCGCTCGACCGCGTCGCCCGTCTTGCCGAGGTGGTAGACCGAGTCGTACTTCGCCACCCAGCCGAACCAGATCCGGATGTTGCGGTCGAAGCCGAGGTCCTGGTTCAGGTTGGCCTGGTAGAAGACGTACCGCGGGTCGACGGTGCTGTCGAGCACCATCCGCCGCACCCGGTTCGGGAACAGCGTGCCGTAGACCTGCCCGAGGTAGGTGCCGTAGGAGTAGCCGTAGAAGCTCGCCTGCTGCACGCCGAGCGCGGCGCGGATCGAGTCCATGTCCTTGACCGAGTCGACGGTCTTCATGTGCTGCAGCAACGCGAGGTCGTTGTTCTTCGCGCACGCGCCGGCGTAGGACTTCGCGCGCTGCAGCCAGGTCTGCTCCAGCTGCGGCGTGACCGGCAGGTAGTTCGGCCTGCCGTAGTCCATGTAGAGCGGGTCGCACGAGATCGCGGGCTTGCTCGAACCGACGCCGCGTGGGTCGAAGCCGATCCAGTCGTAGGCGTCGCCGGCGTGGTTCGGCAGCTTCGAGCCGCGCGCGGCGAGGTACAGCCCGGACCCGCCGGGACCGCCCGGGTTGGTGAGCATGACGCCCTGGTACCGAGCGTCGGGCACCTTGTGCTTGACCCGTCCGACGGCGAGCTGGATCTTCGCGCCCGAGGGGTGGTCGTAGTCCAGCGGCACGGACAGGTAACCGCATTCGCCGCCCGCGGCGACGAGGGTCGGGTCGGTGCACGGACCCCAGGCGATGGGCTCCGGCGCCGCCACCGCGGCCGGTGCCGCCGTCACGATCGAAGCCATGGTCAATGCGGACGCCGCGAGGGCCACGAGACGCTTCACGCGGGGGAACACTAGCCTCGGACACCCGCACCCGGGACCCGCCGGAAGTAGGAAATGTCCGTTACCCTGACCGGAACGGAGAACGGGAGGCAGGGATGAGCATGCCACGCGGCGAGGAGGCCGAAGCCCTGCTCGCCGAGGCCCGCAAAGCGCTGTGGGTCATGGTCGGCATCCTGGTCGTGCTGTGGCTGGTGCAGATCATCAACGCCGCGCTGGGCTACGAGCTCAGCTTCGACTACGGCATCCGCGCCCGCCAGGTGGGCTCTCTGCCGGAGATCCTCAGCGCGCCGTTCCTGCACTTCAGCTGGGCGCACATCGAGGGCAACTCCGGGCCGCTGTTCATCTTCGGGTTCCTCGCCGCGTACCGGGGCGTCAAGAAGTTCCTCGGGGTGAGCGCGCTGATCGTGATAGGTAGCGGGCTCGGCGCGTGGTTCACCGCGAGCGCGGGCACGGTCGGGGCCGGCGCGAGCGGCGTGGTGTTCGGCTATTTCGGCTACATCATCGTGCGCGGGCTGTTCGACCGGCGGCCGATCGACATCGTGATCGGGCTGGTGATGGCGCTGTGCTTCGCCTACCAGTTCTCGCTGCTGATCCCCGCGGGCGAGGGCATCGGCTGGCAGGCCCACCTGTTCGGGTTCGTCGCCGGCGTCCTGGGCGGCTGGCTGTTCCGCGAGCGGCGGAAGAAGGCCGTCGAGCCGGACCCGGCGACCACCTTGCTCGACAAGCCGCTGGAGTCCTAGGTCCCGGCGAACAGGTCGTCCTCGGGCAGGTGTACCGGGACCAGCGAGCGCGCCAGCTGGTAGTCCTCGGTGGGCCAGACCTTCCGCTCCACGTCCCGCGAGTGCACCGTGAAGCCGCTGTCCGGATCGACCTGCGTGGCATGGGGGAGCAGCGGGCGGTCCCGCACGTCGAAGTGCTCCTCGCAGCGGATCCTCGTCGTCACCAGGCGTTCGGTGTCCGGCAGCTCGGCGAGCACCGGGCCCATCCGCGAGTCGGCGTCCAGCGCGTCGTGCATCGCCTGGAACCACGCGCGGCTGGACGAGGACAGGTAGTACAGCTTGCTGATCTGGTACGCGGTGCCGACCGCTGCCTCGAACGCGGCCGCCGCCACCTCGTGGGTCCTGATGTGGTCCGGGTGCGGGTAGCCGCCGGTCTCGTCGTAGGTCACCAGGACCTGCGGCCGGAACTCGCGGATCACCTCGGTCAGCGCCTTGACGGCGGTCTCGAGCGGTTCCCGCGCGAAGCAGCCCTCCGGCAGCTCACCGGCATGCCGGAGTCGACGAAGCCGAGAAACCGTTGCCGCACACCGAGGATCTCCCGGGCGGCGGCCATCTCCCGCAGCCGGACCGCGGGCAGCTCGGCGCGGATCTCCGGCCGGTCCAGCCGCGGGTTCAGCACGTCCCCACGCTCGCCGCCGGTGCAGGTGACCACCAGCACCTCGGCGCCTTGCGCCACGTACCGGGCCATCCCGGGTGCTCCGAGAGCTGAAGAAACAGCAGACCAGGCAGGCCATTTCCGACGTGGCGACCCGCCTGTTCATCGAGCACGGCTTCGAGAACGTGACGATCGCGCAGGTCGCCGCGGCCGCGGAGGTGGCCAAGATGACGGTCACGAACTACTTCCCCCGCAAGGAAGACCTCGTCTTCGACGTGCACGAGGAGTTCGTCGAGAGCCTCGCCACCACCGTCGGCGAGCCGGTGCTGGACACGACGCGGCAGGCCTACTTCGACGCGCTCGACCGGCGTGACGCGCTGCTCGGGTTCTCCGGCCGGGAGTTCGCGAAGCTGATCGTCTCCAGCCCCGTCCTGCTGGCCCGGCTTCGCGAGCTGCACGAGGAGCGGGAGAGCAGACTGGCCGCCGCGCTGGCGGAGCGAATGGAGCCAGGCACCGCCCGGGCCGTCGCGGCGCAGCTGGCCACGGCCCACCGGTTGCTGTTCGACGAGGTGCTGCGCCGGACGGCGAACGGCGAAAAGGCCGTGGCGGCCAGGGTCCGGAAGACCGCCGAGCGGGTGTTCGACCTGCTGGCTTCGGGGATCGCCGAGCTTTAGGAGCACTCCGCCGCGCGCTTGAGCAGAAGGTCCCGTTCGCGGGCGTTGCGCGTGAGGGCCGCGGCGCGCTCGAACTCCGCGCGGGCCTCGGCGTGCCGGTCGAGCTTGGCGAGCAGGTCGCCGCGGACGCTGGGCAGCAGGTGGTACTGCCGCATCGAGGGCTCGTCGGCGAGCTCGTCGACCAGTCCGAGCGCCGCTTCGGGCCCGAACGCCATCGACAGCGCGACCGCCCGGTTCAGCTCGACCACCGGCGACGGCATGAGCTGCGCCAGCACCTCGTACAGGGCGGCGATGCGGATCCAGTCGGTGTCCTCGGGCGTGGCCGCGCGGGCGTGGCAGGCGGCGATCGCGGCCTGCACGGTGTACGGGGCGCGCAGGCCGCCCAGCTCCTCGGCCAGGGCGAGCGCGCGCAGGCCACGGCCGATGAGCAACCTGTCCCACAGCGCGCGGTTCTGCTCCAGCAGCAGGATCGGCGAGCCGTCGCGGCCGGTGCGGGCTCGCGCGCGGGACGCCTGGATCTCCATCAGCGCCACCAGTCCGTGCACCTCGGGCTCCTTGGGCGCGAGCGCCGCGAGGGTCCGGCCGAGACGCAGCGCGTCCTCGCACAGCGCCGGACGCATCCAGTCGTCGCCGGCCGTCGCCGAGTACCCCTCGTTGAAGATCAGGTAGACGACTTCGAGCACCGACGCCAGTCGCGGTGCGAGCTCGTCACCGCTGGGCACCTCGAACGGCACCTTCGCCTTGGCCAGCGTGCGCTTCGCGCGCACGATGCGTTGCGCCACGGTCGGCTCGGAGACCAGGTAGGCGCGGGCGATCTCGTCCGTGGCCAGGCCGCCGAGCAGGCGCAGGGTGAGCGCGACGCGGGCCTCGGTCGACAGCACCGGGTGGCACGCGGTGAACATCAGGCGCAGGACGTCGTCGTTGACCTCGTCCGGCTCGACCCCGGGTTCCTCCGGCGGCAGCTCGCGGCCGAGCTCCTCCTGCTTGCGCTCCAGGTTCTTCTCGCGGCGGAGCCGGTCGATGGCGCGACGTTTCGCGATCGTCATCAGCCAGGCGCCCGGGTTCTTCGGCACACCCGCCTCCGGCCACTGTTCGAGCGCGGTCACGAGCGCGTCCTGCGCCAGTTCCTCGGCCAGGCCGACGTCGCGCACCACGCGGGTCAGTGCGCCGATGATCTTCGCCGATTCGATCCGCCAGACGGCGTCGATCGTCCGGTGGGTGTCGGAGGCCGTCACGGCCCCCGAGCACACCACCTCCGGGCGAATCGGGCAAGTCAGTTACCCGAGGTCCGCTCGCGCAGCTGCTCGTTGAGCTCGCGGGTCTCGGGCGACATCGTCTCGGCGAAGTCCTCGACCTCGAACACCTGCCGGATCTCGATCTCGGCGACCTCGTCCGTCCCGGCCGGGTCCGAGGGAATGCGCTTGACCCACTCGATCGCCTCGTCCTTGGACTTCACGTCGAGGATCCAGTACCCCGCGATCAGCTCCTTCGTCTCGGCGAACGGCCCGTCGATGACCGTCCGCTCGTCGCCCTCGAACCGGACACGCGCGCCCTTCGAGCTGGGCTGCAGGCCGTCGCCCGCGAGCATCACACCCGCCTTGACCAGCTCTTCGTTGTACTTGCCCATCGCGTTGAGCAGTTCGTCGCTCGGCAAGACGCCGGCTTCGCTGTCGGCCGAAGCCTTGATGATGACCATGAATCGCATGGCTTTTCTCCTCGCTCGTCGGTGTCCTTTCACCAGCACATCGAACGAGCGGGCCCCGGATCGACACCCGCCCGGGAAATTTTCCCGGGACAGCTGTCCTGATCTTCGGGCCGGCCGGCCCACGGCCGAGCGTCCGGTGGACCGGAACGGGCTAGGGTCGGGCGTGTGTCCGTCCGCGAGCTGGTAGTACTGGGAACGGCGAGCCAGGTGCCCGGCCGTACCCGCAACCACAACGGTTATCTCCTGCGCTGGGACGCCGAAGGCTTCCTGTTCGATCCCGGCGAGGGCACCCAGCGGCAGATGCTGTTCGCCGGTGTCTCGGCGTCGGCGATCAACCGGATCTGCCTGACGCACTTCCACGGTGATCACTGTCTCGGGCTGCCGGGCGTGGTGCAGCGGTTGTCGCTGGACGACGTGCAACATCCGGTGCACGCGCACTATCCGGCTTCCGGGCAGGAGTACTTCGACCGGTTGCGGCACGCGAGCGTGTTCCACGACACCGCGCAGATCGTCGAGGAGCCGGTCTCGGAGGACGGCGTGATCGCGAAGGGCGAGTTCGGCGAGCTGCGGGCGCGGCAGCTGGACCATCCGGTGGAGTCGTTCGGCTACCAGTTGGTCGAGCCCGGTGGCAGGCGGATGCTGCCGGAGCTGCTGGACCGGTTCGGTATCACGGGTTCGGAGATCGGTGAGCTGCAGCGGACGGGCGCACTGCGGTTCGGCAGCCGGACGGTGACCGTCGAGCAGGTGAGCGTGGTGCGCCGCGGGCAGCGGTTCGCGTTCGTGATGGACACCCGCCTCTGCGACGGGGTCTACGAGCTGGCGGAGCGGGCGGACCTGCTGGTCATCGAGTCCACGTTCCTCGACGAGGACGCCGGGCTGGCCGAGGAGTACGGCCACCTGACCGCCCGCCAGGCGGCGCAGGTCGCGGCGGAGAGCAAGGTGACGAAGCTGGTGCTGACCCACTTCTCGCAACGCTACGACGACCCGACCAAGTTCTACGACGAGGCGAAGGACATCTTCGGCGGCGACGTCGTGGTGGCAGCCGACCTGAGCCGGGTGAGCATGCCGAAGCGCCGGTGAGACGGCCACGGCCGACAGCACCCCAGCCACCCCGCGATGGCGAACCCGGCAACGGCAGCCGAGAGAGCCGAGCCCAGCCGTCCCCTTAACCCCGATACCCAGCCTCTTCAGCGGCCGGTGGGTCGACCGTTGAACGATCAGAAATCGGGGTGGGTCGGCTCCGCCAACTTGCCCGGATCCCACGCGAAGCGGCTCCCGCCGCCCGCCTGCCCTAAGACGCCGTCCGCTGCTGATGCAACTCCGCCACGTGCAGGTGCGGCCTCGCCATCAGGGCCTCGCGCAGGCGCTCGTTCTCCGCCCGCAGCTCCATCACCAGGCGCTGCTGATCCCGCCACGAGACGGGGATCGGCTTGGGCTCGTACGCCTTCACCAGCTCCCGCGCATCGGCCGGGATCGGGAGGCGGGCAGCGCGGTCGCGTTCCGCGCGGCCGAGCATGCGGGCCAGGCGCCGGGTGTCCGTGGCGACGATCCGCGTCCGGCCCAGGATGCGGTGCCGCAGCGGGTCCGCCGGGTTGTCCAGGTTCACCTCCGGCAGATACGTCCGCATCGTGCCCGACGGGACCGCGTGCCCGGCGCCCATCATCTCGTTGAACCCCGCCTCGACCACCGGGTCGAGCAGGAAAGCGCTGCCCATCCCGACCAGGTGCCAGGTCACCTCGCGCGCCCACCGCTCGAAGTCTTCGCGCGGCTGCTGGCCCTGGCTGATCATGTACACCGGACCGCGCCGGGTCTCGTCGGCCAGGTAGTCCATCAGGTCCGGCAGGTGCCCGAGCGTGACCCACTGCGGACTCGGTGCGATATCCGTGCGCCCGTCGAGCGTCTCCAGCTCGCCGAGCAGCCCGCGCAGCACGCTGGGCACCGACATGCATCGGTTGAAGGGCGCCTCGCCGGGCGCGGTGCAGTCGTCCCGCGTCTCGATCTCGGTCCAGATCCAGCCCGGCTCGTCCGGGTGCTCCAGCACGGTGACCGTGGTGCGCCAGACGTCGCGCGGCTGCGCGTCCGGGTGCTGGCGCCGCCACTGGTACAGCTGACCGCCGCCCGCCCGGTCCCGCAGCACCGTGACCAGGTCGTCGTGGTCGAGCACGTACTGACCTGCCCGGTCGGCGTCGAGGTGGATCTCCTTGCTCGCCAACCACCGGCCGAGGTGCTCGATGACGGTGTCGAGCAGCTGCTGGCCGGGTGCGACTCGCAGGAAGGACCGGAAACCGACAGCCATCACCGTCTCCTAGCACTCGGGGACTGTTTGAAACTGCTGTGCCATTCAGTGAACCCAAGTGTGCAGACGGGCACCTGGCGAGTCAAGAGGGGAAGACCCACCCCGCTTTGATCACCGCGGGGCGCGTGAGGTCTTATTTCGCCGTGACCTTGGCCGGAGAGGCGCCACCGCGGCGTTGGACGATCAGCTGGGCGTTCTGGGTGTGCGGGCTCGCGCTGGCCATGTTCGTCGGGCCCGCGCCGTCGGCGAGCCGGACGTTCCTCGCCCGGATCGTCAAGCCCGAGCGCGAGGGCGAGGCGTTCGGGCTGTACGCGACCACCGGGCGCGCGGTGTCGTTCCGCGGGCCGCTGATGTTCAGCGGTTTCATCGGCCTGTTCGGCTCGCAACGGGCGGGTATGGCCGGAATCGTCGTCGTTCTCATCGCCGGGCTGGCCGCAGTGCTCCCGGTGCGGGCTCCGAAAGGTGTGCGGTGAAGAAGTCCTGGTTGTCGGTGGGTGCGGTGATCGTGGTGGCGTTGCTGGTGGCGGCCTGGCAGGCGGGGGCGTTCAAGACGCAGCCGCCGCCGCCGGCAAACGCGGCGCCGGCGGGTGCGCAGCTGGCGGGGCTGGTGGTCAAGCCGCGTAACGGGATGGGCGGGTACTCACGGGAGAAGTTTCCGCACTGGGCAAAGGTTTCGGGAGAATGTGACACCCGGGAGACGGTACTGAAGCGGGACGGGCAGGACGTCCGGACGGACGCGCAGTGCCGGCCGACCGCGGGCACCTGGCACAGCCCGTACGACGGCGCCACCTGGACCAAGGCGTCCGACGTGGACATCGACCACACGGTTCCGCTGGGGCAGGCCTGGGAAAGCGGCGCGGCATCGTGGACGACGGACCATCGCAAGGAGTTCGCCAACGACCTCGTGCGCCCGCAGTTGAAGGCCGTGACGGACAACGTCAACCAGGCCAAGGGCGACAAGGCTCCCGACGAGTGGCGCCCGGCGTTGAAGGCGGACTGGTGCGCCTACGCGACCGACTGGATCACCGTGAAGTCGTACTACCAGCTGACCGTGACCGATCCGGAGAAGGCGGCGCTGACGGACATGCTGAACTACTGCTGAGCGGCACCGATGAGTTTTCGCGGCGGCGCGGGTCTACCCCGGACGGAACCACCGAACGAGGAGGGCCCGATGTCCACCAAGATCTTCGTCAACCAGCCCGTCAAGGACCTGACCAGCTCGATCGACTTCTTCACCGCGCTCGGCTACTCGGTGAACCCGCAGTTCACCGACGAGAACGCGGCGTGCGTGGTGATCAACGAGCACATCTACACGATGCTGCTGACCGAGCCGTTCTTCAAGAACTTCACGAAGAAGCCGATCGTGGACGCGACGGCCGGCACGGAGACGATCGTGGCGCTGAGCGTGGACAGCCGCGAGGAGGTCGACGTGCTCGTCGACAAGGCCCTGGCGGCCGGCGCCCAGGCGGCGAACGAGCCCTCGGACATGGGGTTCATGTACAGCCGCAGCTTCAGCGACCTCGACGGTCACACGTGGGAAGTGCTGTACATGGACCCGAGCCACGTGGAGTAGGTGGCCAGGCGGCCTTCGCAGGGGGAAGGCCGCCTCCCGCCCCCACGGCAGCCCACTACCCGAACGTCGTGCTCATCTCCGTCGCGTTCTTCAGCGTCTGGAACACCACGCAGTACCGCTCCGTCAGCTTCTCCAGCGTCGCGAGCTGCTCGGCGTCCGCGTCCGTGTCCAGGTCGAACGCCAGGCGGACCGCGCGGAAGCCCACCGGGGCGAGCTTGTCCACGCCGAGCGTGCCGCGGAAGTCCAGGTCGCCCTCCGCGCGGATCGTGCCACCGCGCACGTCCACCCCGAGCGACGTCGCCACCGCGCGCAGCGTCACGCCCGCGCATGCCACGAGCGCGTCGAGCAGCATGTCACCCGAGCAGGCCAGCGTGCCGTCGCCACCGGCGGCCGGGTGCAGTCCCGCCTCGACCAGCGCCTGTCCCGTCTGCACCTTGCACGACACGCCGACGTCCGACAGCTCGGCCTCGGACTTCATGGTGACGACGGCGCTTTCCGGGGTCTCGCGGTACCGGTCCTTCAGCGGTGCCTGCAGCTTCCGCAGCTCAGTGGTGTCCATGCCCGCCAGCATGACCGCCGTCACCAGGCGCGTCAAAACCCCGGCAATAACCCCGCACCGGACGTCATGATCGCGTCCGCCGCGGTGCCACGACCATCCGGAACAACCGACGTTGGCGAGTGTCAGCCGTCGAAGGAGGAAGTCGTGACACTGGCCGAGCTGCTGCCGAGCGTGGGCGCGTGCGGGGAACCGCCGCTGGAGAAACACCTCTGGCCCGCGAGTACCCGCCTGCTGCCCCAAGGTGACCTGGAAGTCGGTGGCCAGGCCCTGACCAGCCTCGCCGGCCACTTCGGTACTCCGCTCCAGCTGCTCGACGAGACAGAGGTCCGCCATCGCGCCCGGGCGTTCCGGCAAGCCCTGCCGGAGGCCGAGGTCGTGTTCGCGGGGAAGTCGCTGCCGTGCCGATCGGTGTTCCGCTGGCTCGCCGACGAGGAGCTGTCCCTGGACGTCTGCTCGGCAGGCGAACTGGCCGCCGCGCGGACCGCGGGCATCCCCGCCGCGCGGATCCTGATGCACGGCAACGTGAAGACCGACGAGGACCTCGAGGCCGCGCTGTCGTACGGCGTCGGCCGGATCGTGCTCGACTCGTTCGACGAGATGGACCAGCTCGCGGGCACCGCGCAACCGGTCCTGATCCGGGTGACGCCGGGTATCGACGCGCACACCCACCCGGCGGTCACGACCGGCGTCGACGGCCAGAAGTTCGGCTTCCCGCTGGACACGGTGCCCGACGCGGCGCGACAAACTGCGGCGAACGGGCTGCGCCTGGTCGGCCTGCACTGCCATCTCGGCTCCCAGATCACCCGTGTCTCGGTGTACGAGGACGCCGTACGCCGGCTGATCGGACTCGGACTGCCGATCGAGCAGCTCGACCTCGGTGGCGGTTTCGCGGCGCCCTACTGCGTGGGCGACCAGCCGTTCGACCTCACCGGGTTCGCGAACCGGATCCGCGCCGCGCTCGCCCACGAGTGCACGCGGCAGCGGATTCCCTTGCCCAGGCTGGTGATCGAGCCCGGGCGCGCGATCGTCGCCAACGCCGGGGTCACGCTGTACCGGGTGATCGCGGTGAAGCCGGGGTTCGTCGCTGTGGACGGCGGGATGAGCGACAACCCCCGCCCGGCCCTCTACGGCGCCCGCTACACCGCGCGCCTCGTCGGCCGCCACACGCGCGCGCCGCGGCACGCCGTCACCGTCGTCGGGCGGCACTGCGAAGCCGGGGACATCCTCGCGCAGGACGTGCCACTGCCCGACGACGTGCACGCCGGCGACCTGCTGGCCGTGCCGGTCACCGGCGCGTACCACCACGCCCTCGCGTCGAACTACAACCTCGTCGGGCGGCCACCGGTCGTCGGCGTCCGCGACGGGGTCGCGCAGCTGCTCGTCCGGCGCGAAACGGAGGAGGACCTGCTGCGGCGCGACCTCATACCTGCGTGAGCGCGGTCCTGAGGAACAGGTCGTTCTCCTCGCGCTCAGCGATGCTGACCCGGCAGCCGTCGGGGGCGAAGGGGCGCACGAGGAGCCCGGACTGCTGGCAGGTCGCCGCGAACCGCGCGGTGCGCGCGCCCGTCGGCAGCCACACGAAGTTCGCCTCGGTCTCGGGCACCGCCCAGCCCTGTTCGAGCAGCGCGTCCCGCACCCGCGTCCGTTCCGCGACGACCGCGTCCACCCGCTCGCGCATCGCGTCCTGGCAGTGCAGCGACTCGATCGCGGCGAGCTGCGCGATCGTCGAGACGCCGAAGGGCACCGCGCACTTGCGGATCGCGGCCGCGACCGGAGGATGGGCGAGTGCGAAGCCGATCCGCAGCCCGGCCAGCCCGTACGCCTTCGAGAACGTCCGCAGCAGGCACAGATTCGGGTATGCGGCAAGGAAATCCAAGCCGTTGACGGCGTCGGGGTCGCGGATGAACTCGACGTACGCCTCGTCCAGCACCACGAGCACGTCCTCCGGCACCCGCGCGAGCAGCTCCGCGAACTCGTCCCGGCGGACGCCCGGACCCGTGGGGTTGTTGGGCGAGCAGACCAGGACCAGCTTCGTCCGCTCGGTCACCGCGTCCGCGAGCGCGGCGAGGTCGAGCCGGGCCGCGGAGTCGAGCGGCACCTCGACGGCCGCGGCGCCGGCGATCCGGGTGGTGATCGGGTACGCCTCGAACGACCGCCACGGGTAGACGACCTCGTCGCCGACGGACGCGACGGTCTGCACGATCTGCTGGAGCACGCCGACACTGCCGGTGCCGACCGCGATGAACTCCGGCGGCACGGACAGGAACCGCGCGAGCTCACCGGTCAGCTCGGTCGCGGCGAGGTCCGGATACCGGTGCAGCGTCGCGGCGGCCGCCGTCGCGCGCTCCAGGACGCCGGGCAGCGGGGGGAACGGGTTTTCGTTGCTGGACAGCTTCACCAGGCCCGCGGTGGCCTTCCCCGGCACATAGGCGGGCACGTCGTCGAGGGCGGCTCGGATTCGCGGATACATGTCAGCTCCCGAAGAACTCCAGTGCGGCCTGTTTGAAGGCCCGGCTCGAGACGGCGTTGAAGTGGTTGCGGCTGCCCAGTGACACGAACGGCTCGGGCGCGTCCGCGGCGAACTCGTCGGCGTCCCCGGCGGCGAACAGCACCGGGACCGGTGCGCTGCCTTCGATCCTGCTGCCTGCCATGCCGTCGATGCAGGCGCTCAGGTCCTCGCCGGAGAGCCTTTCCTGCACCCGCAGCATGTCCTCGCGCGCGGCGGGCCGCGTGCCGATCCCGCCCAGCACCATCCGGCGCACGCGGTCCGGCGCGATCCGGGCCAGCTGCCACGCGATGATCCCACCCATCGAGTACGTCACCACGTCCACAGTGGACAAAGAAACCACGTCGAGCACCGCGAGCAGATCACGCGCCATGTCCTCCGGCGTGTACCCGGAGGACGGTTTGCCGCTCTGCCCGTGCCCGCGCAGATCCACGGTCACGTAACCGTGCTCGGCCAGCGCGCGCAGCCAGCCGGTGTCCGTCCAGTTGCGACGGCTGTCGGACGCGAACCCGTGCACCAGCAGCACCGGCCGCGGCCCGGGCACGCTCTCGTACCAGATCTTGGCGCCGTCCTCGGCGATGGCGAACATGCTCAGTCCTCCGGCAGCGAGAGGCGGATCCGCCTGGTCGGCTTCTTCTCCTGCGGCACCGTGCCGACGATGCCGGCCTGGTCGTCCTCCACGGTGAAGGTGACCAGCGGGTCCCCGGCCGCCAGCTCCTCGCCCTCGCCGACGTGCAGCCGGGTGATCCGGCCGGACTGCGGCGACGGGATCTCCACCGCGGCCTTGGTCGTCTCCAGCTCCAGCAGCGGCGTGTTGCGCTCAACCCAGTCGCCCTCGGCGACCAGCCATTCCAGCACCTTCGCACTGATCAGGCCCTCGCCGAGGTCGGGCAGCGGAAAGGTCACTTCAGCCACGGCGGTACTCCAGGGTGGTCTGCACGGCGGTCAGGATCCGGTCGATGCTCGGCAGGTACTCGTCCTCGAGCGGGCCGGACGGGTAGGGCACGTCGAACCCGGTGACCCGCTGGACGGGCGCGCGCAGCTCGCCGAAGCAGCGCTCGGTGATCAGCGTCGAGACCTCGGCGCCGAGGCCCGCGGTCAGCGGGGCCTCGTGCACGACCACCGCGCGCCGGGTGCGCCCGACGGACGCGGCGAGGCCGTCGGCGTCGACCGGCTTGAGCCAGCGCAGGTCCAGCACTTCGAGCTCGACGCCGTCCTCCGCCGCCAGCTCCGCAACCTGCAGGCAGCGGGCGACCGTCGCGCCCCACGCCACGAGCGTCGCGTGCTTGCCCTGCCGGACGACCCGGCTGGTGCCCACGGGCAGCGCCTCGACCGGCTGCGTCGGGTCGAAGGACTCGCGGTGCCAGTACCGCGGCTTCGGCTCCATGAAGATCACCGGGTCCGGGTCGGCGATCGACTGCCGCAGCAGGTGGTAGCCCTCGCGCGGCGACGACGGCGAGACCACCTTGAGCCCGGGGACGTGCGCGAACAACGACTCCAGGCTCTCCCCGTGGTGCTCGGGCGCGCGGATGCCCCCGAAGCTGGGCAGCCGCAGGGTGATCGGCATGGTCAGCACGCCACGGCTGCGGTAGTGCAGCCGCGCGACCTGGTTCACGATCTGGTCGATCGCGGGGAAGGCGAACCCGTCGAACTGGATCTCCGGCACCGGCCGCCAGCCGGCCATCGCCAGACCGACCGCCATGCCCATGATCCCGGACTCCGCGAGCGGGGTGTCGAACACGCGCTGCTCGCCGAACTTGGCCTGCAGCCCGTCGGTCACCCGGAACACGCCGCCGAGCCGGCCGACGTCCTCTCCGAAGACGAGCACGCGGTCGTCGTCCTCGCACGCATGCCGAAGCGCGAGGTTGAGGGCCTGCTGCAAGGACAGCTCAGCATTGCCGCGGGGTTCCGCACCCGTCCGGTCCTCCAGCACAGCAGCTCCTTCGTCGCGCTCGCTTCGTGTGGTCCTCTCACACATCAGCGGCTTCCTTCCAGGCATGCTGCTGGTCGAGCAGAGCCTTCGTCGGCTCGCGGTAGACGAACGAGAACAGCTCCTCGGTCGGCCGGTCGCCGACCGTGACGAGGCCCTCCCGGACCTGGCGGACGACGTCCGCGGCATGCGCCTCGGCCTCGGCGACGTCGTCCGCGGACAGTTGCCGAGCGGCACGGGCGACCGGGTCCCGTTCCGCCCAGGCCCGCTCCTCCTCGAGCGTGCGGTAGCGGCCGGGATCGTCCGAAGTGGAGTGCGGGCCCATCCGGTAGGTCATCGCCTCGAGCACGGTCGGCCCGCCGCCGTCGCGGCCTCGCAGCACGGCTTCCCGCGTCGTCTCGAACACCGCGAGCACGTCGTTCCCGTCGACCCGCACGCCCTCGATGCCGTACCCGGCGGCCCGCGCGGCGACCGAGCCGCCGGCGACCTGCCGCTCGGTCGGCACCGAGATCGCCCAGCCGTTGTTCTGGCAGAAGAACACCACCGGCAGCCGGTAGACCGCGGCGAAGTTCATCGCCTCGTGGACGTCGCCCTGCGAGCTGGCGCCGTCCCCGAAGTAGGTGATCGCCACGCCACCGGTGTCGTCCAGCTTGGCGCCCATCGCCCAGCCGACCGCGTGCGGCACGGCTCCGCCGACGACGGCGTTGACCGGCGCCAACCGGGAGGCCTTCGGGTCGTACATCCCGCCGTGCCAGGTCCCCAGGTGGGTCGAGAGGTAGCCGACCAGGTCGACGCCCATCGCCGTCGCGGCCCCCAGGTCGCGGTAGTTGGGAAAGGCGAAGTCGCGGGTGAGGTCCAGCGCGGCCGCGCTGCCAACCTGCGCGGCCTCCTGGCCCCTCATCGGCGCGTAGCCCGGAAGCACGCCCTGACGCTGCAGGGCGATGGCCTCCTCGTCGACGCGACGGGCCACCAGCATCAGGCGGTGCAGCTCGCGTAGGTCAGCCTTTTCCACGCCCCAGAGCCTGCACAGCAGCCAGTAGACTGTGCAACAGTGGCTGATTCAGCTGATCACTATGCAAGAAATGGTTGCCCGATCGGGCAGGGTGCTGGACAACTTGCTCACCGGCAAGGCTGTTCGCTGACGGATGCTCTGAACGGGTGCGGAGAAAAAGCGCTCGGCCTGCCCCGTTAAGCTGTATGCAACCCCAGGCCAGTTGTTCTTGTAGATGAGGTGGCAAAACGCGTGTCCGAGACCACGCCGAACGTGCCCGACCGCCCCGCGCTGGACGGTCTGGATGCCAAGTGGGCGGACCAGTGGGAGCAGACCGGTGTCTACCGGTTCCGCGCTCCTGGTGAGCGAGCCGCGGTGTTCTCCATCGACACACCGCCGCCGACGGTCAGCGGCTCGCTGCACGTAGGCCACGTCTTCTCCTACACGCACACCGACATCGTCGCCCGGTTCCAGCGGATGCGCGGCAAGCGCGTCTTCTACCCGATGGGGTGGGACGACAACGGCCTGCCCACCGAGCGCCGGGTGCAGAACTACTACGGCGTCCGGTGCGAGCCGTCGCTACCGTACGACCCGGAGTTCGTCGCGCCGGAGCCGATGGTGAAGAAGGGCGAGCGGCCGGTCCAGAACGTCTCGCGCCGCAACTTCATCGAGCTGTGCGAGCTGCTGACCGCCGAGGACGAGAAGGCGTTCGAGGAGACCTGGAAGCGGCTCGGCCTGTCGGTGGACTGGTCGCGCACGTACACCACGATCGGCCGGCACGCCCAGCGCGTCTCGCAGCGCGCGTTCCTGCGGCTGCTCGCGCGCGACGAGGCCTACCAGGCCGAGGCGCCGACCCTGTGGGACGTCGGGTTCCGCACGGCCGTGGCGCAGGCCGAGCTGGAGGACCGCGAGCACGCGGGCGCGTGGCACCGGATCGCGTTCCACAAGGCCGACGGCGAGCCGGTGTACATCGAGACCACCCGGCCGGAGCTGCTGCCCGCGTGCGTCGCGCTGATCGCGCACCCCGACGACGAGCGCTACCGGAACCTGTTCGGCAAGACGGTCACCTCGCCGGTGTTCGGCGTCGAGGTGCCGGTGGTCGCGCACCCGGCCGCCGAGATGGACCGCGGCGCCGGCATCGCGATGTGCTGCACCTTCGGCGACCTGACCGACGTGCAGTGGTGGCGCGAGCTGAAGCTGCCCACCCGCACGATCATCGGCCGCGACGGCCGCATCCTGGCCGACCCGCCCCCCGGGCTGGACAACGAGCCGGGGCGCAAGTCGTATGCCGAGCTGGCCGGCGCGACCGTGCACACCGCGCGCGAGCGCGTGGTCGGGATGCTGCGTGACAGCGGTGATCTCGAGGGCGAGCCGCGCAAGACCGTCCGCCCGGTCAAGTTCTACGAAAAGGGCGACAAGCCGCTGGAGATCGTGTCCAGCAGGCAGTGGTTCATCAAGTCGATCGAGCACCAGGAGCAGATGCTGCGGCGCGGCGCCGAGCTGCAGTGGCACCCGGCGTACATGAAGGCCCGCTACGACGACTGGGTCCGCGGCCTCAACGGCGACTGGCTGGTCAGCCGCCAGCGCTTCTTCGGCGTGCCGTTCCCCGTCTGGTACTCCCTCGACGAGGCGGGCGAGCCGAACTACGACGCGCCGATCGTGCCGGGTGAGGACATCCTGCCGATCGACCCGTCGTCGGACACCCCGCCCGGCTACACCGCCGACCAGCGGGACCGGCCCGGCGGCTTCACCGGCGACCCGGACGTGATGGACACCTGGGCCACCTCCTCGCTCTCGCCGCAGATCGCCTGCGGCTGGGAGGAGGACCCGGAGCTGTTCGCGCAGACGTTCCCGATGGACCTGCGCCCGCAGGCGCACGACATCATCCGCACCTGGCTGTTCGCGACCGTGCTGCGCGCGCAGCTGGAGAACGACTCGCTGCCCTGGTACCACGCGGCGATCTCGGGCTGGATCCTCGACCCGGACCGCAAGAAGATGAGCAAGTCCAAGGGCAACGTCGTCACTCCGGTGGGGCTGCTGGAGCAGTTCAGCCCGGACGCCGTGCGGTACTGGGCCGCCAACGGCCGTCCCGGCACGGACACGGCGTTCGACCAGGGCCAGATGAAGATCGGCCGCCGGCTGGCGACGAAGCTGCTCAACGCGAGCAAGTTCGCGCTGAGCTTCCCGGAGCCCGCCGCGGGCGCGAGCATCACCGAGGCGCTGGACCAGGCGATGCTGGCCGCGCTCGACGACGTGATCCGCCAGGCGACCGAGGCGCTGGAGGGCTTCGAGTACACCACCGCGCTGGAGCGCATCGAGCGGTTCTTCTGGTTCTTCTGCGACGACTACCTCGAGCTGATCAAGCAGCGGGCGTACGACGAGGACGGCGGCGCGGCCACCCAGTCCGCGCGGCTCGCGCTGCGGAAGGCGTTGTCCTCGCTGCAGCGGCTGTTCGCGCCGTTCCTGCCGTACAGCACGGAGGAGGCGTGGTCGTGGTGGCACGACGAGTCGGTGCACACGAGCGAGTGGCCCGTCCCGGCCGGTGCGGTCGACGGCTCGCCCGAGGTGATCACGCTGGCCAGCACCGCGATCAGCGCGATCCGCAAGGCGAAGAGCGATGCGAAGCGCTCGATGCGCTCGCCGGTCGAGAGGGTGCGGATCGCCGGGCCCGCCGGTCAGGTCGAGACGCTGAACTCCATCGGCGGCGACCTCCGGGCGGCGGGCAACGTCGAGGAGCTGGAGTTCACGCCGCAGGGCGAGGAGCTGCGGATCGAGGTCCAGCTCGCGGAGGCCTGACGCGCGGTCTGTGTGGCCGCCGAGGTGGCGCGGGTCCGCGCATTCACGGACCGGGTGGACCCGCGGGCACGCCCGTGGGGCAGGGTGCGCTGGGCAGTCGCCTGAAAGCGCTTCCCAGCGTCAGCGGACCAGCCGGGTGCGCGTCAGCGGACCAGCCCGTGCCGGAAGGCCAACGCGACGGCGTTCGCCCTGGTGCGGGCACCGAGCTTGCGCTTGGCCGAGTTCAGCACCGAGCGCCCGCCGCTCGCCGTGATGTCCAGTCGCTGGGCGGTCGCCTCGATGGTCATCCCCGCGGCGGCGCAGGAGAGCACGTCGATCTCCATCGAGGTCAGCAGCGGTCCCGTCTGCCGTGGACCGAGCAGCGAGCTGACCTCCGCCGCCGCGGCGAGCAACTGCGCCGACGTGGCGCCGGCGCAGTTGAGCACCCCGCGCACCCCGGGAGGAAGCGCTTCCAGCGGCTCGTCCGACGGGCAGGCCACGAGGAAGACAGCGCTGGTGACCAGGCACGACGACAATCGGTTCGGTGCATGCTGGTCGAGCAGGACGATGTCGGCTCTGGCCGCGCCCGTCCAGTGCAGCGACGAACCGGCATCCGCGAGATCGCGGGCGAACCGTTCGTGATGAGCGCGGTCACCGAGGTAGCTCACTCCGAGTGCGGTCACCGCGCGGACTCTAACGGCATGCCGGGGCTAGCTTGATCTTGAAAAGCCGTCCGGGTGACCCTCGATTGGGTCTGCAGTGGACGGTCAGCGGAAGCCGGATGACCCCTCGGCGCGCCGCATGTGATCCCAGATCGCGTGATCCAGTTCGATGGACGACACCCCGAGGCGGTCGGCAGCACTCTTCACCAGAACCTGACTGGCGGCCGCCGACAGCCCGGCCCTGACGGCCCTGGCGACGAAGCGGTTGATCCAGACGTCGGCCTTGACGTCGGGAATGCCCAGCAGCATGAGGAAGTAGGCCCAGGTGACCGTGCCGAGGCCGGGAACGCTCAAGTAAGCGTGTTTGTGCAGATCTGTCGGTTCTCGAAGATCTGCGGCGCGGTGGACTCCTGCTGCGGTGAGCCGGCGTGCGACCGCCACGATCGCGACTGCCTTTGGTGAGCCGCCGGAGAGCCGCTGGTGATTGCCGGTGATCACCTCAAGGTCCTGCGGGTCGTACGCAGCCAGTGCGCCCAGGTCGGCGGCAGCTTCTTCTGGATGGCATCCACCAGAGCGGCGATGTCCTCAGCTTGCGTCATAGCTCGTCCGCAGGTAGGGCTCGGCCCTGAGCAGGTCCTCAGGTGTTCTGATGCGTAGTTCCAAGCTGCCGGTGCCGAAGTGCCCGATGTTCCGCACGTCGCGTGAAAACCCGTCCTCGAGATCTATCGAGTCCGGGTTGACCTTGAGATAGACGAGCAGTGCTCGGCTCTGGGGATGCACCTCGACGCAGGCGAAGTTCTTGAGCCGCTTGTAGGCGAAGTAGTTCTTGCGGGCGGTCTTCTGAACGTCGTCACCATAGGCGGTGAGCTGCGAATCGAGGTCGTCATAAAGGTTCTTGAGGCCGTCCGGCGCCTTGGCCAGATATTCGAGGACAGTTGTCTCGCCGGTGGTGACTGATTCTGGTTTCGCGCGTTCGACATTTCCTGCGGGCCCTGTGGTGGTGACGGACGTGAGCAGTTCGAGCGCCAGAAGCTCACCATTGAAGTCCCGATAGCGGACCAGTTCGATGTTGCGGTTGTTCTGCCGGACGGCGTACTCGTCGTACCGGGTGAAGTCTCCGGCAACACAGACCAGTCTGGGGTTGCTCCAGTCGATCTGGTCGGCTTCTGCCGCCCCACGCCGGTTCATGACCAGGAGCTGAAACTCGGCCCGGTGGTCGAGTAACCCGTCGAGGTAGAACAAGCCCTGGTTGATGACGTTCTCGTCCCGGGAGCGTTTGTATTCGAAGATGACCGGCGAACCGGTTTCGTCTATCCCGAGCGAGTCGATACGGCCTCGGTGCTGCGGTCCGGTCGAATATTCGGTGGCGAGAAAGCGCACCCCGAACAACGTCTCCATATTGGCCTCGATCGTGCGCTGGAGTTGACGCTCCAGCGCCACCGAGCTGCCGGCCAGCTCCTCGGCCTTCCCGTGACTGATGCGGAAGAGCTTCAAGTCGCTCAAAGTGTGCCTGGCCTTTCTCGCCCTCTTGGGAGGGGATCGTGCGTTCCATTGGTGATCGGAGATGACCCTCCAATCGTTAGCGCACCCGCTCGTGGCCCCCCGGCACTCCGCCGAAAACGGCTAAAGTCCCCCCATGGGGACCAGGGACCTCGCCGCGTGGCTCCGCGACTCGGATCCCGCGTTGCGCTGGCAGGTCGAGCGCGACCTCCTGCACGAACCGCCCCGGGTGTGGGAAGCGACGCGAGCCAGGATCGCCACCGAGGGCTTCGGCTCGCGCCTGCTCGCGCTGCAGGAGCCGGACGGCCAGTGGGCAGGTGGCGCGTTCTTCCCCGCCGACTTCCAGCGTTCCGAGGACGGCCAGCCCTGGACCGCGACCACCTGGACGCTCAACTCGTTGCGCGAGTGGGGCCTCGACCCCGCCGTCCTGCGCGAACGCCGCACCGTCGAACTCCTCGCCGAGAACTGCCGCTGGGAGTACGACAACCTGCCGTACTGGGACGGTGAAGTCGACTGCTGCATCAACGCCTGGACGACCGCGAACGGACTGTGGCTCGGCGCCGACATCACCGGCATCGTCGACTGGTTCCTCGAGCACCGCCTGCCCGACGGCGGCTGGAACTGCGAGTGGGTCGAGGGCTCGACGCGCTCGTCGTTCCACTCGACGCTCAACTCCCTCAAGGGACTCCTCGCCTACGACGCCGCGACCGACGGCACCGACGCGACCCGCGCTGCCCGCCGTGCCGGTGAGGAGTACCTCCTCCAGCGCGGGCTCCTCCGCCGCCTCTCGACGGGCGAACCGGTGGCGCCGTGGGTCGAGCGCTTCGCCTACCCGTTCCGCTGGTCCTACAACGTGCTCAACGCGGCCGAGTACTTCCGCCAGGCCACCAGGCTCGACGGCACGGGACCGGATCCGCGGATGGCCGACGCCATCGAGCTCATCCGCGCGGCAAGGCAGCCGGACGGGACCTGGCGCCAAGCCGGCCGGCACCCCGGGCGGGTGTGGTTCGAGGTCGACGTGCCGGCCGGCATCGCCAAAGCCGGCCGCCGCAAACTCACCGCGATCGCCAAGGCCCACGCGCCCCGCATGGGCGAGCGGCTGGTCGAGGCGATCATGACCGCACTGGCCGAGCAGACCGTCACCAGCATCAAGGGCGAGCACCCGCCCGCACCGGCGACCGCCAGCTCAAACGCGCGCTCTTCCTCGCCGCGTTCGCCTCGCTGTCCGACCCGGTCAGCCGGGCCCACCACGACCGCAAACGAGCCGAGGGCAAGAAACAGAACCGCCTCGCCCGCCGCCGCTGCGATGTCCTCTACGCCATGCTCCGCAACGGCACCCACTACCACCACCCCGAACCAGTTCCCACCGCAGCCG
Source organism: Amycolatopsis acidiphila (assembly GCF_021391495.1). Lineage (NCBI taxonomy): Bacteria > Bacillati > Actinomycetota > Actinomycetes > Pseudonocardiales > Pseudonocardiaceae > Amycolatopsis > Amycolatopsis acidiphila. The sequence goes on along the minus strand of NZ_CP090063.1, from coordinate 7,160,650 downwards.
CCGCTTGACAACCACGTAGGGACACCTCCCCGCCGATACTGCCGGACACGCGCACTCGGCACGATGGAACCTCTCAAACGGCGAGGCCGTCGTGCTCGAGCTTTGCTAGCAGGCTTTGCCAGAGGAACTGGTCGTTGAACGTTGAGCCGAGATCTGGGAGCTCGGCGACGTCCTCCGGGGAGAGGACGTCCGGGCTGCCGTGCGCGCCCGCGTCGAGCGTGAGGCGTGCGAGGGCTTCGACGTTGAGCGCTCGGACCACAGCTTGCTGCACTGTCGAACCGGTGGCGACGATCCCGTGACCTCGCAGCACGCAAACCGGCTTCGTGCCGAGGACGTCGGAGACCGCACGCCCGAGTTCGGGCCGACGGATCAGCACGCTGCGCGGGTAGACGGGGATCCCGTCCTGCGCGAGGCGCATCGCCGGGATGTTGAACGCGCCGACGATGGGTCGCAGTTCCAAGCCCGCGAGATCGGCGGCCACAACCGCGGGCGGGTGGACGTGGACGACGGATTGTACCTCCGGCCGAGCCCGCATGATCTCGGTGTGGATCGGTAGCTCGTTGGGTACCGCGTATCCGTCGGGCAGCTCGGCCGCGCCGACGATCGGCACGCGTCGGACGTCGTCCGGCAGAGTAAAGAGGAGCCCGCGCTCCTGCGGGCCGCGGCACCTCACCCACATGCTGTCGGCATCCGCGCGCTTGCTGACATGCCCGAGGATGTCGGCCGCCAGCCCCTGATGAGCAAGCGCCCTGCACGCCGTGGCGACGATGCTGCGAGCGGCGGCCTCTCCCGAGGCGTCGTCCGCGGAAGCGGACACGTCGCTGGCCATGTGAACTCCTTTCGGTGGAAACGCGGGTGATCCGAATCGCGGTCAGTACCGGAGCCGGTGCAGTGAAAACGCGCAGGCGGCGCCCACCGCGAACGTGCCGATCAAGAATCCGAATGCCGCAGGGTAGCCGCCGGCATGGATGAAGGCGCCCATGACCGTCGCGCCGAAGGCACCGACGAAGTTCCCGACGCCGATCATCACGCCTGCCGCCCGGCCCATGCGCCGCTCGGGTGCCATCGAGTGCAGCACGCCCTGGCCGGCAAGTGTGGTCATGCCCTCGATGCCGACGATCGCGATGATGACTGCCGCAAGTTGGAAATCCGCCGAGGGAATGACCCGACAGAGCACGAGAAGGACGGCCGCGAGGGAGAAGCCCACAACAGAGAAGATGGCCTTGCGGCCGCGGCGGTCCATCCATACGGCCACGATCGGCGAGACGACGATGCAGAGCACGAATGCGAGTGCGACGAAAGCGCTCGCGGTGCTCTTCCCCACGTGCTGTACGTCCTTGAGATAGGACGGGAACCAGCTCGCGAGCCCGTATACGCCGATGTTGTTGGCGATCCAGCCGATGATCATGATGAAATACGGCCAGGTGAGGAGCTGACTGCGCTTCTGGTCGCGAGTGAGCTTGACATCCGTACTGTCAGCGGCGATGAACGCTCGCTCCGCGGCGGTCATGCGCCTGACCTTTGTCGGGTCGTCCTTGAGCAGCAGCAACGCGACCGGGACGCAGACCACGAGGGCGAGAATGGTCAGCAGGAAGAAGGCACCCCGCCAGTTCGTCAGCGTAATGGCCGCGTTGATCAGATAGGCGGCGACCGCGAATCCGAGATTGATCGCGCCGATCCATATCGACTTGGCCCTGGACCGCTCCGAGCGTGGGAACCAGCGGGCCGTGAGGGCGTTCGACAGTGGCCAGAGAAAACCTTCGGAGACACCGAGCAGGGCCCGGCCCACCACCAGGACGCCGTAGTTGGGCGCCAATGCGGCTATCGTCGTACTGACGGCCCAGAAGACAAGACCGGTGACCGCGCAACGCTTGGCGCCGAACTTGTCGATCAGAATACCCCAGACCGGCATCGACGCCCCGTAAAACAAGAGCGTGGCGGTGGTGAGGAAGCCGATCAGGCTCTCTTTACCGTGGAGATGAAGGGCCGAAAGGAAGCCACCGTCGGCGGCGATGACACCCGCGCCGGTCTTGTCGATCATGCCGACTATCCAGATGACCGCGAGTGGCGGAAGGGCGATTCGCCAGCGCATGTTCGATGTCCAGGACGGTTGGGCTACGGCAGCAGGCCCCGGTGCTTGCTGTGTGCTCACTTCGGTGTCTCCAATCGAGAGGATGCTGAACGAGTCCAGCGGTCAGGCGGAGGTGGATCGCGACCGAGATTCGGCGCCCCCTTTCCTGACGTCACTACTCGGGCGCTGCCGGCGCAGGCACGCGAGTAGTTCGGTGCTTTCGGGGTACGGGCGCTCGAAATACGATGTCTCCGCGACTCGTTCAAAAAAGTCGGCCACGACGTCGGCGGTCGGACTGGAAATGGAACTCGCTACGGCCAGCCGCTCGACCAGTCGCATGTCCTTGTGGATCGTGCTGGCTGGTGCGTGGGTCGCCATCTGGCTGGTGTCGCCCCGAAAGAACTCGGCGGCCGTGTCCAGTCCGGAGTCGCCTCCGCTGCATTGCTCGATTGCCCCCGCGACCGTCGGGGCATCGAGGCCCCATTCCCGGGCAATTAACAGAGCCTCGGACGCGGCGAGATACCAGGCGTACTTCACGTGTTGATTGAGCAACTTCGTCGCATACCCCGCGCCTCGATGCCCGCAATACACGAGCGTCCGCGACACGTCGGCCAGTACGGTCTCCGCCGCACCGAGAACACCCGGCTCGCCACCGATGAGCACGGTCATTTCCGGCGCCTTACGACTCACGGGGCAGTCGAGGAAAACGCAGCCCGCGGCGTCGAATGCGGCACCGACCCGGGTGGCGGTGTCTGGACCACACGTCGACATGTCCAGCACGATCGTGCCCGCGCGGGCTCGGGACAGGACACTCGCCGCGTCGTGCACCAATACCTGCTCGACCTCCGCGGGGCCGGGCAGGAATGTGATGACAAGCCGGCACTTCTCGGCGAGCCGTGCGGCGCTATCGGCGACGTCCGCGCCCGCCGCGGCAATTTCCTCTACCCGTTCCGTCCGGCGATCGTGGACGACGACCGCGTAGTTCGCCCGGAGCAATTCCCGGGATAACGCCGTGCCCATACCGCCAAGCCCTATCACGCCGACAGTCCGAGTGCCGTCGATGCCAGTCCAACTCATACCAGACCCTTCATATCGCGACTGCGGTCGGTCGGAATTACTCAGAGGAAGACGGAGAGGTTCTTCGCCATCAACACGGACTGGTCAAGGTGTAGTACTCGCCGGAAAACCTTCCAGCCCCGCTCGGTACGCCGCAGCCAATCGCGACGACGCCCGACGAAAAAGTCGGTCTCGTCGGCCACCCGATTACGGTAGACGAAAAATCGAGCGCTGACTTCGACTTCATCTCCGGATACTTCTACGATCCGCAGGTTGGTCACGATGTGCGAGACACGCGATACGGGCTCCTCGGCCCAGTGCACGCCGGTCAGCAGCTGCTGGACGCGGTTTTCCACCGTGGTCTTCGGTTCGTCGAACCAGCACACCTCGGATCCGTGTTTTGTCTCCTCGCGCGCCGCCACGTCGTTGTACATGACATTCATGCGGAGCGGGACCGAATAATGGTAGTCGTCCGCGAGCAGGTCCAGCCATTCCTCATAGCGGCGCTCGTCAAGGAGGTCAGCCTCGTAATAGAGGAACTCGCTGATGTCACTGAGCAGTTCCGCGCGCCGCATACCGGTCGGCTGGGCGCTCTGCGTCGGGACGGTCATGCCTCCACCTCGCTCGCGCGCTCCATGATCTTGGCGACCCGGTCGTCGACAGCGGCCACGTTCATCAGCTCGGGCCACGACATGTTGTCGACGAACTCGGCCCATCGGCGGTAGAACGCTCGCGCGTTGACCTCGCCGGCGATGGCGTGGTCGGAGTGCACCGCGCCGTCGAGATCGCTCAGCCGTTCCTCGCCAAGCCCCTGTTGGTAGTTGTACGGGTAGCGGCGGGCGACCACGCCCAGGCTTGCCTGGGTCGCGTAGTCCCAGTTCTCCATATCGTCCTGCTCGGTCATGCCCGCGGGGCCGCCGTAGCGCATGTAGTACTCGCGCAGCCAATCACGGACGAAATCCGGAGCATCCTTGTCCACGAGGAACCAGCGCCACACCTCGGTCTCGGTGGCGCTGATCGGATGGGCGACCAGGATCGAGCGCGGGAAACCCGCGGCGAACGACATATTCGGGAAAAGCGTCGCCGGGCCGCGTCCGCCAAGTGCCCGGCCCTCGGCGCGGAGTTTCTCCGCGCGGACGTCCCATGCTCGCTCGAAGTACTCGGTCAGATCCGGCTCGGCGAACTCGGGATAGGGAATCTCGTAGTCGAGATTGTCTGACGCACCGTGACCGAGACGGAAGGAGGTCTTCATACGCCCTTTGGAGAATCCGCCCTGGTTCTGACGCTCACCGTGCCGGCGATTTCCCCGGCCGCCGGGACCGATCCCGACCGCCTCGACCGAGGCGTGGGTCGACGCGCCATGGTAGGTATCACCCAGGAAGTTCTCGGATACGAACTTCCAATTGGAGCGGATGCGCCACTTCAGCACGCCACGGAATACTTCGGTCTCGCCCGCACGTCCGTCGAACGCGTCCGCGAGGTTGTCCAGCCAGAAGCGGAAGTCACCGACGTAGTCGAGGAACGCCGGTGCGTCCTCGTCCCACGATGCGAAGATGAGGCCCTTGTAGTTGTGCACCCGGGGGCATCGGACAAGTCCCCACTTGTCCTTCTCGAGCCGACCGTGGTAGGCCGATTTCATATGCGGTACGCCGTGGAGATCGCCGGGGACGTCCACCAGCGATCCGTCCATCGAGTACGACCACGCGTGGTATGGGCAGGTGAACTGCATCGTGTTGCCCTCGTCGTACCGGCAAACCCGCATACCGCGGTGACGGCAGGAGTTCAGCAGAACGTAGACATCGCCGTTGGTGGCACGGGTCATGAGTACCGGGTCGGAGCCCATCCAAGAGCTGAAGAAATCCCCGGGGTTGGGCACCTGGCTGGCATGGCCGACAAAGAGCCAGGCTCTCGGGAAGAGATGTTCCAGTTCCAATTTGTGGATCTGCTCGTTGACGAAGATGTCGCGGCTGATGACACCGCTGTCGACATCGACCAGGTCGCCGATTCGGGATGATGCCGCCGAGGCGGTGCTTAGGTCCTTCACCGTCATTACTGGTGCCTTTCGATGTGGTGCGTTGGTAATGGCTTCGTGAGCGCTGGGCAAGATGTCACGCGCCAACGGGCGCGCCCGAGGAGAGCTTTTCGAGTTCGGCGAGCACGTGCTCAGTGGACTTGCCTCGCTCCCACGCGGATCGGCACGTGGCGATCGCGCGCGGCCAGCCGAACGTGACGCATGCGGCGAAGGCGCCCTGGCGCCCGTAAATCGCAATGGTCTTCTCCCCGGCCGGCGTCGGGAATCGACGCAGTTCCACGCTGTCGGATTCCGCCGGGCGTCCGACCATTTGAATCTTCGTGCCGAACTGGTCAGACCAGAAATACGGCGCACGCGCACTCGGAACCCGCGCGGTGGGATCGATGATCTGCTTGGCGACGATATGTGCCTGTTCGACTGCGTTCGTCCAGTGTTCGACGCGTCGATAGACCGTCGCACCTTGGTCGATCGAACGGGCAACATCGCCGATCGCGTAAACGCCCTCAGCGGCTTGGACGGCGCAACTGGCGTCGGTCAGTACACCATCGTCGATGGGGATCCGGGAACCGTCGAGCCACTCCGTGTTGGGCGTGGTGCCGATCCCGACGACCACCGTGCCCGCCTCGTGCGTCGTGCCATCGGACAACCGCACAACGGCACCCTCGGACGTCTGCTCCACGGCCTCCACGCCCACGCCGGTCAACAGCGTGACGCCGTTGTCGCGGTGCAGGGACGCGAGATGCCCGCCGACCTCAGCGCCGACGGCACGCGCGAACGGCGCCGCCAACGCCTCGACGATCGTGACATCGGCACCGAGCGTTCGCGCCGACGATGCGACCTCGGCACCGATGAAGCCACCGCCCACCACCAACACTGGACGCCCCCCGGCGAGTCGCAGTCGGAGGCTCCGAGCGTGGCGCAGTTCGCGGACGGAGACGACGCTCTCGACGCCGGTGCCCAAGGTTCGAGGTCGGACGCCGGTGGCGATGACGAGGTAGTCGTAGTCGATCTGTTCGCCGCAGGCGGTGACCGTGCGCTCATCGATGTCGACGGCGGTCGCGGCCGTCGCCAGCCTGCCGTCGACCCCGATCCCGTCCCAGCCATCGGCACCGAGGAGTGAGATCTGGTCCTCAGTCTGCCCGCCGACGAGCAGCTGCTTGGTCAACGGCGGCTTGTCATAAGGCAACTCTTCCTCTGCGCCGAGCACCATGATGTCGTCGTCGAAGCCAAGGCGTCGCAGCTCCTGGGCGGTTCGGATGCCGCCGACCGACGAGCCGACGATGACAACACGCTCACGCATCGGCAGCCGTCCTCCAGATCGCCGCCACCGGGCAACTGCGGATCGCGGACTCCACCGTCTCCAGATCGGCCGGATCGACCATCTCGTCCCGGATGACGACCAGCCCGTCGTCGTCCAGATCGAAGTGCTTGGCGTCGACGCCGATGCAATTGCCGTAGCCCTGACACTTCGCGACATCCGCCTCGATGCGCATACCACCTCCGCATTGGTTCAATGGTTTGGAAGTTCAAACTAGGAGCAGCGGAGGTCGGTGTCAAGGGTCATAGCGCGAGGTGCCGTAAGGTGGCTCTTGGCAGGGGACCAATCAGCCCAACGGGCCGCGGTGAGGAGGGCAGCGTGTCGAAGGAGGCCCGCGCGTTCGATCCGCTACCGAGCGCGAGAACCGCGGACCGCATCGTGCGGTTGCTTCGTGACCGAATCCGTTCCGGTGAGCTGCCGGTCGGGGATCGCCTGCCGTCCGAGCGGGATTTGTGCGCTCAGCTCAATGTCAGCAGGTTGTCCTTGCGCGAGGCCCTGCGCGTGCTCGAAGCCAATGGCCTGATCGAGGTCCGCATGGGCGCCCGCGGCGGAGCCTTCGTGACGGCCCCGTCGACGCAGCATGCCGGCGAGGGGATCACCGACCTTCTCACCACGGCCGGCCTGTCCGCCGCGAACGTGACGCAGGCACGCTCGATCCTCGAGCTCGGGATCATCCCGGTCGTGATCGCGTGCGCCGACGAGACCGACCTCCTCGAACTGGACAAACTGTGCGACGAGGCCGAAGCGGCACGCACCGACGGCTCCTACACGCGTGCGATGTCACTCGACTTCCATCTACGTGTCGCAGCTGCGACTCACAACCCCGCGATCGTGATGATCATGGACTCGTTCCGGGACGCCATCCTGATGTCGATACAGGAAGCGCGACACGAGGGAACACAGGGCGTCGCTGAGCACCGGAAGTTCATCGACGCCGTCCGGGCAAGGGACGCCGATCGCGCACATCAGGCCATGGCCGACCACCTTCGTCGCACCGCCGACGCGGTCGGTTCCCCCTGCTGAGCCACGGCTTCGACGTCCGGCCGGCCTGCCCGCTGGGCCGTCCACAATGGACTTCTTCCGGCGTGGTCACGCGGCGAAGTCGGGCTCAACGCGATCATCGACACGCACAGACGTCAGCTGCGCACGCCTCCGCTGCATCGGTGTTCGCGGAGCACATTCGTGAAATTGGTGGCCGTGCCCGAGCGAGCGCCCGAGAGATCCACGTGCACGTCCCGAAACCCCATTCCTCCGCGCCAACGTCCATAATGGACGTTACGCCGCGGTGACGGGCTCCATCTCCGGCGAGCGCCACCACCATGACGATCGGGAAGATCGCGAACACGAAGAACGTCCCCTTCGCTGTCATGCCGCCGTCCAGCAACAATCCGGCGAGCCACCGGTCCGAGCATCGCACCCAGCTGGGACACCGACGCGGCCCAGCCGCCGCTGGCCCGGATCGACGGCCGGTAGAAGATCCCTGAAATGCTGATGGCACCACCGTTTCCGCCTATGATGACGACATTGGCGAGCAGCACCACGAGCACGTAACCCGCGGCTCCCAACGGGGCGAACCCGATGAACAGCAGGCACGGCACCGCGATCCGCGGCATCCACATGATCGCGCCCGCACCGCCGGTCGATGAACCGGCTGATGACCGCCTGACCGAGCGCACCGCGACCGACGCCCCGGCGGCGAGCGTCGCGGCCGTCGAGGCGGTCCGCACAGGTAGGTCTCCGCGTCGCGACACCACGGCGCGCTCCACGTGCTCCGCTGAAACGAAACCCCGTAGGTCGGCACCTTCGGCGTGAGTGTATCCGAGAACGACACGAACGGTCGGCGATTGCTGGGCCAGTTCGTCATGATGGAGCACGTCGTCCGCCCCGCTGGCGTAGTGTGAGAACACGATCTCACCACGGTGTTTCCCGTCGGCAAGCGTGCGCAGCATCGACAGCACCGGGGTGATCCCGCTGCTACCGCTGATGAACAGAATCCGCGACGGCCGCGGCGTGGGCAGGGTGAACTGGCCGTCCGGCGCGGAAAGGCCGAGCATCAGGCCGGGCGTGCAGATAGCCGGAGACCAAGCCGTCGGGCGCCCCCTTGATGGTCAGCTCCAGCCCGTTCCGCTGTTCCGAACCGGTGGGCGAGTAGCAGCGCGTGCGCTGCACTCCATCGATGTCCACCGACGCCCGCACGCACTGGCCGGCCCGGAACCCCTGCCAGGCCCGGCTCGGCCGCACCGTGAGCGTCACCGTGTCCGCGGTCTGCCGCCGAACGCCCGTGACCACGCCGCGGAGCTCGCGGCGGACCAGCATCGGGCCGATCAGCTCCAGGTAGCGATCCACGCCGTGCGGTGTGAGCAATGCTGCGGAACCGGCTACCCGCCACGAGCGCAAAGAATGGACCAGACGCGCACTCCTGGACGCCGCACTGGGGTTACTCGCCGACACTGGTTTCGGCAACCTCAGCCTGCGTGAGGTTGCCAAGCATGTCGGCATCGTGCCGACCGCGTTCTACCGGCGTTTCGCCTCGATGGACGAACTCGGCGTCGTGCTCGTCGAGGAGTCCATGCGCACGCTGCGTGCGACGATCCACGAGGCCCGCCGAGATTCCCGGTCTTCTGCCGGTGTCATCGAGGCCTCCGTGCGCACGCTCCACGAACACGTCCGCGCGCACGAGGACCACTTCCGCTTCGTGATCCGCGAACGCCACGGCGGCGCGGGCCCGGTGCGGCAGGCCATCGCCTTCGAACTCAAGCTGCTCACCCAGTGAACTCGCCGTCGTAGCCAGACACCTTGGCAACGCGAACAGCTACGGCAGACGCGACCACCCATGAAAGAGCGGCGTCGACGTGGCCGTGGCTATAAGGCAGCAACTCGCTCTCGCCGCGCGACGGTCGCATCCTTGTCGCATCCTTGATGCGCATCGGAGAGCAGGAGCACCCATGTGCAGGAAGTCGTCGACGCCCGCGACGGGTCCTACCGTAGGCGACCGATCACGGTCGCTGAGCAGACTCGCAGTGACTCTACGTAAGGTTCGCACACTGGCTCGCCCCCTCTTGCTTCAGAAACAGAACGTTTCCGCAGGCCAGAGTGCGCATGTTGATCACAATCTGTGCCCCCGGCAGGATTCGAACCTGCGACACCCGCTTTAGGAGAGCGGTGCTCTATCCCCTGAGCTACGAGGGCTGGCAGGCTACAGCGTAGCGGCACGCGCCGACGAAGCACGAGCCACACCGGCCAAACGCGCGAGCTATCGACTCTTGCGCTACCACTGGGTAACCTTCCGTGATCGGACGCGGAAACCCCGCTCCCCAAGATCCGGAGGGCCCGTTGATCAAGCTGGTGTTCGCCGACGACGAAGAGCTGGTGCGGTCGAGTCTGCGTGGAATGATGGGTGGCGCACCGGACATCGAGGTCGTCGGGGAGGCCACGGACGGGCGCTCGGCCGTCGAGGCCGCACGCCGCCTGCATCCGGACGTCGTGCTGCTCGACATCAAGATGCGCGCCCCCGACGACGGCATCCGCGCGCTCCGCGCGATCCTCGCCCTGCCGGCCCCGCCCACCGTCGCGATGCTCACCACTTTCGACATGGACGAGTACGTCAGCCTCGCCCTGCGGCTCGGGGCCAACGGGTTCCTCCTGAAGGACATCGAGCCCGCCGCGCTCCTGCGTGCGGTCCGCGACCTCGCCCGCGGCGGCGCGGTGCTCGACCCGGGCGTCGCCGCGCGAATGGTCCGCGCGCACCGCGAGGGCCAGCGCGCCGCCCAGCCCGCGCGCAAGCTGCTCGCCAGCCTGTCCGAGCGCGAACGCGAGGTCGTCGGGCTCATCGGCCAAGGCTTGTCGAACGCCGAGATCGGGGGCAAGCTCCACCTCTCCGAGGCCACGGTCAAGGGCTACGTCTCCGCGGTCCTCTCCAAGATCGGCGCCGCGAACCGGGTGCAGGCGGCACTGCTCGCCTACCGTGGCGGCCTGCTCGACCAACTGTGAGTTCTTAGGCGGGTCTCAGCACTGTCAGTAACACTGTCTACATGCGCATTCTCGTTGTCGACGACGATCGGGCGGTCCGGGAGTCACTGCGACGTTCCCTGGAGTTCAACGGCTACCAGGTGGAGCTCGCGGGCGACGGTGCGCAGGCACTCGAGCGGGTGATCGCCGACCGGCCCGACGCGATGATCCTCGACGTCATGATGCCCCGGCTCGACGGGCTCGAGGTGGCCCGCCGGCTGCGCAGCACCGGCGACGACCTGCCGATCCTCGTCCTCACCGCCCGCGACACCGTCTCCGACCGGGTGTCGGGCCTGGACGCCGGCGCCGACGACTACCTGCCGAAGCCCTTCGCCCTCGAAGAGCTGCTCGCCCGCCTGCGTGCCCTCCTGCGCCGCGCCGCGCCCGACAATCAGCCCGGCCCGAACGCCGAGCAGCTCACCTTCGCCGACCTGACGCTGGACCCGGGCACCCGCGAGGTCCGCCGGGGCGAGCGCGAGATCAGCCTGACCCGCACCGAGTTCGCCCTGCTCGAGCTGTTCATGTCCTACCCGAAGCACGTCCTCACCCGCGGCCGCATCCTCGAGGAGGTCTGGGGCTACGACTTCCCGACCTCCGGCAACGCGCTCGAGGTGTACGTCGGGTACCTGCGCCGCAAGACCGAGGCCGGCGGCGAGCCGCGGCTCATCCACACGGTTCGTGGCGTCGGCTATGTGATGCGGGAGACCCCGCCGTGAGCCACACCGTGACCGAAACCGTGGCGGTCGTGGATGTCAGCGAGCGCCCCGAGAACAAGCGCAGGCCGAAGCGGCGCATCTCCCTGCGCGCCCGCGTGACGCTGCTCGCCGCGGCGTGCGTCGCCGGGGTGATGGCGCTGGTCTCCCTCGGCGCCTACATCACGGTGGACAAGAACCTCTACCAGCAGGTGGACGACAACCTGCAGGTCCGGGCGATCGCCGCGGTGCAGACACCGCAGCTCCAGCAGGGCCTCCAGCAGTTCCCCGGCGCCTTCCTGACCAGCACCGACCTCCAGATCGGTCTGCTCGACTCCGACGGCACGCCGTACTTTCCGCGGGGCGGCCGGAAGCCGCCGATGAGCCAGGTGGAGCTTGATGTCGCGCAGGGCAAGACGACGTCCTCCCTGCGTACGGACAGCAGGACCGACACCCGGGTCATCGCGTTGCCGTACGCGCCGGGCGAGGCGATGGTCCTCGCCCAGTCGCTGACCCCCACCGAGCAGACCCTCAAGGAGCTCGCCGTCGTGCTCGCGCTGATCGGCGGCGGCGGGATCATCATCGCCGCGCTGGCCGGCACGGCCGTCGCCCGCACCGGGCTGCGGCCGGTCGAACGGCTGACCTTCGCGACGGAATACGTCACTCGCACGGGGGATTTGCGGCCGATCCCGGTGAGCGGCGACGACGAGCTGGCCCGGTTGACCACGAGCTTCAACACGATGCTGGGCACGGTCGCCGAGTCCCGGGAACGCCAGCGGCAGCTCGTCGCGGACGCCGGGCACGAGCTGCGTACCCCGCTGACGTCGCTGCGCACCAACCTGGAGCTGCTGCTCTCGGCCAGCAGGGCCGGCGCGCCCGCACTGTCCGAACAGGACAGAGCCGATATCGAGACCGACATCAAGGCGCAGCTGGACGAGCTGACCCAGCTCATCGGCGACCTGGTCGAGCTCGCCCGGCAGGACGAGCCGCGCACCGAGTTCGAGCGCGTCGAGCTGAACGAGGTCGTCGAGCGGGCACTGGACCGCGCCCGCCGCCGGGCCAACGACATCGAGTTCGACGTGTCGTTGCAGCCCTGGGTCCTCACCGGCGACCACAGCGCGCTCGAACGTGCCGTGCTCAACCTGCTGGACAACGCGGTGAAGTTCTCCCCGCCCGGCTCGACCGTCCGGGTCCGGATGTACCCGCTGGGCGACGGCACCGCGGTGATCGAGGTCGCGGATGCCGGCCCCGGTATCGCCGAGGCCGACCTGCCGAAGGTGTTCGACCGCTTCTACCGCTCCTCGGAGGCCAGGACGCTGCCCGGTTCCGGCCTGGGCCTGTCCATCGTCAAGCAGGCCGCGCAACGGCACGGCGGTGAGGTCTACGCCGGCCGCTCGCCCGAGGGGGGCGCACTGCTGACCATCCGGCTGCCGGGAGCACCCGCCTGAGCGAACCCCTGCCGATGTTTAATCGTGTAGGATTTTGTGTAGTTGGCGAGGATGTTGACGGGAGCGGCGGTGCTGGCGCGGCAGCGGCAAGCGGTGATTCTGGAGGAGGCCCGGCGCACGGGTGCCGTCCGGGTCAGCGAGCTCGTCGTCAGGCTGGGCGTATCGGACATGACCATCCGCCGGGACCTCGACGTGCTCGCGAGCCGCGGCCTGGTCGAGAAGGTCTACGGGGGCGCGACGGCGAACCTCGGCAAGAGCACCGACGAGCCCGGTTTCGAGGCGAAGTCCGAGCAGCAGCAGGCCCAGAAGGAAGCGATCGCCGGGCTGGCGGCGGACCTCGTCCGGCCGGGCACCGCGATCGGGATCTCCGCGGGCACCACGACGTGGGCGTTCGCCCGCGCGCTGGACCCCGTGCCGGGCCTGACGATCGTCACGAACTCCGTCCGGGTGGCCGACGTGCTGCGCGAGTCCGGGCAGCCGGAGCGCACCGTGGTGCTCACCGGCGGGGTGCGCACGCCTTCGGACGCCCTGGTCGGCGGCGTAGCCGTCGCGAGCCTGCGGCGCCTGCACCTGGACCAGGTGTTCCTCGGCGTGCACGGGATGGCCGAGGGGCCGGGTTTCACCACGCCGAACCTGGACGAGAGCGAGACCAACCGCGCGCTGGTCGAGGCCGGGCGCAGGCTCGTCGTGCTCGCCGATCACACCAAATGGGGCATCGTCGGCATCTCGACCATCGCCGATCTCGAGGAAGCGGACGTCGTGGTGACCGACGACGGGTTGCCGTCGGCCGCGCGGGACACGCTGGCCGAGCACATCGGCGAGCTGGTCGTCGCCGACGTGAACGAGGCGGAGGAAAGTTGATACGCACGGTGCGGCACCTGGCCGACGGCAGGGAGATCATCTACTTCGACGAGTCGCCACGCGAGCGCATCGCCGTCGACAGCCGGGACCTGCCGCCGGTCGCGGCGAGCTCGGAGATCCGGCGTGACCCGCTGAGCGGGGAGTGGGTCGCGATGGCCGCGCACCGGCAGACCCGCACGTACAAGCCGCCCGCCGACCTGTGCCCGCTCGACCCGAGCGGCCCCGACCGGCCGACCGAGATCCCGGAGTCCGACTACGACGTCGTGGTGTTCGAGAACCGGTTCCCGTCGTTCTCCCAGCACGTCACCGGCGATCCGTCCACTGTGGACGCGATGGGCCTGGTGCCGACGGCGCCGGGGCGCGGCCGGGCCGAGGTCGTGTGCTTCACCAGTGACCACAATGGCTCGTTCGGCACCTTGGCGCCGGAGCGGGTCCGCACCGTCGTGGACGCGTGGGCGGACCGGACCGAGTTCCTGTCTACTGTGGAGGGTGTCGAGCAGGTCTTCCCGTTCGAGAACCGGGGCGAGGAGATCGGCGTGACCCTGTCGCACCCGCACGGGCAGATCTACGCGTACCCGTTCGTCACGCCGAAGACCAGGCGCGCGCTCGACACCGCCCGTGCCTACCAGGAGGAACACGGCCGCCACGTGCTCGGGGACGTGCTCGCCGCGGAACAGAAGTCCGGCACCCGGGTGATCGCCGAGGGCGAGCACTGGACGGCTTTCGTACCGCCCGCCGCGCGCTGGCCGGTGCACGTGTTGCTGGTGCCGCGCCGGCAGGTGCCCGACATTCCCGCCCTCACCGACGCGGAGCGTGACGACTTCGCCCAGGTGTACCTGCAGGTCCTGCGCCGCTGCGACGCGCTGTACGACCGGCCGCTGCCCTACATCGCGGGCTGGAACCAGGCGCCGGTGCGCATCGACCGCGAGCTGGGCTGGCTGCACCTGGAGCTGTTCTCGATCTTGCGAGCCAAGGACAAGCTGAAGTACCTGGCGGGCTCGGAGTCCGGGATGGCGGTGTGGATCAACGACGCCACGCCGGAGCAGATCGCCGAACGCCTGCGGGCGGCGGGCTAGGCCGGCTCTCGCCCGACACCACCCTCAAGGGACGCGCTTCGCGCGGCCGGCGGCGACCTTGGGCATACTCATGTTGGAAGCTCAGCTTGGGCTCAGCTAGCTCTCAGGACCAACCAGCATGGTGAGGTACATGACCGAGAACGACCCCAGCGCACCGCACGGCAGCGGTGAACCGCGGGAGCCGCAGCCGGAGCAGCCGGCCCAGGAGGACGTGAGCACGCCCCCGCGCGGGACGTCCTTCGGTGGGGAGCAGCAGCAGGCGCAGCCGAGCCCGTGGTCGGCGCCCGCACAGCAGCAGGCGTACCCGTGGACGTCGCCGCAGCAGCAGACCGCCCAGCACCAGCAGGGCCTGCCGTACAGCACCGCGACTTTCCCGGCACAGCAGCAGCCGATCCCGCAGCAGCGCCGCGGCTCCGGCAGGCTCGTGGCGGGCGTCGCCGTGCTGGCCCTCGTCGTGGGCGGTGCCGCCGGTGGCGCCGGGGGCTACTTCGCGTCGCAGGGTTCCGGCGGCAGCGGCAGCTCCTACAACGCGTTGAACCAGCCGGTGCCGAGCCAGCAGACCAGTGCCGCGCCCGCCGGGAGCGTCGAGTCGGTGGCGCAGAAGGTCTCGCCCAGCGTCGTCGAGCTGGTCGTCTCGGGCAGCCAGGAGGAGGGCGAGGGCTCGGGCTTCGTGCTCTCGACCGACGGCTTCATCCTGACGAACAACCACGTCGTGGAGGTCGCCGCGAACGGCGGCAGCATCCAGGCGGTGTTCCCGGACGGGACGAAGGCCGACGCCTCGATCGTGGGCCGCGACCCGACGACGGACGTCGCCGTGGTCAAGGTGCAGGGCGTGAAGAACCTGACGCCGGTGGCGCTGGGCAATTCCGACGCGACGCAGGTCGGCCAGCAGGTGGTGGCGTTCGGCTCGCCGTTCGAGCTGGCGGGCACGGTCACGTCGGGCATCGTGAGCGCGCTGCACCGGCCGGTCCGCGCGGGCGGCAGCAGCGGCGACCAGACGACCGTGATGAGCGCGATCCAGACCGACGCGGCGATCAACCCGGGCAACTCCGGCGGCCCGCTGGTCAACCTGGCGGGCCAGGTCATCGGCATCGACTCGGCGATCTACAGCCCGCAGTCCTCCGGTGGTCTCGGCCAGCAGCAGAGCGAGGCGACCAACGCCGGCATCGGGTTCGCGATCCCGATCAACCAGGCGCGGCGCACGGCGCAGGAGATCATCGACACCGGGAAGGCCACGCAGACCTACATCGGCGCGACGGTCAGCGACGCGCAGGCCGGCGGCGCCATGATCCAGCAGGTGCAGCCGGGCAGCCCCGCGGAGCAGGCGGGGCTCAAGTCCGGTGACGTGGTCACGAAGGTGGACAACCTGGTGATCAACGACTCCGACGGCCTGATCGCGGCCATCCGCACCCGCGCGCCGAACGACAAGGTGACGTTCACCCTGAGCGACAACCGCTCGGTCCAGGTCACCCTCGGCGGCCAGCCGGTCCAGGTGAACTGACGCGCTTCCAGCGCTCGGCCGCTCGACGCGGCCGAGACCAACCACGGGCTCCCGGCGATCCGTCGCCGGGAGCCCGTTTTTCGTGTCACTCCACCGCGAGTTCGGTGAAGTGCCGCGAACCGTGTGAACCGGTCCAGGCGACCTCCAGCGACGCCGTGTGCGCGATGTCGTCCAGGGCGTCGACGCCGAGCCAGGCCCACGGGAACCACGAGCTGTTGCCGACGCGCACGTGCCCGCGGCGAAACTGACGGCCGGGCTCGACCTCGATGAGCACCCGTCCGTCCGGTGCGAGCAGCTCGCGGACCCGTCGCAGCAGCCTGACGGGGTCGCCGCCGATGCCGATATTGCCGTCGGCGAGCAGGGCGTGCTGCCAGCGGCCTTCGCCCGGCACGCGGTCGAAGACATCCCGCCGGAGCGCGCTGCCACCGCGCGTCCGGGTCAGGCGGACGGCGGTGCGCGACACGTCGATGCCCAGCGAGCTGACGCCGCGGGCGGTCAGCTCACTGGTCAGCCGCCCTGGGCCACAGCCGATGTCGAGCGTCGGGCCGGTGCAACGCGCCAGCATCAGCTCGTCGCCCCTGCCGGGGTCGGCCGCCCAGCGCCGCGCGGGCAGTTCGATCCGCTCGCCGTTGGCCAGCTCGAGGACGCACGTGTGGGCCAGCAGAGCCGTGTCGAACGGGCTCACGACAGCACCGCCCGGACCGCCGGCGCGAACCGCCCGCCGCACCGGGCCGCCACCCGCTCGGCGTCCGCCATCGTGTCCACATCGGACAACAGGTCCAGCTCGGTGGTGCGCAGCCCGATGTCGGTGAGGGCCCGCAGGGTGCGCCTTCCGGTGTCGGCGCGGGACATCGGCACCCCGGTCAGCACCTTCGCCGCCGCCGGGTCACCGAGTCCGAGCGCCCACCAGCCGCCGTCCTCGGCCAACCCGAGCGCGGCCTTCTCCTCGCTCGTGAGCGACGCCGCGCCCTGGGCGAGGAGATCAGGCGTGACCTGCGGGGTGTCCATGCCGATCTGTAGCACCGGGAGGCCGGGCATCGCGGCGTCCTGGTGGGCGTTGACCAGGCGCTCGGCGAAGCTGTTGCCCCGCTGGCGGATCACGGTCATCGGCCACAGCGCGTGTGCGAGCTCGGCCGCGCGGGCTGCGGTGCCCCAGTCTCCGGTCGCCGCGACGACCGGCACGGCGCCGGGGGTTGCCGCGACCGCGTCGAGCGTGTCGAGCAGCGCCGCGGCCGCGATGTCGGCGGCCTGGTCCGGCGTCGCGGGCGGGCACAGGCGGGTCTTCACGAAACCGGGTACCGGCGCCTTCGCGACGACCAGCAGGCAGAACGAGCCGGTCATCCGCGCAGCACCTTCGCCATGTCCCGCGTCGCGCGGAGCGTGCCGCGCACGGATCCCGAAACCTTTGACTTCGTGCCGGCCGCGCGCGGCCGGTAGGCGACGTCGAACTCCTCGATGCGCAGGCCCGCCCGTCCGGCCTTGATGAGAAGCTCCAGGGGGTAGCCGAAGGCGCGGTCGGCGATCGCGAGATCGAGCAGGGCCTGGCGACGCGCCGCCCGGATCGGTGCGATGTCGTGCACCTGAACGCCCTGGCGGCGAAGGAGCGTCGCGAGGAGGTGGTTACCCGCCCTCGCGTGCCAGGGCCAGGCGCCCCAGCCCACGGGCACGCGACGGCCCGCGGCGAGATCCGCGCCCCTGCGCACGGTCGCGACCAGCGGGATCAGGTCGGCTGGATCGAGTGAACCGTCGGCGTCGATGAAGCACACGATGCCGGAGGTCGCGGCCTCCAGTCCGGTGTGCACAGCGGCGCCGTAACCGCGTCGGGGCTCGTGCAGGACCTTCGCGCCGAGCTCGCCCGCGATCTCCGGCGAGCCGTCGGTGGAGCCGTTGTCGACGACGATGGCACGAAATCCTCGCGGCAGCGCACGCAACAATTTCGGCAGTGCCGCGGCCTCGTCGAGACACGGCAGGACGACGTCTGTTTGATCGAGGTTTTGATCGATTTCGTGCCGATTCACGCAACGGACGGTAAGTCCAGGGTGGACAGAGCGGAACCCTTGCGGTCCTTACCAAATCATGACAGTCCTTGACTTCTTACCACTCTGTGACAGATGCCCCGGGTCCGTTTCACGGGCATTCCGCGCCGGGCTATGGTGCGCGCATGACCAGGGGGATCGTGCGGACGCTCGCCGTGGCGGAAGAGCGGCCCGAAAAACGTTCTCGCGATCTGTGGGCCGTGCTGGTGGCGGTCGTTCTCGTCGGGGTGGCCGTCGCGGTCGGGGGGTATCTGAACCGGCCGGGCAGCGGCGTGGTGCTCTGGGCACCCGCCGCACCGCTGTTCGCGCAGTGGCTTCCGCACGTCGGGCCCGGCACGTTGTTCGCGGTGCTGATCGCGGTGGCGGTGGTCGCCTGGGGCCCCGGGCTCGTGGCGCGGATGCGGTGGCGGCGGCTGCTCGCGCTCGGCTACGCGACGTCGCTGGCGTGGACGTTCGCGCTGGCCATGATCGACGGCTGGCACCGCGGCTTCACCGACCGGCTCACCAACCCCAACGAGTACCTGCACGAGGTGCCCGGCATCACCGACATCCCGGCGATGCTGCGCCAGTTCTCCTCCCGGATCCTCGACTTCCAGCCGGACTCCTGGACCACCCACGTCTCGGGCCACCCGCCGGGCGCGACGCTCGTGTTCGTCTGGCTGGACCGCATCGGGCTTTCGGGCGGCGCCTGGGCGGCGACCGTGTGCGTGCTCGTCGGCTGCCTGGTGACCGTCGCCGTGCCACTCACGCTGTCGGCCCTGCACCGCTGCGACGCGGCGCGCGCGACGCTCCCGTTCGCGGTGCTGTTCCCGGGCGCGGTGTGGGTCGGGGTGTCGGCGGACGGCATGTTCGCCGGGGTCACCGCGACCGGAATCGCCCTGATCGCCGTCGCGACGCACGGGTTTCGCGCCGGCCGGTGGTACGCCGTCCCGTTGTCCGTCCTGGGCGGGGCGCTGCTCGGGTTCGGCATGTACCTGTCGTACGGGTTGCCGCTGATCGGGTTGATCGCGTTCGCGGTGACGCTGCTCGGCCGCAGCCTCACCCGCGCGCTGCCCCTGGCCGTGGCCGGTGCGCTGGCGGTGGCGGTGGTCTTCACGGCGGCGGGGTTCTGGTGGTTCGACGGGTACCACCTGGTGGTCGAGCGGTACTACCAGGGCATCGCGAGTGCGCGGCCGTACTCGTACTGGGTGTGGGCGGACCTGGCTTCGCTCGCGCTGGCCGCGGGGCCCGCGCTGGTCGCGGGGGTGCGGCGCAGTGGCATCGCCTTCGTGGCGGCGCGGCCGTGGCGGCGGGGCAACCGCTGCGACCCGGTGTTGCTGCTGGTCGTCGCGGCGGCCGTGGCGATCGTGCTCGCGGACGTGTCGGGGTTGTCGAAGGCCGAGGTCGAGCGGATCTGGTTACCGTTCACGGTGTGGCTGCTGCCCGCCGTGTCGCTGCTGCCATCGTGGCGGTGGTGGCTCGCCGGGCAGGCGTTGACCGCGCTCGCGGTCAACTCGCTGGTGCTGACGTTCTGGTAGGTGGCTGTGGCTGAGACGGGTCGGGTGCTCGTCGTCGACGACGACGAGACGGTGCGCGATGTGGTGCGGCGCTACCTCGAGGCGGGCGGGTTCACCGTCGACGTCGCCGGGGACGGCGTCACGGGCCTCCGGCTGTTCGCCCAGCGACCGGCGGACGTCGTCGTGCTGGACGTGATGATGCCGGGTATCAACGGCCTCGAGGTGTGCCGGCGCCTGCGGCAGGCGAGTCAGGTGCCGGTGGTGCTGCTGACCGCGCTCGGCGAGGAGGAGAACCGGATCGCCGGTCTGCAGCTGGGCGCGGACGATTACGTGACGAAGCCGTTCAGCCCGCGGGAGCTGACGTTGCGGGTGGCGTCGGTGCTGCGGCGGGCGCGGATGCCCGGCGTGGCGCCCGTCGCGCCCGAGTCCAGGGACGGCAACCTGCGCCTGCAACCGGGGGCGCGGCAGGCGACCCTGGATGGCGCGGAGCTGCCGCTGACCGCGCGGGAGTTCGACCTGCTGGCGTTCTTCCTGGCGCATCCGGGGGTGGCGTTCTCGCGGGCCGACCTGCTGGAGAAGGTGTGGGGCTGGGACTTCGGCGACCAGTCGACGGTCACGGTCCACGTCCGGCGCCTGCGCGAGAAGATCGAACCGAACCCCGCGAAGCCGATGCGCATCGCGACCGTGTGGGGCGTCGGGTACCGGTACGACCCGGTGACGTCGTGATGGCCGGCGGTGGGGTTGGTTCGCTCGGCGGCAGAACGGCCGGAACGGCCTACTGTCCCTGGCCGCGCGACGGGAGGGGTGCTCGGTGGGTGCGGATCACCGCCGGCGGCACGGTCCTCGGCTCGGCCTCGCGGCCGAAAGTTCGTGGCGCCATCCAAAGAGTTGGCGTTCCCGGGCCTTCGGAGCGAATTTGCCATGCGTGAGGTGGTGTCGCGGTGATCGAGCCTGGTGAGTCGTGGCAGGCGATGTTGGCGCACGTCTGGCACATCCTGCCGCTGGCGCTGGCGTTCGCGCTGCCGGTCGCGCTGGTGGGCGGCCTGCTGTTGTACTGGCTGCGGCGCGGATCGCTCGCCACGACGCTGACCGTGCTCGTGCTGATCCCGGTGCTCGCGACTCTCGCGGGCGTGCTCGGCATCAGTGGCTTCATGTTCACCCCCGCGCTCACCACGATGCTGCTGGTCTGTCTGCTGGTCGCGCTGGTGACGGTGCCGGCGGCGATCGTCTTCGGCCGGGCTATCGCGCGGCACAGTGTGTGGGAGCGGGAGGCCCGCGAGCGTGAGCGTGCCGCGGAGGCCGCCCGGCGTGATCTGGTCGCGTGGATCAGTCACGACCTGCGCAGTCCGCTCGCGGGTATCCGTGCGATGGCGGAGGCGCTGGCGGACGGGATCGTCGTCGAAAAGGACGAGGTGACCGACTACGCCGCGCGCATCAGCGGCGAGACGTCGCGGCTGTCGGGGATGGTCAACGACCTGTTCGAGCTGTCCCGGATCACCGCCGGCGCGCTGCGGCTGACGATGTCCGCCGTGCCGTTGCAGGACGTCATCAGCGAAGCGCTGGCCGCGCAGACGATCGTCGCGAACCAGAAGAAGGTGCAGGTCCTGGCTGACGCCGATGTGTGGCCCGTGGTGACCGGCAGCGACCCGGAGCTGACGCGGATCGTGCGCAACCTGGTGTCCAACGCGATCCGCCACACCCCGCCGGACGGGACGGTGGCCATCCGCGTGGGGATCGACGGTTCGGAGGCGCTGCTCGCCGTCGACGACAGTTGCGGCGGCATCCCGGAGGACGAGATCGAGCGGGTCTTCGAGGTGGCGTTCCGCGGGACGCAGGCCAGAACCCCGGACCACTCGGGCACCACAGGCGGCGGGCTGGGGCTGGCGATCGCCAAGGGCCTCGTGGAAGCCCACCGAGGCCAGATCGACGTCCGCAACCACGGCGACGGCTGCCGCTTCGAGGTCCGGCTCCCACTCGCCACCTCTTGACGCTGCCGGTCCGGCACCGCCGCCCGGCTTCGCGGCGGCCGCGTCGTGGCGGGCCGGCTCCTTTCTGGGCTTCATCGGGGGCCTGGCTTTCAGGGGTGGGACGTGGACCCGGCTTTCACCCGCGGCTTCGGGATGGGCGTGCGTGGCGGTCCGGCTCCCATTCGGGATTTCGCCAGGGTGTGTGATGGCCCTGCTTCCACTCACGACTCCGCGAGGAGCGGGGGTGTGGCGGCTTGGCTTTCACTCATGGCCTCGCCAGCGGCGGGACGTAGGCCCGGCTTCGACTCGCGGCTTCATGGCGGTGCCGGTCCGGGTTCAACGCCCACTCACCACCTCGCAAGGGCGCCTCGTGGTCCTGGCTCCGGCAGCGCCCCGCGCGGCACGGGCTCGTCGTTGGTTGACGACGCCGCGCCGGACGCTGGTGTCGCCCACCGGTCTGGCTAGGTACCCGCCACCGGGGTCGGAGCGCGCAGCGGTGCTGTCGCGAAGGACGCGATGCCCGATTCGAACGGTACGGCCGCCCGGAAGCCGAGCAGTTTTTCGGCGCGGGCCGGGTCGGCGACGACGTGGCGGACGTCCGCGGGCCGGGCACCGCCGATGATGCGGGGCGCCGGTCCGCCGCAGGCCTTGGCCAGTTCCGTCGCCAGTTCGCCGACGGTGTGGGGCATGCCCGAGCAGACGTTGACCGCCGTCAGGTCGCCACTGGGACCGGGCGTCTCGAGTGCCACGAGGTTGGCGCGAGCGACGTCCTGCACATGCACGAAGTCACGGCGCTGGTTGCCGTCCTCCAGGACGGTGGGCGCCTCGCCGCGCACCAGCGCCGAGCGGAACAGCGAAGCGACACCGGCGTAGGGGGTGTTCTGCGGCATTCGCGGCCCGTACACGTTGTGGTAGCGCAGGGCCCAAACCGTGCCCCCTGTCTGCCTCGCCCACGCGGCGGCGAGGTGCTCCTGAGCGAGCTTCGTCGCCGCGTAGGTGCTTTGCGGGCGCAGCGGTGCGTCCTCGGGGACCAGCTGCGACTCGAGCTCGCGCCCGCACTCGGGACACGGCGGCTCGAACCGGCCGGCGTCCACATCAGACTGTCGCCGAGGAGCGGGTGGAACGACACCGTGCTGGATGCACGAGTAACGGCCCTCGCCGTAGACCACCATCGACGAAGCGAGCACGAGCTTCGTCAGCCCTGCCACGTGCATCTCGGCGAGCAGGACGGCGGTCGCGTAGTCGTTGTTCAGCGCGTACATCGGAGCATCGGACGGATCGAGCCCGTGCCCGACGACCGCGGCCTGGTGGCAGACCGCGTCCACATCGGACAGGAGCCCGCGCAGCAGCCTGCGGTCGGCTACGTCGCCTTGCACGAACCGGTGAGGCTCGACGTAGTCCGGCGCTGCCCCGGCCCCGTGCGCCTGCGGCAACAGGTCGTCCAGCAGGGTCACGGCGTGGCCGGACGCGGCCAGCAGGTCGGCGACGTGGGAGCCGATGAAGCCCGCGCCACCCGTCACAAGTACTCGCACGCCGTCACGCTATGGGGCGAGACCAGGTACGCGCAGTAGCTCGGACGTGGCCGTCAGACTTCGGTAACAACGGGCTAACGTGTGCTGCATGGAACGCAGTGCACAGCGGCTTGGCCGCGCCCTCGTGGTGATCGTGGACGACCGCGCGGCGCATGGCGAGCACGATGACACCTCGGGGCCCCTGGTCACGGAGCTGCTGGAGGAAGCCGGCTTCATCGTGGACGGCGTGGTCGTCGTCCACGCGGACACCGTCGCCATCCGCAATGCGCTCAACACCGCCGTCATCGGTGGCGTCGACCTCGTGATCACGGTCGGTGGCACCGGTGTGTCACCTCGCGACGTGACCCCCGACGCGACCGCGGGCGTGCTGGATCGCCCCATCCCCGGCATCGGCGAAGCGCTGCGCTCCTCCGGCCTCGCCGCCGGCGCCGTCGACGCGGGGATCTCCCGCGGCCTGGTCGGCGTGTCGGGCAGCACCCTGGTGGTCAACCTCGCCGGCTCGCGCGCGGCGGTGCGGGACGGCATGGCGACGTTGTCCTCGCTGGTGCCGCACGTCATCGACGAGCTGTCCGGCCTCGACGAGGCCTGAGCCGTTGTCCGGCGACGAACGCGACGAACGCGACCGGCCGTCCCCGAAGCGCGACCGGCGCGAGCTGGACGCGATCTTCGGGGACGTCCTGCCGGAAACCACCTCCGACGAGCGCGATCCGGAGTCCTCGAGCCGCGACCGGGACGCCTGGTACCGGGAGAACCGGCCCCCGCACCACGACCGTTAGCCGCGAGCACCCTTCGGCCTGCCCGGGCGGTTGGTGCCCGGTCGGAGACTGATGGTCTTCAGGGCGGATCCCTGTCGCGGCCGCGGGAGCTGTGACCGCGGGCTGTGGGCGGCCTCGCTTCACGCGTATGCAGGCTGTGAGCGGTGGTGCCCGGTCAAGGGACTAATGGCCCCGTTGGCTCCCACGTCGGCCTTGACCGCACGACATAGTCCTCGCTCCGGGCCCGCGGAGGGTGCGAGCGCGGCGGCTATGACCTGATCTTCTCCTCACTCTCCTGGCGACCACGCTGCTCGCGCAGGAGGTCGCGGATCTCGATGAGCAGTTCGACGTCCGTGGGCTCGGAGGGGCCCGCTTCCTGACCCCTCTTGCGGCGCTCCTGGATCTTCTGCACCGGCAGCACGATGATGAAGTACACGACGGCGGCGATCAGCGCGAAGTTGATCACCGCGTTGATGACACCCCCGAAGTCGAGAAACGTCGAGTCATTGCTGCCGAGGATGTTGAAGCCCAGGCCCTTGGCCGCATCCGTCCCGCCGATCGTGTTGATCAGCGGCTTGATCAGACCGTTCGTGAACGCGGTGACGATCGCCGTGAACGCGGTGCCGATGACCACCGCGACCGCGAGATCGACGACATTGCCGCGCATCAGAAAGTCTTTGAAACCCTTCAGCATGTGCACTCCTTCCTCACCGGATATGGCTAACGGAGGGTAACGGCTACCGGGTTTCGCAGTGACAGCGCGGCCACCTCCGTCGCGATTTCGGTGGGAACGGCGATCAGCACGAGAGGCCCCTTGGACTCGGTGCCCGTGAGCTGGCTGCCACCCTCCGGGGGCGGACGGATGTCGATGACGGTCGCCATGCTGGCCAGCACCTTCCGGGGGCTGTAACCGTCTTCGGCGGTCACCACGTCCACCCGCATGCCGGGCGTGAGCAACGCGGCCACGCTCGCGTCCGCGAGGTGGACGGGGACTGTGGATAAACCGGCCGCGCCGGACAGCGGAACGCCAGGACTCGCACGGGCTCGCGCAGGCTCGGCCGACGTGGGCGTAGCAGCGGTCGGGCGAAGGGCGAGCGCCGCGGCGAGGAGGAGCAACCCGACCGCGAGTGCACGCCGGATCAGCAGGAAACGCCTGGTACGTAAGCGAAAACGAAAGCGGTGCCACGAGGAACGGGGCGGGAAACGCATCGCGGGCACACTCCTGGTCGTCGATGCGGCTGCGGTGGGTCCGCTGCCGTCACCTCGACGCTAGAAGCGTGCCCGCGAGGAGAACAGATGATGTTCAAGCACCTGTGGACAACTGGGTGCCTGTGGATAACTCGTTCGTCAGGAAGCGGCGGCCGCAGTGGTGGAGGAGCTGCTCGACGAGGAGGACGAAGAGTCCGACTTGCCGCTGCTCGATCCGCTGCTGTCCGACTTGCCACTGCTCGACCCGCCGTCACCGGAGGAGCCGGTGCTCGACGAGGACGAGGGCTTGCTCGAACCGGCGGACGACTTGGCGTCGGAGCGCGAGTCGGTGCGGTAGAACCCGCTGCCCTTGAAGATCACGCCGACGGCGCCGTAGAGCTTGCGCAGCGGGCCGGTGCACTGCGGGCACTCGGTCAGGCTGGCGTCGGAGAACGACTGCACGGCCTCGAACTGGTGGCCGCACTCCTTGCAGGCGTACTGGTAGGTGGGCACTGCTGCTCCTTCGCGCATTGGCACTCGATCCGCGAGAGTGCTAACACTAGACGATACTTGGCGATTCCCCCGCAGGTCAAACGGGGTTTTCATGCCTTGCAACCGAGACGCACCACGATCATCTGCGGTCAAGCGACCCGCCGGTACCAGTGGCCTGCCCGTTTGCCCTCACCTCACAACAACGGTCGCCGGACCTCCGAGGATGTCGGTGGGTCGTGAGATATCGGTCACCGATGGGAGGCGTCAGGCGTGGTGGCTGCGGAGAAGGAGGTGTACCTGGGAGGACACGAGAGGTCATGCGACCGGCAGTGGCACGAGACCCCGGCGTGGGGTCAGTGCCGCGGTCATCCGGACGTCGTGGGGCTCGGTGGGGAGGTGGTCCACCAGCTCGTGGTCGCGGATCGGGGCCAGTAGGACGGCGTCGGGGGCGGCGTGGGCGAGCGACCGGTCGTAGTAGCCCGCGCCGCGGCCGAGGCGCGCGCCCCGGTTGTCCACGGCCAGCGCGGGCACCAGCACGAGACCTGCTTCGCCCAAGGCTGCGGGCCCCAGGCGTGGACCCGTCGGCTCGAGGACGCCGCGAAGGCGACCCGGAGCCAGGGGACCGGTGTGCTCTGCCCAGTCCAACGGCGCCGGTGTCGGCGGGATCACCGGCAGCAGCACCCGCACCCCGGACCCGCGCAGGAGGTCCAGCCACGCCGCCGAACCCGGTTCGGTTCCGAACGGCACGTAGCAGCAGACCGTGTCCGGCAGGCTCAACGCGGCGAGCGCCGCGACCAGCGCACGTGCCTCCAGTACCCGCTGGGCCTGGGAAACGTCGGTGCGAGCCGCCGCCACACGTGCCCGCCACTCGGCCTTCCCCAGGTCGTCATTCCGCCCGCTACACATAACCGCAGGTTAGGCTTTACCTCCATGACGGGCGCCTTCGACAACAACTCGTTCCGGACCGCGATCGTCCCCGCCGCCGGGCTCGGGACACGCTTCCTACCTGCGACGAAAGCGGTTCCCAAGGAGCTGCTACCCGTGGTGGACACGCCGGGCATCGAGATCGTCGCGGCCGAAGCGGCCCAGGCCGGCGCCAAGCGCCTTGTGATCGTCACCTCACCGGGCAAGGAAGCGGTCGTCAACTACTTCCGGCCCTCGCCCGAGCTGGAGGAGAACCTCGAGCGCAAGGGCAAGACCGAGTTGCTGGAGAAGGTCCGCCGCGGCCCCGGCCTGCTCGACGTCGAAGTCGCCATCCAGGAAGAAGCGCTGGGTCTCGGGCACGCGGTCGCCCAGGCCGAGCCGAACCTCACCGACGAGGACCAGGCCGTCGCCGTGCTCCTGCCCGACGACCTGGTGCTGCCGGCCGGGGTCCTCGAGCGGATGGCCGAGGTCCGGATGAAGCACGGCGGCAGCGTGCTGTGCGCATTCGATATCCCGAAGGAGCAGATCTCACCCTATGGCGTATTCGACGTCACCGATACGGGCGACGAAGACGTCAAGCGCGTGCACGGCATGGTCGAGAAGCCGAAGCCGGAGGACGCTCCATCGACCTACGCCGCGGCCGGCCGATACCTCCTTGACCGGGCGATCTTCGACGCGCTGCGCCGGATCGAGCCCGGCAGCGGCGGCGAACTCCAGCTCACCGACGCGGTGGCACTGCTGATCGAAGAGGGACACCCGGTACATATCGTGGTGCACCGGGGAGGCCGGCACGACCTGGGCAACCCCGGCGGGTTCCTGCGGGCCGCGGTCGATTTCGCCCTCGACCACCCCGACTACGGCCCGTCGCTGCGCACCTGGCTCGCCGAGCGAATCGAGAACGAAGGCTGATGACCCCGCCCACCCCGGAGCCGCCCGAGGCCGCTGAGCAGGAGTTCCGTCCCGTCGACGCGCAGATCGCGCTCGTGCTGGAGTCGGCGGTGCGCCCGCGTCCGGTGCGCGTCGCCATCTCCGAGGCACAGGGCCTGCTCTGCGCCGAAGAGGTCGTCGCGGAACACGCCCTGCCCGGATTCGATCAGGCTGCCGTGGATGGGTATGCCGTGCGCAGCGTCGATGTGCGCCCGGTCGAGGACGAGCCGGTCCAGCTGCCGGTGGTGGGCGAGATCCCGGCCGGCTCGCGCCAGCCCCGGCGGCTGCAGCCAGGGCAGGCGGTGCGGGTCGCGACCGGGGCGCCGCTGCCGACGCTGGCCGACGCCGTCGTGCCGACGGCCTTCACCGACGGGCATCCGGCCAACGTGACGGTGCACCGCTCGGTGCCGTCGGCCGGCTACGTCCGCCGCACCGGTGAAGACGTGCAGATCGGCGATGTCGCGGTGCGCCAAGGCGACACGATCGGCTCCGCGCAGGTCGGGCTGCTCGCCGCGGTCGGCAGGTCCAAGGTGCTGGTCTACCCGCGGCCGCGGGTGTCGATCGTGTCCGTCGGCGACGAGCTGGTCGACATCGACCGCACGCCGTCGGTCGGACAGGTCTACGACGTCAACTCCTACGCACTGGCCGCCGCCGCGCGGGATGCGGGCGCCGAGGTCAGCCGGGTGGGCATCGTGCCCGGCGAGCCGAAGCGGTTGCGTGAAGTGGTCGAAGGCCGGTTGCTGATGTCCGAGGTCGTCGTGGTCGCCGGCGGCGCCGGCGGCACGGCTGGCGACGAGGTGCACGCGGCGTTGTCCGACCTCGGCCGGCTCGACATGACGCGGGTCGCGATGCACCCCGGGTCCGCGCAGGGCTTCGGGCGCCTCGGGCCGGACTCGGTGCCGACCTTCCTGCTGCCGGCCAACCCGATGAGCGCGCTCGTGGTGTTCGAGGTGCTGATCCGCCCGCTGATCAGGGCCGCCCGCGGCACCCGGAACCCGCATCGGCGGATGGTCAGCGCCCGGTTGCTGTCGCCGATCGGCTCGACGAAGGGGCGCAAGGGCTTCCTCCGCGGGCAGTTGCTGCGCGACGAGAGCACGGGAGAGTACCTGGTGCAGCCGCTCGGCACCTCCGGCGCGCACCTGCTGGCCTCGCTCGCCGAGGCGAACTGCCTGGTGAACGTGGACGAAGACCTCACCGAGGTGCCCGCGGGCGAGCAGGTGCGGGTGACCTTCCTCGCACAACGGGTGTAACGGTTGAATACCCGGGTGCAGGCAACGACGTACGACATCGAAGCCCGGCATCCCGGCTGGCCGGCACGATTGGGGCCGCTCAAGGTCGGGGCCGGGGTCGTCGGGCTGCGGCCCATCCGGTTGCGCGACGCCGGGGACTGGTCCCGGGTCCGCCTGCGCGACCAGGCGCACCTCGAGAAGTGGGAGCCGACCGCGCCCGGCCCGTGGCGCGACCGCAACGGTTTCTGGTCCTGGCCGCCGCAGTGGATGGCGTTGCGCGGGCTCGCGAGGCGTGGTCAGTGCCTGCCTCTCGTCATCACGGTGGACGGCGAGTTCGCGGGGCAGATCACAGTCGGTAACGTGATCCGGGCCTCACTCCGCTCGGCCTGGGTCGGTTACTGGGTGTCCTCAACGGCAGTCGGTGGAGGCGTCGCGACGGCCGCCGTCGCCCTTCTGGTGGACCACGCGCTGACCCTCGGTGGGCTGCACCGGATCGAGGCGACCGTGCGCCCGGAGAACGAGCCGAGCATCCGGGTGCTCACCAAGGCCGGATTCCGCCAGGAGGGCCTGTTCCAGCGGTATCTCGATGTGGCAGGCGACTGGCGTGACCACTTCTGCTTCGCGATCACCGCGGAGGAGACCGGCCCCGGGCTCGTCGCCCGTCTCGTGCAACAGGGCCGCGCCGAACGAGTGTGAGATCGGCGTTACCACATCTGTGCTGTTTCACCTAATCCGGTGGTCCGTTTTCTCTTTTCGAGCGGCGTGGCTACCTGCGATCTGTTACTCCTGTGACTAGCGTGACGGTATGTAGCAGGAGTCGGGGGAGGTGACAGAGGGAGATGCCCAGCTCGTTGATCATTGTCGCCCTGGCGGCGGCGTGGCTTGTCGTGCTCGTGCCCATGGTCGCGCGGAAGCGTCAGGCCGTCGTGCAGACGGCGGATGCCGCGCTCGCGGCGCGCGTCGTGCGGAGTGGGAGCGGCACCGACCAGGGGGAAGAGGAGTTCGCCATGGCCCAGACTGTGCAACAGGTCGTCGACCCCGAACCCGCTGAGCTCGAGGACGACCTCGACGAGTACGCCGACCCCGAAGAGGACGAGCGCCGCTACCGCTCCGCGCGTGGCGGCTTCGACCCCCAGGACGACTCCGAAGACGATCCGCGCCGCCGCCGGTCTTCCGCGTCGTATGACGACCCCGATGACGACGGGCGCCGCTACCGGCCGGGCCGTGGCGGCTTCGATCCGGAGGCCGCGGAGATCGCGGCGCGCGCCAAGTACGCGTTCCGGCAGCGCGTGGTGCTGGCCCTCATCCTTCTCGCGCTGGTGACCGCCGGTGCGGCCGGCTTCGTGACCGGGCTGCTCTGGTGGGCGCACGGTCTGATCGACATCGCGTTCGTGTCCTACCTCGCGTACTTGCGGCGGCAGGTCCGGATCGAGAACGAGATCCGGCAGCGACGGCTCGCGCGGCTGGACAGGGCTCGGCGTCGTGCCGCGCCGCGGCGGGACCTGCGGGACGAGTACGAGGTGGCCGAGGAGCCGCGGCGCGAACTGGTCGGCATCGAGCGCCGCCCGTCGCCCGCCTCGCGGATGCGCGGCCGCGCGGTGATCGTCGACGTGGACGACGAGGACCCGGCATTCCACGAACTGGACGACCCGGGCCAACTCCCGTTCCGGCGGGCGGTCGGCGAGTAACCCCCCTCGCCGACCGCCTCGCGGTGGTTGCTATGCTTTCCACGCTTTCAACAAGGGGCTGTAGCGCAGTTGGTAGCGCGTCTCGTTCGCATCGAGAAGGTCAGGGGTTCGATTCCCCTCAGCTCCACCCTAGGGTTGTTAGTAGAACCCTTGCCTGCGTGAACGCCCTTCAGAAGAAGGGCAACGCCGGAAGTTGAAGGGCCACCTGCTGGGCGGGTGGCCTTTTTGCTGCCTGCCCGCCGTGGCCGACTGGCCGGAGCGCTTCGGGGCGTGGGCACGTGTTGACGTTGCAGGGCGTGAAGCTGGCCAAAAGGCTCATGCAGGTCATGATCGGTGACCTGGTCGTCTTCGATGTAGAGGCCCTGGAAGATCGCCTGGTTCAGTAGGCGTCGTTGCTGCTCGTTGCAGCGTCGGTAGAGCTCCTCGGGGGCTTGAAGGAACTTGAGGGCAGCTTGGATGAGCTGGGCGCTGTCGGTGAGGTCGGCGCTGGCAGTGTCGAGCCGCTCAGTGAGGCGACGTCGCTCGGTGGCGATGTCGCGGAGCTTGGCTTTGACCTTGGTCTGCGGCAGTGTGCCGTCGGCGGCGAGGTCGATCAAGTTCTCCTCCTTCGTGTCGAGTTCCTTCAGTTGGCCAGAAATCTGCTCGTGCAGCAGGCGCGCGGCGGCTTCCTGCTCGTTGATCACGGAGTCGATGTGCGCGCCGACGTCCGCGATGAACTCTGGCCGGAACCGGACGTGGGCGTAGTGGCGTTCGATGGCCTCTTCGACCTGGTAGGCGTGGACGTGCGGGCCAGGGCACAGGCCCTCGCGCATGTGCCGGCAGAAGAAGTACAGGTACTCGGACCCGTGGCGGTTGACGGATCGCTGGATCGTGAGTCGCTGTGTCCTGCCCGCGCGTCGGCAGTAGCCGCAGAACACCGAGCCCTTGAGGTAGTGGTGGTGAGTGCGGCGGCGTTCCTTCGCCGTGGCCCTGGTTTCGATGATTTCCTGGACTTGGTCGAACAGTTCTTCATCCTCGATCAGCGGCTCGTGCCGACCGCGGATCTCCTCGCCCTTGTAGTCGACGTAGCCGAGGTAGTAGCGGTCGCGCAGCATGTCCGAGAGCTTGTGGATCGAAATCTTCTTGGCCGGGTGCCGACTGGTGGGGCGGGTGCGCAGACCGCGGTCATACAGTTCGTCGGCTAGGTCGTCGAGGCTATAGTCGCCCGTGGCGTAGAGCTCGAAGGCGAGCTTGACCAATGGCGCCCGCTCGGGGTCCAGAATGACTGTGCGGATCACGCGGCCGTCGAAGTGGTCGATGTGGTTCAGGTAGCCGATCTTGGCGCGGCCGAGAGTGCCACCGTTGCGAGCCTTCTGACCCATCTTGTAGGCGATGTCGGCACCGGATTGGCGGGACTGGTACTCGTTGAACGTGGCCAAGATGCCGTGCATCAGTTGACCGACCGGGGTGTCGTCGATCGCCTCGGTGGCCGAGACCAGGGTGACGCCGCGCTTGCGGAGGTCGGCCATGACGATCGCGTCGTCGTAGCGGTTGCGGGCCATGCGTGAGAGTTGGTAGACGATGATGACATCGACGTCACCCTGGCTGCGCACCCGCGCGAGCATCTGCTGGAACGCTTTGCGTTTGGTCATCTCCAGTGCTGAGCGGCCGGGTTCGACGTACTCGTCGATGACGGTGACACCGAGGTCCCTCGCCTTATGCAAGCACGCTTCACGTTGGGCCGGGATGGAGATGCCCTCGGCGTTGTAGTCGGTGTTGACCTGCCCGGTCGACGACACGCGGAGGTAGATGACCGCGCGGGTGCCGGGGGCAGGGTCATTGGGCAGTCCCAGGACTGGGATCGCGACGTCCCGCTCCAGTTCGTCAACGAAGTCGGCATAGGCGCTGGTCATGAAATCTCCCGGTCGGTGGGCTTGGACGAGGTACACGGCCACCGGTGAACACGGCCCGGCCGTCGAGATCGGTGGCTGATCGATACGAGCCGGTCGGCTGCCGTCGATCGCCTGTGGGCCTGGGTGCGTAAGCGCCGGAATGCCTCGCGCGGGGCCACTTTCCGGACCGGCCGGTCTGCGACGACGTAGTCGTCGATGATTGAGAAACCCAGTTCGGCGGCCGTGCGAAGACACGCTTCACGCTGGGTCGCGATACTGCGGTCGGTTGCGGCTGGCTGCGACGCGGACACGTGCAGGTAGATCACCGCACGGGTACCGAGTTGAGTGTCACGCGATGGCAGTTGTGCACCGAAGTTGACGCCGTGCCGCCGCCTGTCGTTCGCGCCGGGATGAGTGCGAGTCACAGGACACCTCGCTGGGGGGCAGGCCGGATGGACGAGGGCGTAGGCGGCGTGGTCGCCATCAACGGACCGGTGGCGCTGGTAGCAACCGCGCGGCGAATGGACGCTCGCGCGGAGGGTGTCGGGCGCCGCAGGGTTCGGCGGTCTTCGCGCGCGCCGTCCCGTTCGATGCCCGCAATGACGTCCAGTGCGCACGCGAGGATGGCCCCGAAGGGGGTCTCCGTGTCGAAGGAAGGATTGGCGGCCGAGACGACGCGGACACTTCGGCTTCTCAGTTCGCTGAGAAGTTGGGTGAGGTGCAGGTGCGAGCGCGACAGGTTGTGTATGTGGCAGACGACCAGCACGTCGATCTCTCCGGAGCGAGCCGCCTTCAACACCCGTTGTAGTCCCGGACGTCGCATCGTGGCGCCTGACGCGTAGTGGTCAGTGCAGTGGAGACGGACCTGCCAACCCGGCTGAGACGCGACGTAGGAGTTCAACAACTCGTCTTCACCGAACTCGGGCTGCCGCTGGTACGAGCCGACGCGCACAGTGCACTGGGCCTGCTGGTCCGTAGTCCGAGGACTGCTTGGGGGTTCGGGCGTGGCAAGCGACATTGTGCTGACCTTTCCTTCCATTCATTGGGTGAGTCGGGTAGATCCGCTGCGCTCGCGGGTCGAGCGCGAACGTGCTGCGGTCTAAGCCGCATCGCGGTGGCCATTGCGCGGGCTGGCAGCGGATGCGTCCGGTTCGGAGCACACGGGTTGCTGGCCGGTTTCCTCGGCCAACATGGATGCCGCGAGGCTGGCCACCACCCGCGCGAGCTTGCGCATGTTGGGGGGATCGCGGCGGACGCCGCGCACCACCAAGTTGCGTCCAGCGCCGCGCGCGCCGACTTGCGACCGAGGCTGCTTGCTCGGCACGCTGTCGGTGCCTGCGTGTTGCTCCAATTCGACCGGAGCAGGAATGTCGGTGTGGTTGTTGTTGACCTTTGCGGGGTCGGCAGGTTGCGCGCACGTGAGCGCCCCTTCCGGGCCCGTGACCCGTCCAGGTGCTGGCGGTTCATGGGCCTGCTGGTCGGCGACAGGAACCGTCGACACAGCGGGCGTTCCCAGCCGTCGACACCTGCGGTCGCACGTCCACACGAGGCGGATTTCGCGGCGACGCGGGCACGCACCATGACGTGCGTTGAATGAGCTGGGATCGCCGAAGCTGTCACGACCAGCGGGTCTCTGCTCCCCGAGCACGTCTGTGCGGGGCCGGCGCTCGTGGTCGTGCTGGACTCTTGCCGTTCGGCACGATCGTGTGCCGTGCCGAGCTGGTGCTCGGTCACCTCGTCAGCGCGAGATGGCCGGTCGACGCGAGTCCAGAAGATCGCTACCGGCGCGGACCGCGAACAGTGGCGCGTCGGCGTCGTGATGAACGTGATGGGTGCCGAGGCACCTCCCCTTTGTCGAACCGTGCGCAGGTCTGTCATTCAATTAAGGTATCACCTGAGTAGCTAGCGCATAGCCTGACTAGCTCAAGTATCGCCTGTTTAGTGGTGAGTGCCTGCTGAACACGCCGGGCGTGTGGCGGCCGGCTTCCATCGCCATCGGGGACACTGTGCGTCGGTTGGCGACGGCGCGAAGCGCCGCGGAGCGACGAGCGCGGGACGGCAGCGGGTGCAGATCGAGTGGCGGCTGCGGAAGGTCATGGCCTCCCGCAATGTCTGGACCGCGACCGAACTGCGCGAGCTCCTCATTCAGCGCGCTGGGTTCGAGCTGTCCCTCCAGTCGGTTGACGTGCTGATGAAAAAGCCGCCGGTTCAGGTGAAGGTGGCGACCTTGCAGGCGCTGTGCACGACGCTGCGATGCACGCCGAACGAGCTGTTCGGAATCGACGTGCCCCGCGACGTCTCGCTCGTCGAACCTGACAACGCGGAGTCTCGCGGCGACCACTGAGCCCGCACCGGGAGACGCGGCGATGGTCTTCATGCGACCCTCGCCAACGGCTCTGCGGACGGTCCGCCCGCGGACAGTCCCGCCGAACCCAGGGTGGTCTGGATCTGCTGATACCAGCTCAGCGCGAAGCGCAGGCAATTCGACTCGGTGCGATGACTCGGACCGCATCCGGGCACATACCGGCCCCGCCTACTCCACGACATCGAGTCCGAACTGGACAATGCCTCCGCGTACTGACTGAGGCCACCGAGCTTGATGGCGAAGCCATGCAGCGAGAAGTTGCATGAAGCGAAAGCGCGCATGATCTCTTCCACAACGGCCTTATGTTGCCGGCGACACACGGTCCCCACGCCTACGAGCGGCTCGGCTTCAAGGTCGATCCCTGCCCGGTAGTAGAGGTCGGCGCAACGCTGGTAGTCCGCGGTCGTCCAGCCCTGCAGCACCGGTACGAAGGGAAGATCGGGCGCGAGTTCGCGGAGATGAACGAGGTTGCGCACGGTGCGCCGTTGATGCTCGCGAACGGTCAGGGCAGTGCGCTTGAGGATGTTCTGCTCGCACATCCAGTCCTGGGGCGCGGCCCAGGCGAGGTTGCCGATCTCGTCGGCGTAACGCCGGACGGCCCGGACGTAGTCCTTCTCGTTGATCTGCCAACGACCGTGAAGCTGCAACTCGGTGAATCCGCCCGAGTCCAACGCCCACTCCGTGACGGCGCGTGGGAGTGTACGGCGGTGCCCGAGGCGCCGGTGCGACACGAGCAGCGGGACATCGTGGACGCGGGTCAACCAGATCGGCTGGTGAATCCCGAGGAAGAACTTCACGTTGTCACCGCTCGCCGGCCGGCGCGAGCGCAGGTCAGCACGGACACGGCGACCACCGTCGTGACGGCCTTGCCCGCGACTTGCCCGCCGAACAACGACAATGAGCCGAAGGCCAACGACAGGAACACCAGGCTGTCCAGCAGCAAACCGACCGTGTCGGACAGTGCCATCGCCACGACGGGCCGGCGGCGGCGCAGCCGGGTGTACACCGCGAAGTCAGCCGTCTCCGAAGTGGCGAAGGCCGCGGCGCTTGCGAGCGCAACGTGCGGCGAGGCGACCAGCCCGGACAGTGCGGCCCCCGCTACCACCGCGATGAGCGCTGTCCGGGAGCCTGCGGCGTCCTGCAGCAGGTTCCGGACCGTGAACACGAGCCCGGCGAAGAACGCTCCGGCGGGGATCTGCAACCCGAACACGGGCACCTGCGGCCAGAGGGTGGTAGCCCAGTTCGCTGCCGCGATGGCGGCTGCGTATCCGCACAGCAGAAGTGCCGTCGTTGAGGTCCACCGGGACGGGGTCATGCTGCGCTCGGCGGGGCATGGTCGGCCGGGTCGGTCACGTCGTGCGGGGACTCGTCGTTGCGCGGCTGGGCCCGCTGGAAGGTCCTCGGATCGACCAGTGGCTCGTGCGCGTTCGGGCCAGAAGTCACCCACTGCTCGACTGGTGCTGGGCGGCCGGCGACGGTGCGCGCCCACACCTGGCGGCCCACGTACTTGGGGTTGGTGATGACGCGCCTGACGGTTTTGGCAGTCCACCGCCCGGTCTGCACCGGAGGCGGGTATTGGCGCGCGTCGGCGTTGAGTCGTCCGGCGATGACCGCGAAGCCCAGGCCGTGGTCGGCGCGCCAGGTGAAGATCTGGCGGACGACTGCGGCGGTGTGCCAGTCCGGCACGAGTACGGCCCGCAGTTGGCTGCGTCCGGTCGGGTCGGTGACGCGGATGCGCAGGGCGCGGTATCCGTATGGCGGTGGGCCGAGCTGGTAGCCGGCGCGGACGAGTTCGACCATCGCGAGACGGGCTCGGCGGGTGGTCTCGGCGTGGTGCGCGGCGAGCGCCGCCCACTGGACGCGGTCACCGACACGGCGTCGAGCAGTGCGCCGTCTCCACCGGCCGGCTCGGACACCGTGTCGGTGACCGCGTCGATGGTCCCGGCGCGGCTACTTGTCCACAGGGTTGTCCAAGCCGGAGCCACCAGTGTGGATGCGTCTCGGCCAGCGGAGTGGTGGTGCAGTGGTGGCGCGCGGCAGCGCGCAGGGCGGTGCGCTTGCGGCGGAACTTGGGCTGCCAGCCGCACTCGCGGCAGTACAGGCGCGTGGTCATGCCGCTCGCTCCCAACCGTGGTACTCGGCGCGGTTGATGGCGGCCTGGGTGACGTCGTGCTCGGTCGGCCACGGGATCGCGGCTGCCGCTGCGGCGGCGAGTTCGGCCTCATGGGCGAGTTGGAACACGAGCACCTCGTGGTGCGCGGTGAGCGCCGTCGGTACGCCGGCGGCGCGGGCGCGGGCGGCGGCGCGCCGCTCGTCCAGCGCGGCGCGGGTGACCAGGTGTCGGCCGCGCAGTCCGGCGGTCAGCGCGATGCACCGGTCAACCGGCGCCAGGCCGGCCGAGGTGCCCGCGGCGCGCAGCGGCGTCGTGACGTCGATCAGCGAACCGTTCGGGTTTCGGCGGGGCCGGGCGACGACGACGAGGTATCCGCCGGAGCGCAGCAGCGGTTCGCAGAACGTCAGCGTCGTGGCGAGTCGGTCGATCGCGGCGGCATGGTCGGGGTCCGGACTCGGGTCCTGCTCGTCGGTGCCGTTGGGGATTGGGCGGAGTGCGGCGAGCACGAGTCCGACTCGCCCGACGAGTCCGGCCGCGCGGACGCTGGCGAGCAGCGGTGGCCGGGCGTCCAGGACCGAGCCGTCGCGCCAGGCGCCGGCCGCTTTGGCGGTGGTGACGTTGGCGCGGGCGAGTGCCCACGACTGCCGCCGAGGCGTCAGTCCGAGCGCGTGACGGCCGGCGCGGAGGGCTTCGACGAGGACCGTGCCGGCTCCGCAGTCGGGGTCCAGAACGAGGTCGCCGGGTCGGGTGTAGGTGGCGATCGCGTGCGCGGCGACGGCGGGCGGGATGCGGTCGACGTCGGTGTCGGTGCCGGGGACGCATCCGGCGTCGCGGAGTTGGGCGGCGGGGTCGCGCTGGCCGGTTGGCCAGACCGTCAGTCGCGGGTTCGGCGGCTGCTCCCGCGACATCCGGGAGCGCGGCCACGGCGGCGTGGGGCGGTCATTCATGGGAGGTGTCCTCCCGGTTCTCCGCGGCGTTGGCGTCGCCGTTCGCGGCGGGGAGGCGGGTGAAGACGAACAGGTCGTCGTGCGCTCGGGTGTGCCGGATGGACGTCGTTGGCGGCCCCGGTGGGCTCGCGGAATGGTCGTGCGGACCGGTGCCGGCGACCGCGCGCACCGTGTCGCGAATGGGCACGCGCAGCAGCGCGATGCGGTCGGTGAAGTGGAGGCCGGCGTGGTGCGCGGCGCGCACGAGCGGCCTGGCGGGATCGGTGAACCAGGCGCCCGAGTTGTCACCATGTGTAATGACCGCGAGGGTGCCGGTGGGGGTCAGCAGACCGGCCCAGTCGGTGGGCTGGATGGCGTCGAGCGTGTGCGGCTCGGCGGCGGTGATGATCAGCTCGAACCGGTCCGGACCGTGTGCGGTCGCGGCGCTGTTGGGTCCGGACCGGTCGTCGGTTCCACCGGCGTCGCGGTGGTCGCTGGCCGGACTCGCGGCGTGCGGTCCGGGTCCGGACTCGGACTCGGTTGGTGGGTTCGTCGGGCTGTCGTCGAAGCGGTCGGGGTGCGCCGCGGCGGTCTGGGTGTCCACCCCTCGGCCGAGTCGGACCACGGTCCATCCGGCTTCGAGCAGTCCGGCGTACGGGCCGCGTCCAGGGCGGTGGCCGGCCACGGTGGACGGCCATCCGGCGGGCGGGGTGATGTGCGGTGCGGAGTCGAGCAGCAGCACCCGCTGACCGGGTGCGGTGTAGCCAGTGACGAGCTTGATGATCGCGGTGAGCAGCCACTGGGCGATCAACCCCGTGCCCTCGCGCAGCTCGTCTTCCGCGCATGGCCAGACGGAGGCTGGGCGGGTGGGACGGGGATGACGAAGTACGAGCCGCAAGTCACGGAGCCGGGCGCCGTGCGGGAGGTGTGGGAGCCGGATCGGGACGGTGGGTGGGTCGATCGGATCGTGCTGCTGAGGCTGGTCGTCTGGGGTGTCGTGGTCGCGTGTCGGGGGCATCGCAGCTCTCCTCCGGCGGGTCGGTGTGCCGTGTTCGGACACCCCTTAACTCCGGATTTCGGCCCTGTTTTGGACACGCGTCGGCAGATTTTTTGCGCGCGTTATCGATGACCGCCTGCCGTGCCAGGCTGGCGGGAAAAAAAGGAGTGCAAAGAACCGCTGATTTGGCCGTGTCTTTACGTGAACGTCGTGTGTGTCGTACGCGACGTTCAGGGCCTCGCCGAGCGGATTTTCAAGATTTTTTCGAGCTCTCAGAAGTTGATCTCCGAACGAGGTCCTAGATGATGATCTACCAGGGCACTCTCCTACTAGTGATCTACTAGGACGTACATAGATTCCCAGCTCAGAAGCTACTAGTCCTGATCAAGGAGTCGCTCGTCCGACCTCAATAATTAGATCTTGCTGGACGGGTCCGGGGCCTAGAAATAGTAGTACTCTAGTAGCCCAGGTTCATCGCCCTAGTAGCTGGCTAGTAATGGCGTGGTATTTCCGTGGTATTTCCGTGGAATCCGCTGTGGCTTCCTGTCGTCGTAGTTGCTCGCCACGACGCTTGGGAAGTCACAAAATGACTGCACAATCTCTGTCTCGTCGCTACTGCGACGACGCTGTTTCGAATTCTCTGGATATCGCGCGTGACACGTTCACATGGCTGGTGACCGGGCCTGACCCGGTGTCGCTGAACGGCCGGTTGTTTCCCGGTCTGCCCGACCGGTTGATCCCACTGGACGAGGTCCGCGACCGCCTGCTGGCGCGCCGCTGCCCGCAGCAGACGCGCGACGCGGTGTGGGCGCATCTGGTGCTGCGGGCCCGCACCGAAGGGGCGACGTGGACCGTCGCCGCGGTCGGGATGGCGCTGCCGGCGCTGACCTCCGTCGCGGCCAGGTTGTCCGATCGGTTCGCCGGAGATCCGGCCGACGTGCACGCCGAGGTTCTCTCCGGATTCCTCAGCGCGTTGTCGACGATCGATCTGCGTCGGCCGCGGGTGATGCTGCGGCTGCGGTGGGCCGCGTATCGGTCCGGGTACGACGCACTCGCCGACGCGCTGGATGGTCCGACTCCGGTCGCGCCCGGCTTCCGGTCGACACCTCCGCACACCCCGTGGGGACACCCCGATCTGGTCCTGGCCCGTGCGGTCGCGGACGGAGTCCTGACCCAGACCGAGGCCGCGCTGATCGGCGCGACCCGGCTGGAGGGCGTGCCCGTCGCGGACTGGGCTGCCCACCACGGGGCGGGCGAGTGGGCGGTCTACAAGACGCGCAAACGCGCCGAGTTTCGGCTCGCCGAGTACCTGCGCGACGGCGTCGCCGAGACCGATCCGAGTGACGCGCTGACCGACCAGGTGGCCAACGCCATCGCGTTGTCGCGCCTGGCCGCGCCGGCTCGACGCCTGCCTCGTTCGTCACTGTCCGTATCGGTCGCTGAAGTCGACGCGGCGAAAAAAGTTCGGGCTCGTGTGTCCAAAACGGAGCCGAAATCCGGAGTTCAGGGCTGCGGGATCTCCCCGCTCGCAACCCGCCCTTCGGAGGTGCCCCAATGCGCCTGATTCATTCGCCCGCTCGCCCGCGACCTGGCGAGCGCAGCCCTCACACCCGCCCGCGTCGTGGGCCCGCGATAGCGCCGGTCTCGGCGCCACGGACTCGCCGTCGAGCGCGTTCCTGTTCGACCGGGCCGCGCGACAACCGGCCCGCCACCGCTCCGAGGTCTACCGGTCCCGCGCGCCGTCGCCGGGTGCGCCGGCTGGTCGTGGTCGCCGAGGCGGCGTCACTGGTCCTGCTGCTCTCGGCGTCGACCGCGCAAGCGGACACGACGACGGTCCTCGCGTTGGCCGGCTCGGTGACGGACGTGTTGAACAACGTCCGCAACTGGATCATGGGCGTGCTCGCGGGACTCGCGACCGTGTTCCTGTCCATCGGCGGCGTCCGGTACGTGATGGGCGGCGGCGACCCCGGCGAGATCGAGAAGGCTAAGACCGCGTTCAAGGCTGCGGGGATCGGCTACGGCTTGGCGGCGTTGGCGCCGCTGGTTGTGACCGTCCTGCAGGGCATCGTGGGGGCCTGACCGATGGCCGTCAGCACCCCGCCCACGGTGCGTCCGCACCGCCAGTCCGGCGGCCCGGTCACGACTGCTGCCGATGCCGACCGCGCGATGGTGTCCGCGGTCGGCGATGCCAGCAGTGACCGGCCGCCGGCTGGTCGTCGGCGTCGGCGTGCGGGCTGGATGCTGGCGCTGAGCATCATCGTGCTCCTGGTTGGCGTCTTCGCGGTCAGCGCCTGGGCCTCACCCGCGGCATCGCCGCAGCCGCCGTCCACATCGGCCCCGCCGCTGCCGCTGCCGACGGCTGATTCCTGCACGCCGGACTCCCCGCTGCCGGTCTGTCACCTGCCGGCGGCGACCACCACGCCGCAGCCCACTGTGCCGTTGCCGATTCCCACCGGCACACAGCCGCCGACCAGTTGTTTCCCCGGCCAGATTGGCTGTACACCGTCCACGCTGGCTGTGTTCCTCATCCTGGCCATTCCCGTCGGGGTGACCGCCGCGTTCCTGGCACTGGGCCAGCGCGACGGCATCACCCTCGACCGTCTCGTACTCGCCGCACTGCGCCAGCGGATGAGCCCGCAGCACCGGGTGGCCGCGCCGGAGGGCATCCGCCCCGCCCCGGAGTGGCTGACCACCCACGCCAGCACGACCACTGCGGACGGCAGCAGCAAGACCAAGGACCGGGCGGGCACCGCGGCGTCGGCAGTGTCCCCGGCGGCGCTGCGGTTGCCGGCCGAAGCGGTCACCGACACCGGTGTCATCGACCTCGGCAAGGACGGGGTCGCCGTGGTCGCGGTCTGCTCGACGATCAACTTCGGGCTGCGCACGCCGGCCGAGCAGGAGTCGCTCGTCGCCTCGTTCGGCCGGTACCTGCACAGCCTCACCGCACCGGTGCAGGTGCTGGTCCGGGCCGAACGGCTGGACCTGTCCGCCCAGATCGCCGAACTGCGCGCGCAGGCCGGTGGGCTGCCGCACTCGGCGCTGGAACAGGCGGCGCGCGAGCACGCCGACTACCTCGACCAACTCGGCCGCGCCACCACCCTGTTGCGCCGCCAGGTGCTGCTGGTGCTGCGCGAGCCGCTGCACTCTCTGGGCCCGACCGATGGGCTGGGCGGGTCGTCGCCGCTGGCGGCGTTGACCGCGCGACGCAAGGCAGCCAAGCAGTCCGGACTGGTCGACGACGCCACCCGGCGGGCCGCCGAGGCGCGGCTGGTGCGCCGGCTCGGCGAGGCGGTCGAGCTGCTCTCGCCGTCGGGCATCACGGTCACGCCGCTGGACGCCGGGCAGGCCACTGCGGTCCTTGCTGCGGCCTGCAACCCCGACTCGCTGATTCCGCCGAGCTCCGGGCTGGCCGGTGCCGAGGAGGTCATCACGACCGCCCCGGAGGAGGGCTGGGACGCGGGCGCGTTCGGCCGCTCCGTGTTCACCACCGACCAGACCCCTGACGGCGGGGACGCCTGGGAGGACAGCTTCGACGACGCCGCGGAGGACCCCGACGACTACGACAGGAGGCGCCGCTCATGACGACCAAGACCAAGCGCCGCGCCCGTAACAAGCCGGCGGTCCGGTCGCCGTTGGGGCGAGCCGGTGCGTTCACGCCGGACGCCATCTCCGTGCGTCCGCGCGCGTTGGAAGTCGGCGGCGAGTGGGTCTCCTCGTTCGTGATCACCGGGTATCCGCGCGAGGTGCACCCCGGTTGGCTCCAGCCGCTGCTGACCTATCCAGGCCGGGTCGATGTGTCGCTGCACATCGAGCCGATCGACCCCGTCACCGCGGCCAACCGGCTGCGCAAGCAGCTGTCGAAACTAGAGTCCGGTCGCCGGCACACCAGCGACAAGGGCCGGTTGATCGACCCCCAGGTCGAAGCCGCGACCGAGGACGCCTACGACCTGTCCGCGCGGGTGGCCCGAGGCGAAGGCAAGCTCTACCGGCTCGGGCTCTACCTGACCGTGCACGCGTCGACCGAGGAAGCCCTCGGCGACGAGGTTGCCGCGATCCGGTCGCTGGCCGCGTCGCTGTTGCTGGACTGCAAGCCGACCACCTACCGGTCCTTGCAGGGCTGGATCACCAGCCTGCCCATGGGCCTGGACCTCGTCGGCATGCGCAGGACCTTCGACACGTCCGCGCTGTCCGCGGCATATCCGTTCACGTCGCCGGACCTGCCACCGCCGGACTCGACCTCGGTCGGCGCGCCCAGCGGCGTGCTCTACGGCTTCAACGTCGGCAGCCAGGGCCTCGTGCATCACGATCGGTTCGCGCTGGACAACCACAACAGCGTGATCCTCGGACGCTCCGGTGCGGGCAAGAGCTATCTGGTCAAGCTGGAGTTGCTCCGGTCGCTTTACCGCGGGATCGAGATCCACGTCATCGACCCCGAGGACGAGTACGCCCGGCTGGCCGCCGCCGTCGGCGGTACCTACGTTCACCTCGGCGCCGAGCAGGTCCGCCTCAACCCGATGGACCTGCCGATCCACACCCGCCCGGACGGCCGGCGCACCGCACCGCGCGATGCCCTGATCCGCCGCAGCCTGTTCCTGCACACCGTCCTGTCGGTGCTGCTGGGCGGTGAGCTCGCGCCGACCGAACGCGCCGCGCTGGACCGCGCGATCACCGCGACGTATCAGCGCGTCGGCATCACCGCGGATGCGCGGACCTGGACCCGGCCGGCGCCGCTGCTGGCCGACCTCGCCGAGGTCCTCGCTGACAGTGGCGACGCGGCTTTTTGGCGACATGGTCCGCCCCGACGCCTACGGGCGATGGCGCGAAGACGGGAACGAAGTCGAGTTCTTTTTCGAATTCGACTTCGGCACCGAAGACCTGACCAAGCTCGCCAGCAAGCTCTACGGCTACCAGAAACTCGCCGCCGCAACAGGAATCACCACACCGGTGCTGGTGTGGCTGACCAGCAACCGGCGGGAGACCACTGCACGACGAGCACTCGCGGACACGGTGTCGCAACTGGACCGACCTGCGCTAGTACCGGTAGCGACCAGCGCGGCAGACCTCCTCGGCGACAGCGACGAGAACGGCCCTGCCGCAGCCCGATGGCTGCCGGTTGCCGGCACGTCGCCACAACGAACCGGCCGGTTGCGGCTCGCCGAACTCGCTCGCTGCTGGCCGCACGTCAAAGCTCCCCCGCCGAAACAATCCACCCCGCCTGCCCAGGCACAGCCGGCAGCACGGACGGAACTGGCGGCGCCTAACCCGCTGCCGCCGTTGCCTCCGACCAGCCGCTTCCGGTCTGGAGGTCGACCATGAAGATTGCCATCGCTGTGATCGCGTTCATCGTCATGATCCCGATTCTGATCGGCGGAGTCGGCGAAGCGATCGCCAATGCGCTGTTCGGCAGCAGCAGCACGCAGCCCAGCCAG
Source organism: Amycolatopsis acidiphila (assembly GCF_021391495.1). NCBI lineage: Bacteria > Bacillati > Actinomycetota > Actinomycetes > Pseudonocardiales > Pseudonocardiaceae > Amycolatopsis > Amycolatopsis acidiphila. Next base: position 7,116,652 of record NZ_CP090063.1, on the reverse strand, counting down.
GACGCGGTCGCCGACATCCCGGCCAACTACCTGACTCTCTACCAGCAGGCAGCGACGGTGTGCCCCGGCCTGGACTGGTCCATCCTCGCTGCCATCGGGAAGGTCGAGACCGACCACGGTCGCTCGACGCTGCCCGGCGTCTCCAGCGGAGAGAACTCAGCCGGGGCGGGAGGCCCGATGCAGTTCCTACAGTCCACATTCGACAGTGTGGTCGCGCGCCACCCGCTACCACCCGGTGGCGCCACTCCGCCATCCCGATACAACCCGCACGACGCGATCTATGCCGCTGCCTACTACCTCTGTGATTCCGGTGCGCCCCAAGACATCCGGAAGGCCATCTTCGCGTACAACCACGCCGACTGGTACGTCAACGAAGTGCTCGCGCAGGCAGCCAAGTACGGACAAGCGGTAGTGGGTACCGGTGACTGCAAGAACATCCAGGCGCCGACAGCCGCAGCGACGATGGCGATTAACTATGCCTGTGGCCAAATCGGGCTGCCGTACGAGTGGGGAGGTAACGGGCCTGCCCAAGGTGACAAGGGCTTTGACTGCTCGGGCCTGACCACGGCAGCTTACAACGCGGCGGGAATAACTCTCCCACGCACCGCGCAGACGCAATACGACGCTGGCCCACTGGTGCCTGACGGGCAACCGTTGCTACCGGGCGACCTAGTCTTCTACGGGACACCCAGCAATGTCCACCACGTGGGGTTGTAAATCGGCGAAGGCAAGATGATCGAGGCCCCGGAAACCGGCAAGCTCATCCAAATCAGCTCGTACCGTTGGAACGGAGACGACTACCTTGCGGCCAGTCGGCCATCCAAACAGGATTTGTTGTAGTTTCCGCGTCCACTTGAACACTTTCCGCGACAAATGAACACTCAATGGGCATCTGCTCAAGTGCTCCGGAAAAGCCCAGTTCAGCCACCGTCAACAATATCTCGCCAGAGCGGGAAGTGGAGGTCTAGTGATCATCAAGCCCGGAAGGAGCACGACCGTGCCGTGTTCAAGTAGCGCGGAAACCGCAGGTCGCCTCAAAACGAAATGATCAAGTCCAAGCGGAACGTACATTTGTGCTAGTTTCTGCAAATATAAGAGAGAACGCCGCATGTAAATGATCATCAGGTGCTCGATCGAGCACCAGGTCTTCCGGTCGCTCGCGTCTGTCGCAGGGTCCGGGGTCAGGCAGGGGCCGACCGAAACACGTCCCTCGACGACCGGCGTACTTGCTAACCGCGATCGGGAACGCGAGAGCCACATACTGTCCCTCGCTTGGCAGGGCAGAGTTCCACCAGCTTGATCACGCAACATCGCCGTGTCAGTCCAAGTCGGCCTGGGGTACGACACTGTAGAGTGAAGGGATGCCAGACATTGGCCGTGCGTTGCAGGCGCCCGAAGTCGCCAAGCTTGAAGATGTACTCCATCTTCCCCGTCCAGCAGAGGCGGGATACGAGGGCTTGAAGGCGCCGCAGGTCGCCGCAAACCTTGAGGACCTGATGGGTGGCTGGAAGCGAATTCTTGAACGTGACACCTCGTTCGATGACCGAGCGGCAGATCCAACCGACATCCGATGGCGCCAAGCCAGCCTACGAATCGCTAGCCACTTTGCTTATGCCTTGCCGCTCGCTGAATCCGCGTACGCCACGCGTGAGTACCGTGGCTGGAGCCCGTTCTTTGGTTGCCTCCGAAATGACCTACTGTCAGCCGACTTCGGCATCGATGCAGCCATCGAACGCCGGTTCATCTCAGAGTTCTTCGTGGGCTACCACAGTACGTTCATCATGGAGAATACAGGGTCGGTCGTTCTCGGATTGACCGGCACTGGTTATGACCTGTTCGTTCACTGGGCTATGGAGCACCTGTCGCAAGTAGCATTACACAGCCCGCACCGTGAGCACCTAGCTATGGCGCACATTTTCATTGCAGCCTTGGCCAAACGAGCCCGGCAGGCTGTAGACCAACGGGACGAGAACGACCTCAAGCGCCGGGATCAACTGTGGGGCCACCTGATCGGTTCGTTGGAACTCGGTGACCTGGCCAGGCGGTCGGAAGAAGTCATCCGACGCCACGGCGACAAGCAGGTTGAGGAGCGGTTCGAGCAGCAGTTGAGCATCCTGCTGCAGTCGTTCGGCTTCATCGTGGTATCGACCAGCCGCGGTGAGCGGCGCGTGGACCTAATCTGCATCGCCAGCCAGGGAGGCGGAGCGCCTTACACCCTGCTGGTCGAAGCCAAGAGCACCGCCCGGCCATATGCGTTGCCAACTAAACATTCCCGTGCCCTCCAGGAGTATGTCGACAACGTCAAGCACAAGCTGACGACGCTGCCGCCGCTAAAGCTGTTGCTGATCGTCGGGCCGGAGCCGGCGAAGACCCTCAGCCAGAAATTGACAGACCTTGAGAACCTGGCCTCCACGCCCGTTCGCTACTGCCCGGCTGGCAGCCTGGCGCACCTCAGGCGCATTTTAGCCGGTGCCGTACCAGCTGGAGTCTTCCTCGACGCCCTGCTGAGTGCGCCGAAGGTCGTCGGCGGTGAGCAGCTTCACCAAGTGGTCAGTCACGTCCGCGAGCAAGCGGCGGCGCATCGAGACTTTGTGAGGCGGATGCTCTAAGCCCGACAGAACTGCCTGGCGGCCAGCGGAAACAGTTTTTGGCCTACATGCTCAAGTGAGAACTTGACTAGCGCCAGCAAGACCGGCCGAACGGATACCCCGACCAAGACACAGGTCGTACGCCAGTCGTTTTGGCCCGAAAAGGGGCCGCGGTACCGCGTTGTCGATATATGACATCGGGAGCATACCGCATGGTTTGAATACTGCTACTTCGCCGGTTAATTGGGATTCATCGCATTCTATGTGCAGTTGGGCGCGGTTTGCGACTATGTCATGGGGATAACGTCGGATATTGGACGATGATTTATCTGCGCTGTTAGTAGCCGAATAATTTTGCTGCTGCAACGTCGGAGATCTTCGCTGAAGCGATCCAAAATCTGAACTGAGACGTCCACCTGCCTGAATGTCCTCATGTGGATAACCATAATCCCTGGCGAGTTATCTTCAGTCCTATCCGACCACATCGCGTGTATGAACTCGTGACGACGCTGCAGCAAAGACTCAGCTTCACAAAAGGCGGTTTCGTAGGCAGATTGGTATTCACTATCGACGTCACGGAGTGCACGCTTCGCAGCTTTCAATGCGGCGCCCGGCTTTCCCATGATATCCATCGCGTGCAGGGCAAGTCGTTCGCCAGCGAACGCTGCCAATGCCGTCTCAAGACCCGCAGCATCAAGACCACGCGACCTAGCGCTGCAAGGACTTCCGAGTCGAACACAATCACGTCCTATCCGCTTCCAGCATCCAGCTGCATGGCATGACCGGCACAACAGTGTACTGGAGAGGGTGCAGCGGTGAGCACTGCTCGATGGCTCGACGTGGCAGCGGCCCGCTGTTTGAGTGACTTCATTCTCGGCGGCGAGGTCGTTGGCGGGTCACTGTGGTCATCTGCGCCCTGCGCGTACTCGTCTCCCCACTGGCGGGGCCGAGTGCGAAGCTGCACCTAACGGACGGGGCCGGGGGAAATAAAGCATGGTTCGAATACTGCTACTCCACCAGTCAATTGTCGCGTGTTACAACGTCTATTCGAGCGCAGTCCAGATTAGTTCTTCAAGCTTGTGCATGCCTCCGTTTTGCGCTGCCCTGGATGGCGTAAAACGGAGGCATCACCATCGGTGATCAAGTCAAATGACACGCCCCTCCGGATAAGTTCTCGGGCCGCCTGGTCGGTAATGAGGCGTGCCAGGCGGTCATTGGCATCCAGAAACGGGAGAGTGGCAACGATTCCGTAGTGGAGCCGTGCCAGCGACTGGACGACTTGCTCGGTGTCTTGCGTAGAAAGTCCAAGTGCATACGCATTGCGCCACCAAGTGAAGAGTTCGGCGAGAACATTAGGAACGTCATTAGGGTGTGGCGGAGTGTAAATGACGTCCCCCATGCCGTTTCGTACCTGGGTGAGCATCGTACGAAGTCGCCCCCCAATCTGCCTAAATCGCGGATCATGTACGAGCATCGTACGGTGCAGCAATTGAAGAAGCGCGAAATCCAAGTTGGCGATTGGAGCTTTCTCGGCGGCAATCTGGGGCAGAAGATCATCATTGTCGATGAGCTCCTGGACGCGCGTATGTCTCAGTGTGCTAAAGAAGGCGACCTGCTCCTCGACATTCATCTCGCGGTCCAGATAGTCCAAGCGCAGCCCGTAGCCGCGCGGCGAGTCGAGGACTGAACGAATCCGTTCGAGGTGGAAGATCTCGTCGTCGACCGAGCCTTGGCGGAGGAGGTCTCGCCGTTGGCCGAGTGACAGGTGCTGGTTGATGAAGAACACGAAGCCGTCGGCATCGTTCCCGTCGACGCCCTGTCGGTCGGCGACGTACTTGGCCTCGATTTGCGCGAATGACGGGCTTGTTGGAGGAAAATAGACAGCGGCAACATAAAGTCTGCCGTCACGCCTGGCGAGGACGTCCTTCTTGCCATCTGGCCCGCCAAGGGTGGCCTGCGGATCGACGTCTGAATAGCCCGAGAGCTGAAGCAAGTCGGCACAGAGGCGCTCGGCGTTGATAGACCCCCGAACTGCCCGCGCTCGGGTTGAGGTTGGTGCCAGGAGTACCCGTCACCGGATTGGCCACGCCGAGTTCGGCGCTGCCAGCCATGGTCACCGCCCTTGGCCAGATCCGCGGAGTGCCGCTCGGGCCATTCGCCAACCTCGGCCGCCTGGACGCCGCCCACGACTTCGTCCGCCGTATCACCACGTGGTCCGAGCAGCTTCATCATGGCCCGGACGACGCGCTCAACCGCGACATGACGGGCCTGATCGCCACCTGGCACGACCGCGGCGACGTGGCCGTACTCGCCGAGCCGGCCCCGCTGGTGTTTTCCCACGGCGACGGCAACCTCGACAACTGGCTCTGGCACGACTTCATCACCACCATCTACGTGCTGGACTGGGAATTCGCCGGTCACTCCGACGCCGCCTACGACGCGGCCGAACTCATCGAACACCCCAGCGCCCGCGCAATCCACGACGACCTGTGGCTCGCGCTCCTGCCCGAGCTCGGGATCAACGACCACCATGGCCGACGCCGCTTCGCTGCGGCCCGGCGGACCATCGCCCTGCGTTGGCTGGCCGTCCGTTGGAAACGCCGCCACGACGAGCCGTCACGTTTCGAACAGCAGCGGCATCGAACCCGAGAACTCCTCGTCGCGAGTGACGGTTGATCAAACAGGAGATGTTGCATATGCGCAAGAACACCCGCGCCGTGCTGACGACGCTGTCCTCCGATCCTGGCAAGGCGCTGTGCGGCTTGGAGATCTACGACCGAACGGGCCTGCTGCCGGGAACGACATACCCGATCCTTCTGAGGTTGCAGACAGACGGTTGGGTCCGCGCCTACTGGGCCGAACCCGATTCTGCTGACCCGCAGCAGCCCCGTCGCCGCCACTACCAGATCACCAACCTCGGTGTCCGCGCAGCACAGATGCCCAGCGCCGCAACGGTTGGCCTGGCGGGGCTCATGCGGCGGTGGTGGCCTGCGCTTCACCTGCAGGACGATCCATCCATCGCGTGATCACTTATCAGGGCACCCGGACCGGCCGGAGCCGCACGCTGGCGGACACATAGGTCCGCATGACGGCCGTTTGGATTCTGGGTGGTGGCTCAGTCGGCGCGCTACTGGTCGTCCTGATCGCATTCCTTGCGATTGCGCAGATGCGGGTGTGGCGCGCCGGCCGGCAAGCCTACTTGCCGCCGCCGGACCTATCGCCTGCTCAGGTCCGATGGGCAAACGAAAGGCGCCGCAGTGAGGACCCGGAGGCAACGCTGATCATCTCCGCCGACGACCCGGCCTACGTTCGGCCCGTTGACTGGAAGACGCTACGGGCCCGAGGCAGGCCGTGGCCATTCCGGACCGGAGCGCGGCCCCGCGGGTACCGAGCATTCCCCTGGCCGCCGCCATCGGGGCCTTAAAAGTGCAGGTCACCATGGTCGGTGCCGCTTCGACGCCTCATAACCGCCCCATCGGCGCTCTGGGAAACCGCATACAGGCGGGTTTCACTGCCTTGACCGCCGGTTGATCAGGCGACATGAGGATGACGTCGATGCCAGGAAGGCAGTGCCGCGAACATGATTCTCCACGACAGCGAGGCCGATGTGTACCCGACGTGTCCGGTGAGGAGTCGGTAATGAGCTTGTGTCCGCCAACGTTCCTCGCCGAACGCGTGTTCTGCGTGATCCCGACACTGGCGACCCTGCGGTCCGCAAGCCTCCGACTGGGTACGTCGGGCGGCACCGGCTTGTTTCTGGCGATGACTACCCGGCCATGCAAACTGATTCTTCGTCTACACAGGACGCCTTACGCAACGTCGCAACTGCGTACATGCCGCGGATCGGCAGCCTGGACATCCAAGCAGCCGAACAGGTCAACGACGATCGTGGTGCGGCAGATCGAGTGGCGGCAGAACGAGCTGCTGCTACTCGCGCGGTTCGACAGAGCAAGCGACCTGACCTCGCCTTCCTCCAGCAGGTGCTGGACGGCCTGCGGCGGATGTGAATCCGCCCAGTGACCGAGTTGATCCCGACCCACACGCCGGCCCGCTCTTCGAGGAACACCATGCGTGGCAACCAACTTACTCAGTCGAACTTCATCTACCGGCGGCCCGACCTCGCCGAGCGGCTGCGTCATCCGAACGCCGACGCCAACGCTCAACGCTGGTCCAACCTGATCAACCAGCACCACCCGGACGCCCAAAGCGTGCTCGATCTCGGCTGTTGGATCGGAGTCGACGCCGAGCGCTTGGCCCGCTGCTACACGGTAGTCGGTGTTGACGTGCAGCCACACCTGATTGCCTACGCCCGTGAACACCGGCCGGAACCGGACTTCTTCGTCGGGGACATCAGCAACGTTCGGCTCGGTCGGAGATTCGACGCCATACTCTGTGTCGGCAACAGCCTGTCCTACATCCATGAAGATCCGGATCTTGAGGCGGCGTTCGCCACGTTCTCGGCGCACGCTCAGGAAGACAGTCTGTTGATCCTGCATACCTTGCTGGCGCCCATTGGGGCCCTGACCCCAGCAGCACTGCGGCGCGTTGAGATCGGAGATTTCCGCGCCACGTACACCGATCGCAGCGAGTGGAATCCACTGACCCAAGTGCTGACAACTCACAGAACCTGGCTTCATGACGACGGGACAACCGAAGCCGACGTCTTGCAGCGGCGCGTCCTGTCGCCGCCGGAGTTGGAACTCCGCGCCCGCCTCGCGGGGTGGGAGGTGCTGAGCCTGGACTTCGACCCGCCCGAGCAGGCTGGCTCCGCAGCCGACGCTGTTGGCTGCATGGTGGCGAGATTTCGCGGTGCGGCGAGGGCTTCATGGCTCATGCCGAACCGGCCGACGGCCGCTCCACGGAAAGATCAACGATCCGGCCCAGCATCCAGAACACGGCGGGATCGGTGTACGGCGCCAGCGTCCAAGCCGGTGCCGTGCACGGCGACGTCCATGTCCACCTCGGCCGCCTCACCCTCCCGCCGCCGCGTCAACTTCCTCCAGCATCACGACGCTTCGCTAACCGGCAGCATGAGCTCACCCAGCTCGACGACCTACTCGCCTGCGAGTTTGGCACCGTCCCGACGGTGATCGTGCTCAGCGGCCTGACGGGGGTCGGTAAGACCGCACTGGCATTGTCGGCGCTCTCACGCTGGTCGAAGCGCTTTTCCGACGGGCAGCTGTATGCCGATCTCACCCATCCCGCCGAAGCCGCGCCGGCCGAGATACTCGGACAGTTCCTCCGTGCTCTGGGTGTCCCTGCGGACCAAATTCCCCAAGCCGAGGCCGAACGTGCCGCGCTGTGGCGCACGATCAGCGCACACCGCCGCCTCGCCCTGCTTCTGGAAGCACCCGCCTCCAGCGCGCAGGTGCGCATGCTGCTGCCCACTTCGCCGCACAGCCTCGCCGTGGTCACCAGTCAGCGCCCATTGCGCGGCCTGATGGCCGATGGTGCACACCTGATCTCGGTCGAGTCCCTTGATGCCGACGGGTCGCTGGAACTCCTGCGTCAGCACCTCGGTGCGGAACTTGTTGCCGCGCATGGCGACCCGGCTCGTGAGCTGGCAGAGCTATGCGGCGGCTTGCCGTTGGCGTTGACGGTGGCCGCGGCGCACGCCGCGGCCCGTCCCCACCGCGCCCTGTCCTACACCGTGACCACGTTGCGCCGCGCCCATAACCGATTGGAGTACCTGTCGATGAACGATGACCTGTCGGCCCAGGCCAGTTTCAACACGGCCTACGAGAGCCTCTCCGAACCCGCTGCCGGCGTGTACCGGGCGTTGGGCCTGACCCCCGGCCAAGGATTCTCGGTGGAGCTGGCCGCAGCAGCGATCGACACCGATCTCGGCACGGCCGAGGACCTCCTTCGCGAACTGCTTGATGCCAGTCTGCTCACCGAGTTCGACGCGGACCGGTACCGCTTTCACGACCTGGTTCACGAACACGCTCGCCATGCGGCCGAAGAACACGATCTCCCAGAGGACCGCGCCGCCACCCAGGAACGGATTCTGCGCTGGTTCCTCCACACCGCCAGGGCTGCCGCGTCCACCGTCATGCCGGCACGCCGCGAACTCGACTATCGGTTCTTCTCCAGCTCGCCCCCGTACTTCCTGCCGTTCGACATCGAGGACTACAACACGGCGCTCGCATGGCTGGACCGCGAACGTCGCAACCTTGGCGCCGCCGTAGGCGAAGCCGCGCCCCTCGGCCAGCCGGAGCTCGCAATTCTTCTCGCCGACGCGATGCAGCCGCTCGCCATCATCCACAAGGACAATGGCCACACCATCGCGGTGGACGAGATCGCCCTCATCGCGGCCCAGGCCACCGGTGACGTCGCTGCGACCAACACCATCCGGAAGCGCCTGGCCCGCGCCTACGCCGGACAGGGGGATGTCCAGCGGGCGCAAGGTCACGTCGACCAGGCGTTGCGGGACACGAGCGAAGCCGGAGATCGGCGCGGCTATGCCAGCGCGCTGAAAAGCCTGGCCATCCTGCACGTAGCCACCGGGAATCTAGAGGCGGCCGAGGACTGCTTCCTGGAGGTCGTCCAAATCCTGCGGGACCTCGGACGGTCGCGTGCCGAGGGCTTGGCGCTGATCAACCTCGGGGACGCCTTGGTTCAGCTCGACCGGGCCGCCGAGGCCACCGAGCATCTGGAACGCGCCCGCATTTGAGGTTCCCCCGGTTGCCCGGAGACTTCCAAACCAGGTTTTATCATGCGAACCGAGGAAGGAAGTCATCGTGGCTGCCCCTAAGAAGTACCCGGATGAGCTGCGGGAACGGGCCGTGCGGTTGTATCGGGAGTCCGATCCCAAGCCGGTGATCCGCCGGTTGGCCGAGCAGTTGGGCGTTCATCACGAGGCCCTGCGGAACTGGATCCGCCAGGACGAGGCCGACCGCGGCGAGCGGCATGATCGGTCGAGCACCGACATGGTCGAGGAGAACCGGCGGCTCAAGCGGGAGAACGCTGAGCTGCGGCGGGTCAACGAGGTGCTGCGAGCAGCCAGCGCTTATTTCGCCTCCGTGATCGCCCCGACCCGGAGGACGTCATGAGCTTCATCGACGCGCATGAGTTCTCGGTCGATCTCGTGCTGCGGGTCCTGGGCATCCCACCGTCGACCTACTACGACTGGCGGGCCCGGCAGTCCGCATCGAGCCGCCGGGCGCTTCAGGACGCTCAGTTGCTGGAGATGATCGTCAAGATCCGCTGCTCGCACGAGTTCGCCGCCACGTACGGGTCGCCGCGGGTGTGGCTGGAGCTGCGCCGCCAGGGGATCCGGGTCGGCCGCAAGCGCGTCGAGCGGATCATGCGCGAGCACGGCCTACAAGGCGCGTTCCTGCGCAAGGGCTGGAAAGGCGGCTCCACCAAGCAGAATCCGCGCCAGACGGCCGCACCGGACCTGGTCAACCGGCAGTTCGACGCCGATGCCCCGAACCGACTCTGGGTGGCCGACCTGACCCGGATCATGACCGGTGAAGGGGTGTTGTGGCTGGCCTCGATGCGGGATGCCTTCTCCAACAAGGTCGTCGGCTGGGCCACCGCCGCCCGCGCCGACACCAGCCTGGTGCTCACAGCGCTGGATTACGCCCTGCGCTCCCGCGACGTCCATGATGGACAGTTGATCCACCACAGCGACAAGGGCTGCCAATACGCGGCTCTGCGGTTCACCCAGCGCCTGGCCGACGCCGGCATCGCGCCCTCGACCGGCAGCGTCGGTGACAGCTACGACAACGCACTCGCCGAGAACCTGTGGTCGACCATCAAAACCGAGCTGATCTACTGGCCCGGCAACACCTTCACCACCCGCACCGAGGCCGACTCGGCGATCTTCCGCTACATCGACGGCTGGTACAACCCCCGCCGCATCCAGGAACGACTCGGCGGACTGTCCCCCGACGAGTACGAAGAAGCATGGCGCATCCGGCAACAGACCAGACCGGCTAGACTCCCGGCCGAGCCGGACGAATCCTGATAACCAAGTCTCCGGCAAAGCGGGGGAACCTCAATTCTGCTGTCCACCCTGCATAAGCCTGACACGTACAACGCCGCCCGCGCTGACATCTCGCTGGCCAGTGCACGTCGCCACGCGGGGGATCACACTACCGCTGAAGAGCTCGCGATCCGCGCTCTCGCCGTGATGGTCCGCCTGGATTCCCGCCACCAACAAGCCCATGCCCACGACGTCCTGGTAGCGATCTATGAAGAATCTGGGGACAACGACCTCGCAGAAAGACACCGAGCATCCGCATCCGCCCTGCGCTCGACGTCCCCGGAGGCGATCGGTAGCCGTTCCGAGCAGCGGCCCGACGGCGGCACGTAGACGGTTAGGGCGCGACGCCGAGGAGCGCCGTCGTCATGCGGGCAGTTCGACGAACCTTGACCCGATCATGACACCACACCCATTTCGACGTATCGAACACCTGTGCGAATCGTCGTGGTATCGTCGCTGCTCATAGACCTGCTGCCTACTCAACCTCGGCCTGTTGACGCGGAGGCGCACTACCGGACGGACGGAACCGGGAGGAGGGCCGTCGTCGTCCCCGCGACGTGTCGGACTGGTCGTCATGCGCTTCGGCCGCGCGGGTGCAGGTTGACGGAGGGTGGAGGTGTGCTCCAGGTGCGCTGTGATGCGTGCGCCGCGGAAGGCGAGCCGAACCATTCCTGGTTCCTGCGCAGCTCCGGTCCGGTGGCCAACATCGCCGAAATGGACGACGCGCCGTACCTGACGAGCCGGACGTAGCGGTACGAGCAGGGCCCGATGTAAGACCGCCGACTTCCCCTTGGCGGACCGCGCACCTGGTGCACGGCTTCTCCGGGGAGGTTATCGATGACGACGGTGACCAGCACATCACCGATCGCGTCCTTGCAGGCGGTGTTCGAGCGACGTGCGCCAGGCGCGGTCAGAACTGCGGGCGCGGTCGCCGCGGCGACCGCCGACCAGGCGACGCGGCCAGTTCTGCCGGTACGCCCTGACGTGGCCGCGTTGCTGCCGGCCGGCGGCCTGCCGTTGGGTGCCACCGTCGCGGTGGATGGACCAAGCAGACTGCTGCTGATCATGCTGGCCGCTGCGACGGAAGCCGGCTCGTGGGCAGCTGTCGTCGGTATGCCCGACCTGGGGTTGCTGGCCGCTCACGAGTGCGACGTCGTATTGGAACGGCTTGCCGTCGTGCCGAACCCCGGCTCCCATTGGGCGGTCGTGGTGGACGCCTTGCTCGACGGATTGGACATCGTGGTTGTCGGGGCCGGTGTTGCGGCCGGTGGGCCGGTGGGCCAGCCGACAGCCCGCAGCCTGATCAGCCGAGCGAGAAACCGCGGCAAGGTCTTGGTCCCGTTCGGGTACGGCGAGGCGTGGCCGGCGGCGGACCTGCGGGTCTCCGCAACGGATCACCGGCACGGCGGCCTCGGCAACGGTCATGGGTACCTCGTCGAGCACGAGATCGAGGTGTCCGTCCGCGGCAAGGGCTCAGCGTCCCGGCCACGCCGCGCCCGCCTAGTTCTTCATCCTGGCGCCGCGGCATCCAGCCGGATGCCCGAGCGATCGCGGACCGGGCAGGCCCGTCTGCGAGCCCGAGCTGGCTAGGTGGCCGTTTGAAGTCTTGTCACGTGGCTGGGAAACCGGCGAGCTGGTCCGGCCGAAACGATCGACCCGACGGGGACGATTAGGCCGACTAGAGTGACGGGGTTGATGCTGAGGGGGCGAGATGGAGCCGTTTGACGAGGGGCTTCGCTGCCAGGACGTACACGCTGGCCTGCGCAATGTCGACCCGAACTCGGGTACGTTGACACCCCTGGCTGACACCCAATTGATCGGAATGGCAGCTAGCCTCGCCGCGCTCATCCGCGGTCAGGACGTCATCAATGATGCACAGGCGCTGCGCGCAGTGGCCGCCGAGCAGTTGGACGTCAACCAGTTTGCCTTCGACGCTGTCATGAGAGCGCTTGCCGAGGTGGAGTTCGTCCAGGGGGTGCAGACCGCGGGCGGCAAGATCATCCGTTTCACCGAGAACGTCCCCTACTACGACGACCTCTACGCCGAGCTCGGTCGAGCCTGGCGAGCCCGCCAACCGACCGAGCTCGAACAACAGATGGTGGTCTTGGTCGACGGCCTCGCCGACACGCCGGTGCCGGTCGAGGAGTTGGCAACGCGGATCGGTCTGGATACCGCCGCGGTTCCCCGTCTTCTCGAAGTCGGTGGCAGGGCCGAGCTGGTCAAGACGATCCCCTTGTTGGACGGGGACGTGGTGTACTCGCCATTCTTCGGCTTCGAGAATCCGGATGTCGTCGGTGACTTGGTGCGCGAACACGGCTCAGCTCATCTGGCGGACGCCTTCGCTACCTTGCGCGGTGAGCAGGGAATGCCGATCACTGAGGCTCAACCCATCCTGCAGGACGCCATCGCGCGGGGTCTCCTCCTTGCCCCGGCGGTGGAGCTGCCGAATCACACGGTGCAACCGTTCGCCGCGCTGCCCTACACCCTCGATCGACAGCTGCTGCGTGGCCGGAAGCCGGTGTTGGAGAAGGCGCTGGCGGTGCTGGCCTGTCTCCGGTGTGGGCAGCACTTCGGCGGAGCGACCAGCCTGCCCGCCACCGCGCTGGTCGATGTCATCGACAAGCTCCTTGACCCGAACCGTGGCATCCTGCAACCTCACTCGTCCCACGAGAGGCAATACCGGCTCATGCACTCGGCTGGCATCATCGCCTTCGCCCCAGACTCGTTGCCCGGCGGAAGCTGGGTACGCCCTCGGTTCATCGATACCGAGGACAACCGTGAAGCTCTGCGTATCGCCCGCGACTTGATCACCCACGGCGAGCCGGTCGCGAGTCGAGTCGGCGACGAGCAAGCCCGCGCCGCCTTGTTGCTCGGCCAGCCGTTCTCCGCCCCGATGCAGACGACGGCCCGACTCCGCAACAAGGCGATCGTGTCGCCCAAGCAATGGCAGACGGTTGTGGATGCGGCGTTGGGACGGGACGTATTCGATGAGCGAACAAGATCTCGGCCTCAAGGTCACGTCGCGCAGGCTGCTCTGGAGGATGGGCTATACCACCCGGCTCGACGTGCAGCTGCGAGGCGCATGGGGCCCGGCGACGGGGCCGGACACCTCCAAGGAGCGAGGAAAACGTTCGTCCCAGCCCGAGTCGTTTACCGATCTCGACGTACTCGGCCTCAGCCTGACCGGCGGGGCTCGCCTGCACAGCACGATCGTGGATTGCAAGACCACACCAGGTGGCTCCACCGGTCGCATGTTCTGGGTGCGCGGCGTGGGTGATTTCTTCGCTGCCGACGACGCATACATGGTGCGTGATTCCGTGGTCACGGACGCTGCCCGACAACTCGCCACCCGGTTGGGGATCACCACGCTGACCAGTGCTGACCTTGATCGGCTAGAAGAACTCCATCCATCCGAGCTTTCCCTGGACGCCGCACCACTTTCTCACCTGTTCGAGGTGTCCGCTGCCACGAAAGTCCTGGCCGCTTTCACCGGCTTGGACAAGAGGCTCAAGCCGCTGCTCGACTACCGGGAGTTCGGCTACTGGCTCTACGACGACTATCGCAACCTGATGCAGATGGTCGAGCACCTCCGCGCGTGTGCCGACCAACTTGACCCACGGAATCCACGCCATCTCGCGTTGGTCCTCGATTTGACGTGGCTCTACCTGGTCAGCCTCTGCCACACCATCCACGCCATCCGATCCGCCCACGTGTCCGACCCAGATCGCGGATTGCAAGAGTACCTATTCGGCGGCGTCGTGGGCCTGCGGGAGAAAGAGCAGCTGTCCGGCCTGCTCGCGAGTCTCCGCGAAGGCGGGGCGCTGCCCGCCGATGTCAATGTCGACCCGCTGCCGGCGTATTACCCCAAACTCCGAGAGCTGATCACCAGGGTGATGCGCCGGCCCGACCGTGTGCTGCCAGCACTTCGGCTGCTTGAAGTGCTCACCACGGTAACGGCGCTGGCTCAGCGCGTCGAACCGGCGGATCTTGGTTCGCTGCATGAAGACTTGGCCGCGAAACAGGCCGCCGACATCGTGCAGTACCTCGTGACCACCACCGGTCTGGATAAGGGCTTCCTGGCACGCGCACGATCGCTGCTTTTCGGTGAACCCGTTCCGGGAACGCCTCAGCAAACCACCATCCCGATCTGAGGGACGACGAAGTCCCCGGCGATTCAGGCCAGCGATGCTTGTTGAGCCCTACTTCGGGCTCGGCTACGTCGTGCTCCGCGGTCGAACGACCAGTCCGAAGTCGGCGGCCATCCGCTTCAGACCGTCGTGGACCAGAATGTCGATCTCCGTGCGCGGCAGTCCCAACGGGGTAGTAACGGCGACCGACAGATCTCGGGACTGGTTGCTGCGTGGAGCGCCGAGGGTAGACAAATCGACCATATCCAAGGCCCGGACCGTGCGTTCTGCTCCTCCGTTTTCGGGGCGTTCGCTCTGGATGTAGAGCTCCAGTCGCGGTGCGCCGGCTGGCGGCGTATGCAGCAGATCGTCCGTGGCCGCCAACGGGAGGATCACCGTTGCAACGTGCCAGGCATGGGCGAAGAACTCGACCAACTCGGTCATCGTGACCCGAAGGGCGGGAGGAATCTGCGCGGGACCAGCCGATGCTGTGGACGGATCGATTGCGGTGAAATCGATCCGCAAGTCGGCCACGGTCCGCAAATCTGTGCTGTGACCGGCGGGTAGCACCATGTACAGGCACGTCGATACTGCGGGGCGTCCATCAATGCCGACCACGGTCTGGTGATGAGCGCTGAATCGGCTGTTGTTGTGACCGTCGGGCTCGTCGATCTCTTGCCAGCCTGCCCTGGTTGTGTCAAGTCCGTATCGAGTGGCGAGGCGCTGACAGACCTCTCCCAACCCGGTCTGTTCCAGTGCGGTCAGCATCCTGGCTCGACCGGGGTCGGTGATTCCCCAGTCCTCCGCGACCAGCGGAATTCGCCCGGCAACCCGCAGCCGTAGGTCGCGCTTGTCGGCCAGGCTCGTCCAGGAATCCTTGTCTCGCACAGCTTCGCTGTCGAAGATGATTTCAGTCTGCCATACCGCGGGCTGGCCGGGACGGCGAAGCAGGCGGCCTCGCCCTCGGCGTCCCCACAGCCCGCCCTCCAACTCGATCACCTGTTGGTCGGAGCGAATGTACGGAACTGGAGCGGCTCGATTGGCGGCGGGAAACCCGACACCAATCGTGCCGGAGTTCGGTAGCCCATCCCCGATCGCTTGCAGGTCGTTCCACACCACGCGGGCCATCGCCGAAGCGGGCTTTCCCGGCAATTCGGCCAGTGCGGCAGGCTCACCACCAGGTACGCCGGTGAAGTGCTGCACCCAGCCCGGTCCGGCCTCCTGCACTTCGCCCATCGCCTCGCCGAGCAGGCCGGCTGCTCCGGCGGCATCGTAAGCGGACTGGAAGACCGATTCGTGTCCGGGCTGACCAGGGCGATATTGCGGGGAGGTGATAACGACATCGACCCGCGGCGGAGTTGGGGGCGCGGTCAGATGGTCGTGCATCGCCGCAAGTACCTCGTTGGGGGTGATCAATGCGCTGAACGCCCGGCGCACCTCGGGGAAGCTGTCGAGCAGCGTGGAGACGGCGGTGCCGTCCCAGACCGCCCACCCCTTCAGTCCGAGTGTTTTCGCGTAGCTTCGGATCAGAGCATCGATCTGGTCCTTGCCGCCTTTGCCTGGCACAGCGGACAGAGGGACGTTCGTGACGAAGATCAGATACTCCGGCAACCGACCGTCGAGCACGCGCTTCTTGGCGGGGTCGGTCCACGCTTTCAGCTCAGCGGTGATCTGCTGCTTCACCCACGCCGTATCCGATCGGGTGCCAGTGATCCTCGCCTTGTACTTGGCCTGCAGGACGCCATAGCCGTCCCAGGGTTCGGCAGGGCTCGGGTACGGCAGCCGGCCGTGAAAGCTCACTTCGCGCCCGCCATCCGGTCCCTCGCCGAACACATCGACGCCCGGCCCCAGGACGCGAACGGCCAGCGCCTGGGTGAGGCGCTCGAAGCCCTGCGGACCAAGCCCGCTCAGGTCATCAACCACTCGTTCATCCTCGCTGATCCAGGTGATGCACCTCTGTTCGCCCTACCTTGGCCGACGCGTGGTCACGGAGCCCACGCGAAGCTGGCGCAACCGGACGGCCGTCAAGCACGATGACCACGCTGCTCGGGCGGGACTGGGCCGCCGAGTATGTGGCCTGCAAGTCCGTGCAGTTGCCTCGGCATCCGACCGAACAGGGCTGATCAGATGTCTGGCAAAATCGGTTGATGGCTAGTGCTGCTGACCTGGCGAAACTTCGCGAGGTTCTCGAATTTGTTCCCTCGCGTATCAGCGGCGCCAACACGCATGCCACGCTGACTGCCGCGTGTGAGGCACTCGGCCTCCCGGCGCCGCCGCAGGCGAACGAAGGGTCAAAGTACGAGCGTGCCTCGGCCAGCTTCGCAGAAGTCCCCGACGCGGCCTTGGCTCGTGTTGCGGAGAAGGTGTTGGAGGCCGGTGGGCTGAACGCAGCGGAGCGGAACATCGTTCAGGACACCTTGTGGGCCATGAGAGGTGAACCAGCGATCCCGAAGCGAACTCGGCGCGAGATCGCCCGTGCCCTCCACCTCGACGACCTTGTCCACGATGGAGATCGCTTCACTGTATTGCTCGATAGTTTGTGGGTCTTGGACGACGACCCGTTCGGGGCTATCTTCGGTGGTAGAAGAACCCTCCGGGACCACATCGCCCAACATGTCTACCGCAATTCCGACTGGTCGGCCGAGGAGCTATTCGAACGACTGGGGGCCTTCGAAGCCTCAGACAAACGGTTTGCCCTATTCCTTGAGGGGCTCGCTTCGGCGGACGTCGTGCCAGAGGTGGAGGCGCAGCGCCGGTTCGTCGCTGCGGTCAACCCGCACCTCGACCATGTGGGTGTCGAGCTGCGCGAAACCGGTGAGGATGGCGGATATCCGCTGTTCAGCCTTGTCTCTACGCGATCCAGTCGTGGCCGCCCAAAGAATCTAATCTTCGCGTCGACAACAAAACCTGACATTCGGTTTAGTGACGCCATCGACAATGACATCGAGATTGTAGGGAACACCGATAGTGTTCTTGTTTACGACAGACCCATTGGGTCAGACGGTCTCCGCTGGCGGGACCTGCAAGCATGGTGGAAAGACTCGCGCGATCTAAAGACCGACGCCGACGCGAAGAGGACGCTATACAGCCGGCTACAGGACTGCTTGCCGGCCAGTTCGCCGCCGCAGCGTAACCTGTATCGCCTGTACCACTCGGTCTTCGGGGCCGACGTTCCCAACTTGCCGGCACTCCTGCCTGAAGTTTGGCTTCACTGGGACCCGAAGACCATTCAAGCTCGCGGAAGGGACGCTTTGCTCAGGTTCCGGATGGATTTCCTGCTCTTGCTGCCCCACGGGCACCGAGTCGTGCTGGAAGTAGACGGGAAGCGCCACTACTCCACGGACGGGCGAGCGGATGCTGCGTTGTACGCCACGAATATGCGCGCCGATCGTGACCTCAAGCTTGGTGGTTACGAGGTTTTCCGTTTCGGAGCTGACGAGCTGCGAACTGAAGAACAAGCGCGCACGACTATCCACGAGTTCTTTCGCGATCTCTTCCGTGCCTTCGGAGTAGGTACCTCGTAGACCGCCCTGGTCTGACGAAGAATAGCGGTCGCCTGGCCTTCCTGGGGGCCGGATGCGACGACGGCCCGTCATCATGGGGGAGGGATGGCGGGCCGTCAAATATTAGTCGCATCGTCAGATTTGCCTGTTACCTCGCATAACTACGACTCCGCGGTTCCGGACCTCGGCGGTAGTCATTTGACTTGCGCCACGGGTTGGGCCGACACCTGACGAAACCATCTCACCAGGAGGTCGAGTGCCTGTTCGCTGGCCGGATAGGCGCCCCATCAGGCGGTCAGACCATCTCGACGACACAGAACACGCGGCCGTCCTCGGCGCTACGGTATCAGCGGTCGTCGGGTCGGCGATCCGGTTGATCACCGGTCGGCGTCGGCGGGTTGTGGCCTCCGGCGGAGCGCCTCAGCGGCCCGGTCGATGCCGCTATCCCGGTGTTGACCACTGCTGGAGGTCCTAGACATCGCAGCGTTGCTCGCTCTGTAATTTGTCAGACCCGTTCCGTAACCTCCCATGTCATGGCCGGAACACTCAGCTACCGGATACGAGTGCAGCACATCTACCAGCAGCGCTTTGGTGACGTTGACAAGCTCGATCAAGCCCTTCGCGGCTGCCGGTGGTACATCGTCAGCCGCCGACCGGCCGTGCGGATCGCGCCGGACTCGGTTGTACTTGACGAGGATGTCCTGACCCTTGACGTCACCACGCGGCGGCCGGACGGCTCCAGCTTGACCGTGCAGGTTGGCGCCGACGTCTCGGACCTCGGTCCTACGCGAAACTTCACCATTCACCCAGATGGGTCATATTTCTCGCTCAACGCTGGCGAACAGCTCCTGCACGGCGACGCATGGGCCCTGGGATCTTTGCTGTCAGACGCTCAGGCTGAACTCGCCCGCCAGGAAGTCCTCTACGTTGGCATGGCGTTCGATCAGACCACGCTGGCCCGCACTGCCCGCCACCAGAAACTTCAACAGATCTACGCCGAGCACGTCGGCAGTGACTGGGACATTTTCCTCGCCCCGCTCGCCCTCCACAAACGAAGCTGGTCCCCGGACGATCACATTGAGGACGACGACGAAGGCCCGGATCTGAACGCCTATTACAAGATCTTCGCCATCGAGGGTGGCGACATCCTGAAGCCCGCGGTGGACCTGATCGAACACAGCCTGGTGTCCTACTTCGCGCCGGACTACAACAACAAGCTCCTGGAATGGCGCGTCACCGAGCCGACCGCGGCGATGCGGCAGATGAGAGACGCCGGCTTCCGCCTGCTCAACGTCCATCTCGACGGTTGGGCCGGGCTTGCTCGCTTCTACTCTCGGCAGGAACCAAACTTCCACCGCAGCCACTTCATTTCCCAGGACCTCCCCCCGCACCCTCGCCGGCCAGTGCTGCGAGGGATCAGCGCCACCGAGCTGAGTCCACACCGCCTCGAAGCACTCGCCGTCCGCCATGGGAAGGAAATCTTCGCCAGCCGAGCCGAGGCATCAGGCACCGTCCTGGCCATTTTCGGCGATCAAGCACCATCGGTCCGCCGGCCCGCGGACTTCCTGGCACCCGCAGCCCCGGCAGTCGACACGACGCCTCGCCCGCGCCCGCCGCTCACTGAGCTACGCAAGCAACTCCTCCACCAGCGCGCTGAGCGCTTGCGACGGGACGCCCCGATCTTCCATCCCGGCGGGTCAAGCTACGACCCGATAACCGGAACCATCCGTATCGGGGTGAGCACTGAAGATAACCAAGCCGAGGTAGGGCGTTGGCACCTGCACTCACCCGCAGGACGAGTCGAGCACGGCCTGATCTTCGGCGATCCGGGAAACTGCAAATCGAACATGCTACGTGTGATCACGTACGAGGCCGCGGCGTCCGAAGTCTTTTTCGTCGTACCTGCCGATCCCCGCAACGAGAACGACTTGTCGGCCGTATGTGGCAGTTTCCCAGATCAGAGCTGGATCTCCACCAACGTGCCCGACACGATCAACAACCTCAACCGGCTTGCCGACTACATCATGCGCTTTCGCGGGGACGGCCGGCACTTCGACCGGCCGACACCCGAATGGCCAGGCATCTTGATGGCGATCGATGACGCCGACGACGTCCTCGACGATCCACATGCCGCAGCGTGCGCGAACGAGATTCTCCGGACTGGCCACCTCGCAGGCGTCGGCCTCGTGCTTGTCATTCGTGACCGCGCAACTTTCGCGGCACACCCCGAGTTGCGCCGCCTGTTGATCGAGTCTGACAACGTCGCTGCCATGACCGACCTCGCGGTTCTCAATGATTTGAAGACCACCTACGACGAGCCACGTCCCGCTACCGCCTCCGCATCCCCCGCAACGTTCGTTGTGCACTGGAACTCGGGCCACATCCGTCTGTCACGCCTGGCCGCGACCATGACTGACTGCGCGGATTCGCCCGAAGCGGCCCGCGAGTGGGCGGATCACCTGCTCAGCAGCGGTGGCGCGGTATCTCTCGGCTGGAACATAGCCGACGGCGACGCCCGCTCGTGGTGGACCATTGATCCTCAAGCCCGACGTTGGTTCCTCCGTCGACACACCGACTGCTGGGCGATGCTGCTCACCGTCGCCGATCACCCCATGCCAAGCCCTGCGAGCCAGCTTGCCGCAATCGCCTGGGCCAACGAGAACGTTGACAAGCGGTTCCATGTGCCACCGCTCCGGTGGCGAACTGGCCCCACGACTGGAGAGCCTGGACTGACGGCGCTCTACGCCGACACCCAAGACGAACCTGATCCCAAACCAGGCCCTACGCCCGTCGATCTGATTCCTTGGCTGTATTAGGGCTCATCACCGAAACGAGTCGACTTGAGGTTCCCCCGCTTTGCCGGAGACTTGGTTATCAGGATTCGTCCGGCTCGGCCGGGAGTCTAGCCGGTCTGGTCTGTTGCCGGATGCGCCATGCTTCTTCGTACTCGTCGGGGGACAGTCCGCCGAGTCGTTCCTGGATGCGGCGGGGGTTGTACCAGCCGTCGATGTAGCGGAAGATCGCCGAGTCGGCCTCGGTGCGGGTGGTGAAGGTGTTGCCGGGCCAGTAGATCAGCTCGGTTTTGATGGTCGACCACAGGTTCTCGGCGAGTGCGTTGTCGTAGCTGTCACCGACGCTGCCGGTCGAGGGCGCGATGCCGGCGTCGGCCAGGCGCTGGGTGAACCGCAGAGCCGCGTATTGGCAGCCCTTGTCGCTGTGGTGGATCAACTGTCCATCATGGACGTCGCGGGAGCGCAGGGCGTAATCCAGCGCTGTGAGCACCAGGCTGGTGTCGGCGCGGGCGGCGGTGGCCCAGCCGACGACCTTGTTGGAGAAGGCATCCCGCATCGAGGCCAGCCACAACACCCCTTCACCGGTCATGATCCGGGTCAGGTCGGCCACCCAGAGTCGGTTCGGGGCATCGGCGTCGAACTGCCGGTTGACCAGGTCCGGTGCGGCCGTCTGGCGCGGATTCTGCTTGGTGGAGCCGCCTTTCCAGCCCTTGCGCAGGAACGCGCCTTGTAGGCCGTGCTCGCGCATGATCCGCTCGACGCGCTTGCGGCCGACCCGGATCCCCTGGCGGCGCAGCTCCAGCCACACCCGCGGCGACCCGTACGTGGCGGCGAACTCGTGCGAGCAGCGGATCTTGACGATCATCTCCAGCAACTGAGCGTCCTGAAGCGCCCGGCGGCTCGATGCGGACTGCCGGGCCCGCCAGTCGTAGTAGGTCGACGGTGGGATGCCCAGGACCCGCAGCACGAGATCGACCGAGAACTCATGCGCGTCGATGAAGCTCATGACGTCCTCCGGGTCGGGGCGATCACGGAGGCGAAATAAGCGCTGGCTGCTCGCAGCACCTCGTTGACCCGCCGCAGCTCAGCGTTCTCCCGCTTGAGCCGCCGGTTCTCCTCGACCATGTCGGTGCTCGACCGATCATGCCGCTCGCCGCGGTCGGCCTCGTCCTGGCGGATCCAGTTCCGCAGGGCCTCGTGATGAACGCCCAACTGCTCGGCCAACCGGCGGATCACCGGCTTGGGATCGGACTCCCGATACAACCGCACGGCCCGTTCCCGCAGCTCATCCGGGTACTTCTTAGGGGCAGCCACGATGACTTCCTTCCTCGGTTCGCATGATAAAACCTGGTTTGGAAGTCTCCGGGCAACCGGGGGAACCTCAACAGCGTCAACGCGCTCTTACCGGTGCCGGACTCACCAGATATCAGCAAGGCCGACCCCCGAGTACCCGCTTCGCGCAGGGCCGCAGTGAGCTGTTGGCGCCTGTCGGTGAGTGCGATCTCGACCGGACCACCGGACGAACCATCACCGATGGCGGTTCGCACGCCGGCTACGGCCAGTTTTCGGTGTTCAGTGACCACCGTCCACGCGTGTCGGCTTCGTGTCTTCGCCGCGTCTATGACGACGTGGAGGTCACGGCGCAGGAGGTTGAGGTCCACCACGGCGCCGGTCGCGTCGTAGCGGGTTGCCTCTACCTCGATCCGGTCCCGGACCACGGTCCCATCGACTGATGCTGAGGCGACACCGTCCAGCGATGTCGCCACCGCCGTGCGGTCGCCCCCGTCTGGGCTCTGAACTGCGAGCCCCAGAATGTGCAGCCGTCCAAGGAGCCGCCACGCCAGCTGACGAACTTCTTCATCCGAGGTCTCGTCTTCGACGGCTTTCTCAATCATCTTTAGAAACTGGCCGAGCCGCTCATGCACTGGCTTGGACCACCGGCCTTCTACATCCATAGACGCCTGGAACGATTCCGGGCCAGCATGGGCTCGCGCGATGTCGCACACCGTCGCGAGCTGCTCCCACTGAGTGGACCAACCGGCCGTCGCGATCGCTACCTGGTGGGAGTCGGTGTCAAACCTCGCAACCTCGGCGAGCAGTGACCCGACGAGCTTCACCGTCTCGTCATTGCTCTGGACGAAATTGGGCGTTGCTCGACAGGCCACGGCGAGCGTTACCTCGGTTGCCCCGTCGCCGCACTCGACAAGAAGGTCATCAACTGGATGCGCCGGACTGGTCTGAAACGACACCTTTCGCACCGGCAGTTCCGATGCCTCGGCCCGCCGGCCCCCGGTCAAAATGCTGGCCAGATAGACCGTCGCGACGCGATGTGCGAACGAAACTCCTCCACCGCCGGTCGCGTAGGTGCTCGAACCGCGCTCAGCGTTACCGGCAGCCTGCGTGTCGGACTTGGCGCCCGCGTCCTGGGGAGCAGAAGTTGACGCTGGCGTCCCCGTAGCCTCGGGCTCAACAGGATCGTCCGGCGCGATGGGCTCGTTCATGCGTTCCTCAGATGACATCGTGCTCGTACTGTCTGGCCGACTGACCGCAGTGAGGCGCCGTGGGCGGTGCGGCCCACACGTATCGGCCGGTCACGCCGTCCAGGATGACGACATCGGAGCCCGTAAGATCTCGACGGGTGCTGGCGCGGTCGCCGCGCACCAGGATCTCCCACCCGGTGCCCTGCACAACCAGACCTGTCACAGCCTTCCCTAGCCTCGACAGCGGCGGTCATATTCTGTATCGGCGCCGACACTCACGATCGTTAGCCTGTCTGACCCCTGTCGTTGATTTGTCTCACCGCCCGGTCACTGCCAATCCCAACGCACGCTCATCGGCATGAGAGTGCGTTCCAGCAGGGTGTTGTCGGGGCGCATAGACCAGGGGGTGTGGGGGCCATCCGGCCTCTGTCCGCAACGCGCAGGAACGTTCTGCGGACGCAGCAGTGCTTCTCCCACAGTTTCATCCCGACCTCACCTCACTCTCCAGCGTGCGTCAGCACGCCAGCTTGAGCTGATCGTTCCTGCGATTGAGCCCGGATCGCGGTTACTAGCAGCCGGGAACGGGCGGTGCCGATGCGGAGCGTCCTGCGCAGCGTGTCCGCGGAGATCGGCCGACGGTGTTCATCCCAGTGTCGCGCGTCCGCCTCCCTCGCCCGCTCCAGCAGATCGGCATCAACTATGGCGGAAGCTGCCAGGTTGTTCTGCCCGCCGGAGCCGCCCTCGGGTTTCGTGGCCGCTCTGGACGAATCCGTCGTCTGCCCGACAGCGGTTGGTGCGTCGGCGAGTTGGGCGTCCATCCGCTTCGCGTCGTCGGACGCTGTGCCGTTCGGCCGAGATGCGACAGTCAGCGTCCTCAGCAGATCCGGGCCGACCTCGGCCCACCCGATCAGCAACACCGCACCTACGGCGTCGAACGCCGCCTTGCCGTACTCGCCGGCTACGAGAGGGTCAGCCACGTTCAAGGCCAGCGTGACCGCGCTGGCGAAGATCAGCAGTCGGCGGGCCGGCTGCAGTTGTGCCGGTGTCGCCCCGGTCAGGGCCAGTTGTCGAATGCCGAGGAGAAGTCCGAGGATCGAGAGGTCGACGGCGGGTGCGACGAGCGGCGCGATCCAGGCGGGCACGCCGAGGCGGAGCGCGAGGTTGAGGACGTTGCCGAAGCCGAAGAGGAAGGTGAGGCTGACGACGATGCCCATGATTACGGTGACGGCTTGGACGACGGGAGTGCTGTTCGAGCCTGGTCGGGCTGAGAGGGTGGTTGTGGACGGGGTCATCGTGGGGCACCTGCTTCGATGCGCGGGCGCCCGTGGGTGTCGCGCATGGTGACGCCGTGTTCGAGGAGGCGTTTGCGGACGGTGTCGGCGGTGACGTCCATGCGGGCGCCGATCCGGGCGAGTGACCAGCCGAGGCTGTAGAGGTGGATAGCGTCGTCGACTTGGTCGGGTGTGAGGCCGCGGGGGCGTATCGGCGCGCCGTACCGGCGGAGGATGGTGGTGACTGTTCGTCGGTCGATGCCGAACCGATCGCCGAGCGCGTGGACTGTGGCGCCGGACCTATAGCCGGCGATCAGCTCGTGGATGTGTTCGTCGGTGAGTTGCCGAGCACGCCGGGGACGGTCCCGCTTGGCCGCCGTCCGCTCGGGCGCGTCGAGGTTGGGGAGCTTCTCTCGGAGCCGTTCAAGGGCCCTGACCTGGTCTTTCGGGTTGTAATAAGCTCCCCCAAGGTCCACACATGAAGTTGCAGATGGACCCCCGGAGCGCCCGAAAGAACCAGGTCAGGCACTCGTAGGGGGTTCATCTGTGTCCAGGGTTTAGTCGCGGTACGTTGGGTCGCTTACCAGGACTTCGACCGGGCTGACTGGATCTTGATCCAGGTCGCCATTCATTTTCCCGACCATCTCGATGAGGACCTTGATGATCTCGTCGCCGTGTGGATCGTGTCGCACATCTTGAATCCGGACCTTCGACGGGTGGGTTCGGGGCTTGCGTGGCCGCTTCCTTGGATTTGGTCAGGAGAAGTCACCACCCTGTCCCCACCTGCGTTGATCACGCAGGTGGGGATGAGGATCTTGCTGTTCGCCAGCGGCGCTTGCTCATGCTGATCTGTCGAGGGTCTCTTCGACGTCTTCATCGCGAGACCGTTCCGGCCTCTGCTACGAACCTGCAGTGACACGCCCGCGGTCAAGTTCGGCAGTGTGCAAGCGCTGCAGCCACATCGTCGATCGACGCGCCTTTCAGCAGAGTGAGCATCGGTATGTCGACTCCGTATTCGTTCTTGATGCAGGTCCGGATCTCAGTCGCCATGAGCGAGTCCATGCCCAGTTTGTTGAGCGGGCGGCGACGGTCGATGTTCTCGGGAACAAGTCGCAGCACGTTTGCGACGAGTTCGCCGATGCGATCGCTGTCTTCGAGTGTGCCGCCGGGCGGAACTCCCTCTGCGCCGGATGGCGCGTGCTCGACAGTTGGCGCTGTGCGTGCGTGCGGCACAAACACTTCCTGTGTAGTGGGCATCGCAAGCTCCGTCAGCACGCATTGAGTGGAGAGATCTGAGTAGGCACTGGCGTAAGCCGCCCAGTCAGCCGGAGTCACCACGACATGGCCAGTGACGCCGTGGTCGAGCAATTGGCCGAGCATCGCCGCCCCGCGGGCAGGCGTGAAGCTGGCGAGTCCTGCCGGCACCCGGAGTTGGCCCGGTCCGTTGAGACGAACCGCCATGCCGGTTTCCCAGAAGCCCCAGCCGATGCTCAGGGTCGGTAGGCCGTGGGCGCAGCGGTGCAGCGCCAGGGCATCAAGCCAGGAGTTCGCCGCGGCGTAGGCACCGAGCAGAGGAGAGGGCAACACCGCTGCCGCGGAGGAGAACAGAACGAAGAATTCCAGCGGGCGGTCGGCGAGAACGCAATGGAGCGCGGCTGCTCCCCGAAGTTTCGGGTGAAGAACTTCCTGTATCTCCTCTGCGCTCAGATCGGTGACGGGGGTGTGTGTGCCGATGCCTGCGGCGTGTATGACGCCGCGGATCGGCTGCTCCAGGAGCGCACGGAGGGCAGGTTCGTCTGCGATGTCGAGTGCGTGGTACTCCACGTCTATTCCATTGCCGCGCCATCGGTCGAGCGTTGCCACCCGATGCGACGGCACAGAACTGCGACCGATCAGGACGAGGCGTCTCGCGCCGCGTTCGATCAGCAGGTCGGCGGCCACGACGCCGAGGTCGCCGAGCCCGCCGGTGATCACATACGCCGGTTCGCGCCGATCGATGCCGACTGTGATCCGGGACGCGCCGTGCTGCCGGAACGGGAGCGGCGGGAAGTCGCCGCGGTGCGCCAACAAGACCACCTCATGGACAAGGCCGCTGAGCTGACGAACCGAGAGTGCGGAGACGTCCACACGGTGGTAGGAGGCGTTGGGCGGTAATGGGGTCGGTGCCTGCCCGCCAATCTGCACGCAACGGCCTCCATCCGGCACCGGGGCGCTCGTTGTGGTGAGGACGACGTCCGGACGATCGGAAGGTTCGGGGATTCCCGCCCAGTCGAGCAGGGCTCGTTCCTCTGCGATGCCCGCACGTTCCGCCATCGCCGTCGCGCCGAGCATGCGTGCAACGTGTATCGCGGCGGCTGCCTGGGGCCCGGTTGCGGGATGGACCAAAACCGTTTCATTTGCTCCCAGCCGTGCTAGGTCCCGCAAACCATGCAGAACGGGCACGTAGGCGTGCATAAGGGTGACTGCTTCAGCAGGAGTGAAGGCGCGCGGCATCGGCACGGTGAGCGCAGCTTCTGCCAGTGCGGACGACCCGGTGCGACTGGCTCCCAAAGCGAGGACCTGGTCGCCTCGCGCGAATGTACGCACTCCCGGTCCCACATCAGTGACGATGCCCACGCAACTCCACAGCCCAGGATCGTCGCTCGCGGTCGTCACGGCGATCAGCACCTGATCTTCACCGGGTTGCCGGGCAGCAGCGGGACGCGGTGAGGACGCCACCAGGCGGGCGGCAAAACGTCGTCCACCCCTCAGCGCGACCTGGTACTCACCGGCGGGCAACGCCAGTTCGTCCGTCAGTGCGCGGAGATCAGCCTCCGTAGGCTGTTCTGGCAGGTCGACCGCAGTAGCGCCGAGGGCAGGATGCTCCACCGATATCGTCCTGAGCAGCCCCCAGAGCGTGGCTGCCTCCGGTGTGGGCACGGAATCGGATTCGAGCACGGACTGGCTGCCGCGGGTGACGATCCACAGGCGGGTCGCACCTTCTCGCGCCACCAGCGACTTCACCAATTGCACGAGGTCGCGGCACGAATGTTCGCCGCCCGTCGTGAAGATCACCCCCAGGTCGTCAGTCGTGGCACCGAGTTCGGTGTCGACCGCCCCGGGAAGCCGGTCGCATATTGTGGGATCATCACCGACGACCAGCCACCGCGGCGCCCGTCGTCCCCGACGAATCCGGGCGGCCGACAGCGGTCGCCACCGTACTTCGTGCAGCCAGTCGTTCTCTTCGACGCGCGGTTTCCCGTTGAGGAGCCGCGAACGAAGTCCGGTGATCTCCATGAGTGGCTCGCCTTGTGGGGAGGCGATCACCAGGTTGCCTCCAAAGGACATGCCGTCGTCGTGTCTACCGTCAAGATGAGCGATGACCGAGGGCCCGGGGCTCCCATACCAGCGGACTCGTTCGATTGATTCGCCGACGAACGGACCGCGAACGGATGCGGCGGCCACCTGACCGCATGCGTCGAGCAACGCCGGATGGAACAGGTGGGCGTCCGCATCGTTGCGCAGATGTGAAGGAAGGTCGAGCATCGCGAGCATTTCGCTGTCATTACCGCGCAATTCGGTGATCCGCTGGAAGGACGGGCCCCAATCGTTGCCCTGCGCCTGGTGTTCCGCGTAGAACGCATCGACGTTGAGCTGCGCGGTGCAGCGGGCACTCCAGGCTTCGAGGTCGAGGGCGGGCGGCGGGTAGGTTGTGGCAGGCTGGACCTTGCCGGTGGTGAGGGTGATCCAGGTTCCGTCGGTGTCCTGGCCGTGCACGCTGAACTTCCCGTCTTCTAGCTCGGTCCGCAGCCGAGGCGGGATGTCAGTCAATGTCAGCGGCGCGTGGAACCGGATGTCGGAGAGTTCGAACGGATTCCCGAGCTCGCGATGCGCCGCTTGCAGGGCGAGATCGACAGTGACCATGCCCGGCAAGATCGAGGTGCCCTGGACGCGGTGTTCGACCAGATAACCAGGTGAGCCAGTGGCCTTGGCGATGTCGGCCACAGGGGTGTCTGGCAGCCAGTACGGCTTGTGCTGCCACGGGTAGCACGGCAGGTCATGGTGCGGAGCACGCCTCCCGAGCACCCCGCGCCAGTCGATCGTCGCTCCGTCCTCGTACAGCTGCGCCAAACGGGCGTGCAGGGTCGCCTGACCTGGCTCACCACGCGTCAGTGAGCTCGTTGTCCTGGCCGCGCCGCAATCGGTGATCGCGTCGGTGAGCACCGGATGCGGGCTGATTTCCAGAAAAATCCTGCATTGCCGGGCTTCGGTGGCGATCGCATCGGCGAACAGCACCGGCTGACGCAGGTTGTCGGCCCAGTAGTTGGCGTCCATGGTTGTGCCGTCGAGTTCACCACTGTGGACAGTGGAGTGGAAGCGCACCCCAGCCGGCCGCGGTGCGATCCCGTCGAGAGTCTCGAGCAACTGTTCCCGGATCGGATCCATCAGCGGGCTGTGTGACGCGAAGTCGACCCGGACCAGGTGCGCGAACTGGCCGTTGTCCGTGACCTTGTGCACCACCGCCTGCACCTCGTCGGCGGGACCGGATATCACGGTGGTGTTCGGGCTGTTGTAAGCGGCAATGGCGAGCTGCCCGTCGAGCAGGGGGGCCACCTCGGACGGCGGCAGGCCCAGGACGGCCATCGCTCCGGTACCACTGAGCTGCTGGGCGAGGCGGCTGCGCAAGCAGATGATCCTGGCAGCGTCGGCGAGATCCAGTGCACCTGCGACATGTGCGGCTGCGACCTCCCCCATGCTGTGACCGATCACGACATCCGGTTCCACACCCCAGCTCCGCCACAGCGCCGCCAGCGACACCTGCATCGCCCACAGCGTTGGCTGCACAACATCCAGATTGGACAACGCATCGGACTCGTCGCCCGCAAGGACATCGAGCAAAGACCAGCTCGTGTGCTCGGCGATGGCCGCCGCGCAATCCCGCAAGGCGTCCCGGAACACCGGTTCACTGTCCAGGAGATCCCGTCCCATTCCCGGCCACTGCGAACCTTGGCCTGGGAAGACGAAGGCGATCTTCGGTGCCTCGTCGACGGCATGAGAAGGCTGCGGCGTGTTCAACAGTGCCTGAGCAAGAGACTCCGCGTCATGACCTGTCGCCGCGATACGGTATGCATAGTGGTCGCGGCGTTGTGCGGCCGCGGCACAGATTCCCGGCACGTCGGCCGGGTCGCTGTCGCGCAGAAGTCTCGCGTAGTCGCCCGTGAGCACTCTCAACGCGACAGGGTCTGCGGCGGAGATCGGCAGGACCAGTGACCCGGCAGCCGGCAGTTGCGCGGGCTGGGGTGTGTCCGGCTCGGCGACGATAACGTGTGCGTTGCTCCCCGCAATACCGAAGGCGCTCACCCCGGCGATCGCGCGACCAGCATGTGGCCAGGGTCTGGTGAAGGTCGGCACGGCCAGCCTGGCGTCGTCCCAGTCGATGGCGGCGTTCGGCTCGTTCATGTGCAGGCTTGCCGGAATCTGCCGATGCCGCAGGCTCAGCGCGGTCTTGATCAGGCCTGCGATGCCGGCGGCGCCTTCGGTATGGCCGATGTTGGTCTTGCTGGAGCCGACCAGGCACGGGCGGTCCGAGGGCCGCGCCGTGCCGAGGACCTCGGCCAGAGCGCGCAATTCCACCGCGTCTCCGACGCTTGTGCCGGTACCGTGGGCCTCGACGTAGTCGAGCTGCCGAGCTTCGAGGCCGGCGTCAGCGAGCGCAGCGCGCATCATCGCGACCTGCCCGTCGCAGGACGGTGTGAGCAGGTAGCCGCTGGATTTTCCATCGCTGTTGGTGGCGCTGCCCATGATCACCGCGTAAATACGGTCGCCGTCGGCGACGGCCCGGCTGACGGGTTTGAGCACGACGACGCCGATGCCCTCGCTGCGTACGAAACCATCGCCGGACGCATCGGCGAACTTGCACCGCCCGTCCCTGGCGAGCATCCGGCCCCGGGAGTAGGCGATGCCCTCATCCGGCAGTAACACCACGTTCGTGCCGCCCGCGATGGCCAGTTCGGATTCTCCGTCCCGAACACTGCGATATGCGAGATGCAGAGCCACCAAGGACGATGAGCAGGCCGTGTCCACCGGGATGCTGGGCCCTCTGGCGTCCAGGGCGAACGACAACCTGCCCGCCAATACTGATCTCGCGGTGCCGGTCACCGCGTAGACATTCAGGTCGGGCAGCTTGCTCGCGAGGTCCGCGTAGTTGACCGCGATCCCACCGACGAACACACCGGTCCGAGTCCCTTCGATCGTGCCCGGCGCGATGCCGGCGTCGTTCAAGGCGTTCCAAGCGACTTCCAGCAAGTGCCGCTGCTGTGGGTCCATCCGGTCGGCTTCCCGCGGCGAGATGCCGAAGAATGCCGCGTCGAACCCCGCGAGGTCGTCCAGGAATCCGCCCCACCGGCTGTAGGTGCGTCCCTCGGCATCGGGGTCGGGATCGAAGTAGGAATCGATCGGGAACCGATCCCCGGGAATCTCCCGCACGACGTCGACACCGTCCCGCAGCAATCGCCAATACTCGTCCGGACCGTCGGCGTTCGCGAACCGGCAGCTGATCCCCACGACTGCCACATGATCAATGCCGGTCATCCCACCGCGCTCCCTGTGAGTTCCATCTGAACCATGTCGGCTACCAGCGGGTCACGGACGAAAAAGTGGTCTCCGGGCAGCGTGCAGATCGTTGCGGGCGTCGCGGTCAGCTCCGACCATCGGCGCGCGCTGTCCCGAGTGACCACCGGGTCGGCGGCGCCGAGGAAAACCGTGATCGGGCAGGAAAGAACATGTCCGTCGTGGCGGTAGGTCTCCACGACCGCCGCGTCAGCGCGCAACGCAGGCACCGCATTCCTCAGCGTCTCCTGGTCGTACCGCACTGCATCCGGGGTTCCGCCTACGGCCAGCACCTCGGCCAGCAGCTCCTCGTCAGGCAACATCCGTACCGGCCTCAACCGGCTGGGGCGGTGTGGTGCACCTGCCGCTGCGACGAACAGCCGTACCGGAGACATACCGTGATCTCGCTCCAGCGCCACCGCGGTCACGTAGGCCAGCAGTGCTCCCATGCTGTGACCGAACAATGCGATTTCCCGTTGCTGTCGCGAGTGGATCGCGATCTGGCGGGCCAGTGGAACCGCGATCTCCTCGGCCGACATCAGCGCCGGATCGTCCGCACGCCGTCCGCGTCCAGGCAAGAGCACAGGAACCACCTGGAGGCTCAAACGTTCCTGCCAGCCCGCATACAACGACTCGCTCCCGCCGACGTGCGGGAAGCAATACAAATGAAGACCCTCGCCGACAGGGGGGTCGAACCAGCACCCAGCCATTGATCCTCACGATCCGTAACATGGGAGTCACTTTGTGGAACATGGGCCATGTGATCATGACATCCCTTGCCGCGTAAGGAGAAGTCGCTCAATTGGGTCAGCATCGACGGGAGCAGGCGTAACGGACGGCCGCGACGCATCGCGACGACCTCGCCGACGTCGCCCGATTCGACAGAGTCCTTCACATGTCTGACCTGACAGGCTACTCAGCGCGACGAACCCGATTGCTGAGAAACAGACGACGCTGCTGTGTACGCGGCTGGGGACACAACGCGTCGGCACGGCTGGGCGCGCATGATCGGCAAGGGACCGGCGGTCGCCGATCACGCCGACTCGCCTCGTGAGGTGCCTGGTTTGGTCCGTTCGGCGGGAGGTCGTCGGTGTGCGTCACGCATGGTCACTCCGCCTTCGAGGAGGCGCTTGCGCACAGTGTCCGCGGCGACCTGCATGCGGATTCCGATTCGGGCGAGTGACCAGCCTTGATGGTAGAGGTGGATTGCATGGTCGACCTGCTGTGGAGAGAGTCCACGGCGGCGTTTCGGCACGCCGTGCCGATGGAGGATGTCGCTGACCGTCCGCCGTTCGATGCCGAAGCGGTAGCCCAGCTCGTACACCGTCGCTCCGGCTTGATAGCCAGCGATGAGTTCCTGGACCTGGTCTGCGGTGAGGCGGCGTGCCCGCCGTGGTGTGGGACGGTTGATGGGTTGTGGACTCATTTCAGTGGGGTCTGGCAGCTTCCGGAGCAGGGTTTCCAGGGCTTCTACCTGGGGTTTCGTGTTGTAGTAAGTTCCCCCAAGGTCCACGTAACTGGCCTTATCACAACCTTGACCCCCAGAGGGGAAGGTTGGAGGGGTTGAGCCGTCACTACCTGTGGCGGAAGCGCTGTCCCGGGTTACTGGGGCGGCGCTCTTGTTTTTTTGGCGCCTGATCAGGTAGAAGTCGCTCAGGACGCTGAACGGCTCTTTGAGCTGTTGGTTGGTGACCTTGCCGCCGTCGAGATACAGCCGGGTGAAGAACGCCCGGTTGAGGATGCCGCGTACTACTTCGTCCCCTGCGTGGTACGCCGCTTGCGGTTCTCGGAGCAGGTCTAGCGCCCGGTAGAAGATCGTGCGGCCGTGGTCGAGCTTGGTGGCAGCTCGTTCGAGCGTGTTTGTGATCTCGCGACGCTCCGCTCGCAGGCCGTCGAGCCTGGCGCGGAGCCGGTCTTTCGGCCAGCCTTCCTCGGCCGCCAAGTCTAAGAAGTAGTCCTCTTTGCGCTCCAGCGTTGCCAGGCGCACGGCGTACTGCTCGCGTAGCTCGTCGGTAAGTTGGACGTTGGCGTTCACCGCCTCGTCGATGCCTGCAGGTACCTCAGCCAGCCACTCGGCCGGTATGGCCAGCACTGCCGCGTAGTGGGCCTCTACGGCAGCCTCAGCCACCTCCACGGGGATACCTGGCAGGTCACACAGCCCGTCTTGTCGGCCGCGGCAGTAGAAGTAGTAGTACTCGCCACCGTGGCGGCCTCGGACGAAGGTGATGACCAGCCGGTGTTTACAGCGCGTGCACCACAACAGTCCCTTGAGGTAGTGTGAGCTTCCCCCCGAACCGTGGAGGACTCCTCTATGCGGCTCGGTTGGCCGCAGCGGTCTCGTAGTCGATCGGGGATTGCATGCCACAGGAACTGTGGCGACGTCGTTGATTGTAGAAGTCGACGACCCATTCCACAATAGTCTGTTGTGCTTCTTTCCGAGTCTTGAAGTGATGACGGGAAAGCACTTCGTGTTCTAGTACTCCAGCCGTAGATCGTGATGTTTATGGTTCTCGGGTGGATTGCCGCTGGTAGTGGGCCTGTCGGGCTCGGTGTTGATGCTGTCGGCGCCAGGCTGAGAAGCGTAGGTGGTGCGTGGTGCCTGTGATCAGCGTGGTGGTGATCGTGGCGAACAGGTGTTGGACTTCGTTGCAGGTCAAGGAAATCCAGCGGGTGGATGTTGGTGTCTGGGTGGGTTCGGTCGCGGCGAGGACGGTGAGGAACGCGTGCGCGAGCATCGCCAGAACGGTCCAGCGATGCCATGAGAGCCAGCGGCGGACCTGGTGCTGGTCCAGGCCTGCCAGACCTTTGCCGGTTTGAAAGGATTCTTCGACACGCCAGCGGGTTCCAGCCACGCGAACCAGAACGGGCAACGCGACGGGGGTGGGCGCGTAGCAGCGGTAGAACGCCAACTCTCTGGTGCGGCGGTTGCGTCGGATCAGCAGCCACCGATGCCCGCCCACCTCGGCATCCTGATCAATGTCGACCAAAGCCCAGTCGTAGAAGCGGTGTCCCTTCGCCCCGGTACCGGCCGACAGGCGTTGCCACACATGTTTCGGTAGTCGGGTGGCCAACTCGTCCGGGCGGAACGTCCCCGCTCCGGTAGTGACGCGGCGGTCGCATCCGATGGCCAGCACATAGCCGACGCCACGGCGCTCCAGTTCCGCGCGCAGCGTGGGGTCGGCGCCGTAGACCTCGTCGCCGGTCACCCACGGCGCATCAACTCCGGCATCGAGGGCTCGGGTGATCATGGTGGTGGCCAGGGCGGGTTTGGTCGCGAACTGCATGTTCTCGCTGATCCCAGCCGCGGCGCAGCGTTCGCGGTCGCTCGTCCAGGACTTCGGCAGATACAAGGCCCGGTCGATAAACGCGTGCCCGGCCGTCGTGGCATACGTCAGATACACCGCGACCTGCGAGTTCTCGATCCGACCGGCGGTTCCGGTGTATTGACGTTGCACCCCAACGGTGCGCGTGCCCTTCTTCAAGTCTCCGGTCTCATCGACGATCAGGACTGCGTTCTGGCTGCCGAGGTGGTCGCAGACGTAGTCGCGCAGGTCGTCACGCACCGCGTCGGCATCCCACACCGCCCGCGCGAGCAGGTGCTGCAGGCCGTCTGGTGTCGCGTCTCCGACATGCTCGGCGATGGTCCAACAGTTCTTCCGCGGCAGCTCAGACACCAGACCCAGCAACAGTTTCTCCGCCCGACGACGGGGCTCGACCCGGCTGAAACGGCCCGCGATCCGCGCGGTCAGCTCATCGAACATCGCCTGCCAGCGAGCAGGGTTTATGCTGGGGCCCGCGGCCGCCAGCCGATCTTGGGAAGTCCACACAACCGACCATGATCAACTGGCGGCCGCACCCATCTCCGACACCCCCTCACCAGCACCGATCACGAAGTCCGGCTGGAGTACTAGGGTGGAGAAGAACGACTCGGCCGCGGCGTTATCGAAACACGATCCGGTGCGGCCCATCGATTGCCGAATGCCAAGCTTGTCGCAGAGCACGGCGAAATCGTGTGCGGTGTAGGTCGACCCACGGTCGGAGTGGAAGACTACCCCCGCGATCCGGCCCTTCCCGCCGCGAGCCGCGACGGCCATCTTGATAGTCTCACCTGCGAGTTCGGCGTCCGGGTGGATGCTGGTGGCGTAGCCGAGCAGCCGACGGGAGAACAGATCTATCGCCGTCGAGAGGTAGAGTTTACCCTCGTCGGTTGGCACTTCGGTCATATCGCCGACCCATCTCCGGTTCGGCTCCGGCGCGGTGAAGTCCCGTTGCACCAGATCCGGGAATGGCACCGCCCGTTTATCCGGCCGGGTCAGGTTCTTCCGCCGCTTCTTGGGACGTGCGACCAATCCCTGGCGGGCCATCGACTTGGCCACCGATTTCTCGCTCACCGTCCAGCCGACAGCACGTAAATCGATGAGTATCCGCGGTGATCCGTGCAGGCCGTGCGCGGCCTCGAACGCCTCCGCGACCGCCGTCTCTACAAGACTAAGCTCCGTTTTGCCGGGCTGGTGACCGCTGTGCTCGGCGTCGGGGTGCTGGCCGCGGCAGGGGCGGCACCGTCCTCGCCGACCTGGCACTGGCTGGTTGGTTGGCCCCTGGACGAGATCGGTACCACGCTGCTCAGTGCGGGTGTTGTTGCTGTCATCTTCGAGTACTACGCCCGGAGGGAAGCGGACGAGCGTACTGACGAGCACCTACGGCGGGCTATCCGCCACGAAGCGCCGGCCATCCGCGACGCTGTGCTCGACAGCTTCGCCTTTCGGCCAGAGGCGCTGCGGAACATCGCCTCGGATGACGCGCTTGACCGTATCGCTACCAATGCGCTCGGTATGCGGCTCGGTGATCAGCACTTGGCGAGCGAGGCGTACGCGAACCTGCGAGATCAGGTCATCCGCTCACCCGAACGCTGGCGCAACGTGGACGTCGCGGTATCGCTGGCACCGTGGACTGCTGGCCCCGTGACTGGCAAAGGCTCGATGTTTGTCGCCACTGTCCGCTGGGAGTATCGGCTACGGCCAGCCAACAGCACAATGCGCTTTGCCTGTGTCGCGGAGGCGGCTGAGTACCGAGCGCTGTCACGCGACCCGACGGTGGCCTCGGTCTGGCACTTCGATCCCACCACAGGGCTTGACGCTGGCGATCAGGCGGCCTTCGAGCTGCTGGAGTTCAGTGTTGACGGCAAGCCGCGAACGATCCGGCGGTCCGAACGGCGCGGCTCGCAGATCTACGCCGTGAACCTCGGCAAGGTCGAGCCCGAGGACGAGGTGACGGTCTCCTTCACCTACCGGGCGCTCGTGCAGCGCCACGGCCATCTCCTGTACCTCGACCTGCCGCGTCCAGCCCGCGGCTTCCATGTCCGGTTCGATTACACAGCGGTACCGATCAGCTACGTGAGCGTGCTCGACTACTTCGCGAGCCCCGATAGCTCCTACCTGGATCAGTCGCCAGCGGCGGTACCAGCGAAGACCATCGACGTGCGGTTCGACGGACAAGTCTTTCCAAGAGCCGGTGTTGCCTTCGTGTGGGTGCTCGACGACGAGTTGGCCTAAAGGCCAAAAAGATCATCGCCGTCGTGATGGGGCAGAGGTCCAGGTCCGGAGTTAAGCAGTGGAGAAACAGTCGCGCTGTACTTCTCGGTGAGCGCTTAGCTACGGTAGGATCTTGTCCTCGTCCCCACCTTTTGAGACGGCGGTACTAGGTGGCAAACGTTCCACAGAACAACGACAGTAGCGGGAAAATCACTCGCCATCACGTTATCGGTTGGTCGATCGCCATCGTGGTGGGGTTGATATCAGCAGGAGGTGTGATCTGGGCCGCTCACATTAAATCGGAACCGGATAAGGGCACCGCGGCTCCCGGATCGCCAACATTGAGTACCTCTTCCTCTTTGCCGACATCCGTGACACCCTCTGACACGCAAGGCCCAGTGGTGGCTGGTTCAGATGCGTTGTTTCTGAGTAACCTTCCTGATAGAAACTTCATTCGTCAACCCTCTTCGCCCCGACGTGGTGCTGCCACAATTGGGAATCAGGACTACCCGTCCAGTTACTCCTATCGGTTCACGAACTGTAGCAACTGCACGTACGATGTTGAGGTCAACATCCCATCCGGCTACACAAGGTTCACCGGAACCTTTGGACTGACTGACGATACTCGCCACGACGCAACGATCGACGGGCTCGTGTACTTCGCCATCTACTCGTCTACGGGTTCAGTGTTGCGGCCGCCGGAAAAAGTGGAATGGCCAGCTAGCGTATCGTTCGATGTCAGTGTTACGGGTACCAGCCGTGTGAAGTTGACCGTTAGTAGTGGTACGAACGCCGAGTACCCGTGCTGGTGTGACGCCCGGTTCGTCAGGTAAGCGCATGTATGGCAGAAGACGTGCCCCTGCCGCGAGCTGAGCTAGGAGCAGTCGCGTGAGCGAAGAGCGAAAAAGAAACTGGTTCTTTATCATCCTCGGAATAGTGCTGATCATCGCACCGCCAGTTGTACGGCTCGTGTGGTTCCATGATGGCCAGATCTACGCTGGGGGTATCGGCAACATCAACGCGTTCATGGCCGCAACGGCTGTCGGCGGTGCTGCCTTGCTCTACCGTGGGGCGACCAGAAAGCCCGCGCAGCCACAGGGCGCGATTACCCTTCTGGCGA
Source organism: Amycolatopsis acidiphila (assembly GCF_021391495.1). NCBI lineage: Bacteria > Bacillati > Actinomycetota > Actinomycetes > Pseudonocardiales > Pseudonocardiaceae > Amycolatopsis > Amycolatopsis acidiphila. The sequence continues at coordinate 7,078,662 of NZ_CP090063.1, read as the reverse complement.
GTTTCGTCGCGGTCGGCACGGGAGCATTCGCGACCGCCCAGTACTTCTTCCCGGAGACGCCGCGGGGCGCCGCAGCAGCAGCGTGTGCTAATGCCCCTCTGGAGGGCGCCGCGTTTTACGCCCAGACCACCGAGCAAGGCGCCAATTCGCGGAGTGGACCCGGTCGGCAGTTCAAACAGAACGATCACTTCCCGGCGTCCTGCACCATCGGCATCGACGGCTACTGCCTGGGCGAACCACAGCAGGACATCACGCTTGAACCGCACTTCCCGGATATTCGCTGGCTCATTGTGCACGGGCTGCCAGATCGTTATGTGCCAGCTGCGTTCGTGGGCTTCCAAGGTGGTGAAGGGCCACTCGGGAAACCTGATGCGTCGTGCGAGGGCCACGGGCTTCCCTTCGCGCCGCCAGTTGCGAAGGTCGAGCTTGGAGACCGCGACCCCGGGGGATCAATCCCGCTGACGGCGGCCGCCCCGGGAGCCTATTTGGTGGGCTACGCCGTCGCGTTGAAGGAACACCCTGAGGGAAGCTACGTCCAACCCGGGCAATCCGACGCTCGTCCAAACTTCGCGGTCAGCTGGGACCTGGGAAAGAAGAACCCGTTCCCAGGGGAAGCGACCGGTGACGTCTGGGTGGCTGCCGCGATCTGCTTAGCAGGTAACGCATCCCAGGTAGATTCCCTCCGCGTCGCCGAAGTCACATTAAATGACGGGGCTGTTGCCGGTAGTGCTGGCGTGGTCACGGAGACGGTTCCTGAGGAAGTACGCCATGAGCTTGAGCAGGTCGCCTGTGCCCGCTCGGTAATCTTCAATTAGCCGGAGACGTAACGGCACTCCAGTTCGGCAAACAGCCAGGCCGCTAATGCGGCGGGTACAACGAGGTCTGGTAACCGTGTGGAGGTTTGCCGACCTGGCACGTCGACAATTTTGAATTTGAGGTAGCACGAAGGAGCGAGCTAGCGGATACTGGCAGAGTGACTGTTGATATACCGGCTATCTGGGATGCGACCGTCAACGCGGGTGGCCCCATGCTGAAGAACGCAGGTTCAGTCGTCGCTGCCTTGGCTATATCAAAAACAGTGCTCGAAGCGTGGCGGAAGTCGTTTGGCCGGCGGCGGCGCTGGATCAAGCTATACGGCCAGTTGAGTCTTGGTCTCCAGATTAAGCACGCCTTTGAGCTATTCGGTACTGCCGCGTACAAGAACACGTTTTCAGACGAAGCTCAAGAGGAGTTCACGGAATACGTCTGGCCGCTCGCCGGTGACGGATACGTGCAGATACTCGTCGGCAAAGATGAATCGATCCGCCGCTACTCGCTTACCGCATGCAGCAAGCGGTTCAAGCCGCGTTTTTTTCTTGGGTTCGTCGGCAGTTCGAGTGCTTTCCCTGTGAAGCTCGGTAAGACAACATTTTCAGGCCTTCCGGATCAACCTAGTGAAATCTACTTAACGCGAGGTGCGTCATTCTATGAGTATGGCGAGAACCGCAGCTTTGGTCGTCCGGGAAAGTACATGGACTGGATATGCAGCCACAGCATGATGGGCATTGGCAGATTGACGGCCATCCCAATAAATATCCCTGCGGATGATGAGGCCCAGAAGTTGCATCTCGACTGGGAAGCTACGCTAAGTGAAGAACAAAAAAGAATCGTCCACGACGCCCGAAGGCAAACCGCCATAAATACTATAACCGTTAGTGACCTAACACGCGCCAGGCTGAATGGCCACGGTTTCGGGCCGCGAATGGAAGCGGTAGAACGACGGCCGCAGCGTCAATCATTCTGGGACGCATTGCTTCGAAAGCTCCAGTTTTGGCGTGCTCTCGGAAAAACGTCTATTGACTAACTCGTCACACCAAAGCAACCGCGGTGCGGAGCCATCCGTGTCCAAGATGGTGAAGGCGGGCTACGACTGCTCGTACGCGCTCCGCCGGTGACGGCCCGTCCCGCATGTCGATGGCTACAACCTGTCGCTCGAGCGGAATCGGAGCGGTACTTCCCTATCCGGGAACTCGTAGCTATTATATGTCTTGTGTATTCTCTTATAGACGGCGAAATTGCCAGAGTGGCTACGACGACCCGCGAGATACTAACTGCCTATAAGGCATGGGGAGAGAAGATCGTAGGTGGCGACGTCGAAAATGCGATGTACGACGATATGACAGAGTTTGTCAATCTGCGCATGGAGACTGCTGAGAGTTGCTTGCTGCTATTAGAGAACGATAAGGTCGCTGATGGCCTCGGGTTGGCGCGGTCATTGCTGGAAAATTACCTGCTATACATGCTTATGTGTCGCGGTCGCAAGTTCTTCAAGTTACAAGACCGCACTGATCTGAGTGAGGGCGATTTCAAGAAGTATCTAACACGGCGGCGGGCTGACTGGGCGGCTGAACGAGCCCAGGGTGAGACAAACTGTCTCGGTATCGAGAAGTATCCGCGCGCGAAGCGGCACCTGATGTACATTTACGAGGGACTGACAGGGGCAGATGATCCGGAGTTCTTTATTCCGTTACACTTCTTTCATTTTCAAGAGTTTCAACCTGAAGCTATGCGTCTGCCGGAAGATCGCTACTTCGTCTTCCATGAACTGGAAGACGACGTCAAAAAAGCCTTCAAGAAGCATCGAGAGGATGAGACGGAGCGGTACCGGTATTTCCTCTCCTATGATGCGTTGCTTCAGTGTTTGGAACTGAACGGTATTTTGGATAAAGCAGGCATCGCGCGAGTTGAAGCGCACTATACGTTTCTTGGCAAGTTTCTTCATCCGACACACGGCGCCTCACGCGATCTACACGTGGACAGCAATCACCATCGAGGAGGGACTGGTTCTGGCCTGTCGCAGCCCTACACGAAAGAAGCCCGGCTACTCGCCCATCTCTACGTCTGCCATGTCGTGGCCGGCCTGCTCGATGAAAACGCCGGACTCTTCGAGGCTGCTCCGGGGAAGTATTTCCGTGATCCTGCTACTGCTGAGCTGCGGGAGCTAAGCACACGCGTAAACGCTGACTATGGATACTTCTGGTTTTTGTTCAATGGGCCGACGCTGTATGACAAGTTTAAGTATGCATCGCATCAAGCGACGGCAAATGAGTGGGCTGAACTAGGTGGTCGTTACGAGAACGTGCCGGATGATCGGGTGAAGTTCGACAAGGAAATCTACCGGCACTTCACCAGTTCACTGCAAGGTTGGCGCAATTCTCGGTGTACTTACCGGTCGCCGCTCGGTCGTTGAAGTATGACGGCAGCTGTACACAACCAGCCGTAGCGAAAATGCTCGAGCCGCGCAGCCACGGCCCGCACCTGCTGAGCGTTGGCCGCACTGCCCCACGCCTCGATGACGTGCGGCCGTGGCTTGAAGGTGCGTAGGGTGCGCAGCCGGTAGCCCTGTGGCGTTGTGACGTTCCGGTGTGCGAGGTGATTTTGCAGGACGAGGTAGAGCTGCGGCGTGAGATGGTCTTGGACCTGCTGTAGCCGACGCTGCGCGTCAAGGACTTCGACGAGCCCGGCGACGATGCGGCCGATAGTGATGTGCTCTTGGGGTGTGGCCCGGTTGTGCTCGGGCGCTCGCGGTGACAGCTCGGCCGGAATCGTGATGCCGGGTTCCCATCGGTCCGGCACAGCGAGCTGTTCCACGGTGAGTGCCGTGTTCCCGGCCAAGCGGGCGAAGAGTTCAAGAGGCAGTTGTGGTACTGCCTCCGACGAGGTTTTGAGTGGTTCCATGCATGAGTTCCTCCGTTTATTGTGGGTAGCAGAAACTAGGTCGAGGATTGCATCTCGACCAGCAAGTACGTTTAGTGGTGTGACTTGAAGGCAGCATTGACGGCAACACAACCGAGCAGCCACGTTCGCGTACGGTCAGCTGCAGATTCCTTAACAGATTGCAATCTGATTTCTAAGGAGTTGGAAGAACCTCTTCTAAGCCTAAGGTCGTTGGTTCGAGTCCAACCCGGGGCACCAAAGTTAATTGATGTAAGAGTTTCAACAAGTTCGGCATCTGACGACTGCGGTTGACGGCAACGGCCGCTTCCTGCTGATCGCGTAAACAGACGTTCCACTTTTTGAAGGGCTTGATTCCGACTTTCTTCGTCGCTATGTAGGTAGATCTTCCGCGTCGTGTTTATATCGGCGTGCCCAAGGTTCGCTTGGATATCTCGATCGTGAGCGCCAACGAGCTTCTGCAAGGTAGCGTTTGTGTGACGTATCTCGTGGAGCTTAATCTTGCGCAACCCATGCTGCCGACAGATCCGACTGAAAGCGCGATTTACATTCCTTGGTTCTACTGGTTTGCCCGTCCTTGTTGTAAAGATAAGCCGCTCTGTTGTTGGTTGCTCGTGCCACGCGTCGCCTACCTTGCCTCGAAGCAATTCTTGGGCCATTTTTTGTGACGCAAGTGCCTCGATTGCCAGGCCAAGGAGCGTTTCTGTGCGCGCAGATGCTTCAGTTTTAAGATCGACAACGCGCAGCTTTCCGCGGATGCGCTGTACCTGCTGTCTGACGCTAATAGTGTTCCGCGTATAGTCCACGTCTGACCAACGAAGTCCTAGAAGTTCGCCGAGGCGAAACCCGTAGAGGATCTTGAGCAGGAAAACAGGATACAAAGGTTCGTTTTGGGTGAGATGCAGGAATCTTGCTACCTCGTCCCGTGTCCAAGTCGCACCCTCTTTGGGCTTGTACTTGGCGGGTCGTATCAGCTTGGCGACGTTGCGGAAGACGAGCTCCAGGCGCTCGGCCTCGCTGAGTGCGGCGCGAAGAACCTTCCGCATATTCTGCAACGTCGCAGGGGAACATCCATCTGCGGCTTTTTGATCGAAGTACCCTTGCGTAAGCGGGCCTGATAGGTCCCTCAGGAAGATTTGACCAAGGCCAGGCTTGAGGTGTAGCCGTATGACTGTTTCGTAGCGCTCAAACGTAGTGGCACGGTTTGAACGTTCGACGACCCGAATAAGCCAGTATTCTAAGAAGTCGCCAACTCTCCAATTTTTATCTGAGATTAGTATGCCCTGCTCGGCGTTTGTTTTGAGAACTAGGAGCTTGGCGTGTACTTCGCCTCTGGTTCTTCCATAAACACGGACACGCTTGCGTAACCCGCTGTGGCTTCGTAGGTATACAGCACCTTCGTATCGTCCATCTTTCCGCCTGTAGATGGACCCCTCGCCATTTGCATTCCGGCGAGCCATTAGTTAGGGTCTCCGGTGCTTAGCCCTCTCACAAGTTCCTTCACTGCTGCAACGGGTACTAAGCGGCGGCTTCCGATTTTAAGTGTGGTTAGCTGACCGCTTCGGATAAGCTGATAGATAGATGCTCCAGCGGCTAACGCGAAGTGTTTGCCGCGCTTCTTCGATGGTCATAAGCAGCGGGGTGGCGCCGTCGCCAGGGGTCTTGATGGAGCCCACTGGTCGCCACCACAGGCGCCGGGGCCGTGTGAGCGTGTCGGTCGTGAACATGGTTCACCTCCTTTCGATTACTTGATCTTCAATACTGGGGAGAGGGAAAGTCCTCCCTCGGCCCAGTCACCGCTGACGATGACCAGGCCGAGGGAGCCGAACAGGCTAGTTGCTGGTGCGGTGAGCCCGAAGCAGCCGCTTCACGCTGCTCTCCGAGATGCCGTACTGCTCGGCAAGCTTCCACTTGGGCGTACCTTGCTCGAAGGCTTGGACGAGCAGGCGTACATCGGCATCGGTGAGCCGGTCACTGACCCGCCACTGGCGGTCAGTGCGCCCGGTCGACTGCACGCTGATCCGCGGCCGACGAGGTTGCCGCTGCGCCTTCCGCAGCCGGTCTACCGCCTTGACCAGGCTGTTCGCGAGGTTCTCGCGGTTGTGATAAGGGGCGATCAGGTCCACACATGAAGTTGCAGATGAACCCCCTGAGCGCTTGGAAATCCCAGGTCAGGCGCTCACAGGGGGTTCATCTGTGTCGGAGGTTTGGTCGCTGCACGTTGGGTCGCTTACTAGAACTTTGGTAGGGCTGCCTGGGTCGTGATCCAGGTCGTCATCCAGGCTTCTTGCGATCTCGACGAGGACCTTGGCGATCTTGTGCGCGTCTGGTGGATCGTGCCGCACACCGTGAATCCGGATCTTCGACACGCGGGTTCGGGGCTTGTGTTGCCGCTTCTTTGGTTTAGCCATGAGAAGTCACCACCCTGTCGCGACGGTTCGTTGATCACGCAGGTGGGGACGAGGATCTTGCTGTTCGCCAGCAAGGCTGCTGACGCTGATCTGGATCTCTCGCTGAGGATAATCCGGCAGCATCCGGATGTCTTCTCCAGCGAAGAGGACGCTGCGGGTGGACTGCTTCCGGTTCAGCGGACAAGGGCGAGGGTCGCCCAAGTCTAGGACCAGCAAGCAGCTGACAGTAGGTTGGTGTTCTGGATCGGCGGTAGGCCGTCATCGAGACCGCGCAGCCGGTCGTAGATGTTGCGCATCGTGGCCTGGTCTGGAATGTGCTGTCCGCCTGCCGCGCGTTCCACGATTGCCCGCGTGCTCGCTAGGAGCCATGACTGGACTACTGCGCGAGCGGGACGCCCAGCCGATCGTGTGTATCCCCGTGGACGGTGTGGGTTGTCGCCTGGTCACATTGACAAGAAGCGACCCGGTGCGTCTGCTCGTCGACAGCCACTCCTGCTCAACGTGTTGCTGGTCGGCGGGGGTCGGGGAAGCCGAGGCTGACGTACCCTGGTGCGCGTTTGGCCAGGGAAGAGGCCAGGACGCCGGTGTTGATGTCGTGGTAGTCGTGGACTTCGGCGGTGGCCTTGCCGGCGTGAGCGCGGAGGATCCGACCCGCGTATTGGACGAGGCGTCCCTTGAACGCGATCGGTGCGGCGAGGAACAGGGTGTCCAGTGCGGGGCAGTCGAATCCTTCACCGACGAATGGCCCGGTCGCGACGACCAGCAGTGGTACTCCGTCCGCGGGTTGGAGGCGGGCCAGAGCATCGCGGCGGGCGGTCGCGCTCATGCCGCCGCGCAGCACGATCGGGTCGAGCGAGCGTCGCCGGAGCTCGTCGGCGAACCGTTCGACGTGGGTGGTCCATTGGGTGAGCAGCAGGCAGTGTCGACCTCGTTTCAGCGCGGCAGTCACGTCGTCGGCGATCTGGGTGAGGCGGGTGTCGTCGGCCACAGGATCGCGGTAGATGGCCGCCATCCCGCCGGGCTTCGTCGGGTTGGCATCACCGGTGTAGCGGTAGGCGGTGTCGTGCACATGGAGCACCGGCTTCGGACGCTGTGCAGTCGTGTCCAATTCGAGTTGGGCTGCGCAGTCCTCGCCGGGGCGGCTTGATGGGGCGATTGTATGCCGGATCGGGCCCAACTGGAGGGCTATCAGGTCGTCGAGCTTATCGCGTCGGTACGGGGTGGCGGTGAGTCCGAGCCAGCGGCGAGCCGGGATCTGCTTGACGGCGTGCTCGAACGCCGCGGCCGGGATGTGGTGGCACTCATCGACGACGACCAGCCCGTAGCCGCTGGTGAGCTCCTCGATGTCGTTCTTGCGGGCCAGGGTTTGCAGCATGACGACATCAACCACGCCACGGGTTTTGCGGCGGCCACCGCCGAGTTGGCCGGCTCTGACGCCCAGCAGTTCACTGATCCGGGTGCGCCACTGGTCGGCCAGGGTCTTGCGGTCGACCAGCACGAGCGTGGAGATCGCGTGGGTGGCGATGACCGCGCAGGCCATCACGGTCTTGCCCGCACCCGGTGGCGCGACCAGCACACCAAGATCATGGTCGCGCAGATCGGCTACGGCGGCTTGCTGCTGACGGGTCAGCGTAGCGGCAAATGTGAACTCCCGCGTCTCGCCGGCCTGCCGCTCGTCGATCACCTCAAGGCGGCTGCCCGCCTGCTCGACCAGCGAGGCCACCGTGTCGTGCAGCCCCCGAGGCAGGATGAGCCCGCCGTCGGGAGTCTCGTCGTAGCTGCGCAGGAATCGCGGTGTGTCCCACGTGGACATTCGGAGTCGCTGGCGCTCGTAGAACACCGGATTCGTCATCGACGCCGCGTGCTTCAGCGTCGCGTGCAACGCAGGGGTCAGCTCCCCTGATTCCAGTCGGATTCCCGAGCTGAGCCGGGCGTGCACGATGGGAGGTGCGGTGGTACGGATCCGGGTCGAGACCGCAGCGCCGATCTTGTCGATGCCGGCGCCGACTGTGACTCCACCGGCGCGGCGCGCGACCCGATTGACCTCGGCAGGGCTCATGCGGCCGAGCGAGGACAGGTACGCCCACTGGTCATCGTGTGGTTCCATCGTCGCCAGATCGAGGAACGCCGCCGCGCCGTCCTGGCGGGCCCTGCCCTGCAAAGGTGCAGCGATCAGATTCCCCACGCCGCCCGAGGGCAGCACGTCCTGTGACGGGAAGAGCCGGTCGTAGCTGGCCAGGTCCATACGGCCACGCACTGCCATCGCCTCCCGCAAGAGGGCGGTGCCAAGTCGGCGAGCCGTCTCCGCGGGCACGGGTGCGGTGAAGAACACCCATGCATGTGCGCCGACGCCCGAGCGCGAGACCTCCAGCGCGGCCGGCACCGACCACGCCCTGGCGGCCTTCAGGTAGGCCAGGGCGTCCAGCATCGCCATCGGGCCGTCGAAGTCGGCCGCCAGCCACCAGCACAGGTCGCCGTCCACCAGTGGATACGGCCCGACATGCACATCGCCGACCAGGTGCGTCCGCAGCACGTCCTTGCTCAGCGGCAGGTAGTCGCGATCCTCATGCCGGACGCCCTTGCGCCACCCGCCGCGCACCGCCGGCAGCCAACCAGCTTTGCCAGTACGCGCGTTCTCCCATCGCGTGGCGTAGATGTCGATGCGGGCGGCGAACAAGGCAGCGAAAAAATCGACCTTCACCTCCGGGGCCGATCGCCGGTCGACCGGGCCCGGGTGCGCCTCGAAGAAGCCGGTCTGCACCGGGCCGGGCGGAGCCGCCTGTTTCGGAGTCAGCTCCAGCAGCCGCAACAACCGTGCGTTCTCCGTACGCAACTGCGTTGTCAACTCACGGAGCTCCGTGAGTTCCTCCGCAAGCTCCGCTGGCTGGAGATCGTCTTCCACAGAGCCACCGTAGATGGGTCAGATGCGTGCCTGGTTGAGGCGCTCGATGAGGCTGGGTTTGCGTGCATGCGTTTGCCGCAACGCGATGGTGCGGGTGGTGAACGTGTCGTAGCGGTCCTCGCGTTCGGCCAGCGCCTGCAGATCGGTGAGCAGCGTGACGGCGGCGTCATACTCGGCCGGTTTCCTGGTGGCGATCATCGCCTCGACGCGCGACCACGCGGCGTCTTCCTCAGCGGCCAGTGTGTCGAGTCGTCGTTCACGAGCCTGCAGACGCGCCTGTTCCCGGCGTACCTCGTCTTCGGCGTGCTCTGAGGCCAGCCGACGCTCACGGTCGGCTCGTCGCCGCGCCGCGTCGTCGAGCAGGTCGGCCACGGTCCGGCGGGCTGGGACGGGGATGATCGGAGCGGTGTCGCCGCGGAAACGACGCAGCAACTCCATCTGCACCCGCGCCGCCTCACCCTGCATTACCCGCGCCAGGAGCCGGTCCTTCTCGGTGACCGGCAGGCGAGCTGCCCAAACGGTGAGGTCATCAGGGCTATCGGCCGTCTTGCCCAGCGGCGGAGAAGTCTGAGCCGCGATCGCGATCAGATCGTCGTCGAGGCGCAGGAAGTCGGCCAGCGCCCGCTGCGCGGCAGTGAGCGTGCCCAGCCCGGGCGGAACGGGTGGTTCGAGATCGTCGTCAGCATCACGATCGAAAACGTCTTCATCGCGCTCCCAGGCACCATAGACCGCCAGCCAGGCGAGATAGAGCGGCCGGAGATCACCGGCGGCGAGTTCGGCGCGAACTCCGACGATCGTCGACAGCAGGTTCTCGGGGTCGTAGTCGAAGTCGAACTCACCGGCGTGGTCCTCGCTGCTGATGTCGAGCACGATGAACTCGTCCATGACCCAGGCGCTCACCTCGTCACCGATGCAGTAGTCCTCGACGACATCGGGATCGAGCAGATCGCACGGCAGACGGAACATCACCCGGTGGGTACCCCAGTTGGCGACGTACAGGTGCGCGTCGTAGTAGCGCTCCATCAGACGGCGCGGGTCACCCTTGAAGTCGCCCCAGTGGTACTCGTTCACGAAGCTGGTCGAAGAGATCCGCGCCCGGGTGGACAGCGACCGGACCGCAGCTTGTTCGCGATCGTCCAGTGGCCAGTCGATCGCCAGGAACTCGTAGTACTGGTACGTGCTCATGGTCCGTCCGGTTCGTCGGCATCGGTGAACGGCTTCGCCCGGAAACTCGAGTCGTCGCCCAGGTGGAAGAACAGATGGCCCTCGATCGTGTCGTCGTCGGCCATGACTGCCCAGCCGCGTCCGCTGACCTGATCGCCCTCGTCGGAACCTTCCCAGGTGAACTCCACGCCGGGCCGGCCGTCCCGCTCGACCGGGCGGCAGTCCAGCCAACCGTGGACGGCGATGAAACCGAACTGGCCGGTCCCGTTCCGGGCGAACTCGACATAACCCGGCTCGACCAGGTCGATCGCGTCGCGGTCCCAGCCACTCATCGCCACGATCCGCCATCGACCGGACATCCGGGCGCTGAACTTCGGAGCCCTTGCCATGGGGTACCAGCGTAGTGAACTCGGTGAGATCGATTCGACGTACCACCGTCTGACGGTGCCCCGGAGAATCCCAGTACATCAAGACCGAGGTCGACCATGTGTGTCGCGGGTGGGGATGCCGCGTTCGCGGAGTTTGGTCAGCACGGTGGTGTGGTTGACGCCCAGGTGTTCGCCGACTCGAGCGAGGGACCAGCCGAGGTTGTAGAGGTGGATGGCGTCGTCGACCTGCTCGGGGGCGAGTCCGCGGCGGCGTATCGGCACGTCGTGTCGTTTGAGGATGTTGCTGACCGTTCGCCGTTCGATGCCGAACCGGTCGCCGAGTTCGTACACCGTCGCTCCGGCTTGGTAGCCGGTGATGAGTTCCTGGACCTGGTCGGCGTCCAGTTGCCGTGCCCGTCGTGGTTTGGGTCGATCGACGGGCGGTGCTGCCGGTTCGGTGGGGCCGGGCAGCTTCCGGAGCAGGGTTTCCAGGGCTTCTACCTGAGGTTTTGTGTTGTAGTAAGTTCCCCCAAGGTCCACAGATGAAGCCCCAGCGGTACCCCTGGACACGGCAAAACCCCAGGTCAGCGGCCGTGTAGGGGTACCGCTGGTGTCGGCTTTTTCGTCAGTTTTTCGCTTATTCCCCCAAGGTGTCCCGGCGTTCGCGTGATGCGTGTCGGTCTCAGTCACGTCATCGGGTGAGCGTGAGCTGGGCTCGGTGGAAGTCGAAGTGCTGGGTCGGGAAGTGGTAGACGTCGGCGAGGGTCATCGTCTCGCGGAAGAACCGATCCCACCGGGTCGGGAAGCGCATGGACCGCGCGAGGTAATCCTCGGTCTCGGCGTCCAGGCGTTGGTGCAGCGAGGCGATGACACGGTCGAAGAGTGCGTTGAGTGCTCGCCGGGGTAGCACCGTGCCGGCGAGCCACGCGTCGGCGTAGTTGACCGCGTCGAAGGGCACGGTCACGGCGTTGGGCACGTAAGCGAAGCGTCGGCCCGCGCTGGTGGGTAGTCGGTCGATGGTCACGACCAGGCCGCGCAGCGCTCGAACGATCAGATATCCGAGCAGCATATGAAACAGCAGTTGTTTGTTGTTCCAGCGGGTGCCGTTGGTCGAGGGGCGAAGTTCAGCGGCCGAGGCGTGGTCGAGGAGTTCGTGGAAGCTCACTCGCGCTCGGTCGATCTCGTTGTGTACTGCTTGCCGATCCACGCTTCCAGTATCCTCTCGAATCGCCGGATCGGCGTCAGTTCACGGGGGAGCGGCGTCCGATGAGGACGGTGTCGTGCCAGGTGCCGTTGAGTTGGGTGATGCGTTCGCGGATGCCGACGGTGCGTATCCGCCGGAGTGGCGCAGGGCGATGCTGGCGCGGTTCTCGGTGAAGATCGCGGTTCGCGGCATCCAGAGTCCGGCAGCGTCGCGGCCGTGACGTGCTTGTACAGCAAGGCTTTGCCGACACCCCGGCCACGATGTCCGTCGGCGACGTGGATCGAGGTTTCCGCGACGCCGGAGTAACAGTCGCGGCCGGAGACGGGGCTGGCGGCGGTCTAGCGGACGACCTGCCCGTCGAGTTCGGCGACCCACCGGTGCTCGGGCAGCCATTTCGCGTCCAGGCTGGCCCGGCTGGGGACGGTGGTCTCGAAGGTCGCGATCCCGGTGGCGATGCCTTCGCCGTAGATGTGTCGCACCGCGGCCCAGTCGCCGGGTTCGAGGCCGCGGACGGTGATGTCGGCGCGCACGTCGTCGGGGCAGCACGGGCGCGGGGCGAGCAGGCCCATGACGGCGTCGGCGGCGTGCGGGAGCTCGGCGCAGCAGGCTTCGTTGACGGTGACGATGGTGGCGGTGCCTTCCTTGGGGAGGCGGACGAAGCCGACGTCGGCGAGCTTGCGCACATGGTGCGAGGTGGTGGATTGGCTGGTGCCGAGGATCTCGGTGAGCGCGCCGACGGTGATGCTCTTCGGGCCGGTGGCCACGGCGTGGAGCAGCCGGACCCAGACAGGTTCGGCGAGCCAGGCGAACCACTCGGCGTAGGTGATGCCGCACTTTTCCACGCCACGGAAAGGTTCGCATATCAAGCCCCAGAGTGCGTTTATCTAGCGAGACGCGGGCCGCGATTCTCAGCGCCGTCGGCTTTCTGAAGACAGATCACGTAGCAGGCGGTATGCAGCACGCGGGTAGGCGTTTCGTGGACTGGGTTGCGTGCGACAGGGCGATGCCCAGCAGTCACGGCTGATCATCGACGGTGCCGGCGATGTCGGTGCTCAGCCAGGTGTGGCTGGTGAGCCCGACCGCGGCGGCGGTATCGGCGATCATCGAGTACCACCGTGCGTTGGCGCGGAGTCGCTGTGACCAGCACGGAGCGGAAGCCCCGGGCCGAGGGAGCCGACAGGCCGGATGACGTGGCGCATTGCAGACCGCCACCGACGCGTTCATCCCATCCGGCTGGTGAACTGGTTGGTGTCGAAGTAGTCCCGCCACGCCTTGATCTTGCCGTCATCGACCTCGAAGGTTCCCATGACCGGCAACTCGAACGACTTGCCAGGGAGCGTGAAGACGTCCACCCGCTCGGTCATCACGACCGGACCGTCGGCCGCGATGTTGATGACCCTGAACTCGATTCGCTCAATTCCTGGCGGCCCGGGGCGGATGAACGAGGCGATGGTGTCGGCGATGGCCGCCCTGCCGGCGACCGGCGCGAACGGGATGTTGTGGTAGACGGCGTCATCAGTGAAAAATGCGGCCAGCTCAACTGCCCCGACATTGTCGGACCATGCCGCGCAAAACCTGCGCACCACCTCGATCGGGCTCTCCATCTGGATCCTTCTGCGGTCGATCTTCGGCGAAGTCGGCAGTCCTTCCTCACCGTCGGAGAATTGTTGTCCCGACGGCGTTAGGGGTCGTGGCCTATTCGGTGGTGAGTATCAGTTTCTCGTGTGCCTGGCCGGTGTCGAGTAGTTGATGCGCTTGTGCAGCGTCCTGCACGGGCAAGAGGCGCTGGGTGCGCAGGCGGAGTTCGCCGGACGCAAGTAGCGGCATGGTCTGGTCGAGAGCGTCCGGGGCTCGGTCCGGAGTGGGGGCGGAGAGCGCGACGCCGTGGTCGGCTGCGTGTTCGTCAGCGAGAGTGATCACTCGTGCGGGTCCTCCGGCGAGTTCGACGGCGTCGCCGAGCGCGCCCTTTCCGGCGGCATCGAAGACGGCGTCGACCCTCGCGACGTGGGCGTGCACCTCTGCGCGGAGATCAGGCCCGTAGTGCACGGGGATGGCGCCGAGTTCCCGGACGAGGTCCTGGTCGCGCGATGCGGTGGCGCTGAGAACGGCGACGCCCAGGGAGACGGCGAGCTGGGTGGCGATCAGGCCCACCGATCCTCCGCCGCCGAGGATGAGCAGTGTCTCGCCCGAGGTGGCGTGCAACTGTCGCAGGACGCCGACGGCGGCTTCCGCCGAGGCAGGCAGCGCTGCGGCGTCGGCCCAGCTCACCCTGGCCGGCTTGGGCGTCCAGGCGGAGGCGAGGGCGTACTGGGCGTATCCGCCGAGAGCGGGCAGCAGGGCCGCGACCTCGTCACCGACCGCCACGCCGGTCACGGCGGAGCCGACAGCGTCGACCGTTCCCGCGGCTTCGAAGCCGAGAACCGCCGGCGACGGCAGCGGGAACACCTGTTGCAGGTCGCCGCGCCGGATCTTGAGGTCGGTCGGGCCGACCCCGGCGGCGAGCACGCGGATCCTGATCTGACCGGGGCCCGGCTCGGGCAGGGGCACTTCGGACCAGGCGAGCACGTCAGCCGGCCCGTACTTTATGAGCACTGCCGCGTACATGGGTTTCCTCCTGGTCGCGGCGGCTTGGGCGAGATGATGTGCGGGAGCTCGCCGCCGGTGGTGGTTGTGCTTGCGGTGTCGAGAAGGAAACTTAGGTGATATGTCACGTAATGGCAAGGCTGCCCCGGTACCCGAGGGCGGCTGGCTCGGCAGCGACGAGCAACGGGCATGGCTGGCCTACGTCCGGATCCAGCTGCGCCTGACCTACGAGATGAACCGCCAATTGGTCGCCGACAGCGGCCTGTCGCTCCCCGACTACGACGTGCTGACGGCGCTGGGCGTCGCCGACGACGAGCGGATGCCGATCACCGCGCTCGCCGCCCACATCGGTTGGGAGCGCAGCCGGCTGTCCCATCACGTCCGCAGGATGGACACGCGGGGGCTGGTGACCTGCGGCCCGTCCGCAGCCGACAAGCGGGTCACCGAAGTGGCCCTGACCGACCAGGGCCGCGACGTCCTCGATCAGGCCGCCCCCGGCCACGTCGACCTCGTCCGGCAACTGTTCTTCGACGGACTGCCAGCCAAGCTCCTGGGTCCGCTCACCGAGGCACTGGAGGGCGTGTACGCCAACATCATCAAGCAGGGCACACTGCCACCGCCTGCCGACTGGCGCCCCACGCAGGACTGACCGTTCCCGGCCGACGGTCATGTCCCAGCGTCCGGAGGTCCAGTTCCGGCGGCGACACCGTGCACTATGCGCGGAAACAGCCGTGGACGTGGTCGTTGACCACGCCGGTGTTCTGCATGAACGCGTACACGCTGGTCGGGCCGACGAAGCGGTATCCCTGCGCCTTGAGCTGCTTGGCGAATGCCTCCGACTGGGGCGTGGAGCTGGGCAGGTCGGCGACGGAGCGGGGCGCGTGCTTGCGGTTGACCTCGTACGACTTGGCGAGCGCGGCAAGGCTTGGTGACGCGGAGCCCATGGCGCGGGCGTTGTCGATGGTGGCCTGGATCTTGCCGCGGTTGCGGATGATCGAGGCGTCCAGCACCAGCCGGTCGACGTCCCGGTCGGTCATCGCCGCGACCTCGGCGACGGCGAAGTTCCGGAACGCGGCGCGGAAGGCGTCCCGTTTGCCGAACACGACGGCCCAGCTCAGCCCGACCTCGAACACGCCGAGCGTGAGCGCCTCGAACATGGCGGACTCGTCGTAGGTGCGCCGGCCCCAGACGTCATCGTGGTAGCGACCGAGCGGGGAGTCGCCGGCGCCGGCCCAGGGGCAGCGCGGCTTCCCGTCCTGTCCGACGACCACCGACATGCCCTCAGTATGGACGGCGGTCCGGGCGCGGTCCCTCATCCGAACGTGTGAGGGACCGCCGTGCGAGCCGGCGGGAGGCTCGAAGGCACGAGAGAAAGGAGCGTGCCCATGTCCCCCACGCTGGTCCTCGTTCACGGCGCCTTCGCGGACGCGTCAGGCTTCGCGGGAGTGATCCGCGAGCTCGCGACGGACGGCCACACCGTGGTCGCCCCGCCGAACCCGCTGCGGGGCCGGGTTCGACGGTCAGGACGTGGATGCCGAGGCCGCCAACCTCGGTGCGGAGAGCAGTGGTGATGCCTTCGATCGCGTGTTTGGCGGCGCTGTAGTAGCCGAATCCCGGCGCGGGCCGTAGGCCGGCGGCCGAGGACATGGTGATGATCCGGCCGCGGCCGCGGGCGTGCATGCCGGGCAGCACGGCGCGGGTGACCGACAACACGGCGAAAAGTTCAGCTCGAACACCGCGCGGACCGCAGTTTCGGCCATTCCTTCGACCGATCCATGCCACCCGCGTCCGGCGTTGTTGACCAGTACGTCGATCCCGCCGAAATGCTCCTCGGCGCCGGCCACAGCGGCACGGACCTGCGCAGGGTCGGTGACATCCAGAGGCAACACCAGTGCGCGCTCGCCGTAGCGGCGTGCTCAGTCCGCTGGCGCGTCGACCCGGCGGGCGGTCAGGACAACCCGGTCGCCGATGTCGAGTGCGGCCTGTGCGTAGGCCGTGCCGAAGCCGCCCGGCGTGCCGGCGGCAATGAACCCCGTCCTCACGTCCATGCTCCCTACGGTTCGATGACCAGCCGGGCGACGTGGCCGTCCCGTAGCGTGAAGCGGTAGTGCAGGTCCGCGATTCCGCCGGGGAAGTCGCCCTGCAGGCGGTGCAGGACGTCGAAGTGGTCCTGGTCGGCGCGGTAGGCGGCGGTGAGCGTGGTCGTGTAGGTGTACTCGGTGACCGAGCGGGCCAGCCAGGCACGGATCTCCGCTGGCCCGTGGTGGTCGCGGCGCTCGTCGGTCACCACGGCGTCAGGGGTGTACTGCCCGATCGCGGTATCGAGGTCGCGCGTATGGTGCGCGACGAGGTAGGTGGTGATCGCGTCGGGGAGATCGTCCGGTGCGATCTCGTTCACCTGGGTCCAATCGAATTGTTCCATGTCACCCAACCTGGGCTCTCTCGCCGGGAGAGGGTCAAGTCCTGGATCCGCTCCCAGCGGGAGGGGGCACAGTGGGGGCATGCGCGCCGGGCTGACCATCGGAGAATTCGCCACCCTCACCCACCTGAGCGTGCGCACGCTGCGCCGCTACCACGAGTCCGGCCTGCTGGTGCCCACCACTGTGGACCCGAGCTCCGGTTACCGGTACTACACAGCGGCGCAGATCCCGTCCGCGCAGGTGATACACCAACTGCGTCAGCTCGACGTGCCGCTGGCCGAGGTGAAGCAAATTCTGGCCACCGACGACCCACTACGGCGCACCGACTTGGTCACAGCCCACCTGCGTCGGCTGGAGGACACCCTCGACCGCACCCGCGCCGCCGTGGTGTCCCTGCGCACACTCCTGCGCACCGGCACCGAGGAGCTGCCGGTGCACCTGCGCTCCGAACCGGCGCGCACGGTCGCCGCCATCCGCGGCACGGTCGGAGTGGACGACGTCCACCACTGGTACGCCGCGGCCATGGCCGAGCTCGACGCCGCGTTCCCGCCCGGCGAGCGCACCGGGGCACCCGCCGGCCGGTACGCCAACGAACTGTTCACTCACGGCTCAGGCGAGATGACCGTGTTCCATCCCGTGCACCAACCCAGAGCAGCCGGGAGGATCGAGGTCCTCGACCTTCCGGCGGTCGAACTCGCCGTCACCGTCCACACCGGACCACACGACGACATCGACGTCACCTACGGCCGCTTGGGCGGCTGGGCTACCACGCACACCCTGACCGTGGCCGGCCCCATCCACGAAACCTATCTGGTCGGCCCCCGCGACACTGACGAGTCCGGCCGATGGCGCACCGAGATCGGCTGGCCCATCTTCCGCCTCACTCCCGACTGAACCCCACCGATCGAGATCATGAGTCCACGAGCTGGCACTGCTCACCGGGCGCGGTCACTTCCTGCCCGACCGGGTCTCGGTCATGTTCGCGGTCGGCCGTGGGAGTCTCGGGTGGGGACGCCGCGTTCACGGAGTTTGTTCAGCACGGTGGTGTGGTTGACGCCGAGGTGATCGCCGACTCGTGCCAGGGACCAGCCGAGGTTGTAGAGGTGGATGGCTTCGTCGACTTGGCCTGGAGAGAGGCCGCGGCGGCGCATCGGCACACCGTGCCGGTGGAGGATGTTGCTGACCGTGCGCCGTTCGATACCGAACCGGTCGCTGAGTTGGTACACCGTCGCGCCGGCCTGGTAGGCGGCGATCAGCCGCTCGACTTGGTCGGAGTCGAATTGCCGGGCACGCCGAGGCCGGTCCGGCCGGGCCTCCGTCGGCTCGGGTGCGTCGAGGTTGGGGAGCTTCTCGCGGAGCCGTTCAAGGGTCCTGACCTGGTCTTTCGGGTTGTAATAAGCTCCCCCAAGGTCCACTCCCGTTACAATGCGTAATTTTCGGGTTTTTGGACAGGCATCGACGAAAGTTGTCTCGTTCGTTATCGAGAGCTCCCGAATGGGAGCCGTTCTGCTAGGCCGCATACCGCCAGCGGCTCCGGCGGGGGCTGGGTCGGTGGCATCCACGGGCGGCGCCGGCATCCGGTGCCCGATCGTGTTCATAGTCGGCATCGGTGAGGGTCACGCGTTTGCCCTCCAGCTGTCCCTCCATGTCAGCGGGCCGTCTTGCCACCGTTCACGGCGACGATCTGGCCGGTGATGAACCTGGCCTGATCCGAGGTGAGAAACTGGATGACCTCGGCGATCTCGTCGACGTGGCCGAGGCGGCCCATGGGGACGTCGGCGGCCAGGGCCGCGGTCATATCCGGACTGCCGGCGAAGGCTGCCAGGCCCGCGGTGGCCACCGGACCGGGAGCGACCGCGTTGACCCGGATGCCGTCGGCCGCGACCTCAAGGGCCGCGGACCGAGTGAATCCGTTCACCGCGTGCTTGCTGGCCACATACAGGCCCGCGCCCGCGCCGCCGCGCTCACCGAAGGTCGAGGACAGGTTGACGATGCTGCCGCTTCCCTGCTCGATCATCACGCGCAGTTCGTGCTTGAGGCAGAACAGCAGGCCGCGGACGTTGGTGTTGAACACGGTGTCGTATGCCTGCTCGGTCTGGGTTGTCAGCGGGCCGCTGTCGCCGGTGAAGCCCGCGTTGTTGACGGCAGCATCGAGCCTGCCGAATATCGTGACGGTGCCCTTGACCAGTGCGCGGACCTCGTCCTCGATGGCGACGTCGGCATGGATGTACTCGGCGTTGCCGCCCAGTTCCCGAAGTTCGGCGACCAGCGCCCTGCCTTCCTCGTCACGTCGCCCGGAAACGACGACGGACGCGCCGTCGCGGGCGAACGCGGTCGCCGTTGCCCGGCCGATGCCGGCAAGGGCTCCGGTGATCAGTACAACCTGGTTATCCATTAGCACGCTGCCTTTCCGCAGGGACGGGCTTGCTGGCCAGCAACCCGACTGGGATGAACTCGTTGGTGACCAAGGTGAACGTGCCGAGGGTGACCGCAGCGACGCCCACCCCGCCGCGCAAGCGCTCGGCGGTGGTCATCACGGTGCCGATGGTTCGAGTAGCAGGATCGGGATTTCCCGACTTGTTTTGGCTCGATACTCCGGAAAATGGGGCCATCGCGATTCGGCCAGTGTCCACGCTTCGGTCTTCTCTTCGCCGAAGACCTCGCGAGCGCGCAGGTGGTACACCCGGGCGCCATCCTGGAGCCGCACGTCGCGATGGGCGATCAGATTGTGGTACCAGGCTGGGTTGTTCGGCGCGCCCCCGGCGGAGGCGACGGCGAGGTAGGTGCCGTCGCGCTCGATCCGCACGACCGGGGTCTTGCGGATCTGGCCGCTGGTGGCTCCGGTCATGGTCAGGATGACGACCGGACGTCCTTCCAGCGTTCCGCCTTCCCGTCCGTCGGTGGCTTCGTAGCTGGCCACCTGGATTCGCACGCGTTCACTCGGGCTCGGCACGTACTCCTGAGCCGCCTGCTTGTCGGGGTTCACCCGGCCACCAGGTCGAACTCGTTGCCCTCGGGGTCGCGAAAGGTGCTCCAGCGCGCGCCGTCGCGTTCGACGTCGGCCACCCGGGTGGCGCCCAGGGACAGCAGGCGGTCGGATTCCGCGGCGAACTCGGTGCTGATCAGGTCCAGGTGCAGCCGGTTCTTGACCGTCTTGGCCTCGGGGACCTGGTGGAACGTCAGCGCAAGAAGCTGCGTCGACGCGTCGGGACCGATCGCGGCGAACTCGGCGCTGGCCCGCGGACTCACCTGCCGATCGAGGACATCGGCCCAGAACTGGGCCAGTTTGACTGCGTCGGCGCAGTCGATGCTCAGGCCGAGCACGGAAATGTTCATGATGTGATCCTTTTCTGGATTGTGCCGGAAGGTGGCGTCAGACCTGGGCCATGCCGCCGTCGACGGCCAGGTCGATGCCGGTCACGGAGCTGCTCTCGTCGGAGGCCAGGAAATACGCGGCGGCCGCGACTTCCTCTGGCTGGCCCATCCGCCCGAGCGGAATGACCGAGGCGAAGGCGGCTCGGATGGCGTCAGCGCCCGCCTTGGTGTCCGCCTGGCCGTCCATGATCGGCGTGTCGATCGGGCCGGGACTCAGGGTGTTGAACCGGATGCCGCGGTCCTGGAACTCCTGGGTCCAGGTGCGGGTGTAGGAGCGGATCGCCGCCTTGGTCGCGCTGTAGGTGCTGTAGCCGTTCATGCCCTTGATACCGGCGATCGAGCCGACCAGGATGATCGACCCGCCCTGACGCATCAAGGGCAGTGCTTTCTGCGCGGTGAACAGCGTCGCCCTGGCGTTGAGATCGAAGGTCTTGTCGAAGTTGTCCTCGGTGACCTTCCCGAACTCCTCCGGTTCGACGCGGCCCGAGTTGGCGACCAGGATGTCCAGCACGCCCTTGTCCGCCTTGACCGTCTCAAAGAGACGGTCAAGGTCGGTGGTGCTGGTGGCGTCACCGCGCACCGCGGTCACCCCGTCGCCGATCAGGGCCTTCGCCTTGTCCAGCTCGGATTGCCGCCGACCGGTGATGAAGACATGCGCGCCCTCTTTCACGAACCTCTGCGTGATGGCCAGGCCGATGCCGCTCGTCCCGCCGGTGACCACGGCAACTTTTCCGTGCAGTCCAGACATGTCTGTTCGGCCTTCTTCGTCGTCGTTTTCGGTCGGATGACCTGACAACGACATTGCCGCCGCGAGAGCGGGGCGACATCGCACGGGCGTGCGATGTCTAGTTCGCGGAGTGCTCGGCGACCACGCGGGCGAGTTCGAGGCGGGAGTTCACGCCCAGCTTGGTAAACGCGTGGCGCAGGTGGCTGCTGACCGTGTGCGGCGAGACGAACAGCCGTTCAGCTGTCTTGCGGTTGGTCAGTCCGGTGGTGATGAGGCGGACCACGGTCAGTTCGGAGTCGGTGAGCGCGGCCCACCCCGCGTTCGGTCGCGTGCTGGTCACCAGCTTGCGGCGGACCCCGTTGGCGCGCAGCCGCCCGCGTACCCGACCGGCGTCCCAGCTCGCACCCGCTTCGGAGTACTCGACGAGTGCGCGACCGAGCGTCTCCACTCCCGCCGCAGACTCGCCCCGGTTGAGCTGTCCGACCCCCAGGTCCTCCAGCGCCGATGCATGGGCGATCGGGCGCGGCGCTGCCTCGAAGAGCCGGCATGCCTCGGCGAGCAGCGCGACGTCCGCGTCGAGCAGGCCGCGGGCGTGCGTGGCCGCCGCGCGGATCGAGCCGATCCCCGGGTTGCGACGTGCCCGTTCTTCCGCCGAATCGACCGTGTCGAGGGCAAGTCGCTGGTCGCCGGCGGCGAGCGCGATCCGGACGAGTTGCGGGTCGTCGGTGACGTCCATCGGGTAGAGCGGGGTGATGCGTCCGGCCGCGCCGGGACGGGCGGCATCGAGCGCCGCGCGGGCATCGGCTGGTTTGCCGTCGGCCATCGCGGCGAGCGCGAGCAGCCAGCCGCCGTGCGCACGGTTGGCGGGCGTGCCCGCTGCCACCATCGCCCGAGCCAGCGCCGCCGTCTCGCGCCGTTGCCGCGCGTCACCGGTGTGGATCGCGACCCGGCCGAGCGCGACGACGCCTGCCGCGTATAGCGCACCCACGACCGGAGTGTTGCCGGCCGCGTCGAAGCGGCCCTCCAACGCGGCCGCCGCGTCGGCGAGGCGCCCCATCTGGAACAGCTGCCGGCCGCGCCAGGTCTCAAAGAAGTCGAGCGCGAACGCCTGCCGCTCCCGGTTCGCGGCGGCGATTCCCGTCGAGATCAGCTCAAGTGACTCCTGGAAGCGATCGGACACGGCGAGCAGTTCGCTGCGCCACTGGCGCGCGACCCACTCCCGGGTCTCCTCCCCCGGGCCGAATCCGTCGCGCATCGCCTGCTCGTGGAGGGTGCGCGCGTCCTGGAAGTAGCCGTCGACGTAGCGCAGCGCGCCCTCGGCCTGCCGCAGGATCGAGCGTGCGGCCAGGTCTCCCGCGCGTTCGATCGTCAGCCGAGCCCGCTGGAGCTGCTCGGCAGCCTCGCTCGGCCGTCCGGCCTGGACCAGGTTGTACGCCAGCCGCGCCAGATGCTGGACGCGATCCTGATCGGACAGATCGCGCAGCGCCAGCGCCCGCCGCCCCGCGTCCGCGCGGACGTCTGGCGACAGGGCGAACATGCTGGCCAGGCTAAGGGACACGGCCGTCTCTTCGGCCACAGGAACGACGTCGCGCAGATGTTTGCGCGCGAACGCTTCGGCGTCGTCGGTCTTGCCCGCGGCGTGCAGCAGCACCGTGGTGGTCGCGACCAACGGACCGGCGGCGCTGTGACCGGCCGGAATCAGGTCCAGCGCGTGGCAGCTCAGTTCGGCGGCCGCGGCCGGATCGCGCGGGCCGAGCGCGTCGGCGGCGCTCTTGAGCAGGCCGACCGCGATCTCGTCGCCCGGCGCGGCGCTGGTGGCGAGCTGCGCGGCGACCTCGACCGGGAGCGCCCCGCCCGCGAGCAGGACGTCGACGGCCTGCCGGTCCAGCGCCCGGCGCGCCGAGACCGTCGTCGTGTCCCGGACGGCTTCGCGGATGATGTCGTGCCGGAAACTCAGCCGGTCGGCGCCTTCGGCGAAGACGCCTGCCTCGATCAGCTGCTCGACCGGGACGAGCAGGGACGCGGGCGGTGCGCCCAGCATCGAGGCCAGTTCCCTGACAGTGAAACGACGAGCGAGCGATGCCGCGATGGCGGCGAGCTGGCGGGCTGATTCGGACAGGCGCGCGAGCCGGTGGCGCATGCCTGCGGCGACCCGTTTGGGCAGCCGCGCCTCCACCAGCCGCGCCGCCCCGTCCTCGATCCGGACGAGTCGCTCCTCACGCAATCCGCGCAGCAGCTCGACGAGGAAGAACGGGTTACCGGCAGCGTCCGCCGCCAGGTCGAGCAGGGCCTGGTCGGGCCGGGCTGCCATTACCTCCGAGGCGAGCTCGGCGACCGCGGCCGGCGCGAGCGGCTCCAACGTAATGCGTCGAGCCCCCTGTGCGACCAGCTGCTCGACCACGTCGGCCAGGGCGCTGCCGGGCTGGACCGGACGGGCGGCGAGGATCCAGGCGACCGGGACCGACGCGAGCCGGGTGGGGAGTGCCCGCAGCGCGGCCAGGGTGCCGCTGTCCGCCCACTGGAGGTCGTCGAGGCACACCACCAGAGGTGCTTCGCACGCCGCGCCCTCCAGCAACGTCTCCAGATCCTGCAGCAGCCAGTACCGCTGTTCGGGACCACCGCGTGCCACGGGCAACGCGGAGCGGGGCAGCAGCAGCGCAGGCCCGTCGAACAGTGCCCGCAGCAGCGGTGCCAGTTCGACGGCGGCCTCGGCCGGGTCGGCATCGCCAACGCCCACCCGTACTGACAGGGTGCCTGCCATCCGCACCGCCTCGGCCAGCAGGCGGCTCTTCCCGATCCCCGGGCTGCCCTCGATCAGCACGACCATGCCCGTGCCCGAGCGCAGCGAACCCAGCGCCTCGCTCAGTGCGGTCAACTCCGGGTCGCGGCCGTGCAGCGCCGTTGTCACCGTGGTCGTCACGGCCATGATGAAAGCCTGGCACGTTCATCCCCGGCTGACACTCCGGCCGCAGGAGATCACACGTTCATGCGGTGTCCGAGGTTCGGCGGGGTGCGACGCTCGCGCCATGACCAGTACTCAGCAGAATGTGGCTGGCCGGAGGGCCCTCGTCACCGGCGCCACCTCCGGCATCGGGCGTGCCGCCGCGATCCGGCTGGCCGGTGAGGGCGCGGATGTCGTCCTGCACGGCCGTGATGCGCGGCGGGGCGAGCAGGTCGTCGCCGAAATCACACAGACGGGCGGAAAGGCGCAGTTCATCGCGGCCGACCTGGCCGACCCGACCGAGATCCGACGTCTGGCCGACGAGGCGGGCGAGGTCGACGTGCTCGTCAACAACGCGGGTTTCTCCTGGTTCGGTCCCACTGCCGACCTGGACGTCGCCACCTATGACGCGCTGTTCGACAGCAACGTGCGGGCGCCCTACTTCCTGGTCGCGGCGCTCGCGCCGCGAATGGCGGCCAACGGCGGCGGCAGCATCATCAACGTCGCCAGCATGGTGGCCACCATCGGCATGTCCGGCGCCGCTGCGTACGGGGGCACCAAGGCGACGCTGACTGCCATGACCCGGGCATGGGCGGCCGAGTTCAGCCCACGTGGTGTGCGGGTCAACACGATCGCGCCCGGCCCGGTGTTCACCGCGGCTGACCCGGAACGCATCGAAGCGCTCGGCGCCACCACGCTGCTCGGCCGGGCGGCCCACGCCGACGAGATCGCCCAGGTGATCACGTTCCTGGCCTCGCCTGCGTCGGCCTACGTCACCGGCGCCACGGTCGCCGCCGATGGCGGCCGCACCGCGATCTGAACTTCTTGTTGACACGAAAGGCAATGATGACCGCCTACACGCATGACACCGCCCCGACCGAATTCGTCGAGGCGAACGGCATCCGCTTCGCCTACCGCCGCTTCGGCGCGAAGGACGGTGTTCCGCTGGTCTTCTTCCAGCACTTCATGGGCAATCTCGACGACCACGACCCGGCGCTGACCGACGCATTCGCCCTCGACCGCGAGGTCATCCTGTTCAACAACGCCGGTATCGCCTCCTCCACCGGAACCACTCCGGACACCATCGAGCAGACTGCGCGCGACGCCGAGGCATTCATCGACGCCATCGGTCTGGGCACCGTCGACCTGCTGGGCCACTCCATGGGCGGCCTGGTCACCCAGCAGGTGGGGCTCGACCGTCCCGCACTGGTACGCCGCCTGGTCCTGGTCGGCACCGGGCCGCGCGGCGGTGAGGGGATCGGTGCGGCTCCGCCGGAAACCAGGGCGCTGTTCTTCAAGACCTATGAGCACCAGGAGGAGATGTGGCTGCCGATCCTGTTCTCCTCCACTGAGACCAGCCAGGCCGCCGGTCGTGCTTTCCTGGCGCGCATCATGGGCCGCGAGGATCGTGATGCCGGGGTCGCGACCGAGACTGTTGCGGCGCAGACCGCCGCGATCGCGGCCTACGGCGCGGACAAGGACGAGACCTACGCCCACCTCAAAGGACTGGTGCAGCCGACCCTGGTCGTCAACGGCAACAACGACATCATCATCCCGACCATCAACTCATACCTGCTCCAGCAGCATGCCCTCGACGCACAGCTCATCCTCTACCCCGACGCCAACCATGGCGCCCATTTTCAGTACCCCGAACTGTTCGTCAAGCACACCAAGCTGTTCCTCGACGTCGAGTAGACCGAGCAGCCAAGTCCCTCGGGTCATCGCGGCTCGATCCGGAACACCGGATGACCGTGCCGGCCCGTAGTGCCGGGCCCACCAGCGGATTCACTTTGGCCTGCCTGCGAGCGTTTGGTCGCTGGGTGATCGCGTTCTCGTCCAGTAACCAGCTCGGCCTGATCGTCCTTTGATGGAACTGTTGCTGCACCCAGGCCGTTTCGGGCCTGGCGGGTCGTGCCGAATGCCGACGGTGAACGGCGTGTGAGGGAGAACCTCATGCACGGATTGACGGGCGAGCCCTCGAAGGTCCCACCGACTCTGCCCTCGTTCGCGCGGAACTCCGCGATGGTCTTTGCGTTCCAGTCGAGCACTTCGCTCATGTCGCTCTCCTTTCATTCAGCCTTGGGATCACCGACAGCGCCGTGCCGCCCAGGACCGCGGTTCGTTCGTCGTCGTTCAGTTCCTGGCTCCGTTCGAGCTGGGCGCGACAGGAGACCGCGAGATCGCGACGCAGGTAGGGGTAGTCGGAGCCGAACACGACGTGGTCCATGCCCACGAGGTCACGCAACATGCTCAGCACCGGGTCGCTCCAGGACAGCGCGGTGTCCCAGTACAGGCTGCGGAAGGCCTCGGCGGCGCTCCGCCGGTGCTCGCCGCCCGGGACCACGTCCATGGCGTCGATGATGCCGAACCGGCCGGCCAGATACGGCACGGTTCCGCCCGCGTGGGAGAGGATGTATGTGGCGTCCGGGGTGCGCGCGAACGTGTTGCTGTAGTGCAGTTGTGCGACGGCCCTCGTGGTGTCGGCGGGATAGTCGATGAGCGAGTCGGGCAGGCCGAGCGCGTGCGCACTCGGGTCGGGCGACGGGTTGGGGTGGATGAACACCACGGCGGCGCGTCGTTGCAGCTCGTCGAACAGCGGAGTGAGGCGTGGATCTCCGAGATAGATCCCGCGCGCGTTGCTGAACAGCACTACGCCGTCCAGGTGGAGATCATCGAGGGCATAGGCGAGTTCGATGAGCGTGCCGTCCACGTCCGGCAGCGGAAGGCAGGCGAAAGCGCCGAATCGGTCCGGGTGGTCGCGGATCAGTTCGGCGGAGTGTTCGTTGCACTGTCGGGCCAGCTTGCGGGCTGCCGCGTCGTCGCCGGTGTGCACGCCGGGGGTGCTGATCGAGGTGATCGCCACGTCGATCTCTGAATCGTCCAGAAAGGACAGCGCGCTTTCCAATGACCAGGACGGTGGTGCGATGCCGCCCGCCGGATGGCCTGCCTCGTTGGTGGCCTGCCAGAAGAAGTCGGGCAGCACGTGGTGGTGGACGTCGACGGTGAAGGTCACGGCAGCTCCCTGGTCAGCCAGCGTAGACGCGTTGGAAGATTCGTTCGGCCAGCATGATGACGGTGACGTTGGTGGTTGACGACGGAACCTCGGGGATGATCGACGCGTCGACGACCCGGAGCCCGGCGACACCCTTGACCGCGCCGACGGAGTCGACGACGGCCCACGGATCACCGGCTCCGCCCATCGGGACCGTGGAGGTGGGGTGGCCGTAGACCGCGACGTTGGCCGCGATGCCCTCCGCGAGGGCGTCATCGTCCGTGACAGCCTCGCCCGGTGTCAGTTCAGCCGCGACGAACTTGGCGAATTCCGAGTTGCGGGCGATGGCGCGGCCGAGTTTGACGCCTTCGAGCATGCGGGCGGCGTCGCGTTCGGTGCCGAGGTAGTTGGGGTCGATCAGCGACGGATCGTCGGGATCGCGGCTGGCTAGCGTCACCGTGCCGGTCGATTCGGGGCGCGTCAGCGCGGCCATCAGCACGATGGCGCCGCCGGTCGGGCTCAGCGACCCGTCCATCAGGTGGGTCGCGGTCACGTGCAGATCCAGTTCGCCTGCCGCGGCCTGGCTGGACGCCGTCCAGAGCAGGGAGCCGACCGCCGGATCCATGTCCAGGTATTCCGGCGCCAGCGCGTAGGCGTTGTAGTAGCCGGGCTGGTCCTGGAGCCGTTGGCCCACGGGCAGATCCGCGATTACCTTTATGTCCATATCGGATAGATGGTCGGCGGGGCCGATGCCGGAGCGGAGCAGGATGGCGGCGCTGCCATAGGTTCCGCCGGAGAGGATCACCTCTCGCCCCCGGTACTCCGTGCCGTCCGCGGTGAGTACGCCGGTCGCGGTCGTGCCGTCGAACAGCACGCGGTCGACGTTGACCTCGCCGAGGATGGTGAGGTTCTGGCGCTGGCGCACCTCGGCGGTGAGGTACGCCAGCCCAACGTTCTGGCGAACGCCGTCGACCACGTCGACCGGGTAGCCGTCGGCGCCGTTCGCGTCGGCGCCGTTGAAGTCGCGCACGCGCGGGAACCCGTGCGCGACGGACGCCTCCACGAACCCGCGCAGCGACGGCGTGAGCTCCTCGTCCGCGCGTTGCCGGATCGACAGCGGGCCGGTTCGCCCGTGGTAGGCGTCCGCGCCGGTCGGCGTGTTCTCCAGCAGCTTGAACATAGGCAGCACGTCCGTGAAGGACCAGCCTTCGACGCCGAGATGGCCTGACAGCAGCCGTCCGGCTCGGTCCAGTGCGGCGACGGCTTCGTCGAGAACCGGGTAGAAGGACTGGAAGACGTGTGGCACCCCGGCCGTGATGTCCAGGGTGACGTCCACGTCGGCTAGGGCGGCCGTGCGCGCCAGCCGGATGGCGTCGTCGAGCAGCACCTCGTGCGTGCTGGCCTGGACGATCAGTGGCGGCAGCCCGGACAGGTCGGCGAACACCGGACTGATCAACCCGGACGCACTGTCCTTACCGGACACGTAGTCGACGACCGCCGCCTGCAAGGACGTCCGGTCGAGTAGCGGGTCGACGTCCTTCTTACTGTCCAGAGTGGACCCGGACAGGGTCAGATTCGCCCACGGCGACAGCACGTACGCCGCGGCGGGCATCGGCAACCCGCGCTCCCGCGCGTTGACCAGCGTGGCGATCGCGAGTCCGCCGCCCGCTGACTCCCCGGCGGTCACGATCTCCGAAGGGGCCACTCGATCGTCGAGGAGAGCCTGGTAGACGGCGAACGCGTCGTCCACCGCAGCCGGATAAGGATGTTCGGGAGCGAGCCGATACTCGACCGAGATCGCCTCGGCGCTGGTCCGCCTGGCGATCTGCGCGGCAAGGTCGGCGGCAGTCGCCGCGTCGCCGAGCGCGTACACGCCGCCGTGGAAGTAGAGCACGACGTGCCGGGCGTCGACGCCGGCGACGGTGATCTCCGCGGTGCGGACGTCACCGAGCACACCCGTGGTCACGCGCACGTCGGCCGGCAGGGGATTCGCCGCCAATCACTCGCCCAACAGCCGTCGTCGCTCGTCGATGCCGATGTTGGGCGGGAAGCTCCACTGGCGCAGGGCCGCGTCCAGGCTCGCTTGCTGTTGTGCGCTCATCGTCACGACTCCAGCGCAGCGCTGATGTTCGCGATGACGCCGAGCTGGGTGAACAGGACGGTCCCGGACGGGTAGCAGTCGAAGCGCTTGATCTTGCCGCCGACCAGTTCGAACACGTCGCAGCACGGCGCGTCCATCCGCTTGCCGGTCGCCGGCAGCGTGCCGAACGGCAGGCTCAACGGCCCCAGATGGGTTCCTTGCAGGGCGAGCTGGACGACGACGATGTCACCGCTGCCGTAGAACTGGTACAGCTCGCGGTGCATGTCCGGGAATGCCCGCGCGTACACCTCGACGGTGATGGGCAACTCCTTGGAACCGCGATAGGTGACCCCGATGGACTCATCGGTGAAGGTGCCGTCCTCGGTAAAGGCGGAGACCCACCCTTCCAGGTCCTTGTCCTCGGCGACCTGGTAGGCCCGCCGGACGATCTGCTCGTTGTCCACGGGACCAGCATTGTGAGCGGATAGGTGAGCGGTCGTCACCTGATTCAGGCGATTCCGGCCGCGGGCGATGCTCGACGGTAGGTTCGCTGTGGTGGCTCCGATAACTTCTTGGCTCATCGAGTGGCGTGACCTTCTCGCCAAGCTGGATCGCGCGGTGACGCGGAAGGTGACGATCATTTCGACACCGGCCGGCAATGGAAAATCGTCCCTGTTGCGCGCCTGGGCGGACCGTGCCGAGCGGCGGCGGATCTTCGTGCTCCAGGTGCGGCGCGACCAGCAGGACGCCTAGCAGTTCTGGCTCGCGCTGCTCGACGCGATCCGCGCGGAACCGGCCGAGGCGACGCCGGAGTTCGACGCGTCCGCGATGGTCGACGCGGTGCTGGCCGGACTCGCCGCGATCGACGGCGACCTGACGCTGGTCGTCGAGGACCTGCACGAGCTGACCTCGCCCGACGCGCTCACCCACCTCTCCCGGCTGCTGACGAACCTGCCACCCCACGGGCACGCGGTGTTGACCACCCGGCACGACCTGCGGCTGGGACTGCACCAGTTGCGCCTCGCCGGTCAGCTGGCCGAGATCCGCGCCGCCGAACTCCGGTTCACCGAGCGGGAGACCCGAGCCCTGCTCGCGGCGTCGGGCGTCGACTTGGCCGATGCGGGCGTAGCGCTGTTGCACGAGCGAACGGAGGGCTGGGCAGCGGGCCTTCGCCTCGCCGCTCTCGCCCTGGCCGGTCACCCAGACCCGGAGCGCTTCGTTGCCGAGTTCTCCGGCAGCGACCACGCGGTGGCCAGCGCCTCGGACGCCTCGCCGATTGCCTTCCGGATCCGTGGGTACGTGCCGCACCGGCACAGGTTTCCGTTCATCCAACTGCCGATCGCCGCGTCGTCCGGCGACGGGTCGGCCGTCAGCAGCGCGGTGGCGGCCAGGGTCTGACCCGGCTGGCAGTACCCGCACTGCACCACGTTGCCCCGGCGCCACGCGTCCCGGACAGCTTCCACGACCAGACCCGAAACGCCTTCGACCGTGGTGATCGCCTTGCCGACAGCGGTCTCGGCCGGTGTCTGGCACGACTTCGTGTTGCGACCGTCGATCAGCACCGTGCACGCGGCGCAGAACCCAATCCCGCAGCCGTACTTGGTTCCCGTCAACTCCAGCACATCACGCAGCACCCACAACAGCGGGCTGGTCGCGAAACGGTCATCAACGTCGACATCGGCACCGTTCACGTTCAGCTTCACGAGAATCTCCTGAGAGCGAGGGGACGTTCCACATTGGTCAGCACCGGATGCCGGTGATCCGTCAGGCGGGCGTGCCCGCGTCGATCCACTGCTGCAGCTTGTCCACCTGCTCGGCGGGCCACGCGCCGTCGCACGGCATCTGCCCGCTGCGCAGCGATCCCACGATGGCGTCGGCCTTCTCGACGACGTCCTCGTAGTCGAACAGGTCGAAGGCGGCCAGCATCGCGTCGCGGTCCTTCTGCCGGAACAGCGGCCTGATGTCCTGCTCGAAGCTGAGCTTGTCGCCGGGGCCCGCCATGTCATGTCCTCACTTTCCGGAAACACTTCAGATGTGCCGACAAGCGGTGCCCCGCCTCGGCCACTCGACGCACAGGGTCAGCCTCATGGTGAGGGAGGTGAGACGTCATCACCGGAATCCGGCGATGCCCCCTCACCATCCCCGGGACGAACCTTGATTCGCCCTGCTCCATGCCCGAATGGGAGATAGCAGTGACAACCGAAACCGAAGCGCTCGTGCGCCGCGCGTACCACTTCGCCCAGGGTGACGTCCTGAACATCCAGGGATTTGTCGATCTGTTCGCTGAGGACGGTGTGTTCAACGGCATCGGCGGCGTGTCCGGCCAGGACAGCTACCGGGGTGACCACTTGGGCGATGTGGTCGCCTGGATGGGCAAGCTGCTACCCGACGTTCACCGGGAGCTGCACAGGGTCAACGTGCTCGGGGACGTCGTCGCGATCGAGCTGTCGATCCGGGGCACTTTCCTCGGGCCGTTCGAGACGCCCACCGGCGCGATCCAGCCGACGGGGGCCAAGCTCGACATCCCGACCGCCGACTTCTGGTACGTGCGCAACGGCAAGATCCAGGAGTTCAACTGCCATGTCGGTACGACCACCATGTTCGCGCAGATGGGCATCCTGCCGGACTTCGCGTCCGCAGCCGCGGCCGGAACCTGATCAGCGGACCTGAAAGTAGCCGGCAGCGGAAAGGAATCCCTGTGACAGCCCGCGACCCGGCGGAGCGGAGACCGATCGCGGTGGTCGGCGCGACCGGCCTCCAGGGCAGGGCCACCGCCCGCGCACTTCTGCGCACGCAGGCCGCGGTCCGGGCGTTGGCGCGTCGCACTGACTCCGCTGCGGCCCGCGCCCTGACCGGGCTCGGCGCCGACCTCGTCGCTGCTGATCTCGACGATCCCGAAAGTCTCCGCGCGGCATTCACCGGCGTGGACGGAGTCTTCGCCATGACCACACCCGGATACGACCAACGCACCGACATCGAGGTGGCGCACGGGCACGCGATCGCCGACGGGGCGGCGGCAGTCGGCGTCCCGCACGTGATCTACAGCTCGGTCGGCGGAGCGGAGCGCCACACCGGGATTCCCCATTTCGAGGGCAAACGCGACGTCGAGGAATACCTCGTCGCGCGTGGCCTGTCCACCACCTTCGTACGACCGGTGTTCAGGGACAACTTCGCACAGTTCATGACACCGGCCATGCAGGACGGCAAGCTGATGGTGCGGATACCTCTGCCGCCCGGAATCCCGCTCCAGATGATCGCCGCCGAGGACGTCGGCGCAGTCGCCGCAGCTGTGGCGTTGGACCCCGGCCGCGTCGCCGGAGGGTCGGTGGAAATCGCCGGCTACGAGCGGACCGGCGAGCAGATCGCTGAGGCCTACCAGCACCGTCACGACGTCCCGGCCCGATACGAACCTCTGCCGATCGAAGTGCTCGGTGGCGACGCCGACCAGCGAGCGATGTTCGAGTGGTTCGCCCGCCCGCCGGCGTTCCGGGCCGATTTCGCCGCCACCAAGGCGTTGGCACCACGAACGAAGACCTTCGAACAGTGGCTGGCGGCCCGGCCCGAACGGGAGTGATGGGCATGAAAGACAAGGTGATCCTGGTGACCGGAGCCAACCGCGGCATCGGGCGGGCACTGGCAGCCGAAGCCTTGGCCAGAGGCGCCCAGCGCGTGTACGCCTGCGCCCGCGAGCCACTGGCCTACCCAGACGACCGGGTGACGTCCCTGCGACTGGACATCACCAGCACCGCACAGATTCAGGCAGCAGCCGGCCAGGTCGAGTCACTGGACATGCTGATCAACAACGCCGGCATCATGCAGCGCGACGACCTCACCGACCCCGCCGTGCTCGAACGCCACCTGGGCCGTCAACCTCTTGGGAACCCACGCCGTGACCCAGGCCTTCCTGCCGGCGGTGACCCGCTCCCGCGGAGCCATCGTCAACATCCTCTCGGCAAACGCTCTCGCCCCTATGCCGTTCGTCATCCCCGCCTACTCCCTCTCGAAAGCGGCGGCGTTCTCGATGACCCAGTCGCTTCGCGCCCTGGTGGCCGGGCAGGGAGTAAGGGTCCACGCGGTCCTGCCCGGCCCGGTGGCGACCGACATGACACAGGGATCCAACGTGCCCATGGCATCCCCGGAATCCGTGGCACAGGCCATCTTCGACGCGGTCGGCAACGGGGAAAAGGAAATCTTCCCCGATCCCGCCTCAGCGCCGATCGGCGCCCGCTGGCGCGACAGTGTCGGCAAACTGCTCGAGCGCCAGCTCGCAGGGGGTGGCACCCGTCAGTTCGTGAGTGAAGGGGCGAGCTGTAGTCCGAGTTCGAGCACGGGAATGGTGCGGACCGCGGCAGTTTGGCGCGCGTACTCGGCAAAGCCTGGATAGCGCCGCGCTTGCTCGGCGTAGATCCGGTCGCGTTCAGGACCGGTCACATCGCGGATGGTCGCGTTGTATGTCCCGGTTCCGCGTTCGACACTGCCGACACCGGCGGCGGTCAAGTTGTGATACCAGGCCGGGTTGGTGGGCGCTCCACCCTTGGTCGCGAAGATGTAGATGATGTCCGGCTCGGTGTCGTGCGGGAGATACATCACCGGAGTGACGTACTCCTGCCCGCTTTTGCGGCCGCGGTGATGCACCAGGACCAGCGGAGCGCCCTCAAAGGTCCCGCCAACCCTGCCCTCGTTCGCCCGGAACTCCGCGATGGTCTTCGCGTTCCAGTCGAGCGGGTCGCTCATGTCGAACTCCTCTCGTTCACACGAGCCTGACACCGCTGGACCAGCATGGTCATCGCCGGGTTCCGGTGATTCCGGGGCAGTACGATGGGCTTGGGTTCCCCGACACTCTGGTCCATGTTCGGCAGGCGCTGGAAGGCCTCCATGACCAACCTGCTCGACCGGAAGGGTCTTCTGCAACTGCTCGACGGCGCCGTGACCAAACGTCTGACGGTCATCTCGGCGCCGCCGGGAAGTGGAAAGACTTCCCTGTTGCGAGCGTGGGCTGAGCGCTCGGGGAAGCTTCGCCGGGTCGCGTTCGTGTCCGTCGAGCGCGACCAGCAGAACGAACAGCGGTTCTGGTGCGCCGTCCTCGACGCGATCCGTGGCCCGGCGCGCACCACAGCGGCTTGTGAGGCGCCCACCGCTGTACCCGACGTGGACTACGTCGTCGACAGTGTGCTGTCGGAGATCGCCGGACACGCCGGACTCGTCGTGCTGATCATCGACGACCTCCATGAGCTGAGGTCAACGGACGCCCTCACCCAGCTCGAATACTTTCTCGCGAATCTGTCGGGCACTGCACGCGTGGTGCTGTCCTCCCGCCGGGATCCGCCGATCAAACTGCACCAGCTCAGGTTGGCCGGCGCGCTCGCCGAGATCCGCGCCGGAGATCTGCGATTCACCGAGGACGAGACGCGCGAACTGCTCGCCGATTCCACCATCAGTCTGTCCGGCGAAGCGGTGGCCGCGCTGCACCAGCGCACCGAAGGGTGGGCCGCCGGCCTGCGCCTGGCGGTGATCTCGCTGAGCGGTCACCCGGAGCCGGAGCGCTTCGTGGCCGAGTTCTCGGGGACCGACCGCGCTATCGGCGAGTACCTGATGGCCGAAATGCTCGAGCGCCAGCCGGGCGAGGTTCAGCGCATGCTGCTGCGCACCTCACTGGTCGACCGGATGAACGGTGAGCTCGCCGACCTGCTGGCCGGCCGCTCGGGCTCCGAACAGATGCTGCTGGCACTGGAGGACGCGAACGCGTTCGTCGTCTCGCTCGACGCCGAGCGCACCTGGTTTCGCTACCACCACCTCCTGGCGGACTTCCTGCGCCTGGAACTCCGCCGAAGATCCGCCGACGAGGTTCCCGGCCTGCACCGCCGGGCCGCGCGGTGGCTCGCCGACCGGGGGAACGTCGTTGAGGCGGTACGGCACACGATCGCCGCGGGCGACTGGCCCGATGCCGCCCGGCTCGTCGCGGACAACTCGTTCAAGTGGGTGCTCGACGGGCAGGCGGGAACGATTCGCGCGGCCCTGCAAGCGTTTCCGGACGGGGCGTCGGTCGATCATCCCGACCTCGCGCTCGCGCACGCGGCCGCTGAGCTGAACCAGGGGCGGACGCAGGAGGCGGCAGCCCAGCTGGCGCTGGCCGAGTCTCACCTCCCCAGCGCTGCTCCGGCTCGCCGCGGCCGTCTGGCGGTGGCGATCGCGTCCCTTCGACTGGCGCTGGCAAGGCAGAGCGGCCAGTTCAGTGAGGTTGTCGAGCAAGTGAAGAGGCTCGATGCTTCGATGACGGACGCTTCGAGCGAGCCGCTCGCGATGGGTAGTGAACTGCGTGGAGTCTCGCTGCTGAATCTCGGGATCGTCGAGACGTGGACCGGGCGCCTCCTCGAGGCCGAGCGGCATCTCGCCGACGGAGCCGCACTCGCCCGCAGGACGGGCCGCCCCTATCTGGAAGTCGCGTGCCGCGCGCATCAAGGTTTTCCGTCGAAGCTTGTCTCGGTCGCGACAGCGCGTGAGCGGGGCCGCCAGGCGGTAGCCCTGGCCGAACGCTATGGCTTGGACGATCGACCGATACTCGCACCTGCGCTGGCCGCGGTCGGTGGCATGGCCATCTGGATGGGCGAGTTCGACGAGGGGGAACGCTGGCTGCACCGCGCCTGGGAAGTCGGCTCCGCACATGTCGAGCCCGCCACCGCGGTGCTCTTGCACCTGACGGGCGGCATGCTGCACGCCGGTCGCGGGCAGCAACGATCGGCGCTGGACGCGTTCGCGGCGGCAGCGCGAACGCAGTCGCTGCTCACCGGTGTGCACGCTCTCGCGCCGCGGATCGCCGGATGGCTCGCAACCACGCAAGCTCGCCTGGAAATGCCGGCCGAGGCCCGTGCCACGCTGGCCGGATTTTCCCCTGCACCCGGGCGGACGGGCGCCATTTCCAACGCGCGAGCATGGATCTGCCTCGTGGACGGCAACCCCGGCATGGCGGTGGAAGCACTCAGTCCCGTTCGGGATGCCACACCCCCGGTCGAACCGTTCACACTCGTCGAAGCGCATCTGCTCGCCGGCACCGCGTACCTGCGCTTGGGCGATCGAGACGCCGCGGCAGCGGCCGCCGCGGCAGCTCTCGCCACCGCCGAGCCCGACCGGCTGGTCTTTCCGTTCGCCATGACCGAAGCCGCGGAGGTACTCGGCGTGCTCCGTCACCACGAGACAGCCCATGGTGCCCTTCTCGCCGACATCATCGACCAACTGAGAGGCGCGCCGCCGCCGGGCACGGACCAAGAGTTGCTCCCCCGCCCAAGTGAGCTCACCCCCAGTGAACTGCGCGTCCTTGGACTTCTCCCGACAAACCTGACGCGGGCAGAGATCGCGCATGACCTGCACATCTCCATCCATACAGTCAACACTCACATCCGCAACCTCTATGCCAAACTCGGTGCGGGCGACCGGTCGGCCGCCGTTCAACGCGCCCGCCAGCTGCGGCTCCTGGCACGCCGACTCTCGCCGGCATCTCCGAAGTAACTACGGTCCGCTTGCCCAATCACTGGATTCCGGCGTCGCCGATTCACCAGGCCGGGGCACAGATAGTTCGGGTACGAGAGCGGCACGCAGTCCGGGCCTGCGGCCGGTGGGTTCTGGCCGCAGCGCCACGCCGAGGGCCTGCACGACGAAGACCCCGATGAACACGACGTAGACCAGCCGGGTGGGTGCTGGCAGATACTGGACGATCAGGCCGGACGCCAAGGCGCCGATCCCGGACCCCAGCCCGGGGGCGACGGCGTTGGCGCGGGTGCCGCGTTCATGGTCGATGTCCAGCATCGCCGCGCCGAGCGTGCCCAGCGCGCTGCCGGTCGTGACCCCCTGCAGGATCCGCCCGGCGAACAGGGCCCCGATGCCGTCGGCTTCGCTGAACACGATCATGGCGACGATCTGCAACGCCAGCGTGCCGAGCAGCACCGGCTTGCGACCGAGGTGGTCGGATGCCCGGCCGAGCACGAGCAGTGCGGCCAGCACAATTACGGCGTACGTGCCGAACACCGTGGTGGTTGTTATCGGCGAGAAATGCCACTGGTTGGCGTAGGTGGCGTAGAGCGGCGTCGGTGTGCTGGAGGAAGCCAGGAACGACACGATCATCGAGGCTGGCAACAGGAGGCCCGGACGCCGAACGATCTTCATGGTGAGTACCAAGTAGCTGGTTGCCCGCTCCTGGCCCGGGGGAGCCGGGCCAGGAGCGGTGGTTGGTCAGGACGCTTCGGGATAGGCGGCGGTGGCCCGGATTTCGACGAGCAGCCCGGGGCTGGCCAGTCCGCTGACGCCGATCAGCGACCAGGTCGGGTACGGCGGGTTGATCAGGCGCGCCTTGGCTTGGGAAAAGCCGGGCAGGTGCTGGTGGATGTCGACGTGGTAGCTGGTCACATCGACGAGCGCGGACAGATCGAGCCCTTCCAACCGGAGGATCTCCTCGATGCGCCGGATGGCGATCTCGGTTTGTTCCTCGATGTCCTCGGGGATGGTGCCGTCGGCGCGGCGGCCGATCGTGCCGGCGATGAACAGGTGCCCGTGCGAGCGAACGGCGGCGGAGTAGCCGAAATTCGCGAACGCGTTGACGGTTTTTCCGAAGACCTCGGAGTCCTCGGGGACCTCGACGGTGTGGATTGCCATTGCGGCATTTCCCCTTTCGTGGCTAGTGGACCGTGGGATTTCAGTTGCCCCATCGGGACGAGCTGCAGGAGTGCTCCATCCGCGTCCGGCCATAAGCCTCGCGTTCACGGAGGAACTCGCCGGGAATCGAGTAGCGGGGCGCGTTCTTCGGGCTTTTCGCCGCCTGCGCGACGATCGAGTCGGTGAGCGACCGGATCATGTCCAGCCGCGGATACATGGCGTGCACGGCATCGGCCTGCTCGTCGGTGAGCGCCGCGGCGTGCGCTGTTCCCATCGGGCCGCCGAAGTCGAGCGCGACGCCTTCGCGGACGAGCACGCACAGCGCGCCGCGGCGCTCCGCGATGCCCGGCGAGGTGTGCAAAGCGATCGCCTGCCACACCCGATCGGCGTCCGATGCGGGCACCCCGCGTCCGATGAGGAATTCGGCGGCGCGATCGGCGCCCTCGACCTCGAACCGCTGGCTGTGCGGGCCGTCCGACGCGACACCGAGGTCGTGCATCGCGCACGCGGAGAACAGTAGGTCGTCGTCGTAGTCGCGGCCCGAGGACAGGCCGAGGCGGCCGGCCACCAGCCGGGCGAACAGGTAACTGCGGACGCTGTGATTGAACACCGACGGCGTCTCCACCGGGCGGATCAGGTCCACCACAGCCTTGGCCAACGGTGTACCGGGCAGCGTGATCACGTCGGCCGCCCCGTCGGGGGGCGCGTCACGAGTAGGTCCGGTCATGTCTTCAGCTTGCCTGCAACCGCCCTGAACTCGTAATAGGCAACATTGCCATACTTCGATAGGATCGTGCCATGACCGCTCATCGGATCGCGATCCTGGCCCTGGACGAGGTCATGCCCCTTGATCTGGCGATCCCGGCGCAGATCTTCTCCGCCCGGCCGGAGACCCCGTACGAGTTGACCGTGTGCACCTTCGCCACGAAGGTGCACACCACCGGGGGTTTCACGGTGGTCACCGACGGGGGCTTGGATCAGGTGCGCGTCGCCGACACCGTGATCGTGCCGGGATCCGAGCCACCCCGCCGACCGCCAGAAGCCATCCTTGCCGCGCTGGCTGAGGCACACGAGCGGGGCAAGCGGATGGTGTCGATCTGCACGGGAGCCTTCGCGCTGGCCGCGGCTGGCGTGCTCGACGGCCTGCACGCCACCACCCACTGGCAGTACATCGATGATTTCGAACGCGATTTCCCCGCTGTGTCAGTGGATCGCGACGTGCTCTACGTCGACGAGGGTGACGTCCTCACCTCGGCTGGAGTGTGCTGCGGCATCGACCTGTGTCTGCACATCGTGCGCCGCGACCTCGGCGCGGTAGTGGCCAACCGGATCGCCCGCGGCCTGGTCGCCGCCCCGCACCGCGAAGGCGGGCAAGCCCAGTACGTGCCCGCCCCGGTCGCGGTGGCCGGCGACGCGTCGCTGTCCGACACTCGCGAAT
The DNA here is from genome assembly GCF_021391495.1 of Amycolatopsis acidiphila. Lineage (NCBI taxonomy): Bacteria > Bacillati > Actinomycetota > Actinomycetes > Pseudonocardiales > Pseudonocardiaceae > Amycolatopsis > Amycolatopsis acidiphila. The sequence continues at coordinate 7,039,700 of NZ_CP090063.1, read as the reverse complement.
GGGCTCTGCAACGCCTCGGCGAGCCGGTCACCCTGCGCGAACTCGCCCGGTACGCGGGCCTGTCGAAGCGCACTCTCATACGCCGGTTCACCGAGGAGACCGGCACGACCCCATTGCAGTGGCTTCTCGACGCCCGTCTTGGCCGGGCTCGAGAACTACTGGAGACCACCGATCACCCGGTGGATCGCGTCGCCCGTGACTGCGGGCTCGGCACCGCCGCCAACCTGCGGCTGCACTTCCGGCGCGTACTGGACACCACCCCCACCGCGTACCGGCGCACCTTCAAGAACTGAAGCGGCCTCGGGAAACCGGACCAGAGCCACCATTCGGCCGCCGTTGTGAGACTGTGCGTATTCTGGGTTGTCCCGTTCGGCTCGCATGAGGTGACCATGGCTCTTGAATCGACCAATCGCGCGTTGGTCGTGCTGGACATGTTGGCGACCAGCAACCCGGGGCCAAGCATTCGGCGAGTCTCCGAGCAGCTGGGCTTGAGCCGCAGCGCGACGCATCGCATCCTCCAGTCCCTCGCCGAAGAGGGGTATGCGACCCAGTCACCGCAGGCCAGTACTCGATCGGACCTCGTCTCGTCCAGCTGGCCGCACGCGTGATGTCCCTCTCGTCGACGGCGGTGTCGATCGAAGGGGTCATGCGCACCAGGTCGACCAGGTCGGCGAGTCGGCTTACCTGGCGAGGTTCGATCCGGACGACCTGGTCGCCATATACGTGCGTCGTGTCGAGTGCACCAAACCACTGCGGTATATCCATGAGCTGGGCACGCCGATTCCACTGCATGCCTGGGCGGCCGGTAAGGCGATCCTCGCCGAATGCGGCGAGGACGTAGGGACTGTTTCAAGATCGGCTCTGGCACGGATCCGGTGGTGACGATGCGTGTCCGATTCGGTGCTGTGCCAGGGTGAGCGCCGTGCGCTGGTGATCAACTTCTTGCGTTGGTGTTCTCGGGGCTGTCGTCCCTGGTCCTCGATGGCGTCGACGATGAGGCTGGGGTGCTCGTGGTGCGGGCATCGACGCGGCCCGGTCCTGTGGACTGCCCGGACTGCGGGGTGGCGACGGGGCGAGTGCACGGCTATGTCGTCCGGCAAGTGGTCGATGTGCCGGTTGACGGGCGGCGGGTGCTGATACGGCTGCGGATTCGACGGATGCGCTGCGGGCATCTCGGGTGCTTGCGGCAGACGTTCCGTGAGCAGCCCGTTGGCATCGTGCAGCGATATCAGCGTCGAACTGTTCGGCTGGCCGCGCACGTGGCGAGCGTTGCGCGGGAATTGGCCGGTCGTGCAAGCGCCCGGGTCCTGGCCGCCGTCGGTGTGGTGCTGTCGAGGCAGACCGCGCTGCGGGCGCTGCTGCAGTTGCCGTTGCCGACCAGGTCGGTGCCCCGGGTGATCGGGGTGGACGACTTTGCCCTGCGTAAGCGGCAACGCTACGCCACCGTGATCATCAACGCGGAAACCGGCGAGCGGGTTGAGGTGTTGCCAGGCCGCACAGCAGAGGTGCTGGAGGCCTGGCTGCGGGAGCATCCCGGTGTGGAGGTGGTGTGCCGGGATGGTTCGGCCACCTATGCCCAGGCGATCCGTCGAGCCCTGCCCGACGCGGTGCAGGTTGGCGACCGCTGGCATCTGTGGCACAACCTCGCCGAGGTCGTGTTGAAGGAGGTCGCCGCGCACAGCACCTGCTGGGGCAAGACCGGTCCGCCACTGCGCGAGGGCGCGCGAGCGGTGACCACCCGCCAACGCTGGCAACAGATCCACGACCTGCTCAAGCACGGCGTGGGGCTGCTCGAAATCGCACGCCGGCTGAACCTGGCAATGAACACAGTGAAGCGATACGCCCGCATCGATCAACCCGACCGGCTGGTTCGCGCACCGCAGTACCGGCCCACCCTCGTCGACCCATTCCGTGACTACCTGCGTGGCCGCCGCCGCGAGGACCCGGCCGTGCCCGTGCATCAGCTGATGGCAGAGATCAAACAGCGCGGCTACACCGGAAGCCACAATCTGCTGTATCGCTACATCACCCAAGGACGAGTCGAATCCGACCGGCCAGCGATCTCTCCGAAGCGACTCACGCGCTACCTGCTCACACGCCCGGACAAGCTCCAAGATCGCCAGCGGGAACGACTCGAAGCCGCCGTGAGCGCCTGCCGCGAGATGACGGCGCTGGCCACCCTCGTCGGTGACTTCGCGGCTCTGCTCACCCCGACCACCGGCAACGATGACCGTCTTAGTGACTGGATCGACCGGGCCCGAGCCGAGGATCTACCTCACCTGCACGCTTACACCCGCGGACTCGAATTCGACCGCGAGGCCGTCAACGCCGCCCTCACCCAACCATTCCACAACGGACGAACGGAAGGAGTGAACACCAAAACCAAGATGATCAAACGGCAGATGTACGGTCGCGCGGGCTTCCCTCTCCTGCGTCACCGCATCTTGCTCGGCTAACGCCACCCAGCGCTACCACCGCATTCGGGCCAGAGCCGATCACGGGATAGACCCAACGAGACTCCGGTCGGCGGGGAAGCAGCAGACAGGGCGTGCAGAAGATCTGCGCCAGATGCCGACAGCCCAGAAGAAGCCCGAAAATTGAGAGGTCAACGGCAGGTGCGACGAGTGGCGCGACCCAGATGGGCACGCCGAGCCGGAGCGCGAGGTCGAGGACGTTGCCGAAGCCGAAGAGAAACGTGAGGCCGACGACCACACCCGTGGTCACGGTGACCGCTCGAACCACGGTAGAGCTTGTCATCGAGCACCACCTGCTTCGACGCGTGGACGGCCGTGGGTGTCGCGGGTGGGGATGCCCGCGTTCACGCAGCTTGTTCAGCACGGTGGTGTGGTTGACGTCCAGGTGATCGCCGACTCGGGCGAGTGACCAGCCGAGGTTATAGAGGTGGATGGCGTGGTCGATCTGGTCGGGCGAGAGGCCGCGGTGGCGCATCGGCACGCGTGCCGGTGGAGGAGGTTGCTGACGATTCGCCGTTCGATCCAGAACTGGGCACCCAGCTCGTAGACCGTCGAGCCGGACCGGTAGCCGGCGATCAGCTCCTGGATCTGCTCGGTGCTGAGTTGCCGGGCACGCCGGGGACGGTCGTGCGGCGTTAGTGCCGGCAGGAGCGTGTCGAGGCTGGTTTCACAACCCGAATGGCCGCCCGCGTCTCAGGTCGGCGGTGAAGGTGCGGTTTGTGACCGCCCCGGCGGGTTACCGTTCCGAGTGGTTGTTCTTCGCGGCTGGGAGCGGGTAGGGCTTCAGCGTTATGTCCGTGGCGAATTTGTCTGTCAGCTTCAGCATCTGACGCAGCAGGAAGCGCGACTTGAAGGTCCAGTTGCGCAGGCGCATCCGCAACCGGGAACCGGGGGCCAGGAACGGGCCCGCGCTGCCCTGCTTCGCGATCTTCGCGTAGTCGCGGAACGACTCCTCATAGCCGGCGAACGCGGCACGGTGATCACCGTGTGTCAGGGCCAGTTCACCCGCCAGGACGTACGCCGCGACGATCGCGAGGCCGGTGCCGAAGCCGCCGAGAGTGTTGCCGTACGCCGCATCGCCGAGGAGGACCACGCGGCCTTGGGCGTAGCGGTCGACCTCGACGCGGCTGATCGAGTCCAGGTAGATGTCGCGCGCTGACGGGATCGCGGCCACCATTTCCGGGATCCGCCACCCGCCGCCGTCGTAAGCGGCCATCAACAGGCGCTTCTGCTGCTCGGCGTCGTAGCGGTCGTACTCCAGTTCCGGCGACGCGAACACGAAGAACGCCGGCGCCTTCGGGCCGCCGAGCGCGGCCATGCGCCCCGGCTCGTTGTACATCAACCCACTGCCGGGCACGTCCAGGTCCGCCAGGGCGTAGTAGTGACCGAGGAAGCGCACGTAGTCCTTCTCGGGCCCGAAGGCGAGCCGCCGGACGTTGGAGTGGATTCCGTCCGCGCCGACGACCAGGTCGAACGTGCGGGCCGGGCCGTGCTCGAACGTCACGTGGACGCCGGTACCCGTCTCGGTCAGGGACGTGATCGACTCGCCGAAGACGTACTCGCAGCTCTCGACGGTGCGCTTGTACAGCAGCTGGGTCAGGTCGCCGCGGCGGATCTCGATGTCGCCGCCGGTGAACTCGCCGGGGATGACCGTGAGGGTCTTGCCGTTGGCGTCGACGACGGTCTGGTCGTGGCCGCCGGTCTGCCGCCGCCGCACCTCGTCGAGGACGCCCATCTTCGTCAGCACCTCGAGGTGGGTGGCGCCCTTGAAGTCGACCGCCTGGCCACCGGTGCGCAGCTCGGACGACTTCTCGACGACGGTGACGCGGTGACCGGAGCGGTCGAGCCAGTAGGCCAATGCGGGGCCGGCGATACTCGCGCCGGAGATCAGAATGTTCATGTCCCGGAGCGTGCCGGGGTCCGCTGACCGTCCGCTGACCGCCGGCTGACCGGGCGGCGGCCCAGGTCGAGGCCCGGATACGGCGCGTGGCCCGAGGAACAGCACGACCACCACCAGCGGGAGCCGGGGGAGTTCGAGCGTCGGCGAAGCCATACCGTTGAGCTTCCCGGAACGGACTTCCCGGACACCGGTGTTTGCCCTGATCATCGGGTGGGGTAAACCCGGTTGATGGCCAGTGATGTCGTCGTGGTCGGATCCGGGCCCAACGGGCTGGCCGCCGCCGTGATGCTCGCCCGCGCCGGGCTCCGGGTCGAGATCTGCGAGGGTGCGGAGCAGCTGGGCGGCGGGCTGCGGTCGAAGGCCTTGTTCGACTCCGAGGTCGGCCACGACATCTGTTCGGCCGTGCACCCGATGGCGGCCGCGAGCCGCTTCTTCCGCGAGTTCGACCTGCCTGCTCGCGGCGTCGAGATGTGCCAGCCGGAGATCGCCTACGGGCATCCGCTCGACGGCGGCCGCGCGGGCCTGGCATACCGCAGCCTCGACCGCACATGCGAGGCGCTCGGGGCGGACGGGCCGCGGTACCGGAAGCTGATGCGGCCACTCGTCATGCACTCCCAGGGCCTGGTGGACGCGCTGTTCTCCGACCAGCGGTCCGTGCCGGCCGATCCGTGGGCGCTGCTGTCGTTGCCCGCCCGGATCCTCACGCAGGGCACTCCGATCGCGCGGCACTTGTTCCACACCGAAGAGGCGGCGGCGATGCTCGCCGGTGTCGCCGGGCACGCCGTCGGCAGGTTGCCGAGCCTGCCCGCGGCCGGGATCATCCTGCTGCTCGGGCACCTCGCGCATTCGACCGGCTGGCCCCTCCCACGTGGCGGCAGCCAGCGGATCGCGAACGCGCTCGCCGACGATTTCCTCGCGCACCACGGAATTCTGCACACCGGGCGGCCGGTGACCGACCTGCGTGAGCTCGCGGCCTTCCGCGCCGTCGTGCTCGACATCGGGCCGCGCAACCTGCTCGACATCGCGGGTCCCCTGTTGCCCGATCGCTACCGGCGCGGTCTCGAGAAGTACCGCTACGGACCCGCCGCCGCGAAGGTCGACTTCCTCGTGTCCGAGCCGATCCCCTGGGCGAACCCCGAGCTGCGCAAGGCCGGCACGGTGCACGTGTGCGGGGACCAGGCGGCGGTGTACGCGAGCGAAAACGCCACCACGAAAGGGAAACGAGCCGAGGCGCCATACGTGTTGCTGTCCGAGCCCATGGTCGCGGACCCGACGCGTGGCCTACCGGGAAAGCGGCCGGTGTGGGCGTACTGCCATGTGCCCAACGGAGATCCCGTCGATCCCACCGAGCTGATCCGCCGTCAGATCGAACGGTTCGCGCCCGGCTTCACCGACACCGTGCTCGCCAGCCGGAGCACGAATGCCTTGCAACAGAACGAATACAACCCGAACTACGTCGGCGGGGACATCGCTGCCGGCGCGATCGACCTGCGGCAGCTCGCCGGGCGGCCGGTGCTGAAGTGGAACCCGTACCGCACGCCGCTCGGCGGTGTCTACCTGTGCTCCGCGGCCACGCCGCCCGGCCCGGGGGTACACGGCATGAGCGGCTACTTCGCGGCGAAATCCGTGCTGCGCAACGAGTTCGGCATCCGCGAGCTGCCGTCACTCGCGCCGGACGAGGAACGGGTCGAGTAACCCGGGCACGGCGTCGTGGGCCAGCGCGACCGCTTCGGCGGCCGGCATGTCTGTGCAGGTGTAGTGCTGCCGTCCGGCCGCGGTGGTGGCGGTGAGCGAGACCAGTCCCGCCCGGCGCTGGAAGAACGACCGGTGCACGACCCAGCCGATCACGCCCTCGGAGGACAGCATGTACCGGCGGCGTAGCAGGCTGCCGTGCCGGAACACCAGCCGCCGCCCCAGCAGGGCGTGACCGAGGTTGCGGTAGCGGTCCTCGGCCAGCAGGGCGCCGAGCGGGAACAGCGCGAGCGCGGCCTGCCACGGCCACGCCGGCCAGCGGGCGAGCCACCACAGCAGCAGGAGGACGCCGGTCACGATCGCCGCGAACAAGAACGCCCGTGTGTAGCGGCGCCGGTGCGCCCTCGGGCCGTGGCGGATGAGGTCGTGCACCGCCGGTTCGGCATCGCCGACGACCTCGCCCGCGACCCGCCGCGCTTCGGCGAGCGGCGCCGGGGGCAGCAGGACCGACCCGCCGTGCTCGGAGCCGCGGCCGACCCGCAGGCCGGTGGTGATCGCCATGCAGCGCGCGCCGCCGGCGGCCCGCAGCAGCAGCGGCTCGCTGATCTCGGCGCCGCGCAGCCGTCGCACCTCGATGGTCGTCGACCGGCTGGTGAGCAGGCCACGCGTGACGTGCAGCGTTCCTTCCGTGCGGGTCAGCCGGAAGTTCCAGAACGCCAGGACGTAGGCGAGCGCGGACAGCACGGCGACGAGCACCGCCGCGAAGACGGTGATCTCCACGACCGCGACGGCGACCGGTACCGACGTGAGCTGCCCGATGACCGAGCGCAGCAGGCCGAAGTTGTCCGGGTCGAGGCGCGTCTCGTTGAACAGGTTGGCCAGCGAGCCGACCACGACACCGATCGTCGCGATGCCGGACAACGTGAACGGCCCGTACCGGACCCACCGCGGCGACAGCTGCGCGACGACTCTTCCCTCGGGCTCCTTCTGCTCGACGGAAACGCTGCGGTGCAACAGTTCCTCGCGTAGCTGGGCCGCGGCCGGGGTCGCGAGCGCGTCGAGGGTGACGCCTTCGTCGTGGCGGTCCGACCGGCCCGTGCCGACGACTACGCGGCTGAGGCCGAGGATGCGTTGCAGGGGATGCGCGGTCAGGTCGACCGAGCGGACCCGGTCGCGCGGCACGGAAAGCTCGCGGCGGCGCAGGAGTCCGCGGCGGACCCGGATGTGCGACGGCGTGATCTGGTAGGTCGTGGTGAACCAGCGCAGCAACCCGCCCGCCACCGCGATGCCGAGGCCGACGAGGCTCCAGATGTGGCCCTGGCCGTTGCTGCCGATGAACAGCACGCCGATGAGCACGGGCAGGAACCGGATGGTCTCCTGCACCGGGTGGACCGCGAGCATCTTCGCGCTCAGCCGGTGCCAGGGCAGTGGAGGCTCGGTCACGTCGCGTCCCCGACGGTGGCCTGGGTGCGGGTGGCGAGGTCGGCCGCGAGCCGTTGCGCGGTGTCCAGTTCCAGGCCGTGGATGTGCACCGGGCCGCGCGCGGAGGCGGTGGTGACGGTGAGGTTGGCGAGGCCGAACATGCGCTCCAGCGGGCCGCGCTCGGTGTCGACGGTCTGGATCCGCGAGACCGGCGCGATGCGGCGTTCCTGGTTGAACCAGCCGGACTGGGTGTAGACGACCTGCTCGCTCGTCTCCCAGCGGTGCACGCGGTAACGCCACTGGGGCATCACGATCAGGTGCGCGACGGCGAGTACGGCGGTGACGACGAGGACGATGGCCAACGGGGTGCCGCCATCGCCGAGGACGAGCCACAGCAGCTCGCCGATCAGCGGGACGAGCCAGCCGAGGGCCGCCCTGGTCGTCCAGAACAGCACCGCGCGGCGGCTCACCAGGTTCGCCGGGGGCCGAAGATCCAGCACTGGTTCGGTCACGTCGACCACTCTGCCAGTCAAGCCGTGTCGGAGCGGTCTGTTACGCCGAGTCGGAGGTGCTCGACGTGGTAGACGGCCTCGTCGAGCAGCTGGGCCACGTGGTTGTCGTACAGGCTGTAGACGATGCTGCGGCCCGTGCGGCGTCCGGCGACGAGGCCGAGGTTGCGCAGCAGGCGCAGCTGGTGTGACACCGCGGACTGCTCCATCTCCACCGCTTCGGCGAGCTCGCCGACCGAGCAGGGCCCCTGCCGCAGACGGGTCAGCATGAGCAGGCGACTCGGCGTGGCCAACGCCTGCAGGGTGGCGGCGACCGTGGCGGCACTCGCCGCGTCCAGCGACGCGGCAGGCGTGTCCCTGCCTTCGACTCCGTGCCCCACGGTGTAATCCTAGCAATAGAACACATGTAGACGTCTTCATGTGTTCCTGTAGGCTCGGCGGCATGCTTCCGGAAGTGCGATGGGCCGTGGTGTCGACGGTGTTCTTCCTGGCCGCGCTCGGCGTGCAGCTCGCGGGCGGGCCCGCCGAATGGCTGTACGCGGGCTGTTATCTGGCTGGCGGCTGGGCGCCCTTGCGTGACGGACTCCTTGCCCTGCGGGACAAAACGCTCGACGTGGACCTGCTGATGGTCGTCGCGGCGGTGGGCGCGGCCGCGATCGGGCAGGTGCTCGACGGCGGGTTGCTGATCATCATCTTCGCGACTTCGGGCGCGCTGGAGGCGGTCGCGACCCGGCGGACGGCGGACTCCGTGCGTGGCCTGCTGGACCTCGCGGGCGATCACGTCACGCGGTTGACGGCGGAGGGCGCGGAGGTCGTGGACACGGCGTCGCTGGCGGTAAAGGACGTCGTGCTGGTGCGGCCCGGCGAGCGCATCGGTGCCGACGGCGAGGTGGTCGAGGGGGCGAGCGAGGTCGACCAGGCGTCGATCACCGGCGAGCCGCTGCCGGTGCCCAAGAGTGCCGGGGACGAGGTCTTCGCGGGCACGCTCAACGGCACCGGTGCGCTGCACGTGCGCGTCACGAGGGCCGCGTCGGACACCGTCATCGCGCGGATCGTCGCGATGGTCGAGGAGGCGTCGGCCACCAAGGCGAAGACCCAGCTGTTCGTCGAGAAGATCGAGCAGCGGTACTCGGTGGGCGTCGTGCTCGCCACGCTCGCGTTGTTCTTCGGGCCGCTGGCGTTCGGCGCGGACCTGCGGCCGACCCTGTTGCGCGCGATGACCTTCATGATCGTCGCCTCCCCGTGCGCGGTCGTGCTCGCGACCATGCCGCCGCTGCTGTCCGCGATCGCCAACGCGGGCCGGCACGGGGTGCTGGTGAAGTCCGCCGTGGTGATGGAGCAGCTCGGCACGACCACCCGGGTCGCGTTCGACAAGACCGGCACGCTCACGGAAGGCGCGCCACAGGTCGTCGAAGCGGACGACGAGGTCCTCCGGCTCGCGGCGGCTGCGGAGTACGCGAGCGAGCACCCGTTGGGCCGCGCGATAGTTTCTGCCGCGCAAGAACGTCGCCTGGAAGTATCTTCCGCGCAAGAGTTTTCCGCGGTTCCGGGTGTCGGGGTTCGGGCGATCGTCGAGGGCAGGCAGGTGTTCGTGGGCCGCGGGCCGACGGTGTACGTCGACGACGTCGAGGTCGGCACGATCACCCTCACCGACCGGCTGCGGGACGACGCGCACGCGGCCGTCGCCGCGCTCGCGGAGTTCGAGCCGGTGCTGCTGACGGGGGACGGCGAGGACGCCGCCCGGAAGATCGCCGCCGAGGTCGGCATCACCGACGTGCGAGCGGGATTGTTCCCGCAGGACAAGGTTTCCGCGGTGCGCGAGCTGGGTGAGCGGGTAATGCTGGTCGGCGACGGCATCAACGATGCGCCCGCGCTCGCGGCGGCCCACGTCGGGGTCGCCGTCGGGCGCGTCGATCTCGCGCTGGAGACCGCGGACGCCGTCGTGGTGCGGAACGAGCTGAGCACGATCCCCGCGGTCATCGCGTTGTCCCGGCGGGCCCGGCGGCTCGTGCTGGCCAACCTCGCGCTCGCGGGCACGTTCATCGTCGGCCTCGTGCTGTGGGACCTGCTCGGCACGCTTCCGTTGCCGCTGGGCGTGATCGGGCACGAAGGATCGACCGCGCTGGTGGCCCTCAACGGGCTGCGGCTGTTGCGGAAGTCCGCCTGGACCTGATCAGCTGGGCGGATGGCAGGGCACATGTCGCCGGAGGAGTTCCGGCAGTACGGCAAGCAGGTCGTCGACTGGATCGCCGACTACCTGGGCAGCGTCGAGAAGCACCCGGTGCGCGCACAGGTCCGGCCGGGCGACGTGCGCGCGATGCTGCCGGCCCATCCGCCCGAGCAGGGCGAACCGTACGAACAGGTGCTCGCCGACATGGACCGGGTGATCCTGCCCGGCGTCACGCACTGGCAGCACCCGAGCTTCTTCGCGTACTTCCCGGCGAACGCCAGCGGGCCGGGCATCCTCGGCGATCTGCTGTCGTCCGGGCTCGGCGTGCAGGGCATGGTGTGGGCGACGAGCCCGGCGTGCACCGAACTGGAAACGGTCGTGGTCGACTGGCTCGCGGAACTGCTCGGCCTGCCCGCGCACTTCCGCACGGATTCCGCCGGCGGCGGGGTGATCCAGGACTCGGCGTCGAGTGCCGCGCTCGTGGCCGTGCTCGCGGCGCTGCACCGGACGGGCACCGACGGGCGGCGCACGATCTACGTGTCCTCGCAAACGCATTCGGCGCTGGAGAAGGCGGGCCGGATCACCGGCCTCGTGGCGGGCGACGTGCGAACCGTGGACGTGCACCCGGAGACGCTCGAGATGGACCCGGCGCGGCTGCGTGCGCTGATCGAGGAGGACGTCGCCGCGGGTGTGACTCCGGCGCTGGTGTGCGCGACGATCGGCACGACGTCCACCACGGCGATCGACCCGGTGCGCGCCATCGGCGAGATCTGCCGCGAGCACGGGATCTGGTTGCACATCGACGCGGCGTACGCGGGTGTCGCGGCCGTGTGCCCGGACCTGCGGTGGATCAACGACGGGGTGGCGGAGTACGCGGACTCCTACGCGACGAACCCGCACAAGTGGTTGCTGACGAACTTCGACTGCGGCGTGCTGTGGGTCGCCGACCGCAAGCCGATGATCGACGCGCTGTCGATCCTGCCGGAGTTCCTGCGCAACGCGGCGAGCGAGTCCGGCGAGGTGATCGACTACCGGGACTGGCAGGTGCCGCTCGGGCGGCGGTTCCGCGCGCTGAAGCTGTGGTCGGTGATCCGGTGGTACGGCGCGGAAGGGCTGCGCGAGCACGTGCGGACGGGGATCGCGCTGGCGGACCGGTTCGCGGAGCTGGTGGCGGCGGACCCGGACTTCGAGCTGCGGGCACACCATCCGTTCGGGCTGGTGTGCTTCCGTCCACTTCGGACGGACGCGCTGGAGCTGATGGAACGGGTCAACGCGTCGGGCAAGCTGTACCTGAGCCACACCAAAGTGGGCGACGAGGTCTGGCTCCGCCTGGCGATCGGCGCCCCGGCGACGACGGCGGCCCATGTGGACGCGGCGTGGGCGGCGCTGCAGGCGGCCGGGAGGCGGATCAGCCCGGGGCGGCGGTGAGTTGGGGGGCTCGCGCTGTGCGCGAGGTGGCCCACCCCCGCCCCGGCGCTGGAGTGAGGAGGCTTCGGGTCGGTCCGGGGTGTGGGCGGTGGGCCACCCGGCTGCCGTTGCCGGGGCCGCCGTTCCCGGGGGTGGGCAGTGGAGGGTGGCGCCGGGGCGCGGGTGGTGGCGAGCCGGAGCCGGCTGCCCACCGACGCGCACCTCTCAGCCCAGGTAGGCGGTGAGGGTCACCTCGAGGGTCGTGGGTAGGTCGCGGTCCGCGAGGCCGCCCCAGAGCCAGAGTTCGGCGAGGCCATGCAGGGCCGCCCACAGGGACGCCGCCAGGGTGCGTGAGTCCACGCCTTCGCGCCAGCCCGCCGCCTGTGCGTCCGCCACCAGCGTCGTGAACCGGGTGAACAACGCCCGGTCCAGCTCCGCCGTGTCGATCAGGTCGTGCCGGAACATCAGCTCGAACATCGCCGGGTTCCGCTGGGCGAACTCGAGGTACGCCCGGCACGCCGCGAGCAACCGTGCCTGCGCACCGGCCTTCGGCAGGTCCGCCTCGCCGAGCTCGGCGAACCCCTCGCTCGCCACCGCCGACAGCAGCTCCGCCCGTCCTGTGAAGTGCCGCAACGGCGCCCCGTGCGACACGCCGGCCTCCCTGGCGATGCGCCGCAGCGTCACCGCCTCCACGCCTTCGTCGGTCAGCAGCGCCACCGCGCTCGAGATCAGGCGCCGCCGGGGATCGCTGTCCACGGGTTCAGTTCGTCGAGGACAGGCAGCAGTTCCGGACGTTTGGGCGCGAAGCCGTCGCCGGGCGAGCGGCCCACGAACCAGTTGCGAGTACGGGTCAGCGCCACCGGCAGCACCTCCTGCCACATCCACTGCGCGTGCGCCCGCAGGCCCGGCTGCAGCGGTTCGCCGGGCAGCGGCGCCAGCCACGCCGGATCACTGGAAACACCCAGCCGGGTGAGCAGGTGCGCGGCAAGTCTGCGATGCCCCGGCTCGGACAGGTGCAGCCGGTCGGGGCCGAAGTACCGCAGGTCGTGCACGTCCTCGTCGGCCAGGTCGACCAGCATCGCGCCGTACTGCCCGGCCGCCGCGCGGATCGACTCGTTCAGCGCGTCGATCCGGTGCCGGACACGCAGCACGCCGGGAATCCGGCTGGACACGTCGCTCAGGGTGAACACCACGACCGATGGCGCCGACCTGGTGAGGATGCGAACCGCCGCGTCGACCCGCTTCGCGACGACCTCGGGGCGGAAATGCCTGGTCATGACGTCGTTGGCGCCGCCGAACAGTGCCACGAGATCGGGCTGGAGATCGAGCGCCGTGGGGATCTGCTCGACGATGATCTGGTCGAGCCGCCGGCCCCGGACGCCGAGATTGGCGTACCGGAGCTGGGGGTTGAGCGCGGCGAGGGTCGCCGCGGCCAGGTCCGCCCAGCCCCGGTACTGCGTGCTGCCCGGGTACGGGTCGTGCAGCCCCTCGGTGCAACTGTCGCCGAGGGCGATGAACCGTTCGTACTGCATTCAGGTCTCCGTCATGAGTTGTTCACCCAAGAAGACCTTGGTACCAAACGAAGTAGACAGTGTCTACCGGGGCTTACTTCCAGTCGACCTGTGGTGACCGGTAGAAGTCGATTCCCTCGGCGGTCCACCGCGGGCCCTGGTCGGCCAATCGCTCGCGGTAGGAGTTCCAGTCGTGCGTCGACTCCGGCGACCACCCGATCTCGGCGATCCCCGCCAGCCGCGGGAAGGCCATGTACTCGATGGCGTCGCTGTTGGTCAGTGTCTCCGACCACAACGGCGCCTCGACACCGGCCACCTGCTGCTCGCCCACGCCCTGTACCGCCGTCGCCGGATCCCAGTCGTAGGAGTCCTTGACCTCGACGTACCCGGCCCAGTGCAGGCCCAGCGGGCTGTCGGGGGTGTACATCTGGTCCAGGTACGCCTTGTTCGCCGGCGACATCAGGATCTTGTTGCCGGCCGCGGCCGCGGCGGCCGTCGCGGCGTCCTGGCCGTCGGTGTCCCAGAACTGCGGAATCGCGCTGACCGGCGGGTTGACGCTCGCGATCTCGTGCCAGCCCTCGGCGAGCTTGCCGTGCTTGGCCACGATCGGCAGCACCTGGCTCTCGAACTTCTGGTAGTCGGCCTCGGTCGTCGCCTGTGCCTCGTCGCCGCCGATGTGCAGGTACTTGCCGGGAGTCATCGCCGCGAGCTCGCCGATCACGTCGTCGAGGAACTTGTAGGTGATGTCCTTGTCGACGCAGTACGAGCTGAAGCCGACGTCGATCCCGGTGTAGAGCGGCGGGGCCACGCCGTCGCAGTTGAGCTCGGGGTAGGAGGCCAGCGCGGCGTTGGTGTGCCCGGGCATGTCGATCTCCGGGACGACCGTGATGTGCCGGGACGCGGCGTAGGCGACCAGGTCCTTGTACTGGGCCTGGGTGTAGTAGCCGCCAGGACCGCCGCCGACCTCGGTGCTGCCGCCGTACTTCGCCAGGTTCGGCCAGCTCTTGATCTCGATGCGCCAGCCCTGGTCGTCGGCCAGGTGCAGGTGCAACGTGTTGATCTTGTACTGGGCGATCTGGTCGATGTACAGCTTGACCTGGTCCGGGGTGAAGAAGTGCCGCGCCACGTCGAGCATCGCGCCGCGCTCGCCGAACCGCGGGTAGTCGGTGATGCTGCCGCCGGGCACGACCCACTTCGCGTGCTGGACGGTCTTCGACTCGACCGACGGGGGCAGCAGCTGGCGCAGGGTCTGCACGCCGGCGAACAGCCCGTCGGTGGTGTTCGCGCGGATGGTCACGCCGCGCTTGGTGACGTCGAGCTGGTAGCCCTGGTCACCGACCTTCGCCGTCCTGGCCAGATCCAGTTCGATCTTCGAGGTGACCGCGAACGGCACCACGGGCAACCGGTATCCGGTGGACGGCCGCAGCAGGCCGCCGAGGTAGCCGGCGACCTGCCGGGCGTCCCGGCCGGCGACGATGGCCGTCGCCGGGTCGAGCCGGAAATCGGCTCGGGGGTCGGGTTTGGCGTCAACGGGAACAGGGATCACATCGGTGAGCTGCCGTGTGGTCTGCTCCGCGCTCGCCGGCTGGGCGAACACGGTGAGAGCCAGCAGGGCCGCGCCGAACAAACTTGCCAGGGACACGCGTCTACGCATCGGGCACTCCGGCTGTCGGGGGGAGCGGATCTCAAAGGTATAGACCACTTCATCCGGACATGCAATGCCTCACAGCCCGCCGCGCACCGCCGTCGCACGCTCGGTGACCCGCTCCAGCACCCGCTCCGCGGCAGCCAGGTCCCGCGGGTCGATCCCGTCGAACAGCTGGTCGCCGATCTGGGCCGTGACCGCGGTGATTCGCCCGAACAGCTCAGTTCCTTCGGCGGTGCGCTCGACCTGTCCGCCACTTTCCCGAAGCAGTCCCGCGGCGGCGAGGCGGTCGAGCGCGGCCTCGATCGCGGGGCCGCCCGGCGCGCCGGGCACCGTGATCGAGCCCCGGACGGCCTCACGCGTCGTGGGCTCCGTGACGTACTGCAGCGCGATCCACGCGTCGAAGTCCAGGCCTTCCTTGTCGAGCAAGGTTTCCAGGACCGAGCGGGTCGCGGCGGCGGCGACGTTGATGGTGCGGCCGTTGATCGTGCGTGGGGTGGTCATGGTGCGCTCGCTTTCGTCGATGGTGAGCGGGGTTTCGCCGAGCAGGGCGACCAGGCTCTGGCGCAGCTCCCGGGCACGCGGCGCGTCCGGCCCCCCGATGGGTGCCATGTGCTCTGCGAACAGGGCGTGCACGCGGCCGATCGCCTCGGCGACGACCTCCTGGCCGCGTTGGGTCAGCTTCAGCCGGACGGCCCGCGGGTCGTCCGGGTGGACGGGACGCTCGACCAGGCCCGCCTTTTCCAGCGTGCGGGCCAGTTTCGAGACGTAGATGGGCTCGAGCCCGGTGTAGTCGGCCAGCTCCCGCTGGCTCGGCTGCGTCCCGGTGCGGGAAAGGCCGCTCAGGGACGCCAGGAGTGAGTACTGCGCATGCGTCAGTCCGAGTGAAGCCAGCGTCCGGTCCACCGACGCCCGCCACTTCATCGACAACCGCCAGACCAGATACCCCGTCGTCGGCTCCACGAAATTTAGTGTACATGGCTATTATTGCCATGGCTACTATTCGCTGAAGCGGTGCCGCGAAGGGCACCTGAGCAGGGGTTATCGCAGGATGTCGCGCAGTGCGTCGAGGACCCCGGGGTCCTCGATCGTCGAGGGGACCGGTTCGTCGCGGCCTTCGGCGATGCCGCGCATCGTCTTGCGCAGGATCTTGCCGGACCGGGTCTTCGGCAGCGCGTCCACAATGGACACATGGCGGAAGGCCGCCACCGGGCCGATGTCCCGGCGCACCGTGGCGACCAGCTCCTCGCGCAGGATGTCCTCCTCGATCTCGACACCCGCCTTGAGCACGACGAACCCGCGCGGCAGCTGCCCCTTCAGCTCGTCGCGCACGCCGATCACCGCGCATTCCGCGACCGCCGGGTGCGAGGCGAGCGCCGCCTCCATCGAACCGGTGGACAACCGGTGCCCGGCCACGTTGATCACGTCGTCGGTACGACCCATCACGAACAGGTAGCCGTCCTCGTCGCGGTAGCCCGAGTCACCGGTGAGGTAGTAGCCCTCGTAGCGCGACAGGTACGCCTCGATGTAGCGGTCGTCGTCGCCCCACAGTGTCGGCAGCGTGCCCGGCGGCAGCGGCAGCTTGATCGCGATCGCGCCCTCGCGGCCGGCGGGCAGTTGTTCGCCCGACTGGTCGAGGATCCGCACGTCGTACCCGGGCAGCGGCACGGTCGCCGAACCGGGTTTGACCGGCATGGGCTCGAGGCCGCGCGGGTTCGCGGCGATCGGCCAGCCCGTCTCGGTCTGCCACCAGTGGTCGATGACCGGCGTGCCCAGCTTCTCGTGCGCCCAGTGGTAGGTCTCGGGGTCGAGCCGTTCGCCGGCGAGGAACAGGGTCTTGAAGTCCGCCATGTCGTACGCCTCGAGCTCGCGGGCGTCCGGGTCGATCCGCTTGATCGCCCGCAACGCCGTCGGCGCCGTGAACAGCGCCTTCACCCGGTGCTCGGAGATCACGCGCCAGAACGCGCCCGCGTCCGGCGTGCCCACGGGCTTCCCCTCGTACAGCAGCGTGGTCGCGCCGATCAACAGTGGCGCGTACACGATGTAGGAGTGCCCGACGACCCAGCCGACGTCGGAGGCGGTCCACCAGATGTCGCCGGGCTGGATGTCGTAGACCGCGCCCATCGTCCACGCGAGCGCGACCGCGTGACCGCCGGTGTCGCGCACCACGCCCTTCGGCTTCCCCGTCGTGCCGGAGGTGTAGAGGATGTACAGCGGGTCGGTCGCGGCGACCGGAACCGGCTCGGCGGGCTTGGCGGTTGCCATCAGCTCCTGCCAGTCGACGTCCCGGGCACCCAGCTCGGCCTGCGCCGCGTCCCGCTGCAGGACGACGACCTTGTCCGGCTGATGGGCCGTCGCGCCCAGCGCGGCGTTGATGATCGGCAGGTACTCGACCACTCGGGTCGGCTCGATGCCGCACGACGCGGCAACGATGACCTTCGGCTTGGCGTCCTCGACGCGTGCCGCCAACTCCTTGGGTGCGAAGCCGCCGAACACGACTGAATGCACCGCGCCGATGCGCGCGCACGCGAGCATCGCGACGACGGCTTCGGGCACCATCGGCATGTAGATGATCACCCGGTCGCCCTTGCCGACGCCCAGCGAACGCAGCGCGCCCGCGAAGCGCGCTACCTCGTCCCGCAGCTGCGCGTAGGTGTACGTCCGCTTCGCCGATGCCACCGGGGAGTCCCAGATGAGCGCCGCCTGCTCGCCGCGGCCGCGCTCGACATGCCGGTCCAGTGCGTTGTAGGAGGTGTTGAGCTCGCCGCCGGGGAACCACCGGAAGAGCGGGGCATTCGTCGTGTCGAGCGCCCGCTCGGGCTCCCGGACCCAGTCGATGGCCTTGGCGGCGCCCAGCCAGTACCCCTCCGGGTCGGTCAGGCTGCGCTGGTACTCCTCGGCGTAGGTGCCCATGGGGGAGAGACCTCCTCGTCGTCGAGCCGGTTTCCCCACATCATCTCCCGAAACGAGGACGCGGCAACCCGCCGGGCGGGCCGCGCGTCCAACCGACTAATAGGGTGGGGGTCGGCGAAACACCCGAGCAGGAGGGACCGGCGGTGAACGCATTCGCGAGCTGGTTGCTGTCCCTCGCGCACACCCTGTTCAACCCGGGGTTCTGTCCCGGTGACTGGGTGTTCGCGACCAGCGCCGCCGGTGCGCTCATCGCGTTGTTCCCGGTGCTGGGCGCCGTGATCGTCGCGCTGATGCGCAAGTTCACCGGCAACACCTACGACGCCGTGACGATCAGTGTCATAGCCGTGACAGGCCTGGTGACCGTGTTCCTGCTGCCGTGGCTGCTGGCCAACGGCGTCTCCGGCACCTTCCGCGCCGCGTACGCGGGGCAGCCGTCGGGCCTGTCCGGCGCCGAGCTGTCGACGATCGGCCGTGACTACTGCGGGTTCATCGGCAAGCAGAGCGAGTACCTGGGCGGCGGGCAGAACGTCTTCGAGACGCTGTTCTACCCGTCGGGCAGCAAGCTCGCCTACGGTTACTACCTCGGCGCGCTCATCGGGCTGCCGGTCGCGTCGCTGTTCTTCGTGATCCTGCAGGCCCGCACCGCGATGCGCCGGGGACAGAAGTGGCCGGGCCGGCTGCTCTGGGTGCCGTTCGTGCTGTTCGTGGTGTTCAGCTCGACGGTCGAGGCCAACACGGCGGTGCACCTGTGGCTGGGCTTCCTGCCGATCACCGTGCTCGGGCTGATCCCGGTCGCGCTCGTGGGGCCGCCGCCGTGGGCGGTGATCAACCGGCCACGGCAGGAGCGCAAGCCGGAGCCACCGCCGCGGCCGATGCCTCAGCAGCCCCCTCCCGCCGCGCCGCCGAACAAGCAGTACGCGCCGACGGCCGTCGCGCCCGCGCAGCAGCTCGCGTCCGCGCCGGGCCCGGTGCCCGTGCCGCCCGGCTCGACCGCCAACGGCAGTGGGCGGTACCGGCGGATCCGCAGGCTGGGCCACGGCGGGTTCGGCACGGTGTGGCAGGCGGTGGACAACCAGCTCGGCCGCACGGTGGCGCTGAAGATCGCGCACGCGCCGGACCGGGACACCGAGGAGCGCATGCGCCGCGAGGCCCGCGCGCTCGCCATGGTCAGCCACCCGAACTGCGTCAAGGTGTACGACCTGGTCGAGGAGCCGGACGGGCTCGCGCTGGTGATGGAGTACCTGGAGGGTCAGGCGCTGGGCACGGCGGTCGACGGTCAGGGCCCGTTGGAAGACATCGCCGCGGGCAGGCTGTGGGCGACGATGGCCGGTGCGCTGCAGGCCGCGCACGAGAAGGGTGTGCTGCACCGCGACATCAAGCCCTCGAACATCATCCTGGACCCGAGTGGGCTGCCGCACCTGATCGACTTCGGTATCGCCCGCAGCCGCGGCGACTCCACGATGACCGCGACGGGCATGATGATCGGCACGCCGGACTTCGTGGCGCCGGAACAGGCGGCCGGCGCGGCGGCCTCTCCGGCCTCCGACGCCTGGCAACTCGCGGCGACGGTCAGTTACGCGTTGTCGGGTTACCCCCCGCGGGGGACGCGCGAGAGCCCGATGGCGGCGCTCATGGCCGCGGCGCGCGCGGAACCGGCTTCGCGGCTGCCCCAGCGCTCGGCGCACGCGCGGTTGCTGATCGCGTCGCTGGACAACGAACCCCGCCGCCGCCCGACGCTGAACGCGGTCCGGCACGAGGTCGAAGGCTGGCTGGGCCGCGCGGGCAAGTCCCCGGACGGACCGGTGACGAGGATCGTGCCGAGGCAACAGTCCGCGACGCGGGCGTTGCCGCCTCGGGGGTAGGTGGGGTGGGATTGGTTCGAGTGGCTGGGGAACGCCCGTCCCAGCCCCAGAGTTGGGTGGTCATCCCGTCGCCTGAACTCGCGGCATCACTTTGGTCCAGGCCCGCAACATCTGCTGGGGCCGGCGGCTGGGAGCACCAAGCTTGCGGGGCTGGGGCAAAGTGATATGCGCATACCGCAGGCGACGGGATGGCCACCCAACTCGACCACCTCGAGAAGGTGACGTAGGGGCTTTTCCTGGCTCATCTTTGAGCCTGCCCGTCCGGCGAGGACTCTCTTGATCTTTTCCCCTGCACGAGCTGGGCTGGGGTTAGGCGGGGGCGGGGGTGGGGCGGCCCACCCCGCGCGGGGCGCGAGGTGGGCCGCCCCACCCCGATCGCGGAGTGTTAGGGACGCGGGGATCGCATTCTTGGCTGCCGTTGCCGGGTTCGCCTTCGCGGGGCGGTCGGGCGTTGCCGGGTCGCCGTGAGTGGGTGGCTGGGAGCACCGCCCACCGGCTACCGCCAGCTCGGTAGCCACAGCTCCGCCTGCCAGTGGGCACCCGAGATGGTATCCCCGTTCAGGATGGGCCACAGCCAGGCGAAGTTGGCCACCACCAGCCCCACATACAGTGCCACCACGAGCAGGCCCGTGCCCCGGCGCTCGAAACCGCGCCGGGCGCTGCCCAGGATCTGGCCCAGCGCGAGTGTCAGCCCGAGCGCGAGGAACGGGGCCATCGGCGTGGCGTAGAAGAAGTACATCTGCCGGTCGATGTTGGTGAACCACGGCAGGTACCCGGCGAAATACCCGACCAGCACGACGGCGTATCGCCAGTCGAAGCGGAACACCCAGCGCCACAGACCCCAGCCGATCATCGGGCCGGCCAGCCACCAGGTCGCGGGCGTCCCGATGAGCATCGTCGCCTGGACGCAGTCCGTGCTGCCGCACGTGCTGGTGCCCGACTCGTAGTAGTAGAGCATCGGCCGCAGGCCCATCGGCCAGGTCCACGGCTTCGACTCCCACGGGTGCGGGTCGTTCTTCGGCGTCAGCAGCGTCTCGTGGAAGTGCAGCACGTTCATCGAGTAGTCACCGAGCGACCGCAGCCCCGCCGGCACCCAGCCCCAGAATCCTGGCGCGATGTCCTTGATCTCGGTGTAGTGCCGGTCCGTCGCCGACTCGCTCGCGAACCAGGACCACCAGCTCGCCAGATAGATGATGATCGGCAGCGCGACCATCGCCCACAGCGCGGGCAGGACGTCACGCCGGAGCGTGCCCAGCCACGGGCGCGGCACCCCGGCCGCACGGCGGGCGGCGACGTCGAGCCCGACGACCAGCAGCCCGAAGAACGCCATGTAGTACAGCCCGGACCATTTGACAGCGAAGGTCAGCCCGACGCACACCCCGCTCGCGAACCGCCACCAGCGGAACCCCAGCCGCGGCCCCCACGGCGACTCGTCCGCCCAGCCCTCCCGCACCGCGACGGCGAGCCGCTGGCGCACCTGGTCACGGTCGACGAGCAGGCAGGCGAACGCGGCGAACGAGAACAGCGCGATGAAGATGTCGAGCATCCCCATCCGCGACTGCAGGAACAACACCCCGTCGCAGACGACCAGGATGCCCGCGATCCCGCCGAGCAGCGTGGACCGGGTGAGCCGCCGGGCGGCACGCACGGTCAGCACCACGATGATCGTGCCGGCCACCGCGGAGCTGAACCGCCAGCCCCAGCCGTCGTAGCCGAACATCCACTCGCCGAGCGAGATCAGCTGCTTCGCCAGCGGCGGGTGCACCACCAGCTCGTAGCCGGCGTTGTCCTCGAAGCCGCCGTTGCGCAGCATCTGCCACGCCTGCGGCACGTAGTGCTTCTCGTCGAAGATCGGGGTGCCCTTGTCGGTGGGGAACCCCAGGTTCTGGAACCGCGTGATCGCCGCGACCAGCCCCAGCACGATGGTGACCACCCAGCCGCGCAGCCGGTCCGACGGCATCGGGCGGCCGAGCAGGGTGGCCTCGCGGTCGGTCGGCGGGCGCAGTGACTCGACCGGGTCCGGCGACGGGCGGGTCAGCAGTGCGGTCACGGGGACTCATCGTAGGGGTGACCAGGTGAGTTCGTGGTGGCCCTAGGGTGTACGACATGCCGCTGGTCCTCGCCGCCACACCCTTGGGTGACTCGCGGGACGCGTCCCCGCGCCTGATCACCGCGCTGGCGGAGGCCGACGTCATCGCCGCCGAGGACACCCGGCGCCTGCGCGCGCTGGCCGCCGCACTGGACGTGACGCCGGGTGGCCGGGTCGTCAGCTTCTACGAAGACGTCGAGACGGCGCGGTTGCCGAAGCTGCTGGAAGCGCTGCACGCGGGCGAAACCGTGCTGCTGGTGACGGACGCGGGCATGCCCAGCGTGTCCGACCCCGGCTACCGGCTCGTCGCGGCCTGCGTGACCGAGGACCTGCCGGTCACCTGCCTGCCCGGGCCGTCCGCGGTGACCACGGCGCTCGCCCTGTCCGGGCTGCCCAGCGACCGGTTCTGCTTCGAGGGCTTCGCCCCGCGCAAGGCCGGTGAGAAGGCCAAGTGGTTCGCCGCGTTGTCCGGTGAGCAGCGCACCGTCGTCTTCTTCGAGTCACCGCACCGGCTGGCGGTGACGCTCGACGAGGCCGCGAAGGCGCTGGGCGAGCGCCGCGCCGCCGTGTGCCGCGAGCTGACCAAGACCTACGAAGAGGTGCGCCGGGGCACGCTCGCGGAGCTGGCCGAGTGGGCCGCCGACGGTGTGCGTGGCGAGATCACGGTGGTCCTCGAAGGCGCCCGGCCCGCCGCGGTCCAGGTCAGCGACCTGGTCGAGGAGGTCGTGTCACGGGTTGCCGCCGGCGAGCGGCTCAAGTTCGCCGCCGCCGAGGTCGCCGGTGTCGCCGGGGTCTCCAAGAAAGAGCTCTACGACGCCGTCCTCGCTGCCCGCCGAGGCTAACGCGCGCTTCGCCGCGATCAACACCCGGCGGCTGACGACGGCTGTCGGCAGCTTGCGCACGGCCTGGACGTTGAGCTCGACGGTGAGCCGCCGCCGGTACTCGCCGACGACCACGTACCCGATGTCCCCCGCTATCGGATAGCTCACGCTTTCGGCATTCATCGAACCCCCCGATGACAAAATCCCCCAGCGCGGCCAGGCTACCGCCGTTTATCCGATTACCGACCGGTAAGGTTCCGGCCATGCGCGCTGTTCAGGTGACGGAGTTCGGTGGTCCCGAGGTCCTGCGGAATGTCGAACTGCCCGATCCCGTGCCCGGCGAGGGCCAGGTGCTGGTCGAGGTGGACCACGCCGGGGTCAACTACGCGGACACCCACCAGGCCGAGAACACCTATCTGGCCCCGAGCCGGCTGCCGCTGGTGCCCGGCGGCGAGGTGATCGGGCGCACGTCCGAAGGTGCCCGCGTGGTGGCGCTGGTGAACAGCGGCGGATATGCCGAACGGGCAGTCGCCGATCGCCGCACGCTCATTCCGGTGCCCGACGGGGTCGACGACCTTTCCGCGCTTTCCTTCATCGTGCAGGGTTCGACCGCGTGGTTGTTGTTGCGCAAAAACGCGCATTTGGAATCAGGAGAAAGCGTTGTCGTGCACGCGGCCGCCGGCGGAGTCGGCAGCATCGCGGTGCAGCTGGCGAAGGCGTGGGGCGCCGGGAGCGTGATCGCGACCGCCAGCAGCGAGGAGAAGCGGGCGCTGGCGCTGGAGCTGGGCGCGGACGTCGCGGTGGACTCCCGCGCCGAGGACATGACCGCGACACTGCGCGAGGCCAACGGCGGCAAGCGGGTGGACATCGTGCTCGACATGACCGGCGGGCGGGTGACCGACCAGAGCATCGCCGCGCTGGCCCCCTTCGGGCGGCTCGCGTTCTACGGGATGGCGAGCCGGCAGCAGCCGAAGCCCGTGCAGCTCGGCGCCGTGCTCAGCCACTCGACGACGATCTCGGGCATGTGGCTGCCGCACGCGCTCACTCTGCCGGGCAACGTGTTCGGCAAGGCCATGGCGGAGCTGTTCGAGCTGTCGCTCGGGGGGAAGATCCGGGCGGTTCCCGGCGGCGAGTACGGGCTTTCGGAGGCGCGCAAGGCGCACGAGGCGCTGCGCTCGCGGGCCACGATGGGCAAGCTGATCCTGGACCCGCGCCGGTAGGGACGGGCGGGGTGGGGGCGGGGCCGTCCTTGACCCGATCGCCAAGTGTTCAACGGTCGCCACACCGCGTCAAGGCGGGAAAGATGCCTTGACCCGGCGCGGCGACCGCTGAGGAGGCTGCGTATCGGGATCAGGGAGCGGCCTGGCCAGGACGGCCTTCGTTTCGTTGCCGGGCGGCGGGTTTCGAGTACCCGCCACCTCGGGCACAGCGCGAGGTCAGCCCGCCGCCAGCAGGCGTTCCAGGGGCGCCGCCTTGTGGAGGCATTCCGCCCATTCCGCCTGCGGGTCCGAGTCCGCCGTGATGCCGCCGCCGACGCCCAGGGCGATCCGGCCCGCCGCGATCTCGAACGTGCGGATCGCGACGTTCAGCTCCAGCCCGGCGACCGGCGACACCAGGCCGACCGCGCCGGTGTACACCCCGCGAGGGCCGGGCTCCAGCTCCGCGATCAGGTCGAGCGCCCGGATCTTGGGCGCGCCCGTCACCGAGCCTGGCGGGAACGTCGCGCGCAGCAGGTCCTCGTCCGTCCCGCGCAGCTGACCCTCCACTGTGGACTCCAGATGCCACACGCCCGGCGCCGGGCGGACCGTGAGCAGGTCCGGCACCCGCACGCTGCCCACCTCGCACACGCGGCCGAGGTCGTTGCGCACCAGATCGGTGATCATGACGTTCTCCGCCACGTCCTTCACCGACTCCCGCAACCGCGCGCGCAGGTGGTCGTCCGCGGGGCCGCGGCGGGGAAGCGTGCCCTTTATGGGTGTCGAGCGGACCGAAAGACCCTGCCGGGCAAGGAAAAGCTCCGGCGACAGGGACACGATGGCGCCCCAGTCGCCCTCGAGGTAGGCGGCTCGCCGTGGGGCGAGCGTCCGGACGCCCTCGGCGAACAGACCCGCCGGGTCGCCCGCGAACCGCCCGGTGAACCGGGTGCAGATGTTGGCCTGGAACAGCTCACCGGCCTCGATCGCGTGCACGCACGCCTTGATCGCCTCGGTGTGCGGCAACGGCCGGTCGAGCCGCGCCGGTGCCCAGCGCAGGCGCGGCGATGGGGCGGCCAGCAAGGCTTCGAACTCGGCGGGGTCGGCGCCGGGGCCCAGGGCTTCGAACCACCACTGGCCCTCGGTGTCGAGGCGCAGCACGTGGTCGGCCCAGCTCCAGACCGCACGTGGGATGCCGGTGGCGCGGCCGGACGGGTCGGTGAGGTCGTAGGACAGGTAGCCGAACCAGCCGCCGCCCACCGCGCCGTCCCCGGGCGGCTCGGGCTGGCCTCGGAACGGGAAGAACGGGTCGGCGGCCGGCGCCGGCCGTACCTCGGGCGCCAGTACGGCCTGCGAGCCGAACCAGTCGCCACACAGCCCGGCCGCCGTGCCCACCCCTTGCGCCCGCGCGCGCACCGTCAGTGACGCCAGCACCTCGTCCGCGGTCCGCTTGCCCCGCAAGCGTTTCCTGACGAGCCGCACTGGGGCATTGTGCCCGAACCGCCGCCTCCGGGATGCGCCGGAGGCGGCGAAGCCGGCTAGTGGCGCGTCATCGTGAAGTCGGTGCCGTCGGACGCGATGGCACCCGGGATCCAGGTGTAGGAGCCCCGGTCGTCGGCGTCGAGCGCGGACGGCGAGGTCGACGCGAGGTTCGTCCCGTCGAACTTGACCCCGGTGAACTTCACCCCGCCGCTGATGCTCGGGTACGAGTCGGTCGGGGACTCGATGATCGCCTCGGCGGACGAGTGCTTCGACGACAGCGACTTCGTGGTGGTCTTCGACCAGCCCTTGGTGGTGTCGCTGATGACCAGGTTGTACGTGCTGGTGCCGGTCCGGGTCACCGTCGCGGAGATGTGGTCACCCGCGCTGACCGGGTTGCTGTAGTACACCGGCGCGGCCGGGTACATCTCGTACCACGCCTGGTACACGGCGGAACCGCTGGAGCAGTCGGTCGCGACCCCGGTCTGCTCGACCGTCGACGAGCCGTCGCCGTCGATGCCGACCCACGGGGCGAACAGGTCGTTGGTCGAGTTGCAGGTGACCGACGGTTCGACCCAGCTGGCCGTCGCGGTGGTGAAGCTGCCGAAACTCACGTAACCACCCCAGTTTCCACCGGAGAAGTTCTGCGCCCCGAAGACGGGCGCCGCCGTCGCCGTGCCCGCGAAGGCGGTGGTGGCGACAGCTGCGACGGCGAGCATGCCCGCGCAGCGGGAGAGGGTCGGTTTCATAGCGGGTTCCAATCCGTTCATCGGCAGGGGACTCGAGCGTGATCGGGGGTGCACCGCCGGTAATTATCGATATCGAAGCTTCCTCGCCAACAGCTACTTTCGGATCAAAATCACCAACCAAGGAAGATTCAAGGAAAGGTAAACGGGGCCGGGTGCTCGCGCCCGGCCCCGTCGGGAGGTTGCTCAGCCCTGGCCGGCCGCCGCGTCCACGAACTCTGTCGTGTAGGTCTTCGACAGGTCGATGGAATCCTTGCGGGGCTTGACGTTCGTCGAGAACGACGACAGCACCTCGAGCGCGTTCTTCGCGCCCGCGGGGTCCATCTTCCCGTCGGTGTTGAACATCCCGATGCTGTCCTTGATCGACTTCACGTACAACGCCTGGTCACCGCCGCTGTAGGAGGGCGGCATCTTCGCGGCGATCTCCTCCGGGGTGTGCTGGCCGATCCACTTGAGCGTGGCCACGAAGGCGTTGGCGAGCTTCTGCACCACGTCGTGGTTCTGCTTCACGAAGTCGCAGTTCAGGTACAGCGAGGTCGCCGGGTACAGGCCGCCGAGCGCGGCCTTCGTGCCCTCGACGGTGCGCATGTCGTAGAGCACCTTCGCCTTGCCCGTGTTGGTCAGCTGCGCGATGGTCGGGTCGGTCGTCATACCGCCGTCGATGCCGCCGTTGTCCAGTCCGGCGATGAACGTCTGCCCGGCGCCGACCTTCACCGGCGTGTACTGGTCGGCCCCGACGCCCGCCTTCGCCGCGAGCGCCTTCGTCAGGAAGTCGGTCGACGACCCGAGCGAGGTCACGCCCAGCTTCTTGCCCTTGAAATCCGCGGCGCTGTTGATGCTGCCCGCGCTCGCGGTGCCGATGACCTCCGCCTCACCGGGGATGTTGGCCATCTGCACCACGCTCTGGATGCACTGGTCCTTCGCCTGCAGGTCGATCGTGTGGTCGTAGAACCCGACCACGCCGTCGACCTGCTTGGCCACGAGCGAGGTCTCCGCGGTGGCACCCGACTGCTCGCCCTGCAGTTCGACGTCGAGGCCCTGTGCGGTGAAGTTGCCCAGCTGCTGGGTCAGCATCGCGGGCAGGTAGATGACCTTCTCGAGGCCACCGACGATGATCGTCACCTTCGGTTTGCCGTTCGCCCCGGTCTGCGCGACGCGCGAGTCCTGACAGGCGGTCGTCGCGCCCACGACAAGGGCGAGCGCGGCGACGGCGGCGGCGATCCTGCGAATCCTCATTGATCCGGTGTCCTTTCTAGACGGCCGAGGTGGTCTGGGCGGAAATCGACGGCCGCCAGCGCAGCAGCCGGTTCTCGAGATGTCCGATGCCCCATTCGGCGAGCAGGGCGACGACGGTGATGATGATCATGGCGGCGTAGATGCCCGCCGAGTCGAACGTGCCCTGCGCGTTCGCGATCAGGAAGCCGATGCCGGCCTTGGAACCGGCGTACTCACCGACCACGGCGCCGATCAGTGCGAAGCCGAACGCGGTGTGCAGCGAGGACAGGATCCACGACGTGGCGCTGGGCAGCACGATCGACCGCAGCACCTGGACGGGACGCGCGCCGAGGATGCGCGCGTTGTCGATCAGGTTGCGGTCCACCTCCCGGGCGCCGGTGAAGGCGTTGAAGAACACCGCGAAGAACACCAGCACGATCACGGTCGCGACCTTCGAGGCCAGCCCGAGGCCGAACCAGATCACGAACAGCGAGGCGAGCACGATCCGGGGCACGGCGTTGGCCGCCTTGATGAACGGCGCCAGCACGTCGGCGAGGTACTGACTGCGCCCGAGGAGCACGCCGAGCACGACCCCGGCGAGCGCGCCGAGCACGAACCCGAACACGGCCTCCTCGACGGTGACCCACAGCTGGTACCAGATCGAGCCGAAATCGGTGCCCGCGGTGAACCAGCCGACCAGCCGGTCCCAGATGCGGGAGGGCTTCGAGTAGAAGAACGGGTCGATCCACAACGTGGCGGCGAGCTCCCAGCTGCCGAGCCACACCACGACGATTCCCAGCCGTAGCAACCAGGTGTTGCGCCGGCGCCGGCCCACGGCCTTGCGCTGGCGGGCCAGGATCATCTCCTCGGTCTCCGGCTGCACCAGAATCGGCGTGCCTGCGGTCTCAAGCGACATCACTCGCTCCCTTCGTCCGGGCCTTGTCGACCTCCACGCGCAGCGACTCCCACACCTCGCGGTAGATCCCCAGGAACTCCTCGGTGATGCGCAGCTCTTCGACCTTCCGCGGGCGCGGCAGGTCGATGGTGAACACGTCCTTGACGGTCGCCGGGCTCGTGGTCAGCACGACGACCTTGTCGGCCAGCACGATCGCCTCTTCGAGGTCGTGGGTCACGAACACCACAGCGGCGCCGCTGCCCGACCACAACCGCAGCAGCTCGTCCTGCATCAGCGCGCGGGTCTGCACGTCGAGCGCCGAGAACGGCTCGTCCATCAGCATGATCCGCGGCCTGGTCACCAGGGTCTGGGCCAGTGCGACCCGCTTGCGCATCCCGCCCGAGAGCTGGTGCGGGTAGTACTTCTCGAACCCGGCGAGGCCGACGCGCTCGACCCAGTCGGCGGCCTGCCGGCGGGCCTCGGCCTTCGAGGCGCCCCGGAACCGCGGGCCCGAGGCGACGTTGTCGAGCACCGAGCGCCACGGCATCACGGCGTCCGTCTGGAACATGTAGCCGACACCGTCCGGAATGGACGTGACGGGCTCGCCGTTGACGCGCACCTGCCCCGCGGAGGCCGGCTGCAGGCCGGAGACCAGCGACAGCGTGGTGGACTTGCCGCACCCGGTGGGTCCGACCACGGCGACGAACTCGCCCGGGTCGACGGTCAGATCGAGCTCCCGAACCGCGGTGTGCACCGAACCGCTCCCGCTGGGGAACCGCTTGGTGGCACCGACCAGTTCGATCAGTGGTGAGGACATCGGGTGACTCCTTCGTCACTCGGTTGGGTGGACCGTGTGACGGAGGTTAAGAAGCCGTGTCCCGCGCGTGAAGCTTGTTCGCGTTCTGCCTGTCTCTCGCGCGTTCTGAGCGTTTCGCACATTAAGCTCAGTGTCTTGAGCAGTGGGTATCCGCCAGCCCCTCGCCCGACCGCCGCCCCTCACCGAGACGCTTCGCGCCGCAGTAATCTCCCGAAATGGACAACGGCGTCTTCGGTCGCATGCGGTTCTCGCGGCAGATCCTGATCCTCCAGATCGGGGTCGTGGTGCTGCTGCTGGCGGTCGGGCTGGCACTGGTGAGCTGGCTGCTGTGGGGCACGCTGCGTGAGCAGTACGGCGAGCGCGCGCTGGGCATCGCCCATACGGTGGCCGTCGATCCGGTGGTCGTCGCGAACGCCGCCGCGAGACGACCGGGTGGCGAGCTCGAGCAGCAGGTGCAGGCCGTGACCGCGCGGACCGGGGCGCTGTTCGTGGTCATCACCGATGATCGGGGTATCCGGCTCGCGCATCCCGACGTCAGCCAGATCGGCAAGCTGGTGAGCACGGATCCGTCGGAAGCGCTGGCGGGCAAGGACGTGGTCAGCGCCGTGCAGGCGGGCACGCTGGGCCAGTCGGTCCGCAGCAAGACGCCCATCAGGACCGCGGACGACCGGATCGTCGGCGAGGTCAGTGTCGGGTACGAGATCGGTGCGGCGACAGGGGATCTGGGCCGGTTGATCCTCACCTGCGCACTGTTCGCGGTCGGCGCGCTCGCGCTCGGGGTGGGCGCGTCGGCGCTGCTGACCAGGCGGTTGAACCGGCTGACGCACGGGCTGGAACCGCGTGAGCTGACGGAGTTGTTGTACGAGCGGGAGGCCGTGTTGCACGGCATCGGCGAGGGCATGCTGGCCGTCGACGCGGTGGGCCGCGTGTCCGCGCGCAACGACGAAGCCGAGCGGCTGCTGGGAAAGCCGTTACCCGTGGGTGCGCAGGTGTCCGAACTGGACCTGTCGCCGCGGCTCGGGAAAGCGGTTGCAGAACGGCAGCAGGTGGACAATCTCCTTGCCGTGGCCGGAAACCGGGTGCTCGTGGTGAACTCGCGGGCGGTGCGCCGGGACGAGCGGGATCTCGGCACAGTGCTGACATTCCGCGACCGCACCGATCTCGACGCGCTCACCCGCGAGCTCGACGCGGTCCGGTCCCTGTCGGACGGCCTGCGTGCGCAGCGGCACGAGTTCAGCAACCGGCTGCACACCTTGTCCGGGCTCCTGCAGCTCGGGCACAACGGCGAGGCGATCGAGTACCTGCAGACCCTGACCGACACCTCGATGTTGAGTCCCGGCGCGATCGGGGACAGCGTGACCGACCCGTACCTGCAGGCACTGCTGGTCGCGAAGATCGAGCAGGCGCAGGAAAAAGGGGTCACACTCGGGCTGTCGGACGACTCCTGGGTGCCTGCCACGGTGACCGATCCGATCGCCGTGAACACCGTCGTCGGCAACCTGCTGGACAACGCGCTGCACGCCGCGCGGATGGGCTCGCGGCGTCCTTCGACCGTCGAAATCGCCTTGCTCGACGAAGGAACCACCTTGCATGTGTCCGTTATGGACAGTGGAGCGGGGATCGCGCCGGACCTGCGGGACACGCTGTTCGACGAAGGCGTGTCGACCAAGATCGCGCCGGGGCACGGGCTGGGGCTGGCGCTGGCCCGGCAGGCGGCGCGGGCACGGGGCGGTGACGTGTGGCTCGCGGACGCGGGCGGTGCGGACCGGGGCGCGTTGTTCGTCGCGGCGCTGCCGGAGCTGCTGGAGGGGGAGGCATGATCCGCACCCTGATCGTGGACGACGACTTCCGGGTCGCCGGTGTGCACGCGGGGTTCGTCGAGGCGGTGCCGGGGTTCGCGGTGGTCGGCACGGCGCACACCGCCGCCGAGGCCCGCGCGCGGGTGCGGGAGCTGTCGCCGGACCTGGTGCTGCTCGACGTCTACCTGCCGGACGAGTCGGGGCTGAGCCTGCTGGCGGAGCTGCAGACCGACACGATCATCCTGTCCGCGGCGACGGACACCCGCTCGGTGCGCGCGGCGGTCCGCGGCGGGGCGCTGAACTACCTGATCAAGCCGTTCACCACGCGCCAGTTCGCGGAGCGGCTGACCGCGTATGCCCGGTACCGGCAGCTCGTCGCGGACGACCGGAACCTGGACCAGGCCGGCCTCGACCGGGCCTTCCGCGTCCTGCACGAACAGGACCGCGCGGCGACGCCGAAAGGCCAGTCGAGCGCGACCGCGCGGCTGGTGTCCGAGCAGCTCCAGCGCGCGGCGCGCCCACTCTCGGCGGCGGAGATCGCGAACGAGTTGGGCGTGGCCCGCGCCACGGCGCAGCGCTACCTCACGGCCCTGGCCGAGGCCGGCACGGTCGAAATGCGCCTCCGCTACGGCGCGACAGGCCGGCCGGAGCACGAGTACAGCTGGCGTGCCTAGGCGTTCACCAGCTGTGCAGGGGTTTCGACCTGTCCTGCTCGACACCTGCCGGGGGTGCGATGACTGTGTAGCCGAGCTCCTTCAGAACTGACACGTCCTCGCTCGGTACGGCGCGAACGATAGATCGGAGCTGACGCCGTCGCCACCGTTCCCGGCCTTCGCGTACAGCCCGGTGCCAACCGTCCTTGGCGGCGAACCTGCAGTCGCGGATGAGGAACTCCAGCAGGTCCTCCAGTGACGGCCGGAAACGCGCGCCACCGGTCGGGAAGTGCAGCGACTCGAGTGCGTGTGGTTCGGATGGCCCGCTTGGGAAAGCAGGTGCGAGATCGCGCCGCGGTGGGCGTGAATCTGGATGTGCGATGACGGCTTCGCGCGGGCCTCGCGGTCGTAGTCGTACCTGGCGATGGGTGTCCGGTCGACCTTCGCCGTCACCTTGAACACCGATTGCTCGACCGCCAGGTACGCCTCCGTGCTGTCGAGGCAGAACCGCTGACAGATGTCGAGGTCGGCGAGCTCCTGCCCGTCCTGCCCGAGGCCACCGCGCTGATCTCGACGACGACACGAGCACCGCTGTCCTCGATCCTCGGCTCGTTCACCCGCGAGAAGCAGGCGCGCAGCAAAGTCTCCGTTTCGGCGGTGAACAGCTGGACTTCCGTCGCGAGGTCAGGACCTGTCATCGCCGAGCAGGAACGCGATGTTCTGGAGTTGGTCCCAAGCGTCCCATTCTTCGCCGACGAGACCGAAGGCATGCGCGCGCTCGGTGAACTCTTCGAGGTTCGTGCCCAGACGCCGAAGAATTCGGGCACGGCGAGCGAGCAGCGTGGCACGGCTGACCTTCACAATGGTCGTCATAACGCCTCCGGTCGCACCTCGGCTCTTGTCTTGCTCCATCCTCCCTGCTGGCGACGACAGAAACGCTGATCTTATCGCGTTCGCGTGACCCGCGTCACAAAATCTGCATCGCCTAACGTGGGAGGCATGCGAGTCGAGGGGACGGAGCTCGTCGCGAAGGTGACCGGGCCCGGGTACACCGACCGGCGGTTCGCCGTGCACGGGACCGATCTCGGGATCCTGTGGGACGGCGGCGACGGGCGGGTGTTCGTGCTGTTCGGGGACACCTTCGGCGAGGGATGGGGCGGCGACGGCGGCGGCCCGAACAGCGCGGACTGGCGGTGCAACGTCCTCGGGTTCTCCCGGACGACGGACCTCTCCCAGGGCCTGCTGCTCGACGGCTTCATCCCCCGCCCCGACGGCACGGCCGCCCAGGTCATCCCGCGCGACAAGCGACGCGGCGAGGTCACCGTCATCCCGAACACGGGCATCGCGATCGACGGCGTCCAGTACGTGCAGTACATGTCCGTCCGCGAGTGGGGGCCGCCCGGCTACTGGCACACCAACTACGGCGGCATCGCCTACTCCGCGGATGGCGGCGTCACCTGGGAAAAGCCGTCCGACGCCCGCTGGCGCAACCGGAAGAGCCGCCGCGACGACCCGTTCCAGATGGGCGCATTCGCCCGCCACGGGGACCACCTGTACCTCTTCGGCACCACCAACGGCCGCCACGGCGACGCCTACCTCGCCCGCGCGGCGGTGCCCGAAATCCTGAACGCCCAGGCCTACGAGTACTTCACCGGCACCGGCTGGACGCGCGACGAGTCCGCCGCCGTACCGGTGCTGCCCGGCCCGGTCGGCGAGCTCTCCGTCGCCTACGACGTCCACTTGGGACAGTGGCTCGCGATGCACCTCGACGACCCCGGCGGCGCGATCCTGCTGCACACCGCCGACCGCCTCGAAGGCCCGTGGTCCCCGGGCGAGGTGGCCGTCCCCGGGGCGCAGTACCCCGGCCTGTACGGCGGCTATCTCCACCCGTGGGCCCTTGACGGCCCTGACATCTACTACCTGATGTCGCAGTGGGGCCCGTACAACGTGTTCCTCATGCGGTCGCGGCTCGCCGCCGGGTGAGCGCGGTCGGCTACAGCAGGACGTCCGTCATCGTGAACGGGTAGACGATCGCGTCGAGGCCGATCGGGCCGTTCAGCCCGGGCGCGATCGGGGCGGCGCGGTGCTGGTGCAGGCCCAGCCGCGGGTGGAACCAGCCGGGTCTGCCCGGGATGCCGTTGTGCCGGCGCACCCACAGCACCACGTCGGAGTCGGCCCACTTGTCCGGCCGCAGGTGGTGCAGCCAGGTGTCGTAGCGGGCGTAGACGAGCACGCGCCGGATGCCCGCGGCGTGGCGGACGCCCTTGATCCAGGCCTTGATGAACCGGTCGTCCACGCCCACGGCGTCCACCTCGAGCGCGGGCGCGAGCGAGCCGGGGCCGAACACGCCGAGCTGCTTGCCCAGGCGGACGCAGTGCTCGGCCTGGTCCTGCGGGGCGCCGGGGCGGGCGTAGTGCCGGATCCCGGCGCGCACCCCGGCCTCCTGCGCGGCAGCGATCTGACGCTGGGCACCGGCGTCGCTCCAGTTGACGTTCTCGGTGACGGTGATCGAGGCGAAAACGACAGCAGCGGACCGGACCGTGCCCCAGTCGGCCACGGTCGCATGCAGCGACAGGTTGATCCCACGCGCCGTTTCGCCCTCTGTCAAACCTCCACCTTCGCACTCCCCGTGACCCTGTCCAGCCACTCTAAGTGCGAAAAGGCCCGGATGCGGGATTGACTCACCCAGGGGAAAGCGGAAGCGTCACAGCGAGCGCACGGGGGGATCCACTTCATGGAATTGGGTGGCTTGGCCTGGCGGTCATGAGGAGGCGATCCCACAGCGAGGGGCCGCCTCAGGTTCCGCTACCCGCACCGGCCCGCAAGCCACTTCTGAAACAGTCTCTAAGCGTTCTCCCGCTGGAAGGTCCGCGCGCCCCACCACACGGCGAGCAACGCCATCACGAGGAGCACGATCCCGCCGACATACAGCGCGCCGAACGTGAAATCGCCGCGGAAAGTGGCTCGTTCGGCGTCCACGACGTGGGTGAACGGGTTGATCCGCGAGATCACGTACAGCCAGTTCGGCGCCAGGATGCTCGTGATCGGCAGCAGGATCCCCGACAACAGGAGCACCGGCATCAGTACCGCGTTCAGCAACGCCGGGAAAGCCTGCTCACTCTTGATCGTCAGCGCCACCGCGTACGACGCCGACGCCAGTGTCACCGCCGTCAACGCGACGATCACCAGGCTCAGCAGCACCCCGCCGAACGGTGCGTCCAGGCCGAACACCAGGTACGCCAGCACGGTGATGAGCACCGCCTGCACCACGGCCTGCACCGCGTTGTTCAGCACCTTCCCCATCAGCAGCGCGACCCGGCTCGCGGGCGTCACCCGCAACCGCTCCAGGACCCCGCTTCGGTACTCCGTCAGGATCGAGAACCCGGCGAACGACGAGCTGAACAGCGCCAGCTGGATGATCAGCGCGGGCGTCAGGATCGTCCAGCTGCTGCCCGGCGGGAAGCCCGGCGTGTTGTTGACGACCTTCTCCATCAGCGGACCGAACAGCACGAGGTACAGCACCGGCTGCATGATCCCGATCATGATCCACGCGGGATTGCGCAACGACAGCATCATGTCCCGCCGGAAGATCAACCACGTCTCACGCAACATGGACGGCCTCCTTCGGCGCCGGCGGACCCTGCTCCGCGTCTC
Organism: Amycolatopsis acidiphila; assembly: GCF_021391495.1. Lineage (NCBI taxonomy): Bacteria > Bacillati > Actinomycetota > Actinomycetes > Pseudonocardiales > Pseudonocardiaceae > Amycolatopsis > Amycolatopsis acidiphila. The sequence continues at coordinate 7,004,834 of NZ_CP090063.1, read as the reverse complement.
GCAGGCTGCGCCCGGTCAGGGTCAGGAACACGTCGTCCAGGGTCGGGCGCTGGACCTGGATCGAGGTCATCGCGATACCCGCCGCGTCCAGCGCGCGCAGCAGGTCCGGCATCGCGGTGTCCCCGCGCGGCACCCGGAACGTCACGGCACCGTCCACAGTGGTCACCTCGTGCGCACCCGGCAGGCGGCCGGCGACCTCCGCCGCGGCGGAAACCGAGTCCTCCGCCACGCCGACCGTGACACCGTCGCCCGACACCCGCGACTTCAGCGAGTCCGGGGTGCCCTCGGCGACGATCTCGCCGTTGTCGATCACCAGGATCCGGTCGCACAGCGAGTCGGCCTCGTCCAGGTAGTGCGTGGTGAGGAACAGCGTCGCGCCGTGCTCGCTGCGCAGCCGCCGGGTGTGCTCCCACAGGTTCGCCCGGCTCTGCGGGTCCAGGCCGGTGGTCGGCTCGTCGAAGAAGATCAGCTTCGGGTCGTGGATGAGGCTCAGCGCGATGTCCAGCCGCCGCCGCTGCCCGCCGGAGAGCGTCTTCGTCAACCGCTGATCCAGACCCGACAGGTCGAGCTGCTCGGTCAGCTCGGCGCCGCGCCGGTGCGCGTCGGTCTTCGAGAGGCCGTACAGCCGGCCCTGCAGCTCGATCTCCTCGAGCACCTTGCACTCGGGGGCGGTCCCGCCGCCCTGGGCGACGTACCCGATCCGCCGCCGCACCCCCAGCGGGTCCGTCCGCAGGTCACAGCCCCCGACCGTGGCCTCGCCCGCGGTCGGGCGCAGCAGCGTGGTCAGCATCCGCAGCGTGGTCGTCTTCCCGGCCCCGTTCGGGCCGAGGAAACCGACGAGCTCCCCCTCGGCGACGTCGATGTCGACGCCTTTGACGGCCTCGACCGTGCGGCCGCGCGCGGTGAAGCTGCGCGCGAGACCGCGTGCCCTGATCATGGCCTCCCCTTCCGGTAATCAAATTTGACTAGCGTGAGTCGGCACTCTATCTCCCAGTGTCAGCCGGTAGTCAAACTTGATCAGTCAGCACAGTGGCGCGAAGCGCCTCGACCACGGGCGGTGGTCGGGCGACGGGCGGGGGGTTCGCCGAATGACTGTCCGGAATCGTCCGCCATGAGATATTCCCCGGCTTCGAGTCGCGCGACCAGCTCGCGCAGCCACGTCACGTTCGCGTCGGCGTGCAGTTGCCACAGCCGGAACAGCTCGTGGACGTGCGCCGGCTTCTCCCCGGCCGTCCGCTCGTCGGCCAGCATCCCGGCCGTGCGGTGCTCGGCCTCCAGCTGCACCAGCTGGTGCCGGAGCAGCCCGAGCACCCGCTCGCGGGGCAGCGCGGTCATCAGCACGATCGCCGCCGAGCGTTCCTGGCTCGCCGGGTCCGGCTGGGACAGTGCGCGCGCGAGCAGGAGCTGGAACTCGGCCTCGCCGTCCTCGGTGAGCCGGTAGGCGGTCCGGTCGGGGCCGCTGCCCGCCTCGGTCGCGACCTGTTCCAGCAGCTGCTCGGTCGTCATCTTCTTCAGCGCGTGGTAGATGGAGCCGGGCTGGACGTTGGCCCACTTGTCCGCGGACCAGCTGAGCAGCTCGCGGCGCACCTGGTAGCCGTGTGCGCTGCCGTGCATCCGCACGACGCCGAGCACCAGCAGCCGGGTCGCGGACACGAGCACCTCCCATTAAGTGAGCTGACAGCCCCCGTACGCTAATAAAGCATGAGCACCAATGTGTTGACGGCGGTGGCCTGGCCCTATGCCAACGGGCCCCGCCACATCGGCCACGTGTCCGGCTTCGGCGTCCCCTCGGACGTCTTCTCGCGCTACCAGCGAATGGCCGGCAACCGGGTGCTCATGGTGTCCGGGACCGACGAGCACGGCACCCCGATCACCGTGCAGGCGGACAAGGAGGGGCTGACCCCGCAGCAGACGGCGGACAAGTACACCCGCCAGATCGGCTCGGACCTGCAGGGCCTCGGCCTGAGCTACGACCTGTTCACCCGCACCACCACCGGCAACCACGCCGAGGTCACCCAGCAGATCTTCCTGGCGCTCTACCGCAACGGCTACGTCGTGCCGAAGACCACGACGGGCGCGATCAGCCCGTCCACCGGCCGCACGCTGCCCGACCGCTACATCGAGGGCACCTGCCCGATCTGCGGGTACGACGGTGCGCGCGGCGACCAGTGCGACAACTGCGGCAACCAGCTCGACCCGGCCGACCTGATCAACCCCAAGTCGCGGATCAACGGCGAGACGCCGAAGTTCGTCGAGACCGAGCACCTGTTCCTCGACCTGCCCGCGTTCACCGAGACGCTGGGCAAGTGGCTCTCGACCCGCACCGACTGGCGGCCCAACGTCCTGAAGTTCACCAGGAACCTGGTCGAGGACATGCGGCCCCGGCCGATCACCCGCGACCTGGACTGGGGCGTGAAGGTCCCGCTGGACGGCTGGCACGACCAGCCGCTCAAGCGGTTCTACGTGTGGTTCGACGCGGTCATCGGCTACTTCTCCGCGAGCGTCGAGTGGGCGCGCCGGACGGGCAACCCCGACCAGTGGCAGGAGTGGTGGACGAACCCCGACGCGCGGGGCTACTACTTCATGGGCAAGGACAACATCACCTTCCACGCCCAGATCTGGCCGGCGCTGCTGCTCGGCCACAACGGCGCGGGCGACCGCGGCGGCGAGATCGGCCGGTACGGCACGCTGAACCTGCCGGACGAGATCGTCTCCAGCGAGTTCCTCACGATGAGCGGCTCGAAGTTCTCCACCTCGCGGGGCACGGTCATCTACGTGCACGACTTCCTGCGCGAGTTCGGCCCGGACTCGCTGCGCTACTTCATCTCGGTGGCGGGCCCGGAGACCCAGGACACCGACTTCACCTGGGACGAGTTCGTCCGGCGGACCAACTTCGAGCTCGCCAACGAGTGGGGCAACCTGGTCAACCGGTCGATCTCGATGGCGCACAAGAACAACGGCGCCGTCCCGGCCCCGGCGAAGCCCGCACCCGCGGACGAGGAGCTGAAGGCGCTTTCACGCAAGGCGTTCGAGACGGTCGGCGGGCACCTGCAGCGCTCGCGGTTCAAGCTGGCCGCAGGCGAGGCCATGCGCGTCGTGACGGCCGCGAACCGGTACCTGTCGGACCAGGAGCCGTGGAAGCTCAAGGACGACCCGGAGCGCCGGGACGCGGTGCTGCACACCGCGCTGCAGGTGGTCTCGGACGCGAACACGCTGCTCACGCCGTTCCTGCCGCACTCGGCGCAGAAGGTGCACGAGGCGCTGGGCGGGACCGGGGTCTGGGCGGCCCAGCCCGAGCTGCACGACGTCGAGGACCTCGACATCCCCGGCCGGACGAACCCGATCCTCACCGGGGACTACGCGGCCGAGCAGGCACGCTGGCAGTCCACGCCGGTCGAGGTCGGGCGTCCGCTGGCGAAGCCGACCCCGTTGTTCGCGAAGCTCGACCCGAAGCTCGGCGAGACCGGGCCCGAGTGGGCGCCGATCGAACGTGACGAAGCCGAATAAGAAGGAACGACCGCCGGTGCCGGAGCGCCTCCCGGTGCCGGTGGTCGACGCCCACACGCATCTCGACGCCTGCGGAGCGGTCACTGCGGCCGACGTGGCGACCATGGTCGACCGCGCGGAGGCCGCCGGGGTGACCCGCGTGGTGACCGTCGCGGACGACCTCGCCGCGGCCCGCTGGGCCGCGCAGGCGTCCACATGGGACCCCCGCGTGTTCGCCGCGGTGGCCGTCCATCCCACCCGTACCAAGGATTTCGGCGACGCCGAGCGGTCCGAAATAGAGCGTCTGGCGCGGGCGGACGGTGTAGTCGCCGTCGGCGAGACGGGTCTGGACTACTACTGGGACTACGCGCCGCACGACGCCCAGCAGGCGGCGTTCCGCTGGCACATCGATCTCGCCAAGCGGGTGGGCAAGCCGCTGATGATCCACGACCGGGACGCGCACGAGGACGTGCTGCGGATCCTGGCCGAGGAGGGCGTGCCGGAGCGGGTGGTGTTCCACTGCTTCTCCGGGGACGCGGCCATCGCCCGCCGCTGTGTCGACGCCGGGTACGTCCTGTCGTTCGCCGGCACGGTGACCTTCAAGAACGCCCGTGACCTGCACGAAGCGGCGAGATTGGTCCCTTCGGAGCAATTCCTGGTCGAAACGGACGCACCGTTCCTGACGCCGCATCCGTTCCGCGGCAGGCCGAATGAACCGTATTGCACCGCTTATACCGTTCGTTACCTGGCTGAGCTGCGAGAACAGAGTCTGGAAGACGTCGCATCGGCGGCTTGCCGGAACGCCGAGCGCGTGTTCCAACTCCCTTCTGTCACAACGGGTTGAACGCATTGCGACATTCGTGGACGCTCACCCACCACACGGAGGAGTGACGAAGACCACTAGATTCCGGTCGGTGTTTGCGCAACCTCGCGGGACCCGTTACTGTCCCGTGATCGTGCCACCCGATTAATCGGTAGGCGCAAAACCGCAGTCGTGTCAGTGCAGGTCGGGGTTGGGGATGACACGGAACTGCGGATGCCGCTAGTGCGAAAGGGAACGACCTGCTGTGACTGGTAGTAGACAGGCTCACGCGCGCCTCGACGACACGATGGACTGGTACGCGTCCTCGCGTGCTGGCGTCGGCACGCTGGACTGGCCGAATCCTGAGGACGACTGGGACTTCTCCGACGACCTCGCCATCACGGAGCACGACCTCCGCACGGTCCTCGGTCCCGACGCCGACGACATGATGGCGGAGGCCGAGCTCGACGTCGACGAGCTCATCCGGCTGATCAACGCCGAGACGACCATGCTGCCCGCGCTCGCGCTGCCGGATCTGGCTTCCGCGGACCGCACGGCGATCGTGGAGGCCGAGGAGGAGCCCGAGCGGGCACTCGTCACCGCGGTCAAGACCTGGAAGAAGCGCTTTCTGCGCGGCTCGGTCCTGGCCCTGCTGATCAGCATCACCGGTGGCGGCGCGGCCGCGTTGGCCATGAACAAGAGCGTCACCGTCGACGTCGACGGGCACACCGAGACCGTGCACAGCTACGGCAAGACCGTCGGCGAGGTGCTGCACGACGCGGGCCTGACCGTCGGCGAGCACGACGCGCTCTCCCCGTCCCCGCAGGCTCCCGTCGGCGACGGCGGCGTCATCAAGCTCGAGCGCGGCCGGCACCTCAACCTCGTCGTCGACGGCGTCGCGAAGGACTCCTGGGTCCGCGCCGACACGCTCGCCGAGGCGCTCGACCAGCTGGGCATGAGCGGCAAGTTCGGCCAGGGCAGCTTCTTCTCGATCGCGCCCAACGCCGAGCTGCCGCTCGAGGGCTCGACCGTCACGATCAACACCCTCAAGCACGTCACCGTCTACGACGGCGACTCCGCGCCCCGCCAGGTCACCAGCACGGCCGTCACCGCGGCCGACTTCCTCAAGGACCAGAACCTCTCGCTGGGCCCGGACGACGAGGTCGAGGGTGGTCTGCAGTTCAAGATCGCCGACGGCGCCGAGGTGCACATCAGCCGCACCGGCGTCTCGGTGATCAACCAGCAGGAGGACATCGACCCGCCCGTCCAGCAGATCAAGGACGCCACGCTCGACGCGGGCAAGCAGGTCGTGCAGGATCCCGGCGCGCCGGGCAAGCAGATCGTCACCTACCGCGTGACCAAGAAGAACGGCGCGGAGACCGACCGCGAGCAGCTGTCGGTGAAGGTCCTCACCGAGGCCAAGCCGAAGATCGTCCGGGTCGGCACCAAGCAGCCCGACATCAGCAACGGCGCGCTGTGGGACCGGCTCGCGAGCTGCGAGTCCACCGGCAACTGGGCGGCCAACACGGGCAACGGCTTCGAGGGTGGTCTGCAGTTCACCAACAGCACCTGGCAGGCCTACGGCGGCGGCGCCTACGCGCAGCACGCCTACCAGGCCAGCCGCGAGCAGCAGATCGTGGTCGCGCAGCGGGTTCAGGCCGGACAGGGCTGGGGCGCGTGGCCGGTGTGCTCCAAGAAGGCCGGGATCGCCTGACCGAGCGCGTTGTGCTCGCCGGGGACCGTTCCTGACGTTGGGTAGAGTCTCCGGCGTGGCACAACTGCTCGGTCCGGCCGAGATCCGCGGGCTGGCCGCCGAGCTGGACGTACAGCCGACGAAGAAGCTCGGCCAGAACTTCGTGCACGACCCCAACACGGTCCGGCGGATCGTGGAGCTGTCCGGGGTGGGCGCGGAGGACACCGTGCTCGAGGTCGGGCCCGGGCTCGGCTCGCTCACGCTGGGCCTGCTGGCCTCCGGTGCCCACGTGGTGGCCGTCGAGATCGATCCGGTACTCGCCACGCGGCTGCCCGTGACCGTGCGGGAGCGCGCACCTGAGGCCGCGGCCAGGCTCACGGTGCTCGAACGGGACGCGCTCAGACTCGCGCCCGGTGAGTTGCCCGCACCGCCCACCACACTGGTCGCGAACCTGCCCTACAACATCGCCGTGCCCGTGGTGCTGCACCTGCTCGCCGAGCTGCCGTCGCTGAGCCGCGCACTGGTCATGGTCCAGACCGAGGTCGCCGACCGGATGGCCGCGGGGCCGGGAAGCCGGATCTATGGCGTCCCGAGCGTGAAGCTCGCCTGGTACGGCAAGGCCCGCAAGGTCGCCCCCGTGCCGCGCGCGGTGTTCTGGCCGGTGCCGAACGTCGACTCCGCGCTGGTGTCCTTCGAACGCGCCGCCCGGCCCGATACCGCCGCCGACCGGGCCGCCGTGTTCGCGGTCGTCGACGCGGCGTTCGCCCAGCGGCGCAAGACGTTGCGCGCCGCGCTCGCCTCGTGGGCCGGTTCGGCCGAACGGGCCGGGGCGGTGCTCCAGGCGGCGGGCGTCGATCCCCGCGCCCGCGGTGAGCAAATCACCGTCGCCGACTTCGCGCGGATAGCGGAGCGTCAACGCAGCAACGCGTAGCGTCTCCGCGAGGGCGCAGCGGCCGGTCCTTACCGCCGTACGTGTGATTAACCTGTGTGATCTCGACCAGGATACTTGCGCAGAACACAGGACATCCGTTCTACTTCTATCGTATCCATCCCGAGCGACTGAGAGACCTGGCTCGCCGAAGTCGCAGCAACCACCCTCCACAGGGCAGGTGCTACCGCCAGGATCGATGGAGGAAGCCGTGTACCGGACGCGAATGCTCACCAAGCGCCGAGTCGTTGATGAGTGCCGCCGCACCGTGTGTGCATGTCGTCACTGACCGTTCTCACCCGCTGAGTTCGATTCCTTTCGCGACTGTCCTTTGCGGACAGTCTGTTCGGTGACGTCCGGCGCCCGCGGCGCCCGCAGCATGGAGCTTCCGTTGATCACTGTCGAAAATCTGTCCAAGTCCTTCCCCGGCAAGAGTTCCCCGGTCCTCGCCCTGCGCGAGGTGAACCTCGAGATCGGCGCGGGCGCGCTCTACGGCGTCGTCGGCCCCGCCAGGTCCGGCAAGTCCACTCTCGCCAAAGTCGTTGCCCTGCAAGAGAAACCTGACCGCGGCACGGTGCGCCTCGACGGCCTGAACACCGCGGGCCTCGACGGGCGCCGGCTGCGCGAGGTGCGCCGCCAGGTCGCCGTGCTGGACGCCGTGCCGGCGCTGCACGCCGAGCGCACCGTCGCCGGCAACATCGCCGCCCCGCTGGAGCGGCTCGGTGTCGACGGCCCGCAGCGGCGCAACCGGGTCGGCCGCGTGCTCGACATCGTCGGCCTCACCCAGCGCGCGAACCAGCAGCCGGGCGAGCTGACCGAGGCGCAGCGCCGGCGCGTCGCGGTCGCCCGTGCCCTGGCGACCGGTCCCGCGGTGCTGCTCGCCGACGACCCGACAGCCGGTATCGCGGCCGAGGAGGCCACCTCGGTGCTGACCGTCCTCGACCGGGCCCGTGCCGAACTCGGCGTCACCGTGCTGCTCACCACGCCGGACAGCACGGTCGTGCGGCGCGTCTGCGATCAGGTCGCTGTCCTCGACGCGGGCCGCGTCGTCGAGCACGGCACGGTGCTGGACCTGCTGGCCGCGCCCGGCAGCCGGACCGCCGACGCGCTGCTTCCCGCCATCGACACCCCCCGCGCCCAGACCGCCGCGTACGACCGTGCCGCCGACGTGGTGCTGATCGGTTTCGCCGCCGTCGGCGCGCTGCTGCCGGAGGCCGCGACGCGGTTCGACGTCGAGCTCGCGACCATCGGCGGCGGGCTGACCCGCGTCGGCGACACCCCCGTCGCCCGCTTCCGCGTCGGCGTCCGCGGCCGGCAGGCCGACAGCGCGCTGGCCTGGATCGCCGAGCGCGGCGCGTACGTCACGCATCTCGCCGAGGGCCCGCAGAGCATCGCGGCCTGAACAGCGCTTTCCCGCAAGAGCCGGGTGCTCTTGCGGGAAAGCACCGGTCACTTCTTCGGGCCGACCAGGACGCCGACGCCGATCGCGGCCAAGGCGAGGACCCCGGCCGCCCCATCCGGTCGCGACGGCGTCAGCTGGGTCAGCGTCGCCAGCCCGGCTGCCATCAGCAGGATGCCGATCACCAGCAGGGGCCGCGGCCCGGTGCGCGGCAGCAGCCGGCGCGACAGCAGCGTCGACACGAGCACGTTGCCCAGCTGGAACGGCAGGAACGCCAGCCCGGCCTGGAACGCGCCGTAGTGCATGATCCCCTGCAGCTGGTAGGTCAGGAACAGGAACAGGCCGAACATGCCGAACGAGGCCGCGCCGATGGTCAGGTAACCGGCCGAACGCGTGCGGTCGGCGAGGATCCGCAGCGGCAGCAACGGGTTCGCGACCCGCGTCTGCCGGAACACGAACGCCCGATGATCACGACTGCCGCGCCGGCGAAGCCCAGCACCACGCCGGAACCCGACCGCGCGTCGCGACTTCCGCCAGTGCGTGGACGAGCGACACGATGCCGCCGCTGCCCAGGATCGCGCTGATCCAGTCCAGCCGGGTCTCGCGGTGGCCTTCGACCTTCGGCAGCACGGACCAGTCCAGCACCGCGGCGATCGCGGCCAGCGGCAGGTTCACGTAGAGGCACCAGCGCCAGTCGAGGTACTCGGCGAGGGCGCCACCGGCGATCAGGCCGAGCGCGGCGCCGGACATCATGATCGCGCTGTAGATGCCGAAGGCCTTGGCCCGCTCGCGGGCCTCGGTGAACGTGACGGTCAGCAGCGACAGCGTGGACGGCGCGAGCAGCGCGGCGAAGCCCCCCTGCGCCGCCCTGGCCGCGATGAGCATGCCCGGCCCGGTCGCCGCCCCGCCGACGACCGAGGCGAGCGCGAACCCGATCGCGCCGACGATGAGCGTGTTCTTGCGCCCGAGCCGGTCGGCCAGGCGCCCGCCGAGCAGCAGCAACCCACCGAAGGCGAGGGTGTAGGCGCTGATCGTCCACTGCCGGGCGACGTCGGACATGCCGAGCTCGCGCGGCGCCGAGGGCAGGGCGATGTTGACGATGGTGGTGTCGACGATGACCAGCGGCTGGGCCAGTCCGATCGCGACGAGCGCCCACCACCGGCGCTGGTCCGTGCGCACGCCCCAGGCGCGCTCATGGTGGTTGTCATGGTGATCCCCTTGTGGAAGTAAGCTGAGAAGCGGCATTACTTGTCGGCCGACAAGTCAATTGGCTAGCCGTAAGACGAGCTTCGACTTGCCGGGCGTCAAGTTAGTTTGAGAAGGTTCTCAGGAAGGACGGTCATGGCGGGGCGTCGCAGTGACACGAGGGAGCGCATCCAGCAGGTCGCGCTCGACCTGTTCGTGGAGCAGGGCTACGAGAAGACCTCACTGCGGGAGATCGCGGAAAAGCTCGACGTGACCAAGGCCGCGTTGTACTACCACTTCCGCACCAAGGAGGACATCGTCGCGAGCCTGCTCGACGACCTCGCGGGGTCGGTGGACGAGGTGCTGGAGTGGGCGCGCGAGCAGCCCGACCAAGGCGAGGCGCGCGCGGAGCTGATCCGGCGGCTGGCGCAGCTGATCGCGGGCCGGTTGGGCCCGATCATGCGGTTCATGCAGGAGAACCAGCCCGCGCTGAAGGACTTCGCCGACCGCAACCCGCTCATCACGCGGATGAAGGAGCTGTTCACGATCATCGCGGCCGGCGAGCGGGAGCCGGCCGCGCAGCTGCGCGCCCGGCTCTCGCTGGTCGCGCTCCTGCTGGGCAACCACCCCCGGTTCCTGGAGGAGACCGGCGGCGTGGCGCAGCCGGAAGCCGCGCTCCAGGTCGCTCTCGAGCTTGCTTCTCCTCGCGGGCGAGGGGCAGGGGAGGCCACGTAGTCTTGACGGGTGCTAGCCGTCGTACCGCCACCAGTCACCGTGCGGGTGCCCTCGAAGATCAACCTGCACCTGTCCGTCGGTGACCTGCGCGGGGACGGGTTCCACGAGCTGACCACGGTGTTCCACGCCCTGTCGCTGTCGGACGAGGTGACCGTCGCGCTCGCCGAGGAGCCCGGCGTCGAGGTCTACGGCGAGGGTGAGGACGCGGTGCCGACGGGCACGGACAACCTTGCCTGGCGCGCGGTCGAGGCGCTCGCCGCGCACGTCGACAAGCCGGAGCCGAAGGTGCGCGTGGTGCTGCGCAAGGGGATTCCCGTCGCCGGCGGCATGGCGGGAGGCAGCGCGGACGCCGCGGCCACCCTCGTCGCGCTGACGTCGTTGTGGAAACTGGACCTCGGCCGCGACGAGCTCGCCGAGGTCGCGGCGCAGCTCGGCAGCGACGTGCCCTTCGCGCTCTACGGCGGCACCGCGCTGGGCACCGGCCGTGGCGAGCAGCTCGTCCCGGTGCTCTCCCGGCACACCTTCCACTGGGTGCTCGCGTTCGACCATCGTGGACTGTCCACTCCGCAGGTGTTCAACGAGCTGGATCGGTTGCGGGAGAACGGCGACCCGCCGCGCGTCGGCTCGCACGCGCCCGTCGTCGAGGCGCTCGCGTCCGGCGACCCGCGGCAGCTCGCGCTGTTGCTGGGCAACGACCTGCAGGCCGCGGCGGTCTCGCTGCGGCCGGGGCTGCGCCGCACGCTGCGGGCGGGCGTCAACGCCGGTGCGCTGGCCGGTACCGTGTCCGGTTCCGGCCCGACCTGCGCCTTCCTGTGCGAGGACGGGGAATCGGCGCTCGAGGTGGCCGCCGAGCTGGCCGGCGCCGGGGTCTGCCGGACGGTCCGCGTCGCACACGGCCCGGTGCCCGGTGCCCGTTTCGTCGGCGGTGACGACCTTCACCGCCCCACTCCTCCTCCCCAGGTGCACGCGTGAAAAACAGTGGCGCGCAGCGCCCCCGTGGGGGGCGGTGGTCGGGTGACGGGCGGGCGAATCTGATCAACCTCGAGTCCGTCAGCAAGTCCTACGGCGTCAAGCCGTTGCTCGACCGGGTCTCGCTCGGCGTGGCCGAAGGCGAGCGCATCGGTGTCGTCGGCCTCAACGGCGGCGGCAAGACGACGCTGCTCGAAGTGCTGGCCGGGATCGCCGAGCCCGACTCCGGCCGGGTGAGCCGTGTCCGCGACCTGCGGATGGCCGTGGTCACCCAGCGCACCGAGCTGGGCGAGGGGACCACGGTGCGCGACGCCGTGCTGTCGCACTACTCGGCCGAGCACGAGTGGGCCGCCGACGCGCGAGTCAGGTCTATTGTGGACGGACTCGGTCTCACCGCGCTCGGCCTGGACTCGCCGACGGCGAACCTGTCCGGCGGGGAGCGGCGGCGCATCTCGCTGGCCGCCGCGCTCGTCGGCGACCTCGATCTGGTCGTGCTCGACGAGCCGACCAACCACCTCGACATCGAGGGTGTGCGCTGGCTCGCCGACCACCTGCTGGCCCGGCGCACCGCGCTCGTCGTGGTCACCCACGACCGGTGGTTCCTCGACACCGTGTGCGGCCGGACGTGGGAGGTCACGAACGGCAACGTCGAGCAGTACGAAGGCGGCTACGCGGACTGGATCTTCGCCCGTGCCGAGCGGGCGCGGCTCGCGGCGAGCGCCGAGGAGAAGCGGCGCAACCTCGCGCGCAAGGAGCTCGCGTGGTTGCAGCGCGGCGCCAAGGCGCGGACGTCGAAGCCGCGGTACCGCATCGAAGCGGCCGAAGCGCTCATCGCGGACGTGCCGCAACCGCGCGACTCGGTCGAGCTGTTGAGCTTCGCGCGCCGGCGGCTCGGCAAGACCGTGCTGGAGCTGGAGGACGTCACGCTGCACGCGGGGGAGAAGCCCATTCTCGACCACCTCACGTGGCAGATCGGCCCCGGCGACCGGATCGGCCTGGTCGGCGTCAACGGCTCGGGCAAGTCGACGCTGCTGAAGCTGCTCGCCGGGGAGTCCGAGCCCGAGTCGGGGCGGCGGGTCGAGGGCAAGACCGTGCGGCTCGCGCACCTGTCGCAGGAGCTGGAGGAGCTGCCCGGGCAGCTGCGCGTGCTCGAAGCCGTCGAGGAGATCGCCGGGCGCGTGGTGCTGGGCAAGCAGGAGATGTCGGCGTCGCAGCTCGCGGAGCGCCTGGGCTTCCCGCCCGCGCGGCAGTGGACCCCCGTCGACGACCTGTCCGGCGGCGAGCGGCGGCGGTTGCAGCTCGTGCGGCTGCTGATGGCCGAGCCCAACGTGCTCCTGCTCGACGAGCCGACGAACGACCTGGACATCGACACGCTGCAGCAGCTGGAAGACCTGCTCGACTCGTGGCCGGGCACGCTCGTGGTCGTCTCGCACGACCGCTACCTGCTCGAGCGGGTGTGCGACGGGGTGTACGGCCTGTTCGGCAACGGCCGGGTGACGCATCTGCCCGGCGGTGTCGACGAGTACCTGACGCGCCGGGCCCGCGCGGTGCAGACCGCGGCTCCCCCCGCTCCCGCTCCCGCGCCGTCCCGATCGAACGCGGCCGAGCACCGTGCGGCGATGAAGGAGCTGGGCCGCCTGGAGCGCCGCCTGGACCAGCTGACGAAGCGCGAGAGCGAGCTGCACGAACAGCTCGCCGCGAACGCCACGAACCCGGACAAGCTCGTCGAGCTCAACGCGGAGCTGAAGTCGGTACTGGCGGAGAAGGACGAGGTCGAGGCGCGCTGGCTGGAAACGTCCGAGCTGGTGGAGTGAAGCGGCGCCGACGCCCAGTAGTCTGCCGAACATGAGTCGGTTCGTGGACACGCTCGTCGCCACCGCGGCGGGTGGCGGTCAGCAGCGGGGAATGGTCACGGGAGAGCCCACGGAGCCGGTCCGGCGGACCTGGGCGGAGATCCACGAGCAGGCGAAGAAACTGGCCGGCGGCTTGGTCACCGGAGTGCCCGCACGGAGCGCGCCCGACGAAGGAGCCCGCGCGGAGGAGGACCGACCGGGTGCGGGTGTCCCGCAGGACACCGGAGGCTTGAAGCCCGGCACCCCCGTCGCCGTGCTCGCGGCCGCGCCGGCGCTGATCGCGCCCACCGTGCAGGGCGTCTGGCTCGCCGGTGGCAGCGTCACGATGCTGCACCAGCCGACCCCGCGCACCGATCTGGCGGTGTGGGCCGAGGACACCGTCAAGGTGCTGAACATGATCGGCGCCGGGCTGGTCCTGCTCGGCGAGCCGTTCGACGCGCTCGCCCCGGTGCTCACCGAGCACGGCATCGCGTTCCGGCTGATCTCCGAGCTGCTCGAGGCCGAACCGCTCGCCGAGCCGGTGCCGGTCGGCGAGGACGACCTCGCGTTGTTGCAGCTGACCAGCGGGTCTACCGCGGAGCCCAAGGCCGTCCGGATCAACCACGGCAACCTCTACGTCAACATCAAGGCGATGGTCGAGCGCGCGGAGTTCGTGTTCGAGTCCGACGTGATGGTGTCGTGGCTGCCGACCTTCCACGACATGGGCATGGTCGGGTTCCTGACCGTGCCGATGACCTTCGGCGTCGAGCTGATCAAGATCACGCCGGTCGAGTTCCTGTCCGGGCCGCTGATCTGGCCCGCGCTGATCACCAAGTACCGCGCGACGACGACGGCCGCGCCGAACTTCGCGTACGCCATCGTCGGCCGGCGGCTGGCCAGGGTCGAGGAGGACGACGCCTACGACCTGTCGACCCTGCGGATCGCGCTCAACGGCGCCGAGCCGATCGACGAGACCGCCGTGCAGACGTTCACCGACGCCGGTGCGCGGTTCAAGATGCCTGCGGAGTGCGTGTTCCCGGCGTACGGCATGGCGGAGGCGACGCTCGCGGTGTCGTTCGCGCCGCTGTTCACCGGGCTGACGCTGGACTTCGTCGAGGCGGACGCGCTGGAGGCGGACAACCGTGCCGTCCCGGTGCCCGAGGGCGACCTGCGCCGCGGCACCGACGAGGTGCGTTCGTTCGCGGTGCTGGGGCGGCCGCTGGACGGGCTCGAGGCGCAGATCGTCGACGGCGAGGGCAACGTGCTGGGCGAGCGGCAGGTCGGCGAGATCCGGCTGCGCGGCGAGGCGGTCACCCCGGGGTACCTGACGGTCGACGGCCCGGTGCCGACGCAGGACGCGGAGGGCTGGCTGGCCACCGGCGACCTGGGGTACCTGATCGACGGGCAGATCGTCATCTGCGGCCGGCAGAAGGACGTCATCATCATGGGCGGGCGCAACATCTACCCGACGGATATCGAGCGCGCGGCCACCTCGGTCGAGGGCGTGCGCGCGGGCAACGCGGTGGCGGTCCGGATCGACGCGGGTACCCGGCGCGAACGGTTCGCGGTGGTGCTGGAGTCGAAGCTCGCCGGCGACGCCGAGGCGGAGCGGACGCTGGTGAAGCAGGTGGTGGCGCGGGTGCGCGACGCCGTGGACCTGCGCCCGTTCGCGGTGGTCGTGCTCCCGTCGGGGAGCCTGCCCAAGACCCCCTCGGGCAAGGTCAAACGCGCCGCCACGGCCACCCAGTTCGCGGACCGGATCCAGCAGTCGGCCACCCGCTGACCGCACGGAGAACGGGCACCTCGGCCGAGGTGCCCGTTCTCCGTGCGGCCTGTCAGGGCGCCGTGCTCAGCGGGCCCGCGTCCGTGACCCGCGGGGTCGGCGAGGGTGCCGTGGCTTCCGTGCCCGTGCGGGCGGCCGGCAGGCGGTGGGCCTGGCCGAAGCGCTGCGCGAGGGTGTCCTCGGCCCGCTCCAGGAACTCGTCGACCTCCCGCTCGTCGTAGCCGCGCTTGCCCAGCAGCGGCTTGTCGAACTCGACGTGGTGCACCTCGGCGGCGGTGAGGTCGTCCTCGTCCTCCAGGGTCTTCGCGATGCGCCGGACGAATGCGTCGACCTCGTTCTTGGCGTAACCACGCCGACCGATCGGCGCGTTACCGAACTCCACGCGGTAGACGTCTTCGGCGGTAAGGGACATGAAGAGTTCTCCACATTCAGCTAGGACGGGACACTTCCCATATCCAGTCCTAGCCGCGGTGAAACGCGCTCGGAAGGTCCGAGGTCCGCATGAACTCGATGGAGGAGCCTGCCGCACGCGTGTGAGTGACGAACAACTACGCAGCGTGGAAGGTGTTCTGCGCCGCTGTCAGTCCTTTGCCGATGAGCGCCTCGACGGCGTCGGCACAGCGGTCGACCTCGAACGGGAGCTCCTTGCGCTCGACCGACGAGAAGTCCTTCAACACGAAATCCGCCGGGTCCATCCGGCCGGGCGGCCTGCCGATGCCGAACCGCGCCCGGAAGTAGTCCTTCGTCCCGAGCGACTTGGTGATCGACCGCAGCCCGTTGTGGCCGTTGTCGCCCCCGCCCAGCTTGAGCTTGAGGCTGCCGAACGGCAGGTCCAGCTCGTCGTGGACGACGACGATCCCGCTCGGCTCGATCTTGTAGAACTTGGCGGTCGCCGAGACCGGGCCGCCGGAGAGGTTCATGAACGAGCGCGGCTTCGCGAGCACCACGCGCCGGTCGGCCAGCCTGCCTTCGAGCACCTCGGCGCCGCCCTTGTGGGCCTTGAACTTCCCGCCGACGCGGGCGGCCAGCTCGTCCAGCACCATGAACCCCACGTTGTGCCGGTTGCCGGCGTAGCGGGGTCCGGGATTACCGAGGCCGACGAGCAGCACCTGCTCGCCGGCCCCGGGCAGATCAGCGGTCACTCCGCGGCGGCCTCGGCTTCGCCCTCACCCGCGGGGGCCTCGCCCTCGGTGCCCTCGGCGGCCTCGGCCTGCGGCTCGCTCACCGCGACGACCAGGGCCTCCGGGTCGGTCAGCAGGGTCGCGCCCGCCGGCAGGGTGACCTGCGAGGCGAGGATCTGGGTGCCGACCTCGGCGCCCTCGATGGAGACCTCGACCTGCTCGGGGATGTGCAGGGCCTCGACCTCGATCGAGAGGGCGTCGAGGTCCTGGTTGACCAGGCCACCCGGTGCCGGCTCGCCGTTGATCACGACGCGCACGTCGACGGTGACCTTTTCGCCGCTCTTCACGACCAGCAGGTCCACGTGCTCGATGTAGTTCTTGAGCGGGTGGACGGTGATGGTCTTGGTGAGCGCAAGCTCGATGCTGTTCTCCACGTCGAGGGTGAGCACGGCGTTGCTGCCGTTCTCACGCACGACGCGGGCGAACTCCAGCGCCGGCAGGGCCAGGTGCCGGGGGTCGGTGCCGTGGCCGTACAACACGGCGGGGATCTTTCCGGCGCGACGGGTGCGGCGCGCGGCGCCCTTGCCGAATTCGGTGCGCGGCTCGACGGACAGACGTACCTCGGACACGGTCTTGCACTCCTTCAACACGGTGGATCTGGGTTGCACGGGGATCAGGCGGGCGGTGTCTGCGGCGGCGAGCTCTGCGAACGTGGACAGCGCGTGGCTACTCAAGCCGCCGCGTCGATCACGTCGGGCCCCGGAGGTACCTGAGCCCGCCTCGCCGAGACAACCTGTTCAGTGTAGGCAACCCGTCGTCCAGGGGTTGCGGTGGGTCGCTCCGCCAAGTAAAAGCTTGGGAGTCAGGGGGTGCTGGGATGCCGGGGTGGATGGTGCGGGGCTGTCTCGTCGTCGTCGCGCTACTGGCGTTGACGGGCTGTGAGTCCACCCCGCCCAGTGCCACCGGGCCGGACTCCCGCGTCGCCGTGAACGGGGCGCTGACGGCGCTGTCCGGGCAGACCGCGGTGGCCTACGACCTGGCCGGCGGCGCGGTGCTGAACGTCACCGGCAAGGGCCTCGTGCAGGGCGTCCTTTCGTTGCGGGGGCAGCAGGTCAGCGCGCTGCGCGCGGACGGCGACCTCTACCTGCGCGCACCCGCCGAGCACTGGCGGGCCCAGGGGATGGCGGCCGCCCGCGCCGCGGAGTACGGCACGCGCTGGGCCCGGTCGCAGCTGGCCTTCGATCCCGGCTGGTCCTTCGCCCCGCCGATCGTCGCGCAGGCGCTGCGGGCGGGGCTGGCGGGCGCGGCCCGGCCGTCGCGGATCACGCTCGCGGACGGTCTGGACGTCTTCGACCTCGCGGGCCTGCGGATCACCGCCGTACCCCCCTATCGGGTGGTGAGCTTCCCGCCCGCGCTGCTCGGTCCGGCGGTGGCGCAGACCCTCGGCGACACGACCATCGGCGTCCGCGCGCTCCAGCCCGATGAGCTCGGCGAGCTGCGGACGGCGTTCGACGGGGCGGTCGACAGCCTGGGCCAGCCGTTCGTGGCCGGCCCGGTGGTCGCGACCGCGGTCTCGGACAACACGCTGCGCTGCACCGCGACCGGGTCCTGCACGGACACCGTGCAGGTCTCGAACAAGCTGCTCGGGGACGCGCCGAGGGCATCCGCGCGGCTGGTGCTGAAGTCCTCGGTGACCTCGAGCAGGCTTGGCGGGCAGGACTGCGGCCAGGAGCTCGTCACGCCGCTCAATGCCGCGACGACGATGGCCTGCTCGGTGCGGTACACGCTGCCGAAGCTGGCCGGGACCGCGAAGGTGTCCGCGGTGCCGGTGGTGACCGCGGAGCCCGTCGCGACCGTCGACACCGAAGAGCTCAAGCAGTCGGCCGCGACCGAACTAGGTCCATGACCGGCGCGAAGTCCTCCATCGCGGGCTCGAAGACGGTGTAGTAGGTGAAGCCGAAGCGTTCGCGGCGGCGCTGGACCTGCTCGGCGATGTGCTCGACCGGGCCCGCGAAGATCTGCGGGGCGGCGAGGAGGTCGTCCGCGCCGTAGCCGGGCAGCCAGCTGTCGAGCTCCGCGCGGGGGTCCTCCTGCGCGACCACCTTCTGGATCAGCATGTTGAACTCCAGCTCGCGCTCGGCCTGCCCGCGCACGAAGGCCACGCGCTCGGCCAGTTCGTCGGCCGTGGCGAGGTCGAACGTGCCGGGCGGCTCGCCGGGCGCCTGCTTGAGGCCCGCGAACCCGATGATGTCGGCCTGCCGCGCGGCGAGGGACAGCACGCCGTCGCTGTTGCCCGCGATCAGCAGCGGCGGCAGCTCCGGCAGGCGCTCCCGCAGCTCGGTGAGGGTGCTCTCCAGGTAAGCGATGCGTTGTTTCGCGGGCCACCAGGGCAGCCCGGCGTCGTCGAACTCCCGTTTCATGTGGCCGGAGCCGACGCCCAGCTCGAACCGGCCACCGGTGAGCTGGACCGTGGACTCGACGTCCCGGGCGAGCAGCGCCGGGTTGTAGAAGGGCGCGTTCAGCACCAGCGGACCCACGTGCGTCCGCCCGGTCGCTGCCGCGGCGGCGACGATCGCCGGAAAGGGCGCGGGCGCGCCGAGATGATCGGGGATGGTGATGACGTCGTAGCCGAGCTCCTCGGCCCGGCGGCACTTGGCGGCGAACTGGCCGTCGACCGCCCGCAGGCTCACTCCGAACCGGTAGTCCATACCGGCAAGGTAGGAGACAGCCCCGGGCGTCCGCAGTCGCTTTCGCCCGGGGCTGAACGATCAGGCGTGCCCGTCGAACAGGCTGGTGACCGAGCCGTCCTCGAACACCTGCTGGATGGCCTCGGCCAGCAGCGGGGCGATCGAGAGGACCGTCAGGCCCGGGAACCGCTTCTCCTCCGGGATCGGCAGCGAGTTCGTCACGATGACCTCGCGGGCCTTGCACTCCGACAGCCGCTCGGTCGCCGGATCGGACAGGATGCCGTGCGTGGTGGCGATGACCACGTCCGCCGCGCCCTCGGCGAGCAGCGCGTCACACGCCTTCACGATCGTGCCGCCGGTGTCGATCATGTCGTCGACGAGGATGCACAGCTTGCCCTCGACCTGGCCGACGACGCGGTTGGCGACCGCCTGGTTGGGCTTGTCGGGGTCGCGGGTCTTGTGGATGAAGGCGATCGGCCGGTCGCCCAGCTGCTGCGCCCACTTCTCCGCCAGCCGCACCCGGCCCGAGTCCGGCGAGACCACGGCGATGTCGGCGTCGCCGTAGGTCTTCTTGATGTGCTCGGCGAGCAGGCTCTGCGCGAACAGGTGGTCCACCGGGCCGTCGAAGAAGCCCTGGATCTGCGCGGTGTGCAGGTCGACGGTCATGATCCGGTCGGCGCCCGCGGTCTTGAACAGGTCCGCGATCAGCCGCGCGGAGATCGGCTCGCGGCCCTTGTGCTTCTTGTCCTGCCGCGCGTACGGGTAGAACGGGACGACCACGGTGATCCGCTTGGCGCTCGCGCGCTTGAGCGCGTCCACCATGATCAGCTGCTCCATCACCCACTCGTTGATCGGAGTGGTGTGGCTCTGGATCACGAAGGCGTCCGTACCGCGCACCGACTCCTCGAACCGCACGAACAGCTCGCCGTTGGCGAACGTGTGCGCGGTCTGCGGGGTGATCGTCACGTTGAGGTGCTGCGCCACCTCGTCCGCGAGCTCCCGGTATGCGCGTCCGGAGAAGAGCATCAGGTTCTTCTTCGGCGTGCCGGACTTAGGACTCATTCTGACGACTCCCGCTCGGTTTCTTGGTTCCCTTCAGCGGCGAGCGCGGCTGCTGCCGCCTCCGCCGCGGGTGTACCCGGCCTGCGCCGGGCCACCCAGCCTTCAATGTTGCGCTGCGGTCCCATCGAGACGGCAAGCGCCCCCGGGGGGACGTCCTCCCTGATCACAGTGCCAGCGCCCGTGTACCCGCCGTCACCGACCGAGACCGGCGCGACGAAGGTGTTGTCCGATCCGGTCCGCACGTGGGAACCGATCGTGGTCTGGTGCTTGCGCACGCCGTCGTAGTTGACGAACACGCTGGACGCGCCGATGTTGCTGTTCTCGCCGATCGTCGCGTCGCCGACGTAGGTCAGGTGCGGCACCTTGGAGCCCTTGCCGATGTGCACCTTCTTCGTCTCGACGAACGTGCCGATCTTGCCCTGCTCGCCCAGGACCGTGCCCGGGCGCAGGTACGCGAACGGGCCGACGTTGGCGTTCTCGCCGATGCGTGACTCCGAGCCGTGCGTGCGCACGACGCGTGCGCCCGCGCCGATCTCGACGTCGGTGAGCGTGCTGTCCGGGCCGATCACCGCGCCCTCGCCGACGGTGGTGTCGCCGTGCAGCTGCACACCCGGCTCGATCCGGACGTCCCGGGCGAGCGTCACGCCCGCGTCGAGCCAGGTGCTCGCCGGGTCGACCACCGTCACGCCGGACAGCTGCCAGCGGCGCACGATCCGGCGGTTGAGCTCGGCACCGAGCGCCGAGAGCTGCACGCGGTCGTTCACGCCCTCGGTCAGCCACGGGTCGTCGAGCACGAGCGCACCGACCTTCCGGCCGTCGGCACAGGCGTTGGTGAGCACGTCGGTCAGGTACAGCTCGCCCTGGGAGTTGTCGGTGGACAGCCGCGTCAGGCCCTCGGCGAGCAGGGCGGCGTCGAACGCGTAGACCCCGGAGTTGATCTCGGCGATGTCGAGCTGGTCCTCGGTCGCGTCCCGCTGCTCGACGATGCCGCGCACGGCGCCGTTCGCGTCGCGGATGATGCGGCCGTAGCCGGTCGGGTCCTCGAGGACGGCGGTCAGCACCGTGACCGCGTTGCCGTTGTCGCGGTGCTCGGCCAGCAGGGCCGACAGCGTCCCGGTGTCCAGCAGCGGCACGTCGCCGTAGCTGACCAGGACCGTGCCGCCCAGCCCGGCCGGCAGGGTCTCCAGCGCGCACGACACGGCGTGCCCGGTGCCCTGCTGAACCTCCTGCACGGCGGTGCCGACCGGGCGGCCGAGGGCCTTGCCCAGCCCTTCGAGGTGGGCGGAGACCGCTTCGCGGCCGTGCCCCACGACCACCACGAGGTGCTCGGGGTCCAGGCCCGCGGCGGCGCGCACGGCGTGCTCGACCAGGGGTCTGCCGGCGATGGGGTGCAGCACCTTCGGGGTGGTGGAACGCATGCGGGTGCCCTCGCCCGCGGCGAGGACCAACGTGCTCAGCGGGCCGGTCACGGCACTCCCAAACTGCAGACGGCGATGTTCATGCGGTGTTAGTTACCGGGCAACGATCCTACGGAAGCTATTCGAGGCTCGGTGCCGGGTCGGCTTCCGCCCATCCCGCCACCGTCTCACCCGGGATCGCGTTCGCCGTCGCGACCTGGTCGCCGCCGCCGCGTTTTGCCTGGTACATGGCGGCGTCGGCACGCGAGAGGACCTGGTCCGCCCGCTCCTGCGGACGCAGCGAAACGAGCCCGACGGACAGCGTCACCCCGTGCGAGAGGTGGTGTGGCAGGGATGACACCGCGTTCACCGCGCGGCCCAGCGCCTGCTTCGCGGCGGACACCGGTGCGCCCGGCAGCAGCGCCACGAACTCGTCACCGCCGTAGCGGGCCACGATGTCGTCCCCGCGCAGGGCGTCGCGCAGCGTGCTCGCCACGACGCGGAGCACGTCGTCGCCCTCGGCGTGCGAGTGCTCGTCGTTGACCCCCTTGAACCCGTCGAGGTCGATCAGCGCGACCGCAAGCGGTTGCGCGGTGGTCGACTGCGACAGCGTGCGCAGGTGCTCGTCGAGCGCACGCCGGTTCGGCAGGCCGGTGAGCGGGTCCTGCAGCGCCTGCTGGCTGATCGCGCCGTGCTGCGCGGACAGCCGCTCGTGCTCGCGGCGGGTGTTCAGCGTGGCGATCTGCGACTCGCGCAGCGACCACAACTCCAGCTCCAGCGCCGTCGCGTACTCGACGAACGAGCGGAGCCGCTCGCTCTCCGGGTTCTCCTCGAAGTCGAGCCGGGCCAGCTCGCGGACCAGGTTGAGCCGCATGGACGGCTGCGAGTTGTCCTCTTCGAGGGTGAGCCTGGTGGCGTGCAGGGCCTTGAGCGCCTCGTCCCGCCTGCCGGCGATGTCCAGGCAACGCGACAGCGCGATGGTCACGATGACCTGCTCGTGCGGGTAGCCGGGCTCGACGAGCAGCCGCTGCAACCGGTCCACGTGCGAGACGTCGGGGCCGGCGAGCGCGAGCGCCGCGGCGAGCACGCCGACCTGATCGACGGCGGGCATCCCGGTCCGGCGCGGGAAGAGCGACTCCGCGAACGGCGCCTCGACCGCGACCGCCATCGACGCGGCCGTCTCGAACTTCGCCGCCGCGTCGCGGTGCCTGTTGACCCGCTCCAGCCGCAGCGCCCAGCCGAGCAGCATCTTGACCCGGTTGATCAGCTGCAGGGTGATCTCGTGCGGTCCCGCCGTCTCGCGGACCGCCTGGTGCGCCCTGGCGATGACCTCCTCGGCGGCCTCGTACACGCCGAGCTGGTTGAGCACGAGCCAGCAGTCGATGAAGGCGCTCGACTGCATCTTCGCCCACTCCCGGCGCGGCATCTGCATGTCGGGGCGGTCGGAGTCGTCGAGGATCGCCAGCGCGCGGGCGATCTCGGTGAGCGCCGCGTCCTCCTGCGCGGCCAGCACCAGCCGCCGGCCGCGCAGCGCGTGCGCGTCGGCGCGGTAGAGCGACAGGCCGTGCCGGCGGGTGTGCGCGAGCATCTCGTCGAGAAGCGGTTCGGACTCGGCGGCCAGGCCGCGCGTCACGAGCCGGGCGAGTGCGGCCGCGCGCAGCAACTGCGCGATCAGCACGGGTTCGCCGCGGCGCTGGGTCTCGTCGAGCAGCTCGTCGACCGTGTGCACAATCTCCAGCTGCTCGACGCGATCGCTGTGCTGCACGGCGGCGATCAGTTCCCGGGCGCGCCCCACCAGCCAGGCGTCGGACAACTCCGCCAGCGCCGGCCTCTTGCTGGTCTCGCTTTCGCCTTGCAGCGGGCACCCCCTCGCTCGTCGGGGTCGAGCACGGCAGCTCCGCCGCCAGGATTCGAACCTGAACTGTCAGAACCAAAATCTGAAGTGCTGCCAATTACACTACGGCGGATCGTGCCTGGTCAGAATAGCGATGTCGGAAACAGGTCGCGGTCCTGGGGTTCTGCCCGGTTTTCGGCTCTCCCCACGGGGGTAAACCTCCTGTACCGTAACTTACGCAGACGTAGGTTAGGTGACCCTTTGCAGGGTCGTTTCCGCAGGAAGAAGTGGTTGCGCATGACGGCTACCCTGGAGCCAACTCCCACCAAAGGTCCGAAACCGGTCATCAACGGACAGCGTCCGTTCGGCATACAGTTCGCGGTCTACCTCGGCGTGATCATGCCGTTGCTGGCGCTCGCGGTCGCGGTGCCCTTCGCCTGGGGGTGGGGGCTGAGCTGGGTGGACGTCGCGCTTTTCGCGGTCTTCTACTGCATCAGCGGCCTCGGTATCACCGTTTCGTACCACCGGTACTTCACCCACGGCTCGTTCAAGGCCAAGCGCTGGCTGCGGATCGTGCTCGCGATCGCCGGCAGCCTTGCCGTCCAAGGACCGGTGATCACCTGGGTGGCCGATCACCGCAGGCACCACGCGTTCTCCGACCGTGACGGCGACCCGCATTCGCCGTGGGCGTTCGGGACCTCGCCGCTGGCCATCGCGAAGGGCTTCTGGCACGCGCACATGGGCTGGCTGTTCGAGCGCGACCAGAGCAACGCCGAGCGGTTCGCGCCGGACCTGCTCAAGGACCCGGCGATCAAGAAGGTCGACGAGTACTTCTGGCTGTGGACGCTGCTGACGCTGGTCGTGCCCGGGATCATCGGCGGGCTCGTCACCTGGTCGCTGTGGGGCGGCGTGACCGCGTTCTTCTGGGCCGGGCTGGTGCGCGTGTGCGTGCTGCACCACGTGACCTGGTCGGTGAACTCGATCTGCCACATGATCGGCGAGCGGCCGTTCGCCGCGCGGGACAAGTCGGCGAACTTCTGGCCGCTGGCGATCCTGTCCTTCGGCGAGTCGTGGCACAACCTGCACCACGCGGACCCGACCTCGGCGCGGCACGGCGTCAAGCGGGGACAGATCGACATCTCGGCCAGGATGATCTGGGCGTTCGAGAAGTTCGGCTGGGTGGACAACGTCCGCTGGCCGACGCCGACCCGGTTGGCCCGCCTCGCGGCGGAGGCCAAGTAGGCCGGCCCACCGCCACCCCCAACCGGGACGCTGCGCGTCGCAGTACTGTCTCAACGGTGGCAGCGCGACGCAGGGCGAAACGAGAGGTGGCCACCGGGGCGCGTCCCCCGGCTCCGGTGGCACGCGTCCGCATGACGGGCGCCGAACGCCGGCAGCAGCTGCTGAAGGTGGCTCGCGCGCTGTTCGCGGAGAAGGGCTTCGACGGCACGTCGATCGAGGAGATCGCTCATCGGGCGAACGTCTCCAAGCCCGTCGTGTACGAGCATTTCGGCGGTAAGGAAGGCATCTACGCCGTCGTCGTGGATCGGGAGACCCAGCTGTTGCTGGACCGGATGGTGTCCACTTTGCACGGTGGTCATCCGAGGGCGATGCTGGAGCAGGCGGCGAGCGCGTTGCTCGGGTACGTCGAGGAGTCGCACGACGGGTTCCGCATCCTCGTGCGGGACTCGCCCGTCGCCAGCTCCACCGGCACGTTCTCCACGTTGTTGAACGACATCGCGAGCCAGGTCGAGCACATCCTCGGCAGGCAGTTCGCCGCGCGCGGCTACGACGAGAAGCTCTCCGCGCTGTACGCGCAGGCGCTGGTCGGGATGGTCGCGCTGACGGGCCAGTGGTGGCTCGACGCGCGCAAGCCCAAGCGCGACGAGGTCGCGGCGCACCTGGTCAACCTGGCGTGGAACGGCTTGTCGCATCTGGAGCACAAGCCGAAGCTGCGGTTGTACTAGTACTCCAGCCGTAGATCGTGATGTTCATGGTTCTCGGGTGGATTGCCGCTGGTAGTGGGCCTGTCGGGCTCGGTGTTGATGCTGTCGGCGCCAGGCTGAGAAGCGTAGGTGGTGCGTGGTGCCTGTGATCAGCGTGGTGGTGATCGTGGCGAACAGGTGTTGGACTTCGTTGCAGGTCAAGGAAATCCAGCGGGTGGATGTTGGTGTTTGGGTGGGTTCGGTCGCGGCGAGGACGGTGAGGAACGCGTGCGCGAGCATCGCCAGAACGGTCCAGCGATGCCATGAGAGCCAGCGGCGGACCTGGTGCTGGTCCAGGCCTGCCAGACCTTTGCCGGTTTGAAAGGATTCTTCGACACGCCAGCGGGTTCCAGTCACGCGAACCAGAACGGGCAACGCGACGGGGGTGGGCGCGTAGCAGCGGTAGAACGCCAACTCTCTGGTGCGGTGGTTGCGTCGGATCAGCAGCCATCGATGCCCGCCCACCTCGGCATCCTGATCAATGTCGACCAAAGCCCAGTCGTAGAAGCGGTGTCCCTTCGCCCCGGTACCGGCCGACAGGCGTTGCCACACATGTTTCGGTAGTCGGGTGGCCAACTCGTCCGGGCGGAACGTCCCCGCTCCGGTAGTGACGCGGCGGTCGCATCCGATGGCCAGCACATAGCCGATGCCACGGCGCTCCAGTTCCGCGCGCAGCGTGGGGTCGGCGCCGTAGACCTCGTCGCCGGTCACCCACGGCGCATCAACTCCGGCATCGAGGGCTCGGGTGATCATGGTGGTGGCCAGGGCGGGTTTGGTCGCGAACTGCATGTTCTCGCTGATCCCAGCCGCGGCGCAGCGTTCGCGGTCGCTCGTCCAGGACTTCGGCAGATACAAGGCCCGGTCGATAAACGCGTGCCCGGCCGTCGTGGCATACGTCAGATACACCGCGACCTGCGAGTTCTCGATCCGACCGGCGGTTCCGGTGTATTGACGTTGCACCCCAACGGTGCGCGTGCCCTTCTTCAAGTCTCCGGTCTCATCGACGATCAGGACTGCGTTCTGGCTGCCGAGGTGGTCGCAGACGTAGTCGCGCAGGTCGTCACGCACCGCGTCGGCATCCCACACCGCCCGCGCGAGCAGGTGCTGCAGGCCGTCTGGTGTCGCGTCTCCGACATGCTCGGCGATGGTCCAACAGTTCTTCCGCGGCAGCTCAGACACCAGACCCAGCAACAGTTTCTCCGCCCGACGACGGGGCTCGACCCGGCTGAAACGGCCCGCGATCCGCGCGGTCAGCTCATCGAACATCGCCTGCCAGCGAGCAGGGTTTATGCTGGGGCCCGCGGCCGCCAGCCGATCTTGGGAAGTCCACACAACCGACCATGGTCAACTGGCGGCCGCACCCATCTCCGACACCCCCTCACCAGCACCGATCACGAAGTCCGGCTGGAGTACTAGGCCGGCTTCGCGCGGCTCTCCCTGTCACCGGCAAGGCTCCCGAGCAGGATGCGGAGCAGCCCGGAGAGCTGGTCGCGCTGCTCCTGGCTGAGCGCGGAAATCAGGTCTTCCTCGTG
Organism: Amycolatopsis acidiphila; assembly: GCF_021391495.1. Lineage (NCBI taxonomy): Bacteria > Bacillati > Actinomycetota > Actinomycetes > Pseudonocardiales > Pseudonocardiaceae > Amycolatopsis > Amycolatopsis acidiphila. The sequence goes on along the minus strand of NZ_CP090063.1, from coordinate 6,978,404 downwards.
GCGCAGCAGGTCGTCGACCGTGCGCTCGATCTCGGCGTGCCCGGCTTCGGTGAGTTCCACGAGCACGCCGCGGCCGTCATCCGGCGAGCGCAGCCTGCGCACCAGCCCCTCCCGTTCGGAGCGGGCGACGCGTTGCGAGATCGCGCCGGCGCTCACCAGCGAGCGACGGGCGAGCTCGCCGGGCGGCAGCCGGTACGGCGGGCCCGCCCGCCGCAGCGTCGAGAGCAGGTCGAGCGTGGCCGAGTCCATGCCGAGCCGCAGCATCGTCTCGCGCCTGTCCTCGTCGAGCAGCTTGCCGATCCGCCAGATGCGCGTGATCACCCCGATCGAGGCCACCGGCGTGTGCGGCCGTTCCCGCGCCCAGGCCTGTTGAATGGCCTCGGCAATGTCGCTCGGCGGTTCTTCCGGGCCGCCGGTACGATCGTCCATATTAGTACTTTAGCAATAAAGGACATGTTCCGTTGCGCAGACCAGAAATGTCGTGGTAACCGGTGGCGGGACCGGAATCGGTTATGCGGTCGCGGCCTGGTTCGCGAAGGCGGGCGAGCGGGTGACGATCACCGGGCGGCGCGAGAAAGTGCTGACCGAGGCGGCCGCGCTGCTGGGGGCGCGGGCTCCTACGGCGCGGCGAAAGCGGCGGTCGAGTCCTGGACCCCTGGACCGCGGGCATTTCCCGCGACTTGGGCCCGCGCGGCATCACGGCGAACGTCGTCGCGCCAGGGTTGATCGAGAGCACGGAGTTCTTCCGCGGCACGTTGACCGAGCGGCGGCGCGACATGCTGGTGGCGAACACGAGGACGAAGCGCGCCGGCACGGTGGACGATGCGGCGGACTTGGTGGGCTTCCTGGCCGGCCCCGGCACGGGCCACCTGACAGGCCAAGCGATCCACCTCAACGGGGGCGCCCACCTGGGCCGTTGAGGGTGGGTGGTGAGGAGCACTGAAGCCGAACCCGGCGTCGCCCAGCCACTCGCCAACGCCGAACCCGCCCCCCCGCCCCCGCCCAAGCCGGACCCGACACCGCCCAACCACCCACCCACGGCGACCCGGCAACGGCAGCCAAGAATGCCCGCGCCCAGCCCGCTCCCTAACCCCGATCCCCGCGCCCCTCAGCGGTCGGCACGCCGGGTCAAGGCATCTTTCCCGCCTTGACGCGGTGGGCCGACGGCTGAACACTCCGCGAGCGGGGTGGGACGGGCGTTCCCCAGCCACCCGCGCCCCGCGCGCCCCCCTACACCCCAGGCGTAACCCGCAAAACCTTGTCGTCGCTTCCATCCGACGTCGTCACGTACAACGCCCCATCCGGGGCCGTCCTCGCCGCCCGCAGGCGGCCGTACTTGTCGTCGAACTCGGCGGGCAGGGTGACGTCCGTGATGCTCCCCTGCGCGTCCACGCTGAACAGCAGCAACTTCTGCCCCTTCAGCGCCACCACCGCGAGCCGGCCCTCCAGCGGGCCCCACTGCGCGCCCGTCAGGAATGCCGCGCCGCAAATGGCTTCCGTGATCTTCCCTGACGTCCACAGTGGACGAACAGCGTCCGGGAAGCGGTCGGTGTCGGTCATCGGGACGCTCTCGTCGTACGACGTGTCCGTGCCGCCCTTCGACGGGTCCCAGCCGTAGTTGCCGCCCGCGCGGTTCAGGTTGATCTCGTCGTCGAACGTCGGCCCGTGCTCGGCCGTGAACACCTGCCCCGTCCCCGGCCGCACGGTCACGCCCTGCACGTTCCGGTGCCCGTAGGAGTAAATCCGCTGCTCGTTGGCATCCGCCGAGGAGATGAACGGGTTGTCCGGCAGCGGCCCACCCGTCTGCAGGTCGATCCGCAGCACCTTCCCGCCCAGGCTGTGCCGGTCCTGCGCGATCGACGGCTGCGCGGTGTCACCTGTCCCCACCAGCAACGCCCCGTCGGCGGCGAGCGCCGGGCGGCAGCCCGAATGCCGCCCGCTCGGGTTCACCGGCAACCCCGTCAGCAGGTCGCGCACCTTCGCTGCGCTCCGCTCGTCCGGCGACAGCGCCCACGTGGTCAGCCGGATGTCGACCGCCTGGCCGCCCTCCTGATGCGTCTGACACATCGTGAACCGCCGCGACCGGGCGAAGTCCGGATGCACCACCAGCCCCATCAGGCCGCCCTCGCCGCGCGCGTACACGTCGGACAGGTCCGCGCTGACGTCGTGCGCGCCGGTGGAGTCCACCAGCGACAACCGCCCCGGGCGCTGCGTCACCCGCAGCTTGCCGTCCGGCAGGAAACCGATGTCCCAGCCGTGCTCGAGACCCCGCGCGACCACGTCGACGTGCAGGTTCGTCTGCCGCGGCGGCTCCTGCACCGCCGCGGGCGAACTCGTGCAAGCGGCGAGAAGCAGGGCGAACAGGATGATTCCGATCCGGCGCATGTCGTCATTGTGGCCGGGAGAGCGCCTCCGCGGTGGCTTGATCGGCGGGCAGGAAGGTTTCCAGCCGCAGTTCGGACACCGTGACGTCGACGGCTGTCGCGAAAGTGGTGATCGCGGTGATCAACCGCAACTCCCCGAGCCGTGAGCGCAGCCGCAGCGGCACGGCGAACCCGAGGTGGTCCGACGCCGGCACGGGTGGCCGCGAAAGATACCCCTCCAGCTCGGCGAGCAGCGACGCGTGACGCTGGTGTGGCGCCCGGGCCTGCTCCTGGCGGGGCCGCTCCAGCACGTGCTGCGCCCAGTCGTCGAAGTTCACGATCCGCGGCGCCATCCCACGCGGGTGCAGCGCCATCCGCAGCACGTTCACCGGCGGTTCGAGCAGTTCGGGCGCGACGCCTTCGGAGAGCAGCTCCAGCCCGTCGTTCGCCGCCACCAGATCGCCGAAGCGGTCCATGACGATCGCCGGATACGGCCGGTGGCCGTCGAGCAGGGCGCGCAGGCTGTCCAGCACCGGCCGGAGCGGGGTCGTCCAGCCTCGTCTCCGGATAGCTCGGCGCGTACCCGGCCGTGAGCAGCAGCGTGTTCCGCTCGCGCAACGGCAGCTGCAGCGACTCGGCCACCCGCACGACCATGCCGCGCCCCGGCGTCGAGCGCCCGCTCTCCATGAAGCTGACGTGCCGCTGCGTCGTCCCGGCGCGCAGGGCCAGTTCGAGCTGGGACAACCGCCGTCTGCCACGCCACTCGCGCAGCGCGCCCCCGAAGTCGTTCACCAGCTCATCGTGGCACCGCGGGCGATTCCCGCCAGGGAATTGAGCGCATACCGCGCCCCGGCACGACGGTGATGGCATGAAATTCGGATTGCTCCTGCCCTCGGGGCAGGCTCAGCTGCAGGCAGGCGGCTCCGCGCGCGGCGTCGTGGAGACGGCCGTGCAAGCGGAAGCACTCGGCTTCGACTCGGTGTGGGCCGGCGACTCGATGGTGCGCGCCCGCCTCGAACCGTTGACCTTGCTGGCCACCATCGCGCAGGCGACCGAGCGGATCACGCTCGGCACCGCGGTCCTGATCCCGGCCTACCGCCATCCCGTCCACGCCGCCCTCACCATCACCTCGCTCGATCTGCTGTCCGGCGGGCGGCTCGTGCTCGGCGTCGGCGTCGGGTTCCCCGGCTTCAGCGAGCAGGAGTTCGACCTGGCCGGGGTGCGGTTCAAGACCCGGTTCTCGCAGCTCGACGACACGGTCGAGTTGTGGCGGCAGCTGTGGACGGGGAGCCCGGACCGGTTCGACGGCAAGGTCCTGCACTACGGCTGGCTGCCCGAGGTGCCCCGGCCCGCGCAGCCCGGCGGCCCGCCGATCTGGCTCGGCGGCATCACCCCGTCCGCGCTGCGGCGCACCGCGGAGCTCTACGACGGCTGGTTGCCGTACCCGCCGGACCCGGCCGAATACGCGAGCGCCCTGGCGACGATCGGCCGACCGGTCACGCCCGCCCTGTTCGCGACCGTCTACCTCGACGACGACGTGGAGCGCGGCACGCAGGCGCTCGACGCGTACTGCCGGGCCACCTACCGGCACCCGCTCGACGTGATCGGCAAGATCCAGGTCATGCTCACCGGCCCCGGCGTCCTCGCCCAGTTGGGTCGTTTCGCCGGAGCGGGTGCGGGGCATGTCCTCGTCCGGATCGCCGCGATCGAACCTGACACCTTCGCGGGCAACTGGCGAAGCTCGCGGAACTGCTGCCGTACGCTGGATGGTGAGAGCCGCTGATCCCTCTCGTCCAGGGCAGCGGTATGTCCGCATGTCTGCACAGGGGAGTTTTTCGTGACAGACGGGGTGTTGTCCGGTCTGCTGTCGTCCGTTCTCGCCGATCCCGCGCTGCGTGGCGTCATCGAGCGGGCCGGTTCACCGCTGCTCGACCTGCAGGGCCCGACGGCCGTGCGCCAGCTCGTCGTCGCCGCGCTCGCGGCCGACGAGGGCGCCGGCCGTCCGGTGTTGGCCGTCACCGCGACCGGCCGCGAGTCCGAGGAGCTGACCGCCGCGCTGGCCGGCCTGCTCGGCCCGGGCGCGGTCGCCGATTTCCCGTCGTGGGAGACGCTGCCGCACGAGCGGCTGTCCCCGCGCGCGGACACCGTCGGCCGACGGCTCGACGTGCTGCACCGGCTGCGCGGCGCCGACGCGCCGCGGGTGGTGGTCTCGACCGTGCGCAGCCTGATCCAGCCGATGGCACCCGGCCTCGGCGCGCTGGCGCCGATCGACCTGGTCGTCGGCGAGGAGAACGACTTCGAAGGCGTGCTGGAGAGGCTCGTCGTACTCGCGTACACGCGGGTGGACATGGTCGAGAAGCGCGGCGAGTTCGCCGTGCGCGGCGGCATCCTCGACGTGTTCCCGCCGACCGCGGACCACCCGTACCGCGTCGAGTTCTGGGGCGACGAGGTCAGCGAGATCCGCGCGTTCGCGGTGTCGGACCAGCGGTCGCTGCCCGGGGAGATCCAGGCCGTGCACGCGCCGCCGTGCCGCGAGCTGCTGCTCACCCCCGAGGTCAAGGCGCGTGCCGGTGAGCTGGCCGAGCAGTACGCGGCCGACGCGCAACTCGCCGAGATGCTCACCAAGCTCGCCGGCGGCATCCCGTCGGAGGGCATGGAAGCGCTCATCCCGGTGCTCTGCGAGGGCGAGCTGGAGCTGCTGAGCGACGCGATGCCCGAGGGCACCCACGTCGTGCTCGCCGACCCGGAGAAGATCCGTGCGCGGGCGCACGACCTGGTGCGCACCGGGCAGGAGTTCCTGGAGGCGTCGTGGATGGCCGCGGCCGGTGGCGGCCAGGCGCCCATCGACCTCGGCGCGTCCGCGTACCGCGACCTCGCGGAGGTCGCGAAGCACGCGGGCGAGACCAACCGGGCGTGGTGGACGTTGTCCCAGCTGACCAGCGAGGACGTGCACCAGGTCGCGATCGAGCCGGCGCCCGCGTACCGCGGTGACCTGGAGCGCGCCATCGCCGACCTGCGCGCCCACCTCGCGGCGAGCGGCACCGGCGTGCTGGTCGTGGCCGGGCACGGCACCGCCACCCGCGCCGTCGAGCAGCTCTCGAGCGCCGAGGTGGCCACGACCCTGGCCGAGGACGGGCTCGTCAAGGAGCCCACGCCCGGCGTCGTGACCGTCGTCTGCGGCGGGCTGACCGACGGGTTCATCGCGCCGGAGCTGCGGCTGGTCGTGCTCACCGAGTCCGACCTCACCGGCCGCGGCGCGACGGCTGGATCGTCCACAAGGGACCTCGACACGAAGATGCCGTCCCGGCGGCGCAACGCGGTCGACCCGCTCGCGCTCAAGAAGGGCGACTACGTCGTGCACGACCAGCACGGCATCGGGCGGTTCGTCGAGATGGTGCAGCGCACGATCTCCGGCGCCACCCGCGAGTACCTCGTGCTCGAGTACGCGTCGTCCAAGCGCGGCCACCCGGGCGACCGGCTGTACGTGCCGACCGACCAGCTCGACGAGGTCTCCCGCTACGTCGGCGGCGAGCTGCCCACGCTGAACAAGCTCGGCGGCTCGGACTGGAAGAACACCAAGGCGAAGGCACGCAAGGCGGTCAAGGAGATCGCCGCGGAGCTGGTGCAGCTCTACGCCGCCCGCCAGGCCGCGCCCGGCCACCCGTTCGGCCAGGACACGCCGTGGCAGCGCGAGCTGGAGGACGCCTTCCCGTTCACCGAGACCAACGACCAGCTCGCCGCCATCGACGAGGTCAAGTCGGACATGGAGCGCGGGGTGCCGATGGACCGCGTGATCTGCGGCGACGTCGGCTACGGCAAGACCGAGATCGCGGTGCGGGCGGCGTTCAAGGCGGTGCAGGACGGCAAGCAGGTCGCGGTGCTGGTGCCCACGACCCTGCTGGCCCAGCAGCACCTCAACACGTTCACCGAGCGCATGCAGGCGTTCCCGGTGACCATCAAGGGCCTGTCCCGGTTCACCGACAAGTCCGAAGTGGACGGTGTGCTGTCCGGGCTCGCCGACGGCGACGTGGACATCGTCATCGGCACCCACCGCCTGCTGCAGACCGGGGTCCGCTACAAGGATCTCGGGCTGGTGATCGTGGACGAGGAGCAGCGGTTCGGCGTCGAGCACAAGGAGCACATCAAGGCGCTGCGCACGCACGTCGACGTGCTGACGATGTCGGCGACCCCGATTCCCCGGACGCTGGAGATGTCGCTCGCGGGCATCCGCGAGATGTCGACGATCCTGACCCCGCCCGAGGACCGGCACCCCATCCTGACCTACGTCGGCGCCTACGACGACAAGCAGGTGAGCGCCGCGATCCGCCGCGAGCTGCTGCGCGACGGCCAGGTCTTCTACGTGCACAACAGGGTTTCCTCGATCGAGAAGTCCGCGCGGCGGTTGCGCGAGCTGGTCCCGGAGGCACGGATCGTGACCGCACACGGCCAGATGAACGAGGAGAAGCTCGAGAAGGTCATCCAGGGCTTCTGGGAGCGCGAGTACGACGTGCTCGTCTCGACGACGATCGTGGAGACCGGGCTGGACATCTCCAACGCCAACACGCTCATCGTCGAGCGCGGTGACCTGCTCGGCCTGGCACAGCTGCACCAGCTGCGCGGCCGTGTCGGGCGTGGGCGCGAGCGCGGGTACGCGTACTTCCTCTACCCCGGTGAGTCGCCGCTGACCGAGACCGCGCACGACCGGCTCGCGACGATCGCGCAGAACACCGAACTGGGCGCGGGCATGGCGGTCGCGATGAAGGACCTGGAGATCCGCGGCGCAGGCAACATCCTCGGCGCCGAGCAGTCCGGGCACATCGCCGGTGTCGGCTTCGACCTGTACGTCCGGTTGGTCGGCGAGGCAGTGGACGTGTTCCGCCGCAGCGCCGGGGCCGAGCCCGCCGAGGACGAGGAGCTCGGCGAGGTCCGGGTCGACCTGCCCATCGACGCGCACATCCCGCACGACTACGTGCCGGGGGAGCGGCTGCGGCTGGAGGCGTACCGCAAGATCGCGGCGGCGCCCGACGAGACCGGGCTGGCGGCGGTCGAGGAGGAGCTCGTCGACCGCTACGGCCGGCCGCCCGCACCGGTGCACCGGCTGCTCGCGGTGGCGCGGTTCCGGCACGCCTGCCGCGCGGCGGGGGTGACCGAGGTGACGTTGCAGGGCAACACCGTCCGGTTCTCGCCGCTGCCGCTGCCGGACTCGAAACTGGTCCGGCTCAAGCGGTTGTACCCGAAGGCGATGTTCAAGGCCGTGACGAACACCGTGTCGGTGCCGAAACCGACGGAGGGCCCGGCCGGTGGCCGCATCGGCGCCCCGCCGCTGCGGGACGAGGCGTTGCTGGAGTGGTGCTCGAAACTGCTGACCAACCTGACGAAGGAACCCGCGGCGGTCGGCTGACGGGTCCCGGTGCGCCACTTCGCAGTCGGGGTCCCGAAAGCCGGGCGGCTGTGAGAGGGTACGCGTGTGATGCGGATCATGGGTCGTCCTCGGGTGCTGGTCGCCGTCCTCGCCGCCTGCCTGCTGCTCGCCGGCTGCGGGTCCGGGCCGAGCCAGGTGCGGGCCGCGTTCCTGATGGGCGACCGCGAGGTCACCCAGGACCAGGTGCAACAGCTGATCGACAAGGCGGTGCGCGAACAGCCCGCCGCCCAGCAGCTGGCGCAGCAGCACAAGCTCGACCAGCTCGGCCGGGCGATCGTGTCCCAGCTCGTCGTGCACGAGCTGGTCACCCGCGCGGCGCAGCGCGAGGGACTGACCGTGGACGACACGCTGGTCTCGCAGACGCTGGCGCAGGATCCGCTCGCCACGCCCGTCTCGACCACCGGCGTCGACCCTTCGCAGCTGCCCGGCCAGATCGCCTACCGCGTGCGTGACCACCGCGAGGCGATCACCGACCAGGTCCTGATGCGGGCGCTGGCGCAGAAGTACTTCGACAAGATGTCGGTCACCTTCGACTACACCTCCGTGGTGTCCGACGACGGCGGCGCGCAGCCGGCGAGCATGCGCGAGAAGGCCTTCGCCAAGGCCGAGCAGATGGCCGCGAACCCGGGGGCGGCCGCGCAGGTCATCCAGGCCGACAACGCCGCGGGCCAGCAGACCAGCGTCGGCGAGCGGGTGCCCGCCGTGCAGGCGCCCGACCTCGCCGCCACCGTGGTGTTCGGCGTGCAGCCGGGCACCGTCATCGCCTTCCAGCCCAGCACCGAGCAGGCGGCGTGGATCGTCGCGGTGATCCGGCAGCGGGACCTGACCACGCCGCAGTCGGTGGACCAGGCGACCGAGCCGACCGCGAGCCAGCTGGTCGCGGTCGGGCAGCGGCTGCTGCAGCCCTACGTCGGCGACGCGGGGCTGAAGGTCAATCCGCGCTACGGTGTGTGGGACCCGGTCGCGATGGACGTCGCGGCCAGCGCCGCCGAGACCACCGGCGCCGTCGTCTCCGTGAAGGGATCCGTCCAGCCTTGACCGCCGCGGTCGTCCTCCTGCCCCATCCCGACGCGGGCGTGCCGCCCGCCGCGTTCCCGCACCTGCGGAGCGCGCGTGCCGTCTACGCGAGCGGACTGGGCCCGGAGCTGACCGACCTGCTGGGTGCGAAACCGGCGCCCGACGCGGCGGCGCTGGCGGCGGAGGAGGGCCCGCTGGTGTTGTTCGCGGTGTCCGCGCAGGACCCCGCGGTGCTGGCGTTACCCGGTGCCACCGTGATCAGGCAGCCGCCGGGCGCCGGCCTGGTCGAGGCCGCGCAGGTGATGGACCGGCTCCGGTCGCCGGGCGGCTGCCCGTGGGACGCGGCGCAGACGCACGAGTCGTTGCGCCAGTACCTCGTGGAGGAGACCTACGAGCTGCTGGAGGCGATCGAGGACAACGACCGCGTGGCGCTGCGCGAGGAGCTCGGCGACGTGCTGCTGCAGGTCCTCTTCCATGCCCGGCTGGCCGCGGAGGACGCCGCGGACCCGTTCGACATCGACGCCGTCGCCGGCGAGCTGGTGGCGAAGCTGGTCGGCAGGCACCCCCATGTGTTCGCCGACGCGGACCGCATCCAGACGCCCGAGCACCAGGAAGTGAAGTGGGAGGAGCTCAAGCAGGCCGAGAAGCAGCGCGAGTCTCTTGTCGACGGCGTCGCGCTCGGCCAGCCCGCGACCGCGCTCGCCGGGAAGCTCGGGCAGCGCAGTGGCCGTGCGGGCATCCCGCTGGACCTGTTCCCGTCCGGTCAGGACGCGCCCACCCGGCTGTTCGTGCTCGCCGCCACGGCCCGGCGTGCGGGCGTGGACCCGGAGGGCGAGCTGCGTGCGGTGGCGAAGGCCTTCGCCACCTCGGTCCGGCAGGCGGAGGCCAACGCCCGCGCGGCCGGTGTCGATCCCTCGACCCTGGAGGCCGACGGCTGGCGGCGGTTCTGGCCCTCGGGCGGCTAGGGACTGTTTCAGAAGTGGCTTGCGGGCCGGTGCGGAGCGGAACCTGAGGCGGCCCCTCGCTGTGGGATCGCCTCCTCATGACCGCCCGGTCACCACGTCGGCGCTGTCCTCGCGAGGAAGCCCCCCCCAGAACCCGCGGCGGTGCAAGCCCGGCGACCACCGGCCGCCCAGACGGCGTTCGGCCCGATCTACGTCACCGCGCTCGAACAATACGAACCCGCGTCGCGGCGCATCGTCGACGAGCCGCTCGCCGGCCGCGTGCTGGCGGGATCCTTGCGGCTCGCCGCGATTCCGGGGAGATGGGCCGGTGTGCGCCACTGGATGGAGCGCGCCTCGGACCGCAGCGCGTGCGGAGTGTGGGGCGGGATGTTGTGTCGCAAGCGCTACGCGCGATCAGGTGCGGGAAGCGCTCGCCGGCGGGATCGGGCAGCTCGTGGTGCTCGGAGCGGGCCTGGACCCGCTCGCGTGCTCGGCCGGGTGCCCGCGTTCGAGGTGGACATGCCGGAGAACGTGGCGGCCAAGCGGGATCGGCTGGCCGGCCTGCCCGGCGACGTGCACCTCGTCCCGGTGCGGTTCGAGTCCGACGACCTCGGCGAAGCACTGACGGGAGCGGGGTTCCGGCCCGAGCTGCCCACGATGTTCGTGTGGGAGGCGGTCACCCAGTACCTCGCCGAGGCCGACATCCGCCGCACGTTGCGGTTCCTGTCGGCGGCCGCGTCCGGCAGCAGACTGGTCTTCACGTACGTGCGCAAGGACTTCTTCGACGGCACGAACCTCTACGGCGCCGGCCCGCTGCACCGCAGGTTCGTGACGGGCGGCGTCTGGCACTTCGCGCTCGATCCGTCCGAAGTGGAGCCACTGCTGCGCGAGCACGGCTGGTCCGAGCGCGAGCAGGTCGGTGCGGCGCAGTACACCGAGCGGTACCTGCGCCCGCTCGGGCGCGAGCTGGTGGTGTCGGAGATCGAACGCTTCGTCGCGGCCGTGAAGGACTGGCCCGGAATCAGCCCTCGAACAGCGTGTCGCCCCAGTAGCCCGTTTCGGAGACCCCCGGCGGCACGGCGAACAACGCCGAACCGGTGTGCTGGATGTACTCCATCATCGAGTCCTTCGCCGAAAGCGCTTTCTGCATCGGGATGAACTGCTTGCGCGGGTCCCGGTTGAAGCAGATGAAGAACAACCCGGCTTCGAGGTGCCCGAGCCCGTCCGACCCGTCCACGAAGTTGTAGCCGCGACGCAGGATCTTCGCGCCGCCCATCGACTCCGCGGACGCCAGCCGGATGTGGGCGTCCACCGGCACGAGCGGTTCGCCGCCCGCGCCGCCGATGTGCAGGTCGACCGGGTCGAACTCGGCGGTCTGCCCCAGCGCCGCCCCGGTGCCCTTCGCCCGGCCGACGACCTTCTCCTGCTCGTCGAGCGAGGTCCGGTCCCAGGTCTCGATGTGCATCCGGATCCGCCGCGCCACCAGGTACGACCCGCCCGCGAGCCACGGCTGCCCGTCGGCCTCGGTGACCCACACGTGCTCGTCCAGCGCGGCCGGGTCCTCGGCCTTGAGGTTGTTGGTGCCGTCCTTGAAGCCGAACAGGTTCCGCGGCGTGCTCTGCGTCGTCGAGGTCGACGAGCTGCGCCCGAAGCCCAGCTGCGACCAGCGGACCTCGGTGGTGCCGAAGCCGAGCCGCACCAGGTTGCGCACCGCGTGCACCGCCACCTGCGGGTCGTTCGCGCACGCCTGGATGCACAGGTCGCCGCCGCTGCGTGCCGGCTCGAGCTTGTCCTTGGGGAACGCGGGCAGCTCGGCCAGCGCCGCCGGGCGGCTGGCGGCGAGGCCGAACCGGTCGTCGAACAACGACGGGCCGAAGCCGATGGTCAGGGTCAGCGCGGACGGCGGCAGTTCGAGCGCCTCACCGGTGTCGGCCGGGGGAGCCGCGGGCGAACCGCCGATCGCCCCGGTCGCCCCGACGTCCTGGCCCCTGGTCATCTTCCGCGCGGCGTCGGTCCAGGTCTTGAGCAGCGACACCAGTTCCGCGCGGTCCTTCGTCGTGACGTCCAGCGCCGCGAAGTGCAGGTGCTCCTGCGCGGGCGTGACGATCCCGGCCTGATGCTCGCCGGAGAAGGGCACGATGTCCGTCGTCGCGGCGGCGGGGTGCGAGCCGAGCGCGCGGTCGATCCCGGCACCAGCGGCACCCGCCCCGGCGAGTGCGACCCCGGCACCCGCGAGGCCGAACATCCGGCGCCGCGATACCTCGCTCATTTCGCGACGACCTCCGCGACCTTGCTCAGCGGCTCGCTCAGCGCGTCGACGGCCGAGGCGAACTCCTTGACCTGGTCCTGGCTCAGCTCGGTGTAGTACTTGAACCCGTCGCCCGCGCGGGTCGCGTCGAGCAGCTTCTGCACGTTGGCGAACTGGCCGTCGATCGTGGACACCAGCTGCGGGTCCCGCGCCTGCAGCACCGGCCGCAGTGCCTGCACCGCACCCTTCGAACCGTCCACATTGGCCTGGAAGTCCCACAGGTCGGTGTGCGAGAAGGTCTCCTCCTCGCCGGTGATCTTGCCGGTGGCGACCTCGTCGAGCAGTTCCTTGGCACCGTTGGCCAGGTCGAGCGGGCTCAGCTCGATCGTCTTGGTCTTGCCGACCAGGTCGTTGACGTCCGCGACGAGCTTGTCCGCGACCTGCGCGCTGTCGGCCTGCAGCCCGTTCGCCCACAGGTCCTTCTCCAGCCGGTGGAAGCCGGTGAACTGCTGGCCCTCCTCGAGATCCGCCTCGCGCACGTCGATGGCCGGGTCCAGGTCGCCGAACTTCTCCGCGACCGGCTCGATCCGCTCGTAGTAGACGCGTGTGGTCGCGTAACGCGCCTTCGCGTCCGCCACGTTGCCGGACTTCACCGCGTCGGCGAACTTCTGCGTCTCGGTCTGCAGCGCGGCGGTCTGGGTGGCGACATAGGACGCGTAGCCGCTCGTGGCGGCGGCCAGTTCGGTGTTCGCGTCGGCCTGCTTGGTCGCGCCACCGGTGACGGTGAACGCGCCCCGGATGCCGTCGCCGGCCATGCCGGGCTTGCACGCCGTCTGGTAGGTGCCCGCCTCGGCGACCTCGACGGTGAGCTTGCGGGTCAGCCCCGGTGCGATGTTCTCGACCTCGCCCATGATCCGGTCGCCCTCGGCGTAGAGGTAGAACTCGGTGACCTTGGTGCCCTTGTTGGTCACCTCGAAGGTCACGTTGCCCGCGTTCGCGGTGGCGGTGGAGACCTCGCAGGTGGTGTCCGTAGCCGCGACGGTGACCGGGCCCGCGGCGCCGGGGGCGCCGGAGTCCTGCCCGCCGGCACACGCGGCCAGTGTCAGCAACGCGGCCGAACCGGCCAGCGCGAACAGTCTCTTCGGCAAGGTCACTCCTTCGCGCCCGCGAGGGCTGGTTTCGGGCTCGTGCGCCGCAGGAACAGCGGCAGCACGATGACGACGTAGGCCACCCACGCGACGGCCTGCAGCACGGTCGTCTGCTGCGAGTAGTTGAAGATCCCCTTCAGCAGCGCGCCGTACCACGAGGTCTCGGGGATCGCGTTCGACGCGTCGAAGGCGAGCGTGTGCAGCCCGGGCAGGAACGCGGCCTCCTGCAGGTCGTGCAGGCCGTAGCCGAGCACGCCGGCGGCGACGAAGACCAGCAGCACGCCGGTGATCTTGAAGAACTTGCCGAGGTCGAAGCGCACGGCGCCGCGGTAGAGCAGGTACGCGATGGCGACCGCGACGGCGATGCCGATGGCGAACCCGATCAGTGGCTGCGCCGTGCCGCCCTGCGCGCTCTGCACGGTTGCGTAGAAGAAGACGGCGGTTTCCAGGCCTTCGCGGCCGACGGCGAGGAAGGACAGCAGCAGCACGGCGAGCGGGCCGACCGCGAGCGCCTCGTCCATCTTCCCGCGCAGCTCGGCGGCGATCGTCCGCGACGCCTTGCGCATCCAGAAGATCATCGCGGTGACGAAGCCGACGGCGACGATCGAGAGGCTGCCGCCCAGCAGCTCCTGCTGCTCGAAGGACAGCTGCGCCGTCGTGTAGGTCAGCACGGCACCGAACGCGATCGACAGCAGCACGGCGGCCGCGATACCCGGCCACACCCAGCGCAGCGCCTCGCGCCGGTCGGTCTTGACGAGGAAGGCGACGAGGATGCTGACCACGAGGGCCGCTTCGAGCCCCTCGCGAAGACCGATGAGCAGGCTGGAGAACAGCACCTTGGAGCCTCCTCGAAGCGATCCGACGTGATGTTTTTAGGTAAGCCTTGCCTGTATGTCCAGTGCCGAAGTGCCCCGGCTCGTCCGCCATGCCGGATAAAACGGACATCGCGCACGCGTTTGCGCTGGTCAGCGGGTCCTGCGGAAGCTTGATAACGAATTGTGTGATCCCGGCGTCACCAGCACCATCGGGTGATGCCGCTAACCTGTTCCGGTGGTTGAGCCCACCCCTTCAGGGGACATCGCGCCGCGTCGCTCGTCGTCGTCGCTATGGCTCGCCCTCGGGGTGGTGGCGACCGGGCTCGTCCTGATGTTCACCATCGGCACGACCAGGCCGGACACCTCCGCGCCGCCCGCTCCGTCCACCGCTCCGCCGCCCTCCCCACCGCCGGCGGCCGCCGCGCCGCGGCTCGCCGTCGCCCCGCCGGTCGACCGGCCGAAGTTGTCCGACGAGGCCGAACTGGACGCCTGGGCGCGGAAGCTCGCCGTGCCGACCAAGCTCGCACCGGGTGTGCTGTCCGCGTACGGGCGGGCGGAGATGCGGATGCACGGCGAGGCGCCCAACTGCCACCTGTCCTGGGCGACGCTCGCCGGACTGGGACAGGTCCAGGCGGTGGGCAGCGGGCCGCTGCCGGTGCCGCAGCAGATCTGGGACCGCTGGTCCTCGCGCGCGGTCAACGACGCGAAGCCGGCCGACCTGCGCAACCCCGCCGACGCGGCGTACACGCTGGCGCGCTACCTCTGCTCGACCGGCGCCGACCTCGCCACCGCGACCGGCTGGTGGCAGACGATCCTGGGCTACACGCGGTCCCTTCCGGACACCCAGGACACGCTCGCCGCCGCCGACACCTTCGCGGCGGCCAAGCTGCCCTGATCGGTCACGCGCCGATGTGGTGGACCGAATGGACGCGATACAGCGCCGGCTCCACCTTCTCGGCGATGGCCATCGCCTTGGTCAGGTGCTCCCGCACCTCGGGCCGTCGGAGGGCGTCCCGGTACTCGTCCTCGCTCGCCCACTGGGCGTAGTTCACGACCCGCGTCCCGTCGAGGCTCGTGTGCAGGTTCGCCGACCGGAAACCGGGCATGGTCACGAAGATCTCCCGGGTCGCGGCCTCCAGCGAGTCGACGAGCTCCGTCTGGCGGGCCGGGTCGACGGTGAACACGTTGACCAGCGTGACGAGGTCGGCGCCGGTGGTGATCGTGGTGGTCATGGCATTCAGATTAGCATGCTAACCTGGATTAGGCTTCTAATATGGACTTGGTGAGCACGCACGTGGATCCGGACCGGTCACCGGGGTTCGCGTTGAAGCGACTGCAGCAGGCGTTGCGGGCGCGGATGGACGCGGCGCTGGCCGATCTCGGGCTGACGAGCCCGCACTACGCGGTGCTCGGCCTGCTGGCCGAGCATCCCGGGATCTCCAACGCCGAACTGGCGCGCCGATCCTTCGTCGCCCCGCCGACGATGCTCAGGTTCCTCACCACACTGAGCGAAGCGGGCCTCATCGTGCGCGCCGACCGCACGCCGGATCAGCGCTCGCGCCGGACGACGCTGACCGCGAAAGGGCGCGCGCGGCTGGCCGAGGCCGCCGTGCGCGTGCAGGAGCTCGACGGCATCCTCGCGGACGAAGCCGGCCCGCGCCAAGACGTGATCATGGCCTGGCTTCGCGCGTGCGCGGAACGGCTCGCCCCCTAGGTTCCTTGCAGCCGTACCCGGGCGTTGACCTCCGAGACCGCGTCCTGGTACTCCGGCACCGGGTTCATCGCCCAGGCCATCCGTAATTGACCGAGCGCCTCGACCAACCGGCCGAGGCGCTGCAGTGTGCGGCCCAGAACGAACCGTGCGTAGTGGTCGGACGGATCAAGCTCCAGCACGCGGGTGAAGGCCTGCTCGGCATGGTTGAGCTGCGCGGAGTGGAAGTAGGCGCGACCGGCCAGCAGCTGCACGCTCGGCTTGTCCGGATCTGCCTCGAGCACCGGTTCCAGTGCCTTGAGCGCGTCCAGCGGGCGTCGGTTCTCGATCAACGCCTCGGCCTGACGGAACGCCTCGAACCGGTTGTCGCCGAGATGGTCCAGAGTCAGGTTCTCGTCATCCATAGTCCGATCGACGTTACCCCGGAAGAGCCACTTTCGGCAGGGGTGCGATCACCGGGTGAGACGGCGACGTGGTGCACTACACGGCTATGAGCGACGACGAACCCAGGTACCTCGGTCTCTCGCCTTATCTGTACTACACCGACGCGACCGAGGCCCTCGAATGGCTGGTCCGCGTGTTCGGCTTCACCGAGCACATCCGCTACGTCGACGGCGCGGGCCAGGTGTTCCAGGCCACCGTCGCGGCGGGCGACGCCGAGATCGTGCTCGCCGGCGTCGGCGCGGACTACTGGGAGGGCAAGGGGGTCGACCGGCCGGTCGGCCAGCTCAACGTCGTCTACGTCGACGACGCCGACGCCCAGTACGACCGGGTCTGCACCGCCCTGGGCGAGGGCTGTGACGTGACGCCACCGCAGGACCAGCCCTACGGCGCCCGGGTGTTCACCGTCGCGGACATCGGCGGCAACAGCTGGACGTTCTGGCAGCAGATCTCCGACACCGCGGACCTGCCGCCGGGCTGGCAGGAAATCAAGGCCGAGCCTCCAACGAGTGACGATGACCTGCCGTTAGGCTGAACCCGTCATCGCCGGCACAACCGATGAGGAGCGACGAGTGGCGGTCATCGAGCAGGTAGGCGCGCGCGAGATCCTGGATTCGCGTGGCAACCCGACTGTCGAGGTGGAGGTGGCACTCGACGACGGCACGCTGGCGCGAGCCGCCGTCCCGTCGGGGGCGTCGACCGGCGAACACGAGGCCGTCGAGCTCCGCGACGGCGACGCCCAGCGCTACAACGGCAAGGGCGTCGAGCGCGCGGTCGCCGCGGTGCTCGACGAGATCGGCCCCGAGCTGGCCGGCTCCGAGGCCGTGGAGCAGCGGGTCGTGGACCAGAAGCTGGTCGACCTCGACGGCACCCCCGACAAGTCCCGCCTCGGCGCGAACGCGCTGCTGGGCGTCTCCCTCGCGGTCGCCAAGGCCGCCGCGGAGTCCGCCGAGCTGGAGCTGTTCCGGTACCTGGGCGGCCCCAACGCGCACGTGCTGCCCGTGCCGATGCTCAACATCCTCAACGGTGGCGCGCACGCCGACACCGACGTGGACATCCAGGAGTTCATGATCGCGCCGATCGGCGCGGAGTCCTTCCGCGAGGCACTGCGCTGGGGCGTCGAGGTCTACCACTCGCTCAAGTCGGTGCTCAAGGGCCGCGGCCTGGCCACCGGCCTCGGTGACGAGGGCGGCTTCGCGCCGAGCCTGTCGAGCAACCGCGAGGCGCTGGACCTGATCACGACGGCGATCGAGAAGGCGGGCTACCGCCCGGGCCGCGACGTCGCGCTGGCGCTCGACGTCGCCGCGACCGAGTTCTTCGCCGACGGCGCGTACAGCTTCGAGGGCAGCAAGCGCACCGCCGAGCAGCTGGGCGCCTACTACGCCGAACTGCTCGACGCGTACCCGCTGGTGTCCATCGAGGACCCGCTGTCGGAGGACGACTGGGACGGCTGGGTGGCGCTGACCGAGCGGATCGGCGACCGCGTCCAGCTGGTCGGCGACGACCTGTTCGTCACCAACCCCGACCGGCTCGAGCAGGGTATCGAGCGCGGCGCCGCGAACGCGCTGCTGGTCAAGGTCAACCAGATCGGCACGCTGTCGGAGACCCTCGACGCGATCACGCTCGCGACCTCCTACGGGTACAAGAGCATGATGAGCCACCGCTCGGGCGAGACCGAGGACACCACGATCGCCGACCTCGCGGTCGCGACCGGCGTCGGCCAGATCAAGACCGGCGCGCCCGCCCGCAGCGAGCGCGTCGCGAAGTACAACCAGCTGCTGCGCATCGAGGAGACCCTCGGCGACGCGGCCCGCTACGCCGGCGACCTGGCCTTCCCGCGGTTCACGCCGGAGAGCTGACGGTCCGCGCGGATGAACCAGCGGGGCAGGGAGCGCACCCGGCGAGGCCGCCGCACGGATCGCCGTGCGGACGGCCAGTCGGTGCGCCGCGCCGCGGCTTCCCCCCGGGTCGAGGGCCGGCCGCGCCGCGTGCGGCGTGAGCCGGCCAAGTCCCGGCTGCGCCGGGGCTTCGGCGCCAAGCAGGCGGCCGGGGCGACCCGGGTGCTCGGCATGTCCACCACCCGGCGGGCCGCGGTGCTCGCGATCGTGGTGTGCGCGCTGGCGTTCACCCTCGCCGTCCCCCTGCGCACGTACCTGAGCCAGCGCTCGGAGATCGCCGAGCAGGAGCAGCGGCAGGCCGAGCTGCGCAACGACGTCACCGAGCTGCAGGCCCGGCAGGCGGCGCTCAACGACCCCGCGCAGGTCGAGGCCGAGGCGCGGCGCCGGCTGCGGTACGTGATGCCCGGCGAGACGCCGTACCTCGTCCAGCTGCCCGAGGACACCCCGCAGGGCAAACAGCAGCAGGCCCAGCAGCCGCCGCACCCCGGTGGCGTGGCCTGGTACGACCAGCTCTGGTCCACGCTCGGCGGCTGAGCGCCGCTTGCGACAATGAGGGTGTGGAGAAGACGCATTCGTTCGAGCCGGTGACCGAAGCCGACCGCGAGATCATCGCGCAGCAGCTCGGCCGGCCGCCGCGGGCGCTGCGCGCGATCGCAGCGCGTTGCCCCAGCGGTCACCCGTCCGTGGTGCAGACCAACCCCCGGCTCGAGAACGGCACGCCGTTCCCCACCCTGTACTACCTGACCTGCCCGCGGCTTACCTCGCTCGTCGGGCGGCTCGAGGCCTCCGGCCTGATGAAGGAGATGACCGAGCGCCTCTCGGTCGACGAGGAGCTCGCCGCCGCCTACCAGCGCGCCCACGAGTCGTACCTGGCCCAGCGTGACGCGATCGAGCCGCTCGGCCACCGGGTGACCGCGGGCGGGATGCCCGGGCGGGTCAAATGCCTGCACGTCCACCTCGCGCACACCCTCGCCTGTGGACCCGGCGTGAACCCGTTCGGCGACGAGACGCTCGAACTCCTGCGGCCCGACTGGCCCTCCGGCGACTGCGCCGCGTAACACTGCTCCTCCGTTCGGGGATAGCCCCATCGGTCACGTGGGCTTAACAGGCCCTGGGTGACGATGGGTCTGAACCTGGGAGGAGCGCGGGTGTGCGACTGACGCGGATGCGCATCGCCCGGCGCAAGGCACGCAGAATCGGCCTGCGGCACAGGACGCTGGTCGCGGCCATCGGCGGGGTCCTCGCCATCGTGCCGGCCGGGATCGCGAGCGGCGGCACCTCCGACTGGTCCAGCACCCCGAGCGCGGAGCACACCGGGGACGCGCCGCTCGTCGAGGGGTTCGACCCGAAACTCGTGCAGCTCAGCGTGGACGGTTCGCTGCCGCGCCGCACGGCCGTCACCCTGCCGCTGCCGCCGTACGAGCTGCCGAGCGGCCCGCTGGGCATTCCCGGCACCGCGCTCAAGGCGTACCACAACGCGGCCGACGTCATGGCCGGTGTACAGCCGAACTGCCACATCGACTGGGCGCTGATCGCGAGCATCGGGCGGATCGAGTCCAACCACGCCCGCGGCGGTTACGTCGACAAGAACGGCTACACGCTCGAACCGATCCTCGGCCCCGTGCTCGACGGCGTCGGCGCGGTCGCCGCGGTCCCGGACACCGACCACGGCCGCTGGGACCACGACACGGTGTGGGACCGGGCCGTCGGGCCGACGCAGTTCATCCCGTCCACCTGGCTGACCTACGGCGCCGACGGCAACGGCGACGGCGTCGCGGACCCGAACAACATCTACGACGCGACCCTGGCCACCGGCCGCTTCCTGTGCTCGGGCGGGCTGGACCTGGCGAACCCCGACCAGCTCCGGTCGGCGATCTACCGCTACAACAACTCCGACGTCTACGTCGACACCGTGATCCTGTGGGCGGAGGCGTACCGCAAGGGCGTGCTGCAGCTGCCCGACAGCCTGGTGCCGATCGCGGCGCCGGCCACGCCCGCCGTCCCCGCGCCGCCGCCGGTCACCACGATCATGCCGCCGCCGACGACCGGTTCGCAGGCGCCCACGCCGAGCCGGCCGCCCTCGTCCTCGGCCCCACCCGGCACGACCACGACCACGCCGCCGCCGCCGACGACACCGACGTGCCCGACGAGCACCTCGCCGACGCCGACATCGACGACCACGACGACCACGACGACCACGACGACGACGGTCACCCCGACGGGAACGCCGGACCCGTGCGCGCCGCCGCCCGAGTCCACCACCACCACGACGGCGAGTGCGACCTCGTAATGTGGTCGGCATGCCCCGAGTTGCCGCGATCGACTGTGGAACGAACTCCATCCGCCTGCTCGTCGCCGAGCTGACGCACCGCCACGACGGCACCGTCGACCTGCGCGACCTGCACCGCGAGATGCGCGTGGTGCGGCTCGGGCAGGGGGTGGACGCCACCGGCAGGCTCGCGCCGGAGGCGCTGGAGCGCACCCGCGCGGCGCTCGCCGACTACACGATCGCGGCCCGCCGCAAGGGCGTCGAGCGCGTGCGCATGGTCGCCACCTCGGCCACCCGCGACGCGAGCAACCGCGACGAGTTCTTCGCCATGACACGGGAAGTCCTCGGTGTCGAGGCGGAGGTCATCAGCGGCGACGAAGAGGCGCGCCTGTCGTTCACCGGCGCGGTCGGCGAGCAGGACCCGGACGACGGGCCGTTCCTCGTGGTCGACGTCGGCGGTGGCTCGACCGAACTGGTGCTCGGCGACTGGGACGGTCGGCGCGCGTCGGTCACCGCGGCCAAGTCCGTCGACATCGGTTGCGTGCGGATCACCGAGCGGGCCCTGAAGTCCGACCCGCCCACCGCGGACGAGGTCGCCGCCGCGCGCGAGTTCGCCGCCGGGGTGCTGGCGCAGGCCTTCGACGCGGTCGACGTGTCCAAGGCGCGGACGTGGATCGGGGTCGCCGGGACGGTGACGACGTTGTCCGCCGTGGCGCAGAAGCTGCCGGAGTACGACTCCGAGCGCACCCACCTGTCCCGGCTGTCGCAGGCGCAGGTCTTCGAGGTCGCGGACGACCTGCTCGCCGCGGACCACGCCACCAGGGCCGCGAACCCGGTGATCCATCCCGGCCGCGTCGACGTCATCGGCGGCGGCGCGCTGATCGTGCGGCTGCTCGCCGAGCAGCTCGCGCAGCGCGGCGGGCCGGCGGAGCTGGTGGTCAGCGAGCACGACATCCTCGACGGGATCGCCCTCTCGCTCAGCGGGGACGCCTGACTTTAGTCGGCTTTTTGTTCCGGTTTACCAAAACCTTAGGTAGGTTCCTCTCACCCCTTGGTGAGGAGGAGTTTTCCTTGAGAAGATCCAGGTTGCTCATCGCCGCGCTCGCGGTACCGCTGATCGGCGGAGTCGTGGTCGCCGGGCCGGCCGCCGCGGCACAACCGCGGCTTTCCGGTGCGACAACGGAGTTCACCGTGCTGGCCGCCGCCGGGCAGAGTGTCCCCGCCGCCGAGCAGGCCATCCGCCAGGCGGGCGGCACCGTGCTGCACAGCAACAGCGCGGTCGGGCTGGTCACCGCCAGCGCCCCGGCCGACGGGTTCGCCGAACGCGTCTCGGCAGACCGCGCGATCTACGGCGCCGCGAAGGCGACGTCGATCGGCAAGGCGCCCGAGGACAAGGCGACCAAGAAGCCCGACGCCGTCGAGAAGGAACGCGGCGCGGCGAAGAAGAAGCCGAGCGCCAAGAAGCCGGTCGGCACCGACCCGCTCGACGACCAGCTGTGGGGCCTGAAGTCCACGCGCTCGGACATCGCGCGCACCGTGCAGCCCGGGGACAAGCGCGTCAAGGTCGGCGTCATCGACACCGGCATCGACGGTTCGCACCCCGACATCGCGCCGAACTTCGACGCGGCCGACTCCCGCAACTTCACCCGTGACATCCCCACCGACGAGACCGGCGCCGTCGTCGACGGCCCGTGCGAGTACCGCGGCTGCGTCGACCCCGCCGACCACGACGACAACGGCCACGGCACCCACGTCGCGGGCACGATCGCCGCTGCCGCCAACGGTTTCGGCGTCTCCGGCGTCGCGCCGGGCGTCACGCTGGTCAACCTCCGCGCGGGCCAGGACTCCGGCTACTTCTTCCTGCAGCCGACCGTGGACGCGCTGACCTACGCCGGTGACGAGGGCATCGACGTGGTCAACATGTCGTTCTACGTCGACCCGTGGCTCTACAACTGTGTGAACAACCCGGCCGACTCGACCGCGCAAAGGCTCGAGCAGCGCACGATCGTCGAGGCCGTCAGCCGGGCGCTGAACTACGCCTACCGCAACGGCGTCACGTCGGTGGTCGCGCTGGGCAACGAGCACACCGACCTCGGCTCGCCGCAGCCGGACGCCACGAGCCCGGACTACCCGGCGAACGCGACGCACCCACGCACGATCGACAACGCGACCTGCCTCTCGATGCCGACCGAGGGACCGCACACCATCGGTGTCGGCGCGTTCGGCCCGTCGGGCGCCAAGGCGGACTACTCCAACTACGGCACCGAGCAGATCTCCGTCTCGGCGCCCGGCGGCTACTACCGCGACGGCTTCGGCACGGACTGGTACGGCACCAACGAGAACCTGATCCTCTCGGCCTACCCGAAGAACGTCGGCGTGGCGGAAGGGAACATCGACGCGAACGACAACATCACCCCGGCCGGGGCCGAGCTCGGCGTGCAGAAGGCGGTCGCGCCGGACGGCCGCGTTGGCTACTACCAGTTCCTGCAGGGCACGTCGATGGCCACCCCGCACGCGACGGGTGTCGCCGCGCTGATCGTTTCGCAGTACGGCAAGCCCGGCAAGGGCGGGTTCGGGCTGAGCCCGGACTCGGTGCAGCGCGTGATCGAGGGGACGGCCGCGCCGATCGCGTGCCCGGTTCCCCGCACGGTCGACTACCTCGACGAGGGGCGTGACGCCACCTACACGGCGACCTGCGCCGGCACGCCGGAGTTCAACGGCTTCTACGGCAACGGCGCGGTGGACGCCTACGCCGCCGTGACGCACGGTTCGCCGTACGTCCGGGGCTGAGTGCAACCGTTCCGGGAGCGCCGGCCGTCCTTGGGTCATGCGGATACTCGTGTTGCTGGTCGTGCTGACGGCCTGCGGGACTCAGGCCGGCGCCCCGGACCGGGCCTGCACCGAGATCGGCACCCCGGTGGGCATCGGGGTGCGGATCGCGCCGTCCGTCGCCGCGCGGTTCACCGGCACGACGAGCCTCGAGGCGTGCTGGAACGGCGCCTGCCACACGTACCCGGTCGCCTTGTCGCCGGAGACGACGGCCACCGGCTCGACCTGCACCGGCACCGCCCCGGACGACACGTGCACGGCGCGGATGCGGGAGACCGGCGGGAAGACCGGGTTCGCGAACGTGCCCGGTCTTCCCGCCGCTGCCGTGCGGGTCACCTTCTCCGGCGAGACGGTCGACGTCACGCCGAAACTGTTGTATCCCAACGGTCCTGACTGCGGCGCCGGCGGCCCGCAGGCGAACCTCGTGGTGGACGCCCAGGGCGTGCGCTAACGGTTGGCGCTCGCCGCGACGAACCCGCCCAGGTCCTTCGACTGCTGCACGCGGGAAGGCTCGTGCACGTACATCATGTGGCCTGCCGGGTAGTACGCCGACTCGATGTTCTCCCGCAGCTCGTCCGGGATCTGCAGCCGCGCCAGCACGTGCTCGGCCGCGTAGTACGGCGTCGCGCCGTCGTAGTAGCCCAGCGCCACGTGCACCTTCAGGTGCGGGTTCGCCCGCATCGCCGCGCTCAGCGCGTCCACCGCCGAGACCGCGCGGCCCTCGAACTCCGAGTACGACCAGTCGCGCACGACGTCCATCGAGAGGATCTCGTACGGCAGGTCGTTCCGGTACTCCAGCTCACCGCGCACGTAGTGGTTGAACGCGGCCGAGTAGGCGCCGATGATGCGGGAGATCGAGGCGTCGTCGCTCATGTGCTCGCGGCCGCCGTCCGGTTCCCAGGTGGTGAACCGGCCGTCCATCCGCCCGGTGGTCAGCCCGCGGTCGCGCAGGAGCTCGGTGAAGAACCGGACGTGCTCGATGCGCAGGTTCACCCTGTCCACATAGGACTCTTCCAGCCCGGTGAGCGAAGCGAGCGTCTGCACGGCCGCGGTGCGCTCCTCGGCCGCCAGCCGGGCGCCGCGCTCCAGCGCGTACGGCAGCTCGCGCGCGGCGAACTCCTCGGCGTCGGCCAGGACGTCGTCGAGCGGGCGGTCGCCGTGCCGGCCGTGGTAGTGCGCGATCGCCGCGTACGTCGGGACGTACAGCGGGAACGGCTTGTCGTTGCCCTCGGTGAAGCGGATCGTGCCCATGTCGAGCACGGAGGAGATGAGCATCAGGCCGTTGAGGTACATGCCGTGCCGCTCCTGCAGGTGCGCGGCCAGCGCCGCGGCCCGGAGCGTGCCGTAGGACTCGCCGGCGAGGAACTTCGGCGAGAGCCAGCGGCCGTTGCGTGAGGTCCAGAGCCGGATGATCTCGCCGACCGACTCGAGGTCCGGGGTGAAACCCAGGTACTCCTTGGGTTTCTCGCCGTTCACCGCGCGCGAGTAACCGGTGGAGACCGGGTCGATGAACACCAGGTCGCTGTGCACGAGCAGGGTGTCCGGGTTGTCGACGAGGCGGTACGGCGGCGGCTCGGGGGAGTCCACGTCACCCGACACCGCGCGCCGCGGCCCGAGCAGTCCCATGTGCAGCCACACGCTCGCGGAGCCGGGGCCGCCGTTGAACGCGAACGTCACCGGGCGGGAGCCGGGCTCGGCGTCGTCGAGGGTGTAGGAGGTGAGGAACACCTCGGCCTTGGCCTGGTGGCCCTCGAACTTGCCGTCCGTCAGCACTTCCTTGCGCAGGACGATGCGGCCGGTGCGGGCGGTGTAGGCGAGCTTGCGGCGCTTGACGGTGAGCGTGTGCTGGGTGGTGACGAGGTCGTCGCTCGGCTCGGGAGCCTTCTTCTCGGAGGTCTCCTCGGCAGGGGTGTCGGACATGGGATGAACTTATCCTGGTGGAGTGAAGAAGATCAGGCCCGCCGGGATCTCGGAGCTCGACGACGCGGTCTCGGACTGCCGTCGCTGCCCGCGCCTGGTCGAGTGGCGGGAGGAAGTCGCCCGGACGAAGCGCGCGGCATACGCGAACGAGACGTACTGGGGGCGCCCGGTGCCCGGCATCGGGCCGGCGGACGCGTCGCTGGCCATCGTCGGCCTGGCGCCCGCGGCGCACGGCGGCAACCGCACGGGCCGGATGTTCACCGGTGACCGCTCCGGGGACGTGCTGTTCCAGGCGCTCTACGACGTCGGGCTGGCGTCGCAGCCCACCTCGACCCATCGCGGTGACGGCCTGGAGCTGTACGGGACGCGGATCACCGCGCCGGTGCACTGCGCGCCGCCGGCGAACAAGCCCACCCCGGCCGAGCGCGACGCGTGCCGGCCGTGGCTGGAACGGGAGCTGGAGCTGCTCAAACCCCGGTTGCGGGCGGTCGTCGTGCTCGGCGCGTTCGGCTGGCAGGCGCTGCTGCCGGTACTCGCGCGCGGCTGGACGCTGCCCAAGCCGCTGCCGAAGTTCGGCCACGGCGTCGAAGTGGTGCTCGACGATCTCCACCTGCTGGGGTGCTACCACGTGTCGCAGCAGAACACCTTCACCGGCAGGCTGACCCCGGCGATGCTGCGGGACGTGCTGGCCCGCGGCGCGGCCCACGCGGGATTGATCTGAATCGTTTCGCGACCCCCGTCACAGCTGGTTGGGGTGCACGAGCGCCGGGGGCGGCGAGGTGGGAAGATACTGGTATGGCCGCAGTGAAGTCGGAACCGACCCGGATCTTGATCCTGGGCGGTGGTTACGTCGGGCTCTACACCGCGTTGGGGCTGCAGAAGAAGCTTCGCGCCAATGAAGCGTCCGTGACGATCGTGGACCCCCAGCCCCACATGACGTACCAGCCCTTCCTGCCGGAAGCGGCGGCCGGCGCCATCGAGCCGCGGCACGTGGTCGTGCCGCTGCGGCGGGTGCTCAAGCGGTGCCACGTGCTCACCGCGCGGGTCAACAAGATCGAGCACGAGCGCAAGTCCGTCACCGTCGAGGCCGCCGACGGGCACATCGAGCAGCTGAACTACGACGTGCTCGTGGTCGCGCTCGGTGCCGTCGCGCGGCTGCTGCCGATCCCCGGCCTGGCCGAGCAGGGCATCGGCATCAAGACCATCGGCGAGGCCATCTACCTGCGCAACCACGTGCTGACCAAGCTCGACCAGGCGTCCAGCACGCTGGACCCGGAGCTGCGCAAGCGCCTGCTCACGTTCACCGTCGTCGGCGGCGGGTTCGCGGGGATCGAGGCGCTGGCCGAGCTCGAGGACATGTCGCGCTTCGCCACCCGGTACTACGAGAACATCCACCCGTCCGACATTCGCTGGGTGCTGGTCGAGGCGGCCGGCCGGATCCTGCCCGAGGTGCGCGAGACGCTGGGGGTGTGGACGGTCGAGCAGCTCGAGCGGCGGGGCATCGAGGTGTTCCTGTCCACCGCGGCGAAGTCGTTCGAGAACGGGCACGTCGTGCTGTCCGACGGCACCGAGTTCGACAGCGACACGATCATCTGGACCGCCGGCGTGAAGGCCAACCCGGTGCTCGCCAACTCCGACCTGCCGATCGACAAGCGCGGCCGCCTCGAGGCGATGGCTTCGCTGCAGGTCGTCGGCCACCCGGACGTGTGGACCGCCGGTGACAACGCGGCCGTGCCGGACCTGTCGCGCACCGAGCAGGACCCGACGGCCACCACGCCGCCGAACGCCCAGCACGCGGTCCGCCAGGCCCGCGTCCTGTCGGCGAACATCATCCGCGTGCTGCGCGGTGGGCAGCCGAAGGACTACTTCCACAAGAACCTGGGTGCCGTGGCCGGGCTGGGCCTGCACAAGGGTGTGGCGGATGCGCTGAACCTCAAGATCAAGGGCTTTCCGGCGTGGCTGTTCCACCGGGCCTACCACCTCAAGGCGATGCCCACCTTCAACCGGAAGACGCGCATCCTGCTGGACTGGATGCTCGGTGGCCTGTTCCGCCGCGAGGTCGTCTCGCTGGGGCAGATCAACAACCCGAAGGAAGAGTTCGCCCGGGCCTCGAAGTCCTGATCGGGCTGCCCGGCCAGGTTGCCGGGTTGTCCCCGGCGAGGACGGGGCGCCGCATTATGCTGAGCGGTGCCCCCGTAGCCCAACCGGCAGAGGCAGTCGACTTAAAATCGATTCAGTGCGGGTTCGAGTCCCGTCGGGGGCACCAAGCACTCATCATTCAAACCGCTAGCAAAGGAAACGACACTACGGAACGTGTTGTCATTCCCGCTTTCTGTAACCGCCCTGGCGGGGTTGTGGAAGACGGGACGGCCGAGTGGGCCAACGGCCATCTGGGACCCGCCAGGATCGGTCTGAGGCGCTGATGGCGGGTTATCTGCCGACGACCCGGACGGCCGCGCGATCGGCATCTCTTCCAGGAGAGCGGCAAACGGCTCTGTGAGTTCGGCACGTACGACAGTGCCGTCCTCGCCGATGAACAACTTCTCGAAAAATCCCTGGTTGATTTGTCTCTTTATTTGGTCTGGAGCCGTGAGGTAAGCCTGTTCGCAGTGGCGGGCCGCAGCCAGGGCTTGCCTGAGCGTGGCTTCGACATCTGTGGCGGTGGTCTTGGCTGCCTTGATCTCGGCTTCAATTTCGACCAAAGCGCGGGTGAGGCGTTGCATCTCGCTGGCGAGAAGGTCCTGCGGGACGGCTCCGGCGTAGTGAGCCTGGAGCAGCTTCTGGCGCTCGTCCAGAGCTCGTGCTTTACGCCGGGTAGCGCGGTCCAGTCCGCGACTTGCTTCGGCCTGCTGGTTTGCAAGCTCCTCGCGGACGGCTGTGCAAATCTGCTCGCTGTGCTCCGATCTGATCTTGAATCGGCCGTAGAAGTTTGAGATGCCCTGCTCAATCCTCTCGACGCGCACTGCTGGGCGGCGGCAGTTATTGGTCTTGGTTTTCTTCTTCACGCACATGAAGTAGACGTAGGTGCCGCCGTTGCCAGTATTGGCGGAGAAAACGAGCCGTCCGCTGCAGGACGAGCAGTAGATCGTGCTTCGCAGGTAGTGGGTATGGATGCGGTCTTTCTCGCCAGTGTGGTTGTGGGACTCAAGGATGTGCTGAACGGCCAGCCAGGCGTCGGGTTCGATTAATGTTGGGTGTTTACCTTCGTAGTGAATTCCTTGATAGGGCACCAAACCCATGTAGTATGGATTACGTAACACGCTGTACATAGTGGTCAAACCCACTTCGGATTCGGGTTTGGTGCCTGTCGCGCGGGTTGTTAGCCCTTTCTTGCGGGCGGCAAGCACGAGGTCGGCCACGCTCCACTCGCCCGTGGCGTACTGCTCGAAACACCACTTGATGATTTTGGCCCGCTCCGGGTCCAGTTCAACCCAGGAGAACTCAACGCCGCCACGCTTCTCGCGCCGATTGGTGTAGCCGAGTGGCGCGCGGAATGGCGTCCCGCCCTCCTCAGCCTTCCGGCGTAGGCCCTTGAGCACTTCTTGAGCCAGGTTGGCGGAGTAGAACTGGGCGATCTCGGCCATGAGGCCGTACAACAGTTTTCCGCTCGGTGTGTCATCAATGTTCTCGGTGCAGGAGATTAGCTTGACACCGTGCTTACGTAACAGCAGGTTGATGGCTATGTCGTCTTCACGGTTGCGGGCAAGGCGGTCGATCTTATGAACGAACACGTAGTCTGGGCGGACTTTCTTGATGTCGCGCAACATTCGCTGCAGATCGTCCCGGTCAGTGGAGCGGGCTGATTCTCCGGCATCAATGTACTCAGCCTGGATAGTGACTCTCATCTGCTGCGCCTTGACCAGGCACGCCTCGCGCTGGGCGGGAATGGAGTACCCCTCCGCGCCACCGCCGGTCCGGGCTTGTTCTCGCGTGCTAACCCGCAGATAGGCGAAGCCGATAGCGCCTTCGCGTTCGGACCTAGAGCTGGGACTAACGGTCTTGCCACCTGGAAGACTGCGAACAGCCTCAAGGGCGAGCTGCTTGTTTTGTGAGCCTTCGGTTGAGCTAGATGTTCCGGGATCGAAATCTTTTTCTGCCATCATCCCCTCCTATCTCTATCCATTTTCTCAGCCTTTCTTGCAAGTGCCAAGAAAGGATTTCCTATCCTTGGTTTTGTCAATTTTTGATATAGAGGGTGACGAGCAGCGCGGAGTGCGTTGCTCGTCACCTCAGCGGACATGCCGAAAGCGATTAGCCTTCAGCGCCCGTGCGACGGCCCTTGGTGTTGCGGGTGGTTGCGCTTTCCGGGGCGGGTTCGCTGGTACCGAACAGACCTTGAATGGCCCCGCGGCGGGCGGCGGCTTCGCGCTCGATTTCTTCGAGGGCGGCCTGAGCCCGCGCCGCGAAGTCCGGTTCTTGCCGCTTGGTGGACACGTACAGCTCGACGGCGCGGAGGGCAGCGTCGGCCAACGAGATGGCGTCGAGCTGCGCGACGAGGGTGAACTGCGCGTGCAGCGCGTCGGGCAGCTTAATACCCAAGGTTTTCACCCCGGCATTGCGTGGTTCGGACATGAGATGAGCCTTTCTCGGCGTTGGCGTGGCCGCCCCTGTCGTTCGCGGCGCGAAGACAGGTGGTATTTGGCGGCCACGCGGCACCGAGAAGGGGCACAGTTGACGGGCGGAGGTCGGGTGCAGTGGTGGTTCATTGCGCCCGCTCCGTCATGCGCCACGCAGCCAAGCGCTGTTCGGCGAGTGCGGCGTAGGTCGAGTTGATCTCAATCCCTATCCAGCCGCGGCCGTGCATTTCGGCCGCCAGAGCGACGGTGCCCGCGCCAAGGAACGGGTCGAGCACCCTGCCCGGTCGCCACTGGTCATGAGGGCAGGCCGGGCGCAGGGGACCGACGGCAAGCGGCCGTCCGTTGATGACCTGTCGGGCGCGTCGCCATGGAGTGCCGCAGGTGGTACAGACCTGCGCGGGGCACGTGGCCAAGAGCGGGCGGCGAACCAAGCTGAGCGGAAAGCTGGCGAAATGCGCGCCTCGGTAACTGCCGGTGGATAGATACCAGGCGTCACCGGGGTTTTTGCCAAGGGGATGGCTCGCTTGCCCGGCTGTCTTGAGGGTGTCAACGCAGTAGTCGCCATACGCTGCTCCGGCCAACAGCAGCAGGAGCACGAAGACGACCCCCAGGCCGGCCGCGATGTAGAGCCAGGTCATTCCCACACCGCCGTTCCGGCGATGCTCTGCCGAGCGAGCAGCGTAAAGTCGCCCAGGTAGGCGGCGTAGATATTCGTCAGCTCGGGGTGCTCGACGGCGGTCTGCTGCATGAGGTTCGCCAGGTGAGTCGTACGGCGAACCGCTTCGGCGGCCACGTAGGACGTCGCTGTTATTTGCGCACTCGCGACGAGCCCGTTGGCCATCGCCTCCTCAACCCCCGGCCGGGCGGCACGGAGCGCCCGACGGGTCATCGCGGCAGACGGCACAAGCTCGCGATCATTATGAATAAGATCATTCATCGATACCTCCTTCACTTAACGAAATCCCCGCGCACCTACCCGGCGGGGCATAACAAACGAAAGCCGGACGCGTCGAGCGACCCCCGACGCGTCCGGCTGCGACTACGAGACCGATCTCCTCTCCGCTATCCGCAAACGGTGCAGCTGCTTGGACTCCAACCGAGCAGCGCGCTGTTCTTTCACGGGATTACCACCCGGCCAAATGTGTGGAGACACGGGGCCGCCGCGCAGCTCTCGGTCGAGGTGGCGCAGTGCGGCTTCCTGACGGGCAATGCGGGCGCGCTCCAAGCGTCGCACGGCTGGGGTGTAGCGGTTACGAGACATGGCGTTCTCCGTTCCTCGAGTGATGGGGACGAGAAAACGCTAAAACAAGCTGCGCACCGTTTACGAGTTCGGAAATTCGGAAGCCGTTCGGAAGGAGTTCGGAACTTCCGATTGCTCCCTGGCACCTATCCGGCAACAGAAAAAAGCCCACCCCGGAAGGGGCAGGCTCGAGCGGGGATCGGGCGGTTTTAGGTGTCGAACGTCTAGTTCAGCTAGTCGCAGGGACGAGAAGCCTGGAAGAAAAAGGGGTCAAAAATCTCAGTACCCCCAATGGTGCGTTCATTCTTGAGGGCTTTGTTTATGCACCAATCCAGCGGGCTCTCCCAGCCCGCCAGTTCGGCGTGGGCATGATCTTCTGCCTCGCGGTCGTCATGCCACTGAGCAAAGATGAATGCCACCGTGGCGAAGTAGATGCGCACATCACCGGCGCAGTCTTTCCAAGCCTCACCTTTCTGAACCCAGTTCGCAATATGCTCTTCAACGGTAGTGAACAGGGGTTTGAGGTGGCCTCTTCGACGGTAGTCGGTGAACATATAGAAATGATCTGCGGCGCGCTCTATGATTGACGACATATCGGCCTCCAGCAATTGCAGAGCCGATCCCCGCCTTTACTTATAACACAACGGTAACACTATTTGCAATAGCAAATTGTGAGCGATGTATGGACGTAGTGCTAGACTATGAGGTCGCGGTAAGGAGGCTGCTATGACAAGTTGGCCGACGTCTGAGAGCCTTTCGGAACACATTGCCAAAGTCATGGGTGGCTACCCAGGTCCGCACAAGTCGCTAGAAGTAAACATGGAGCGTGCTACAGGGCTGCAGGCAGCGCTCGAAACGCACCTGCATATAAGTAGCGAGGGCGTCTCCGCGGAACGTAAAACGATTTTCATGAAGAATCAATTGTTCAAAAGTGTCGTGAACGAAGCGAGCGACCGCGACGACCCTATTCGCGTGGCGGCTGCCGAGCTGCTTGGTTTCCCCGTCATGCCGGAAGAGGCTATCGACGCCGCACTAGCTGCGTCGGCGCCATCGTGGCTGGGCGAGGAAGACGAACGCAAGAGGCGTGACTCGGTAACGTTCCGCCTCTTCATCGCCGTATTGGCCAAGGGTACCCCGCTGGTATCTGTTGAATCCGCAAGGACTTACCGACGGGATCAATGCGCCCCCCTTGTTGCGAACTTGCTTACAAATTACTTGCAAGACCATTGGCAGGAAGCCCGCAGTGAGGCTAAAAAATTTGGGTACATTCCGCTTTTGGGGGAGCCGGAAGAGGTTGAGCAAACTATCGGAGATGCATCGACGATTGATTCGCCAGCCAAAGTTCGACCGGCTCTACCACTTCCGGTAGCGGTACGCACGGTCTTAGCGGCTCACCCCGAATGGCGGCTTGAGTACGCAAATCTTGATACTACGGACAAGACCCCTATTGACTGGAATGTAGTGCTCGACGGCGGCCAGTTGTCGCCAGCCTATGCTAGACATGACGCTATTATTACCCGTCGGGTGGAGCTTGACGGTCGCGAGTATACGACGCTGCAACTGCTGGAGCATCTTGACAGCCGGTTCGGCAAGACGTTCTTTGTCACTGGCGACGCTGGCGACGGGAAAAGTACCTACGTTAACAGTCTAATCGCTGCGGCGAAAACCACTCATGTGTTCTTGCGGTGGTCCAACTACTATGAACCCTACGATCATGGGTGCTTAGCTCAATTTCAGGGAGAGGTTGACGAACTTATTGAGCCAACTACCTGGACGCCTATCGTTGTCTATTCGATTGACAGGTATATCGGACAGAATCTCGACTCACATTTGCGTGCTGGGCTGCACGCGCGCGCCCTCAGTGGTAATGACCGATCCGTTGTTGTGCTTGATGGACGCTGGTCAGATTATGACGGGGTCCGTGCGGACCTGCGGGTACGGTCAGTGAATCTACTGCCGTTAAATGCGACCGAGGCTACCTCTTGGGCAAAGCTCATTACCAGAGCACGGGATAATTTGATCGAGGAAGGCCTCAGCGAAGAAGATGTATCCACTCAGTATCCTAATCTTGCTGACTTCATCGACCTCCGATTGCATGCTCAAGCAAGTTGTCTGCAAGCCCGAGATTCGCCTTTGCTGGTAAAGCTTATTAAGGCAGTGTATGGCCAAGATATGGTTCAGAAAGTTTGGTCGGAGCTTGATCGACTCACTGCTGAAGACAAGCAAGCGTACTGCCACGTTTGCTTAGCGACCGTCACCGGCGTCAAGTTGACCAGTCCGATGCTCGCGGCTCTCGCGCCCGGCGTGAACCTGATCGACCGCGCGAATCGCGATCCGTGGGTCTATCACGCTCGCGAACATAAGGCTCGTCACCAGGTAATCGCTCAAGTCCTGTTAGAAAGCCAACCGCACGTGGTCCTTGATCAACTCCCCAGCGATTATGCCGACCGGTTCCGGCTTAACGAAATTGTCAGCGGCCTTATGTATATGGTCAAGCCACTGCGCGGTCTGGAGTCGGTGGGTAATGAGGACGCAACCAATAGAGTACGCAAATGGACTATCGAGGGCATACGAAGCGCGCTCCGTCCGATGAATAGACTGGAAAGCACTCTAACTGGTGTGGCCGGTGACAACTACGACCACCTGTGCCGCTTCGCTGAGAGTTTTATTGCCTTACTTTCAGACAAGCTCAGGGCGCAAGCGGATGATAATGCACGTTGGCTGGCGGTTGCGCGACATCTTTTGGAGACAGCGGCGGCAGCACCTAATTGCCCAGGGCAGGACCAAATTGGGTTCGAGATTCTCAAGATCGAGTGGCGCGAAAAGGAGGTATTCGAGCAACTTGAGTTTAGGACAGCAGTCGATCTGCTCGGGAAGATGACCAAGGCGTTTGGCGATCAGTGGTGTGAACGGCCTTACTACGGAGAAATATTTCGGGACAGCTTGAAGATGCTCAAGATGCTGCCCTTGGACGTCGTCTCGGTGGACGATTCACGCGACCTTGAGAGCGTTTATACATGGCTGTCGAAGTCATACCACAGGTTGCGTTCGCTCAGTGAAGGAGCCAATGTCTCGCCTCACCAGCGATCAAATTTCCTAGAATCCTACACGTCGCATCTTTTTGTCCATCTTCCAGATAAGTCATTGGAGCTGGTCGAAGATTCATGGCACTACTCCATGTCACTCGAGGTGCCGGATACGGCTCTAACTACATTCTATGTCGAGCAAATCATATGTATGTTTCGGGAACTTCCAAAAGAGGAACGTGATCGGCGCATCGATGAAGCTTTCAAGGGCTTGATCGAAGTCGCTATGGCAGAGAAATGGGCGGTCGAGCCGTTGTTGACCATGACGATATTGGAGGCGAAAACCAAGCGGCTCTCCAAAGTTGACGACTTACCTACTCGACTTGAGAACATCCGTCGCGCCGCAGAGGAAGCGCTGAAGGAGAACGATAGTGCACTGAACACCTCGTTCGCGCACCACTTGCGAGCACTCTTGACAAACAGCCCAGACGAGCGTGTCAAACTTCTTGTGGACGCCTTAGATGGCTATAACAAATGCATTCCGAAAGAGAAAAATACGGTAGGAATGACTCGTCGTTTGGCGTTTGCATGGAATCAGGCTTGCATTGAATTAAGAAGATGCAAGAAAGGGGATATCGCGGTCAAATATGAGCAACTTTACCAAGGCCGAGTGGCGGAAGGGGGCTAGAGACAACGAATAAGTCCAGGTCAGGAGCTTGAACGCCTGGTTCTTGCCTACTTCCCGCCGGGTTTGCGCCCTGGAGCAGTGAGGCGCGGCGGTAGACGATCAGCGGTAGCCGCTCAGCTCACAGCGCTGAGCTCTGAGGCGAAAGGGGCCGCTGGAATGTTTGCCGCACCGCGCTCGGTGATCCTGCAGCTAGCTACAGCCTGTAACTTAAACTGTACTTACTGCTATCTTCCGTTTCGTCGCGAGCACCTGACCATGTCGGCCCCGGTGGCGCAGGCCGTGGCCGCGTCGGTCCGGCCATGGACGGGGAGCGGGCCGGTGGAGGTGTGCTGGCACGGTGGTGAGCCGCTGACGCTGGGGCCGAAACGGTTCGGGCTGCTGCTGGACTGTTTCGCCGGGCTCGACGTGCGTCATGTCGTGCAGACGAATGCCACGCTGATCACGGACGCGTGGTGCGACCTGTTCGAGGCGTACGGCGTGTCGGTCGGGGTCAGTGTGGACGGGTTCGCCGCCGACACGGCAGCCCGGGTGGACCTCCAAGGTCGTCCGGCGTACGCACGCATCATGCGAGGTATTGCGTGGCTGCGAGAGCGCGGGCACCCGCTGTCGATCATCGCCGTGGTGTCGGACCCGACGCCGGAGCGGGCGCGGCGGCTGTACGACTTCGCCGTCGAGGTCGGTTGCGTGGCGCTGGGCGTCAACATCGAGGAGACGGAAGGCGTCAACCAAGCCTCGAACGCCCACGACTTCACGACGGTAACCGCCTTTTGGACCGCCCTGGCCGAGGCATGGCAGGCCAACCCGGTGGTGCAGGTGCGGGAGCTGGAGCGGGCGCTCGGATTCGCGGGCTCGGTGCTGCAATGGCCGGAGCGTCCGCCGGCGCCGCGGCTCGATCCGCTCCCCACCATGGCCTACGACGGGTCGGTCACACTCATCTCACCGGAGCTGGCGGGTTTCGACTCGCCCAAGCACGGGCGGCTGTCGTGCGGCAACGTGCTCGATACGTCGCTGGATGAGCTCATCCAGACCGGCCTCAGCTCGGTGTGGGTACGTGAGTTCTTGGACGGCGTGACCGCCTGCCAGGCCTCCTGTCCGTACTTCGCGTTCTGCGGTGGGGCGCACCCGGCGAACCGCTACTTCGAGCACGGCCGCTTCGACACGACCGAGACGAACTATTGCCGAAATTCCAAGATTGCCCTCGTGGAAGGAGTGCTCCACCATGCCGACACCTGCCGCGACGCTGACCCGTCGCATCCGCGCGTCTGAAACCGAGCTGGCGCCGCTACTCGCGTTGCTCCGCTCGCCCGAGCCACAGCCGGAGATTCACGGAGCCAAGTTTGATAACCGGCCGGCCTGGGACAACAGTCCGAAGTTCGACAACCGGCCCGGTTGGGACAACTGGGATAACCGGCGGCGTTAGTCCTCGACCCGCAGGCCGCACTCGGTCGCCAGCTGCACCGCGACCGAGACAGCTTGCTCCGTGCTGATCGTCGCCCCGCTCAGAGTGAGTAGGCCCTGCGCTCCGGCCAGCTGGGAGCCGCGCAGATCGCAGCCGGTCGCTTGAGCGGCGTCGAACTCCGCGCCAGCAAGGTCGCAGTCGGCGAAGACGACGCGGGACAGGTCGCCGGTGATGGCCGTCTCGCGGAACGTGCAGCGGTAGAACACCATCACATTGGCGACCCGGTCCAGCCGCAGGCTGCCGTAATCCAGGCGGCAGTATTCAACCAGGACGTCGGTGGCCTTATCTAGCTGGAGCTGCCAGCCGATGGCCCGGCACCGGGCGAAGCGCACCCGCCGAGCCGTGGTCTTACGCCACACCGCGTTGGACAGCTCGGCGTCCTCGATGACCACATCGGACAGTTCTAGCGGGGCGTACACCGTCTCCGACAAGTTAAGCCCGGACAGCACCGACTTGGTGATGCTGCCCTCGCCGGTGTGTGCGGCGTGCTCGCCGTACTGGACGTGCGCCTCAGCGAGGTCGATCTCGCCGCGCAGCGTCGGCCGCTCGTCCGTCAGGTCGTCCCGCTCGACCGAGGGCAATTGCAGGCGGCGGTCGCCGAAGTCCCGGAATTCCATGCGCGCATCCTATGAGGAGAGAAGCGGATCGAGGGTCTGTTGGGCGGCCCGTAGCTCGAAGTACAGCCGTCCGCGCTCGCCC
Organism: Amycolatopsis acidiphila; assembly: GCF_021391495.1. Taxonomy (NCBI): domain Bacteria; kingdom Bacillati; phylum Actinomycetota; class Actinomycetes; order Pseudonocardiales; family Pseudonocardiaceae; genus Amycolatopsis; species Amycolatopsis acidiphila. The sequence goes on along the minus strand of NZ_CP090063.1, from coordinate 6,941,690 downwards.
CAGTAATGCCGCAGCCTGCGGGCGGTGAACCACGCGGCGGCAGCCTCGCGCGTGTCGGGCGTGGGGGTGACGTAGGCCCAGCCATCGTCGCCCCGGCACGAGCTGACGGTGCGGCAGATCGCCCACAGCTCGGGTAGCAGGCTGGCTAGTCCGGCGTCGACACAGGCGGCCTGGTCGCGAGCGGCGACATGGCGTTGTCGGTGGCGGGCGTGAGTCAACCCGCCGTTGCGGGCTTGGCAGGCCGGGCAGAGCGCGAACGGGCCGAGGCGGACGGTCACGGTGGGCTCCCTCCGACACGCGATGGTGAGTGTGCAAGAACTTCCGGTCGAGCGCGGTGACGCGCCCGACCGGAAGCCGGGACCAGCTTGGGTGTGGTCGTACTGGTGTGTGCTGGACCGGTGTGAGCCTGGCGCCCGCTCAAACGCTGGTGGTCCGCGGGACGCTCCACAACGCGGCCAGCCGGGCGGGCCCCGCCGCCGCAGGCGCAAGCCCCGGACGAGGTCACGGGTGTCCGTGTCCAGCGCGACTGCTAGATGCACCAGGGTCGGAAGATGCGCCGCGATGAGGCCGTGCTCCAGTAGCTACACCTGCGGGCAGCGCAAGCCGGAGCGGCGGGCGAGCTGGCGGCGGTTCAAGTCCAGCTCGTGGCGGCGCTGCCGGGCTCGTCGTCCCAGCTCGCGGAGGGCGGGCTGGGCGCTGCGTCGGGGCGGCTTCATCACTTTCGCCGCCAGGTCCCGGTACCGCAGGTGCGCTCCGCGGTGACGCGAATGGTGAGGCCGCCGAGGCGCAGTTCCCGCCTGCGGCGGTGAGGCCCGCCCGGCTGGTCGAGGGTGGCCGCGACGATGCCTATGAGGGCGGTATCGAGGTCGTCCAGGTCGATGTCTGGTACCTCGGCCAACAGACACGCGCCCAGCTCGAGCAGGTGACGCCCGATCCTGGCCAGCTGGGATATGGCCTCCACGTCCTCGGCCTTGCGGTCGAGGAGGGCGGCGGTTTCCGTGTCGACGGCCCGGTCGAGGCGACGGAGCCGTTCAGATAGATCGGTCATGGCCGGGGCCCGCCTGCGGGCGGGGTGCTGGCGGGTCCCGGGTGTTCCCCGGGTGGCTGGCGCTCCACGACGTACGTGCCTTTGGCGCGGACGGTCACGACCAGGCCGCGGTACTTCAGGAGCCGGGTGGCGTGGCGGGCGGTACCGAGAGAGACGCCGTACTCGGAGGCCAGCCGGCGCTCGGATGGGAGCGGCGTGCCTGGCTTGAGTTCGCCCGACTCGATACGGGCGGCCAGATGCCGATACATCTGCTCGTAGACATAGCCCACTGCTTCGTTCGGTTCAAAGTCGATCATGGCGCTCTCACTGGCTCGGAATGCGGGGACTGGTCGGGGTCGCGGCTGGGCCAGCACCAGCCGGGCGGGAGGGGCGGCGTCCGGGGGCACAAGGGGTCCGTGTCCTGGTCCGCCCGCTCCCGCTCGATGCGAGCGATCAACTGCGCCACCGGCACCCGCTTCCGGCGAACGCGGCGCTGTCGCCTCCAGCGGCGCAGGAGGAAGAGCAGATAGGCCAGAATGATCAGTCCGAAGTAGACGCAAGCGAGCAGCGCCACCCGGCTCATAACTGGTCATGGCTGGTTCTGCCTCGCTCCGGCGTCCACAATGCTCGCTGCTGGGTAACAGCCGCTGACTTGCTGCCAAGATCGGCGTGCTGGTGCATCAGTTCACCCAGTTGGATCAGGAGTGAGCCGAGTTCATGCTGCCGTTCGGGCGAAAGCTCGCCTTCGCGTAGCTGCAAGGCCGCAATAGGCAAGTTGGTAGCGTTTTGGACCAGGGCGCTCACCAGCGCGTCCGTCTCAGTTGCAGGCTCAGGCGCGCCCGCGCCGTCGTACTCTCGCAGCCGGACCGTCATAGCTTTTCGTCTCCTCGTCGCTGGTCTGGACCGTTGGAACGGCCCCGGCGTCGGGGACTCACCAGGCCACGCACGGGTGGCATGGGACGCGGGAAACCCGTGGCGTGGCCCTGGGGGCGCGGGAATCGACCCGACACCGGGACCTGGGATTGATCTTGCGAGCCCGCGTCCGGCCGCTCCAGAGCGCAATTTCCGCGCAATCTATGCGGAAACCTTGCGTCCGGGCGTCTGACCTGCGCTAATGTGACCGTCTCGCCAGGTGGAACGAGGGGTGACGATGGCGAAGAAACGGACCGGCCTGGCTCGGGCGCGCAAAGCGGCTGGACATACCCAGGAACGCCTCGCCCAGGCCCTGGAAGTGGACACGAGCACCGTGGCCCGCTGGGAGTCCGGCGACCTCGAACCGCTGCCGCATCGCCGCGCCAAGCTAGCCCGTCTGCTCCGCCTGACCGTACGGGACCTGGAGCTGCTTCTCCAGCCTGAATCGTCCGCGTCGGTAGCAGGATTCTCGCCCCAAGCCGGACCTAGCCAGATGCTGTTGCCGGTGGTGATCGAGGGCCGCACCGTGCTGCTGTCGCTCGATGCGCAAACCATCGCGGCGAGCACGATTGATCCGGACGTCATCGGAGCCGCAGCTACAAACGGAGCCGGGACAGCGGCACAATCGGACGGTATGAGCCCTCTGGATCGCCGCTCCCTCCTCAAGCACGGGCTGGCGGCCGCCGCGTTGCCCGCCCTGGGCCTGGACGAGCTGCACCAGATCGCGGCCGCTCTGGCCGACGCCCGCCGCTACTTTGACCACTCGGTGCTCGACTACTTCCGCCGGCAGCTGGCCGACTGCAAGGCCGACGACGGCCGCCGCGGACCCCGCCGGACGCTGCCGCTCGTGCTTGGTCTGCTCGGAGCCATCGAGGAGCACGCCAGCGAGGTCAAGCCGGGTCTGCGCCGGGAGCTGCTGGCGGCCGGAGCTGAGGGCGCGGAGTTCGCCGCTTGGCTTCACCGGGACCTGCGCGACTTCGGCCGCACCCTGTACTGGTACGACCGGGCAAGCGAATGGGCGCAAGAAGCCGACGACAGCGCCATGCAGGGCTACGTCCTGCTGAAGAAGGCGCAGCTAGCCTTTGACCAGCGGGAGCCGCTGCGAATGCTCACCCTGTCTGAGGCCGCCCAACGTAAGGACTGGTCTCTGCCGAAGCGGGTGCAGGCTGAAGCCGTCCAGCAGCAGGCTCGCGCCGAGGTCATGCTCGGAGCGACGGCCGAGGCGGTCCGCCCCCAGCTGGAACAGGCTCGCGACCTCCTCGACCAGCAGACTGACGACGGCTCGACGCTGGGCGCGCACTACAACCACCGGCTTCTGACCATGCAAACAGCCATCTGCTACACCGAGGCTGGAGCGCCCCGCCGGTCCGTAGAGCTCTACACCCAGACCTTGAACGAGCAGACATTCTCCAAGCGGGACTTCGGCTTCTTCCAGTCGTTCCTGGCCGGGTCGCTGGCACTCGCGGGCGAACCGGACCAGGCCGCCGCGACAGGGCTCCAGTCGGTCCGTCGCGCGTCTGCCACCGGCTCAGACCGCACGAAGCAGCAGCTGGTCCGTGTCGTGGGCTACCTCAAGCCCTGGCAGCATCGCCCGGCCGTCCAGGAGCTGCGGCAGGCTGTCGCTGCCTGATCGGGCTTAACCCGCTGTTAGCCACTCGGCGGTAGCGGTGATGACCTCGGCTTGCCAGGCCTGGCTCTGCGGGTCGGCGTACGTCGGGTCGTCGTGGACGGCGAAGCCGTGCTGGGCGCCGTCCAACTCGATGAGCCGATGTTCGCAGGTCAGCCGGGCGGCGGCGTCGCGGGACGAGTCCACCGGAATGAAGGTGTCCCCCGTGCCATGCACGAGGAGGGTCGGCGCGGCGATGGTGTGCAGCAACGGACGGGGCGCAATCCAGAACACCTCGTTGAGCAGCGCTCGACTGAGCTTGAAGCTCGGCGAGTGCGGCAGAAAGCCGTTCGTGGTCAGGTCGTCGGCCGCCGCCTCCGTTAGGTAGTCGTTCTGCCAGAAGTCCTTCTGGTCAACGAACCGCTGCTTGTAGTCGAGCAGCGGGTTAAACAGCACCAAGCGGTGTACCTCGTCCGGCCGGTTCGCGGCGTAGTAGGCGGCCAAGCCGCCGGAGAAGCTGGCGGCAAGCAGTGACGTGACTTCGACGGTCGTCGTAGCCCGCAGGTGGTCGAGGCCGGCGCGTATGGCGTTGAGCACCGACGCGAGCGACAAGTCCTCCTGCCGCCCCTCGCTTTCGCCGTGGCCCGGGAGGTCGAAACGCAACGAAGAGACACCCGCATCAGCCAGCCCTGCCGCCAAACGAGTGAAGAATCCCGTCTCGTGACGCGTGACACCACCACCGTGCACGAGCACTACACCCAACGCTTGAGGCACGTCCGGCTGAACCAGCGTGCCCGCGAGGCGCAGGCCGTCTGGAGTACGGACGGTGGTGTCAATGCTGGTCACAGCCACGCGAGCTCCGATTGTACCTAGTGTGCTGGGTTGCGGTCGATAGTAGCGAAGTCGCCAGCAACACCTGGAACTGCCACGCGGTGGCTCCACTGACGATCATCAATATTGAATCTGCTCGTCTGAACGGGTGTTTTCCGTAATGTTGTAACAAACTAAGCAATCACGATCGATATTCTGAATACTTGGTTCTTGTCGAGGAGGTTGCCGACTGATGACGGGTCAAGAACCCTCGCCTGCGCTCATTGCTGATCTGTCCGCAGCTTACTCGATTCAGTTAGCTCAAGATATCATCAAGTTTGAGAGTGCACCCTTTTCTCGTGTCGTCGAGCGCGTGGAAGTTGACCATAGCCGCTGTCAGCGGGAGATCCACATTGAGTGGGATCTACCGTCCTTCGTCGAAGTGCTCGGCGGCGGCACCGCCCGGGTACTGCAGCCCAACATCCTTTCGACTGTCGAATCAGCCGTTTCAGAAATCCTCGTTCCCGTTATTCTGATACGCAAAGGTCAGTTACTCAATGGGTTGAAGCTACAGAACTCTGACGGAAGTGTTATCCATATCTGCGGGCGAAGTGAGGCTAGGCGACATACGCAGCTACTGCTGTCCTATGCTTGGATCGAGTTCGCAGGGGATCGAAGCGTAAGACATCGCTTACAAGGCGTAGATGGGCAAGAAGTTGAGCGCCTAGCCGCAATCTACCGGTCTATTGCTGTAGTCAACTCAAAAGAAGCGGATGGACGCCTTGCTGCAATCGTGCCACAAATCGAGCACATTCTGTCCGTAAACGGACAGAATGTGCCGACGCAAGCCCGGGCTGCCTTGCGTCGTCTAACGTTGACAGGGCGCTATTTTGCACGGCGGTATTTCTTCTGGGCGCGCATTACTACCTATCCCGGCGCTCATACCGGAATAGTCGTCACTTTCTCGACTCGTTTTGCTGCCGAATATGGAGTTCCTGGAGAACTTAGGCATCGCTTCTTTAAGAAACTAATTGCAAAGTTGAGCCGTCTCATTGGGCAATCACCTTTTCTGATTCGAGTTCCGGTGTCGCGGCACGCCTTGACCGATAGTTATCATTTCGAATTGACAACAGCGGAAGATGTTTACATAAGTTGGCAGAGCTTTGTCCTTGAGGAAGATATAAAACAAGGGAAGAACCTGCAAGAACAGGCGGATGCGTTCGCTGCGTTAGCCAGAAGAGACGGCGGGTCAACAGAAGGCTCCGACGAGGTCGGCGGCTCCCTATCTCACCTGTACGTTCACAAGCTACCCGCGGTTCCTCACAATCAAGTCTACGCGAGTATTCAACTAAAAGAGCGGCCTCCGGGGACGACCTCCGTTGCTGCAGTATTGGGCGTTTTTGCAGCCGCAGCCGTTTGGTTATTTTACGTGCTTTGGGGGCAGATGGTACGTAGTGAAACACAAGGTATTGATATCGGTGCGATCTTCATTGCGCTGCCAGGATTAGGGGCGGTGTGGTTTTCGAGAGCGTTTCAGTACTCTGATCGATCTAGAGTCCCAATTCCTGCCCGAGTAGCGTTAGGAGCTGTCGGCCTTGGTGCTTCATACTCCCTATTTCATGTTCTTGTGCGACGCGGTATCTGCTCAAAGGGCGACTGTCCTAGATGGATAGAAGACCTTTGTTCCAGGCCGTTTCTTCTATGTGTCGCGATAGCATTGAGCCTCGCAGCTCTGATAGCCCTTGTTACGCGAATTCTTATTCATCTTGACTACAGACGCTGTCAGCGTATTGTAAACAATAAGTATGGACGATGAAGGGCTTACTTGTGTCGCAATCAATGAGGAACGTGGGAACGGTAGAGGAGTTCTATCGAAAGTACTTGTCGGATGATGAGCAGCGTGAAATGGACGCTGGAATGCGTGATAGCCTTTTCGCTAATCCTACTATTGGCGGGACGTTGGTCATGCTATCGCCAGAAAGTGTCGAACGTATACCCGGAGGTATAATGTCGGAAGAGTCGGAACGCTCGTTCGGTGAACGTGCCTTAGCGGCAGTGGAGCTTGATAAGAGGCTCGAGAAGATTGACGTTGACGAAGCGCTGAAGAAGTACAAATAGACGAAGGCCTCATGGTTTTCGTGATCCGTATCCAGCCATTATTCAGATGGCTGGTTTTACTATCACTTTCGATAAAGCTCGTGATCGGAAATGATAAGTGATGTTCGCCAGGTTGCCCGCCGACTTCGTTGCTGGCATCGACTATACAAGAATCAGTCGTTTCAACAGGAGAATTGCTGGCGTTGATCTCGGTCGATTACTTGGCTCCGCCTACGCTGAAGCCAATTCATCGTGCCTTACTGTCACAGGCGGCCTCGGCCAAGGCAACATCACTTCTCGGTCGCCTGTATAGCTCGGCAACCGAAAGAGTGCCCCAATGGTGAAGTCGGACGACGTCTAAGTACTCAGGCTCTGGTCGTCCGCCCAGGCCGTGCTGCCAGAGGCGCATCTGTTAGCCAGAAGTCCAAAGGGCAGACGTTCCCGGTATAGTCGGGCATCCTCGTTGTTATCAGGAGCGCGCCGTTTTCCGGCTGGTCTTTCTCGTACACACGCTTCTTTATGAGGTTCCTTACCTCGCTAACCTTAACTGGTCCCCGCGCGGTTGAGGGTCTTCTCGCCGAGCCGGTCGGAGGCGAACACCTTGCCGTCCAACACCACATGTGTTGCGCCGTCGGCTTTTGCCTGTTGAAGCGCATCGTGCAACTCCGGCGCCTGCGCGGCGAGTACGTCGATGACCTCGTCGAGGTAGCGGTAACCGGTCGCCCGCGAGATGCCGTGATCACGCGCGAGCGCACCGATGTCCCGATGTTCGCGGAACCAGCGAAGCCCGAACACGGCCTGCCGGAAACACGTCAGCGCCCGGCTAGCGCGGCGAGTTCCCCGCCGACTGCGCTCCTCCCGCAGCAGTCGGCTGAGGTACTGGGCCAGTTCGAGTGGAACGTCGAGCATGGCACGATAGGCAATCACGTGGAGTCCCTCGGTGACGAGCATCTTTTGGCGAGAGCTTCTTGTACCAGGGACTCCACGCCCCTCGTCAGCCAGATCCTCATGTCCCACCAACCGATCCGACGCTCCGCACGCGCACAGACTCGATCTTGCTGAGATCACCTCATTGAATAGAATAGAGCCATTCTATGGTGCAAGTTTCTTCTAGCGGCAGCGCGGCCGTGGGAGGTTGCCCCTCATCACTCGCTGTCGCGTCTATGTCATGGGCCTTCACTCAGCGACCGCCGTTGAGTCCGGAAAAGTTCATCTCGGAGGCCAAGCGTCGCGGTTTTGATCTCAACCCACAAACCATGCGCAAGCTGTACCGGCATCGCCTGCTGATTCCCTTCGTCTGGGTGCAGAACGAGCCAGATCGTTGTCTGGCGGCGTCTAACAGCGATGAGCCTCATCCGAATGGCACCTTGCTTATCGAGCTACGCCTAGCGCGCGAGGCGGGAAAGCTGCGCGACCTTGCGGCCATGCCGTTTCGGCCGCAACTCCCGTTCGCCCGGCAGGCTCGGTTCACTCGTCGATGGTGGGACGGTTTGATCTACTCTTGGCACCAATTGCACGTCTTGTCGGCGATCGCGTGGGTGCTGGATGGCCGCCGGGAGACTCGGCGCGACGGCAAGTGGCGGGTGGCCTTGCCTGCTCCAGGTCCGTACCTGGTTGACGAAGCAGCTGGCTTTCGGCGTATTGCCATCGCAGCGACTGCGCTTGACGCGCGGTACGGGACGAAGCTCGACCCAGACTTTGTGCACCTGTCGAACACGACATTCGAGCAGTGGTCGGCGTACCGAGCCTCATTCGACCCCCTGGCCGTAGGTGACGCTCTGGGCTACTCCGCAGAGCAGGCTGCCGAAGACGCCGAGTCGTTGCTCACGTGGGCTGCCCAGATTGATCCTCTGGGGCGCGCGTGGGGAAGGCTCGCCCGCCGGGCGCCGAGGAAGGCATGGGAGCAGCTCAAGGGACCTGCGCTCGCGGCGATGGACATGCGACAGACGGCTGAGATTCTGCTGCTCTTCTACGAAGACTTGGCCGGCCGGGGCTTGGCCGAGCCCCTCGCAGAGCCTTCGTCGATGTCAACGCACCCGATGCGCGAGCGGTTGAGCCGCCGAGACAGCCGCTTGGACCAGGACCTAATGAGTCTTGGTTTGTCGCCCCATCCTCGCGTCGTGCTGGCCGTCGAAGGCGAAAGCGAACAGCTCCACGTCCCGAAAATCGCGGCCGAGCTGGGCTACCGGGACGCGCCGGAGTTGGTCCGCGTGCTCCATCTCGGCGGGACGACCAAGGATCTCCAGAAGGTCGCCGCTCTGGCAGTGGCACCGTTGATCGCTGGGCGCAAGACCGATGACCACTGGGAACTACTCAAGCCGCCGACTTGCTTGATGGTTGCCGTAGACCCAGAGGGCAAGTTCGCCGCGGACAAGTGGGAGCGGACTCGCGAAGGCATCCTCGACGAGATTCGACAGGTACTGCGTGCCCAAGGTGCCAAGACCACCGAAGAAGAGCTGAGCCTGCTTGTCGATATCCACCGCTGGTCAGCGTCGTGCTACGAGTTTGCGCACTTCACGGACGACGAGCTGGCGGACGCTCTCATGGCGATCCACAAGACCGTGAACGGTCTTAGCCGTGACGATCTCATCGGTGCTCTGGCGGCGTTGCGCAAGCGGGCGCGGAGTGGACACCACAACGTCGATATCAAGAACGTGTGGTGGGACTGGAACTACGAGCCGAGCAAGGTGAACTTGGCAGAGCAGCTATGGCCAGTGCTCAAGCAGAAGATCGATCGCTGCCGTGAAGATGAGGAAGCTCCGATACCCGAGATCGTCCGGGTAGTCGAGAAGGCATACAGGACAGCGTTGCACTGGCGCGATGAGTCGTTCGTGCTCACGGCAGTCGACTAAGTTAGGTAGCCTGGCTCGCCCTCGCGGTCGTAACTCCACGCCGTCCGCAAGCAGGTACTCCCGCCTCATACTTGATCGAATCCTACCGACTACTGAGACAAGCGTCTGTTCTTGACCGATTTCTATCGAAGCTAGTGTTTTGCTAACAACATCACGTCAAGGAGCCTAGATTTTCGCTGGTCTTGTGGTTGCGCGATTCTCCTGTGTAACGACTGGTTCCCGTCTAACGATTAAGATCCAAGTTCCGGTTGATGGGGGTGGCTGTGTCCACGTGGTTCACGACCAGTGTCTTGGCTGTCTTGCTTGGGCTAACCCTTTTCCGGCTCTATTCATTGGTTCGCGCTATCTTTTGGATTTCATCAAGGGGCGCCGACTTCGCCCGTGGCCTAGGAGATTTGCCGCCTGACCAACGGGGCCTTGACAATTATATTCCGATCTACGATCGGACCGGGGCCGATTTCTTTCCATTCGGAGTGAAGTCATATCGGCTGTATCGTGCGTCAAAGAGGGCCGCTAGTAAGAAAAGAACAGTGTTCGCAGTTGTCCTGATTGTCGCCCGGCGGTTTTGGATACTGTACGTATATGCGCCAATAATAGCGTTATTTCTAGGGCTCATAGCGAGTTCGTCGTTCTTTTATATGGGACCGATGCAACAATGGCTTGGATTCTCGCTGGGAACTGTTCTGTCGGCGTGCATGATAGCTGTCGCTGCCGAAGGGGCTTACTCGACGGCTGTATTCAAGACTTGGGCCGGACCGCATCACCGGTTCAGAAAGGCGTTGCTAGCTGACGTCAAGATCATTATCGGTTCCGCGTTGACCACATGGACTGTCGCGACCGGATACTACTATTTCATTGCCGGCCAATTTGGTGGCTTCAAGAAGTATCCAGCCAATGCGGATTGGTTCGATCGACTCGTTTACTCGTTGCGGTTTTCCTGGACGTCGTTGGTTGCACAGGGCGACGCCGATCCTGATTCGGACGCGGCGAACGCAGCGACCCTTGTGATACAGATTACGGGTGCATCGTACGTCCTCATTCTTCTAGGCCTCTTTGGGGGCATGCTTCTGGAAGCGAATCGCCGAGAATTTGAGACCGAAGAGAGCCTGTTGGCAGAAAATACGAGTGGTGACTCAGCTGAGAATGACGTGGCGGTGGCTGAAAGGGAGGGGCGGCGTGTTAAGGGCATGCTCGGAGTTGCTGCAGCCGGTTACTTTGTCTGGCGTTTCTGGCATGGTATCTAGGCTCTACCATTGAGATGAAATGCAATCGTGTCCATAATTGACACAAAAGGAGGAACCCAAAATAGAAACCACGTCGGTAGCTCAGTCGAATGGGGTCAAGAAGTATGCGTGATGACAGTGGTGCACACTTTTACCGGTGCGACTTTCAGGTGCACACGCCACGCGATGCCCAGTGGAAAGGGCGTCGACCGCAGACGCCTGAAGATCGGAAATCGTACGCGAACAAGTTTGTGGCGAAGTGTCGTGAACTTGAGTTGCACGCGGTTGCGATTACCGATCACCACGACCTGACTTTCGCGCCGGTAATCAGGGCTGCTGCGCGAAACGAGGTCGGGTCCGACGGTCGTCTGCTCCCACCCGACCGACAGCTTGTTGTCTTCCCTGGGGTTGAACTTACCCTGGGAGTTCCGTGTCAAGCTCTACTGATCCTTGACGCTGACTTGCCGGATGATCGCCTTCCTCAGGTGCTCGAGGCCTTGGCCTGCGAACAGTCCGATGAACAAGCTGAGAAGCTCCCAGATGTGAAGCCACTTGAACACATCTCAAGTCTCAAAGCGCTCTACGAGCTGCTCGACCAGCGAACTTGGCTCAAAGGCCGCTACATTGTATTGCCAAATGTGACGGACGGGGGTCATCAGACACTTATGCGCACTGGCATGCAGCCGAAATATAAGGAGATGCCCTGCGTTGGTGGCTACCTCGATGGCTCGGTTGCTGATATCGGCAAGGGCAACGCTCGGAAGTTCGCCGGTGAGGACCCAGCTTGGGGCAGCAAGCCGATTGCGCTGTTCCAGACGTCCGATAGTCGAAGCGAGACGTTCGAGGATCTGGGGAAGTACTCGACTTGGGTCAAGTGGGCTGAACCGACGGCGGAAGCCTTGCGTCAGGCTTGTCTAGGGCATCAGTCGAGGATCTCGCAGCAGGCCCCTGCGTTGCCAGGTGTTTTCATTTCCCGGCTCAACATCTCAAACAGTAAGTTTCTTGGTCCGCTCGATGTCGCCTTCAACTCGCAGTACAACTCGGTAATCGGAGGCCGGGGAACCGGGAAGTCCACGATTCTGGATTACCTCCGTTGGGGTCTTTGCGATCAAGTAGCTCAAGCCGGCGACGATGAACTCGCGGATCCAACGGTTCGTCGTGAAAAACTGATCGAAAACACGTTGAAGCTCGTGGGTGGTCAGGTTGAGGTCTACTTTACGATCAACGATATCCCGCACGTTGTGCGGCGAGATTCTCGGTCCGGAGAGATCCTGCTGAAGGTTGGCGATGACGAGTTTTCAAAAGTCAGAGAGAGTCATGTACGTTCACTTCTGCCCATCCACGCTTACAGTCAGAAGCAGCTAAGTAGCGTTGCTCTCCGGGTTGATGAACTTACACGGTTTGTCACATCGCCGATCAAACGGGATCTTGATACTGTCGATCAAAAGATAGTAGAATTTACGGGCCGACTTCGCGAGAACTACGCGAAGGTGCAGCGCGCACAGCATCTCGATGTGGCGATAAGGCAACAGCAACTCGCCGAAAGGTCGCTCGCCGAGCAAGCGACCAACTTGCGTAACTCGCTCACTGATCTTTCAGAAAGTGACCGCGAGGTGCTCAATGCCAAACCTGGCTACGACCGAGTTAGACAGTCTCTGCGAAACCAGGAACGCGATCTGCGTCAGGTCGCAAGTTCGGCTGTGGCTCTACTCGATGAGTTGGGGCGGGTTTCGCGTGATCTCGACGGTATGGCGGATGTACCGGAGCGCCTTCGTGACCTTGTGACCGCCGTGCTCACCCGACGTCAGGCTGCTGTGGACGACTTGCGTCAAGCCGTGGCGGTGGTCGTAGCTGCGTTCGAGCAAGCGCGCGTAGCGGACTCTGCGGAGCAACTGGCAACCGTGGCCGTGGACAAAGCTCTCTCGGACTTCGATGTCCTATACGAAGAGGTGAAGCAGCGTTCTACTTCTCATCAGGCTCGGCTGAAGGAACTCGCCCAGGTCGAAGAGCAGCGGACGAGTGCGGCCGATCTCCTTCAGCGACACGAGCTTGATCGAAGGGCATTAGGTGATCCTCGAACCCTCCATACTGATCTACGATCGGAGTTTGTGGCTCTATTCCGGGAACGGTCAGGACTGCTCTCGGAGGAATGCGGTCGGTTGACGGAACTATCCCGTGGACTCTTACGCGCATCAATCAGCCGTGGACGAGGGATCGATGCCATTGAGCAAAAGTTCAGGGCAGCTATTCAAGGATCGGGAGTTCGTGGAGGACGGGTCGAGCAACTTTTCTCCGGGCTTCGCGACGAGTCGGACCCCGTAGCGACCTGGGAAGAGGTGCTGAATGAAATCGAGTCGATTCTATTGCTGGAAGAAGATGCCGAGCATACATCTGAGGCGACGCCGAACCTGACCCGACTCGGCTTTCCACTTGCCGATCAACAACGCATCAGGAACCGGATTACGCCGGACGCGTGGCTCGATCTCGCGCTCACGCCGATCAACGATGAACCCGTGTTTGAGTACCAGACGAAAGAGAAGGAGTTCATTGCCTTCAGCGCTGCTTCGGCGGGTCAGCAGGCCACCGCGCTGTTGCGGGTGCTTCTGTCGCAAACGGGTGTGCCACTGATCATTGACCAGCCGGAGGAGGACCTTGATAGTCAGGTCATACAAGACGTCGTATCGCAGATCTGGAAGGCCAAAGAGGGACGGCAGATTATCTTCGCAAGCCATAATGCTAACCTTGTGGTAAACGGCGACGCCGAACTTGTCGTAGCATGCGATTATCGGAAGGCGGGGGATCAATCTGGGGGCAAAATCAGCTTGCAAGGTGCCATAGACATCCCCGGTCTTCGGAGTGAAATCACCAAAGTCATGGAAGGGGGAGAGAAAGCGTTCCGTCTCCGAAAGGAGAGGTACGGTTTCTGACAAATCGTACGGTTCGGCAGGGCTAGAGGTCGTTGATATGCGAAACTGCGCACGGGTAATATGCTGATTATGTGGCCTCCGGCGTTCGGAACCTTGTCGCTGGAGTTTATCGTAAAGTATCCAGCGTGGTATCTTGCACGATTTGTTATCATAATTAGCGGTTCGCTGTGTTTATCGTAGGGAGGTGTAATGAACGAGCCACGTAGTGCCGCATCGACAGGGAACGATTTTCCGTATAAGGCTAAAACGGTATGTTACATCGAAGTAGGCAAAGACGGAAAAGTTACGCAAGGGGGTGGTCGTGAATCGTACGACCGCGCTCTTGCCGGTGAATGCCAACTCTACGCTGTTTGGCCCGGGGAGTGGCGTAGTGACTTGTTCATTATTGATGACTTGGATGAGTATGCGCGTGCTCTGGGCCTGATTCATGATGTGGAACGAACTGGTCTTGTCGAGCACGAGCACGAGGTGCGGTGGGAGATCAGCCCGTATGAACGCAACCCAGGTGCGTCGTACATCCTTATCAAAGTCTGGCTGGATTGCGGGTGTGCAATTCGTGACATCCGGTCGTTCGCCGACCATATGCGCAAGCAGCGCGGCTGGGATATTGCAACCGGTGGTGGTTGGGGCGGAAGCCGAGGTGACGATCCTCGCGCTGCTGAATATTCGATGCGTGCTCGTCGCAAGAGCTTGACGACGTGACAATCTACGGTCAGCCGCTTTCAGCGGTCGGTGGTCTCGCGCTTGCCAGTCTGCTGGAAACCGGCCCGTCCTCGCGGTCGCAATGCAACACCGTCCGCCAGGAAGTAGGCCCTGACGGTGCTGCTGGCGACCCGGTACTTCTTGGCGAGGTTGTCCAGTGTCCAACCGCTGCGGTAAAGCTCGGCAGCTTCGCGCACCTCGTCAGGCTCCAGCTTCGAGAATCTCGTCGTGATGCCGAGGGTCTGAAGCCGCTTGAGGATCGTCGTTCGGTGCACGTCGAAGCGATCTGCCAGGTCCTGCATGGTTGCTCCGGCCCTGTATTGGGCCACCATCTGTGCCACCTCGTCAGGCCGAAGTTGACGCTGGATCCGGTACACCGTCGCAGGCGGGGCGACTTCGGGCAGGCTGTCGGGCCACGCCGTGGCCATCTCCAGGAGACGCCGCGCCGGTCGGGAGGGGTTTGCAAGGGCCTCAACCAGGCGCACGTTTGCGCTGGTGGTGGGGTCGATGTAGAGGGCACTCATGATCATCAGCCCCACTTTCGCCTAAACCCTCACAGCACCATGCCCGCGGTTGCATCCACTTGCTCAGCTCGCCAAACGTCACGAACGTGATCGCCGGACGGTGGCCGACGAGTTGGCCGGCAAGCCATGCCGGGAGATCCCGCTTGAACATGCCCGATGCCACGTCGATATCGAGCACAACCTCGGAAGCCACTACGCCAGATGGGCCTTTCGCTCAGCAGCTACCCACGCTTGGAACCGTGCAGCTCGTCGTCCGAGTCGAAGATCCCTTCACGGGCCCAGTCGTCCACCGACCGGATCGGGTGCACAACCTTCTCCGCGAACAGCGCATCCCGCAGGGCAGGACCATCCAACCCCTCGTGCGACGCTCGCTCCTCCGCGCTGCGGGCCGCTGATCTGGCCCTCATCATGTCGAACCGCCAGACGCGGGGATGCGGCCTGGCGCCGGTCCCGTGTGGCGGTTCGACACAGGCCGGGCGACCCCGCGGCCGCCGCAGAGAAGAAGAGAGCACGCCTCGCCGGGCGGGCAGGCTCCGGGATGACCACCAAGCTGCAGGTTGGGCAGGGGGCGGGCGCGCATGGTCTTGTCTGCGTGAAGCGACCGCGGTTATCCGTCCGTCGTGATCGCCCCCTGTGCGAACACTGGGCTTCTGTTCGCGGCATTCGACCGCAGGGAGCCGGGCGGGGTGGACAGCGACGAGGCGATGCGGCAGGTTCGAGGCGCTGCGGTGCCTCGAAGGGGGATCGGTACTCGACTTGGTCCGTTCGATCGCGGCTATCGCTCGTCGGCGTCGAGCCGGGTCAGCGCGGCGCTGAGGAACGCGTCTCGGCGTTCCCCAAGAACACCGGCGTCGAGATCTGGTCGGCCCTGGTCATGCATGACCGGGACGCAGAACGCCATGTCGGCCAGGGTGCACGACGCAGCCACGACGTCCCAGTAGGCGACGTGGTCCGCCCGTCGTCCGGCAGCCCGCTGCCAGCCCTCCAGGACCTGCTCGGCAGCGGGGAGTCCGAACATCAGGGCCGCGTCGAAGCGCGCCCCGCTGAGGTCGATTCCCGGTGATCCGGCGCCGGCGCAGTCCCAATCGATGAGGCCTGTGCAGCGGTCGCCGGACCACAGGGTGTTCCCGTGCCACAGGTCGCCGTGCACGAGGACCGTCGGGCCTCCGGGCACGGGAAGCCGGTCGAGGCGTTCCTCGGCGGCCGCCAGCAGCGCAGTGGTGCCCTTCTCGCGACGGCGGGCCGCGAAGTCCACATCCGCGATCGACCGGGTTCGCAACGGCAGAGCGGCCCGAGGCGCCAATGGAACCGTCTGCAGTGCGGCCGCCGCAGCGCCCAGGCAGCGCAGCCGCCCAATGGAGGCGACCGGTGGGATCCGGCTGTCCCCAGGGAGGACCGTGGTCAGCACCGCTAAAGCGCCTGCTGCGGCACCGTCGAGATCCGTGGCGATCAGCCGTGCCGCAGGCAACCGGTGGTCACCGGCTACCCGCAGCGCCGCCACCTCGGTGCCGAACCGCTGGCCATGGTCGGGGTCGGCCGGGTCGCCGAGCCGCAGCACGGCCGCCTCGATCCGACCGGCCGGTTCGAACTTCAACAGCCACGGGTTGGCACCTTCTCGCAAGCCGGTGACGGCGGCCACCCGGGCGTCGCCTCCGACCGCATCGACCGCCCAGCGCAGGGCCTCCTCGGACGGCTCTGGCACCGCGGTTACACCCCCGCGTCGCGCCGGGATGTCCCGGATGGCGCCGCCGCGAGCACCGCCGGTTGGGCATGCGGCCCGCCGAAGACCAGTCGGACCCGGTTGGCTTGGCCGAAGCAGTGGCCGGGAAAACGTACCCGCGGCATGGCCGATATCCGCGACCGTAGATGAGCCAGAGGATCAGGCATGCGATCGAGACTAACCGTCCCGCCCTTGTCCACGAAGCCCGAGCCAACGGACACCTGGCACAAGATCGCCCAGCACCGTCATGATCGCGCGTACCAGATTCATGCAGCATGACCGGGGCAGAGCACCAAAAACGACGACAACTGATGACCTGCAAAAGGCCGGCTCACCAGCATCGTGGTCTTCACGCACCCAGAGACCGTTGGTCGGGTGCCCCTCGGGGATGTACGCCTTCTTGGGTTTGCACATGTAGTGCACGCCGGTTCCGCACCATGTGCCTGATGACGTCGCGGACGCTGGAATAGGTCCACCTCCCGACCGCTCGGCTAGCGTTGATGGAGACTGGCGGCGGGCAGGCGCCGGGTTGAGGCGGCCGGCGATGGCCTGGCAGCCGAGGCTCTCGCCCAATGAACCGGAAGTAGATTGTCCGGAATTGGCTTTAGCGTTGATGCGTCGACGCGCCGCGGTCCGGTGACCGCGCCCGAAAGGAGCGACCTGCCCATGGACATCCTGCTCATCGCCGGCCTGTGGCTCGACGGATCCGCCTGGGATGACGTCGCGTCCGCACTCCGCTCGCTCGGCCATCGCCCCGTGCCGCTGACCCTGCCCGGTCAGGGCGATGGATCGATCTCCGCCACGCTCGACGACCAGGTCGCGGCCGTGCTCGCCGCCGTGGACTCAGCCTCCGGCCGGCCCACGGTGGTCGGGCACTCGGCTGCCTGCACCCTGGCCTGGCTGGCCGCCGACGCGCGACCGGACAAGATCTCCACGGTCGTGCTCGTCGGCGGGTTTCCGGCCACCGGCGGGAAGCCCTACGCCGACTTCTTCGAGCTGCGGGACGGCGTCATGCCCTTCCCCGGTTGGGCGCCGTTCGAGGGACCGGACTCGGCCGACCTTGACGAGCAGGCCAGGCACGCCATGGCGGCCGCCGCGATCCCCGTTCCCGCGGGCGTGGCCACGGGCGTGGTGCGGTTGACCGACGAGCGACGCTTCGATGTGCCGGTCGTGGTCGTATGTCCCGAGTTCACCCCGGCCCAGGCCAAGGAGTGGATCAACGAGGGTGACGAACTCGCGAAGGTCAAGCACCTCGATTTCGTCGACATCGACTCCGGCCACTGGCCGATGCACACCAAGCCGGCCGAACTCGCCCGGCTTCTCGCCGCGGCGGCCGACGCAGCCTGACACGGTGTGGCGGCCGATCGCGAGCTGACGGAAGGAGTCACGCGTGTTGTACACGACCCGGCCCCTGGATGCCTCGGCGTGGGCCGCGTTCGCGGAGCTTGTCGAGCGCAACAACGGGATCTTCGGTGGCTGCTGGTGCATCGGCTACCACCCGGAGCGCGGCCAGAAAGGGATCAGCCATCGTGCGGTCAAGGAGGACCGGGTCCGGACCGATCGAGCGCATGCCGCGCTCGTGCTCGACGAGAACGGCCTCGCACAGGGATGGTGCCAGTACGGCAGCCCCAAGGAGCTTCCTGCCATCAAACACAAGCGCGAGTACGACAAGGAGGCGCCGCCGCGTCCGGACTGGCGGATCACCTGCTTCTACGTCGATCCAAAGCATCGCGGCCTGGGCATCGCACGGGCTGCGCTCGACGGCGCGCTCGGCCAGATCGCCCAGGCCGGCGGTGGTCTCGTCGAGGCCATCTCCGAGGTGACCACCGGTCGCCAGGCGCCAGGTCGGTTCCTGTTCAGCGCGACCGTCGAACTCTTCGAGCAGTTCGGCTTCACCCGCAACCGGCAGGTCGGCAAGCACGCGTGGATCGTCAACCGGGTGGTCGCCAAGCCCATCAGGTGACGATCTGCACCGTCAACCGCATCCTGTGTTAGCTCGGCATCGTTCACCCGGCCCTGGCACTTCGAACTGCCCTTCGACGGTGAGGTCAGCGGATGGGGCAGAGATCAGCTACCCCACTTGCGGAGTGAGCAGGACGATCGGGATCACACGGTCAGTCTTTTGTGCGTACTCGTCGTACAGCGGGAAGATGCGCGCCATCTGGGCCCAGAGGGGCTCGCGCTCGGCCGAGGACGCGACGCGCGCGCGGGCCGTGAACCGGCGGGTGCCAACCTGTACCCCGACGGTCGGCTCCGCCTGGAGGTTGTTGAACCACGCGGGATCCTCGTCGGCGCCGCCCTTGGAGGCGACGACGACGAAGTCGTCCCCTGAGGTGCCGTAGATCAGGCAGGTGCGACGTGGCTCGCCGGTCCTGCGTCCGGTCGTGGCGAGCACGAGTGTGTACACCCCGTTCGACTCGTGTCCCTCGGTCCCGCCCGAGGCCAGATACGTACGGGTGTGCTCGGCGACCCAGTCCCACTTCGAGTCGGTGGCGCGGTCGAGGTCCTCGGCGACAGCCATAGCGGCGGCCCTTTCTGGTATTGGTTGGTGATCTACTGGCGGACGTCGGAGAGTCGTGTCGCTCAGTTGATCTTCTCGGCCAGCGCGATGATGATGCCCTCCGGGCCGCGGATGTAGCAGAGCCGATGGCTGTCCTCGTACCGCTCCAGCTCGCCCATGAGTTCGGCACCATGAGCGCGCAGCCGCGTGAGGACGTCCTCGATGTCCTCGACGGCGAACATGATGCGGCGAATACCGAGGGCGTTGGTCGGCGCGTTCGGCTCAGCGGTAGTGGCCGCCGGCGACTGGAACTTCATCAGTTCGAGTCGTCCGTGGCCGTCCGGGGTCCGCACCACGGCCAAGTCGCACCGGACGCCGTCGAGTCCGACAAGGCGGTCCACCCCTGGTCCCCCGACCTGCGCTTCCCCCTCGAGCTCCAGGCCGAGCTCGAGGAAGAACGCGGTAGCAGCCTCGAGGTCGTCGACCACGATGCCGACGTTGTCCATCCGCTGGATCGTCATAATTCCCTCCCGCTTCGCGCGGCCCTCATGGCCGCTCGTGTCCCTGGGACGGAGCCAACGACACGTTCTCGACATCCGTGGCCGTGATCCTCGCCGACCACGCAGGTCTTGATGGTGGTGTCTGGTTCCTCGGCGGTGACCAGAAGCAACGTGGGTGTGGTGGGGGAGTCCTCGTCGAAGGGTTCGTGGTGCCCGTCGTCGCCTGGATCGACTTGGGTTGGATCTCGCCGGGCGCTCAGGCCCGGGACGTCGGTCCGGCAAGCTCGGCCAGGTGGTGCAGCGAGTTGGTGAGATGCTCAGGGCCGAACGGCGGGAACTGGATGCCTCGCTCGCGGACGAACTGCGGCACCGCCGACCAGTCGTAGGTGAGCGTGACCTCGGTCTCGGACGGACCGAGCGGCGCCAGGTCGTAACGCCAAATCCAGCCGCCGAACTCCAGTTGGCCGTCGCCCTTCTCGTAGCCCGTCAGCCAGCCGATGGCATGCGGCGGGTCGAGCACCTGGACCTTGTTGACCACCCGGTAGTCACCGTTTGGATGATCGGCGTGATACATGTCCATCCGGAAAATCTGCCCCATCTCGGTCAGCGGCGCCCGGTCGACAGATTCCTGGACCCAGCCGGTGCCATCGATCGCCGCATGGGTCGCCGGATCCGCCAGCACCGCGAACACCCTCCCGGCGGGCACGGCGACAGTCAGGGTCGCGCTCACGTTCTCCTCGGCCACGGTGTGCACGCTCCTTGTCATCTCGGTTCGGGCCTCCCGCTGGCGCGGAAGGGGACGTTCCCAACATGCAGACCACGCGGCGAGGCGGAACTCGTCGGTCGTGTGGACGGAACCCGCACGCAGGCCGGAGTGCTGTCACACGCTCCAGCTCCAACGGCAACCGTCCCGTCGTCGCGCAATGCCGTCCCGGTAGTGATCGCTGCGCACGATAGGGCGCACTGGGGCACCTCACCCGCCCGCGCCGGCCTCCCAGCGCAACAGGTCGCCCGGCTGGCATTCGAGCACCTCGCAGAGCGCGGCGAGCGTCGCGAAGCGCACCGCCTTGGCGCGGCCGTTCTTGAGCACCGCCAGGTTGGCGGGCGTGATCCCTACGCGGTCCGCGAGCTCGCCCACGGACATCTTCCGCCGGGCCAGCATCACGTCGATGTCGACGGCGATCGGCATCAGATCACCTCGTCCAGCTCGGCCTGCATCCGCGCCGCTTCGCCGTCGCGCGCGACGGCCTGGGCGAGCAGCATCCGCAGCACGAGCACGATGAGCGCGACCCCCAGGATGGCCACGCCGATCCCGCCCATGATGAGGGTGACGCCCGGGTCGTCCCGCTGGCCCGGCGCATTGATGGCCGTGACCGCGAACCACACGAGGGCAGCCGCCACGATCGCGCCGATCACGACGTCCACGTACCGGAAGGCGGCGTGGGAGAACACGGTCCCGCGTCGCACCATCGTCACCAGCTGCCATACGCAGACCAGGGCGACCTGGACCGACACCATGCCGAGGATCACGATCACGCGCAGCGGGGTCAGCGGCAGCGACCCGTCCGCCGGTTTGGTGGCCAGCGCCAACACCATCATTGCCTGCACGAACACGGTGCCGGCGAGCACCACCACGAGCACGGCGTGCAGCGCACGTACTGTCAGCTTTCCCACGGCTCGTCCTCCGATCGAGTTACGATCGAAATCTATCGTAACTCGATATATGAGACAAATGTTGGGGCGGTCGGCGGTTCGCACCGTGGTGGGACGGATGGCCGGCGACCGGCGTCCCGGAAAGTTCTTCAAAGAAATCCGGGAGCGGGTGTCGGATCGGGGTGGCGGTGTTCGTAGCAGGGGTGAGGCCGCCCGCCAGGGGCGGCGCCCAGGTAAAGGAATCGCGATCATGAAGCTGACGACCATGACTCAGGTCACCATCGATGGCGTGACGCAGGGAAACGGCGGCGCGTCGGATGAGGACCGCAGGAACGGATTCGAGCGCGGCGGATGGGCCCTGGGGGCGGGTGACGAGGAGACCAGGACGTTCATCACGGAGACCTACCAGCGCGCCGACGCGTTCCTGTTCGGCCGGCGCACCTACGAGTTGTTCGCGGGCTCCTGGGGATCGATCGACCAGTTGCGCGCACATCCCGTCGGCGTGGCCTTGAACGAGGCCTCCAAGTACGTTGCCTCGACCACGCTCACCGCGCCGCACTGGGAGGACACGACCGTTCTCCGCGGCGACCTCGCGGCGGCCATCAGTGAGCTGAAGGCCAAGCCCGGGGGTGAGCTGCAGGTGCACGGCAGTGGCAGCCTGACCCAGTGGCTGCTGGCGAACGATCTGGTCGACGAGATGATTCTGATCGTGATCCCGGTGATCCTCGGCCAGGGCGCGAGACTGTTCCCGGAGACCGGTCCGGATCTCGCGCTCGACCTGATCGAATCGCGGGTCGACTCGAAGGGCGTGACGATCCAGGTCTTCCGGCCGGCCGGGCGCCCGCGGTATGCAACGGCCTGAAGTCCCCGACCACCGAACCACGCTTTCCCGACACCACAGGAGATGATCTTCAGATGCAGTACCTGGTTTCCGTGATCGATGACAGGACCAATCCCGGCAGCACGGACAGAGAGCCTGCCATCAGCGCGTTCAACGAACGACTGATCGCCGAGGGCTACTGGGTTTTCGCGGGCGGGCTCGCGGACACCGGCGCGGCCACGGTCATCGACAACCGGGGCGAGCAGGCGGTGTTCAGCGACGGGCCTTTCGTGGAGTCGAAGGAGTACCTCGCCGGCGTCTGGGTGTGGGAGGCCCCCGATCTGGATGTGGCGCTCAAGCTCGCCACCGAGGCGTCGAAGATCTGCGATCGGAAGATCGAGGTGCGGCCGTTCCTGGCCGAGTGACCATGGTCGACGTCGAGGAGGCGGTCACCCGGGCCCACCACGACGAGTGGGCCCGGGTGGTCGCTGCCCTGACCAGGCGCTTCGGTGACCTCGACATCGCCGAGGAGGCGGCCGCCGAGGCGTTCGCGACCGCCGTCGAGCGGTGGCCGGCTGACGGCGTACCCCCCAACCCAGGCGCCTGGCTGACCACCACCGCCAACCGCAAGGCCATCGACCGGATCCGCCGGGAGAACAAGCGCGACGACAAGCAGAAGGAGGCTCGGATGGTGTACGACGACGACCCGCCCGAGCCTCTGGGCGCCATCGACGACGACCGGCTCCGGCTGATCTTCACCTGCTGTCACCCGGCGCTGGCGATGCACGCCCGCGTGGCGCTGACGCTGCGCATGCTCGGCGGGCTGACCGTGCCCGAGATCGCCCGCGCCTTCCTGGTGACCGAGACCACCTTGGAGCAGCGGATCACCCGCGCGAAGGCCAAGATCAAAGCGGCTCGCATCCCCTATCGGATGCCGGCCGCCGAGGATCTCCCGGCACGCGTCACCGGGGTACTCGCCGTGCTGTACCTCGTCTTCAACGAGGGTTACCTGGCGAGCGGCCCCGGCACCGATCCCGTACGGCACGACCTGACCGCCGAGGCGATCCGGCTCACCCGCCTGATCCGTGCCCTCCTGCCCCAGGACGGTGAGGTGGCCGGGCTACTGGCGCTGATGCTGCTCACCGAGGCCCGCCGCACCGCCCGGGTCTCGGCCGGCGGCGAACTGGTCACCCTCGACGAGCAGGACCGTGGCGCCTGGGACGCGGCGCTGATCGCCGAGGGCCACCGGCTGGTGCGCGAGCGCCTCGCCGCTGCCGCCGCCGGGATCGCTCCGGGCCGCTACCAGATCCTCGCCGCGATCAACGCCGTGCACACCTCCGTCCGCGACATACGCGACACCGACTGGGCGCAGGTCGTCGCCCTCTACGACCAGCTCGTCCGCCTCGACCCCTCACCGATCATCGCCCTCAACCGGGCCATCGCGGTCGCCGAGCTCGACGGCCCGGAAGTGGCACTGGCCGCCGTCGACCGCCTCGCGGACACGTTGGCCGGCTATCACGCCTACCACGCCACCCGGGCCGACCTGCTACGCAGACTGGGCCAAAGTCAGCAGTCACGCGCGGCGTACGACAAAGCCATCGAGCTGGCGGGCAACACCGCCGAGACCGCCTCCCTGGCCCGCCGCCGCGACCAACTGCGGTAGCGCCCACGGACACAGCGGCGGCCGATTGCGGCACAATCAGACCTCGGCGCGGAACTCCACCACATGCCCCACGTCTCCGACGCGGGCTCGAACATACGCAGTGTGAACCCTTCGAACGGAGTGCCCGACACAGGTTCGGGAACGTAGATCCGGTCAATACGAGTTCAAGGCGACCAGTGAGGCCTATCCGATCCTCGACGGGATCGGCGACGGTCCACCGACAGCTCCATCCGCTCGTCGGCATGACAGCGGCCCACGAGCTAGGGAAGCCGGCGGACGGCGTCGAAGTAGGTCCAGATTTTGTCTGGTTCTGCCGTAAACGGCTCGGCCAGTTCGTAAACTGCGCGGGATGCTGCAGATGGCCGAAGCAAGCGTATCTGGTTCGCCAGGCCGTTGAGGCCGACTGAAACCCAGCGTGACCGGGAGCAGTGCGCATGAGCAGCCAGCCGATGGCTCGGGGATCGGGCGCTGTCGCGTTGGCGGCGGGGATCGTCGCGCTGGAGTTCGGCGCCGCGGTCACCAGCTTCGTCGCGTCCACTCTCCTTCCCCTCGTCGCTACGGCTCTGGACGCGTGGAACCGGCTGGGGTTGCTGACCGCGGGGACGACACTCGGGTTGTTCGTCGCACTGCCGCTGGCGAGCCGTGTCGTGCGCCGGCTCGGTGCCCGGGTCACTCTCACCTTGGGCCTGATCGGGTACATAGCAGGACTGGGCGTGGCGGCGTCGGCCTTGGTGGCGTGGACGTTCGCCCTGGGGCAGTTCGTGGCCGGCCTCGCCGGCGGTGTGCTGGGCGTGTTCGGGGTGAGCTCCGCCATCGAGCAGCTCGACGAGAAGCTGCGGGTGCGGGTGGTAGCCGCGTCCTCGGCGATGTGGATCGTGCCGGCCTTGGTCGGTCCTGCCGCGACGCTGGCGTTGGCACATCTCGTGGGTTGGCGGTGGACCGTGCTGGCCCCGGTGCCGATCGTGTTGGCCGGACGTCTGTTCATCGCTCGGGCCGCCCTGAGCACGGCCCGGCAGGAGACGCCGGCGAGGCCGGTTGCCCGCGCCCTGCTCGTGCCCATCGGTGCTGCTGCCGTCGCGAGCAACGTCGGGGGATGGCCGGTCGCCCTGGCGGGAGCTGCCATCGCACTCGCCGGGATCAGTGCGCTCCTGCCGCCCGGAACCGCCCGGGCACGCCGCGGGACCCCGGCCGCGGTGGGAGCGATGGTGTTGTTCGCGTTCGGCTATTTCGGGGCCGACAGCCTGGTCACCGTGCTGCTGACCCTGGGATACCGAACGAGTCTGGCGCGGGCCGCGGTGGTGCTCAGCGCCGCGCCACTGGCCTGGGGGCTGACCAGCCTGCTCGCCGCCCGCCTGGTGCGACGGCACGGCAAGACCGTCTTTCCGGTCTTGGGCCTGACCCTGGCAGCCGCGGGGGTAGCGGTCCTTTCCGCGATGTTGCTTGTGGCACCGTCTTTTCCTGCCGCGCTCGCGGCCTAGGCAGCGGCCGGAATCGGTGTCGGTCTCGCCTACCCCGCCCTCTACATCATGGCCAGCACGGCAGGCGCCGGCGGACTCAGCGCCGCGGAACTGGCGACCGGGGTCATCACGGCTGAGGCGATCGGCGGCGTGCTCGGCCGCGCAGTCGGCGGCGCGCTCAGCTCGGCACCGGGGTCCGGCGGCCTGTTCGCTTCTTATCTCGTGTTCGCGATCGTGCTCGCCGGCGCCGCGGCCGTTGCGACTCGAGCCTCGGACACCCGGAACGACCTTCCTGCCCACGGTTGAGGTGACAAGCGTCCTCAGCGGGCCCAGTCCGGGACCCACACGTCATCGCCGGCTGTCGTCCGGTACCTGGTCTGGAGGTACTCCAGGAAGTTCGCGAGGACCGGGTGCGCGTTGTCCGCTCGCCAGATCACGGACATCGGGTAGACCGGGGTCGGGCTGACGACCGGGATCCGGCGGAGGTCGTAGCTTTCCGGCCAGAGATACCGCGAGCCCTCGCCGACGAAGGTCGCGAGCCGGGTCGAGTCGGCGATCTCGGCGAGGAGTGCGTCGACGCCGAAGCTCGGCCCGATCGTGTCGATGGTGAGCCCGAACGCCTTCGCCAGATCGTCGTAGTAGCCGACCGGCTCGGCGTCGGACATGCCAGGCATCCAGATCCGGTGGTCGGTGAGTTCGGCCGGCGTCACGGTCTTGGCCTTGGCCAACGGATGCCGTGGGCCGACCAGGAGTTCATGCCGGTCATCGATGACGCGCGCCGACCGGAGTCCACTCGGGACTTTGAGTGCGGAGTCCCGTAGGGATCTGAAGGTGGCGTCCAGGGCGCCGGCACTGACCTCGCCCAGCGCGGACACGGCCTCGACGCCGGTCAGGGTGACGACATCCAGCTCGATGTCAGGGTGTTGCTGGTAGAAGGCATGAAGGATGTTGGAGGGTGCGATCCTGCGACCGACGACGTCGACCCGGAGGGCCCTGCGCCCTGGCGTCACGGCCGCCGTCGCGCGCTCGGCGGCGCGGAGAAGTTCACGCGCATGAGGTAGCAGTGCCTGCCCGTCGACGGTGAGCCGGGCGCCCCTGGCCGCCCGCGCGAACAGTTGTACGCCGAACTCCCGCTCCAGGGTGGCTACTCGTTTCGAGGCCGCCTGCTGGGTGATGCGCAGCTCGTCGGCAGCGGCTTGGAACTGGCCGGTCTCGGCAACGGCGACGAAAGTGCGAACCGCATCGAGATCCACGAGGCAGAACCTACTCCCACAACGATCGGTTGTGACACGCCGTTCGATCCGTTGTTTGTGGCAGCGGCCGTCAACCGGCTTCCATCTCCCTCAGGACGAGCCTGTGAAGGGAAAGCGAGTGCCGAACATCTGGCGGAGGGCGAGCCTGGGCCGGTCGTTCCGATGGTTGTGGGCCGCCTACGCGGTCAGCGCCTACGGGACCGGGCTCGGGTTCGGAGCGTTCTCGGTCGTTGCCATCAAGGTCCTCGACGCCGGCTCGGCACAAGTGGCGGCCTTGTCGTCGGCCGGGCTCGCGCTCGGGGCGCTGCTGGCGGTCCCGCTCGGGCCGTGGATGGAGTTCCGCGCGAAGCGGCCGGTCATGATCGCCATGGACGTGGTCCGTTTCGGGGCCTTGGCGTCCATACCGCTGGCCTACTGGCTGGGTGTGCTGTCCTTCTCGCAGCTCTTGGTGGTCTCCGTCGTCACTGCGGCGGCGAAGATCGCCTTCACGGCCGCCAGCGGCGCCTACCTCAAGACCGTCGTCCCCGCCGGCGGGCTTCTGGTGGCCAGCAGTCGTTTCGAGTCCACCACCTGGTCGGCCACGGTCATCGGACCGCCGTTGGGTGGCGCTGCCATCGGGCTGCTGGGGCCGGTGACCACCATCGTGCTCGACGCGGCGAGCTATCTCCTCTCGGCGCTCGGCATCATCGCGATCAGAGCACCCGAGCAGCCCCCGGATCCGAGGAAGACCCGAACGCGTCGGTGGAGCGACGTCGTCGAGGGATGGCGTTACATCCTCGCCCACCACACGCTGCGCCGGTTCTTCTGCAACACCATCCTGGTCAACGGGCTGATCATGGCTACCGAGCCGCTCTTGTCGGTGCTGATGCTCTCCCGCCTCGGGTTCCCGGTCTGGGAGTACGGGCTGGCGTTCGCCGTTCCGTGTATCGGTGGACTGATCGGGTCACGACTCGCCCGCCGTGTCGTTTCCCGTTGCGGCGAACAGACGGTGCTGCGGGTCTTCGGCACGCTGCGTGCCTGCTGGCCCGTCGGGCTCGCGTTCATCCGGCCAGGCCTGGCCGGGCTGGTGATCGTGATGGCCACCGAGCTCGGGCTGATCATCTGCATCAGCCTCTTCAACCCCGTCTTCGCCACTTATCGGTTGAACAACACCCCAACCGACCGCCACGCGCGGGTGCTCGCCGCGTGGTCGACCACCAGCAGCGCCGGCATCGCTGTGCTCACCATGTTGTGGGGTCTCCTGGCGCAACTCACCGGCCCGCGCGCGGCTCTCGCGCTGGCTGGGGTGCTGTTGCTCGGCACGCCGTTCCTGCTACCGACCTCACTTTCACCGGGGCTTCCCCGCCTCCAGCAGCCGCGCGAGAACTTCCGCTGAGGGCAACGGATCCAGCCGTTCGCCGTCGCGCAGGCGCAGCGCGACCGAGTCTTCCGCGGCCTCCCGCGAGCCGATCACCGCCTGGAACGGTACGAGCCGCGACGCCCGCACGCGAGCGGCCAGGCTGCCTCGCTCAGGGCCCGCCAGTTCCGCACGCAGGCCGGCGCACCGCCGCAGGAACCGCTGCGCCTCGGGCACTTCGGCTTCGGACACCGGCATGATCACGACCTGGACCGGTGCGAGCCACGCCGGAAACGCACCGCCGTGTTCCTCGATCAGATGCGCGACCGCCCGCTCGATGCTGCCGATGATGCTGCGGTGCACCATGACCGGGCGGTGCTTGCCGCCGTCCGGGCCGATGTAGTGCAGGTCGAACCTCTCCGGCTGGTAGAAGTCGATCTGCACGGTCGACAGGGTCGACTCGCGACCCGCACTGTCGGTGATCTGTACGTCGATCTTCGGGCCGTAGAACGCCGCTTCGCCTTCCGCCGACTCGTAAGGCACACCCGCGAGGACGTCCGACAGCATGTCGCCCGCGCGAGCCCACATCCGCGGATCCGCCACATACTTGCCGTCCGCGCCGGGCAGGGACAGCCGGTACCGGGCCGAGCGGATGCCCAGATCCGCGTACGCCGCGCGGATCAGTTCGAGCGCCGCGCGCGCCTCGTCCACCGCCTGTTCCGGGGCGCAGAAGATGTGCGCGTCGTTGAGGTGGATCGCGCGCACCCGGCTCAGGCCGCCCAGCACCCCGGACAGCTCGGACCGGTACATCCCGCCCAGCTCCGCGATCCGCAGGGGCAGCTCGCGGTAGCTGTGGGCGCGGGAGCGGTAGATCAACGCGTGGTGCGGGCACAGGCTCGGCCGCAGAACCACCTGCTCGCCGCCGACCTCCATGGGCGGGAACATGTCCTCGCTGTAGTGCGACCAGTGTCCGGACAGCTCGTACAGCTCACGTTTGCCCAGCACCGGCGAGTACACGTGCTGGTAGCCCGCGCGCTGTTCGAGACCGCGGACGTACTCCTCCAGGGTGTGCCGCACGGCCGCGCCCTCGGGCAGCCAGTACGGCAGGCCCGCGCCGATCAGCGGGTCGGTGCCGAACAGGCCGAGTTCGCGGCCGAGCCTGCGGTGGTCGTGCATGGGGCTCTCCTCCCGTAATGGGGACGAGGACCACACGGCAATGTCCGGGGCACTCGCCCCGGACATGGTTCAGCGCGCCGGGACCCTCTCCCGCGTCGTCGTGACAGCAGCGCGCTTCATGACGGCGACGATAACAGGCGGACGGCCCCGTCGCCGACGGGTTTTTCAGTACGTTGGCCCCATGGAATTCCAGGATGTGCTGCGCCGCAGGCGAATGGTCCGGACCTACGATCCCGATCGGCCCGTGCCGGCGGAGCTGGTCGACCGGATCGTGCAGAACGGGTTGCGCGCGCCGTCGGCCGGATTTTCGCAGGGCTGGGGGTTCCTGGTGCTCGACCAGGCCGACGACATCGCCCGGTTCCGGGACGCGGTGCGGCCGCCGGAACGGCCCGAGAACTGGTTCGCCGCGAACGTCCAAGCGCCGCTGCTGATCGTCGCGCATTCCGACAAGGACGCCTACCTCGACCGCTATGCCCAGCCGGACAAGGGTTTCACGGATCGCTCGGACGAGTGGTGGCCCGCGCCGTACTGGGACATCGATGCGGGTTTCGCGGCCCTGTTGATGTTGCTGACGGCGGTGGACGCCGGGCTCGGCGCCTGTTTCTTCGGGATGCCCAAGAGCCGGATCGGCGCGTACCGGGAAGCTTTCGGCGTGCCCGGCGAGTTCCTGCCGATCGGCATCGTCTCCATCGGCTACAGCGACGAGCCCCCGCGCGACCTGCGCGACCGCCGCAGGCCGACGGCCGAGGTGGTTCACCGGGGGCGCTGGAGCTAGCCGACAACAAACCGCGTCTTCGTGTGATTTTTATACCTGATCTGACGGAAGTAACGAATCTCCGTGTTTCGTCGAACTAGAAGCATTCAGGTCTGGCGGGGCGAGACCATTGAGGACAGATCAGGAAGGAAACGCACCAGAATGACGCAGCCAAGCTCCTACGAGCCGCCCCTTGTTCCCCAGTCGCAGCAGGCTCCGGTATGGACGGCGGGACCCCAGATGCCGGTGGTGCCGGGCCGGCGGCCGGTCGCCATGGGCCTGGCCATGAAGCAGCGGCACCCGGTCACCGTCTGGCTCCTGTGGCCGTTCCTCACGCTCGGCATCTACAGCCTGGTCTGGTACTACAAGATCCACAAAGAGATGGCCGAGTTCGACCGACGCCGTGCCGTTCCTGTGGCCGGGCCCATGTTGGTCCTGCTCTTCCTCAGCTGGACGTTCGTCGCCCCGATGGTGAGCTACTACAACTGCGGGACCCGCATCCGAAAGGCCCAGCGGGCCGCCGGCCTTCCGGAGACCTGCTCACCTGCCGGCGGGATGCTGCTCATGCTGGTCTTCGGCGTCGGCGTGCTGTACTACCAGATCGAGCTCAACAAGATCGTCGAGTCGTACGGCGTTCCCGAAGGGCGGCAGATTCCGCTCTACGTCTGAACGATTTTCGTTTTATAGCTGGAAAATCGGCGCTGACCAGGGCGATCAAATTCGTCACACTATCGTGGTGCATTGCCGGCGGGCGCACGGGTAACGCTGTTGGTGTCGGACGAAAGCGTCCGACCGGACAAAAGCAGGACCCGCTCTCACGCGAAGGGCGAACAACGGAGAGAGCGAGCCCTGTCCCTGTCTGCCGACAGAGAAGGGATTATCTCATGCGCATCATTCGCCGCACTCTGGCCGCCAGTGCTCTGGCTCTTCCCCTGATGATCGGGGCCGCCGGCATCGCTTCGGCGGACACCCCCGGCGACAACGACGGTGGTGCCTACTACACGAGCGGCAGCTCCTCGGCGGGCCCGGAGGGCGCCAGCAGCGCGAGCACGTCGTCCTACGCCAACGGTGGCTGGGATGCCGACACCGGTTACAGCCACGAGGCCAGCTCGGCCGGCGCGGATGGTGCCAGCACCTCCAGCACCCACTCGGGCACGCATGACTGGGACAACGACTGGGACGGCACCTACAGCTCCCACCACCACTACACGTCGAACGACTGCGACGACAACGACAACGACAACGGCGGTCTGCTCGACATCCTGGGCCTCTGACCCGCCGGATGAGCCATCCCGACTGTGGGGCGGCTTCGATGCGAACGCCATGACGTTCGCGTCGGAGCCGCTCTTCGTCGTCGATGTCGTCAGGCGGACAGCTTGGCGGACCCGCGCTCGTAGTCCTCGTCGGCGTCATGGGTGAGCACACCGACGACGGCACCTTCGCGGCGGTACCAGATCGTGAAGGCTTCGTCGTCGTGCTGGACGAGTTCCGCGTCGTCGAACCCGTCGCCCCACGCGGCGAACTTGAGCCCACGGTCGCCGAGGAGGGACCGGAACCCGGGCGGTGTGCGCCACTCGTCCCGGACACCGGCGGCAGTCCGGCCCGCGATCTCGCCCATCCGCAACGCGTCGTCCCAGTGTTCGACCGCCAGCGGACGGGCCGCCGCCGCGTTGTACGCGAACGCGACATCCCCTGCGGCCAGCACTCCGGCAGCGCTGGTGCGCATGTGCTCGTCGGCGCACACGCGTCCGTTCGACACCGCGATACCCGCGCGTTCGGCCAGCTCGAACCGGGGCTGGATGCCGGTCGCGAGCAGCACCAGCCCGGTGTCGAGCATCGGCACCAGTTCCGTCCGCACCCGGTAGCCCTCGTCGACGCCGAGCAGCCTCGTCCCGGTCAGCACGCTCACGCCCTCGGATTTGAGCCAGTGCAGCAGCTTCCGCCCGCCGGCGGCGCCCAGCCGCCGGTACTGCGGCAGCTCGTCCGGGCAGAGCAGCGTCACCTGCAGGCCGAGCCGGGACAGTGAGATCGCCGCTTCACAGCCGATGAAACCGGCCCCGGCGATGACGGCGCTGCGCGCGTTCTTCGCCGCGGACCGCAGCTCGCGGCCGCTCGCCGCGGACCGGAGGGTGAGCACGGCGGGGTGGTGGGCGCCGGGCAGTTTCGGGCGTACCGGCTCTGCTCCCGTCGCGAGCAGGCAATGCCCGTAGGACACCGTGCGGCCGGACGCCGTGGAGACCGTGTGCTTTTCGGTGTCGAGTGCGATGACCGGGTCGTCGAGCGCCAGCTCGATGCCGTGCTCGCGGTAGAAGCCCGGTTGCTCGAGCGGCAGGGCGTCTTCGCCGACCTCGCCGCGCAGGAACTCCTTCGACAGGGGCGGACGCTCGTACGGTGGCTCGGTGTCCGTCGACAGCAGGAAGACCTCGGCTTCGCCGCCGGCCTTGCGGTAGGCATCGGCGGCGGCATGGCCCGTCGGCCCTCCGCCGACGATCACAAACCGGTCGCTGCGCACCATCACCCACAACGGCTACCCGACGAGAAAGATCGCGAATCCCCTTGTGCAGTGCGCCATTCGGGTTTGCCCTCCACTGCAGCCGGGCACTTCAGGCGGCATGTCACACTCGCCTGCTCGGCGTGGCGACGGCAAGCTATGGCGCGGCGTGACGTCGCCTCCGGGCTTGCGATGGCTTGCGCGCCCAGGAAAACAGCACTGGGCGTCACGACCGGCGTGCGTGTCGCGTCGGATCTGGGCGACCTGCTGAATTTCGGTCTCACGCTGCCGGACCTGGGTGCGCAGGAAAGCGGCCGTCGCGGTGGGTGTGTGGGCACTGCTCCGCGGGCTCAGCCGGCTGCAGCGCTAGAGGTCAGCGGCGCGGGCCGTGGTGCCGGTCGTGGTCGTGGCCCCCGCCGGGCCAGTTCTTGTAGTCGTACGGGTTGGCCGGCCACGTGTTGGTCTTCGGCAGTTGCGGCGCCGTGACCTTCGGCGGTGCCGGGGTCTTCTTGGCCGGCGCGGTGGCCCTCGGCTTGCTCGACGTGGTGGGCAGCTTGCCGCTGAACTTGCCCTGGTCGGGCTGCTGCGCCGCGGTGTTGGCCGGGATCTCGGCGGTGCTCGTCGGCGACGACGAGGCCAGCGTCACGACCTGGGTGCCCACCGGAGCCGAGGCCAGCAGCGGGTTGGACTCGGGGCTGTTGTTGTTGCTCGGCACCGGGCCCGAGGCCGTGCCGCCCTGCGAGTCCGGGGTCTGCGCGTTCGCCAGGGCCCAGCCGCCGACCAGCACCGCACCCGCGAAGGCGATTCCGGCGATCTTGAGGCCTGCCCGGCCGGGCTTGCCCGTCTCGGCGCGTGGCGCCTGCGCGGCGGGCTCCTCCTCGAGCAGGGCGGCCACCGTGGTCTTGTCGTAGCGGTACTGGGCGGCGGTGTCGTCGACCGGCGGGAAGGCCGGGAGTGTGCCGCCGAACTCGCCCGCACCAGGCACGACGGCCCGGGAACGGCGGTGCGGCGCGCGGCCGGCACGAGCCCCGTTACGGGCCAGTAGCTCGGCGACCGTGGTCGCCCCTGACGTGGTGTCGAGACTGTGGGTCGCGGTCGTCACGGAGCGTGCCCTTCCTCGTCCTTCGTCTGGGTGATAGCAGCCTAGCGGCTCGATCTTCGCGGAGGTCACCCTACCGTGTTCAGTGCCGCTACGGGCAAGCCTTTCAGGTGACGGCGCCGCATACTGGGCCCGTGCCCGCGGACTGGATCCTGCACGCCGACCTCGACCAGTTCATCGCGGCCGTCGAGGTGGCGCGGCATCCGGAGCTGCGGGGACGGCCGGTGGTCGTGGGCGGCACCGGCGACCCGACCCAGCGCGCGGTCGTGGCGACGGCCTCCTACGAGGCGCGGGAGTTCGGCATCCAGTCCGGTATGCCGTTGCGCACGGCCGCGAAGCGCTGCCCGGACGCGGTGTTCCTGCCGGTCGACAAGCCCGCGTACGAAGAGGTGTCCGAGCGGGTGATGGCGACGCTGCGGACGTTCCCGGTGGTCGTCGAGGTGGTCGGCTGGGACGAGGCGTTCGTCGGCGCGAGCACGGACGACCCCGAGGCGCTCGCCGCCGAGATCCGGCGCGCCGTCATGGCCGAGTCCGGCATGTCCTGCTCGGTGGGCATCGGCGACAACAAGCTCCGCGCCAAGATCGCGACCGGGTTCGCCAAGCCCGCGGGCGTCTACCGGCTGACTCGGGACAACTGGTCCGAGGTGATGGACGGGCGTCCCACCGAGGCGTTGTGGGGGATCGGGCGCAAGACCGCGAAGAAGCTGGCCGAGCTGGGTGCGGTGACGGTCGGGCAGTTGGCCGCGAGCGACCCGAAGGAGCTGGCCGCGCGGTTCGGGCCGACGATGGGCCCCTGGTACCGGATCCTCGCGCTCGGCGTCGGCGACCGCGAGGTGACCGCGACGCCGTATCTGCCCCGCTCGCGCAGCCGCGAGACGACCTTCCAGCAGAACCTGACCGACCCCGCGGAGATCTCCGGCGAGGTCGCCACGCTGGCTCGCCGCGTCGCCGACGACGTGATCGCTGAGGGACGCCCGGCGGCCCGGGTGGCCGTCAAGATCCGGTTCGCGCCGTTCGTGACCCAGACGCGCAGCATGACGCTGGAGGCACCGACCAGCGACGCGGCCGAGCTGGAGCGGGCGGCACTGGCCGTGCTGGGCCGGTTCGAGGACAGCCGTCCGGTACGGCTGCTGGGCGTGCGCGCGGAGTTCGAGATCAAGGACGAGTGACGAATCCTCGTTGTTTTTGTTCCTTTTGCCGGAAATGTTCGGAACTGGTCACCGATTCGGGTGGTTCGTCGGTCACTGTCGAAATAGGGTCTGTCGCATGGCAG
The DNA here is from genome assembly GCF_021391495.1 of Amycolatopsis acidiphila. Classification (NCBI taxonomy): domain Bacteria; kingdom Bacillati; phylum Actinomycetota; class Actinomycetes; order Pseudonocardiales; family Pseudonocardiaceae; genus Amycolatopsis; species Amycolatopsis acidiphila. The sequence continues at coordinate 6,907,315 of NZ_CP090063.1, read as the reverse complement.
AGTCGTCAGCAGGAACCGGTGGGCGCCAGCGCCTCACGTCGGATCAGCGGAACTCGTTCATCGCCGCGGTACTCGGCTGGACCATGGACGCGTTCGACTACTTCATCGTCGTGTTCGTCTACGCCGACATCGCGAAGAGCTTCGGGATGCAGAAGGCCGACGTCGTGTTCATCACGACCGCGACGCTCATCATGCGGCCGGTGGGGGCGTTGCTGTTCGGGCTGTGGGCCGACCGCGTCGGCCGCCGCGTCCCGCTGATGGTGGACGTGGTGTTCTACTCGATCGTCGGGTTCCTGTGCGCGTTCGCGCCGAACTTCACGGTGCTGCTGATCCTGCGGCTGCTGTACGGGATCGGGATGGGCGGCGAATGGGGGCTGGGCGCCGCGCTCGCGATGGAGAAGATTCCGGTGAAACGACGCGGGTTCTTCTCGGGGATGCTGCAGGAAGGCTATTCCTTCGGTTACCTGCTGGCGTCGCTCGCGTCGCTCGTCGTGCTCGACTGGGCCGGGCTGTCCTGGCGGTGGCTGTTCGCGCTGAGCATCATCCCGGCGCTGATCAGCCTGATCATCAGGGCTCGCGTGAAGGAGTCCGAGGTGTGGGAGACCGCGCGGCAGAAGATGCGCGTCACCCGGACCTCCATGCGGGACATCCTGCTCGACCCGAAGATCATCCGCCGGTTCGTCTACCTCGTGCTGCTGATGACAGCGTTCAACTGGATGAGCCACGGCACCCAGGACGTGTACCCGACCTTCCTCTCGGCGCACACCTCCGGCGGCGCGGGCCTGTCGACCACGACCGCGACCTGGATCGCGGTGATCTACAACATCGGCGCGATCGCAGGCGGCCTCATCTTCGGTTCGCTGTCCGAGCGGTTCGGACGCCGCTACACGATCGCGTTCTGCGCGGTGCTCGGGTTGCCGATCGTGCCGCTGTTCGCGTTGTCCAAGACCGCGGCGCTGCTGTGTCTCGGCTCGTTCCTCATGCAGGTCATGGTGCAGGGCGCGTGGGGAGTGATCCCGGCGCACCTGACCGAGATGTCGCCGGACGCGATCCGCGGCTTCTACCCCGGCGTGACCTACCAGCTCGGCAACTGCCTGGCCGCGTTCAACCTGCCGATCCAGGAGACACTGGCCGAGCACCACGGCTACCCGTTCGCCCTCGCGGTGACGATCATCCCGGTGCTCGTCGTGGTCACCGTGCTCACGTTGGTCGGCAAGGAGGCGAAGGGCATCCACTTCGGCGGCGACCGGACCATCTCGGCCCCCGCGGCGACGGATGGCTAGGCCGTGAAATCCGGGGACGCCGGCTGAAGCTGTGCCTGCTGTGCGCCGGCCGCGTCACGGCTTAGGGTCGGGCCATGGAAGCGACGGCGATGGAGCTGGCGAAGAGCGTCCGGGCCGGTGAGCTCGACCCGGTGCGGCTGACCGAACGGGTGCTCGACGGGATCGAGACGGCCGACCGCGTGGTCGGCGCGTTCCGCAAGGTGCGGGCGGAGGAGGCGGTCGCCGAGGCGCGGTCGCTGGCGCAACGGCCCGATCTGGCCGAGCTGCCGCTCGCCGGGGTGCCGGTCGCGGTCAAGGACGTCACCGAGATCGCCGGCGAGTACGCGGGCTGGGGTTCCGCCGCCACGTCGACCGCACCGTCCACTGAGGACTCGGTGGTGGTGCGGCGGCTGCGGGCGGCCGGCGCGGTGATCGTCGGGATCACGCGGGTGCCGGAACTGTGCATCTGGCCGATGAGCGACTCGCCGAGCGGGATCGCGCGCAGTCCCTGGCAGCCCGAGTACACGGCCGGAGGTTCGTCCGGCGGCAGCGCCGCGGCGGTGGCGGCCGGGCTGGTGCCGGTCGCACACGGCACCGACGGTCTCGGCTCGGTCCGGTTTCCGGCCGCGATGTGCGGGCTGGTGGGCATCAAGCCGGGTGCGGATGTGCTGGCGGAGGGCGGCTGGTACGGGATGTCGGCGCACGGCAGCCTCGCCACGACGGTCGCCGATGCCGCGCTCCTGCTGGGGGTGCTCGCGGACCGGCCGGACCTGGCGCAGGTGGGCGAGCCGGGGCGGTTGCGAGTCGCGGTTTCGACCGATCTGCCGCTGACGCATGCCCCGGTGCCGAAGCCACTGCGCGACGCCGTCGACCGGGTGGCGGATGTGCTCGCGGCGGCGGGTCACGCCGTCGAGCGCGCGACGCCGAGGTACGGGACGGAGGCGGCGCTGGGCATCCTCGGGCGCTGGTTCGCGGGGCCGTCGGAGCAGGCGGACGATCTCGACAAGGCGCTGTTGCAGCCGCGTACGCAGTCGCACGTGAAGCTCGGCCGTGCGTTGCGGGCCGCGCGCCTGATCCGGCCGGGCACGAAGGCCCGGTGGCTCAGCCGGGCGAAGGAGTTCTTCGAGAGCTACGACGTTCTGCTGACCCCGACGCTGGCCACCCTCCCGCCGAAGGCGGAGCGCTGGCACGAGCGGTCGTCCCTGGCGAACGCGGTGCCGGCCGTGCGGCTGGCGGGCTTCGCGGGCCTGTGGAACCTGGCCGGCTACCCAGCGATGTCCGTCCCGGCGTCCCGCCACCCGAACGGGTTGCCCCTGGGGGTCCAGCTGGTGACCACCCCCCAAGGCGAGGCACGTTTGCTGGCGCTGGCCGCCCAGTTGGAGGCGCTCAACCCGTGGCCGCGGCTGCCGCAGGCGGGAGCGAGGTAGGTCCCGGGGTCGGCGGTCGGTGCCGGGAGGGGGCTGGTGCCTGGAGCCGGGGCCGTGGGGTGCGCTCGCGACGGCAGGTGCGGGGGCAGGCGCCGTGGCGCCAGGCCCGGCGGTAGCGACTGGGGTGGGCCGTGGCGACCGGTGCCTTCGGCCTCGGCAGACTCCCGGCGGCAGTGCCTGGACGGTCGTCCGCGGCCCGGCGGGATTCGACCCTCCTGAGGAGCGGTTACTTCCGCTTCGAGGAGGCCGGTTGCGGCTTGACTGGCTGCTGCGCGGGCTTCGTCGGCGGAAGGGCAGGCTTGGTCGGGTCTGCCTGCTTCGCCTCGGTGGCTTTCGCGGTGCCGGCACCCTCAGCGCTCGCCGGAGCTGAAGCTGCGGCCTGGCCCTCGACCGCATTCCGGGCTGGAATTGTGGCCTGAGCAGAGGCGCCGTTGTCCGAGGCGCCCTGCTCCGACTGGGCGGCTTGGCCAGACGCACCGGCCTGAGCCGTCTGGGCAGGCTGACCCGTCTGGGCGGCCTGAGGCGACTGAGCCGGAGTGCCGGGCTGAGCGGGCACCGTGGCTTGGCGTCCCGCCGAACTGGTCGGCTGGCCGCCGGCCGGGGCATTGGACTGGGACGGCTGCGGTGTGCCGGAGCTGGGCGTGCCGGCGCCTCGCTGGCTCGGCGGCTTCGGCGCCTGACCGACGGAAGCCGGTCCCGGCTTGGGGGTGATCGGGTGGACGACCTTCGTCGGGGGCGCGAAGGTGGCGATGGGCTGGGCCCCGGGCGCGAGGTTGATCGGGGCGTCGACCGGAGCGGGGCGCGTCATGTCGACCACCGACTCCTCCCGCAGCGGCGCCAGCGACGAGTGGCTGCGCGCGAGCACCTCGTTCGCCCTGCGCAGCCTCGTCACGGCCTGCTCGCTCAACGAGTCAAGCCGCTGGACCTTGCGGTTCGCCTCGTCTTCACGGCGCTCGGCTTCCGCCGCGGCTTCCGCGACCAGCTGCTTGGCCCGCGCGGTGGCCTCGTCGACCAGGCGCTTGGCCTCGGCCGTCGCTTCGGCGATACGGCGTTCGGCCTGGTTCTTGCTCGCCGTCTGCTGGTCGGCGATGTGCTTCTCGAGCGCGGCCCGTTGTGACGCGACGGAGCTCTCGAAGTCGTGCTCGATGGTCCGGCGCTTGCGCTCGGCCTCGATGTCCAGCGCTGTCCGCCGCCGGGCCGCTTCCGTGGTGAGCTTCTGGACCTCGCTCTTGGTGGCGTCGAGCGCGTTCTTGTGCTCGGCCTCGAGCGCCTCGGCGTGTGATTCCAGCGCCGTGATCAGCTTCTGGTACCGCTCGCGCAGCCGGCTGGACACGTCGGTGCTCGACGCCCAGTGCTCCTCGGCCGCCACCTGTGCCCTGGTGACGATCTCCTCGGCACGGGCGTTCGCGAGCTCGACCGTGCGCTGCATCCGCTCGTCGAGGTCCTCGATCCGCTCCGGCGGCCGCTTCAGCTCCTCGACGCGCGTACGGAGCCGCTGGATCTCCCCGCGGGCGTTCTCCAGTTCCCGGGACATCGTGCTCGCCTGCGCCATGGCCGAGTCACGATCGGCCATCACCCGCCGGAGGTTCGCCTCGACGTGATCCAGGTACTGCAGCACCTGGCCACGGTCGAAACCGTGCCACACCTGGTTGTAGTCACGCTTCAGCGGGAGCAGGGCGTTGTCTCGCTCGGGAACCATGCCGAAGAAGGTACCCGCGCACAGGGTGTTAACGCTGTCAGGTCACCGCGTGTCCGTGTCTCCAGTGTGGACTCACCAGTGGAACCCCCGCGTCAGTCTGATCAGCCGCGTCGCGGCCTTGGACAGATGGCGCTCCCCCTTCCCGAACTTGATCTCACCGGTGCCGCCCGCCGCGGCGGAGTCCGGGAAGATGCGGAAACCCTCGTACGCCACGGCATCCACGAGTCCTGGCAGGAACGTGTACGCCGCCTGGATGAGGTATCCCTCCGGGGTTCCGATGTGCTTCGGCCGGTCCTTCAGCGCCCGCAGAACCATCTCCGCCGCCTGATCGGGGGATTTTGTGGGAAACGCGTCGTAGATCTTCGTTGGCCGGATCATCGGGGTCCGTACGAGAGGCATGTGGATGGTGGTGAAGGTGATCCCGTCGCCGTGTGTCTCGGTCGCCGCGATCTTGCTGAAGTAGTCCAGTGCCGCCTTCGACGCCACGTAGGCGGAGAACCGGGGGGCGATGCCCTGTACCCCGATCGAGGAGACGTTGACGATGTGCCCGAACTTGCGCTCGGACATGTGCGGCAGCACGGCGAGGATGAGCCGCACGGCGCCGAAGTAGTTGATCGCCATCGCGCGCTCGTAGTCGTGGAACCGGTCGAAGGAGAGCTTGATCGACCGGCGGATCGACCGGCCCGCGTTGTTGACGAGCATGTCGATCCTGCCGTGCTCGTCGAGGATCTGCTTGACGAGCTTGTTGATCGACTCCTCGTCGGTCAGGTCAGCGGGGTAGACCGAGGCGCTGCCGCCCGCCGCGACGATCTCGTCCCGGACCTCCTCCAGCTCGTGCTGCCGCCGGGCGACCAACAGCGGGACGCCGCCCTGGGCGGCGACCTTGAGGGCGGTGGCGCGCCCGATACCCGAGGACGCGCCGGTGATGATCACGCGACGGCCGTCGAGCTCACCGCGGCTGCCGTGTGCGCGAGCGCGGAAGGGGTCGAGGTGCTCGCGCCAGTAGCGCCAGAGCACGTCCGCGTAGGTCTCCAGCCGGGGGACCTCGACGCCGCTCGAGGCGAGCTGCTTGCGCGTGGCCGCGGAGGCGAAGACCGACGGGAACGACATCGTTTCGAGCAGGACCGGCGGAATACCCAGGCGCGCCAGGAACCCGTCCCGTACCAGGGACACGCCGGGCACGTGCTCGGTGAGCTTCACCAGGCGCAGGATGCCCTTGGACAGGCGCTCGTCGAGCTGCACGTTGATCGTCGGCGCACCGGCGGTCCTGGCGAAGGCGTTGTAGACCGACACGACGGGCTGGGGTTTCGGGCTGACCAGGTGGAAGGCGCAGCCGTCGAGGTTGGGCTTGCGCACCAGGGCGACCAGGGCATTGGCGACGTAGTCGACCGGGACGATGTTCGTGTCCCCGAGGTCCGGGCCGACGAGCGGCAGGTTCGGCACGCGGTTGAGCTTGTCGATCGCGGTGAACAGGTAGTACGGACCGTCCACCTTGTCCATCTCGCCGGTCTGGGAGTGCCCGACCACGACGGCGGGGCGGTAGACCCGCCACGGCACTTCCTGCTGCTCGCGCACCAGGCGCTCGGCCTCGAACTTGGTCCGGTGGTAGGCGGTCGGCAGGCGCTGGCCCACGTCGAACATGTCCTCGGTGAAGACCCCTTCGTGATCACCGGCGACGGCGACGGAGGAGACGTGGTGCAGGCAACCGGCACGTACGTCGGCGGCGAGCTCGACGACCTTGCGGGTGCCGTCCACATTGGCCCGGATGCTGGTCTCGTCGTCGGCGGTGATGTCGTACAGCGCGGCGAGGTGCACCAGATGATCGATCCGGCCCTGCAGCTCCTCGCGGGCCTGGTCGTCGACGCCGAGCCGGTCGGCGGAGAGGTCGCCGGTGAGGAGCGTGACCTTCTCCGGATGCGGCCAGGTGGTCACCAGCGCCGCGAGCCGGTCGCGGGACGATGCGCGGACCAGCAGGTGGACGTGCTCGGTGTCCTCCTGAGCCAGCAGGAGCTGGGTGAACTGACGGCCGATCAGGCCGGTCGCGCCGGTCACGAGATAGCCGGGCATCGTGCCGCCCTTCGTTGCGTGCGTGCAGAACCTGTGGGCATTGTGCTCGCCCGATGGTGTGAGGACCACCGCCGTTACCTGATCAGCCGTGTCGGGGGCGGGGTCGGCCGGGGTGGGCTCGGCCTGCGGAGGGTGAGGGCTGGGGCGGGGTGGATGGAGGGGGTGCAGAGCGCCAGGACGATGTCTGCAGACGCTGCTCACCGCCGAGTAGACGGATCGCCGATCGGCACCGGGTTGTCCACAGGGCGCCTCGAACTGCACGCAGAAGACCTGCTTGCCGCCGACGAGTCTCGTTCGTGGACAATCCGCCGAAGTCGTGATCGACGCTGCTTGCGGGCACCGGCGACGCCCTGGCGAGGAGATTCGGTAAAATTTTCTTTACTCGACGGGAACCGGTCGGCGGCCTCCGCCGTTAGACCCGATGCAGGTGCCAGGAGATCCAGGAGGATCAAGGTGCGTTCCACAAGCAACCCCGCGTTCCGCCATCTACCGACGGGCAACGCGGGCTACGGCCAGTACGGGCCGAACGTAGGCTTCAACCAGCCGCAGGGCGGCGTGCCCGGCTACGGTCTGCCGCAGGCGCCGGCCGGTGCCGGCGACCGTCCGATGACGGTCGACGACGTCGTCATCAAGACCGGGCTCTCGCTCGGGACCGCCCTGGTCACGGGCGTGCTCGCGGCCATCTGGGCGCAGGGGCAGGCCGACGTGCGGGCGCTGGGCCCGGTGCTCGGCGTCATGGTCGTCGCCATGCTGATCGGCCTCGGGCTGTCGCTGGTGATGATCTTCCGCCAGCGGCCCAGTGGCCCGATGACGCTGCTGTACTCGGCGGCCGAAGGTGTCTTCCTCGGTGCCATCACCGGGCTGTTCGAGATGATCTACCCGGGTATCGCGCTGCAGGCCATCCTCGGCACGGCGGGTGTGTTCATCGCGATGCTCGTGGTCTACAAGACCGGCGCGGTCAAGGTCACGCCGAAGCTGACCAAGTGGATCATCGGTGCGACCGCGGGTGTGGTCATCCTGATGCTCGCCAACCTGTTGCTGTCGCTGTTCGGCGTCAACATGGGTCTGCGGGACGGCGGTGCGCTGGCGATCATCTTCAGCCTCGTGGTGATCGGCATCGCGGCGTTCAACTTCCTGCTCGACTTCGACATGGCCGACCGGATGATCCGCCAGGGCATGCCGTCGAAGTGGGCGTGGTTCGCCGCCTTCGGTCTGATGACCACGATGGTCTGGCTTTACCTGGAGATCCTGCGGCTGTTGTCGTACCTGCAGAACGACTAGCGTTTTTTCCGGAGAGGCAGAGGACGCTCGGTAACCATCCGAGCGTCCTCTGTTGTTTTTTCGCCCGATCGAGCGGCCGGTCCATACGCGCCAGCTGCCCCGACGGCGACTACGACGAGTACTCCGTGAGCGGCAGTGGTTCCTACAAAGATCCTCAAGGTGGTCAACGGCACGGCGAGCGACTCGGCCCGCGACGACCCTCTGCGCGACCGACAGCAAGAACAACACCTGACCGGCCGGTGGGGCGCCCCGCGAAAAGGCGCCCCACCACTGGTCAGCTCAGGCGCTCGAGCACCATGGCCATGCCCTGGCCGCCACCGACGCACATCGTCTCCAGGCCCCACTGCTTGTCGTGGTGTTGCAGGGAGTTGATGAGCGTCGAGGTGATGCGGGCGCCGGTCATGCCGAACGGGTGGCCCACGGCGATCGCGCCGCCGTTGACGTTCAGCTTCTCGATGTCGATGCCCAGGTCCCGGTAGGACGGGATGACCTGCGCGGCGAACGCCTCGTTGATCTCGACCAGGTCGATGTCGCCGATCCCCAGGCCCGCCTTCGCCAGTGCCTTCTTGGACGCCTCCACCGGCCCGTAGCCCATGATCTCGGGTGACAGGCCCGAAACGCCGGTCGACACCACGCGCGCGAGCGGGGTCAGGCCCAGCTCCTTCGCCTTGGTGTCGGACATGACGACCAGCGCGGCGGCCCCGTCGTTGAGCGGGCAGCAGTTGCCCGCGGTGACCCGGCCGTCGGGACGGAACACCGGCTTGAGCCCGGCCACGCCCTCCAGCGTGACGCCGGCGCGCGGGCCGTCGTCCTTGCTGACGACCGTGCCGTCGGGCAGCGTGACCGGCGTGATGTCCTTGGCCCAGAAGCCGTCGGCGATCGCCTTCTCCGCGAGGTTCTGCGAGCGCACACCGAACTCGTCCATCTCCTCGCGGGAGACGTTCTTCAGCCGCGCCAGGTTCTCCGCGGTCTGCCCCATCGCGATGTAGATGTCCGGGACCTGACCGTTCTCGCGCGGGTCGACCCAGGTGTCCGAGCCCTCGGACGCGGTCTTCACGGTGCGCGCCTCGGCGTCGGCGAACAGCGGGTTGTGCGTGTCGGGCCAGGAGTCCGAGCTGCCCTTGGCGAAGCGGGACACGGCCTCGACACCCGCGGAGATGAAGACGTCGCCTTCGCCGGCCTTGATCGCGTGCAGGGCCATGCGGGTGGTCTGCAGGCTGGACGAGCAGTACCTGGTGACGGTGCAGCCGGGCAGGTGGTCGTAGCCCAGTTCGACGGCGACCGCGCGGCCCATGTTGAAGCCGGACTCACCGCCGGGCAGGCCACAGCCGAGCATCAGGTCGTCGATGTCCTTCGGGTCCAGCTGCGGGACCTTGTCGAGCGCGGCCCGGACCATCTGGACGGCGAGGTCGTCCGGGCGCATGTTCACGAGCGACCCCTTGCCCGCGCGCCCGATGGGCGAGCGGGCGGTGGAGACGATCACGGCTTCGGGCATGGCGGGACACTCCTTCGGGTCGAGCTAAGCGGGTGCTTACCTACATCCTGCCCTCTTCGGGCGTCCGGGCAAACCTCTGAGCGACGGGTGCCACGGATATGGTGGGCCAGTGGAGTACTACGAGCACGTCGTCGACCTCGTCGGCAACACCCCGCTGGTCAAGCTCAACGCCCTGACCGAGGGCCTGCAGCCGCTGGTGCTGGCCAAGGTGGAGTACCTCAACCCCGGTGGCAGCGTGAAGGACCGCATCGCGCTGCGCATGGTGGAGGCCGCCGAGGCCTCGGGGCAACTCAAGCCCGGCGGCACGATCGTCGAGCCGACCTCCGGCAACACCGGCGTCGGGCTGGCGATGGTCGCCCAGCGCAAGGGCTACCACTGCGTCTTCGTCTGCCCGGACAAGGTCAGCGAGGACAAGCGCAACGTCCTCAAGGCGTACGGCGCGCGCGTGGTCGTCTGCCCGACGGCGGTGCCGCCCGAGCACCCCGACTCCTACTACTCGGTGTCCGACCGGCTCGTCGAGGAGATCGAGGGCGCCTGGAAGCCGAACCAGTACGCCAACCCGGAGAACCCGGCGAGCCACTACCACTCCACGGGCCCGGAGCTCTGGCAGCAGACCGACGGCCGGATCACACACTTCGTCGCGGGCGTCGGCACCGGCGGCACGATCTCCGGCACCGGCCGGTACCTCAAGGAGGTCTCGGACGGGAAGGTCGCCGTGGTCGGCGCGGACCCCGAGGGCTCCGTGTACTCCGGCGGCACCGGGCGGCCGTACCTGGTCGAGGGCGTGGGCGAGGACTTCTGGCCCGACACCTACGACCGCGGCATCGCCGACGAGATCATCGCGGTCTCCGACGCCGAGTCGTTCGAGATCACCCGGCGGCTCGCGCTCGAGGAGGGACTGCTCGTCGGCGGCTCGTGCGGGATGGCCGTCGCCGCCGCGCTGCGGCTGGCGAAGCGCCTGGGTCCCGACGACGTCGTCGTCGTCCTGCTGCCCGACGGCGGCCGCGGCTACCTGGGCAAGGTGTTCAACGACCGGTGGATGTCGTCGTTCGGCTTCCTCTCGCCCGACACCTCCGGCGCCACGGTGGGCGACGTGCTGAAGGCGAAGACGGGTGCGCTGCCCGACCTGGTGCACACGCATCCGAACGAGACCGTGGCCGAGGCGGTCTCGATCCTGTCCGAGTTCAACGTCAGCCAGATGCCGGTGGTCAGCGCCGAGCCGCCGGTGATGGCGGCGGAGGTGGTCGGCGCGGTGATCGAGCGGGACCTGCTCGAGGCGCTGTTCACCGGCAAGGCCAACCTCGCCGACCGGCTGGACCAGCACATGTCGGCGCCGCTGCCGACGATCGGCGCGAGCGAACAGGTCGGCGCCGCGATGAAAGCGCTCTCTGGCGCCGACGGCGCGCTGGTGCTCCTCGACGGCAAGCCCGCAGGCGTGGTGACCAGGCACGATTTGCTGGGTTTCCTGGCGGGCCGGCGCGGGTAGACTTATCGTCCTTTTCGTCCGGGGCGTTACGAGCATCGCGTCCAGGCATCCGATAGCGTGTGCGGCCAGAGCACACACAGCCTTTTCAAGGGGGTTCCAGGCCCACATGAGCGCTCCGCAGCCACCGAACCAGCCCTGGGGTGGCGGGCAACAGCCGCCGCAGGGTCCGCCGAGTGGTCCCCAGCCGCAGCAAGACAGTCCTTTCGGTTCGTCGGAGCCGACCCAGGTGGTGCAGCCCGGCCAGCCGCAGGGCGGCCAGTTCGGTGAGACCGCCGAGCCGACCCAGGTCGTGCAGCCGGGGCAGCCCGGCGAGGGTGGCGCGACGCCCGCGAACGCCGGTGACCAGGGCGGGGAGTCGACGCAGCTGGTCCCGCCGGGTGCCCAGCCGCCGCCGTCGATCCCGTACGCCCCGCCGCCCAGCGCCGCGGACAACCCCGCCGCGATGGGCCAGCAGCCGGGTGGCTTCGGCCAGCCCGGCGGGTTCCCCGGGCAGCAGCAGCCGCCGCAGGGCTTCGGCCAGCCGGGTGGCTTCGGCCAGCCGCAGCAGCCCGGCCCCTACGGCCAGCCGCCGCAGGGCTTCGGGCAGCCGGGGCAGCCCGGGGGCTTCGGTGGTCCGCCCGGGTTCGGCTCGCCGTACGGCGCGCCCGCCGGTGGCGGCGGCAACAACCAGATGTTCGGCTGGATCGCGGCCGCCGTCGTCGGACTCCTCGGCCTGATCGGCGCGATCCTCGCCTTCACGCTCATGGGCGACCTGGGCAGTGCCGGCTCGAGCAGCGAAGCCGTGGCGCAGTGCGAGGACCAGATCCGCCAGATGGGCGGCGACACGAGCATCTGCCAGCAGGCGGCGGACGCCGCCGGCGGCGACAGCACCCTTACCCAGGGCTGGATCTACGTCATCCTGTTCGCCCTCGCCAGCCTCGCGGCGGTCGGCGGCGCGGTGCTGCTCTACCTGAAGAACCAGCTCTCGAAGTTCCTGATCCTGGGTGCCGGCGCGGTACTGCTCATCGTGTCGATCATCTTCATGATCGCGCTGGCCAGCCCGACCCGCGTGGTGTTCGAGCTGATCTTCGGCATCGTGATCACCGCGATCGGCGCGCTCGCGCTGCTCCCGGCGACCGCGCAGTACGTGGGTCTCGGCGGCCCTGGCACCGGTCCCGGCGGGCCCGGTGGCTTCGGTGGCCCGCCCGGTGGCGGGTACCCGGGGCAGCCCGGCGGCTTCGGCCAGCCGAACCCCTACGGTCCGCCCAGCGGTGGCTTCGGCCAGCCCGGTCCGTACGGCCAGCAGCCCGGCGGTCCGACGCCGACGAGCGGCGGGTTCCCGCAGCCGCCCAACCCTTACGGGCAGCAGCCGGGTCCGTACGGGCAGCCCGGCCCCTACGGCCCGCCGCCCCAGCAGCCCGGCCAGCCGCCGCAGCAGCCCTGGTGACAGGCTGAAATCGACTCGATGCCCCCGGCCACGAAGGCCGGGGGCATCGCTGTTCCAGGAGGGTGAATCGGGTCCGGAACGGGCGAGTCGCCGCTAAAGTGAGCCGACCAGCCCGCGCTCGCCATACTGGGGGCATCGTGACGGACCCGTACGGCCACCCTGCGCAGCCCTCCCCAGCCGAGCGGCGCCCCAGTGGGGTCGCGGCCATCCTCGACGGCTTCGCCGCGCTCGCGCTCGCCGGCATCCTCGGCTACTTCCCGGCGAACGTGTTCATCGACTACGGCATCGACGACCTGCCGCGGGACACCAAGATCGTGCTCGGCCTGTATCTCGGCGCCGCGGTGATCCTGCTGATCGGCGCGCTGATCACGTTCTTCCGCGCGGTCGCGGGGGCGGTGCTGCTGCTGATCGGCGGACTCGCCACGATCGCGGCCGTCGTCACCGAGCCGCTGCTGCTCTACCCCGACTACTTCGGGCAGTTTTTCAAGGCGATGTTCCAGTTCGTGCCGGACGACGCGTTCGTGCGCGTGGCGGCGACGGTCGGCGGACCGGTCGTGCTGGTCCTTTCCTCGCTTCCGTGGACGTTCCGCTACCTGCGGTACCGGCCTGGCGAATACCCCGTCGTGTCCCAGAAGCACCCGGAACGCAGTCATCCTTCGCAGGGCTGGTAGTTGATTGGACATGGACCCTCAGCAATCCCGGGGCGGCGGCACCGGCATCCCGGCGGCGGTGCTCGCCCTGCTCGGCGGGATCTTCCACCTCGTCGGCGTCGCCGGTGGTGCGGTGCTGCTGGCCGGGGACACCGACCTCGGCCGCGCGCTGCTCACGTTCCTGCTGCACCTGATCGTGGCCGGCACGCTGATCATCGGCGGGGTGGGGCTGATTCTCGCCAAGCCGTTCGGCCGGTCGTTCACCATCGCGGGTGCGGTGCTGGCGCTGCTGCTGTACGTGTCGGTGCTGGTCCTGGCCTCGTTCGGGGTCTACTTCCTCGGCCAGTTCGACCGCACGCTGCCGGTCGGCTACGTCGCGCTGCTGTGCGTGCCCGCCGTCGCGACGGCCGTCCTGGCGAGCGTGCGGCCCACCGCGCGGTGGGTCACCAGCGGCTGGTCGTAGGGCCGGCCGCTTCCCCACCACCGCCTCAACAGAGCGCTTCGCGCACGGCTACATTCGATGGCATGACGGACGAATCCTCCCGGTTCGGTTTCGAGACACGTGCCATTCACGCTGGTCAGGAACCCGATCCGCGGACCGGCGCGGTCATCGTGCCGATCTACCAGACCTCGACCTACGCGCAGGACGGCGTCGGCGGCACCCGCGAGGGTGACTACGAGTACTCGCGTACCGCGAACCCGACGCGCACCGCGCTGGAGCAGCAGCTCGCCTCGCTCGAAGGGGCCCGTCACGGGCTCGCCTTCGCCTCCGGGATGGCGGCCTCGGACGCCGTGCTGCGCACCACGCTGCGTCCCGGTGACCACCTGGTGCTCGGCAACGACGCCTACGGCGGCACCTTCCGGCTCATCGACAAGGTCCTGACGCACTGGGGCGTGACGTACACCGTCGCGAACCTCGCCGACATCGACGCCGTGCGCGCCGCGATCCGCCCCGAGACGAAGCTCGTCTGGTGCGAGACCCCGAGCAACCCGCTGCTCGGCATCGCCGACATCCCGGCGCTGGCCGGGGTCGCGCACGCCGCCGACGCCAAGCTCGTCGTGGACAACACCTTCGCGACGCCGTACCTGCAGACCCCGCTCTCGCTCGGCGCGGACATCGTCGTGCACTCGACCACGAAGTACCTCGGCGGTCACTCCGACGTGGTCGGCGGCGCGGTGCTGACCAACGAGGACGAGCTGCGCGAGCAGCTGTTCTTCCTGCGCAACGGCGCCGGCGCGGTGCCCGGCGCGTTCGACGCGTGGCTCACGCTGCGGGGGATCAAGACGCTGGCTGTCCGCATGGAGCGGCACTGCGACAACGCCGAGCGTGTCGCCGAGGCACTGACCGCGCATCCGAAGGTCGCGCAGGTCTACTACCCGGGCCTCGCCGAGCACCCGGGGCACGAAGCCGCCGCGAAGCAGATGCGACGCTTCGGCGGGATGGTGTCGTTCCGGCACGCCGACGGGGAGCAGGCCGCGCTGGACGCGCCCTCGCGCACGAAGCTGTTCATCCTGGCGGAGTCGCTCGGCGGGATCGAGTCGCTGATCGAGCATCCTGGCCGGATGACGCACGCGAGCGTCGCGGGTTCGATGCTGCAGGTGCCTGCCGACCTGCTGCGGTTGTCGGTCGGCATCGAGGACTCGCGGGACCTGGTCGAGGACCTGCTGCAGGCGCTCTGAGTCAGGGCCGGTAGTTGTTGTACTCGGCGGTCTGACCGTCGCTGTGGGACTGCGTGGTGTGCAGCTGCTCCAGCTGGGAGCCGTCCACGCAGCCACCCACCAGCTCGATGTGGTTGTCGTGCCTGATGTACTGCGCGGGATCGCCGCAGGTGGCGCGATCGACCGTGTAGAACGCGGCACCCGTGAGCGCCAGTGCCGAGGTGATCGCCGCGACCAGAGGCAGCGCCCCGGCCGAACGACTGGCCCGGCGTGAACCGCCGTCCGTTTCGCTCCGCCTTCGCATCGTCACTCCCTGATTCCCGTCCCGGCCGGTTCCAGGGTACCTAAACCGCACGAACCTCCGGTGGCATGATCCCGGTTATGCGATTGGTGGCCCTGGAGCGGATCAACGAGGCGCGTCGGCTCCTCGAGGGGATCATCCGTGTCACCCCGATGGAACACGCACGGGACCTGGAACGGGTTCACCACAGTCCGGTGTATTTGAAGTGCGAGAACCTGCAGCGCACCGGCTCGTTCAAGATCCGGGGCGCCTACACCCGCATCCACGGGCTCGGCCAGGACGACCGCGGGCGCGGGGTGGTCGCCGCGAGCGCCGGGAACCACGCGCAAGGCGTTGCGCTGGCGGCGTCCCTGCTCGGCATCAAGTCGACAGTGTTCATGCCGATGCGCGCGCCGCTGCCGAAACTGGCCGCGACGCGGGGTTACGGGGCGGACGTCCACCTGCACGGGGCGGTGTTCGACGAGACGCTCGCGGAGGCGATCGCCTTCGCCGAGCACACCGGCGCGGTGTTCATCCACCCCTTCGACCACGAGGACGTGATCGCCGGACAGGGCACGGTCGGGCTCGAAGTGCTCGAGCAGGTGCCGGAGGCGAGCACGATCCTGGTGCCCGCCGGTGGCGGTGGCCTGGTGTCGGGCGTGGCGATCGCGGTCAAGGCCCTGCGGCCGGACACCCGGATCGTCGCCGTGCAGGCCGAGGGGGCGGCCGCTTTCCCGCCGTCGCTGGCCGCCGGGAAGCCGGTGCGGCTGCCCGGCTCGTCCACCATGGCGGACGGGATCGCGGTCGGCGAGCCCGGCGCGCTCACGTTCGAGCACGTCACAGCCCTGGTGGACGACGTGCTGACGGTGACGGAGGAGTCGTTGTCCGGCGCGGTGCTGTTGTGCCTGGAGCGGCGGAAGCTCGTCGTCGAACCCGCGGGCGTTGCGGCGGTGGCCGCGTTGATGCAGTACCCGGGCGAGTTCGCCGGCCCGATCGTCGGCATTCTGTCCGGCGGCAACGTCGACCCGCTGCTGTTGCTGCAGATCATCCAGCACGGGATGACCGCGGGCGGGCGCTATCTCGCGTTGCGGCTGCGGGTGCCCGACCGGCCGGGGGTGCTGGCCTCGGTCCTGTCGCGGATCAGCGAGCTGGGTGCCAACGTGCTGGACGTCGAGCACTCGCGGATCTCCGGCGCGCTCGCGTTGGGCGAGGTCGAGGTCGCGCTGAACCTGGAGACCCGCGGTCCGGAGCACTGCGCCGACGTCACCACCGAACTCCGACGCGCGGGCTACACCCTCGTGCGCGAGCAGACCTACTAGGAAGAACGCCGTGGACGCACTCGACGCGAAGCTGCTGCTCCTGCTGACCGACGCGCCGCGGCTCGGTGTCCTGGAGTGCGCGCGGCGGCTGGGCGTGGCGCGCGGGACCGTGCAGGCGCGGCTGGACCGGCTCACCGAGCAGGGCGTGCTCGGCGGGTTCCCGCCGGAGGTCGACATGGCCGCGATCGGCTACGGGCTCACCGCGTTCGCCGTCATCGAGATCGCGCAGGGCAGCCGCGTCGAGGTGGCCGCGGCCCTCGCCGCGATCGACCAGGTCTGCGAGGCGCACGCGACGACCGGGCAGGGCGACCTGTTCGTGCGGATGGTCGCCCGCGACCACGAGGACCTGCAGCGGGTGATCGACCAGGTCGTCGGCCTGCCGGGGGTGCGGCGGACCAACACCTCGCTCGCGCTGACCACGCCGATCCCGCCGCGGGTGCGGCCGCTGCTGGAGCGGATCGCCTACGACGAGACGAAGTCCAGGTAGCGCTTGGCCGAGCGCTGCACGACGTCGTGGCCGTGCTCGTGGACGATCGCGTCCCACCAGGCGCCGTAGATCGCCTCGAACCGGTAGCCGGCGAGGATCTCCGCGGCACGGCGGACCACCGGTGGCCGTTCCGGGATGAGGTTCGGGTAGCTGTACATGAAGCCGACGAACTCGCGGTCCGGGATCACCTGCACGATGTCGCCCGACAGCAGCGCGCCACGGCCATGCTCGCCCTCCGGCCAGTGCAACACGGTGCCGCCGGCGAAGTGCACGCCGAGGTTGACCAGGGTGAGGTCGTCGGCGACCTGCTTGGTCTCGCCGCTCCACCACTCGATGGCCGGGTCGGGCCTGCCGAGCCACTCGCGGTCCTTCTCGTGCAGGTAGACCGGCACGTCGAAGGCGTGGGCCCATTCGACGACCGTCGTGTAGTAGTGCGGGTGGCTGATCGCGATACCGGTGATGCCGCCGAGCGCGGTGATCCCGGCGACCAGCTCGTCGTCCAGGTAGGCGACGCAGTCCCACAGGAAGTTGCCGGAGGCGGCCTTGACCAGCAGCGCCCGCTGGCCGATGGCGAACTTCGGCTCGCAGCCGATGCCGATCACGCCGGGCCCCTGGTCCCGCACCACGCCGGTGTGCTCGGCACGCAGGCTGTCGAGGTCGGTCCACTGCTGGCCGGACGGCGGCACGTACTGGCGCTCGTCCTCGCAGATCGGGCAGTCGGACCGCGGGGCCGTGTACTGCATACCGCAGGTCTGGCACAGGGGCAGCGAGCTCATGAAGTCACGCTAGCGCCGCCCGGCCGTGGACGGCGGGCCTTTTCCCGGTGGGGGAAAGGCCCGCCGGGCGGGTCAGCCGGTGTACGGCACGGCCTTGATCAGGGTGACCTTCTGCTTGCTGCCGTTGGGCAGGTCGTACTCACGCGACTCGCCCTCCTTGGCGCCGAGCAGGGCCTTGCCCAGCGGCGACTCGGGGGAGTACACGTCCAGTGCGCCCTCGGCGCCCTCTTCACGAGTCGCCAGCAGGAACTTCTCTTCGTCGTCGTCACCGTCGTAGCGCACGGTGAGGACCTTGCCCGGTTCCGCGGTGCCGTCGTTGGCCGGCGCCTCGCCGACCTTGGCCGAGCGCAGCAGCTCCTGCAGGTGGCGGATGCGAGCCTCGGCCTGCCCCTGCTCCTCACGGGCGGCGTGGTAGCCCCCGTTCTCCTTGAGGTCGCCCTCTTCCCTGCTGTCGTTGATCCTCGCGGCGATGACCGGACGATTCTCGATCAGTTCGTCGAGCTCGTGCTTGAGCCTGTCGAAGGCTTCCTGCGTCAGCCAGGTCACCTGGGTGTCGCTCACGGCCACCATCTCCTCGTCGTGCCTGCCGGGCATGGGTATACAAGCCGGCGGCCTCACCGGAGCGGATCCGGCGAGGCTGAGATAAAGGAAAAACACGGCCCGTCTGGGCCGTGCCGGTAGACCAGGATAGCACGCAGAGAGTGCCCCAGGCCGTCCGTTTTCGCTCGTCGCGGACGCTGGGCGCGTGTTTCACCCCGTTGGCCGCTAGCTGCTTGACAAATACGTTGGTACGTCGTACGAGCAGCCGAAAACGTCCGCGTCGACCGGCGGGTCGATGCTGCGGACCACGGTGGTCTGGCGGCTGTGATTGTCCCCCGCCGGGACGTAGACCTCCTTGCGACCACTCTCCGCGCCCGAGATGTCACGCAGGCGGACGATGCAGACCCCGGGCTTCGACGGGTCGTCGCGGGTCACGTTGATGGTGACCGACATCGCGTTGCCCGGCTGCTGGGAGAAGGAGACCCGGTCGGCGTCGATGGGGGCGGGCCCGAGGTTGACGTAGGCGATCCACGCGACGGCCGCGCTGACCAGCAGCGCCACGGCGGTGAACGCCCAGCGCCGCCAGCGTGCCGGGGTACGGCCGCTCGGCGAGCCGTAGCGGCCCTCGGGCAGCGCGCGCGTGGTCAAACCCGGGCCTCCTGATCCGTCCTGTCGTACCCCTGAGGACAATGGAGCACGGACCGAGTATCCGTCAGGCTCGGAATAGCGGTGCAGAAGGGGTCGTTGGACGCATGGTGGAAGCTGACGAGCGGGGTTCCGAGCCGGGTTCGCGTCTTCGTCTGATGGCGGTGCACGCCCATCCGGACGACGAGTCGAGCAAGGGCGCGGCGACGATGGCGAAGTACGTGGCCGAGGGCGCCGAGGTGATGGTGGTCAGCTGCACCGGCGGCGAGGCCGGCAGCGTGCTCAACCCGGCGATGGACCGGCCGGAAGTACGCGAGAACATGGCGCAGATCCGCCGTGACGAGATGGCGAAGGCCGCCGAGATCCTCGGCATCCGCCACCACTGGCTGGGCTTCGTCGACTCCGGGCTGCCCGAGGGCGACCCGCTCCCGCCGCTGGCGGAGGGCTGCTTCGCGATGGTGCCGCTCGAGGAGCCGGTGCGCGAGCTGGTCAAGGTGATGCGCGAGTTCCGCCCGCACGTCGTGCTGACCTACGACGAGAACGGCGGCTACCCGCACCCCGACCACATCCGCTGTCACGAGGTGTCGGTCGCGGCGTTCGACGCCGTCGCCGAGCCGGACCGGTTCCCCGAGGCGGGCGAGCCGTGGCAGCCGCTGAAGCTGTACTACATGCACGGGTTCTCGCGCCAGCGGATGCAGCTGTTCCACGACGCGCTGACCGAGGCCGGCCTCGAGTCGCCGTACGCCGAGTGGCTGGACAAGTGGGACCCGAACCGCACCGACGTGATGGAGCGGGTCACCACCCGGGTCGAGTGCGCCGACTACTTCAAGATCCGCGACGAGGCGCTCAAGGCGCACGCGACGCAGATCGACCCGAACAGCCGCTGGTTCGTGGTGCCGCTGGAGCTCCAGCGGCGGGTGTGGCCGACGGAGGAGTACGAGCTCGTCCGCTCGCTTGTCGACAGCACCCTGCCGGAGGACGATCTGTTCGCGGGGGTACGGGAGAAGGTGACGGCATGACATTCGTCCTGCCGGGAGCGGGCCCGGTCGCCACGACCGCGGTCGTCCTGGTGCAACAGCCCGACAGCGGCGACAACGGTGGCCAGGGCGAGGACTTCGGCAAGTCCTCGCCGGTCGGCTTCCTGTTGCTGCTGGTGTTCCTGGTCGCCGTGGCGTTCCTGGTGCGGTCGATGACCAAGCACCTCAAGCGCGTCCCGGCGAGCTTCGATGCCGACGAACCGGCCGCGGAGGAGCCTGCCGTCGAGGACGAGCCGGCCGCCGGGGAACAGGCCAAGCAGCCGGAGAAGACCGAGAGATCCTGACCCCGCGAGCCCGGTGAGTCCGTGCCACCCTGAAGGCATGGTCAACCGACTCGCCGCCGCCACGAGCCCGTACCTGCTGCAGCACGCCGAGAACCCGGTGGACTGGTGGCAGTGGGGGCCCGAAGCGCTCGCCGAGGCGCGCCGCCGCGACGTGCCGATCCTGTTGTCCGTCGGCTACGCGGCCTGTCACTGGTGCCACGTCATGGCCCACGAATCGTTCGAGGACGCCGACACCGCGCGGCTGATGAACGAGAACTTCGTCAACATCAAGGTGGACCGCGAGGAACGCCCCGACATCGACGCCGTCTACATGACCGCCACCCAGGCGATGACCGGGCAGGGCGGCTGGCCGATGACCTGCTTCCTGACCCCCGACGGCGAACCCTTCCACTGCGGGACGTACTACCCGCCCCAGCCGCATCCCGGGATGCCCTCGTTCCAACGCCTGCTCGTCGCCGTCGCGCAGGCGTGGCAGGAGCGCCGCGAGGAGCTGCGCGCGGGTGCCGGGCAGATCGTCGCGGAACTCGCGCGTCAGACCGGGCCGTTGCCGGCTGCCGCGGTCGACGAGAACGTCCTCGCCGGAGCGGTGACGACGCTCGGCGCGGAGGCCGACCGCGAGCGCGGCGGGTTCGGCGGGGCGCCGAAGTTCCCGCCGTCGATGACACTGGAGTTCCTGCTGCGTCACCACGAACGCACGGGTTCCGCCGAAGCTCTGTCCTTAGTGGACGAATGCGCCGAGGCGATGTCCCGTGGTGGCATGTACGACCAGCTCGCCGGTGGCTTCGCACGGTACTCGGTGGACGCGGACTGGGTCGTCCCGCACTTCGAGAAGATGTTGTACGACAACGCTTTGCTGCTCCGCGTCTACGCGCACCTCGCACGGCTGACGGGTTCGGCGCGGGCACTGACGGTCGCTCGTGCGACGGGTGAGTTCCTGCTCGGCCTGCTCGGCACGGACGAGGGCGGGTTCGCCGCCTCGCTCGACGCCGACACCCTCGGCGAGGAGGGGCTGACCTACGTCTGGACTCCCGGCGAGCTGAGCGAGGTCCTCGGCGAGGACGCCGGCTGGGCGGCCGAGCTGTTCGGGGTCACCGAGTCCGGCACGTTCGAGCACGGCAAGTCGGTGTTGCAGCTACGGCGCGACCCAGACGACCCGGCGCGGTTCGAGCGCGTGCGTGCCGCGCTGCTCGACGCTCGCGACCGGCGGCCGCAGCCGGGCCGCGACGACAAGGTGATCGCCGCCTGGAACGGGCTGGCGATCACCGCGTTGTGCGAGGCCGGAATGGCGCTGAACGAGCCGCGGTGGGTCGAGGCCGCGGACCGGGCGGCGAGCGCGATCCTCGACATCCACGTGATCGACGGTCGGCTGCGGCGCAGCTCCCGGCACGGCAAGGTCGGCGACGCGGCCGGGGTCCTGGAGGACTACGCCTGCTTGGCGGACGGCCTGCTCGCGTTGCACCAGGCGACCGGCGATTCCCGTTGGCTCGACGAAGCGACCACACTCCTCGACACCGCACTCGAACGCTTCGCCATCAGTGACGCTCCGGGCGCGTTCCACGACACCGCGGACGACGCGGAAGCATTGGTGCAGCGGCCTTCCGACCCGGCCGACAACGCGAGCCCGTCCGGTGCCTCCGCACTCGCGGGTGCCTTGGTGACGGCGTCCGTGCTGGTCGGCCCGGAGCGGGCCGGCGCCTACCGGGACGCGGCCGAGCTGGCGTTGAGCCGGGTCGCTCAGCTGGCCACGAAGGTGCCGCGGTTCGCGGGGAACTGGCTCTCGGTCGCCGAGGCGCTGGCCGCCGGGCCCGTGCAGGTCGCCGTCGTCGGTCTCGATCCGGAGGCGTGGTCGGAACTGCGGACGACCGCTGCGCAGCTCGTGCACGGTGGTGGGGTGGTGCTGGCCGGTCAGCCCGAAAGCGCACCACTGCTCGCCGACCGCCCCCTCATCGAAGGCGCCGCCGCCGCGTACGTCTGCCGCGGCTACGTCTGCGACCGGCCGGTGACCTCCTCCGACGCACTCGAAGCCGTACTCGCCCGCTGAGTCAGGCCAGCGCCTGCTGGACGTCCTCGCCGACGCCCTTGCGGTAGGCCTCGGCGAAGGCAGGCTCGCCCAGTGCGGCTTCGAGCTTCGCGCGGAGGGTCTGCTCCTCGAGGAAGTCGTCGGGGTCGAAGACCCGTCGCGAGGCGCTGAGCGTGCTGTCGATCGCGCCCAGAAGCCGTGCGGCGCGGGCGAATTCGCGGTCCACCGCGGCTACGGCGGCGACCCCGAGCGCGAGTTCGGGCAGGAGTGTCGTGTCGCGGGCCTTCGCCACGTGCTCGCGCGCGCTCGTGAAGAGTCCGCGTGCCCGGCCGACCTGTCCGTCGTTCAGTTCGAGATGACCGAGGTTGTGCTCCTCGATCGCGAGCATGCGGATGTCACCGAGAGCCTGGTGCGCAGCGATCGCCTCGGCGGCCAACGACCTCGCCCGCTCGAAGTCGTCCGCCAGGCGAGCGGCGCCGGCGAGGATGTGCAACGGCATCTGCGCGAGCGCGGGGTTTCCGGCCTGCCGCGCGATCGTCCGCGCCTGCTCGGCCAGCGCCCGGCCTTCGTCGAGGTCACCCTGACGGATGGCGACGCGCGACAGCATGCACAGGGCGTCGACCTCCCCCTGGGGATCACCGTCGGCCCTGGCGCTGCCGAGCTCTTGGTCGGCGAGCCGGGTCACCTCGGCGTCGTCCCCGCGGCGGAACACAGCCATCGCCTTCTCCTCGAAGTCCACCTCGCCGAGCCTAGTGTTCGCCGGTCGCGGAACCCGTCGTCGAAGGGCGCATGCAGGCGTAGCGTCAGTATCACTGTAATTATGTAATCGCGGAGGTTGTGATGCGAGGACAACGAGGCTGGAAAGGCCGCGGCGGCTGGCAGCAGGGCGAGGTCCCCTCGGCCGACGACGCGGCGGGCTGGTTCGCGGGGCGGTTGCCCGACGGCTGGTTCACCGGCGCACCGGAGCTGACGGTCGACAGGGAGGAGATCCTGGTCGTCGGCGAGCTGCCGTCGCTGACCGACGAGTTCGCCGACGACGCGGCGCGCGCCGCGGCGGAGTCCGGGCGGATCAGCCGGTTCCGGGAGGAGACCCGGGAGCAGCGCATCGAGATCGCGCGCCAGGCCGAGCACCGCTACCAGCGCAAGGTCGCGTGGGGCGCCCGGATCGGGGACACCCAGGAGTTGTTCACCACACTGTCCGTCCCGGTGATGACGCGGCTGCGGCAGCCGGAACGCCAGGTGCTGGACACCCTCGTCGACTCGGGCGTCGCGCGGTCCCGCTCGGAGGCGCTGGCCTGGGCCGTCCGGCTCGTCGGCGAGCACGCCGAGAGCTGGCTCACCGAGCTGCGGGAGGCCATGTCCACTGTGGATGACCTGCGCGCCAAGGGGCCCGATCTCGGCTGAGTGCTGCGAAGTTCCGTCCGTTGGGTGAAGCTGAAGGGCATGAACCCTGAGGCGCTGACAGTCGTACTGGATGGGCACTGGGCGGCACTGCGGCGTGACGTCCGGGCGCAGATGGCGGAGAACGCCTATGACGAGCCGCATGACATCGGCACCGAGGACTACCGCTCGTGGGTGCTCGAACAGCTGCACGCGCTGGCGAAAACCGGGCAGCCCCGGCTCGGCTTCGCCCGCGAGTACGGCGGCGGCGGGGACATCGGCGGTTCGGTGGTCTCGTTCGAGCTGCTCGGGCACGGTGACCTGTCGCTGATGGTCAAGTCCGGTGTGCAGTGGGGGCTGTTCGGCGGTGCCGTGCAGCTGCTCGGCACCGAGCTGCACCACAAGCGCTACCTCGCCCGGATCATGGACCTGGACCTGCCGGGCTGCTTCGCGATGACGGAGACGGGCCACGGTTCGGACGTCCAGCACCTGCGCACGACGGCGACGTACGACCCGCAGACGCGTCAGTTCGTCATCGACACCCCCGATAGGGAGGCCCGCAAGGACTACATCGGCAACGCGGCCCGCGACGGGCGCATGGCGGTGGTGTTCGCACAGCTGGTCACCGGCGGGGAAAGCCGTGGCGTGCACGCGTTCCTGGTGCCGATCCGCAACGAGCTGGGCGAGCCGATGCCGGGCGTCGAGATCGCGGACTGCGGGCGCAAGGCCGGTCTCAACGGCGTGGACAACGGGCGCCTGACGTTCCGTTCCGTGCGCGTACCCCGGGAGGCGTTGCTCAACCGGTACGCCGACGTCGCCGAGGACGGCACGTACTCGAGCGCGATCGAAAGCGACAGCCGGCGGTTCTTCACCATGCTCGGCACGCTCATCCGGGGCCGGATCAGCGTGGCGGGCGCGGCGATCAGCGCGACGGAACGGGCGCTCGCGCTCGCCGTCCGGTACGCCGAGCGGCGGCGGCAGTTCGAGCGGCCCGACGGCTCGGGGGAGGTCGTGCTGCTGGACTACCTCGCGCACCAGCGGAAGCTGCTGCCCGCGCTGGCGAGGACCTACGCGCTGCACTTCGCGCAGGAGGAGCTCGTCCGCGCGCTGCACGACGTCCAGGGCGCGACGGACGTCGACGACCACACGCAACGGGAGCTGGAGTCGCGGGCGGCCGGCATCAAGGCGACGGCCACCTGGAACGCGACGCGGTCCATCCAGACCGCGCGGGAAGCGTGTGGTGGCGCGGGATACCTGGCCGCGAACGTGCTCGCCGGGCTGAAGGCGGACACCGACGTGTTCACCACGTTCGAGGGTGACAACACGGTGTTGCTGCAGCTGGTCGCGAAGGGCCTGCTGACGAATTACCGTGACCACTTCGCGGACCTGAGCCCGCTGGCGACGGCGCGGTTCGTGGCGGAGCAGGTCGTGGAGACGGTCATCGAGCGGACCGCGGCGCGCAAGGTCATCGACCGCCTCGCCGACGCCGCCCCGGGCCGTGACGACGAGGGTGTGCTGCTCGACCGCGGGTGGCAGTTGACGCTGTTCGAGGACCGCGAGAAGCACGTGCTGGAGGGCGCGGCGCGTCGGCTGCGCGCGGCGGCGCGCGACGATCCGTTCGACGCCTTCAACAACGCGCAGGACCACATCCTGCGGGCGGCGCAGGTGCACGTCGACCGGGTGGTGCTGGAAGCGTTCGTCGCGGCGATCGAGCGCTGTGGTGACGCCGAAGCGGCCGAACTGCTGGGCAAGTTGTGCGACTTGTACGTGCTGTCGAACATCGAGGAGGATCGCGCGTGGTTCCTCGAGCACGGCCGCATCACCTCAGCCCGCGCGAAGGCGATCGTCGCCGCGGTGAACGACCTGTGCCGCCAGTTGCGCCCCCACGCGCGCCTGCTGGTGGATGCCTTCGCGATCCCGGAGGCGTTCCTGAAGGCGGAGATGCTGGAGGGTTGACGTGGGGCCCCACCACGGCGTTCTCGACACTGCCCCGTCACCCACCGAAGCCGAACCCGACAGCGCCCAGCCCCACCCCAGGCGAACCCGGCAACGGCAGCCAGGAATGGCCGCGCCCGGCCGCCCCCCTCGCGCTCCGCGCGAGGTGCTCCCTAAGCGAACACCGCCAGCCAGATCGCCACGTAGTGCGAGATCGCCGCCAGCACGGTGCACGCGTGGAAGAACTCGTGGTACCCGAAGGTGTTCGGCCAGTGGTTGGGCCAGCGGGTCCCGTAGAACACCGCGCCGACGGTGTAGAACAAGCCGCCCACGAGGAGCAGCACCAGGGCCGCGATGCCGGCGTGGCGGGCCAGCTCCGGCAGCACGAAGATGGCCACCCAGCCGAGTGCGATGTAGATCGGCACGCCCAGCCAGCGCGGCGCCCCCGGCCACAGCATCTTCAACGCCACCCCGGCCAGGGCCCCGCCCCACACGACGCCCAGGATCACCCAGCCGGTCGGCTTCGACATGGACAGCACCGTGAACGGCGTGTACGTCCCGGCGATGAACAGGAAGATCATCGAGTGGTCCGCGCGCTTCATCCACTTGTACCCGCGCGGGCTCCAGATCCGCCGGTGGTACAGCGCGCTCACGCCGAAGACGCCCATCACGGTCAGCCCGTACACCGACGTCGCGACGGCAGCCGTCGCCGATACCGTCGCGCCGGCCATGGCGACGAGCACCACGGCGCAGATCAGCGCACCGAAGAACGACCAGAAATGCAGATGACCACGAAGGCGCGGTCGGGTGTCCACGAAGTCGGATTCGGTCTCGACGGTCACGCGTTTCAGGTTACGGGTCCGTAGGTTTTATGCCAGTCTCCGTGGCCGGAACCACGCTCTCACACCGACTGCGTACGCTTGGCCGACGTGAGTCTTCGCGCTATCGGGTCCCGCATCGCCTACACCGTCTACGGCAAGCGACTGATCCAGCAGGCCGCCGGACGGCACCCTCGCCATATCGCGATCATGCTCGACGGCAACCGTCGCTGGGCGCGCGAAGCCGGCTTCACCGACGTCGCGGACGGGCACCGCGCCGGGGCGAAGAAGATCGCCGACTTCCTGTCCTGGTGCCGCGAGGCGGATGTCGAGGTGGTCACCCTGTGGCTGCTCTCGACCGACAACCTCCTGCGCGCGCACGAGGAGGTCGAGGCCCTGCTGAAGATCATCGTCGACGTGGTCGACGAGCTGGCCGCCCCCGAGACGCCCTGGCGGCTGCGCATGGTCGGCGCACTGGAGCTCCTCCCGGCCGACATGGCCCGCAGCCTCAAGGCCGCCGCCGCGCGCACCGAGGGCCGCAAGGGCATGGAGGTCAACATCGCGGTCGGCTACGGCGGCCGCCAGGAGATCGCGGACGCGGTCAAGAAACTGCTGCTGCAGCACGCCGACGAGGGCACCTCGATCCGCGAGCTGGCCAAGATCCTCGACGTCGACCACATCTCCGAGCACCTCTACACCTCGGGCCAGCCGGACCCCGACCTGATCATCCGGACCTCCGGTGAACAGCGGCTTTCCGGCTTCCTGCTCTGGCAGTCGGCGCATTCGGAGTTCTGGTTCACGGAGGCCTACTGGCCCGCCTTCCGCAGGGTCGACTTCCTGCGAGCGGTGCGCGACTACGCCTGGCGGCATCGCCGATTCGGTGCTTGACATCACCGAACGTGTTCAGCAGGCCACGTCAAATCTACCGTCGGTGAGATGACAACTTGGCGAATCACCTGCCTGGCTGCCTGCAAGATCCGGGAATCGCAGGTAACTTCCGAAGTGATGGTGCGTGACCTTGCGGACCATCGCGGGAGGCCCTGGACGTGGCAGTAGTTGAGGGAACGACGGCGGTACCAGCCGTGACGTCGTTCGCACAACACACGAGGGGGCCGGCACCCGGCCCTCTTGGCCACGCCCGCTGACGCGAAACGGCGACGGCGGACGGACGGCCAGCCAGGGCGGTGCCCGGCCCAGCGAGTGCGGGCGTGGTGCCACGCCTAAGGGAGATGCCGTCGTGACTGCGCAGCGTTTGCCCCGAAAGGCCTCGTCCTCCGGTGCGGAAGGCACCGGAGACTCAGCGGCTGGTCCGCTATCCCCAGAAATCCAGCGGCACACCTATGTGCTCGACACGTCGGTCCTGCTCTCGGACCCGTGGGCGCTCACCAGGTTCGCCGAGCACGCCGTCGTGCTGCCGCTGGTCGTGATCAGCGAACTGGAGGCGAAACGGCATCATCCCGAACTGGGCTGGTTCGCGCGGGAGTCCCTGCGCATGCTCGACGACCTGCGGCGCACCTACGGCCGCCTGGACGCGCCGGTGCCGATCGGGGACGCCGGCGGCACCCTGCACGTCGAGCTGAACCACTCCGACCCCACTGTGCTGCCGCCCGGATTCCGGACCGACTCGAACGACCACCGGATCCTCGCGTGCGCGCTGAACCTCGCCGTGGAGCGCAAGACCGTCACCCTGGTGACGAAGGACATCCCACTGCGGGTGAAGGCCGGTGCGGTCGGCCTGGACGCCGACGAGTACCGCGCCCAGGAGGTCACCCCGTCGGGCTGGACCGGGATGGCGGACGTCGACGTGCCGCACGAGGCGATCGACGCGCTGTTCTCGAACGGCGCGGTCGACCTCGCCGAGTACGGCCAGCCCGAGGTCGGCGAGCTGCCGTGCCACACCGGGTTGCGGCTGCTCGGCGGCGGTTCGGCGGCGCTGGGGCGGGTCACCGCCGAGAAGAAGGTGCGGCTCGTGCGCGGCGACCGGGAGGCGTTCGGCCTGCACGGCCGCTCCGCCGAGCAGCGCATCGCGCTCGACCTGCTGCTCGACCCCGAGGTCGGGATCGTCTCCCTCGGTGGCCGCGCGGGTACCGGCAAGTCGGCGCTGGCGCTGTGCGCGGGCCTGGAGTCGGTGCTGGAACGGCGTGAGCACCGCAAGGTCGTGGTGTTCCGCCCGGTCTACGCCGTCGGTGGCCAGGATCTGGGCTACCTGCCCGGTTCCGAGAGCGAGAAGATGCAGCCGTGGGCGCAGGCGGTGTTCGACACCCTCGGCGCGCTGGTCAGCCAGGAGGTGCTCGACGAGGTCTTCGACCGCGGGATGCTGGAGGTCCTGCCGCTGACCCACATCCGCGGCCGCTCGCTGCACGACGCGTTCGTGATCGTGGACGAGGCGCAGTCGCTGGAGCGCAACGTGCTGCTCACCGTGTTGTCCCGCCTGGGCACGGCCTCACGCGTGGTGCTGACGCACGACGTCGCGCAGCGGGACAACCTGCGGGTCGGGCGGCACGACGGCGTGTCCGCGGTGATCGAGAAGCTGAAGGGCCACCCTCTCTTCGCGCACGTCACGCTGACCCGCTCGGAGCGCTCGCCGATCGCGGCTCTGGTCACCGAGATGCTGGAGGACCACGGCTGACGGCCGGCGCCGCCCCCTCTCACCAGCCGGCGGGGAGGGGGCGGCCCTCGGCGAACCCGGCGGCGGACTGCACGCCGAGCACCGCGCGCTCGTGGAACTCCTCCGTGCTGCGCGCACCGGCATAGGTGAACGAGGACCGCACGCCCGCACAGATCGAGTCGAGCAGGTCCTCGACACCGGGCCGCGCCGGGTCCAGCAGCATCCGCGAGGACGAGATGCCCTCCTCGAACAGCGCCTTGCGGGCGCGGTCGAAGACGTTGTCGGTGCGGGTCCGGCCGGCCACCGCCCGCTTGGAGGCCATGCCGAACGACTCCTTGTACGGGCGGCCGTTCTCGTCGTAACGCAGGTCGCCGGGCGACTCGTGGGTGCCGGCGAACCAGGAGCCGACCATCGCCGCGGACGCGCCCGCGGCCAGCGCCAGCGCGACGTCACGGGGGTGGCGCACGCCGCCGTCGGCCCACACGTGCTTGCCCAGCTCGCGCGCCGCCGCGGCGCATTCGGCGACGGCCGAGAACTGCGGGCGGCCGACCCCGGTCATCATCCGCGTCGTGCACATCGCGCCAGGCCCGACACCGACCTTGACCACGTCCGCACCCGCCGCGATGAGGTCGCGGGTGCCCTCGGCGGTGACCACGTTGCCCGCGACCACCGGGACCTGGGGCGAGACCGAGCGGACGGCCTTCAGCGCGGCGATCATCTTCTCCTGGTGCCCGTGCGCGGTGTCCACGACGAGCACGTCCACCCCGGCGTTCAGCACGGCCTCGGCCTTGGCCGCGACGTCGCCGTTCACGCCGATGGCGGCGGCGACCCGCAGCTGGTTGTGCGCGTCGACCGCCGGCGTGTAGACGTCCGCACGGAGTGCGGCGGTCGGGGTGAGGACGCCGACGAGCCTGCCGTCGCCGTCCACGCCCAGCGCCAGCCGGGCGCCGGCGGCGTGCAGGCGCTCGAAGACCTCGCGAGCGGGCGTGTCGAGCGGCAGCGTGACGGCGGGCGGGTCGGCGACCTCGGCCAGCCGGGAGAACCGGTCCACCCCGGCGCAAGCGTTTTCGTCCACGACGCCGACCGGGCGGCCCTCGTCGTCGACCACGACGACGGCGCCGTGTGCACGCTTGCCGACCAGGTTCAGCGCGTCGGCGACGGCGTCGCCACCGGTGAGCACGAGCGGGGTGTCCCAGACGGTGTGGCGGCTCTTCACCCAGCCGACGATCTCCGCGACGGCGGCCGGGTCCACGTCCTGCGGGAGGACCACGAGCCCGCCGCGGCGGGCGACGGTCTCGGCCATCCGGCGGCCGGCGACGGCGGTCATGTTGGCGACGACGACCGGGATGGTCGCGCCCGTGCCGTCCGCGGTGGAGAGGTCGACGTCGAAGCGGGATTCCACGTCCGAACGGTTCGGGACGAGGAACACGTCGTCGTAGGTGAGGTCGTGGGCAGGCCGATGGCCGTCGATGAAGCGCACGAGGCCCCAGAATACGTCATGGGACAATCGGTGCCATGGCTGACCGCGACCGAGACG
This sequence comes from Amycolatopsis acidiphila, assembly GCF_021391495.1. Lineage (NCBI taxonomy): Bacteria > Bacillati > Actinomycetota > Actinomycetes > Pseudonocardiales > Pseudonocardiaceae > Amycolatopsis > Amycolatopsis acidiphila. The sequence goes on along the minus strand of NZ_CP090063.1, from coordinate 6,877,197 downwards.
CCGAAGGGCGTGCCCGCAACGCCCGTCCTCGCGACGGTCTCGGCAGGCCACTGCCCTACGGTGCACCGGGGGTGGAACGCCAGGCCGAGGGCGTCGTCCGCACCCCGGACGAGACGCTCGCCGAGGCCCAGCGGCTGCTGGACGAGGGCAAGCCGTTCCACGCGCACGAGGTGTTCGAGGACGCGTGGAAGTCGGCGGACGGGCCCGAGCGCGGGCTGTGGAAGGGGCTCGCCCAGCTGGCGGTGGGCCTGACGCACGCCGCCCGCGGGAACGCCAAGGGCGCCGCGTCCCTGCTCAGCCGGGGTGCCGAGGCGATCGAGCCCTACGTCGCCGAGCCGCCGTTCGGCATCGACGTCGCAGGGCTCGTCTCCTGGTCACGAGCAGGTGCGCAAGGCACCCCACGGCTGGTCCGTTAGAAACTGGTTTTGAAGTGGCCTGCGTGGCGGTGCGGGTAGCGGTGCAAGCCGCGTGCCCCACAGCAAGCGGCTCCGCCGCTTAGAAACACTTAGACGTTCGCCTTCTCGGCGCCGATCGTGGTCGACTCGCCGTGACCGGTGTTGACCACCGTGTCCTCCGGCAGCGCGAACAGCTTGGTGCGGATCGACCGCACGATCGTCGGGTGGTCGGAGTACGAGCGGCCGGTCGCGCCGGGACCGCCGGAGAACAGCGTGTCCCCGGTGAACACCACCCCGAGCTCCTGCGAGTACAGGCACACCGCGCCCGGCGCGTGGCCTGGCGTGTGCAGCACCGACAGGTCCGTGCCCGCGATCGTCAGGATCTGCCCGTCGGCCAGCTCCGCGTCCGGCGCGACGTCCGCGTGGGTCAGGTCCCACAGCACGCGGTCCTCCGGGTGCAGCAGGATCGGCGCACCGGTGCGCTCGGACAACGCGGGCGCGGCGTTGACATGATCGTTGTGCGCGTGCGTGCAGATGATCGCCCGCACGGTCCGCTCGCCGACCGCCTTGGCGATGGCATCCGCGTCGTGCGCGGCGTCGATCACGAAGACCTCGCTGTCATCACCGATCAGCCACACGTTGTTGTCGACGTCCCAGCTGCCGCCGTCGAGCTCGAACACACCCGACGTGACCACATTTTCGACCCTTGCCGTCATTCGACCGACCCTACGACTCGCTGGAGCGGGCCCACAGGTTGAGGCCCGAGTCGGTGGCGTGCTTGTCGATCTCGGCCAGCTCCTGGTCGGTCAGCGCGGGTCCGCGCAGCGCGGCCACGTTCTGCTCCAGCTGCTTGACCGAGGACGCGCCGATGAGCGCCGAGGTGATCCGCGGGTCCCGCAGCAGCCAGCTGAGCGCGAGCTGCGCGAGCGACTGGCCGCGACGCTGCGCGACGTCGTTCAGCGCGCGCAGCTTGTCCACGTTCTGCTCGATCGCGTCCGGGTCGAGCGACTTGCCTTGGGTGGCACGGGAACCCTCCGGAATGCCGTTGAGGTACCGGTCGGTCAGCAGGCCCTGCGCGAGCGGCGCGAACCCGATGCAGCCGACGCCCTCTTCGGCGAGCACGTCGAGCAGGCCGTCCTCCTCGATCCAGCGGTTCAGCATCGAGTAGGACGGCTGGTGGATCAGCAGCGGCACGCCGTGCTGGCGCAACAGCGCCGCGGCCTCACGGGTGCGGTGGGCGTTGTACGAGGAGATCCCGACGTACAGCGCTTTTCCTTGCTGCACGGCGGAAGCGAGCGCGCCCATCGTCTCTTCGAGCGGGGTCTCCGGGTCGAAGCGGTGCGAGTAGAAGATGTCGACGTAGTCCAGGCCCATCCGGGTCAGCGACTGGTCGAGGCTCGCGAGCAGGTACTTGCGGGAGCCCCATTCGCCGTACGGGCCCGGCCACATGTCGTACCCGGCCTTGGTGGAGACGACCAGTTCGTCCCGGTACGGCCGGAAGTCCTGGGCCATCAGCTTGCCGAAGTTCGCCTCGGCCGAGCCGTAGGGCGGGCCGTAGTTGTTCGCCAGGTCGAAATGGGTGACGCCGAGGTCGAACGCCCGGCGCAGGATCGCGCGCTGGCTCTCGAGCGGACGATCGTCGCCGAAGTTGTGCCACAGGCCCAGCGAGATGGCGGGCAGCTTCAGGCCGCTGCGGCCCGTGCGGCGGTAGGACATCTCGTCGTAGCGGCCTGCGGCGGCAGCGTAAGGGGTCACGGCGACGAGACTAGTCGTCCCCGGCCGGGCGGTAGCCGACCGACAGCGGGGTATCGTGGCCGGATTGCCGTGCTGTGGGGGGTTTCGGGTCCGGTGTCTTCCGTGCTGCTGGTCGAGGACGACGAGGGGGTCGCCGAGGCGTTCTCGCTCGCGCTCGGCGGCCTCGGCCACGACGTGACGCTGGCGGGCTCCGGTGAGCAGGCGCTGGAGACGGTGCGGGACGGCGCGTTCGACGTGGTCCTGCTGGACGTGATGCTGCCGGGGATCGACGGGTTCGAGGCCTGCCGGCGGATCCGGGCGGACAGTCTCGTACCGGTGATCCTGCTGACCGCCCGCGCCGACCCGGTGGACGTGGTCGTCGGCCTCGAATGCGGTGCCGACGACTACGTGGTCAAGCCCGTCGAGCCGCGGGTCGTCGACGCGCGGATGAAGGCGGTCCTGCGCCGGTCCGCGCCCGAGCGGTCCAGCCGCCTCATCCAGGCGGGCCACCTCGTCATCGACACCGCGGCGCTGACTGTGACCTCCGGCGGGCAGGAGCTGCACCTGACCGCGACCGAGCTCAAGCTGCTGCTGGAGTTCGCCCAGCACGCCGGTCAGGTGCTCAGCCGCCAGTCGCTGCTGAAACGGGTGTGGGACTACGGCTACGTCGGGGACTCGCGGATCGTGGACGCGGCGGTCGCGCGGTTGCGGGCGAAGGTCGAGCGGGATCCGGCGAACCCGGTGCTGCTGCGCACGGTACGGGGCCTCGGGTACCGGCTGACGAAGCCGTGACCCCGCACTTCGGTCTGCGGGCGCGGATCGCCGCGGCGGTCGTGCTGGTGACCGTGGTCGCGACGGCCGCGATGGCGTACGCGGCGTATCAGCTGCAATCGACCGACATCAGGGACAGGTTCATCGCCACCGCCCGCGCGAGCTTCGCGTCCGACACGGCGCAGGCGCGCTTCGTCGCGCAGTACGTGTCCGGCGGATCGCCCGCCGACCTGGTCGAGGGCTACATGTCGCGTGAGCACGGCACGACCTGGTGCCTGTTCGACCTCCTGCCCGGCTCGCCGCCACCGATGAAGGCGGGCGCGCACTACCTCGTCGCCGGACCGGCCGCCCGCGGCGGCCCGCCGCCGGTGGACGTACCCGCCTCACTCGTCGACGCGGCGCTGGCGGCCGGCGGTCCGGCGGTCAACACGACGGAGCCCGGCGCGCCGTACGCGATCTTCGCCGGGGCGACCACGCCGTACGTGGTGCTGGTCGAGTTCCACAGCTTGCGGGGGTTGCAGGACGAGCTGACGAAGCTGCGGCGCAACCTCGAGCTGATCGCGCTCGTGGTCGCGGCCCTGGGCGTCGCCGGGGCGATCGTGGCCGCGAAACGGATCCAGCGCCCGGTGCAGGCGGTCGGGAACGCGGCGCGGCAGCTCGGCGAAGGCAGGCTCGACACCCGGGTACCGGTGCGCGGGCGGGACGAGGTGGCCGAGCTGGCCCGTTCGTTCAACTCCATGGCACAGCAGGTGGGTGACTCCATCGCCGAGCTGCATGCGAAGGACCGGCAGCAACGGCGTTTCGTCGCCGACGTCGCGCACGACCTGCGCACCCCGGTCGCGGCGATGGTCGCGGCCGTGGACGGGCTGGACCACGCGGCGACCCGGGAGCGCTCCACCCGGTTGCTGGGCGCGCAGGCCCGGCGGCTGGCCCGCCTGGTCGAGGACCTGCTGGAGATGTCCCGGTTCGACGCGGGTGCGGTGCACCTGGAGACCGAGCCGGTGGACCTGGCCGACCTGTGGGCCGACGCGAGCGAACTGGTCGGGGCCGACATCGGGCTGCGCTCCACCGGCGACGTGACGGTGAACGGCGACCCCCGGCGGCTGCACACGATCGCCCGCAACCTGCTGACCAACGCGCTCACCCACGGCGCGCCGCCTGTCACCGTGGACCTCGACGGGTCCCGGCCGGAGGAGGTCACCGTCCGGGTCGCCGATCACGGGCCGGGCGTGCCGGACGACCTGCTGCGGCTGGTGTTCGACCGGTTCGTGCGCGGCGACCGCGCCCGGACGGCGACCCAGGGCAGCGGGCTGGGCCTGGCCATCGCGCAGGAGAACGCCCGCCTGCACGGCGGGCTGCTCGTCGCGGCCAACGCGAGCGGGGCGGTCTTCACCCTCACCCTGCCGCGCGCCGGTCAGGGCAGCGCGACGGTGGTCTGACCCGGCTCCAGGGTGTCCCCGCAGGTCCGGCGCGGCCAGGTGTAGATGTGGGTTTCGACGACCGGCACGGTCTCGGCGGCGTAGGCGCGCAGTGCCGCCAGCTGTTCGGGGCTGTGCACCGCGTCCTTGCGCACGAAGTCGCCGCCGAAGTCCGCGGGCGCGGGATAGGTGTAGATCGGCTCGTAGTCGGCGAACAGCCGCGGGTCGGTGGACAGGCCCGTGGCCGGCCCCCAGTACATCCGGAAGTGGATGAAGGTCGGCCGCACGTCCTCGAAGACGTGCTCGCGCAGTGCCGCCATGTCGTGGTCGTGGTACATGTCCGCGATCTTCCCGTCCACCAGCCCGGCCAGGTCGACGATCGGCAGCCTGCTCGTCAGCGAGCTGCCGCCGAGGTCGGGTTCGAGGATCGAGCCCTGCCGCACGCCCAGGATGTCCGCGTACTGGTTGAACACGCGTCCGAACCGGTCGGCGATGAAACACATCGGCAGGGTCGGGGTGTCGCGGAACTTCCCGCCCGCGGCCGCGAACGCCACGCCCGAGGGCAGCAGCGCCACCACCAGCGCGATCGACAGCACGACCCGGCCCCGGGCGCCCGTCCCGCGCAGCGCCTCGGTCGCGGCCAGCGACCCGGTCACCGCGGCCAGCGCCCAGACCGGCGTGGCGAACCGGTACTGCCCCATCCAGTCCGGGTTGATCACCGCGTACGCGAGCAGGGCCAGGCCGAGCACGACCAGCAGGGCGATCATCCCGTCGCGCCACCACGAGGACCGGGACATCGCCAGCCCGACCGTGACCATCAGCACCAGCACCGCCGGCGCCCCGGCGTACTGCACGAGCTCACCGGCACGCGTGAGCTGCTGGACCTCCGGCACGCCCTGGTCCTTGGCGACCGCGGTGTTGGCCACCAGCCTGCCGAACTCGAGGTAGCGCCAGAGGACGTAACCGCCGAACGGCACGGCGAAGGCGGCCGACGACAGCAGGAGGTGCCGGATGCCACGCGTGATCGTGGCCCGGCGCAGGGTGACGAGCACGATCAACGGGTACGCGAAGGCGTAGATCGCGCCGTCCGGGCGGGTCAGCGCGGCCGCCGCGGCGAGCAGCCCGGCGGCGACCGCGACCTTCGGCGACAGCAGCCGGCCCAGCAGCACGGCGCGGAACGCGACCACGGCCAGGCAGGTCACGACCAGCGCGAACAGCGAGTTCTCCAGCCCGGAGAAGCACCAGACCACGAACGACGGCACGGCGGTCAGCGCGGCTCCGGCCGCCAGCGTGGTGAGCCAGGGCCGTCGCGTGACCAGGCTCGCGGCCACGTGGCACGCGACGAGGACGCCGGCACAGCACAGCAGCGCGAGCGCCTTGGGGAACAGCACGTAGTCCGGGATGCCGAACAACGTGCCCCGGTCGAACAGGCCCAGCAGGCGGCCGATGGCCAGCAGCGCCGTCCAGGTCGGGTTCGAGAAGCCTTCCACGGCGGGGACGCCGGGCTGGGCCACCGGCCCGAGTCCCTCGGCGAGGTTGCGGGCGTAGGCGAAGGTGATCGCGGCGTCGTCCACGATCCAGTTCCCGTACTGGGCCGCGCGCCAGCCGATCATCGCCGTGCCGGCGAGGACGGCGGCGACGGCCGGGAGCCTGCTCGGCCCGCGCAGCGGCTTGCCCGGGTCGGCACGGAGCGCGGGCTGGACGGGTGGAGCGATCACCATGCCCGCAAGCTACGGGTGAAATGTGCGGATTCCGTGACAGCTGATCTTCATTTCCGCACGAAATCGTGTGCCTCGCGGGCCAGTGGCAGCCAAGCCATTGTGGACCCTGGCGCGAGGCTGAGCCACTCCTTCATCGGAGTTCCCTTGTCGGCGTCGAAGCGCACGCCCTCGCCGGCGGCCACCAGCTCGTCCACCCGGGCCTTGGGCAGCTTGAGCACCAGCTGCCCGCGGACACACATCGTGAAGATCCGGCCCCGCACGCGCAGCGCGGATCGCCCGAACCCCTGGGTGGCGCCCGGCGGCGTCACGTCGGGCAGCCCGGCCAGCCGGTCCACCAGCTCTTCGAACCGTTCCTCCGGCGTCATGCCCTGCCCTTCAACGTGGCGCGGACGGCGTCGATCGTGTCGGCGTCGGCGGGCTCCTTGTCCGGCCGGTACCGGACCACCCGGGCGAAGCGCAGCGCGACACCGCCGGGATATCGGGAGCTGACCTGCGCGCCGTCGAGCTCGATCTCGACGACCAGTTCCGGGCGGACGTGCACGGTCCAGTCGTCGCGGTGGGTCTCGATCTCCTGGAAGGTCTTGGTCTGCCACGCGAGCAGCTCGTCGGTGAGGCCCTTGAACGTCTTGCCCACCATGATCGGCGGTCCGCCGTCCGGGTCACGCGCGCCGAGGTGCAGGTTGGACAGGTACCCGGTGCGCCGCCCGTGGCCCCATTCGGCGGCGAGCACGATCAGGTCCAGCGTGTGCACCGGCTTGACCTTGAGCCAGGCCCGCCCGCGCCGCCCGGCCGCGTACACCGAGTCCGGCGACTTGACCATGACGCCCTCGTGCCCCGCGTCCAGTGCGGCGTCGAGGATCGCGGCCGGGTCCGCGGGGTCGGCCTCGCCCGGGATCAGGTGCTCGCCGACCACCGACCGCAGGGCGGCGTTGCGCTCGCGCAGCGGCGCGTCGAGCAGGTCCCGGCCGTCGAGGTGCAGGCAGTCGAAGAAGTACGGCCGCAGCAGCAGTTCGCGCACCTGCTCCTCGCGGGTGCTGCCGAAGCGGCTCATCGTCTCCTGGAACGGGCGGGGCCTGCCGTCGTCGGTGAGCGCGAGCGTTTCGCCGTCCAGCACGACGGACTCGCACGGCAGCGCGCGCACCAGCCGCACCAGCTCGTCGACGTTCTTGGTGATCTCCCGCAGCGTCCGGGTGTAGACGTGCACCTCGTCGCCCTCGCGGTGCACCTGGATCCGCGCACCGTCCATTTTGTACTCGACGATCGGCGAGGCATGCTCCCGCAACGCCTCGTCGAGTGACTCCGCCGGCGACGCGAGCATCGGCCGCAGCGGCCGGCCCAGCCGCAACCGGAACTCGCCGAGGGCCTGTTCGCCGCCCGTGACCGCCGCCAGCGCGGTGACCGGCAGCTGCCCGGACAGCATGAAGGCCCGGCGCACGGCTTCGCCGGGCACCTGCGCGGCGGCCGCGATGGCGTCGACCATCACGCCCTCCAGTGCGCCCTGCCGCAGTTCGCCGGTGAGCAGGCGGAACAGGAACTGCTGCTCGTCCGCCGTCGCGCGGGCGAACAGCGCGTGCAGCGTGTCCGCCCGGCGCTTCGCCGACCCGCTGCCCGACGTGCCCGCGACCTCGCCCAGCGCGGCATCGACCGCCGCCACCGTGAGCGTCGGTGCCGGGGCCGCGGGCGCGCCGAGCTCGGCCAGCGTGCGCCAGCCGGTGCCGATGCGGCCCTGGGTGGGCTGACCGGTGAGGAACGCGACGACGGCGGGCAGCTCGTCCTCCCCGGCGCGGTTGATCAGCTCGGCGAGCGTCGCGATTTTCGCCTTGCGCGAGCGCGTGGCGGCGAGCTGCGCGGAGGCGGTGACGACGTCGGCGAGGAACATGTCGTCATCATGCCCCGGGGTACCGACATTTTCCCGGGCACGAGCACCAGTGCGACGCCGACGACGCAGATTCCCAGGCCGAGCAGGGCGCGGACGGTGATGTCCTGGCCGAAGAGGAGCCAGGCGAGCAGCATCGTGGTGGGCGGGGTGAGGTAGAGCAGGCTGGACACGGTGGTCAGCGAGGTGCGCCGCAGGAGCAGCCAGTAGCAGCCGTAGCCGCCGAACGTCGAGAGCACCACGACGCAGGCGATCGCGAGCCAGAACGTGCCGCTCGCCGGCGGGGTGAGCGTGCCGGTGACGGCGGCGAGGCCGGTGAACAGCACGGCGCTGGTGGCGCACTGGACGACGAGGGAGTCGGCGAGGTCGGGCCGGGTCCGGCGCTCGATCATGCTCGCGGCGACGAGCGCCAGCATCCCGCCGAACGGGAGCAGGTAGGCCCACCACGGGGTTCCGGGGTGGCCGGACAGGTCCCCGGCGACCACGACCGCCACCCCGGCCAGGCCCGCGCCGAGCCCGGTCCACTGTCGTGGGGTGACGCGCTCTGCCAGCACCGCGGACACGATGGGCTGGAGCGCGGCGATCAGTGCCGACGTTCCGGCCGCGACGCCCAGCTCGGTCGCCTCGTACACCCCGAACAGGTAGCCGCCCTGGGAGAGCAGGCCCAAGCCGGCGTGCAGCGCCAGGCTGCCGCGCTTCGGCCGGTGCCAGGCGAGCAGGAGCCCGGCCGCGACGAGGAACCGCCACGCGAGCAGCGTGATCGCCGTGGCTGAGGTCGCGCCCAGCGTGGCACCCACGAACCCGGAGCTCCACAGCACCACGAACCCGGTGCCCAGCAACATCGTCCACATCGGACCCTCCAGGTATACAGACCTGTTTACCTGGGCTAGTGTAACTACACAGATCGGTATACTGTCAAAGCGTGAAGACGCTGACGCCGGCGGCGCGACGGGTGCTCGACGTCGCCGGAGAACTGTTCTACGCCAACGGGATCCACGCCGTCGGGGTCGACACGATCGCGGCCGCGGCCGGGGTGACCAAGAAGACGCTCTACGACCGGTTCGGGTCGAAGGACGCGCTGGTCGCCGAGTACCTCACCGAGCGGGACGAGCGCTGGCGAGCGCACGTGCGAGCGGTGGTGGCGCGCAGCCCGCGGGCCGGTGCGCTCCGGCGGCCGTTGCTGGTGTTCGACGCGCTGGAGGAGTGGATGGCGAAGGAGAACTCGCGCGGGTGCGGGTTCGTGAACGCGCACGCCGAACTGCCCGACAGCGACCACCCCGGGCGGCGGGCGATCCAGGCGCAGAAGGAGTGGCTGCTGGGGTACTTCCGGGAGCTGGTCGCGGACCTGCGCAACCCGGCCCGGCTGGCGGAGTCACTGCTCATCCTGCTGGAGGGCGCGACGGTGGTGGAGTCGCTGCAGGTGACCCCGAGCGCGGTGGCGACCGCGAAGCGGCTGGCGAAACAACTCCTGGAGGGCGCGGCCTGAGGCTCGCCGGCCGCTGCCCGCGGGATGGTGGCCCGCAGCCACCTCAGCCGCTCGGCGCGAGCCGCTCCGAGGCGCGGACCGCTGCGGTCAGCTCCTCGCGTGCCCGGAACACCCGCGACCGGATCGTGCCGAGCGCGCAGTCGCACACCTCGGCCGCCTCGGCATAGGACAGCCCGATCACCTGCGTCAGCACGAACGCGTCCCGCCGCTCGGCGTCCAGCTCCGTGATCAGCCGTCGCAGCGCCACCACGCGGCCGGGATCCGGGGTGTACGCGCCGTTCTGCTCGGCCGTGGCCACCCAGTCCTCCGTCTGCGCCGGGACAGGACGCCGCCGGATGGTGCGCAGGTGATCGGCGGCCACCCGTTTCGCGATCGCCAGCAGCCACATGCGCGCCGGAGAACGCCCCTCGAACCCGCTCAGCGCCGCGAACGCGCGCAGGTAGGTCTCCTGTGTCAGGTCGTCGGCCACCCCGGGGCTGGACAGGTAGCTCAGCAGCCGGTGCAGCTGCCGCTGCGTGCCCGCGACGAACCGCCTCGCGGCCGCTGCGTCGCCCTTGGCGGCCGCGAAGGCGGCGCGGGTGATCTCGTCGTCGTCCACTGCGGCGTCCTTCCTGCGGGCCGGCGTCGCAGACCCACACGGCCCCCGCGCGAGACCGGTTCAGCCCGGAAGTGGACGATGCGGTTCAGGATGCGGTCACTTGCCGCCGCGGGCCATCCGCAGCACGTCGAGGGCTTCGTCCAGCTGGGCCTCGGTGAGCTTGCCCTGCGAGATGTAGCCCCGCTCGATGACCACCTCGCGGATGGTCTTCAGCTCCTTGAGCGCCTGCTTAGCGACGGCCGCCGCCTCTTCGTAGCCGATGTACTTGTTCAGCGGCGTGACGATCGACGGGGAGCCCTCGGCGTAGGCCTTGGTGCGCTCGGTGTTGACGGTGATCCCGGCGAACACCTTGTCCGCCAGCAGCCGCGACACGGCCGCGAGCAGCCGGGCCGACTCGAGCACGTTGCGCGCGATCACCGGCAGGTTCACGTTGAGCTGGAAGTTGCCCTGCGAACCCGCGAAGGCGACCGCCGCGTCGTTGCCGATCACCTGGGCCACCACCTGCAGCGTCGCCTCCGGGATCACCGGGTTCACCTTGCCGGGCATGATCGACGAACCGGGCTGCAGGTCGGGCAGGGCCAGCTCGGCGAGACCGGTGCGCGGGCCGGAGCCGAGCCAGCGCAGGTCGTTCGCGATCTTGTACAGCGACACCGCGACCGTCCGCAGGTTCCCCGACGTCTCGACGACGCCGTCCTGGCTGGCCTGCGCCTCGAAGTGGTTGCGGGCCTCGGTCAGCGGCAGGCCGGTGACGCGGGCGAGCTCGTCGGCCACCGACGAGCCGAAGCCGTCGGGCGCGTTCAGCCCCGAGCCCACGGCGGTACCGCCGATCGGCAGCTCGCCCAGCCGTTCCAGCCCCGACTGCAGCCGCTCGATGCCATAGCGGACCTGCGCTGCCCACGCGCCGGCCTCCTGGCCGAGGGTGATCGGCACGGCGTCCATCAGGTGGGTGCGGCCGGACTTCACCACGTCCTGCCACTCCGCGGCCCGCTGCTCGATCGTCGCGGCCAGGTGCCCCAGCGCCGGGATCACGTCGGTGAGCACCGCTTCGGTCGCCGCGACGTGGATCGTCGTCGGGAACGTGTCGTTCGACGACTGCGAGGCGTTGACGTGGTCGTTCGGGTGCACGTCGGTGCCCAGCTTGCGGCTGGCCAGCGTCGCGATCACCTCGTTGGCGTTCATGTTCGACGAGGTGCCGGACCCGGTCTGGAACACGTCGATGGGGAAGTGCTCGTCGTGCTTGCCCTCGGCCACCTCGTCGGCGGCTTCGGCGATCGCCTCGGCGAACTCCGGTTCGAGCACGCCGAGCCGGGCGTTGACCCGGGCCGCCGCGGCCTTGAGCAGACCGAGCGCGCGGATCTGGGCGCGTTCGAGACCGCGGCCGGAGATCGGGAAGTTCTCGACGGCACGCTGGGTCTGGGCCCGGTACAGCGCGTCGACGGGCACCTTCACCTCGCCCATCGTGTCGTGTTCGATCCGGTATTCCTGTTCAGCCATGACGCCAGTTTCGCGCAGCGCGGCGTCGTTCGCTCCGTGTGCTTCCGCACGCGATGTGTCTACGATCGAGGTGGCGGCGATCACTGCTGAAGGGCGGTACCCGGTGGAGCTCTCGATCGATCTGCTCATCGTCGGTGCGGGACCGACCGGGCTGTTCGCCGCCTACTACGCCGGGTTCCGCGGGCTGTCGATGGCGGTGGTCGACTCCCTGCCCGAGGCGGGCGGCCAGGTGACCGCGATGTACCCGGAGAAGATGATCTACGACGTCGGCGGGTTCCCCGCGGTGCGCGGCCGCGACCTGGTCAAGGGACTGGTCGAGCAGGCCGCGCCGTGGGAGCCGAAGTACCTGCTGGGGCGCAAGGCGGAAGGGCTGCGCGAGACGGAGTCCGGCCTCGACGTGCTGCTCGACGGCGGCGACGTGGTGCACGCCGGCGCCGTGCTGATCACGGCGGGCATCGGCGAGTTCACCCCGCGCCCGCTGCCCGCGGGCGATGGGTGGCTCGGTCGCGGGATGGTGCACTTCGTGCCGTCGCTGGACGCGCATGCCGGGCAGGACGTGGTCGTGGTCGGCGGCGGGGACTCGGCGTTCGACTGGGTGCTCGCGCTGCATCCCGTCGCGGCGAGCGTGACGCTCGTGCACCGCCGCGCGAAGTTCCGGGCCGCCGAGTCGATCGTGCGTGAGGCACAACAGCTGGGGGTCCGCATCGTCACCGACGCGGAGGTCGCCGAGATGCGCGCCGACTCGGCCGGCGCGCTGTGCGAGGTGGTCGTGACCGCGAAGGGCGCCTCGCCGCTGGTGCTGCCCGCGCAGGCCGTCGTGGCGGCGCTCGGCTTCACCGCCGACCTCGGCCCCATCGAGAACTGGGGGCTGGAGATCGACCACCGCGCGATCAGCGTCGACTCGACGATGGCGACGGCCCGCTCGCGCGTCTACGCGGCCGGCGACGTGGCGGCGTATCCGGGCAAGGTGAAGCTGATCGCGACCGGCTTCGGCGAGGCGGCCACGGCCGTGAACAACATCGCCGTCGCGCTCGACCCGGACGCCCACCTGTTCCCCGGGCACTCCAGCAACGCGGAATGACGGGTTACGGCGTCGGCGTCGGGCTCGGTGCGGGCGTCGGGGTCGACGGCGGTGGCGGCGGCGGGGCGAGCTGCTGGCCGATCCAGCCCGCGTAGGCGACTGCCGAGGTGTAGATCGACGGCGCTGTCGCGCAGGTCGCCGAGTTGTTGCCCGGGCGGCTGGTCACGCCGAGCAGCACCCAGTGCCCGTCCACCTGCGCGACCTCGGGTCCGCCGGAGTCGCCGTAACACGCCCCGGACTTGCCGTCGGGGTTGTCCGTGCACAGCTCGACGCTCGCGTTGATCGTCGCGGTGCACTTGGCCGGGTCGACCAGGTGCGCGTCGAGCTGCTGCAGCATCGCCGGCCCGTCCCCGCAGCCGGGCGTCGCACAGGTCTGGCCCCAGCCGAGCAGCCGCACCGTCGTGCCCACCGCGGTGGCAGTGCCGAGGGCTATCGGCGCGGCGGCCACCGGCGCGGACAGGTGCACCACGGCGATGTCGCCGCCCGCACCGGCGGGGTTGTAGTCCGGGTCGGCGACGAACCGGTCGGGCTTGCCGACCTCGCCGCCCTGGGTCCGGTCGTTGCTGCCGACCCGGACGGTGAACGACGCCGCGTCACGGCCCTGCAGGCAGTGCGCGGCCGTGACCACCCAGGACGCCTGGATCAGCGAGCCGCCGCAGAAGAACTCGCCGCCGGTGGTCTGCAGCGAGGCCGCGAACGGGTACGGCTGATCGGCCGCGGTGCCGCCGACGAGCCGGGGCTCGGCGGCCGAGCCCGGCTGGACCAGGAAGAGCACCGCCAGCAGAGAGCAGGCGGCGGCGATGAGCACGCGCCTCACGGCAGCGGCGGCACGACGTCTTCGTCACCGGGCTGCCCGTCGAAGTCGATCGACGAGTAGGCGCGCAGCTTCGTCAGCCGGTGGTAGCCGTCGATGAGGCGGACCGTGCCCGACTTCGAGCGCATGACGATCGACTGGGTGGTCGCGCCGCCTGCCCGGTAGTGGGTGCCGCGCAGCAGGTCGCCGTCGGTGACCCCGGTGGCGCAGAAGAACACGTTGTCGCCGCGCACCAGGTCATCGGTGTTCAGCACCCGGTCGAGGTCGTGGCCCGCGTCGAGCGCCTTCTGGCGTTCGGCGTCGTCCTTCGGCCACAGCTTGCCCTGCAGCTCGCCGCCGAGGCACTTCATCGCGCAGGCGGCGATGATGCCCTCCGGCGTGCCGCCGATGCCCAGCAGCAGGTCGACACCCGTGGTCGGGCGGGCCGCGGCGATCGCGCCGGCCACGTCCCCGTCGGAGATGAACCGGATCCGGGCGCCTGCCTCGCGGACCTCCTTGACCAGCTGCTCGTGCCGGGGCCGGTCGAGGATGCAGACCGTGACGTCCGAGACGCTGCTGTGCTTGGCCTTCGCGACCCGGCGGATGTTCTCCGCGACCGGTGCGGAGATGTCGACCACGCCCGCGGCCTCCGGCCCGACGGCCAGCTTCTCCATGTAGAACACCGCCGAGGGGTCGAACATCGCGCCGCGCTCGGCGACCGCGAGCACCGCCAGCGCGTTCGGCATGCCCTTGGCCATCAGCGTGGTGCCGTCGATCGGGTCGACCGCGACGTCGCAGGCCGGGCCGTCGCCGTTGCCGACCTCCTCGCCGTTGAACAGCATGGGGGCCTCGTCCTTCTCGCCCTCGCCGATGACGACCACGCCGCGCATGGAGACCGTGGAGATGAGCTGGCGCATCGCGTCCACCGCGGCGCCGTCACCACCGTTCTTGTCGCCCTTGCCGACCCACCGGCCCGCTGCCATCGCCGCCGCTTCCGTGACGCGCACCAGCTCCATGGCCAGGTTGCGGTCAGGCGCTTCTTTTCGCCTGGCGGTGCTGGGGGACGGGGTGCCGCTCGACATTGGTGCCTCCCGGTTCGGTGCAGGGCGGACACTGATTCTCTCAGACTGCGCCAGTACCGCAGGGCATCACGGGCATGGTGAAGCTCACTCCGAGTCGCCGGTTTCCTCCTCGACCGACTTCAGGGCCGCTTCGATGCGCTCCCGCGCCCCGTCGAGATGGCGCTCACAGACCTTCGCCAGGTGCTCGCCCTTCTCCCACAGCGCCAGCGACTGCTCCAGGGACAAGCCGCCGGCCTCGAGCTCCCGGACCACCTCGACGAGCTGGTCACGGGCCTGCTCATAGCCGAGCTCTGTGTTTTCCGCGGCCTCGCTCATCGGTGCAGACTAGCGCGCTCGCCATCGCGTGGTCGTAGCCCATGAACGCCTGCGCGAACTCGCTCCCGTCACCCTCGGTGATCGCGTCCTCGATGCAGATCTGCGCCCGGGCGACGCGCCGCCGGTACGCCGAGCCCTCGTTGAACCACCATTTTGTGCCGACGTAGACCGAGGTGGCCTCCGAGAGTTTGCGCAACCGCGCGTCGAGTCCGCATCGGCTCGCCTCGGAACCGGCCAGCAAGGTGGCCCAGCAGGCGTCGGCGGCGCGGTCGGCCTCGGTGGCGCGGTGGAGCACCGCGTGCGCGCCGGCGTGCACGGCGGCGTCGGTGGTGAGCGGCAGGAACGTGGGGCGGCGCACTTCCTACTCTCCCGGCTCGACGGTCTGGGCGACCGCGTGCACGGCGCCGTCGACGACCCGCACGCGCAGCGGAGTTCCGTCCGCCACTTCAGAGATGGATCGCAGTACCTGAAGGTTGCCTGCCGCGTCCGGATATTGCACGACGGTGTAGCCGCGGGCCATCGTCGCGGCAGGTCCGAGGGCCGTCAGCCGCGCCCGCGCCGAGGCGACGGCGGCCTGTTCGTGGGACAGCGTGTTGAGCATCGCGCGACGGCCGCGCTCGCGGTGCAGCTCCACGTCGTCCCTGCGGCGGCCGATCGGGCCGAGCGGGTCGGCCAGCACCGGGCGGCTGCGCAGCTGGTCGAGCAGGCGGCACTGGGTGTCGACCCAGCCGTGCAGCGCGCGGCGGGCGCGGTCGCGCATCTGGTGGACGCGGGCGGTCTCCTCCTTGACGTCGGGCACGACGCGTTTGCCCGCGTCGGTCGGCGTGGAGCAGCGCAGGTCGGCGACGTGGTCGAGCAGCGGGGTGTCCGGTTCGTGCCCGATCGCGCTGACCACGGGGGTGCGCGCGGCCGAGACGGCCCGGCAGAGGGCCTCGTCGGAGAAGGGCAGCAGGTCCTCGACGCTGCCGCCGCCGCGGGCGATGACGATGACGTCGACGCCGGGGTCGGCGTCCAGAATGGACAGTGCCTTGCGGATCTGCGGCACCGCGGTCGGGCCCTGCACGGCGGTGTTGATGACCTGGATGGGAGCCGCGGGCCAGCGGTTGTGCGCGTTGACGAGCACGTCGTGCTCGGCGGCCGAGGCGCGGCCGGTGATGAGGCCGATTCCCTTGGGCAGGAAGGGAAGGCGGCGCTTGCGCTCGGGCGCGAAGAGGCCTTCGGCCTCGAGGAGGCGACGCAGGCGTTCGATGCGCGCGAGCAGTTCGCCGATGCCGATGGAGCGGATCTCGCTGGCGCGCAGGCTGATCGTGCCGCGCCCGAGGAAGAAGGTGGGCTTGGCGAAGACGACCACGCTGGCGCCCTCGCGCAGCGGCGGCTCGATGGCGCGCACGAGCCGCATCGGGGCGGTGACGGTCATGGAGACGTCGGCGGAGGGGTCGCGGAGCGTGAGGAAGGCGGTCTGCGTGCCGGGGCGGGCGGAGATCTGGGTGACCTGGCCCTCGACCCAGACGGCGCCGAGGCGGTGGATCCAGTCGCCGATCTTGCGCGCGACGGTGCGTACGGGCCAGGGGTTCTCGGCGGTGGTCTGGTCCTTGGCCTGGTTCTGCGCCTGGTTCTGCTCGGTGCTCACCGGCCTGGTTGTCCTTGTCCTTGTCCGGTTGTGGGCCGGGGTGGCTCTTGTCCGGTGGCGGGGCGGGTTTGTCCTTGTCCGGTTGTGGGCCGCGGTGGCTCTTGTCCGGCTGTGGGGCGGGTTTCGTTCGCCTGCCGTGGTTGTCCTTGTCCGTTCACCGGCCGGGCGTACCCGTGCCGCTGTCGCCTTCGGACAGTCGCTGGACGTTCCCGATCCGCCGCGTCAACATCCCGACGAACGACGGCCGGTTCTCATGCGTCCGCTCATAGGCGAGAAGTTCCTCGAGCTGCTCGAGCGTGAACCGGCGTAGGCGGGCGCGCAGCTGGGGCAGGGTGAGCTCGTCGTAGTTGGCGAGCCCCGCTGAGCCGATGATCCCCTCAGGCTCGATGCCAATGGCATCGGGCCCGGAAGCGCCGAGATCGTCGGCCTCCGCACCGCCGAGGGACGGCACACCGCCGAAGGTGGGTGCCGCAGCGCCGATAGTGGGCGTCGCGTTGCCGGAGGTGGGTGTCGGGCTCTCGGTAGTTGCCGTCGCGTCGTCGAGGGTGGGCGGCGCGTCGTTGGAGGTGTTCGTCGCGTCACCGACGCTCGCGCCGGGCGCAGTGTCGCCACCGGTCTCGACGGCTCGGCCCGACTCCGCGCCACCCGCCTCGACATCTCCACCCGATTCCGTGCCACCGACCGCCACGTTTCCGCCGGATTCAGCGCCACCTGCCTCGACGTCACCGCCGGACCCCGCTGCTGCTGCCTCGATATCGCCGTAGGAACCGGGCACCGCCTCCGCGTCGTCACCGGAGTCGGTGCCGCCGACGCTCCTGAGATCGGGCCGGCCGTTTCGTCGCGTCGTCGAGCCCGCGCCGTTGCCGCCGCCGTTGCCGCCGGTCGGGCCGCCTTCGGGTCCGCTCTCGCTGTCGAACTCACCTTCGGTGTGGTCCTCGGCGAGCGCGCGCTCTTCCTGCTCCCACGGGTCGCGGGCGTTGTCGCTCACGTCGCGCAACACGGCCGTCGACCGGTGGCCGTTGTTGCCGGTGGGGGCCTCGTCGACCGGGGGAAGGTCCTCGTCGAAGGTGGCCCAGCTGGGGGTGTCCTCGACGGGATGGAGCGCTGACAGCACCTCATCGCCCTTGATCGCCAGCTCGGTGACCTGCTGTTGCAGGCGCATGGAGAACTGCAGCACCTGCGACACGACGGTGACCGGCAGGCCGACCAGGTTCTTCGGCAGCTCGCGGGCGCGCTCGGCGGCCGTCACGGCCAGGCCCGCGGCGATGCGGAGGGGGAGCGGGAGCGGCTTCATGCGTACAGCGTGCCGTACACGCGCCATCCTGCCCAACCGATCAAGTCCAACGGCCCATCCGACGTGATCGGCCGCACATCAGCGTGGGCCGTACCCTGGGAGTCATGAGTGCAGCGAGCCCTGCCACCGAGCCCGCCAAGCGAGTGCTGCTGGCCAAACCGCGCGGATACTGCGCCGGTGTGGACAGAGCCGTGATCGCGGTCGAGAAGGCCCTGGAACTCTATGGTCCGCCGGTCTACGTGCGCAAGGAGATCGTGCACAACCGGCACGTCGTGGAGACGCTGCGCGAGCGCGGTGTGATTTTCGTCGACGAGACCTCCGAGGTGCCGGAGGGCGAGCTGGTCGTCTTCTCCGCGCACGGGGTTTCCCCGGCCGTGCACACCGAGGCCGCGGAGCGGAACCTGCGCACCATCGACGCCACCTGCCCGCTGGTGACGAAGGTGCACAAGGAGGTCAACCGCTTCGCCAAGGACGACTACGACATCCTGCTCATCGGTCACGAAGGGCATGAAGAGGTCGAGGGGACCTCGGGCGAGGCGCCCGATCACGTCCAGCTGATCGACACGGCCGACGATGCGGCCCGCGCGCAGGTGCGCGACCCGTCGAAGGTCGTGTGGCTGTCGCAGACCACGTTGAGCGTCGACGAGACCATGGAGCGCGTCGACCAGCTGCGCGAGCGGTTCCCCGGCTTGGCCGACCCGCCCAGCGACGACATCTGTTACGCGACGTCGAACCGGCAGATCGCGGTCAAGGCGATGGCCGGTGAGTGCGACCTCGTGCTCGTGGTGGGTTCGCGCAACTCTTCGAACTCCAAGCGTCTTGTCGAGGTCGCCCTGCAGGCCGGCGCGCGAGATGCGCACTTGGTCGACTTCGCCCACGAGGTCGACGAGTCCTGGCTCGAGGGTGTGACGACGGTCGGCGTCACGAGCGGTGCGTCCGTGCCGGACGTGTTGGTGATGGACCTGCTCGCCTGGCTCGCTGAGCGCGGCTGGGGCAAGGTCGACGAGGTCACCACGGCGAACGAGAAGATCGCCTTCGCCCTGCCGCGGGAACTCCGCCAGGCCGCGAAGTAACGGGACACGCCGTGGGGTCGCCGGAGGGCGGCTTCGTCAAGGTCGTCGAACAGGTTCAGGCCTCGCTACGCGGCTGATCGGCATTCGGGGTGCTGGCACACCCCAGCTACGCCACGGAGTGGTTTGCTGGGCTCCCGCGACCTCGCTATGGCGGGGAGTGACCGTGCTGGCCTAGTCGCACCCGCGCTTGGTGGTGCGGCATGACCTTTGCTGGCACCCGTCGTCGGCGCCCTCGTTCAGCCTCGCGCGCACCAACGCCGTCGTCGGCGCGCGGCAAGCCAGTAGCCCGAACCGCGGCGCGTCAGTCCTCGTTGTCCCAGGGACGAGGCCCGCGCGGAGGCGGCCCATTGCGCCGACCGGGGGCACGGCGAGGTGGCTCACCCGAACCGCCTCGCGGCTCCCGTGATCCCGGGCGCGGCGGCAACCGGCGCGGTCGATCCTCCGGGACGTCCCGGCCCTCGCCGCTGCCGCGGCGACGCTCGTCGTCCGGCGTCGCACCGCGTGGGCGTCCACGGCGGGCAACAGGCGGCGGGGTCTTGCCCCCGCGCGCGCCGGGCTCATCGCCGCGTTCCCTGCGGTCACCCCGCGCCTCGCCGCCGCGCGCACCAGCCTCACCGCGTCGCGGCGGATCCTCCGGGCGCCGCCGAGGCGTCATCGGCAGCGACGGGTGCTGCTCGCCGCCACCCGGCCGCTGCGACGAGCGACCCTCCGCGGGCCGGCGGACCCGCGTAGCCCCGCCTTCACGTCCAGCCGTGCCCTCACGAGCCTCACGCCCGGCACCCTCACGCGCAGGCTTGCCCGTCCGGGGCGCAGCCCCGTCGCGGGTACGCGGCCCTGATGTCCGCTTCTGATCCGACGCAGCCGCCTTCGAGCCCTTCGCGGGCGCGATCGGGTTCCGCTCCCGGTAGAGCCGGACGATGCCGATCGCCAGCGTGAAACCGGTCGTGATGGCCATCATCGGGAACCCGTTGATCAGCGGCGTGCCCACGGCCAGTGCCTTCGCCAGGGTGTCGCTGTTCGCCGGCAGGCCGGACACCAGCAGTACGACGAGCGGCACGGTGACCGCCAGTACCAGCGGCGGCTGCACCATCGGGCCGAAAATGCTGCGCCTTTGGACCGCGCAGATCGCCGCGACCGCACCCACGAAGTAGCAGATCCGGAACACCCAGCCCAGCGTGTTCTGCAACTGCATGTCGGCGATCGCACCCACCAGGGCGAGACCGAACGCCAGCAGCACGGCCCCCCACCAGGGCAGACCGCGTCTCTCGCCGACGACGGGACGCTCGTCCCAGGGAACGGCTACCTCGTCGGCGTCAGGATCGCTCGGCCGATCGCGAATTGCGGTCACAGGGCAACACCGTAACTCGTACTGGACGCAAAGCGCCCGCCCCTCCGCGGAGTTGTCCCTCAGACCCGCTGGCAATGGACCGTTCGACCTACGCTGACCAGGGGTTTTACCGATGCCAACCTTGTTGGCAATCTGCTTGTTGCGCACACGCTCCGGTTATTGGTCTGGACCCAGGGTGCGCGCTCAGCTCGCGGCCAGTTCGTCCCCCTTTCGGATAGCTGGTACCTCCGTGGGGCTTCCGGATGCTTCGGTCAACGGCGTGACCGAAGCCCGGAACCCCTCCAGCGCGTCCAGCTCACGCCGGCGGGCGGACAGGAAACGCTGCAGATGCGTGCTGGACAGATTGAGCGCCTCCACAGCGTTTCCCGCCGCCCGGTGCGCGGCTCCGGCTCCGGCCCGGACCCGTTCGATGTCGTCGACGACCGCCCGGTCGCTCGCCGCGAACAACGCGGCCGAAGCCACGACCGCGAAACCCGTCGGGCCACACAGGAAGACCCGCCGGTCCAGCATCCACCGCAGCAGCTCGGGGTCGGTGTCGAGCGCGGCGACGACCGCCGCGTCCGAGGGAACGAACATGACAGTGCCGTAGATACCGTCCGCCCAGCGCTGATAACCCTTGCCCGCCAGTTCCGCGGCCCGCGAACGCAGGTTGCGGACGTGTACCCGGAGCGCGTCGAGCCGTTCGTCGGCGTTGTCCGTCTCGACCGCCTCGGCCCAGCACGCCATGCTCGCCTTCGCGTCCACCGGGACGGTGCGATCGCCACCGACCCGGAGCACCATGTCCGGCTTCGCGGCACCGCCGCCCGCCAGGTCGGTCTGCAGGGTGAAGTGCAGCCCTTCCCGCAGACCGAGCGCCCGCGCCGTCTCCACCAGAACCTGTTCCCCCAGCTCGCCCCTGCCGCTGATCGAGGCGAACGCCACCTCGTACCTGCGCAGGGCCGCCTGCTGCTGATCCACGCGTGAGCGCTCGGCCTCGACCTGCCGCGCGGCGGCGTCCGCACGGCGCATGCTGTCCGTGTAGAGCCGCCACAGCAGGACGATCGCCACCAGTAACGCCAAGGCGATGACGACGGCCGCCGTGCTGATCACGGTGGATGCCACGTTCGCCCTCCTTTCTCCGATCTCGGTGCTTGCCCGCATCATGGCGGACCCCACCGACAAAAACCGGAGCCCCTGGACCGGCGAACACACGTTCGAGTGAACCACTGCGGCATGTCTCCGGGGTTTTGTCGGAGCTCGGCCTTAACTTGGGCCACGTGAGATTCCTGCACACCTCCGACTGGCACGTCGGACGCACGTTCCACGGCGCTGATCTGCTCGCCGAGCAGGCCGCCGTGCTCGGTCACCTCGCGGACCTCGTCGCCGCCGAGGCGGTCGACGTCGTGCTGGTGTCCGGGGACATCTACGACCGTGCGGTGCCGTCCGCGGAAGCTGTTCAGGTCGCGAACCGTGCCCTGGCAAGGCTCCGCGAGTCCGGCGCGCAGTTGGTGATCACGTCCGGGAACCACGATTCCGCGCCACGGCTGGGCGCCTTCGGGGACTTCGCCGCAGCCGGCGGGCTGCACCTGCGCACCGCGGTCGACCGCATCGCCGATCCCGTGCTGCTGGAGGACGAGCACGGACCGGTCGCGATCTACGGCATCCCATACCTCGAACCGGAACCGGCACGGCATGCGCTCGGCGTGCCGGATGCCAAGGGGCACAACGGAGTTCTCACCGAGGCGATGCGCCGGATTCGAACTGATCTGGCCGGTCGAGAGCCCGGCACCCGGTCTGTCGTGCTCGCCCACGCCTTCGTCACGGGTGGGCAGGGAACGGAGTCCGAGCGCACGATCGCGGTCGGCGGCGTGGAGCAGGTCGGCGGTGAGGTCTTCGACGGCGTGGACTACGTCGCACTCGGGCACCTGCACGGGCCGCAGACCCTGGCCGAGCACCTACGCTACTCGGGAAGCCCGCTGGCCTACTCGTTTTCCGAGGCACGGCAACGGAAGTCGGTGTGGCTGGTGGACTTCGACGCCGGTGGGCTCGCCGAGGTGCGCCGGCACGAATTGCCGGTGCCGCGCAAGCTCGCGAAGCTCGCCGGAGGCATCGACTGGCTGCTCAGCGCCGACGAGCACGCCGAGCTGACCGACTGTTATCTGTCCGTCACGCTCACGGACTCCGTGCGGCCGGTCGATGCGATGCGCCGCCTGCGCGAGCGTTTCCCGTACGCCGTGCATCTGGAATGGCTGCCGGAGAACGGAAAGACGACTGCGGCGCTGCGGTACGCGGAAGCGGTGCGCGGCCGGTCGGACACCGAGATCGCGCGGAACTTCCTCGACGACTGCCGGGGCACGCCGCCCACCGAGCGCGAGGAGAAACTGTTGCGCAGGGCCTTGGAAACCGCGGGCAGGGGTGAGTCATGAGGCTGCATCGCCTGGAGGTGGTGGCGTTCGGGCCGTACCGGAAACGGGAGATCGTCGATTTCGACGCGCTCGGTTCCGACGGGCTGTTCCTCCTGCACGGGGACACCGGTGCGGGCAAGACAACGCTGCTCGACGCCGTCGCGTTCGCGTTGTTCGGTGTCGTACCGGGTGCTCGTGGGCAGGTGAAGCGGCTGCGGTGTGACTTCGCGGAGCCGGACGAAGCGACCGAGGTCGTGCTCGAACTGACGGTGCAGCGGCAGCGGATGCGGCTCGTGCGCAGCCCGGAGTACCAGCGGCCGAAACGCCGCGGCGAGGGCACCACCACACAGCAGGCCAAGGCCTCGCTCACCTGGCTGGACGGCGTGCCTGACGGCCATCCTGCCGAAGGCCTGGCACGGATCGACGAGGTGAGCCGGACCGTTCAGGGCCTGCTCGGGATGAGTTCGGAGCAGTTCTTCCAGGTCGTCCTGTTGCCGCAAGGGGAGTTCGCGCGTTTCCTGCGTGCCGAGACGGACGAGCGGGAGAAACTGCTCGAGAGGTTGTTCGGCACCAAGCGGTTTGCCGAGATCGAGGCCTGGTTCCGTGACCTGCGTGTCGAGAAACGGCGTGAGCTGGATCAGCGCCGGCAGAACGTGCGTGAGTGGGTGGCGCGCTTCGCGCAGGTCGCGCGGGAGGACTCGCCGGAGGAGAACCTCGCCGAGTGGGTCGCAGGAGTGCGCGAGAGCGCTGCCCAAGCCGTCCTTGCGGCCAGGACAGCCGAGCAACAGGCGCGGTCTGCCTTGGACGCAGCGGAGAAACAGCTTCTGGAGCGACGGACGGCCGCTGAGCGGGTACACCGGTTGCGCTCCGCGCACCGACGACTGTCGCTTTTGGACGACCAGAAGCCCGAGCGTGACAGGTGGACGACAGAGCTCGAAGCCGCCAGGCGCGCGGCGACGGTGGTGGGTGCGGCGGCGCAGGCGGACCGATGCGCGAGTGAGCTGGAGAAAGCCCGGACCACCGAACAGCTCCGTGTGTCCGAACTCGCCGGCACGGGTTACGCCGAAATCCATGCGGACGCGGTCGAGCTCCGGCGCCACGCGGGGAAACTGCGCGAAGAGGCCGGTGCACTCGCCGGCTTGGTCGCCGAGGCCGAGCAGCAGGCACGCGACCGGCGGGAGATCGACGACCTCGTCGACAAGGCCGAAGAGGCGCGGTCAAGCGTCCTGGTGCTCACCGAGAAGCTGGATGGCATCCCGCAACGCGTCGAAGAACTCCGGCAGCAGCTCGATGCCGCGAACGCCGCAGCCGTGCAGCTCGACGGACTACGTCCTCGTCAGGCAGAACTCGCCGCTGCGCTGCAGGACGCGGCGGGGTTGCCGCGTGCGATGGAGGCGATCGAGGAGGCGGCGGAGCGCGTACGTGCCGCGACGGACAAGCACCAGGATGCGCGGGAGCACCGGCTGAAGCTGCGTGAGCTGCGGCTCGAGGGCATGGCGGCCGAACTCGCGGCCGGACTCGTCGACGGCGCGGCGTGTCCCGTCTGTGGTGCGGCGGACCACCCGACTCCTGCTCGTCCTGCGGAGGGTTCGGTGGACCGCACGCAGGAAGCCGAGGCGGAGGCGGCGGAAAGCCGCGCCGAGCGTGCGCGTACTGCGGCGGAGGCGGCGAAGCACGACGCCGAGACCACGCTTGCCGCGCTGCGCGAACGTTTGCGTGGCCGCAATGAGGAGGAGCTGAACGCCGAACTGCGGCAGCTCCGGCGCCAGGTGGCAGATCTCGAAAGCCAGGCCCAGCAGCGGGCGCGGTTGGCCGGCGAAGCACGGTCCGCCGAGGCGGAGGCCAGGTCGCTGACCGACAAGCTGCGGTTCGCCGAGCAGGCCGCCACCGCCGCGGAGACTCGGCGGCGGACACTGCTGGACAGGGTGGAAGAACGCGCTCGGCGTCTGGACAAGGCGCGCGGAGAGCACCCGGACGTCGCGGCACGCCGGGCGTATCTCAACGGGGTAGTGCGCGCTCTCGACGCGCTCACCGAAGCGCGCCTGACGCGGGTGACCGCCGAACAACAGCTCGAGCAGCGCCGGGAAGAGCTGCGCGACTGCCTGGTCAAGGCGGAGTTCACCACGATCGAGGAGATGCGGGCGGCGGCTCGGCCGGACGAGACGGTGGCCGTGCTGGACAAACGGCTCGCACAGGCGGCGGCTGAGGAGGCTGCGGCGCGCGCGGTCCTCGCGGAGCCCGAGCTCGTCGGGGTGTCTCCAGACGACCAGGTAGACGTCGAATCGGCGGCCACGGCTGCGAAAGCGGCGCGGGATGATGCCGAAGCAGCGGTAGCCGGCCTGCGCGCATCCGCCACCCGTGCGGACGAGCTGGAGACTCTGGCTGGGCGGCTATCGGCGGCGACCGAGGCGATCAGGCCGCTGGAGGAGGAGTTCGCCGAGCTCGACGCGCTGACCGAGGTGATCAACGGCAAGGGCCAGAACGCACGTCGGATGTCGTTGCGTTCCTACGTCCTCGCGGCCCGGCTCGAGGAGATCGGGCTGGCCGCGACCGCGCGGTTGCAGGCGATGAGCCAGGGGCGCTACTCGTTCATGCACTCCGACCGGGCCGGCGCGCACGGCACCAAGGGCGGCCTCGCGCTGGACGTGCTGGACGACTACTCCGGCACGGTCCGGCCCGCCAAGACACTGTCCGGCGGGGAGTCGTTCCTGGCCTCGCTCGCGCTCGCGCTCGGCCTTGCGGACGTGGTCGCCGCCGAGACCGGGGGAGCCCTGCTGGACACCCTGTTCGTCGACGAGGGTTTCGGCACGCTGGACGCCGAAACCCTCGACGTCGTGATGGACATCCTCGACGAGCTTCGCGCGGGAGGCAGGGTCGTCGGCCTGGTCTCGCACGTCGAGGAGCTGCGTCAGCGCATCCCCACCCGGTTGCGGGTGCGCAAGGCGCGGACCGGATCGACCCTGGAGGTGCAGATGTGAGCTCAGCGCAGCTCGGGTGACTCGTGGTCGAGCAGCCAGCGCTTGGCCTCGACACCCCAGCGGAAGCCGCCCAACGCGCCACCGATGCGCAGCACCCTGTGACAGGGCACGAACAGCGCCGCCGAGTTGCGGGCGCAGGCGGACGCGGCCGCCCGGATGGCCGCGGGCCGACCGGCCAGCTCGGCGTACTCGCTGTAGGTCACCGGCTTGCCCGCCGGAACCGTCCGCAGCACGTCCCAAGCGTGCTGCAGGAACTCGCCGGAACGCTGGCGGACCGGAATGTCGTCGATCGCGTCCAGCTCGCCCCCGTGGTAGCGCCGGACCGCGGCGCTGACCGCGCCCAGGTCACGCTTCTCGCGTAGCTCGCCCGGAACGAGCGAACGGGAGATCTGCGGGGTCAGCTTGTCGAGGTCGGCGGTCCAGCCGGACGCCAGGACGGCACCGTCGGACGCGACGACGGCCGTGAAGGGACCGATGGGTGTGTCCGTGGTGGACCAGTGGGCGATGCTCATGGATTTCTCCTTCAGGTGAGTCTCGGACTGGTTCAGGCGCTGCGCCAGAGGTACATGCCGGCGTAGGAACGCCAGGGGCGCCAGCCCTGGGAGTGCTGGGTGAGGTCGGTGATGCCCAGTGCGGCCGCGCCCTTGCGGACCACCAGGTCGTCGGCGAGCAGCAGGTCCGGGGCGCCGAGCACGCGCATGAGTACGTAGTCGGCGGTCCACGGGCCGACGCCGGGCAGGGCGAGTAGCTCCGCGCGGAGCTCGTCGGCGTCGCGGCCGACGTGCACGTCGACGGCGCCCGACGCCATGGCCTCGGCAGCCGCGCAGATCGCCTCGACCCGGCGTTTCGGTCCGCGCAGGACCTCGCGTCCGCGCTCGGCGACGGCCTCGGGTGCCGGGAACAGAGTGCCCCAGGGAAGCTGCTCGCCGAGGGCTTCCGCGAGGCGGCCCGCTGCCGTTCGCGCGGCGGCGACGGACACCTGTTGCCCGAGCATGGCTCGGAGCAGGAGTTCCGGGCCGTCGACCGAGCCGGGCACCCGCATACCGGGCGCCGCCGCCACGGCCGGTGCGAGAGCTGGGTCCGCGCTGAGCACGCGCAGCACGGCCTCGGGGTCGGCGTCGAGGTCGAGGAGGCGGCGGGTGCGCGCGACGGCGCTGCCCAGGTCGCGGACGTCCGCCAGCTGCAGCTCGCACCGGATGTGCCCGTCCTGCGGGGTGAGCGAGATGCTCGCCGACCCGTGCGACAGGCGCAGGGTGCGGCCGTAGCCGCCGTCTTCGGCCCACTCGACGCCCGATACCGCCCGGGCCGAGAGGAAGCCGAAGATGCCGGTGGCGTCGTACGGCCGGCGATACGGCAGGCGCAGGCTCAGCCTGGTGCCGGTCGTCTCGTCGGCGTGCGCGCGATCCGGACGTCCCCGCGACGCGGTGGCCGACGCGCGCAGCTGCGACGGAGTGCGCGCGAAGACCTCGCGGATGGTGTCGTTGAACTGGCGGATGCTGGCGAATCCGGCCGCGAACGCGACGTCGGCCAGCGGCAGCTCGGACAACTCGATGAGCAGCCGGGCCGAATGGGCGCGGTGGGCACGGGCCAGCGCCAGCGGGCCCGCGCCAAGCTCCGCCGTGAGCACACGGCCGAGCTGACGCTCGGAGTAGCCGAGCCGGTGCGCCAGGCCAGGCACGCCTTCGCGCTCGACGACACCGTCTGCGATCAGGCGCATGGCGCGGGCGACGAGGTCGGCTCGGAGGTTCCACTCGGGCGATCCCGGGACCGCGTCGGGGAGGCAGCGCCGGCAGGCGCGGAAGCCGCCCGCCTGCGCGGCGGCGGAGGTCGGGTAGAACCGCACGTTGGCGGCCTTGGGGGTGAGTGCGGGGCAGGACGGCCGGCAGTAGATGCCCGTGGTCTTGACGGCCACGATGAACTGCCCGTCGAAGCGAGCATCACGGGACGCGACCGCCCGGTAGCAACGCTCGGCGTCACGCCAGAGCGCCTGTCCGGCGGGGATGGCTACGGCTGTCATGTGTCCGATACTGCCAGCAGGTCAGGCGCTTGACTGGCGGAAATCCGACAGAGCGATGACCAGCGGAAAGCGGCGGGCGCACCGGCGGCCGGGGTGCCCGCGTGGCGCAACTAGACTGTTCGTCCGTGAGCCTCACCCTCGGCATCGTCGGACTGCCCAACGTCGGCAAGTCCACCCTGTTCAACGCACTGACCCGCAACGACGTGCTCGCCGCGAACTATCCGTTCGCGACGATCGAGCCCAACGTCGGGGTCGTGCCGCTGCCCGACGGGCGGCTGGACAAGCTCGCCGAGCTGTTCCACTCCGAGAAGATCGTGCCCGCGGTGGTGTCCTTTGTGGACATCGCGGGCATCGTGAAGGGTGCGTCCGAGGGGGCCGGCCTCGGCAACAAGTTCCTCGCGAACATTCGCGAGGCGAACGCGATCTGCCAGGTCATCCGAGTTTTTGACGACCCCGACGTGGTGCACGTCGACGGCCGGATCGACCCGTCGTCCGATATCGAGACGATCAACACCGAGCTGATCCTGGCGGACCTGCAGACGCTGGAGAAGGCCCTGCCGCGCCTGGAGAAGGAGGCGCGCACCAAGAAGGAGAACCGGCCCGCGCTGGAGGCTGCGCAGCAGGCCAAGGACATCCTCGACAGCGGGCGCACACTGTTCTCCGCGCAGAAGGAGGTCGAGACCGGCCTGCTTCGGGAGCTGAGCCTGCTGACCACCAAGCCCTTCCTGTACGTCTTCAATGCCGACGAGGGAGTGCTCACCGACGACGCCAAGCGGGAGGAGCTCGCCAAGCTCGTCGCGCCCGCGGACGCGGTGTTCCTCGATGCCAAGATCGAGTCCGAGCTGCTGGAGCTGGACGACGAGGAGTCGGTCCGCGAGCTGCTGGAGTCGGTCGGCCAGCCCGAGCCGGGCCTGCACGCGCTCGCCAGGGCCGGGTTCCACACCCTCGGCCTGCAGACCTACCTCACCGCGGGCCCGAAGGAGTCGCGCGCGTGGACGATCCCCAAGGGGGCGACCGCGCCGCAGGCCGCCGGGGTCATTCACACCGACTTCGAGCGTGGGTTCATCAAGGCCGAGGTGGTCTCCTACGACGACCTCATCGAAGCGGGCTCGATGGCCGCCGCCCGCGCCGCCGGCAAGGTCCGGATGGAGGGCAAGGACTACGTTATGGCCGACGGTGATGTGGTGGAGTTCCGCTTCAACGTCTGAGTCGGGGCCGTTTGCCCTGGTCAGAGTCCTAGGCGGCTTCTGGATTCGTCAGTTGTTCGGCAGAGTGACCGACCAAGAGCGTCGTGTCCACGGTCGCTGGAGTCGCCTTCGATCTTGGGCTGATTCCCGAACTCCACCAGCCCGTCAATGCCACGATCGACCTGCCGGAACGGACGCTGCCGACCGCAGCGGGGGCAGGGCACCATAGGCCGACGATCCTGAATCACGCGAGCAAGTCGGCAGGCGGTAAAGGCTGGTTCGTGGGCCCGTGGAACTCGCTGGTTCCGGTCGTGATCGGCTGGGCCGACCAGGGCGTGAACGACCCTCACCGGCACGACCACATGAACGAGGCATATCTCGTCGCCCGGGGCGACAGCGTCGCCGTCGTCGATGGGCGGGAGGTGCGCCTGCGGGCCGGGGACATGCTGGTGGTCGAACCAGGCGAGAGCCACACGTTCATCGACAGCTCGGACGACTACCTGCACTTCGTGGTCCAAGCTCCGTTCATTCAGGGCGACAAGATCGTGCTTGGCAGGGGGAGTTGAGTAACGCCCGAGCCAAGCCGAGATCGACACCGTTTCGTTGATCGTCAGCGCTTCCGCAGGTCGCGATCTACTCCGCTTCAACCTCTGATTCCTGCGGCGGGCTCGAATTTGCTCTGGTCGTGCCCGACTGTCGACGGGGCGGTCAGCAGGTGACCGAAGCTTTGGCGCTGGACTTGAACGACACGTGCACATGGTCGTAATGGTTGGCGGTGGTGCTGCCGCGATCTTCCATTGCCGACCAGCCGTTTCCGTCGTTATAGCGCTGGCGCCAGATCACGTATTTCACACCGAGGCGCGACTGGTTCGACAGGACGTAATCGGCCAGCTTGTTTCCCGTCGCGGTGTCGACCATGAAATCCAGGGCCAGGCCGTCGGGATGGTCGCTTTCGCCGCCACGGGCGGCGCGGCCGAGAACCGTGTCGACGCCGAACATCGCCTTGAGGTAGTTGCCCGCCTGCGCGACCTGGGGCTGGGCACCGGCCAGGACGGATGAACACGCGTGACCGACGGCCGCCATCGTCGTCGGCTTCGTGCTGGTCTTCGGTGTTGTGGTGGACGGCCGAGGGGTGGTCGTTGACGGTGGTGGGACCGTCGTCGGGGGCGGCGTCGTGGTCGTGGCGGACGTCGAGACTGGGGCCGGGGCCTTCATCTCGGCGGCCGCCAGGCTCGGGGTGTCATCGTGCCGTGGTCCTCCCGCGATCCAGATCGTGAACCCCAGGAGAAAAGCCGCCGCCAGTGCGACCACGGTCGGCAGAATGCGCGCCCGTGATCTTGACCTATGTCGACCCACCATTGTCGAGCACCATTTCCGATACTGCTGGTAATTGGTTTGTTACCAGCTCGTTATTGGCTGAACCGACGCCACATTACGAATCGGACAACACGAAGTCACTAGTCCGTGAGAAGCGGCACAGATCAACAGGCGCATCGAGAGGCGCTGGTGGCGGAGGTGGCGCTTGGGCTGCGGTGGCGGAGGCGGTGCCGGAGTGGCGCGGAGGTGGCGCTTGGCCAGTGGCGCCGGACGTCCCGCTTGGCCGGTGGCGCGGCAGAGGTGGCGTGGCGGGGCACGCAGTGGCGGAGGTGGTGCGGCACGGGCGGCGCGGCGGGTGGCCTGCGGAGGTGGCGCTTGGCAAGCGGCGCGGTCGCGTAGAGAAAAGTGGGCGACGGCGCGGGTGTCGAAACCGGAGTACGGACGCGGGTCGGCTCGAGGTTCAGCCGACCCCCCGAGGTGCGTCGAGTGACGCGGGGGCACGGCGGTCGATCGCGCGCGGCGTGGCCGCGAAGGTGTGACGCGCCGGGGAGCGAGATGCCGATGCGGAAAGTGGTGTCGGGAGCCCGAGAAGGGCTCCCGGCGAACCTCAGAGGCTCAGGCGGCGAAGCCGAGCAGGATGACGGCCAGCAGGGTGATCGTGGTGGCGGTGACGGCGATCCACGCGCGCTGGGTCGCGGACAGGACGGGGGCGGTGCTGTTCATGGCGTTCCCTGGGTTGCAGCGGGCTTTTCCGCCGGTGAAACCGCCTTGATCAAGGCGCCCGTTACTGCCCTGTGTCGGAAATCACTCTCCGGGGTGCCGACTTCGTGCCGTGTGCCAGAGAACCGCCCCTGCGGCAGCGATCATCAGCACGAACGACAGCCCGCCGACGACGATCGCGCGGGTTTCGCTCGTGGGCTGCACCGCGGCGCCGCCTCGGGGAGTGACTGCCCTGGGCGTCGTGTCCTGGGGTGCGTCCGCGACAACGCCCGTAGCGACGCCGCCGGGCAAGGCCACCGCCTCAGCGACGGCGCTCGGCAACAGCCCGAACAACAGCACCGCCGACACCACCGCGACCCCAGCGGCCTTCGACAAGAACAAGATCTTCGACATCGTGCGTTCCCTCCACCAGGGCAACGCAGGACACCCCGCGGGATGTTGCCGCGGTAGCCGAGATCACAGGTCGTCGACTATCCCGTCGATCTCGCCCGCCAGGGAGACGTCCTTCTCGGTCAGCCCGCCGGCCGAGTGCGTGCTCAGCCGGAACACCAGGGTCCGCCAGCGGATGTCGATGTCGGGATGATGGTCCGCGCCCTCCGCGACCTCCGCGACCCGGTTCACCACCTGGATCGCCTGCGGGAAGCTGCCCAGCTCGGCCGTGCGCTCGAGCGCGTCCCCTTCGCGCTTCCAGTGCGGCAGCCTCGTCAGCGCCTCCATGATCTCGTCCTCGCTCAGTAGCTTCGCCATCCCTCCATCGTGACGGGTACGCTGCTGGGTTGCCACGGGAGTCCGGCACCAGGCCGGGCTGAGAGGCGGGTCCACCCCCGCGACCGTTCGCACCTGATCCGGATCATGCCGGCGCAGGGAGGCCCACATCCCCTCCTGCCGGTGAACGCAAGGAGGGGCCATGAGAGGCAAGTGGAGCGCGGCCGTCGTGCTCGGCCTGACCGCCGCACTGACCACGGGCTGCACACTCGTCGGCGGGGGCTCGGACGACAGCGCCGCGTCCACGGTCACCCTGGTCACCCACGACTCCTGGGCCGCGCCGCAGCAGGTGCTCGACGCCTTCCAGCAGCAGACCGGCATCAAGATCGACGTGATCAAGAAGGGCGACGCGGGCGCGCTGACGAACTCGCTCGTGCTGACCAAGGCCAACCCCATCGGCGACGTGGCCTACGGCGTCGACTCGACGTTCGCCTCGCGCGCGCTCGGCGAAGGCGTCTTCGACTCCTACACGAGTCCGGAGGCCGATCGCGGCCCGCAGCGCTACGCCGTCGACAGCGAGCACCGGCTCTCGGCCGTCGACCTCGGCGACGTGTGCCTCAACGTCGACACGAACTGGTTCGCGCAGAAGGGAATCCCCGCGCCCACCGGCTACGACGATCTCACCGACCCGCAGTACAAGGACCTGCTCGTCGTGGAGAACCCCGCGACCTCCTCGCCCGGTCTCGCGTTCCTGCTCGGCACCATCGCGAAGTACGGCGAGCAGGGCTGGCAGGGGTACTGGCAGAAGCTCAAGGACAACGGCGTGAAGTCCGACAGCGGCTGGGAAGAGGCCTACAGCCAGGACTTCTCCGGCTCGTCGGGCAACGGCCCGCGGCCCATCGTGGTGTCCTACGCGTCCTCGCCCGCCGCCGAGATCGGCGCCGACGGCAAGCCGCGGACGAAGGCGCTGCTCGACACCTGCTACCGGCAGGTCGAGTACGCCGGGGTGCTGGCGGGCACCAAGCAGCCGGACAAGGCGCACAAGGTGATCGACTTCCTGCTGTCGCAACAGTTCCAGGCGACGGTCGCGGACAACATGTACGTCTACCCGGCCCGCCAGGGCGTCGACCTGCCGAAGGGCTGGGCCGAGGCCGCGCCGCTCCCGCAGAGCTCGGCGAGCCTGCCGGGCGACCAGGTGCAGGCCGGGCGTGAGCGGTGGATCGGCCAATGGCGCTCGTTGCTCGGCCAGTAAGCCGCGCCGGCCTGGGCCTGCTGGCCCTCGTGCCACTGGGGTTCCTGGTCGTCTTCTTCGCGTGGCCGGTGCTGGCGATCCTCAAGCGGGGCTTCGTCGGCAACGGGGTGCTGACCGCGCTCGCGCAGGGCGAGACCTGGCGGCTGGCGTGGTTCACCGTCGCGCAGGCCGCCGGCTCGACGGCCATCGCCGTGGTCGGCGGGATGCCGCTGGCCTTCGTGCTCGCGAGGGTCCGGCTGCCGGGCGTCGGCCTGATGCGCACGCTCGTGCTGGTGCCGTTCGTGCTGCCGACCGTCGTGGTGGGGCTCGCGTTCCGCGCGTTGTGGCCGGACGGCGGGGTCCTGTCGATCGTGCTCGCCAACGCCTTCTTCAACGTCGCCGTGGTCGCCCGGACGGTCGCGGGACTGTGGTCGCACCTCGACTCCCGCGCGGAGGACGCCGCCCGTGCGCTCGGCGCATCGCGCTGGCGGGCGTTCCGCTCGGTCACGCTGCCCGCGTTGCTGCCGGCGATCACCTCGGCCGCCGCGGTCGTGTTCCTGTTCTGCGCCACCAGTTTCGGTGTCGTGCTGGTGCTCGGCGGCGCGCGGTTGCGCACCCTGGAGACCGAGATCTACCTGCGCACCGAGAACCTGCTGGACCTGACCGGCGCGGCGGCGCTCTCGCTGGTGCAGATCGCCGCGGTGCTCGCCGCGTTGCTCCTGGGGGCCGCCGCCCGGCGGCGACGGGAGATCGCGCTCAAACTCCGCGCCCGCGGGGAGACCGCGCGGAAACCGGTGAAGGGCGAGTGGTGGGTCGTCGCGGCCGCCATCGCGGTGGTCGGGCTGCTGCTGACGCCGATCGTCGCGCTGCTGATCCGCTCGGTGTCCACTGAGGACGGTTGGAGCCTCGCCGGGTATCGCGCGCTGTCCAGCACCGGCAACGCCGGCACCCTCCAGATCTCGGGGTGGGGATCGGCGGTGAACTCGTTGATCACGGCGACCGACGCCACCGTGCTCGCCCTGGTGATCGGGGTGTCTGCCGCGGTTCTCGTGGTCACGCTCCGCCGCGCACCCGGCCGCGTACCGCACGGGCTCGCCGAGACCATGGATGCCGCGCTGATGCTGCCGCTCGGTGTCTCCGCGGTGACCGTCGGCTTCGGCTACCTGGTCACCCTCGACGCGCTGCCCGGTGACCTGCGGACGTCCCCGCTGCTGGTGCCGCTCGCGCAGGCGCTGGTGATCATCCCGCTCATCGTGCGGATGGTGCTACCCGTGCTGCGTTCCATCGACGACCGCCTGCGCCAAGCCGCCGCGACGCTGGGCTCCGGGCCGCTGCGGGTGTGGCGGGAGATCGACGTGCCGCTCGCGATCCGGTCCGTCGTGGCCGCGGCCGGCTTCGGCTACGTCGTGGCGCTCGGCGAGTTCGGTGCGACGAGCTTCCTGGCGCGGCCGCAGACGCCGACGCTGCCGGTGGCCATCGCGTCCCTGATCGGGCGCCCCGGACAGCTGAACAACCAGATGGCCTATGCCGCCTGCGCGCTGCTCATGCTGGTGACGGCGGCCGCCGTGGTCGTGATCGACCGGTTCGGCTCCGGCCGGGTGGGGGAGTTCTGATGTCGCTGTCCGTGCAAGGCCTGACCGTCCGCTACGGGTCGTTCACCGCCGTCCGCGACGCGGAGCTGGACATCGCCGACGGCGAGGTCCTCGCGCTGCTCGGCCCGTCCGGCTCCGGCAAGTCCACGCTCCTGCGCGCGATCACCGGGCTGGAGCCGCTCGCCGCCGGCACCGTGCGCTGGGACGGTGCAGACCTGGCGGACGTGCCGGTGCACCAGCGCGGGTTCGGGCTCGTGTTCCAGGACGGGCAGCTGTTCCCGCACCGCGACGTGGCGGGCAACATCGCTTTCGGGCTGCGGATGCGGAAGATGCCCGTGAGCGAGCGCGCGCAGCGCGTGACGAGACTGCTCGACCTGGTCGGCCTGACCGGCTACGAGCGGCGCCGGGTGACCGAGCTGTCGGGTGGGGAGGCGCAGCGCGTCGCGCTGGCGCGGGCGCTCGCGCCAGAGCCGCGGTTGCTGCTGCTGGACGAGCCACTGTCCGGTTTGGACGCCGGGCTGCGGGAGCAGCTCGCGGTCGAGCTCGCCGAGGTCCTGCGCAGCGCGAAGATCACCACGCTGCTCGTCACGCACGACCAGGAGGAGGCGTTCACCCTCGCCGACCGGGTCGCCGTGCTGCGGGGCGGTGAGGTCCGCCAGGTCGGCGCCGTGCGCGAGGTCTGGCGGCGGCCCGCGGACGACGAGACGGCCGCTTTCCTCGGTGTGACAACCTTCTTCGACGGCGAGGCGACCGACGGCGTGGTCCGGTTCCCGCTCGGCGAGCTGGTCCGCGACGAGCCCGACGGCCGGGTGCGGGTCGGCCTGCGGCCACCCGCGCTGCACCCCGGCGCCGCGGGCGTGCCTGGGGAGATCCTCGCCAAGGTGCACCGGCGTGACCACGTCCGTCTGCGCGTGCGCACCGCCGAGGGCGTCGTCGACGCCGTCGCGCCCGTCGACGCCGACCTCGCTCCGGGTGACGAAGTCCGCCTGGCGCTGGACGACCAAGGCGTCGTCACCCGGGCAACCTGATCAGCGAGGAGATCAACCGTCCTTCGTCGTGATCCGGGCGTAGGCCAGCGACAGCCCGATCACGACGTAGCAGACGGCCCGGACGGCGCCCTCCGCCAGCCCGGCCCCCGGCATGGGATCCCGCAGCACGTCGACGAGCGAGTCCCACGACTGCGGCAACAGGAACGGGTGCAGCCAGGCCACCGCGGACAGCAGGAGCAGCACCGCCGAGACGATCGTGCCGGCGAGCACCGACACCACGACCAGCATCGGATGCTCGGTGCACGCCGAGACCGCCAGCGCGACCGCGCCGATCGCCCACAGCTGCAGGGTCACCCACCCGGCCGCGATGGCGATCTTGCCGAGCGCGGCGCCGAAGGACAGCGTCGTGCCGGACAGCGTGAACAGCGAGCCGGTGCCGTTGATCGCGAGCCCGGCGAGCACGCCGACCACCGACATCAGCACGACCGCCGCGAGGGTGAACGTGGCCACGCCCAGCGCCTTCACCGCCAGCAGGCGGCCGCGGCTGACGGGCGCGAGCAGCCAGCCGCGCAGCGTGCCGTGCGACAGCTCGCCGGCCAGCGCGTCCCCGGCGGACATCGCGGTGGTCAGCGGCAGCAGCAGGTTCAGCGTCACCACGAGCGTGGCGATCGGCAGCACCAGCGCGTTGCCCGCCGCGGTGGTGAACAGCGCGTCACCGCCGTTGCCGGGGCCGTTGTCGGTCGACCGGCCGAGCGCGAGCCCGATCGCGACGACGATCGGGATCAGCGCGAGCAGCCCGAGCACGACCAGCGTGCGCGGGCGGCGGAAGATCCAGCGCAGCTCCGCCAGGTAGAGGCGCGGCAGCGGGACGCTGAGGCGGGCCGGTGCCGCGTCCGCGGTCATGGTCGCGGTCATGCCCGCACCTCCTCGACCTCGGGCAGGCCTTCGTGCTCCGTCTCGTGCTGGGTCAGCCGGGCGAACAGGTCCTCGAGCCCGGTGCGCTCGCGCTTCACCTCGTGTATCGCGACCCCGCCGCGCACGAGCGTCTCGACGACCTGCGGCGCGGTCGCTGTGGTGAGGTCCGCGCGGACGCCGTCCGGCGTCAGCTTCCCCGGGATCCGGTTGTCCCGCAATGTTTCCAGCGCCTTGTCACCGTCCGGTGTGGACACCAGCAGGCCGGGGCTGCCGGACTCCAGCAGCTCGTCCAGCTCGCCCTGGGCCACCACCGTCCCGGCGTGCAGCACGGCCACGTGCGTGCAGGTCGCCTCGACCTCGGCGAGCAGGTGCGAGGACACCAGCACGGTCACCCCGTCCGCGTGCAGCTCACCGATGATCCGGCGGATCTCCCGGGTGCCGGCGGGGTCCAGCCCGTTGGTCGGCTCGTCGAGCACCACCATCCGCCGCGGCACGAGCAGTGCCCCGGCGAGGCCCAGCCGCTGCTTCATGCCCAGCGAATAGGCCTTGTACCGGCGGTGCGCGGCCGCGCCGAGGCCGACGCGCTCCAGTGCGTCCTCCACCGCGCGCGGAATGTCCGAACTGGGCAGTCGGGGCTCGGCGGCGGCCAGCCGCCGCAGGTTCTCCCGGCCGGACAGGAACGGGTGGAAGCCCGGCCCTTCGACCAGCGCGCCGACGTCCGGCAGCGCGTGCCGGGCGCCCTCGGGCATCCGCCTGCCCAGCAGCTCGACCTCGCCCTCGGTCGGGCGGACCAGGCCGAGCAGCATCCGGATCGTGGTGGTCTTGCCGGAGCCGTTCGGGCCCAGCATGCCCAGCACCGCGCCTTCCGGCACGTCCAGATCGACCTGGTCCACCGCGACCGCGCTCCGGTACACCTTGCGCAGCCCTCTGGTCCGCGCCGCGAGCCCCGGAGCCGGGGCGGGCGCCGTGACGCCCGCCCCCTGCTCGGTCTCGAACGAGGTGGTCACTTCGCGCCCAGCGCGTCGACCAGCGCCTGCTCGGTGACCGCGCCGGCGGCGAACCGGCCGTCGCTGGTGATGAGCGCACTGCCGACCTTCGTGGTGATCACGTAGCCGGTGCCGAACGGGCCGCTCACCTGCTTGCCGAACTGGCTCAGCATGGCCTTCGGGTCCACGTTCCGGCCGCCTTTGCCCTGCTGCGGGCTCAGCGCGTCCGCCGGGAAGGTGCCGGTGACCACGGTGTCCCAGCCGTCGCCGACGACGGTGAGCGCATCGGCCGCCTTGGCGCGCTCGGGCACCTGGGCCTGCTGCTCGGTCACCTTCGCGCCCTGCGGCGGGGTGAACTGGAACTCGCTCGCGGGCTGCGGGGTGAACTCGATGTCGCTGAAGGCGACCTGCAGCGCCGCGTCCGCCGTGCCGTAGGTCATCACCGCGAGCCGCAGCGGCACCCGCTTCTCGGCGTCGACCGCGACGCGCACTTCGCGCAGCACGGTGTGCTCGGTCGGCTTCGGCGTCAGGACCAGCTCGTAGGCCGCGCGGCCCGCGACGCGGGCGGTGCCTTCGACGCTCACGGTGCTGCTTTCGCGGACCTTCGCCAACAGCTGCGTGGCGGAGGCCGCCGGGTCGCTCGGGAGCTGCGGCGGCGCGGGCGCGCCGGCAGGCAGCGTCGACTTGGTCGCCGTGTTGTTCTTGGAGTTGTATGTCCACACCGTGTTGCCGTTGTGCACCACGGTCGTGTCGCTCGCGCCCTGCTCGATCGACAGCTTGCTGCTGCCGTTGCCGTCGTTGTAGACGTGCGCGGCGTCCACGTTCACGTTCACGCCCCCGGGCAGCGTCGACACCGGCAGCCCGAGGTTGTTGTCCACCTGAACGGTGCCGTCGAGCGCGGGAGTCTGGGTGCTCAGCACCGACTGCACCAGCTCCTCGGCGCTGATCGAGGGCAGTTGCGGCGCCTCGCCCGCGCTGGCGGGCATCGCCAGCCAGGCCAGTCCGGCGACCCCGAGCGCCGAACCCGTGACCGCTGCCGTGATGGCTTTCGTCTTCGGTTGCATCGAATCTCTCCCTGCTCCTGGCGAGCACCACCAGTGTGCTCGTTCCCCGCCGAGAACGCTCCCGCTTCGTGCCTGAGACCGCCCTGAGACGCTGAGAGACCGCTGAGAACGGGCGCGCGGCCAGCGAAAACCGTGCATTCTAGGCACGTGAAGCCTCGGGTGCTGGTGGTCGACGACGAGCCTGGTGTGCGCAAGGCGCTGCACCGCGGCCTGCGCGCGGAGGGCATGGACGTGGTCACCGCCGGCGACGGGCCCGCCGGCCTGCGGCTGGCGCAGACCGGGTCCTTCGACGTGCTGCTGCTCGACATCATGCTGCCCGGCCTGTCGGGCTACCGCGTGCTGCAGCAGCTGCGCGCGCAGGGGATCCGGACGCCGGTGCTGATGATCTCGGCCAAGGACGGCGAGGTGGACCAGGCCGACGGGCTGGACCTCGGCGCCGACGGGTATCTCGTGAAGCCGTTCTCGTTCGTGGTGCTGGTCGCCCAGGTGCGGGCGGTGCTGCGGCGGGCGCGGAGCGACTCCGTGCGCGGGCCGCTGCGCATCGGCGGGCTGCTCGTGGACCGGGCGACCCGCGAGGTGCGCTGGCACGAGGACCCGGTCGCGCTCAGCCCCCGCGAGTTCGGGCTGCTGGAGGTCCTCGTCGGCCGGGCGGGCACGGTCGTGACGAAGGACGAGCTGCTGCGCGCGGTGTGGGGTGACGAGCAGGCGGCCACCCGTAACGTCGTGGAGGTCTACGTCGGGTACGTCCGGCGCAAGCTCGACGCGGTGGGCGCCGGGTCCCTGCTGCGGACCGTGCGCGGGCACGGCTACCTCGCGTCCGACGCCCAGCTGGACGAGGTCCTCCCGGGGTGATCGCACGCTGGCCGATGTGGCTCCGGATCACCGTGCCGGCGGCGGTCGTCACGCTGGCCGTCCTGCTCGGGCTCGCGGTGATCGCCGGCCGGGGGCTGGGCCCGCTGTGGGTCGGCTCGGTCGATCACGAGCTCGG
The DNA here is from genome assembly GCF_021391495.1 of Amycolatopsis acidiphila. Classification (NCBI taxonomy): domain Bacteria; kingdom Bacillati; phylum Actinomycetota; class Actinomycetes; order Pseudonocardiales; family Pseudonocardiaceae; genus Amycolatopsis; species Amycolatopsis acidiphila. The sequence goes on along the minus strand of NZ_CP090063.1, from coordinate 6,838,015 downwards.
CGAGGCACTCGGCACCGCGAGCACCTCGGTCGCGGCGGGCCGTCCGCCCGCGCCGGTGGACGGGGTGATCCTGCGGGTGCTGGACACGGCGGGCGCCCCGGCGGACGGCGGGACGCCGGTCCCGGACCTCGGGCAGGGCGAGGTCCGGGCGCTCAAGGCCGGCACGTCCGTCCACAAGGGAACGATGTACTGGCGCGGGTCCGTGGTCACGACGCCGGACGGCTCGTTGCGGCTGGTCGTCGCCGGCACCGGTCTGGTCGGGCTGAACACCGCGGTGCGCACGGGTTCGCACTGGCTGCTGTGGGCCGCGTCGATCGGCGCGGTGCTCGCGGCCGCGGCCACCTGGCTGATCGTGCGGATGGCCTTGCGCCCGGTCGGGCGGATGCGCCGGTCGCTGCGGGCGCTGCCGCCGGGCGAGCGGCTGCCCGTCCCCGAGGCACATGACGAACTACGCTCGCTCGCCGCCGATTTCAACGCTTTGCTTGTGCGGCAAGAGGAAGTGAGCCGGCGCCTGCGGCGGTTCACCGGGGACGCCGCCCACGAGCTGCGCTCACCCGTCGCGTCCATCCGGGTACAGGCGGAGGTCGCCGTCGCGAACCCCGACCCCGAGCTGGCGCAGGAGACACTCGCCGACATCCTCGCCGAGGCCGAACGGCTTTCGGCGCTGCTGGACCAGCTGCTCGCCCTCGCCCGGTCGGACGCGGGCGAGCTGCCACCGGCGGAACCGGTCGAGCTCGTCACCGAAGCGCGGGCCGCGGTGAAACGGCTTCCGCCGGGTTCGCCGGCCGCACGAGTCAACGGTGTCGTCGGCACGGCCTGGGCCTACACGGCGTACGCGGAGGTCGAGCTCGTGCTGAACAACCTGCTGCGCAACGCGTGCCGGTACGCCCGCTCGCAGATCGTGGTCTCGGTGCTGGCCGGGCACTCGACCGTGCGGGTGGTCGTCGACGACGACGGGCCCGGGGTGCCGCCGGAGCACCGCGACCGCGTCTTCGACCGGTTCTACCGGGTCGCCGACGACCGCTCGCGCTCGTCCGGCGGCAGCGGACTGGGGCTCGCCATGGTCGCGGAGGCGGTGCGGCGGCGGGGCGGCCGGGTCACCGTGGGCGAGTCGCCGGAGGGCGGTGCCCGCTTCCAGGTGACCTGGCGGCGGGCCGGTAACGTCTCCGCTTCGTGAGCGCGCGAGTGATCGTCGGAGCGGCCATAGTGCGGGGCGACGCCCTGCTCGCCCAGCAGCGGGCCTACCCGCCCGAGGTGGCCGGGCGGTGGGAGCTGCCGGGCGGGCGCGTCGAACCCGGCGAGACCGAACCCGAGGCGCTGCGCCGGGAGTGCGTGGAGGAGCTGGGCGTCGAGGTCACCGTCGGCGACCGCGTCGGGGCCGACGTGCCGCTGCGCGCGAACCTCGTGCTGAAGGTCTACGCCGCGGCGCTCGCCGACCCCGCCGCCCGCCCGAAGGCCTTGGAACACAAGGATCTTCGCTGGATCACCGGCCGCGCCCTCGACGACCTGCGGTGGCTGCCCGCCGACCTGGAGCTGCTGCCCGCCCTCCACGAGCTCCTCGGCCGCTGACTCAGCCCGCGCCGATCAGCCGCAGCGCCGAGCTGAGCCGGTGCTCGCCACGCTCGGCGGCGCGGGTGCCGCCTGCCTTGCGCACCCGCTCCAGCTCCGCCGGGTCCGCCAGCAGGGCCAGGGTGCGCTCGCGGATCGGCCGGAGCGTCTCGATCACCGCGTTGGCCACGGCCTCCTTCAGCGCGCCGTAGGACGTGTGGGCCGCGGCCGCCTCCTGCGGGGTGGTCCCGGTGCAGGCGCCGAGGATCTCCAGCAGGTTCGACACCCCGGGCCGCTCGTCGGGCTCGTACGCGGGGGCGGAGTGGGCGTCGGTCACCGCGCGGCGGATCTTCCGCCGGATCAGGTCGGGCTCGTCGAGCACGAACACCACCCCCGCGGAGTCGCGGTTGGACTTCGACATCTTCCGCGTCGGGTCCGCCAGGTCGCGCACCCTCGCCCCGGTGAGCGGCAGCACCGCGCGCGGCACGGTGAACACCTCGCCGTAGGTCGAGTTGAACCGCCGTGCGAGCACCCTGGCCAGCTCGACGTGCTGGCTCTGGTCCTCGCCGACCGGCACCTCCGCCGCACCCTGCAACAGGATGTCCGCGGCCATCAGCACGGGATAGGTCAGCAGGCTCAGCCGCACGCCGGACTGCCCGGCCGCCTTCTCCTTGAACTGGATCATCCGCGCGGCCTCGCCGTAACTGCACGTGCATTCCAGCACCCAGGTCAGCGCGCCGAGTTCCCGCGCGAGATCGGACTGGACGAAAACCCGTTCCGGCGCGATTCCGGCGGCGATCAGGATCGCGAGCATCTCGCTCGTCCGGCCACGTAGCCCGGCCGGATTGTGCGTGGTCGTCATCGCGTGCAGGTCGGCGATGAAATACAGGTCCTCGGCGCCCCCGTCGGCCGCCCAGCGCGCGACCGCGCCGAGGTGGTTCCCGAGCTGTGTGTGACCCGACGGGGTGATGCCCGACAGTCTCATCCGTGTCTCCCTGGTCGTCGTGCCGCCCGCGGGAAACGACCTTGGGACACAAGGAAGGCCGCCCACGCGGGGCGGCCCTGGTATCTGTGTCAGCGCACAGCGGTCAGCCGCCCGAGGGCGGCCACCACAGTCCGGAGAAGGTGCGCATGAACTGACTTTAACCCATGGCGCAACTCGTCATCCGTGCACGACCTGAGGTGACCGACGACTTGCGGACCGCCGGGAAACGCTCAGGCGGCTGCCTTGGCCTTCGCCTTCTTCAGTGCGAGCACCGGGCACTTCTTGCAGCGGCTCTTGGACCGGCAGCACTTCTTCTTCACCTTGCCGGCCTTCATGAGCTTTCGCACCACTGCCCGGGGGTCCGAGCTGTCCTTGCCCATGGGGTTAGGTTAGGCGAAGCTAAGTGCTGAGGTGACGTGTTGCTGGTCACAAAGAGGTAAAGGGTATCCTGGGGGAGACTGCCCGTGGGCCAGAGCCGGCTCGGGTGTTCTCCCTCAGACCTCTTAGTACTCAGGAGCCTTCGCGTGCCCGCAGCAACTGCCGAGAAGGTCCGCACGGACCTGCGCAACGTCGCCATCGTGGCACACGTCGACCACGGCAAGACAACCCTGGTCGACGCCATGCTCCGTCAGTCGGGGGCGTTCACCGAACGCGCGGAGCTGGTGGACCGGGTGATGGACTCCGGTGAGCTCGAGCGCGAAAAAGGCATCACCATCCTCGCCAAGAACACGGCCATCCACCGGCAGACCCCGGACGGCCCGGTCACGATCAACGTGATCGACACCCCCGGCCACGCCGACTTCGGTGGCGAGGTCGAGCGGGGCCTGGCGATGGTCGACGGCGTCGTGCTCCTGGTCGACGCCAGCGAGGGCCCGCTGCCGCAGACCCGCTTCGTGCTGCGCAAGACGCTCGAGGCCGGCCTGCCGGTCGTGCTCGTGGTCAACAAGGTGGACCGCCCCGACGCCCGGATCGCCGAGGTCGTCGAGGAGACCCACGACCTGCTGCTCGACCTCGCGGGCGACATCGAGGACGCCGACCTCGACGCGGTGCTCGACCTGCCGGTCGTCTACGCCTCGGCCCGCGCCGGCCGCGCGAGCACCGAGCGTCCCGCCGACGGTGCGCAGCCGGCCAGCGAGAACCTCGACCCGCTGTTCGAGACCCTGCTGCGGCACGTGCCGCCGCCCGCCGCCGACGTCGACGGCCCGCTGCGCGCACTGGTGACCAACCTCGACGCGTCCAACTTCCTCGGCCGGATCGCGCTCATCCGCATCCACTCGGGCAAGCTGCGCAAGGGCCAGACCGTCGCGTGGCTGCGCGCGGACGGCTCGACGCAGAACGTGCGCATCTCGGAGCTGCTCGTCACCGAGGCGCTCGAGCGCGTGCCCGCGCAGGAGGCCTCGGCCGGCGAACTCGTCGCCATCGCCGGCATCCCGGAGATCACCATCGGCGACACCCTCGCCGACGTGGAGAACCCCGAGGCGCTGCCGCGCATCACGGTCGACGAGCCCGCGATCTCGATGACCATCGGCGTGAACACCTCGCCGCTGGCGGGCCGCAACGGCGGCGACAAGGTCACCGCGCGCCTGGTCAAGGCCCGGCTGGACCAGGAGCTGGTCGGCAACGTGAGCATCAAGGTGCTGCCCACCGAGCGGCCGGACACCTGGGAGGTGCAGGGCCGTGGCGAGCTGGCGCTGGCCATCCTCGTCGAGCAGATGCGCCGTGAGGGCTTCGAGCTGACGGTCGGCAAGCCGCAGGTGGTCACCCGCACCATCGACGGCAAGCTGCACGAGCCGTTCGAGCGGCTGACGATCGACTCGCCCGAGGAGCACCTGGGCTCGATCACGCAGCTGATGGCTGCGCGCAAGGGCAGGATGGAGCACATGGGCGGCAACGGCACCGGCCGGATCCGGCTGGAGTACGTGCTGCCCGCGCGGGGCCTGATCGGGTTCCGCACCGACTTCCTCACCGAGACCCGCGGCACGGGCATCGCCAACCACGTGTTCGAGGGCTACTTCCCGTGGGCGGGCGAGATCCGCACCCGGCACAGCGGTTCGCTGGTCGCGGACCGCACCGGCCCGGTCACCGCGTACGCGATGATCCAGCTCGCCGACCGTGGCACGTTCTTCGTCGAGCCGGGCGCGGACGTGTACGAGGGCATGGTCGTCGGCGAGAACCCGCGGGCCGAGGACCTCGACATCAACATCACCAAGGAGAAGAAGCTGACCAACATGCGTCAGTCCTCCGCCGACGTGATGGAGACGCTGGCCCGCCCGCGCAAGATGGGCCTGGAGGAGGCGCTGGAGTTCTGCGCCGTCGACGAGTGCGTCGAGGTCGCGCCGGAGGTCGTCCGGATCCGCAAGGTGACGCTCGACATCAGCCAGCGTGCCAAGGAGCGCTCGCGGGCCAAGAACCTCAAGTGACGCAAGGAAAAGCCGGTCTCCCGTCCCGGGAGGCCGGCTTTTCTGGCGCCCGGGGAGGAACTCCGGACGGGTGGCGAACGTCCACCTGATGGCGGTACCCGATACGGTGCCGGACGGCCCGCGGGTTTCCGGAAACCCGGTACCGCGGGGTAAGGCCTTATGGCACCATCGTGGGCTTCAGCGCCTGGGGAGGCAGCGTGCGGACAAGCAGAGCGGCGGCACTGATCCTGGTGCTCGTTGCCGCGCTGGCCGCGTGCACGGCGAACCCGCCGCCGCCGCTGGTCACCTCGCCGGCCGCACAGACCACCCCTTCCGCGGTACCCGGCCCCTCACAGATCGTGGTCGGCGTGGACGACATCGTGGGCGGGTACAACCCGCACAACCTCGCCGACCAGTCGACGATCACCACCGCGCTCTCGCAGCTGCTGCTGCCCTCGGTGTTCCGCCAGGCCGACGACGGGCAGTACGAGCTCGACACCACGCTCATGCGGTCGGCGACGGTGACCTCGCAAGAGCCCTTCACGGTGACCTACGAGATCCGCCAGGACGCCTCGTGGTCCGACGGCGCCCCGATCGCGGTTGAGGACTTCGTCTACCTCGCCGACGCCATGCGCAACCAGCCCGGCGTCGTCGAGCCCGCCGGTTACCGGCTCATCTCCAACATCCAGCCGAGCGAGGGCGGCAAGGGCGTCCAGGTCACCTTCTCCCAGCCCTATCCAGGCTGGCGCACCCTGTTCTCCGACCTCCTGCCCCAGCACCTGCTGAAAGACGCTCCAGGAGGCTGGCAGGGGGCATTGCAGGGCAGTTTCCCGGCCTACGGCGGGCCGTTCTCCATCAAGCAGCTCGACACGGCACGGGGGGAGATCATCCTCGAGCGCAACGAGCGTTACTGGGACAAGCCGGCCGCGGTGGACCAGATCGTGCTGCGCCGCTCCGACGAAGCCGGGCTCGCGGGCGCGTTGCGCAGCGGGAACGAGCAGTTCGTGATGTCGCGGACCGACGCCACCGGCCTGCAGCTGCTGCAGGGCATCGGCAGCAGCGTGCAGCTGCACACCGTGCCGAGCCCGCGGGTGGCCGACGTGCTGCTCCGCCCGGCGAACGGCGCGCTGGTCAACGACAACGTCCGCGCTGCGGTCGCCGCGCTCGTCGACCGCAACAAGCTCATCGACGAGGGCGCCGCCGGCGGCCCGTCGGCCGGGCTGCGGGCGGACGCCGCCGTGCTCGCGCCCTCCGTCCAGGGGTACGCCCCGACGATTCCCGCGAACGTGTCAGCACCCGATCCGGCGACCGCCGACTCGTTGTTGCAGAGCGCCGGTTACACCAGGGAAGCCGGCACCTGGCGCAAGGACGGCAAGCCGCTGTCGCTGGTCATCGCCTCGCCGGGGCAGCTGGAGCCGTACGCGGACATCGCGAAGGAGCTCGCGCGCCAGCTCACCGCGGCCGGGGTCCAGGTCACCACCATCAACCCGGAGCCGCGGGACCTGTTCTCGAACCTGCTCGCCATGCCGGTGAGCAAGGCCGGGCAGACCGTCCCGGACGGCTCGGGCAGCGTCGGGGTGGACATCGCCGTGGCGCCGATGCCCGTCGCGGGCGACCCGGCCACCGTGCTCGCCTCGACGTTCGGCTGCCGTCCCGGGCAGACCGGCGCCACCTCGACCGCGCCCGTCGTCCCCGCCAACCCGGCCGCGATCTGCGACGCCGACCTGCAGCCCACCATCGGCGACGCGCTCAGCGGCAAGAAGCCCCTCGCGGACGCGCTCGCCGAGCTCGAGCCGAAGCTGTGGGCGCAGCACACCGTGATCCCGCTGTTTCAGCTGGCGGACACCATGGCGCTGGGCACGGGCATTTCGGGCGTGACGCCGGGGCCGGCGATGGTTGGGCCGTTCGGGTCAGCCGTGAACTGGACACGTGGCGGCAAGTAACCAACGTATGTCCTCACGTTAGCTGGAAGTCACCCTTTGGTCACAATCGTTCCCGGGGTGGTGACTCCTTGTGCACAAGTTTCTAGCGTTCTCCGGCAGTGCGCCGACGCGTGCATTCGGTGTGACATAAGCTCCCGCCAACGCGCAGGAGCGGTGTGGGCGTTAGCCCAGTGCTAGGAGGGCACACATAAATGAGGAGATGGAAAGCAGCTTCGGCCGTTACCGTGGCCGCGGCTGCCGCGCTCGTGCTGAGCGCCTGCGGTGGCGGCAGCGATAGCGGGAGCACGGATCAGAACGGTTCGAGCTCTGACATCAAGAGCATGGCGGTCGGTAAGGCGGAAAACGTCAATGCCGGCACCTACAAGCTGGGCGACGCCCCGAGCTGGCCCGGACCGGTGACGGTGGGCATCGACGACGGCTATTCGGCGTACAACAACCAGACGCCGGACACCAACACGTCGTACAACAACTACATCATCACCAGTGTTCTCGCCGGGTCGAACGTGCTCGACGGCAACAACAAGGTGCTGCTCAACAATGACGTGCTCGACTCCTGGGACGTGACCTCCACCAGCCCGTACACGGTCACCTACAAGATCAAGCCGGGTGTCAAGTGGTCCGACGGCGCACCGTGGAACTGCAAGGACTACTACCTCGCGTGGCTGGCGGAGAGCGGTAAGGTCAAGGACTTCAACGCCGTCTCGACCACGGGCTACGAGCTGATCAACGACGCGAAGTGCGTCGACGACCAGACCTTCGTCACCACGTACTCGCAGCCGTATGTCGACTACAAGGGCCTGTTCGACAGCCCCTCCCTGTTGCCGGCGCACATCCTCGAGCAGAAGACCGGCATTCCGGACATCACGAAGCTGACCCCGACCAGTGACCCGGCTCAGCTGAAGAAGGCCGGTGACTTCTGGACCAACAGCTGGAAGGGCTTCGACGCCTCGATCATGCCGGCCTCGGGCCCGTACATGATCACCGCCTACGACCAGAACCAGGACGCGGTCACGCTGAAGAAGAACCCGAACTGGATCGGCGCCAAGGGCGGTCCGGACCAGGTCGTCGTGAAGAAGTTCTCCGACACGAAGGCCATGGCCACGGCGTTGCAGAACGGTGAGATCCAGGTCGTCGCCTCGACGCAGCCGGACGCCACCGCGGCCGACACCCTCAAGGGCCTCTCCGCGCAGGGCGTGACCTACGGCTCGGCACCGCAGCTGACCTACGAGCACCTGGACATGAACTACAAGAACCCGGTGCTCAAGGACGAGGCCGCACGCAAGGCGCTCTTCGAGGCGGTGAACCGCACCGAGATCACCGACAAGCTCCTCAAGGAGGTTCAGGCCGACGTCACCCCGGACAACAGCCTGATCTGGACGCCGGGTGAGTCCAGCTACCAGGACGCCGGCTACGGCAAGACGGCCGGCACCGGTGCCGCGGAGGCGAAGAAGACGCTGGAGGCCGACGGCTGGACCCTGGGCCAGGACGGCATCTACCAGAAGAACGGCCAGCGCTTCTCGGTGACGATCTCGCACAACAACAACGCCCGTCGTGACCAGACGGTCGAGATCATCCAGTCCCAGGCCAAGGCCGCGGGCATCGAGATCAAGAACGACAACGACCCCACGTTCCTCAGTGGTGGCCGGGTCAGCACCGGGAACTGGGACATCGCCCTGTTCGGCTGGTCGCAGGCACCGTTCAAGTCGCAGTCGCAGCCGATCTACACGACCGGCGGTGCGCAGAACTACCAGGCGTACAGCGACCCGAAGGTCGACGCCGCGTTCAATGCGGCGGTCGCCGCCACGGACGAGGCGACGGCGAACCAGCACTACAAGGAGGCCGACTCGTTGATCGCCAACGACTACGCCTCGCTGCCGCTGTTCGCGACCCCGTCGATGTGGGCCTTCCAGGGCATCGACAAGGTCTACATGCAGTCGTACAACGGTGCGCTGTGGAACGTCGGTGAGTGGGCGCAGAAGCAGTGACCTGCGGAACTGACTGATCACCCTGGCGGAAATCCGGGGGCTCGGGGCCACGAACCCCGGCCCCCGGATTTCCTCCGGAAGTAGCTCCCGACCATTGGGCGACCCCCAGTACGGTGGACACCGGGCGCGGCTGCATACTTCCGGCCAGGCCCGGATGAGGAGCATTCTCGTTGAACCTGGTTATCTACATTCTTCGCCGGCTGGCGATTTCGATCCCCGTCCTGTTCGTCGGGACCTTCCTGGTGTTCGTCATGGTCGCCGCGACCGGGGATCCGCTCGCCGAGCTCAGGGGCCGGCCGAACGTCAACCCCGAGGCGATCGCCGAGACCGCCCGGCAGCTCGGCCTCGACATGCCGCTGATCCCGCGCTACTTCCACTGGCTGGGCCACTTCCTGACCGGTGACTGGGGCGTCTCGGTCGCACAGGGCAACGCCATGCAACCGGTGTTCCCGAAGGTGATGAGCGCCTTCGACGTCACGATCAAGCTGGTCGTCGGTGCCGAGGTCCTCGCGCTGATCATCGGCATCGCGGTCGGCGTGCTGGCCGCGGTCAAGCAGTACTCGATCGTCGACTACGTCGCCACCACGCTGGCGTTCTTCCTCTTCTCCATGCCGATCTTCTGCGTCGCGGTGGTGCTGAAGACCTACGCGATCCAGCTCAACGTCTGGATCCGCGACATCGGGCTGAGCGACTGGCTCGGCAACCCGTGGCTCAGAACGACGAGCCCGGAGAACCTGACCTCCACGGGGTTCGGTGACTTCCTCGCGAGGTACTCGGGTGCCTACCTGCTGCCCACGCTGTCCATCATGGCGATCAGCTTCGCCGCGTACAGCCGGTTCCAGCGCGCTTCGATGCTGGAGACGCTGAACCAGGACTACGTGCGCACGGCGCGGGCCAAGGGCATCTCCGGCTCCCGCGTCATCTTCCGGCACGCGTTCCGCAACGCGTTGATCCCGGTCGCCACTCTGTTCTCGGTGAACTTCGGCCAGGTCCTCACCGGCGCGATCATCACCGAGACCGTGTTCAACTGGCACGGGATGGGCACCCTGCTCGTCGACGCCGTCAACCACAACGACCCCAGCGTGCTGATGGGCTGGCTCGTCGTCGTCGCCGTCATGGTGGTGCTCGCCAACCTCATCGCCGACCTGCTGTACGGCATCATGGACCCGAGGATTCGCGTTGGCTGACATGAACTCTTTGGTTGCCGGCGAGGCGGCCTCGGCCGCCGAACGCGAAGGCACCCTGCCCCCTGAGGCGCTTCCCCAGGCGGCGAGCCAGGGCAAGCTGGTCCTGCGGAAGTTCCTGCGGCACAAGCTCGCCATGGTGTCCACGGTGGTGCTGCTGCTGGTCGTGCTGGTCGCGGTGATCATGCCGATCTTCTGGCCGCACGCCTACGAGGACGCGAGCTTCCCGTCGTTCGCCAAGCCCAGCGGCGACTTCCCGCTCGGCACCACCCAGGTCGGCAAGGACATGGTGTCGCAGGTCCTGCGCGGCACCCAGTTCTCGCTGCTGATCGCGGTCGTGGTGTCGGTGCTGGGCACGGTGATCGGCGTGGTGTTCGGCTCGCTCGCCGGGTACCTGCGCGGGTTCACCGACTCGGCCCTGTCCCGGCTGACGGACCTGTTCCTGATCGTCCCGCAGATCGCGGCCGCCGCGATCATGGCGAAGGTGTTCGGGCACGGTAGTTGGTTCGTGGTCGCGATCGTGCTGGCCCTGTTCGCGTGGATGCCGATCGCGCGCATCACGCGTGCCGAGGCGATGGCGCTCTCGCAGCGCGAGTTCGTCGAGGCGGCGCGGGCCGCGGGCGCCGGGACGGGCCGGATCATCTTCCGGCACCTCGTGCCCAACATGGTCGGCAGCATCACGGTGAACGCGACGCTGGCCGTGGCGCAGGCGGTGCTCGTCGAGGCGGCGCTGAGCTTCATCGGCCTCGGTGTGCAGCCGCCGGACACCTCGCTGGGCCGGATCATCCTGGAGAACTACGCCCAGGTGCAGACCCGGCCGTGGTTGTTCTTCGGGCCGTTCGTCGTGCTGGTGCTGATCTCGCTGTCGATCAACTTCATCGGCGACGGCCTGCGGGACGCCTTCGACCCCCGGCAGCGCCGGATGAAGGCCTGAAAGCAGGAGGAACCAGCGAAGCGCCCTTCCACCCACCGGTGGGAGGGCGCTTCGGTCTTTCGGGGCACCCGACAGGGCCCCGCCACCCCGCGAAGGCGAACCCGGCAACGGCAGCCAGGAATGGCCGCGCCCGGCCGCCCCCTTACCCCGATCCCCAGCGCCTTCAGCGGTCGACGCGGTGTGGCGACCGTTGAACAATCCGCGATCGGGGGTGGGGCGGCCCACCTCGCGCTCCGCGCGAGGTGCTCCCCGCGCTGCGCGCGGGACAAGATCAAGAGAGTCCTCGCCGGACGGGCAGGCTCAAAGATGAGCCAGGAAAAGCCCCTCATCTCACCTCATGCAGGTGGTCGAGCTGGGTGGCCATCCCGTCGCCTGCGATTTGTGCATATCACTTTGAGCCGGACCCGCAAGGTTGCGTCGTCGGGCGGCGGCAGGCAAAGGGTTGCGGCTCCACCTCAAAGTGATGCCGCGAGTTCAGGCGACGGGATGACCACCCAACCCTGGGGTCCCAAAAGAAAATGGAGCCCCTCCTGACGGAGGAGCCCCATTTCCGGCCCTTGATCAGTCCGCGACGGGCGCGAGCTTCCCGGCTTCCCAGGCCGCGCGGCGCTCCGCCTGCAGCACCGGGTCCGCCACCGGCGCCGCCGACAGGAGGCGCCTCGTGTAGTCCTGCTGCGGGTTGTGCAGCACCTGGTCCCGCTCACCGACCTCGACGAGCTTGCCGTGCTGCATCACCGCGACGCGGTCGGCCAGCAGGTCGACCACGGCGAGGTCGTGGCTGATGAACAGGCATGCGAACCCGAGGGTCTGCTGCAGCCCGAGGAACAGGTCCAGCACCCGCGCCTGCACCGAGACGTCCAGCGCCGAGGTCGGCTCGTCCGCGATCAGCAGCTGCGGGTCCAGCGACAGCGCGCGAGCGATCGACACGCGCTGGCGCTGACCGCCGGACAGCTCGTGCGGGTACCGGTTGCGGTAGTGGCCCGAGAGCTCGACCTTGTCCAAAAGGGACACCACGCGGTCGCCGAGCTCCTTGCCCGCGAACATCTTGTGCAGCACCATCGGCTCGGCGATCGACTCGCCGATCGTCATCTTCGGGTCCAGGGTGGACGCCGGGTCCTGGAACACGATGGAGAAGTACCGGCGCAGCGGCCGCAGCTCCTTCGTGGACAGGTTCGTGATGTCACGCCCCGCGACCGAAACGGCGCCCTCGGTGGGCTTCAGCAACCGGATCGCGCAGCGGCCCACAGTGGACTTGCCGGAACCCGACTCGCCCACCAGGCCGAGGATCTCGCCCTTGTTGATGTGCAGCGAAACCCCGTCCACGGCGCGGTTCTTCGTCTGGCCGCGCCTGCCCGGGTACTCCAGCACCAGGTCCTTGATCTCCAGCGCCGGCGCGTCGGTCTTGATCTGGGACTCCAGCTCGGCGTCGGCGATGCGGATCTCCTCCGCGACCTTCGCCGCCGCCTCGGCGTCCATCTCCAGCGGCGCGTCGTCGAGCAGGCGGCGGCCCGCCGGGCGCTGCCCGAGCACCGGCACGGCGGCCAGCAGCCGGCGCGTGTACTCCTCGCGCGGGGAGGCGAACAGCTCGTGCACCGGGGCCTGCTCGACGATCTCGCCCTGGTACATCACCACGACCCGGTCGGCAAGGTCGGCGACCACGCCCATGTCGTGCGTGATGAGCACGATCGCGGTGTTCAGGGTGTCACGCAGCTTGCGCAGCAGGCCGAGGATCTCCGCCTGCACGGTCACGTCGAGCGCGGTCGTCGGCTCGTCGGCGATGATCACCTTCGGATCGCAGGCGATCGCCATCGCGATCACCACGCGCTGCCGCAGACCACCGGAGAGCTGGTGCGGGTACTGCTTGAACCGCTGGCCGGGGTTCGGGATGCCGACCATGTCGAGCAGCTCCATCGCCCGCTTGTCGGCGGCCTCCTTGGAGATGTCCTGGTGCGCGCGCAGCGCCTCCCGGATCTGCCAGCCCACCGTGAACACGGGGTTCAGCGCGCTCATCGGCTCCTGGAAGATCATCGCGATGTCGTTGCCGCGGACCTTCCGCATGTCCTTGTCCTTGAGGCCCGCCAGCTCGTGGTCCTCCAGCCGCAGGTCGCCCTCGATCTTGGTGGTCTTGGGCAGCAGGCCGAGCACCGACATCGAGGTCACGGACTTGCCGGAACCGGACTCACCCACGACCGCGACGATCTCACCGGGGCTGACGTCGAAGCCGATGCCCTTGACCGCCTCGACGATGCCGTCCTCGGTCGGGAAAGTGATCTTGAGGTCCGCGATGGACAGGACGGAACCCGAGGCGGACAGCCTCGCCGTCGTCGCTTCAGTGCTCACCAAGTGGCCCTTCGTGGGGGAGAACGTTCGACGCTGTTCAGCGCAACTTCGCGCGAGGATATCCGAGGATCCCCCGACGATGGTGGGGGCACGGTGAATTCCCTCCCGTATCCCCACCGCCACCCTCAACCGAAACGCTTCACGTCGCCACTTTATCTTCAATCGATGAGCCGCCGACTAATGCTGGTCCACGCCCATCCCGACGACGAGACCATCACCACCGGCGGGACCATGGCCCGCTACGTCGCCGAGGGCGCCGAGGTGGTGCTGGTGACCTGCACGCTGGGCGAGGAAGGCGAGATCATCCCGCCGGAGCTGGCCGGCCTCGGCTCGTGGGCGGCGGACCAGCTGGGCGGCTATCGCTCAGGTGAACTCTCCGCGGCCTTACGGGAACTGGGTGTCACCGAACACCGGTATCTGGGCGGTATCGGCGGTTGGCGCGATTCGGGAATGGCGGGCACGCCCGCGGCCGAGCATCCGCGTGCCTTCGCGGGTGGCGCGTTCGAGGACCAGGTGCTGCAGCTGCAGGTGCTCGTCGACGAAGTTCGGCCCGACGTCCTCGTCACGTACAACTCCTTCGGCGGCTACGGCCACCCCGACCACGTCCGCGCGCACGAGATCACGATGGCGGTCGCGGACTCGGCGACCCGGGTGTTCCACATCGCCGCCGGGGGCGGTGCCGTGCTGCCGCCCGACGCGCCCGTCAACGAGATCACCACGACCATCGACATCCGCCCCCGCCTCGACGCGAAGATCGCCGCGCTGCGCGCCCACGCGACGCAGGTTGCGGTGCACCCGCCCGAGTTCGCGTTGTCCAACGGGGTGGCCCAGCCGATCGGCGAGGCCGAGTACTTCACACTGGTGCGTGGCCCCCGCGAGGGCGCCGAGACCGACCTGTTCGGAGGCCTGGCATGAACCCCGTCCTGCGGCGCGGCCTGCTCGTGCTGTTGCTCGTGGACACCGTCCTGCTGGCCACGCTCGAACTGTTCTTCCTCCCGCTGCGGGTGGACGGCACGGTGCCGGTCCCGTTCACCGTCCTCGTCGCGATCTTCACCACGCCGCTGCTGGTCCTGCAGGCAGGCAGGCTGGTCCACCCGAAAGCGGCGTTTGCCCCGCTCGCGTTGTGGGTACTGACGGTGGTGGTGCTCGGCCTGACGGGTCCGGGCGGTGACCTCGTGCTGATCCAGGACTGGCGGGCTTTGCTGCTGATCGCGGGCGGGGCGTTGCCCGCGGCACTCGCGCTCGGCGGCTCGCTGGCCGTTCCGGGAAGGAAATGACGTGGCCGAAGCCATCTCCGACCGGCAGCTCGTGAAGGTGCTGCGCCCGTTCGTGCGCGCGGCGCGCCCGGTGCTCCACGCCATGTGCCGGCCCGGCCGGATCGAGGGCCTGGCCACCGTGAAGCTGCCCGGAACGGCGGCGTGGGACGCGATGAGCGCGCAGCAGCACGTGGACTGGTGGATCAGCCGCGTCGGCAGGCTCACCTCGCTGGTGACCGCGATCCCCGGCATCGGCGGCGTGCTCGCCGACCGGCTGCCCGTGCAGGACGCGCTCGGCGCCAGCGCGCAGGGCCTGCTGCTGTGCGCGATCGCGGGCGAGCACGGCATCGACGACGTCGGCGAGCGCGTGCGGCTCGTCGCATGGGTGCTGTTCCAGCGCGACATCGACCCCGCGCTGGCCGCGGGCAAGCACGGCGAGACCGAGGACGCGGAGACCGCGGAGCTCGCCGGGGAGTTCGGCGAGCAGCACGAACGCAGGATCACCCCGAAGGGCGTCGCGACCACGCTGTGGCGGATGGGCCGTTCGCTGCTGGCCGTTTCCGGCGAGCTGGAGAAGCGGCCGCGGGGCCGCTTCTACCAGCGTGCGATCGGGATGCTGCCGGTGGTCGGTATGGCGGGTGACTACCTCGCGGAGCGCTCCGGTCTCAAGCGCGTGGCGAAGCGGGCCGACGTCTGGCTCAGTGGCGCCAGAACATGAACGCGTAGCCGCCGTTGTTGGCGTAGACGGAGTCCCCGCCCACGGCGCGGAACACGAAGCCCGACAGGTCCCAGAAGACGTTCGCGACCGTCGGAACGGCGAACAGCAGCGCGAACAGTGCCAGCGGCGCCCACGGGCGCACCTTCGCGGCGAACTCCCGCGTCTGCGGCGAGAGATACGGCTCGATCGCGCCGAAGCCGTCGAGCCCGGGCACGGGCAGGATGTTGAGCACGAAGGCCAGGATCTGCAGCAGCGCCAGGTAGGACAGGCCCAGGGCGAGCCCCTCGGCCATCGGGATGTAGGCCACGGACAGGCTCAGCAGCACGCCGACCACGAGGTTGCTCAGCGGTCCCGCCAGTGAGACCCAGCTCGAGATCGCACGTGAGCGCAGCGCCCACCGGTTGATCCACACCGCGCCACCCGGCAGCGGGATGCCGCCGATCGCCAGCAAGATCAACGGCAGCACAAGGGAAAGGACCGGATCGGTGTAGCGGCGCACGTCCAGGTTCAGGTAGCCCTTGCCCACCACCGAGTGGTCGCCACCCTTGAAGGCCACGAACGCGTGGCCGAACTCGTGCAGGGTGAGGGAAGCGGCCCACCCGGCGACCACGAGCACGAAGATGCCACCGATCAACATCGGATCTTCGTCCGAGGAACCGAGCGAGTTCGCGTCTCCGAATGCGGCGAGTACACCACCCACTACGGTGAGCGCGAGAATGCCGAGGAAGACAGGGCTTGGTCTGACCGCTGATCGCTGCACGTCCCCCAGTCTGTCGTATCCGCCTGGCTCGCCGTCGGCGTGTCCCCTTGCGCGATCAGGCATCAGGGTCCCCCAAACTCGCTACTCCGCTTGACCTGGCCGCATTACACGGGTGTAATCACATTGCTGTCATTCGACGCGGCAAGGGGACGTCGGGTGCCGGCTTCAACACCGCCAGCCTGGGGAGTGCGTGGAAGCAGAGGAGGCGGAAGTGCGGTTGGAAGCAGATGGAAGGGAATGGGGGCAGGTCGTGGATTGGGGAGCGGGCCCGGACGCAGAACTGGGTGAGCTCGCCGACATCTTCGATCCCGCCGAGCCGCCGGAGTGGCAGGACCGCGCGCTGTGCGCGCAGACCGACCCGGAGGCGTTCTTCCCGGAAAAGGGTGGATCGACCCGCGAGGCCAAGCGGATCTGTCAGGGCTGCGAAGTGAAGGGCGAGTGCCTCGAGTACGCCCTGGCCCACGACGAGCGCTTCGGCATCTGGGGCGGACTGTCCGAACGGGAGCGTCGCAAGCTCAAGAAACGCGCGGTCTGAGGGGGAACGAGCCGGGCGAGGTCTGCTCACGGCAAACGCTCGCCGGTGCTCGTTGCTCAGTGTCCTTCGGAACCTCCCGCCAGGGGGAAGCCCCCTGGACCGTCACGGGTGGTCGCGTTGCGTAGTTTGGTGCGGTGCATCAGGTGGCAGAGGCGGACGGCTCGATCGAGGACCCCGCGCCGAGGGAGTCCGCCGTACGGCGATTCGCGCCTCCGGTAAGCCTTTTCGCGGTCCTCACCGCACTCGGGCTGGTGGTCGACGGCTCCCGGCTCGGTCTCGATCTCGCCGGCGGGCGGCTGTTGCCCGTCGGTTCCCTCGGCGAGCTGTGGTCGACCTATCTCGCGGGCTGGCACCAGGTCGGCGGCGGCACGGCGAGTGCCGCACCCACCTCGCTCGCGGTTCTCGGCGCCCTCGGTGCGATCTTCGCCCCGCTCGGCGGGCCGCCGGCGCTCGTCGCCGTGCTGCTGATCGGTGACGCACCGCTCGCCGGGCTTTCCGCCTACGCCGCCACGCGCCGCCTTCCCGTGTCGCGCTGGACGCGCGCCGCGATCGCCGCCGCGTATGCGTTGCTGCCGGCGGCGACGGCATCGGTCGCCCAGGGGCGGCTCGACGTCGTCGCGGTGCACATCGTGTTGCCGCTGGTGATCTCCGGCACCGCCGGGCTGCTCGCCCGCACGGGTACCGGCTGGCTCCACGCGTCGTCGGCCTGCGCGGTGGGCGTCGCCGTCCTCGGGGCGTTTTCGCCGCTGGCACACGGGCTCGCGCTGCTGGGACTGGTCGCGGGGTTCGTCGTGCTGCCGCCGGGGGACAGCCTGCTGAAGCGGATCGCGTCGGTCGCGATCGTCGTGTTGCTGCCGCTGGCGCTGCTCCTGCCGTGGCCGACGGTGCTCGTGAACCAGCCCGCCCTGTTCCTGCACGGCCTGAGCGGCCCGGCGGCCGCGCCCGCCGCCGCGGACCTCGTGGGTCTCGACCCGGACGGGGCCGGGGCCTGGCCGATCGGCGTCGGGGTGCTCGTGGCGGCCATCTTCGCCGTCGCCGTCCGGCCACGCGCCCTGCTGAGCGCCGGGCTGGGCGTGCTCGTGCTCGGCGCGTGCGGGCTCGCGGTGGTGCTGCTCGTGCCGGTGAGCCCGTTGCAGGGCGGCCCGGGGTCCGTCGGGTTCACGGGCGTGCCGCTGCTGGTCATCAGTGCGGGGTTGCTGTGGATCGTCCTCAACGCGTGTGCCCGCGGCACCTCGACGGGGGTCCTGCCGAAGCTCGCGGCGGTCGTCGCGGTGCTCGTGGTCCTCGCCCTGGGCACGGGCGCGGTGCTCGCCGGCCGGAGCGGCCCGCTGCACGCGGGCGGCGGCGGCCAGCTGGCGTCGGCCCAGCAGGACGAGCTCGCGCGCACGGGCCGGTCGGTCCTGGTCGTCGGGTCCGGGGACGCGCCGACGCGGCAGGTCGGTGGCCGGTTACCGCTGTTCGGGGACGACCAGCTGGCGCTGACCGTGAGCACGCCCGACCGCCTCACCGGTTGGCAGAGCGCGCTGGTGCAGCCTTCGTCGGGTGCCACTCGGGCGGCGCTCTCGGGCGCGACGGCCTCCGGTGCGCTGTTCGTCGTGCTGCCTCCCGGTCAGGACGCGGGCCCCATCGTCGCGCTGGCGCCGGATCTCGCCGTCGCCGTCCAGCCGACCACCGACGGCCGGGCGGTGCTGCGACTGCTGGCGCCGTCGGGTGAGGTCATGCTCGTCCCGCCGGCCGTCGCGAAGCAGGCCGTGCAGTCCTCGGCGCCGTCGACGTTCTCGGGCGTGAGCCCGGTGGACGCCGGCCTGCCCGACGTGCACGTGCGGGTTTCCGACGGCATCGCCGGGCGGCTGCTCGTGCTCGCGGCCGAGCAGGAGGCGGGCTGGCAGGCGAGCGTCGACGGCAAGGCGCAGCCGATCGTGCCCGCGTGGGGGCACCAGGTGGCGGTGGTGGTGCCGACGGCGTCCTCCGAGGTCAGCATCGAGCACCCGTCGACGCTGCGGGACGTGCTGCTGCTGGTCCAGGTCGCCGCGCTGCTGTTCGCCGCGATGACCTCGATCCCCGGGCCTACTCGCCTTCGATGACGTCCGGTTCGACGCCGAGGTAGCCCGCGACCTGCTCGACCAGCACGTCGTGCACCAACTCGGCCAGCTCGCCCGGGTCCTTCGCGCGCGCCTCCAGCGGGCGGCGGTACAGCACGATGCGGGCCCTGGTCGGCATGCCCGTGCGGTCCACCCCCGCCGGGACCAGGCGCGACAGCGGCACCGAGCCGTCGTGGAGCACGCCCTCGGCCTGCAGCGCGTGGCTGGGCCCGCGCACTTCGGGCACGTCGTCCACCGCGACGTCGAGCTTGGTCAGCTGGTCGCGCCAGCGGGCCTCGATGGGCTCGAGCGCGTCCAGGACCAGCTGGTCGAACTTCTCCGCCCGGCTCGAGGCGGCCGGCAGCGAAGCCGGGTACAGCGGTCCGCGCAGGCCACGACCGTGACGGTCGCGGCGGGCGCGCCGGTGCTGCCGGGAACTGCGCGCGGTGGACACAGGTGGAAGGTTACAGCGCCCCATCCGGTGCGCCTGCGCACACTTGTCGGTGGGAGGCAGTATCGTCCGTGTTCGTGTCGAGCGTACGAAAGTGTTCGCGGACGGGGTGCCTCCAGCCCGCTGTCGCCACGCTGACCTACGCCTACAGCGATTCGACCGCGGTGGTCGGTCCCCTCGCGACGGCGTCGGAGCCGCATTCCTACGATCTGTGCGAAGAGCACGCGCTCCGGCTGACCGTGCCCAAGGGGTGGGAGGTCGTGCGGCACGAGGGTTCCTTCGCCGAACCGGACCGCTCCGACGACGAGCTGACGGCACTCGCCGAGGCGGTCCGCGAAGCCGGGCGCTCCGACCGCCCGGCGGCGCCCCCGGAGCCGGAAGGCACCTCCGGGCGTCGCGGTCACCTGCGCGTCCTGCCGGATCCGATCTCCTAGCCTCCCCCGGTACGCTTTCCGGCATCCGAACCTGTCGAACGTCGGGGAGAAGCGCGTGTCAGACCTGTCGGCCATCGTCAAGGCCTACGACATCCGCGGGGTGGTCGGCGAGCAGTTGAACGCCGACCTCGTCCGCAACTTCGGTGCCGCGTTCGCGCTGCTGATCAAGCCCGAGTCCCCGGCGGTCGTCATCGGTCACGACATGCGCGAGTCCTCGCCGGGGCTGGCGCAGGCGTTCGCCGAGGGCGTCACCTCGCAGGGGCTGGACGTCGTGCACATCGGCCTCGCCAGCACCGACGAGCTCTACTTCGCCTCCGGGTCGCTCAACCTCGCCGGCGCCCAGTTCACCGCCAGCCACAACCCGGCCAAGTACAACGGCATCAAGATGTGCCGCCCCGGCGCCGCGCCGGTCGGCCAGGACTCCGGCCTCGCCGAGATCCGGGACACCGTCGAGCAGGGCGTCCCCGCGTTCGAGGGCCAGCCGGGCACCGTCACCGAGCGGGACGTGCTCACCGACTACGCCGCCTACCTGCGCGGGCTGGTCGACCTCTCCCGCAGCCGGCCGCTGAAGGTCGTCGTGGACGCGGGCAACGGCATGGGCGGGCACACCGTGCCGACGGTGTTCGAGGGCCTGCCGATCGACCTCGTGCCGATGTACTTCGAGCTCGACGGCAGCTTCCCCAACCACGAGGCCAACCCGCTGGACCCGCGGAACCTCGTCGACCTGCAGGCGAAGGTGCGCGAAGTCGGTGCGGACGCGGGCCTGGCCTTCGACGGCGACGCCGACCGCTGCTTCGTCATCGACGAGAACGGCGACCCGGTTTCGCCCAGCGCGATCACCGCACTGGTCGCCACGCGCGAGCTGGCCAAGGAGCCGGGCGCGACGATCATCCACAACCTGATCACCTCGCACGCGGTGCCGGAGATCGTGACCGAGCACGGCGGCAAGCCGGTCCGCACCCGCGTCGGGCACTCGTTCATCAAGGAGGAGATGGCCCGGACCGGCGCCATCTTCGGCGGCGAGCACTCCGCGCACTACTACTTCCGCGACTTCTGGCGGGCCGACACCGGGATGCTGGCGGCGATGCACGTGCTGGCCGCGCTCGGCGAGCAGGACGGCCCGCTCTCGGAGCTGACCCGCGAGTACAAGCGCTACGCCGCGTCCGGCGAGGTCAACTCGACGGTGGACGACCAGGTGGCCCGCCAGTTGGCCGTCAAGGACGCGTTCGCCGGCCGCGCCGGCGTGCTCACCGACGAGCTGGACGGGCTGACCGTGCAGCTGCCGGACGGCTCGTGGTTCAACCTGCGCCCGTCGAACACCGAGCCGCTGCTGCGGCTGAACGTGGAAGCCCCGACCGAGGACGCGGTGCGCGCGCTGACCGACGAAGTACTCGCGATCGTCCGTGGTTGACCACCCGATCGCGTGGTAAGGAGAACATATGGCTATCGCGCTTGATGCCCAGTTGCTGGAGATCCTCGCGTGCCCGTCGCCGGACCACGCCCCACTGCGGGCCGGCACCCCGAGCGACCCGGAGGCGGACGCGCTGACCTGCACGTCGTGCGGCCGCGTCTACCCGGTGCGCGACGGCATCCCCGTGCTCCTGCTCGACGAGGCCACCCAGCCCGGCTCCACCGACTCCAGTGACGCCAGTGCCAGCGGTGCTTGACGACACGCTCCTGGACGACCCTGCCCGGCTGGCGGAGGCCGACTCCGCCGGGCTGCTGCGGGCCGCGGCGATGGCGGGTGCCCAGGTCCGCTCGATCACCGAACTGGCCGCGGACGTCGAGCTCGCCGACCGGCTGGACGTCGGCAGGCCGCGGGCGCTCGTGCTGGTCGTCCGGCCCGGCGTCGCCCGCGCCGTCACCAAGCTGCTGGCCGCGTTGCTCGCGCCGACGTGCCCGGTGCCGGTGGTGATCACCGACGCGGTGCCGAGCTGGATCGGCGCGCTCGACGTCGTCTTCGCGCACACCGACGACCCGGTGGACCGGGAGCTGGCCGCGGGCATCGAGCGGGCGAGCCGGTACGGCGCGAGCGTCGTGCTGTCCGCGCCACAGGAGGGGCCCGTCGCGGCGTCGATCGCGGGCAAGGGCTCCCTGCTCGCCCCCCGGATCCCGGTGCCGCCCCAGCTGACCTTCGCCCGCGGCCTTGCCGCCGGGTTGCTCACGGCGAACGCGCTCGGCCTGCTGGTCGCCGACGTCGAGGTGCTCGCCGACCAGCTGGACGCGGAGGCCGAACGCGGTCATCTCGGCCGCGACTCGTTCTCGAACCCGGCGAAGGCGCTGGCGCTGCGGCTGGCGGACCGGGTGCCCATGCTGTGGGGGCTCGACCCGCTGGCGGTCGCGGTCGCCGAACACGGCGCGTTCGCGCTCGGCGCCTACGCGGGCGTGGTGTGCGACGCCGCGGACTACCGCCAGGCGCTCGCCCGTCCCGCATTGCACCGCGCGGTGCTCGCGAGCTCCGGGGAGCAGGACATCTTCGCCGATCCCGAGTTCGACGACCTGGGCCCGAAACCGCGGGTTCTGCTGCTCGCGGTGCACGACGGGCCGACCGCGGACGCAGCACGTCACGAGGCCTCGCATACCCTTCCCGGGGCCGGAATCATCGCCCCCGGCGACGAGATCTCCGGCGACGAGCCTGTTCGCGCCGGGGTGCTCGCGCTACGGTTCGAGCTTGCCGCCGTCTACCTCGGGCTCGCGGCGGGAAGCATGGGGGGAGCCGGTCAGTACGCGCCGGCCACGGCGTAGCCCGGCTGAACAAGAACCGTCCCGGGGGCGGTGCCAAGGAGTTGAGAACACAGTGGAGCTGCTCCGCAATGCAGTGCGGCCCTACGCGTGGGGTTCGAGGACGACGATCCCGGAGCTGCTGGGACGCCAGGTCCCGGCGCCGCATCCGGAGGCCGAGCTGTGGATGGGCGCGCATCCCGGCGACCCGTCGCGGATCGTCGGCGCGGACGGTGCCGAGCGCAGCCTGCTGGAGCTGATCGAGGCGGATCCGCACGCGCACCTGGGGCCGGAGTGCTCGCAGCGCTGGCACAACCGGCTGCCGTTCCTGCTGAAGATCCTCGCGGTGGAGGAGCCCCTGTCGATGCAGGCGCACCCGTCGGCGGCGCAGTCCGCCGAAGGCCACGCGCGCGAGGAGGCGGCGGGCATCCCGCGGGACGCGCCGAACCGCAACTACCCGGACCCGACGGCGAAGCCCGAGCTGGTGTGCGCGCTGACGGAGTTCCACGCCCTGGCCGGGTTCCGTGAACCCACGCGCACGATCAAGCTGTTGCGGGCGGTGGAGACGCCCGGGCTGGCGAAGTACACCGAGCTGCTCGCGGCGCAGCCCGACTCCGACGGCATGCGCGCGCTGTTCACCACGTGGATCACGCTGCCACAGGCGACCCTCGACGAGCTGTTGCCCGAGGTCCTCGACGCGTGCGTGCTGCACGTGAAGGACCACGGCGAGTTCGACACCGAATGCCGCACGATCCTCGAGCTGGGCGAAGCGCATCCGCGGGACGCCGGCGTGCTGGCCGCGCTGCTGCTCAACCGGCTCACGCTCCGGGCGGGCGAGGCGATCTACCTGCCCGCGGGCAACCTGCACCTGTACCTGCACGGGACGGCGGTGGAGATCCTCGCCAACTCCGACAACATCCTGCGCTGCGGGCTCACCCCGAAGCACGTGGACGTGCCGGAGCTGCTGCGGGTGGTCGACTTCACCTGCTGCGACATGCCGATCCTGCCCGGCGAGCCGAGCGCGTGCGGCGCGGTCTACCACACCGACGCACCCGAGTTCGAGCTGTCGCGCTGCGACTGGGCGGCGGGCGAGCAGGGCGACCTGCGCGTGCAGACCGGGGTGCCGCAGATCCTGCTGTGCACGGCGGGCCGGGTGCAGGTGCGCGGCGACGACGGCGCGGAGCTGGAGCTGGGGCGCGGTCAGTCCCTGTGGCTGCCGGCCGCGGACCCGGCGGTGCACGTCCGTCCCGTCGGGGACGGCCGCACGCAGCTGTTCCGGGCGACGTCCGGGAAGTAGCCGCCTCGCCGCTGGAAGCCCTCCCACCGTCGTGTCGATCGGCGGCCCCGTAGGCTTCAACCCGACAAATCGGGACGGACTCCAGGGGGTCAGCGTGTCGGCAGGCGGGGGAACGAAGGCGATTCTCGCGGCGCTGGGCGCCAACGCGGGCATCGCGGTGGCGAAGTTCGTGGGGTTCCTGTTCACCGGGTCCTCGTCGATGCTCGCCGAGTCGGTGCACTCGCTCGCCGACACCTCGAACCAGGGCCTGCTGCTGCTGGGCCAGCGCTCGTCCCGGCGCCGGGCCACCCGCGAGCACCCATTCGGGTTCGGCCGGGAGCGGTACTTCTACTCGTTCGTCGTGGCGCTGATGCTGTTCACGCTCGGCTCGGCGTTCGCGCTGTACGAGGGCATCCACAAGGTGCAGCACCCGGAACCGCTGACCGCGCCGCTGGTCGCGGTGGTCATCCTGGTGGTCGCGATCGTGCTGGAGGGCTACAGCTTCCGCACCGCGATGAGTGAGTCCGGCAAGATCAAGGGTGACGTCTCGTGGTGGGGCTTCATCCGGCAGTCGCGGACCCCGGAGCTGCCGATCGTGCTGCTGGAGGACACCGGTGCGCTGCTGGGCCTGGTGTTCGCGCTCGCCGGGGTGGGGCTCTCGGAGCTGACCGGTGATCCGGTGTGGGACGGCATCGGCACGATCATGATCGGCAGCCTGCTCGGGGTGATCGCGATCATCCTGATCGTGGAGATGAAGAGCCTGCTGATCGGCGAGGGCGCGACGGACAAGCAGCTCGAGACGATCTGCGCGGAGCTGACCGGCGGCGAGGTCGAGCGGGTGATCCACATCCGCACCCAGTACCTCGGCCCGGACGAGCTGCTCGTCGCCGCGAAGCTCGCGCTGGCGCCGAACCTCGAGCTGGCGCAGGTGGCCCGCGCCATCGACGAAGCCGAGGCCCGGGTCCGGGCGAAGGTGCCGGTCGCCCGGCTGATCTACCTGGAGCCCGACCTCGACCGGCAGACCGTCTGAGGCACCCCGCCCGATTCGCCGCTTTCACTCAGTCGAGTTATCGTGACCAACCGGACCTGAGATCCAGGGGCACCGGGAGGAGCGACCTTGCCAGGCAACGGGTTGTGGCGGACGAAGTCCATCGAGCAGTCCATTAAGGACACCGATGAGCCGGAAACGAGGTTGCGGCGCAGCCTCTCCGCGTGGGATCTGACCGTCTTCGGGGTCGCGGTCGTGATCGGGGCGGGGATCTTCACCCTCACCGCGCGCACCGCGGGCGACTACGCCGGGCCGTCGGTCTCGCTCGCGTTCGTGTTCGCCGCGATTGCATGTGGCCTCGCCGCACTCTGCTACGCGGAGTTCGCCTCCACGGTGCCCGTCGCGGGAAGCGCTTACACCTTCTCCTACGCCACCTTCGGCGAGTTCATGGCCTGGATCATCGGCTGGGACCTGGTGCTGGAGCTGGCCGTCGGCGCGGCCGCGGTCGCCAAGGGCTGGTCGGTCTACCTGGAGACCGTGCTCGGCTACCTCTTCGGCGACGGCGCGAAGACGACCTTCTCCCTCGGCGGCCTCCAGGTGGACTGGGGTGCGCTCCTGCTCGTCGCCGTGCTCACCGTCGTGCTGGCGATCGGCACCAAGCTGTCCTCGCGCGTGTCGATGGTGATCACCGCGGTCAAGGTGCTGATCGTGCTGTTCGTCATCGTGCTCGGCATCTTCTACATCAAGGGCGCGAACTACCACCCGTTCATCCCGCCTGGCGCGGACTCCAGCTCCGGCGAGACCGGTGTGAACCAGTCGCTGTTCTCGCTCGTCGCGGGCGTGGGCAGCAGCTCGTTCGGCGCGTTCGGCCTGCTGGCCGGTGCCTCGCTGGTGTTCTTCGCGTTCATCGGCTTCGACATCGTCGCCACCACCGCGGAGGAGACCAAGAACCCGCAGCGCTCGGTGCCCCGCGGCATCTTCGGCTCGCTGGCGATCGTGACCGTGCTGTACGTCGCCGTCTCGCTCGTCGTGGTCGGCATGGTGCCCTACACCGAGCTCGCCACGAAGGCCGGCGACGGCAGCCACAAGACGCTCGCCACCGCGTTCTCCGCCAACGGCGTCGACTGGGCCGCCAACGTGATCTCCGTGGGCGCACTCGCGGGCCTGACCACGGTCGTGATGGTGCTGATGCTCGGCCAGGTCCGGGTGCTGTTCGCGATGTCGCGCGACGGCCTGCTGCCGCGCAAGCTCGCGCGCACCGGAGAGCAGGGCACCCCGGCGCGCGCCACGATCCTGGTCGGCGTGCTGGTCGCGGCCGCGGCGACCTTCTTCCCGGCCGACAAGCTGGAGGAGATGGTCAACGTCGGCACGTTGTTCGCGTTCGTGCTGGTCTCCGCCGGTGTGCTGGTGCTGCGCCGGACGCATCCGGAGCTGCCGCGCGCGTTCAAGGTGCCCGCGGTACCGCTGATCCCGATCCTGGCGATCCTGGCCTGCGTGTGGCTCATGCTGAACCTGACCGTGCTGACCTGGCTCCGGTTCGTCGCCTGGATGATCGTCGGCGTGGTGATCTACTTCTCCTACGGCCGCCGGCACTCCTTGCTGGGCAAGCGCGCCTCAGCGGAGCAGGTCGGCTAGCCGGTCCACCTCGGCGACGTCGGCGAGCGTCGGCGTGAAGGTCAGCTCGTTCATGCCGACCGCCTCGAAGTCCCGCAGGATGCCACGGATCTCGCCGGGGGTGCGGACCGCGCCCTCGGCGATCGTGTTCGCGTGGTCGCCCGCGTAGGCGTAGTACGAGCGCAGATAGCGGTCGGACTCGTCGGCCTTGCTGTCGTCGGTGGAGAAGTAGGCGAGGCCCAGCAGGCGCGGTTCGCCCTCGCGGCCCGCGTCCTGCCACGCCTGCCGGATCTCCTTGATCGTCGGCTCGGCCCGCCGCGGGCCGCCGCCCGCGCCCGTCCAGCCCGCGCCCCACCGGGCGGTCCGGCGCACGGCCCGGTTGCCGTGCCCGCCGATCAGGACCGGGATGTCCGCGCCGGGCGGGGCGACCGGGCGCTGCTCGCCGGGGAAGTCCCCGGC
Organism: Amycolatopsis acidiphila; assembly: GCF_021391495.1. Classification (NCBI taxonomy): domain Bacteria; kingdom Bacillati; phylum Actinomycetota; class Actinomycetes; order Pseudonocardiales; family Pseudonocardiaceae; genus Amycolatopsis; species Amycolatopsis acidiphila. The sequence continues at coordinate 6,811,404 of NZ_CP090063.1, read as the reverse complement.
CGCGACGGGATCGCCCCGCCACGCCCGGTGCAGCAGCTCCAGCTGCCGGTCGAACGCCGCGCCGCGGCCGGCGAACTCGCGTTCCGCCGGCAGGTAGTCGGACTCGCGGGCGCCCACGCCGAGGCCGAGGGTGAGCCGTCCGCCGGACAGCTGGGCGACCGTCATGGTGATCTTCGCGAGCACCGCGTCGGGGTAGGTCGGGCCCAGCACGGCGTTGGTGACCAGGCCGATCCTGCTCGTCGCGCCCGCGACGGCGGCGAGCGCGGTCAGCGAGTCGTACGACGGGTAGCCGACGCGGCCGATCGTGGAGACGAAGGCGAAGCCGCGCTCCTCCGCGCGCCGCGCCCAGTCCAGGATCAGGGGGCCGGTCGTGCCGGGAACGGTGTTCGGGATGCCGATACCGATGCGCATGGTCCCACTCTGGATCACCGGGCGAGGTTCAGGTTGAACCGGGGTAGGTCCGGGAACAACGGCACCTGCTCGCCGAACGGCCGCGTCGAGGGCCGGTCGGAGAACTCGAGCCCGGCGGCCATCGCCACGGCTCGGTCCCATTCCGGGTCGATCTCGTAGTCGCCGTGCCCGAGCACGCCTGCCGCCCAGCGGTGGGTGCCGGGGGTGTTCCGGATCGGATCGGGCAGCCAGTGGTCCCCGCCCAGGACGAGCGCCCCGGTCGGGCCGGGCAGGGCGGGACCCACCTCGCCGACCTCGCCGGTGGGCAGGAACCCGATGCCGCGCAGCTCGCCGTCGACGACCTCGTGCCGCCACGTCGTGACGCCCCCGCCGAAGATGTCGGTGCCGCGGGCGAGGCCACGCCACCGGCCGTTCAGCTCGCCGTACAACGCGGCCAGCGTGTCCTGCGGCAGCACCGCCGGAAACGCTCGCTGATAGCCCCACTGCAAGGGCGAACCGGCGGTGAGCAGGCCGATGCGTTCACGCTCGCTCTCCGACAGGCCGTGCACGAGCCGCGCGGTGGCGATCAGCGCGAGGAGGCTGCCGACGTTGTGCCCGCCGAGCACGACGCGCGTGCTGGGCTCGGCGAGGTGCTCCTTCGCGCGGGCGGCCAGTTCGGGCACGACCTTCAGCGCGTAACACGGCGGCACCGCCGGATGCGCCGCGCGCGGCCAGAAGCACACGAGGTCCGCGAGCGCGCCGAGGTGCCGGTTGCGCCCGGGTTTCGTGGCCGCGGTGTAGACCACGCGCAGCAGCCCGACGGCCATCGCGCCCAGGGTGAACACCCCGAGCGCGGACAGCGGGTCGAGCCAGCCCGGTCTGACGTGGAAGCCGAACTGCGCCACGAGCAGCGCGGCCGCGGCCACGGACATCCCGAAGATCACCCCGAACGCCAGGTGGTGCAGGTGCCGTCGTTCCCATGCCGACCGCGCCCACGCGGCCGCGGCGGCCTTCTCGTCACCGCTGTTGTCCTGCAGCATCCGCACGATCTCCGGCACTCCGCGGCGACGCCGCCGCAGCGGCACGGCGACGGCGAACCCGATCAGCGCCAGCAACCCGGCCAGCAGCAGGCCGCCGCCCCACAGCACGGTGACCGGGGTGTAGCTGTCCGGCAGCCGCAGCGCCGACGCCCCGGCCAGGCGCCGCAGCGCGATCGCGAGCCCGGCGCCGAACCCGCCACCGAGCAGCACCGACAGCGCCAGCACCGGTGCGGCTGCCCAGCCGCCGAGCCACGGGCGCAGCCGTTTCGGCTGGTCCCGCCAGGTGCGCCGGGCGAGGAGCGCGGCCGGCACGAGCAGGAGCGCGAACAGCGCCAGTACCACCAGCGACACCCCGCCGAGTGCCTGCACGGTCGCGTCCGAACCGGCGGGCAGCTCGGGCCGGAACGCGGCGGCCGCGCCCGGCACCAGCATCGCGAAGGCCAGTACGCTCCGGCGCGCCCATCGGTGCAGCGAGCGGACCCCGGCGGCGGCGGTGAGCAGCGTCGTCAGCACGAGCGCGAGCGCACAGATCCAGACCACCAGCTCCGGCAGCGCGCCGGGCACCCGGAACGGGCCGCCGAGTGCCAGCAGCGCGACCGTGGCCAGCGCGCCCACCGTGTGCAGGCAGCGCAGTGCCGGCGAATCGGTCCCGCCGCGCACGGTGTCACCGGGCAGGGAACCGCGCCGGGCGGAGATGTCCTCGCAGGTCACGTTCCAGCGGGTGCCGGAAACCCGGTACAACACGAAGATCACCAGCGCCAGCGGCACCAGTCCGGCGACCGTGCGCAGGACCGTCAGCTCCCGCAGGCGCTCGGGCACCGCGGGCAGGCAGGCCGAACCGGGCGCGAGGCACTGCGTCGCGAACAGGTCGAGCGCGATCACCGCGAGCTGCCCGACGAGCAGCATCGTCAGCAGCAGCCCGGCGATGCGCAGCAGGCCCCGGCACACGACGCCCAGCGCGGCGGCCGCGCGGCTGCCCTCCGGGACCGGCGGCAGCATCCAATGGGCCACATTCGAGAGTGAGAAAGGGAACAACAACGCCCACGTCGCCTTCGCGGCGCCGCCGGACGTCATCGAGCCCCACAGGTAGCCCTCGAGGGTGCGCGGCACCGAACGGCCCAGCGCCTGCAGCACCGGGCCCGGCGCCGGGCGGCGCAACCGGTCGGACGGGCGGATCACCCGTCCCACCCCGTCACCCGCGACCTCGACCGTGCTCACCGCGTCCAGCAGCGCCTCCCCGGTGGTGCCGGTGACGCCGGGTACACGCAGCTCGACGATCCGGGTTTCCGGGCCAGGGATCGGCACGTGGCTGTCTCCTTCGCGAGGGTGTAACGGAATGAACCGACAACGGTACTGTTCAGGTGTCACCGATCCATGGAGGAAATGCCCTATGACCCCCGAAAGCGTTGCCAAGCGGCACGACACCCGCAACGGGGTGGAGTTCGCGGTGGCCGATCTCGAGCTGGCCGAGTTCGGCCGCAAGGAGATCCGGCTGGCTGAGCACGAGATGCCGGGGTTGATGGCGTTGCGCCGTGAGTACGCCGAGGTGTACCCGCTGCGCGGGGCGCGCGTCTCCGGATCGCTGCACATGACGGTGCAGACCGCGGTGCTGATCGAGACCCTGGTCGCGCTGGGCGCGGAGGTCCGTTGGGCCTCGTGCAACATCTTCTCCACGCAGGACCACGCCGCCGCGGCGGTGGTGGTCGGCCCGCACGGCACCGCCGAGGAGCCCAAGGGCGTGCCCGTGTTCGCCTGGAAGGGCGAGTCGCTCGAGGAGTACTGGTGGTGCACCGAGCGGATGCTCACCTGGGACGGCGAGGGTCCGAACATGATCCTCGACGACGGCGGTGACGCGACGATGCTCGTGCACCGCGGCACGGAGTACGAGAAGGCCGGCGTCGTCCCGTCGCCGGAGGAGAACGACTCCGACGAGTGGAAGGTCTTCCTCGGCCTGCTGAAGGAGTCGCTCGCCGCGGCGCCGGGCAAGTGGACCGCGATCGGGGCGGGCGTGCTCGGCGTGACCGAGGAGACCACCACCGGTGTGCTGCGGCTGTACCAGCTGGCGGCTGCCGGCAACCTGCTGTTCCCGGCGATCAACGTCAACGACTCGGTCACCAAGTCCAAGTTCGACAACCGCTACGGCATCCGGCACTCGCTGATCGACGGCATCAACCGCGGCACCGACGTGCTCATCGGCGGCAAGGTCGCCGTGGTGTGCGGGTACGGCGACGTGGGCAAGGGTGCGGCGGAGTCGCTGTCCGGCCAGGGCGCGCGGGTGATCGTCACCGAGATCGACCCGATCTGCGCGCTGCAGGCGACGATGGACGGCTACCAGGTCCTGACGCTGGAGAGCGCCCTGCCCGTGGCGGACATCGTGATCACCACGACCGGCAACAAGAACGTGGTGATGGCCGAGCACATGGCGCGGATGAAGCACCAGACGATCCTCGGCAACATCGGCCACTTCGACAACGAGATCGACATCGCCGGGCTGACCCGGTACCCGGGCATCCGGCGCACGAACATCAAGCCGCAGGTCGACGAGTGGACCTTCCCCGACGGTCACAGCATCCTCGTGCTGTCGGAGGGCAGGCTGCTGAACCTGGGCAACGCGACCGGCCACCCGTCGTTCGTGATGTCCAACAGCTTCTCCAATCAGGTCATCGCGCAGGTCGAGCTGTTCACCAAACACGAGGAATACGACAACGAGGTTTACCGCCTGCCCAAGAAACTGGACGAGAAGGTGGCGCGCATCCACCTGCACGCCCTCGGCGGCGAGCTGACCAAACTCACGAAGGAGCAGGCCGAGTACATCGACGTGGATGTCGAAGGCCCGTTCAAGTCGGAGCACTACCGCTACTGAGGCAGCCCGTTCCACTGCGGTGCTATCACAACGGTTGCTGGTGATAGCATCGCGGTGTGAAGCAGCAATTGATCCTTCGCATCGACCGGGAGTTGCACGCCCGGCTGAAGGCGAGAGCCGAGGTCGAAGGGCGCAGCGTCAACGAGCTGGCGGCCGAGTGGTTGCGCGCCGGAGTCGATCAGCCAGAGCCGCCGCGGGAGTGGCACCGGCGGCTGGTGGCCGAAGGCAAGCTCGTCACCTTCGAGCCGGACGGAGCCGCGCTCGGACACGACGAGCTGGAGCGGATGTCGGCGGGCTGGGGCACGTCCGTGAGCGAAGCGCTGGACTGGACGCGAGGCGAGTGGTGAGCGCTGTCTACGCGGACACGAGCGCTGTCGTCAGTGCGTACTTCGCCGACGAACCCGAGCACGCTGCCCTCCGTGAGTTCCTGCTCTCCGGGAAGAACCGGGTGCTGACGAGCGAACTGACGAGGGTCGAGTTCGCCAGCGCGGTCACTGCGGCCAAACGGGCAGGGCGGATCCCCGACGGACGCGCGTTCCTCGACCAGTTCGACGAGGACGCACGATCCGGCCTGCTCGGACTGATCCCCTTGGTCGCTTCTCGCATCATGCCCGCGGCGCGGCGGTTGGTCACCGAGAACCATCCCCTCCGGACGCTCGACGCTATCCACCTCGCCGTCGCGCTGCACGAAACGGCACCGTTGACCTCCGGCGAACCGGTCGCGCTGGTCACTCGCGACCAGCGGCAGGCCGAAGCCGCCAAGGCGCACGGCCTCGAGGTGCACTGACCAGCCCCGTTACCCTCCCCACCGTGGGACGACTGGTAGTCATCGAGGGCCTCGACGGCGCGGGCAAGCGCACGCTCACCGAGGCGCTCACCAAGGCCCTGCGCAACCTGGGCAGGAGCGTCACGACACTGGCCTTCCCCCGTTACGGCGAGAGCGTGCACGCCGACCTGGTCCGCGAGGCACTGCACCGCGGCCACGGCGACCTCGCCGACTCCGTCTACGGCATGGGCCTGCTCTACGCGCTCGACCGCCGCGGCGCCCGCGACGTCATCGCGAACGACATGGCGCTCTCCGACTTCGTCCTGCTCGACCGGTACGTCGCCTCCAACGCCGCCTACGGCGCCGCCCGCCTTCACCAGGACGCGCACGGCGAGTTCGTCCGGTGGGTGCGCGAGCTGGAGATCGCCCGGTTCGGCCTGCCGGTGCCGGACGCGCAGATCCTGCTCCGGGTCAGTCCCGAGGTCGCCGCGGAGCGGGCCGAGCGGCGCGCGAAGGCCGACGCGGACCGGGCCAAGGACGCCTTCGAATCCGACGACGATCTCCAGGTCCGCTGCGCACGGGTGTACGACCAGCTCGCGGCCGGGGCCTGGCTCTCACGCTGGCACGTGGTCGACGGCACTGCCGGTTCCGACGCCACCGAACTGGCCCGGTTACTGGTCCATCCGGGCTAAGCTGCATCGATCTTGCCATCGGATACCGGGTCGGGAGTCACGAACGGTGTCCGTAGTGCGAATATGTGGTCATGAAGGCACGCGTCCTGGTGGTCGACGACGACCCTGCGCTCGCAGAGATGCTCACCATCGTGCTCCGTGGCGAGGGATTCGATACCGCCGTCGTCGCCGACGGCTCTCGCGCGCTGCCCGCGCTCAGAGACCTGAAACCGGATCTGGTCCTGCTGGACCTGATGCTGCCCGGGATGAACGGCATCGACGTGTGCAAGGCGATCCGCGCCGAGTCCGGCGTGCCCATCGTCATGCTGACGGCCAAGAGCGACACCGTCGACATAGTGCTCGGCCTGGAGTCCGGTGCCGACGACTACGTCGTGAAGCCGTTCAAGCCGAAGGAGCTCGTCGCCCGGGTCCGTGCCCGCCTGCGCCGCACCGAGGCCGAGCCCGCCGAGTCGCTGACCATCGGTGACCTGGCGATCGACGTGCCCGGCCACGAGGTGACCCGCGAGGGCAAGGCCATCCCGCTGACCCCGCTGGAGTTCGACTTGCTCGTGGCTCTGGCCCGCAAGCCGCGCCAGGTGTTCACCCGCGAGGTGCTGCTCGAACAGGTCTGGGGCTACCGGCACGCCGCCGACACCCGGCTGGTCAACGTGCACGTCCAGCGGCTGCGCTCGAAGGTCGAGAAGGACCCGGAGCACCCCGAGGTCGTGCTGACGGTGCGCGGCGTGGGCTACAAGGCCGGCCCGCCGTAAACCGGACATGAAGCAGAAGATCATCGCCTTCGCATTCAGGGTGCTGCGGCTCGCCCGTCGCGTCGGCGCCCACGGCCGCGGACGCCTGGTGGCCTTGGGCGTGCTCTGGCGCCGGTCCCTGCAGTTCCGGGTGACCGCGTCGACGCTGGCGCTGTCCTCGGCGGTGGTCTTCGTGCTGGGCATGGTGCTGCAGAACCAGATCATCACCCGGCTCACCGACACCAAGCGCGAGGCCGCGGTCGCGCAGACCCTGCAGGTCGTCGCGACGGCGGAGGGCGAGCTGGTCGGGTTGAGCGACCAGGACGCGCTGCCCGACCGGCTGCAGAACGTGCTGAAGAAGATCACCAGCACATCCTCGGACGACCAGGGCTCGGGTGCTTCGGCCGCGGGTGCGTTCGAGCCGGTGCTCACCGCGGGCGGGACCGGCTCGCCGGACTCGGCTGGCCCGATCTGGAAGGTGCCGGAGGGGCTGGAGCGGTTCGCCGAGGCCAACCAGGTCGCCTACCAGACGCACACGGTGGAGGACGGCGGCACGCGCACGACCTACCTGGTCGTCGGCGCGCCGGTGGCCAGTACCGGTCGCCCGATCCAGCTCTACCTGCTGTTCCCGATGACGGCGGAGCAGAACACGGTGCAGACCGTGCAGAACACGCTGCTCGTCGGCGGGCTGGTGCTGCTGATGCTGCTCGCGGGCATCAGCAACATCGTCACCCGGCAGGTCGTGCGCCCGGTCCGCTCGGCCGCGGCCGCCGCCGCGCGGTTCGCGGGTGGCGAGCTCGACGAACGGCTGCCGGTGACGGGCGAGGACGATCTGTCGCGGCTCGCCCTGTCGTACAACGAGATGGCCGCGAGCATCCAGCGGCAGATCCGCCAGCTCGAGGAGTTCGGCACCCTGCAGCGCCGGTTCACCTCGGACGTCTCGCACGAGCTGCGCACGCCGCTGACCACCGTCCGGATGGCGGCCGACGTGCTGCACGCGTCCCGCGAGCAGTTCCCGGCCGGGCTCGCCCGCTCGACGGAGCTGCTGGTCGACGAGCTCGACCGGTTCGAGGCCCTGCTGGGCGACCTGCTGGAGATCAGCAGGCTCGACGCGGGGGTCGAGGAGCTCTCGGCCGAGCTGATCGACGTGGGGCCGATCGCCCGGCGGGCGGTCGAGCAGGTGCGCGTGATCGCGGGCAACGCGGGCAGCGCGGTCGAGCTGGAGCTGCCCGAGGGCGAGACCGCCGCCGAGATCGACGCGCGCCGCGTGGAGCGCATCCTGCGCAACCTGCTGGCCAACGCCGTCGACCACAGCGAGGGCAGGCCGGTGCACCTGACCCTCGCCGCCAACGAGCAGGCGGTGTCGATCACCGTGCGGGACTACGGCGTCGGCCTGCGGCCCGGCGAGGCCGACCTGGTGTTCAACCGGTTCTGGCGGGCGGACCCGTCGCGCAACCGGCGCACCGGCGGCACCGGGCTCGGGCTCGCGATCAGCCACGAGGACGCCCGCCTGCACGGCGGGCTGCTCGAGGCGTGGGGCGCGCCCGGGTTCGGCGCGTGCTTCCGGCTGACGCTGCCGCGGCACCAGGGCCGGCCGTTCGAGGAGTTCCCGCTGCCGCTGATACCCCCGGGCGGCGAGGCCGTCAACGGACAGGCCAGCATCGGTTCCGGCGCCGACTACAGCATCGTCGTGCCGGAGCTGCGCAAGGAGGACGTCCGATGAGCAGACCGCGGTTGCTCGCGGTGCTGGCGAGCGCCCTGCTGCTCGTCGGCTGCGCGACCGTCCCCGAGGAGTCGCAGCCGGTCGCGGTGCAGCAGCAGGAGCTCGGCCAGATCGCCAACCCCGACGTGCAGCAGCCGCCCCGCGACATCGACCCGTTGACCGTGGCGCGCGACTTCGTGCAGGCCAGCGCGCAGCCGGTGAGCAACAACGCCGCGGCCAGGACCTACCTCGACGACGCCGCGGCGAAGGCGTGGCAGCCGGGCAAGGTCATGAACGTCATCGACGACCAGTTCAACACCGTGTACGCGGTGGGCTCGGACCTGCCGGCGAACCCCACCGAGGTGGTCGTCGTCGTGCGCGGGACCAACCTAGGCATGCTCGGGGCGGACAGCTCGTTCATCCCGTCGAGGACGTCCTACGAGCTGCGGCTGCTGGTGCGCAAGCAGTCCGACGGGCAGTGGCGGGTGACGAACCCGCCGGCCAACATCGTGATGCCCTACAGCGCCTTCACCGCGAACTACGTGCGGGTGCCGGTGTACTTCTTCGCGCAGGACTCGAACACGATCGTGCCCGACCTGCGGTACGTGGCCGGGAAGCCGCAGCTCGGGTTGCCCGCGCGGGTGGTCTCGCTGCTGTTGTCCGGGCCGTCGGACCAGCTGGTCGGCGCGGTGCGCAGCCCGCTGCCCGAGGACGCGAACATCGAGGGCAACGTGACCACGACACCCGACGGGGCGCTGATGGTGCCGCTGACCGGGGTCGGTGATCAGACCCCGGAGGTCAAGAAGCTCATCGCGGCGCAGATAGTGCTGTCCCTGCAGGCCGTGACGACGAACCGGGTGCGGCTGCTCTCGGACGGCAACGCGCTGGTCGACGGGCACGAGGACTGGCTGCCGAGCGACGTGCCGTCGTACACCTCGCTGGCCTCGCCGGGCGCGGACCAGCCGGGGCTGATGGTGGTCAACGGGCGGGTGCGCTCGCTCGCCGACGGTTCCGCGGTGCCGGGGTCGGCGGGCCAGGGCGTGTACCAGGTGGTGAGCGCGGCGCAGTCCATCGACGGGCGGCAGCTGGCGATCGTGGAGAACGCCAACGGCCGCCAGCAGCTCCGGATCGGCGCGTTCGGCTCGGCGGCGCAGCAGGTGAACCTGTTCGGCGGGACGCTGACCAGACCGACCTGGCGCCCGACGGCGACGGCGGACGGGACAGCGGGCGAGGTGTGGACCGTGGTCGACGGCTCGTCGGTCGTGCGGGTACTGCGCACCTCGGACGGCGGGTGGACCGGGCAGGCGGTCAACGCCGAGGAGGTGCTGACCGTCGGGCCGATCAGCGTGCTGCGGCTGTCCAGGGACGGTGCCAGGGCCGCGCTGGTGGTGAACGGGCAGCTGCTGGTGGCGTCGGTGGTGCGGACGCAGGACGCGGTGACGTTGCGGAGTCCGCGGATCCTGCAGACCGGGACGCTGTCCGGGGTGGTCGACGTGGACTGGCTGAGCCAGGACAGCCTGGTGGCGGCCACGACGATGCCGTCGCAGCCGGTGGTGAAGGTGCCCATCGACGGGCTGCGAATGGACACGTTCAACAGCTCGAACCTGACCCCGCCGGTGTACGCCATCACGGCGGCGCCCGGCAGGCCGATCGTGGTCGCCGACGCGGGCGGCCTGTGGACGGCCTCGGATGTCGGCGAGGTGTGGCGTCCGCATCCGCACTCGCTGGGTGCGAAGGTGTCTCCCTTCTATCCGGGTTGAGTCGGTGGTGGCGGTGGCTGGTGTGTGCAAGCACCTCGGCGGCCGCCGCCGTTCCGCCTGGCGCGGGTGGCCTGCCCGGGCGCCGTCCCGCCTGGGGCGGGTGGCCTGGGGACAGCGTCGTTCCGCCTGATGCGGGCGGCCTGTGGACAGCGTCGTTCCGCCTGATGCGGGCGGCCTGTGGACAGCGTCGTTCCGCCTGATGCGGGCGGCCTGTGGACAGCGTCGTTCCGTCTGATGCGGGGTGCTGCCGTCCGCCTCCGCCCCCACCGCCGTCCCGCCTGACGCGGGGCGGGCTGGGGACAGCGTCGTTCCGCCTGGGGCGGGTGGCCTGGGGACGGCCTTGGCTGTCGGCGAGGTGTGGCGTCCGCGCCCGCGCCCGCCCTCGCTGGGGTGCGAGGAGTCTCCCTTCTACCTGGGCTGGTCCCTGGTGGTGGTTGGGGTGGCTGCCGTCCGCCCCCGCCTCCGCCGCCGTCCCGCCTGACGCGGGGTGGCTGCCCGGCCCCGCCCCGCCCCGCCTGGGGCGGGTGGGCCTGCCGCGCACCGCGCCTCGCCAGTGGTCCAGCCCGGGCGTCCCACAGCCACCCCGGTTCCTAGCCGGCTGCTGTCAGCGTCAGCACCACCTCCACCCGATACCCCGCCCCGGCCAGCGTCGCGATGCAGGCGGCCGCCGTCGCGCCGGTGGTGATCACGTCGTCCAGCAGGACGACCGGGGTGCCTGGCGGTGGCAGGCCGCGCGGGTCCAGGCGCAAGCGCCCAGCCAGGTTCGCCGCGCGCTGGTCGCGGCTCAGGCCCACCGCGTCTTTCGCACCCGTCGCGAGGAGCAGGGCAGGCGCGACGGCCGCCGCCTGGCCCTGCACCGCCATGGCCGCCGCGCAGGTTCGTGCCAGCCGCCGCAGGTGGGGACCGCCGCGGGTCCTGGACGCGACCGGGCGCGAGGGCACCGGCACCAGCCACCACGTGCCATCCGCGTCCGGCTGCGCCTCCGGCAGGTACGGCAGCGCCGCGGCCAGCGCGCCACCCAGCGGAACAGCCAGGTCGCGCCGCCCGCGCTCCTTGTACGAGAGCACCAGCCGCCGCGCGGTGTCCCGGTACCGGGCCAGCGCGTAGACCGGTGCGGCCCGCGTCGGTCCGCGCGCGACCCGCTCCGGCCTGCTGAACAGCGCCACGCAGTCCGGGCAGCACGCGGCACCCGGCGCGCCGCATCCCGCGCACGTCGCCGGCAACAACAACTCGAGCAGTCCCACGCCCCGCACCCTGCCCGGCCCCACCGACAATTTTCTCCGGACCGCCCACCAGCGAAGATCCAAAGCATTCACCCACACAGGTGCATTCGCGGGGAACGGCGGCGCCGCCGGTTCCGTTGTCCAGGTATGAGGCCGTCAAGCGAAGAACCGCCGCCGGCGCAAGAGCCCGCCGGGGTGGGCCGCCTCGGGCAGCACGCTGTCACGACGAGCCTCGAATGCTCGGAAATCTTTGCGTGTCAAGGTGAAAAGCGCATCCCCGCACTGCTCCGATCGGGGTTGAACGCGGCCCCATGCGCCTGCTTCCGGACGCGCACGGTGACTGTTTCCCGCTCTGTGACATCCCCCGGCTCGGGGGGTTTTGTGATGCGCGTTACGGGGCTAACGTGCACCGCTATAGCGATTCCGCGGCAGGGAGGTGAACAGCCGATGACCCTGGTGCCGACGGGAGGCTGAAAGAACATCCCAATCGGGATTTGCGTCGGCGCCCTCATCGAAGTCCGAAGAGCTCGAAATTCACCAGGAGCCAGGGAGGTCGTGTATGGACATCGTCGTCAAAGGTCGCAACGTGGAGGTGCCCGAGCACTACCGGACGCACGTGAGCGCCAAGCTCATGCGCCTGGAGCGCTACGACAAGAAGGTCTTCCGCTACGACGTGGAGCTCTTCCACGAGCCCAACCGCAGGCAGTCCAAGAGCTGCCAGCGCGTGGAGATCACCGGCAAGGGCAAGGGCCCCGCGGTCCGCGCCGAGGCATGCGCCGGCGACTTCTACGCCGCACTCGACGCCGCGGTGAGCAAGCTCGAGAACCGGCTGCGCCGGATGGCCGACCGCCGCCGTGTCCACTACGGGCGCCGTTGCCCGGAATCCGTCGCCGAAGCGACCTCACCGACGCCCGTCGGCGCGCCCGCCAGCGGCAGCCAGCCGGCCACGAGCACCGCCGTGCTCGAAGCGCCCGCGCCCGTCGAAGCCGTCGAGCTCGATGCCGAGTCGCTCGACCTGCCCATGCAGCGCTGGGACGACATGGCCGAACACCAGCCCGGCCGCGTCGTGCGCGAGAAGCACCATCCCGCTGAACCCATGACCGTCGACCAGGCCCTCTACCAGATGGAACTGGTCGGACACGACTTCTACCTCTTCAACGACGCCGACGCCGGCACCCCCAGCGTCGTGTACCGGAGGAAAGGCTTCGACTACGGCGTGATCCGGCTGGGCTGAGCCCCCGCACGCCCCCGGACGGCCCGCGCGCGACACCCGCGTGCGGGCCGTTCTGCTGTCCGCCTGCTACCTAAGTCGCGGCGTGCGTGCACGTCGGGGCACACCTTCCCTACGATGGAGGAGGCGCACGGTCCGCCCGGGAGACTCCTGGGCGCATTTCCAAGACAGCTAGTGAGGTCGACCGGATGGTTCTCAACCGCCTGCTGCGCGCGGGCGAGGGCAAGATGATCAAGCGGCTGCGCAACATCGCCGACCACATCAACACCCTCGAAGACGAGGTGAAGGACCTCACCGACGCCGAGCTGCGTGCGAAGACCGACGAGTTCCGCAAACGTCACGAGGACGGCGAGTCGCTCGACGAGCTGCTCCCCGAGGCGTTCGCGGTCGCGCGCGAAGCGGCTTGGCGGGTCCTCGGCCAGCGGCACTTCGACGTCCAGCTGATGGGCGGGGCCGCACTGCACCTCGGGCAGGTCGCCGAGATGAAGACCGGTGAGGGCAAGACCCTGACGTCCGTGCTGCCCGCCTATCTCAACGCCATCTCCGGCAAGGGCGTGCACCTGATCACGACGAACGACTACCTCGCCAAACGTGATGCCGAGTGGATGGGCCGCGTGCACCGCTTCCTCGGCCTGACCGTGGGCGCGATCCTGTCCGAGCTGCCGCCGGACCAGCGCCGCGAGGCCTACAACGCCGACATCACCTACGGCACGAACAACGAGTTCGGCTTCGACTACCTGCGCGACAACATGGCGTGGACGCTCGACGACTGCGTGCAGCGCGGGCACAACTTCGCCATCGTCGACGAGGTCGACTCGATCCTCATCGACGAGGCGCGCACGCCGCTGATCATCTCCGGCCCCGCCGAGCAGTCGGCGCGCTGGTACGTCGAGTTCGCGCGCATGTCGCCGCTGATGAAGAAGGACGTCCACTACGAGGTCGACGAGCGCAAGCGCACCGTCGGCGTCAGCGAGAAGGGCGTGGCGTTCGTCGAGGACCAGCTCGGCATCGACAACCTGTACGAGGCCGCGAACACGCCGCTGGTCGGCTACCTGAACAACGCGCTGAAGGCCAAGGAGCTCTACAAGCGCGACAAGGACTACATCGTCCGCAACGGCGAAGTGGTCATCGTCGACGAGTTCACCGGCCGCATCCTGCACGGCCGCCGCTACAACGAGGGCATGCACCAGGCGATCGAGGCCAAGGAAGGCGTCGAGATCAAGGCGGAGAACCAGACGCTCGCCACGATCACGCTGCAGAACTACTTCCGGCTCTACCAGAAGCTCGCGGGCATGACCGGTACCGCCGAGACCGAGGCGGCGGAGTTCCACCAGACCTACAAGCTGGGTGTGGTGCCGATCCCGACGAACCGGCCGATGGTCCGCAACGACCAGACCGACCTGATCTACAAGACCGAAGAGGCGAAGTTCGAGGCGCTGGCCGACGACATCCAGGAGCGGCACGAGGCCGGTCAGCCGGTGCTGGTCGGCACGACGAGCGTCGAGAAGTCCGAGTACCTGTCGAAGCTGCTGCTCAAGCGCGGGGTGCCGCACGAGGTACTGAACGCGAAGTACCACGAGCGCGAGGCGCTGATCGTCGCGCGCGCCGGGCGCAAGGGCCAGGTCACGGTGGCCACCAACATGGCGGGCCGCGGTACCGACGTCGTGCTCGGCGGCAACCCGGACATCATCGCCGACGAGCGGCTGCGTGAGCGCGGGCTCGACCCGGTCGAGCACTCCGAGGCGTACGAGACGGCGTGGCCGAAGGTCCTCGAAGAGGTCAAGGCCGAGGTGAAGGCCGAGGCCGAGGAGGTCAAGGAGGCCGGCGGCCTGTACGTGCTGGGCACCGAGCGGCACGAGTCGCGCCGCATCGACAACCAGCTGCGTGGCCGGTCGGGCCGTCAGGGCGACCCTGGCGAGTCGCGGTTCTACCTGTCGCTGGGCGACGAGCTGATGCGCCGGTTCAACGCGGTGATGGTCGAGCGGGTCATGACCACCATGCGGCTGCCGGACGACCAGCCGATCGACCACAAGATGGTGTCTCGGGCGATCAAGAGCGCGCAGACGCAGGTCGAGCAGCAGAACATGGAGATCCGCAAGAACGTCCTCAAGTACGACGAGGTGATGAACGAGCAGCGCAAGGTGATCTACGCCGAGCGCCGCCGCGTGCTGGAGGGCGAGGACCTCTCCGAGCAGATGCACCACATGCTCTCCGACGTCGTGACCGCGTACGTCCAGGGCGCGACCGCCGGTGGCTACGCCGAGGACTGGGACCACGAGAAGCTGTGGACCGCGCTGAAGCAGCTGTACCCGGTGTCGATCACCTGGGACGAGCTGGTCGAGGAGGACGAGGACCTCAGCTCGGACTACCTGCTCGACAGGCTCCTCGAGGACGCGCAGGACGCCTATGCCCGGCGCGAGGCCGAGATCGACGCGCGCGTCGGCGAGGGCGCGATGCGGCAGCTCGAGCGGCAGGTGCTGCTGTCGGTGCTGGACCGCAAGTGGCGTGAGCACCTCTACGAGATGGACTATCTCAAGGAGGGCATCGGCATGCGGGCGCTCGCCCAGCGGGACCCGCTGATCGAGTACCAGCGCGAGGGCTACGAGATGTTCACCGCCATGCTGGACTCGCTGAAGGAGGAGGCCGTCGGCTTCCTGTTCAACCTGCAGGTCGAGCAGGCGGAGCCGCAGCAGGCGGTCGAGCCCGCGGCCGCGGCGGCCCTGCCGGGCGCCGGTCAGGCCGCGCCCGGACGGCACGCGCACCCGGCCCCGCCGCAGCCCCCGGCCGAGCCGGACCGCGAGCCGGTGCCGACCGCGCTGCGTGGCAGGGGTCTCGGCGGCGACGGCAACGGGCAGGGCGGGCTGACCTTCTCGGGCCCGGCCGAGCAGGGCGGCGTCCAGCGCAGCGGCGCGACGGCGAAGCCGGCTGCCGGTGGCGCCGCGGGCGGTGGCGCGGGTGCGGCGGGCAGCCGCCGCGAGCGCCGCGCGGCCGCCCGCGCCGACTCGAAGAAGGGCAAGAAGGGCGGCCGCTGAGCCGCAGGTGACGACCGGAGGGGCCCTTCACGCTGAAGGGCCCCTCCGCTCTTGGCGGGGTTCCGGGTCACGAACCCCGCTGTCGGGTCGGAGCGATCAGGTCGAAGAGGGTGCAGCGCCACACGCCGTCCTGCAGGTCGAAGCGGGACACCAGCGCGTACGTCCGCGTCGCCGTCACAGCGGTGGCTGAGGCCTCGTAGGACGAAGGCGGCACGACACACCCCCGCAGGGTCTTCAAGGCCAACCGCACGTCCTTCAGGGGCGGCCACAGGCTCAGCTGTGCGTGCAACTGCGGCCCGACCCAACCCTGTACGTGGCTCAACGGCCGCCGCCCCGTGCGAACCTCCAGCACGGCGTTCAGCACCGACCGGACGTGCGACAGCGACAGCGGCGGCCGGCCGTCGCCGGACCGCTGGAGGGGCAGCCGCGCGGGCAGCAGGTCCAGCGTCAGCTGCCCGCCCCGGCCGATGAAACGGTGCAGGTCACGGTACGGCTCGTACTCTCTCAGCGGCGTCAACGCCAGCATGCGTCCCCCAGGAAGATCGGATCGTGCGCCCGGTATGAGCCGGTCGCCCGATCCGCTCGGGCCAACAGGCCCCGAAGCGGTGACGACTATCGTCGGTCGCGTGCTGACGGGGCTGGTGGTCGACTACGCGGGCGTGCTCACCGACCCCGACGCCGCCGGGTTGTTCGCGGCGATCGACCGGCTGCGGGGGCGGGGCGTGCGCACCGCCCTGCTGTCCAACGCCGCCGGCGGCGGAACCGCGAGGGCCCGGCTGAGCCGCTGGTTCGACGCGCTCGTCTTCTCCGGCGAGGTCGGCTTCGCGAAACCCGCCCCGCAGGTCTACCTGCTCACCGCCGAGCGGCTCGGCCTCCCCGCGGCCGCCTGCGTCTTCGTCGACGACTCGCGCCGGAACGTCGACGGTGCGGTCCTGGCGGGCATGACCGGCGTCCACCACACCTCGGTCGAGACCACGCTCGCCGAGCTCAGCGCGTTGTTTCCCGCCTGACCAGGTCGAAGCACAGCACCGCCGCCGCGGCCGAGACGTTCAGCGACTCGACCGTGCCGGGCATCGGGATCGACAGCCGGCCGGTGAGCAGCGCGGCGACCTCCTCCGACACCCCCGCCGTCTCGCCGCCCAGCACGAACGCCGCGCGCTCGGGCAGCTCCGCCTCGAACAGTTGCTCACCGCCCGACGCGCTCAGCCCGTACAGCCGATAGCCGGCGTCCGAGAGCATCCCGGCCGCCTCCGCGGCCGTCGCGCAACGCAGCACCGGCGCGCGGAACGCGACCCCGGCCGAAGCCTTCACCACCAGCGGATCGAGCGCCGCGACCCCACGCCGCGGCACGACCACGCCGCCCACCCCGGCCGCCGTCGCGGTGCGCAGGATCATCCCGACGTTGGCGGGCGTGGTGATCCCGTCGAGCACCAGCACCCGCGTGGGCAGTGGCGCGCTGGACAGCGCGGCCGACAACGGGCGCATCCGCGGCGCGACGACGTCCGCCAGCACGCCCTGGTCCTGCTTGCCGTTGCCCGCGAGCACCTTCACCCGGTGCGCGCTCGCGCGCTGCACCGGCACCCCGGCCCGGCGCGCCGCCTGCTCGATCTCGGGCGCCCGCGCGGTGTCCGCCAGGATCACCTTGTCGACCCGCAGCTCCCGGTCGCCCAGCGCTTCGAGCACCGGTTTGCGTCCGTAGACGGTCAGGAAGCGGTCCTTCGGGGACACAGTGTTGGTTTCGTGCACAGGCCCAGTACAGCAGTCGCCGCTAGATTGACCCAATGCCCGACCGTCTCTCCGCGCTCGACGCCTCGTTCCTGTACCTGGAGGAGGCCGCGACCCCGATGCACGTCGGCGGCGTCGCGGTGTTCGAGCGGCCCCGCGACGGCTTCGACCACGAGCAGCTGCTGTGCCTGGTGAGCCAGCGCCTCGGCTATCTGCCGCGCTACCGGCAACGCGTGCTTGCCGTGCCGGGGCATCTGGCTCGCCCGGTGTGGGTGGACGACACCGACTTCGACCTCAACTACCACGTGCGGCGCTCGGCGCTGCCGTCCCCGGGCAGCGACGACCAGCTGTTCGACCTGGTCGCCCGGCTGATGGCGCGGCCGATGGACCAGGAGCGCCCACTGTGGGAGGCCTACTTCGTCGAGGGCCTCGAAGGCGACCGGGTCGCGCTGGTCACCAAGACGCACCAGGCCATGGTGGACGGTGTCGGCACCGTCGAGCTCGGACAGTTGATCCTGGACACCGCCCCGCAGCTGTGCGAGCCGTACGAGGACACCTGGACGCCGCGGCGGATGCCCTCGGCCACCCAGCTGGTGCTGGACGCGATCAGCGAAACCGTGCAGCAGCCGGGTGAGCTCGTCGAGAACGTCCGCGCGTTCGTCGGCGACGCCGCCGCGACCGCCGACAAGCTCGCCGACACCGTCGGCGGGGTCGCCTCGACGCTGCGCACGCTCGTCCGCCCGGCCCCGGCCGGACCGCTGAACACGCACGTCAGCGGCGGCCGGGTGTTCGCTGTCGTCCGCACGCGGCTGGAGGACTACCGCGAGATCCGCGCCGAGCACGGCGGCACGGTCAACGACATCGTGCTCGCCGCGATCACCGGCGCGCTGCGCGAGTGGCTGCTCTCGCGTGGTGCGGGGGTGCCCGCGAGCGCGACCCTGCGTGCCCTGGTGCCGATGGCCGTGCTCGAGGCCGACACCGTCGAGTTCTCCACCGCCGGCCTGGTGAACAACCAGGTCGAGGCGCATCTGGTGGACCTGCTGGTCGGCGAGCCGAACCCGGTGCTGCGGCTGCAGCACATCAGCCACGCGATGCGCGCCTACACCGACTCCAGCCGTTCGGTCGCGGCCCGTGCCATGCTGAAGGTGGGCGGGTTCGCGCCAGCGACGATGCATTCGCTGGCGGCGCGGGCCGCCGGGTCCTTCTCCGGGCGCATCTTCAACCTGGTGATCACCAACTCACCGGGCCCGCAGCAGCCGCTGTACGCGGGGCAGGCGAGGATGACCCGGATGTACCCGGTGATCCCGCTGGCGCGCAACCAGGCGCTGGCCATCGGGGTCACGTCCTACCACGGGAACGTCTACTTCGGACTGAACGGGGATCGCAAGGCCGTGTCGGACGTGGGAAACCTGGCCACGATGGTCGAGGATTCGCTGGAGGAGCTGAAGGGGGCGCACTGGTGAGGGTCTATCTGCCTGCGACGATCGGGATGCTGCACAAGCTCGTGTCGGAGGGCAAGCTGCAGCCGCTCGGCGGTACCGGGTTCGCACTCACCCCGGCGCTGCGGGAGTCCTACGTCAGCGGGGACACCGAGGAGCTGGAGTACGCGGCGCTGCTCGACGCGGCGCGCGCGTCGCTGCGCCTGATCGGCGACGACCAGAAGGAGTCACCGCGGCGGGTGGTCATCTCGGCCGACCTGGAGAACGTCACGACCCGGCCCGACCTGGACGCCGCCGTGGTGAAGGTGTCCGGGCCGATCGTGCTGGACGAGGTCGCCGCGGTGCACGTGGACACCGAGGAGGCGGAGAAGGCCGTGCGCGCGGCCGCGGCGGTCATCGACGCCGCCGACCTGGGCGACCTGGACGCGGAGTTCACCCTCGGCGAGGCCGAGGACCACGAGCTGGCCTGGTACGCGCCGCAGGAGCTGCCGTTCCTGCTGGAGCTGCTCTAGGTTGAAGGGGCAGGCCACGAGCCAGGAGGTAGCCCCATGGACGCCGTCACCAGCGTGCCGACGCCGGCCAACGAACCGGTCCGCACGTACGCCCCCGGCACCGCGGAACGCGAGTCGCTGCAGCGGCGGCTGGCCGAGCTCGAGGCCGAGAAGCACGAGCTGCCGCAGACCATCGGCGGACGGCGGCGGCTCGGCGGGGGAGACGCGTTCGACGTGGTCCAGCCACACGACCACGGACACGTGCTCGGGGTGTCCGCGCAGGCGACGGCGCAGGACGTGGCCGACGCGGTCGAGGCGGCGAAGCTGGCCGCCCCGGCGTGGCGGGACCTGCCGTTCGACGAGCGGGCCGCGATCTTCCTGCGGGCCGCGGACCTGATCGCCGGGCCGTACCGGGACACGCTGAACGCGGCGACCATGCTCGGGCAGTCGAAGTCGGTGCAGCAGGCCGAGATCGACGCGGCCTGCGAGCTGATCGACTTCCTGCGGTTCAACGTGCACTACGCCCGCCGGATCCTCGCCGAACAGCCGAACTCGGTACCGGGGAGCTGGAACCGGATGGACTACCGGCCGCTGGACGGGTTCGTCGTCGCGATCACCCCGTTCAACTTCACCGCGATCGCGGGGAACCTGCCGACCGCCCCGGCGATCATGGGCAACACCGTCGTGTGGAAGCCGACGCCGACGCAGCAGCTGGCCGCGCACTACACGATGCAGGCCTTCGAGGAGGCCGGCCTGCCGCCCGGCGTGCTCAACCTGGTGACCGGCGACGGGCGCGCGGTGAGCGAGGTCGCGCTGGCCGACCCCGGGTTCGCCGGGCTGCACTTCACCGGCTCCACCGCGACCTTCAAGCTGCTGTGGCGGCGGATCGCCGACAACCTCGACACCTATCGCAGCTACCCGCGGATCGTGGGCGAGACCGGCGGCAAGGACTTCGTGGTCGCGCATTCCTCGGCCCGCCAGGACAAGCTCGTCGCCGCGCTGGTCCGCGGTGCCTTCGAGTACCAGGGCCAGAAATGCTCAGCCGCTTCGCGCGCGTACGTCCCGCGCTCGCTGTGGGACGGCGGGATGCGCGAGGAGCTCGCCGACCTGACCCGCACGGTGAAGTACGGCGACATCACGGACCTCTCGCTGTTCGGCGGCGCGGTGATCGACGCCCGCGCCTTCGCGAAGCACCAGCGGCTGCTGTCCACTGTGGACAAGGACCCGGCACTGCACGCGCTCGTCGGCGGGCACTGCGACGACTCCATCGGCTACTTCGTCGAACCCGCCGTGCTGGTCTCCGAGGACCCGGGGCACGAGGTGTTCTCGACCGAGTACTTCGGCCCGATCCTCGCTGTGCACGTCTACGACGACGGCGACTACGAGCGGATCCTGGCGCAGGCGGACAGCGTCTCGCCGTACGCGCTGACCGGCGCCGTGTTCGCCGACGACCGGGCCGCGGTGCAGCAGGCGCACCACGCGCTGCGGTTCACCGCGGGCAACTTCTACGTCAACGACAAGCCGACCGGCTCGGTCGTGGGCCAGCAGCCGTTCGGCGGTTCGCGGGCGTCGGGCACCAATGACAAGGCGGGCTCGATGTTCAACCTGCTGCGCTGGGCGAGCCCGCGGTCGATCAAGGAGACCTTCGACGCGCCGACCGGCATCGGCTACCCGCACATGGAATAGCCGACGCCGCCGTGCCACGTCAGCCGGGCAGCTGGATGTACGTCGCGTTGTCCACGTACAGGACCTCCTCCTGGAGGGGACCCGAGTTCATGGACATCCGGATGGCGGTGTCGGCGCCGTCGAACCGGCCCTCGCCAGCGCGAGCGCGCCGACGGCCGGCAGGGATTTCCTCATGTTGAAGGCGCCGCCCATGATGACGCCCGTCAGCTGTTTTCCCGGGTCGGGAAGGCCCAGCAGCCGAGCACGCGGCCACCCTCCCCTCAGGTGCGGGTTCGCCTACGGCACGGACGAACAGGGCCTCATGTTTCCAGCCCGGCGCGGGACGCGAGGAGCCTTCGCAGGGATTGCAGCCGTCGCGTTGCCGGCACCTGGTCGAGCATGCAGTCCGGGTCCTCGGGCGCCCCGAGGTGGCCGCAGCCCGGCGGGCACTCCTCGGCCGCCTCGGCGAACTCGGGGAACGCCGAGACGATGTCGTCGGCGGTGATGTGGGCAAGGCCGAAGGACCGCACGCCGGGAGTGTCGATCACCCAGCCGCCGTCCGGCAGCGGCAGCGCGACCGCCGCGACGGACGTGTGCCGGCCCTTGCCCACCGCGCTGACCGCGCCGGTCGCCAGCGCGGCGGCGGGCACCAGCCGGTTCACCAGTGTCGACTTGCCGACACCGGAGTGGCCGACGAGGGCGGAGATCCGGCCGCTGACGGTGTCGGTGAGGGGGAGCGAGTCCTCGTCGTGCCTGGTGACCAGCGCGGGGACGTCCAGGTCGGCGTAGCGGGCCAGCAGCTCGTCCGGGTCCGCGAGGTCCGCCTTGGTCAGGCACAGGATCGGCCGCAGCCCGCCGGCGAAGCACGCGACCAGGCAGCGGTCGATGAACCCCGTGCGCGGCGGCGGGTCGGCGAGCGCGGCCACGATGAGCAGCTGCTCGGCGTTGGCGACGACGATCCGTTCGTAGGGGTCGGTGTCGTCGGCCGTGCGGCGCAGCACGCTGGAACGCTCCTCGACCCGCACGATCCGGGCGAGCGTGTCCGCTTTGCCGCTCACGTCCCCGACGATCCCCACCTGGTCGCCCACGACCACCGGGGTGCGGCCCAGCTCGCGGGCGCGCATCGCGGTCACGACCTGGGCAGGATCGCCGCCCACCGCGCAGGTCCAGCGGCCCCGGTCGACGGCGATCACCATGGCGGCGACGGCGTCGGCGTGCTCGGGACGGCGCTTGCTGCGGGGGCGGGAACCGCGCCCTGGGCGCACCCGGACGTCGCTTTCGTCGAGCTTGCGCCAGTCCCTGCCTGCCAAACCGGGCTCCCCTCATGAGGATGTGTCTCAGCACGATGATCCCTGATGTGTGTCACGATGGATGCTTCAGTACCGGCGTGAAGGAGTGGGCCAGATGTGTGGCCGCTATGCCGCGACGAAGAATCCCGCGGCTCTGGTGAGTGAGTTCGACGCGGTGGACGAGACGGACGGGCAGGCCCGCGACGCCGACTACAACGTCGCGCCCACCAAGAACGTGGTCACCGTCGTGCAGCGCCACCCCCGTGACGCCGACGGGCTCGTGCTCGACGAGGAGCCCGCCGTGCGCAGCCTGCGGGTGATGCGCTGGGGGCTGGTGCCGTTCTGGGCGAAGGACCCGTCGGTGGGCAACCGCATGATCAACACCCGCGCGGAGACGGCCACCGAGAAGCCGGCGTTCAAGAAGGCGCTCGCGAAGCGCCGCTGCCTGGTGCCCGCCGACGGCTGGTACGAGTGGCGCAAGACCGACGGGAAGAAGGAGCCGTTCTTCATGACCGGCGAGGACCTCGCGTTCGCCGGCATCTGGGAGAGCTGGCGTGACAAGAAGGATCCCGACGCCGGTCCGCTGATCACGTTCTCGATCATCACCACCGGCGCGATCGGCAGGCTGACCGACATCCACGACCGGATGCCGCTGCTGATGACGAAGGACAAGTGGGGGACCTGGCTCGACCCCGACCGCGACGAGGTCGGCGAGCTGCTCACCCCGCCGCGCGACCTGGTGGACACCCTCGAGCTGCGGCCGATCTCCGAGCGCGTCAACAACGTCCGCAACAACGGCCCCGAACTGCTCGACCGGGTGGAGGCCGGCCAGTCCGACCTCGACAGCGCCCTGTTCGAACTACCGAAATGACCCGGATCGAGATCCCGACCCCGCACGGGCCCGCACGCGCGGAGCTGCACTGCGCCGAGGAGGGCGCGGCGGTGCTGCTGCTCGGGCACGGTGCCGGCGGCGGGATCGAGGCGAAGGACCTGGTGGTGGCGACGCGGGCGGCGCAGGCCGTCGGCGTGGACGTGGCCTTGATCGAGCAGCCCTACCGGGTCGCCGGCCGTCGCGCCCCGGCGCCCGCGAAGCAGCTCGACACCGCCTGGCTGGCCGTCGCGGAGGAACTCGGCGAGCGGTTCGACGGGCTCCCGCAGGTGTTCGGCGGCCGGTCCTCGGGCGCCCGCGTCGCCTGCCGGACCGCGGCCGAGGGGCAGGCCGCCGCGGTGCTGTGCCTGGCGTTCCCCGAGCACCCGCCGGGCAAGCCGGAGAAGTCACGACAGGCCGAGCTGGACGCCGTCGAGGTGCCGACGCTGGTGATCCAGGGCGAGACCGACCCGTTCGGCCGCCCGAAGCCCGGCCCGCACCACGAGGTCATGGTCATCCCCGGCGCGCACGCGCTGGACAAGGACCTCGACGCGCTGTCCCGGACCACCTCGGAGTGGCTGACCAGGGTGCTGCGGCCGCACCTTTAACCGGCGATGGCCGCGACCGTCGCGTTCGTCAGGCGGATGAGGTCCGCGGGCGCCAGCTCCAGCTCCAGCCCCCGGCGGCCACCGGAGCAGAACACGGTGCCGAACGCCTCGGCCGACGAGTCGATCACGACCGGCAGCCGGCTGCGCTGCCCGATCGGGGAGATCCCGCCCAGCACGTACCCGGTGGCCCGTTGCGCGGCGGCGGGTTCGGCCAGCTTCGCCCGCTTCCCGCCGACCGCGGCGGCCAGCGCCTTGAGGTCGAGCTGACCGGTCACCGGCACCACGCCGACGGTGAGCTTGCCGTCGACGTCCGCGACGAGGGTCTTGAACACCCGGGCCGGCTCGACGCCCAGCGCCTCGGCCGCCTCCAGCCCGTACGACTCGTGCTTCGGATCGTGGTCGTAGGTGTGCAGCGTGTGTGCGACCTGCTGTTTCGCCAGCACCGCGGTCGCCGGGGTTCCCTTGCCTGCCATGGTCGTCGCAGCCTATGCGGTCGTTCACGAATCGGGGAATGACGCCCGCCGTGATCTCGTTAGCACCAATGTGATGACGAAACTTGCTCATCCCAGCGGCAGGATCCAGGACTTCACCCGTCCCGGTCAGCCCGCCGTGCCCGGCCAGCCCAAACCCGCCCGCGTATCCTCGAAGCTGTCCTACGCGCACGGGGAAGGGAAAGGTTTGCCGAGCACGCCGAACGACGCGACACCCGAGTCCGACGCTGTCCAGCAGGAGCAGGCGGACGAACGCACTGAGCGCTTCGAGCGGGACGCGATGCCGCTGCTGGACCAGCTGTACTCGGCTGCCATGCGGATGACCCGCAACCCGGCGGACGCCGAGGACCTGGTGCAGGAGACATACCTCAAGGCGTACGGTGCGTTCGCTTCCTTCAAGGAGGGCACGAACCTCAAGGCCTGGATGTACCGCATCCTGACCAACACCTACATCAACGGCTATCGCAAGCGCCAGCGGCAGCCGGTGCAGCAGCCGACCGAGGAGATCACCGACTGGCAGATCGCCCAGGCGGAGAGCCACACCTCGAGCGGGCTGCGCTCGGCCGAGGTCGAGGCCATGGACCGGCTGCCCGACAGCGACGTCAAGCAGGCGCTGCAGCAGCTGCCGGAGGAGTTCCGCCTGGCGGTATACCTTGCCGACGTCGAGGGATTCGCCTACAAGGAAATCGCCGAGATCATGGAAACTCCGATCGGCACCGTGATGTCCCGGCTGCACCGGGGCCGCGCTCAGCTGCGCAACCTGCTGGCCGACGTCGCACGCGAGCGTGGCTTCATCCGGGGCGCTCAGCAGGAGGTGGCGCAGTGAACCCGCTCGAGTCCGAATCCGGCAACGACAAGGTCCATTGCGAGGAGGCACTGGCGGAGATCTACCTGCTCCTGGACCGCGAGTGCAGTCCGGAGCGGGACGCGGAGCTGCGGCGGCACATCGACGACTGCCCGCCGTGTCTCGAGGAGTACGGCATCGACGAGCAGCTCAAGCAGCTGCTGGCCCGCAAGTGCGGCGGTGACCTGGCGCCGGCGGAGCTGAAGCAGAAGCTGCGCGCCTCGATCCGCAAGACGGTGCAGGTGCACGGCGGAGTGACCGTCGAGCGCACCGAGGTCAGCATCGAACGGCGCGACTGACCCCACAGAACGTGAGAAAGGCCCCGGCCGGTGCCGGGGCCTTTCGCGCGCCTGTGCTCAGGCGTTGGGCTTCTTGCCGTGGTTCGCGCCGTTCTTCTTCCGGTCGCGACGCTTACGGGCACGCTTCGACATGTCTGCTCCTCGGGTATTGCTTGCTCCCTCCAGTGTGGCAGGCGCCGCCCGGCCTGTGCCGACCCGGTCCGCTCTGGTTGTATGGCAGCGATACCCCTGTTCGCCGGAAGGACCGCCGGGATGGCCGAGGAGATCGGCGCCAAGGTGCTGCAGGTCGTCCCGAAAAAGGGCGCTGACCTGCATCGGTCACACGGTCGTGCTGCCGGCGACCTGCTCGCCGTAGTGGAGTGATCCTTGTCCACACTTTCCGACCTGCTCGCCGAGAACACCGGCCTGTCCGGTGAGGCCGCGGACCACCTGCAGGCAGTGGTGGCCGAATGGCAGCTGCTCGCGGACCTGTCGTTCGCGGACTTCCTGCTGTGGGTGCCCGTCTCGCCGGAGCTGACCGGGCAGGGCGGTGACTTCGTCTGCGTCGCGCAGGCCCGGCCGACCACCGCGCCGACAGCGCATCCGGAGGACGTCGTCGGCACCCGGTTCACCGTCGAGGAGCATCCGCAGCTGGCGCGCGCGATCCGCGAGGTGCGCATCTGCCGCGAGGAGGACCCGCACTGGTACCGCGACCTGCCGATGCGGCGGGAGGCGGTGCCCGTCACCTTCGCCGGGACCGTCATCGCGGTGCTCAGCCGCGAGACGAACCTGGCCGCGCCCCGGGTGCCCAGCCCGCTGGAGGTCGCGTACCTGGGCAGCGCGGGTGACCTGTGCCAGATGATCGCGGACGGGACGTTCCCCAGCCCCGACTCGCAGAGCGACGTGCACACCAGTCCTCGCGTCGGCGACGGCCTGATCAGGCTGGACGCGGGCGGCAACGTCGTGTTCGCGAGCCCCAACGGGCTCTCGGCGTACCACCGGATGGGGCACGAGGCCGATCTCGTCGGCACCAGGCTCGCCCCGCTGACCCGCTCGCTGATCCGCGACCCGTTCGACGCCACCGAGGTCGCGCACCGGATCCTGGACGCGCTGGACGGCAAACCGGGCAGCCGCACGGAGGCGGACTCGCGTCGCGGGGCCGTCGTGCTCTTCCGCGCGCTGCCGCTGCGGCCGCACGGCCGGCCCGCGGGGGCGCTGGTGCTGGTGCGGGACGTGACCGAGGTGAAGCGGCGCGACAGGGCGCTCCTGTCGAAGGACGCGACGATCCGCGAGATCCACCACCGCGTGAAGAACAACCTGCAGACCGTGGCCGCGTTGCTGCGCCTGCAGTCCCGCCGCACGGCGAGCGAGGAGGCGCGGCTGGCACTGACCGAGTCGGTGCGCCGGGTCGCGTCGATCGCGATGGTGCACGAGGCGCTGTCGGTGTCGGTCGACGAGCGGGTCGACCTGGATCAGCTGCTGGACAAGGTGCTGCCGATGGTCGGCGAGGTCGCCACGGCCGAGTCGCGGGTGAGCATCAAGCGCACCGGGTCGTTCGGCGTGGTGGTGGCCGAGATCGCGACGCCGCTGGTGATGGTGCTGGCGGAGCTGGTGCAGAACGCGGTGGAGCACGCTTTCCCGGACGGACGGCCGGGCAAGGTGGAGATCGCGGTGTCCCGCTCGGCGCGGTGGCTGGACGTGCTGATCCGCGACAACGGGCGCGGGCTGCCGTCGGGCTTTTCGCTGGAGCGGGCGGACGGGCTGGGCCTGCAGATCGTGCGGACGCTCATCGAGTCCGAGCTGCGCGGTTCGCTCTCGCTCCGCGGCCTGCGCGAGGGCGAGACGCGCGGCACCGAGGCCGCCCTGCGCATCCCCCTGAGCCGCCGGCTGTAGGTCCACGCGGGCTGCACGGGCGCGGTGGCCGGGCCGGGCAGCGGGCAGCGTCGACGGCGGCGGGGGCACGCAGAACGGCGAGTTCGAGTGACCCCCTACCAAGCACCGAACCCCGGACACGTCAAAGGGCCGGTACCTAAATAGCTGGTACCGGCCCTTAAGACGTTCGGTGGTGGACTCGAGAGTCCGGTGCGGGCTTCCTGCGGGACCCGGTGCAGGGGTCCGCGAAGCCTCGCCGTATCGTTTGGTTCAGGCGTTGCTACGCGTGCCAATGTGAGCGCGGCGGCGCTTGAGGGCGCGACGCTCGTCCTCGCTCATACCGCCCCACACGCCGGCGTCCTGCCCGCTGGCCAAAGCCCAGGCCAGGCAGTCGGAAGCGACGGTGCAGCGGTGGCATACGGCCTTCGCCTCGGCGACCTGAAGCAGAGCGGGACCGCTGTTTCCCACCGGGAAGAACAGCTCCGGGTCCTCGTCTCGGCAGGCCGCGTCGTGGCGCCAGTCCATGTCTGTGAGCTCCTTCTAATGGGCGCAGTGTAATTGCGCCACAGTCGTCATGGCGGTCGTGTTTTTGGGTGCTTGTGAATGCTTTCACGAAGCACCGCTTTCGACAAGGGTTTTCTGGAGATCGGTGAGTCAGCTCACCTGGTCGGGCGACGCCGCTGACCTGCGGTTTCTCTCCGAAACGTCCTTCCCGGGGGAAGGACCGTGCGGTGAGCGGGGCGTTGGCGTCGATGAACGGCAACTTGCACTTTGCCGCGCACGATCACTTTTCGAGCCCCTCCGTGCGCTCACCCGCCGACCAGCACGGTCAGCGCATGTGGGACGCTGGTGAACTCGACCCGCGTCCGCTGGCCCACGGGATCTCCATCCACCTGGAAGTTTACCGGGTGCGGCGCGTCCACCCGCAGGCTCGGCAGGTCGTCGTACCGCACCAGCCGCCTGCCTCGTTGTTTCGCCTCCGCCCGCAGCGCCTGCCGCACGTGCCGGTAGACGGTCGGCAGCCCGAGACCGCGCAGCGCGAACAGGCCCAGCCCGGTGTCGAACGACGTGCCGGTGTTCAGGTGCACCGGGCGCGGGCCGAGGTAGCTCCAGGGATCGGTGTTCGAGACGAACGCGGTGCGCACCTCGACCGGCTTCTCGCCGGGCACGTGCAGCGTCAGCGGCTCCTTCCCGCGGGGCGGGCGGAAGTAGCAGGTGACCGCGGAGCGCATGTAGAGCAGGGCGTTCGTCTGCTTGCCCCGCCGGTCGGCAACGGCCGCGACCACGTCGGCGTCCCAGCCGAGGCCCGCGTTGAAGGTGAACCAGCGGTCGCCGGCCCTGCCCAGCCCCACCGACCGGCTCTGCCCGCCTTCGATGGCGCGCAGCAGCTGGTGGGTGGCCTCCATCGGATCGCGAGAGATGCCCAGGGCACGCGCGAACACGTTCGCCGAGCCGCCGGGGACGACCCCGAGCGCCGGCAGATCGCCGGGACCGTCCTCGAGCAGGCCGTTCACGACCTCGTTGACGGTGCCGTCGCCGCCGTGCGCGACGACCAGGTCGATGCCCTCCCGCGCCGCGCCCCGCGCCACGGCGAGGGCGTGCCCGCGGTAGTCGGTCTCGACCACCTCGAGCTTCACCTGGCTCGCCAGTGCGTGAGCCAGCACGTCACGGCCACCAGCCGTGGTGGAGGTGGCCTGAGGGTTGACGACGAGGATCGCGCGCACATCCGCAGGGTAGGTCACCCGCCGCTGCACCGGCGGGGTGCGGAGTGCCAAGTCACGCCGAACAGATCCGAGTGCCGGGCAGACCTCCCATCGCTCACACAGCGCCGCTCGTCGTGACAAGTGCACCCGGGCCGACCGCCCGCTCGCCGACGACACTCAGATCTTGACCCGAGTGGCCGCGGTTCGAAAACGGCCGACCGGGTGGCATACGATCGACGGTGTTCACACAAGGTCACCGACCGCAGGTGGAAGGCGTTTTCCCCGTGTCGATCGCAGACAAGATCGCTCCGGCGCCGCGCGAGGTCCGGCTCGCCGGGGCCGTGACCGCGCTGCCGGGCCTGGGTCTGCTGGTGTTCGGCATCGTGCTGCCGGCCGCCTCCGGCAACTCCGACGCGCCCCGCAACAACGTCCTCGCCGAGGCGGGGTTCTACGTCGTGTTCGCGCTGGCCGTGCTCGGCTGCGCCGCCGCGCTCGCGATGGGGCACACCTGGGCGCGCTCGCCGGGGGTGGTGACGGCGCTGCTCACCGCGGGCGTGGGCTGGTACCTCGCCGGCCCGTCCGGCCTGCCGGGGCCCGGGGTGCCGACCATCTTGCTCGGGCTGCTGATCCTGGTGCTGCTGTTCCGGCAGCCGTCACGGGCGTGGGCGCTCGGGCAGCAGCCCGGGGAGAGCGAGGAGGAGGCTGCCGAGCGGGGCGGCCTGGAGGGCCGCGCCGCCGAGCGCGAGAAGAAGGAGCGGAACTAGCCCTCGCGGTCGTGGACGGGGCACTAGGAGTCCGCCAGCCACGCCAGCAACCGGCCCCGCGACCAGCAGCGGCCGATGGCCTCGGCGCGCAGGACCGGGCCGTCGAACACCGCCAGGCCGATGGTGCTGTGGCCGGAGGCGCGGCGATCGCCGAGTGTCGGGATCGCCGGCGCGACTCCGACCCCCTCCGCTGACACCCACGCCACCGCCCGGCCGAGCGCCGCTTCGTCGAGGCGGTGCAGGAAGCGCAGGCGCCTCTCGAGTGGGAGGTGCGACAGCGCCCACGTCGTGGTGACGACAGGCAGCGCGTCCGGGGGCACCCGGGCGAAGGCGTCGGGCAGCACCTCGACGGCGTCGCCTCGCAGCAGCAGCGGAGGGGCCGTCACCGCCAACGCCATCTCCGCTTCGAGCCTCGCGACCCGCTCCGGCTGATCCGGGCACAGGCAGGCGCGCAACCACCGGGCATCGTCCGCGTCGGTCACGTCGACCGGATCGAGGTCGATGCCGACCCGGGCGACCACCTCGGGCATCGCCCGCGTCGGGACGGGCCGGTCTCCCACGATCGAAGACGACAGCTGCACCGGAGAGGACGGGTCGCCCAGCGATTGTCCGTTGCCGTAGGTGATGCCGATGCGATCGACATTGAGGTTGAGCCCGGCCGAACAGCCCACGTCGATCAGCCCGACGGCGTTCGCGTCCACCCGGCGCGCCGCCTCGGCAATGGCCGGGTACAGCACCGCGCCGCGTCCCGTCTCGTTGGCCCGCGGCGGCCGGCGCACGGCGACGGCCACGACCGAGTCGGTCATTCGCAGCAGCGTGTCGACCGCCGCGCGAGCGGCAGCGTCGCCGTCCGCAGCGGCGTAGGCCGCGGCGAGCGCCGGGGCGCGTCCGGCGAGGGCGAGGTCGTGCAGCGCGGCGAGGATCACCGTGGGATGCCGCTTGCGCGCCGGCGCCCCCTCGATGGCGCGCAGCGCCTCGTCGGACTCACTCAGGGCGACGGCGACGCGCTCGTACAGCGGCGACGTGCCGGCGGCGTCGACCTCGCCGAAGTGCCGGTACACCTGAGCGAGCGTGCGGGCCCTGCCCACGGGTGCGGCGCTTCCTGCGGTCGGCCCTGGCATTCCCACGACCCTAGCCGCGATCCGCAACCGGTCTCTAGACGGTTTTCGCCAGTTTGTCGAGGGCGGTGTCGGTGAGGCGGTAGACGGTCCACTCATCCATCGGGAGCGCGCCCAGGGACTTGTAGAAGCCCGTGGCCGGGTTCCAGTCGAGCACCGACCACTCCAGTCGCTGGTAGCCCTGGTCGACGCACTCCTTCGCCAGCGTCGCCAGCAGGGCCTTCCCGAGACCCGAGCCGCGCAGCTCCGGCCGGACGTAGAGGTCCTCCAGGTAGATCCCGTGCACGCCGCGCCAGGTGGAGAAGTTGAGGAACCAGATCGCGAAGCCCACGATCCGCCCGTCCTCCTCGGCGACGTGACCGAACACCGCGGGCGAGTCGCCGAACAGCGCGACCCGCAGCTTCTCCGCGGTCAGGCGGCACTCCGCCGGCGCCTTCTCGTAGGCGGCGAGGTCGTGCACGAGCTGCACGAGGCTGTCCACATCGGACTCACGGACGCGGCGGATGCGGGTGTCGGCCAAGGGAACCCTCTCTACGACGGCGGGATGTTGAGGTGCTCGATCTTGGGCTCGCCCCGCTCGTCGCCCAGCACCGAGACCCCGGCCGGGTCGAGTCCGAAGTGGACTCCGGCGGTGGCGGGCAGGCCCAGCCAGCGGGCCACGAGGACCCGGCTGAAGTGCCCGTGCCCGACGAGGATGACCTCGGCGTCGGCGAGTGCGGCGCGCACCCGTTCGAGGAGCCTATCGGCTCTGGCGGCGACCTGTGCGGCGGTTTCCCCGCCCGGGAGCGGCCCCTGCCACACCGTCCAGTCCGGCACCGTCTCGCGGATCTCCGCTGTCGTGACGCCCTCGTACTCGCCGTAGTCCCACTCGGCGAGGTCCTCGGTGGTCTCGTTGACGACGAGGCCCGCCAGTTCGGCGGTGCGGACCGCGCGCTGCCGCGGACTGCTCACCACCAGCGCGGGGCCTTTGCGCAGGCTGCTCAGCGTCAGCCCGGCGGCCCTGGCCTGGTTCTCGCCGGCCGCGGTGAGCGGGATATCCGTGCGTCCGGTGTGCCGGCCGTTCACCGACCACTCGGTCTGGCCGTGCCGGAGGAGGAAGAGCTCGTGATCCACGGTTGCGAACATAGCAACCCCTCTGCTTTGCTACTGGCCAGTAATAAAGGAGTGCTGATGACCCAGACCCTCGCGATGTGGTCGAAGCTCGCCGGGCTGCCCGGCGGGAAGCGACTGTTCTCGGCCGCGGTTTCGCTGCGTGCGCCCTATTTCCGGACGGTGCTGCCGGCCGTGCGCGAGCTGCGGCCCGGGCACTGCGCGGTGACCGCGCCGAAATGGTGGGGTGTGCGCAACCACATCGGGACCTTTCACGCGATCGCGGCGTGCAATCTCGCCGAGATCGCCATGGGCATGCTCGCCGAGGCGACCGTGCCGGACACCCACCGCTGGCTGCCGAAGGGCATGACGGTGGCGTACGTGGCGAAGGCGGAGACGAGCCTGCGGGCGGTCGCGGAGCTGCCGGAGATCCCGGAGTTCGGGGACGCCGGGTTCGAGCTCCCCGTGCCGGTCACGGTCAGCGACAAGCACGGGAAGCCCGTGGTGACGGCGACGATCACCATCTGGGTCACCCGGAAGAAGGGTCAGTAGGACCGGAGTCGGACGTAGCTGGTCTGCTCGTACGAGGCCGCCGACGGCAGGCCGAGGCGATGGTCGAGGAGTGGTCCCAGCGGTCCGCATCCCGTCGTCGCGGGGAAGGTGAGCTGGTTGTCCGTCGTGCTGAACTTCAGCGTGAGCGGGCCGGTGGAGATGACCTCCGTGGGGCCGTCGGCCTGCAGCACGGAGTGGATCGGCGTGCTCGCACAACCGGGATGGAGCAGCGGGCCCTCGATTGCGGCGGTCAGGTCGATTGCGCCTTTGCGCTGATCGCTCGACTGGAAGTCCGAATAGCCCGCGTACCGCAGGCGGACCGAGGTGCCGGGAAGGCCGGGCAGGCGGGTCGGTTCGTCGCGCAGGGCACCGAAGGCCTGTGCGTACTCGCCGTCGAGCGTGCCCTCGGCGAACGTGAGCCGCATCGTGCCCAGGTCCAGGTCGCCGATCCGGCCGAAGGAGATTTTCGCCTGTGACACAAGGACTTCACACCGCCATTCGGCGGGGTCGGCTGCGGCGGGCAGCGACGGGCAGTCGCTGAAGTCGAACTGGGCGGGCGGCGCCGGGGCGAGCGTCAGTGCGGTCAGGCCGGCCGTGGCGAGGGCGAGGAACGTCATGGCGTCGAGCTTTTCGTCGATTGCCCTCGGCCGGTATCGGGAAGGCCCCTGGTTATTCCCTGAGCGTGGCGTAGTGCGCCTGGCAGGCCTCGTAGCCGGGCAGGAGGCCTGCCTCGCGCGCCTGGGCCAGCGTGGGCGCCGCAGTGTCCTTTTCGGACAAGATGGGCGGCAGGTCCGCCGGCCACGGCAGGCCGAGCTCGGGGTCGAGCGGGGTGATGCCGTGCTCGCCGCCCGGGTTGTAGCCGGTGGAGCACAGATACGCCATCGCGGTGTTCTCCTCGAGCGCGACGAACGCGTGCCCGAGGCCTTCGGCGAGGTAGACGGCGCGGAACTCGACCGAGTCGAGCCGTACGGCGTCCCACCGGCCGAACGTGGGCGAGCCCACGCGCAGGTCGACGATCACGTCCAGCAGCGCACCGCTCGGGCAGTACACGTACTTCGCCTGGCCGGGCGGGGTGTCGGCGAAGTGCACGCCGCGGATCGTGCCGCGCCGGGACACGCTGTGGTTGGTCTGGGCCAGCCGCAGCCGGTGCCCGACCGCCTCGACCAGCGCCGTTTCCTGGAAGGGCGCGACGAACAGGCCGCGATGGTCGGGAAACTGCTGCGGGGTGAACTCGTAGGCGTCCCGGACGGCCAGCTCACGAACCTTCATGCCCCGAATGTAGCGGCAACGCGAAGCGTTTCGGTTGAGGCGGTGGTGGGGAAGTGGCCGGCCGTAGCGAATGCCGTACCAAGCCGGACGGACGTCTTGTTATACCCCTGTTGACCAGCGTTTTTGTGATGTGAAACGCACCTCCCCACCACTGCCCGGGGTGGGCCTGTCAGACTGGGAGAACCGCCGCGTCCGCGGCCGTCGCCTCACCAAGGGCTGGGACGGCCGAACCGGACGCCTGGCCGGTAGGCGGCGCCACCGCGCCGGGCTGCCGAGCAGCAGGAGCCAGTTCACACTGGGGAATCGGGGATGGCCCGTGGCCGCCCCCGCTCGCAGTCCCGGGAGGGATTCCGACAATGACTCAAGCTCAGACGACGACTCAAGCTCAGACGACAGGGAACGCGATGCAGGACAACGACACGTCGCCGGTGACGGACGGCGAGATCTTCTCGGGCCACGAGGGCGGCAAGCTGTCCGTCGCCGCGGCCCGGCCGATCTCGCGGTTGCGCGACCTGTCGATCGCCTACACCCCGGGCGTGGCCAAGGTGAGCCGCGCCATCGCCGAGGACGCCTCGCTCGCCCAGCGCTACACCTGGGCCGACCGGCTGGTCGTCGTGGTCAGCGACGGCACCGCGGTGCTGGGCCTCGGCGACATCGGCGCGAGCGCGTCGCTGCCGGTCATGGAGGGCAAGTCGGTGCTGTTCAAGACGTTCGGCGGGCTCGACTCGATCCCGCTGGTGCTCGACACCACGGACGTCGACGAGATCGTCGAGACGCTGGTCCGGCTGCGCCCGTCGTTCGGCGCGGTCAACCTCGAGGACGTCGCCGCGCCGCGGTGCTTCGAGCTGGAGGACAAGCTCAAGGAGGCGCTGGACTGCCCGGTCATGCACGACGACCAGCACGGCACGGCGATCGTCACGCTCGCCGCGCTGCGCGGGGCGAACCTGGTGCTCGGCCGGGACATCGCGCAGCAGCGCGTGGTGATCTCCGGCGCCGGCGCGGCGGGTGTCGCGTGCGCGAAGATCCTGCAGGAGGCCGGGGTCGCCGACGTCACGGTGCTGGACTCGAAGGGCATCATCCACACCGGGCGGGACGGGCTGAACCCGATCAAGGAGAAGCTCGCCGCGGCGACGAACGCGGCCGGGCTGCGCGGCGGCCTTGCCGAAGCGCTGCGGGGCGCCGACGTGTTCCTCGGGCTGTCCGGCTCGACCATCGACGAGTCGCTGCTGGGCAGCATGGCCGACGAGTCGATCGTGTTCGCGCTGTCCAACCCGGACCCGGAGGTGCACCCGGCCGTCGCGGCGAAGTACGCGGCGATCGTCGCGACCGGGCGCAGTGACTTCCCGAACCAGATCAACAACGTGCTGGCCTTCCCGGGTGTCTTCCGCGGTGCCCTGGACGCGGGTGCGCGGGCGATCACGGAGAACATGAAGCTCGCCGCGGCGGACGCGATCGTCGCCGTCGCGCAGGACGACCTGGGCCCGGACCGCATCGTGCCGAGCCCGCTCGACCCGCGGGTCGCCCCCGAGGTCGCCGCTGCGGTCGCGAAGGCGGCGGTGGCAGACGGCGTCACGGGATAGGCTGTCGCGCAGGCTGTGCGGAACGGCCGGTCTCCCGCTCGGGAGGCCGGCCGTTCGTCGAAGGAGGCGCACGTGGGGATCGAGTTCCGGGGTGTCACCAAGCAATATCCGGGTGGCACGGTCGCGGTCGACGACCTCGACCTGACCGTCGAGGACGGCACGATCACCGTGCTCGTCGGCCCTTCGGGCTGCGGCAAGACCACCTCGCTGCGCATGATCAACCGGATGGTCGAGCCCACGTCGGGTGCCGTGCTGCTCGACGGCAAGGACGTGCGCGAGTCGGACCCGCCGGTGCTGCGGCGCGGAATCGGGTACGTCATCCAGAACGCGGGCCTGTTCCCGCATCGCACGGTGCTGGACAACGTCGCGACGGTGCCGCTGCTCTCGGGCTGGGGGAAGCGCAAGGCACGCGAGCGCGCGGCCGAGCTGCTGGAGACCGTCGGCCTGCCCGCGGAGCTCGGCAAGCGGTATCCCGCACAGCTTTCCGGTGGCCAGCAGCAGCGTGTGGGGGTCGCGCGCGCCCTCGCGGGCGACTCGCCCGTGCTGCTCATGGACGAGCCGTTCTCGGCCGTCGACCCGATCGTTCGGGAAGGGCTGCAGGACGAGCTGCTGCGGCTGCAGTCGCGGCTGGGCAAGACGATCGTGTTCGTCACGCACGACATCGACGAGGCCGTGCGCCTCGGCGACAAGGTGGCCGTGATGCGGGTGGGCGGAAAGCTCGCGCAGTACGGCACTCCGGCCGACGTGCTGCGTCATCCGGTGGACGACTTCGTGGCCTCGTTCGTGGGCCGTGACCGCGGTTACCGTGGTCTGTCCTTTGTGGATTCCGCGGGGGTGGAGGTCAAGGACGTGGCCACGATCGAGCTGGGCGAGTCGTTGGCCGGCCCGGTCGGCGACTGGCGGCTGGCGGTGAACGCCGAGCGCAAACCCCGCGGCTGGCTCGCGCCGGACTCCACTGTGGACGGCGCGCTGGCGGAGGCGGACCTCGTGGCAGGCGGGTCGCTGTACCAGCAGGGGACGGCGGTCCGGGGTGCGCTCGACGCCGCCCTGTCCTCGCCGGCAGGCCTCGGTGTCGTGGTCGACGACGACGGCCGGGTGGCCGGGGTGGTCACCGCGCGGCAGATCCTCGACGTCCTCGAGCACCAGGGCTGACGCTACTTTCGGCCGCGGCCGTTCGGCCGTTCGCGCTACGCCGGTCCATTGTGGCTGGTGTGACTGCTCGTCGACCTGGTGGAAGTCGCTCCTACTTTCGGCTGGAGCTGTTCGAGTGCCGACTCTTCCGGCACCGGGAATGTCCGTTTTACGCTCAGCGATGCATTCGCGAAGTGAATGCGTTCCACCCCTTGCGGTCCGGTGACTCGTTGCCGGACCGGCCCTGCCAAGGAGGAATGCCTGCCGTGCGCACCCCCACCGGAAAGAAGCGCAGATCCCTCGCCGCCCTCGGTCTTGCCGCCGCCGTGGCGACGATCGCGGCGGTCGCCACCAGCGCCCCCGCGATGGCCAAGGAAAGTTCCGTCGTCGGCACCGGCGGTGCCGATGCGATCAAGGACAGCTACCTGGTCGTGCTCAAGGACACCGCGTCCCCCGTCGACGCGCTGGCCGGCAAGCTCGGCGGTGTCGTGCACCAGAAGTTCTCGGCGGCGCTGAAGGGCTACTCGGCCACCATGAGCGAGGGCCAGGCCAGGCGCGTCGCGGCGGACCCCGCCGTCGCGTACGTCGAGCAGGACCGCGTCGTGCACGTCGCGACGGACCAGCTGAACCCGCCGTCGTGGGGCCTGGACCGGGTCGACCAGCGCTCGCTGCCGCTGAACAGCAAGTACACGTACGCGACGACCGCGTCGAACGTGCACGCGTACATCATCGACACCGGGATCAACCTCACCCACAGCGACTTCGGCGGGCGGGCGAAGTCGGGTTACGACTACGTGGACAACGACAGCAACGCCACCGACTGCAACGGCCACGGTACGCATGTGGCCGGCACGGTCGGCGGTAGTGCTTACGGCCTGGCGAAGGGCGTGCAGCTGACCGCGGTCCGGGTGCTCGACTGCTCGGGTTCGGGTTCGCTGACCGGTGTCATCGCCGGTATCAACTGGGTCGCGCAGAACGCGGTCAAACCGGCCGTGGCGAACATGAGCCTCGGCGGCGGCGCGTCCAGCTCGATCGACAACGCGGTCCGGAACGCGATCTCCGCGGGGGTCACGTTCGCGGTGGCGGCGGGCAACGACAGTGCGGACGCCTGCAGCACGTCCCCGGCCCGCACGGCCGAGGCGATCACGGTCGGCGCGACGACGTCGACGGATGCCAGGGCGAGCTACTCCAACTACGGCAGCTGCCTGGACGTCTTCGCGCCGGGCAGCAGCATCAAGTCCGACTGGATCGGCAGCACCACGGCGACGAACACCATCAGCGGCACCTCGATGGCGACGCCACACGTGACCGGCGCGGCGGCGCTCTACCTGGCGACGCACACCACCGCCTCCCCGGCGACGGTGCGCAACGCCCTGGTGACGGCGGCCACGACGGGCAAGGTGACCAGCGCGGGCAGCGGCTCGCCGAACGTCCTGCTCTACACCGGCCCGTAGGGTCGGGTGGCAGATGCCCTCGTCCGCGCGGCGGGCGGGGGCATCGCCTTGCGGTGCCGCGGAGTTGGGTGGAGCCGACCCGTCAGGCGAGGGCCTCTTGATCTTTGGTCCCGCGCTTCGCCCGGCATGCGGGCCAGTAAGTTGAGCCAACCCACCCCGATTTTTGATCGTTCAACGGCCGGCGGGCCGACCGCTGAAGAGGCTGGGTATCGGGGTCAAGGGGACGGCCGGGCTCGGCTCCTCTCGGCTGCCGTTGCCGGGTTCGCCGTTGGGGGGTGGCTGGGAGTTGTCGGGTGGGTGGTTGCCCAAAGAAAAGCGCCCTTCCGCCTTGCGGCGGAAGGGCACCTTGCTTACAGCTTCGGCTTACTCGAAGGCCTTCGCGATCAGGGCCTTCTGCTCGACCTCGTGCACCTTCGACGAGCCCGCCGAGGGGGCGGCCATCGGGCGGCGGGACACGACGTCCAGGCCCGACAGCAGCTCCGGCAGCTTGCGCGGCAGGTGCAGGCCGAAGAACGGCCACCCGCCCTGGTTCTCCGGCTCCTCCTGGACCCAGCTGACCTTCGAAGCAGCCGTGTAGCGCTCCAGCGCCGCACGCAGCTTCTTCGTCGGCAGCGGGTAGTACTGCTCGATCCGGACGATGGCAACGTCGTTCGCCTCGCGCTTGGTGCGCTCGGCGACCAGCTCCCAGTACAGCTTGCCCGAGGTGAGCAGCACCTTCCGTACCTTGGCGGGGTCCACTTCCTTGTCGTCGATGACCGACATGAACTTCGACTGGCCCACGAAGTCCTCGACCGCGGAGGTCGCCGCCTTGTTGCGCAGCATCGACTTCGGCGTGAAGACGATCATCGGCCGCCGGATGCCGTCGAGGGCGTGCCGGCGCAACAGGTGGAAGTAGTTCGCCGGGGTCGAGGGCACCGCGACGGTCATCGAGCCCTCGGCGCACAGCTGCAGGAACCGCTCGATGCGGCCCGACGTGTGGTCCGGGCCCTGACCCTCGTGCCCGTGCGGCAGCAGCAGCACGACGTCCGAGAGCTGGCCCCACTTCGCTTCACCGGACGAGATGTACTCGTCGATGACGGTCTGCGCGCCGTTGACGAAGTCACCGAACTGCGCTTCCCACAGCACCAGCGCCTCGGAGTTGGCCACCGAGTAGCCGTACTCGAAGCCGACGGCCGCGTACTCGGACAGCGCCGAGTCGTAGATCATCACGCGGGCCTGGTCGTCGGTCAGGCTCTGCAGCGGCGCGTACTCCTGACCGGACTTGCGGTCGATCAGCACCGAGTGCCGCTGGGTGAAGGTGCCGCGCCGCGAGTCCTGGCCCGACAGCCGGACCAGCCGGCCTTCCATCGCCAGCGAACCGAACGCGAGCAGCTCGCCGAACGCCCAGTCGATCCCGCCCTCGCGCGACATCTTCGCGCGGCGCTCCAGCACCGGCTTGACGCGCGGGTGCGGGCTGAAGCCTTCCGGCACGTTCAGGAACGCGTCGCCGATGCGTTCGATGACCTCGCGGGCCACCGCGGTCGGCACCTTGGCCGGCACCTGCTGCTCCTCCTCCACCGAGGGGCTGGCCTTCGCCGGGTGCTTCTCCAGCTCGCGCACCTCGTTGAACACGTGCTCGAGCTGGCTGGAGAAGTCGCGCAGCGCGGCCTCGGCCTCGTCCACGGAGATGTCGCCGCGGCCGATCAGGGCCTCGGTGTAGGTCTTGCGGACCGACCGCTTCGTGTCGATGATGTCGTACATCGCCGGCTGGGTCATCGAAGGGTCGTCGCCCTCGTTGTGGCCGCGGCGGCGGTAGCAGATCATGTCGATCACGACGTCCTTGTTGAACGCCTGCCGGTAGTCCACCGCCAGCTTGGCCACCCAGTGCGCGGCCTCCGGGTCGTCACCGTTCACGTGGAAGATCGGCGCGCCGATCATCTTCGCGACGTCCGTGGCGTACTGCGAGGAGCGCGCGTGCTCCGGCGCGGTGGTGAAGCCGACCTGGTTGTTGATGATGAGGTGCACGCTGCCGCCGGTGCGGTACCCGCGCAGCAGCGCCAGGTTCAGCGTCTCGGCGACCACACCCTGGCCGGCGAACGCCGCGTCGCCGTGCATCAGCACCGGCAGCACGGTGAAGCCCTGGCCGTCCTGGTCGCCCTTGTCGAGGATGTCCTGCTTGGCGCGGACGATGCCTTCGAGCACCGGGTCGACGGTCTCCAGGTGCGACGGGTTGGACGCCAGCGAGACCTTGGTCTCGCCGTCGCCGAACATGCGGAAGTACTTGCCCTCCGCGCCCAGGTGGTACTTCACGTCGCCGGAGCCGTGCGCCTGGCCCGGGTCGAGGTTGCCCTCGAACTCGCGGAAGATCTGCGAGATCGGCTTGCCGACGATGTTGGCCAGCACGTTGAGCCTGCCGCGGTGCGGCATGCCGATGACGACCTCGTCGAGCTCGTGCTCGGCGGCCTTGTCCAGCACGGTGTCCAGCAGCGGGATCACCGTCTCGCCGCCTTCGAGCGAGAACCGCTTCTGGCCGACGTACTTGGTCTGCAGGAAGGTCTCGAAGGCCTCCGCCGCGTTCAGCTTGGACAGCACGTACTTCTGCACGGCGGGGTCCGGCTTCGCGTGCGGCACCTCGACCCGCTCCTGGATCCAGCGGCGCTCCTCCGGGTCCAGGATGTGGGTGTACTCGATGCCGACCGTGCGGCAGTAGGAGTCGCGCAGGACGCCGAGGATGTCGCGCAGCTTCATCCGCTCCTGGCCGGCGAACCCGCCGACGGCGAACTCGCGGTCGAGGTCCCACAGCGTCAGGCCGTGCGAGAGGACGTCGAGGTCCTCGTGGCGGCGCTGGCGGTAGTTCAGCGGGTCGGTGTCGGCCATCAGGTGGCCGCGCATCCGGTAGGCGTCGATCAGCTCGAGCACCCGGGCGGTCTTGTCCACCGCCCCTGCCGGGATGTCCGCGACCCAGCGGATCGGCTCGTAGGGCAGCCGCAGCGACGTGAAGATGTCGTCGTAGAAGCCGTCCTCGCCGAGCAGCAGCTCATGGATGCGCTTGAGGAACTCGCCGGACTCCGCGCCCTGGATGATGCGGTGGTCGTAGGTCGAGGTCAGCGTCATGATCTTGCTGATGCCCAGGTCGATCAGCGTCTTCTCGCTGGTGCCCTCGAAGTGCGCCGGGTACTGCATGGCACCGACGCCGATGATCGCGCCCTGACCCGCCTGCAGCCGCGGCACCGAGTGGTTCGTGCCGATGCCGCCCGGGTTGGTCAGCGAGATGGTGGTGCCCGCGAAGTCGTCCGCGGTGAGCTTGTTGTTGCGCGCCTTCTTGACGATGTCCTCGTAGGCCTGCCAGAACTGGAGGAACGACATGTTCTCCGTGTTCTTGATGGAGGCGACCACGAGGGTGCGGCTGCCGTCCTTGCCCTTCATGTCGATGGCGAGGCCGAGGTTGACGTGCTCCGGCGTGACCGCGAACGGCTTCCCGTCCGCCAGCTGGTAGTGCCGGTTCATGTTCGGGTAGTCGTGCAGCGCGCGGACCATCGCGTACCCGATGAGGTGGGTGAAGGAGATCTTCCCGCCGCGGGTGCGCTTGAGGTGGTTGTTGATGACGATGCGGTTGTCGGCCATCAGCTTGGCGGGCACGGCACGCACGCTGGTCGCGGTCGGGACGCTCAGCGAGGCGTCCATGTTCTTCGCGATCGCGGCGGCGGCGCCACGCAGCTGCTTGGTCTCCTCGTCCGTGGCCGGCTTCGCGGCGGCCGCCTGCGGCTTCGCGGTGGCGGGCTGCGGCTTGGCGGCGGGAGCGGACTGTGCGGCGGTCTTCGCCGTGGTGGCCTTGCCGTTCGTCGACGGCTTCGGCGGCGGGGTCTGCGCGGCGGGGGCGCTGCTGCCCGCGGTGTCCGGCTTGGTCTCCGGCGTCTGCGTCGGCTTGAAGTCGGAGAAGAAGTCATGCCAGGCGGCATCTACTGAGGAAGGGTCGGCGAGGAACTGGTCGTACATCTCCTCGACGAGCCATTCGTTGGGGCCGAACTGTGACGCAGGGCTGCTGCTGGACACGGCAGGGACTCGCCTCTATCCATCTCGATCTTGGTTGTCCGCTTGATGCGCCTACCAGGCTAACCCCACGGCCTTTTCGGATGTGATCGAAGTGGTGCATCTCCGTTGCAAGTCGGTTTGGGATTCCTCACTTGATCGATGCAGGACCCGATGGAGTTGCTACAGGGCGGTGCGGCGGGCGTGGCCGAACCGAGGGGGACCGGACAGTCCACTCGGTCGTCAGCGGAGGAGGGGAAGGGGCGCCGCACCACGGCTGACCTGGGCCGACGTGGTTCGACCGCGTCGGTTGTGCTCATCACCGCGATGCGGAAGGCGCAGTCGAAGTGCCCCCGGCGAATGCAGGAAATTGTCTCGGAAACGGCGAGGACGACGACACGAGCCGTCACATCGTGGCCGCCGCGGTGGAAAACCTCCCGCCACGGGGCCCCACGCGGTCCAGACCTATGCCGGTCAGGACCAGACCAGTGATGGGGTGCGGACGCGAAGGCGGCTGCCGGGCCGCGCGCGGAGTACCGACGCCCGCCATGAGCGGCGTCTCACCTGCCGGTCGCCGGGGCCGGCGAACGGACTGCCCCGCGTAGCCTCAAGGGTCGGAGGTGTCCCATGGATCTGGTGTCCGAACTGCGTGGGGTGGTCCCCGCGGAACGGGTGCTCGACGACCCGGACGTGGTCGAGGGCTATCTGCAGGACCACGCGGAATGGGCCGAGTACGCGCAGGCCGCCGCGGTGGTCCGGCCGCGCGGCACCGCCGAGGTGCAGGCGGTCGTCCGGCTGGCAGCCGAGCATGGCGTAC
This sequence comes from Amycolatopsis acidiphila, assembly GCF_021391495.1. Lineage (NCBI taxonomy): Bacteria > Bacillati > Actinomycetota > Actinomycetes > Pseudonocardiales > Pseudonocardiaceae > Amycolatopsis > Amycolatopsis acidiphila. Next base: position 6,768,922 of record NZ_CP090063.1, on the reverse strand, counting down.
CCGTCGTGCCGCGCGGCGCGGGCACCGGCCTCTCCGGCGGCGCCAACGCCGTCGAAGGCTGCATCGTGCTGGCGTTGGAGGCGATGAACCAGGTCCTCGAGATCGACCACGCCGAGCGGCTCGCCGTCGTGCAGCCGGGCGTGGTGAACGACGACCTGCGCGCGGCCTGCGCGGCGGAGGGCCTGTGGTACCCGCCGGACCCGGCGAGCGCGCCCTGGTCGACCATCGGCGGCAACGTCGCCACCAACGCGGGTGGCCTGTGCTGCGTCAAGTACGGCGTCACGCGTGACTACGTGCTGGCGCTGGAGGTCGTGACCGGGCGCGGTGACGTGGTCCGGCTCGGGCGGCGCACCGCCAAGGGCGTCGCGGGGTACGACCTGTGCGGCCTGATGGTCGGCTCCGAGGGCACGCTGGGCGTGATCACCGAGATCACCGTCCGGCTGCGGCCGAAGCGGCTCGCCGAGCGCACGATCGCCGGGTACTTCGACTCCGTCGTGGCCGCCGGTGAGGCGGTCAGCGCGGTGTCCGCGTCCGGGGTCGTCCCGTCCGCGCTGGAACTGGTCGACAAGCACTGCCTGCAGGCCGTGGACGCGTGGAAGAACATGGGCCTGTCCACCGAGGCCGACGTCGTGCTGCTCGGCCGGGTCGACACCCCCGGGCAGGCCGGGGAGGACGAGGCCCGGACGGTCCTGCGGTGCTTCGAGGAGGCGGGCGCCACGTGGGCGGCGGTGTCGTCCGACGAGCAGGAGGCCGAGGCGCTGTTCGACGCGCGGCGGCTGGCCTATCCCGCGCTGGAGCGGCTGGGGCCGGTGCTGACCGAGGACGTCTGCGTGCCGAGGGCGCTGGTGCCGGAGATGCTGGCGCGCATCGAGAAGGCCGCGGCCGCGCACGACACCCTGATCGCCAACATCGCACACGCCGGGGACGGCAACCTGCACCCGCTGCTGATCACCCCGATCGGCGACGAGGACGCGAAGCGCCGCGCGCAGGCGGCGTTCGAGGACATCATCGCGGACGCGATCGAGCTGGGCGGCACGGTGACCGGCGAGCACGGCGTGGGCCTGCTCAAGCGCGGCGGGCTCCGCCGCGAGGTGAGCCCGGCCGTGCTCGACCTGCACCGCGCGGTCAAGACGGCGCTCGACCCGCTGAACATCCTCAACCCGGGCAAGATCTTCACCTGACCAGAGCAGCAACCGGGGGCGCGGGAAAGCCGTCATAAGGGGCGTGACGGACCAGACGACAGCTGTGGCCGAGAGTGCGCCGGCGGACGACGGTGTCATGCGCCGGCTCGTGTCGGCCGAGTTGCCGGCCATCGTCGACGAGGTGCTGGCCCAGCCGAAGATCCTCCGCTCCTGCGAGGAGCTCAAGCTCGACCCCGCCGACCTCCGGGCCCGCCTGCTCGCCGAACCCGACGTCCTGCTCAGCCCGACCAACGCCGAGATCTCCGCCTACCGGGACGCCGGGCGCGCGCTCGGCGCGGTGGACGCGAGCACCCCGGGCACCGAGCGGACCTGGGTGAGCGACTCCAGGGCACTGTTCGAGTTCGTCCTGCTGCTGGTCGCCCCGGCCACCGTGCTCGGCGCCGCCGCCCTGCTCGCGCACACCTACGGCGGCGGCGGTTCCCTGCTCGTCAAGATCGTGCTGACCCCGGCCATCGTGTTCGGCGCGCTGCTGGTCTATTTCGGACTCCTCATCGGCGGCATGCTCGTGCTCGACAACAGCACGATTCCGGCCCGGCCCGGGCCGTGGGGCACCGCCAAAGCGCGCAGGGCGGCGCGCTGGCTGGCGTTCGTCGTCGCGGTCGGGGTGGTGGTCGTGGTGTGGCCGTCCTTCGCCCGGTTCGTGAGCCTGCCGGGCGCGGTCGCCGCCGCCGTGCTCGCCTTCGTCGGCCTGTGCATCGCGGCGTTCGTGTGCGCCGACGACGCCACTGCCGCGAGCAAGTCCACCACCCGCACCGTCCGGGCGGTACAGGCGCGGCTGCGGGCCGACGCGGCGGCAGCACTCGCCCAATGGCGCAAGGCGGCGCGGTTGGCCGTCGAACCCGCGGTCGGCAGGCTCATCAGCCGCCTCGCGGCGCCGTCCTACGACGTGGTCCTGACCGTCCGCGACGACTCCGGCCTTGCCACGATGGCCAGCACCGACCTGGCCGTCGAGACGGTGGCCACCGACCGCTTCCGCCGGGTGCTCGGCGGGCTGCGGGCCGGGGCGATCGGGGTCGCCGGGCCCCGCGGGGTCGGCAAGACGACCCTGCTCGAGGCGCATCGCGAAGGGCGGCTGCTGCCGGCCGGGCGCGAGCACCTGCTGATCCGGGTCGACGCCCCGATCGGTTACGAGGGCCGCGACTTCGCATTGCACGTCTACGCCGCCGCCTGCCAGGCCGTCATCGGGTACAAGAGCACCTCGCGCTCGGTCAAGCAGCGGATCTTCGGCCGCCGCAGCAGGGACGAGAAGCTCTGGCTCTGGCTCGTCGGGAGCGCGGCGAACCGGCTGGAGAACATCCGCTACCTGCAGACCCGCACCACCGGCTGGTCGGGGAAGCTGACGCTGCCGGTCGTCTCCGCCGACGCCTCCGCGACCCGCTCGACGGCCAAGGCCCGGCAGCCGCTGACCTACCCCGAGATCATCACCGAGCTGCGGGAGTTCCTCGCGGTGGTCGCCGAAGTGCTCGCCGCCGTGCACGCGAGTGCCGCGACGACCCCGCTGGTGGTGGCGATCGACGAGCTGGACAAGATCGCCTCGCCCGAGCACGCGCACCGGTTCGTCAACGAGCTCAAGGCGTTGTTCGGGGTGCCCGGCTGCCACTTCGTGCTCTCGGTGTCGGAGGACGCGCTGGTCTCGTTCGAGCGACGCGGGTTCGCGGTGCGCGACGCGTTCGACAGTGCCTTCGACGAGATCATCCGGGTGGACCAGCTGACCCTGCCGGAGAGCCGGAAACTGCTCAGCAGCAGGCTGATCGGGCTCGCCGAGCCCTTCGTGTGCTTCTGTCACAGCTTCTCCGGCGGCCTGCCGCGCGACCTGATCCGCGTCGCCAGGGCGATGATGGACCTCGCGCACGCGGCACCGGCGCCGACGCTCGCGCAGGTGTGCTCGGCGTTGACCGGCACCGCGATCGAGCAGGCGGCGCGGCTGGCGCAGCGGGAGCTGCGGCCGCTGGGCCACGTCCCCGCCGCCGTCGAGCTGATCCGGCTGGCCGACGGGCCGTGGCTGGCCGCGCAGGGCACCGGCGAGCTGTTCAGCACGGTGGGGAGGCTGGCCGCGACACCCACCGAAGCCGCCGTGCAGGCCGGTGCCGTGCGGCTGGAGCTGGCGACCTTCCTCTACTTCGCGCTGACCCTGCGCGAGGTCTTCGACGACGAGCTGACGAAGGACCAGATCGTCAAGGCCTCCGCGGCCGCCGGGCCGGGCTCGTTCGAAACCCTCGCCAGGGCCCGGCAGGCCTTCGGCGACAACATGATGCAGGCGTGGCTGCTCGTCGAGCAGTTCCGGGCGGCGTGGGGCCTCGCCGTTGTCGACCGGTGAGGCTCACTCGTGGTTGCCCGTCCGCCACAGCTCGGCGTACTGCCCGTTCGCGGCGAGGAGCTGGGCGTGCGTGCCCTGCTCGACGACGCGACCGTGGGCGAGCACGACGATCCGGTCCGCGCGGGCGGCCGTCGCGAGCCGGTGGGCGACCACGAAGGTCGTCCGTCGGCGCGCCAGGTTCTCGGTCGCCTGCAGCACCGCGGCCTCGGTCGACGGGTCCAGCGCCGCCGTCGCCTCGTCGAGCAGCAGCACGTCCGGGTCGACCAGCTCGGCACGCGCCAGCGCGATCAGCTGCCGCTGCCCGGCCGAGAGCGACCTGCCGCGCTCGCCGACCGGCTGCCGGAACCCCGCGGGCAACGCCGCCACCCCGTCGAGCGCGCCGACGGCGCGGACGGCGGCCTCCACGTCGGCGTCGCTCGCGTCCGGCCGTCCGTAGCGCACGTTCTCCGCGACCGTGCCCGAGAACAGGTGCGCCTCCTGCGGCACCACGCCCATCCGGTGCCGCAGCCCGGGCAGGTCGTAGTCCTTCACGTCCACGCCGTCGATGCCGACCTTGCCGCCGGTCGCGTCGTAGAACCGGGCGACCAGCTTCACCGCCGTCGACTTGCCCGCGCCCGTCGCGCCCACCAGCGCGACCGTCTCGCCCGGCACGACCTTGAGCGAGATGTCCGCCAGCGCCAGCGCATCCGTGCCGGGGTAGGAGAAGTCGACGGCGTCGAAGGTGACCTCGCCGGACAACCGGTCCGGCACCGGGAGCGGGTTCGCCGCCCGCGGTACCGACGTCGGCGTGCGCAGCAGGTCGCTGATCCGGCGCAGGCCGACCTTCGCTTGCTGGTAGCCGTCGAACACCGAGGACAGCTGCTGGATCGGGGAGAAGAACAGGTTCAGGTACAGCAGGAACCCGAGCAGCACGCCGACCGGCAGCGTGCCGCCCGCGACCCGGCTCGACCCCGCCACCAGCACGATCGCCTCGGCGACCCCGGAAAGCAGGGTGACGAAAGGGAAGTAGGTCGCGACATAGCGTTGGGCGCGTAGCCGGGAGCGGCGGTAGGCGTCGCTGCGGGATGCGAAGTCCTCGGCCGAGCGCTCCTCGCGGCTGTAGGCCTGCGCGACCCGCAGGCCGCTGACGTTCTCCTGCATGTCGGCGTTGACGACGCTCACCCGTTCCCGCGCCTCGTTGTAGGCGGCGGTGGCGAGCCTGCGGAAGACCACCGTGGCGACGATCAGGATCGGCAGCACGGAAAGCGCGTACAGGGCAAGGGAGACGTCGGTGATCAGCAGCGCGGCCGAGATGCCGAGGAGGGTGAGCGCGCTGATCACGGCCTGCGCGACGCCGGTCTGCAGGAACGTCGAGAGCGCGTCGACGTCCGTGGTCATCCGCGTCATGATCTTGCCGGACAGCTCGCGCTCGTAGTAGTCGAGGCCGAGCCGCTGCAGATGCGCGTAGCTGCGCACGCGCAGCGAGTAGAGCACCGTCTCCCCGGCGCGCGCGGTGATCCGGGTCTGCGCGCGGATCACCACCCAGTCCAGCGCGATGATCACCGCGCCGATCGCGGCGGTGATCCAGACGACCGACTCGACGCCGGGCCGGACACCGTGGTCCACGCCGAGCTGGTAGAGCGCGGGCAGCGCGATCGACGCCCCCGCGTCCAGCCCGACCAGCACGATCACCGCCGTCAGCAGGGTGCGCACCGGCCGGAGCAGCCGCCCGAGGCGGAACCGGGGGTCCGGTCCGGTGACGTTCTCCGGCACCAGCGCCGGGACGTCCGTGGCGGGCGGCAGCCTGCGCACGCCCTCGATGAGCTCCGGGGTCGGCGGCACGTCGAACGCGCCGCGCATCCCGCCCATCCCGCCGCCGGCGGCGGCCGGGGTGGCGCTGCGCTGCTGCGCGGCGTCCGCGAGCTGTCCGGCGTCGTCCTGGTCGACCGGCGCCGGCCACAGCTCCGGTGTGACGCCGCTTTCCGGGCGCACCACGCATTCGCGCCGGTGCTTCTCCTCGACGCCCTCACCGGGACCGGAGACCAGTTCCCGGTACAGCTCGCAGCGTTCCTCGAGCTCCTTGGCCGTGCCCACGTCGACGACCCGGCCCGCGTCCAGCACGGCGATCCGGTCGGCGAGCGCCAGCGTCGACTTGCGGTGTGCGATGAGCAGCGTCGTACGGGTGGCGGTGACCGCGCGCAGGGTGTCATGGATCGCGGCCTCGGTGACCGTGTCCACGGCCGAGGTCGCGTCGTCGAGGATCAGCACGCGCGGGTCGGTGAGCAGCGCCCTGGCCAGCCCGAGCCGTTGCCGCTGACCACCCGAGAGCATCAGCCCCCGTTCGCCGACGAGCGTGTCGTAGCCCAGGGGCAGCTGCATGATGAACTCGTGCGCCTCCGCGGCCTTGGCGGCCGCGTGGACCTCCTCGTCGCTCGCGTCCGGCCTGCCGTAGGCGATGTTGTCGCGCACCGAGCTGGAGAACAGGAACGCTTCCTCGAACACCACGCCGATCGCCTTGCGCAGGTCGGCGAGGCGCACGTCCCGCACGTCGCAGCCGCCGAGCCGGACCGAGCCCGCGTGCACGTCGTAGAACCGGGGCAGCAGCAACGAAATCGTCGACTTCCCCGAGCCCGCGGTGCCGACCAGTGCGAGCGTCTCGCCCGGCTCGGCCTCCACCGACATCCTGTCGAGCACTGGTTCGGACCGCGTGTAGCCGAACTTCACGTCGTCGAGCCGGATGCCGAGCGGCCCCTCGGGCAGCGGGCGGGCGTCCGGCTTGTCGCGGACCTCGGGCTGGGCGTCGATCAGCTCGTACACCCGGTCCGCGCCCGCGCGCGTCAGCTGCGCCTGCACCACCATCGCCGAGAGCATCCGGGCCGGGCCGATCAGGCCGGACACGTAGCTGGCGAAGGCGAGGAAGGTGCCGAGGCTCACTTCGCCGCGAAGCGCGAGGATGCCACCGAAGGCGAGAACGGCGACCTGTCCGGCCGCGGGCAGCGCGGAGGTCGTCGCCGTCGGCACGGCCGACAGCCGGGCCGCCCGCAGCCGCTCCGCGAACAGCTTCTTCGCCGTGTTCTCCAGCCGGGAGACCTCCCGCGCCTCCTGGCCGAAGCCCTTGACCACGCGCACGCCCGTCACGGTCTCCTCGACGTGCTGCGCCACGTCCGCGGCCCGCTGCTGCGCCGACCAGGTGGCCGGGAACAACCGCTTGCGGGAGGCGCCCGCGACGATCGCGACCGCGGGCACCACGACCAGCGCGATCAGCGTCAACGCCGGTGACATCCACAGCATCGCCCCGAGCGAGAACAGGGCGAAGATGACCGAACCGGCCGAAACGGGTGTCACCATCAGCAGCGAGACGACCAGCTGCAGGTCGGTGATCGCCCGGGACACGACCTGGCCGGTGCGCAGCGTGTCCTGCTTGCCGCCGTCCAAACGCGACACCGCGCCGAACACCGCCCGCCGCAGGTCGTGCTGCACGTCCAAGGCCAGCCGGCCGCCCACGTAACGGCGGACGAACGCGGTGGCGAACATCAGCACCTGCACCCCGACCAGCCCGGCGGCCAGCAGCCCCAGCTGCGAGGTCCGGCCGCCGACGGCGTCGTCGACCGCGACCTTCACCAGCAGCGGGCCGACGGCCTGGAAGCCGACGCTGACGACGGCCGCGGCGAGCGAGAGGACGACGAGCCAGGGATGCCGCCAGCAGGCGGCGCCCAGTCTGCGGATCCAGCCGGTCTTCGGTTCAGTTGTGGTGGGAGCAGCAGCGGTCACACGCTCCAGGTTATGCGCGCCGGCTCAGGTGATGTCGCGCCGCTGGTTCGCGACCCATCCGCCGGCGAAGAACACCATGGTCCAGGCGAAGAACACCAGCGCCGAGGCCCACCACGAGAACGCGCCGGGCGCGCCCGCGACGTACTGCAGCGTCCACTGCGCCTCCGCGTCCAGCCCGGGCACCTTCACCCCGGCCGCGCCGAAGGCCTGCGCCCCGATCGCGCCCACGATGCCGTTCATCGTGCCGTTGGGCAGCACCCCGCCCAGCCAGTCCACCCGCCACAGCCCGTAGAAGATCAGGACCAGCACGTTCTCGATCACCAGCAGGTAGATGACCAGGGTGACCACGCTGCCGACGACGCTGTTCCAGACCGCGCCGACGCCGATGCCGAACAGCGTCGCGAGGACCCCGGCGAGCACGCTCGCGCCGACGACGGCCAGCCACTGGCCGCCCGTCGGCAGCCGCGAGCCGTCGACCGTGAGCGCGATGCCCAGGCTCGCCGCGGCGGCGACCACGAGGCCGTAGACCGCGCCCCAGACGCTGTAGGTGATCATCTTCGCGGTCAGCACGGAAACCCGGTTCGGGGCCGTGAGGAACGTCGTCGTGATCGTCTTCTTGCTGTACTCACCGGCGAGCGCGAACACACCGAAGATCACCGGGAACGTCAGCCCGATGTTGATCCCGTGCCCGATGGCCAGCAGGCCCATCGGCAGGTGGCCGGTCTCGATGCCCAGCGCCTGCGCGATGATCTGCGTCTCGCTGCTGGAGAGCACGTCGCCGACCTCGTTGGCGAACGCGCCCCAGCCGAGCGCGAACCCGAAGGCCAGCACGACGGCCGGGATCATCAGCCCCCACCAGCTCTTCGTGGTGAGCGTCTTGCGGAACTCCGCGACGAGCAAGCGGCCCATCAGCGCTGTCCTCCCCAACCCTGGTGCGGGCCCGGCTGCTGGTAGCCGCCCGGTGGTGTCTGATACGGCTGCTGCTGCGGTGGTTGCTGTGGCGGATAGCCCGGCGGTGGCGGCCCCCAGCCGCCGCCCTGCTGCGGCGGATACTGCTGCTGGTACTGCGGCTGCTGGTACGGCGCGCCGGCGTACTGACCGTTGGTCAGCTGGAAGAACAGCTTCTCCAGGTCCGCCCGGTCCTCTTCGATGCCGTACACCGCGAGGCCCGACTTCGCGACCAGGTCGCCGATCTGCTGCCGCGTCGCGCCCAGCACCGCCACCCGGCCGTCCGGGGTCGGCTCGATCTGGCCGAAGCCGCCCTCCTGCAACGCTTTCACCAGCGCGTTCGGATCGGCCGCCTGCACCAGCACCCGCGACTGCTGGCTGCCGCGCAGCTGCTCGAGCGAACCGTAGTAGCGCGTCACGCCGTGGCTGATGATCACCACCTGGTCGATCGTCTGCTCCACTTCGGACAGCAGGTGGCTCGACACCAGTACCGTGCGGCCTTCACGTGCGTAGGCACGCAAGAAGTTGCGCAGCCAAAGGATCCCCTCGGGGTCCAGACCGTTCGCAGGCTCGTCGAGCACCAGCACCTGCGGGTTGCCCAGCAACGCCGTCGCCAGTGCCAGCCGCTGCCGCATCCCGAGCGAGAACCCGCCCGGCTTGCGCTCCGCGGCGGCCGAAAGCCCCACCAGTCCCAGCACCTCGTCCGCGCGCTGATCCGGCACCCCGATCGCCGACGCGTACACCCGCAGGTGGTTGCGGGCGGTCCGTTTCGGATGGAAGCCCTCGTTCTCCAGTACCGCGCCCACGATCCGCGCCGGGTTGCCCAGCTGGTCGTACGGCAAACCGCTCACCGTCGCGACCCCCGCCGTCGGGGTGACCAGGCCGAGGATCATGCGCAGGGTCGTCGTCTTCCCCGCGCCGTTCGGGCCGAGGAACCCCGTCACCGACCCCGGTTCCACCACGAAGCTCAGGTTCTGCACAGCCGAGACCGGGCCGAAGGTCTTACTGAGATTCTGCACGACAATCCGGCCGCTACCGTTGTTCTGCATCACGTCCCCCTAGATCCGGCGAATGGGTGAACCTCGGCGCAGCCGACATCCTGCCTCATCCGCGGGCCGCACGGGGCGTGGAGGGGGAAACTCCCGCTTGGTCGGTGAATCACGACGTCACATCGCGGCCGGTGAAGAAGTATTTCGAGTAAAACCCGAACCCCATGCAGCGAACTCGGATGGGACCACCTAAGCTGGTTGTGGCGGCCCGCTCCCAGTGACCCCCAGGCTGGTCGAGCGGGCCGCCCCTGTTTGCCGGGCTTCGCCGGCTTCCCTCTTTGCTCGACTTCGCGTCTTTTTTGGGGGTCGGACCCCCAAACCCCCGCCAAGGGGCTTCGCCCCCTGGACCCCCATCGTGCTGGTCGGCTTCGGGTGGTGAGGAAGGCTTCGGTGGGGGGTAAGGGAAAGGGAGCCCGTGTGGGGGGTCAGTGGAGGAAGGTGTCGGGGGGAGTGTGGGGGAGGGTGTGGGCGGTGGCGACGGGGGCGTTGGTCAGGGCGCCTTGGTGCGTGTTCAAGCCGTGGGCCAGCGCCGGGCTGTTCTTCAGCGCCTGCTGCCAGCCGTGGTCGGCCAGGGCGACCGTGTGCGGGAGGGTGACGTTCGTCAAACCCTGCGTCGACGTGGTGGGCACCGCGCCCGGCATGTTCGCCACGCAGTAGAAGATCGAGTCGTGCACCCGGTACGTCGGGTCGTCATGCGTCGTCGGGCGCGAGTCCGCGAAGCAGCCGCCCTGGTCGATCGCGATGTCCACCAGCACGCTGCCCGGCTTCATCCGCGACACCAGATCGTTCGACACCAGCTTCGGTGCCTTCGCACCCGGGATCAGCACCGCGCCGATCACCAGATCCGCCGCCACGACAGCCTGCTCGATCGCGAAGGCCGTCGAAGCCACCGTGCGGATCCGGCCGCCGAACTCCTGGTCGATCTGCCGTAGACGGTCCACATTGGTGTCCAGGATCTCCACATCGGACCCCAGCCCCAGCGCGACCCGCGCCGCGTTCAGCCCCGCGACGCCGCCGCCGATCACCACCACCCGCGCCGGATGCACCCCCGGGATACCGCCGGGCAGCACGCCACGTCCGCCGGACGGCTTCATCAGCGAGTAGGCGCCGACCTGCGGAGCCAGCCGGCCCGCGACCTCGGACATCGGCGCGAGCAGCGGGAGCGAGCCGTTCGCGTTCTGCACCGTCTCGTAGGCGATCGCCGTGGTGCCCGCGTCGAGCAGCGCCTGGGTCAGCGCCCGGTCCGCCGCCAGGTGCAGGTAGGTGAACAACACCTGCCCGGAGCGCAGTCGCGGGTACTCCTCGGCGATGGGCTCCTTGACCTTCAGCACCAGCTCGCCCTCGGCCCACACCTCGGCCGCCGTGGCGAGGATCTTCGCGCCGGCCGCGCTGTAGTCGTCGTCGCTGATGGCCGAACCGGTGCCGGCCTGGGACTCGATGAACACCTCGTGGCCGTGCCGGGTCAGCTCGTGCACGCCGGCCGGAGTCAGTGCCACCCGGTATTCGTGCTTCTTGATCTCACGCGGGACGGCGATACGCACGGGTCCTCCTGGTCGCTCATGGGCGTCGTACTGACCACGGTGATGCACCCGGATGGCGGTGTCATCGTCCGCCCACGACAATCCTCGCGCGTCCGGATGGTTCTCACACCACAGCCCATTGACTTCCACCTAACTGGAGGATGCACGGTGATCCGCATGAGAGCGGTGTGGTTGAAGGAGTTCGGCGGGCCCGAGGTGCTGCAGCCCGGGACGGCGCCAGATCCGGCGCCCGGCCCTGGTGAGGCGCTGATCGCCGTGACGTTCGCCAACATCACCTTCGTCGAGACGCAGTTCCGCGCCGGCGGGACGAACCCGCTCCAGCTGCGCCCGCCCGTCATCCCCGGCAACGGGGTGGGCGGCGTGGTGATCTCCGTCGGCAAGGGGGTCGACCACGACCTCGTGGGCCGTCAGGTCGTGACCGGCACCGGTGGGTCGGGCGGGTACGCCGAGCGGGTGGTGGTGCCCGCCGCGGCGCCGTTCGCCGTACCCGAGGGGCTCTCGCTGGACGCCGCTGTCGCACTTCTGGCCGATGGGCGGACAGCCAAGGCGATGCTGGCGACGGTCGGGGTCGGCGCGGGGGACCGGGTGCTCGTCGAGGCCGCGGCGGGTGGGGTCGGCAGCCTGCTCGTGCAGCTGGCGCACCAGGCCGGGGCGGTGGTGATCGCCGCAGCGGGGGGCGCGCGGAAGCTGGAGCTCGCCGCGGAGCTGGGCGCGGACCGGGTCGTCGACTACTCGGCCCCGGGGTGGGCGCAGGAGGCGGGACGCGTCGACGTCGTCTTCGACGGGGTTGGAGGCGAGGTCGGCGCGGCCGCGTTCTCGTTGCTCGACCGCGGCGGCCGGATGATGGTGTACGGCCTGGCGAGCGGTGCGTGGACGCCTGTCTCGGACCGTGCTGCGGCCGCCCGTGGCGTCACGGTCCGGCGGGGCACGTCGGGGGACTTGCGTGCCTTCACCGAGAGCGCGCTGGAGGACGGGGCCGCCGGGCACCTGCGGCCGGTGATCGGGCAGCGGTTCCCGCTCGACCGGGCCGCCGACGCGCACCGGGCCACCGAAAGCCGCGCCACGATCGGGAAAACGCTGCTGGTGCTATAGCGGCTGGGCCCAGACCTCGTCGCCGGCGCGGACGGTGCCGGGGCGGGTGACCCGCATGATCAGGCCGAACTTGTTCTCGTGTTGCTCGATCAGCCAGGTCTGCAGCTTGGGCCACCGGTCGCGGCCCGCCGGGTCCCAGCTCGGGACCACGCAACGGATGCACGGGCCGGCGTCCTCGCCGACGGCCTCGAGAATGACGTCGCCGACGGTGAGCGTGGTGCCCTCGCCCCAGCTCTCCTCCGCGAAGGCCGGGGCGTCCAGGGTCAGGTGCAGGTTCGGGCGGAACCGGGCGAGGTCGACGGCCGCGCCCAGCTCGTCCGCGAGCGCGGCGCGGGAGGCTTCGATGGTGACGAGGACGGTGGGGCCGCGGTCCTGCATCCCGTCCGCGTTGCGAAGTTCCAGTGGCACGCCAAGGGATTCGCTGAGGGCGGCGGGCAGCCGCGGGTCGATCCACGACCAGTCGGTGCCGTCCGGGGCACGCAGGGTGGGCGGCTCCTCGGCCGGTCCGCGGTAGGCGCTGTGCCACGACAGGAGTCCGGGGTTCTGACGGATCGTGAGCACCTTGCCGGTGCGCTTCGGGCGCAGGTCGATCAACGCGTGCGCGCGGTCGCCCGCCATGCCCCGGTCGTCGAACCGCGCGGCCTCGACCCGCTCGCCCCGCAACGACTTGACCGGCCAGCGATGCAGCTGCACCACGGATCCGGAGAACATCGGCCCATCGTAATCGGGACGGCGGGCGCGAGTCGGCGCTCAGGACCAGCGCAGCGCCACCAGCTGCGTGATCAGCGCCAGCCGCACGTCCGGGTCCTCCAGGTCCAGCGGGACGAGCTCCAGCAGCCGCCGGATGCGGTAGCGGAACGTGTTCGGGTGGATGCGCAGCGCCTTGGCCGCCGCGCGGGGGTCGCCGGGGAAGCGCAGCCACTCGTACAGCGTGTCGAGGTACTCCGTGCGGTTGGCCAGGTCGTGGGCGCGCAGTACTTCGAGCGGGCCCAGCTCCGCGATCCGCGCCCCGGCCGCCGCCGTCGCCGCGCGGTGCAGGACCAGCGCGGTCCACACGCCGTCGTAGCTGCCGACGTTGCCCTCCAGCAACCCGGCTCGCACCAGCCCCAGCGTCTCCTCGGCCTCGGTGCGCGAGCGGGTCAGGTCCGCGATCGGCACCGGGCTGCCCGCCCCGACCCGCGCGGTCAGCCCCGCCAGTGCCGTCCGCAGCTCCGACCAGCTGCCGGGCCCCTCGCCGTCGGGCACGACCGCGTACAGCAGCCCGCCCAGCTCGGTCGCGACCGGCCGCCGCCCGATGCCCTGCGAGATCCGCTCCAGCAGGGCCAGCCGCAGGCCCTCGCCGTCGGTGCTGTCGCCGCCGGGGGTGTCGACGACGACCACCCGGTGCGGCTCGTCGGACAGCTCCAGCTCCGCGATCGCCTTGCGCGGCCCCACTTTCCCGTCGAGCAGGCCGCGCAGCAGCTCGGCCGAGGCGCGCCGCCGGGTGTCCGCGTGCGCCCGCCACCGCAGCAGGTGCAGGGCGACCACCGGCGCGGTGTCCGCGAACGCCGCCGCCCGCTCCTCCGGCACCGGGCCGGTCACCACGGCCCACATCGAGCCGAGCAGCTCACCGCCCATCCGGATCGGCACGATCAGCCGCGGCAGCGTGCCGTCCCGTTGCGCGGGCACGAAAACCGTCTGCCTGCCGCGGGACAGCTCGCGGAACACCCCGCGCGAGCGGAACCGGGCGAGCACGTCGTCCGGGATGCGCCGGCCCATGATCGTCGACACCCGCGCCGGGTCGGTGAGGTCCTGGCGCGCGGAGTACGCGAGCACCCGGGAGTTCGTGTCCTCGATCGTCACCGGCGCGTCGACCACCGACGCCACGACATCGGCCAGGCGGAACAGGTCTCCCGAACCGGGGTCGCCCTCCTCCACCGGGTCGTCGGCGTCCAGGACCGTGCGCAGCAGCCAGACCAGCTGCGCCCACGCCGTCGCCGCGCGGACCTCGACCAGGGCGATCTCCGCCGCCTTCGCGGCACGGCGCACCGGCGGTTTCGTCGCCAGCGGCGGCTTCAGCAGGACCGCGGCCGCCTTGCGCTCCGCGCTGTGCGCCACCAGCGCCACCGCGTCCGCCACGTCCGCGGTCGCCACGCCGAGCACGAGGTCGCCCGCCGAAACGGACGTGCTCACCCCGGGCTCGGCGATGACCACGTCGGCGACCGCCGGGCACGCGCCGGGCACCGACACCGCGTGCAGCAGTGTCGGGCCGACGCGATCGACCACACTGCGGACGGACACCATTTCCGCAGCATACGACGTGGTCAGCTACCTGCTGAGCAGGTTGCCCAGCACGTCCCGAAGCCTGCCCGCGGGATCTTCGACCGCGACCGCCGACCGCCAGGCGACGACCCCGTCCGGGCGGACGAGGCTCATCCCGCCGGGCTCGAGGCCGTACCGGGCGGCGAACAACTCCTCAGGATCGCCGAAGTCGACACCGGCCTCGAAACAGGCCAGCGGAACCCCGGCCTCCGCGGACACCTCCCGCGCCGCCGCGGCCCACTGCGGACCGTTCGCGAGCAGCACCCAGCCGTGCCCGAGCAGGTCCGCCATCGGCCTCGGCACGCCGTCGACCACGACCGGCACGTGCGAGGCGCGGAAACCGGCGCGACCGCTGGGCCGGTTCGGGTTCTCGGTCGGGCTGGGGTCGTCGTCCTCGATCAGCACGGCGCCGGAGCGGTACCGGAAGCCCAGCGCGATCTCCGTCTGGTCCACCGGTTCGCCGACCCCGGTCAGGTCCAGCTCGGGTGCCATCCGCTGCTTCGCGTTGTGCAGCGAGGTGCGCACGACCATCTCCGCGATCGGGCGGCGCTCGGCCTCGTAGCTGTCGAGCAGGCCGGGGCCGGCTTCCCCGCGCACCACCGCGGCGAGCTTCCACGCCAGGTCGTGCCCGTCGCCGACCGCGGTGTTGCCGCCCATGCCGCCGGTCGGCGGCGTCACCTTGGCCGCGTCGCCGGCGAGGAACACCCGCCCTGACCGGAACCGCCGCGCGACCCGCGCCGCCATCTCCCACGCCCCGACCCAGCGGATCTCAGGCTCAAGGCCGGGCAGGTCGGTCGCCAGCCGGATCAGCTCGGCCAGCCGTCCGGGGGTGAAGTCGTCGATCGCCTCCCCGCGCTCGGGGTGGTAGTCGGTGCCGAAGACGTACCGGCCCGGCACGTCGGTGTTGACCAGCGCGCCGGTGAACCGCGGGTTCTGCAGGTAGTAGAGGTCCGTGACGTCGGGGGTCATCCGGTCGCCCAGGTCGCCGTCGAAGACCACGCCGATCGAGTGGCCGATCGGGCCGATCCCGTCGACCGGGATGCCCAGCCGTTCCCGGATCCCGCTGCGGCCGCCGTCCGCGGCGACCAGGTACCGCGCCCACACCCGGTACGGCTCGCCGTCGTCCAGCTCCGCGGTGACCCCGGCCTCGTCCTGCTCGAACGACACCAGCCTGGTCGCGAACCTGACCTGCGCGCCGGACTTCTCGGCGCGGGCCAGCAGGATCGGCTCGACGACGTCCTGCCCGGCCATGCCCCACGGCAGCCCGGCCGCGGCGCTCAGGTCGATCTCCGACATGTCCTCCAGCAGCTGGTGGAACACCTGGCCGCCGAGGCTCGACGCGATCGTGATGCGCAACCCCTGCGACGCGCGCTTGCTGACCCCCAGCACCTCCGCGTCGACGCCGGCCCACCGGTACAGCTCCATGGTCCTGGGCGACTGCCCGGCCGCCCGCGGATGCGGTGACGTGCCCGGGTGCCGTTCCACGACGAGCGTCGAAACCCCTTGCCGGGCAAGGAACATCGCTGTCGTCAATCCGGCCAGCCCGGCCCCGGTGACCAGAACGTCCACCTGTTCTTCCCGCATGATCTTCCCCTTCGCCTGTGGTTCTCCCTAGAAAGCATCTTAGTTGCTAAGAGTTTTAGAAAACAAGGGGTATCATCGGGTGAGAGGAGTTGGGCTGAACGGCGGACGTGACTAGCGTCGGAGTCCATGACGAGCAACGACGCCTGGTCCTTCGAGACCAAACAGATCCACTCCGGCGCGAACCCGGACACCGCCACGGGCGC
The DNA here is from genome assembly GCF_021391495.1 of Amycolatopsis acidiphila. Lineage (NCBI taxonomy): Bacteria > Bacillati > Actinomycetota > Actinomycetes > Pseudonocardiales > Pseudonocardiaceae > Amycolatopsis > Amycolatopsis acidiphila. Next base: position 6,752,935 of record NZ_CP090063.1, on the reverse strand, counting down.
CCGCGCGACGCCGATCTACCAGACCACCTCGTATGTCTTCCGCGACAGCCAGCACGGCGCGGACCTGTTCAGCCTCGCCGAGCCGGGCAACATCTACACCCGGATCATGAACCCGACGCAGGACGTGCTCGAACAGCGCGTCGCCGCGCTCGAGGGCGGCGTGGCCGGGCTCGCCTTCGCCTCCGGCTCGGCCGCCACCACGGCGGCGGTGCTGAACATCGCCGGCGCCGGCGACCACTTCGTGTCCAGTACCAAGCTCTACGGCGGCACGTACAACCTGTTCCACTACACGCTGCCGAAGCTCGGCATCGAGGTCACGTTCATCGAGGACCAGGACGACCTGGACCAGTGGCGGGCCGCCATCCGCCCGAACACCAAGTTCTTCTTCGGCGAGACGCTGGCCAACCCGGGCAGCAACGTGCTCGACATCGAGGGGGTCGCGGGCGTGGCGCACGAGGCCGGCATCCCGCTGCTCGTCGACAACACCATCCCCACCCCGTACCTGCTGCGTCCCATCGAGTTCGGCGCGGACGTGGTGATCCACTCCGCGACCAAGTACCTCGGCGGGCACGGCACCACCGTCGCCGGCGTGCTGGTGGACGCCGGCACGTTCGACTTCGGCGCGTACCCGGAGCGCTTCCCCGGCTTCAACGAGCCCGACCCGAGCTACCACGGCCTGAAGTACTGGGAGGCCCTCGGCCCCGGCGCGTACGCCGCGAAGGCCCGCGTGCAGCTGCTGCGCGACACCGGCGGGGCCATCTCGCCGCTCAACAGCTTCCTGATCATCCAGGGCATCGAGACGCTCTCGCTGCGGGTCGAGCGGCACGTGTCGAACGCCAAGGCGCTGGCCGAATGGCTCGAGCGGCGCGACGAGGTCGAGAAGGTCTACTACGCCAGCCTGCCGTCCAGCCCGTACCACGCGCTGGCGCAGAAGTACCTGCCCCAGGGCGCGGGCGCGGTGCTGTCGTTCGACCTGCGCGGCGGCGTCGAGGCGGGCCGGAAGTTCGTGGACGGCACCGAGCTGCACAGCCAGCTGGTTAACATCGGTGACGTGCGCAGCCTGATCGTCCACCCCGCCAGCACCACCCACAGCCAGCTGTCCCCCGAGGAGCAGCTGGGCAGCGGCGTCACCCCGGGCCTGGTCCGGCTCGCCGTCGGACTCGAGGGGCTGGAGGACCTCAAGGCCGACCTCGAGGCCGGTTTCCGCGCCGCGAAGGCGGCTCTGTGACCCCAGCACCGGACCTCCCGCCCGCCACCGGCGCGTGGCGGGCGGGAGATCCGCCGGGACGCCGGCAGTGGCTGCCGGTGGATCGGGCGGTACGGCTGGAGGCGGGCGGCACGCTGCCCGGCTACACGATCGCGTACGAGACCTGGGGCACACTCAACTCCGACGCGTCGAACGCCGTGCTGATCGAGCACGCGCTCACCGGCGACTCGCACGCGGCCGGCGAGGCCGGGCCCGGCCATCCCACGCCCGGCTGGTGGGACGGGCTGATCGGGCCCGGCCGCGCGCTCGACACCGGCGAGCTGTTCGTCGTGGTGCCCAACATCCTCGGCGGCTGCCAGGGCACGACCGGCCCTGCCTCGCCGGATCCGGACGGAACCCCTTGGGGCAGCAGGTTTCCCCGGGTGACGGTGCGGGACCAGGTGTGCACCGAGGCGGTATTGGCCGACGCGCTGGGCATCGAGCGGTGGGCCATGGTGCTCGGCGGCTCGATGGGCGGTATGCGTGCGCTCGAATGGGCCGTGACCCTGCCGGGCCGGGTGGAGTCGCTGCTCGTGCTGGCGGCACCGGCGGCCGCCTCGGCCGAGCAGATCGCCTGGGCCGCACCGCAGCTGCACGCCATCCGGTCCGACCTGCGCTGGCGCGGCGGCGACTACTACGACGCGGCCCCGGGTGACGGCCCGCACCGCGGGCTGGGGGTCGCCCGGCGGATCGCGCACGTCACCTACCGCAGCGAACCCGAGCTGTCGCAACGGTTCGACCGCCGCCGTCAGGCCCCCGGCGACGACCGCTACGCGATCGAGTCCTATTTGGACCATCACGCGGACAAGCTGGTCCGGCGGTTCGACGCCAACAGCTACCTGCTGCTGACCGAGTCCATGAACGACCACGACGTCGGCCGTGACCGCGGCGGAGTCGGCGAGGCGCTCTCGCGCGTCACGGCCAGGACGCTCGTGGCAGGCGTGGACAGTGACCGGTTGTATCCGCTGTATCAGTCAGCGGATCTGGCGGCCGGCATCCCGGGTGCGGGCGAGGCCGCGGTGATCTCCTCGCCCTACGGCCACGACTCGTTCCTGATCGAGACGCCCCAGATCGCGGCGCTGGTGAAGTCGCTGCTGAACTAGTCCGCCACCGCGTCGTGCACCCAGTCCGTGACGGGCAGGTCGCGGTCGAGGCATTCGGTGGACAGCCGGATCGTCCAGCGCAGGGCCTGCAGCAGGAGACTGTCGACCTCGTCGGGCGCCGCGCTCGCGAGCGCGATCTCCACCTGCTCCTCGGCGGCTTCGGTGTTGCCGTGCACCTCGGCGAGCAGCGTCCGCACGGCCGTGCGCACCGGCGGGTCGGCCTCGTCGATCGGCACCTCTTCGCCGGCCTCGTCGAACACCTGGACCTTGACGGGCGCGCTGCCGCCGTCCCCGAGCACCGAGACCATCGTGCTGCACTCGCCGAACAGCAGCAGCATCAGCTCACGCATCTCGGCCGTGCGGCCGGGTTCGTCCTCGGCGGAGGGTGTCACCTGGCCGAGTGCTTCGTCGTCCCGGCCGAGCCGCATCGCGACGAGGGCGCGCTGCGCCTTCCCCACGAGGTTCTGCTCGTTGCCCACCCGTCCTATCAAACACCAGGAACAGTGGGTTTGCGCTAGTAGGAAGAACGGGTGACTCAGGCGAGCGAGCGCAACGCACCGAGTGCCAGCCGCCGCAGCAGATCGGCCAGCTCGCTGTCATCCAGATAGCGGTTGTACGGGGTCGAGTTGATCAGGCCGAACACGGCGTGTGCCGCCGACCGCGCCTGGCGCTCGCTCACCCCCGGCACCGCGTCGTGGATCGCCCGCACCCACACCTCGACGTAGCGGCGCTGGAGCGCGCGGACCTGCTTGCGGTCGGCGTCGGTGAGGTTGGCGAGGTTGCGCTCCTGCACCGTGATCAGCGACGGCTGGGTGAGCGCGAAGTTCACGTGGAAGTCCACCAGCTCCGCCAGCACCCGCTCCGGGTCCGCCGTCGCCTCTGCGCGGGCGCTCCCGCCGTCGAGCAGGAAGTGGCTGATCGAGCTCAGCATCTCGCCGAGCATCGCGTCCTTGCTGCGGAAGTGGCGGTACAGTGCAGGCCCGGAGATGCCGACGGCCGCGCCGATGTCGTCGATGCCCACTCCGTGGAACCCGTGGCGCGCGAACAGCTCGGCCGCCGCGGTCAGGATCTGCTCGCGGCGGCTCGCCTTCTCACCGTTGACCAGCGGGGTAGGGCTCGGCATCCCGTCATGCTAACGGGTGCAGGTTAGCGACGACTAACGTTCGCCATCTCGTTACCACTTACCGACTAATTGCGGGTCCTTGTGAGCAACAACCCTGCTACACCTATGTGTGGTCTGTCACTCGAAGAAGGGCCTGCCATGACCGTCCCCGCAGCCTTGAGAACGCTTACCGTCGCCGTCGCCGCTTTGCTGGCAACGCTGGGACTGACCGGGGTCGCCGACGCCGCGGCCGTCAACTACGTCGCCCTCGGCGACTCCTACTCCTCCGGCGTCGGTGCCGGGTCCTACCTCGACTCCAGTAGCTGCAAGCGCAGCGCCAAGGCCTACCCGGAGCTGTACGCGAACTCCAGCGGGGCGTCGCTGAGCTTCCAGGCCTGCTCCGGCGCCAAGACCTCGGACGTGCTCAACAACCAGGCCGGGGCGTTGAGCTCGTCGACGACGCTCGTGTCGATCAGCGTCGGCGGCAACGACGCAGGGTTCAGCAGCGTGATGGAGGACTGCATCATCGGTGGTGACTCGGGCTGCAAGACCGCGGTGACGAACGCGACGAACTACGTGAACACGACGCTGCCGGGCCTGCTCGACAACGTCTACCGCACGATCCGGAGCAAGGCGCCGAACGCGGAGGTCGTCGTGCTCGGCTACCCGCACTTCTACAAGATCGGCGGCTCCTGCTCGGTGGGGCTGTCCGACACGTCCCGCGGGTACGTCAACGGCGGCGCGGACGCCCTCGACACGGTCATCAACAAGGCGGCCGCGAACGCCGGCTTCACGTTCGCGGACGTGCGCCCGGCCTTCACCGGGCACGAGATCTGCTCGGGCTCGCCGTGGCTCAACAGTGTGACGTGGCCGGTGGACGAGTCCTATCACCCGACCGCGACCGGTCAGGCGAGCGGTTACTACCCCACCTTCAAAGCCGCGCTCTGACCTCTGGACAGCCCGGTTAGTCGTCGTTAACATCGAGGGCGTAGTTAACGGCGACTAACCTGGGCTGGCATGGACACACCGACGCTCACCACCACCGCGGACCCGCGGAGCGAGAGTTACGCGCGCAACGCCACCTCGCACGCGGAGCTCGTCGAGGACCTGCGCAAACGGCTCGCGGCCGCGCGGCTCGGCGGGCCGGAGAAGTCCCGCGCCCGGCACGTGGAACGCGGCAAGCTGCTGCCGCGCGACCGGGTGGACGCCCTGCTCGACGCCGGTTCGCCCTTCCTCGAGCTGTCCCCGCTGGCCGCGAACGGCCTCTACGACGACGACGCCCCGGCGGCGGGGATCATCACCGGCATCGGCCGGGTGTCCGGCCGTGAGTGCGTGATCGTCGCGAACGACGCCACGGTCAAGGGCGGCACGTACTACCCGATGACCGTCAAGAAGCACCTGCGCGCACAGGAAGTCGCGCTGCACAACAACCTGCCGTGCGTCTACCTGGTCGACTCCGGCGGCGCGTTCCTGCCCCGGCAGGACGACGTGTTCCCCGACCGGGAGCACTTCGGCCGCATCTTCTACAACCAGGCCACCATGTCCGCCCGCGGCATCCCGCAGATCGCCGCGGTGCTCGGCTCGTGCACCGCGGGCGGCGCGTACGTGCCGGCGATGAGCGACGAGGCCGTGATCGTGCGCAACCAGGGCACCATCTTCCTGGGTGGCCCGCCGCTGGTGAAGGCGGCGACGGGGGAGGTCGTCACGGCCGAGGAGCTGGGCGGCGGCGACGTGCACGCCCGCCAGTCCGGGGTCACCGACCACCTCGCGAACGACGACGCGCACGCCCTGCAGATCGTCCGGTCGATCGTGTCGACGCTCGGGCCGCGCACGCCGCGGCCGTGGGACGTGTTGCCGACGGAGGAGCCCGCGGTCGACCCGCACCAGCTCTACGGCGTGGTCCCGACGGATTCCCGGACCCCCTACGACGTCCGCGAGGTCATCGCGCGCGTCGTCGACGGCAGCAGGTTCGCGGAGTTCAAGAAGGAGTACGGCACCACGCTGGTCACCGGCTTCGCCCGGATCCACGGGCACCCGGTCGGCGTCATCGCCAACAACGGCGTGTTGTTCGCCGAGTCGGCGATGAAGGGCGCGCACTTCATCGAGCTGTGCGACAAGCGCTCGATCCCCTTGGTGTTCCTGCAGAACATCAGCGGGTTCATGGTCGGCAAGGCGTACGAGGCGGGCGGGATCGCCAAGCACGGCGCGAAGATGGTCACCGCCGTCGCGTGTGCGCGGGTGCCGAAGTTCACGGTGATCATCGGAGGTTCGTTCGGCGCCGGCAACTACTCCATGTGCGGCCGTGCGTATTCGCCCCGCTTCCTGTGGATGTGGCCCAACGCCCGGATCTCCGTGATGGGCGGCGAGCAGGCGGCGTCGGTGCTCTCGGCCGTCCGCCGGGACGCCGAGGGCGAGGAGGCCTTCAAGGACCGGATCCGCGCGCAGTACGAGGAGCAGGGCAATCCCTACTACTCGACCGCGCGGCTGTGGGACGACGGCGTGATCGACCCCGCGGACACCCGCACGGTGCTCGGCCTGGCGTTGTCCGTCGCGGCGAACGCGCCACTGGAACCCGTCGGCTACGGCGTCTTCAGGATGTAGAGAGGCTGGTTCGACCCTCATGTTCGACGCTGTTCTGGTCGCCAACCGGGGCGAGATCGCCGTCCGGGTGATGCGGACGCTGCGGGAGACGGGCATCCGCTCGATCGCGGTGTACACCGCCGCGGACGCCGACGCCCGGCACGTGCACGACGCCGACACCGCGGTCCGGATCTCGAACTACCTGTCCATCACGGACATCCTGGAGGCGGCGCTGGAAACCGGTGCGCAGGCGGTGCATCCGGGGTACGGCTTCCTCTCGGAGAACGCCCGCTTCGCGCGTGCCTGCGCCGACGCGGGGGTGGTGTTCATCGGCCCGCCCGCCGAGGCCATCGAGGCGATGGGCGACAAGATCCACGCGAAGGCCACTGTCTCGGCCGCGGGGGTACCGGTGGTACCCGGTCTGTCCTGGGAAGGCAGAACGGACGACCCCACCGGTATTTCGGCGGCCGCCGCCGAGGTCGGTTACCCGCTGCTGCTCAAGCCGTCCGCGGGCGGTGGCGGCAAGGGCATGCGGCTGGTGACCGACCCGGCGGACCTCTCCGCCGCGGTCGAGTCGGCGCAGCGCGAGGCGAAGTCGGCCTTCGGTGACGACAGGCTGTTGCTGGAGCGCTTCGTCACGACGCCCAGGCACATCGAGATCCAGGTGCTCGCGGACGCGCACGGCACGGTGCTGCACCTGGGCGAGCGCGAATGCAGCCTGCAGCGGCGGCACCAGAAGATCATCGAAGAGGCGCCGTCGGTGCTGCTCGACGCGGCCACTCGCGAACGCATGGGCGCGGCGGCCGCCGAGGCCGCGCGGTCGGTCGGCTACACGGGCGCGGGCACCGTCGAGTTCATCGTGTCGGCCAAGGCGCCGGACGAGTTCTTCTTCATGGAGATGAACACCCGCCTGCAGGTCGAGCATCCGGTGACCGAGCTGGTGACAGGTCTGGACCTCGTCGACTGGCAGCTTCGCGTCGCCGCGGGCGAGCCGCTTCCGTTCGCGCAGGAGGACATCCGGCTCAACGGGCACGCGGTCGAGGCCCGTGTGTACGCGGAGGACCCGGCGCGCGGCTTCGTCCCCACCGGCGGCACAGTGCTGGAGCTCGGCGAGCCGGCCGGGGTCCGCGTCGACTCGTGGCTGCGCCCCGGTGCCGTCGTCGGCTCGGACTACGACCCGATGCTGGCCAAGGTGATCGCCTGGGGCCCGGACCGCGCGGCGGCCCTGCACCGGCTCGACCGGGCGCTGGCCGGCACGGCCGTGCTCGGCCTGACCACGAACGTCTCGTTCCTGCGGGCACTGCTGGCCGACCCGGATGTGCAAAGCGGACAGTTGGACACCGAGCTGGTGGAGCGGCGGCTGGACGAGCTGGTGTCCGGCGAGGTGCCTTCGGAGTTCTTCGTCGCCGCGGCGCTGGACCGGTTGATCGGCCTGGTGCCCGAGGGTGGCGTGGTGGATCCGTGGGAGGTGCCGAGCGGCTGGCGGCTCGGTGCCGTCGGCGGCGTGACGATGCGGCTCAAGGCGGGGGACACCGAGGCCCTGGTACGGGTCGAGGGGTTGCCCGACGCCGCCTCGGTCACCGTGGACGACGGCGCCCCGGTGCCGGTTTCCGCACAACGGCAGGGAAATCGGCTCGACGTGCACTACGACGGCGAGTTCCGCCGGTACCTGCGCAGCGGGGACTGGCTCGCGCGCGACGGGCATGCCGTGGCCGTCCGCGAGCGGCCCAACCTGCTGGCGTCACACGGCGAAACGACCGAGGGCGGTCCCGTCGTGAGCCCGATGCCCGGCACCGTGCTGGTGGTGAAGGTGTCGCCCGGCGAGGTGGTCGCGGCGGGCACGCCGCTGGCCGTGGTCGAGGCGATGAAGATGGAGCACACCGTGGTCGCACCCGTCGACGGTGTGGTGCGCGAACTGCGTGTCCAGGCAGGCCAACAGGTCGCGCTGGACGAAACACTGGCCGTGGTGACCCCGGAGGCGGAGAAATGATCGACTTCAGGCTAGACGAAGAGTACGAGGCACTGAGAAAGACGGTGCACGACTTCGCGCAGAACGAGGTGGCGCCGGTGATCGGCGGCTTCTACGAGCGCGGGGAGTTCCCGTACGACCTGGTCGCGCAGATGGGCCGGATGGGGTTGTTCGGGCTGCCGTTCCCGGAGGAGTTCGGCGGCATGGGCGGCGACTACTTCGCCCTGTGTCTCGCGCTGGAGGAGCTGGGCCGGGTCGACTCGTCGGTCGCCGTGACGCTGGAAGCCGGGGTGTCACTCGGTGCGATGCCGATCTTCCGGTTCGGCAGCCGGGAGCAGCGGGAACGCTGGCTGCCGGCGTTGTGCTCGGGCGAGGCGCTGGGAGGGTTCGGCCTGACCGAGCCGGGCGGCGGCTCCGACGCGGGCGCGACCCGCACGACGGCGAAGCTCGACGGCGACGAGTGGGTCGTCAACGGCAGCAAGTCGTTCATCACCAACTCCGGCACGGACATCACCCGGCTGGTCACGGTCACCGCCGTGACCGGGCGAAAGGCCGACGGTGGCAAGGAGATCTCGGCGGTCATCGTGCCGTCGGGGACGCCGGGGTTCACCGTCGAGCCGAAGTACTCGAAGGTGGGCTGGAACGCGTCGGACACCCACGGGCTGTCCTTTTCGGACTGCCGGGTGCCCGCGGAGAACCTGCTCGGCGAGCGCGGGCGCGGGTACGCGCAGTTCCTGTCGATCCTCGACGAGGGCCGGGTCGCGATCGCCGCGCTCAGCGTCGGGCTGGCGCAGGGTTGCGTCGACGAATGCCTGCGGTACGCGCGGGAGCGCGAGGCGTTCGGCACGCAGATCGGGAGCTACCAGGCGATCCAGTTCAAGATCGCGGACATGGAGATGCGGGCGCACACCGCGCGGCTGGCGTACTACGAGGCCGCGGCGAAGATGCTGCGTGGGGAGCCGTTCAAGAGGGAGGCCTCGATCGCGAAGCTGGTCTCGTCGAACGCCGCGATGGACAACGCCCGCGACGCCACGCAGATCTTCGGCGGGTACGGGTTCATGAACGAGTTCGCGGTCGGCCGGTTCTACCGCGACGCGAAGATCCTGGAGATCGGCGAGGGAACGAGCGAGATCCAGCGGATGGTCATCGCACGGGAGCTGGGCCTGCACTGAGGTTGAGTCCGGCGGCGACGACGCTGGCGCCGCCCGACTGCAACGTCGCTGGGCCGACCCCCATGCGCGGTCCAGCCCCGCTGAGGATGATGACAGGACGTCGCTGACACGTCGCTGACAAGTCGCGGGACCGGCCACGCCGGGCGGCGGTCAGACGCTGCGGGTGGCTTGCGTGAGGATGCGTTCCGCTTCCGGGGCAAGGATCGTCGACCCCATCGCGGCCAGCGCCTCCCGTGCCTGCCGGGCCAGCGCCGCCGCCTCGGTGTGGTCGCCGCCGCGCCACAGGGCGTCCGCCAGCCAGATCAGCGAACTCGCCGCCGCGCGCCGGTCGCCGAGGTCGGTGAAGATCTCGTGCGAGCGGCGGGCCGTGGCGGCCGCGTCGGCGAACCGGTTCTGCGCCGTCTCGACCCGGCTGCGCAGCTGCAGCAGCCAGCCCTCGTCGTGGGGGTTGCCGGTCAGCAACGGCGCCGCGTCCGCGCAGGCGGCCGCCGCGGTGTCGACGTCACCCAGGAGCAACGCCGCACGCGCCAGCTCGCGGAACAGCCCCGCGGTCAGCGACTCGACGTTGAGTTCCGCGGCCTCCTGGCTCGTCTTCTTCAGGATCGACACCGCTTCCCGGGTGCGGTCCAGCTGCTGCAACGTCTGCGCGAGCGTCCGGCTGGCCGTGCAGTACGCGATCCGGTCCTCGCCGGTCTCGGCGATCCGTACCGCGCGCTCCGCCGTCTCCAGGTCCGGCTGGTTGCGCATCATCCGGCAGAACGCCACCCCGGTCAGGCTGAACGCCAGTTCCGTCGTCGCACCCAGCCGTTCGAAGGCCGCCGCGCAGGCGACGAACGTCCGCTCCGACTCCGCGACGTCCTCGGCCAGCGAGGCCTCCGCGCGGCCGTAGTCGGCACGCCAGGCGACCAGCTCGTCGCCTGCCGCCCGCGCCGCGTCGGCGATCCGCTGCCGCGTGGCGGCCAGCTGGTCGAAGCCGCCGCCGAGATGCAGCGCCGGGATGACCAGGTCCGCGAGCCGTGCCGCGTCGGCGTGCCAGCCGGCCGAGCAGGCCTGGTCGACCACCGCCAGCAGCAGGTTCCGCTCCGCCCTCGCCCACGCCGCAGGGCATTCCAGCGGAACGAGGTCCACTTCGGACGGTGCGGCGCCCGGAGGCTGGTACGGCTGCAGCTCCTCGGTCCAGCGCGCGGCCTCGCGGTAGACCTCCTTGCCGCGGGCGAGCAGAACGTCGAGCAGCCGCCGCAACGACGGCACCCGGTCCTCCTCGCTGGCGAGATCCTGCGCGTACAACGCGACCAGGTCGTGGGTGCGGTAGCGGGTCTGCCCGATCTCGTCGACCCCGCACGGCTCCAGCAACGCGGACGCCGTCAGCGCCTCGATCAGCCGCTCGCCGTCGCCGCCGTCGGCGACCGCGCCCAGCGCCCACGCCGGGAAGCCGGTCCGCGGCAGCACCGCCGTCCGGCGAAGCGCCTGCTGCGCGGGCGGGCTGAGCCCCCGATAGGTCAGCGTCAGGCTCGCGCGAACCTCCATGCCCTCCACGGCGAGCTCGTCGAGCCGCGTCCGCTCGTCACGCAGTCGCTGCACCAGTGAGCTCAGCAATGCCTCGGGCCGCAGCGACAGCCGCGCACCCGCGATGCGCAACGCCAGCGGCAGCGCCCCGCACAGCCGCACCAGCTCCTCGGCGTGGACGTGTTCCGCCGCGACGCGGTCCGCGCCGATCATCTGGCTGAGCAGCTGGATGCCGCTGTCGCCACGCAGGGGCTCGATCCGCGTGCGGCGAGCGCTCGGCAGGTCGAGCAACGACCGGCGCGACGTGACGAGCACGGCGCAACCCCCGGTGCCCGGCAACGCGGGCACCACCTGCGCGGCTTCGCTCGCGTCGTCCAGGACGAGCAGCACCCGGCGGTCGGCGAGGCGGGCCCGCAACGCGGCCGAGCGGGCGCCGGTCTGCGCCGGGATCTGCCCGGCGGGCAGTCCGCCGGCCAGCAACAACTGTTCGAGCAGCTCGTGCGCCGAGGTACGCCCGGCGTGCCGGTCGTACAGGGCGGCGAACCACTGGCCGTCCGGGTAACGCTCCCGCAGCCGGTGCGCCGCCTGGACGGCGAGGGTGCTCTTGCCGACCCCGGGCTGGCCCCACACGACGACCACCCGGGTCGCCTCGCCCGGCTCCAGCAACTGTTCGAGCCGCGCCAGGATGTCGTCGCGGCCGACGAAGTCGTCGATCCCGGACGGCAGCTGGCAGACCGGCTGCCAGGCCCCCGAACCGTCGGCCGACAGCGCCGCGGCGTACAGCTCCCGCAGCTCCGCGCCCGGCTCCACGCCCAGCTCGTCGGCCAGGACAGCGCGGGCGTCGGCGTAGACCGCAAGCGCTTCCGCCTGCGAACCGGCCTGGTACAGCGCACGCATCAACTGGGCCCAGAAGCCCTCCCGCAGGGGATGGCGTTGGGTCAGCCGCCGCAGCTCCGGGATCGCCTCGGCCTCGCGCCCGGTCTCCAGGTCCAGCGCGATCCGGCGGCTCAACGCCGTGAGGCGCAGCTCCTCCAGCTCGCTGTGGTCGCGCTCGCCCAGCGGTGACGGGGCGAGCCCGTCACTCCACAGCGTGAGCGCGGCTGACAGGTAGTTACGCTCCGCGACCTGGTCCTCGGCGCCCTTCGCCGCCGTGAGCAGGCTCGTGAACTCCAGCAGGTCCAGCTCGCGCTCGGCGACCACGACGCGGTAGCCGCCGGGCTCGGCGCGGACGCGTTCGGCGTCGCCGAGTGCCGCCCGCAGGCGTTTGACCAGCACGTGCAGGCTGTTGCTGGCGTTCTTCGGCCGGCGCTGCCAGATAGCGTCGACGAGGTCGTCTGCGGGTACCACCTGGTTGGGATGGGCGAGCAGGGTGGCGAGCAGGCTCTGGTGCAGCCGCGACCGGATGCTCACCGCCTCGCCGTCCTTCTCGACGGAGAACCGGCCGAGCAGACGGAAGCGCCAGATCGCCTGACCGGGCGGCTCGACTGGCTTGGACACGGGCGTGATCTCCATTGAATGCTGTTCACGCAGACCATACGGAAGTCGATCTCTGGCTTTGCCGTCCCCGGTACTCTGTGATAGAAATACCGTTATAATTATACCAATGAAGGTGGCCAGTGATCGAGTTGAAGACCGAGGGCGAACTAGCCGTGCTCCGGGAGGCGGGCCGGGTCGTCGCGAAGGTACTGCAGGCCGTCCGGGCGCAGGCGCGGGTCGGCACGAGTTTGCTGGAGCTCGACGAGCTCGCGGCGGACATGCTGTCCGCGGCCGGGGCGAAGTCGCCGTTCCTGCACTACCAACCGGGTTTCGCGACCACGCCGTATCCGGCCGTGCTGTGCACGAGCGTCAACGACGCCGTGGTCCACGGCATCCCGACGGACTACCGGCTGGCCGACGGTGACCTGCTCAGCGCCGACTTCGGGGCGGGACTGGACGGCTGGCACGGGGACGCGGCGATCAGCTTCGTCGTCGGCGAGGCCGACCCCGCGGACCTGGAGCTCATCGCGACCACCGAGCGGGCTCTCGCGGCCGGCATCGAGCAGATGCGCCCGGGCAACCGGCTGGGTGACGTCTCGCACCCCATCGGGGTGATCGGGCGCCGGGCTGGTTACGGACTGCTCGCCGACTACGGCGGCCACGGCGTCGGCCGGGCCATGCACGAGGCGCCGCACCTGCCGAACGAGGGGCCCGCGGGCAAGGGCATGCGGCTGCGGCCCGGCCTGGTCATCGCGATCGAGCCGATGTTCCTCGCGGGCGGGCGTGACGACTACCGAACCGCCGCCGACGGCTGGACGCTCCTCACCTCCGACGGCAGCCGCGCAGCGCACGTCGAGCACACGGTGGCCGTCACCGAGGACGGTCCCCGTATCCTCACCGCTCTTTGAGGATCCGACCGGGGAGCTGTACCTGGTGCTGCTGCTGACCTCCCGGGCGCCCCAGGGCGCCGGGATCGGTGCGCGGCTCATCGAGTTCACGCTTGCCGAGGCACGGCGGCGGGCCTGTCGCTGGTGCGGGTGGGCTGCTGGTCAGGCGGCGACGGGAAGCTCGTCGAGTACTACCGCGGCCAGGGGTTCACGCCGGCCGTCGAGGTGCCGGTGCGCGACACCATGGTGCAGGTGTTCGAACGCCGGCTGTGACACTGCTGGAAAATCCGTCCCGCGCCCGGCAGGATGAGCGCCATGGCAACGGAGCTGCGGGGCAAGGTCATCGTGATCACGGGCGGGGCGCAGGGGATCGGCGCCACCACGGCGGCGGCGCTGGCCCCCCTCGGTGCCCGGATCGCGATCGGCGACATCGACCACGCGCAGGCGGAGAAGACCGCCGGTGAGCTGGGCGGGGACGCGATCGCACTGCCGCTCGACGTCACCGACGCCCGTGCGTTCGCCGAGTTCCTCGACGAGGTGGAACGCAGGCTCGGGCCGATCGACGTGTTGATCAACAACGCCGGGGTCATGCTGCTCGCGCCGCTGGAGGAGGAGGACGACGCGGCGACCACGCGGCAGCTGGAGATCAACCTGCACGCGGTGATCCACGGCACCCGCGAGGCGATCAAGCGCATGCGGCCGCGTGCGGCCGGGCACATCGTGAACGTCGCGTCGATGGCGGGCAAGGCCGGTTTCCCCGGTGCCGCAACGTATTGCGCGACCAAGCACGCCGTGGTCGGGTTGAGCGAGGCGGTGCGGCTGGAGCTGCGCGGGTCCGGTGTGGACATTTCCTGCGTGATGCCCGCGGTGGTGCGCACCCATCTCGCCGACGGGCTGCCGGAGACGAAGATGTTCAAGTCGCTGCGTCCGGAGGATGTCGCGCGGGCGATCGTGGAAGTGCTGCGGGAGCCGAAGTTCGACGTGTTCGTGCCGAAATCGCTGGACTTCACGGGACGGATCGGGCGGCTCGTGCCGCGCGCGGTGTCGGAGTGGTTCATCCGGGCGGTCGGAGCGGATAAGGTGTTCGCGCGGGCGCATTCCGGCGCGCGCGCCGAGTACGAGGCGAAGGTGCGGCGGTCTTGAGCGTTTCGTTGTCCCCGGTCAGCCTGGCGGCCGCGGCGGCGAACGTCGTCGGCAAGGTGCGGGGCGGGGTGGCGGACCTGCGGCCGATGCCGCGCACGCTCGTCGACCAGGGGCCGAACCGGTCGCTGTACCGGTTGCACGGCGAGTCCTCGGGACCGCCGGTCCTGCTGGTGCCGCCACTGGCCGCGCCGGCGCTGTGCTTCGACCTGCGGCGGGGCTGCAGCCTGGCCGAGCACCTGGTCGAGCAGGGGCGGCGGACGTATCTGGTGGACTACGGCACGGTCGCGTTCTCCGACCGGCGGCTCGGCGTCGAGCACTGGATCGACGAGGTGCTGCCGCGGGCGGTCCGGAAGGTGAGCGATGACTCGGGCGGGCAGGACGTGCAGGTGGTCGGGTGGTGCCTTGGCGGGTTGTTCTCGCTGCTGACCGCGGCCGACCGGCCGCAGCTGCCGATCTCGTCGATCGTCACGGTGGCGTCGCCGGTGGACTTCACGGCGATCCCGCTGATCGCCCCGTTCCGTCCGCTCGTCGCGGCGACCGGCGGGCACCTGCTCACCCCGTTCTACCGCCTGCTGGGCGGCGCACCGTCCTATGTGGTCGGCCGGGTCTTCTGGGCGACGGGGATCAACAAGGAGATCACGAAGCCGCTGGCGATCCTGCGCAACCTCGACGACCGGGACTTCCTGGCGCAGATCGAGGCCGTGGACCATTTCATGGACAACATGATCGCCTATCCCGGCCGGACGTTCGGGCAGTTGTACCATCGGTTCTTCCGGGCGAACGACCTCGCGGACGGCGAGGTCGACCTTGCGGGCCGGATCATCTCGCTGTCCGGCGTGCGCGTCCCGGTGCTGGTCATCGCCGGCGAGAACGACACCATCGCCCCGCGCCGGGCGGTCGAGCGGTTGACCCAGTTGCTGCCGTCCGCGCCTTCGGTGGACTTCGAAGTCGCCCCGGGCGGACACCTGGGTGTGCTCACGGGTCGCCGCGCCCGCGGGACGACCTGGGCGCACATCGACGCTTTCCTGAGCTGATCGACGGAAATCGAAACCGCCCGGCCTTTCGGGGGCAGGGGGTACCCCACTGGCCGGGCGGTTTCTCCTTGCGGCGCCGTGCTATTTCAGCTCGGCGCTGGTCTTCCCGAGCACCCGCCGGGCCACGATCAGCTGCTGGATCTGTTGTGTCCCCTCGAAGATGTCCAGGATCTTCGAGTCGCGGGCCCACTTCTCCAGCAGGGATTCCTCCGTATAACCGAACGCCCCCGCCAACTCCACGCACTTCAGCGTGATGTCCACAACGGACCGTCCCGCCTTGGCCTTCGCCATCGAGGCCTGCAACGAGTTCGGCTTGCGGTTGTCCGCCATCCAGGCCGACTGCAGCGTCAGCAGGTACGCGGCTTCGTAGTCCGCTTCCAGCTCCAGATAGGCCGCCGCCGCGGCGTGCTGGGTGTTCGCGGGCCTGTCGTAGTCCACTTCGACACCCGCGTCCGCCAGGATCCGCGACGTCTCCTCCAGTGCCGCGCGCGCCACGCCGATCGCCATGGCGGCCACCAGGGGACGGGTGTTGTCGAAGGTCTGCATGACCCCCGCGAACCCCTTCTTGGTGTCCACCTCCGGCGAGCCCAGCAGGTTCTCCTTCGGCACCCGGCAGTTGTCGAACCGCAGCACCGCCGTGTCCGACGCGCGGATCCCCAGCTTGTGCTCCAGGCGCACGACCTCGAAGCCCGGCGTGCCCTTCTCCACCACGAACGACTTGATGGCGGCCCGCCCGGCCGACTTGTCCAAGGTGGCCCAGACGACCACGGCGTCCGCGCGCTGGCCCGAAGTCACGAAGATCTTCTCACCGTTCAGCACGTAGGAGTCGCCGTCCTCGACCGCCGTCGTCGTGATGGCCGCCGAGTCCGAACCGCAGTCCGGCTCGGTGATCGCCATCGCCGCCCACAGCTTGCCGAACCGCGCCAGCTGGTCCTCGTTCGCGACCGACGCGATCGCCGCGTTGCCGAGGCCCTGGCGCGGCATCGACAGCAGCAACGCCACGTCACCCCAGCACATCTCGATCGTGCCGAGCACGGTGCTCAGGTTTCCGCCATTGCGATTGCCGGAAGAATCTTTCGCGGAAGATTCTCGCCGGACACCGGCCGCGCCCGCGCCGCCTTCGCCCGACGAGTTCAGCCCGTCGAGCACCGCGGCGAACATGTCCAGCTCTTTCGGATACGCGTGCTCCGCGCGGTCGTACTTGCGCGAGATCGGGCGCAGCACCTGCGACGCGGCCTGGTACGCCTGGTTGATCAGGGCGCCGGCCTTCTTCGGAGGTTCGAGGTTGATCACAGCAAAGCCTTTCTGGAGACCGGAGGAGGGCTAGAGCAACACGGTGCCTTCGGCGATGCCGATCACACGCAGGTCGCGGTACCACCGCTCCACCGGGTGCTCCTTGGTGAACCCGTGCCCGCCGAGCAGCTGCACCCCGGCGCTGCCGATCCGCATTCCCTTGTCCGTGGCCAGCTTCCTGGCCAGCGCGGCCTCACGTGCGTACGGCTTGCCCTGCTCGGCCCGCGCCGCCGCGCGCAGCGTCACCAGCCGCATGCCCTCCAGCTCGATCGCGATGTCGGCGACCGAGAACGCCACGGCCTGCCGGTGGCTGATCGGCTCGCCGAAGGCCGTGCGGTCGTTGACGTACGGGATCACGTAGTCCAGTACGGCCTTCGCGGTGCCCGTCGCGAGCGCCGCCCAGCCCAGCCGCGACAACCGCACGACGTCGGGGAAGATCTCCGGGGAGCCGAGCAGCGCGCCCGCGGGGACTTTCACCTTGTCCAGGAACAGCTTCCCGGTCGCCGCACCACGCAGCCCCATCGCGGGCTCGGCCTCGACGGTCAGCCCGGAGGTGGCCGACTCGACCAGGAACAGTGCCGGGCCGCGCCCCTCGAGGTCGGCCGAGACGACGAACAACTCCGCCTGCGCGGCCCGCGGCACCAGCGACTTCACGCCGTCCAGCTGGTAACCCGACGGCGTGCGCCGGGCGCGGACGGCGGGCTTGAACGGGTCGAACAGAGGCCGTGCCTCCTGCAGTGCGAGCGCGGCGGCGGGCACGTTCTCGCCGACGAACGCCGGCAGGTAGTCGGCCTGCTGCTGCGCGTCGCCCCACAGCACCAACGCGGTGCTGACGGCCGAGGGCGCCAGCACCGCCACCGCGAGGCCGAGGTCGCCGTGCGCCAGCGCCTCCGCGATCAGCGCGCTCGTGACGACCGACCGCTCCGCACCGGCGCCGCCCAGCTCCTCGGGGATGCCGATGAGCGTGACGCCCAGCTCGGACGCGCGCATGAGCAAGCCGTCCGGGGGCGCCAGCTTCGCGTCGGCCTCCGCGGCGGCCGGGCGCAGCTGCTCGGCGGCGAAGTCGGCGACCGTCTCGACGATCATCTGCTGGTCTTCGCTCGGCGTGAGGTCGAACAGGCCCTTGTCCTGCGGGGCCGCCGGCCGCGTCGGTTTGCCGGACGCGCGGCCGGCCGAGAACACGCGGGAGGCCGCGCCCGCCGCGCGGAAGCCGTTCCGCGTCGCGGCGCCGACCAGGTTCTGCACCGGCAAGCGCAGGCCGGCCCGCTCGAGCGTCCTGCTGCCGGCGAGCTTGGTCAGGGCGGCGAGACCGGCGCCCATCACGTCTCGCTTGCGCCGGGGTGTTCCGTTGACCGCTGCCACGTCGCACTCCTCATCAGAACCACTACCTACTGACGAGTAGGTTACCACGGGTCAGGACTGCGCGCTGTGCACCCGACGCCGCCAGGTGCCCGATCCCGATGCCGGTCGCCGCGATGGACACGCGAACGCCTCGATCACGATGAGCCCGAACCGTTCCGCGGAGGGCGTGGGCGAGGTGGGCCGCGCAACGCGGCTTCCGTGCGTGGCACCTGGAAGTAGGTGACCACGTGCCGCTCAGCGGAGGTCCAGCACAGCCTGTAACAACGTTTCGAGCTCGCCAGGGAGGTTCGGGCGGGCGTTGATCCGCCGGGTGCGGGCGAGGTCGTTCGCGATCGTCAGCGCCGCGTGCACCGTGATCTTGGCTTCCCGTGCGTTCAGGCCGGGGTGCACGGTGCAGAGCAGGCTGACCCACTGGGCGACGTAGTCCCGCTGGATGCGCAGCAGCTCGGCCCGGTCCCGCTCGGCCAGGTTGACCCCGTCGATGGTGAACGTCACGGCCAGCTCGGCGGACCCCGTGAGCACCTGGACGTAGGAGGACACCAGGCACCGCAATGCTTCCAGCTCGTCCGCACTGTTGCGCAGCACCTCCTCGACGGCGAGCGCGAGCCGGTCGGCGGTGCGGCGGGCGATGGCGTGGATCAGGCTCGTCTTGCTCGGGAAGTGCCGGTAGACGCTGGGACCCGCGATGCCCGCGGCCGCGCCGATGTCCTCCATGGAGACGTCGTGGAAGCCGCGCTGCCGGAACAGCTCGGTGGCGGCGGACAGCAGCTGCTCCCGTCGTGACGGCGTGCCGATGCCCGCCGCGGGAGCCGGGACCGGCGCCGCCGCGGCGGGTGGCAGGTCCGTGCTCAGGACACGTTTGGCGAGCGCGCTCAGCAACTGCACGAAGCGGCGCTTGGCGACCGTCGTGTGGTGCACCGACACGCTGCCGAACACGCTCAGCGCCGCCCAGCACAGCAGCTCGGCGTCGGCGGCGGCGAGTTCGGGGCGCACCTCCAGCAACACCTTCGCCCAGGCGGTGAGGATCGCCGAGGACCGCCTGCCGATCTCGCGCTGGTCCGCCGGTGAGAGGTGCTTGCCCTCCCAGCGCCACAGCGCCGCGACCTCTCGGCGCTCGACCGAGGCCGACGCGATCGCGGCGAGCAGCTGGTCGACCTGCTCGCCGCTCGGCCGGCCCATCGTGCTGAGCGCGGCTGTGGTCTCGGTCTCCATGTCGCGTACGCCCGACAGCAGCACGTACGCGAGTACGGCCTGCTTGTCCGCGAAGTGCCGGTACAGCGCCGGGCCGGTGATGCCGGCCGCCGCGGCGATGTCGTTGATGCCCACCCCGTGGTAGCCGCGGGCGCGGAACAGCTCGGCCGCGATAGTGGCCAGCTGGTTCTTCCGGTCGCCGGTGCGGCGGGTGCGGGGCTCCTGCATGGTGAGACCACTCTAGCTCGAACGGATCACAGTGCAACCAGTTGACACCTGGGGAAATGCGCGGACTATGTTAGTGAGGATTAGCTTCAACCGAGGAAAGGCCGCACGGGTGAGCAACGAGGCATACATCTACGAGGCGATCCGCACGCCTCGTGGGAAGAACAAGGGCGGGTCCCTGCACGGGACCAAGCCGATCGACCTGGTGGTCGGTCTGGTCGACGAGCTCAAGGCGCGCCATCCCGGTCTGGACCCGGCCAAGATCGAGGACATCGTCCTGGGCGTCGTGTCCCCGGTGGGCGACCAGGGCGCCGACATCGCGCGGGCCGCGGCCATGGCCTCCGGCCTGCCCGACACGGTCGCGGGGGTGCAGCTCAACCGGTTCTGCTCCTCGGGACTCGAAGCGGTGAACCAGGCGGCCGCGCGGGTGCGCTCGGGCTGGGAGAGCCTGATCCTGGCCGGCGGCGTCGAGTCGATGTCGCGGGTGCCGATGGGCTCCGACGGCGGCCCGATGTTCACCGACCCGGCCACCACCTACGACACCTATTTCGCCCCCCAGGGCATCGGCGCCGACCTGATCGCCACCATCGAGGGCTTCTCGCGCGAGGACGTCGACCGGTTCGCGGTCCGCTCGCAGGAGAAGGCCGAGGCGGCCTGGTCCGGCGGCTACTTCGCCAAGTCCGTGGTGCCGGTGAAGGACGTCAACGGCGTCACGATCCTCGACCACGACGAGCACCGCCGCCCCGGCACCACGCTGGAGAGCCTGGGCAAGCTCAAGCCGGCCTTCGAGACGATCGGCGAGTTCGGCGGCTTCGACGCGGTGGCGCTGCAGAAGTACCACTGGGTCGAGAAGATCGACCACGTGCACACGGGCGGCAACTCCTCGGGCATCGTCGACGGCGCAGCGCTGGTGCTCATCGGCGACGAGCAGGTCGGCAAGGACCTGGGGCTGACCCCGCGGGCGCGCATCGTCTCCGCGGCCATCACCGGCTCCGACCCCACGATCATGCTCACCGGGCCGACACCCGCCACCCAGAAGGTGCTGGCCAACGCGGGCCTGACCACCGACGACATCGACCTGTTCGAACTGAACGAGGCGTTCGCGTCCGTCGTGCTGAAGTGGATGAAGGACCTGAAGCTGCCGGAGGAGAAGGTCAACGTCAACGGCGGCGCCATCGCGATGGGCCACCCGCTGGGCGCGACCGGGGCGATGATCCTGGGCACCATGGTCGACGAGCTGGAGCGGCGCCAGGAACGGCGCGCACTGCTGTCGCTGTGCGTCGGCGGCGGCATGGGTATCGGCACGATCATCGAGCGGGTGTGAACATGACCAAGACCATCAAGTGGGACCAGGACTCCGACGGCATCGTCGTGCTGACCCTGGACGACCCGAAGCAGTCGGCGAACACGATGAACGCCGACTTCCGCGAGTCCTTCGCGCAGATCGTGGACCGGCTCGAGTCCGAAAAGGACTTGATCACGGGCGTGGTCGTCACGTCCGCGAAGAAGACGTTCTTCGCCGGTGGCGACCTCAACGACCTGATCCAGGCGACGCCGGAGCACGCCGCTGAGATCACCGCCAGCACCAACGAGCTGAAGGCGCAGCTGCGCCGGCTGGAGACGCTGGGCAAGCCGGTCGTCGCCGCGATCAACGGGGCCGCGCTCGGTGGCGGCCTGGAGATCGCGCTGGCCACCCACCACCGCATCGTCGCCGACGTGAAGGGCACCGTCATCGGCCTGCCCGAGGTCACGCTGGGCCTGCTGCCCGGCGGTGGCGGCGTGGTGCGCACGGTGCGGCTGCTGGGCATCCAGAGCGCGGTGCTGAACGTGCTCGTGCAGGGCCAGCGGCACAAGCCGGCCAAGGCGCTGGAGCTCGGCCTGGTGCACGAGGTCGTGTCTACTGTGGACGAGCTGCTGCCGAAGGCCAAGGAGTGGATCAAGGCCAACCCGGAGGCCGCGCAGCCGTGGGACGTCAAGGGCTACAAGATGCCCGGCGGCACCCCGGCGAGCCCGCAGCTCGCGGCGAACCTGCCCGCGTTCCCGGCGAACCTGCGCAAGCAGATCAAGGGCGCGCCGATGCCCGCGCCGCGGGCCATCCTGTGCGCCGCGGTCGAGGGCGCGCAGGTGGACATCGACACCGCGACGCAGATCGAGACGCGGTACTTCGTGAGCCTCGTGACCGGTCAGGTCGCGAAGAACATGACCAAGGCGTTCTTCTTCGACCTGCAGCACATCAACTCCGGTGGCTCCCGGCCGGACGGTTTCGAGAAGTACACGGCCAAGAAGGTCGGCGTGCTCGGCGCCGGGATGATGGGCGCGGCGATCGCGTACGTGTCGGCGAAGGCCGGGATCGACGTGGTACTCAAGGACGTCTCGCAGGAGGCCGCCGAAAAGGGCAAGGGCTACGCGGTCAAGCTGGAGGAGAAAGCGCTCTCCCGTGGCAAGACCACGAAGGAGAAGTCGGACGAGCTGCTGGCCCGCATCAAGCCGACGGCCGACCCGGCGGACTTCGCGGGCGTGGACTTCGTGATCGAGGCCGTGTTCGAGAGCCAGGAGCTCAAGCACAAGGTGTTCGGCGAGATCGAGAGCGTGGTGAACCCGGACGCGGTGCTGGGCTCCAACACCTCGACGCTGCCGATCACCGGCCTGGCGCAGGGCGTGCAGCGGCAGGAGGACTTCATCGGTATCCACTTCTTCTCGCCCGTGGACAAGATGCCGCTCGTGGAGATCATCCGCGGGGAGAAGACCTCGGACGCCACGCTGGCCAAGGCGTTCGACTACACGCTGCAGATCAAGAAGACGCCGATCGTGGTGAACGACAGCCGCGGCTTCTTCACCTCGCGGGTGATCGGCACGTTCATCAACGAGGCGGTCGCCGCGGTGGGCGAGGGCGTCGAGCCGTCGTCGATCGAGCAGGCCGGTTCGCAGGCCGGGTACCCGGCGCCGCCGCTGCAGCTGATGGACGAGCTGACGCTGACCCTGCCGCGCAAGATCCGCCAGGAGACACGCGCCGCGGTCGAGGCCGCGGGCGGGACCTGGCAGGAGCACGCGTCCGAGGCCGTCATCGACCGGATGATCGACGAGTTCGACCGCAAGGGCCGTTCGTCGGGCGCGGGTTTCTACGAGTACGCGGACGGCAAGCGGGCCGGGCTGTGGCCGGGGCTGCGGGAGGCGTTCAAGTCGGGCAGCGCGCAGGTGCCGTTCAAGGACCTGCAGGAGCGGATGCTGTTCGCCGAGGCGCTGGAGACGGTGAAATGCTTCGACGAGGGCGTGCTCACGACAGTGCAGGACGCCAACATCGGCTCGATCTTCGGGATCGGGTTCCCGGCGTGGACCGGTGGGGTCATCCAGTACATCAACCAGTACGAGGGCGGCCTCGCAGGCTTCGTCGCGAGGGCCCGAGAGCTGGCCGAGCGCTACGGTGACCACTTCCTGCCGCCGGAGAGCCTGGTGAAGAAGGCCGAGTCGGGCGAGATCTTCGAGTAGGGGTAAGGAAAAGTGCCCTTCCACCGGCGGGTGGGAGGGCACTTTTCTTTGCCCAACCGCCCTCCGATGGCGACCCGGCAACGGCAGCAGGGATTGGCCGCGCCCAGCCGCCCCCTTACCCCGATCCCCGCGTCCTTCAGCGGTCGACGCACCGGGTCAAGGCATCTTTCCCGCCTTGACCCGGTGTGGCGCCCGTTGAACGATGAAAGATCGGGGTGGGGCAGCCCACCTCGCCGGACGGGCAGGCTCAAAGATGAGCCAGGAAAAGCCCCTACCCGCGCCGCCTCACAGCAGCGGCGGGATCGCGGCATCGATCAGATGTGGGCCCGGCTCCGCGAGTGCCCGCTGGAACTGCTCCGCCAGCTCCTCCGCCGTCGTGGCGCGGGTCGCGGGGACGCCCATGCCTTCGGCGATCTTCGCGAAGTCCATGTCCGGCCGCGACAGGTCCAGCAGGTCGTTCGCCTTGGGGCCGTTGCCTTCCGCGCCCACACGCTGCAGCTCCATGCGCAGGATGGCGTACGCGCGGTTGTTCAGCACCACCGTCGTGACGTTCAGGTTCTCCCGTGCCTGCGTCCACAGCGCCGAGATCGTGTACAGCGCACTGCCGTCGGACTGCAGGGCGATCACCGGGCGGTCCGGGGCGGCGACAGCGGCACCCGTCGCCACCGGCAGGCCCTGGCCGATCGCCCCGCCGGTCAGGGTGAGCACGTCGTGCCGCGGGGCGCCCGCCGTGGCGGCCGGGAGGAGCAGACCGGAAGTGTTGGCCTCGTCGGAGATGATCGCGTTCTCCGGCAGCAGCGCGCCGATCACCTCGACCCAGTTCTGCGTCGTCAGCGCACCACTCGGCAGCGCCGGGCGCGCCGGCTCCTGCAGCACCGGCTCGACGCCCGCCGCGACCTCGTCGGCGAGGGCTTCGAGGGCGCCGACCACATCGTGGTCCAGCTCGGCGAGCGTGTGCACCTGGGCGCCTTCGGGCACCAGGTCGCTGGGCTTGCCGGGATAGGCGAAGAACGACACCGGCGACTTCGCGCCCACCACGACGAGGTGCCTGGTGTCGCCGAGCTGGTAGGACGCCTGCTCGGCGAGGTACCCGAGCCGCTCGATCGTCGGCAGGCCCGCGCCACGCTCCAGGCGTGCCGGGAAGGTTTCGATGAAGGCCTTCGCGCCCGTGGCCGCCGCGATCCGGCTGACCGCGCGCAGTCCGGCCTCGCGGCAGGCCGGGCCGCCGACCAGCAGCGCGACCGGCTCACCGGAGCGCAACACCTCCGCGACCGACTTCACGACGGTGTCCGCCACCGCATGCGGCCTGCGCGGCGGGATCGGGGCGACCGCGACACCGCCGTCGCCCCACGAGATGTCGGCGGGCAGGATCAGCGTGGCCACCCGGCCCGGCGGGTCCATCGCCGCGGCCACGGCGGCGGCCGCGTCGGCGCCGACATCCGCGGTGCTGTCGGACTCCCGCACCCAGCCCTGCAGCGAACCGGCGACCGCGGGGATGTCCGACTCCAGCGGGGCGTCGTACTTCTTGTGGTACGTCGCGTGATCCCCGACCACGTTGACGATCGGGGTGTGCGCGCGGCGTGCGTTGTGCAGGTTCGCCAGGCCGTTGCCGAGCCCGGGACCCAGGTGCAGCAGCGTCGCCGCGGGCTTGCCCGCGATCCGGGCGTACCCGTCGGCCGCGCCGGTGACCACGCCTTCGAACAGGCCGAGCACACCGCGCATTTCGGGCACCGAATCCAGCGCGGCGACGAAGTGCATCTCCGACGTGCCGGGGTTGGAGAAGCACACGTCGACACCCGCGTCGACGAGCGTGCGGATCAGGGACTGCGCGCCGTTCATCTTGCTCCTAACCGAAAAGGACGCCGGGGTTCAGGATGTCCGTGGGATCGAAGGCCTGCTTGACGCGGCGCATCAACGCCACCTTCGCGGGATCCTCGAGTTCGAGGAAGTGCTGCTTCCTGCTCTGCCCGATGCCGTGCTCGCCCGAGATCGCCCCGCCGCGAGCCATCCCGTCGGCGAAGATGTCGCGCAGGAGCCGGTACCTCTTCTCCGGGTCCTTGCAGAAGATGCCCAGGTGCACGTTGCCGTCCCCGGCGTGGCCGCAGCCGAGCGCGCCGGCCTCGGCGGCGGTGGCGAGCTCCCGCACGCGGGCGAGGAAGGCGGGCATCTCCGAGCGCGGCACGACGACGTCGATCACGTCGTCCGCGCCCACGGACTTGGCTGTCCAGAAAGCCTTTTCCCGTGCCTCGATGAGTTTGCGGGCCGAGCCGCCGTCGAGCACGTACACGTCGGTGGCGCCGAGTTCGGACAGCAGCTCGCCGGCCCGTTCGACGTCGCCGTCCAGCCGGTCGCTGTCCCGGTTCTCCAGGCCCACCACCAGGTACGCCTGCGTCGCGTCGCGGACCTCGTCCGGCACCCCGAGGGAAAGCTTCTCGTTGTAGCTGATCGCGGCCATCGTGAGGTTGTCGACGTACTCGAGGATGTTCGGCGCCAGCCCGCTCGCGAGGATCGGCGGCACCGCCTGCATCACCTGGTCGAGGTCGCCGAACGGGGCGAGCAGCGTGGCGCCGTAGGGCAGCCGCGGGTACAGCTTCACGATGACCTCGGTCGCGAGCGCCAGCGTGCCCTCCGAGCCGATGATCAGCTGGGTGAGGTCGTAGCCGGTGGCCACCTTCGACGTCCTGCCGCCGGTGCGGATGATCTCGCCGGTGGGCAGAACCGCTTGCAGGCCAACGACGTTGTTGCGCGTGACGCCGTACTTCACCGCGCGCATCCCGCCCGCGTTCGTGCCGACGGTGCCGCCCACGCTCGCGCTCAGCTCGCCCGGGTAGACCGTGTAGGCCAGCCCCGCCACGGCCGTCTCGGCGTCCAGCTGGGCGAGCGTGACCCCGGGCTGCACGACGGCGACCTGGTTGGCGGTGTCGATCTCGAGCACGGCGTTCATCCGCTCGAACGAGATCAGCAGCCCGTCCTCGCGTGGCCTCGCCGCGCCGGACAGGCCGCTGCCCGACCCGCGGGCGGTGACGGGCACGGCGTGCTCCGCGGCGGCGACGAGCAGCGCCGCGACCTCCTCCGCCGAGCCCGGCTTCGCCACGTAGGCCGGTTTGTGCGGCTCGCAGGTGAGCGACTCGTCGTGCGCGTAGTCCTCGCCGACCTCGTTCCCGCTGAGCAGGTTGCCCACCCCGACGATGCCGGCGAACCGTGCCGCGACGTCTGCCATGACGTGCACCCGCCCTCCCGAACCGCGCTGCTGTTGATCGCAGCGTAGTACGACCCGGCTCAGAGCGAGGCGGCGATGGCGCGGCCCGCCTGCCGGCCCGAGAACAGGCAGCCGCCGAGGAAACCGCCCTCCAGCGCCCGGTAGCCGTGCAGGCCGCCACCACCGAAGCCGGCCGCCTCGCCGGCGGCGTAGAGGCCGGGCAGTGCTGCGCCGCCGGCCCGCAGCACCTGCCCGGACAGGTCGGTCTCGAGCCCCCCGAGGGTCTTGCGGCTCAGCACGCTGAGCCGGACGGCGATCAGCGGACCGGCCTTCGGGTCGAGCAGGCGGTGCGGGGGCGCCACCCGGACGAGCCGGTCGCCGAGGTACCGCCGGGCCACCCGCACCGCGTTGACCTGCAGGTCGCGGGTCGAGATCCACTGCGCCACGGCCTCGTCGTGGGCCAGCACCTCGCCGCGCACGGCCGCGGGGTCGAGCAGGGGTTCGCCGGTGAGCGCGTTCATCCGCCTGACCAGCTCGTCCGGCTCGCGTGCCTGGACGAAGTCCGCGCCGTGCGCCAGGAACGCCTTCACCGGGCCGGGGATGCCGAACGCGCGGCCCAGCGTTCGCAGGACGCTCTTGCCCGTCAGGTCGGGGTTCTGCTCGGAACCGGAGAGCGCGAACTCGCGTGCGATCGTCTTCGTGGTGAGGACGAACCACGAGTGGTCGTGCCCGGTGGTGCGCAGATGGGCCAGCGTGCCGAGGGTGTCGAAGCCCGGGTAGAGCGGTGCGGGCAGCCGCCGCCCGAGCGCGTCCAGCCACAGCGGCGAGGGGCCGGGCAGGATGCGGATGCCGTGGCCGGGCCACACGGGCGTGTGGTCGGTGACGCCCTCGACGTAGTGCCACATCCGGTCGCGGCCGATGAGGTGGCCGCCGGCGGCCTCGCTGATGCCGAGCATCCGTCCGTCCACATGCGACGGTACGCCGGTGAGCATGGTGTGCGGTGGCGGGCCGAGCCGCTCGGGCCAGTTCTGCCGGACGAGATCGTGGTTGCCGCCGATGCCGCCGGAACAGACGAGCACCGCCTGCGCCTTCAGGCAGAACTCGCCGACGGGAACCCGGGAACTCGCCCGGCCACGGGACGCGGGACTGGGTTCGAGGATCGTGCCGCTGACGCCGTCGATCACGCCGGCGGTGGTGGTGAGGGCGTCGACCCGGTGCCGGAACCGGAACTCGGCCGTGTCACGCGCCCTGCGGGCGAACGGCTCGACGACGGCGGGCCCGGTGCCCCAGGTGAGGTGGAACCGCGGCACGGTGTTGCCGCCGCGTTCGGCCCAGTTGACGATGGGGAAGAAACGCAGACCGAGTGAACGTAGCCACGACCGCTTCTCGCCGGCCGCGAACTCGACGTACGCGCGCGCCCACTTCCGCGGCCAATGGTCCTCGGGCCGGTCGAAGGCGGCGTTGGTCTCCCAGTCGCGCCAGGCGAGTTCCACCGAATCGCGGATACCGAGCCGGCGTTGCTCCGGGGTGTTCACGAGGAAGAGCCCGCCGAAGGACCAGAACGCTTGCCCGCCAAGGGAAGCCTCGGGTTCCTGCTCGACGACGAGCACCCGCTTGCCGGCGGCGGTCAGCTCGCTCGCCGCGACGAGCCCGGCCAGCCCGGCGCCCACCACGATCACGTCCGCGTCCATCGGATGCTCCGCTCACGTCGGTTCCACGACGTTCCGGAGTCTAGCGCCGGTAAAGGCGCGGGGCCGGTCCGCGCCAATTCGTCCCGGCCCCGCATTCATTTCTTCAGGCTATTCGCGGATCAGACGAGCCAGCCGAGGAAGTGGGCCAGCGCAGCCACGCCGTGGGTCAGGATGTCGTGGCAGTAGTAGAAGTGCATGGGTATTGCTCCTTAACGGATTCGAAACTTGCGAATGTGCCCTTGCTTTCGAAAGCGATGAGGAGATTTCCACCGATGCCGAGCGGCTGTCAACGAGCCCCGGCGCGCCGGGAAAGGACTACCGCTGAACGCTGGTAGCCCTTCAGCTTAAACATGTAACACTTTCGTGTTTTGCCGAGGGGGCTACCCGGTCGTGTTGATCCACTGCCGGTGGTTCAACCCAAAATGGTGACATGGGGTGATGGCGATCTTGATGCGGCATCCAGGCGCCACGCCCTCCCGATCGGGTGAAAGTGGTGGCACATTCGGTGATCCGGGTTAGTTCACGCGAAAGGGTGAGGGGCACCGGTGCCCGGCGCCCCTCACCCCCCGTGTCGTCGTCACTCCGCCCTGGCGTACGAGAGCGTCTCGCCCTCGACCCCGCGGAGCCACAGGTCTTGTGCGGCCTCCGCCATTTCGGGCAGTCCTTCGACGATCGTCGCGAAAACGTTGCCGGGCACCCAGCCGGCGTCGCCGTTGATCAGCAGGTTGTTGCGGCCGTAGAAGATGGCCAGGTCGGTCGCGCCCCGGTCGCCGTGCGCCTCGCTGGAATCCTCGTAGCCGTAGGCGGGATTACCGATTTCCCACGCCTCGAAACCGAAATACACGACATCGCCGGGAATGGGCGTGATCGTCGGGTTCTCCCGGCCTGGTTTCGGTTCCGCGAACGGCGAGACCAGTGTGTACACCTCGTTCCGCGCGTATTTCGCGTGATATGCCGAACCACTTTGGGGCAGGGCGTTCCACACCGCTTCGCAGGTGCGCGGCGCTTCGCGGTCCAGCAGCACCGCCCGGCAGGACACCCCGCGCTTGTCGAGGCTGATCGTGATGTAGCGGGACACTGTTCTCCTTACTTGGTCACGGCCGAGACGGTCTCGCTCCAGATGGCGAGCGCCTCGTCGATCTGCTCGGCGGTCACCACCAGCGGCGGGATCATCCGGACGACGTTCATGTGCGCCCCGCAGGTCAACATCAGCAGCCCGCGCCGGGCGGCCTCCTGCTGGGCCGCCTGCGCGGTCGCGTTGTCGGGCTTGCCGTCGGCGGTGGTGAACTCCGAGCCGACGAGCAGCCCGAGGCCGCGCACATCGCCGATCTCCGGGGTCTTGTCGCCGACCAGCCGGGCGCCTTCGAGCAGCTGCCGGCCGCGGGCCGCCGCGTTCTCGACGAGGCCCTCCTCCTCGATGACGTCCAGGGTGGCCAGCGCCGCCGCGCAGGAGACCGCGTTGCCGCCGTAGGTGCCGCCCTGCGAACCGGGGAACGCCTTGGCCATCAGCTCCTTCGACGCCGCGATGCCGGACAGCGGGAAGCCGCTCGCCAGGCCCTTCGCGATGGTCACCACGTCGGGCCGGACGCCGAAGTGGTCGTGGCCCCAGAACTTGCCGGTGCGGCCGAAGCCGGTCTGGATCTCGTCGAACACGAGCAGGATGCCGTGCTCGTCGGCGCGCTCGCGCAGGCCGCGCAGGAACTCGGCGTTGGCGGGCACGTACCCGCCCTCGCCCAGGACCGGCTCGACGAAGAACGCGGCGGTCTCGTTGGGCGCGCTGACGGTCGCGAACAGGTAGTCCAGCTCGCGCAGGCAGAACTTCGTGGCGGTCTGCTCGTCCCAGCCGTAGCGGTAGGCGTACGGGAACGGCGCCACGTGCACTCCGCCCATCAGCGGCGAGATGCCGGCGCTGAACCGGGTGCCCGAGGTCGTCATGGTCGCGGTCGCGACGGTCCGGCCGTGGAACCCGCCCTGGAACACGATCACGTTCGGGCGGCCGGTGGCCTGTCGCGAGAGCCGCAGCGCGGCCTCGACGGCCTCACTGCCGGAGTTGGCGAAGAACAGCGAGTCGAGCCCGGTCGGCAGCACGTCGCCGAGGCGCTCGACGAGCTTGAGCAGCGGCTGGTGCATCACGGTCGTGTACTGGCCGTGGATCAGCTTGCCGATCTGCTCCTGCGCGGCGGCGACCACCTTCGGGTGGCAGTGTCCAGTACTGGTGACGCCGATGCCGGCGGTGAAGTCCAGGTGGCGGTTGCCCTCGACGTCGTAGAGGTACGCGCCTTCGCCGTGGTCGACGACGACGGGAGTGGCTTGCTTGAGCAAGGGGGACAGCTGGGCCATGAAGCTACTCCTAGCGCGGTTGTAGATTGTTGACAATATGCATAGCATGACCGGTGAAGTGGTGCAATGAGAGACACGGAGGCGGATGTGAGCGAGACCGGTGTGGTCGAGGCCGTGGCCAAGGAGCTGTTCATCGGTGGCAAGTGGGTGCCGGCCGCCGGCGGGCGCACCTTCGCCGTCGAGGATCCGGCCACCGGCGAGAAGCTGTGCGAGGTCGCCGACGCGACGCCCGAGGACGGCAAGGCCGCGCTCGACGCCGCCGTCGCCGCGCAGGCCGAGTGGGCCCGCACCGCGCCACGTGAGCGCAGCGAGATCCTGCGCCGCGCCTACGAACTGCTCAACGCGCGCACCGAGGAGCTCGGTCTCCTGATGACGCTCGAGATGGGCAAGCCGCTCGCCGAGGCGAAGGGCGAGATCGCCTACGCCGCCGAGTTCTTCCGCTGGTTCTCCGAGGAGGCCGTGCGCATCGACGGCGGCTACCAGGTCGCGCCCAACGGCGCCGGCCGGTTCCTGGTCACCAAGCAGCCGGTCGGCCCGACCCTGCTGATCACGCCGTGGAACTTCCCGATGGCCATGGGCGGGCGCAAGATCGGCCCGGCGATCGCCGCCGGCTGCACGATGGTGATCAAGCCCGCCGAGCAGACCCCGCTCTCGATGCTGGCGCTCGCCGCGATCCTCACCGAGGCCGGGCTGCCCGCCGGGGTGCTCAACGTCGTCACCACCACCGACCCCGGCGGCGTGATGGAACCGCTGATCAAGGACGGTCGCGCACGCAAGCTGTCGTTCACCGGCTCCACCGCGGTCGGCCGCAAGCTGCTGGAACAGTGCGCGGACAAGGTGCTGCGGACGTCGATGGAGCTCGGCGGCAACGCGCCGTTCCTGGTGTTCGACGACGCCGACCTCGACGCGGCGATCGAGGGCGCGATGCAGGCGAAGATGCGCAACATCGGCGAGGCGTGCACCGCGGCCAACCGCTTCTACGTGCAGCGCGGCGTCGCGGACGAGTTCGCCCGGCGGCTGACCGAGCGGATGTCCGCGCTGCCCATGGGCCGCGGCACCGAGCCCGGCGTCGTGGTCGGCCCGCTGATCGACACCGACGCGGTGGCCAAGGTGACCGAGCTGGTGCGCGACGCGGCCGACCGGGGCGCGAAGGTGCTCACCGGTGGTGCGACGGTGGACGGGCCGGGCAACTTCTACCAGGCCACGGTGCTCGTCGACGTGCCGCGCGACGCGCGGATGGCGACCGAGGAGATCTTCGGGCCGGTGGCGCCGATCTCGGTGTTCGACACCGAGGAGGAGGCGGTCGCCGCGGCGAACGACACCGAGTACGGCCTGGTCAGCTACGTGTTCACGAACGACCTCAAGCGCGCCCTGCGGGTGTCGGAGAACCTCGACGCCGGGATGATCGGGCTCAACCAGGGGATAGTCTCCAACCCGGCCGCGCCGTTCGGCGGGGTGAAGCAGTCGGGCCTCGGCCGCGAAGGCGGCAGTGTGGGCATCGACGAGTTCCTGGAGGTCAAGTACGTGGCGGTCGCCCTGTGAACGACTACCGGATCGCGAGCATCCCCGGCGACGGGATCGGCGTCGACGTCCAGATCGAGGCGCGCAAGGTGCTCGACAGGGCCGCCCAACGGTTCGGCTTCGGGCTGAGCTGGACCGAGTTCGACTGGAGCTGCGAGCGCTACGCCGAGACCGGCAAGATGATGCCGGACGACGGGATCGAGCAGCTGGCGGAGTTCGACCAGATCCTGCTCGGAGCCGTCGGGTTCCCCGGCGTGCCCGACCACGTGTCGCTGTGGGGTCTGCTGATCCCGGTGCGCCGCGCGTTCTCCCAGTACGTCAACCTGCGGCCGGTGCGGCTGCTGCCGGGCACCACCTCGGTGCTCGCCGACCGCACGGCCGACGAGCTGGAGATGGTGATCGTCCGGGAGAACTCCGAGGGCGAGTACTCCGAGCTGGGCGGGCGGCAGAACCGCGGGATGCCCGGCGAGTTCGCGCTGCAGGAGTCGGTGTTCACCCGGGTCGGGGTGGAGCGGATCATCCGGTACGCCTTCGAGCTGGCGCAGACCCGCACCGGGCGGGTGGTCTCGGCGACGAAGTCCAACGGGATCATCCACACGATGCCGTTCTGGGACGAGATCTTCGCGGAGGTCGCCGAGCGGTTCCCCACCGTCCACAGTGAACAGTGCCACATCGACGCGCTGGCCGCCCGGATGGTGCAGCAGCCGGAGCGGATCGACGTCGTGGTGGCGTCGAACCTGTTCGGCGACATCCTCAGCGACCTCGCCGCGGCCGTCACCGGCGGGCTGGGCATGGCGCCCTCGGGCAACATCAACCCCGAGCGCGAGCACCCGTCGATGTTCGAGGCGGTGCACGGCAGCGCACCCGACATCGCGGGCCAGGGCATCGCGAACCCGGTGGCACAGATCCTCGCGGGCACGATGATGTTGGAGCACCTCGGCGAGGCGGAGGCCGCGCGAGCGGTGTACGCGGCGGTCGAAACCGTGCTCGCCGCCGGCGAGGTGGCGACTCCCGACCTCGGCGGCAAGGCGACGACGGCGGAGCTGGGCACCGCGGTCGCGGACGCGCTGTAGGCATACTTCCGGCCGAAAGTGGGCACCTTCTCCCTCGGAGAGGGAGGTCTACATGCAGCTGCTCGGCGTCCGCGTGCCGGGGCCACTGTCCACCGCCGGTGCGATCGCGGGCACCGTCCGCGGTCTCACCGGGATCCTGGCGGGACGGCAGCGGCGACAGGTCTGGTCCTGCCCGGGACGGCTGCACATCGAAGCACACGGGGTGCACGGGGCGGGCGGCGAACGCGTCGCCCGCCGCATCGAGCATGAGCTCGAGAAGCACCAGGGCGTGCGCTGGGCCCGGGTGAACGCGCCGTCCTCGCGGGTGATCATCGGCGTGGACGATCCGGCGCCCCGCACGGACGAGTTGGTGCGCATCGTCGAGCGGGCCGAGGCCGAGCCGGGCACGGAGGAAGAACAGGCCGCCGAGGACGAGCTGCACCACCCGGCCGACGGTGTGCGCGGCACGCGGCTTCTGCCCACCCTGGCGGTGAACGCCGTCGGACTCGGGCTGTCCGCGATCACCAGGCTCGCCCCGTGGGCGCCGCTGCCGACCGAGCTGGCAGCGCTTCCCGGCATCATCGACCTGCACCCGAAGCTACGCGAACTGGCCGCCCGGCGGGCGGGCAGCGCGGAGCGCGCGGACTCCGCGACCTCGATCGCGGCCGCGCTCGGCCACGGGCTCGCGGCCGGTGGCGAGGGCACGCTGCTGGACGCCGCTCAGCGCGTCGAGCAGTGGCGCGAAGCGCGTGCGTATTCGAAGGCCTGGTGCGCGGCCGAGGACAAGCTGATCAAGGGGCCGGCGGACGCCGCCGCCGACCCGGTCGTCGTCGAGCGGCCGCGGCCGGTGCCGGACGGTCCGGTGGAGAGCTACGAGCGCAAGGTGCTCGCCGCGGGCGCCGCGGCGGCGGCCGTGATGCTGCCGTTCGGACCGCGCCGGGCCGCGGGCATCGGGCTCGCGTCGCTGCCCAAGGCGGCGGAGGCGGGGCGTGCGGCCTTCGGCGCGCACCTCGGGCGGGTGCTGGCGCGCCACGGCGCCCTCGTGATGGACCGGTCTGTGTTGCGGCGCCTGGACGCGATCGACGCGGTCGTGGTCGACGAAGGCGCGCTGGACACCGGTCACATGACGCCGAACGAACTGATCCCGCTGTCCGGCAGCGACTCCGAAGAGGTCGTGGACCGGGTGTGGCGGCTGTTCGACCCCAAGCGGCCGCACGAGGTCCAGCAGGGCGACGGCTGGCGGCTCGGCCCGCTGGAGAAGCCCATCCCGGAGAGCGAGGAACTGCTGCGCCGGGGCGCGAGCACCGTGCTGGGCCTCCTGCGTGACGACGAGCCGCAGGCCGTCCTCGGGCTGCGACGGGAGACGCCGCCCGGCATCGGCACGCTCGTCGCCGCCGCCCGGCGGGCGAACCTGCCGGTGATCAGCGCGAACGGCGACGAGCCGTCCTTCGACGCCGACCGCGCTGTTCCCGGGGGCACGCGGCTCGTCGCGTCGGTGCGGGACCTGCAGGCCGAAGGGCATGTCGTGCTGCTGGTGTCGGGTGACCGCCACGCGCTCGGTGCCGCCGACTGCGGCGTCGGTGTGCACCAGTCCGGCGAGGCGCCGCCGTGGGGCGCGCATCTGCTCGTCGGCGAGGACCTCTCCGTCGCGGGCCTGCTGATCGAGGCCGTGTCCGCCGCCCGTGAGATCAACCGCGACAGCATCCGGCTCGCCGGCGGCGCCACCGGGGTGGCCGCGGTGAGCGCGCTGCAGACGGGCCGCACCAGCCCGGCCACGCGAAGCCTGCGGGCGGTGAACGCGGGCGCCGCGATCGCGCTGGCGAACGCGCACCGGCGGGCGCGGCGGTTGCACCCGCCGTCCCTGACCTCCGCGCTGGCGCCGTGGCACCTGATGCCGGTGGACGTCGTTCTGGAGCGGTTGGCAAGTGACAACGGGGGACTGTCCACTTCGGAGGCTCGGAGCCGGGCGGAAGGCGTTGCGGCGGAAGGCGGTACGAGCCTGGCGAGCGCTTTCCTCGCCGAGCTGTCGAACCCGCTGACGCCGGTGCTGCTGGGCGGTGCGGCGCTTTCGGCGTCGGTCGGGTCGCCGTCCGACGCCGTGCTGGTCGGCGGCGTGACAGCGCTTTCCGCGCTCGTGGGCAGCATCCAGCAGGTGCGTACCGAACGGCAGCTGGCCGAGCTGCTCAGCCGCTCGGCGACCACGGCGACCGTGCTGCGGGACGGCGAGGAACGCACGCTGAGCGCCGACGAACTGGTGCGCGGCGACGTCGTCGTGCTCGACTCCGGTGACGTCGTGCCGGCCGACTGCCGCCTGCTCGCCGCCGACGGACTGGAGATGGACGAGTCGTCCTTGACCGGGGAATCCTTACCCGTGGCCAAAACCCCGACGCCCGTGGTCGCCGCGGACGTCGCCGATCGCACGTCGATGCTCTACGAGGGCACGACGGTCGCGGCCGGGCAGGCGACGGCCGTCGTCGTGGCGACCGGGTCGGACACCGAAGCCGGACGCAGCATGGCCCTGGCCCGCGAGAACGCGCCGACGACGGGGGTGGAGACCCGGCTCGCGGAGCTGACCCGCAAGAGCATGCCGGCGGCGCTCGGCTCGGCGGTCGCGGTGGCCGGCGCGGGTCTGGTGCGCGGGATCCCGTTGCGGGAGAGCATGTCCGCGGCGGTGAACCTCGCCGTCGCCTCGGTGCCGGAGGGCCTGCCGTTCCTGGTGAACGCGGCCCAGCTGGCGGCCGCGCGCCGGCTGGCCGAGCACAACGCGCTCGTGCGGAACCCGCGCAGCATCGAGGCGCTGGGCCGGGTGGACGTGCTGTGCTTCGACAAGACCGGCACGCTCACCGAAGGAAAGCTGACGGTCAACGAGATCGACAACGGGCGCACCCGGCGCCGCGTGCACGAGCTGACGCCGGCGCTGCGGAAGGTGCTCGCGGTGGCGGTCCGCGCGACGCCGCACGCGGACGACCCCGCGGAGCTGGCCCATGCGACCGATCGTGCCGTGCTCGCGGGCGCCGCACACGCGGACCCGGGTCCGTGGGAGCCGCTGGACTCGGTGCCGTTCGAGCCGTCGCGCGGGTATCACGCGGTGCTCGGGCGGTCGGACGGCGGCGTGGTGCTGTGCGTGAAGGGAGCGCCGGAGTCGGTGCTGCCGAAGTGCTCGCTGGACAAGGCGGCGCGCAATAAGATGCTCGGGCGGATGAAGAAGCTGGCCCAGGCGGGACAGCGGGTGCTCGCCGTGGCCGAGCGCGCCGTGGATCAGTCCACAATAGACGAGGACGCGGTGAGCGACCTCGAGTTCTGTGGCTTCGTCGCGATCGCGGATCCCGTGCGTGGCAGCGCGGCGCCCGCGGCGGCGCAGCTGCGGGCGGCGGGCGTGCAGATCGTGATGATCACCGGCGACCACCCCGACACCGGTGAGGCCATCGCGAGCGAGGTCGCCGAGGACGGTGCCGACCTGCACGTCGTGACCGGGGCGCAGATCGACGAGCTGGACGAGGACCAGCTGGCGGAGACACTGCGCTCGGTCGACGTGATCGCCCGGTGCAGCCCGGTGCAGAAGGTGCGGATCATCAAGGCGTACCAGCGGCTCGGGCGCACCGTGGCGATGACCGGGGACGGAGCGAACGACGCACCGGCGATCCGGCTCGCCGACGTCGGCATCGCGCTCGGCGAACACGGCACGCCCGCCGCGAAGGCCGCCGCGGACCTGGTGGTCACCGACGACCGGCTGGAGACGATCATCGCCGCGCTCGTCGAGGGACGGGCGATGTGGGCGTCGGTGCGGGAAGCGCTGGCGATCCTGCTCGGCGGCAACCTTGGGGAGATCGCGTTCAGCGTGCTGGGTGCGGTGCTGACGGGGCGCTCGCCGTTGACCGCGCGGCAGCTGTTGCTGGTCAACCTGCTCACGGATCTGGCGCCGGCGTTGGCGATCGCGTTGCGCCGGCCACCCGAGGGTGACGCGGACCTGCTGAGCGAGGGGCCGGAAAGCTCGCTGGGGAAGGCATTGCAGCGTGACATCGGGGTGCGCGCCGGGGTGACCACCCTCGGCGCGACGACGGCGTGGACGCTGGCGCGCTTCACCGGCCGCGGGCGGCGGGCGAGCACCGTGGCGCTGGCGAGCCTGGTCGGCACGCAGCTGGGCCAGACCCTCGTCACGGGCGGCGTCGACCGGTCCACTCTGGCCGCTTCGCTGGGTTCGGCCGCCGCACTGGCGCTGGTGATCCAGACGCCGGGGGTGTCGCGGTTCTTCGGCTGCACCCCCCTGGGCCCGGTGGGCTGGACGATCGCCCTCGGCTCGGCGACTTCGGCCACGGTGCTGGGCACCCTGTTCGACCGCCACACCACACCGGAGGATTAGGCGCGCGTCAGGACGGTCTCCAGCGCGGGCACCAAGGTGGGCAGCCGCTGGGACAGAAGGTCCGCGGCGTCGTCGAAGCTCGATGCGACGACGTTGAAGTCGACCTGCATGGCGAACTCTCCGCGTCCGGCGAAGAGGTAGCAGTCGCGGATCCGGAGCTGGAGATCGTCCTCGCAGTAGGCGATCTGGCGTTCGACACCGGGTGCCTGGGGCAGCTGGACCTGCCCGGTGAAACGCATGAGCGGTGAGCCCTTGTACACCTCGTCCCGGCAGGGGAGAGCCTGCTCCGCCTCCTGCACGACGGCTGCTCCGGTCGTGCCGTGGTAGTGGGCCAGCACCTGGTCCACTACCAGATACGGATCGCGGTCACTGGTGTCCCACTTGACGTGCGCGGCGGCGGAGATCGCGGCGTCCGAAGCCAGGTGTCGTTCGCATGGGCGGCCCAGCGAGACCGACGTGGTTTCGGTCTTGAGGATCGGGTCGTGCCCCCGGCGGAGTCGAGATCGTACTTGTCCGCTTCGTCCGACGTGAGCATCGCCTGCAGGACCCGCTGCTGGTCGGTCACCTGCGCGGCCGACGACGTGACGGGAGCCGGGGCGGGTGCCGGAGCCTGCGCGGCAGGCGCGCCGGAACAGCCGGCCAGCACGCCGACGACCACGAGAAACCACAGTTCGCGCACGATCCAAGATCGACAACTGCCCTCCTCGCGTTACGCGAACAGGCTCGTCCCCGGGGCCAGCCGCTGGACGGCGTCCTCCATGTGGGCCTCCAGCAGCGACAGCGCCGTGTCCTGGTCGCCGTCGCGGAGGGCGGCCGTGATGTGCTCGTGCTCGGTCACGCGCTCCTCGTCGCTCGCGTAGGTCAGCCGCAGGGCGGAGAGGCACATGCGCGTCTCGATCAGCAGCGTCCGCGACATCCGCACCAGCCGCTTGCTCCCCGACGCCGACACCAGCACCTCGTGGAACCGCGTGTCCGCCTCCGACACCGCGGCCCAGTCCTCGGTCGAAGTCGCCGCCGCCATCTCGCGCACCGCCTTCGCCAGCAGGTCCGCCGCCTCGTCGCGGGACGGGCCGTGCACGATCCGGATCACCGCCGCGCGCTCGATGGCCAGCCGTGCCGAGTAGATGTCGTGGATGTCCTCGGGCTCGAGGTCGATCACGAACAGCCCGCGGTGCCGCTCGCTGCGCAGCAACCCCTCCGACACCAGCCGCTGCATCGCCTCGCGCAGCGGCCCGCGTGACACCTGGAACTGCCCGGCCAGCTCGGTCTCGCCCAGCTGCGCGCCCGGCGGCAGCGACCCGTTCATGATCGCCTCGCGCAGCTGCCGCGCGATGATCGCGGCGGTCGACTCCCGGCTGACCGGTTCTATCTCGGCTAATGGCATCGGAACAACGCCCCCAGTTCGTCGGACTCGGGCAGTTCGCCCACGAGCCGCAGGCCCTCCCAGATGGTCACCTGGTTGGCCGTCAGCACCGGCTTGCCGAGCCGCTCCTCGATCGTGTTGATCACGCCCAGTGTGCGCATCGCCGTGTCCGGGATGAGCACCGCGTCCGCGTACGGGTGGTCGTGGCCCACCGCGAGCTCGACGACGGCCTCCGGCGAGAGCCTGCCGACCTCGGCGGCGGTGTCGATTCCCTCGCTCGACATCGCGACGATCTCGATGCCGCCGTTGCCCAGGAACTCGACGAACAGCTTCGCCACGTCGTCCGGGTAGCTCGCCGCGACCGCGACCCGCTCGAGCCCGAGCTTCTGCGCCGCCCGCACGAAGGCGAACGACGTGCTCGACGCCGGCTTGCCCGCGGCGGCCGCCAGCTTCGCGACCTGCTCGTGCGCGCCGTCCCACCGGTAGACGAAGCTGCCGCTGGTGCAGGCCCACACCACCGCGTCGGGCTCGTGCTTCGCCAGCAGCGTGGCGCCCTCGGCCAGCCGCTTCTCGCTGCCCAGGTCGAGCAGCTCGGGCACGGCGTGCAGGTCGGTGCCGTAGATGTGCTCGACCGGCAGCGAGAACCGGTAGCCCAGCAGCCGCTCGGCGAACGGGTAGTCGTCTTCGGCGGCGTGATCCGGGTAGATGAAACCGACGGTCGGCATGGTGGGCGGCACCTCCGGTAGAGTTGTCGACAATCCTACGATACGTCCTTGAGCCACTTCCCGGGCCCGACGATCGGCAGCTCCATGCGTTTGAGGCAGGCCCACATCGTCAGCTGGTTCGCGGTCAGCACCGGTTTGCCGAGGGCGGCTTCCAGCGGCTCGATCAGGTCGTAGGTCGGCAGGTTCGTGCAGCTGACGAAGATCGCCTCGGCGTCGGGGTGGTCGGCGCTGAAGATCCGCTCCGCGATGGTCCGGTAGCTGACCTTCCAGATGCCCCCGCCCAGGCCGAGGTGCTCGCTGGAGAGCGTCTCGACGTTCATCTCGGCCAGGAAGTCGTGCAGCTTGCCGGTCAGATCCTCGTCGTAGGGGGTGATCACCGAGACGCGGTGCACGTCCAGCTGGTCCAGCACCTCGGCCAGCGCGCCCGACGTGGTGACCGCGTCGGGAGCGCCGGCGTCGCAGATCGCCTTGGTCAGCGAGCGTTCGTAGTCGATGCCGTTGACGAAGCTGCCCGAGGTGCACAGGTAGGCGACCACCTCGGGCTCGACGTGCAGGACGTCGCGCGTCGCGGCGGCGAGGTGCGCGCTGTTGCTGACCAGCTGCGCCATCTCCATCGAGACCGGCACCGGTTCGTACGGGGTGCGGGCGAGGTGCAGGGACACCTCCATCGGCACCCAGCGCCAGAGCTCACGCTCCAGCGCCAGGTCGAAGGGCGCGATGACGCCGATGCCCCGTTGGGCCAGTGGGCCCTCGAAGGCAGGGAAGTTCAAATCCAAGGCTCGGCTCCGAAGGTAACGCTCTGGAAGAAGGCCTCCGGGGTGGCTCCTCGGATTGTTGACAATCATACGACCGCCTCATACCGTGTCAACGATGATCGGGCCGAAGACACCGGTGCTGGCGGTGCTATGCGGTGATCAGCACCCCCCGGACATGAAGACCATCGAGTCCGTGGCGGAAGTTCGTTACAGCGGCGAGGAAGGGCTGGCCGACGCCCTGCGCGGGGCCGACGCGCTGTTCGTCTACGACTTCCTGTCCACGGCCGTGCCCGCCGCGTGGCACGCCGCCGACAAGCTCCGGTGGGTGCACATCGCGAGCGCCGGGGTCGACCCGGTGATGTTCCCCGAGCTGCGGGCGAGCGACGTGGTCCTGACCAATTCGCGTGGCGTCTTCGACGACTCGATCGCCGAGTACGTGCTCGGGGTCGTGATCGCGTTCGCCAAGGACCTGCCCGGTTCGCTCGACCTGCAGCGCCAGTCCCGCTGGCAGCACCGGGAGAGCGAGCGCGTGGGCGGCCGCCGTGCGCTGGTGGTCGGCACCGGCCCGATCGGCCGTGCGATCGCCCGGCTGCTGCGGGCCGCCGGGCTGAAGGTGTCCGGAATGGGCCGCCGGGCCCGCGAGGACGACCCGGACTTCGGCACCGTGCACCCTTCCGCCGACCTCGTCCGCCACCTGCCCGAGTTCGACTACGTGATCGCCGTCGCGCCGCTGACCGAGCAGACCAAGGGCATGTTCGACGCCACCGCCTTCGCCGCGATGAAGCCGGTCGCGCGGTTCGTCAACGTCGGGCGCGGGGAGCTGGTCGTGACGAGTGACCTGGTCACCGCCCTTCGGGAGGGCCGGATCGCGGGCGCGGCGCTCGACGTCTTCGAAACCGAGCCGCTGCCGTCAGATCATCCACTGTGGACACTGGACGGCGTGCTGGTCTCCCCGCACATGTCGGGTGACTTCGTCGGCTGGCGCAACACGCTGGTGGAGGTGTTCGCGGACAACTTCGAACGCTGGCACACTGGCCGGCCGCTTCGTAATGTCGTGGACAAACAGTTGGGCTACGTGCCGTCGGGGCACTGAGGAGCATGATGACCACCCTGTTGACGGCGAGTGAGCTCGTCGCCGCCTACTCGACCGGTGAGATCTCGCCGGTCGAGGCCACCGAGGCAGCCCTGCGCGCGATCGAGGAGCGGGACGGCGAGGTCAACGCCTACTGCCTGGTCGACAGGGAGGTCGCGCTCGAGGGCGCCAAGGCGTCGGAGACCCGGTGGCGCGAGGGCAACCCGATCGGCTGGCTGGACGGGGTGCCGACCTCGATCAAGGACATGTTCCTCACCCAGGGCTGGCCGACGCTGCGGGGCTCGACCTGCATCGACCCGAACCAGCCGTGGGACGTCGACAGCCCGGTCACCGCGCGGCTGCGGGAGAACGGCCTGGTGCTGCTGGGCAAGACCACCACGCCCGAGCTGGCGTGGAAGGGCGTCACCGACAGCAAGCTCACCGGCGTCACGCGCAACCCGTGGGACACCTCGCTGACCGCGGGCGGGTCCAGCGGCGGCAGCGCGGCGGCGGTCGCCGCGGGGATGGGCGAGCTGTCGGTCGGCACCGACGGCGGTGGCTCGGTGCGGATCCCGGCCGCGTTCTGCGGCATCGTCGGCCTCAAGCCGACCCACGGCCGTATTCCGCTGTACCCGGCGAGCCCGTTCGGCGCGCTGTCGCACGCGGGGCCCATGGCGCGGTCGGTGGACGACATCGCGCTGATGCTGGACGTGCTGGCCCTGCCCGACCACCGGGACCCGGCCGCGATGCCGCCGCCGATCAGCGCCTACCGCGAGGCGGTGCGTCGTGACGTGCGCGGGCTGATCGCGGCGTACTCGCCGACACTGGGCTTCGCGCAGGTGGATCCGGAGGTCGCGCAGATCGTCCGCTCGGCGGTGAACGCGCTGGGCGACGCGGGTCTGCGGATCGAGGAGAGCGACCCGGGCTTCAGCGACCCGAAGGACGCGTTCGACGTGCTGTGGTCGACCGGTGCGGCGCAGTGGCTCAACACGTTCCCGGCGGGGTCGGCGGAGAAGGTCGACCCCGGGCTGCGGCGGGTCTGGGAGCAGGGCACCACGTTCTCCGCCGCGGACTACCTGGACGCCAGCGCCGAGCGGGCCGCGCTGGGCATCCTGATGGGCGAGTTCCACACCCGGTTCGACGTGCTCATCACGCCGACCGTCGGCATCCCGCCGTTCGAGGCCGGGCACGAGGTGCCGCCGGGCAGCGGCCTGTCGAGCTGGCCGGAGTGGACGCCGTTCACGTACCCGTTCAACATGACCCAGCAGCCGGCGATCAGCGTCCCGGCGGGCCTCACCGCGGACGGCAGGCCGGTGGGGCTGCAGATCGTGGGCCCGCGGCACTCGGACGACCTGGTCCTGGCGGTGGCGAAACTGGTCGAGGAGATCCGTCCGATCCGGGTGAGCCGCCTGGCCTCGGGCGGATAGGGCCGACGAGGAGATGGCCGATCTCCGGGCGACCGCCGAGCGTGAGGGCAAGTCGCTCAAGGCGGTGGCCAGGCCTTCGGCAACGGTCTTCGGGCAGGACGGCTATCCGGATCTGTTCACCAAGGCTGCCGCGCTGCTGCATTCCCTGGTGCGCAACGACGCCTTGGTCGATGGGAACAAGCGTGCCGCATGGGCGGGTGCCCGGGCCTTCCTCGAAGTCAACGGCGAGCGGCTGGGTGAGCCGCTCGATGTCGACACGGCGCAGAGGCTCGTGCTCGCGGCGGCCAGGGGTGAGATCGAGGTGCCGGAGCTCGCAGCCGGCCTGCGTGCCTTCGTCGCCTAACCCACGACGACTTCCTTCCGTCGTAGACCACGGATCTCCCGGCTGCACAACGCTCCCACTGTCGCGGCGGTGATCGAACCCGCGCCGCACAGGAGGGTCGCTTCGAGGCCGAAGTGGCTGGCCAGCGGGCCCGCCGCGACGGCGCCGAGTGGCAGGGCCAAGATCGAGCCGAGGATGTCGTAGGAGTAGACGCGGGCGAGCCGGTCGGGCGGGACGTTCTCCTGCAGCGACACGTCCCACGCCACGGTGAACAGCTCGATCGCGACCCCGTTGACGAAGGCCGCCGCCAGCAACGGGACCACCAGCGGCGCCTCGGCCAGCAACGCCAGCGGCGCCGCGTCGATCAGCGTGACCGCGACGCCGATCAGCAACGCCCGCCGAGGCTGCCAGCGTGCCGCGAGCACGCCACCCGCCAGCGAGCCGATCGTCTGCGCCGCCAGCACGAAACCCCAAGCGGACCGGCCGATCGTGTCGTCCGCGACCCGGGGGCCGAGCACCTGCATCGCCCCGGCGTTGACCGCGTTGACGACACAGAACTGCACGACGACGGCCCAGATCCAGGTACGCGACGCGAACTCCCGCCAGCCCTCGGCCAGCTCGGTGAGCGGCCGCGCCGTCGCGGCCGCCCGCAACCGGCGGCGGATCCGGCGGTAGCTCAGCGCGGCGCACAGGAACAGCGACGCGTTCGCCGCGATGGCCCAGCCGCTCCCGACCGCCGCGACGAGCACGCCGCCGAGCGCGGCGCCGGTGAAGCGGCCGACGTTCGCGCCGATCCGGACGTACGCATTCGCTTGCCCC
Source organism: Amycolatopsis acidiphila (assembly GCF_021391495.1). NCBI lineage: Bacteria > Bacillati > Actinomycetota > Actinomycetes > Pseudonocardiales > Pseudonocardiaceae > Amycolatopsis > Amycolatopsis acidiphila. The sequence continues at coordinate 6,709,514 of NZ_CP090063.1, read as the reverse complement.
AGCTGGGTTTCCGGCACCGTCTGCGGGGTCAGCGAGGACGCGGCCGGCAGCGAGATGGCCGCGACGGCACCGTTCGCCATGCTCAACCCCGTCAGCAACGGGAGGGATGCGAATCCACAAAGGACGCTCGCCGCGATGGTCCCCTGGGTGAGGGCGGCGGCGGCCTCCGTGCCCTGCAGGATGACCGAGCGGGGCAACCGGTCGGCGAGCATGCCGCCGAACAACACCAGCAGTACGCTCGCCACCGACCGGGCGCCCACGACGATCCCCAGTTCGGCGATCGAGCCGGTGCGGTCGAGCACCGCGAACGCCAGCGCCACCGGTGCGACGGCGTTGCCGAGCTCGCCGAACGTGCGACCGATGAGCAGCCGGCGGAAGTCGGGCACGCGTAAGGGGTTCACCGGTCCTGGTCCATGACGAACAGCGAGATCGTGGCGCTCACGCGAAGCGTGCCGGGGGTGCGCGGCGGCACGGCGGCCTTGTGCAGCAACGCGCTCAGCTCGCGGACCTGCTCGACGATCCGGCCCCAGGTCGCCTCGTCCACCCACAGCTCCGCATCGGTCATCGACGACCGCGGGTCCGCCCGGCGCAGTTCCGTGCGGCGGCGCAGTTCCTCGGCGAGTGCGATCGCCAGCAGTTGCTCCTCCTCCGGGCGCTGATGGGTGAAACGCCGCCCGCTGTCCGGGTCGTGCCGGTATCGCCGCGCCTTCCCGCCCCGGATGCTGACCTCCTCGGCGACCTCGACCAGCCCGGCCTCGTGCAGCCGGCGTAGGTGATAGCTCACATTCGCCTGTGTCTCGCCGAGCTCGCGGGCGGCCTCCGCCGCGCTCAGCGAAGCGCCGGTCAGCAGCGACAAAATCCGCATCCGCAAGGGATGCGCGAGCACACGAAGGCTGTCGAGGGACACCCGAAGCAGTGTGCCGGGGTGGCCGGAAGACTCTCAAAGAGTTATTTGGGGGTCGTCGGCTGGAGTTGGTCCACGATGCATCCGCGCGAACGCTGTGCTGTGCTGAAACCATGCGTACGACGATTTTGGGCCGAAGTGGACTGGAAGTCTCCCGGATTGCCTTCGGTACCTGGCAGCTCGGCGGGGACTGGGGTTCCTTCGACGAAGACGCGGCGGTGCAGGCGATCCAGCACGCCCGCGAGCTCGGCGTGAACTTCTTCGACACCGCGCAGGCCTACGGTTTCGGCAAGTCGGAAGCGCTGCTGGGCCGTGCCCTGCGCGAGGAGCTGAAGCGGGACCGCGACAACCTGGTCATCGCGACCAAGGGCGGCATCAACCCGGGCAGCGACCGGCCGCGCGACGCGCGCCGCGGCTGGCTGCGCCAGGGCGTCGAGGAGAGCCTGCGCTACCTCGAGCTGGAGCACATCGACCTGTACCAGGTGCACTGGCCCGACTCCGGCACCCCGGCCGAGGAGACCGCGAGCGCACTGCAGGAGCTGGTGGACGAGGGCAAGATCCGGCACGTCGGGGTGTCCAACTACGACACCGCGCAGCTGGCCGCCTTCGACCGGACCCGGCCGGTGGAGACGCTGCAGCCGCCGTACCACCTCTTCCGGCGGGCGATCGAGCAGGACCCGCTGCCGTACTGCCGTGAGCACAACGTCGGCGTGCTGGTCTACAGCCCGCTCGGCAGCGGGCTGCTGACCGGTGCCCTGACCCCGGACGCGACCTTCGAGGACAGCGACTGGCGGTCCAGGGCCACCGCGTTCCAGGGCGAGAACCTGCGGCGCAACCTGGAGGTGGTCGACGAACTGAAGCAGTTCGCGGCGACGAAGGGCGCGACCGTGAGTCAGCTCGCGATCGCGTGGACGCTGCACCAGCCCGGCGTGCATGTGGCGATCGTGGGCGCGCGGCGGGCGAAGAACATCGAGGACAGCCTCGGTGCGGCGGACCTCGACCTCACCCCGGCGGACCTGGCCGAGATCGAGCGCATCACCGCCCGCGGCGTGCAGGTCGACGGCGCGAGCCCGGAGGGCGTCGCCTGATCCCTGGTGAGCCGCGCCGCCGGCGCGGCTCACCAGCGCCGTCACTGCACGCTGTAGGTCTCCAGCGCGTGCGCGACCCAGCCCGCGGTCCGGGCGATCACGAACACGGCTTCGCCCGCGCCCTCGGTCATGCCGTGCACGAAACACAGGGCGCCCAGGGCGAACTCGACGTTCGGCTCCAGGCTCCGGCGGCGGCGGACGAGGTCCGTGGCCGCCTCGACGATGGCCAGCCGCTCGGGGTCCGCCGGCGTCGCGGCGAGCATCTCGAGCAGTGTGGCGGCACGCGGGTCGGCCCTGCGGTAGCGCGGCTGCCCGAAGCCGGAGAGCCGGTCGCCCCGCAGCAGGCGCTGTTCGAGCACCCGGGACACCGCGTCCGGTGTACCGATGTCGCCCAGCCAGGCCTGGACGGCGAGCGACGAGCCGCCGCCCAGTAACAGTCCACTTGCGACACTCATGCCGGCGAGCACGGCCGAGTACGGGTCGGCCGCCGTGGCGGCGGCCTCCCGCACCGCGCGGGTCGAGGGCCCCAGCCCGTGGTCGGCCAGCAGCACCAGTGCGGCCGAGAGCACCGCGATGCGATCCGGCGTCGCGGGCTCCGCCGTGAGCCTGCCCCACAGCCGTTCCGCGATCGACCTGTCGGGCTCGCACGACTCGCCCGGCCGTGGCAAGGACTCGACGAACGCCGGCGCCAGGGTGCGCGCTGCCGAGAGCACCGACTGCACGGACAAGTCGTAGCGGAACGAGTCTCGCGCGCCGAGAAGTGTCGCGGTCACCTTCAGGCGGTCGAGCGGCAGGCTGCCGGCGGGCATCGTGTCCTGCAGCCGGTGGATCGCGGCCACCAGCTCCGGTTCGAGCTCGCGTGCGAAGGCCGCGCCCGCCTGCCCCCACAGGAGTTCGGCGACCTGCTCGTACGACGCCGTCCTGGCCAGCTCGACCGCGTCGTGCTCGCGGTAGAGCAGCCTGTCCTCGTCGATGCGGCCCACTTCGGTGGTCGCCGGCTCCTCTTCGCGCAGCAAGGTGCGCGTGCCCTTGCGCTGCCCGAAACCCTCGACGTCGCTGCGCGAGAGCCAGCTCCGCCGGTCGCGCGGCAGCCGGTGGCGTTTGAGCAGGCCCCGGCTGATGTAGGCGTACACCGTGCTCTGCTTGACCCCGAGGACGTCGGCCGCCTCGGCGATCGACAGCACCTCCGTGTCGCTGCTCACGAGTGTTGATCCTCCCGGCGTCAATGTTGATTCTGCCCGAGTCTACTGATCCGCATCCTTGTTACGACTCGGAAATTCAGGGTTGACAAAGAAACGGCCACCTGGCTACGGTCGCGTCATTCTGGTCAATGTTGATGTTCAATGTTGATTGTATTGATTTTCGGTTGGAGCGCTAGTGCAGGTTCATGACATCGCAGTCATCCGCGGGGACGGGATCGGCCCCGAGCTGGTGGACGCGGCGCTCGCCGTGCTGGGGGCGGCGAGCGCGAAGGGCGGGTTCGAACTCCGCTACACCGAGGTCGACGCCGGCGCGGACACCTACCGCCGCACCGGCACGGCCTGCTCGCCGGAAGACCTCGAGTACCTGCGCACCGGCGTCGCCGCGACGCTCAAGGGCCCGGTCGGGCTGCCGGACGTCCGGTTCCCCGACGGAACCGAGGCCGGCCTGCTTGGCGGCATCCTGCGGATCGGCCTCGACGCCTACGCCAACGTCCGCCCGGCGCTGCTGCTGCCCGGCGTCGGCTCGGCCCTCGGCGGCATCCGGCCCGGCGGCATCGACTACGTCATCGTCCGGGAGAACACCGAGGGCCTGTACGCGTCCCGCGGCAAGGGCGTGGGTAACCGATGGGCCGTGTCGGACACGCTGATGACCACCCGGGAAGGCACCCTGCGGATCTGCCGCCGCGCCTTCGAGCTGGCGGCGGCCCGCCGCGGTGCCCCTGGCGACGGCAGGCACCGGGTGACCTGCGTGGACAAGAGCAACGTGCTGCGCAGCCATGCGCTGTTCCGCGAGGTCTTCTTCGAGGTCGCCGCGGAGTTCCCGGACATCGAGGCCGAGACCCTCTACGCCGACGCCGCCGCGCAGGCGCTGGTGCTGCGGCCCGGCGACTTCGACGTGCTGGTCATGGAGAACTTCCTCGGTGACGTGCTGAGCGACCTGGGCGGCGCGACCGTCGGCGGGATTTCGCTGTGCGGGTCGGGCAACATCGGCGACAGCAGCGCCTACTTCGAACCCATCCACGGCAGCGCGCCCTCGATCGCCGGCAAGGGCCTGGCCAACCCGATCGGCCAGATCCTCGCCGCCGCGATGATGCTCGACCACCTCGGTCACCCGGACACCGCCGCGCTCGTCCGCGCCGCCGTCGCGGCAGCGCTCGAAGCGGGCGAAATCCGGCTCGCCCAGGACGGCTCCGCGGCCGGCGGCCCCGGTGCGGTCGCGAAAGCCGTCGCGGACCGCGTCGCCTGACCCCTGTTTCCTCGTTGCAGAGAACGGAAAGACCCGCTATGAGCACCGAGCTCGAGTTCACCGGCGCCCGCCGCAGGCGGATCATCATCGCCGCCTCGGCCGGCAACTTCGCCGAATGGTACGACTGGGGCGTCTACGGGGTGGTCGCCACGATCATCGCGGCGAAGTTCTTCCCCGGCCACGATCCCGCCGTCGCGCTGCTCAACACCTACGCCGTCTTCGCGCTCGGGTACATCGCGCGCCCCATCGGCGGCATCCTGTTCGGCTGGATCGGCGACCGGTACGGCCGCCGCCGCGCGCTGTCCATCTCGATCCTGTTCACCTGTCTGGGCACCGCGCTGATGGGCGTGCTGCCCACCTACGCCCAGATCGGCATCTTCGCGCCGGTCCTGCTGCTGGTGTGCCGGCTCGCGCAGTCGATGGGCGCGGGCGGCGAGTACGCGAGCGCGATCAGCTTCGTGTTCGAGCACAGCCCCGTCGCCCGCCGCGCTCGCAACGTCAGCTCGCTGGTGGCCACCACGTTCATCGGGATCCTGTGCGGTTCGCTGCTGGCCCGCGTGTGCTCGAGCGTGCTGTCGAAGGACGAGTACAACACCTACGGCTGGCGGATCCTGTTCCTCGTCGGGCTTCCGCTCGCCGTCTTCGGGGTGTACCTGCGCTCGAAGGTCGAGGAGAGCCCGGAGTTCGAGCAGCTGGCCGCGGCCCGCGAGAAGGCGAAGACGACGGCCACGCCGCTGCGGGACGCGTTGCGCCTGCACTGGGTTCCCATCGTGGTGTTCATCATCTGCACCGCGAGCTACGCACTGCTGAGCACCACCATCACCTCGTACCTCACGACGTTCCTCACCAGCGTCGGCAAGCTCGACAGCAACGAGGCGTACAACGCGACCATCGTCAGCAACGTGCTCGTCATCGCCGGCACGCTGGTGATGGGGCCGGTCGCCGACCGGCTCGGCCTGCGGCGCGCACTCAGCATGACCGGGCTGGTGGTCGCGATCCTCGCGGTGCCCTCGCTCGCGCTCGCGGCGGGTGGCGGGTTCGGCGCCTTCACCGGCGGCGCGCTGATCGGCGCCTGCAAGGGCGTGCTGGCACTGCCCGCACTGCTCGCGATCAGCCAGATCTTCCCGACGTCCGTGCGCGTCACGGCGGGTGCGCTGGCGTACAACATCGCGCAGGCCCTCTTCGGCGGCACCGGCCCGATCATCGGGGTCTGGCTGAACGACGTCACCGGCGGCCCGTACGGCCTCGGCGTCTACCTCGCCGCGCTCGGCCTGGTGACCGCGGTCGTCGCCCTGGTGTCGCGCCGCACGTTCGACCACGACGAGACGACGACGGCGCCCTCGGCGGAGGTGAACACCCGATGACCGTGCTGCCGCTGATCCAGGGATATCCCGGCAAGAGCACCGGCCACGGTGGTCTCGGCTGGAGCAGCGTCACCCTCGTCCGGCACGGCGAGCGCCTGCTGCTGGCCGACACCGGCTCGTTCGGGATGCGCTCGCTGCTCGCGGAACGCCTTGCCGCACAAGGGGTCGAGCCACGCGACGTCACCGACATCCTGCTCACGCACGCCCATTACGACCACGCCGCGAACTACCTGCTGTTCCCCTCGGCCACGGTCTGGATCGGCGCCGCGGAGCTGGACTGGGCGACCGGGAGAGAACCCGCCTTCGACCCGCTGCCCGAGCTGTACGCGGCGGATCTGGCGGGCAACCCGCGGACCCGGCGGGTGACCGGCGACGGCGAGATCCTGCCCGGCGTCGAGGCGTTCACCACGCCAGGGCACACCCCGGGCTCGGTCGTCTACCGCGTCGGCACCGTGCTGTTCACCGGTGACGCCGCGAAGAACCGGGCCGAACTGCTCGGCGGCGACGTCGACATGACGCTCGACCGCGAGGCGAGCCGGGCGTCCGTGCGAAAGATCCTCGGCCTGTGGCGCGAGCGGCCGGACACCCTGCTCGTGCCGGGCCACGACGTGCCCATGCGGTGGACCGCGGCCGGCCCCGAGTACGCGGGCACGCGTGCCGCCGGGATCCGTTCGTGGTTCGGCGAGGACCTCGCCGCCACCACCCACTTCGACCTCACCGAAGGAGCTTGATGATCACCCCCGAGAACCTGCGGGAGCTGGCGGGCCGGGCGCTGACCGCGCACGGAATGTCCGAAGAGGACGCTGCGCGGGTCGCCGACGTGCTGGTGCTCGCGGACCTGTTCGGCATCCGCACACATGGGGTGGCCCGGATCCCGCAGTACCTCGACCGGGCCGGGCTCGGCGGTGTCGACGTGGCGGCGAAGGTCGTCGTGGACCAGGTCGCGCCCGCGCTGGCCAAGGTGGACGGCGCCAACGGGATCGGCCCGCTGGTCGGTTCGCACGCGCTCGACGCGGCGCTGGCCGGCGCGCGGACGACGGGCCTCGGTGCCGCGTTCGTCCGTGGCAGCAACCACTTCGGGCCGGTGATGCCGTATCTGTTCCGCGCCGCCGAACAAGGCTTCGCGGCGATCATCGCCAGCAACGCGACCACCACGATCGCGCCCTGGGGCGGCCGGGAGGCCCGGCTGGGCAACAACCCGCTCGGCATCGGGGTGCCCGCGCCCGGCGGCGACCCGGTGCTGCTGGACATCGCGATGAGCGTGGCGGCACGGGCGAAGATCCGCGCGGCCGCGACGGCCGGACAGTCCATTCCGGACACCTGGGCCACCGACCGCGACGGGCGGCCGACCACCGACCCGGCCGCCGCGCTCGGCGGGTTCCTGCAACCACTGGGCGGCCACAAGGGATACGGGCTCTCGGTGATGGTCGACCTGTTCGCCGGGGTGCTCTCGGGCGCCGGCTACCTCACCCGGATCAGCTCCTGGAGCGAGGACCCCGAACGGCCGCAGGACCTCGGGCACGTGTTCATCCTGGTCGACGCCGCGAAGCTGCTGCCGGCCGCGACCCTGGCGGAGCGGATGGCCGACTTCGCCGGGATCCTGCACAGCACTCCCGCCGCCGACCCGGCGCAGCCCGTGCGCCTGCCGGGCGAGTTCGAACTCCGGCGTTACCACGACGGTCTCCGTGACGGCGTCACGGTGGACGACGGCGTGCTGGCGCGACTGTCCGACCTCGCGGGCGCCATCCGGTGACGGCCGTGCCCTCCGGTGCGTGCGACTGCCACGTGCACGTGTTCGACCCGCGGTTCCCGTTCGCCGGGGACCGCGCGTACACCCCGGGCGAGGCGAGCGGGGAGCAGCTGGACGAGCTGCACTGGCGGCTCGGGGTGAGCCGCGCGGTCCTCGTCCAGCCCAGCCCGTACGGGACCGACAACTCGTGCCTGCTGGCACAGTTGCGCCTGCGCGGGGAGCGCGCCCGGGGCGTGGTGGTGGTCGATCCCGCGTCGGAGCCGCCGCTGCGCGAGTGGCACGCCGCCGGGGTTCGTGGTGCGAGGGTCAACCTCGCGACCTTCGCGGTGCAGGACCCGGAGGCCGCACTCGTTCCGCTGCGTGCGGCCGCCGCCGCGATCGCCGACTTCGGCTGGCATCTACAGGTGTTCACGGACCTGGCTGTGGTGGCCGCACTGGCCGACGAGCTCGCCCGGCTGCCGGTGCCGGTGGTGTTCGACCACTTCGCCCTCGCCCGCGCGGCGGCGGGCCTCGGTCAGCCGGGGTTCCCCGAGCTGACCGACCTCCTGCGATCCGGTGCGGCGTACGTCAAGCTCTCTGCGCCGCACCGGATTTCCACCGCGTCCGAACACGCCGACGTCGCGCCGGTCGTCCGCGCGCTCGTCGAGGCAGCGCCGGACCGCGCGCTGTGGGGCACCGACTGGCCGCACACCGGCGGCCGTCCGCGCACCGCGGCGAACCGGCTGACCGTGGAGCCGTTCGCGAAGATCGACGACGCGTCGGCACTCGACCGGCTGGTCGAGTGGGCGGGCCCGGTGGCGAGCCGCCGGATCCTCGTCGACAACCCGGTGGCGTTGTACGACTTCTAGGCGACCGCGGCCTCCAGCTCGGTCAGCGCGGTGTCGAGGTGCACCAGCAGGCGCTGCAGATGCGGCACGCTGCGTCGGCAACCGGTGATGCCGAAGTCGAGGTTGTCCCCGGTGTTGGTGAGCGTGATGTTCAGTGCCTGCCCGTCCAGCAGCACCGACGCCGGGTAGATCCCGTCGAGGTGCGCACCGTTCCAGTACATCTGCTTGCGCGGGCCCGGCACGTTGGAGATCACGAGGTTGAACGGCGGCCGGGTGTTGGACACGACGCCGGGTACCGTCGAGATGCCCAGCTGCGCCACGTTGATCCCCGACAGCAGCAGCGCCTGCACCGGGGTCAGCTCCTTGAAGATCCGCTTGGCCTCACGCATCGAGTGGTGGATCGTCGCGAGCCGGACGGCTGCGTCGGTCTTGTCGGTCGCGAGGTTGCACAGCATCGCGCCGATCTGGTTGCCGCCGGACTCGGTCTCGGCGTGCTTGCGCATCGACAGTGGCACCATCGCGACCAGCGGCGCGTCGGGCAGCGCGCTCTGCTCGATCAGGTAGTCCCGCAACGCGCCGGCACACATCGCGAGCACGATGTCGTTGCGCGAAGTCCCGGTCTTCGCGGCGATCGACCGCACCCGCGACAGCGGCCACGACTGCGCCGCGAACCTGCGGGCGCCGCCGATCGGCACGTTGAGCATCGTGCGTGGTGCCTGCATCGGCAGCATCAACGTGTTCTCGCGGAACGCCTCGTTCGCCACCTTCACCGCGGCCGGCGCCAGCCCCGCGAGCTGTTCGAGCGAGTTGCGCGCGGTGTCCAGGAGCGACCGCGAGCCGCGCGGCTGCTTCTCCCGCGGCGGCCGGCGCGAACCCCACGGCGGCGGGCACTCGTGATCGTCCGGATCGTCGCTGAGGGTGCCCTGCAGGTGCCGCAGCGCCGAGACGCCGTCCATCAGCGCGTGGTGGATCTTGCTGTACATCGCGAACCGGCCGTCCCGCAGGCCTTCGACGAGGTGGATCTCCCACAGCGGACGGTGCCGGTCGAGCAGGGTGCTGTGCCAGCGCGAGGTCAGTTCGAGCAGTTCGCGGACGCGTCCGGGCTGGGGCAGCGCGGAATGCCGGAAATGGTAGTCCAGATCGACATCCGGGTCCTGCGCCCAGGCGAGGTAGCCGGCGGTGTTCACCGGGCGGGCGGGCCGGCGGCGGAACAACGGCGGCATGTTGTCGGTTTTGAGCAGATCCTCGCGCAGCCCGCGCAGGAAGTCGTCTCCGGCGCCGTCGGGTTTGCGGAAGAGCTGGAGGCCGCCCACGTGCATGGGATGCTCGCGGCTTTCGACCAGGAGGAACATCGAGTCGGTGATGGGCATGAGCGCCATGGGGTCCACCTCTCGTGCCGGACGCGCCGAGTCTACGCACAATGCTAGGTGCGCGAACCACATCTAGTGTGTTGGTATGACCGTTCCGACGGATCCGGAAACCGGCGAGTTCGTCCGGGCACCCAACCACTTCGCCGCGCGGATCACCGCCGACGGCCGGGACGGCTGGCCCGTCGAGGCCGGCCGGTACCGGCTCGTGGTGAGCCGCGCGTGCCCATGGGCGAGCCGCGGTCTCGTGGTGCGGCGGCTGCTCGGACTGGAGCAGGCGATCTCCGTGGCGGTCGCCGACCCCATCCAGGACGAGCGCAGCTGGCGGTTCACGCTCGACCCGGACGGCCGGGATCCCGTGCTGGGCATACGTTTTCTCGCCGAGGCGTACCACGCGGCGCAGCCGGACTACGACGGCGGCATCAGCGTGCCCGCGGTGGTCGACATCCCGAGCGGGAAGCTCGTGACCAACGATTACCCGCAGATCACGCTCGATTTTTCGACCGAATGGACCAGTTATCACCGCCCGGGCGCGCCCGAGCTGTATCCGGAAAAACACCGCGACGAGATCGACGAGATCAATCAGGCGGTGTATCGCGACGTGAACGCGGCGGTGTACGAAGCCGGTTTCGCGACCAAGCAATCGGCATATGACGATGCGTATACACGGCTGTTCGCCCGGTTGGACCAATTGTCCGACCGCCTTTCCGGACAGCGCTTTCTCGTCGGCGACACGATCACCGAGGCGGACATCCGGTTGTTCACCACGCTGGTCCGCTTCGACCCGGTGTACCACGGTCATTTCAAGTGCAACCGACAGAAGCTGAGCGAGCTGCCGGTGCTGTGGGCGTACGCGCGGGACCTGTTCCAGACCCCGGGCTTCGGCGACACGGTGGACTTCGACCACATTAAGCGGCACTACTACCAGGTGCACGAGCAGGTGAACCCGACGCGGATCGTGCCGAAAGGTCCGGACCTGCGGAACTGGGCCACCCCGCACGGCCGCGAAGCACTCGGCGGGCGCCCGTTCGGCGACGGCACACCGCCGGGCCCGCCGCCCGCCGGCGAGGTCCTTCCGCCGCAGTGGTAGCCGTCGGGGACCCACCGACAGTGGTGCCGCTCGGTGTGGGCCTAACCTGGACGGGTGAACAAGACCGGCGCGCAACACCTGGTGGATGTCCTGACCGGGCTCGGTGCCGACGTCGCGTTCGGCCTGCCCGGCGTGCACAACCTGCCGATCTGGGAGGCCGTGGCGGGTAGCGGCATCCGGATGGTCGGCGTCCGGCACGAGCAGACCGCGGGCTACGCGGCGGACGGCTACGCCCGGGCGACGGGCAAGCTCGGTATCGCCGTCGTCACCACCGGCCCCGGCGCGGCGAACACCCTCGGCGCGGTCGGCGAGGCGATGGCCTCGGCCTCGCCGGTGCTCGTGCTGGCGACCGACATCCCGTCCACGCTGCGCAGGCCGAACACCGTCCGCGGCGTGCTGCACGAGACCGGCGACCAGGCCGCGTTGTTCGCCCCCGTCACCAAGGCCGCGATCACCGTCGAGTCACCGGAGGAGATCGCCCCGGCGATCTCGCGGGCGGCTCGGCTCGCCCGCGAGCCGCAGAGCGGCCCGGTGTACGTGGGCATCCCGACCGACTTCCTGCGTGCCGAGACCGAACGCGTTCCGGGGTCGGACCTGACCGAGCGCTTCGCGGCGGTCAACATCGACGACCTCGACTACGCGCGCACCTTGCTGTCGGGCGCCGAGCGCCCGCTCATCTGGGCCGGTGGCGGGGCCGTGCGGGCCGAGGCTGGTCCGGCCGTCGGCGAGCTGGCCGAACGGCTGGCCGCACCGGTCATCACGACGTTCGCCGCCCGCGGGCTGCTGCCGCCCGGGCATCCGTGCCTCGCGCCGACGCCCGTGCACGCTCCGGAGGTCGGCGCGCTGTGGGACGAGGCCGACGTGGTGCTCGGCGTCGGCAGCGACTTCGACGGGCTGATGACGCAGAACTGGCTCATGCCCCAGCCGCCGAAGCTGATCGCGGTCAACGTCGACGCGAAGGACGCGGCGAAGAACTACCAGCCGGACATCACGCTCGCCGGCGATGCCCGTGACGTGGTGAACCAGCTGGTCAGCGGGCTCGCAACGCGGCCGGGGCTGACCGAGCTGACGGCCCGGCTGCGCCGGATCGACGACGTGGTGCGCCGCCGGATGCGGGCCGACGAGCCACAGGCCGCGGACTTCCTCGGCACGCTCGAGGAGACGCTGCCCGAGGGTGCGGTGGTCGTGGCGGACATGTGCGTGGCGGGCTACTGGGCCGGCGGCTACCACCGCGCACGCGCCCCGCGCCGGTTCGCCTACCCGATGGGCTGGGGCACGCTCGGCTTCGGCTTCCCGGCTTCGCTGGGCGCCGCGGTGAGCGGCGCCGGGCGGGTGGTGTGCGTCAGCGGGGACGGCGGGTTCCTCTACGGTTGCGGCGACCTGGCGACGCTGGCACAGGAGGCGCTGCCGGTCACGGTGATCATCGTCGACGACGGCGGGTACGGGATGCTGCGGTTCGACCAGGACCGGGCCGGTGTCCCGCACCGCGGGGTGGACCTGCACACGCCGAACTTCGTCGGCCTGGCCCGGTCGTTCGGCGTGCACGCCGACGAGGTGAAGGGCTTCGGCCGCGCCTTCCGGCGGCTGCTGAGCGAGTTCGTCCAGGCCGACGAGCCGAACGTCCTGGTGGTGCGTGCCTCGCTCACGCCGCCGCTGAACACCTCGCCGCGGTGGTACCGCGCGATCGGGCGCTGACGGGTCCCGTGCCCGGCGGGCTCACTGCAGGCACAGCTCGTTCCCCTCGGGGTCGGCCAGCGTGACCCAGGTGAAGGGGCCCTGCTGCCCGCGGTGCAGCACCTTCGCGCCCATCGCCGTCAGGCGCTCGACCTCCGCCTCGCGCCGCTCGCCGACCCGGACGTCGAGGTGCACGCGGTTCTTCACCGTCTTCGGCTCGGGCACCAGCTGGAACAGCACCCGCCCTGCCGACTCCGGATGCCGGATCGCCGCGCCCACCTTCCACACGAGCGCCCCGCGGTAGGTCGTGGTGTCCTCCTCCCGCGCCTGCCCTTCGGCGACCATCCGCCGGATGAAGGCCTCGTCGGTCGGCTCGGGAGTCCAGCCGAGCGCCTCGGCCCACCAGGCTGCCAGCGGATGTGGGTCCGCGCAGTCGAACGTGACCTGGAAGTCGTATGTCATGTCCGCGACGCTAGCGGCATCCACCGACAGTTTCGGCCGTTCAGCCCGCCTCTCGCGAGATGTCCACCGGGATCGGCCGCTCGCGCAGCGCGGCCGCGACGGCGTAGAGGTTGCGCGCCATCAGGCTCGCGACCTGGTGCACGTACTTGTGCCCGTGCTCGGTGTCGGAGTAGCTCGGCCCCGGTCCGGGCCCCATGTTCCAGTAGACCCAGGACTGCCCCGGCACGGTGAACCCGATGTCGATCAGGCCGCCGTTGATCTCGCTGATGACGTGGTGCGCGCCGTCCTCGTTGCCGGTCACGACGACGCCCGCGACGTGGTTGTAGGCGACCGGGGTGCCGTCGTCGCTCGTCTCCGACAGCATCGCGTCCATCCGCTCCAGCGCGCGCTGCGCGAGCGAGGACGGGTGCCCGACCCAGGTCGGCGAGGCGACGATCAGGATCTGCGAGCCGAGGATCTCCTGGCGGATCTCCGGCCAGTCGTCCCCCTCGCCGAGATCGCTGGCCACGCCCGGCGGGATGTTGTGGTCCACCAGCCGGATCGTCCGGACCCCGGCCCCCAGGTCCTGCAGGTTCGCGGCCACCAGATCCGCCAGGTCCTGGGTGTTCGACGGCTCCGGCGACTTCTTCAGCGTGCAGTTCAGGATGGTCGCGCGCACAGAACGCTCCTCTCGGCGAACCTCCGGATGCCCGTGTGGGCGGATGCCGAAACAGCACGAATGAGGTCCCCGAACCTGGGTAGCCCCCGCCCGAACCCAGGAAAGGAGCACGATCATGGCGGACACGCCGAACCCGATCCAGATGCAGAAGTTCCTCTCGGGCGTGGACTATCCGTGCAGCCGGGACGGACTCGTCGAGCACGCGAAGTCGCAGGGCGCCGACGAGAACGTCCTCGAGCACCTCAAGCAGATGCCGGACCGCACCTACGACGGGCCGAACGCGGTGAGCCAGGAGTTCGCCCGCAGCTGACTCCGGGGCGGCCGGCCGGCTTTCCGTCCCCCGCGAGAACGGCGGAAGGCCGGCTACCGGCCGGACAGGTGTTCCAGGATCACCCCGGTGAGCACCTCCGGCACTTCCTCGGGCACCCAGTGGCTGACGTCCTCGAGCATCTGGAACGAATACGCCCCGCTCACCCACTGCTCGGTCGCGAACGCGGCCGTGGAGCCGAAGGCGACGTCCTCGGTGCTCCAGACGTACAACGTCGGCACCTCGACCTTGCCGATCTCGCCGGCGGGACGGCTCGCGCGGTACCAGTTGAGCGCCGCGGTGAGCGCGCCCGGCTCGGACAACCGCTGGATGTACTCGTCGACGCGGCTCTGGCCCACCCGCCACTCGAACATCCGGCGGATCGCCTCGGCGTTGTCGGCGAGCATCCGCCGTTCGGTGCTGCCCTCCCGCCAGTCGCGCATGTACTGGGAGCGCAGCTGCTGGTCCTCGTCGGTGCGCAGCGCCTCGCCGAGCGCGCCGGGATGCGGCGTGGACACCACGTTCAGCGAGCGCAGCCGGTCGGGGTGCTCCACCGCCGTCCACCACGCGACCGCGCCGCCCCAGTCGTGCCCCACCAGGTCGAAGCGGCGCCAGCCCAGCTCGTCGGCGATCGCCAGCACGTCGCCGACGAGCTCGCCGATGCCGTACTCCGCGACCGTCGTCGGCCGCACGCCGGGCGAGTAGCCGCGCTGATCGGGCGCGACGGCGCGGAAGCCCCGGTTGCCGAGCACCGCCACCTGGTACTCCCAGGAGACGGCCGCCTCCGGAAAACCGTGCAGCAGCAGGACGGGCCGTCCGTCGGCAGGCCCGGCGGCGATCGCGTCGAAGGAGCCGGCCGGGGTGGGGATGCTCAGGTGCTCGGTCACGTCCGCACCCTAGCCGGGAGGTGCGACGAATTCCGGTGCGCCTAGCTCATCCCGTGCCGGGCCAGGTGCGAGTTCACCCGCTCCGGCGTGGCGAGGTTGTCCCACTGCAGGTCCGGATAGCTGAAGTTCTCGGTGAACTCGTCGGCCACCGCCTGGTTCTGCGCCATCCCGAGGAACAGCTGCGGCAGGTGCGGCGGTGGCGGCGTGCGGATCATGAGGTTGGTCCAGTCCGACGTGGCGTGCACCCGGTTGCGCCGCCGGTCGGCGACCTTCTGGCAGAACCGCTCGTCGAAGTTCGGGTCGTCGATGATCGCCTGGCCCAGCTCCCACGCCGAGTACGACGCGCAGTTGGCGCCCTGCCCGATCACCGGGTCCACGACCACGTGCGCGTCGCCGACCGCCACCACGTACCGGCCGTTGGGCAGCCGCGTGTAGTCCTCGCGGACGGACGGCAACACCGCGCCCTGCAACAGATCCAGCGGGCTGGTCAGCCGGAACTTGGCCGGGTCGATGCGCTCGAAGGTCGCCGGGTGGTACTGCCGGGCCTTGTCCAGGATGGTCTTCTCGAAACCCGCCGGGTCCTCGTCGTACTTGATCTCGGCGAGCAGTTCGAGGTCACCGCCTGGCACGTTCTCGAACAGCAGCGCGGTGACGTGGCCCGCCGCGGAGTAAATCGGGATCTCGAGCAGCTCGCCGTGGCCGGCCGCCACGCTCATCGTGACCCCGCGCGGTTCCGAGGGCGCGACACCCTCGTACAGACCGACGCACAGCTTGCGTTGTGGGATGTCGTAAGGAGACTTGTCGGCCCGGCGCGGGAACATCGCGCTCATGTTGCCGCGGCCGGAGGCGATCACCACCAGGTCGTGCCGCTCGGACAACTTGAGCACGTCGGCCGCCTGCACCGGGCGCACCTCGAACTCGCCGCCACGCGCGACGAAGTCCTGCAACAGCGTCGGAAGGTAGATGCGGTAGTCGATCGCCCGCGAGGGCGCCTTGAAGAAACCGGGGAACACCAACGGCTCCGGGCCGCCGCCGAGATAGTGGTGGTGCCCGAAGTACTGGTACTCCTCGCCTGCCCAGTGGTCGACGCCCAGCGCCTGCTCACGTTCGATGGTGGCGTGGTGGTGGGCGACGCTGTTGAGCATCCGGCCGCCGCCGAGCTGTTCCGTCGTCCGGTCGCTGTAGATCGTGGCCGGGACGTCGTGCTTGCGCAGCAGGAGCCCGAGATGCAACCCGGCGATCCCGGCCCCGACGATGCCGATTCCTTCCATGACCGCTCCTTCGGTTGTTCAGTAGGTGAATATCTCGTCGCCCGATTCAGCGTGGAGCGCGTGGTAGGAGCCGGTGAAGAACACCAGCGGGGCGCGGTCGGTATCGGCCAGGTGGGTGACCTGGCCGAGGTGGAGCAGATGATCGCCGGCCGGGTGGATCTCCAGGACGTCGCAACCGATCCGGCCGATCGAGCCCTGGAGGTAGGCGGTCCCGTCCACCTGCTCGAAGCGCGGCCGGAGGCCGGGCACGGGCCGTCCGGCGAAGTGCTGGGAGTGCAGCTGCTGGTCGTCGGCGAGCACGCTGACGCCATAGCGCCCGGTGCGGCGCAGCAACGCCGCCATCCGGGAGCGGCGGGCGAGCGAGACCAGCACCAGCGGCGGGTCGAGCGAGACGGACAGGAAGCCGTTGGCGGTCATGCCGTGCACCTGCTCGCCGTCGATGGTGGTGACCACGGTGACGCCGCTGGTGAAGCGGCCCATCGTGCGGCGGAACTGCTCGGGATCGATGGGCGGACGGTGTCGTGACGACATCTGTCCCCCGAAATCCTCCTGGGCGTGACTCTGAAATCGAGCAGAACCAACGCTGTCAGCTCGATATTCGAGCAGCTTAGCGTGTTAGGGTGACCCAGGCAACATCGAGGGGAGCTGGGGTGGAGGCCAAGGCGGGGGTCAGGGCCCAGACGCTGGACCGTGCGCTCGACGTGCTGGACATCCTGGCCGACGGCCGGGCCAGGTCGAGTCAGGAGCTGGCCGCCGCTACTGGGCTGCACCGCTCCATTGTCTACCGCATCCTGCGCACGCTGGAAGATCGGGAACTCGTTCGGCGTACTGGAGAGGGCCGCTACACGATGGGCCTCGGGCTGCTGGTGCTGACGCGCTCGCTGCTGGGGGAGACGCAGGCGCAGCTGCACGACGTCCTCGGCGAGCTGGCGAACACCGTGTGCGCCACGGCTTTCTTCGCCGTGCCGCGCGGCGATCAGGTCGTCACGCTGGTCACCGTGGAGCCGGATCGCGACCGCATGGGCGTCGCCGCGTACCGGCCGTGGGCGCGCGCGCCGTTGGACCGCGGGGCGTGCGGTCTGGCGATCCAGTCGGCCCGGCCCGCGCGGCCGGACGAGCGGCCCGAGGTGGGTTGGGCGCGGCAGACGGGGTACGTGCGCACGGTCGGGGAGCTGCACGCCGGGCTCACCGAGCTCGCGGCGCCGGTGCGCCTCGCCGAGGGCACGATCGGTTGCGTCGCCGTGGTTTTCGTCGGCGGGGACATCGGGGAGGACAAGGCCGCGGACGCCGTCCGCCGCACCGCGCGACGGCTGACCCAGGCACCCGAGGAGGTCTGGGAGCTTTAGAGCGCGACCGCTATGCCGCCTCTTCCTCCGCCGTCCGCAGCTCCCAGTGCTGCTGCGCGATGGCACGCCATTCGACGTGCTTGCGGTGGAACAGCTCCGCCGCCTGGACGCCGCTCCAGTTCGCCGGCAGCAGCCGGACCGGCAGCTGCGGGTCGAGGAACGGGAACCGGCGCCACTCGTGCACCAGCCGCGTCTGGGCGTGCAGCACCTCGTCGCCGGTCGCCGGGCGCGGGCCCGTGAACTCGTCGATGAAGCCTTCGTAGCGCTCCTCGAGCGCGGTCAGGTCCCAGGCACGCGAGACCATCGCGTCCTCGTCGCCGATCTTGCCGTAGGACGCGACGAACGACATCGCCTCGCGGTCGAGCCCCAGCTCGCGCACGATGCTGTCCGCCTCGTCCTGCCTGCTGGTGTCCGCGCTGATCCACACCCCTGGCGTCGGCGAGCCGAAGCCCGCCCAGGTCAGCCGGGTGCGCAGGCTGTGCCGCAGGTCCCGCTTGGTCTCCGGCACCGACACCAGCAGCATCAGCCACCGGCCGTCCCACTCGCCGCCGTCGCGGCCGAAGCCGTAGATCCGTTCCGCGCCTTCGGAGAGCAGCCGCCGCCCCGGCGGCGTGAGCGACCAGCGCACCCGCCTGCCGACGCGTTCGGAGACCAGCCAGCCTTCGGCCGCGGTGCGCGCGAGCGCCTGGCGGGCCGACTTCTCCTCGACGCCGAACATGGCCAGCACGTCGACCAGCGTCGACGTCCAGACCGGACGGCCGCGGGGAAGCACGAACTCGCCGAGCACGGTCATCAGCAACGAGCGGGCGCTCGTGTGGCTGACTTCGCGTCGCCTGCTCACCGTGGGGCGTGCCGCGGCATCCCCCATCAGCCGTCACCTCCCGTGGCCGCCGCTCAGTCCACCCACGGTATACCGCGCGGGCCCGACCGGCTGCGGGAGGATACGTGCGTCAGGGCAGGAGATAGGAAAGGTCCGCCGGGCGTCTCGGCAGGAATTCCGCATCGGGAAAACCATCGCCCCACGGCTCGTGGATTATGAATTCGTCACGGGCGCACTGGCCGCACAGTGGCCTGTCGTGCATGTCGAAACACCATTCTTCGTGCCGGGGAGTCTGTTCCCACGGAACAAGGCAGGCGAAACAGGTGTCGCCGGGTCCGAAATCAATGCGAGTTGCCATGATTACCATCCGGGTTTCTCGGCTCTTCGCAGCATAAAGGCGCGGGCCCGGGGCCAGAAGCGTCGTCACCGGAATGTAGCAAACCAGCGATTCGCTCACTGAAACCTACCAACACTGCAATTTGCAGAACGAATGTTCGCGACGCACGGAACGACTGCACGTGCATTACTCTTCGGCTGCGTGACAGGCGGAAACGAGCTCCTCCCCCCACCCGGGGCCGGCCCGCGGCGCGGATGGCTGCACTACGAACTGCTGGGCTGCGCCCGCAGCGGCCACGAGCTGGTCGGCAGGGACGCGGCCCGGATCCGGCCCGAAGACGCGGTCGTGGTGCGGGAACAAGGGGGGCTGCGCTGGCACCGCTGCCTGCGCTGCGACAGCTGGCTGCCGCTCCCGCCGCCGGAGGAACCGAGCCGCGAGTATCCGCCAGAACCGCACGAAGTGGACATACCGTTGCGCGGCAAGCTGTTGCGCGACCGCTATGTCCTGCGGCTCATCGCCCTGGACCGGCTCGTGCACTTCGTCGTCCTGGCGGCGCTCGCCGTCGGCGTCTTCGCCTTCGCGCACGAGCGGCAGGCGCTCAGCGGCCCGTTCTTCCGGATCGCGGACGCGCTGCAGGGCGCGCTCGGCGGGCGCACCGGCAGCTCCGGCGACGGGATGCTCGGCGAGGTCGCGAAGGCGTTCGACGTCCGGGCGTCGACGTTGTGGCTGGTCGGCGCGGTGGTCGCGGCGTACGCGGTGCTGGAGGGGGTCGAGGCGGTCGGCCTGTGGCTGGCGAAGCGCTGGGCGGAGTACCTGACCTTCGTCGCGACCGCCGTGCTGCTGGTGCCCGAGATCTACGAGCTCACGCACAAGGTCAGTGTCTTCAAGATCCTCACCCTGCTCATCAACCTCGCCGTGGTGATCTACCTGCTGTTCGCGAAACGGCTGTTCGGCCTGCGTGGCGGCGGCCGTGCCGAGCAGCGGGAGCGGGAGCTCGACACCGGCTGGTCCGCGCTGGAGCGGGTGCTGCCGGGGCCGGCCGGGGACTGATCAGCCGGTGAGGTCGGCGACGAGCAGGCCGCTGCGTGGTTTCGGCGTGAAGTAGGTGCTCTTGCGCGGCATCAGCCGGCCCTGCTCGTGCACGGCCAGCACGTCGGCGAGCGGCACCGGCGCCAGCTGCAGGACGGCATCGGCGTCCGGGCCGGGGTCGTGCCCCTCGGGCAGCACGCGCACGTGCGGGCCCCCCGGGTCGAGACCGAGTGCGTCCGCGATGAGCAGGTCCTCGACGACGGCGTGATCGATCCGGGGCAGGGGCCCTTCGGACGCGGGCAGGTCGACGACGAGGTTCGGCGGCACGGTCACCGTCCCGGGTTCGCGCGGTGGCGCCGGATCGGCGGCCTCGTGCACGACCAGCCCGGTCCGGCGCCAGGCGGCGGCGAGGTCGGCGGATGTCAGCCCGGTGCCGACGAGCGTCCGGTGGATGGCGCCGATCCGCAGGTGCGGGCCCGCGGTGACGAGCGCGAGCAGCGGCGAGCCCGCGGCGGCCGCCGCCGCGACCCGGTGGTTGCCGTCGGCGACCAGCAGCGGGCGACGTCGCACGGCGTCGAGCAGCTCGTCCTGCGCCGGGCCGGGGCCGAGGAGCCAGAGCCGGTGCGAGTCCGGGGTGGACACGGCCGGCGGCTGCCCGGCGACCGCTCGCCCTGCCGCGGCCGTCAGCTCCGCCCCGTCGCCGACCGGCACCAGCATGGCGGCGCTGGTCGCCCGGCCGAGACCGGTCAGCATCGCCGCGCGCTCGGCGACGATGTCCGGGTACACCTGTTCGCTGTGCCGCACCTGCTCGTCGACGGCGGCCGGGTCGATCAGGCACAGCACGCCGATCGCCCGGCCGGCGACCTCGTAGACCGCGACCACGTCGTGCACCTGGTGATAGGCGGTCGCGAGCAACTCGTCGAGGGTGCGCCGGGCGCCGGGCAGGGCCTCGGCCAGCGACAGCTGCCGCGCGCGGGCCTCCGGCGTGCGGTGCGGATGCTGCACCGCCAGCAATGTGGCCTTCCGCGTGCCGGCGAGGGCCGCCGCGACCTCCGCGGGCTCGGCGAACTCGTCGACGTCGGGCCCGGGCACCGCGCCGTCGACCACCCAGCCGGTCTTGATCGCGCGTGCCCAGGCTGTCACCGGAAGCGGCCCACGGTTTCGAGCAGCTCGCTCAGGTCGGCGCCGGGCTCGATCTCCGCCGGAGCCGTGCCGCGGCGGAACAACCGCGCGCCGACCGTTTCACCGCCGAGCGTGAGCGTCGAGTCCTCCCGCCGCAGCCAGGTGCCTTCCCGCATACCGAGCACGGGCACGTCGTTCTCCTCGAGGAACTGTTCGATCCGTTCCTCGCGAGTCTCGCCCATGTGCCGGTCGCCGTCGACCGGGTCCAGGTAGTGCGGGTTGATCTGGAACGGCACCAGCCCGCTC
Organism: Amycolatopsis acidiphila; assembly: GCF_021391495.1. Classification (NCBI taxonomy): domain Bacteria; kingdom Bacillati; phylum Actinomycetota; class Actinomycetes; order Pseudonocardiales; family Pseudonocardiaceae; genus Amycolatopsis; species Amycolatopsis acidiphila. Next base: position 6,688,457 of record NZ_CP090063.1, on the reverse strand, counting down.
GCCTCGAACGCGGGCGGCTGCACGATCGGCATGTCGTTGGTCGTGCGGATGGTCGGGCAGGCGACGTTCGTGCCCGCGCTCGATCCGATGTAGACGGTGCCGTGCGCGACCCGGTCCCGGATCGGGGCGAGCAGCTCGCGCGCGTAGAGCTCGCGCAGCAGGCGGAAGGTGTTGCCGCCGCCGACGAACACCGCCTGCGCGGAGTTGAACAGCTTGATCGGGTCGTCCTGGTGCGCGCCGAGCACCTCGACCCCGTGTGCCGCCAGTGCTTCGGCGACCTGTGCGGTGTACCCGTCGTGGTCGGTGAGCGCGAATGGGACGAACACGACCCGCCGGACGTCGGCGAGTACTTCGGCCAGCGCGTCCGCGGCGTGTTCGAGGTACCGCCTGCCGGGGGCGGTCGAGTTGGACAGCAGCAGCAGGCGCATCGGGCATGCCTATCACGGGAGGTCGATCGCGGGTGAGAGTGGAGTGAGCGCGGCCACAGGCTCCTATGCTGGGCCTCATGGCGACACTGCTGCCCGACCCCGGAACCCCGTTCGGCGCCCGGGTACGGGAGCGGCTGACGGCCGAGCGGGTCATCTGGTTCACGACCGTCGGCGCGGACGGCACGCCGCAGCCGAACCCGGTTTGGTTCGTGTGGCAGGACGACGGCCTGCTGGTCTTCAACCGCCCGGACGCCAAGCGGCTCGCGCACATCGAGGCCCGCCCGCAGGTGACGCTGCACTTCGACGGCGACGGCGACGGCCAGGGCGGCGACGTCGTGATCTTCACCGGGACGGCGCATCGCGTGCCGAGCCACCCGCGGCCGCACGAACTGCCGGAGTACGTGGCGAAGTACGGCGAAGCGATGACGCGGATCAGCGGGGACACCGAAAGCTTCGGCGCGGACTACTCGGTGGCCGTCCGGATCGACGTCGCCCGGGTGCGCGGTTTCTGAGGGCTCAGCGGTCGTCGAGCAGGTCCGCGGGGTGCACGCCGAGGGCGTCGGCCATCCGGAACAGGCTGTCGAGGGTGATGTTGCGCGGCGGCCGCTTGCGCGGGTCCTCCTTGCGCTTGGGCTGGTCCAGCCGGGAGCGCTCCAGCTCCGCGACGACCGAACGCGAGACGCCCGCGCGGTCGGCCAGATCCTCCTGGCTGAGGTCCTGGTCCCGCCGTGCCCTGCGGATCCGCGCCGCAAGCGCGCGAAGCCGCGCGTCGAACCCGTCGTCCAGCTCCTCTTCGGCCATCGGAACAGCAGCTTAGCCCTCGTGTCCGACACGACAGTTTGTTGTTTACGTGATACTTTTTGTCCTATGAAACTCGACCCTGACACCCCTGGTTACCTCTACGAGGCGCTGGCGAAGCTGCTCGCCACCCGGATCGAATCCGGCGAGCTGGCGCCGAACACCCCGCTGCCGGCCGAAGGGCAACTGGCCCGCGACTACGGCGTCTCCCTGGGCACGGCCCGCCACGCGACGCGGATCCTGCGCGAGCGGGGCCTGGTGGTGACGGTGAAGTCGAAGGGCACGTACGTCGCGAAGCGGGACCGCGAGCCGCCGTTCTGCCTGTGGAGCGTGGCTTAGGGATGGTCGCCGTGCGGTCCTGTGATCAGGGCTTCAGCCTTATCCGATGGTGCCGTGGGTTGGTTCGCCGGCGGTGTCGTATGCCAGGTGGAGCATGCCGTCGGGGTAGCTGCGGTGGGTGGGATGCCGTCTCCGAACACCTTCTTGCCGGTGCCGAGCACGAGCGGGTCGACGCAGAGGTCGAGCCGGTCGACGAGGCCGAAGCGCAGCAGTGACTGCACCAGGTTGAGGCTGCCGATGACGTGGACCTCCTGGTGGCGGTCCTTCAGTGCGGCGACGCTCTCAGCGATCGGCTGTGTGAGGAGCGGGCGAACGCGTCGTAGGTGCGGCGGCCGAGCAGCAGGGCGTCATGAACTCGGCCGCGGGGTACCGCCTGCCGACCGAGGCCGAGTGGGAGCACGCCTGTCGTGCCGGTACCGACGGCCCGCGGGAGCGGCCGAGCTTCGGTGCGGCGGCGCAGCCACCCGGCCTGCCAGACCGACGAGGTGGGGTTCCGTGGCGCTCGCTCCAGGCCTGGACCGCAGCCGTGACATCTCGCCTCCGCATCCCGGCGACTGCCACCGTCCGTAAACCGACTCCCCGTCAGACGACCTGGTGGCGCAGCCGCCGCAGGACGTCGATGTCCACTGTGGACGGCTGGGCGGCCAGCCAGCCGCCGATCTCGGCGACGAACTGCTCCGGGGTCATCGGCGGTGCGGGCAGCTCGAAGTCCTCCTCGGTGCTGATCTCCCCGGCCCGGCTCGGGTACACGATCAGCGCACCGCGGATCTCCACGCCCGGCAGCAGCTCCCGGTAGGCCTCGATCGCCTCCGGCAGCCGCGTCGCCCCGCCGCGGAACAGGCGGTCGTCGCGCCACAGCGTGCCGTCCTCGTCCGCGCCGTAGTGGCCCGGCAGCCAGGTCTTCGACTCGACGAGCACGAGCCGCCGCCCGGCGAGGACCGCGTGGTCGATGTCGGCGAACACCGAGCCCGGCAAGGCGAGCCCATGGCAGATCCGCACGCTGGGCAGCCGCGTCAGGTAGCGCTCCAGCAGCTCCGCCGTCAGCCGCTCGCCCCACTGGTCGGCGTCCGTGCCAGGGCGGCCGAACACCAGCGTGCCGCCGAACTCGGCCGCGAACCGCTGCCGCGCCCGGATCAGCAGCAGGTGCCGCCGCACGAGCCAGATCGCCACCGCCGTCGCGAGCAGCAGCCAGACGGTCAGCAGCAGCGGGGCCGCCATCAGCGGCAGCACGACGAGCAGCAGCCAGCCGAGCAGGATCGCGGCCGGCGCGTGGCCCGGGCGTTGCGGCGAGGCCGGGCAGGCGCAGTCCTCGCCGCGATGCCACCACGGCAGGGTCTGCGGGTCGAGCCGCGGCATGGTGGCGACGAACGAGGGGTCCTCGCCGAACTCGCGGGGCCGCCGCCGGACACGCACCGCCGCGGGCGCCAGCCCGCGGTCGTAGTTGGCCCTGCGGTACGGGTCGCTGAGCGTCTCGTAGGCCTCCCGGAGCAGGTGGAACTCGGCGGGCGAACCGCCGGCATCGGGATGGCTCGCCCGCGCCTTGGACCGGTACGCCGACTTGATCGCGGCCGCGGAGGCGGTCCTGTCCACCCCGAGCAGCTCGTAGTAGCCGGCTTCCTGCACGCGGTCACAATACAAGGGGGTGGAGACCGGTCCAGCGTCTCTGGGCGCGGCCGCGGAGTCGGCCTAGAGTTACGCGATGGCAGGCTCTCCGGCGGGTGCTCTCGCCCGAAGACTCGGAATCCGCACCGGCCGGGTGGTCGCCCCCGCCGGGCTGGCGGCGATCGCCCTCGGTGCGGTGTTGTTCGTGCTACCCCCGCACAGCACGATCGCCGCGCTGGTCGCGGGTATCGCCGGGGTCGCGGCGTTCGGGCTGGGCATGGTGCGCTTCGCGGGCGGGCCCTGGTGGGCCCTGATCATCGCGGTCGCCTCGGGTGCGCTGCTGTTCGCCGCCGTGACCGTGGCCGGCCGCGGGCTCGCCTTACACACTTTCGGGTTAACCGAGACCTGCCAGGTGGTGCAGCGCGAGGAGGTCGACACCCGCTCGCGCTACCAGCACTACGGGTTCGTGCACACGATCTCCTGCCCGCGTGGCGGCACCTTCATGGTCCGCACCGACTCGACCGACCGCCAGCAGCAGGGCGCCGAGGTCGCGGTGCTCGACGACCCCGGCGGCCTGCTCGACCCCGACTTCGCGAGCAGGCACAACCTCGCCGTGGAGATCACCTCCGTGCTCGGGTCGATCGCGCTGGTCGCCGCGTCCGTGCGGTTCACCCGCACCAGGGTCAGAGCAGCGAGCTAGGGTCCGCCGGGATGTCGGCCGCGTGTTCGCGCAGGGCGTCCAGGTCCACGACCTCCAGCGCCCGGGCGTGCGTCGCCGCGAGCAGGACCGGCGGCGCGACGCCCGCCTCGTACGCCTCCTGCCAGCGCGCGGCGCAGATGCACCACCGGTCGCCGGCCTGCAGCCCCGGGAACTCGTACTCCGGGCGCGGGGTCACCAGGTCGTTGCCCTTCTCGAGCTGGTGTTCGAGGAACTCCTTCGTGACGACCGCACAGACGGTGTGGTTGCCGAGGTCATCGGGACCGGTGGTGCAGCAGCCCTCGCGGTGGAACCCGGTGACGGGGTCGCTGCCACACGGCTCCAGTTCCCCGCCCAGCACATTGCGATCGTTCGTCATGGTCAAAGCTTGACATCATCCGGCCGCTGTCGCTGCCAATCGTGGCGCAGCAAGGCGTATTCGACGTCACCCTGTTCCGCGCCCGCGATCGGATCCGGCCATTCGGGGTGGAACGTGCGCACGTACCGCAATCCGGCCTTCTCCAGCACCCGTCGCGAGGCCCGGTTGACGGTCATCGTGTAGCCGACGACCCGCTCGACGCCGAGCTCCCGGAACCCCTTGTCCACGAGCGCGCGGGCGCCCTCGGTCGCGTAGCCCTTTCCCCACGCCTGCCGCCGCAGGCGGTAGCCGAGCTCGGTGCCGGCCTCGCACAGCCGGAACTCGAACCAGCCCACGAACTTCCCGGTCGCCTTCTCGGCGGCCAGGTAGAAGCCGCCGGCGAGCATCCGCGCCTCGACTTCGGCACGCGGGGTCGGCCTGCCGCCGGTCAGGAAACGCATCACCTCCGGGTCGCTGTCCAGCTCGACGAGCGCGGCCACGTCGGCGTGGCCGACCGGCCGGAGGACCAGCCGTGCGGTCTCCAGGAAAACCTCCATGCCGTCGATCTTGCCGTCAGGTGGAAATGCCCTATCAGCACGACTCGCCGGTGCCTGACGATCGGAGGCGTGCTGACGACGAGGGCCGCGGTACTCCGGGAAGCCGGACCGGACAGCTGGTGGGCGATCGAGGAGCTGGCGCTCGACGAGCCGAAGGCGGGCGAGGTGCTCGTCCGGTTCGAGGCAGCGGGGCTGTGCCATTCCGACGACCACATCCGCTCCGGCGACTCGCCCGGACGGCTGCCGATGGTCGGCGGGCACGAGGGCGCGGGCATCGTCGAGCGCGTCGGGCCCGGCGTGACGCGGGTGGCCGAGGGCGACCACATCATCTGCTCGTTCATCCCGGTCTGCGGCAAGTGCCGGTACTGCTCGACGGGACGGCAGAACCTGTGTGACGCGGGCTTGAACGCCGGCACCGGCAAGCTCCCGGACGGCACCTTCCGCTTCCACTCCGGCAGTGACGAGCTCGGCGGCATGTGCGTCCTCGGCACGTTTTCGGAGTACGCCGTGCTGTCGGAGACCTCGTGCGTGCGCTACGAGCCGGACATCGCGCCGGAGCTCGCGGCGCTCGTCGGCTGCGGTGTCACCACCGGCTGGGGGTCGGCGGTGTACGCGGCCGGGGTGCGCGCGGGACAGACCGTGGTGATCTTCGGGATCGGCGGCGTCGGCATCAATGCGGTGCAGGGCGCGCAGTACGCCGGTGCGAAGAACGTGATCGCGATCGACCCGGTGCCGTTCAAGCTCGAGATGGCCAGGAAGCTCGGTGCCACGGACACGTTCACCGATCCGGCGCAGGCACGGGAGTTCCTCGTCGACATCACCCGCGGGCAGCTCGCCGACCACGTGATCCTCACCGTCGGCGTGATGAACAGCGAGGTCGTCCGCCTGGGCGCGGACATGGCGGGCAAGGACGGGCAGATCACCATCACCGGCGTCGGGAAGTACGACCTGCCGGGCGCGATGATGACGCTGTACCAGCGGAAGTTCCACGGCGCGCTGTTCGGCGGCGCCAACCCGCTGCACGACATCCCGCTGCTGCTGGACCTCTACCGCGCCGGGCAGCTGAAGCTCGAGGAGCTGATCACCCACCGGTACCGGCTCGAGGAGGTCAACGACGGGTACCGGGACATGTTGGCGGGCAAGAACATCCGAGGAGTGATCCGGTATGCCTGAGGCGATTCTCGACCCCACCGGCGGGTTGCGCGCCGTGTCCGAAGGGGCCGCTGTGCTGACCCCGAACCGGCTGCGGCTGGCGGGCGCGACGATCGGCCTGCTGTCGAACACCAAGCAGAACGCGGCACTGTTCCTCGACGAACTGGGCAAGTTGCTCGTCGAGCGGCACGGCGTGGCCGCGGTGACGCCGACCGTGAAGACGGTGTTCGCGTTGCCGGTGCCGGAGGATCAGCTGGCGCAGCTCAAGGAGACCTGCGACGCGGTGATCACCGGCGTTGGCGACTGCGGTTCGTGCAGCGCTTCGGCGGTCGCGGACGGGGTGGCCTTCGAGCGCCACGGCGTGCCTGCGGCGGTGATCTGCAGCGACGCGTTCGTCGTCACCGCGGACGCGATGGCGGAACTGCGTGACGCCAAGGGTTACCACTACGCGACCACGGCGCATCCGGTCGCGGTGCTCAATCCCGACGAGGTGCGCAAGCGGGCGGAAGAGGTTCTGCCGGAAGTCGTCTCGATCCTGACCACGGCGTCATGACTGGAGGACCGCACGCAGTGAGCGCGACATCGGGAGTGCTGCGAGGAGGACCGACCGGGTGCGGGTGTCCCGCATGACACAGCCCGAAGCCGCCCAGGAAGCGATCGAGTACTGCTACGAGCAGGACTGGACCGACGGGCTGCCGGTGGTGCCCGCCTCGCGGCCGCTGGTGGACAAGTTCCTCGCGCAGACCGAGCGGGCGCCCGAGGAGGTCATCGGCCGGATCGAGCAGGTCGGCCGCGACTGCACGGTCGAGCTGGCCGCGATCAACGCCGCAATGGCGGGCTGCAAACCCGAGTACTTCCCGGTGGTGCTGGCCGCTTTCGAGGCGGTGATGGCGGATCGCGCCGCGCGCGGTGGCGGCTGGCAGAGCACGAGCGGGCCTGCTCCGCTGATCGTCGTGAACGGCCCGGTGCGCGCCGAGCTCGGGTTCAACAGCGCCGGTGGAGCGTTCGGTCCTGGCTTCCGTCCTAACGCGACGGTCGCGCGGGCGATCGGGCTGATCGTGCGCAACGCGTTCGGCATCCGGCCGCACGTGCTGGAACAGGCGACGCAGGGCCTGCCCGGCCGGTGGTCGATCTGCCTCGCGGAGAACGAGGAGGAAAGCCCCTGGGAACCGCTGTCGGTGGAGTGCGGGCTGGGCGAGGACGTCAGCGCCGTCTCCGCGACCCTGCTGCGCACCTGTGAGTACGTCGACAACCGGCACACACAGGATCCCGAGCAGGTGCTGGCCGACATCGCGGACACGATGGCCCGCACCGGCGCGGTGATCTTCCGGGAGGCGCCGTCCGGCCTGGTCCTCGGCCCGGAGCACGCGCAGATGCTCGCGAAGGCGGGCTTTTCGAAGGCGGACGTCAAGGCCTGGCTGGTCGAGCACGTCGGGCGCAGGCGTGGGGACCTGCGGCGGGCGGGCAAGAGCGGGCTGACCGAGAACGGCGTCCGGCACGCCGACGACCCGGCGGCGGACGACGAGGCGTTCGAGCGGTTCATGTCGAGCCCGGCCCAGCTGCCCGTCGTGGTGGCGGGCGCGCGCAATGCGGCGATGTCCATGGTGGTTCGGGTTTTCGGGCTGTGGAGCGGGAAAGCCGTTCCGGTGGGAGGAAAAGCGTGATCGACCAGAACGGCCTGGCGGCGATGCGGACGACGCTCGCCGCGGACGGCTACGCGCTCGACGTGACCGAGGACGGGGGCCGGGTGGACGTGCGGATCACCGTCGCCGACCCGGACGCCTGCGAGGACTGCCTCGCGCCGGAACCGATCATGCGCGGGATCCTGCACAAGTCGCTCGGCGTGCCGGAACAGGCCATCGACCTGACCTACCCGTCCGGGAGCGTGCATGAGTGAGCCACGGGTCGCGCTGGTGACGGGCTGCGGCAAGCGCGACGGGATGGGGCAGGCCATCGCCCGCACGCTCGCCGCGGAGAAGATCGCCGTGGTGGTGACGGACCGGCTGCCCGGCGGCGTGCCGAACGCACGGCAGGAACGGTTGGGGCGCAAGGACGACTGGAGTCTCGACTCGCTCGTCTCGCTGATCGTGGACGAGGGCGGGACGGCGTCGGCGGTCACCGGCGACATCGGCTCGGAGGACGACGCGCGGCGCATGGTCGAGGAGATCGTCGAGCGGCACGGGCGGCTGGACGTGCTCGTGAACAACGCGGCCGCACCGCAGGGCCCCGACCGGCAGGACGTCGAAGACGTGCCGATCGACGTGTGGGACCAGGTGATCCGGACCAACCTGCGCGGCACGTTCCTGATGTCGCGGTTCGCGGTGCCGGTGATGCGGGCGCAGCGCTGGGGCCGGATCGTCAACATCGCGTCGATGGCCGGTCTGTCCGCGGCACCGTCGTCCACGGCGTACTCCGCGTCCAAGGCGGGGGTGATCGGGCTGACCCGGTCGCTGGCGATGGACGTCGCCGCGTGGGGCGTGACGGTGAACGCGATCTGCCCCGGCCTGGTCGGCACGAGCCGTGCTGTGCTGAACCCCGATCCGGCGCTGGACGAGCGGGAAGTCCTTGCCCAGCGCGGGAAAGCCATCCCGGTGGGACGCGTGGGCGCGCCGGCGGACGTCGCCGCCGCGGCGCGGTACCTGGCCTCGGAGGAGGCCGGCTACGTCACCGCGCAGACCCTGGTACTGGACGGCGGCGGCCTGACACCCTTCCCGCTGCGGCGGCCTGAGCAACCCTGAGAGCCGCTGCGAGCCCATCCCCGCACGGCGTTTGCGGTCCGGCCGTCGCGCAGCTAATGTACCGGATGGTGAGTTACGTAGTCGAGCACCACCTCGCCGAGCATCTTGCGGTAGTGCTCGCGCCGGGTGGGGTCGAGCAGGTCGCGGCCGAAGATCGCGTTGAACGTGTGCCGGTTGGCGGTGCGGAAGATGCAGAAGGAACTGATCAGCATGTGCACGTCCAGCGCGTCCACGTCGTCGCGGAACCGGCCGTCGGCCCGGCCGCGGGCGAGGATGCGCTTGAGCACGTCCAGCGCCGGGGTCGCCAGTCCGGACAGGACGGTCGACTTGATCAGGTGCTCGGCGCGGTGCACGTTCTCGATACCGACCAGCCGCACGAAGTCGGGATGGGACTCGTGATGGTCGAAGGTCAGCTCCGCCAGCTGCCGCAACGCCTCCACCGGGTCGAGGTGCTCGACGTCGAGCTCCTGTTCCTGCGCGCGGATCACCGAGTACGCGCGCTCGAGCGCGGCGACGTAGAGCCCCTCCTTGCTGCCGAAGTAGTAGTAGATCATCCGCTTGGTGGTGCGGGTCTTCGCGGCGATCTCGTTCACGCGGGCACCGGCGTAGCCCTGGTCGGCGAACTCGCGGGTCGAGACGTCGAGGATCTCGGCGCGGGTGCGGTCGGCGTCGCGCTGTCGATCAGGGGTGACTGACATAGCCGCACGGTAGGACTCACCGACCGGTCCGTCCAGCTGGCGCAGGAGGCGAAATGCGCAGGAGTATCGCGACGGTGTGCCTGTCCGGCACGCTGGAGGACAAGCTCGCGGCAGCCGCCGCGGCCGGGTTCGACGGCATCGAGATGTTCGAGAACGACCTCGTCGTCTCACCGCACGCACCGGCCGAGATCCGCCGCCGATGCGCCGATCTGGGACTCTCCATCGATCTCTACCAGCCGTTCCGCGACTTCGAGGCGGTGCCGCCGGACGTGCTGGCCGCCAACCTGCGGCGCGCCGAGCGCAAGTTCGACGTGATGGCCGAGCTGGGCGCGGACATGATGCTGGTCTGCTCGTCGGTGTCCCCGGACGCGGTGGACGACGACGACCTCGCCGCCGAGCAGCTGCACCTGCTGGCCGACCGCGCGGCCGCGCGCGGGATGCGGATCGCGTACGAGGCGCTGGCCTGGGGCCGGTTCGTCGACACGTTCGACCACTCGTGGCGCATCGTGCGCCGGGGCGACCATCCGGCGCTCGGGCTGTGCCTGGACAGCTTCCACGTCCTCTCCCGCGGCACCGACACCGCCGCGATCCGCACGATCCCGGGCGAGAAGGTGTTCTTCCTCCAGCTGGCCGACGCGCCGCGGCTGCACATGGACGTGCTGCAGTGGAGCCGTCACCACCGGCTGTTCCCCGGGCAGGGCGCGTTCGACCTCGCCGCGTTCGTCGGGCACGTGCTCTCGACCGGGTACGCCGGGCCGTTGTCGCTCGAGGTCTTCAACGACGTGTTCCGCCAGTCCGACCCGTGGCGGGCGGCGGTGGACGCGATGCGCTCGTTGCTGTTGCTGGAGCAGGACCGGCTCCCGCCCGCCCCCGCGCTGTCCGGGCACGCGTTCACCGAGCTGGAGGTGTCCGGGCCGGAGGTCGCGAACGCCTTGGCCGCCATGGGTTTCTGCCACGCCGGACAGCACCGGACGAAGCCCGTGCAGCTGTGGCGGCAGGGTGCGGCGCGGGTGCTGCTGAACGAGGGTTCCGGGCAGGTGAGCGCGCTGGCGGTGGAGAGCGCCGACCCCGAGCGCTCGATGGCGCGGGCCGCCGCGCTGCACGCGCCCGCGCTGACGGACGTGAGCCTGCCGGGCGTGGCCGCACCCGACGGGACGGCGGTGTTCTTCTGCTCCGACGGCTGGCTCGAGGACTTCCCGCGGACCGGGGAGCACGAGGACGCGGGCGCGGGCCTGGTCGGCACCGACCACGTCTCGCTGACCCAGCCGTTCGACAACTTCGACGAGGCCGCGTTGTTCTACCGGTCGGTGCTGGGCCTGACGCCGGAGCTGGCGACGGAGTTCGCCGCGCCGTTCGGCCTCGTCCGCAGCCGGGCGGTCAGCAACGTGGCCCGGGACGTGCGCATCTCGCTCGACGTGGCGTTGCTGCGGCGCGGCGAGTGGGCGCCGGGGGTGCCGGAGCCACAGCACCTCGCATTCGCGACGCGGGACGCGATCGCGAGCGCGAAGGAGATGCAGGCGCGCGGCGCGCCGCTGCTGGCCATCCCCGACAACTACTACGACGACCTCGACTCCCGGCTCGCGCCGCCGCCGGACCTGCTGGCCGCGCTGCGCGAGTACTCCGTGCTCTACGACCGCGACGAGCACGGCGAGTTCCTGCACTTCTACACCGACGTGCTGGGCTCGCGGGTGTTCTTCGAGGTGGTGCAGCGGATCGACGGGTATGCCGGCTACGGCGCCGCCAACGCCCCGGTCCGGATGGCCGCCCACCGGCGGTTGCGGCTGTCGCGGGGTTGACGAGCGGCTTCCCGCGTAGAGTCGGTTCGTCATGAAGCGAGCCGTGGCGCATCTGGCCAACCTGGACCTCAACCTCCTGGTCATGCTGCGTGAGCTGATCCGGGAACGGAACGTCACGCGGGCGGCCGAGCGCGTCGGCGTCACGCAGCCCGCCGCGAGCGCCGCCCTGTCGCGGTTGCGGCGGCACTTCGGCGACGAGCTGCTGGTCCGCGGCAAGGGCGGCTACGTGCTCTCCCCGCTCGCCACCCAGCTCGCCGAGCAGGTCGAGGTCGTCTGCGCGGCGGCGGAACGCCTCTTCGCCGCGGGCGAGAGCTTCGACCCGGACGTGTCCCGCCGCGAGTTCACCCTGCTCGTCGCCGACTACACCATCGCGGTGCTCGGCGAGCACCTCGCGCGGCTGCTCGACGAGCAGGCCCCGCAGGTCCGGCTGCACCTGCGCCTGGTCCGCGAGGCGATGGCCACCGACGTCGAGGAGAACATCCGCCTGATGGACGGCATGATCGCCCCGCCGGCGGGCCGGTTCCGGATCCCCGGGCTGCAGTCGGCCGAGCTGTTCCGCGACCGGTGGGTGTGCGTCGTCGCGACGGAGAACCGGGTGCTGGCCACCGACACCCCCAACCTCGAAGAACTCGCCCGCCTGTCGTGGGTCGTGCCCTACCAGCCGAACCAGGGGTACCCGACGGCCGCGCCGATCGCGCAGCAGCTGACCACCTTCGGCATCCGCCCGAACGTCGCGGTGCGCGTGGAGAGCTATCAGGCCGTGCCGCATCTCGTGGCCGGCACCGACCGGGTCGCGTTGCTGCAGGAACGCCTCGCCCACCAGGTCGCCGGCCGGCTGGGCCTGCGCGTCCTCGAATGCCCGGGCGACCCGGAGCCGATCGTGGAGAAGCTCTGGTGGCACACGAACTTCGACGAGGACCCCGGCCACGTGTGGCTGCGCGGCCTGCTCGCCGACGCCGCGAAGCAGCTCGGCTGACCAATCCGGCCGTCGCTCCGCGACGAATCATCCGCGCGGGAGTACGAGAGGATGATGCATGGACGAGTCGGTGCGAGCGATCCGCGCGCCCAGGACGGGCGGGGCGGGGCCGACCCCCGAGGAGCTGCTGACGCAGGTCGCCCGGGGCAGCGAAGCCGCTTTCGAACAGCTCTACGCGGTGGTCGCCGCGCCGGTCTTCGGTGTGGTGCGGCGGGTCGTCCGCGACTCGGGGCAGTCGGAGGAGGTCACCCAGGAGGTCCTCGTCGAGCTCTGGCGCACCGCGACCCGCTACAACCCGGCGCGGGGGAGCGCCGTGAACTGGGCGCTGACGCTGGCCCACCGGCGAGCTGTCGACAGGGTGCGTTCGGCGCAGGCACGCACGGACCGTGAACAGAAGGCGGGCGCGATGTCGCCGGGGCGCGAGTTCGACGAGGTGTCCGAAGCGGTCACCGCACGCCTCGAACGCGAGCAGGTGCGCCGTTGCCTGTCCTCGCTCACCGAGCTGCAGCGCGAGTCGGTCATGCTGGCCTACTACGGCGGCAAGACCTATCCCGAGGTGGCCGAGCTCCTGCGGAGTCCACTGGGGACGATCAAGACGAGGTTGCGGGACGGCCTGATCCGCCTGCGCGACTGCCTGGGGGTGACCCGATGACGACTCCCGACGTGCACATGCTCACCGGCGCGTACGCGCTCGACGCGCTGGAAAGTTTCGAGCGAAGGCAGTTCGAGCGGCATCTCGCCGAGTGCCCCGAATGCGCCGAGGAGGTCGCCGAGCTGCGTGCGACCACGGCGCGGCTGGGGCTGGCGGTCTCGGAGAACCCGCCGCCGTCGATGAAGGCCGAGGTGCTGGCGAAGATCGCCGAGGTCCGCCAGGAGCCGCCGGTCACCGCGGGCCCCGAGCAGCCGGACAAGCGGCGCCGTGAGCGCGGGTTGGCCGTGCGGCTCGTGTCGGTGGCCGCCGGGATCGCCGTCGCGGCCGCGATCGGGCTCGGGGTCGTCGCGATCCACACCCAGGGGCAGCTCGACGCCGCACGCGGTGACCTGTCGCAGGTGCAGAACCGTGAGAACGAGGTCGCCCAACTGCTGTCCGCGCCGGACCTGCGGGCGGTGCCGGCGCAGGGCGCCAGGGTCGGCGCGGGCAGCGTGCTGGTTTCGTCGACGCTCAACCGCGGCATGTTGTTGGTCTCGGGAATGCCGAAGCAGCCCACGAGCTCGACCTACCAGGCGTGGGCGATCGTCGACGGGACCCCGCGTTCGCTCGGTGTGCTCGGCCCGGACGGCACCTCGGCGGCGCCGCTGGTGTTCGACGGGCTGCAGGGCGTGCGGGAGATCGCGATGACGGTCGAGCCGGCGGGCGGCTCGGCGCAGCCGACCACCTCGCCGTCGGCCTGGTTCCTGATGTGACAACGGGTACGGGGCGGAAAGTCCGAAGTGGACTTCCCACCCCTGGTCCTCATCGCGGCTTGGTGAGCCCGAACTGGTGGACGTCGAGGTACTCGCCGCGGAACCCGGCCTCGGAGTACGCCAGGTAGAACTCCCACATCCGGCGGAACGTCTGGTCGAAGCCCAACGCCGAGATCTGCGGCCAGGCGTCGAGGAAGCGCTTGCGCCACAGGCGAAGCGTCTGCGCGTAGGAGTCGCCGAGGCTGCGCCGCTCGCGGATGCGCAGACTGGTGTGCCGCCGGACGGCCTGTTCGAACGCCTCGACCGACATCAAGTGCCCGCCTGGGAAGACGTACTTGTGGATCCAGGTGTACGACCGCCGGGTCGCGAGCATCCGGTCATGCGGCATGGTGATGCCCTGCAGCCCGACCCGCCCGCCGGGCGCCAGCAACCGGTCCAGCGCGGCGAAGTAGGCCGGCCAGTACTCCTCGCCGACGGCTTCGATCATCTCCACGCTCGCGACGGCGTCGTAGCTGCCCTCGGCTTCACGGTAGTCACGCAGCACCACATCGACCCGGTCGCCGACGCCCGCCTCGGCAAGCCGTTTCCGGGCCAGCGTCTGTTGTTCGGTGGAGATGGTCAGGGTGGTCACCCGGGCGCCGCGTTCGGCCGCGCGCAGCGCCAGTCCGCCCCAGCCGGTGCCGATCTCCAGCAGGCGGGTCCCGTCGCGGACGCCCGCGAGGTCGAGGATCGCATCGATCTTGCGCCGCTGCGCGCTGGCCAGGTCCTCCGAACCGTCCTCGAACCACGCCGAGGAGTAGGTCATGGTCTCGTCGAGGAACTCGGCGAACAGCTCGTTGGACAGGTCGTAGTGGCGGTGGATGTTCTGCCGCGCCCCGCTGACCGTGTTGCGCTCGGTCGACGGTTTGCGCGCGTCGACGAACCGGCGCAGCACCTGCAGCGGCTTCGGCACCAGGGTCGCCAGCCGGGAGGCGAACGGGGTCAGCACGTCCGCGAGCTCGCTCGCCGACCAGTCACCGGCCATGTAGGACTCGCCGAACCCGATCTTGGCGTCCGCGCCGAGCCGGTGGAAGAACGCGCGCGGGCGTTCGATCCGCAGCTCCGGCCCGCCCGCGCCGAACCGCTCCCCGCCGGGCAGGGTCACGGTCACCGGCACGGTGCGGGTGGCCAGCCGGAACAGGCGTTCGGCTGCCCAGGCGCGGGCCGGGGAGTCGGGCACGATGGCTGTTTCGGGCCAGCACGGGGTGTGCACGGTGGTCATCGGACTTTCTCCTGGTCACGAGGAACGATCGGGACGCGACGCAGCCACAGGATCATGCCGTGCAGGCGGATCAGCGCGGCGACTCGCTGAGGTGCCAGCGGCTGTGTGAGCAAGATCCGCAGCAGCACCGCCGGGGTGGCCGGCTGCCGGTGCCCGCGCATGGTGGCGGCCAGGCTGGTCCGGCCGTCCTGCCGCAGCGTGATCGTCACGTTCAGCCGGTCGGCGGGACGGGGCACCCGCATCCGGTACTCACCGTGCACGGGCAGGAACGGCGAGACGTAGAACTCCTTGTCCACGGTGGCTTCGCCGGTTTCGTCCGGGCGCAGCAGGTAGCGGTGGCGACCGCCGTAGGTGTTGTGCACCTCGGCCACCACGCACGCGAGCGCGCCGCCCGGACGATGGCACCAGTAGAGCGTCAGGGGGTTGAACACGTAGCCCAGCACGCTCGCCTGCGCGAGCATCAGCACCTGCCCACCGCGCAGGTCCACGCCCTGCGTGCGCAGCCAGTCCGCAAGGTTTCGCCGGATCGGGCGGCCGGGGTCACCCAGGTGGTCCGGGCCGCGGAACCGCGCGAAGGGCCGGAGCCACCACGGCAGCACGGGCAGCTCGTCGAGGTCGACGAGCCACAGGTACATCCGGTGGGTGAAGCCGCGGCCGGGATCGCGCCGCGCGTGCGTGACTTCGACGTCGTAGATCGCGGCGGCGCTCACCAGCGCACACCGAGGGAGGCGGCCGCGCGCACCCCCGACGCGCAGCCGTCCTCGTGGAAGCCCCAGCCGTGATAGGCCCCGGCGTACGCGGTCCGCGCGTCGTTCAGCCCGGGCAACCGGCGCTGCGCGGCGACCGACTCCGGGGTGTAGATCGGGTGCTCGTAGACCATGTGTGTGAGCACGTCCTGTTCGGCGACGCGGTCTCCGCTGTTGAGCGAGACCAGGTAGTCGACCGGTTCGGTGAGGCGCATCAGCCGGTTCAGGTGGTAGGTCACCAGCACCGGCGCGTCCTCGGTGTGACACGAGGGCTTCAGGTAGTTCCACGCGGCTTGCGCGCCCCGCGCCTTGGGCAGCACGCTGGCATCGGTGTGGAGCAGGGTTTCGTTGCGGGAGTACTGAAAAGCGCCCAGCACCTCGCGCTCGGCCGGCGTCGGATCGGCGAGCAGCCGGAGCGCCTGGTCGGGGTGGGTGGCGACGACGACGCGCTCGAAGCGGTGCACGTCGTCCGCCTCATCGCGGATCTCGACGCCGCCAGGGTCGCGGGTCATCGAACGCACCGGCGTCCCCGCGCGCACCGCGGTGAGGTTCTTCGCGATCCGGTCCACGTACGACTTCGAGCCGCCGGTGACGGTGCGCCAGGCCGGTGTCCCGCCGACGGACAACATGCCGTGGTGCCGCAGGAACGCGAACAGGTAGGCGGCGGGATAGCGTTTGCTCAGCTGACCGCCCGCCGACCACACGGCCGACACGAGCGGGATCAGGAAGTGGTCGACGAAGTACCGCGAGTACCCGCCGATGGCGAGAAAGGCGCCGAGGGTGGCGTCCGCCGCGTCCGGGTCGTCGAGCACCCGGTGCGCGTGCCGGTGGAACCGCCGGACCTCGCCGAGCATCCGCAGGTAGCGCGGCTTGACCAGGTTGCCCCGCTGGGCGAACAGGCCGTCGAGCCGTCTCGCCCCGGCGTATTCGAGACCGCAGCCCTGGCAGCGCACGCTCATCGACATCTCGGTGTCCTGGGTGCGCACCCCGAGCTCGTCGAAGAGCCGGAGCAGGTTCGGGTAGGTGCGTTCGTTGTGCACGATGAACCCGCTGTCCACGGCGAGCTCGCGGTCGTCCGGGGTGCGCAGGGCATGGGTGTGGGCGTGGCCGCCGAGCCGGGCGTCCGCCTCGAAGAGGGTCACGTCGTACCTGCGGCGCAGCACGTGGGCAGCGGTCAGGCCGGCGACGCCGGAGCCGAGCACGGCGACCCGCTGCGGGAGGTTCGAGTCAGCATCCACGCACGTGGTTCGGAGCCGGTACCGGCCCGGATGGGTCGGCAGGCCGCCGCCATGGCCCCGGGACGGCAGTACCGCGGGTCAGGACAGCCGTCCCAAGGCCCCGCGTGACACGACGGAAGAACTCGCCGCGGCGCGGCCGATGAGTTTTGGCCCTTCGTCCGGTCTGTACAGGTGGCGCGAGTGGAGGCGATGCTGGTGACCATGACGATGACCGAGAGGCCGGCCGGCGAGGACTTCCTCCGTCAGGCCGATCCGTTCAGACGCGAGTTGCTCGCGCACTGTTACCGCATGCTCGGTTCGGTGCACGACGCCGAGGACCTGGTGCAGGAGACCTACCTGCGCGCCTGGAAGTCCTACGAGCGGTTCGAAGGGCGGTCCTCGCTGCGCACCTGGCTCTACCGCATCGCCACCCGCGTGTGCCTGACCGCGCTGGAGAACCGCGGTAGACGCCCACTGCCCACCGGACTGGGCGGCCCGGGTTCGACAGCCGGTGACGAGCTGGTCGAGCAGCCCGAGGTGCCGTGGCTGGAACCGGTCCCGGACGCGATGGTCGGCGCCGAGCAGACCGACCCGGCCACGATCGTCACCTCTCGCGAGACCATCCGGCTCGCGCTCATCGCCGCCCTGCAGCACCTGCCTCCCCGCCAGCGCGCGGTGCTGATCCTGCGTGACGTCCTGCAGTGGCGGGCCGCCGAGGTCGCGAAGGTGCTCAACACGACGACCACCGCGGTCAACAGCATCCTGCAGCGCGCCCGCGCCCAGCTCGACGAGGTCACCCCGCACGAGGAGGAGATCGTCGAGCCCAGCGCCGCCGACCAGCGTGAGCTGCTGGACCGGTTCGTGTCCGCGTTCGAGCGCAAGGACATCCCCGCGATGATCGAGCTGTTCACCAAGGACGCCGTCTGGGAGATGCCGCCGTTCACCGGCTGGTACCGGGGCGCGGAGAACATCGCGGCGCTCATCGACACCCAGTGCCCCGCCGATGGTCCCGGCGACATGCGCCTCGTGCCGACCTGGGCGAACGGCCAGCCGGCGTTCGGCCTCTACATGCGCGACGGCGACGTCTGGCGCCCGTTCAACCTGCCGGTGCTCACGCTGTCGGAGTCGGGTGTGGCGCACGTGGCCTGTTTCTTCGACACCAGCCTGTTCGCGAAGTTCGGTCTGCCGGAGGTCCTGCTGTGACGGTAGCCGGGGTGCCGGTTGGCCGGGTCGGCCTGCTTTCGGTCGGCTGGGCAACGCGATGATCGAGGAGGGCGCGGCGGCGCTGATCGGCGGCATCGGCCTGCTCGAACGCGCGGTCAACTACACCCTCGGCAGCCTGCACCTGGTCTGCACGAGGCAGCTGCCACGCCCCACCCCCTGCGGGGACTGGACCCTGCGCGAGCTCCTCGCGCACCTGGACGACTCCCTGCTCGCGCTGTACGAAGCCGCCGACCTCGGGCACGTCGCGCTCGACGTGCCCGAGGCGGGGCCCGGCGACCCGGTCACGGCGCTCAAGGACCGGGCCTGCCAGCTGCTCGCGGCCTGGGCCGCCGTCGAAACCCCGGGCTCGGTCTCCGTCGGCGGCAACCCGTTGACCACGAGCATCCTGACCAGCGCGGGCGCGGTCGAGCTCGCCGTGCACGGCTGGGACGTCGCGCGGGCCTGCGGCCACGACCGCCCGTTGCCGGAACCGCTGGCGGAGGAACTGCTGGAGCTGGCCCCGTTCTTCGTCACCGACGACGATCGCCCCCGGCGGTTCGGGCCACCCCTGGCGGTCTCCCTGCGGGCGTGCGCGAGCGAACGCCTGCTCGCGTTCACCGGACGGCACACCTAGGGCGAGACGTCCTCCAGCATCCGGTTGCGGGTGTGCGGGGTGAACTGCGCCAGGATCGCCGACACCACCAGGAACCCGGCGATCATCAGCAGTGCGGGCAGCGGGCTGAGCCGGGGGACCAGCGGGGCGATCACCAGCACGCCCATCGCCCCGCCGAGTACGCCGACCCCGTCGACCAGGCCGAAGCCAGCCGAGCGGATCCGGGTCGGGAAGCTCTCCGCCGAGAGCGCGAACGTCGGCGGCACCCACACGTTGAACCCGAAGAACACCAGGAACGAGCCCGCGAAAGCCCAGCCGATACTGGTGCCCAGCGTGGCGATCAGGACGCCGCCGAGCACGGTCAGCACGGCCCCGATCGGCAGCCAGTACCGCCGGTCCAGCCGCTCGGACCACTTCGCGGAGAACAGGCCCTGCACGAAGAACCCGACCCCGCCCACGGCGGAGATCATCCCGGCGACCGGGGCGGTGAAGTGCAGGCTGGTGAGGATCACCGTGGACCCGGTGGAGTAGCTGAACACCGTCGCGTAGCCGGTGAACCACATCGCCACCAGCAGCAGCACCCGGCGCCGGTAACGCTTGCTGGACAACAGCTCCCGGTACGCGTGCTCGGCCTGCTGCGGCGGCAGCGGCACACTCGCCGCCGGCTCGGGCAGCGGGCCGCGCACCCGTCGTTCCAAACTGGACACGACCTCGTGCGCCTCGGCGGTCCGGCCGTGCTCGATCAGCCAGCGGGGTGACTCCGGCAGCCGCCACGTGCTCACCAGCGCGAGCACACCGATCAGGGCGGCCAGCCCGTACATCCAGCGCCAGCCCGCCTCGACGCCGAACGCGAACGGCAGGCCCTCCGGGAACGGCGCCGCCTCGGTGGTCAGCAGCAGACCGAACCCGATACCGCACATCGCGCCGAGCGTGCACAGCACGAACGTGATCGCCGTGTACTTCGCCCGTGCCGCCGCGGGCGCGATCTCGCCGATGTAGGTGTTCGCGACCGGCAGCACCGCGCCCATGCTGATGCCGGTGATCGCCCTGGCGAGCACGAACAGCGGGTAGCCGGTGGCGACCGCCGCGAGCAGGGACCCCAGGCAGGCGAACGACAGCGCGAAGGCGAGCGAGCGTTTCCGGCCGATGCGGTCGGAGAACGGCGCGAAGATCAGCCCGCCGCCGAAGTAGCCCAGCAGGTACAGACAGGTCGGCAGGACGAGTGAGCTCTGCGCGTTGCCGGGCGTGCAGCCCGGCTGGATCTGCGTGCAGGTCTGGATGAACGAGACGTTGATGTTGAAGTTGCAGTAGAAGACGAAGAACAGGGCCAGGCCGGCGATGCCGGTCGCGGCGTAGGACACGGCGCGGCGGGGGAGCCGGTCGAGCCGGGCCAGGACCTTGGCTGCGTCGACGGAGGTCTCAATGGCTGACATGCGCGAGCACGGTAGCGCCTCGCCAGGATCGTCACAAGAAGTGTCTACCAAATTGTTGACAATCTGGGGAAGGCGTCCCTACTGTCGGAACGAGCCGAGCGACAAGGGAGATGTGCGCGCATGAGGACGGTGATCGTCACCAACCCGCCGCGGGCGGAGATCGAGAAGGTCGACAAGCTCGCCGAGTACGGCGTCGCGACCGTCCACGAAGCGCTGGGACGCACCGGGTTCCTCGGGCCCGGGCTCCGGCCGGTGCACCTGGGGTCGCGGATCGGCGGCACCGCGGTCACGGTGGTGTCCTGGCCGGGGGACAACCTGATGATCCACGCGGCGGTCGAGCAATGCCGTCCCGGCGACCTGCTCGTCGTGACCACCACCTCGCCCTCCACCGACGGCATGTTCGGGGAGCTGTTCGCCACCGCGCTGCAGGTCCGCGGCGTGCGCGGCCTGGTCACCGCGGCCGGCGTGCGTGACGTCGCCGAGCTGCACGAGATGGGCTTCCCCGTCTGGTCGGCTGCGGTGTCGGCGCAGGGCACCGTCAAGGCCACCGCGGGCGCGGTCAACGTGCCGGTCACCATCGGC
Organism: Amycolatopsis acidiphila; assembly: GCF_021391495.1. Classification (NCBI taxonomy): domain Bacteria; kingdom Bacillati; phylum Actinomycetota; class Actinomycetes; order Pseudonocardiales; family Pseudonocardiaceae; genus Amycolatopsis; species Amycolatopsis acidiphila. Next base: position 6,667,859 of record NZ_CP090063.1, on the reverse strand, counting down.
GGGCAGCTGATCACGCCCGGCGACGCGGTGCTGGCCGACGACGACGGGGTGATGGTCGTCCCCCGCGCCGACGTCGGCCGCGCGCTGGAGAAGTCCCAGGCCCGCCTGGAGAAGGAAGAAGCCACCCGCCGCGCCTTCCGCGACGGGGAGCTCGGCCTCGACCGCTACGGTCTGCGGCCCAAGCTCGAAGAGCTCGGCGTGGAGTACCTGACCGCGGAGGAGTACGGGCTGTGAATGGCGTCCGCTGTCTGCTGATGCGTGGCGGGACCTCGAAGGGTGCCTACTTCCTCGCCGAGGACCTGCCGGCGGACCCGGCCGAGCGCGACGAGGTGTTGCTGCGCATCATGGGCAGCCCCGATCCGCGGCAGATCGACGGGATCGGCGGCGCGCACCCGCTGACCAGCAAGGTCGCCGTGATCTCCCCGTCCGCGGGCGATGAGTCCGATGTGGACTATCTGTTCCTGCAACTGGGGGTCGAGGAGGCCACGGTCTCGGATCGGCAGAACTGCGGCAACCTGCTCGCGGGCGTCGGCCCGTTCGCGGTCGAACGCGGGCTGGTGCCTGCCGGCGACGGCACCACGTCGGTGCGCATCCACATGGTCAACTCCGATTCCGTCGCCGTCGCGACCTTTCCCACGCCGGGCGGCGTCGTCGACTACGACGGCGACACCGCGATCTCCGGTGTCCCCGGCACGGCGGCCGCGATCACGCTGGACTTCTCGGACACCGAGGGCTCGGCGTCCGGCAGCCTGCTGCCGACCGGGAACGTGCGCGACACGATCGACGGCATCGACGTGACCTGCGTGGACAACGGGATGCCGGTGGTGGTCGCGGCGGCGGCGGACTTCGGACTCACCGGGTACGAGAGTGTCGACGAGCTGCCCGCGGTGACCGACCGGATCCAGTCGTTGCGCCTGCAGGCCGGGAAGCTGATGGGTCTCGGCGACGTGCGGGACTCCTCGATCCCCAAGACCACGCTGGTGGCGGCGCCTCGTGACGGCGGCACCATCTGCACGCGCACGTTCATCCCGTTGAAGCCGCACACGTCGATCGGCGTGCTGGGGGCGGTGAGCGTGGGGACGGCCGTGCTGATGGACGGCGCCGTCGGACACGATCTCGCGCACTTCTCCGGCAACCGGCTCGACATCGAACATCCGACCGGTCACCTTCAGGTGGAGGTCGAACTGGACCCACCGCACGTACGGCGCTCGGGCGTGGTGCGCACCGCCCGGAAGCTGTTCGACGGCACCGTTTTCCCGCGTAGCTAGGAAGGTTCCGATGGCCCCGTTGCACGACATCGCCCACCTCGGCCACGTCGAGCTGCTCACCCCAGAGCCGGAGAAGAGCCTGTGGTTCTTCACGGAGGTCATGGGGCTGACCGAGAACGGCCGCGACGGCGACTCGGTGTACCTGCGCACCTGGGACGACTACGAGCACCACAGCCTGAAGCTCACCGCGCACTCCACGTCCGGCATCCGGCGGACGGCGCTGCGGGCGTCGAGCCAGGAGGCACTGGACCGCCGGGTGAAGGCGATCGATGCGGCGGGCCTGGGCGTCGGCTGGATCGACGGCGACGAGGGGATCGGCCCGACGTACCTGTGCACCGATCGCGACGGGCACGAGTTCGAGCTGTACTGGGAGAGCGAGTGGTACACGCCGCCGGAGGAGCTGCGGCCGGCGTTGAAGAACCAGGCGCAGGCGTATCCGGGGCGCGGGGTGTGCGTGCGCAGGCTCGACCACGTGAACTTCCTGGCCGCGGAGGTCGGCCCGAACGGCGAGTTCGTGCGGGACCTGCTCGGCGGGGAGCCGACGGAGCAGATCGTCCTGGACGACGGGAAGGTCGGGGCGCAGTGGCTGCACTTCGGCAACAAGTCGTACGACCTGGTGTACACAGAGGACTGGACCGGGAGCCGGGGGCGCCTGCATCACATCGCCTTCGCGACGGACACGCGGGAGGACATCCTGCGCGCGGCGGACCTCTTCCTGGAGAATGACGTCTTCATCGAGACGGGCCCGCACAAGCACGCGATCCAGCAGACGTTCTTCCTGTATGTGTACGAGCCCGGTGGCAACCGGATCGAGCTGTGCAACCCCGTCGCCCGCCTCATCCTGGCCCCCGACTGGCGCCTGGTGACCTGGACCCAGGCCGAGCGCGCGAAGGGCCAGGCGTGGGGCCTGAAGACGATCGAGTCCTTCCACACGCACGGCACGCCGCCGGTGGCGTAGGGGTCCGCTGAGACATCCGGGTGACACGACTGCGGCGTCCGGGTGTTCTCGCCGGGAACCGGTGCACCCGCGCGCCGCTCTGGCCCAGGGTCGAAGGCTCTTGCCGTTCGCCCTGAGGAGCGCCGCCAGTGTCGTACCGGGACCAGCCCGGAGACAAGCGTGGAAGATGGACGAAATCCGGCGGCCTCCTGGGTGCCGGCCTGCTGGCCGGTCTGGTGGCGTTCGCCGCCGGCGGGGACATCGTCAGCTCGGTGGGTGCTGGGCTCGATACGGCCACCGGCAGCGAGGGATCGTCGGCGGTGAAGGCCCGCCGAGGCCAGCAGGAGGCGAGGCAGGGCCACGACGCCGAGGCCCTGGGTCGGCTGGGCCTCAAGGAGATCAAGCGAGACAGTCGGCGCGAGCTGCGCTGCGCGGTGCAGTCGCACGGCCGGGTCCAGCAGTACTTCCTGCAACACCCCTGCGACAGCCTCGATCAACTGCTGTTCGCGGCAAGCGATGCGCGGGGCAATGTCCTCGTCGGATCTGTCGTCTGGGTGAAGATGCCTTCGAACACGACGGCCGCGCAGCTCAAGCGCATCGAGGACACTTTCGGCAGCGGCGACGTGACGCCGTTCGGCACAGAGGTGCTCGGGCTGGGCGGCATTCGCTTCACCGGCACCCACTACCGCGCCCGGCTGGACGGGCCTCTCGTGGTCATCGCGGAAACCGAGCCCGTCCGTGGCCGTCCGCCGGAGGTGCTGCTGAACGAAGTGGCCGCCGTGACCGATGTGCTGCCGCCCCTGTGAGAGTGCGCCCGGAGAGACTCGAACTCTCACTGGCACGGACCTAAACCGTGTGCCTCTGCCAATTGGGCTACGGGCGCGACTTGCCCAGCGTAGCGTCCTGCGCGAGCGTGTTCCGGTGTGGCCGGTACGACCGGGGCGACGCCGTGATCTACGGTGGTGCCCTGCCAAGGTGAGGAGGACTGGTGGCGCGCGACCCCGACACCATCGAGCGTGACATCGAGCAGGCCCGCGAAGCGCTGGCTTCGACGCTGGACCAGCTCGGCGAGAAGGCCAACCCGAAGAAGCTGGCCGACTCCGCCAAGACGAGCGTGCTCGCGAAGCTCGAGGACCCGAAGGTGAAGTTCCCGCTCATCGGCGCCGGCGTGCTCATCGTCGCGCTGCTGGTGCGCAAGCTCTTCCGCTGACCCGCCTGCCCGGGCGCCCACGCGCCCGGGCTCGCAGGTGGTCGCGGCGGCTTCTGGTGCGCGTCACCAGCGCCGTGCTGGCCGCCGGTCATCCCGCTCGGCCCGCAGACCGAAGCGAAAACCTCAGCTCCGGGCGGACGGCGCCGCGGCCTGAGACGCCGCCACAGACACCTTCGGCTGCTTCACCGACGTCTCCAGCGCATCGCCGATATCGGCCGTCAGCTTCGCCTTCGGACGCCGGGACGCCTTGTTCCGCGGCTTCCCGGCCTGCTCCTCCGACTGCTGCGCCGGCACCTCGGCCGCGGCCTCGGAACCGGCAGCCTCCGAACCAGCCGCCGAAGCAGCCTCCGTCGAACCGGCAGCCTCCGAACCAGCAGCCGAACCGGCCTCCTCCGAAGCCGCCGAAGCCTCCGAAGCTTCCGGTGAAGCCTCCGCCGAAGCGGGCACCTCCACCGGCGCCGCCTCCGGGCGCGTCAGCCGCGCCGTCATGTACGCCGCCGTGAACTCGAGTGCGCTGCCGTTCAGCAGGTGCACCACCGTGGCACCCTTGCCGTCCGCGCCCAGCGAGTCGACGAGCTGGTCCACGCTGTCCCGCGCGGCGATGATGCCCGGCGCCCGCCCCGTCAGCGTCTTACCGGGTCCCGCCACGGTGACCGCCCAGTCGTCGTCCTCCTGGACGTAGTTCGCCATGATCGGTTCCGCCATCAGTCCTCCACCCCTGCACCGGCTGCCTGGTCCACTGATGGGAGCCGGGCACGACCGTTCCGTGACGCCGACGAGGGCTACCCCGATCGGGCGTACTTCATGCTGCCGCTCGCCGAACTTGTGTCGACCTCTATCGATACCTCAACACGACTCTGGGTGACAAGCAATGGATACAAATGTGCTCTGCGTGACCATGATCTAGCAGATGCACGAGCATCTGCACGAGCGTGTCAGAACCGCTCACCGAGCGCGTTCGCGGAGACCACTCCACAACACATCCATGGCGTAGTCAGTAGCCCGTTCAGGTGTCACCTCGTCGTGCCGTTCGCACCAGATCGCGAGCCTCTCGCAGGCGCCCACGACGAATTCGGCGGCTGCTTCCACCCGCAGGGGGGACCCCGTGTCGAAGTAGCCGATCATCAGCTTGGCGATGAGGTCGGTCTGCTGCCGCCGGGTCGCCTCGATCTCCTCCGACGCCGACGTGCCGATCAGGACCATCTCGTGCCGCAGCAGCGACCACGCCTGCCGCCGGTCGCGGATGTAGACGAAGAACGCCAGCAGCCCGCGCCGCAGCGCGTCCTCGGCCGACAGCGCGCCCGCGACCGACTCCTCGGTCACCTTGCGCAGCTCGGCCCGCGATTCGGCGATGCACGCCAGCAGCAGGCCTTCCTTCGAGTGGAAGTACTCGTAGAGCATCGGCTTGGACACGCCCACCTGCTCGGCGATCTCGTCCATCGACGCCGCCACGTACCCGCGCTCCGCGAACACCGACTCGGCGACCTCGATCATCTGTCGCTCGCGTTCGGCCCGGGGCATGCGTTTACGGGTGCTCACCCAACTCACTCTACCGCAGGTAACCTACTTCGAGTAAGGTGGACTCGCGGTAACAGTCAAACCGGGAAGTGCGAGGGAGACGAATGGGCGAGCACATCGAGACCGAGGTCGTCATCGTCGGCACCGGGTTCTCCGGGCTCGGCATGGCCATCCAGCTGCTCGAACGGGGGCGCCGGGACTTCGTGATCCTGGAGAAGGCGACCGAGGTCGGGGGCACCTGGCGGGACAACACGTATCCGGGCTGCGCCTGTGACGTCCAGTCGCACATGTACTCGTTCTCCTTCGAGCAGAACCCCGAGTGGACGCGGGCGTTCTCGCCGCAGCCGGAGATCTGGGACTACCTGCGCGGGGTCGCGAAGAAGTACGATCTGTACTCCTACATCCGGTTCGACCAGGAGATGACCGGGGCGCGCTGGGACGCCGAGGAGCACCGCTGGCACGTCGCCACGAAGGGCGGTGACGAGTTCGTCGGCCGGTACGTGGTCAACGGCGTTGGCGCACTGCACCTGCCGCAGATCCCGGAGCTGAAGGGCATCGAGAACTTCCGCGGCGAGAAGTTCCACTCGGCCGACTGGAACCACGACTACGACCTGCGCGGCAAGCGGGTCGCCGTGGTCGGCACCGGCGCCAGCGCGATCCAGTTCATCCCGCAGATCGCGCCGCAGGTGCGACAGCTGACCGTCTTCCAGCGCACGCCGCCGTGGGTGCTGCCCAAGCCCGACCACGAGATGCCCGAGTGGTCGCGCAAGCTCTTCCGCAAGGTGCCGGCGCTCCAGACGGCCTACCGCGACCTGGTCTACTGGATGCTGGAAGCGCGCGCGATCGGCTTCAACGGCAACCTGAGCCTGATGAAGGTGGCGCAGCGGCTCGCCAAGCGCAACATCGACCGCAGCATCAAGGATCCCGAGCTGCGCCGCCGGCTGACCCCGGACTACGTGCTGGGCTGCAAGCGCGTGCTCATCTCCAACGACTACTATCCGGCGCTCGCGCGGGACAATGTCGAGGTGCGCACCGACGGCGTGGCCGAGGTGCGCGAGCACAGCATCGTGGACGACGCCGGCGTGGAACACGAGGTCGACGCGATCATCTTCGGCACCGGCTTCCACGTGATCGACGCCTTCGAGCACCTGGAGATCGTCGGCGAGGGCGGGCGGAACCTCGCCAAGGAGTGGGCCACCGAGGGGATGCGCACCCACCTCGGCATCACCGTGGCCGGCTTTCCGAACCTGTTCTTCCTGCTCGGGCCGAACACCGGTCTCGGCCACAACTCCGTGGTCTTCATGGTCGAGTCCCAGACGCGCTACGTCGCCGAGGCCATCGACCTGGTCGAGGGCTCGCGCTCGGCCGCGCTCGTGACCCGGCCCGAGGTGCAGGACCGGTTCAACACCGAGGTGCAGCGCAAGCTCGAGAAGGGCGTGTGGACCCAGGGCGGCTGCCGCAGCTGGTACCTCGACGCGCAGGGGGTGAACCGGACGCTCTGGCCCGGCTTCACCTGGCGGTACTGGCTGGCCACCCGCAGGGTCCGGCCCGCGGACTTCGAACTAATCGGCACCGCAGGTGGCAAGTAGCACCTGGCGGTTCGCATCTTGCTTGTAGTCCGCGGGCGGAAGGTCGGCTAGGCGCCGCCGCCCCCGGGATCCAGGCCGCCGGGGCCGGGCAGGCCGCGTAACAGGGCGACCAGCTCGGGCCCGCTCAGTCCGCACAGCTCCGCCATCCGGTCCACGGCGGCGTGGTCGAGCTGCACCTCCTCGGGGGTGCCCGGCTGCCGGAGCCGGTCCTCGGCCCATCTGCGCAGCGGAAGCAGTTCGGGACTGTGGTCCGCGACGATCCTCGCCAGGTCGAGGCGCACCTTTCCCGGTTCGTCGGTGAAGACGCGACGGTGCACCCGGGCCAGCAGGTCCTGGGGCAGCTCGTCCATGGCAAGGCACAGCTCGACGAGCCGCACCACCGAGCACTGCCGGGTGCCCAGCTCGTAGGTCGCCAGTGTCTGCAGCGAGATGTCGCTCTGCAGGTGCTGGTTCAGCTCTTTGCGGGTCCACCCGCGCTGTCGCCGAAGCGTCCTGAGTTCCTCCCCCAGAACTCGCTGATAGAGCTCACTGTCGATGTGCACTCCTGGTCCCCTGCCCTGCGTCACGCCGCACCTCTGTGCCGGCACGTCCGGTCGAACTTCAGCGGTGTCCACGCGTATGTAAGTCGCTGAGTGCCCTGCTCTTACGCGACTTCGGCCGAGTCGTTGAAGTTGATCTTCGGATTAGGCCGATCGGGCTAACGTCAGGAGGCCGAAAGGTGTACTTCAGTTGACGCAGGTGATCCCATCGGCGGTGATCGGCTTGTCGTCGCCCGCCGGGGGAGCGGCCGCGGTCGACGAGTCCGGCACCGCGGCCCGTTGCACCATCTGCGAGGCCGTCGAGCCGGAGTAGTCGTTGCCCACGACGACCAGCACGTGACCGGATTGGACCGAGGTGTCCTGCTGCAGGGCCGCGGGCGAACCGAGCGCGTCGGCCACGCTCTGCGCGGCGTCCTGGGCGCCCGAGGGGTAGTGGACACTGGTCTTGCCGACCCTGGCGCTGGCGTTCGCCGTCTCACCGGCGCCGAAGCCCTTGCCGGTCAGGGCTTGGGAAACGGTCGCCGCGAGGCCCGATTTGGACGTTCCGTTGTGGACGTCCACAGTGGTCGAGGCGTTGGGGTTGGGCGGCGGGGCGGCGGGTCCGCCCGGCGGGGCGGTCAGCCCCTGCACGAAGCCGCGCACCTGGCTCGGGTCGACCTGGATCGCCTGGCCGTCCTCCGGCGTGCTGTAGTCCATGTTGACCACCGGAATGGTCTGGAACTGCAGCTGCCCGCCGCTGAGACCCTTCATCTGCTGGGCGAACCCGAAGATGTCCCAGCCCTGGTTGAGCACGACCGACTTCTTGATCGCGGCGGTCAGGTCGCTCAGCTTGCCGGGGTCGGTGAGCGTGCCGGCCGAGAGCACCTTCTGCGCCATGCCTGCCATGAACACCTGCTGGCGCACGACGCGGTCGAGGTCGCCGCGCGGCAGGCCGTGCCGCTGGCGGACGAACTCGAGCGCCTCCACGCCGGAGATCGTGTGCTTGCCCTTGGTGAACTTCGCGCCCGAGTACGGGTCGTTGACGTTGTCCTTGAGGCACACGTCGACCCCGCCGATGGCCTTGGTGATGTCGGAGAAGCCGAGCAGGTTGATCGAGGCGTAGTTGTCGATCGAGGAACCGGTGAGCTGCTCGACGGTCGCGATGAGGGTCTTGGCCCCCGCTTGCGCGCTCTTGAGCTCGATGTCCTTGGCGTCGGTGTCGCCGGACTCCTGCAGCTTGTTGCGCTCGGCGGCCTTCGCGCGGGCGTAGGCAGAGTTGATCTTGTGCTTGCCGAAGCCGGGGATGTTGACGTAGGAGTCGCGCGGCAGTGAGATCGCGACGGCTTTACTGCCGTCGTTCGGGATGTGCACCATGATCAGCGTGTCGGTGTTCTCCACGCCGTCGGCCACGCCCGCCCGCAGCTGGGCGAGCAGCTGGTCGGACAGCGGGTTGCCCTGCGCGTCGGTGCGGCTGTCCATGCCGACCAGCAGGATGTCCCTGGCGCCGTCCGCGGGCTGGTTCGCGCTGATCACGTCCGCCGTGGTGAGCCCGCTGACCAGGCCCTGCATCGCGGCCCACGCGTACCCGGTCAGGCTCATCACCAGCAGCGACACGACCGCGACCGCGATCTTCGCGCCGTGGCGGCGCCGGGGTGCCGGTGGCGGGGGAACGGGACGGCGGCGAGGCCGGGCTGCGGGCCCCGCGCCACGCCCGGGAGGCGAACCGGTGCGGCGGACGGGGCCGACATACCGGGCGTCGCTGGGACGGCCCTGCCGCGGCGCCGGACGGCGAGTCGCCCCACGCTCGTTCCGCGGCGGATACTCCACGCCCCCGTCTCCCTTCCCCGACTCCATGTCACACGGGTGCCCGGTTCGGTGGACGCGCCACCGGATCACCCGGTTGCCGTAGCGTCGCATATCGATCGGTGAAAGTGGTTCACAACACCCGCTTACGTGTTTTCCACCACCGTCCTGGCGGGCAGCAGGGTGCTGGCCGCGGCCGCGACGGCGAACAGCGCCGTCAGCCCGTGGACCAGCACCGTCACCGTGTCGGCGGTGTACCCGTCAGCCACCTCCAACAGCGGTGGCCCGCACGCGAGCGCAGTCACCACCCAGGTGCTCGTCGCCGCACTGAGCCCGGTCCGCACGGCATGTAGCAGGAACACTCCGAGCAGCAGCTGGATGAGGTTCTGGATCGGGTCCAGCGGCAGCCCGAGCATGGTGTGGCCGGTGTCCCCGCCGAACTGCGTCAGCGCGAAGCCGAACAGCCCGATCGTGGCGAAACCGGTGCCCAGCGCGGTCGCGGCGTGCGCCAGCCAGCCGGTCGGCCGGGTCTGGTGCAGCGGGACCGAGCCGTCGCCGTGCCGCTCGAACCACCAGAACACGATCACCGCGGGCGCGGCGAGCAGGCCCAGCGCCATCAGCGTCCGCGGGCCGGTCAGCCAGGCCAGCGCGGCCGACGCCGGTGACGGCAGGTACACGACCGTCACGAGCAGCAGTACGGCCGCGAGGAACCCGAGGTAGAGGCTCATCGGCGCGCGCAGGGCGAAGCGGACCACGCCGGCTAGCACGGGTTGCGCGGTCAGCCGGTTCAGCGGACGCGCGGACAGGCCGAGCAGGGACAGCTGGACCGCGCCCAGCAGCAGCACCGGCAGCGCAGGCGCGGCCAGGGCGGGCGGCGCCCCCGGCGTGCCGAGCAGGTTCGGCGTCAGGTGGCCCACAGTGGTCAGCAGCACGAGGCCGGTGAGGCCGGCCAGCGCGCCGAGCACGAGCCAGCGGCGCCTCGCCGCGAGCACCCGCCCGAAGGCGAGCTGCTGGGCGAGCAGCGCGAGCCCGAACGCCGCGGCGTAGTGCGGGATCTTCGACCCGAACCAGCCCGCGCCGAGCTCGGCCAGCACGACGAACCCGAGGAGTACGAGCGTGGTCGTCAGCGCGGCGCGCCGGTGCAGTGCCAGCATGACCGGCGCGGCCACGACGGTGAGCAGGTAGACGGCCAGCAGCCACAGCGGGTGCAGCGCCACCCGCACGATGGTCGCGTTGGTGCTCGCGGGGATGCCCAGCAGCTCCAGCGCGAGGGGCACGACGAGGGTCACCACCACGAAGATCAGCGCGGGCCGCAGCAGCCAGCTCGCCCGGTGCGCCAGGTACTGGCGGTACCCGCCGCCGCCCTCGAACACCGCCTGCCAGCCCACCGCGTTGGCCCGGCCACCGGCGAAGAAGAACACCGGGGCCAGTTGCGCGAGCCAGGTCAGCGGCCACAGCCACGACTCGTCCACGCCCGCCCATCTGGCCAGCTGGATCATCGACTCGCCGAAGATCAGCAGCACGAGGCTGGTCACGCCGAGGGTCACCCAGCCCGAGGCCGGAGCCGGCGCGGGTGCCGCCGCCGCTCGCGGGGGGCGGGCGCGGCGGGTGCTCAGCCAGCCGCGCAGCCGGAACACCAGCAGGCAGCCGATCACCGCGACCCCGGCGAGCATCGGCCCGATCGGGTCGCCGACCGGCGGGCCCCAGCGCTGGTGCCAGGAGTTGACCACGAGGCCGGCGGAGTACAGCGATGCGACGACCTGACAGGTGCGCGGCGAGTCCATCGGGTTGACGCGACAGGCGTTGTGCATGTCGGCCGAGAGCCGGCCGTCGAGCGAAGCGCGTACGTCGGGCGCGAGCGGCTGACCGATCTTGTCGGCGTAGCGCAGCAGGTCGTACCCCAGGTCGTGCGCCTTGCACGGGACGCTGTAGTCCCACTTCGTGTTGTCGTCGCCCCACGGCGTCGAGCAGCCGCCGTCGACGTGCACCGCGCGGACGGTGCCGTCGCGCGCCGCCAGCGAGCCCGGCACGACGCCGGTGACCTGGGTGAAGTCGGCGGGCAGCAGGCTCAGCGCCGTCGGCCGGCCACCGGGATGGGTGAGCGCCTCGATCGCGCGCTGCGCCGCCGCGGCGCCGCCGGTGGGCGGACCGTGGTCCGGCGGCGCGGACGGGCGCGACGCGACGAAACCGAATCCCAGTAGGGCCAGCGTCAGCACCAGCAGCCAGGCCGAGGTCGACAGCGGCCGCCTCAGGCGCGGGGTTTCGGCTGGGGCGATCATGAACTCCAGAGTGGCAGGGTCTGCGGCGTTCGGACACCGGGGAATCCCCCGGATCAGCCCGCCACCTTAGTGGGTGGGGTTCGCGCCGTGCTGGGGCCGGTGCTCGGCCAGGCGCACCTGGTTGCGGCCGCCCTCCTTCGCCTCGTACACCGCGGCGTCGGCGGCCTGCATCAGCTGCACCAGCGAATCGCCGTGGTCGGGGTACACGGCGACCCCGATCGAGGCGGTCCGTTCCGACACCGTGATCTGGTCGCCACGCTTGCCGGTGGTGCCGATCCGCAGCTCCGCGACCGCGGACCGGATGCGCTCGGCCGCGCCGGTGGCCGTCGCCTGGTCGGTCTCGGGCAGCAGGACCAGGAACTCCTCGCCGCCGAACCGGCCGACGACGTCGCTGGGCCTGGTGACGTCGTCGAGGAGCTGGGCGAGGGTGCGGAGCACGTCGTCACCGGCCGGATGGCCGTAGGTGTCGTTGATCCACTTGAAGTAGTCGAGGTCGATCATCAGGATGCCGAGGTTGTCGTCCGACTTGGCCGCCCGCGACAGCGCCCGTTCGGCCGACTCCGTCCACCCGCGCATGTTGTAGACCTGCGTCTTGGGGTCGGTGCGGACGTCGTCCTGCAGCTGGTCGAGCTCGGCGAGCCGGTTGAACACCACGGTCACCACGGCCATGATCGCGACGGCAGGGGGCAGGATCACCAGCATGATCGCGGTGACCGCGCCGAGGCCGATCGTGATCGCCTCCAGCAGGTTGTCCGCCTTGCTGCCCAGGACGCTGTGGACGGTCGGCCTGGACGGCGCGGCGAGGCTGAGGATGCTGCCGACGTACAGGATCTGCACGGCTTCGTAGACCAGCCCGACGAGCACGAGCTTGCCGAACTCGCCGAACGAGGACGCCACCGTGAGCGAGTCCCAGTGCGTCCCGCCGAGTGTCACGAACACCTGGTGCGCCACCGTCGCGGCGAGCATGTGCGTGATGGAGGAAAAGACGAAGTTGTGTGCGGGGCGGCGCGCGACGAACCAGTGCTGGATACGAATCAGCAGCACCAGCGCGATCGTCAGCTGTGCCGGAAGAATAATCGCGGCCGGAAACACCCAGACCGCGGTGAGGTCGATCAGGACCGTGCGAACACGATTTCGTCGCCGTTCTTCCTGGCGGCGGGTCATCTGGATGTGCACGGTGGCGCCGGCCGTGAGAATCGCGAACCGCAGCAAATCGAGACGGGTCGGCGCGGGCGTGTCCAGGAATACGTGGACGAACCACCCAATGGCGGCGACTTCCGCTACGACGAGGAATGCGATGAATGGTTGGGGTCGCCGCCACAATGCCCAATATTGTGGTTTGTAGGTGCGGCGAGTGCTCGAAGAATCACTCGTCGTGTCCGCCGGAGGGCGGCCTCCGGTTGGCCGGCCCGGAACATCCGGGTCGACGGCCCCGGACGGCTCCCCGCCCGACGAGGTGGTGGTTTCGCCCGGCAGTGTCGGTGATCCCGGCCGTGGCGGTGGCGGTGGCACTGGATCACCTTCTCTCGACGAAGCCCGCTTTGACGGGGTAACTTTGCTATGCCCGGAAGGACGCCGGGTACTTTCCTTCAACAGGTATCATCCCACCGCATACGACGGACCCTGCAGGCGAGGAGCTCGTCCACAGTAGTTCGTCCTTGCCCGGCCGCGAGCACCGATCGGAGGTGTTCTTCTTGTCTAACCGTGACTTCTGATGGTGTGCGGAGTTGTACGTGGTTGTTTGTGTACGTGGTGTGTGGAGGTGGCTCGTCGTGGCGAACCGTGACTTCTGATCGTTCTGCCTGAAATCCTGATTGTTTCGCTGCTACGGGAGAGGTGTTCTTCATGTCGAACCGTGACTTCTGATCCGGCGACCGCGTTGCTTCGCGTTTGTTTCATCGGCAAAAACTGGAGGTGACTGGTTGTGTCGAACCGCGACTTCTGATGAGTACCGGCAGCGTGCCCCCTCATAGCGCGCCGGCCGTTTCGGCGGCCCTGCGCTGCAGGCGGGTCCAGCACACGGCCAGCGGGATGCCCAGCACGACGCCCGCCGCGCCCGCGATCGTGATCGCCGTGGTGGCCGAACCGAGCCACTGCGCCACGGCGCCACCCAGCGCGACACCCACGCCCTGGGCCACCCGAAGCCCGGTGCGGTACAAACCCCCCGCACCGCCCCTGAGCTCGTTGGGCACCCACGTGATGAACGAGGCGCCCACCGTGACGATGTACGCCCCGGCCGCACCCGCGGCCGCGAGGGCGACCAGGGACAACACGAGGTCCGGCTGCACGGCGAACACGAGCAGGAACGCCGTCGGCACGATGGCGAGGACGCCCAGCGCCCGTTTGCGCGTCTCCGCGGAGACGTAACGGGACATCAGGAACACCCCGATCACGAAGCCGAGCGGGTCGGCCGCGAGCAGCCAGCCCACCGCCTGGTCGGGTGCCCCGATCTCGCGGGCCAGCGGCGCCACGAGCCCTTCGGGGATGACCGCGAGCCCCACGAGCCAGGAGAGGCCCAGCAGTACCCGTAGCCGTCGCTGCCCGCTGACCCAGCGGATCGCGCCGAACCAGCCGCCGTCCCCGTTGTCGGCGGCGGGCCGCGTCGCCACCCACCGATACAGCGCGAGGGCGCTGATGGCGAACGTGGCGGCGTCGATGGCCAGCGCCACCGAGGGGCCCGCCGCGGTGACGAGGAAGCCGCCGCAGGCCAGGCCCAGCAGCATCGCCGTGTTCGTGGTGATGCCGCGAATGTCCTGACTGCGCAGGTACAGCTCGTCGTCGTCGAAGATCTCCCTGGTGAGCGCGTTCTGCGCGGCGTTGGAGGGCGCGCCCGCGAGCCGGGCGAGCACCACGAGGACGCACAGCGGCACCAGCGGCATCCCGGGCACGGCCATCACGCCCACGAACACCGCCTGGACGGCCGCCGAGGCGGCGAGCACGGTCCGGCGGGGGTAGCGGTCGGCCAGCTGGGCGAGCCCGAGCCCGCCCGCGAGGGCAGGCAGGAAGGTCAGGGCGTAGGCGGTCGCGGACAGCAGCGCGGAGCCGGTGCGATGGTAGACCATCAGGGCGAGCGCGACGGTCGTGAGCTGGTCACCGACGGTGGACTGCGCTTCGGCCAGCCAGACAGTGCGGAACTCGCCGTTCGCCAGCGCCGAGCGCAGGCGTGGCCGGGCCTGAGTCCTCACCATCTTCCTAGCTCCCCCCCTTTCGGGTGAACGCGAGCACGTCCACGCATTCTGTCGTCCGCCGCGGGGCACCGGTAACGGGCACTCACCCAGCCGACAGGCAAGACAACAGCCAGTATGCCGCTCACAGCGCGGAAGCGAACAGTCACAGCTCGACGGTATCGCGGGTTTGGGCCCATCCGGGCCCAAACACCAACCTTCGGATTACGACGAACGGCGCACACTCTCGGTGCCACTGACCGTTCCGGCGGTATGCGGCGCTGGTCAGTGATCACTCGTTCAGCGCATTGTGCTGACCGCTCGTCGTCAGTCGCGTGGCGTCGCCGCCGCTGTGGCGAAGACTGGACTGGAGGGCCAGTGCGAGCCGGCAACCGGCTCCGTCGGGGCTGGCCAGTGGGAGTTGGGATAGATGAACATGCAGCTAGCGGGCTTGCAGGACCGGGCAGTGGTGGTGACGGGTGCCGGCCGCGGGCTCGGCGAGGCGTTCGCGGTGCATCTCGCGCACGCGGGCGCGCGAGTGATCGCCAATGACGTCGACCTGGAACTGGCGGAACGAACCGCCGCCAACATCCGCGACCACGGCGGGCAGGCCGTGGCCAGCGGTCACTCCGTGACCGATCCAGCCCAGGCGCAGGAGCTGGTCCAGTTGTGTGTGGACGAGTTCGGCTCGATCGACGGGCTGGTGAACAACGCGGGGCTCAACTACGAGGCGCTGCCGTGGCAGGAGGAGCCCGACCAGATGCGCGAGCTCATCGAGGTCAACGTGCTGGGGGTGATGTACACCGGGGTCGCGGCGATCAAGGCGATGACCGCACAGGGCACCGGCGGGGCGATCGTGAACATCTCCTCCGGCGCGTCGCTCGGGCAGCGCAAGCTGGGGGTGTACGCCGCGAGCAAGGGCGCGGTCGCGTCGCTGACCTACTCGTGGGCGCTCGACCTGGAAGAGGTCGGCATCCGGGTGAACGCGGTCTGCCCGCTGGCGCACACCCGGATGGTCTGGAAGTCGGAACGCTCGCTGCGCAACTGCCCGCCCGACCGGACGCCCTCCCGGATCGCGCCGCTCGTGCTGTTCCTGTTGTCCGACGACGCCGAGGGCATCACCGGCCAGCTCGTCCGGTGCAACGGGCCGCAGCTGCACATCATCGGCCAGCCGTACCTGAAGGCGCCCATTCTCGAACGGCAGACCTGGGACACCGAAACGGTCCGGCGCGCTTTCGACGAGGTGTTCAGCGCGCATCTGGAGCCCTACGGTCTCGAAAAGCGCGTGCCGCCCCGGCTGCGTAAATGGACGGAGTCGACTTCCACCCCGCTGCGCACCGCCTGAGCGGCACTCGACATAGGACCTGTGGATAAGTCCGGTTATCCACAGTTGACGATTTGCCCGTGTACAAGGTGGCCGGACGTTTACCACGATGAACGGGTGAACCTTCGCTTTCTTCTTGGTGTGAGTGGCCGGCTTCCGCGCGGGAGAGCCGGCCACTCACCGCCACGCTCAGCTGTAGAGCGTCGTGATCTGTTCGGCGTAGCGGTCGTTGATGATCCGGCGCTTGAGCTTCAGGGTCGGCGTCAGCTCGCCCGACTCCGGCGTCCACGGCTTCGCGATCAGCTCGTAGCGCTTGATCTGCTCGACCCGCGCCAGCCGGCTGTTCGCCGACTCCACCGCGCGCTCGATCTCCTCGCGCACCGCCGCATGCCCCGACAGCGTCGGCACGTCGGTGAACTCGATGCCCTGGGCCGCGGCCCAGCCGGGCAGGATCTCGTCGTCGAGCACGATCAGCGCGGTCACGTAGGGCCGGTCGTTGCCGATCGCGACGGCCTGCCCGATCAACGGGTGCTCCTTGAGCAGGCCCTCGATCCGGGTCGGCGCGATGTTCTTGCCGCCGGAGGTGATGATCAGCTCCTTCTTGCGGTCGGTGATCCTGACGAACCCGTCCGCGTCGATCTCGCCGATGTCGCCGGTCGCGTACCAGCCCTCGTCGTCCACGGCGGGCTTGATCGAGCCGTCCTCCTGCAGGTAGCCGAGGAACACCAGCGGGCCGCGCACGAGGAGCTCCCCGTCCTCGGCCCGCTTCACCTCGGTGTCGGCGACCGGGCGCCCGACGGTGCCGGCGCGGAAAGCCTTGGCGCTGTTGGCGGTGACGGCGCCGGTGGTCTCCGAAAGGCCCCACACCTCGTGGATCTCCAGGCCCAGCCCGGCGATGAAGTACAGCACCTCCAGCGGCAGGGCCGCGGCCCCGCTGGAGCAGAAGATCAGCTTGTCCAGGCCGAGCATCTGGCGGATCGGGGCGAGCACGGTGCGGTCGGTCTCGGCGATCTTGCCGGCCAGGTCGGCGGGCACCTCTTCGCCCGCGTCCCGCAGCTTGTAGCCCTTCTGCAGCAGCTCGTTCGCCTGCAGCAACGCGGTGCGGCCGTCCTCCGGCACGCTCGCGAGCATGTTCTTGAGGCCCGCGACCATCTTCTCCCACACCCGGGGCACGGCGAAGAAGCCCTGCGGGTGCACCCGGGCGAGCGCGCCGACGATCCCGCTCGCGTCGGCGAGGGTGTGCACGTGCCCTGCCATCGTGATCGGCAGGTAGATCGACACCTGCCGCTCGGCGATGTGCGCCAGCGGCAGGTAGGCGATGTTCTCGAGGTGCATGGGCATCTCGTGCAGGGTCTGGATCGCGTACGACTCGTGCACGGCGTTGGAATGCGAGAGCACCACGCCCTTCGGCTCGCCCGTGGTGCCCGAGGTGTAGATCATCGAAAGCGGGTCGGACGGCTGGATGTCGGCTTGCGCGCGCTCGAAAGCCTCGGGGTCGGCTTCGTGCAGCTCCGCGCCCCGCCGCCGCAGGTCCTCGAGGCTGACGAACGGGCCGTCGCCGGTCGGGAGCGCCTCGCTCTCGACCATCACGATGTGCCGCAGGGTCGGCAGGTCGTCGAGCACCTGCTCCCAGCGTTTGAGCTCGTTCGTGCCCTGCAGCACGACGATCGGCGCGGCGCTGTGGCGGGCGACGAAGCGGATCTGGTCCGGGCTGAGCGTCGCGTAGGCGGTGCACGGGATCGCGGCGAGGTGCACGGCCGCCAGGTCGGCGATCAGGTGGTCGGGCGAGCTGGGCGCCATGATCAGCATCCGGTCCCCGCGGGTGAGCCCGAGGTCCGCGAGGCCCCGCGAGAGCACGGCGACCTCGTGCCGCACCTGTCCCCACGTCAGCGTCGGCTCGCCTTCGGCGTCCAGCGAGGTCAGCGCGGGCAGGTCGGCGTACTGCTCGGCGTTGCGCCTCAGCAGCTTGACGATGGTCTGGCCGTTGGCCCGGTCCGCGACGGACGTTTGGCTGGTCACCTTTGGCCTCCTGTGTTCACCACGGGTCCCGACAGACCGCGCCTACTCTATGTGAGTGAGGACATAGGGCGATAGGGCGTCGCTCGGGGAAAGGAACGCATGTCGTTGTCGCAGGTGGCGGCCGAGCTGGACGCCCGCGACCCACTGGCCGGGAAGCGTGCGGAGTTCGACCTCGAGCCACAACTGTCCTATTTGGACGGCAATTCCCTCGGCGCCCCGCCACGGTCGGTGGCCGCGCGGCTCGACGAGGTGGTGCGGAAGCAGTGGGCGGGGCGGCTGATCCGATCATGGGACGAGGGCTGGTGGCAGGCCCCGGAACGGGTCGGCGACCGGATCGCGCCGCTGGTCGGCGCGGCGCCGGGGCAGGTGGTGGTGAGTGACTCGACGAGTGTCAACGTCTTCAAGGCGCTGGTCGCGGCGGTGCGGCTGAACCCGGGGCGACCCGAGATCCTGGTGGACTCGACCACGTTCCCGAGCGATGGCTACGTCGCCGACAGCGCCGCCCGGCTCACCGGGCACGAGATCCGCCGGGTTCCGCCGGCGGAGATGGCGGCGGTGGTGTCCGAGCGGACGGCCGCGGCCCTGGTCAACCACGTCGACTACCGGTCGGGCCTGCTGCACGACCTGCCGGCGCTGACCGAGAGCCTGCACGCCGCGGGTGCGCTGGCGGTGTGGGACCTGTGCCACAGCGTGGGTGCGGTGCCGATGCGGCTCGATGCCGCGGGGGTGGACCTCGCGGTCGGCTGCACCTACAAGTTCCTCAACGGCGGGCCTGGCGCCCCGGCGTTCCTCTACGTGGCGGAGAAATGGCAGGAGCGGTTCGACCAGCCGCTGAGCGGGTGGGCCGGGCACGCGGACCCGTTCGGCATGACGGAGGCGTACGCGGGCGGGGCCGGTATCAGCCGTGCCAGGACGGGGACGCCGGAGATCCTGTCGATGCTCGCGCTCGATGCCGCGCTGGACGTGTGGGAGGACGTGACCGTCGAGCAGGTGCGCGCGAAGGCGCTCGCGCTGGGTGACTTCTTCCTGCGATGCTTGGACGAACGCGTGCCGGGCGCCGAGGTGCTGACGCCGCGCGACCACAGGCGCGGCAACCAGCTCTCGATCCGCCGCCCAGACGCGAAACGCGTCATGGCGGCGATGACCGAGTCCGGCATCATCGGCGACTTCCGGCCGCCCGACGTGTTGCGCTTCGGGCTGGCGGCGTTGTACGTGCGGTACGTGGATGTGCTTCGCGCTGCTGCGTTTCTGTCAGGATGGCCGGGGTAGCGGGAGGTGTGGGAGTCGCCGCCCCGGCCTTTCCCGATTCACTGCGACCGGCGTGAACGAGAAATTCCTGATGTGCTCCACGATCCCGGATCGTGAGGCTCCCAACCAGGGCCGAAGGACCCTGTTCTGCCCCTAACCTTCAGTAGCCATCTGACGACTGGCATTGCACGGGCAGGCCGGCCCAGGCGTTGGCTTCACAGGGGGTGGACCGGGCCAGGCGTTGGCTTCGCGTGACTTCTCCCCAGCCCGTTGGCGGCACCGGGGCCGATCCGGCCACCTCCGGCAGTCGCGCCCCACTGCTCACGGCCTCCACCCGGGGCTCCAGCCCGGGCTTTTCAGCGCACCGCCACCGGCGATCGGCCTTCACCGTCCGCCCCGGCGGCGTCCCCGGTCGCGGTGTGGTCTGGCCGCCGCCCGGCCTGCTGCCCGCCGCCGCTCGGCCCGCCGCCGCTCGGCCCGCCGCCGCGGCCTGACGGCTACCTGCCGGTGCCTTCCGCCTCCGGCCTCGCAGCCTCCGCCGCTCGACCCTCGCCGCGAGGCCATGCCTCCGGCTCCGTCCGCCCCTCTGGCCTGAACGGCTACCAGTCGTGCCGCGTGGCCCACCGGGCCATCGGCCGCTGCACCGCCCCGCGCCTCGCCGCGGCCTCCGCCCGTCCGGCCTCCGCTCCGGCCCCGCGGCCTCCGCCCCGCGGCCTCCGCCCCGCGGCCTCCGGCCCCGCGCCCTCAACTCACGATCGGCAGGGGGTTCCGGACCGCGGCAGCCACGCCGTCGCTCAGCCGCGCCGCCGCTATGCGGTCCGCGCTGGGGCGGCCGTACGAAGTCGTGCGCTGGACGAGTGGGCGGCCGAGTGGCTCGACCATCGACTCGAGCTGCGTGATCGTCTTGTACGAGCCGTTGTTCGCGCCGGCCATGCGGCTGATCGTCTCCTCCATGAGCGTGCCGCCGAGATCGTTCACCCCACCTTGCAGCACCGCCCGGCAGGTTTCCTCGCCGAGTTTCACCCAGGAGCACTGGATGTTGTCGATCAGCCCGTGCAGCAGGATCCGCGCCAGTGCGTGCACCGCCCGGTTCTCGCGCACCGTCGTGCCCGGGCGCGCCAGGCCGGCGAGGTAGATCGGCGCGTTCTGGTGGATGAACGGCAGCAGCACGAACTCCGTGAACCCGCGCCGCCCGTTGCGTTCCAGTGCCTGACGCTGCAGGGAGGCGATCAGCTTGATGTGCCCGACCCAGTGCGCGGGCGTGTCGACGTGCCCGTACATCATCGTCGACGTCGTCGGGATGCCCAGCGAGTGCGCGGTGCTGACCACCTCGATCCAGCTCGACGTCGGCAGCTTGCCCTTCGTCAGCACCCACCGCACATCGTCGTCGAGGATCTCCGCCGCGGTGCCGGGCAGCGAGTCCACACCGGACTCGTGCGCCCGCGTCAGCCAGTCGCGAATGGACAGGTTCGTCCGCGACGCGCCGTTCACGACCTCCATCGGGCTGTACGAATGCAGGTGGATATCCGGCTGGCGGCGCTTCACCTCGGCGGCCAGGTCGAAATACGCCGTCCCCGGCATGTCGGGATGGATCCCGCCCTGCATGCAGATCTCGGTCGCGCCCGCCTCCCACGCCTGGTCCACCCGGTCGCCGACCTGGGACAGAGAAAGCGTGTACGCGTCGGCGTCGGTGCGACGCTGGGCGAACGCGCAGAACCGGCAACCGGTGTAGCAGACGTTGGTGAAGTTGATGTTCCGCGTCACCACGAAGGTCACGTCGTCGCCGTTCACGTCCCGGCGCAGGCCGTCCGCCAGCGCGGCCAGCGCGTCGAGCTCCGCGCCGTCGGCGTGCAGCAGCGCCAGAGCGTCCTCATCGGACAGTCCGGCCGGGTCCTTTTCCGCGCGCCGCAAGGCTGCCGCGATATCCGAGTCCATCCGGGCGGGCGCGGACGGCACCTTCGCGGCCAGCTCGTTCCAGTCGCCGTAGACCGAGTCGAAGTCGCTGCGCCGGTCGCCGGTCCGCCCGACGGTGTCCACCTCGACGTGCAGCTCGGTCCGCCCCTGCTCCTGCCAGCCGCCGTCGGGCTCCTGCCACGGCTTGCCCACCGGGTTGACGTCCAGCGCCAGCCCCGTCGAAGGATCTGCCAGCGCCGCCACGTGCCCGGCCACCCGCGGGTCCAGCCACGGCTCACCGGCGAGGATGTACTCGGGATAGATCGTCAACCGCTCGCGCAGCTCGTAGCCCGCGGCCGAGGTCTGCCGCGCCAGCTCGTCGATCTGCGGCCACGCGCGCTCGGGGTTCACGTGATCCGGCGTCAGCGGCGAAACCCCGCCCCAGTCGTCGATCCCCGCGCGCACCATCAGGTCGTACTGGCTGCCGATCAGGTTCGGCGGCGCCTGGATCCGCGTCTTCGGGCCGAGCACCAGCCGGGCGACCGCGATCGTCGCGGCCAGTTCCTGCAGGTCGGCGTCCGGCGTCGCGCGCATCTTGGTGTCCGGCTTCGCGCGGAAGTTCTGCACGATGACTTCCTGGATGCCGCCGTAGGCCCGCGCCGCCTTGCGGATCGCGAACAGCGAGTCCGCCCGCTCCTCGTAGTTCTCGCCGATGCCGATCAGGATGCCCGTCGTGAACGGGACCGAGTGGCGCCCGGCGTCGTCGAGCACCCGCAGCCGCACGGCCGGATCCTTGTCCGGCGAACCGTAGTGCGGGCCGCCGCGTTCGCTCCACAGCCGCGTCGCGGTGGTCTCCAGCATCATGCCCATCGACGGCGCGACCGGCTTGAGCCGCTGCAGGTCCTGCCAGGTCAGCACACCCGGGTTGAGGTGCGGCAGCAGCCCGGTCTCCTCGAGCACGAGGATCGCCATGGCCCGCACGTAGGACAGCGTGTCGTCGTAGCCGTGCGCGTCGAGCCACTCGCGCGCCGCCTTCCAACGGTCCTCGGGCCGGTCGCCGAGGGTGAACAGCGCTTCCTTGCAGCCCATCGCGGCGCCCTCGCGCGCGATCGCCAGCACCTCGTCGGGGGAGAGGAACGGAGCGTCCACTTTGCCCGGAACGGTGGCGAACGTGCAGTAGCCGCACCGGTCCCGGCACAGGCGGGTGAGCGGGATGAACACCTTGCGGCTGTAGGTGATCACGCCCTCGCGGCCGGCCGCGGCGAGCCCGGCGTCGCGGATGCGGGACGCGTGCTCGGACAGCGTGGCGAGGTCCTCGTCACGGGCGTGCAGCAGCACGGTCGCCTCGGCGATGTCCAGCGTCTTGCCGTCGCGGGCACGCGCCAGCGCGCGGCGCATCGCGGAGGCGGTCGGACGGTCCTGCTGTTCAGCGGATGCCATACGGCAAACGTAGGTGCGTGCGGCGAACCATCTCCACGACCGCTTCGGTGATCCTGTCGGCGCACCCGGCCCCGGGCGGGTTTCCGCAGCTCAGTGACCTTCCTTGCGTTGCCACGATCGTCCGCGGGCTGTATTACCTAAAGTGTGGCGTCGGTGGTCGGCAAGCGGGTCAACGGGCGGACGTACTACTACCTGGTGGAGTCCGAACGGGTCGACGGCGCGCCCAGGATCGTCTCGCAGCGTTACCTCGGGGCAGCCGAGGACCTGGCCGCGGCACTCGACAGTGCGGCCGGCTTGCCAGAATCCACCAGGCACCTGTCGTTCGGTGACGTAGCGTCCGTGTGGTCGACCCTGGAGCGGCTCCAGGTGCGGCAGGCGATCGAAGAAGTCCTCGGCCCGCGCCGCGCGAAGGTCGCCGGCTACCTCACCCTCGCCGTGCTGCACCGGGCCACCGCGCTGGACGTATCGCTGGCCCAGTGGTGGGAAAGTGCCGCCGCCGTGCGCTTCTTCCGGCCCCGGTTGCGCGCCGACGCGGTCAGCGACGAAGAGTTCTGGCACACGACGAGACGACTCACCCGGCCGCAGCTCGAACGCATCGAAGAAGCCGTCTGCGCACGCGTCCGCGCCGACCTGCCGGATCCGATCACGCTTGCCGTGGACATCCCGAACTTCGCGACCTACGCCGAATCGGACACCGCGGACGCGACTCTCGCCGGGCTGAGTGCCATCGTCACCCGGGACGGCGCGATCCCGCTCGTGTCCCGCGCGTACCGCCGGGGTGGTCCCGGGGTCGAGCCGTTCGGCGTCGCGGTGGACCGGCTGGGCACCCGGCATCCCGGCGAGGTGACCGTCGTCTTCGACACCGGCCAGCACGCGCAGCTCGACCTGGACTCGGGCCTGCACTTCGTCGGCGCGCTGCCCCTCGGGGACTTTCCCGACCTGCTGACCCGGCCCGCCGCAGGCCGCCGCCCGGTCGATCCGCAGCGGTTCCCCGGGCTGACCGCGCTGGACACCCGGACCACGGTCTTCGGCGCGAACCGGCGCGTCGTGCTGACGCACTCCGCCCGGCTGCACGCCGCGCAGGCCCGGGGCTTCGCGCAGGCGCTGAGCAGCGCCACCCGGCAGCTCGACGGTCTCGCGCTCGCACTCGCGGTCGGGACCAACCGCCGCCCGCGGGACCAGCTGCTCACCGATATCGCACGCATCACGCGCGTCCGCTGGGTGGATCGCGTGCTGAGCGCGCGGCTGACCGGCACGAAGCCCGGCGAGCTACGCCTGGAGTACCGCACCGACGAGGCCGCGCGCGCCCGGCTCGACGAGGAGTTCTTCGGCAAGCAGCTGCTGGTCACCGACCACGACGACTGGCCCGTCGTCGACCTCGTCACCGCCTACCGAGCGCGTTACCACCTCGACTCGACCTTCCGCATGCTCAACGGCTCGTTCGTCGCCGCGCCCGCGCCGCGCTGGGACTGGAGCGAGCACCGGATCGCCGTGCACTCGCTGGTCAGTGCCCTCGCGACGGCGGTCACCCACCTCATGCGGCGGGCGGCCGACCGGGCCGGCCTCGACCTGTCCGTGCGGGAGCTGCTCGACCAGCTCTCGCGCATCGGCGAAACGGTGCTGCGCTACCCGTCCACCGGCGGCCGCCCTCGCACCCGACGGGTCCTCACCGCTCGCGACCAGACCCAGCAGCAGTTGTACGACCTGTTCGGGCTGGGCCGCTACGCGCCCTGAGCGAGCTCGGCGCGGCTCCCGCCCGCGGCCGCTCAGCGGTCCTCGACCAGGAGGTCGCCCTCCTCCACGGCGGGCAGTGACAAGGTCCGGTAACCACCGTCGTCGAACAGGACGGTCATCCGGTCGGCCTCCCGGTGCACGACCCGGCCCGGCCCCCACTCGCGGTGCCGGACCTTCGCGTCCGGCGGGTACTCGGCGTCGGCGAAGGCGGCCTGCTCCTCGGCCGTCCCGGCGTCACAGGTGTCGCAGTTGCCGCACGGCTCGTCGAGGGCCTCACCGAAGTAGCCGAGCAGGAACTGGCGGCGGCAGGACTGGGTCTCGGCGTACTGGCGCATGACCTCCAGCCGGGTCCGGTCGAGCTCCTTCTGCTTGTCCGCGACCTCGGCGACCTCCGCGGCCGGGTCCTCGGGCGCGTCGTCGCGGTAGTCGAACTCGCCGTCGCGGACATCGACGAGGTCGGCCTTTTCGAGCAGGTTCAGGTTGTTCATCACCCGCCGGTGCGACTGGTCGACCTCCTCGTCGATCTGGCGCGGGGCCACCGGGCCGTCGTGCTCGCGGACCGCCTCGGCGACCTCGCGGACACCGTCCTCGTCCAGCTTCCGGGACGTGAGGAACCGTTGCAGCCCAAGGTCTTCCGGCCGGAAGAACAACAGCGCGTCGGCACGCTCGCCGTCGCGGCCCGCGCGGCCGATCTGCTGGTAGTAGGAGTCCAGTGACTCCGGCACCGACGCGTGCGCGACGAACCGCACGTTCGGCTTGTCGATGCCCATGCCGAACGCGGAGGTCGCGACCACCACGTCCACCTCGTCCGCGAGAAACCGCTCGTGCACGTCCTTGCGCTCGTTGGCCTTCATGCCCGCGTGGTACGCGGCCGCACCGGGCCCGAGCGCCTCGGCGTACCGCTCGGCGTCCTTGCGGGTCGCGGTGTAGACGAGCCCGGGCTTGGGGGCGCCGGCGACCCAGTCGACCACCGCCTGCCGCTTCTCCTCGTCGGAGGCGAACCACTGCGCGGCGAGATACAGGTTGGGCCGGTCGAAGCCGGTGATCACCTGCACCGGGTCGCGCATCCCGAGGTGCCGCACGATGTCCTCGCGCACCGGGCCGCCCGCGGTCGCGGTCAGCGCGAGCACCGGCGGATGCCCGAGTCGTTCGATGACCGGGCTCAGCCGCAGGTAGTCGGGGCGGAAGTCGTGTCCCCAGGCCGAAACGCAGTGCGCCTCGTCGACGACGAACAGGCTCGGCGACACCTCGTCGAGCCGCTCCAGGACGTCCTCCCTGGCCAGTTGCTCGGGGGAGAGGAACAGGTACTCGGCGTCGCCCTCCTCGATCGACTCCCAGGCCTGCCTGCTGTCGCGACTGCGCTGGGCCGAGTTGACCGCCACGGCCTCGGGCGCTTCGCTCTCGGCGATCTGGTGCACCTGGTCCCGCTGCAGCGCGGTCAGCGGGGACACCACGAGCGTCGGCCCCGGCCGCAGCAGCGCGGGCACCTGGTAGATGGCGGATTTCCCGGAACCGGTCGGCATCACGACGAGCACGTCACGGCTTTCGAGCAGCTGTTCCATCGCGGTCAGCTGGTCGGGCAGCAACTCGGACCAGCCGAAGGTCTTCCTTGCCGCGCTTCGGATTTCGTCGCGTCTGGACACCGTCCGGAGGTTCCCTCGCGGGGACGGCAGAAACCTGGTTTCTCCAGGGCGGGAGTGGGTAGCAGCGGGTCATGACGAAAGCCCTGGCGATGTTGAAAAGCTCTCCCGGCGACCTCGGCGGCGTCGACCCCGAGGCCGTCGCGGCCTGTGTGCAGGAGTGCCTGACCTGTGCCCAGGCGTGCACGGCATGTGCCGACGCCTGCCTCGCCGAGACCGAGGTGGCATCGCTGACGGCCTGCATCCGCACCGACCTCGACTGTGCGGACGTCTGCGAGCTGACCGCACGCATCCTGTCGCGTCGCGCCGACGCGGCCGGGGTGACCCGGCAGCTGCTGGAGATCTGCGAGCAGGCCTGCCGCGCCTGCGCCCAGGAGTGCGAGAAGCACGCGGAGCACCACAAGCACTGTGCCGTGTGCGCCGACGCGTGCCGCAGCTGCGAGGACGCCTGCCAGCAGCTTCGCCAGCACCTCGGCTAAGCCTCCAGCCACACCGCCGTATCCGTCGACAGCTTGCCGTTCGGCAGCGGCTCGCTCGCCAGCACGACCCGCTCGTGCGGCGGCAGCGGGAACGGCGTTGGCGACAGGTTCACCGCGCACACCAGCCCCGGCTCACGGCGGAACAGCAGCACGTCCCCGGGAGAGTCCAACCAGGACAGTTCGCCGTCGCCCAGCGCGGGGTGCTCACGACGGATGTGCAAAGCCTTGCGGTACAACGACAGCATCGAATCCCCGTCGTGTTCCTGGGCCGCCGCGGTCAGGTTCCGCCAGTGCGCGGGCTGGGGCAGCCACGACCCCGCCGGCCCGAAGCCGAACGGCGGTTCGCCGCCGTCCCACGGCAACGGGACGCGGCAGCCGTCGCGGCCACGCTCGGTGTGCCCGGACCGCTCCCAGGTCGGGTCCTGCAGCACCTCCTCGGGCAGGTCCTCGACCTCCTCCAGCCCCAGCTCCTCGCCCTGGTAGTGGTAGACGCCGCCGGGCAGCGCGTGCATCAGCAGCAGTGCGGCCCGAGCCCGGCGGCGGCCGACCTCGAGGTCCGCGGGCGCGTCCCCGGCCGGTCGGCCGTACCTCGTCACGTGCCGCACGACGTCGTGGTTCGACAGCACCCAGGTGGCCGGGGCGCCGACCGCGTGCAGCGCGCCGATGCTCGAGTCGATGACGCCACGCAACGCGCCGGCGTTCCAGGAGCAGCGCAGGAAGTCGAAGTTGAACGCGCTGTGCAGCTCGTCCGGGCGCACGTACCGGGCCAGCCGGTCGGGCTTGCTGACCCACGCCTCCGCCACGAAGATCCGGTCCTCGCCGTAGCTCTCGATGATCCGCCGCCACGACCGGTAGATCTCGTGCACGCCGTCCCGGTCCCAGTGCGGGTGGTCCGAGCGGTCCGGCGGCTCCACCAGCTCCTCGTGGTCGGTGCCGAGATCGGGCAGGTCCGGATGCTTGACCAGCCCGTGCGCGACGTCGATGCGGAACCCGTCGACCCCGCGGTCCAGCCAGAACCGCAGTACTTCCGTGAACTCCGCGCGCACCTCGGGCAGCTCCCAGTTCAGGTCCGGCTGGGAGCCGTCGAACAGGTGCAGGTACCACTCACCGTCGGGCACCCGGGTCCAGGCCGGGCCGCCGAACACGCTCCTCCAGTCGTTCGGCGGCGCGCCGGATTCCTTGCCCTGCCGGAAGATGTACCGGGCGCGCGCCGGTGAGCCCGGCCCCGCGGCGAGCGCCTCGCGGAACCAGCGGTGCCGGTCGGAGGTGTGGTTCGGCACGAGGTCGACGATGAGCCGCAGGCCGTGCTGATGTGCTTCGCCGATCAGGGTTTCCGCCTCGGCGAGGGTGCCGAAGAGCGGGTCGATGTCGCGGTAGTCGGCGACGTCGTAGCCGCCGTCGGCCATCGGCGACGGGTACCACGGCGTGATCCAGACGGCGTCCACGCCGAGATCGCGCAGATACGGGAGCCGGGCGCGGACACCGGCGAGGTCGCCGATCCCGTCGCCACTGCCGTCGGTCAGGCTCCGGAGGTAGATCTGGTAGATCGCCGCGCTACGCCACCATCGGGTGCTGACCGCCACGTGCTGCCCCTTTCCGTCGGCTCCCGCCAAAGGGTAGCCGGGTCAGCGCAGCTCTCCCACCCACGAGACGAGGTGCAGCAGCGCGTCCATGCGGCCGAGCGGGTTCGGGTCCTGGTTCACGAAATCCAGTTGTACCAAGGAGTTCTCCCGGTCGTCGTTGAGCTCCGCGAGGACCGCGCGCAGGGTGGCGCGCAGCGGCGGGTCGAGTTCGTCGACACCGGCGACGGTCTCGTCCTCGGCCGAGAGGCCGATGGTGAACAGGTCCCGGGCGGACAGGCCGCCGGTCAGGGCGCGGATGCGCCACGCCACCTCGATCGCGAGCTCGGTCAGCAGCGGCCGGAACAGCCGCCCGTCCGGCGACTGCCTGCCGACCACCCGGGGCACCAGGCCGGCGAGCGTGTCGTAGTCCTGCCTCGCGACGACGTCGACGAGGTGATCGGCGAGCTGCCGGACGTCCCGCTGGAGTTCGCTGTGCGTCATGGGAATTCCATCGTGCTGGGGATCATTGCGAGCCGGATTCCCTGCCGGAATCGGCCGAAACGTCGTTTGACCGGCACAACCGGGGGTACGGCTGAAAGCAACGCCCTGCCGGACAGAAGGATTTCGATCATGGACGTATCGCCGAACGAGGCCGTCACAGCTTTCGCCGCGCGCGCCCAGGAAGCGACCCGCAATCTCTACCGGCAGGCGTCGGGCTTGGACGGTCATGCCACGATCGGCAGCGCCGCGGAGATCTCCGACGTGCTCACGTCGTTGCGGTTGCTCACCGAGAACATCGGCCGCAGCCTGCCGGAGCTCGGTGCGTGGCTGGAAAAGCGACTGTGCAACGGCGACCTCTCGCCGCGAGCGTTCGACGCGGTCACGAGGTCGGTCTTCGACACGGCTTCGGCGCTCGCGCGGGCGCAGAACCTGGCCATGCAGCTGGGGCAGGAGCTGGGCGCCGCCGAGGTGGCGAGCCGGGAGCTGATCGCCTGAGTCAGCGGGGGCTGCGGGCGCGGCAGCGGGTGCACACGAGGATCGTGGCCAGCACCTTGCCGTCGGCGTCGAGGATGCGCCCGACGTGCAGGGCGGTGTAACCGCACTCCTCGCACGGCACCGGCGGCGCGGTCTGGTCGGGCGGGATGTACAGACGCGGGGCCGTCTTCGGCTGGCCGGTCTGGGCAGTCGTCAGCATGCCCGAGAATGCCCCTACTGTGACCTGGCAAACACCCGATCAGAGCGATTCGTACAGTGCCGATCGTTGTAATCGTGGGCGACCGCCGGCGTGCCGCGTCGTCTGCGCCGCGGCGGCGACCGCGAGCCGGGCGGCCACCGGCAACGGCTCGCCCGCGGTCAGCGCATACGTCAGCGTCGCGACCAGGGCGTCTCCGGCGCCGGTGGTGTCCACGACCGGCACGTCCGCGAGCGGCAGGAACTCGTGCCCCTTGCCGGTGACGAAGACGTTCCCCTGACCGGCGGCGTCGAGCACGGCGAGTGACACGCCCTGGTCGACCAGGGCCTGTCCGGCCTCGACGGCATCCGCCACGTCCCTGATCTCCTTGCCGGCCAGCAGCCCGGCCTCCTTGCGGTCCGCGCGGAGGATGTCGGCGTGCGCGAGCAACTCCTCGCGCAGACCGCTGGGGGCGCCGTCGAGCACCACGCGCGCCCCGGCCGCACGGGTCAGCCGGGCGGCTTCGAGTGCGGTCTCCGGCGGCTGCTGCAGCTGGACGATGACGGCCTTGGCCGAGCGGATCAGCTCCGAGGCCGCGAACACGTCCCGTTCGGACGCCAGCGTCTCGTCGGGGATGTGCTCCAGGTAGTGCCAGTGCGCGGAATCGTCGACCACGTCCACGATCAGCGCCGTCTGCGTGTCGGCTCGCCGAACCACGTGCGAGACGTCGATGTGATCGGCTTTCGCCTGCGCCAGCAGCTTTTCGCCGGTGCCGTCCGCCCCGACCACGCCGACGAGCGCGACGTGCGCGCCCAGCTGCGCGAGCCCGACGGCCTGGTTCGCGCCCTTGCCGCCGAGCAGCTCGTGCCGTTCCCGGACGTCGGCGGACTGTCCCGCGCCCGGCGCTTCGACGACGCGGAGCACCAGGTCACGGGCGATCTGCCCGACCACGACGACTGTCATGACTGGCGCGTACCCCGCCCGGCACCCCGGTGAAACCCAGGTTTGCCGCGGAATGGGCCGGGGTAGCTGAGAGTGTGCGACTCCGGCCGGTGCGTTGCCGCGCCGGCCGTACCGGCGGCGTGACCGTTGTGCCCCCTCCGGTCACGCCGCCTCATCCGCCGGTCACCGCTGCGGCGGCTGGGGACGATCGCTGTCCGGGTCGAGCGCCTGGGCCTTGTCACGGTCACGACGGTGCCGCTGCGGCTGCTCCTCGGTGCGCTCGGCCAGCTCGGGGCCGCCCCATTTCTTGTCGTTGTCCTTGTCGTTCTCGTCGAAGCGGTGTCTAGCCATCGTTACCTCCCGGGTCCGACCACCGCCCGGAATGCCCCGAAGAGTGACGGTCGAAACGCGTTTGTGCTGGTAGTCGCCGTGTATGCACCAGTCGTTACCACCCTGTAGGCGAGATGGGGGAAGTCGCCGTGACGTACCCCATGCGTAGCCCCTTCGGGGGAGGGGTAGCCGCAAGATCGTGGACTCTCTGCAGGTGGCCTTCGTCGTCGACGCCGACTCCTTCGGCGTCGCCGAGGCACAGGTGGCGAGATTGCTGCGGTTCCTGCCCTCGTGGATCCGGCCGAGTCTGGTCGTCAGCCAGGAGGTCGCGACGTTCTTCGGGCACCAGCCCGGCGCGACCGTCGTCCCGCTGGCGAGGGGGCGGACGTGGGCGCCGGACGTGCAAGCCGCGCTGGAACGGCTGCGGCCGGACGTCGTGCACGTCAACCTGCCCGAACCGGGCGGGAACGCAGCCGCGCTGCGGGCCGCGGAGTCGGTCGCGCCGACCGTCGTGACGTTGCACGCCGACGGCCCGCTCCCGTCCGACGCCTGGGACGTCTACCAGGGGCTCGCCGGTGCGTTCGCGCCGTTGCGGTCGCTGGTCCACACGCTCACCGAGCTCGGCGTGCCCGCGCACCGGGTGCGGCGGATCCGGCCGGGGGTGGAGATCCCGGCGTCGCCGGTCACGCCGGGGGCCCGGGTGCCCGTCGTCCTGGGCGCGGTCGCCCCGCTCGTCCCCGAACACGGCCTGGACCTGCTGGTGCAGGCGGTCGCCGCGCTGACCCGCCGTGGCCGCTCGGTGCAGGTGCTGATCGCCGGCGACGGGCCGGACCGCGCGATACTGATCGACCGCGCGCGCGGGCTGCCGATCCGGTTCGTCGGCCCGGTCGCGGACGCCGTGCCGCTGCTGCGGCGGCTGGACGTGTTCTGCTTCCCGGCGCGGCAGGAGGTGCCACCGGGGCCGCTGCTGAACGCGATGGCGCACGGGCTGCCGTGCCTGACGACGGCCGTGGGCGACGCTGTCGAGGTACTCGCCGGCGGGGCGGCCATCGTGGCCGCCGACGATGTCGTGGCGCTGACCGGCGGCATCGACCGCCTGGTCACCGAAGTCGGCTTGCGGACGATGCTCGGCAGGGCCGGGCGGGAGCTCGCGATCCGCGAGTTCGACGTGCGCCGCGTGGGGGCGGAGGTCGGGGAGGCCCTTCTCGCCGCGGCGAGGGTCTGAGCACTCAGCCGAGCCGGCCGGCGTCGTGCAGGTGGTCGAAGATGATCTGGTCCACGGCGGAGACCCGGTCCCGGTCGGCGTAGCCCAGCCACCGGATCTCCTCGATCTCGCTCGCGGCGGCGAGAGTGCCGCGGTAGTCGGCCGTGTAGCAGGTCATCCGCACTGTCGTGCCCGCCGCGTGGCCGTGTGCCTGCGCCTCGAACGTGCCGGCGGGCGCCGCGCTGTCCGGCAGGATCGTCACGGACAGCTCTTCGCGGATCTCCCGGACAAGGGTGTCGACGTCACTCTCCCCGGCTTCGCGTTTCCCGCCCGGTAGGTAGTAGACGTCCTTGCCGCGCGAGCGAGTGCTCAGTACTCGTCCGGACTCCAGCCGCAGCCAGGCGATTTTGTCGATCACGTCGGAAAACTGTAGTGCATCGGTCGCCAGGGCCGGGGTATTCGTCGCGAATGACGCAAACCAGAACCCGGGCGCGCCAACCCGTCCAAGCCTTCGCCGCCGTCGTCGGTGCCGTCTTCCTCGTCGTCGGCATCCTCGGCTTCATCCCCGGCATCACCTCCGACTACGACCAGCTCACCTTCGGTGGGCACCATTCGATGGCCATGCTGTTCGGGGTGTTCAGCGTGTCCGTGCTGCACAACCTCGTGCACCTGGTGTTCGGCATCGCCGGCCTCGTACTCGCACGCGGACCGGGCGGTGCCCGGGGATACCTCGTGCTCGGCGGGTTCGTCTACATCCTGGTGTGCGTGTACGGCATCGTCATCGACATCCACAGCGGGATGAACTTCCTGCCCGTCAACGGCGCGGACAACTGGCTGCACTTCGGGCTCGGCATCGGCATGATCGTGCTCGGCATCGCCGGCACGGCTGTTCAGCGGACGCGCGAGTCCTAGTCTCCTAGTCGAAGAACCGGGCGAGTTCCGCCTCGCCCGGGAAATCGGCCCCGTCGGCCAGCGGGCGCAGCTCGGCGAAGATGGTCGCGCCGTCGCAGGCCGCGTGCAACGGGTACCACAGCCGCCGCGAGCCGGGTCGGCGGCAGATCCCCTTGATCGTCTGCACGTCCAGCATCCGCACGTGCGTCGGGTCCGCGACCGCGTTCACGTACCGCCACCACGGCGAGAGCACGAACGCGGCACCGCCGGGCCGCAGGATCCGGTGCACCTCGTCCACCAGTGGCAGGAAGTCGATCAGGTGCTCCAGGATGTGCACCAGGAACACCCGGTCGACCGACGCGTCCGTGAACGGCAGCGCGCGCGAGACGTCCGCGAGAACGTCCACTTCGGACGTCGGGAACAGGTCCACCCCGAAGTTGCCCGGGTACTGTTTCTGCGCGCCACAACCGAGGTCGAGGATCACCGGGTCGCGCCCCGCGACGCGCACCCGGTCCCACACACCCAGCACGCCGTCGAGCCGCCCGATCAGCGAGCGGGCGAGCTCCAGCTGGTCCGCGGAGTCCACCTCGCCCGTCAGGTGTGCGATTCCGCGGTCGAAACGGGCTTCCACCGCCAGCCCGCGAAGTCGTTCGTCGTACTTCCACATTTCCCGGACGGCCTGGTCGAGGAAGCGGTCACGCCTGCTCAACCGTTCCTGGGAAAGGGCCATCACGGGGACACCACCTCGTATGCTTGCGACGTCCGGTCCGGTACCGTCGTCGGGGACTCCAGATGCACCGCGCCGGTGGGCAGGATGCCGGCGCCGCCGTACTTCGCCTGCAACCGCAGCTGCGGCAGCACGTCCTCGCCGCAGTGCGTCTCGGGCAGCTCCTGCCAGAAGTCGAAGCCGCCCACCGATTCCAGCATCTCACGATCGTAGAGCACGCAGCCGCCCACCCAGGCGATCTTGTATGAGGTCCATTTAGGACGATGTGCGACCCGGTCGGACAGATGGGTGGGGTTCGCCGCGTTGTGCAGGGTCCAGCGGCCCCAGGCCGGGCTGCCGGGCGACACGTGCTCCGGCTCCGGGCGTCCCTGCCACTCCTCGTACGGCGCCAGCTCGTGCGGCCGGTGATCGTCCAGATAGGACAGTCCCTGCACGGCGTTGCCGACGAACGCGCATTCCAGCTCGGTGATCGCCGAGTGCATCCTGGCCAGCGCGCCGGGTTCGAGCCACACGTCGTCGTCCAGGTACAACACATACCGGGCCGAGGACAGGGAAAGCAGGTGCCCACGCTGGTGCGCCAGCCCCCGCCGCGGCAGGTTCCGGCTCAACCGCACCGGATGCCCGTTGCGTTCGAGCATCCGGATCATCGCCGTCGCGGACGGCGTCTCCCAGCCGGGTGCGCCGTCGGACTGGTCGCTGACGATCACCGAGAAGCCGGCGAACTCCTGCGCGGCCAGGCCGGACAGCGTGACGGCGAGCTCGGTCGGCCGGTCACGGGTCGGGACGAGCACGTCGAGTTCGCTCACAGCCGCACCTCGCTGCGCTCGGCGCGCCTGCGAGCGGGCGCTGCTGTATTCAACGGTTCGCTCGCAAGCTCGCTCACGGCTCCTCCCCCAGCACGGAGCCCGTGCGGATCTTCTCGATGACCGAGGTGGTCGACTGCTCCGGCACGTAGCCAAGGGCCCGTACCTCGCCGCCGTAGGACCGCACGACCGGCGCCTCCTTCAGCATGTTCTCGGTGTAGTCCCCGCCCTTGACGTACAGCTCCGGTTCCAGCCGTCGCAGCAGGTTGATCGGGGTGTCCTCGTCGAACACCGTCACGTGGTCGACACAACTGAGCGCGGAGAGCACCGCGGCCCGGTCCTGCGCGGTGTTCACCGGCCGGTCCGGGCCCTTGAGCCGCCGCACGCTGTCATCGGAGTTCACGGCGACGATCAGCACGTCGCCCTGGCGTTTCGCCTCGTTGAGGTAAGTGATGTGGCCGCGGTGCAGCACGTCGAAGCAGCCGTTGGTGAACACGACCGTCCGCCCGGCCTCGTGGTACCCGGCCACGATCCGTTCGAGCTCGTCCGGGTCCAGCGCGGACTCGCGGGTGAGCGCGACGGACAGTTCGGTCCACGTGCACACCGAGGTGCCGCTCTTGTGCACGACCACGCAGGCCGCCGCCTGCGCCAGTTCCATCGACGCCGTCAGCGGCAGGGACGCGGCCGCGCCGAGGCACAACGCGGCGACGAAGGTGTCACCGGCGCCGCTGGCCTGGCTTTCCGGCACGGGATCGGCCCACGTCCGGTAACCGGGGCCGTCGGGGGTGAGCAGCAGCGCGCCCTCGCGGTCGAGCGTGACGACGACGGCCTTCGCGCCGGTCGCGTCGAGCAGCTCCGCCCGGCGACGTTCGAAAAGCTCCGCGCGGGCACCGTTCTCCGGCAGCGACGAGTCGAGCAACCGGGCGGCCTCGCCCGCGTTCGGGGTGACCAGATCGGGACTCGTCGAGCGCCAGCGCCGGAAGTCGTGTGCGTCGACGACGGCCAGCGGCACGGTTTCCCGTACCCGTGCGACGGTTTCCCGCACGGCGGGGCCGAACAGGCCGTTGCCGTAGTCGCAGACGACCAGCGCGTCCGCGTCCTCGACCGCGAGGTCCAGTGCGGCGCCGACCTGCTGGGCGACCTCGCCGTCCGCCTCGTCGCCGTCGCCCTCGTCGAACCGCACGAGCACCTGCTCGTCCGCGACGACCCGGTGCTTGCCGACCGTCCGTCGCTGACCGGAAACCACGACGTGCTGGGTGTCGACGCCTTGTGCGGTCAACAGGTTCCGCAACTCGCGGCCGGCGTCGTCGTCGCCGACGAGGCTGACGAACCGGACCTTGGCGCCCATGGCCGCCAGGTTGACCGCGGTGTTGGCCGCACCGCCCGCGGACAGTGACCTGCTGCCGACGTCCACGACCGGTGCCGGTGCCTCCCGGCACAACCGGTCGCTGTGGCCGGACAACCACACGTCCAGGATGGCGTCGCCGACGACGACGACTTTCGGGGTGTTCCGCGAAAGACGTTCGATGAGGTCAGCCGTGATGGCCGTCATGTGCACCTCCACTTCCCACTCGTCGAGAACGTGCCCGAATCGGGAGCAGCCAAACTTCTTCTGTTTGCTTCCCCGGTCAGCGGGCATCTCCTCCAGTCGAGAAGGAGGCGACGTTGACGTTCACACCCGCGGTAGGCCCAGTACTCGAACCGTGGCCCGGCGTGCACCGCATCGCGGTGCTGCGTGGCGGCGGCCTCGGCGACCTGTTGTTCGCGGTCCCGGCCATCCAGTCCCTGAAGGCCGCTTACCCGGACGCGGAGATCGTGCTGCTGGGTACGAAGCTGCACGCCGAGTTGTTCGCGGACCGGCCGTCGCCGATCAGCCGGGTGCTGCCGCTGCCGCCCGCGCGCGGGGTGCACGAGCCGGCCGGGAAGCCGTTCGACGAGGCCGAACAACAGGAGTTCTTCGACCAGGTGGGGCCGGTCGACCTCGCCGTGCAGGTGCACGGGGGCGGCCGCTGGTCCAACCCGTTCGTCCAGCGGCTCAAGCCTCGCTGGACCGTGGGCTCGCGTACGGAGGACGCCGCGGAGCTCGACCGGTGGGTGCCGTTCCGGTACTACCAGCACGAGGTCATCCGGGCGCTCGAGGTGGTGGGCCTGGCGGGCGCCATCCCCGTCGCGCTCGAACCGTCGCTGGTCGTTCGGGAGCGGGATTTCCAGACGGTCGAGGGCGAGCTGCGGGGGCTGCCGCGGCCGCTCGTCGTCGTGCACCCCAGTGCGACCGACCCCCGCCGCCGCTGGGCCGCGGAGAAGTTCGCGCAGGTGAGCGCCGAGCTGGTCGGCCAGGGCTGTGGTGTCGCCGTGATCGGCTCGCCCGACGAGCAGGAGCTGGTCGACGAGGTGACCGGGCTCGCGCGCGGCAGGCTCGACGGGCAGGCCGGCGAGCTGGTGCGGCCGCTGACCCGGCTGTCCCTGCCCGCCCTGTGCGGGGTGCTCGCGAGCTGCGCCGTGTTCGTCGGCAACGACAGCGGTCCCCGGCATCTGGCTCGCGCGGTGGGCGCACCGGCGGTGGGCATCTACTGGATGGGCAACGTCATCAACGCCGGCCCGCTGGGACGCTCCCAGGACCGCGTGCTCATCTCGTGGACGACGAACTGCCCGGTGTGCGGGGTCGACGTCACCCGTGAGGACCTGCCGCGCTGCGAGCACGACGACTCGTTCGTCGCGTCGGTGGCGGTCGAGGACGTGCTGAAGGAGACGCGCGAGCTGCTAACGCATGGCCGGACTGCCGTCGGCCATGACTCGCAGCGCGCGGGATACGGACAGTAACAAGGCGTCCTCGGTCTGCCGGGCCTCCGTGGACAGCTCGCGTCCCTCGTAGACCCAGCCGACCAGCTCACGCTGTTTCTCGTGGATGAGGTCGAGCCGGCCGGGCAGGCTTTCCACGCGTTCTTCCAGTGACTCCTCGTAGCACGCAATCGCTTGCGCGAGCTCTTCGAGGACCTCGGCGAACCGGCGCCGGAACTCCGGGTCCATCGGTTCGTCGGTGACCAGCGCCTCGGCGATCCGCTGCAGCTGCTCGGAGACCTCGGCGAGGGTGCCGATCGACGCTTCGATCCTCGCGGGCGCGCCGGAGCCGCCGCGTCGCGCCAGCAGCCGCCAGCGGAGGTTGAATCTGGTGCTCTCGCGGCCCTGGCCGAGGGCGTCCTGGGCCTGCCGGACGCTGAGGTCCAGCCGCCGGGCGCGGCGGAGCCACGCGCGGGCGGTGTCGGTGTCCCAGTCGTCGGCCAGCTCCCCGGCGATCGAGCACAGCAGCTCGCGGATCTCGCCCGCGAGCGCGAGCCCCGCACGGCGGGTGTGCCGCAGGTGCACCGGCGGCAGGATCAGGATGTTCACCGCGACCCCCACCGCGGCGCCGAGCAGGCTCTCGCCGAGGCGTTCGAGCAGGTACTGCCCCGAGTCCGCGGTGCCGTAGGTGATCATCAGCAGTGCGGTGACGCCCACCCAGACGCCGCTGCTGCCCAGCCGCTGCCACTGTCCCAGCAGCATGCCGAGGAACACCGTGACGCCGAGGGCCACCAGCGGTACCGGGATCAGGCTGGCCCCGACGTAGGCGAGCACGAGGCCGAGCATCAGCGTGATCGTCTGCTGCACGGCGTTCGTGATCGAGCGGTAGACCGTCTCGGCCATCAGGAACACCGCCGCGTAGGGTGCGATGAACGACTGCGGGGACGGCAGCAGGCGCGACGCGAGCCACGCCAGCACGGCCGCGAGCGCCATCTTTCCCGCCTGTACCAACGCTTCCCGCTCCCGGCCCGGCACGCGCACGGCGCGGGCCAGCCAGGAAAAGGGCACCCGCTGGGAGAAGAGGATGTGGTTCACGCCTCAGCGTTACCCGGTGCGCCCCGGCCCCAAGCGTCAGCGGCGGCGGACCGAGTTGACCAGCTCGCGCGCGACCTCCCGCAGTTTGATGTTCTGCCGCTGCGACTGCTCGACCAGCCGGGCGAACGCCTCGTCCGCGGTGATCCCGTGCACGGCCATCAGCACCCCTTTCGCCTGGTCGATCTCGGCTCGGGAGGTGAGCGCGGTCTCCAGGTGCCGGACCCGCTGCCGGGCGTGGTGCCACCGGCGGGCGTTGCTGATCGCGGCCGAGGCCGCGCTCGTGAACAGCTGCATGAGCCGCTCGTCGAACGGGTCGAACGCCGATGCGGTCCGGCTGTACACGTTGAGCGCGCCGAGCAGCTCGTCGTCGCTTTCGCTGGCCGCGTCCAGCAGTAACGGCACCGACAGGCACGCGTGGATCCCGCTTCGCCGGGCCGAGGACACCAGTTCCGGCCACTGCCGCGCGTCGTCCCGCACGGCGAAGCGCACCGCGTGCCGGGTGTGGGCGGCGTGCAACGCCGGGCCACGGTCGGCTTCGTACTGGTCGCGGTCGATGCCGAGGATGAACTCCTCGGTGGTGGCCGCGGTGTGCGGCCCGTGCTCGTCGAGCAGGGTGACGCTCACGGCATCGGCGTCCGCGATTCCTTTCACCGCTGTCTCGGCGAGCCGGCGCAGTACCGCCGGAAGAGGTTCTTCCTCGGCGATGTCCGTGCGCAGTCCTTCTAGTGCGGCCGCGACCTCATCCATTCGGAGCAGTGGTTCGGGTCGATCGGGAGAGGTGTTCATCTGCGCCGGATCGGCCGCGTCGTTTCCGAAGCGGGTACTACAAATACGCCAGACATCAAGCTTCGCCACCTTCGCGCCGTCCGTGCTTTCCCAAGCTTCGGCGCCAGCTGCTTGACGCAACCGAAAGCATACGGTCCGGATCCCGGGAGCCGCTGCGAGGGTCGGTCACGCTCGGGCGTGCTCTTGACGTTTCGCAGGCGACGCGGCCCCGCGCGACGGCCCTATCCCGCCGAATACAAGTCCCGTCGCCGCAACATCGCCGTCGCGGCGGCGCCGACGATGCCGGTCAGCACCAGGTAGGCGCATGCGAGCCAGGGCGAACCGCCGCCTGCGGCCAGTAGCGCGGTCACGACGAGCGGCGTCAGGCCCGACGCGTAGATACCCGAGAACTGGTACACGAACGACATTCCCGTGTACCGCAAGCGCACCGGGGAGAGTTGCGCGTACAGCGTGCCCTGCGGCGTGGACAGGCCCGCGTGCACCACCCCGAGCACCAGCACCAGTACGACCCCGATCAGCACCGGGTCCCGCGTCTGGAACGCCGCGAACGCCGGGTACACCGCGAGCGCGTAGACGATCGCACCCATCGTGTACATCCTGCGCGCGCCCCAGCGGTCGACGAGCCTGCCGCACGCGATGATCAGCACCGTCAGCACGATGGCCGCGAGCAGGACCTGCAGCAGCACGTCGTTACGCGGCAGCTTCAGGGTGCCGGTCGCGTACGAGATGAAGAACACCGCCCACGTGTTGAACGCCGCGCCCTCCGCCCAGCGCGACAGCAGCCCGAGCACCGTGTTCCGCCGCCGGACCCGATCCGCGAACAGTTCGACGAACGGCACCCGCGCCGTCCCCTGCGACCGCCGCATCCGTTCGAACGCCGGGGTTTCGCCGACCTTGAGCCGGATCACCAGGCCGACCACCACGAGCACCAGGCTCAGCCCGAACGCGATCCGCCAGCCGTAGGCCAGGAACTGCCTGTCGTCGAGGGTGTTGCTCAGCAGCGCGAACAGCCCGGTGCCGAGGCCGAGTCCGAGCGCGAGCCCGATCTGCGGCCAGGCGCCGTACCGGCCACGCCTGCCCTCGGGGGCGTACTCCACCGCCATCAGCACCGCGCCGGCCCATTCGCCGCCGATGGCCAGGCCCTGGAACAACCGCAGCAGCACCAGCAGCAGCGGCGCGGCCACGCCGACCTGCTGGTACGTCGGCAGGACGCCCATCACGGCGGTCGCCAGGCCCATCAGGACCATCGTCGTGACGAGCGTGCGCTTCCGCCCGATCCGATCGCCGATGTGTCCGAAGAGGACACCGCCGATCGGACGGGCGACGAAGCCCACGAAGAACGTCACGAACGAGAGCATGGTGCCCACGAACGCGTTCTCGGCAGGGAAGAACAGCTTGTCGAAGACGACCCCGGCCGCGGTGCTGTAGAGGAAGAAGTCGTACCACTCCACGGTCGTGCCGATGACGCTCGACACGAGTACCGTGCGCACGCTGCCGGTGTGGTCCGGTGTTCCGGTGGCGAGATCGGTCGTCACCGCTCCGAACGTACCGCGCCCGCGGCGACCGCCGCGCCCACGTCCGCGATGTGAGAAGTCAGTCCTTTGCGGACTCTTCCACCGGGGCCCACAGGCTGGGCAGGTTCACCACGATGCCTTCCTGGCTGCTCCGGGCGATGATCACCACCGCGTCCTCTTCGCCCGGATTCTCCTCGCGGTGCGGAACGTACGGCGGCACGAAGACGTAGTCACCCGGACCGGCCTCCAGCCGGACCTCCTCCTCACCCTCGGCGAAGACGAACACCGGATGCCCGGACTTGACGTAGATCGCGGTTTCCGCCTCGCCGTGGTGGTGATCGCCGGAGTTGGTGGCGGGGCCGACGTGCGTCTCGCCCATCCAGACCTTCTCGGAGCCGACGCTCTTCCCCGAGATCGCCTCGAACCGGCGCATCCCGCTGGTCTGCGTGGTGTCCCCGGACAGCTCACCGCCCTTGATGTGGCGCAGCGGCTGATGCCATTGGTCCGTCACGGCCGGCCCCTTCCTGTTGTCCGGCCCCCATTCTCGCTCAGCCGAACGCGTTGACGCCGGTGAGCTCGGCCGAGAAGGCCCACAGCCGTGCGGCCTGCTCCGGGTCGACCGCGTAGTCGCGCACCCCGAGCCGCACCGGTGGCCGGCCGCCGGACGAGGGCAGTTCCTCGTCGGACGCGAGCTCGGCGACCTCACAGTCCTCGCAGTACAGCCCGCCCAGGTCCGCCAGCTGCGGGGAGGTTGCCGCCCAGACCTGGGTCGCGGCGCCCTGCTCCGGGGTCTTGAAGCGGCCCGCGGAGTTGCCCTCCTCGTCGATCCAGCCGTTCTCGATCTGCTCCTCGCGCGGCACGTGCCGCTGCAGCGGGGTCAGGATGCTGCCCGGATGCACCGAGAACGCCCGCACGCCGGACGCCTGCCCGAGCTTGTCCAGGTGCACCGCGAACAGCGCGTTCGCGGTCTTCGCCTGGCCGTAGGCGAGGTACTTGTCGTAGCCCTGCTCGAACCACGGGTCGTCCCACCGGATGGGGGAGAAGTGGTGCCCGCGGGAGGACACGGACACGACGCGCGCGCCGGGCGCGATCGCCGGCCACAGGCGGTTGACCAGGGCGAAGTGGCCGAGGTGGTTCGTCGCGAACTGGACCTCCCAGCCCGGCCCCACCCGGGTCTCCGGGGTCGCCATGATCGCGGCGCTGTCGATCAGGAGGTCGATCCGCCGACCGGAGGCGAGGAACCGCCCGGCGAACCCGCGCACGCTCTCCAGGTCCGCGAGGTCCAGTTCGTCGACCTCGCCGAGACCGTCGAGGGCCTGCTTCGCGGTGTCGAGCCGCCGCGCCGGGACGACGACGTGCGCGCCGGCGTCCGTCAGTGCGCGGGTGGTCTCCAGTCCGAGGCCGGAGTAGCCGCCGGTGACGACGGCGAGCTTGCCGGACAGGTCGAGGCCGTGCAGGACCTCCGCCGCTGTGGTGTCCGCGCCGAACCCGGAGCCGATCTTGCGTTGAGCGTTGGTCATGTTCCCGAAGCTAGGACCTGGAGCGCGCTCCAGGTCAAACGCGGCGCACGTACGCCGCGGGCGTGGTCCCTTTCCAGCGCTTGAAGGCGTGGATGAAGCTCGACGCCTCCGCATAGCCGAGCCGGATCGCCACGTCCTCGATCGACAGGGCGCCGGTCGTCAGCATCTCCTCCGCGAGGGCTTCGCGTACCTCGTCGAGCAGGGCCCGGAAGCTGGTGCCGGAGTCTTCGAGCTTCCGGCGCAACGTCCGGGTGCTCACCCCCAGGTCACGGGCGACGCCGGGCATCCCGTCGGCCAGCGCGCCGAACCGGGTCAAGCGCACCCGGACCTCGTGTGCGATCCCGACCCGCCGGCGCCGCTGCGAAACCAGCGCACGGCACTGCGCCTCGCATACCGCGACGGTCTGCGGGTTCGCCAGCGGCAGCGGCTCGTCCAGGAAGGTGGCGTCGAAGGTGCCGATGTTGGCGGGCTGCCCGAACCGCGGCTGCACGCCGAAACCGGCCACGTACTCGTCCACAGTGGATGGTTCGGG
Source organism: Amycolatopsis acidiphila (assembly GCF_021391495.1). NCBI lineage: Bacteria > Bacillati > Actinomycetota > Actinomycetes > Pseudonocardiales > Pseudonocardiaceae > Amycolatopsis > Amycolatopsis acidiphila. The sequence goes on along the minus strand of NZ_CP090063.1, from coordinate 6,625,941 downwards.
GAAGCGTAGTTCGAGTGAGATCAACGGAACCCGGGTCGGCAGCAGCTCGGTGAGCATGGTGTGGATCGCCGAGAGGTCCCGCTCGACGAGGAAACGGGCGACGTCGGCGGGCAACGCGCCGTCGTCGAGCTCCATCCGCACCCGTTCGTCCGCCAGCACGGCACGCGGCATGCTGAACGCGAAGCTCAGGTCGAGGTAGCGCAGCGCGAGGTTGACCGCGTCGCGCACCGTCGGGCTGCTCATGAACGCGAAGCCGAAGATGCCGAAGGCCGTCGCGTGGTACTCGCGGCCGAGCGAGAGCCCGGCGTCGGGCAGTGCCGCCGCGAGGTTGCGCACGACCTGCAGCTCCTGGCGCGCGTCGACCTCGGCGGTGGCGTCCGCGAGCTGCGCCGGGGCGAGGCCGCTGCCCGCCAGCACCTCGTCCTCGCCGAGGCCGTGCTCGACCGCGAACCGGGCGAGCAGGCAGACGCTCGCGATCACGCGGGGGAAGTCCCAGTGCCGGACGACCGGCTCGGCCAGCTGCGTCATGGCCGAAATTATGGATCGAATGTCCGCTGTTGTCTTGGCCGGGTCCTGGCGAACGCTTACCGTCCTGTTCGTGAACGAGACGACGATGTCCTCCCGGCGGCCGACGGTTGCCATCATCGGGGCCGGGTTCGGCGGCCTCGGCATGGCCATCATGCTGAAAAGGGCCGGCTTCACCGACTTCACGGTCTTCGAGCAGGCCGGCGACATCGGCGGCGTCTGGCGGGAGAACACCTACCCCGGCGCCGCCTGCGACGTGCCCTCGCCGCTCTACTCGTTCTCCTTCGCGCCGAACCGGGCCTGGCCGCGCCGGTACTCGACGCAGCCCGACATCCTCGACTACCTGCGCCGCACCGCGAAGGATGAGGCCGTGCTCGACAGGGTGCGGTTGAACACCGAGGTCACCGGAGCCGAGTTCGACTCCGGGACCGGCCGGTGGCGGGTCGAGACCGGCGACGGCGAGACCTTCGAGGCCGACGTGCTCATTCCCGCCGTCGGCCAGCTGTCCCGGCGCGCGATGCCCGACATCCCGGGCGCGGACACCTTTGCCGGCGAGATCTTTCACTCCGCCGAGTGGAACCACGAGGTCGACCTCGCCGGAAAGCGTGTCGCCGTGATCGGCACCGGGGCGAGCGCCATCCAGTTCGTGCCGCAGATCCAGCCGAAGGTCGCCCGGCTGACCGTCTTCCAGCGCTCGGCGCCGTACGTCATCCCGAAGGCCGACCGCGCCTACACCCGCTGGCACCACCGGATCTTCCGCGCGCTGCCGCTCAGCCAGCTCGTGGGCCGGCTGGGCACCTGGAGCGCCGGTGAGCTGCTGACCATGGCGCTGACCTCGGTGCAGCCGCTCGGCAGGATCGTCGAGCTGCTGTTCCGCCTGCAGCTGCGCAGGCAGGTGCCGGACGCGCGGCTGCGCGCCCGGCTGATCCCGGACTACCGGGTCGGGTGCAAGCGCGTGTTGTTCTCCAACGACTGGTTCCCGGCGCTGGCGCAGCCGAACGTCGAGGTCGTGACCGACCGGATCACCGGCATCACGCCGGCCGGCGTGCGGACCGAGGCCGGTGAGCACGAGGCCGACGTGATCGTCTTCGGCACCGGTTTCAAGGCGACGGAGTTCCTCGCGCCGATGCACATCCGCGGCGCGGGCGGGCGCGAGCTGTCGCAGGAGTGGGCCGGCGGCGCCCACGCGTACCTGGGCATCAGCGTGCCGGACTTCCCCAACATGTTCCTGATCTACGGGCCGAACACGAACCTCGGCGGCAACTCGATCATCTACATGATGGAGCACCAGTGCCGCTACGTCCTGCAGATCCTGCGGGAGATCGCCGTCGGCCGGGTGTCCTGTGTGGACGTTCGCAGGGATGTCGCGGAGCGGTTCGACGCCGAGGTGCAGCAGCGGCTCTCCCACAGCGTGTGGAGCAGCTGCCGCAGCTGGTACCGCGAGGAGAACGGCCGCATCTCGACGAACTGGCCCGGCCTGGTCTGGGAGTACCACCGCCGCACGGCGAGGGCCGACCTGTCGGCGTACCGCGAGCGCGCGGCGACGGTGGCGTGAGGTGGGCGAGTTCGACTACGACGTGGTGGTCATCGGTTCCGGCTTCGGCGGCAGCGTGGCCGCGCTCCGGCTCACCGAGAAGGGCTACCGGGTGGGCGTGCTGGAGGCGGGGCGGCGCTTCGCCGACCACGAGTTCGCGAAGAACTCCTGGCACCTCAGGGACTACCTGTTCGCGCCCGGCGCCGGCTGCACCGGGATCCAGCGGATCACCCTGCTGCGCGACGTCCTGGTGCTGACGGGCGCGGGCGTCGGCGGCGGCTCGCTGGTCTACGCCAACACGCTGTACGAGCCGCCCGAAGCGTTCTACCGCGACAAGCAGTGGGGCCATATCACCGACTGGCGCGACGAGCTCGCGCCGTTCTACGACCAGGCCAAGCGCATGCTCGGCGTGCGCGGGTATCCGCGAGTGAGCCCGGCCGACCGCGTGCTGCGTGCGGTCGCGGAGGACATGGGCGTGCGCGACACCTACCACCCCACGCAGGTCGGGGTGTTCTTCGGCGACCGGCCTGGCGAGCAGGAGCCCGACCCGTTCTTCGGCGGTCTCGGGCCCGCCCGCAGCGCCTGCACGCACTGCGGCGAGTGCATGACCGGCTGCCGCCACAACGCGAAGAACACGCTGGTCAAGAACTACCTGTACCTGGCGGAGCGGGCGGGTGCGACGGTGCACGCGCTGACCACCGTGACCGACGTCCGGCCGTTGCCCGGCGGTGGTTTCGCAGTGCACACCAAGCGCACCGGCGGCCGCGCGAAGGGCAGGTTCACCGCCGGGCAGGTCGTGTTCTCCGCGGCGGCGCTCGGTACGCAGCGGCTGCTGCACCGGCTTCGCGACCGTGGCAGCCTGCCCGCCGTCTCCGACCGGCTCGGCACGCTCTCGCGCACGAACTCCGAGGCGGTGCTCGCGGCGAAGGCGCGCGGCGGCGACGTCGACTACTCCGAGGGCGTCTCGATCACGTCCTCGATGCATCCGGACGCGCACACCCACGTCGAGTCGGTGCGCTACGGGCACGGCAGCAACCTGATGGGCCTGCTGATGACGGTGCTCGTCGACGCGCAGGAGGGCCGCGCCCGGTGGCGGCTCGGCCTGCGCGAGCTCGCGCGGCACCGGCGTGACCTGCGCCGGTTGCTGAACCCGCGGCACTGGTCGGAGCGGACGATCGCGTTGCTGGTGATGCAGAGCCTCGACAACTCGCTGACCACCTACACCAGGCGCGGCCTGTTCGGCAGGCGGATGACCACCCGGCAGGGGATCGGCGAGCCGAACCCGGTGTGGATCCCGGCCGGACACGAGGCGACGCGCCGGGTCGCGGACAAGATCGGCGGGATCGCGGGCGGGGCCTGGAGCGATCTGGCGAACATCCCGCTGACCGGGCACTCCATCGGCGGCTGCGCCATCGGTGACTCTCCCGCGACAGGCGTGGTCGACCCGTACCACCGGCTGTACGGCTACGAGGGACTGCACGTCGTGGACGGCTCGACGATCTCCGCGAACCTCGGCGTGAACCCGGCACTGACGATCACCGCGCAGGCCGAGCGTGCGATGTCGTTGTGGCCCAACAAGGGCGAGGCCGACCGGCGGCCACCGCAGGGCGCGCCGTACGTGCGGCTCGAGCCGGTCGCGCCGAAGAACCCGGTCGTCCCCGAGGCCGCGCCGGGTGCGCTGCGTCTGCCGGTCAGCCCGAGGTGAGGAGCAGAGTGGACTACCCCGCCGAGCCGTGGGACCTGCGCGGCCACGGCTACGTCTCGGCCTGGTTGGTGCCGTCGTCGGCGCTGCCACCGTTGCCGCCGCGGGTGCGGCCGGTGACTGTGCTGGGCAGGGCCGTCGTGGCCACCGCGTTCGTCGACTACCTGCCAGGCGGTCTGCTGCCGTACCACGAACTGCTGGCGGCGGTCGTCGTGCGGCGGGGCAGGCGGCTCGGCCTGACGATCACCGACATCTGGGTCGACAGCCCCGCGTCCCGGGCGGGTGGCCGTGAGCTGTGGGGATCCCGAAGGAGCTGGCGGAGTTCGAGATCGAGCACGAGCCTTCGTTCACGGGAAGCGCGACGAACGGCTCGCTGCTGGCGGAGGCCACCGTGCGGCGGGTGACGCCGGGGTTGAGGCTGCCGTTCCCGGTGACGGGTGTGGTGCTGCAGACGCTGAACACGGCACTGGCCCGCACCCCGGTCCGGGCCGGCGGCAGGATCAGCTTCGCGAAGGGCTCGTGGCGGGTCAGCGGCGGGCTCGCCTGGCTGCGGCCCTACCGGCCGTTCGCCACCATCGCCGCCCAGGACTTCGCGATGCGCTTCGGCCCGCGCCGCTGACTACTGCGGCACGCCACCCAGCCGCACGAGCCTCGACCCGCCTGCGCCGACCGGCTCCCCGCAGTTCTCGCACACCGCCTTCGTGCGCAGCTCGGCGCCGCAGGTGTGCTCCCACACCGTCGGTGCCGGGCCCTCGGTCACATACCGGTCGCCCCACTGCATGAGCCCGTGCAGGATCGGCTGCAGCGCCTGTCCCGCCTCGGTCAGCACGTACTCGTACCGTGGCGGGTGCTCCTCGTACTGCTCCTTCGAAAGCACGCCGTGCTCGACGAGCTTGCGCAGCCGCGCCGCCAGGATGTCCCGGCTCGCCCCCGTGTTGGCCGCGATCTGGTCGAACCGCCGCTGGCCGAGCATCACCTCGCGCAGCGCCAGCAGTGTCCACCGCTCGCCGACGACGCCGAGCGCATTGGCGATCGAGCACTTCCGCGGTGCCATCCAACCTCCTCGTCCGGTATTCCAACTTAGCACGTTGGACGACGCGAATCGGCGGCAAAAGCCCAGGTCGGACGAGGGTGTGCGAAAAAACCGGGAAAAAGCGCCGGAGATCGACCCCGATGAGGTTGGGCCCGGGGCGGCCGGGGTACCGCCTAGTGCGGAACACCACAACTCAAGGGTGGGAAGAAAGCCCGGGCACTTCGTGTTTAATACGCGGATGGTCCGCACGTCTCGTGCATTTTCACCGATCGCAGGAGCGGCGGAGCCATGCCTGGCACACGCTACGAGAGGAGGCGGCAAGGAGATGCCACATCAGAGCAACTGGCAGGAGCGGGCCGCCTGCCGGGACGAGGACCCCGAACTGTTCTTCCCCGTGTCCGAAATGGGCCCGGGTGCCCGGCAGGTCGCGCAGGCGAAGGCTGTCTGCGCGCGCTGTCCGGTCCGCGCCGAGTGTCTCGAGTACGCCCTGGACACCGGCCTGGACCACGGAATCTTCGGCGGCACGACCGACGGCGAGCGGCGCAAGCTGTTTCGCCGCACGCGCGCCGAAGCGGCCTGAGCCCGTACCGGCGAAAGCCCGCTGACCCTGGGACGGGGTCAGCGGGCTTTCGCGCGTTCGAGCTCCAGCAGGCACTCCGCCAGCACCCGGGCGCTGCGGGCGGCTTCGAGGTCGCCCTCCGCCGCCCCGATGATCGCGCCCTTCACCAGCAGGTGCCATGACTTCGCCAATCCCGCCGGATCCGGCAGCTTCGCCTCCTCAGCCCAGTCCCGGAACAGCGCGCGCACGTTCTCCAGGTAGCCCACGCACGCCTGGCCGACGGGATGCTCCGCGCCCATTTCCAGCAGGACCTTGATGAACGAGCACGACGCGAGCTCGGTGCCGGCATGGAACAGCTCGTCGAGCACGTCGAAGACGGCGAGCAGCCGGCCCTCGCCGGTGGCCGCCCGGCCGCGGGCGCCGGCGTCGATCGCCTCGCGCGTCCACAGCTGCTCCCGGCGGGCGAGGAACGCCAGCACCAGCTGGTCCTTCGACGGGAAGTGCCGGTACAGGGTGGCCTTGACGACCCCGGCCCGGCGTACGACCTCGTCCACCCCGACCGCGCGGATGCCGCGGCGGGAGAACAGCTCGTAGGCCGTGGTCAGAATGCGTTCCCTGGCGGCGGCCTGACGGACGGTCATCCTGATCACCCTAGGGGTGTACAGACCTGTCTGTCCATGGTAAACAGGGGCCATCACCGGTTGAGACCACAGCCGTTGTCCGCACCCGAGGGGGCCCTCGAACAGTGCGTGACCAGGCAGGATCAACCGCTTTCGGAGGTGCTCCATGGCGGCTACCGCCGTTCCCACCCCGCCCTTGCTGCAGATCAGTTCCACCCAGCCCGAGCCGGGCAGTCTCGTCGTCGAGGTCGATGGCGAGGTCGACGCCGCGTCGGCGCCCGAGCTGTCCGTCGCGCTCGAGCCCGTGTGGGCCGCCGTGTCCACCCGGGTGGTGCTCGACCTCTCCCGGGTGACGTTCCTCGGCACCGCGGGACTGGCCGAGCTGCTGCGCGCCGCCGACCGTGCCGACGCCGCGGGCGTCGCGCTACGGCTGGTCGGCGGCACCCGTTGCGTCGATCGGGCCATCGAGGTGGCCGGTCTCGCCGGGCGGCTGCCACTGAGCCCCGACCTCGGCCACGCCATGCACCGCTGATCCTGAGTTCTCTCTTGACCTGTGAGATATTGACGCCGTGAGTTCAGTCGATCCGTCACCACAAGCCGAGCCCCCGAACGGGCAGACCGTGCGCGTTGTCGTGGAGAAGCACGGGCAGGCCGCGGTACTCGCGGTCTCCGGCGACATCGACATGGTCACCGCCCCGGAGTTCGAGAAGCACCTGCTGACCGCGCTGCGCGAGCGGCCCGGCATCCTGGTCGTCGACCTCGGTGGTGTGGACTTCCTCGGCTCCGCCGGGCTGACCGCGTTGGTCGCCGCCCACCAGGAGGCCGGCACGCACACCAAGCTCCGGGTCGTCGCGGAGAGCAGCGCCACGGCGCGGCCGCTCCAGCTGACGGGCCTGGACCAGGAGATCCCGGTCTTCGCGACCCGGGACGAAGCGCTGTCCGCGGACTGACGCCGGCAGGTGGGGAAGGCGCGCGCCTTCCCCACCTTTCCGGCTCGGCCCTCGTTGAACGCGTGTGACCCGTCCATAATGGACAGCTGGTGGGCCCCGGCCTGCGCGAGCTGGGCGTCCGGCGGGTTCCGGTAGCCGGTCCTCGTGCTTCGATCGGTCGCGCTTGCCGCCCTTGCCGGTCACCCAGGACAGCAACCCCCGACCGCAGAGTTGGTCGGAGGGTGCCGCGTTTCACCGAGTCCTTGCCGGTCACCCAGGACGGCAGCCCCCCGGACCGCCGAGTTGGTCGCCGACTCCGGGTCACGTCGACCTGGTTTCTCTTTCTTCGACATGTCCATCCCCCTTCTCGTCCCCTTCACCGTAAGCACGGCGGCGGGTCGCCGAGCCTGACACGAGACGGTCCGTCTTGACCTTGGTCAGGTATGCCCCTAGAGTTGGTCAAGGCGAACCGGTCCGTCTCGGGCTCAGCGCCGTTGAACCCGGAGAGGGGCTCGCGATGGACGCCAACCAGGCCGTCGGCGCCGGTGACTTCCTGCACGACAATGCCTATCTCATCGCAGGATTGGTCGTGCTGGTCGCGGTGGTCACCACGGCGATCGCGATCCACCTGTACCTGTGCACCCGCGCGGCGGTCGCGCCGAGGCGGAAGAGGTGACCGGAACGGTTCGTCTCGGGCTCGGCTAGGCTGCCATCGTGGCATGGGCGAACCAGTACCGGCGCAGCGACGAGTCCCGGCGTGCGATCCTCGACGCCGCGCTCGCGCAGTGCCGCGAGGTCGGGTACGAGTCGGTCAGCATCGAGGCCGTGGCCCGGCGGGCCGGGGCGGGCAAGCAGACGATCTACCGTTGGTGGCCGTCGAAGGGCGTGCTCCTGCTGGACGCGGTGGTCTCACTGGGCAGTGACTCGGAGTCGTTCCCCGACACCGGCGACGTGGTCGCGGACCTGACCGCGCAGATGACGAGGGCGGCGCGGACGATGTCCTCGCCGACGATCGGGCCCGTGCTGTTCGGGTTGCTGGGCGCGGCACACCACGACACCGCGCTGGCCGAAAGGCTCGACAGGGACCTGCTCGGCCCACGCCGCGAGGCGTGCGTGGCGCGGTTGCGAGCGGCCCGCGAACGGGGCGAGCTGGCGGCGGACGTCGACGAGACGCTGCTGATGGAACAGCTCTACGGGCTGCTGTACTACCGGAGCCTGGTCATCCGCAAACCTCCCACCAGCGCCTACGTCCGCCGGCACGTGGCCGGGCTGCTCGGCGGGCACGCCGGTCGTCCCCGCGCCCGGCGCAAGGACTGACGGCCGCTCAGTCGTCCGGCAGCAGCCCGGCGTCGTGCACGAGCCTGGCGACCTGGACCCGGTTGTCGGTCTGTGTCTTCATCAGCGCGCGCGAGACGTGGGTCTTGACCGTGGCCTCGCTCATGTGCGCTTCGCGGGCGATCTCGGCGTTCGGTTTCCCCTGTGCGACCGCGACGGCCACCTCGAGTTCGCGCTCGGTGAGCGGTTGGAGCCGCCGCAGCGCCCGCTCACGGCGGGCCGAGTTGCCGTCGGTGTGGCTCATCCGGGCCAGCATCGTCCGCGTGACGGCGGGGGAGAGCGGGGTGTTGCCGGCCGCGGCCGTGTGCACCGCGCGGGCGATCTCGGTCGGCGGTGTGTCCTTCAACAGGTATCCGCGGGCGCCGGCCTGCAGGGCCCCGACGACGTACTCGTCGAGATGGAACGTGGTCAGCACGAGAACCGCAGGCGGGTCCGGCAGCTCGGTGAGCGCGGCGGTGGCGAGCACGCCGTCCATGACGGGCATCTGCAGGTCCATCAGGACCACGTCCGGGCAGAGGCGGCCGGACATCTCGACCGCCTCCCGGCCATTGGCGGCCTCGCCGACGACCTCGATGGCGGCGTCGGCGGACAGCACCATCCGGAGGCCGGCGCGGACCAGGGGATCGTCGTCGACGAGCAGCACGCGCAGGATCATCGCGGCCACCGCAGTTCCGCCCGGACGAGGAAGTCGCCGTCGGCCGTCCTGCCGTGGGTGAACGTGCCGCCGGACAGCGACACGCGCTCGGTGAGGCCGAGCAGCCCGGCTCCGGCTCCTTCGAGCCGGAGCGGCTCGCCGCCGGGGGCCAGCTCGTTGCGCACCGTGACCTGAAGTCCCTTACCGGGCGCGCCTTCCACGGTGACCGTGGTGGGTGCGCCCGGTGCGTGCTTGTGCGCGTTGGTCAGCGCCTCCTGCACGATGCGGTACGCGTCGCGGCCGAGCGCGCCCGGCGGGTCGTCGGCCGCCGCCGACATCGTGAGCCGCACCGGTTGCCCGGCGTGCACGGACTCGGCGACGAGGTCGGGTATGTCCTCCAGCCGGGGTTGCGGCAGTGGCGACAGGTCTTCGGTCCGCAGGATGCCGATGACCCCGCGCAGCTCGTCGAGCGCGTCCTGGGCACACTGGCGGATCAGCCCGGCGACCGAGGAGACCTCTTCGGTAGGCAGGTCCGGGCGTACCTGGAGCCCGCCGGCGTGCAGCGCGACGAGCGACACCCGGTGGGCCACGACGTCGTGCATCTCGCGGGCGATCCGGGCGCGCTCGGCGTTGCGGATCTGGTCGGCGCGCAGCCGTTGCTCGGCCTCGGCCCGCTCGGCGCGCTCCCGCAGGGAGGCCAGGAGTTGCTGGTGCGACTGGACGAGCGCGCCCCAGGCGACGGCGGCGGCGCTGACCGCGATGTTCACCGCCGCCGTGATGCCCAGCGACGTGTTCGACGGGTACAGCACGTACAGCACCAGCCCGGCGGCGACGTTGAGCACGCCGAGGGCCAGCGCGACCGGCAGCCTCCGCCGCCGCGCGACGGAGAACAGCGCGAACACGTTCGCCACGCCTGCCGAGGCGAAGAAGGCCGCGCCCACGACCGCGACCGCCGCGACGACGATCGGCGCCCGCGAGCGCCACACCAGCGCGAGGCTGCACAGCACGCCCGCCGCGATGTCGGCGTAGCGGAGCACGCCGTCCGGACCCTGTCGCAGTCCCCACAACATGCCGAGCCCGCCGAGGACCGAGCAAGCGACCATCAGCACGGTCGCCACGGACGGGTGCAGGACCGGCGCGGGCTCGGCCGGGTCCTCTGCGGCCCCCCAGGAACGCGTCATGGCCGGAGCCTACGTGCCACGCGGAGCCGGCACGTCCGCAATTGGGTGGAGGGATCACTACAACTTTCGTCGGGCTACCCCCGCCGGATCGAGTCGGATGGATGACGCCGGGACCCGTTGCCGGACAGCAGGATCGACACGTCGCTCCACCCAGGCTCCGGAAAGGACCCGTGTCATGGCCGACCCCGCCACCACCGCCGAGCTGAGGCACCGCCGCGTCACCGGCGTGCTCGGTCTGCTCGCCGGGCTGTTCACCGTGCTGCCGATTCCATTGTGGTTCGTCTACGACGGGGCAGCGCCGGACGGCAATATCCTCACCCGCATCCTGCTGACCCTGATCGGGATCGCGTTCTACGTGGCCTTCGCCGCCGCGCTGCGCACGCTCGTCAGCCGCCGGGACCCGAGCCTGGAATGGGTCGGCACGCTGGCTTTCGGGACAGCGCTGCTCTACGCGGTGCTGGTGATGGTCTCGCTTTCGCTGGAAGGGGGCACCGCGATCGCCTCGGTCGCCCCGGTCGACCCCACGCAGGACGGCCCGCTGGCCCCCGGCTCCTTCCTGATGTACGGCGCCATCGCCCGCCTCGTCACGGCCATGTTCCTGATCGCGGTCTCGGCGGCGACCTGGCGCACCCGGGTCGTGGCGCGCGGGGTGTCCGTGCTCGGGTTCGCCATCGCGGTGTTCAACCTGGCGTTCGTGCCGTCGGTGTACTTCGGCGGCGAGGCCTCGCACTTCTACAGCGCGGTCGGCTGGGGCGCCACGGCGTTCGCGGCCAGCTTCCAGTTCTACTGGGTGATCGCCGCCGCGATCGCGTTCCTCCACAAGCCGAAGCAGCCCGCCGCCGCACCGGCGCCGGTGCGCCAGGCTCCCGCTTTCCAGTGACTTCCCGAAAAAAGCGAGGTGGACAGATGACTCAGCTCAAGTCGTGGTTCGGTGGTCCGGCCTGGCTCCGCGCGGTCGCGCTCGTCTGGGCGGGCGGTACCGCGGTGCAGGCCGTCATCTGGCTGCTGATCTGCGTGCTCGGCGGAGGGCTCGACGGCCCGTGGTGGTTGTGGTGGACGGTCTGCGGCGGGCTGATCGTCGCCGTCCTCCGGCTGCTCGCCCATCGCGCGACCGCGGACAGGACGTCGCTATGACGACGTCAGGGCAGCCACCCGTGCAACTGGTGGACGTGCACAAGACCTACGGCCACGGGGAGAACGCCGTCGAGGCGCTCGCGGGGGTCACCGTGACGTTCCCGGCCGGCACCTTCACCGCCGTGATGGGGCCGTCCGGCTCCGGCAAGAGCACGCTGCTGCACTGCGCGGCCGGGCTCGACGAGCCGACCGCGGGGCTGGTCACGCTCGTGGGGTCGGCGCTGACCGGGCTGACCGAGCTGGAGCTGACCGAGCTGCGCCGCGGCCGGGTCGGGTTCGTGTTCCAGGCGTTCAACCTGCTGCCCGCGTTGACCGTGCGGGAGAACGTCGGGCTGCCCGCCGTACTGGCGGGACGCCGGGTGGACCGCGACCGGGTCGACCAGGTCCTCGAGCGGGTGGGGCTCACCAGCCGGGCGGGGCACCGCCCCGGCGAGCTGTCCGGCGGCCAGCAGCAGCGGGTCGCCATCGCCCGCGCCCTGGCCGGCCGGGCGGAGGTGGTCTTCGCCGACGAGCCCACGGGCGCGCTCGACAGCACGACGGCCAGGGAGGTGCTGGGACTGCTGCGCGAGCTCACCCGGGACGGGCAGACCGTGGTCATGGTGACCCACGACCCGGTCGCCGCCTGCTACGCCGACCGGGTGCTGTTCCTGGTCGACGGCCGGCTGGTCGAGCAGGTCGACGCGCCGACGGCGGACGTCGTCGCCGGCCACCTCGCCCGGCTCGCCGGACGGGGTGCGCCCGAGGCGGTGCGGCTGTGATCCGGCTGGCACTCGCAAGTCTCCGCTTCCGCGTCGGCGCGTTCGTCGCCACGCTGGTCGCGGTGCTGATCGGCTGCGCGCTGCTCATCGCCTGTGGTGGGCTGTTCGAGACCGCGCTCCGGCTCGACGCGCCACCACAACGCCTCGCCGGCGCGCCGGTCGTGGTCACCGGATCGGCCGGCTTCGCGCTGCCGGATCAGGAGTCCCAGACGGTTTCCTACGGTGAGCGGACCCGGGTGACCGCGAGCCTCGCGGACACGATCCGGCAGCTGCCCGGGGTGGCCGCGGCGGTGCCCGACACGTCGTTCCCGGCCTGCCTGACCGGAAGCTGCGGCCAGGGCGGCACGACCGGCCACGGCTGGGCCTCGGCGCAGCTCACGCCATACACCTTGAATGCCGGCCGGGCCCCACGGGACAGTGGCGAGGTCGTGCTCGACGCGGCGACAGCCGGCCGCGCGGGCAAGGCCGTGGGCGACCGGGTCGACCTCACCGTGGCCGGGGAACCCCGCGCCTTCACCGTCGCCGGAATCGCGCAGCCAGACGATGCGGTGCTCGGGGAAGCCGTGTTCTTCGGCGACGCTGACGCACAGCGGTACTCGCCGCTCCCCGGCATGGTCGACGCAATCGGTGTGCTCCCGCGGCCCGGCGTCGGCGCGGGCGACCTGGCGGTCCGGCTGACCGGCGCGTTGCCCGCGGACGTGACTGTGCTCGACGGCAGCGCGCGGGGTGCCGCGGAGTTCTCCGGGATCGGGGCGAGCCGGCTGCCGCTGATCCTGCTGTCCAGCGTCTTCGGCGGCATGGTCGCCGTGGTGATGGCGCTGGTCGTGGCGGCAACGGTCAGTTTGTCCGTACGGCAACGGCTTCGCGAACTCGCGCTGCTGCGGGCGAGCGGCGCCACCCGGCGCCAGGTGCACCGGCTGGTCGTCGCGGAAAACCTGATCGTGGCGGCACTCGGGGTGCTCGGCGGGATCCTGCTGGGCAGGTTCCTCGGCTCCTGGATCTTCACGATCACCGCGCAGCGGGGCGTGGTGCCCGCGGCGCTGGAGTACCGGCAGGGCCCGGTGCCGTTCGCCGCCGGTGTGCTGCTGGCTCTGCTGGCAGCGGGCGCCGCGGCGGCCGTCAGTGCCCGGGCGGCGGCCCGGACCAGGCCGGTGCAGGCGCTGGCCGAGGCGTCGGTCCAGCCGGCCACGCTGGGCAGGCTGCGCCGGCAGCTCGCCCTCGTCCTCGGTGTCGCCACCGTCGGGCTCGCGGCGTCCGCGGCGTTCCTCGATCCCGACACCGCGTCCGCGATCGCCGGTCCTTCGGTGCTGACCGGTGCCGTCGCGGTCGGGCTGTTCGCGCCGGAGTTGCTCGTTCGCGGCATCGACCGGTCGGCGCGGTTCGTCCGGCGGATCGCCGGTGTCGACGGCACACTCGCCGCCATCGGCGTACGGACACGCGCCGTGCAGTTCGCCGCGGTGGTGACGCCACTGACGCTCGCCGTCTCGTTCGCGCTGGGCAACGTCTACGCCCAGACCAGCCGGGACGAGGGCGCCGTGGACGCCTACCTCGCGCGGTTCCACGCCGACGCCGTCGTGTTGTCCCACACCGGAGCCGTGCCGCCGAGCCTGCTCGACCAGGTCCGGCGGGTGCCCGGCGTGGCGGCCGCGTCGTCCTTCGCCGCCAGCCGCGGCTGGGTCGAGCAGCCGTATGACGGGCACGGCAGCGACCCACGGCTGGTGCTCGGCGTCGACGCTCCTGGCGTGGTCGCCACTCCGGTCGCCGCGGGATCGTTGGACGACCTGCGTGGGGCGAGCGCCGCACTGCCCGTGGCGGAGGCGGACGACCTGGGCGTCCGGCTCGGCGACCGGATCACGATGCGGCTCGGCGACGGGGCGCGGGCCCAGGTGCGGGGTGGTGGCGCTGATCGAGGACGCCGCCCCGGACGCCGCCGTGCTGCTGCCCACGGCACTGCTCGCGCCGCACACCTCGGCGGGACTGCCCACCCAGATCCTGGTCCGCGCGCGGTCCGGTGACGACGTCGTCCCCGCCGTCACCGAGCGGGTGGCCGGGCCGGACGTGACGGTCGGCGACGCCCAGCTGCTGGCGGCCGGGTACCGGCAGGGCCTGGACGTGCAGGCGTGGATCAACTATCTGCTCGCGGTGCTCGCCATCGGGTACGCCGCGGTGGCGTCGGTCAACGCGCTGGCCGTGGCGCTGCTGTCCCGGCGGCGCGAGTTCGCGGCCCTGCGGCTGGCCGGATCGACGCGGCGCCGGGTCACCCGGGTGCTGCTCGTCGAGGGAAGCGTGGTCGCGGTCGTGGCCCTGCTGCTGGGCGTCGTGAACGCTGTGGTGAACGTGCTCCCGACGGCGATCGGCGCGGGCACGATCCTGCCGTCGGGTCCGCCGTGGGTGTTCTTCGCGGTGGTCGCGGCGGTGGTGCTCATCGTGGGCCCGGTGACGGTCGTCGCGTCGCGGCTGGCGATGTGGCGCAAGCCGGTCGAGGCCGTCACCGGGCCGGGCGGATGAGCGGGCGCGGATACCGGCTACGCCGGGGTGCCGTACCCGCCGCCGCCTGGGGTCTCGATCTCCAGGACGTCGCCGGGGAGCAGCTCGACCGAGTCGCAGCCGGCGAGTTCGACGACCGTTCCGTCCGTGCGGTGCACCCGGTTGTGCCCCAGCGCACCGGGCTCGCCGCCGGCCAGCCCGTACGGCGCGACGCGCCGGTGCCCGGACAGGGTGCTGGCGGTCATCGGCTCCAGGAACCTCAGGCGGCGGACGGCCCCGTCACCACCGTTCCAGCGGCCGCGCCCGCCGCTGCCCCGGCGGATGGAGAACGCGTCGAGCAGCACCGGGAACCGCCATTCGAGCACTTCGGGATCGGTCAGCCGCGAGTTGGTCATGTGCGTCTGCACCACCGACGCCCCGGCGAACCCGTCGCCCGCGCCGGAACCCGAGCCGAGGGTTTCGTAGTACTGGTGCCGCTCGTTGCCGAAGGTCAGGTTGTTCATCGTGCCCGAACCCTCCGCCTGCACACCGAGCGCGGCGAAGAGCGTGCCGGTGATCGCCTGCGAGGTCTCCACGTTCCCGGCGACCACGGCCGCCGGGAACTCCGGGGCGAGCATCGACCCGGCCGGGATCACGATGTCCAGCGGCCGCAGGCAGCCGTCGTTGAGCGGGATGTCGTCGTCGACCAGGGTCCGGAACACGTACAGCACCGCCGCCTTGGCCACCGACGACGGGGCGTTGAAGTTCGTGGTGAGCTGCGGCGAGGTACCGGTGAAGTCGACCGTGGCGCTGCGGGCGGCGCGGTCCACGGTGATCTTCACGGCGATCACCGCGCCGGAGTCCATTTCGTATCGGTACTCGCCGTCTGCGAGCGTGTCGACCACCCGGCGGACGGCCGCCTCGGCGTTGTCCTGTACATGCCGCATGTACGCCTGCACCACGTCGAGGCCGAACACGTCGATCATCTTGGCGACCTCGTCGACGCCCTTGGCGTTGGCCGCCACCTGGGCGCGGAGATCGGCGAGGTTCATGTCCGGGTTGCGCGACGGGTAGCGCGCGCCCAGCAGCAGCTCGCGGGTCGCCTGCTCGGCGAACCGGCCGTTCTCGGCCAGCAGCCAGTTGTCGAACAACACGCCTTCCTCGTCGAGGTGGCTGCTGGTGGCGGGCATCGAGCCCGGCGTGATCCCGCCGATCTCGGCGTGGTGTCCCCGCGAGGCGACGTAGAACAGGATCTCCTCGCTGTCGCGGCCGAACACCGGGGTGATCACCGTGACGTCGGGCAGGTGCGTGCCGCCGTGGTACGGGTCGTTGACCGCGTAGACGTCCCCGCGCTTCATCCGCCCCGCGCGGCGCCGGACCACCTCCTTGACCCCGGCGCCCATCGATCCCAGGTGCACCGGGATGTGCGGGGCGTTGGCGACGAGGTTGCCGTCCGGGTCGAACAGCGCGCACGAGAAGTCCAGCCGCTCGCGGATGTTCACCGACTGCGAGGTCGCCTCCAGCCGGGTGCCCATCTGCTCGGCGATCGACATGAACAGGTTGTTGAAGATCTCCAGCAGCACCGGGTCGACCTTCGTGCCGGCGCCGGCCTCCGCCCGCGCCACCACCCGGTCCAGCACCAGGTGCCCGTCCGCGGTCAGGGTGGCCTGCCAGCCCTCGTCGACCATGGTGGTCGCGTTCGCCTCGGCGATGATCGCCGGGCCCGTCACCTTGTCCGCGGGGCGCAGCCGCTCGCGGTGGTACAGCGGGGCGGAGTGCCACGCGCCGCCGGCGTAGAGCCGGACGGTGTCGGCCGGAGCGCCGGTACCGTCGTCGCGTTCGCCGAGCGAGGACAGGTCGGGCTGCTCGGTCAGCCCGGTGGCCTCGACCGCGACCGCTTCCACGATCAGCGGCCGGTCCATCAGGAACGAGTACGTCGTCCGGTAGGCCGCTTCGAACTCCGCCACCATCTCGTCGAACCCGGCCAGCGTCACCGGGACCACGGTGTCGGTGCCGTCGTAGCGCAGCTGTGCGCGCCGGACCACGCGAATCCGGTCGGCGGGCACGCCTTCGTCGAGCAGTTCCGCGCGGGTCTGGCCGGTGAGCCGGTCGGCGACCCCCGCCAGCGTCTCCAGTGCCGAGGGCGTCAGCTCGGCGATCACCGACTGCTGCCGGATCGAGGTGGTGTCGGCCAGCCCGATGCCCAGCGCCGAGAGCACGCCGGCCATCGGCGGGACGAGCACCGTCGGGATGCCGAGCGAGTCGGCCACCGCGCACGCGTGCTGCCCGCCCGCGCCGCCGAACGTGGTGAGCACGTAGCGGGTGACGTCGTGTCCTTTTTGGACAGAGATCTTCTTGACGGCGTTGGCCATGTTGGCCACCGCGATCCGCAGGTAGCCCTCGGCGACCTGCTCGGGGGTGCGGTCGTCCCCGGTCCGCTCGCGGATCTCGGCCGCCAGCTCGGCGAACCGGCGGCGCACCAGCTCGGCGTCGAGCGGCTGGTCGCCGTCGGGACCGAACACGGCGGGGAAGTGCTCGGGCTGGATGCGGCCGAGCATGACGTTCGCGTCGGTCACCGTCAGCGGCCCGCCGCCGCGGTAGCACGCTGGGCCGGGGCTCGCCCCGGCCGAGTCCGGGCCGACCCGGTAGCGGCTGCCGTCGAAGTGCAGGATCGAGCCGCCGCCCGCGGCGACGGTGTGGATGTCGAGCATCGGGGCACGCAGCCGGACACCCGCGACCTGCGCGGTGAAGACCCGTTCGTACTCGCCGGCGTAGTGGGACACGTCGGTCGAGGTGCCGCCCATGTCGAAGCCGATCACGTGGTCGAACCCGGCCAGCGCGGACATCCGCACCATGCCGACGATGCCGCCCGCCGGGCCGGACAGGATCGCGTCCTTGCCGCGGAAGTGCCGGGACTCGGCGAGCCCGCCGTTGGACTGCATGAACATCAGCCGCACGCCCGACATCTGGTCGGCCACCTGGTCGACGTAGCGGCGCAGCACCGGGGACAGGTAGGCGTCGACGACCGTCGTGTCGCCGCGGGGCACGAGCTTCATCAGCGGGCTGACCTCGCTCGACAGCGAGATCTGGGTGAAGCCGAGCTGCTCGGCGAGCTTGCCGAGCTGCTGCTCGTGCGCCGGGTGCAGGTGGCTGTGCATCAGCACGATCGCGACGGCGCGGAGCCCGGCGTCGTACGCGCGGCGCAGGTCCTCGGCCGCCTGGTCGAGGTCCGGCGCGCGCAGCAGCTCGCCCTCGGCGGTGATCCGCTCGTCGACCTCGATCACCCGGTCGTAGAGCATGTCCGGCAGCACGATGTGCCGGTCGAAGATGCGGGGCCGGTTCTGGTAGGCGATGCGCAGCGAGTCGCCGAACCCCTTGGTCACCACCAGCACAGTCGGCTCGCCCTTGCGTTCCAGCAGGGCGTTGGTCGCCACCGTGGTGCCCATCCGCACGGCCTCGACCTGCTCGGCCGGGATCTCCTCGCCCTCCGCCACGCCGAGCAGTGCCCGGATCCCGGCCACCGCCGCGTCCCGGTAGCGGGCCGGGTTCTCCGAGAGCAGCTTGTGCGCGACCAGGCCGCCGTCCGGGCGCCGGGCCACGATGTCGGTGAACGTGCCGCCCCGGTCCACCCAGAACTGCCAGCGTGCGTCGGTCATCTGCTCAGTTCTCCTTCAGACCGCGTAGGTGTGGTCGGGGGTGTCGGTGACGAACATGTAGCCGGGCGCGTGGGTGATCGCGAACGGCGGGTGCGAAGCCATGATCGCCGCCTGCGGGGTGACGCCGCAGGCCCAGAACACCGGCACCTCGCCGTCGCGGATCTCCACGGGGTCGCCGAAGTCCGGAGTGGACAGATCCTTGATGCCCAGCGCCTCGGGCTCGCCGATGTGCACCGGTGCGCCGTGCACGGCGGGGAACTGCCCGCTGATGCGCACCGCGTCGGCGACCCGGTCGGCCGGGATGGGCCGCATCGACACGACCATCGGTCCGGACAGCCGCCCGGCGGGGCGGCAGGGCCGGTTCGTCTTGTACATCGACACGTTGCCGCCGGTGGTGATGTGCCGGATCTCGATCCCCGCCGCGAGCATCGGCGTCTCGAAGGTGAAGCTGCAGCCGATCAGGAACGCGACGAGGTCGTCGGTCCAGTACCCCGTGATGTCGGTCGGTTCGTCGACCAGTTCGCCGTCCCGCCAGACCCGGTAGGCGGGCAGGTCGGTGCGCAGGTCCGCGCCCTCGGCGAGCGCGGTGTGCGGGCTGCCCGGGTCGGTGACGTCGATGATCGGGCAGGGCTTGGGGTTGCGCTGGCCGAACAGGAGCGCGTCGTAGGCGTAGTCGCGCGGGACGATGATCATGTTGGCCTGTGCGTAGCCGGGTGCCCAGCCCGCGGTGGGCACCCGGAGCCCGGCGCGGAAGCGGGCGCGGGCCTCGGCGGGATCGGTGGTCGGGGTGGTCATCAGGCCCTCCTAGTGGAAGATCGATCCGATGGACGTGAGGGACTCGACCGCGGCGTAGGCGGTGAACAGCCAGGCCGCGAGGCCGACGCCGAGCAGCACCTTCGGGTAGCGGTAACCGGCGATGAGGTCCCGGCGGCGCAGGGCGACCCACATGATGATGCCCAGCCCGATCGGCAGCACCAGCCCGTTGATGGCGCCGGCGAACACGAGCATGGACTGCGGGGTCTGGCCCGCCGCGATGAACACGATCGTCGCGAGTCCGATGAGGACGATCACGGCGCGGTTGAAGTGCCGCCGGACCGGTGCCGCGTAGGACTGCAGGAACGTCGCGGTGGTGTAGGAGTTGCCGATCGTGCTGGTCATCCCGGCAGCCCAGAACACCAGGCCGAACAGGTGCAGCCCGACGCTGCCGAACGCGGCGAGGAAGCTCGACCCGGCCGCGTCGCTGGAGTTGGCCAGGTGCACGCCGGTGGCCACGACGCCGAAGAAGCCCAGGAACAACACGATCCGCAGCACACAGGCGACCAGGATGCCGGTGAGCGCGCCGCGGTTGATGCGCTTGAGGTTGCCGACGCCGGTGATGCCGGAGTCGATCAGCCGGTGGGCGCCGGAGTAGGTGATGAACCCGCCGACCGTGCCGCCGATGAGCGTCAGGATCGGCAGGAACGGCAGCCCGTGCGGGGCGACGGTGCCGACCACCGCCTGCCCGACCGGCGGCGCGGTGACCGCCACGAGCACGATGATCAGTGCGATCTTGACCAGGCCCAGCACCACCATCACCCGGTCCACCGCGGTGAACACGGACTTGGCGAGGAAGATCCCGATCGCGAGGCAGCCGCTGATCGCCGCGCCGATCCGGCTGTCGAGGCCGAGCAGGTTGTGCAGGCCCAGCCCGGCGCCCGCGATGTTGCCGATGTTGAACACGACCGCGCCCAGCACCACGAACACCGTCAGCACCTGGCCCGCGCCGGGGAACACCTTGCTCGCGAGGTCCTGCGCGCGCTGGCCGGAGATGCCCAGGATCCGCCACACGTTCAGCTGCACCGCGACGTCGATGATCATCGAGACGACCACCGCGCAGGCGAACGAGGCGCCGTAGAGCACGGTGAACGACGCGGTCTGGGTGATGAAACCGGGGCCGGCCGCGCTCATCGCCATCAGCACCGCGGCGCCCAGCAACGGCGGCACGCGCAGCCTGGCCCCGCGGCCAGGGCTGGTGTCGGTGTGGCTGTCCATCTCGCTCCTCGTACTTCTCAGGCGGCCCGGCTCATTCGGCGAGCCGGGGGCCGATGATCTTGTGGAACGCCTCCACGTCGGCCTGCGGCAGGTCGTAGGCGGATTCGGCGGTGTGCGAGGGGAAGAAGAACACGTGCTCGACGCCGGACTCCTGCTGGGCCCGCAGCAGCCGGTCGGCGCAGTACTCCGGCGGCCCGAACAGGCCGAAGGCCTCGCAGACCTCGGCGGCGAGCTCCGGGGAGATCGCGGCCGGGTCGTGGTCCTCGGGGATGTCCAGCCCCGCCGCACGCAGCCAGCGGAGGTTGGACGCGCTGGGGTAGCACAGGAACTGCTTGCCGGGCCGGTAGAACCGCCGCGGCCACTCCCGTGCGGTCTCGAAGCTCTCGATCGCGGTCGGCACGATGAAGATCTCCTCGACGGAGCCCGGTGCGCGCCCGGCGCGCCGCTCACCGGCGCGGAGGTGCTCGCGGGCGGCCGCGATGCTGTCCGGGTGCAGGCCAACCAGCATCATCACGCCGTCGGCGTGCTCGCCGGCCAGTTCCAGCATCTTCGGGCCGGCGGCGAGCACGAACACCTTGGGCGGAGTCGCGGTGGTGTTGTTCATCCGCAGCTCGGCACCGTCCACTGTGGCCGGCCGGCCTGCCAGCAGGTTCCGGATGGCGGTCACCGCTTCGGCCAGCTGCTGCCGCCGGGCCTGGGGCTTGCCCGCCTTCTCCACCGACAGGAAGCCGGGTGCCAGCGTCAGCATCGCCCGGCCCGGGCCGATCTCGGCCAGTGAGTTCGCGGTGGCGGCCAGCACGAGCGGGTGCCGGGTCACCGGGTTGCTGGTCGCCGGGAACAGCGTGAGCCGTTCGGTGGCGGCCGTCGCGAGCGCGAGCACCGCGTAGACGTCGCGCCCGGAGTGGTGGTGGTCGTTGACCCCGACACCGTGGAACCCGGCGTCCTCGCAGGAACGGATGAACGTCGCGAGCTCGGGCAGCGGGCGGCCGACGGGGACGCGGATGTCGACCTTGATGCTCATGGGGCTCCTCAGGTTCGCCGGGAAGGCTTGCTCACTGGTCCAGGTAGGTGCGGATCACGGAGAACCGCAGGTAGTCGTCGTTGACGTGGACAACGGTCACCGCCACCGGCAGCTCGTTCGCCCTGATGTGGGTGTGCCGCAGCCGCAGCACCGGGTGCGAGCGCTTGACGTCCAGCGCGGTGACGACCGGCCGCGGCGGCAGCACCGGGCGCACCTCGGCGACGGAGTAGCAGACCGACAGCCCGGCGCCGACCTCGACGAACTCGAACGTCGAGCGCCGCGGGTCCCGCTCCTCGGGGTGGTCGCCGAGCAGGTTGGCCGGGACGTAGTCGACGCTGTGCACCGCCGGTTCGCCGTTGGCCTCGAAGACCCGCTCGATGCGCAGCGCCCGGTCGCCGACGGGGAGCTCCAGCGACGCGGCGAGCTCCTGGTCGAGCGCGACGACCCGCTGGTCGAGCGTGCGCACGCCCGGCCGGTAGCCCGCCTGCTCGAGCAGGTCGATGAACGGGCTCGCCTCGGCGAGGTTGGCGCCGATGCCGATCGCGTGCCGGTTGATGAACGTGCCCTGGCCGTGCAGCCGCCGGATGCGGCCTTCCTTCTGCAGGGACTGCAGGGCCGAGCGGATCGTGGCGCGGCTGACGCCGAGCGCGGTGCTCAGCTCGGCCTCCGAGGGCAGCCGGAACCGGCCCTCCTCGCCGAGCCGGGCGATGGCGTCGCGCAGCCGGTCCTTGGCCTGGCGGTAGGAGTCGGCGGTGACCGTCTCGATGGTCACCGGCTTCTTCGCCCCGGCCGGGTTTCGGGTGATCACTCGCGGCCCTCCGTCCCGGAGCCGGACGGCGGTGCTGTCGCCATGGCTCCTCCAGAAACCGTAGTTGACAGACGTCGGACGTCTAGCCTATTTGAGAAATATCCCACGCGCCTGCCGGCTCCGGACAACGCCTGGTCAGGACGGTAGCGGCCGGCCCCGCGTCTCGGGCAGGAACAGTACCGCGCCGATCCCGAGCAGGTAGACGACCGCGCTGAGCGCGGCGGCGTTGCCCACGCCGCCGACGACCGAGGCCAGCAGGCCGGTCACCAGCGCGCCCACAGAGGCGAGCACCCGGGTGAGGTTGAAGATCGTGCCGATCGCGCTGGCACGCACGGCGGTGGGGAACAGCTCCGGGGTGTGCACGGTGTACCAGCTGAAGATGCCGCCCGCCGCGTACCCGGCGACCAGCTGCAGCAGGACCGCCGTGCCCGCGTCGTGCACGAGCAGGAAGACCACCGGGATGATCACGACTGCGGCCACGAAGTAGCCGACGGTGGTCAGCCGCCGTCCCCAGCGCTCCGCCCAGAAGCCGAAGACCACGCAGCCCGCGATCTCGCCCACGTTGTAGAGGGCCGACGCCCAGCCGGTGTAGAAGCTCGCGCGCGGTCCCGGGGCGAGCGCGCCGACGTAGGTGGGGATGTAGGAGCTGCTGGCCCAGAAGCCGACCGTGATCGCGACGGAGACCAGCAGCGCCAGGCCGAGCCGCTTGCGCAGCACCGGTGCCGCGAGCTGCTGGATGAGCTCGCGGGCCGAGGCGCGCCGCTGCGCGGTCCACTTCCGCGACTCGGGGATCGCGCGGCGCAACGCGATCACGAGGAACGCGGGCAGCACGCCGACGAGGTAGATGTAGCGCCACGAAACGGTTTGCGAGGAGTTGAACAGCACCCACAGCAGCGAGACGAGCAGGCCACCGGCGGAGAAGGTGCCCTGGAGGAGCCCGGCACCCTTGGTGCGGGCGCGCGCCGGGAGGATCTCCTGCAGCAGCGAGACGCCCACCGCCCACTCCGCGCCGATGCCGAGCCCGGTGAGCAACCGGGTGACCGCGAGCGTCTCCCAGTTCTGCGCCAGCGCGGACAACCCGGTGAACAGGCCGTACAGCACCACGGCGCCGATCATCGTGCGGCGGCGGCCCAACCGGTCCCCGGCGAACCCGCCGACCACGCCGCCGATCGTCCAGCCGGCGAGGCTGATCGCGAGCAGGTAGGCGAAGTACTGGGACAGGTGCGCCAGCCCGGACGCGGGCAGCAGGTCGCGCAGCGACGCCGGGCCGGTGGTGATGAGCGCGAACGTCTCGTAGCCGTCGAAGGTCCAGAACAGCATGGTGACCCCGAGCGCCGCCCATTCCGTGCGGCCCAGGCTGCGCAGCCACCCCCGGGGTTCGTCGGCGCGCACCTCGTCACCGATGTTGGTTCGTGGCATCGAACTCCTCCTCCGTTCAAGGAAGTCGCTGGTCCCACAGATCGGTGGAGGTGACGTCGTGCACGGCTGCGGTGTCCACGGCGGACACCGCCTCTTCCGGCACGCGCGCCCGCGGTGGGAAGACGATCGGGGGCGCGGGCTTCGTCGCGTCGATGATCACGGCGGAGGACATGCGCGGGCTGCGGCCGCCTTCGGCGTCGTAGGTCCAGTTGGTCGGCAGCAGCCCGCCGGGGCCGTTCCAGCGCGGGATGATCTGCAGGTCCTGTGCCGCGTCGAAACGGGTGCCGATGGCCCAGGAGACCTCGCGCTCGTCGTAGACGTCGATGTCGTCGTCCACGACGACGACCGCGCGCAGGTTCTCCGGTTCGGTGTTGAACGCGGCGAAGGCGGCGCGGGTGGGGTCGCTGTCGAGCTCCTTGCGGATGGAGAGGTAGCAGTGCATCCGGGTGTGCAGCGGGATGTTGACCGCCTTGAGCCCGGGAACCTTCTGCCGCACGGCTTCGTGCACACTTGCGATCCGGGGCAGGGCGCCCATCAGCCGGTGTTCGCGGCCGGAGGCCTGGATGTCCTGGAAGATCGCGTCCCGGCGCATCGTGATCGCGTCGACCTCGATCACCGGCTTGCGCCCGCCGCCGACGTAGTGGCCAGGCCACTCCGCGAACGGGCCCTCCTCGGCCAGGTCGCCGGGCAGGATGTGGCCCTCGATCACGATCTCGGCCCGCGCCGGCACGAGCAGGTCCGAGGTCAGCGCCTCGACGAGCTCCACCGGTTCCCCGAGGAACGCGCCGGCCGCCTCGTACTCGCCGCCGACGCCCGGCACCCGCGACACCGCGCCCATCAGGAACGCGGGGTGATGCCCGATGACGATCGCGATCGGCGTGGGCTCGCCGCGTTCGGCGTGGCGGCGGTGGATGGTCCCGCCGTCGTGCGAGCCGAAGAACCAGACGCCCATGCGCTTGCCGTCGTAGACGTGGTGGCGGTAGATCCCCGCGTTGAGCCGGCCCGACTCCGGGTCCCGCATGACCGCGACGGCGGCGGTGAGGAACGGGCCGCCGTCGAGCTCGTTGTGCGTGGGAATCGGCAGGCGCGTCAGGTCCGCCTCGTCGCCGCGCCACACCACCTCCTGCACCGGGGCCTGCCCTGCGGGGACCTGGACCGGCGGCTGCGCGGCACGGCCCTGACCGGCGATCGAGGAGTGGGTCAGCGTCTCGACCGGCACACCCAGCGCCAGCGCCATCCGGTCGTGGGTGGCCACCAGGTTGGTCAGGCACGGGACGTCCACCCCGGACACATCCGTGAACAGCAGAGCGGGGTATTCGGCGCGTTTGTCGTAGAACGCCCCGTACGCGGTGATACCGAACCGGGGGTCGACGGGCGCGGACACCCGCTTGAGGCTTCCCGGGTCCTGCTTCACCAGGTCGGTCAGAAAAGTCCGGAGGTCCTTCGTCATGACTCTTGTCCTCTCCGACGCGGTTCCCGCGACGCCGGCCGGTCGATGACGAGCGCGAGCTTGGGCAGCGACACTGTCGGTCTGCCGCCAGCGGGGTGGTCGGTTCCCCAGCAGACGCGCGAGAACGGCAGCCCAGCCGCTGCGCGCGCATCAGGAACTCGGACAGCCCGCGCGTCGTCCAGCGCGGTCTCCTTGACCGAGGACGTTCCCATGTGGACCATCACGCCGATGCCCACGCGGCCGGCCTGCCGAGCTGCTCCGCCACGACTGCCTCCTCGATAGGACGTCTGACGTCTGCCGAACTATAGGTCGCCCGATTCGGGAACCACAAGCGCGACCAGATGGTGAAACCAGTCAGCGCAGACCCTTAACGCGAGCGCAACATTTTCCCTCCTGCCAGCGGAAACCGGCGCACGTTTGGGACGAAGTCGCTGCACGCCACGCTTGGAATGGTTCGTACTCCCCGAAGCGGCGCGGCAGCGCCTCGGGCAACAGACGTTCAGCCGCTGAGGTGAACAAGGCTGGTGCGTCATCTGGGACGTCCTCACGCAGGCAGCACCAGACCAGGCCAACCGACGCGCGGGTCTCGCGGGGCGGTTTCTGGATGACATGACTTCGAGCGCGACCACAGCGTGCTGGTCTGCTGGTCGATCATCGCGCCGTTGACCACCAGAGCAAGCCGCTTGGCGAAGCGAAGTGCGTGTGGAATCTCCGACAAGGCGGTGCCTTCGACCATGATCGAGTACAGGTGGCGGGCCCCGAGGACGGCGTTGGTCACCTCGGGCGGCACGTCCTCTGGCTCGACATCGTCCGGACCGTCGATCGTGAACGAGTAGCGCCGACGAGCACCACGTAGAACGATCAGCGAGCGCCTGCTGTCGGCGGCATCGGCCTGTAGGTCACCCACCTCGCCGAGCAGGTCCCGCAAAGCGTCTCTGTCGAGCGAATCCTTAGCGTAGACCTCAGGTCATAGGACAGGTGCCAATGTCGCCACGGTGAGCAACGCGGAGCGGCCGGCGGCTGGAATGCTTGCGGATAAGTCAGGCGTTCCGTGTCGCCGACGAGCAGGCTCACGCCCCACCAGATCGCCGCCCCAGTTCGGTCACGCTCGGCCATCGCTCACGCACGACGTGTCCGTCGGCCGGAAAATCGCCACCCTGCCGCGGCTGACACCCTCCAGGGCGTGATCTTGAAAGCAAAAACCCCAGGCCGAAGACCTGGGGTGATGGTGCGCCATCAGGGACTCGAACCCCGAACCCGCTGATTAAGAGTCAGCTGCTCTGCCAGTTGAGCTAATGGCGCTTGCTCAGCTCGCCTCAGGTCTCCCCTCAGCGACTCGAAAAGATTAGCATGCCCCACCGACCCCCCTTCACAGAGGGTCCCACCTGGGGCCGGCCCCCCGCAGAAACGACGAAACCCCACCGGGGCAGCCGCGAAGCGACAACCACGGTGGGGCCATTGGGTGAGTGACGGGACTCGAACCCGCGACATCCTGGACCACAACCAGGTGCTCTACCATCTGAGCTACACCCACCACGCGAGGAACCGGTGACCGGTCAACCTCAGCCGGGATATCGTAGCGTGCCGCTCCGGCGGTTTCGCAGGGGGTTACCCACCGTGGCGTTGCTGCACTTCAGCGGCCGCGGCGCGCGCCTGGTCGCTGGTCGGCCCTGGCTGCGGCACGAAGGCTGTCTTCCGGTAGTAGTCGAGCTCGCCGATGGACTCCCGGATGTCCGCGAGCGCGCGGTGCGCGAGGCCCTTCTCCGGCTTCGCGTAGTAGATGCGCGGGTACCACCGGCGGACGAGCTCCTTGACCGAGGAGACGTCGACCATCCGGTAGTGCAGGTGGCTGTCGAGTGCGGGCATGTCCCGCGCGATGAACCCGCGGTCGGTGCCGATGGAGTTGCCGGCCAGCGGCGCGCTCTTCGGGTCCGGCACGTACCGGCGCACATAGGCGAGGACCTGCTGCTCGGCCTCTTCGAGGGTGACCGTCGAGCGGCGGACCTCTTCGGTGAGCCCCGACTTGGCGTGCATCTCACGGACCACGTCGGGCATGTTGCCCAGCTGCTCGTCGTCCGCATGGATGACGAGGTCGAGACCTTCGCCGAGGATGTTCAGCTCGGCGTCGGTCACCAGGACGGCGATTTCGATCAGTGCGTCTTTGGCGAGGTCGAGCCCCGTCATTTCGCAGTCGATCCAGACAAGACGGTCGGTCACCGAAAAACCTTAACGCGCCGCCTCTGTGTCCGTGCCACGACACAGCGGAACGGGCCGCCCCGACCGCGACCCGTTCCGCTGCTCCCCGACCGGCTCAGTCGTTCTCAATCTGGCTCACGATGGTTTTCGCGTCGTTGATCGGGATGGCGAAGCCGATGCCGACCGATCCCGCGGACGACGAAGGGCTGTAGAGCGCCGAGTTGATGCCGATGACCTGTCCGGCCATGTTGACCAGGGCGCCACCGGAGTTGCCCTGGTTGATGGCGGCGTCGGTCTGGATGGCGGTGTAGCTGGGCGAGCCGCTCGTCTGGTCGGCCGTCTGCCCGAACGGCGAGGACTGCTGCCCATCGCCGGTGCCGATGTCCGACAGCTGCCGGTTGAGCGCGCTGACGATGCCGGACGTGACGGTGTTCTGCAGGCCGGCGGGGGAGCCGATGGCCACGACCTCCTGCCCGACCTGCAGCTGGCTGGAGTCGCCGAGGGTGGCGGCGGTGAGGCCGCTGGCGCCCTTCGCCTGCAGGACGGCGATGTCGGCGGTGGTGTCCGCGCCGAGCACGCTCGCCTGGTACTTGGTGCCGTCGGACAGGGTGACGGTGACGCTTCCCGCGTCGGACACCACGTGCGCGTTGGTGAGGATCTTGCCGTCGGAACTGAGGATCACCCCCGACCCGATGGCTTCACCCTGACTGGTGGTGACGTTCACCTCGACGACGCTGGGTAGCACCTTCGCGGCGACGGCACTGACGTCGGTGTTCGTCGAACCGGAGACGGTCTGGGCGGCGGTCGTGGAGGTCGGCGCGGCAGCCGAACCGCTCTCGAAGCCGACGATCGCGGCCCCGCTCGCGCCGCCGACCAGTGCGGCCGCGACCGCAGTGGCGCTGATCAGAACCGCGACCCGCTTGCCCTTGCGGCGCGGCGGCGGTGCGAGGACCTGCACGGCGGGATTGGGCTGCTGCTGCCCGTAGTACGGGTGGCTCTGCTGCTGCGGCTGGTATCCACCCGCGTGGCCCGGCCGGAAGTCGTTCTCGCTCATGGCATCCACCATCGTGCTCGTTGTTGTGAAAAACCTGTGGAACAACCCAGAAAACAGCTGAGAAGAATTTGCTGAGAATTCTCAGCGGATTCTTCGTCTAATACTCCAGCCGTAGATCGTGATGTTTATGGTTCTCGGGTGGATTGCCGCTGGTAGTGGGCCTGTCGGGCTCGGTGTTGATGCTGTCGGCGCCAGGCTGAGAAGCGTAGGTGGTGCGTGGTGCCTGTGATCAGCGTGGTGGTGATCGTGGCGAACAGGTGTTGGACTTCGTTGCAGGTCAAGGAAATCCAGCGGGTGGATGTTGGTGTCTGGGTGGGTTCGGTCGCGGCGAGGACGGTGAGGAACGCGTGCGCGAGCATCGCCAGAACGGTCCAGCGATGCCATGAGAGCCAGCGGCGGACCTGGTGCTGGTCCAGGCCTGCCAGACCTTTGCCGGTTTGAAAGGATTCTTCGACACGCCAGCGGGTTCCAGCCACGCGAACCAGAACGGGCAACGCGACGGGGGTGGGCGCGTAGCAGCGGTAGAACGCCAACTCTCTGGTGCGGCGGTTGCGTCGGATCAGCAGCCACCGATGCCCGCCCACCTCGGCATCCTGATCAATGTCGACCAAAGCCCAGTCGTAGAAGCGGTGTCCCTTCGCCCCGGTACCGGCCGACAGGCGTTGCCACACATGTTTCGGTAGTCGGGTGGCCAACTCGTCCGGGCGGAACGTCCCCGCTCCGGTAGTGACGCGGCGGTCGCATCCGATGGCCAGCACATAGCCGACGCCACGGCGCTCCAGTTCCGCGCGCAGCGTGGGGTCGGCGCCGTAGACCTCGTCGCCGGTCACCCACGGCGCATCAACTCCGGCATCGAGGGCTCGGGTGATCATGGTGGTGGCCAGGGCGGGTTTGGTCGCGAACTGCATGTTCTCGCTGATCCCAGCCGCGGCGCAGCGTTCGCGGTCGCTCGTCCAGGACTTCGGCAGATACAAGGCCCGGTCGATAAACGCGTGCCCGGCCGTCGTGGCATACGTCAGATACACCGCGACCTGCGAGTTCTCGATCCGACCGGCGGTTCCGGTGTATTGACGTTGCACCCCAACGGTGCGCGTGCCCTTCTTCAAGTCTCCGGTCTCATCGACGATCAGGACTGCGTTCTGGCTGCCGAGGTGGTCGCAGACGTAGTCGCGCAGGTCGTCACGCACCGCGTCGGCATCCCACACCGCCCGCGCGAGCAGGTGCTGCAGGCCGTCTGGTGTCGCGTCTCCGACATGCTCGGCGATGGTCCAACAGTTCTTCCGCGGCAGCTCAGACACCAGACCCAGCAACAGTTTCTCCGCCCGACGACGGGGCTCGACCCGGCTGAAACGGCCCGCGATCCGCGCGGTCAGCTCATCGAACATCGCCTGCCAGCGAGCAGGGTTTATGCTGGGGCCCGCGGCCGCCAGCCGATCTTGGGAAGTCCACACAACCGACCATGATCAACTGGCGGCCGCACCCATCTCCGACACCCCCTCACCAGCACCGATCACGAAGTCCGGCTGGAGTACTAAGCTGGGGCCAGTGCGTGCTGCGGTCGGCGACGAGCTTCCTGGCCAGTTCTGCCCACTCGTCCGCGGGCCACGCTGCCGGCCGGCTGCGCCGGCTCGATTCCGACCACACGCAGAACTCCTGGATGCCCGATGACGGTGCGAGCCGGACGCTGCGGGTTGCGATAAGCGGCCGCGATCACCGTCCACAATGCCCGAACGGGAACGTTTTCCCGTCGCTTGAGCACGAGGTGTGCGGAATTGACGCGTGGGGGCGGGGAAAAGCAGTCCGCGGGGATCCGGGAAGCGACGCGTATTTCGAAACGCGTCGACCACCAGGCTTGTTCGAGGTCTCGTGGGCTTGCGGCTGCCACGCGTCTGGCAAAGCCCCACTCGACGATCAGCGCGGCTTGGCGAAGATTCGTGTGCTGAGGGCTGAGTAGCCGCCGCAGGAGGGTGGTGGACAACGCGTACGGGATGCTGGCCACTGCAGAGAATCGTCTGCGTGGCAAGGGAACCACTTGTGCGTCGGCAGGCACGACTCGCACGTTGCCGTACTCGCGGAAGCGATTGCGCAGCTTGCGGACGAAGGCGGGATCACGTTCGACGGCGAGGATCTGCGCTCCTGTTTCAGCCAGATGGGTGGTGATAGCGCCTTGGCCGGCGCCGAACTCGACGACGAGATCGTTGCGATCGAGTGCGCAGGACCGGACGAGCTGGACGGCGATTCGGGGCACGGCAAGGAAATGCACGACGCCGGAGCACCCGGCACGGGGTGCCGCGGGCATGAGGACTCCACGTCATGAGAAGGGAAGAAGCGCTCATGACGCAGCGGCCGGAGTGCAGGAGGAAACGGCGCGCACGAGGGCTCGTCAGTAAGATGTGGGCAGCCGCTGCGTTCAGGTGAGCCGCGGCCGTAGCCGGGCGCACACGACGCAGGACTCCAACAAGGTTCCCATGGCCATCACGGTAGCGACCCGGGCAACCGGTTTTCGGACCTTCCGAAACTGTCGGTGGTCGTCGCTATGGTCGGCAGATCCGAACCCGACCATGGGAGGTACCCGATGACCAGCACCCTGCACCAGCCCACCGAACTGCGCGCCGAGGGCCCGTTCGACCTCACGGCATCCGGCCGCTTCCTGGAGTGGTTCACCCCGGGCGCGCGGCCGGACGCCGCGGGTGAGCCCGGCCTGCTGCGCCTGGCGTTCCCGGTCGAAGGGAGCTGGGAGCACGCCGGCGTCCTGATCCGGCAACGAGCGCCCGGCAGGGTCGAGGTTTCCGTTGCGGTGGGGGAGGAAGTGGCTGCCGCGGCGGTCCGTCAGGTGCGGCGGATCCTGTCGCTGGACGTCGACGGCAGCGGTTTCTCCGCGATCGGGCAGGCGGATCCGGTGGTCGGTGAGCTACAGGCGCGGTATCCGGGGCTGCGGCAGGTGTTGTTCCACTCGCCGTACGAGGCGGCGTGCTGGACGATCATCACGAACCGGATCCGGATGCCCCAGGCCGCCCGGATCAAACAACGAATAGCGGAGCGGTACGGCGAGCTCGTCGAGGTCGATGGCCGGCAGCTGGCGTCCTTCCCGGCTCCCGAGGCGTTGCAGGCGATCGAGCAGCCGCTGGGGCTGCCGGAGGTGAAGATCGAACGCCTGCGCGCGATAGCGCGTGCCGCGCAGGAGGGTGTGCTCGACGCGGAATCCCTGCGTGCCCTCGAACCCGACGAAGCGTTACGGCAGCTGCAGCGGCTGCCCGGTATCCGGCCCGTTCTCGGCCCAGCTGATTCTCGTCCGTGGCGCTGGTCATCCCGATGTGTTTCCCGACAGCGAAGAACGCCTTCACGCCGAGATGCGGGAGCTCTACGCCCTCCCCGAAGCGAGTCCCGCAGCCCTTGCCGAGGTCGCCGACCGTTGGCGTCCTTATCGAAGCTGGGTGGCCCTACTGCTGCGCACCCACCGGGAGGCCCGCCTGGCGTAGTCAGTCCGGGCGGACGGGCCAGCACCCGGATCGGGGGAGGTGTGCCCGCTGGTGGCCCGCGCGCTCAAGGGGCTGTTTGGCGTGCCATCCCGGGCGCTCGGATCGGGGCGAGGTGCACTTGCCGATGAGCCTGCGCTCACGCTGGGGTGCCTGGCGTAGTCAGCCCGGGTGGACGGGCTAGCACCCGGGCCGGGGGAGGTGCGCCCGCCGCGGCCCGCGCGCTCAGCGGGGGCTGCCTGGGTGGCCATCCCGGGGGCTCGGATCGGGGCGACGTGCGCTCGCCGGTGAGGCCTGCACTCACCGGGGCCTGCTTGGCGTGTCCATCCCGGCCGCCTGGAGGCCTGTCCGCACCCGGAGCGGGGCCAGGGTGTGCCCACCCGTGAAGCGCGCACACATCGGAAGGCCACCTGCCCGGCCGCCCTGGGCGGCTCGAGATCAGGCGGCACACAGACCGCGGGCGGTTCGCCTGCCGGTGAGGCGGCACCTCCCGATGAGGCGCCCCAGGGCTCCGCCTGCCGTGCCCGTCGACGGACCGCGCACTCGGGGCCGCCCGGCGTGGCAACCCCGGCACCCGCACCGCGCTCGGCGTGCCCGCTGACGAAGCGCGCACCCACGACAAAGGAGATGGACCTGTGAATCGGACGGGGGTGGTAACAGGACGTAGACACCCGATGTGGTGAGCTGCGCCCGTGCAACTCGCGGACACGGGCGACGTCGTATCACCGACCGGGATCTTCGGCGCGCAGCCGAACCCCACGGTCTGGGTGCCGCTGGTCACCGGCGGCCTGGCCTTGCTGCTGGTGCTGTCCGGCTCGCCATGGCGACTGGCACGCAACGTCGTCACCATCGTGCACGAGGCCGGGCACGCGCTGGTCGCCGTGCTCGCGGGCAGGCGCCTGCAGGGCATCCAGCTGCACTCGGACACGTCAGGGGTGACGGTCTCGCGTGGCCGTCCGTCCGGTCCCGGCATGGTGCTGACGTCGTTGGCCGGATATCCGGCGCCTGCCGTGCTCGGGCTCGGGTTCGCGGGACTGCTCGCCGCGAATCGCATCACGGTGCTGCTCGCCGTCGCCGCGCTGCTCCTGCTCGGGGTGCTGGTGATGGTGCGCAACGCCTACGGTGTGCTGTCCGTCGTGCTCACGGCGGCCGGGCTCGCCGTGCTCGCGCTGATCGCCGGACCGCAGGTGCAGGCGTGGTTCGTGTACCTCATCACCTGGTTCCTGCTCTTCGGTGGCATCCGGCCGGTGTGCGAGCTGCAGCGGAAGCGGCGCCGTGGCGCGGCCCGCGACTCCGACGCGGACCAGCTCGCGCGCCTGACCGGGGTGCCGGCGGCGCTGTGGCTGCTGATCCTCGTGGTCATCGCGGTCACCTGCCTGGTCGTCGGCGGCACCTGGCTCCTCGAGCCCGCGCTGCAGTCCTGAGCTGCCCGTACGGCACACTGGAGTGCGCGAAAGCGGCGAAAGGAAGGTGCGCTGTGTCCGACGAGGTGGCCAAAGCAGTCGAGGAATGTGCGCGGGCGGCCAAGGTGGCGGCTCCGTCGCTGGCCACGGCGCCGGACGAAGCGATCGACGCCGCGCTGACGGCGATGGCGCGTCTTCTGCTCGAAGGCCGTGCGGCGGTGCTCGAGGCCAACCGCGCGGACGTCGCCAAGGCCCACGAGGAAGGCATGAGCGCGGGGCTGCTGGACAGGCTGACCATCACCGAGGACAGGCTGACCGGCATGGCCGAACAGCTGCGGCTGCTGGCCGGCGCGCCGCACCAGGAGCGGTCCATTCCGGTGTCTGCTTTGGACGGCGGGCTGCGGCTGGTGGAGCGGCGGCGTCCGGTCGGCGTGATCGGCGCGAACTACGAGGCGCGGCCGAACGTGACGGTCGACGTGGCGTCGCAGCTGGTCAAGTCGCGCAACGCGGGTGTGCTGCGCACGGGTTCGGCCGCGCTGGGTTCGGCGCAGCGGTTGCTCGACGTCGTGATCGCCCCCGGGCTGGCCGAGGCCGGTATCGACTCCGATGTGATCCAGCTGGTGCCACGGGTGGAGCGCGAGGCCGCGGCGGCGCTGGTGCAGCTGCCGAACCTGGTGCCGCTGGTGATCCTGCGTGGCAGCGGCGAGAGCACGCGCGCGCTGGCCACCGAGGCGGCCACGCATGGCGTGCGCACGCTCGCCCACGCCGACGGTGGCGGCGTGCTGTACGTCGACGTCGCGGCGGACGTGGAGAAGGTGCGGTCGCTCGTGTTCGACAGCCTCGACAGGCTGGGCGTGTGCAACCGGCTGAACCTGCTGCTCATCCACTCGGCGGTGCACGATCAGGTGTGGCCGGTGGTCTCGGCGGCGCTCGCGGAGCGGAACGTGACGCCGTCGCTGGCGCCGCACGAGCATGCGATCGGTTACGAGTGGGCCTTGGACTCCGACCACGAGGCGACAGTGACGGTCGCCCAGGTCGAGAATCTGCAGGAGGCGGTGCGCATCGCGAACGAGCAGACCTCCGGCTTGGCTGCCGGCATCGCGACCGAGGACGCCGCGACGGCGGAGTCCTTCTTCGACGGCTACACGGGTACGGGCGTCTTCTGGAACGCGCCGACCCGCCTGCTCGACGGCTTCAAGCTGCTGGCCGTCCCGGAGACGGGCATCAACCTGGACAAGGTCCCCGGCCCCCGCGGCCCGGTGACGTACACCGACCTCTACGTCCGCCAGTACGCCGTCCTCCCGGCCTGACAACCCGGGCCCGCAGGATGGGCGGCGCGTCTCATCGGGCGATGGGACAGAGCGCAGGCTGTCCGGACGCTGGGCGAGCGGACGCCGGACGCCGGGTGAGCGAACGCCTGGCGTTTCGGCGGCGGGAAACGCGCGGGCGGGCTGGGCGATGGGACCGCGCGCGCCGTGAGGACGGCGGCGTGAGCGAATCGCCCCGAACCGCGCTGGAGGCGAAGGGGCGCAGGCTCGCGTAGCCGTGCACGGAGGCCTTGCGACGTGAGCGAACCCCGCCGGAAGGCTGCGTCAACCGCCAGGGGGCGTGAGGCGCAGTGTTGCGTGGCTGCGCACGGAGGCCTTGCGGCGTGAGCGAGCTAAGGCGGACCCGGACCCTGCATCAACTGCCGGGGGGCGTGGTGTGCAGTCTCGCGTGGCTGCGCACGGAGTCCGTACGGCGTGAGTTCACTTCGCCGGACCCTGCTCAACCGCGGGGGGCGGAGCGGCGCAGCCGTGCGTAGCCGGGCACCGAGAACGCGCACCATGGCCGCCCACGAAACCCGGCGGCGGAGCGAGCCCCACCGAAACCCCCACCGAAACCCCCCAACCCCCGCCAAACCCCGCCAAACCCCGCCTCAAGCGCGGCGGAGGGCGTAGGGGCGCAGCCTCGCATAGCCGCGCACCGAGGCCGGGCGGCGTGGGCGGACCGAGTAGCCCCGCGCGGAGGCCAGGTCCCGTGCCAGTTCGCGGTCCACCAGGATCGTGCCCGGGCGGGCGATCGACGTGAGGCGGGCGGCCAGGTTGACCACCGACCCGTAGACGTCCCCGAAACGGCTGAGGATCCGGCCCGCCGCCAGGCCCGCGCGCACCTCCGGCAGCTCCGGGTCCGCCGAGGTCCGCTCCGTCAGGCTCAGCGCTATCTCCGCGGCATCGACCGGGCTGTCGGCCACGAACAGCACCTCGTCGCCGATCATCTTCACGATCCGGCCGCGGTGTTCGGCCACGACCTCCGTCGCCAGGGCCTCGAAGCGCTCCAGGATCCCGCTCAGCTCCGCCTCGCCGATCCGCCTCGTCAACCGCGTGTACCCGACCATGTCGACGAAGCCCGCCACCTCCGTGCGCGCCTCGAGGTCCTCCTCCGGCGACGCCAGCGCGCGCCCGGCGAAGGCAGCCAGATGCCGCCGCCACACGAAGTCCTGCACGCGCTGCAGCTCGGGCACCAGCCGCTCCACCAGCAGCGCCACCTGCCGGTCGTCGCGCCCGAGCTCCTCGTTCTCCGTGATCAGCGTCCACAACATGGACACCTGCCACTCCGCCAGCCGCGAGAGGTGCTGCCCCAGCGCGCGGGTCACCGAGGTCTCGACGCGGGGGTCCAGCAACCCCGACGAGATCAGCTGGTCGGCCGTGCGCACCGCCTCCACGTCGGCGTCGGTGAACACCACCTGGTCGTCCGCGACCGTGGCGAAGCCGAGCGCGCGCCACAAGCGGGTCGCCCGTTCGATGGGCACGCCCGCCTTCTCGGCGACCTCCAGCCGCGTGTACCGGCGCTCGCCGCCGAGTAGGATGCGTTCGAGGCGCTCTTGGTCCACGGAATCGCTACGTCGTGTGGACGATCAGCACGTCGACCCCGGACTTGCGCGCCGCCTCCGAGGGCACCGAGCCCAGGATGCGGCCGGTGAGCGTGTTGAGCCCCCGGTTGCCGACGACGAGCAGGTCCGCCGAGCGTTCCGAGACGACCTTGCGCAGCGCCTCCACCGGCTCACCGAGGACCGCGATGGTCTCGACGTTCGCCGCGCCCTGCTTCGCCGCGCGGTCGCGGGCGGACTGCAGCGTGTCCTCCGCGGGAGCGGAACCGACCACCTGGTAGGCCTCGTCGCGGAGCACGTCCTGCGCCTTCTCGACATCGCCGCGGCTGGCCGGGTAGTACGCGCAGACGATCACGAGCTGCGCGCCCGAGTCCGCCGTCACCGCCGCCGCGCGGTCGACCGCGCGAAAAGACGAGTCCGAACCGTCCGTACCTACTACAACAGTCTGGTAAGCCGCCATCCGAGTCCCTCCGGCAAGTGCACGCACATCGCGTGGCTGTGAAGGTTACTCGCCAGTCGGTTTGCTCGCAGCCCTGTTCGGGTTAGCTTTTGCCGGGCCCGGCGCCGGGCGTGGCGCGGCCGGCTTCGTGGGATGTTCGTCCGGCGGCACCTCGCCCCCGGAAGCACCGTCGCCGAGCACCGAGCTCGCCTCGGCGAGCACTGCCCGCGCCGCCTTGACCTGGTCCGCGATGCCCGCCCGCAACGACCGCAACGCCTCGACGCGGTCCGCAGCGGCGTTGATCCGCTTGTTGGCCTCCTCGGTCGCCTCGCGGACGCGGCGCTGGGCCTCGTCGGTCGCTTCGGCGAGCCGGGCGTTGGCCTCGGTGATCGACGCCTGCTTGCGGCGGTTGGCGTCCTCGATCGACTCGCGGCGAAGGCGTTCGAGCTCCGCCTTGGTCGTCTTCTCCTCTTCGGCAACCGTCGTGCGGATTGCGGTCGCTTCCTCGGTGGCCTCGCGGACCCGGCGCTCCGCGTCGGCCTTGCTGGCGGCCTCCTGCTCGGCGAGGACGCGCATGGCCTCCTTGCGCCGCGCCGCCATGGCGATCTCGAAGTCCTCTTCGACCTTGGTGCGCCGCTGCTCGGCCTCGGCGCCGAGGCGGTCGCATTCGTCCTTGGCCTTCTGGGTGATCGCCTCGGCCTCGGCGCGGGCGGTCTCGAGCACGTTGCGGTGCTCGGTCTCCATCTCCTTGCGCCGCGCGTCGAGCTCGGACAGCAGCTGCTCGTACCGCGCGCGCATGGCGCTCGCGTCGGCCTCCGCCTTCGCCCGGATGTGACCCGCCTCGGCCTCCGCGCGCGCCCGGGTGTCGGCCGCCTCGTCCTGAGCGAGCCGGAGCATGCGCTGCAGGCGTTCGGACAGGCCTTCGACGGTCGTCGGCGGCTGGCCGAGCCGTTCGACCTGGCCACGCAGGTTGTCGATCTCGCCGCGGGCCTGCTCCAGCTGGCGCGCCAGATCGCCCGCCTGCGTGATGGCCGCGTCGCGGTCGGCGGCCAGCATCTTCAGGTCGCCGTCGAGCCGTTCCAGGTGCTCGTCCACCTGATGCCGGTCGTAACCGCGTTTCGCCAGGTCGAAGCCGGCGCCCAGCGGTACAAGCTCCCGTTCCTCGCCAAGGCTCATGACTATGAGAGTAGCCGCGGGCTGTAGTGGCTTCGTTATGGGCCGCTACGCGTCGCGGAACGCGTTGATGCCGCCGAGGTGCCGTTCGCGCAGTTCGGCGTCGTGCACGCCGAGGCCTTCCTCCGGCGCCAGGCACAGCACGCCGACCTTGCCCTGATGGGCGTTGCGGTGCACGTCCAGCGCCGCCTGCCCGGTTTCCTCCAGGCTGTAGGTCTTCGACAGCGTCGGGTGGATCAGCCCCTTCGCGATCAGCCGGTTCGCCTCCCAGGACTCGCGGTAGTTCGCGAAGTGCGAGCCGATGATCCGCTTGAGGTTCATCCAGAGGTACCGGTTGTCGTACTGGTGCAGGTAGCCCGACGTGGACGCGCAGGTGACGATGGTGCCGCCCCGTCGCGCGGCGTAGACCGACGCGCCGAACGTCTCGCGGCCCGGGTGCTCGAACACGATGTCCGGGTCCTCACCGCCGGTCAGCTCGCGGATCTTCGCGCCGAACCGCTGCCACTCCTTCGGGTCCTGGGTCTGCTCGTCCTGCCAGAACCGGTAACCCTCCGCGCTCCGGTCGATGACGAGGTCTGCGCCGAGCTTGCGGCAGATCTCCGCCTTCTCCGGGCTCGACACGACGCACACCGGGATCGCGCCGCCGTTGAGCGCGTACTGGGTCGCGTACGAGCCCAGGCCACCGGAGGCGCCCCAGATCAGCACGACGTCGCCCTGCTTCATGTCGGCCCCGTTGCGCGACACCAGCTGCCGGTACGCGGTCGAGTTGACCAGGCCGGGGCAGGCCGCTTCCTCCCAGGTCAGGTGCCGCGGCTTCGGCATCAGCTGGTTCGCCTTGACCAGCGCGATCTCGGCGAGGCCGCCGAAGTTCGTCTCGAAGCCCCAGATGCGCTGCTCGGAGTCGAGCATCGTGTCGTTGTGCCCGTCGGGCGCTTCGAGCTCGACGTTGAGGCAGTGCGCGACGACCTCGTCGCCGGCCTTCCAGCGGTGCACGCCGGGCCCGGTGCGCAGCACGACGCCGGCGGCGTCGGAGCCGACCACGTGGTAGGGCAGGTCATGCCGCTTCGACAGCGGCGAGAGCTTGCCGTAGCGCTGCAGGAACTTGAACGTGGGAACCGGCTCGAAGATCGAGGTCCACACGGTGTTGTAGTTGATGGCGCTGGCCATCACCGCCACCAGTGCCTCGCCCGGGCCCAGCTCGGGCAGTGGCACGTCGTCGACGTGCAGCGACTCGCGCGGGTCCTTCTCGCGGGTCGCCCTGCCCTCGAACATGCCCGTCTCGTCGGAGTGCACCGTCACACCCCGGTAGGACTCGGGCAGCTCGAGCGACCCGACCGCGTCGAGATCGCCGGACAGAATCGCGTCCCGGATCTCCTTCAGCGTCCCTTGCGTCATGGAGGGGCCCTTTCGTGCGTGACTGCGGGAGCCTGACATTACTGGCCGGTAACCTCGCGCGCCACCCATGATTCTTGACCGGGCGGCCAACCAAGGCGCACTATGAGCGGGAAGGCGACGATGCTTTCCAGGAGGTGATCACGATGGCCGAAACCTCGACGCGTGCATGGATGCGTCCGCACGACTGGGCCGAGGTCGTACTGGGAGTGGTGGCGGTGCTGTCCTTCCTGTGGGTGGACACCGACAACGCCGTCATGTGGACGATGATCGTGCTGGGCGCGCTGATCGCGCTCGACGGTCTGCTGTCGCTGGCGATGCCGGGACTGGTCTACGGCGAAGGGCTGCAGATCGTGCTCGGCGCACTGCTGTTCATCTCGCCCTGGGTGATGAGCTACACGGATCTGACCGCCGCTTCGTGGTCGGCGTGGATCATCGGCGGGCTGACCGCGATCGCGGGCGCCGCGGCGCTGCCGGTCGCGAACGCCAGCCACGGCAGGATGGCGGGCCAGCACTGAGCAAGGAAGAACCCCCGGCGAGGGAGCGCATTCTCGCCGCGGCCGAGGAGCTGTTCGCCGAATCGGGTTTCGACGCCACGCCGACCTCGCGCATCGCGGAACGCGCGAGCGTGCCGAAAGGTCTGGTGCACTACTACTTCCGGCGCAAGGCCGACCTGCTGGGCGCGCTGATCAAACGCCTGCCCGACGAGCAGATCGACCCGGCGCTGGTGGTGGTGCCGGGGGACATCGCGGAGAGCTTGCGGCGTCTGGTCTCCGAGCTGGACGCCCGGCTCGCCCGCTCACGCATGCTGTCGCACCTGCTCTGGCGCGAGGCCGACACGCACCGCGCGGTGCGCGACGCGCTGCACGACCGGTTCCAGGTGCTGGTGCGGCAGGTGCGGGCGGTGATCCTCGCCGCGGGCGAGGGCGGGGTCGCCGTCGCTGACGTCGACAGCGCCGCCGGGCTGCTCGCACTCGCCGTGAGCTACCGCCATTCGGTCGCGCGGCACGAGGACCAGCCGCCGGGCCTGATGGAGCGCGAGCTGAACTTCATCGCGGACGCGCTGATGGCGCGCCCGGCTACTTAGCGGGCTCGACCAGTTCCACCAGCACGCCGCCGGCGTCCTTGGGATGCACGAAGTTGACCCGGCTGTTCGAGGTGCCACGCTTGGCCTTGTCGTAGAGCAGGCGCAAACCCTTGGCGCGCAAAGTTTCCGCGGCTGCTTCCACGTCCTGCACCCGGTAGGCGACCTGCTGCAGCCCGGGGCCCTTGCTGTCGAGGAACTTCGCGATCGTCGAGTCGGGCCGCAGCGGCGCGAGCAACTGGATCGCCGGGCCGGACTCGTCGCCCGGCGCGTGCAGCATCGCCTCGCGGACGCCCTGCTCCTCGTTGACCTCGGTGTGCGTGGCGCGCATGCCGAAGTTCTCCGCGTAGAAATCGATCGCCGCATCGAGGTCCGGCACGGCGATGCCGACGTGATCGATGGTGGTCACGAGCGTTTTCAGCGCGTCATCCATAACCGGGAGCATAGGGGCTGGGCCCGGGCGGGTCCCGTGCCGCGGCTCACACCTGTACCGGGTGGGGCTGCCGGGTATCGTCGAGATGACCGCCGTCGTTCGCTCTTGGAGGCTGTTGTGTCCGGTTCGGTGATCCTGGGGGCCGCGCGTACCCCGATCGGTCGACTGCTGGGTTCCCTGAAGGACTTCTCCGGTGCGCAGCTGGGCGGGGTGGCGATCAAGGCCGCGCTCGAGCGGGCCGGCGTCGCGCCGGAAGCCGTGCAGTACACGATCATGGGCCAGGTGCTCACCGCCGGCGCCGGCCAGATCCCGGCCCGGCAGGCCGCGGTCGCGGCCGGCATCCCGATGGACGTGCCCGCGCTGACCATCAACAAGGTATGCCTGTCCGGCCTCGACGCCATCGCGCTGGCCGACCAGCTGATCCGCGCGGGCGAGTTCGACCTGGTCGTGGCGGGCGGCCAGGAGTCGATGACCCAGGCGCCGCACCTGCTGCCGAAGTCGCGCTCGGGCTTCAAGTACGGCGACACGACGCTGGTGGACCACATGGCCTACGACGGACTGTTCTGCGCGTTCGACCAGGTCGCCATGGGCTCCTCCACCGAGAAGCACAACTCGCGCTACGGCATCACCCGCGAGCAGCAGGACGAGTTCTCCGCGCGCTCGCACCGGCGGGCTGCGGCCGCGATCGCCTCCGGCGTGTTCAAGGAGGAGATCGCCCCCGTCTCGATTCCGCAACGCAAGGGCGAACCGGTCGTCTTCGACACCGACGAGGGCGTCCGCGGCGACACGACGGCCGAGGGCCTGGCGAAGCTGCGTCCCGCGTTCGCCCCCGACGGCACCATCACCGCGGGCTCCTCCTCGCAGATCTCCGACGGAGCGGCGGCGGTCGTCGTGGCCAGCCGGGAGAAGGCCGAGGAGCTGGGCATCACCCCGCTCGCCGAGATCGGCGCGCACGGCGTGGTCGCGGGTCCGGATGCCAGCCTGCACGAGCAGCCGTCGAACGCGATCAAGGCCGCGTTGGCGAAGGCGAAGCTCGACGTAAGCGCGCTGGACCTGGTGGAGATCAACGAGGCGTTCGCCGCGGTGGGTGTCGTGTCCAGTCAGAAGCTCGGCCTGGACACGGACAGGGTCAACGTCAACGGCGGTGCGATCGCGCTCGGGCACCCCATCGGCGCTTCCGGCGCCCGGCTGGCCGTGCACCTGATCAACGAGCTGCGCCGCCGCGGCGGCGGCCTCGGCGCGGCCGCCCTGTGCGGCGGCGGCGGTCAGGGCGACGCGCTGCTGCTGAGGGTTCCCTCCGCTTAGATGGCGGCATGCCGCCGTTGAAAGTCGCCGAGCTGGTCGACCGCGCACGAGAGGGCCAACCGCGCGCTGTCGCCAAGCTGATCTCCCTGGTCGAGGACGCTCATCCGCGCCTGCGTGAGGTGGCGGCCGCGCTGACCCCGCACACCGGGCACGCCCGGGTGATCGGGCTGACCGGGCCGCCGGGAGTCGGCAAGTCGACCTCGACGTCGATGCTGCTCTCCGCGCTGCGCAAGGAGGGCAAGCGGGTCGGGGTGCTCGCGATCGACCCGTCGTCGCCGTTCTCGGGCGGCGCGCTGCTCGGTGACCGCATCCGGATGACCGAGCACGCCACCGACCCCGGTGTGTTCATCCGCTCGATGGCCACCCGCGGCCACCTCGGCGGGCTCGCCTGGGCCACACCGCAGGCCGTCCGGGTGCTCGACGCGGCCGGGTTCGACGTGGTGCTCATCGAGACCGTCGGGGTCGGACAGTCCGAAGTGGACGTCGTGAAGCTCGCCGACACCACCGTGGTGCTGCTCGCGCCGGGGATGGGCGACGGCATCCAGGCGGCGAAGGCCGGGGTGCTGGAGATCGCGGACGTGTTCGTCGTGAACAAGGCCGACCGCGACGGCGCCGAGACCGTCGTCCGGGACCTGAAGCAGATGATCTCGATGGCCCGGCGGGAGGTCCGCGGCGAGAGCTGGCGGCAGCCGATCGTGTCGACCGTGGCTTCCCGCGGCGAGGGGGCGGACGAGCTGGTGCGCGCGCTCGCCGAGCACCACGACTGGCTCGGCGGGCACGGCGAGCTCGTGCGGCGGCGGGTGCACCGCGCGGCGAGCGAGGTGGAGGCGATCGCGTTGCGGCGGTTGCGGGCCGAACTCGCGGACACCCGCGGCGGTGGTCACCTGAACGAGCTGGCCGAAAAGGTCGTGGACCGGACGCTGGACCCCTATGCGGCGGCCGATGCGCTGCTCGATCAGCTCCGGTCCGGACAATAGGAAGCATGGTGCCTGTCGAGCGGATCGGTCTCGTCGTTCACGGCGGCAAGGAGGTGGCCCTCGCGGCGGCCAGGGAGGTGCGGCGCTGGGCGGCGGCGCACGACATCCCGTGTGCCGACATCGACGTGTGGGACGACGTCCACGGCCACCGCCTCAACGCCAGGGAAGAGGCGGCGCGGGCCGGCAGCCCCGACCTGATCGTCACCGTCGGCGGGGACGGGACGTTCCTGCGCGGGGTGCGGGTCGCCGGGCCGACCGGCGCGCTGGTGTTGGGGGTGAACGTCGGGCGTGTCGGGTTTCTCACCGAGGTGAGCACGAACGACCTGACCAACGCGCTGGACGCGGTGCACCGCGGCGAGATGACCGTCGACGCCCGGATGACGCTGACCATGCGTGCGTCGCGGCCGCTGGAGATCCCGGACGGGATGGAGGCGATGCTGCGGTACGGGCGCGGGCCGATGCTGCCGCCGCCGCACGTGCGGCCGGGGATGAACAGCGCGGCCGGCTGGGGGGTGCCGCTGGACGTGCTGGCGCTCAACGACATCGTGGCGGAGAAGCTCGCGCGGGACCGGCAGGCCAGCCTCGCGGTGTACGTCGGCGGGAAGCTCTTCGCGTCCTACTCGGCCGACGCGCTGATCGTGGCGTCGTCGACCGGCTCGACGGCGTACAGCTTCGCCGCGGGCGGGCCGATCGTGTCGCCGCATCTGGACGCGCTGGTGTTCACGCCGGTCGCCGCGCACATGGTGTTCAACCGGAGCGTGGTGCTCGACAGCTCGCAGCGGGTGGGGATCCTGGTGCTGGAGCACTCGGGCCAGGTGGCGGTGAGCGTGGACGGGCAGCTGCGCGGGGTGCTCGACCCGGGCGACTGGATCACTGTGTACGGCGCGCCCAAGCGCTCGAAGCTGGTGCGCTTGTCGGAGCCGGACTTCCTGGGCAAGGTGCGGGACCGCTTCGGCCTGGTCGACTCGGCGGCGGCGCTCGCGGACGGCCGGCCGCCGGCCTACGCCCCGAACGAGCCGGTGCCGCCGGACCTCGCCCACCCGGGCCCGGCGGAGGGGGACTAGTGGTGTGTCTGTGATTTGTCGTGGTGGTTTGTATGATGCTGGTCATGGTTGCTGCGGCCTTGCCGATGACGGATGAGCAGCGTGCCGATCTGAGTCGGGTGGCGGCCTCGTCGAGGTTGCCGCACCGGCAGGTGGTGCAGGCGCGGGCGTTGTTGTGGGCGGCGGATGGTGTGGCCAACGAGGAGATCGCACGCCGGTCGGGTGTGGACTCTGATGCGGTGCGCCGCTGGCGGTCCCGGTTCGCGGAGGCCGGTGTCGCGGGTGTCGGGCGTATTGCCCAGGGGCGTGGACGCAAGCCCAGTCTGCCCGCCGGCACTGTGGAAGAGGTGCTGCACGCCACCGCGCATGACTCGCCTCCGGGTGGGGCCACGCACTGGACCACGCGCACGATGGCTGCCCGGGTCGGGATCGGCAAGGACTCGGTGGCGCGGATCTGGGCCGACCACGGCTTGAAACCGTGGAAGGTGGACACGTTCAAGATCAGTAATGATCCGCAGTTCGAAGAAAAGCTGGTCGATGTGGTCGGGGTGTATCTGCGGCCGCCGGCTCGTGCGGTGGTGTTCAGCTTCGACGAGAAAACACAGTGCCAGGCCCTGGATCGGACCCAGCCGTCGTTGCCGATGAAACGCGGTCGTGCGCAGACGATGACCCATGACTACAAGCGGCACGGCACGATCGACCTGTTCGCGGCGATGAACATCGGCACCGGCGAAGTCCTTACCGAGCTGCGCAAGGGCCATGCAGGCGCGGACGTGCTGCGGTTCTTTAAACAGATCGACAAGACCGTTCCGCGTGGGCTGGGCGTGCATGTGGTGCTGGACAACCTCTCCGCGCACACCGCACCCGAGGTCACGAAATGGCTGGCCCACAAGGACCGTCGGCGCTGGCATCTGCATGTCACCC
Source organism: Amycolatopsis acidiphila (assembly GCF_021391495.1). Lineage (NCBI taxonomy): Bacteria > Bacillati > Actinomycetota > Actinomycetes > Pseudonocardiales > Pseudonocardiaceae > Amycolatopsis > Amycolatopsis acidiphila. Next base: position 6,581,378 of record NZ_CP090063.1, on the reverse strand, counting down.
CGACCTCCAGTTCCTGGCTGAACGTGGTCGAGCGATGGTTCAAAGAGTTGACCGACAAACGACTTCGGCGCGGCGCGTTCACCAGCGTTGACGACCTCAAACAGGCCATCACCGCCTGGGCGGAACACTGGAACACCGACCCCAAGCCATTCGTGTGGAAGGCAACCGCCGAAGACATCATCACCAAGGTCCAACGCGGCCGCACCACCCTCCACCAGATCAAAACCCAGACGGACCACTAGGCGAGCGCCCGGGCGATGAACTCGCCCTTCGCTCGCGAGTAGGCCTCGCGATCGTGCCCGTGTCGCTTCGCGAGGCCGAGCTTGAGTTGTTCGTACCGCTCGGCCACGTTGCCGTCCCGCCTCAGCAGGTCCCGGAAGGCGAGCTGGTCCGCCCACCGGGGGTGGCCGGAGGCGACCAGGTGCAGGTGGGCCGCCCGACGGCGGCCGGTGGCGTCCGGCTTGACGAAGAACCGCCGCCACGGCCGCCCGTCCAGTTCCGGTGGCACGAAATGCCACCCCGCCGCCGCGAGTCGGCTCGCTGCCTCAGCTGCCACTGCCGCAGCGTCGGTGACGGAGGCCATCAGGTCGACGATCGGCTTGGCCGCGAGCCCGGGTACGGCCGTGGAGCCGACATGTTCGACGCCGTCGACCAGCCACGGCCCGAGAACCGCGGCCAGCGACTCGCGTTCGGCGAGGGCCGCGGTGATCCACCGCGGGTCGTGGGGGACGACTTCCACGGGTTCGTGCGCCCAGGGCGGATCGCTCAGCTCAACCCCTCCGGCACCTCGCGGGGCCGCTTCCCCGCGCCGCCCGACGAGTCGGGTCGCCGTGGCCGAAGCAGGCCGTGTCCACGTCCAGTGCGGCCGGGCGGCGGAACGACTCGGCCGTGCGGGCGCGGTCCTGGATGCTCCCCTCGGTATGCCCGGGCACGGCGATCACCTCGGCCCCGCCGCCGAAGTCCAGGGTCTCCCCGCCGGACACGCCCACCTCGACGGTCATCGGTGGCATCGTCCACGGCAACCCCACCGAGACGCGCTCGAGGATCGGGCGTTCCCAGTCCTCCAGCACCGGCCTCGGCCCCGGCGCGAGACCACGCAGGATCGCCGCGTCGGCCTCGCTCGCGAGCCGGGCGCACCGGCAGCATCCGCAGCTGCGGCGGCACCTCCAGCTTCTCCATGCGGCCGAAGTCAGAACGGGAAAACCCGGCGCGGGGCCCCGAACAGCTCATGGCGTGATCACCTTCATCAGCGTCTCGATCGCCGGGCCGAAGGCGTGCTCCGCCGGGGTCGCGTAGCCGAGCACGACGCCCGGCAGCCGCTCGGCCTCGCCGAACCAGTGCCGCCCGAGCCCGTCGATCGCGACGGACTCGCGCAGTGCCGCACGGACCACCTGCTCCTCGGACAGGCCTGCCGGAAGCAGGAGCAGCACGTGCAGCCCCGCCGAGATGCCGACCGCCGTGATCCCCGGCGGCAGCAGGGACAGCAACCGGTCGCGCCGCCTGCGGTAGGCGAGCCGCCGTTGCCGCACGTGCCGGTCGTACGCCCCCGAGTTCAGCATCTCGGCCAGCACCAGGTGGTCCACGACCGGCGGCCGCCAGCCGGTGTCGGCCAGCGCCGCGCGCACCGGCTCGACCAGGAACCGCGGCAGCACGAGCCAGCCGATCCGCAGAGCGGGCGCGAGCGTCTTGCTGACCGTGCCCGCGTACACGACCCGTTCCGGCGCAAGGGCTTGCAGCGCGCCGACCGGACGGCGGTCGAACCGGAACTCGCCGTCGTAGTCGTCCTCGATCGCCAGCCCGCCGGTGCCGGTGGCCCACCGGGCCAGCGCCGTCCGGCGTTCCGGGGCCAGCGTGACGCCCAACGGATACTGGTGCGCGGGTGTCACGACGACGGCGGGACTGTCCAGTTCGGACACTCGCAGCCCGTGCTCGTCCACCGGGACGGCGACGACCTCCAAACCGGCCCGCGTCACGTGGTCGCGAAACTGGGGCAGCGAAGGGTTCTCGAAGGCCACCTCCGCGTCACCGCGCTCGTGCAGGACGCGCGCGAGCGCCGACAGGCCGTGGCTGAACCCGCCGCAGACGATGATGCGGTCGGGCTCGGCGAGGACACCGCGGCTGCGGGACAGGTAACGCGCGAGCGCTTCCCGCAGCACCGCCGAACCGTGCTGGTCGCCGTAGTCGAACACGCTCGCCGGCGCCTCCTGAAGCACCCGGCGGGTCGCGGAAAGCCAAGCGGCACGCGGGAAAGACGACAGATCCGGACGCCCGGGGTAGAGGTCCCAGCGGGCGTCCGGCACCCACGGCGCGGCCCGCGGGCCCGCCTTTTCCTTCAGCGACGACGGCGAGCTCACCGCGGCGACCCGCGTCGGCGCGCCCTGGCTCGTGCGCAGGTAGCCCTCGACGGTGAGGTCGGCGTACACCCGGGTGACGGTGCCGCGGGCGATCCCGAGGTCCTTCGCGAGCGCGCGGGTCGACGGCAGGGCCGTCCCGGGGCCGAGCCGTCCGTCCCGGACCGCCCGGCGCACGGCGTCCGCGAGCCCCTGCCGCCCGCTGCCCGGCCGCCAGTCGAGGTGCACGTCCCAACCCGAACTGGACCACGAATCCGCCATGAGACTGGACCATACTCGTGTGCCAGTCGACGATAGCGTGAACGCATGAGCACGCGATACCCACTCAGCCGCAAGCAGCCGGAACTGCTGAAGCAACTGATCGAACTGAACAACTCCGTGAACAAGCTGGCCGCTGACGCCGGCCTCGACCCGTTGATCCTCGAACTGTGCAAGATCCGGGCCTCGCAGCTCAACGGCTGCGCGTTCTGCCTCGACATGCACGTGAAGTACGCCCGCGAGCACGGCGAGACCGAACAGCGGATCTACCTGCTCGACGCGTGGCGGGAGACCGATCGCTACACCGAGCAGGAGCGTGCGGCGCTCGCGCTGACCGATGCGATGACCAAGCTGTCGCAGACGCAGGACGTGCCGGACGAGGTGTACGAGCAGGCGACCGCGGTGCTCACCGAGGAGCAGTACGCCGCCGTCGCCTGGGCCGTGACCACGATGAACGCCTTCAACCGGCTCAACGTCACCAGCCGCACGCCGGTGCCCCGGTGACGGCCGCGGCGCTGCGCGCCCTGCACGTCCCCGGCAACCCTCTCCTGCTGCCGAACGCCTGGGACGCCGACAGCGCACGGCTCGTCGAAGAGGCCGGGTTTCCCGTGGTGGCCACGAGTTCGGTCGCCGTGGCGGCCGCGCTCGGCTACGCCGACGGGGAGCAGGCGCCGGCGGAGGAGATGTTCGCCGCGGCGGCGCGGATCGCGCGGGCGGTTTCGGTCCCGGTGACGGTGGACGCCGAGTCGGGATACGGGCTGCCCGCCGCCGAGCTGGCCGAGCGGTTGCTCGGCGCCGGCGCGGTGGGGTGCAACCTGGAGGACACCGACCACGCCCGCGGCGGGATCCGCGCGGTCGGCGAGCAGGCCGACCGGCTCGCCGCGGTGCGGGAGGCCGCCGGCCAGGACCTGGTGCTCAACGCGCGGATCGACCTGTTCCTCGAGGGGACCAGCAGGCGGCGCTGCCGGAGGCGATCGAGCGGGCGAAGGCGTATCTCGCGGCGGGCGCGGACTGCGTGTACCCGATCGCGATCCGTTCCCCGGAGGTGCTGGGGGAGTTCGTGCGGGCCGTGAGCCCCGCGGCGGTCAACGGGAACCGCATCCCGGACGCCGATCCGGCCGCGCTCGGCGTCGCGCGGATCTCGCTGGGGGCCGGGCTCTGGCGGGCCACTCGCACGTGGCTCGCGGAGCACCTGAAGCAGATGTGAGAAGTGGGCGGACAGCACACGCTGTCCGCCCACTCCCGGCTCAGCACTGCTGCTTGTAGAAGTACTGCGAGTTGGCGTCCATGTTCGCCTTGGTGAGGGAGTGCAGTGGCGCGGTGAGCGTCTTCGTCACCGGCTTGTTCTCCAGCGCCGCGACGGCCTGGTCCACGCCCTGCTGGCCGATCATGGCCGGGTCCTGCGCGATCAGCGCCTGGTACTCGCCGCTGCGCAGACCGTCCACCTCGGACGGACTGGCGTCGAAGCCGACCAGGTTGACCTGGCCGATCTTGCCCGCGTTGCGCAGCCCGGTCGCCGCACCCTCACCGGTGTTGAGGTTGGTGGCGAAGATGCCGATCAGGTCCGGGGTCGAGGCCAGTGCCGCGGTGACCTTCGCCGCCGCCTGCTCCGGCTCGTTCTGGGTGAACTGGATGCCGATCGACTTCAGGTTCGGGTGGTTCTTCAGCTCGTCGCTGAAGCCCTGCGCCCGCGCCGCGGTGGTCGAGGTGCCCGCGATGGTGTCGAGCACCAGCACCGAACCTGGCTTGTCGCCCACCAGCTGCGCCAGGGTCTGCGCCGCGAGCTTGCCGCCCTCGACGTTGTCCGAGGAGATCGACGAGACGGCCAGGCTCGAGTCCTTCAGCGCCGTGTCCACCTGCACGATCTTCGTGCCGCGGTTGGCGACCTGCTGGATCGGCGCGAGCATCGCCGTGTCATCGGTCGGGGCGATCAGCAGCGCGGCCGGCGGGCTGGAGCCCAGCGCGTTGACCTTCTCCGTCTGCAGTGCCGCGTCGAACTTCTGCGGTGCCGAGGTGGTGACGGTGTAGCCGAGCTTCTTCGCCTCGGCCTCCGCGCCGCACTGCATCGAGATGTAGAACGGTTCGGCCTGCACACCGGGGATCAGCGCGAGCTGCTTGTTGTTCTGCACGCTGTCGCCGCCGCCGGACCCGCCGACCTGGCCGGAGCCACAGGCCGCGAGCAGGACCGCCGCCGCGACGGCCGTTCCCGCCGTGAGCACCTTCTTCATGCTGACCTCTACTTCGTTGTAGTAGTTACCGGGAATTGCGCTGCCGACGGCGGCGCTGGTCGAACCAGACGGCGGCGATGAGCACCGCGCCGACCGCGATCATCTGCCAGAAGTCCGGCACCTGGGTGATGTTGAACCCCTTCTTCAGCACGGCCGGGATGAACACCCCGATGACCGTGCCGAGCACCGAGCCGATGCCGCCGAACAGGCTCGTGCCGCCCATCACCGTCGCCGCGATCGCGTTCAGGTTGTCCGTGGTGTGCGCGGTGATCGTGGTCGAGGCGTAGTAGGCCAGCGACATGAACCCCGCGATGCCGGCCAGGAAACCGGTCAGCAGGTACACCTTGAGCAGGTGCGCCGTGACCCCGATGCCCGACCGGCGGGCGGCCTCGGCGTTCGAGCCGACCGCGTAGGTGTAGCGGCCGAACTTCGTCGTGTGCAGCAGCCACGCGCCGATCAGCGTGATGACCACCGCCACCAGCACCAGGTTCGGGATGCCGCCGAACGACGTGCCGTAGCCGAGCGTCTTGTTGAGCACCGTCGGCACGCTGCGCACGTCCGAACCGTTGTTGAGTAGGTACGCCGCGCCGAGCGCCGCGCCCATCGTGCCGAGGGTGACGATCAGCGGCGGGATCTTCGCGACCGCGATGAGGAACCCGTTGATCAGGCCCCAGATCGTGCCGGACAGCACAGCCACGACCAGCCCGACGACGATCACGCCCCAGCCGGCGGCACTGGCGTTGCCGCCCGGGGAAAGCGCTTCCATCGTCTTGCCGCAGACCATCCCGGCGAAGATCAGCACCGAGCCGACGGACAGGTCGATCCCGGAGGTGATGATCACGAACGTCATCCCGACCGAGAGCACGAGCAGGACCGAGGTCTCGATCAGCAGCGTCTGGAACGTGAAGACGGTCGCGAACTGGCCCGGCTTGAGCACGCTGAACACCACGATCAGCGCGACCAGCACGAGCGCGATCCAGAACGTGTTCGCGCCGATCAGCCGTTGGCCCAGCGAGCGCTTGCCGACACCGCCGTCCACAGTGGACTGGATCTCCTCGGTGGCCGTCATGCCGCCTCCTCGTGGCGCGCGGCAAGCCGCGCCGGTGTCATGTCGTCGGCGAACATGGTGCTCGATGATCCGGACCTGCGAGCAGTCCTCATGCCGCCTCCTCCTGAGTCAGCGCGCCGGTCATCGCCGCCACGAGGTCCTCGAGCTTGGTGTCCGCGGCCTGGAAGCGGGCCACCCGGGTGCCGAGGCGCAGCACCTCGATCCGGTCCGACACCGAGAGCACCTCGGGCATGTTGTGGCTGATCAGCACCACCGCGATGCCCTGGTCGCGGACCCGGCGGATCACGTCCAGCACGCGCTCGCGCTGCACCACGCCGAGCGCCGCGGTCGGCTCGTCCATGAAGACGACCTTGCTCGCCCACACCACCGACCGCGCCACCGCGACGCTCTGGCGCTGCCCGCCCGAAAGCGACCCGATGGGCACGTCCGTGCTCTGCAGCGTCACGCCGAGTCGTTTGAACTCCTCGACCGCTTGGCGCCGCATCTCCGCCTTGTCGAGCATCCCGAGCTTGCCGAGGATGCTACGGCGGTGGATCTCCCGGCCCAGGAACAGGTTCGCGGCCGGGTCCAGCTCGGGCGCGACCGCGAGGTCCTGGTACACGGTCTCGATGCCCATCCTGCGCGCGGTGGTGGGGGTGTCGAGGTGCACCTGCTCGCCGTCCAGCAGGATCCGCCCCGAGGACGGCTGCTCGGCGCCGGAGAGGCATTTGATCAACGTCGACTTCCCGGCGCCGTTGTCGCCGATCAGCGCGGTGACCTCGCCCGCTCTCGCCTGGAACGACGCGCCGCGCAGCGCCTCGACCGAGCCGTAGTGCTTCACGATGTTCTGGGCGTCCAGGAGGACGGCGTCGGTCATGTCAGGCTCCCGGTGCTGGGGGTCGGCAGCGGATGGTCGTCAGCTCGCCGGACAGCTCGGCCTGCCCCGCCGCGTAGGGCACCACGACGGTGTCGCCCTTGGCCAGTGCGAGGTCCCCGCCGTGCTCGGTCTTGAGCGTGCCCTGGCCGTCGAGCATCACGAGCACGGTGAACGACGGGTCCAGCGCCAGCGAGGGCTTCGGGTGCAGCCGGTCGGCGCGGAAGAACTCCGCCGCCCCCGGCACCAGGAGCTCCACAATGGACTCATCGGTGGCCCCGGTGCGGGTGATGATCGACTCCGGGTCGCGCGCCGAGGTGTCCAGCGCCTGCAACGCGGTGTCGAAACCGAGGCCGAGGTGGCCCTTCTCCGGGCTCTGCAGGAAGTCCCGCCATTCGATGGTGAGCGAGAAGTCCGTCGGCTGCTGCAGTTCGACGACGAACACGCCCGCGCCGATCGCGTGCGGCAGGCCCGAGGGGATGTAGACGTTGTCGCCGGGCTTGACCGGCACGCTGTTCAGCGCGCCGAGCATCGCGGCACCGTCCTGCTCCCGCACCCACTCGCCGACCGTCGCCGGGTCCACGCTCTCCCGGAAGCCGGGGTAGACCCGCGGGTCGTCCCCGCTCGTGCCGACCACGATCCAGGCCTCGGTCTTGCCGAAGTGGGAGTCGAAGTGCTTCCGGGCGAAGGAGTTCGACGGGTGGAAGTGCACCGGCAACCGCTGCCCGGCGTCGAGCAGCTTGACCAGCAGTGCGGTGGAGCCGGCGAAAGCCGCCACGTGCTTGGCGCCGAGCCAGGACTCCGGGTCGGCGCGGACCGCGTCCCGCAGCCACCGGCCGTCGGGCAGCCGGGACAGGCCGGTTTCCTCCTGGCCGAACAGCGTCGTGGTGGAGGCGACCCAGTCCTCGGGGCCGAACTCCTTGCCGTCGGCGGCGCCTCGGAGGGCGGCGATGGCCGCGCCGCCGCGGTAGAACTGGGGCGGCTGGTTGGCCGCAAGCTTGCTGGGGCTGGTCACGGGGCGACCTCACCGGAGCCGCGGGGTACGAGGTGCACGGGCAGAACTACCTTTCTCGGCGGGGAATCCTCGCCGTGGATCCGGGCGAACAACAACTCGGCCGCCGCCTTGCCGAGCCGGCCCACGTCGTGGCCGATCACGGTGACGGGCGGGTCGAGCAGGTCGGCGAGCTCGAAGTCGTCGAAGCTCACCAGCGCCGGGCGCGGGGTCACGTGGGTCAGCGCGCGCAGCAGGTGCACGGCGACCCGGTTGTTCCCCGCGATGACAGCGGTGGCGCGGCGGGGACCGGTCAGCAGGCGGTTCACCGCGTCGAGCACGTTCTCCCGCGTCGGCGCCCGCAGCACCGCGAGCCGTTCGTCGTAGCGCAGTCCCGCGCGCACGCAGCCCTCGCGGAACCCGCGCAGGCGCTCGCCGGCCGTGAAGATGTCCGGCCGGTCGCCGAGGAACGCGATGCGGCGATGTCCCTGGCGCGCCAGGTGCGCGACCGCTTCGATGGTGCCGCCGAGGTTGTCCACCAGCACGGTGTCGGCCACGATGTCGCCGGCCGGGCGGTCGAGGAACACCACGGGCGTACCGGCCCGCATCTCCGGCACCAGGTAGTGGTGCTGCGCGCCCGCGGGCACGATCAGCAGCCCGTCGACGCGGCGCGAGCAGAACTCCAGCGCCAGCTCGCGTTCCCGCTCGGAGTTCTCGTCCGAGGAACCGGTCAGCACGTGCCGGCCGTAGGAACCGGCGATCTTCTCCACGGCCCGGTTGAGCTCGGAGTAGAACGGGTTGCCGACGTCCTCCACGACCAGGCCGATGGTGCCGGTGGTGGAGCCGCGGCGGAGGTTGCGGGCGCCGAGGTTGCGCCGGAACCCGAGCTGTTCGATGGCGGCCAGCACCCGCCGGGCGGTCTCCGGATGCACCGCGGGTTCGTCGTTGACGACCCGGGACACGGTCTTGATGCTGACCCCCGCCAGCCGGGCGACGTCACTCATCGTGGCCCGGCGACTGACCGGCCCACGATGCCCGTCCGACAACGTTGTCATAATGCAGCGGATTCCACACCGTCGCCGTCCGGTTGTCAATGGTGTGCGTGCGATGCCCTCCGCATCCCTTGCGCCACTTGGAGTATCGGGCTGTCCGGAACAAGACAGGATCCGTCACGATCCTTGACCGCCTCGTCAGCCGGTAACGAAAGTGACTCGCGCGACAAGGTTGTCAGGAGGCAGACGTGAGTGGGTGCCGGATGAGGCTTTCGCGAGTCAGAAGGGGGCTGGCGCTCGCCGCCGGCCTCGTGGTTACCTCAATGGTCATGCCGGCCGTGCAGGCGGACGCGGCGCCCGCGCAGGATCTGGCGAAGTGGGTCAACCCCTTCGTCGGCACCCGGCCGGGCGGCGAGGACCAGGGCACGGGCGGCGGCGCGGGGAACACCTTCCCCGGGGCGGTGGTGCCGTTCGGGATGGTGCAGTGGAGCCCGGACACGGTCACCGAACAGCACGGCGGTTACTACTACGACAGCACCGCCCTCAAGGGTTTCAGCCTGACGCATCTGTCGGGCGCGGGCTGCGACACCTATGAAGACATCCCGTTCATCCCCTATGCGGGCCAGGTCACGACCTCGCCCGCCACCGACCCCGGCCGCTACACGCTGCCGTTCTCGCACGTGAACGAGCAGGCGACCGCAGGCAAGTACGCGGTCAAGCTCGACAGCGGCGTGAACGTCGAGCTGAGCGCCACCCAGCGCACCGGCTCGGGCCGGTTCAGCTACCCGCAGAACAGCCCGGCGACGTTGCTGATCAACAGCTCCGGCTCGATCATGGGCACGGACGACGCGCAGGTCACCATCGGCAGGGACAGCGTCAGCGGCTGGGCGTCCAGCGGCCGGTTCTGCGGCACGGACTCGCACTACCGCGTCTACTTCTACGCGAAGTTCGACACCCCGTTCGCCTCGATCGGCACCTGGCGCAACGGCACGGTCACGCCGAACCAGGCGACCGCGAACGGCGGCGCTCAGGCGAAGGTCGCACCGCAGGCCAACGTCGCGCGCTCGGAGTCCAAGAAGCCGACGAACACCACCGTCAGCGGTCCCGGCAGCGGCGGTTACGTGACCTTCGCGCCCGGCGCGCAGGTCAACGTCCAGGTCGGCGTCTCGTTCGTGTCGACCGACGGCGCGCAGGCGAACCTCAAGACGGAGAACAACCACCGCTCCTTCGACGACGTCGCCACCGCGGCGCGCGAGGCGTGGAACGACCGGCTCAACCAGGTCCAGGTCACCGGCGGTTCGGACGCGGACAAGACCACCTTCTACACCGCGCTGTACCACTCGCTGATCCAGCCCAACGTGTTCTCCGATGCCGACGGGCAGTACACCGGCTTCGACGGCCGCGTGCACAGCGCCGACAAGGGCCACGCGATGTACACCAACTTCTCCGGCTGGGACATCTACCGCTCGGAGATCCAGCTGCTGGCGATGCTGGCGCCCAAGGAGACCTCCGACATCGCCCGGTCGATGACCGCGTATGCCGCGCAGGGCGGGTCCTGGGACCGCTGGACGGTGGCGAACGACTACACGGGCGTGATGAACGGCGACCCGTACCACATCATCGTCTCCAGCGCGTACGCCTTCGGGGCCAAGGACTTCGACGCGAACAACGCGTTGCTGTCCATGATCCGCGGCGCGACGCAGCCGAACACCCAGGGCTACACCGAACGCCCGGGGCTGGCGGACTACCAGAACCTCGGGTACGTGCCGGGCGCCGGCGCGGACACGCTGGAGTACACGAGTGCCGACTTCTCCATCGCGCAGCTCGCGCAGCGGCTCGGCGACAGCTCGACGTACCAGAACTTCATGAAGCGGGCGCAGAACTGGCAGAACCTGTACAACCCCGCGAGCGGTTATCTGCAGCCGCGCCAGGCGGACGGCACGTTCAGCACGCCGTACGACCCGGCCAGCTCCTCGGGCTGGGTCGAGGGCAACGGCGCGCAGTACAGCTGGATGGTGCCCTACGACGCCGCGGGCCTGATCACGGCGTTCGGCGGGGACCAGGCGGTCCAGTCCCGTCTGGACGAGTTCTTCACCGAGCTCAACGCCGGCACGGCGGACCCGCACGCGTTCATGGGCAACGAGCCCAACGCGAACGCGCCGTGGCTGTACGACTTCGCCGGTGCGCCGTACAAGACACAGGCGATCGTGCGGCGGGCGATGACCGAGCTGTACAACCCGAACCCGGAGGGCCTGGTCGGCAACGACGACCTCGGGCAGATGTCCTCCTGGTACGTGTGGTCGGCACTGGGCATGTACCCGGAGATCCCGGGTCGCGCGGAGCTGGTCCTCGGCTCGCCGCTGTTCTCGAAGGTCGTGCTGACCACCGGTGCCGGCAAGAAGATCACGATCAGCTCCAGCGGCGCCGGCCAGTACGTGTCCACACTGAAGGTCAACGGCGCCACGACGACCAAGCCGTGGCTGCCGGAGTCGTTCGTCACGACCGGCGGCACGCTCGACTACACGCTGTCCGGCACGCCGAACACCTCGTGGGGCAGCTCGCCGAGTGACGCCCCGCCTTCGTTCCGCGAGGGTGAGACACCGGCGAGGTCCTTTGTGGACCCGGCTCGGGTGGTGGTGCCGGGTGGCGCCACCGGCACCGCGGCGGTCGGCGCGCAGGACCTGTCCGGCACCGCCCGGACCTGGCACTGGACTGCCGCGCCGCCGGCGGGCGTCACGGTCACCCCGTCCTCCGGTGACCTCGCGGTTCCCGCCGGCGGCAAGGCTCAGGCGAACGTCACGGTGAGCGTGGCGGGCGGCACCGCCGAAGGTTCGTACCAGGTGCCGATCACGATGAGCGCGAGCGGGCAGTCGTCGTTGACGGCGACGCTCGGCGTGCTCGTGGCACAGCCCGGCAGCTGGCTCGCCACGGTGAACAACGCGGGTATCTCGCCGGACGCCAAGCCCGCAGCCGCGAACTTCGACGGCGTCGGTTTCAGCTACTCCTCCGACGCACTGGCCGCGGCCGGTGCCAAGGCGGGCAGCACGGTGACGGTGAACGGGTTGTCCTACAGCTGGCCGAACTACCCGGCCGGTTCGCCGGACAACGTGATCGCACAGGGCCAGACGGTGAACGTGTCGGGCAGCGGGCAGCTGGCGTTCCTCGGTGCCGCGGCGAACGGCAACGCGTCCGGCACCGTGACGGTCACCTACACCGACGGCACCACCAGCACCGCGAACCTCGGGTTCTCGGACTGGACACTCGGTGCCGGTGCCGCGCAGCCGGCGTTCGGCAACCAGGTTGCGTTCCGCACGCCGTACCGCAACAGCGTCGGCGGCGATTCGCAGCAGATCAACACCTATGTGTTCGCGAGCGCGCCGATCGCGCTCGCGGCGGGCAAGACGGTCAAGAGCGTCACCCTGCCGTCAAGCGTCTCGGGCGGACAGTTGCACGTGTTCGCGATCGGAATCGGATAGCCATGCGGAAACTGGTGGCAGTGCTCGCTGCCGCCCTCGTTCCGGCGGCCGTCGTCACTCCAGTGGCGGCGGCCGCGCCGACGGACGCGCTCGACGCGGTCAACACGTTCATCGGCACGCAGGACGAGGGCAACACGTTCCCCGGCGCCTCGGCGCCGTTCGGGATGACCCAGGTGAGCCCGATCGGCTCGCACTACGCGGGATACCAGTACACCGACACCGCGATCCGCGGGTTCGGGCACTTCTTCCTCTCCGGCGCCGGGTGCTGGGAACAGGGCGGACTGGTGTCGACCCTGCCCACCACCGGCACCTTCGATCCCGCCGATCCGTCCACTTTCGACCAGACCCGGTACGCCTCGCCGTACACCCACGACGGCGAGGTCGGCAAGCCCGGCTACTACAAGGTGCACCTCACCGGCTACGGCGGGATCGACGTCGAGACCACGGCGACGACCCACACCGGTGTCGAGCGCTACACGTTCGACCAGGCCGGTCCGGCCCACGTGTTCGTCAACACCGGTCAGGCGAACGACAAGGAACCGGTGACCGGCAGCGGCGTCCGGGTCGTGGACGACCGGACGGTCGAGGGAACCGTGGAGTCGCAGGCGTTCTGCGGCGGCAAGCCGTACACCACGTACTTCCGGACCACCTTCGACAAGCCGTTCGCCTCCTACGGCACCTGGTCGCCGACCGGTGGCACCCCGGGCAGCCGCGAGTCCTCCGGCGGGGCGGGCCTGCGCGGCGCGTGGCTCACCTTCGCCGACCCCGGCTCGGTCACCGCCACCACGGCGATCTCCTATGTGGACGCCGACGGCGCCCGAAGGAACCTGGCGGCCGAAGGCGGCCAGTCCTTCGACCGTGTGAAGGCCACCACCCAGCGAACCTGGCAACGCGAGTTGTCCACTGTGGACATCACTGGCGGCTCGACGGACAACCGGACGGTGTTCTACACCTCCCTGTACCACACGCTGCTGCAACCGTTGACCGGCAACGATGTCGACGGCCGCTACCGCGGCTTCGACGACCAGGTCCACCGCGCCGTGGGCTGGACGTACTACCAGTACTTCTCGCTCTGGGACACCTACCGCTCGCAGAACCAGCTGCTGGCGTTGCTGCGGCCGGACCGGGCACGGGACATCGCGCGGAGCCTCCTCGCGATCCACGACCAGGGCGGCTGGCTGCCGCGGTGGGCCTACGCGAACCAGGAGACGAACACGATGACCGGCGACCCGGTCACGCCGTTCCTGGTCGACCTGTGGCGGTTCGGCGCCCTGCGTGGCATGGAAGGCCAGGCGTACCAGGCGTTGCTGCAGAACTCCACGCAGCTCCCGCCTGCCTCGTCGCCGTTCCAGGGCCGGGCGGGCAACGAGAGCTACCAGGCGAACGGGTTCGTCCAGTACGACCCGGACTTCCCGAAGAAGGGCCAGGACACCGACCCGGCGCACGGTGCCTCGGCGACCCTGGAGTACGCGCTGGCGGACTGCTCGCTGTCGATCATGGCGGGCGGCCTCGGCCGGACGCAGGACGCGCAGCAGCTCGCGGCGAAGGGGCACAGCTACCAGAACCTGTGGGACAGCACCGTTTCCGACCGCGGGTTCACCGGGTTCCCGCGGCCCAAGGTCACCGGCGGCGACTGGTTCACCCCGGCGACCGGGCCGTACACGCCGGAAGGCCAGGACGGGTTCCACGAGGGCACGGCCTGGCAGTACCAGTGGCTGACCCAGCAGGACATCCCCGGGCTGGTGCAGCGGATGGGCGGGCCGCAGGCGACCGCGGCCCGGCTCGACGACTTCTTCGCCTACCCCGACCTGCTGGCCGATCCGGCGGGCACGGTGCGCGACGAATGGGTCACCGGGCCGTACAACTACTACAACCAGTTCCGGTACAACCCGAACAACGAACCGGATCTGCACGCGCCGTGGATGTACACCCTCGTCGGGCAGCCGTGGAAGACCTCCGCGGTGCTCCGGGCGGCGCACACGTTGTTCACGAACGCGCCCAACGGCGTGACCGGCAACGACGATCTGGGCGAGATGTCGGCCTGGTACGTCTTCAGCTCACTCGGGCTCTACCCCGCGGTGCCGGGCACCGGACAGTTCGTGCTGAGCGCGCCGCAGTTCCCGAAGGCCGTGGTGCACCTGGAAAACGGGCGGGACATCGTGCTCGAAGCCGGCGGTGCGGACGCGGCGCGGACCCAGTACGTGCAGGGGCTGCGGGTGAACGGGGTCGGCAGTGACCGTGCTTACATCGGGCTCGAGCAGTTGACCCGTGGCTCCACGCTGGACTTCCGGCTCACCACGGATGCCACCAGTGCCAACTGGGCGACCGGCCCTGGTGGGGCGCCACTTTCGCCCTGCGCGAGCTAGTCACGGGCATCGGGGGCCGTGAGAACAATCACGACCCCCGATGTTCCGGTGAGCGCGGTCACGGCGCACACTGGACACCGAAACGTCCGACAGTGTGGTTGACGTAAGGGATCCGTCTCTTACGGAGTCACGTAGCCGGGCGATTTTTGTGTGTAATCCACTGAGGAGGAAAGCAGTGTCCAGCAAGGCCGCTCTCGTATTCCGCGTGGCCGCAGTCGCCGAGGCGTTCTCCTGGGCCGCCCTGGTGATCGGGATGATCCTGAAGTACGGCTTCTCCGCGTCCCACGAGGGTGGCGTCCCGGTGCTGGGCATGGTCCACGGGGTGATCTTCATCTGCTACGTGCTGGTGACGCTCGCCGTGTTCAAGCCCCTCGGGTGGAAGCCGAAGACGTTGCTGATGGCACTGCTGGCCAGCATCCCGCCGCTGTTCACCTGGTGGTTCGAGAAGTGGGCGCTGCGCACCGGCAAGCTCGACGGCCCCGGCCGGCTCAGCTACGGCGGCACCGGCCTGTTCGTCCGCGAGACCGCCGCGGCCTGATTCCGGAAAGCCCCCGCCCCGTCGTCCGGGGCGGGGGCTGTTTCCGCTAGTCCTCGAAGTCCCCGGTCGCCTTGCGGATCTTGGTCAGCAGCTCGGTGAGCTGAGTGGTCTGGTTCGGCGTGAGGCCGACCAGGCCGAAGTCGATGGACGTGACCGCCTTGGTCGCCTCGACGTGCCGGGCGCGACCGTCGTCGGTGATCTCGACCAGCGTCGTGCGCCGGTCCGTCGGATGCGGGACCCGCTTGACCAGCCCGTCGCGCTCCAGCCGGTCGACGATGTTGGTGACGCTCGTCGGGTGCAGCTGCAGGCGCTCGCCCATCACCCGCATCGGCAGGCTCGAGCGCCGGGCGAAGGACAGCAGCACCAGCGCCTCGTAGCGGGCGAAGGTGAGCCCGTGGGGCTTCAGCGCGCCGTCCACGGCGGACTGGATGATCTGCTGGACGCGCATCAGCCCGGTGACCGCGGCCATCGTGCCGGAAGGGCCGACCCGGTCCTCCCACAGCTGCGCGGCGCGGGCGATCGGGTCGAACGGCAGTGGGCGGTTCATGAGCTGGGAAGCTACCAGCGCGTATCCGGTCGATGGGGCAGGGTAGTGCCCATAACGAGGGAAGGGAACGCCATGCTCGTCGCATTCAGCGTCAGCCCGGCCGGCGGAGACCCGGACGGCGGGGTGAGCGAAGCCGTCTCGCGGGCGGTCAAGGTGGTGCGGGACTCGGGCCTGCCGAACTCGACGAACGCCATGTTCACCAACGTCGAGGGCGACTGGGACGAGGTCATGGACGTGGTCAAACGCGCCGTCGAGGCGGCAGGTGAGGGCGCCGCGCGGGTGTCGCTCGTGCTGAAGGCCGACATCCGGCCGGGCTATGAGGGGCAGCTCACGGCGAAGGTCGAGCGGGTGGAACAGCACCTGCGGTGATTCCCGCGGGAACGCGTGCCAGGATGGAACCGTGACGAACCCACGCGGATCAGCAGCGAACTCAGCAGCCATGTCGGCCGCGCTGTCGGGTGCGGTCGATCTGTCCGCGCTGAAGGCACGCGCGGACGCCGCGCGCCAGCAGCCGGCCGCCTCGCCGCCCGGGGCAGGGCCGCAGGCGCCTGCCGGTGGCGGCGGTGCCGTCTTCGAGGTCACCGAGGCCTCGTTCCAGGCGGACGTGGTCGAACGGTCCCTGCAGCAGCTGGTGATCGTCGATCTGTGGGCCGACTGGTGCGGGCCGTGCAAGCAGCTCAGCCCGGTGCTGGAGCGCCTGGCGGCGCAGTCCGGCGGGGCGTGGGTGCTCGCGAAGGTCGACGTGGACGCGAACCCGCGGATCGCGCAGCTGTTCGGCGCGCAGTCCATCCCGACGGTCGTCGCGATCGCCGGCGGCCAGCCGGTCGACGCGTTCGCGGGCGCGCTGCCGGAGCCCGAGATCAAGAAGTGGCTGGGCGCCCTGCTCGACGCGCTCAAGGACAAGCTGCCGGGGGTTCAGGACGCCCGGCCCGAAGAGGTCGAGGAGCCGGAGGACCCGCGCTTCACCGAGGCCGAGGACGCCTTCGAGCGCGGCGACTACGCGGCTGCCGAGGCGGCGTACCAGCGCATCCTCGACGTGGAGCCGGCGAACGAGCTCGCGAAGGCGGCGTTGACGCAGGTGCGCTTCGCCGCCCGTGCGGAGGCCGCCGACCCGTCGGCCGTGGCCCGCGCGAACGCCAACCCGGACGACCTGGAGGCCCAGCTCGCGGCTGCGGACTTCGAGGTCGCGGAGAACAAGGTCGAGGACGCGTTCGCGCGGCTGATCGGCACGGTCCGCCGCACCTTCGGCGACGACCGCAACCGAGTGCGGGAGCACCTGGTGGGCCTGTTCGACCTCTTCGACCCGGCGGACGAGCGAGTGGCCAAGGCGAGGCGCGACCTGGCGTCGGCCCTGTTCTGAGCGGTAGCTCAGGTAAACCCCCAGAGTTGGGTGGTCATCCCGTCGCCTGACACGGGACGATTCCGCAGCTTCAAAGACCAAAGCTTGCGGGTCTGGGTCAAAGTGATATGCACAGACCGCAGGCGACGGGATGGCCACACGACTCGACCACGTCGAGAAGGTGACGTAGGCGGTTTTCCTGGCTCATCTTTGAGCCTGCCCGTCCGGCGAGGACTCTCTTGATCTTTTCCCCCGCGCGCGGCGCGGGGGTTTCGGGGACCTCGCGCGGAGCGCGAGGTGGGCCGCCCCACCCCGACCGCTGAAGGACGCGGGGATCGGGGTAAGGGGGCGGCCGGGCGCGGCCATTCCTGGCTGCCGTTGCCGGGTCGCCGTTGGTGGGCGCTGGGCAGCGTCGGGGGAGCCTCGGCTGGGGGCTGGGCAGCTGACCTCAGCCGTACTGCTTACTGCACGGCGAGGAACCTTCCAGATATCCCGTGCGCATGGCCTCGACCCTGGTGAAGCCCGCATCGACCCGCTTGCCGTTGACGTCCGCCGCGACGAGGCTGTCCGGGCGCAGGAGGTCCGAGATCGCCTCGTCGAGATCACCCGCGGAAAGGCGCAGCTTCGTGTCCCCCAGCTTGTTCGCCGCCGCGGCCCAGGCGCCTACCAGGCATGCCGTCCGCAGACCGGCGTTCGCGTTGTCCAGTGACGCGCCGACGCCGTTCTGGATCGCCAGCGCGTACCGCGAGGCGATCTCCGACAGGGCCGCGAAGTCACCTCGACCACCGTTGTCCTGGCCGTTCCACTCCGCGTCCTGGTCCACCGGCTTGCCGAGCTCCGCCAGGGTCGCCAGGTCGATGTTCACCGTGTTGTCGGAGGAGCAGTACGACGCCGGCGGCGTGGCAGGCCCACCCTGGCAGCTGCCACCCCCGTCGACGATCTTCGGCGCCGCCACATTCGCCCCGGCGAACGCGGCGTTCAGGCTGTCCTGCAGGTAACCGACGGTCTGCTCGTCGATGTCGAGCGTGCCCTTGTTGTTGTCGTCCGGGTCGAACGGGCGCTCGGTCAGCCGCGGCTGCAGGTTTTCCATGTTGATCCCCGCGCACTCCTTCGGCCCCTTCTCGAAGCCGAGCTGGAACGCGAAGATCCGGTCGAACGCCGTGCCGTGCGCCTGCCTGTCCTCGGCCGAGGTCCCCGCGCTGTCGCGCACCAGGAACAGCGAGGACAGGGCCGAGTTCAGCCCCTCCGCGGTGGACACCGTGAAGTACTTGCTGTTGCCCTCGGCGACCCACCGGTAGTAGCTGCCCGCGAAGCAGTCCGCCTGCTGCTCCTTGACGATCGTCGGCGTGCTGCGGGTGATCCCGGCCTTGTCCTGCAGCCGGTACTGCACGGCGTGGCCGAACTCGTGCGACAGCACCGTCACCACCGACAACGGCCCGAACTGCTGGATCATCGTGGGCAGCAGCACACCCCGGTCCCACGCGACCGAGTCGTCCTGACCGCAGTAGAACGCGTTCACGTTCCGCTTCGTGTCGCCGCAGCCGTTCTCCTGGTTGGCGCCGTTCGACTCGTAGGACAGCAGCGACTTCACCGGCTCGAAGGCGACACCGAAGTCGTCGGGCAGCTGCTTGCTCCAGTAGTCCTCGACGTCGGCGATCGTGGCGGTCGCGAGCTTGTCGGCCTCGTCGTCGCCGGCGTTCTCCACCTGCAGGTCGGGCGTGGGAGCGTTCGCGCGCAGGCCGCTCTGGAAGTGGGTGACGGGCAGGCCTGCCACCGAAGCGGCCGCGGTGTTCGTTGCACCACCGCCGCACGCCGTGAGACCGAGTACCAGCACCCCGGCCATCGCGACAGCCAGTCCCCCTGCGCGCATCCCACCCGCTCCCTGATCAGCTTCGGACACAGGACAGTAACCGATATCGTCGATCCTCATGAGAGCAATCCGTCGGTTCACCGTTCGCGCGAGCCTGCCGGAATCGCTGGCCGGCCTGCGGGCCCTGGCGACCAACCTGCGCTGGACCTGGCATCCGCCGACCCGGGACCTGTTCGCGTCCATGGACGACGAGCTGTTCCGCCGGGTCCGGGACCCGCTGCGGATGCTGCTGGCCGTCGCACCGGCCCGGCTCGAGAGGCTGGCCGCGGACGAGGACTTCCTGGCGAGGGCCCGCGCGGCGACGGAGGATCTCGAGCGCTATCTCACCGAAGACCGCTGGTACCAGGAGCACCAGGCCGCGGCGGACGCGCCGAAGGGCATCGCCTACTTCTGCATGGAGTTCGGCGTGCACGAGGCCCTGCCGAACTACTCCGGCGGCCTCGGCGTGCTCGCGGGGGACCACCTCAAGGCCGCGTCCGACCTGGGCGTTCCCATGATCGGCGTCGGACCGCTGTACCGCGCGGGCTACTTCCGCCAGGGGCTGTCCCTGGACGGCTGGCAGCTCGAGCACTACCCGGTCATCGACCCGAACGCACTGCCGCTGGAGCTGCTGACCGACGAGGCGGGCGAGCCCGTGCTGGTCGACGTCGCGATGCCCGGCGGGCGCGACCTGTACGCGCAGGTCTGGCAGGCGCACGTCGGCCGGGTGCCGTTGCTGCTGCTGGACACCGACGTCGACGCGAACGACGAGGACCTGCGCCGGGTCACCGACCGGCTCTACGGCGGCGACGCCGACCACCGCATCCGCCAGGAGATCCTGGCCGGGATCGGCGGCATGCGCGCGGTGCGCCGGTACTGCGAGCTGACCGGGCATCCGCAGCCGGAGGTGTTCCACACCAACGAGGGCCACGCCGGTTTCCTGGGCCTGGAGCGGGCGCGCGAGATCATCGCCGAGCACGGACTGGGCCTGGACGAGGTGCTCTCCGCGGTGCGCGCCGGCACGGTGTTCACCACGCACACGCCGGTCCCCGCCGGGATCGACCGCTTCCCGGTGGACCTCGTGCAGCACTACTTCGGCGACGGGCGCCTGCTGCCCGGTATCGAGACCCGCCGCGTGCTCGCGCTCGGCGCGGAGGACAACCCGGGCATGTTCAACATGGCGCACATGGGCCTGCGGCTCGCGCAGCGCGCCAACGGGGTGTCGGCCCTGCACGGCAAGGTCTCGCGGCGGATGTTCGCCCGGCTGTGGACCGGGTTCGACGAGGACGAGGTGCCGATCACGTCGGTCACCAACGGCGTCCACGGCCCGACCTGGGTCGCCCGCGAGCTGACCGCGCTGCTCGGCGGTAAGCACAAGGAATGGGGACACCGTGGGCAGCTGCCGAGCCGGCAGGGGGTGTCCGACGAGGAGCTGTGGGCGCTGCGGCGGGATCTGCGGCAGAAGCTCGTCGCGGAGGTGCGGCGCCGCGTGCGCGACGCGTGGCTGCAGCGCGGCGCGTCGGCGCTGGAGCTGGGCTGGATCAACACGGTGTTCGACCCGGACGTGCTGACCGTCGGGTTCGCCCGCCGCGTCCCCACCTACAAGCGGCTCACGCTGATGCTGCGCGACCCCGAACGGCTGCGGGCGCTGCTGCTGGACGAGGACCGGCCGATCCAGATCGTCGTCGCGGGCAAGTCGCATCCGGCCGACGAGGGCGGCAAGCAGCTGATCCAGCAGATCGTCCGGTTCGTCGACGACCCGGACGTCCGGCGCCGGATGGTGTTCCTGCCCGACTACGACATGTCGATGGCCCGGTACCTCTACCGCGGCTGCGACGTGTGGCTGAACAACCCCACGAGGCCGCTGGAGGCGTGTGGCACGTCGGGCATGAAGTCGGCGCTCAACGGCGGGCTCAACCTGTCGATCCGGGACGGCTGGTGGGACGAGTGCTACGACGGCAGCAACGGCTGGGCGATCCCGACCGCCGACGGCATCCGCGACCCGCTGCGCCGGGACGAGCTGGAGTCCGCGGCGCTCTACGACCTGCTCGGGCAGCAGGTCGCGCCGCTGTTCTACGACCGCGACGGGAACGGCGTGCCCGAGGGCTGGATGTCGATGGTGTGGCACACGCTGGACACCCTCGGGCCGCGCGTGCAGGCGTCGCGGATGGTGCGGGAGTACGTCGAGACCTGCTACCACCCGGCGGCCAGCACGGTCGACGCCGCGACCCGGAACTCCTTCGAGGGCGCGCGGTCGCTGTCGGAGTACCGCAAGCGGATCGACACGCTGTGGCCGCAGGTGAAGATCTTCGACACCGAGCTGACCGCGGAGACCCTCGTCGTGGGCAGCGAGGTGCACGTGCAGGCGCGCATCGACCTCGCGGGCCTGGACGTGTCCGAAGTGGACGTCCAGGCGGTGGTCGGCCGCGTCGGGGACACCGACGACCTGCACGAGCCGGTCACGGTGCCGATGACACAGGCCGGCATCGGCCTGTTCACCGCGACGCTGCGGCTGCCGCACGCCGGTTCGCTCGGCTACACGGTGCGGGTGCTGCCGAAGCATCCGTTGCTGGCCACCGCGGCGGAGCTGGGGAAGGTGGTCCTGGCGTAGCGGGACGCGTCAGGGCACGGCCGGGGTGGGGCCGTCCCGGGTGGGCAGCCCGGCCGCGGCCCAGGCCCGGAAGCCGCCGTCGAGATCGGTCGCCCGGACGCCCAGGCGCTGCAGGTACGCCGCCGCGAGGCTCGACGCGTAGCCCTCGTTGCAGACCACCACGACCGGGCGCTCGGCCCGCGCCTCGGGCAACCGGTGCGAGCCCGCCGGGTCGAGCCGCCACTCCAGGTGGATGCGCTCGATCGGCACCGAGCCGGGGATCTCGCCCTCGGCCGCCCGGTAGTCGGCCGGCCGGATGTCCACGATCAGCGCGCCCTGCTCCTGCAGCGCCCGCGCGCCCGCGGGGTCGACCCGGTCCAGCCGGGACCGGGCGGCCGCGAGCATCTCCTCCACGCTCACGGCCGTTCTCGCCTCCCCTCGTTCCTCGGTGAGCGACAATGGCCGCGAGGCACGAGCCGGCTGTGCCGATCGGAGTGATTCCTCCCTGCGGTCGTCATCCCTCATCGTTCGAGTATCACCGGCAGCGGCGGGATCTCGGCCGGCACATCGGCCAGCGACCGGTACTCCCTGGTCGGCACCAGCGGCGGCGAGTAGGCGTGCACGGTCGCGGCCGGTTCGGTCCCGGCGCCGGTCACCTGGTGTGCGCGTCCCGCGCCGAACCCGATGCCCGTCCCGGTCCCGTGGGTGCGGGTCCGGATCGGCCCGCCGGGGTAGCGGTACTCCTCGGTGACCTCGCCCCGCAGGACGGTGAACGAGCCGGCGGCGCCACCGTGGTCGTGCGGCTTGGTCTGCTGGCCGGGCAGCCAGGACAGCAGCCACAGCTCCACGCCGTCGGTCAGCGCGAGGCGGGCCCACCAGCGCTGGTCGACGTCGAAGTGCAGGATCTCGTGCAGCGGGCCGGTCAGCTCACGCGCGACCCGGCCGGTCAGCGCGGCCAGCTGACTGGAGGTCCACAGTAGACGCGAAGGGTCGAGCAGCTCGTGCGTGAGCACGCCGGACAGCTGCGGATGGATCTCGATGTCGAGGACGGACTGGGTCAACGAAGGCTCCTGGAACTAGTGGACTGCGGGACACGGCGGACGGGCCGGTACAGCCGCAGGACGCGACCAGGAGCAGGTCGACGGTGCGATCACGCCAGAAGTCACCCGCGAGCTGCTGGGACGGCGAAGCGATCACGAACCGCATCCTGCCACGGCTTCCGGCTACCCCTCGTGACGTCTCACGTTCTGGTACGGGGCCGCTGCCATGGGGACCGGCAACTATGACCACAATGGGCGCGTGAGCGAGACGGACAACCTTGACGACCTCGTGGTGCGGATGTCGGGCGTGGGGGTCCGCCGCGGCAGCACCGAACTGCTCGCGGGCCTCGACTGGGCCGTGGAACTGGACGAGCGCTGGGTGGTGCTCGGCCCCAACGGCGCGGGCAAGACCACGCTGCTGCGCCTGGCGGCCGCGGAGCTGCACCCCACCACCGGCACCGTGGACCTGCTCGGCGAGCGGATCGGCAAGGTCGGCATCTTCGAGCTGCGCCCGCGCATCGGCTTCACCTCGGCCGCGCTCGCGGGCCGCGTCCCCGGCGACGAACTGGTCCGGGACGTCGTGGTCAGCGCCGGGTACGCGGTCCTCGGCCGGTGGCGCGAGGAGTACGACACCCTCGACATGGACCGCGCGCTGGAGCTGCTCGGCGCGCTCGGTGTGACGCATCTCGCGGAGCGCACCTTCGGCACCCTGTCCGAGGGCGAGCGCAAGCGGGTCCTGATCGCGCGTGCCCTGATGACCGACCCGGAGATGCTGCTGCTGGACGAGCCGGCCGCCGGCCTGGACCTGGGCGGCCGCGAGGACCTGGTGGCGCGGCTGTCCGCGCTGGCGCTCGACCCCGACGCCCCGGCGATGGTGCTGGTGACGCACCACGTCGAGGAGATCCCGCCCGGCTTCACCCACGCGCTCCTGCTGCGCGACGGCCGTGCGGTGGTGGCCGGGCTGATCGACGATGTGCTGACGGCGGAGAACCTGTCCAAGACGTTCGACCAGGACCTGCTGCTCGAGCGCTCGGGCGACCGGTTCTTCGCGCGGCGGCGGTAGGGTACCGGCCAGTAACCATTTGAGGAGGAAGCCAGCGTGGGCGAGTTCGTACGGCTCGAGGTGGACGGCGGGATCGGCACGATCCGGCTGGAGCGCCCGCCGGTCAACGCCATCAACAACCAGGTGCAGGCCGAGCTGGGCGAGGCGGCCGAGGAGGCCACCGAGCGGGCCGACGTGCGCGCGGTGATCCTCTACGGCGGCGAGAAGACCTTCTGCGGCGGCGCCGACGTCAAGGAGATGGCCGCCCGGTCCTACGCCGAGATGCGCTCCTTCGGCACGGCTCTGCAGAACACGGTCGCCGCGGTGGCCGCGATCCCGAAGCCGACCGTCGCCGCGATCACCGGCTACGCCCTCGGCGGCGGCCTGGAGCTGGCGCTGGCCGCGGACCGGCGGATCGCCGGGGACAACGTGAAGGTGGGCCAGCCGGAGATCCTGCTCGGCATCATCCCCGGTGCCGGCGGCACGCAGCGCCTCGCGCGGCTGGTCGGCCCGAGCAAGGCGAAGGACCTGGTGTTCACCGGCCGGTTCGCCAAGGCCGAGGAGGCGCTGAGCCTGGGCATCGTGGACGAGCTGGTGGCGCCGGACGACGTCTACACCGCCGCGCATAAGTGGGCCGCGCAGTTCGCGAACGGCCCCGCGGTCGCGCTCGCCAACGCGAAGGCGGCGATCGACGGCGGTCTCGACGGCGACCTCGCGAGCGGGCTCAAGCTCGAGACGTACCTGTTCACCGCGCTCTGGGCCACCGAGGACCAGACCAACGGGATGCAGTCCTTCATCGAGAACGGCCCGGGCAAGGCCACCTTCGAAGGGAAATGACGTGTCCGATCCCGCCCCGAACCCGCACGCCACCGCCGAAGAGGTCCAGGCCGCCTACGCCGATCCGAAGCTGGCCAACGTCCTCTACCACGACTGGGAGGCCGGCACCTACGACGAGAAGTGGTCGATCTCCTACGACGAGCGCTGCATCTCCTACGCCACCGACGTGTTCAACGCGGTCGCGGGCGAGGACGGCCAGCCCTATCCGACGGCGATGGAGCTGGGCAGCGGCACCGGGTTCTTCCTGCTGAACCTGATGCAGGGCGGCGTGATCAAGAAGGGCTCGGTCACCGACCTGTCGCCGGGCATGGTGCAGGTGGCGCTGCGCAACGCGGAGAAGCTGGGCCTCGACGTCGACGGCCGGGTCGCGGACGCGGAGCGGATCCCGTACCCGGACGACAGCTTCGACCTCGTCGTGGGGCACGCGGTGCTGCACCACATCCCGGACGTGCCCGCCGCGCTGCGCGAGGTGCTGCGGGTGCTCAAGCCGGGCGGGCGGTTCGTGTTCGCGGGCGAGCCGACGAAGGTCGGCGACTTCTACGCCCGCAAGCTGGGCCAGTTCACCTGGTGGCTGACCACGAACGTGACGAAGCTCGGCCCGCTGAACTCGTGGCGCCGTCCGCAGGAGGAGCTCGACGAGTCCTCGCGGGCCGCCGCGCTGGAGGCCGTGGTCGACATCCACACCTTCGACCCGAGCGAGCTGGAGCGGATGTCGCTCGGCGCCGGCGCGGTGGACGTCAAGGCGGTCACCGAGGAGTTCGCGGCGGCGCTGGCGGGCTGGCCGATCCGCACCTTCGAAGCCGCGGTGCCGCAGGAGAAGCTGACCGTGCGGTGGCGGATGTTCGCCTACCACCTGTGGCTGCGGCTGTCGGCGCTGGACCGCAAGCTGCTGTCGAAGGTGCTGCCGCGGGAGCTGTTCTACAACGTGATGATCACCGGCCGCAAGCCGTCCGCGCCGGTCGAGCTGTAGTTGGCCTACGCGTTCTCGCTCGGCGACGTCGCGTTCCTGCGCTCGGCCGAGGGCAGGAACGCGCTCGCCGGATGCGCGGAGCTGGACCCCACGCGCATCGCCGACGTCGAGGCCGCTCGCCGGATCGTCGGCGAGCGCGCGGCCGCCGTGCTGGAAACCGTGGCACTGCGCCGGAAAGCGCGGGCGAAGCTCGACGCGGACGACTGGCTGTTCACGGGTGACGCGCTGCAGCAGGCGAGCGCGTCGGCGGTGGCGCGGCACCGCGCGGCCCGGCTCGAAGGCCTGGATGTGCACGACGTGACCTGCTCGATCGGCGCCGACCTCGCGGAGCTGGCGCGGGTCGCCCGGCGCGTGGTCGGGTCGGACCTCGACGAGGTGCGGCTGGCGATGGCCCGGCACAACTGCCCCGGCGTGCCCCTGGTGCGGGCGGACGCGCTGCGTCCGGTGAGCCGCGGCACGGTGGTCGTCGCCGACCCGGCGCGCCGCGACGCCAGGGGCCGGCGCTGGCGGCCCGAGGACTTCGCGCCACCGCTCGGCGAGCTCGCCGAGGTGTACGCGGGGCGGGAGCTGGCGGTCAAGGTGTCCCCGGGCCTGGACCGGGCCGCGTTGCCGTGGGCGGACGAGGTCGAGCTGGTGTCGCTGGACGGGCAGGTCCGCGAGGCGTGCCTGTGGACCGGCGACCTCGCCACCGCCGCGCGCCGGGCGACGGTCCTGCGCAGCGATGGTCCACAGTGGACGGTCACCAGCGACGAGCCGGACGACGTCGGCGCGGGCGAGCCGGGGGAGTGGATCATCGACCCCGACGGCGCCGTCGTCCGGGCCGGGCTGGTCAAGCACTACGGCGCGCGGCACGGCCTGTGGCAGCTCGACGAGCGGATCGCCTACCTCACCGGCGACGAGCCGCCGCCCGGGGTGCGCGCGTTCCGGATCGTCGAGCACGGGCCGTACCAGGAGAAGTCCTTGCGGGCCTTGCTGAAGCGGCACGAGATCGGCCGACTGGAGATCCTCGTGCGCGGTCTGGACCTCGACCCGGACGCCCTGCGCAAGCGGCTCAAGCTCGGCGGCCCGCGCGAGGCGACGGTCGTGCTGACCCGGATCGGCCGCTCGCCCGTGAATTTTTTGTGCCAAGCGTCCCGGATTCCTGCGTGATGACGTAGTTTGCCTAACGTTCACTTCACGTTGGGAGCCAAGACATGTTTGTGCGCAGGATGTCCGGTCTGGTGAAGCTCGCCGCCGCGGCCGCGATCGGGGCGACCGTCGCGGGCGGCGCCACCGCGCTCGCCACCCAGGGCGGCGGGAGCCACGAGCCGGCCAACATCGGTCAGGTCAAGCTCGACGTGAAGGCCTACTACGGCGACACCGTGGACGCGGCCGGGCACCACCACGAGTCGGACACCAGCCGCTGGGCCCGGGACACCCAGCGCCAGGCGGACCAGGCACAGCAGTACCTCGCGCGGCGGCTGCAGCAGGGGGTGCGGAACCCGGCGATCGTGCTCGACGTCGACGACACCTCCGAGGTCACCTACGGCTGGGAGGCCGACAACGACTTCGGCTTCGACCCGGTCAAGCAGCAGCAGGCGATCGACAACGGCACCTTCCCGGCGATCAAGCCGACGCTGCACCTGGCCAACTGGGCCGCGCAGCACGGCGTCAAGGTGTACTTCCTGACCGGGCGCAGCCAGCACCAGGGACCGGCCTCGCTG
Organism: Amycolatopsis acidiphila; assembly: GCF_021391495.1. NCBI lineage: Bacteria > Bacillati > Actinomycetota > Actinomycetes > Pseudonocardiales > Pseudonocardiaceae > Amycolatopsis > Amycolatopsis acidiphila. Next base: position 6,554,339 of record NZ_CP090063.1, on the reverse strand, counting down.
AAGAACCTGGCCAACGAGGGCTACCCCGCGCCGGCCGAGGCCTACTTCAAGCCCGAAGGCACCGCGCCCGCATACCTTGACTGCGGGCTGACGTGCACCACTGTGCAGTACAAGTCCGAGACCCGCGCGCACATCGAGTCGACCGGGGCCGACATCGTGCTCAACCTGGGCGACCAGTACAGCGACCTCGAGGGCGGCCACGCCGAGAAGGGCGTGAAGCTGCCGAACCCGATGTACTACCTGCCCTAGGCGTTCGACGAGGAGTCGCTGTTGACGAGCAGGCGGCCGTCGCTCTCGATCAGCGTCACCCGGTGGCGCTCCCGGAAGTGCTGGCCGCGCTGCACGAAGTCGAGGGTGGACTCGACGGTGTTCGCGCCGACCAGCTGGGGGCCGCTGACGACCTGGAAGCTGCTCATCTCACTCCAGTACCGCTGGTAGTACGGGTACCCGACCTGCCCCTGCATCGCCGGGCTGAGCTTGGCCCAGCCGGCGCTGATCCCGCCGGGCATCGCCGCGTAGTAGTCGCGCATGAACTGCACGGGATCGGTGGTGGTCGCGGCGCTCGTGCTGGGGTGCGACGTGCTCGACGGCGGAGCCGAGGACGACGAGCTGGTCGTCCGGCCGGTCGTCGGCGGCGGAGCCTGCTGCTGGGAGGACGGCGCCGGCTGCTGGGCCGACGATGCGGGCGGCGACGCGTTCTGCCCGCCGGAGCCGTTGTTCACCAGCAGCAGGGTGGTCACGACGGCCGCGACGAGCACCACCGCGCCGGCCCCCGCCCAGACCAGCGCCCGGCTGCGGCGGCGCTCCTCCGGCGTCGGGCTCGCCAGCTTCTCCAGCTCGGTGGCGACCTCGGCCATGGTCGGCCGCTCCTCGGGGTCGACCCGCATCATCCGGTCCAGCACCGCGGTCAGCGGGCCGGCCTGCTGCGGCGGGTTCACCCGGCCCGCGGCGGCAGAGTAGAGCAGCGCCATCTGGTTGTCGGAGTCGCCATAGGGGAAGCGGCCCTCGACGATCGCGTAGAGCGTCGCCCCGAGGGAGAAGACGTCCGACGCGGCGGTCGGCCGCTCGCCGCGGGCGGCTTCGGGCGAGAGGAACGCGGGCGTGCCCGCGAAGGCGCCGCTGCCGGTGAGGGTGCCGTCGTCCGTGGCGCGCGAGATGCCGAAGTCGGTGATCTTCGCGGTGCCGTCCTCGCCGAGCAGGATGTTCCCGGGCTTCACGTCCCGGTGCACGATTCCCGCGGCGTGGGCCTCGGCGAGCGCGGACGCGGCGTGCGCGCCGATGCGGGCGACCTCCTCCGGCGGCAGTGGGCCGCGCGCGGTGAGCACCTCGGCGAGGCTCTGCGAGGGCAGGTACTCCATGACCAGCACGGGCATGCCGTCGTCGTCGGCGACGTCGAAGACGGTGATGGCGTGCCGGTGCTGCAGCCGCGCCGCGATCCGGGCCTCGCGCGAGGAGCGTTTGCGCGCGTGTTCGGCCTCCTCGGCGCTCAGTCCGGCGGTCAGGAGAAGGTGTTTCAGCGCAACGGTCCGGTCGAGCAGCTCATCCTTCGCGAGCCACACGACGCCCATTGCCCCGCCGCCGATGCGGCGCTCCAGCCGGTACCGGCCGGCGATCAGACGTCCCTCGGCCTGGTTTTCCGTCCCGGTCACCCGGTCAGGCTACGGCGTCGACCCGGGAACGATCACGGAGCTACCCTGCGTGTCACCGCATCGGCGGTACGACCAATTTCTCCAGCCCATCGAGTACCCGCGCCAGGCCGAACTCGAAGAGGTCCTCCAGCTCGAAATCTATGTCGTGCGTGACGAGCTCGGCGAACGCGGGCAGCCGCCCGCTGTCGACGAGCGGCTTCAGGAAGTCCTCCTGGGTGTCCATCCACTCGTCCGGCGTCAGCCTGGTGTCCTGCTCCGCCTGGGCCTCGGCCTCCAGGTTCATCGCCACCCCGCGGACGTAGCCGAAGACGGTCAGGTAGGCGTAGAGCCTGGCCTTCGGCTCCACGCCCGCCAGCGCCCGCAGGGACCATTCCGTGTGGTTGAGCGCGTTCGGCAGGGCCTGCGGCCTGGTCATCGAGATCGCCGGAGCCAGCCAGCGGTGCTTGCGGTAGAGGCGCCATTGCAGCCGCGACGACAGCTCGAGCCGCGCGCGCCAGCCGTCCGGCGGCGTCTCCGGCAGGCTCTCCTCCGCGATCGCGGTGTCGACCATCAGCACGACCAGCTCCTCCTTGCCGGGCACGTGCCGGTACAGCGACATCGTCGCGACGCCCAGCTCGGTCGCGATCCGGCGCATCGACACGTTCGCCATGCCCTCGGCGTCGGCGACCTGGATGGCCGCGGCCACCACGCGCTCTCGGGTCAGCTCCTGCTCGGGCTCGGCGCGCGGAGCCCGCCGCCCGTCCGCGACGACCGTGCCGACGCCCTGCACCGCCCGCACCAGCCCCTGCTGCCGCAGGGTCGACAACGCCTTGGTCGCGGTGGCCATCGCGACGCCCCATTCCTGGGTCAGCTGGCGCGTCGAGGGGACCCGGTCACCCGGGCGCAGCTCGCCGGTGGCGATTCGGCGCTGCAGCTCGGCGACGATCCTGGCGTACGGGTGCGGCATTCTGGAGCCCTTCAGTGTACTAGTGCGCTTGTCTGTGTTCTCGCACTTCGGAGTAGGTGCACTAGGAAACTTTACATCGTACCGCAAGTGTTCGTACGGTGTACGCATGACTAACGTACTGATTTCTGGAGCGAGCATCGCCGGACCGACGCTGGGCTACTGGCTGCGCCGTTACGGCTGCACCGTCACCGTCGTCGAACGGGCCCCGGCACCACGGGAGGGCGGGCAGGCGGTCGACCTGCGCGGCGTGGCCCGCGAGGTGATCGAGCGGATGGGTCTGATGCCGCAGGTCCGCGCCTGCCACACCGGCGTGGTCGGAATGAGTGCGGTCGACCGGGACAACCGGCGGCTGTGGAACTGGGGCAGCGACCTGAGCGGTCACTCCGGCGGGATCATCGCCGACATCGAGATCCTGCGCGCCGACCTCGGCCGGATCTTGTACGACGCCACTCGCGAAGACGTCGAATACCTCTTCGACGAGTCCATCGCCGCACTGCGTCAGGACGCCGATGGGGTGGACGTGACGTTTGCCGGCGGGACGTCACGTCGGTTCGACGTCGTCGTGGGCGCGGACGGGCTGCATTCGGGAGTCCGCCGCCTCGCCTTCGGCCCCGCGTCCGGGTTCACCCGGGACCAGGGGTACTACAAGGTCATCTTCGCGACGGACGCGGACGTCCCGCTGACGGACTGGCAGTTGATGTACGTGATGCCCGGCCGCAAGCGGGCGGCGCTCTATCCGACCCGGACCGGGCGGACGCGAGGCATGTTCTTCTTCGCCGGGCCGCCGCTCGACTACGACCGGCGCGACGTCGCCCGGCAGAAGCAGATAGTCGCCGAGGCGATGGCCGGCGAGGGCTGGCAGGTGCCCCGGATGCTGGAATCCATGTGGGAGACAACGGATTTCTACTTCGACCGGGAGAGCATGGTCACCATCGAGGAGTGGTCGAGGGGCCGGGTCGCGCTCGTCGGCGACGCCGCGTTCGGCGGGTCGGCCGGCATGGGCACGAGCATGGCCGTCGTCGGCGCCTACGTCCTCGCGGCCGAGCTTGCGGCGGCCGGAGGTGAGCACGCTCGGGCGTTCGCCCGCTACCGTGACGTTCTCGACCGCTACGTCACGGAGAACAGGAAACCCATGCCTGGCGGGACAAACCTGTTCCTGCCCAAGGGCCGGGCGATGATCACGGCGGGCAACGTGCTGACCAAGCTGATGCTCGCCGGGCCCTGGCGGTCCATGCTGACCGGTGACCTCCAGGGGAAGGCGGACGGCGTCACACTGGAAAATTACGCCGATGCGGCCATGCTGGTGGACGGACGGCCTCGGAAAGAGGATGCTTGGCAATAACGGGTTTTGACTTGATAGTCCACTAAGGACTGTCGCTTCGGGAGGTGCTGATGGCCGGCGTTGACTCTCGTGAGGATCTGGTTCCGCTCAGTACGGATTTCGACCGGTCCTGGCGCGGGTACGACGCGCGCCAGGTCCGGGAGTACGTGCAGCGGGTCGAGGCGGACCTGCGGATGGTGATCGCCGATCGGGACGCGGCGGCCGCCAGCGCGGAGAACCTCGCGCGGCGGCTGGAAGATCTCCGCAGTGAGAACGACCGGCTGCGCGCGAAGATCGACCGCATCAGCCGCACGCCCATCGAGGCGGACGGGCTCAGCGAACGGCTGCTGCGGATGGTCGAGCTGGCCGAGGACGAGGCCACCGAGATCACCGAGCGGGCGCGTGCCGCCGCCGAGCGCAGCTGGGCGGCGGCCGAGCAGGCCGCGCAGCGGCTGCGGGAGCGGCACGAACACCTGGTCGCGGAGGTGGACGCGCGGCGCAAGCAGGCCACCGCCGAGCACGAAGAGCTGATGCGCCGTACGCGGGCCCAGGTCGCGGCGCTGACCAGCGAGGCAGCCGAGACCAGGCACCGGCTGGACGAGCATGCGGCGCGGCGGCGGCACGACGTCGAGAAGGACTTCGAGGAGGCGATGGGGGTCCGCCGGGCGGCGGCCATCGCGGCCGTCGAGGAGCAGGAGAAGAAGGCGGCGGCCAGGTGTGAACGGCTGGTCGCCGAGGCCGAGGAGAAGGCCCGGCAGCTGCTCGATCAGGCACAACGCAAGGCCGACGCGCTCGACGCGTTGCGCCGGCGCACCACCGATCAGCTGCACGCCACGCAGCAGCTCCTCGCCGATGCGACCCCGCTGCTGCAGGTCGAGCCGCCACCGCCACGGATCGAGATCGTGCCCGAGCCGCGCAAGCAACCGGCTGTTCAGCCCGCGGGCTGAAGTGGCTGGTAGAGCCGGGAGCGTGGGTTGAACAGGCCTGCGCGGAAGTAGTAGATGTTGGTCGCGACCTGCAGGAGCACGAACAGCACGCCGTACTGCACGCCGTTCAGCGCGGGCACCAGGTTGACCGGCAGCGTGTAGGCCATCGTGATGCGGACGCCGGCGTCGAGCAGGGTCGCGGTGCCCCAGATGACGCAGGCCACCCGCCAGAGGTGCTGGAACGCGGGCAGCCGGTCCCACAGCGACTCGAAGGACTCGCCCCGCGGACCCACCCTGCCCTCGAGCAGCACCCGGGCGAAGTGGTAGACGAACGGGCGGCGCGCACGCGTGGTGGCCAGCATCCAGAGACCGGCGACGGCGGTGAGCCAGCCGTCCTTGGCGAGCAGGAAGCGCTCGCTGCCGCTGATCAGCGCGACGAGGGCGGACATGATCATCATCCCGGCCATGAAGGCACCCAGCTGGTCGAGCCTGCGCCGGCGCAGGATCTGCACGACGGTGCTGAGTACGGGGAGCACGGCGCTGACCAGCAGGGCCAGGTACACGCTCACCCCAGCGGCGCGGAGCACGTAGTACAACCCGATCGGCGCTGCGATGTCGAACGCCATGACGCCGCTCTGCCGCAGGCGCCGTGCGGGTGCGGGTGAGGCTTCGGCGTTACGCGTGCCGCCACGCTGCTCCCCGCTCATGACGCACACAGCGCGTGGTCGAAGAGGGTCACGAGTTCGCGCGCACAGGTTTCCAGGTCCAGGTCCGGATGGGACTCCAGCATCAGCGGGATCCCGTCGAGGCTCCGCTGCACCGCCGCGGCCGCCACCCGCAGGTCGCACTGGCGGAAGGCACCCGCGGCCTGGCCGTCCCGCAGGATCTGCTCCACCGGCGACAGCACCACGGCCTCCTGCTCGGCCGGGTCGAACTCCAGCGCGCCGTTGAGGAAGATGCTCAGCAGCGCCTTCATCTGCGTCCGGTGCCCGGCGACGAACTCGACGTACCCCTCGATGTACGCGTGCAGCGCCGCCAAGGGCGTGGCCGCCGCGGACACCCGCTCGGACATGTGGCCGCCGATCTCCCGGTACAGCTGCGCCACGACCTCTTCGATCAGCTCTTTCTTGCCCGCGAAGTGGTACGAGATCAGCCGCGTGCTGCTCAGCCGCGCGCGCTCGGCGATCCGCGCGAACGACGCCTGTGGATAGCCCACCTCGGCGATCACCTCGATCGCCGCCCCCACGATCTGCGTCCGCCGCGCCTCGGCGGTGAAGCTTCTTACCTGCACGAGGAAACGGTACCTCAACCAAGTAAGAAATGCCAAGCATGAGTAACGCTATGGTCGAGCCGACGAGGGGAGCCCGATGATCGAAGCCGATTACGTGACCACCGACCCCGACGTGCTGGAGGCCTACCGGTCCGATCGCGCTGGGTTCGTCGTCGCCGGACGACCCGCCGCGCTCGCCCGGCCGCGGTCGACCGCCGAGGTCGCCCGCGTCCTGGAGTTCGCGCACGAGCACCGGATCCCCGTCGTCCCGCAGGGCGCGCGCACCGGCATGTCCGGCGGGGCCACCGCGGTCGAGGGCGCGATCCTGCTGTCACTGGAGCGGATGGACCGGATCCTCGCGATCGACGAGCTCAACCACACCGCCACCGTCGAGCCCGGCGTGATCAACGCAGTGCTGTCCGCGGCCGTCGCCGAGAAGGGCCTGTTCTACCCGCCCGACCCCGGGTCATGGCAGATCTCGACCATCGGCGGCAACGTGGCCACCAACGCGGGCGGCCTGTGCTGCGTGAAGTACGGCGTGACCAGCGACTTCGTCCGGGAGCTGGAGGTCGTGCTGGCGGACGGGCGGATCCTGCGCACCGGCCGCCGCACCGCGAAGGGGGTCGCCGGGTACGACCTCGTACGGCTGTTCACCGGCTCCGAGGGCACCCTCGGCGTCGTCACCGAGGTCACCGTCGCGCTGCGGTCCGCGGCGGAGAGACCGTTGACCGCGCTCGCCTTCTTCGCCACCCCGGCCGCCGCGTGCGGGGTGGTCGGCGACTACCTGAGCAGCGGGCGGCGGCCGTCGGTGCTGGAGTTCATGGACTCCGCGACCGTCGACGCCGTCTCCGCCTACCGCGACCTCGGCTTCCCGGACGACGTCGGCGCGGTCCTCATCGCCCAGTCCGACCGCGGTCCGGCGGCGCACGACGATCTCGACGCGTTCGCGAAGGTCGCCCGGGAGCACGGCGCGACCGAGGTGTTCGTCGCGACCGACCAGGCCGAGGCGGACCTGCTGATCGAAGCGCGCAGGCTCGTCGGCGACGCGGTCGGGGAGCTCGGCGATCAGCTGGTCGACGACGTGTGCGTGCCGAGGTCGCGGCTGGCCGAGCTGGTCGAGGGGATCGCCGCCATCGGGCACGAGCACGGCGTGCGCATCCCGTGCTGCGGCCACGCCGGCGACGGGAACATGCACCCGACGGTCGTGTTCGACGCCGCCGATCCGGACTCGGTGCGACGCGGCCAGGCGGCCTTCGACGCGATCATGCAGCTCGGCCTGCGCCTCGGCGGCACGATCACCGGCGAGCACGGCATCGGCACGCTCAAGCAGCCCTGGCTGGAGACCGAACTGGGCGAGGTCGGGCTGTCCGTGCACCAGGCGGTCAAACAGGCCTTCGATCCGCGCGGGATCCTCAACCCTGGAAAAGTGCTCCGCCGCCCGCCATGCTGATCTCATGGAGACAGCACTGTGGCACCCGTTCTCGGACATGGCGGCCGTGCGGGAGGGCGAGTTCGTCCTCGACCGCGGCGAGGACGTGTGGGTCTACGACACCGACGGCAACCGTTACCTCGACGCCACAGCCAGCCTCTGGTACGTCAACGTGGGGCACGGCCGCCGCGAGATCGCCGACGCCGCGGCCGAGCAGATGCGCAAGCTCGCCGGTTACTCGATCTTCGGCGACTTCGCGAACGAGCCCGCCCGCGCGATCGCGAACCGGATCGCCGGTCTCGCGCCGCTGCCCGACGCGAAGGTCTTCCTGACCACCGGTGGCGGCGAGGCCATCGACTCCGCGGTGAAGATCGCCCGCCGCTACCACGACGCGCAGGGCGAGCCCGGCCGCGTGCACGTGATCAGCCGCGCGCAGTCCTACCACGGCACCAACGGGATCGGCACCGGTATCGCAGGTATCGAGGCCAACCGCAGCGGGTTCGGCGAGATCCTGCCGTCGTCCTCCCGGGTGCGGTACGACTCGGTCGACGCGCTGCGCGAGGAGATCCTGCGGGTCGGGCCGGAGAACGTCGCGGCCTTCCTGTTCGAGCCGGTGATCGGTGCCGGTGGCGTGCTCCCGCCGCCGGAGGGTTACCTGCGGGGCGTGATCGAGGTCTGCCACGAGTACGGCGTGCTCGCCATCGCGGACGCGGTGATCTGCGGGTTCGGCCGCCTCGGCACCTGGTTCGGCGTCGAGCGCTGGGACGCCGAGCCCGACCTGATCACCTTCGCCAAGGGCGTGACGAGCGGGTACCTGCCGCTCGGCGGCGTCGTGGCGCACGGCCGGGTCGCGGAGCCGTTCTGGGAGCGGGGCGGCAACGCGCTGCGCCACGGCGCGACGTACTCGGGTCACCCAGCTGCCTGCGCCGCCGGGTTGGTCAACATCGACCTGCTGGAGCGCGATGGGCTTGTCGAGCGCGGCCGGACCATGGAGGGCGTGCTGGCCGAGGCGCTGGCGCCGCTCGCGGAGCACTCGCTGGTCGCCGAGGTCCGGGCGGGGATCGGGCTCCTCGGTGCCGTGGAGCTGGATCCCGAGCTGCTGCGGCGGCTGCCCTCGGCGGTGAACGACCTGCAAATGCTGGTACGGCAGCGGGGTGTGCTGCTGCGCCCGCTCGGCAAGGCGCTGGCGGTGTCGCCGCCGCTGACCATCCAGACCGAGCAGCTGCGGGAGATCGGCGAGGCCTTCGCCGGCGGGCTGGACGAGCTGGCGCTCAAGCTGTGACGGCGGCCGGGAGCCGGGCTGCCGCGATCGAGGCCGTCAGCGGCTACTTCGATTCCGGGCAGTTCCTCGAACAGCTGCGCCGCCGCGTCGCTTTTCCCACGGAGAGCCAGAATCCGGCCGCCGAGGACGTCCTGCGGTGCTACCTCGCCGACGAGCTCGCCCCGGCCTTGGCCCGGTTCGGTTGCACGACAGAGATCGTGGCGAACCCGGCGGGCCGCTGGCCGTTCCTGATCGCCACCCGGCACGAGGACGCCGCGTTGCCCACCGTGCTTTGCTACGGACACGGCGACGTCGTACTAGGGCAGCCGGAACGCTGGCGGCCCGGGCTGGACCCGTGGCACGTCGTCGTCGAAGGCGAGCGCTGGTACGGCCGCGGCACGGCGGACAACAAGGGCCAGCACACGATCAACCTCGCCGCGCTCGAACAGGTCCTGCTCGTGCGCGGAAAGCTGGGGTTCAACCTGAAGTTCCTCGTGGAGACCGGGGAAGAGGCGGGCTCGCCCGGCCTGCGGCAGGTGTGCGCACTGCGTCCGGACGAGCTCGCGGCGGACGTGTTCATCGCCTCGGACGGCCCGCGCGTGGCCGCCGGCCGGCCGACGTTGTTCCTCGGCTCCCGCGGGTCGACGCCGTTCACCCTGCGGCTCGACCTCCGGGACGGCGCGCACCACTCGGGGAACTGGGGCGGCCTGCTGCGCAACCCGGCGACCGTGCTCGCCAATGCGCTCGCCACGATCGTCGACGCGCGTGGCCGCATCCTGGTGCCGGGCCTCCGGCCGCCCGACATCCCGGAGAACGTGCGAAAAGCGTTGCGGGACATCGAAATCGGCGGCGGTCCGGACGATCCGGCGATCGACGACGGCTGGGGTGAACCCGGGCTGAGCCCGGCCGAACGGCTCGTCGGGTGGAACACCGTCGAGGTGCTGTCGCTGTCGGCGGGAAACCCGGACACGCCCGTCAACGCCATCCCCGGCTCGGCGCACGCGCACTGCCAGCTGCGTTCGGTCGTGGGGACCGAAGTGGACAGTGTGGGCCCGGTCCTGTGCGCACACCTCGACCGGCACGGGTTTCCGATGGTGACGGTCGAAGTCGGCCGCACCATGCGGCCGACCCGGACCGACCCGGACAACGCCTGGGTGCGCTGGGCGGAAAGCTCGGTGGCGGCCACGACCGGTGCGCAGCCGGCACTGCTGCCCAACCTCGGTGGCAGCATTCCCAACGACGCGTTCGCCGAAGAGCTGGGGCTGTGCACCCTCTGGCTTCCGCACTCCTACCCGGCGTGCTCGCAGCACGCGCCGGACGAGCATCTGCTGGCGCCGGTCGCGCGTGAAGCGCTTCGCATGATGGCGGGACTCTTCTGGGATTTGGGGGAATCAACCCCATTTGCCCGGATGTCGAATTCTCCTGCCGCTGATCCTCGCGAGGCGTAGATTCGCACTGTGAACGGCGATTCCTCCGCCGTGGGCCGGGTCGGCGAACTCGTCCACGCGACCCGGGGCCCCGACGGCCCCGGCGAGGTGCGGTTACGGATTCGCGGTGGCACGGAGATCTACTTGGCCTGGTCCGAGGAACCGCTCCCGCTGGGCACATGCGTCCTCGTCGTCGAATCGCGCGGGGCGCGGACCGTCGGCGTCGTGCCCTGGTCGGACCTTCCCGGCGCTCGATGACGAGGAGACTGCGAAATGTTCGGCTATCACGTTCCGGCGCCCGATCAGGCGATGCTGATCTCGGGCGGCAAGGGGAGCATGGGGGACAGTCCGTTCCGGGTCGTGACCGGGCACGGAAGCTTCGCCATGCCGTTCTTTCGAAAGGTCCGGTTCCTCACGCTCGCCATGTGTGAGGCCGAGGTGGCCGAGGCGTGCGTGACGAAACAGGGCATCGCGCTCAACGTGCGCGCGGTGATCGCGTTCAAGGTCGGCAACGACGAGGAGAGCATCGTCAACGCCGGACAGCGCTTTCTGTCCGATCAGGACCAGATGTCGGTGCTGACCGGACGGATCTTCGCCGGGCACCTGCGCTCGATCATCGGGTCGATGACGGTCGAGGAGATCGTGACCGAGCGGCAGAAGCTCGCCACCGAGGTGCTCGATGGGTCGAAGGCCGAGATGGGGAAGATCGGGCTGACCGTGGACTCGCTGCAGATCCAGTCGATCGACGACATGAAGCTCGGCTACATCGCCGCGATGGCGGCCCCGCACAACGCGGCCATCCAGCGGCAGGCGCAGATCGCGCAGGCGCAGGCCAACCAGGCCGCGGCCGAGGCGGAGCAGGAGTCGCAGCGGCGGCAGGCCGAGTACGCGCGCCAGACCGCGGTCGTGCAGGCGCAGTACAAGGCGGAGGTCGACCGGGCGCAGGCCGAGGCGTCGCAGGCCGGGCCGCTCGCGCAGGCGCAGGCCCAGCGTGAGGTGATCGCGATGCAGACGGAACTGGCCCAGCGCGAGGCCGAGCTGCGCCAGCAGCAGCTCGTGGCCGAGGTCGTCAAGCCCGCCGACGCGGAGGCGGAGCGGGTGCGGATCCTGGCGCAGGCGGAGGCGGAGAAGATCCGTGTCCAGGCCGAAGCCGCCGCGTCGAACAACCGGGTCGCGCTCGACCGGATGGTCATCGACCAGCTGCCGCAGATCGTCAAGGAGGCGGCGCGCGGCCTGTCCGGGGCGAACGTCAACATCCTCAACGGCGCCGACGGGCTGGGCGAGCTGGCGTCCGGCCTGGTCGGCCAGGGTCTCGCCATCCTCGACTCGGTGAAGAAGGGTCTCAGCGACCGGCCCGCGAACCAGCAGCTGACCGAGGGCGAGTAGGGAGCTGGTCCGCGCCGGTGCCGCCGGGCATCGGCGCGGACCAGCCGTCAGGTGGTTTTGAGTCGAGCGGTCGCCAGGTCCATGGCTGCGGCGAGCGGGGTGGTGTTCGCGGTGAGGATGGTGTCGACGGTGGCGCCGATCGTCTCCACGCGCGTCATCGCCTCGTCATGGCTGAGCTTTTCGATCTCGCGGCAGAGTGTGTAGATGACGCCGCCGGCGCTCGCGACGAAGTCGGGGATCCACGTGATTCCCTTCGCCGCCAGCAGATCCGCGACCGAGTCGGTGGTCAGCTGGTTGTTCGCGGGGCCGACCACCAGTCGCGCTTCGACCTCCCCGGCGGTGTCGGGGCCGAGCACCCCGCCGACAGCCGCCGGTACGAAGATGTCCGCGGGCGTGCGCAGCGCTTCGCCGGGGCCGACCCACTCGAAGCGATCGTCGCGTTTGGTCTCGTCCACATCGGACACGATGATCCGTGCTCCTGGAAGTCCCGCCGCGACAAGGGAACCCACCGACCCCATCCCGCTGACCACGACGGTGAGACCGTCGACGGAGTCGGCGCCGAACACGTGCCGCACCCCGGCTCGCAGCGCCGCGAGCACCCCGGCCGCGGTGGGGATGCTCGAGGACCCGGTGCCGCCGTGCTCCTCCGGCACGCAGAACGCGTGGGCCGTCTTCCGGCGCAGCACCACCATGTCCGCCGGCCCGGTCCCCACGTCCGGGCCCGCGAGGTACGAGCCGCCGAAGGACTCGATGAACTCGCCGAGGTCCTCCAGCGCCGCCTGCCGGAGCGTCGGGGTCAGCGGGACGTCCTCGTCGAGCGCGATCACGGTCTTCCCGCCGCCGAACGACAGTCCGGCCGCGGCGCACTTGTACGTCATCGCCTCCGCCAGCCGTAGCGCGTCCTCCAGGCCGTCGCGCCAGCCGGCGTAGCGGCGCAGCCGGACGCCGCCGACCGCCGGGCCGAGCACCCGCGAGTGCACGGCGATCATCATCGTCAGCCCGACCGGCGCCCGCGCCGGATCGTCACATCTTCATGCTCCATGCCTCGAAGCTAGGATGACGATCACCGAGGAGGGGCCTGGCGCCGAACATCGTTCGGCGAGGATGGAGTCGGCACGAACGTGGACGAATTTGATTCGGCGATCGTCCGGAATCTGCAGGAGGACGCCCGCCAGTCCAACCGGGACATCGCGCGCAAGCTGGGGATCGCGCCCTCGACCTGCCTCGAGCGCACCCGGCTGTTGCGCGCCCGCGGGGTGATCCGCGGTTACCACGCGGAGGTGGACCTGCCGGCGCTGAACCGCGGCGTGCAGGCGATGGTGGCGGTGCAGGTCCGGCCGTTGAGCCGGTCGGTGGTGCAGTCGTTCGAACGGTCGGTGGCGCGGCTGCCGGAGGTGCTGTCGGTGTTCACCATGGCGGGCAGCGACGACTTCCTCGTGCACGTGACCGCGCAGGACATCGACCACCTGCACGCGTTCCTGCTCGACCGGTTCACCAGCCGCCGGGAGATCGTCGGGTTCCGGACGTCGATCATCTACCAGCACCTGCGCAAGCCGGTGCTCGAACCGCTGGCGGACGTTCCCTAGAGGTCCGCCGACTCCGGGTCCGGGCTCAGCGCCGCGAACACCGTCGACCAGTCGGGCTCCGGGGACTCCTGGTCGTCGTAGAGCTCGAACGTCTTGCCCGAGGCGGACGGGTCGAACAGCGCGGCGACGGCGGCCGCCGCCACCGCGTCGCGGCTGATGCGGCCCTCACCGGTGTCGCCCTGTTCGATGCGGACCCCGCCCGTCGCGAGATCGTGCAGCCAGCTCGGCCGGACGATCGTGTACTGCGCGCCGCTGTCCCGCAGCGTCTGCTCGCCCCGCGCCCGCGCCTCGATGCGGGCGGCCATCTCCGGATGCTCCGCCGCCCTGGTCACGTAGATCTGCGAGACGAGCACCACCGGGACGTCCTCCCGCGCGGCGACCGCCGCGATGGCGGCGACCCCGTGGTGCATCACCGCCTCCGCGTCGGCCGCGTCCTTCGGGGGCTCGACGCTGATCACGATCCCGTCGGCGCCGGCGAACACCGCCGGGTCGGGCGCGGCGAGGTCCAGCCGCACCGCCTCCGCGCCCGCCGGCTCCCGGCTCGACACCACGACGTCGTGCCCCGCCGCGGTGAGCCGTTCGGCGATCCGGCTTCCGGTCCGCCCGGTGCCGCCGACCACCACGAAACTGCTCATCGGTGCCTCCCCGACTCGCTCGTGGGGAACAGGATGGCCTTGACCAAGTTTGTGGTCAATGCCCCGCGGTCAGGCGCCCGGCATGCTCAGCAGATCGACGGCACCGCCCAGCGCCCGCAGGCGTTCGGTGAGCGCGGCCTCCTGGACTCCCGCCTGCAGGTTCCGCCAGATACCCAGTGACAGCAGCAGGTATTCGCGCGCCTTCACCGGCTGCTCGAGCCGCTCGAGCAGCTCGGCCGCCTCCGCCTCGGAGCGGTGGTCGCCGTTGCGCTGATGCACCGACAGGGAGTTCACCAGCAGTAGCCGGGCGTGCGCGAGGTCGCCGCTGACGAGGTACAGCCTGCCGGGGCTCTGGTGGGCGTAGCCGACGCAGTGGTCGTCGCCCAGCTCGTCGAAGATCGCGATCGCCCGGTCGAGCTCCTCGCGGGCCGCGCCGAGGTTGCCCCGGCTCTGGTGCAGCAGCGCGAGCCGTTGCAGCGCATGGGATTCCCGGTGCCGGTCACCGATCCCCGCGGCCAGCTCGTACGCGTCGGAGAACCAGCGATCCGCTGTGGCGTAACAGTTCTGCGCCAGCCACACCGTGCCGACGGCGATCCGCGCGGCCGCCTCGCCATGCGGATCCCCGGCGCGGGCGAACAGTGCCAGCGTCTCATGGCGGTGGTCGAGCGCGCGGTCGTTCTGACCACCGACGTGGCGGACGGTACCGAGCCCGGCGTCGCGGTACAGGTCGATCTGACCGAGGTTGCGCAACACGATCGGCTGGCCGTGCAAGTTTCCGGCGCGGCGGGCCGCGGCGAGCGCGATCTCGTGCGTGTGCTGCCAGTCGTCGTGATGTCCGCGCAGATCGAAGTACGGCGTGAAGGCGGCGGTGAGCCGCCACGTGAGATCGTCCAGTCCCCACGCCGCCGCCAGCTCCACCAGCGCGACGCCGGTGCGCAGCTCCGCGTCGAACCACGTGCCGGGATCGACACAAATTCCCTTTGTGGCTGTGGGGAAGGTCCTCCAGCACGTCCCCGCGCCAGACCGCGGCGGCGCGGCCGAGAGCGGCGAGCGCCGTGTGCGGGTCCGATGCGGCTTCGGCAACGGTGACGTGCCGTTCGAACAGTGCGGAATCGAGCTCTTCCGGAAAACCGTGACGACATAACCGCCCGCACGGCCGTGAATTCTTTCTTCGAGCTCCGGGGCGGCTTCGGCGAGCCGGCGGCGCAGGGAATGGACGTAGGTGCGGATGTTCGCCGCCGCGGAGCGTGGCGCCGAGCCCGGCCAGAGCACCTCGACCAGTGCGTCGGTGGAGACGACCACGTTGGGCTGCAGGAGAAGCGCCGCCAGCAGCAAGCGGGGTTTGGGGCCGCCCAGTGTCACTGCGCGGCCCGCCACCGCGACTTCGAGTGGCCCCAGAACGCGGAAGTGAATCACCGGATCGGATCGTCTGGGCGGCACCGTTACCCCGCTAGCACCTTTCGTATGTCCAACCGTGAACGGTTAGGACATTCGCGCCCGCGGCACGGGCCGGCGCGCGTCAGCGCACGCGCTTGCGGGCCGCCACCGACTCACGGCGCAACTCCGCCGCCGCCGGGCTGAGCCGCGGACCGCGGGGTTCCGCCGCCGCCAGCCGCAAGCACGCCAGCAACCGCAGGCCGGTCCACTCCTCGGGCGTCCAGCGGGAGACGTCGGCGGGCGGCGTCCAGCCCCGCGCATCCGCCCCGGTCCACACGTCATGGGCGTGGGAGGCGATCAGCACCAGGTCACTCACCGGCTCCTGGCGGGCCACCAGATCATCCTCGCAGCGCACCGCGTCGGCCACGGCGGACGCGTGCCGGTCGTACGCGCGCCACAACCCGGGATCCACCGCGAGAGCGGACCAGCCCGGATCGAGGCGCCCGGCGAGTCCGTAGAACCAGCGCCGGGCGGAACGGTCAGCCAGATAATCGGCCCAGCCCATGGTCTGATGATGAGCCGGTGCCCGCCCTTGCGCCAGCCGGGGGCGAATTGTTCCGCCGGATGGCGTGTAACGCCCGCCGGCCGTTGACGCAGGGTGAGCACCGGTCCGGGGAATCAGCGTCCGTAACCGGCTCGGCGGAGTGCGTCGGCCAGTGCGCCAGCGGCGGCGTTACCCGAGTCCCGGCGGTTGCGGGACTGCTGCCCGCCGCCCTTGCGCGGCGCCTGGCCCTGCCGCTCACCCTGGCCCTGCTGCCGCGCGGGCTTCCCGCCGACCTCGTCGTCGAGACGGAGAGTCAGCGAGATCCGCTTCCGCGGAATGTCCACATCGAGCACCTTGACCTTCACGATGTCTCCCGGTTTGACCACATCGCGCGGGTCCTTGACGAAGTTCTTCGACAACGCCGACACGTGCGCGAGCCCGTCCTGGTGCACGCCGATGTCGATGAACGCGCCGAACGCGGCTACGTTCGTCACCACGCCCTCCAGCCGCATCCCGGGCTTGAGGTCCGCGAGCTTCTCGACGCCCTCGGCGAATGTGGCGGTCTTGAACGCCGGACGCGGGTCGCGGCCCGGCTTCTCCAGCTCGGACAGGATGTCGGTGACCGTGGGCAGACCCACGTTCTCGTCGACGAACTGCTCGGGCCGCACCGACTTCAGCGCCCGCTCGTTGCCCATCAGCTCGCGCAGTTGCTTGCCCGCGGCCGAGAGGATCCGCTGCACCACGGGGTAGGACTCGGGGTGCACGCTGGAGGAGTCGAGGGGGTCGTCGCCCTCGCGGATGCGCAGGAAGCCCGCGCACTGCTCGAACGCCTTCGGGCCCAGGCGCGGCACCTGCTTGAGCACCTCGCGGGAGCGGAACGGGCCGTTGGAGTCGCGGTGGCTCACGATGTTCTCGGCCAGGCTCGAGGTGATCCCGGAGACCCTGGTCAGCAGTGGTGCCGAGGCGGTGTTGACGTCCACCCCGACGGCGTTCACGCAGTCCTCGACCACGGCGTCCAGCGAACGCGAAAGCGACACCTCGGAAATGTCGTGCTGGTACTGCCCGACGCCGATCGACTTCGGGTCGATCTTGACCAGCTCAGCCAACGGGTCCTGCAGGCGGCGCGCGATGGACACCGCGCCGCGCAGCGAGACGTTCATGCCCGGCAGCTCCTGTGAGGCGAACGCCGACGCCGAGTACACCGACGCCCCGGCCTCGGAGACCACGGCCTTGGTGAGCTTGAGCTCGGGGTGCTTCTTGATCAGCTCGAGTGCCAGCTTGTCGGTCTCGCGCGAGGCCGTGCCGTTGCCGATCGCGATCAGCTCGACCTGGTGCTGCGCGGCGAGCTTCGCCAGCACGGCGATCGACTCGTCCCATTTGTTGGCGGGCTGGTGCGGGTAGATGGTGTGCGTCGCGACGACCTTGCCGGTCGCGTCGACGACGGCGACCTTCACGCCGGTGCGGAACCCGGGGTCGAGACCCATCGTCGAGCGCGTGCCGGCCGGCGCGGCCAGCAGCAGGTCACGCAGGTTCGCCGCGAACACGCGCACCGCGTCGTCCTCGGCGGACTGCCGCAGCCGCAGCCGCAGGTCGATCCCCAGGTGCAGCAGGATCTTCGTGCGCCACGCCCAGCGGACGGTGTCGAGCAGCCACTTGTCGCCGGGACGGCCCTGGTCGGCGACGCCGAAGCGCTGCGCGATCCGCCGCTCGTACTCGGTCGGGCCGACCCGCGGCTCGTCGGACGGCTCCTCGGGCTCGATGGTGAGGTCGAGGACCTCCTCCTTCTCGCCGCGGAACATCGCCAGCACGCGGTGCGAGGGCATCTTCGTGAACGGCTCGGAGAAGTCGAAGTAGTCGGCGAACTTGGCGCCGTCGGTCTCCTTGCCGGCGCGCACCTTCGACGCCAGACGCCCCTGCGCCCACATCTTCTCGCGCAGCTCGCCGATCAGGTCGGCGTCCTCGCCGAAGCGCTCCACCAGGATCGCGCGGGCGCCGTCGAGTGCCGCCTGCGCGTCGGCCACGCCCTTCTCGGCGTCGACGAACACCGCGGCCGCGGCGTGCGGGTCGGTGGTCGGGTCGTTCAGCAGGCCGTCGGCCAGCGGCTCGAGGCCCGCCTCGCGGGCGATCTGCGCCTTCGTACGTCGTTTCGGCTTGTAGGGCAGGTAGATGTCCTCCAGCCGGGCCTTCGTGTCGGCGAGCCGGATCTGCTCCTCCAGCTCGGGCGTCAGCTTGCCCTGGGTCCGGATCGAGTCGAGCACGGCGTCCCGCCGCTCGTCCAGCTCCCGCAGGTACCGCAACCGCTCTTCGAGCGTGCGCAGCTGCGCGTCGTCGAGCGTGCCGGTCACTTCCTTCCGGTACCGCGCGATGAACGGCACCGTCGAGCCGCCGTCGAGGAGATCGACGGCCGCCTTGACCTGCCCCTCGCGCACGCCGAGCTCCTCGGCGATCCTCTGCTCGATCGACTGCACGGCACTCGGCAAGCTGCCTGTCACGTTCCTGATCCACTCCCTGGTCGAAAGTCCGGCCTGCATTGTGCCTGCGCACAAGACGACCCGTCCGGACAGGGTTGCCCAAAACGAAGCGACCGTCCAGTAACCAAAAGCCGGTGTGGCGCGACTGTGGGGTATCGACGCCCGCGCGACACTCGGTAGGTGCACATGTCCGAACGGGCGGTACACGTGGAGGTGCAGCTGAGGCACGTCACCGTCGACGCCGGCGGCACGCCCGTTTCCTTTTCCTACCCCGGAATTCTACTCACCGGCTCCGAGGACGGCGAGCAGGTGTGCGAGCGCTGGGTGCCCTTCGGGGACGACCCTTCCGACGAGGACGACGAGCGGCTGGTCCAGGCGCTGCACCAGGCGCTGCTGTGGCAGGGGCACGAACTGCGGCTCTGGAGTTAGCGGCTCAGCAGGACTCGACGATTTCGGAGCACGTCGGTGGCGGGCAGTTGCTCGCCTGGTGCAGCAGTGCGTAGAGCTGTTCACGTTGCTCGTTGTCGAGGGCCGCCAGTACCTCGTCTTCGACGGCCGCGAGCGCGAACTCGGCCTTCGCGAGCCTCTTCGCGCCGACATCTGTGAGCTCCACGACATGCCGGCGGCGGTCCTCGGGTGAGCGCCGGCGCTCGACCAGGTTGTCGCCTTCCAGGTCGTTGAGCAGGCCGACGATGTTCGTGCTGTCCATCTCCAGCGTCTGGGCCAGCGCCTGCTGGCTGCTGCCGCCGAGGTCGCGCAGCAGGGTCAGCGCGAGCAGGTGCCGCGGGCGCAGCCCCATCGGCGCCAGCACGGACTCCGAGCGCAGGCGGATCCGCCGGGCGAGGTGGTCGAGCAGCGCGCCCGAGCGGTGGGGCGGCTGGTTGGCGACCGGCAGGGAGGCCATGGCCACAGTCTACGTGCGAACCAGCGGTCGGCGTGGTATCAATGATTTGTCCTACACAAGTCATCTACGAATGGTCAAAGACATGCCTCATCTCCTGCACATCGACTCGAGCATCCAGGGTGAGCAGTCGGTGACCCGCAAGCTCACCGCGCGGGTGGCCGCGGCCTGGCGGGCCGCGCACCCCGACGGCACGGTGACCTACCGGGACCTCGCCGCAGAGCCGCTGCCACACCTCGACGCGTTCGGCGGGCTGGCGCGCCTGGTCGCGCCCGACGAGCACACCCCGGCGCAGGCGGAGTCCTGGGCGGTCAGCGAGGAGCTGGTGAACGAGATCAAGCGGGCCGACGTCCTCCTGCTGGGCCTGCCGCTCTACAACTACGGCCCGCCGAGCAGCGTGAAGTCCTGGGTCGACCACCTGATCGTCCCCGGGCTGGCCTTCGACCCCGCGACGGGAACGGGCCTGCTCGGCGGCCGTGAGTTCCTGGTGCTGGCCGCCCGCGGTGGCGGGTACGGCGAGGGCACTCCGCGCGAGGGGTGGGACCACGCCGAACAGTGGCTGCCGCACGGGCTGGCCATGACCGGTCTCGAGCCGCGGTTCATCACCGCGGAGCTGACGCTCGCCGCGTCCAACCCCGCGATGGAGTCGCTGATCCCGCTGGCCGAGGAGAGCCTCGCGGCGGCGGAGCGCGAGATCGACGGGCTCTGGGCCAGGGCGATGGCCTGATCCATTCGCGAAGGAGGGCCTCCCGGCATCGTCCGGGAGGCCCTCCTTCAGTTCGCCAGCTTCGCGAGCAGCTCCCGTAGCCGGGTGCTTTCTTCTTGGTCCAGGCGTCGCAGCATCGAGCCGTTCACCACGTCGGCGACGGCTTTCGCCTCCCGCAGGGCCTCGCGGCCGGCGTCGGTGAGCCGCACGATGCGCCGCCTGCGATCTTCGCCGACCGTGCGCGTGATCAGCCCGCGCTGCTCCAGCCGCGACATCAGCCCGGCCAGCGTCGCCTTGTCGATCGCCGCCTGCTGGCCTGCCGTGACCTGGTCGACCTCCTCGCCCTCGTCGATCACGATCAGCACCGCGTACTGCGGCTTCGTCAGGTTCGGCAGTTTCGCCTGCCAGCGCGCGCCGTGTTCCTGAAGTACGCGTCGCATGAGATGGAACACCGCTTCGTCGACCCGGGCCATGGGCCGATGGTAGTGTGAACACGAAAGGTTCGTATACGAACTAAAGCGAGGAGGGCGCCGTGCGGCTCATCGTGGGGATGACGGGAGCGACCGGGGCGCCGCTGGGCGTGCGCCTGCTCGAGGCGCTGCGCGAGCTGGACGACGTGGAGACGCACCTGGTGCTCAGTCGCTGGGCGCGCACCACCATCGAGCTCGAAACGCCGTACAGCGCCCGGGAGGTCGGCAAGCTCGCCGACGTCGTGCACGGCGCGGGCGACCAGGCCGCGTCGATCTCCTCCGGTTCGTTCCGCACCGACGGGATGATCGTGATCCCGTGCAGCATGAAGTCGCTCGCCGGGATCCGCGCGGGCTACGCCGACGGGCTGGTCGGCCGCGCCGCCGACGTCGTGCTCAAGGAGCGCCGCAAGCTCGTGCTGGTCCCGCGCGAGACGCCGCTGAGCGAGATCCACCTGGAGAACATGCTCGCGCTGGCGCGGATGGGCGTGGTGCTCGTGCCGCCGATGCCCGCCTTCTACAACCACCCGGAGTCCGTGGACGACGTGCTCGACCACCTCGTCGCCCGCGTGCTGGACCAGTTCGACCTGCCCGCACCACGGGCGCGGCGCTGGTCCGGCCTGGACCGATAGGAGGAACCATGGTCCACGACGATTTGCGGTCCTTTTTGGACACACTGGAGAAGGACGGGCAGCTGCTGCGGATCCCGGAGCAGGTCGACCCCGAACCCGACCTCGGCGCGGCCGCGAACGCCGCCGCGCGCCTCGGCGACAAGGCGCCCGCGCTGTACTTCGACAACATCACCGGGTTCACCGATGCGCGTGTCGCGCTGAACGTGCACGGCTCCTGGGCCAACCACGCGCTCGCGCTCGGTCTGCCCAGCGAGACGCCCGTCCGGGAGCAGGTCACGGAGTTCATCCGCCGCTGGGAGACGTTCCCGGTGCCGGTCGAGCGGCGGGAGAACCCGCCGTGGGCGGAGAACGTGCTCGAAGGCGAGGACGTGGACCTGTTCAAGGTGCTGCCGCTGTTCCGGCTGAACGACGGCGACGGCGGGTTCTACCTCGACAAGGCGGCGGTGGTCTCGCGGGACCCCGAGGACCCGGGCGACTTCGGCAAGCAGAACGTGGGCGTGTACCGGATGGAGGTCAAGGGCCGGGCGAAGCTGGGTCTGCAGCCGGTGCCGATGCACGACATCGCGTTGCACCTGAACAAGGCCGAGCAGGCGGGCGAGGACCTGCCGGTCGCGATCACGCTCGGGAACGAGCCGGTGATCTCGATCGTCGCGGCCACGCCGATGGCCTATGACCAGAGCGAGTACGAGATGGCGGGCGCCCTGCGCGGCGCGCCCGCGCCGGTCGCGACCGCCCCGCTGACCGGGCTCGACGTGCCGTGGGGGTCGGAGGTCGTGCTGGAGGGCGTGATCGAGGGCCGCAAGCGCGAGATCGAGGGGCCGTTCGGGGAGTTCACCGGGCACTACTCGGGCGGGCGGAACATGACCGTCGTGCGGATCGACCGGATCTCCTTCCGCAGCAACCCCGTCTTCGAGACGCTGTACCTCGGCATGCCGTGGACCGAGGTCGACTACCTCATCGGCGCCAGCACCTGCGTGCCGATCCAGCAGCAGCTCAAGGCGGAGTTCCCCGAGGTGCAGGCGGTCAACGCGATGTACACCCACGGGCTGCTGGCGATCATCTCGACGAAGAAACGCTACGGCGGGTTCGCCAAGGCCGTCGGCATGCGCGCGATGACCACGCCGCACGGGCTCGGCTACCTGAAGCTGGTGATCATGGTGGACGAGGACGTGGACCCGTTCAACCTGCCGCAGGTGATGTGGGCGCTGTCCACGAAGGTCAACGCCGCCGGGGACCTGGTGAACATCCCCAACCTGCCCGTGCTGGAGCTCGATCCCGGTTCACAGCCCGCCGGGATCACCAACAAGCTGATCATCGACGCGACCACGCCCGTCGCCCCCGACAACCGCGGCCACTACAGCCAGCCCGTGCGGGACCTGCCCGAGGCGGACGCCTGGCTGACCAGGCTGCGGGGCATGCTCGCCGACCGCTGAGGAGGAAAGTCCGATGTGTCCCCGTTGTGGCCACGAAGTCCTGGCCAAGCTGGCCGATTCGCCCGTCCCCGGCGTGTGGGAGGTGCACCAGTGCCAGTTGTGCCTGTACACCTGGCGTAGTACCGAACCCGCACGACGCACCGAGCGTGCGCGCTACCCCGAGGAGTTCCGGATGACCCAGGCCGAAATCGACCACGCGCCGGAGGTCCCGGCCGTCCCGCCGCTGCGAGCGGGCCGATGAGCGACACGCTGATGTGGGAGGTCCGCGCGACGCCGGGCCGCCGCGAGGAGCTGCTGCGCTGGGTGGAGGACACCCTGGACCGCGATGCCGACATCTACCTCGGCGGCGAGGAGCGGATCGTGGTGATCGCCCGTGGCGTGGAGAAGCTGCCGGAGCCGCCGGCGGAGCTGCTGGCCAGGCCGGTGCACCAGTGGCCGTTCGAGCACCACGGCACGGTCAAGGGCGGGTAGGGAGCGTCCGCAAAGGCTCAGAACCGCCAGCGGGTCTGGCTGTACAGGCCCTTCCCGAAGCCGAAGGCGGTCACCGGCGCGATCTCGTACACCAGTGCCTCGTCGCCGTAGGTGTTGAGGAAGGCGCCGTCGTCGCTCACGGTGAAGCGCCACTCGCTGCCGTACTTCGCTTCGTAGGCTTCCGCGATGCGGCGCAGCTTCGCCGTGTCGCGGACGCGGACGGCGTCGCCTTCCAGCACGACGTCGAGGCCTTCGTGCAGCCGGTTGCAGCCGGTTGTCAAGGCGACGTGGGGGTTCTCGGCGAGGTTGCGGCCCTTGCGCTCTTCGGCGCCGGTGCAGAAGTACGCGGAGTCGTCGAGCCAAACGGCGAGCAGGGTCGTCACGTGCGGGCGGCCGTCGGGGCGGATCGTGGTCAGCCACGACACCTCCGCCTCGGTCAGCACCTTGCGTGCCTGCGCCCACGGGATGGCCGTCGCGTCGTCCGCGCTGTACCGGGTGTCCAGTCGAGTCTCCATACCTGGGCGGACTCGCGCACGGTGCGGAACTCATCGGGATGTGCCAAGCTCGGAGCCGCACTCGATGAGGAGGCGTAGTGACCAGCTCGGTTTTCGAACGCGTCGGCACCGGCGAGCACGTGGTCCTCGTGCTGCACGGATGGTTCGGTTCCGCGAAGGCGTGGGACAACCTGATCCCGCACCTCGACGACGAACGCTTCAGTTACGTCTTCACCGAATATCGCGGCTACGGCGCGCGCCAGGACGAGCCCGGCGAGCACACCATCGCCGAGGCCGCGTCCGACGTCCTCGCGCTCGCCGACCAGCTGGGCGCGCAGCGGTTCTCGCTCGTCGGCCACTCGATGGGCGGCAGCATCATGCAGTGGGTGTACGCCGACGCGCCGGACCGCGTGCGTGCCCTCGTCGGCGTGTCGCCCGTGCCCGCGAGCGGGGTGCAGTTCGACGAGGACGGCTGGAAGCTGTTCTCCGGCGCGGCCGAGGACTCCGCGAACCGCAAGGCGATCATCGACTTCACCACGGGCGGGCGGCATCCCGACGCCTGGCTCGACGGGATGGTGCTGCACTCGGAGGAGAACTCCGACAAGCAGGCGTTCGCCGAGTACCTGGAAGCCTGGGCGCACACCGACTTCTCCGACCGCATCGCCGGGGCCGAGGTGCCGGTCAAGGTATTCGTCGGCGAGCATGACCCGGCGCTGGGCGAGCAGGCCATGCTGGACACCTTCGTGCGCTGGTACCCGAAGCTCGAGCTGGAGGTGCTTCCCGACGCCGGGCACTACGCGGCCGACGAGGTGCCCGTGACGCTGGCCAACGCGATCGAAGTGTTCCTGGACCAGCACTGATGACAGCCGCGGACGTCTTCGACCCGAGGGTGTTCGCGCGGGGCCTGCCGCATGCCGAGTTCCGTCGCCTGCGCGACGAGGAACCCGTTGCCTGGCAAGAGGAACACGAGGTCCTCGACTGGCCGGCGGGCCCCGGCTACTGGGCGGTGACCCGGTACGCCGACGTCCGGCACGTGCTGCGCACCCCGGAGGTCTACTCCTCCTGGCTGGGCGCCACGCAGATCCGCGACCCGGAGCCGGACGACCTCGCGTTCATCCGCCGGATGATCCTCAACATGGACGCGCCGGAGCACAACCGGCTGCGGCGGATCGTCTCGGCCGTGTTCACCCGGCGACGGCTGGAACGCTTCGCCGAGCAGATCGCCGAGCGCGCCCGGCAGCTGCTCGGGAACGTCGTGCCGCGCGGGCACTGCGACCTGCCGGCGCAGGTGACCGACGACTTCCCGCTGCTCAACCTCGCGGACCTGCTCGGCGTCCCGCCCGCGGACCGCGGCCTGCTGCTGAAGTGGACGAACCGGGTGATCGGCTACCAGGACCCCGAGCACGCGGAGATCGTCCGCGACGCCCGCGGCAGGCCGGTCAACCCGCGCTCGCCCGCGATGCTCGCGGACATGTTCGGCTACGCGCAGGAGCTCGCCGCCGAGAAGCGGGCGAACCCGGCCGACGACCTGATGACCGCGCTCGTGCGGGCCGAGGTCGACGGGCGCGCCCTCGACGACGCCGAGCTGCAGATGTTCTTCTTCCTCGTCGTCATCGCGGGCAACGACACCGTCCGCAGCGCCCTGCCGGGCGGGGTGCTCGCGCTCCTGGAGCATCCCGCCGAGTACCGGCGGCTGCGGGCGGATCCGGCGCTGCTGCCCGGCGCGATCGAGGAAATGCTGCGCTGGCACGCGCCGGTGCTGACGTTCCGCCGGACGGCGAGCCAGGACACCGAGCTGTCCGGGCAGCGCATCCGCGCGGGCGACAAGGTGGTTGTCTACTTCGCGTCCGCCCACTTCGACGAGCGGGCCTTCCCGGAGCCGCACAGGTTCGACGTCACCCGCGAACCGAACGACCACCTCGCGTTCGGCCAGGGGCCGCACCTGTGCCTCGGCGCGCACTTCGGCAGGCTGCAGCTGCGGGTCTTCTTCCGCGAGTTCCTCGCTCAGCTGCCGGAGGTGCGCCTTGACGGCGAGGTGCGGCACCTGACGTCGAACTTCATCAACGGCATCACGCATCTTCCGCTGTGCTGGTGAACGGGCTCAGCGACACGCCGGCCGCCACCAGCGCCTCGCGGACCCCGCGCGCGATCTCGACCGCGCCAGGGGTGTCGCCGTGCACGCACACCGACTCCGGTTCGACCTGGACCACGCTTCCGTCGATCGCGGTCACCGTGCCCTCGGTGGCCATTCGCACGACCCGGCGCACGACCTCGTCGGCGTCGTGGATGACGGAACCGGGCTGTCGCCGCGAAACAAGCGTGCCCTCAGGGGTGTAGGCGCGGTCGGCGAAGGCCTCCCGGATGGGCCGCAGGCCCGCGGCTTCGGCCTGGCGCAACCATTCCGAACCCGGCAGGCCCAGCACCGGCAGGCTCGCGTCGTAGGTCCGCACGGCCTCGACGACGGCGGCGGCCTGCTCGGCGTGCTGCACGATCGCGTTGTACAGCGCGCCATGCGGCTTCACGTAGCTCACCCGCGTGCCGGCGACGCGGGCGAAGCCGTCGAGCGCGGCGATCTGGTAGATCACGTCGTTGACCAGTTCGGCGGGATCGACGTCGATGAACCGGCGGCCGAACCCGGGGAGGTCGCGGTAGGCGACCTGCGCGCCCACGGCGATGCCCCGCTCGGCGGCGCGCGTGGTCACCTTGCGCAGCACGCTCGGGTCGCCCGCGTGGAAGCCGCATGCCACGTTCGCGCTGGTCACGATGTCCAGCAGGGCGTCGTCGTGGGTCAGCGGCCAGATGCCGAAGCCCTCGCCGAGGTCACTGTTCAAGTCGATCAACTTCTCGCCTTCCCTGATCCTTGCAAACCCCGAACACGGCACCGATCGTCCTCGAACCCGCGCGCGAGACGGTGGATGGCACCAACCGAACGAGGAGGAATCATGCTCGTCTCCCTTCGCCGGGTCGCGGTCGTGGGCTGCGGGACCGCCGCCGTGCTCGCCGTCAGCGTCCCCGTCGCGTCCGCTCAGACCCCCGAGCCTACGACACCCGGCTACGGCCAGGTGACACTCAGTCCCGAGGAGTCGCAGTACCTGTGCGCCGACCTGCTGCCCCGCCTTGCCGATCGCACCGCCAAGCTGACCACGCGGATCAACGGCGACGCGAACACCACCGGTTCGGTCGCGTGGCTGCGGGCGCGCGCGGACGGCCAGCGCGCGAAGGGGCACCCGCAGCTCGCCGACCAGCTGGCGCGGCGGGCCGACCGGCGGGCCGGGCGGGTGGACGACCTCGAGTCCATCCAGGACCGGCTGACGAACTTCAGGAACTCGCACTGCGAGGCGAAGTGACCGTGCGCAGGAGTGTCGTGACCGCTGCCGCGCTGCTCGCGCTGGCGCTCGGCTGCACCGGCTGCCGCGACCACGCCACGAGCAGCCCGTCCGCGCCGCGACCGCAGGACGAACTGAGCCAGATCCGGACTACGCTGGACGCGATCGATTCGGAGATGGCGGGCGACGGCTCGCCGTGAGCCCGGGAGACCCGATGTCCGCACCCGGCCGCGGTCTGGTACTCGTCGTCGAGGACGAGACCGCGATCGCCGAGCTCATCGCGCTCTACCTGCGGCGGGACGGGTTCGCCGTGCACCGCGAGTCCGACGGGGACGCCGCGCTCGCCGCCGTCCGGCGATTGCGGCCGGTGGCGGTGGTGCTCGACATCGGACTGTCCGGGATGGACGGTGCAGAGGTCTGCCGGACCATGCGCGCCGCCGGTGACTGGACGCCGGTGCTGTTCGTGACGGCTCGCGACGACGAGGTCGACCGGCTGCTCGGGCTCGAGCTCGGTGCCGACGACTACGTGACGAAGCCGTTCTCCCCGCGGGAACTGGCGGCACGGGTACGCACCGTGCTCCGCCGGGGCCCGGGCGCGCGGGCCGAGGTGTTCACCGCCGGGGAGGTCCGGCTGGACGTCACGCAGCGCCGGGTGTGGGCCGGTGTGCAGGAGGTCGCGTTGACGTCGACCGAGTTCGAGCTGCTCGCGCAGCTGCTGCGGCAGCCCGGGCGGGTGTTCGAGCGCGGCCAGCTGCTCAGCGCGGTGTGGGGCTACTCGGCGTCGGCCGGGACGCGGACGGTGGACGTGCACATCGCCCAGCTGCGGGCGAAACTCGGACCGGCTAGTCCTATCAGGACGGTTCGCGGCGTCGGGTACGCGGCGGACGGGGCGTGATGCGCCGGTCGCTCGCCTTCCGGATCACCACGGTGTGTCTCGCGGTCGCCGGGGCGAAGGGGATCGGCGCGGGGCAGTCGATTTCGGCCACCCGCACGGTGTCCGGGCAGGCGGACCTCGTCGAGGTCCGTGGGACCGGCCGCGGTGGCCGCGCTCCTGCTCGGGCGCCTGCTGGCGCGGCCACTGCGCCGCACGGCGGACGTCGCGGTGGTGGACGCCCGGCGGTTGCGGCAGGTGCTGGACGGGCTGGCGGAGAACGCGTTGCGGGTGACCCCCGCGCGGGCGCCATTGACGTTGTCGCTCAACGATTCCGGCGTCCTGCAGGTCCGCGACGGCGGTCCGGGTCTCGCGCCGGAGGACTACGCGATGGCCTTCGAGCGCGGCGCGCTGAACGCGAAGTACCGGGGGCGGCGGCCGGTCGGCTCGGGGGGTCGGGCTGGCGCTGGCGCACGGCCTGGTGACCCGGATGGGCGGCACGATCACCGCGGGCCCGGCGCCCGAGGGTGGTGCGGCGTTCACGATCGCGGTGCCGTCGGCCCGGCGGTGATCTCCGCCCGGCGGGCCGGGCAGCGTTTACGCTCGGGGGGTGACGCCGACGTTCAAGCTGACCTCCACGGTCCTCGGGACCCCCGATCCCCGGGGCCTGGCCGACTTCTACCGGAAGATCCTGGGCTGGCCGGTCGGCAGCTACGAGCCGGAGTGGGTGACACTGCGCCCGGCCGACGGCAGCGCCGGGCTGTCGTTCCAGCTGGAGAGCGAGCACGCGCCGCCGGCGTGGCCCGCAGGCCGGGACGAGCAGCAGATGCAACTGCACCTCGACATCGAGGTCGACGACCTCGCCGCCGCGAGCGAGGTCGTCGAGGCCGCCGGCGGCGTCCTCGCGAAGTACCAGCCGCAGGACGACGTCCGCGTGTACCTCGACCCGGCGGGGCACCCGTTCTGCCTGTGGATCAGGACCTAGGCTCGCGGCCGGAAATCGTCACGACCCCTCCAGGTCGCCCTCCGTGCGGAGGTAGACCTCGCGCAGCTGCGCCAGCAGCTCCGGGTCCGGCTCGGCCCACAGGCCACGGTCCGCGGCCTCCGTCAGCCGCTCGACGATCCCGCGCAGCGCCCACGGGTTGGACTTCGCCAGGAACTCCTGGTTCTGCTGGTCCAGCACGTACGACTCGGACAGCTTCTCATACATCCAGTCGTCCACCACGCCGGCCGTCGCGTCGAAGCCGAACAGGTAGTCGACCGTCGCGGCGAGCTCGAAGGCGCCCTTGTACCCGTGCTTGCGCATCGCGGCGAGCCAGCGCGGGTTGACGACCCGGGCCCGGAACACCCGCGCCGTCTCCTCGTGCAGCGAGCGCGTGCGGACCGCGTCCGGGCTCGTCGAGTCGCCGATGTACGACGCCGGCGCCTGGCCCGTCAGCGCGCGGGTGAAGGCGATCATGCCGCCGTGGTACTGGAAGTAGTCGTCGGAGTCGGCGATGTCGTGCTCGCGCGTGTCGGTGTTCTTCGCCGCGACGACGATCCGCCGGTACGAGCTCTCCATGTCCTCCCGCGCGGGCTTCCCGTCCAGCGACCGCCCGTAGGCGTAGCCGCCCCACGTCGCGTACACCTCCGCCAGGTCCGCGTCGTCGCGCCAGTTGCCGGAGTCCATCAGCGGCAGCAGCCCCGCACCGTAGGCGCCCGGCTTCGAGCCGAAGATCCGGGTCGTGGCACGGCGTTCGTCACCGTGAGTGTCCATATCGGACAGGAAGTGGGCCCGGACGTAGTTGCTCTCAACGGGTTCGGCCAACGCTGCCACGAGCCGCACGGCGTCGTCGAGCAGGTCGATCACGTGCGGGAACGCGTCCCGGAAGAACCCGCTGATCCGCACGGTCACGTCGATCCGCGGCCTGCCCAGCTCGGCGAGCGGGACCGGCTCGAGACCGGTGACCCGCCGGGACGCCTCGTCCCACACCGGCTGCACGCCCAGCAGCGCCAGCACTTCCGCCGCGTCGTCGCCCGACGTGCGCATCGCCGACGTGCCCCAGACCGACAGGCCGACCGACTGCGGCCAGTCCCCGGTGTCCTCCCGGTACCGCCGCAGCAGCGAGTCCGCCAGCGCCTGGCCGGTCTCCCAGGCGAGCCGGCTCGGGATCGCCTTCGGGTCGACCGTGTAGAAGTTGCGGCCCGTCGGCAGCACGTTCACCAGGCCCCGCAACGGAGAACCGCTCGGCCCGGCCGGGATGTACCCGCCGTCGAGCGCGTGCAGGACCGCGTCGATCTCACCGGTCGTGCCCGCCAGCCGTGGCACGATCTCCGTCGCCGCGAACCGCAGCACGCTCGCCACCGGCTCCTCGACGGTGATCGCGTCGACCGACCAGTCCGCGGCCTCCATGTCCAGCACGAGCTGCCTCGCCGTCCGCTCGACCGCGTCCACATCGGACAGCGGGGCGTCCTCCTTCAGGCCCAGCGCGGAACGCAGCCCCTGGACCGCACCGGCCTGCCCGCCCCACATCTGCTGCGCCCGAAGCATCGCGAGCACCAGGTTCACCCGTGCCTCGCCGGTCGGCGCCTCGCCGAGGATGTGCAGCCCGTCCCGGATCTGCGCGTCCTTGACCTCACACAGCCAGCCGTCGATGTGCAGCAGGAAGTCGTCGAACTCCACGTCGTGCGGGCGTTCCGCGATGCCGAGGTCGTGGTCGAGCTTGGCGGCCTGGATCAGGGTCCAGATCTGGGCGCGGATCGCGGGCAGTTTCGCCGGGTCCATCGCCGAGATGTTCGCGTGCTCGTCGAGCAGCTGCTCCAGCCGCGCCAGGTCGCCGTAGCTCTCCGCGCGGGCCATCGGCGGGATGAGGTGGTCGACGATCGTGGCGTGCGCACGCCGCTTCGCCTGCGCGCCCTCGCCGGGGTCGTTGATCAGGAACGGGTAGATCAGCGGCAGGTTGCCCAGCACCGCGTCCGGTGCGCAGGACGCCGACAGGCCGGCGGTCTTGCCCGGCAGCCATTCCAGCGAGCCGTGCTTGCCCAGGTGCACCACCGCGTGCGCGCCGAACTCCGCCTCCAGCCAGCGGTAGGCCGCCAGGTAGTGGTGGCTCGGCGGCAGGTCCGGGTTGTGGTAGATCGCGACCGGGTTCTCGCCGAACCCCCGTGGCGGCTGGATCATCAGCACGACGTTGCCCGCCTGCAGCGACGCCAGCACGATGTCCCCACCGTCGACGTACAGCTCGCCGGGCGGTGGGCCCCAGTGCTGCTCCATCTCCGCGCGCAGCTGTTCGGGAAGTGCCGCGAACCACTCGCGGTAGCGATCGGCGGGGACTCGGATCGGGTTGCCCGCAAGCTGTTCCTCGGTCAGCCACTCGGGATCCTGCCCGCCCGCCGCGATGAGCGCGTGGATCAGCTCGTCGCCGTCGCCGGACTCGATGCCGGGGAACGGTTCCGGGCCGAGGTCGTAGCCCTGCTCGATCATCCGGCGCAGCAGCTTCACCGCGGACGCGGGCGTGTCCAGGCCGACCGCATTACCGACCCGCGAGTGCTTCGTCGGGTACGCGGAGAGCATCAGCGCGATCCGCCGCTCGGCGGGCGGGGTGTGGCGCAGCCGCGCGTGCGCCAGCGCGATGCGTGCGACACGGGCGGCGCGCTCGGTGTCGGGCACGTAGTGCGGCAGGCCGTCCTCGTCGAGCTCCTTGAAGGAGAACGGAACCGTGATGATCCGCCCGTCGAACTCCGGGACCGCCATCTGGTTCCCGGCGTCCAAAGGGGACAGACCCTCGTTGCTGCCCTGCCAGGTCTCGTGGTCGCTGGTGAGGCAGAGCGCCTGCAGGATCGGGATGTCGAGCGCGGCCAGCTCCGCCACGTCCCACGCCTCGTCGTCGCCACCCGCGCCGACCGCCGACGGCCGGGTGCCACCGGCCGCGAGCACGGTGACCAGCAAGGCGTCCGCCCTGCCCAGCTCCACCATCATCGCCGGTTCACGCGTGCGCAGCGACGCGCAGTGGATGGGCAGGGCCTGGCCGCCCGCGTCCTCGACCGCCCGCGCCAGCTCCTCGACGAACGCCGTGTTGCCCGAGAGGTGGTGCGCCCGGTAGTACAGGATCGCTACCACCGGGCCCTCGGTACGCCGCGGCTGCCGTTCGAGCACGCCCCACATCGGCTGCGGCGCGGGCGGCTCGAAGCCGTCGCCGGTCAGCAGCAGGGTGTCGGAGAGGAACCGGTGCAGCTGGGTGAGGTTCTCGGGGCCGCCCTGCGCCAGGTAGGCGTGTGCCTCGGTGGCGATCCCCGCCGGCACGGTGGACAGCTCCATCAGCTCCGCGTCGGGGGCCTGCTCGCCGCCCAGCACCACGACGTGCGCGCCGCTCGCGCGGACCGCGGCCAGGCCGTCGGACCACGTCCGCGCCGACCCGAGGATGCGCACCACCACGATCCGCACGCCGTCGAGCAGCGCGGGCAGCTCGCCGAGGTCGAGCCGCGCCGGGTTCGCCAGCCGGTACCCGGCGGAGCTCGCCCTGGCACTGAGCAGGTCGGTGTCCGAAGTGGACAGCAGCAGGATCACGCGGGGCCTCCTAGTTCTCGCCCCTCACTCTCCGGGGGCGGGCGGCCCCGCGTCAAGCCGATCGCTCGCCGAGCCGGGGGAACGGGTCAGTGGAGAAAATCACCTCCACGCCGACCTCGAAGTACTGTGCGATCTTCAACGCCAGGTAGAGGCTCGGGCTGTACTCGCCGCGTTCGAGGTAGCCGATCGTCTGGTAGTGCACGCCCAGCGCCTCGGCCAGCTGGCGCCGTGAGATACCCCGTTCCGCGCGCAGCATCGCGATCCGGTTGTAGATCGTCTCAGCGCTCATCGCGGCATCCGCTGCAAGGCCTTCTCCCGGCGAGCGGCCACGGTCGAGCCGGACTCGCGACGCGCCATCCTACGCAACACGATCGGCGCCAGTACCAGGCCGGCCACCGTCCACAGGCCGAGCACGCCGACGGTTTCCAGGTGCCGCCACGAGTGCCCGATCTCGATCGCGGACAGCGTGTCCGGCAGCAGCGCCGAGCGCATGCCCAGCCCCAGCCAGTAGACCGGGAACAGCTGCCCGATGCCCTGCACCCAGCTCGGCAGGCTGGTGATCGGGTAGAAGATCCCGGAGATGCCGATGAGCCCCATGATGGGCAGCATCACCAGGCCCATGCTGCGCGGGCTGGACATCAGCGAGCCGATGATCGCGCCGAGCGGCATGGTCGCGACCAGCCCCAGCACGACCACCCCGAGCAGGGCCAGCCAGGAGCCGGCGCCCAGGTCGAGCCCCTTGGCCACGAAGAGCCCGGGGATCAGCACGAGCACGCAGCCGATCAGCGACATCCCGGAGACCTGGACGATCTTGCCGACCAGGTAGCCGAGCATCCCGTTGGGGACCGCCTTGGCCCGCAGCAGTGTGCCGTCCTCGCGCTCGGTCACCAGCTGCTGGGCCAGGTTGACCAGGCCGCCGAAGGCGATGTTCATGCCGAGCACGCCGGGCAGCGTCAGCGAGCTGAGGGAGAAGTTCATACCCGGCACGCTGGAGCCCCGCATGAAACTCATCACGACGGTCAGCAGGACGGCGGGGAACAGGTAGGACCACAGGTCCTGGCTGTTGGTGAAGGTCTGCCGGAGCTCGATGCGGCCCCGGACGAAGCCGGCCCGGCCGGCGTTGACGAGCACGCTCATTTCGACCCCCTGATGTCCTGCGGGACACCCGCGCCCGATCGGTCCTCCTGTGGCCAGCTCCTGCGCCGCGTGCCTGGCATGTGGTCCTCGAATTCCCGGACCATCGCCATGTACGTGTCTTCGAGGCTCGCGCGGCGCACCTCGAGGTCGGCGATCTCCTCGCCGTACTGCAGGAACAACTCGTGTACGAACCTCGTCGCCTCGACGGTCGAGTGCACGAAGCGCTGGCCGTCGCGGGTCCACTTGACCTCGGCCCCGGTGGCCATCCGGCGCGACAGCTCGTCGGCGGAGCCGTCGGCGATGATCGAACCGCCTGCCAGGATCAGGATCCGGTCCGCCAGCTTCTCCGCCTCGTCGAGATCGTGCGTGGTGAGCAGGATCGTGGTGTCGTCGTCGTCGGAGAGCCGGTGCACCAGGTCGTGGAACTCGCGGCGGGCCTCCGGGTCGAAACCGGCGGTCGGCTCGTCGAGGAACAGCAGCTCCGGCCGCCCGACGATGCCGATCGCCACGTCCAGCCGCCGTCGCTGACCGCCGGAGAGGGAGCCCGCCCGCTTGTGCGCGTGCTCGGTCAGCCCGACGGCCGTGATCAGCTCGTCCACGTCCCAAGGCCGCTGGACGTGGTCGGTCGAGTAGTCGCGGTAGTACGAGCCGAGGTGCTGCAGCAGCTCGCGGACGCGCCACTTCGCGTGGTCACGCCAGGACTGCAGGACCACGCCGAGCCGGGCCCGCCACGCCTCGTCCCCGTGGGCGGGGTCCACTCCCAGCACCTGGACCTCCCCGGCCGAGCGCATGCGGAACCCCTCCAGGATTTCGATCGTGGTGGTCTTGCCCGCGCCGTTCGGGCCCAGCAGTGCCACGACCTCACCGCGCCGGGCGGTGAAGCCCACCCCCTTGAGCACGTCGGTGCTGCCGTAGCGCATCCGCAGGTCACGCACGTCGAGGACGGCGTTGTCCGCCGCGGGTCTCACCGGGTGCACGACCCCCCGCGCCCCGTTGACGACTGTCATAGCTGTTCTCCCCATTGTTGAAATCCTGCGATGAAATGTAGCAGGTGTACTACATCTGATCCAAGTGCTGCTTTCCACTGCGTGGTGAACCGGCGTTTACAGTTGGGGCCATGTCCATCTCCGCGCGCGCTCGTCCGGACGCGTGCCCCGGCGTGTTCGCGACCCACGACGCCGCCGACGGCGCGCTGGCCAGGGTGCGGTTGCCGGGCGGCCGGGTCACCGCGGCGCAGCTGGACGTGCTGGCGGGCTGCGCGGAGGAGCTGGGCGACGGCTCGGCGCATCTGACGTCGCGGGGGAACGTGCAGCTGCGTGGGCTTTCGCGGGACACGGGCGAGCTGGTGGGACGGCTGTCCGACGCGGGCCTGCTGCCCGCACCCGCACACGAGCGAGTGCGCAACTTCCTCGCGTCGCCGCTCAGTGGACTCGTCGGCGGGGTGGTGGACGTGCGGCCGCTGGTCGCCGAGCTGGACGCGGCGGTGTGCGCCGCGCCGGAGCTGGCCGGGCTGCCGGGCCGGTTCCTCTTCGCCCTCGACGACGGCCGCGGCGACGTCGCCGCCGAGGACGCCGACCTGTGCTGGCAGGCGCTGGACGACCGCACGGGCGTGCTGTTGCGTGCGGGCGCGCCCGGGTCGCGAGTGCCCATCGCCGACGCTGTCGAGGCGCTGGTGCGGGAGGCGTCGCGGTTCCTGGAGGTCCGGGGCACCGCATGGCGGATGCGCGAGCTGTCCGGGTTTTCCGAGGTGACGAGGCCACGGCGACCGGTCTCGGTGGGGCCGTTCGCCCGCGACGACGGTGGCCGCGGGATCTGCGTGGCGCCGCTGTTCGGACAGCTGAGCGCGGAGCAGT
This sequence comes from Amycolatopsis acidiphila, assembly GCF_021391495.1. Taxonomy (NCBI): domain Bacteria; kingdom Bacillati; phylum Actinomycetota; class Actinomycetes; order Pseudonocardiales; family Pseudonocardiaceae; genus Amycolatopsis; species Amycolatopsis acidiphila. The sequence continues at coordinate 6,519,274 of NZ_CP090063.1, read as the reverse complement.
TGAGGTCGTTCCGGGGCGACGTCGTGGTGACGCCGTGGCGCAGTGTCGTGGTGCCGGAGTACCGGCCGGAGCTGGCGGCGTTGTCGAGTGACACCGGCGTCGGCGCGTGCATCGGACGGCCGGGGTGTGCGAAGTCACGCGCGGACGTGCGGGCCGACGCGCGAGGGGTGACCGCGCGGGCGCACTTCTCGGGATGTGAGCGGCGGTGCGGTAAGCCGCGGGACGCGCTGGACGTCGTCGCCGCGGACGGGGGATATCTCGTCGAAGGGGCCTGGGTGCCCGTCGAGGCGTTGGTGGATGTGCTGGGACAGAAGGGAAACCGGTGATCGACTATCTGAAGGACGGGGCGGAGATCTACCGTCACTCGTTCGCGACGATCCGCGACGAGGCCGACGTCGCGATCCTGCCGGAGGACCTGGAGCCCGTCGCGGTTCGCATGATCCACTCCTGCGGCATGGTCGATCTGGTGGACGACCTCGCGTACTCGTTGGAGCTCGTCGAGTCCGCCCGTGCCGCGTTGCGGGCGGGGGCGCCCGTGCTGTGCGACGCGCAGATGATCGCCAGCGGCGTCACCCGGCGACGGCTGCCCGCGGACAACGACGTCGTGTGCACCCTGTCCGACCCCCAGGTGCCCGGCCTCGCCGAGCGCATGGGCACCACGCGGTCGGCCGCCGCGCTGGAGCTGTGGCGGGACCGGCTGGCCGGTTCGGTCGTCGCGATCGGCAACGCGCCCACCGCGTTGTTCCGGCTGCTGGAGATGATCGAGGAGGGCGCGGGCGTGCCGGCGGCGATCATCGGGGTGCCCGTGGGGTTCGTGGGCGCGGCGGAGTCCAAAGTAGAGCTCGCGAAGCGGGCCCCGGCGCCGTACCTCGTGGTGCACGGCAGGCGTGGCGGCAGCGCGATGGCGGTCGCCGCGGTGAACGCGTTGGCGAGTGAGGTCGAATGAGCACCGGGAAGCTGTGGGGTGTGGGGCTCGGTCCGGGCGACCCCGAGCTGCTGACGGTCAAGGCCGCGCGGCTCATCGGCGAGGCACAGGTGATCGCGTACCACAGTGCGCGGCACGGCCGGAGCATCGCGCGTTCGGTCGCCGAGCCGTACCTGCGGGAGGGGCAGCTGGAGGAGCGGCTGGTCTATCCGGTGACCACGGAGACCACGGATCACCCGGGCGGGTACGAGGGCGCGATCGCCGAGTTCTACGAGCTGAGCGCCAAACGCCTCGCCGAGCATCTCGACGCGGGACGCGATGTCGTGCTGCTGTGCGAAGGCGACCCGTTCTTCTACGGCTCGTACATGTACATGCACGAACGGCTGTGCGACCGGTACGAGGCGGAAGCCGTGCCGGGCGTGACGTCGGTGAGCGCCGCTTCGGCGGTGCTGGGGCGCCCGTTGGTGCAGCGGGACGAGGTGCTGACGGTGTTGCCGGGCACCCTGCCCGCACCCGAGCTCGCGCGGCGGTTGGCGGATACCGAAGCCGCGGCGGTGCTGAAGCTGGGGCGTACCTTCGGTTCCGTGCGCGAGGCGCTGGCTGAGTCCGGGAAGCTCGAGGACGCGTACTACGTGGAGCGCGCGACGTGGCAAACTCAGCGGGTAGAGCCGTTCGCGGAGGTCGATCCCGAGTCGGTGCCGTACTTCTCGCTCGCACTCGTGCCCAGTCCTGCTTACGCCTCGCGCAAGTCGGGTGCCTCGGTGGATGCGTCGGCGCCCGCGGTCGGTGGTGAAGTCGTGGTCGTCGGGCTTGGTCCGGCCGGTCCACAGTGGCTGACGCCCGAGGCCGCGGAGGCGTTGGAGTCGGCGGATCACCTGGTGGGCTATGGTCCGTACCTGGCGAAGGTCCCGCAGCGCGCCGGGCAGCAGCGGCACGCGTCGGGCAACCGCGTGGAGGCCGACCGTGCCCGGGAAGCGCTTACCCTGGCGCAGGGCGGGGCGCGGGTGGCCGTGGTTTCGTCCGGTGATCCCGGTGTGTTCGCGATGGCTTCGGCCGTGCTGGAACAGGCGTCGCTGCAGGAGGACGCGGTCTCGGTGCGCGTGCTGCCCGGCGTGACGGCGGCGCAGGCCGCGGCGTCGCGAGTGGGCGCGCCACTGGGGCACGATTATTGCGTCCTGTCGTTGTCGGATCGCCTGAAGCCTTGGGAGATCATCGAAAAGCGGCTGGACGCGGCCGGCGCGGCGGACCTGGTGCTCGCGATCTACAACCCGGCTTCGCGCACTCGGACGACGCAGCTGGCGCAGGCACGGGAGGTACTGCTACGCCACCGCGCGCCGGCGACGCCCGTGGTGGTGGCAAGGGACGTCGGCGGTGAGGAGGAGGCCGTGCGGGTGACCACCCTGGGCGAGCTGGACGTGTCTACTGTGGACATGCGGTGTCTTTTGATCGTAGGCTCGTCGCGGACCAGGGTGACCAATGGCCAGGTGTGGACACCAAGGAGCTATTAGCGGCCAGGCAACGCCCGGCCACCCCGCGAAGGCGAACCCGGCAACGGCAGCCAAGAATGCCCGCGCCCAGCCCGCTCCCTAACCCCGATCCCCGCGTCCTGAACACTCCGCGATCGGGGTGGGACGGGCGTTCCCAGCCACCCGCGACCCCCCGCGCAGCGCGCCCCCGCGCTGCGCGCAGGGGGAAAAGATCAAGAGAGTCCTCGCCGGACGGGCAGGCTCGAAGATGAGCCAGGAAAAGCCCCTGCCTCACCTCATGCAGGTGGTCGAGTCCGACCCCCCGACTACCGGCATTCCTCCCACGGCCCGGTGATCGCGAAGACGTACCCCGGCGTCTGGATGTTCGCGAACAGGAAACGCCCGTCGTGGCTGAACGTCGGGCCCGTGAACTCGCTGTTGTTCAGCTCGTTGCGCGCCATCGGGTACGCCTGGCCGCGATCGGTCACGCCCACCAGGTGTGACAGGCCCTCCCCGTCCTCGGCCAGGATCAGCCCGCCGTACGGGGAAACCGTGATGTTGTCCGGGCCGTCGTAGTTGGTGTCCGCGTCGGGGTCCGGGTTCACGCCGAAGATCGTCTTCAGCTCCACCGTCTCCGACCGCGGGTCGTAGAACCACACCTGCCCGTCGTGCTCGTGCACACTGCCGTCGTCCGCGCGGGCGTAGCTGGCCACGAAGTACGCCCCGCCGTCACCCCAGTACGCCCCTTCGAGCTTCCGGCTGTGCGTGACCTCGCCCGGCGCGAACTGGCTGCGCACCGAGACCTCCGCGGCCTGCCGGTCGGGCACGTCGACCCACTTGACCCGGTACCTCGTGCCCGGCTGGGTGGCCTCCGACAGGTCCGCGATCTGCCTGCCACCCTTGAAACAGCTCATCGCCTGCAACCGTCCGGCGTTGTCGCCCTCGGTCAGCTGCAGGTGCCGCAGCGCGCCCTTCCGCCCGCGGAAACCGCGCGGCGGCGTCCAGCGGAAGTACAGGCCGTTGGGCCCGCTCGCGTCCTCGGTGAGGTAGATCGTCGAGTCGTCCGGGTCCACCGCGACGGCCTCGTGCGAGTAGCGGCCCAGGAACCTCAGCGCGACCGGGTTCCGGTTCGCCGCCCGGTCGAACGGGTCCACCTCGAACACGTAACCGTGGTCCTGCTGGAACACCCCGCCCGCGCGCTGCTCGGTCTCCTCACACGTCAGCCAGGTGTTCCACGGCGTGTGCCCGCCCGCGCAGTTGTTGTGCGTACCGGCGAGGCTCACGTACTCGCGCAGCCGCTTGCCCGAGTGGTCGACGAGGATGTTCGTGGTCCCGCCCGCGGCGCCCGGGTCGTAGCTGAGCCCCGGCAGTGCCGGCACCCCATAGGGCTCGCCGCCCCCGATCTCGTGGTTGTTCACCAGCACGAACCCGCGCCCGTCACGGAAGCACGCCGTCCCGTCGGCGTCGCTGGGCGTCGGCTGACCGCTTTCCAGCGTCGTGACCCCCGCCTGCGCGACCACCCGGTAGGAGAACCCCTTCGGCAGCGCGAGCAGGCCTGCCGGGTCGTCCACGAGGGCACCGTAGCCCGCCGGGCGCCGGGTCTGGGCGGCAGCGACAGGCGCGGCTATCGCCTCCACACTGCCGGCGACCACGATCCCCAGCGCGCCCGTGCGCAGCAGATCCCGTCGGGTGAGAGCCATGTCCGACCTCCCTGGTCCGGTAAAACGCGACCAGGAGAGCCAAACCGGCCACGGAGACCAGGACGGGACATTCAGCCCAACAGTGGACGAACGGTTGTCAGCGAGTGGGCGTGGACCCGTTCGGCTGCTGCGGCCCGGGGCCGGGTGACCACCAGCCCCACACGGTCTTCTGACCGTGCTCGACATGCGGCGTCGTGCCCTCGGTGTACGGCTCGATCTGCATCAGCTGACCCCACGACTGCCCGGGGTCGCCCTCCAGGTAGCTCGGCACCTCCGGCTCGCTGGCGACCTCCTCGAGCCAGCCGTTCGGCCCGCCGCCCACGTTGTTCGCCCAGTCCGCCTCCGGCGCCAGGGTGCCGGCGGTGATGCGGTACTGCGGCACCTCGGAGATCCCGTCGTGCGAGACCACCGGGTTCATGCACGGGTAGACGAACGCGGCAGGCCAGTCCATGTACACCGGGGCGTTGCCGACGCGCTGGGTGAGCGAGGTGAACGTCGGGACGCGCGGGGCGCTGACCGCGACCCAGCCGTCCTCGGTCACGTCGTCGTCCTTCGCGGCCACGCGGACCAGCGTCACGTCCTTGGGCAGGTCCCCGATCTGGACGCGGTCGTCGGCCCACTTGCCGGTGTCGCTGCTGGAACCCGAGCCCGAGGTGGTGCCCACGCCCGGCGCGAGCACCTGCTCGGACTTGACGATCTTGACGCCCTCGGGGGTCTCGGTGCCGAACTCCAGCGACACGCTCGTCGCCTTGCCCGACTTCGCCGCGACCGCGACGGCCACCTGCGCGTTGGCGTGGTTGTCCGGCAGCGCGTACCAGTCGGTGCGCAGGCGGCCGGTCGGCGTGCCCGGGTTCTCGTGGTAGCTGCTCCACATCGGGACCGTGCTCGTGGTGAACCCGTGCGGCGGCCCGCTCAAGGGGTCGTCGCTGCCCTGCGCGGTGGAGTGGAAACCGGCCTGGGTCTTGCCGTTGTCCTCGTCGGTGGGCGGGAGCCCGGAGTTGGTCTGCTGCCGCTGGGGCGGCACGGTCTGCGCCGCGACGGGCTTGAGCACGCTGGAGACGGGGTCCTGCTCGACCATCACGTGGTCGGACAGGTTGCAGCTGGTGGTGAACAGGTGCTCGACGTTCGCCGCGCCCAGGCTGTAGCTGTCCCACTGCTTCTGGATCGCCTTGCCCATGCTGGCGAACTCGAACGCCACCACCATGCCGCAGACCACGACGAGCGACATCGAGCCGAGCTTCAGCGCACGCAGCCTTCGTTCATGGGTCGGCGGCGGCAACAGGCCCGGCCGCTGCGCCTTCACGTTCTCCACGAACGCGATCACCGCCGCGACGGCCGCGGCGAGCAGCAGCAGGGTGGACAGGTGGAAGCCGTGGATGGACGGCGCCTTGTCGAACCACGGCACGCCGAGGCCCGAGACGAACCAGTACGCGTTCGGTCCCGTCGCGGCGAGCGCGGCCACCACCAGCAGCCCGGCGAGGAACGCCGCCCGGTTGCGCTTGGACCGCAGCACGGTCGAACTGGTCGCGAGCGCGGTCAGCGCGGCCATCGCCGAGCCCACCGCGGCGAACGCGCCGAAGTGGTGCGTCCACTTGGTCGGGGTCAGCGCCAGCAGCAGGAAGAACAGCGCGGTGGTGCCGATGAGCCTGCGGCTCGGGCCGAGCGCGGCGCCCTGGATCCGGCCGCGGCGCAGCAGCACGACCAGGCAGGCGCCGGTGCACAGCATGAGCAGCAGCACCGGGAACCGGCGCGTCATCGACCCGTCGGCGCTGTTGGCGAACAGCAGCTCGTACCGGGACAGCTCGTTGTACCAGGGCTCGTTGGGGCCGACGTTGCCGCGCAGCCGGGTCGCCTCCAGCACGGTGGCGAAGGTCTGGTCGGCGAACACGACGACGAGCACGATGAACCCGGCGCCCGCGATCGGCGCGAGCACCGACGCCCAGCCCGCCTCGCGGGCCCTGGTGCGCAGCATCTGGAACAGCGGGCGCGCGGCGACCAGGAACGGCGCCACGGCGATCAGCGCGGTCGGGGTCGCGGCGAGGGCGAACGCGGCGGCCAGTAGGCCGAGGCACAGCGGCAGCAGGCGCCGGGTGACCAGCGTCCGCTCGACCGCGCAGAGCGCGAGCAGCGAGCCCAGCGCGGCCCACGGCTCGGGGCGCACGCCGTTGTTGAACGGCAGCCACCACACCAGGAACACCATGGCCGCCGCCCAGCTCGCGGCCGGGCTCTGGCGGACCTGGTTGCCCAGCCGGGGCATGACCTCGCGGCTGATCAGCAGCCAGCAGATGACGGCGATCAGGAACGACGGGAGCCGGATCCACGGCGGCACCGTGGAGACCGTCGACATCAGCTCGTAGATGTGGTCGTTCCAGCCGAACGGCGCCTCGGCGACGCCGAACCAGCGCTGGTAGTTGGTCAGGTAGCCGACCTGGTCGGCGACTCTGGCCATGGTCAGGATGTAGCCGTCGTCGGAGGTCACCGGCCCGATGAACACCCAGGCCCCGAGCACGCCGATGACCGTGAAGTCCCGCGGCGTGAGCTTCCACCAGCCGATCGGCGCCCAGCGGGGCGCGCGGCGGGCGCCGCCGCGGTCGAGCCGGTTCACCGCGATCAGGCAGCCGATGAGCGAGAGCACGCCGAACACGCCGATGCCGACCTTCAGGCCGGTCGGCGAGGACTGGTAGCGGGTGTCCGGGGTGATCGCCACGTTCAGCCCGGCGATGGGGTCCTTGGCCGAGGTGATGTCGGTGTAGATCCCGACGACGCGCGGGCGGACGTCACCGCCGGAGTCGTAGACCGAGGTGCCGCCGATCTTGAGCGTGGTGTGCGTGGCGGTGGAGCTGAACCGGACGTCGCAGCCGGTGGCGGGCAACGGCTGCCGGGCGACCTGCTCGCCGCGGTTGAACGCCGTCAGCACGCCCTTCTCGACCCGCAGGAACACGCCCGCGCCGTTCCCGGTGCGCGCGCCCGGCACCGTGGAGAACAGCAGCGCGCCGCCCGGCAGCCGCCCGTTGATCTCCTGGATGGTCGCGCACGGCAGGTCGACCTGCATGTCCTGCGCCCAGTACCCGGTGAGCGGAGCGTTGACCGGCCGGGTGTCGCTGCCGACCGGCCAGGTGATCTGCGCGGTGTCCTGCGTGACCGGCATGAACGGGTACGCGATCGCGCAGAGGGCGGCGAACAGCCCGAGCACGACCGACAGCCAGCGCCACAGCACCGTGGCGGACCCGGCGGCGGGTGTGGTGTCCGGGCGTGGCTGCTCCGGATCGGTCACCTCTTCGGAGGTGGCTGTCGGCGTCCTGCTGGCCATCCACATTGAACGAACGCTATCGCCCTACTGAGTCGAGGTTTCTTCGGGTTCTGTCGGGCAAGAATTATGCACGCCGCCCTGTTCGCCGAAGCGTTCGAGATGGGTTGCGGCCGCCACCGGGCGGCGCCGGCGCCAGCCGTGCCGCTCCAAATCCGGCGTTTCGTGCAATCGGCTGACCGGTCCCACGCACAGCCAGGCGACCGGGCGGATGCCCGCCGGGATGCCGAGCAGTTCGCTCAGGAACTCCTCGCGGTAGAAGCTCACCCAGCCCACGCCCAGGTTTTCCGCGGTCGCGGCGAGCCAGAGGTTCTGGATGGCCAGGCACACCGAGTACAGCCCGGCGTCGGCGATCGCATGCCTGCCGAGCACGTCGGGCGCGCCGCGCGCCGGGTCGTAGGTGACCACGATGCCAAGGCTCGACTCGAGGATCCCTTCGATCTTGATCCGGTCGAACGTCGCGTTCCGGCCCTCGGGGAGGCTTTGCGCGAACACCGCTCTTTCGGTCAGCACGTGCTCCCGGAACGCGGCCCGGGTCGCGGTGCCGGACACGAGCACGAAATCCCACGGCTGGGTGAGACCGACGCTGGGCGCGGCGTGCGCGGCTTCCAGCACCCGGGCCAGGACGTCGTCCGGGATCGGCTCGCCGGTGAACTCCGCGCGCACGTCACGGCGGCGCAGCAGGACGTCGTAGAAGGCTTGCGTCATGCCTTCAGCATCGCCGACACCCAGTCCGCGGCGGCGGCCACGTCCTCGACCGTCCGGGTGACAGGTCGCGCGGGACGGCGCACGACGACGACCGGTATGCCGAGTTCGCGTGCGGCGACCAGTTTCGCGGCGGTCATGCCGCCGCCGCTGTCCTTGGTGACGAGCACGTCGATCCGGTGCTCGCGCAGGAGCCCGGTCTCGCCTGCGACGTCGTAGGGGCCGCGGTCGAGGAGGACCTCGATCCTGGGCGGGAGCGGCGGTTCCGGCGGATCCACGCAGCGGGCGAGGAACCACTGCCGGGTGCAGTGCGCGAAGGCGGCGAGCCCCTGGCGGCCGCTGGTCAGGAAGATGCGCTCGCCGAGTTGTGTGATCTTCGTCGCTGCTTCTTCGAGTGTGCCGACCCAGTGCCAGTCGTCGCCGGGGCCGGCCTGCCAGCCTTTCCGCTGCAAGCGCAGCAGCGGCACTTTCGCCGTGGAAGTCCCTTTCGCGGCAGACGCGCCGATCCGTTCGGCGAAGGGATGCGTGGCGTCCACCACTGCGGCGATGTCGTTCTCGGTGAGGTAGCGGGCGAGGCCGTCGGGTCCGCCGAAGCCGCCGACGCGTACTTCGCCGACCGGCAGGCGTGGGTTCGCGACGCGGCCCGCGAGGGACGAGACGACACGAATACCGCGTTCGGTGAGCTCGGCGGCCAGCGCACGGGCCTCCGCGGTGCCTCCGAGGACGAGAACGGTCTGCACACCAGCCATACTCCCTGTTCATGCGGTACGGGTGGACGACCGGGGCGTGCGCGACCGCGGCGACGACCGCCGCGTACACCGCGCTGCTCACCGGTGAGTTCCCCGATCCGGTCGAGGTGCGGCTGCCCAAGGACCGGCGGCCGACGTTCGCGCTCGCGACGGAGACGCTCGCCGCGGACTCCGCGACGGCGGGCGTGATCAAGGACGCGGGCGACGACCCCGACGTCACGCACGGCGCGCTGATCCTCTCGACGGTGTCCCACGGGGAGCCGGGCAGCGGGGTGACGTTCCGGGCGGGCGAAGGCGTCGGCACCGTGACGTTGCCCGGGTTGCCACTGGCCGTGGGCGAACCGGCGATCAACCCCGTGCCGCGGCGGCTGATGACCGACGCGGTCGAGCGGGTGGCCGCTTCGTGCGGCGGGACCGGCGACGTGGTGGTCGAGATCTCGATCCCCGACGGGGAGGAGCTGGCGCGCCAGACGTGGAACCCGCGATTGGGCATCCTCGGCGGCCTGTCGGTCCTCGGCACGACAGGTGTCGTGGTGCCGTACTCCTGCTCGGCGTGGATCGACAGCATCCGCCGGGGCGTGGACGTGGCCAGGGCGATGGGCTACCAGCACGTGGCGGGGGCGACGGGGAGCACGTCCGAGCGGGTGGTGGCTTCGTTGTACGGGCTGCCCGAAGTCGCGTTGCTGGACATGGGGGACTTCGCGGGCGCGGTGCTGAAGTACCTGCGGCGGCATCCGGTGCCGCGGCTGACGCTCGCCGGCGGGTTCGCGAAGTTCTCGAAGCTCGCGGCGGGGCACCTGGACCTGCACTCGAAGCGGTCACAGGTCGACCTGCGGCTGCTCGCGTCACTGGCCCCGCCGATAGCCGAGGAGATCCGCTCGGCGAACACGGCCCTGCACGCGCTGGAACTCGCCCAGGCGGCGGGCATCCCGCTGGGCGACCTGGTGGCGTCCCGCGCCCTCGCGACGGCGGTCGAGGTCCTGCGCCCCGCCCCGATCGAGGTGGACGTCGTGGTGATCGACCGCGCGGGCAACGTCGTGGGGCGGGCTTAGACCGGGACGACGGTCAGCAGGCTTTCGAGGCCCTTGAAGTCGTTCGCGTTGCGCGTGTAGAGCGGAAGACCGCGGGCGGAGGCGATCGCCGCGATCAGCAGGTCCATTCGGCGAGGCCGGGGGTTCCGGCCGGCGGCGAGTGTGAGGGCGACCAGGGAGCCGTAGCGCGCGGCGGCTTCGTCGCCGAACGGCAGGGGGTCGAACTCGGCCAGTGCGGCGCCCAGCTGTTCGGTCCGCGCCGCACGGACGGCGTTGTCCTGCGCGAAGGCCGCACCCTGGTGCAGCTCCGCGAGCGTGATCGAGGTCAGCTCCGGGACCCGGGGCAGATCCTCGGGCTTCAGCCGAGGGAGATCGAGGTAGGCGCAGGTGTCCAGCACGCCGGACTCGGTCGGGTCAGCCACGGGGCCTGCTCCATGGATCGTCTTCGCCGACCCGGTCTTCGGTGCCGAAGAAGGCATCCGCGTCCGCCCGCATCGCCGCAGCGTCGACGTGCGCCAGTCGTCGGTGGCGTGTCACGAGTTCCTCCGCGGACAGCTTGCGTCGGCGGGTGATCGGACGCAGTTCGGCCACCTCGACCCCGTTGCGCGTGATGCGGAAGGTCTCGCCGTTCTCGACGGCATCCATCACAGCAGCCGAGTTGTTGCGCAGCTCCCGCTGGCTGATCACGTCGTCCACGAGCCCAGTGTAGCCCGGCGTGTCACACGGGGCTACACCTGTCGCTCCCGCGCCGCCGAGTAGAGGAAGCTGTCCGGGAATACCTCCGCCGCCAGGACGGGGCCCACGAAGATCACCGCCGCGCGGGTGATGCCCGCGGCGCGGACCCGCATCGCCAGGTCACCCAGTGGCCCGCGCAGGACCTGCTCCGCCGGCTGGCTCGCGCGTGCCACGACGGCCGTCGGGCAGCCGGCGCCGTAGTGCGGCAGCAGCTCCTCGACCACCTGCTCCACCCGGTTGATCGCCAGGTGCACGGCCAGCGTCGTGCCCGTCGCGGCGAACGCGGCCAGGGTCTCGCCCGCGGGCATGGCCGTCGAGCGGGCCTGGACGCGCGTGATCACCAGGCTCTGCCCGACCGTCGGCACGGTCAGCTCCCGCCCCAGTACGGCGGCCGCCGCCGCGAACGCCGGGACGCCCGGCACCACGGCGTAGGGCACGCCCGCCGCGTCCAGCCGGCGCATCTGCTCCGCCACCGCGCTGTAGATCGACGGGTCGCCCGAGCACAGCCGCGCCACGTCGTGCCCCGCCTCGTGGGCCGCGACGAGCTCCGCGGTGATCTGGTCCAGGTTCAGCTCCGCCGTGTCGACGAACCGCGCCCCCGGCGGGCAGTGTTCGAGCAGGTCGGGCGGGGTGAGGCTGCCCGGGTACAGACACACCTGGCAGCGCGCGAGCAGGTCGCGCCCCCGCACGGTGATCAGGTCGGCGGCGCCCGGGCCGGCGCCGATGAAGTGCACGGTCATCTGCTGATGCTCCATTGGGTGACGGTGCGGGCCGGCGTCCAGCCGGTGAACCCGCCGAGCGGGGCCGCGTGTTCGAGAGCGACGCGGGTGAGGTCGCCGCCGCATTCCCGGTAGGCCTGTGCGAGCGCCTGTTCCGATTCGAGGGTGACGGCGTGTGCGACGAGCCGGCCGCCGGGCGCGAGCGCGTCGAAGCAGCGGCGCCACGCCGACAGCCCGCCGCCGAGGAACACCGCGTCCGGTGCGGGAAGGCCGTCCAGCGCCTCCGGCGCGGCACCCCTGACCACGCGAAGATCAGGCACCCCAAGGCGTTCCGCGTTGCGGCCGATGCGCGCGACCCGCTCGGCGTCGCGTTCCACGGCGATCGCGCGGTTGGACGGATGCGCCCGCGACCACTCGATCGCGACGCTGCCCGCGCCCGCGCCGACGTCCCACAGCAACCGGCCGGGCAACGGCGCGAGCCGCGCGAGGGCGAGCGCGCGCAGGTCCCGCTTGGTGAGCTGGCCGTCGTGCTCGAACGCGTCGTCCGGCAGGCCCGGCACCGTGGCCAGCCCGGGACCGCCCACGCATTCGATCGCCACGATGTTGAGCGGATCGACCTCCGCCGACCACGTCCGCGCGACACCTTCGACCCGGCGCTCGGCGGGCGAACCGAGCTGCTCGAACACGGTCAGCGCGCTGTCACCGAAGCCGTGCGCCGTCAGCAGTTCCGCGATCACGGCCGGGCTCGACGCGTCTGAGCTGAGCACCAGCAGCCGCGCGCCCGGCGTCAGCACGCGGGCCACCCGGTGCACGTTCCGGCCGACGACGCTCACCACCTCGGTCTCCTCGGCGGCCCAGCCGAGCCGCGCGCGGGCGAGTGTGACCGAGGACACCGCCGGCACGATCCGCACGTCGCCGAACCGCTTCATCAGCGTCGTGCCGATGCCCGACAACAGCGGATCACCGCTCGCGAGGACGCCGAAGCGGTTGCCCTCGTGCCCCGCCAACAGCTCGCCGAGCGCGGGCAGCAGTGGGCTCGGCCACGTCTTCTTCGGCGTCCCCAGTGGGATGAGCGCCAGCTGCCGCGCACTGCCGAACAGCACGTCACAGCTGGTCAGCTCGGCTCTGGCCGGTTCGCCGAGTCCGGCCCAGCCGTCGGCGCCGACGCCCACAACGACAATCGTCACGATCCCGAACCGTATGCGATGATGCCGGGGACGGTCGTCGTGGAACCCGGTGCGAATCCGGGGCGGTCCCGCCACTGTGACCGGTCCTCGCGGATCGGCAGCCAGAGCTTCGGCGCCCGTTGCGTGACCCCTGCCGGGGCGCGTGGCCAGATCCAGTGGGCGTGGACACCCGCTCTGAAGCCGAGGAGTCGCATGCGGCCGTATCCCTTCACCGCCGTCGTCGGTATGCAGGATCTCCGGCTGGCACTCGTGCTCTCCGCGATCTCGCCCGCGATCGGCGGCGTCCTCGTCCGCGGCGAGAAGGGCACCGCGAAGTCCACGATGGTCCGCGCGCTCGCCGGGCTGCTGCCCGAGGTGGAGGTCGTCGAGGGCTGCCGCTTCTCCTGCGACCCGGCCCGTCCCGACCCCGCCTGCCCCGACGGCCCGCACGCCGGCCCCGCGATCCGCAGGCCGGCGCGGCTGGTCGAGCTGCCGGTCGGCGCGGCCGAGGACCGGGTCATCGGCTCGCTGAACCTCGAGCGCGCGCTCGCCGAAGGCGTCACCGACTACCAGCCCGGTCTGCTCGCCGCGGCCCATCGCGGGCTGCTGTACGTGGACGAGGTGAACCTGCTGCACGACCACCTCGTCGACACCCTGCTCGACGCCGCGGCGATGGGCCGCGCGACCGTCGAGCGCGAAGGCGTCTCGGTGTCGCACGCGGCGCGGTTCGTGCTGATCGGCACGATGAACCCGGAGGAGGGCGAGCTGCGGCCGCAGCTGCTCGACCGGTTCGGGCTCACCGTCGAGGTCGCCTCCAGCCGGGATCCGGAGCAGCGGGCCGAGGTCGTCCGCCGCCGCCTCGCCTACGAGGCGGACCCCGACGCGTTCGCCTCGAAGTACGACTCCGAGGACGCGGCGCTGGCGGCCGAAATCGAGGCGGCGCAACAACTTCTGCCGTCGGTCGGGCTGGCCGACGACGCGCTGCGGCAGATCGCCGAGGTGTGCGCGTCCTTCGACGTGGACGGGATGCGGGCGGACATCGTCACCGCACGCACGGCCGTCGCGCACGCGGCCTGGTCCGGCCGCGCCGAAGTGTCCACCGAGGACATCCGGGTCGCCGCGCGGCTGGCGTTGCCACACCGCCGCCGCCGCAACCCCTTCGACGCGCCGGGCATCGACGAAGAGCAGCTGGAGCAGGCCCTGCGCGACGCCGAACCGCCGGAGCCGCCCGAGCCGGACGACGACGGCCCGGGCTCGGGTTCGGACGCGCCGTCCGAGCCGTCCTCGGGGGAGGCGGGCGACGGCGGCGAGCAACCCGCCGGTGGGGCCGGCGAGCCGGGCGAGCAGCGGACCGGCGCGGGCACGCCGTTCCGCGCGCGGGTGTTCCGGGTCGCGGGGGTCGGCGAAGGCGAGCGCGGCCGCCGGTCGAGGGCGGTCACCGAGTCGGGCCGGACCGTCGGCGTGCAGCCACCGAGCGTGCGTGCCGGAAAGCCGCATCTGGTGGCGACGCTGCAGGCCGCGGCGCCGCACCAGTCCGGTCGCGGCCGGTCCGGGCCGGGACTGGTGCTGCGCAAGGGAGATCTGCGGTACGCCCGGCGCGAAGGCAACGAGGGCAACCTGGTGCTGTTCTGCGTGGACGCGTCCGGCTCGATGGGCGCGAAAGCGCGGATGCGGGAGGTGAAGGCAGCGGTGCTGTCGCTGCTGCTGGACGCCTACCAGCGCCGCGACAAGGTCGGGCTGGTCACGTTCCGCGCCGGTGCGGCCGAGCTGGCGCTGCCGCCGACGATCAGCGTCGAGGCCGCCGCCACCCGTCTCGACGCACTACCGACCGGCGGCCGGACACCGCTCGCCGAGGGGCTGCTCGAAGCGGCCAGGGTGCTGCGGATCGAACAGCTGCGGGACCCGCGGCGGCGGCCGCTGCTCGTCGTGGTGACCGACGGCCGGGCCACGAGCGGTCCGGACGCGGTGCGCCGGTCCCAGGCCGCGGCCGGACTGCTCACCGAGGTCACGTCGGTCGTGATGGACTGCGAGACCGGGCGGATGCGGCTCGGTCTGGCTGCCGAGCTGGCCGAGCACCTCGGCGGCGAGCACGTGCCGCTGGGCGAGGTCGCGGCGGATTCCCTTGCGGGTGCGGTGAAGTCACGGCTAGGGAGGGCTGCCTGATGCCACAGGGCAAACCGGAGGCAGTCCCGGCGGACGGGCTCACCACGCGCCAGCGCCGCAACCGCCCGATCTTCGCCGTGCACACCGGTGCGATGAAGGGCAAGTCCACCGCCGCCTTCGGGATGGCGCTGCGCGCCTGGAACCAGGGCTGGTCCATCGGCGTGTTCCAGTTCGTCAAGTCGGCGAAGTGGCGGGTGGGCGAAGAGAGCGCTTTCCGCGCCCTCGGCGAGCTGCACGACCAGACCGGGCAGGGCGGTCCCGTCGAGTGGCACAAGATGGGCGAGGGCTGGAGCTGGTCGCGCAAGGCCGGTACCGAGGAGGACCACGCGGCGAACGCGCGGGAGGGCTGGGCGGAGATCCGGCGCCGCCTCGCCGACGAACGCCACGACTTCTACGTGCTCGACGAGTTCACCTATCCCCTGAAGTGGGGCTGGATCGACGTGGACGAGGTGGTCGCCGCCATCCGCGACCGGCCAGGGCGCCAGCACGTCGTCATCACCGGCCGGGACGCGCCACCCGCGCTGATCGAGGCCGCCGACCTCGTCGTGGAGATGACGAAGGTCAAGCACCCGATGGACGCCGGGCAAAAGGGCCAGCGAGGGATCGAATGGTAGCCCGTGTCGTCATCGCGGCACCGGGCTCGGGACACGGCAAGACGACGGTCGCGGCCGGGCTGATGGCCGCGCTGCGGGCCCGCGGGCTGGACGTCTCCGGGCACAAGGTGGGCCCCGACTTCATCGACCCGAGCTACCACGCACTCGCCACCGGCAGGCCGCCGCGCAACCTGGATCCCTTTCTGCAGAGCGAAGACCTCCTCGTCCCGCTGCTCCTGCACGGTGCGGGCGAGCTGGCGGTCATCGAAGGCGTGATGGGCCTGTTCGACGGTGCGCTGGGCACCGAGGGCTTCGCCTCGACAGCGCACGTCGCGCGGCTGCTCGACGCGCCGGTGGTGCTCGTCGTCGACGCGAGTGCCGCGAGTCGCAGTGTCGCCGCGACGGTGCTGGGCTTCGCGAAGTACGACCCGCGGCTGGAGCTGGCCGGGGTGATCCTCAACAAGCTCGGCTCGCAGCGGCACGAGGACGAGATCCGCGCGGCGCTCGTGCCGACCGGGATCCCGGTGCTGGGCGCGTTGCGCCGCAGCGAGGACATCCACGCGCCGAGCAGGCATCTCGGACTCGTCCCCGCCGCGGAACGGGCCACGGACTCCCAGCGGCTGCTGCCGAAACTGGCCGAGTGGATCGGGCGGGGGGTCGACCTCGACGCGGTCGTCCGGGTGGCGCGGCGGGCGCCACGGCTGTCCGGCACCCCCTGGTCGCCCGCGGCTTCCTGGGACGGCCCCCGCAAGGTCGTCGCGGCGGCGGCCGGGCAGGCGTTCACCTTCCGCTATACCGAGACCGTCGAGCTGCTGGCCGCGCACGGGATCGACGTGGTGGACCTGGACCCGTTGCGCGACAAGACACTTCCGGACGAGTGCGCCGGACTCTACTTCGGCGGCGGCTTCCCCGAGGTGCACGTCGAGGAGCTGTCCGCGAACCTCCCGCTGCGCGAGGAGATCGCCAGTGCTGTCCACAGTGGAATGCCGGTGGTCGCCGAGTGCGCCGGGCTGCTGTACCTGTGCCGGGAGCTCGACGGCCAGCCGATGGTGGGCGCGCTCGACGCCGAGGCACACATGACGAAACGCGGGTCGCTCGGCTACCGCAAGGCGGTCGCGCCGTCGGCGCACCTGCTCGGCGAGGCCGGCAGCCGGGTCACCGGGCACGAGTTCCACCGCACGGAAGTCCGTCCGCGGCAGGGGAAAACGCCGGCCTGGGAGTGGGACGGGCAAGGCGAGGGGTTCGCCACGGCGACCCTGCACGCGTCCTACCTGCACGTCCACTGGGCGGGGCACCCCGGGCCGGCACGGCGCTTCGCGGCCGCGGTGCACGCGCATGAGTGACTATGACCTGCACCATCACGGTGACCGCGAGGTGGGCGCGGGCCTGATCGACCTCGCCGTCAACGTGCGACTGCCCGAGCCGCCTGAATGGCTGCGCCGCGAACTGGCCGAGAGCCTCGCCGAACTCGCGGCCTACCCGGACGCGACGGAGGCCACCGAAGCGGTCGCGGCCAGGCACGGCAGGCAGCCCGGCGAAGTTCTCGTGACGGCCGGTGCGGCGGAGGCGTTCACCTTGCTGGCAACGGCTTTCCGCGGTCGTGACGCCGTCGTGGTGCACCCGCAGTTCACCGAGCCGGAGGCCGCGTTGCGTGCGGCGGGGCACGAGCCCCGACGCGTGGTCCTGCAGCCCGACTACGTCCTCGACCCATCGCTGGTGCCGGACGACGCCGACCTCGTGTTCGTCGGCAACCCCACGAACCCGACGTCCGTGCTGCATCCCGCCGCGACGCTGGAGGCGTTGCTGCGGCCGGGCCGCGTCCTGGTCGTCGACGAGGCCTTCCTCGACGCGGTACCGGGCGAGCCGGAGTCGCTGGCGGGGAAAGCGCTTCCAGGCCTCGTCGTGATCCGCAGCCTGACCAAGACCTGGGGCATCGCGGGACTGCGGGCGGGTTACCTGCTGGCGGAACCCGGCATCGTGCGGCGGCTGCAAGCGGTGCAACCGCCGTGGTCGGTGTCGACGCCCGCCGCGCGCGCGGTCGTCGCCTGCTGCCGGCCGGCCGCGCTCGACGAGGCCGACAAGCTCGCCGTCCTCGCCGAACGCGACCGCGAACGGCTCGTCGCCGGGTTGCGGGAGCTGGGGGTGGCCGTGCCCGGCACGCCGCGGGCACCGTTCGTGCTCGTCAAAATCCCTGGTGCGCAACGGCTTCGCCTGCGGTTGCGGGAAGCCGGGTACGCCGTCCGCCGGGGCGACACGTTTCCCGGGCTGGACGGCGACCACCTGCGCCTCGCCGTGCGGGACGAGGCTACGACGACGGGCTTTCTTCGGACGCTGGCGTCCCTTCTTCCAGGGTGAGCTTCGCCGAGCGGCCGGTGACCTTGAAGAACACCAGTACCGCGACGCCGACCGCGAGCCACACCAGGCCGCCGACCTTCGCGTGGATGTCGGCGTTCACCAGTACGTAGCCGATGATCACGAACCCGATGACCGGCACGATCAGGTGCAGCCCGAAGCGACGGTCGCGCCGGCGGAACAGGTAATGCGACACCACGGAGACGTGCAGTACCAGGAACGAGAACAGCGCGCCGAAGTTGACCAGCGACGACAGCAGGGCGATCTGCCCTACCAGGAACAGGCCCAGCACCAGGCTGATCCCCGCCACCAGCAGGATCGCCTTCTGCGGCACCCGGCGCACCGGGTGCACGTCGCGCAGGAACCGCGGCAGCTGGCCGTCGCGTGCCATGGAGAACAGCAGCCGCGAGGTCGCGGCCTGTGCCACGAGCGAGTTCGCGATCGCCGCGCCGATCGCCACCGCGAGTGCGATCACGATCTCGAACACCCGCCCGCCGATCAGGTTCGAGATGTCGTAGAAGGCGTTGTTGGCCGCGTCGTCGGTGTCGAACTGCGTCTTGCCCGGCACCAGCAGCGCGGCGAGGTAGGTCTGGACGATGAACAGCACCGCGACCAGGCTCAGCGTGATCAGGGTCGCCCGGCCGATCACCCGCGAGCCGCCCTTGACCTCCTCGGACATCGTCGAGATCGCGTCGAAGCCGAGGAAGGACAGCACCGCGATCGACAACGCGCCGAACACCAGCGACGGCGAGAACTCGGCCGAGTTGAAGAACGGCGTGCCGGACCAGTGCGAGCCGCCGTCGCCGCGGCTGATGCCGATCACGGCGAGCACCACGAAGACCACCAGCACGAGCAGCTGCGCGTACAGGAACACCTTGTTCGCCGTCGCCGTGGTCTCCACGCCGCGCAGGTTGATGATCGTGTTCAGCAGCACGAAGAGCACGATCCACGCCCACTGCGGCACGTCGGGCACGACGTTGGCCATCGCCTGCGCGCCCACGACGTACAGCAGGGTCGGCACCAGGAGGTAGTCGAGCAGGATCGCCCAGCCGGCGAGGAAACCGGCCGACGGGTTGAGCCCGCGGCCCGCGTACGCGTAGACCGAACCCGCGATCGGGAACGCGCGCGACATCTCGCGGTAGCTGATCGCGGTGAAGACCATCGCGACCCAGCCGATGATGTAGGTGAGCGGCACCATGCCGGACGAGCCGTTGAACACCGAGCCGAAGATCGAGAACGGCGCGATCGGCACCATGAAGACCATGCCGTAGACGACGAGGTCGCGCAGTGTCATCGTCCGGCGGAGCTCCTGCTCGTAGCCGAACCTGCTGAGGTCGGGACTGCTCATGCTTCCTCCAGGAAGGCGCGGACGGTCGCCAGGTAGGTTGCTCGCTCTTCCACGTGCGGCATGTGTGAGGAATTTTCGAAGCGAACATGACGCGCGCCGGCGATCTGATCCACATAGGGCCGGACGCAGTCGTCGGTGGCCTCGTCGTAGCGGCCGTTGAGCACCAGCGTCGGCACCTCGATCGCGGGCAGCCGGTCGACGACGGTCCAGTCCCTGAGCGAGCCGATGACGTGGAACTCGTTGGGCCCGTTCATCGCGTTGTAGACGGTCGGGTCCTCTTCCATCGCCTCGAGCGTGCGCCGGACCTCCGGCGGGTTCGGCAGGATCCGGCAGACGTGCCGGGCGTAGAAGACGTCCGAGGCCGCCTTGTACTCGGGGTTGGCGTAGTCCCCGGTGGCTTCGTGGCGGTCGAGGGCTTCCCTGACCTCTGCGGGGAGTTCGGCCCGCAGCTTCCCGGCGGCGACGCTCCAGTCGTGCATCGACGCGGGCGAGTCGGCGATCACCAGCTTGCGCAGCCCGGCGGGCCTGCGCACCGCGTGCTCGGCGGCGAGCATCCCGCCCCACGACTGGCCGAGCACGTCGTAGGAACCGGCGATGCCGAGGTGCTCGAGCAGGTTGTCCAGCTCGGCGAGGAACAGCTCGACGGTCCAGAAGCCCGGATCGGCGTCCGGCAGGCGCGTGGACCCACCGCAGCCGAGCTGGTCGTAGTGGACGACGGCGCGGGTGCCGTCGGCGAGGTCGGCGAGGCTGAGGACGTAGTTGTGCGTGCAGCCGGGGCCGCCGTGCAGGACGATCAGCGGCACGCCGCGGCCGAGCTCGCCGGTGACCCGGTACCAGGTGCGGTACTGGCGGAACGGGGCGAAGCCGGTGGACAGGGGGCTCATGGGCGAAGGGTACCGGCCAAAGGTACAGGTAGGATACCTTTAAGAGGGAATTTACGATGAGCAGGTGACTGAAGACCGCGAGTTGTCGACACCCGTGCAGCCAGTGTCGGCGGCCAAGGCCGTGGCGGACCGGCTGATCGCCGCGATCGCCGTCGGCGACTACTCGGCGGGCGAGCGGCTGCCCGCCGAACGGGACCTCGCCGACATGCTCGCGGTCAGCCGGGTCACCGTCCGGGCCGCGCTCGCCGACCTGCGGGAGGCCGGCTACGTCGAGATCCGGCGCGGGCGCACCGGCGGGTCGTTCGTGCGGCAGGACTGGGGCGAGCGGACGGCCGGGGTCGTGCGCGACCTGCTCGGCAAGGACTGGGACCAGCTCGAGGAGCTGTTCGACCTGCGGCGGCTGATCGAGTCGCTCGTGGCGCGCACCGCGGCCGAGCGGCACACCCTCGAGGACGACGCGGCGATCATGGGCGCGCTGAAGCGGTACGAGGAGGCGGCGGACGGGGTCACCGCGCGGTCGGCGGACGTCGAGCTGCACCGCGGCGTCGCCGCCGCCGCGCACAACCCGCTGCTCGCCGACCTGAGCCGGCAGCTGCTGGCGCAGGTGAGCCTGGGCATCAGCCATGAACCGTTCACGCCCGCGCTGCGGGAGATGGCGCTGCCGCAGCACCGCGCGCTGGTCGAGGCGATCACCGGCAGCGACCCGGACACCGCGGCGCAGATCGCCGGGGAGCACTTCCGGATCACCGAGCACGCGCTGCGGCACGCGGTCGACAAGGCGTCAGGCTGAGGCGAGCAGCGCGGCGGCGGTGGCGGCTTCGACGCAGGCGCCGAGCACGTCGCCGGTGATGCCGCCGAGCCGCCGGGTGCAGCGCCGCAGCAGCAGCCCGGCAACGGCATAGCCCGCGGCGACGGCTACCGGGCCGCGCCACCACGCCATTCCCGGGGCGGCGGCCGAGGCCGCGGCGGCGAGCACGAAAACCAGTGCCGCCAAGGGAATCGGCACTGATCCGGCGACGGTGGCGCCCAGCCCTTCGGGGCGTGCGGACGGCACGCCGCGCGCGCAGCAGAGCGAGAGCACGCAGCGGCCGGTGAGCACGCCGATGACCGCCGTCGCGACCCCACCACCGGCGAGTGCTCCACATTGGACGATCAACACCAGGACGAGCGTGGCGACCCCGGTGGGCCCGGAGTCGCCGCGGCGCATGATCTCCAGAGCGCGCCCGCGGTCGTAGGAGGCGCCGAGCCCGTCGGCGGTGTCGGCGAGCCCGTCGAGGTGCAGCCCGCGGCTGCCGAGCGCCACCGCGCCGAGCGCCACCGCGGCGACGGCGAGCGCGGGCAGGCCGAGCGCCTTGCCGCCGTAGACGACGAGTCCGGCCACCGCGGCGAGCGGCACCGCGGCGAGGGGCGCGAGCAGCATCGCCCCGCCGGCCACCCGCCGGTCGATCCTCCCCGGCGGCGGCACCGGCAAGGCGGTCAACGTCCCGAACGCCATCCGCAACGCGTCACGCATGGTGGTCACCTCCGGATGACGGGATGCGCCCCGGCCACCGGCCCGGCGCCGTGGCGGGGATCCCACTCGGCCATCGCGGCCGCGCCGCACGCACGGGTGCACCCGCGCGGTGGTCACCGGCACTCCACCCGCCGCGCCTCACGCGAGGTCGGCCAGCAGGCCCATCTCGGCGATGATCGCCTGCGCCGCGCGGAGTGTGGGCACCGCCTGCACCGCGCCGCTGCCCTCGCCGAGCCGCAGGCCCAGGTCGAGGACCGGGGACAGCCCCAGCGCCTTGAGCGCAAACGCTTGCGACGGCTCCGTCGACCGGTGCCCGGCCAGCCACCAGCGCACCGCGTCCGGCGCGATCTCCCGCGCCACCAGCGCTGCCGCCCCGGAGAACACGCCGTCCAGCAACACCGGCACACCGCGGACCGCGCCCTGCACCAGGAAGCCGGCCGTCGCCGCGGCGCAGGCGCTGCCCAGCGCTGTCAGCAGCTCGAACGGACCCGACCCTCGCGGGCGCGCCAGCGCCTTCGCGACCACCTCGACCTTGCGCGCCCGCCCGGCCTCGTCCAGACCCGTGCCCGTGCCGACGACGTCGTCCGCGGGCAGGCCCAGCACGGCGGCCACCAGCGCGGCCGCGACCGCGGTGTTGCCGATGCCCATGTCGCCGGGGATCAGCAGGTCCGCACCCGAGGCGATCTCCGCGTCGGCCACCGCGCGCCCGGCCTCGAAGGCGCGCGCGGCCTCGCCCGGCGCCAGCGCGTCCTCGACATCGATCGAGCCGGAGCCGCGCCGGATCTTGTGCTCGCGCACCTCCGCCGGCACGTCGGCGAGGTCGTCGTCCACCGCGATGTCCAGCACCCGGACCTGCGCGCCGACCTGCCGCGCCAGCACGTTCACCCCGCTCTTGCCCGCCAGGAACACCCGCACCATCGCCGCGGTGATCTCACGCGGGTATGCCGACGTCGCGGAGACGCCGTGGTCTCCGGCGAACACGACCACGCGCACGTTCTCCAGCGGCCGGGGCGGCACCGTGCCGTGCGCGGCGCTGAGCCACGCGGCCAGCTCCTCCAGCCTGCCCAGCGCGCCCACCGGCTTCACCAGGCCGTCGAGGCGGGCGAGCGCGTCGGCGTGGGCACGGGGGTCGGGAAGCGGAACGTCGATCACAGGAGAGCCCTTTCGGTCAAGCGCAGGACGCGCCCGGCCACCACGAGCTGGACGCTGTCCGAATCCGCGGCGACGCGGTTGTTCAGTGCCCCCAGCACATCACGAAAGAGCCGTCCGGACACCGTCGCGGGTACCACACCCATGCCGACCTCGTTGCTGACCGCCACGATGGGTACGTGCGCGCTCACCCAGGCGGCGAGGAAGTCCTCCAGCCGCTCGTCCAGGCGCAGCTCCCAGCCCGCGGTCTGCTCCCAGGCGCCGACCTCGCCCAGCACCCGGCTGACCCAGGTGCCGAGGCAGTCGATGAGCAGCGGGCGGGAGGCCTTGCGCACCGTCGCCGCCAGGTCCGTGGTCTCCACCGTGCGCCAGTTCGCGGGGCGGCGGGCCTGGTGCTGGGCGATCCGGGCGGCCCACTCGGGGTCGTCCTCGCTCGCCGGGTAGCCGGGCGCCACGTAGACGACCTCCGGATGCCGGTTCATCAGCCGTTCGGCGTGCCGGGACTTGCCCGACCGCACGCCGCCGAGGACGAGCACCTTGCCGTGGTCGCTCCCGTACCGGCGGAGCAGCCGGGCCGCGACCTCGAGGGAGCCGGCGAGCCGCTGGGTCAGCTTGGTCATACCCGGCATTCTCGTGCAAGCGCTACCGTCGCGTGCGTGGTGTGTGCAAGATCGTCGACCAGGCTGGGCATGGTCGCCGGGTACGCCCTGGACAGGGCGCTCGGCGACCCTCGCCGCGGCCACCCGGTCGCCCTGTTCGGGCGCGCGGCGGGCGCGCTGGAGCGCCGCGTCTGGGCCGACTCGCGGCCCCGTGGCGCGGCGTACACGGCGGCCTGCGCCGGCGTGGCCGCCGGCCTGGGCGCGGTCGCGCAGGTCGCGACCCGGCGCCGGCCGCCGGCCCGGTTCGCGGTCACGGCGCTCGCCACCTGGACGGTCCTCGGCGGCCGCGGGCTCGCGCGTGAGGGGACGGCGATGGCGGAGCTGCTCGACGCGGACGACGTGCCCGCCGCCCGTCGACGGCTGTCGCACCTGTGCGGCCGTGACGCGACGAACCTCGACAGCAAGGAGCTCGCCCGCGCCGCCACCGAATCCATCGCCGAGAACACCTCCGACGCCGTCGTCGCGCCACTGTTCTGGGGCGCGGTCGCGGGTCTCCCGGGCCTGCTGGGCTACCGCGCGCTCAACACGCTCGACGCGATGGTCGGCCACCACTCGCCCCGCTACGAACGTTTCGGCTGGGCCTCCGCCCGCGCCGACGACCTGGCCAACCTGCTCCCCGCACGGCTCGGCGCGCTCGCCGCGATTTGCTGCGCGCCGCTGGCCGGCGGCCGCCCGGGCCGGGCGTGGCGGGTGTGGCGGCGTGACGGTTCGCGTCATCCCAGCCCCAACGCCGGCCAGGTCGAGTCGGCTTTCGCGGGCGCACTCGACGTCCGGCTCGGCGGCGTGAACAGCTACGGCGGCCGCGCCGAGGACCGCGGCACGCTCGGCGACGGGCCCGCGCCGGGGGCGGGCGACCTGCGGCGCTCGGTGAGGTTGTCCCAGGCCGTCGGCCTGGCTGCGCTCGCCGCGGCGGTGGCGCGATGAACGGGCTGCTCATCGCCGGGACGACCTCCGACGCGGGCAAGAGCCTGGTGACCGCGGGGGTGTGCCGGTGGCTCGCCCGCCAGGGCGTGCGGGTCGCGCCGTTCAAGGCGCAGAACATGTCCAACAACTCGATGGTGTGTGCCGACGGGG
Organism: Amycolatopsis acidiphila; assembly: GCF_021391495.1. Classification (NCBI taxonomy): domain Bacteria; kingdom Bacillati; phylum Actinomycetota; class Actinomycetes; order Pseudonocardiales; family Pseudonocardiaceae; genus Amycolatopsis; species Amycolatopsis acidiphila. Next base: position 6,495,036 of record NZ_CP090063.1, on the reverse strand, counting down.
CCGAAATCGGGCGTGCACAATGGCTTCAGGCGCGCGCGGCCGGTGTCGAGCCGGAAGCCGCGATGAACCCGGTGCTGCTCAAGCCGGGCAGCGATCACCGCAGTCACGTGATCGCGCTGGGCAAGCCGTTCGGGACGCTCGAGGCGGGCGAGTACGCGACCGGTCGCGCGGGCCTCGCGCGGATCGCGTTCGACACGTTCGCCGAGCTGCGGACGCGGTTCGACGTGGTCGTCTGCGAAGGGGCGGGCAGCCCGGCGGAGATCAACCTGCGCGCGGGCGACTACGTGAACATGGGGCTGGCGCGGCGGTTCGACCTGCCCGTGCTCGTCGTCGGGGACATCGATCGCGGCGGGGTGCTGGCCGCGATGTACGGCACGCAAGCGTTGCTGGACAAGGAAGACCAGGCGCTGATCGCGGGCTGGATCGTCAACAAGTTCCGCGGCGACGTGGGTCTGCTGCGCCCGGGCCTCGACCGCATCGAGGAGCTGACCGGGCGGCCCGTGCTGGGCGTGTTGCCGTGGCTCGACGGCGTGTGGATCGACTCCGAGGACGCGCTCGCCGCGGCCGGGTGGACCCGCGAACAGCGCGGCGGAACGCTGAAGGTCGCCGTGGTCCGGTTTCCGCGGGCGTCGAATGCGACCGATGTGGACGCTCTCGCGGCCGAACCCGGTGTCACGGTGCAGTTGACGGCCGAACCGGATGTGGTGCGCACCAGTGACATCGTCGTCCTGCCGGGAAGCCGGGCGACGGTGGACGACCTGGGCTGGCTGCGGTCCCGCGGCTTGGCGGAAGCGCTTTCACGGCGCGTCGGCGAGGGCCGTCCGGTGCTCGGGATCTGTGGTGGGTACCAGATGCTGGCGCGCGAGATCCGGGACGACGTCGAGTCCGGTGCGGGAGCGGTGCGTGGTCTCGGCCTGCTGCCGACGACCGTTTCGTTCTCACCGGAGAAGGTGCTCGGACGGCCGGTCGGGGCGTGGCGGGGGCACGAGGTCGAGGCGTACGAGATCCATCACGGCAGCGCCGTCGCCCAGGGGGAGGCCGAACCGTTCCTCGACGGGTGGCGTGCCGGCCCGGTCTGGGGCACGACCTGGCACGGGACGCTCGACAACGACGGGTTCCGCCGCGCGTGGCTGGCGGAAGCGGCGGCCCAGGCGGGGGTGGCGTGGTCGCCGAGCCCAGGTGCGCCCGGCTTCGCGGCCCTGCGGGAGTCGATGCTGGACCGCCTGGCGGACGCCGTCGAGGAGCATCTGGACACGCGGGCGCTCATGCGGCTCATCGAGTCCGGGGTGACACGGGCCAATGGGGAGCCGGCCCACCCCGACCGCTGAAGTGCCACCGCCCCGGGGTCACGCCACCACGACGCGCACCCCGTTGCGCTCGAACGCCGCCACGTGGTCCGGGTCGGCGCCGCTGTCGGTGACCAGCACGTGGATGTCCAGCGGCCCGCAGATCCGGGCGAACGCGAACCCGCCGAGCTTCGAGCTGTCCGCGACCGCCACGACCTCCTGCGCCCGGGATCCGAACAGCCGGTTGACGCTCGCCTCCGCCTCGTGGTGGGCGTAGAGGCCGCGCACCACGTCGATCGCGTCCACCCCGATGAACGCGAGGTCGAGGCTGATCTCCTGCAGCACCAGCGCCGCGAGTGGCCCGGTCAGCTCGAATGACCGCGTCCGCGCCACGCCACCGGTGGTCACGATCTTGATGCTTTGCCGGACCGCCAGCTCGTGCGCGATGTTGAGTGCGTTCGTGACCACCGTCAGCGCCGGCGTGCCGTCGCCCTCGTTGAACTCCGGGCGGGTGGCCAGCGCGCGGCTGACCTCCGTCGCGGTGGTGCCGCCACTGACCCCGACGATCATCCCGCGCTGCACGAGCCGCGCCGCCGCCGCGCCTATCCGCTGCTTTTCCTGAGCGTGGCTGGCCGTTTTGTGCCGTAACGGCAGATCGTAGGCGACATTGCTCGTGACGGCGCCGCCCCGAGTGCGGGTCAGCAATTGTCGACCCGCGAGGTGGTCGAGGTCGCGCCGAATCGTCGCGGGAGAGACCTGAAGTTCTCTCGCGGTTTCTTCGACGTCAATCCTGGTGCGCTGCCCGACCATTTCCAGCAGCGTGTTCAGGCGTTCGTGTCGATCCACGCCTAACTACTACCCGCTTTCCCGGCGGAACGAAAATCGACTGATCGGGGAAACCCGCCGGGGATCGCCCGGCGGGTTGGCCGTTTACTCACAAACTCCGCAGGAAGGCAAGCGACGGCATGAAGAAGTATTCGCCGCCCTTGAGCGTGACCGCCTGCGGGATCGCGTCGACCGGCTGCGCTCCGTTCCGGCCCCAGTCCCGCGAATAGTTCGAGCCGGGCCGCTGGCCCTGTCCGATGACAGGGTCGAGCCCGGGCCGCGAACCGTCCGGGGTGACGGGGAAGCCGGGGTTGTTCGCCCACAGACGCTGGGTGAACTCGAACTGGTTGGCCAGGTCGCTGTTGAAGGCCATGAACAGCAGTCCGACGTCCTTCGTCGGGCGGACCACCGGCGGCAGGTCGGCGCTGGGATCGTCCAGCCGCCGGCCGTAGGTCTGGCCCCGCCGGGCCATCAGGTGCAGCCGCTCGCGTTCCGGGGGTTCGGCGCCGCCCGAGCCCCGCGGGTTCGTCTTGCGGATGTGTGCCTGGAAGGGGCATTTCTGCCCGAGCTTGTCGCTGTCGTAGCTGAAATCGTTCTCCACCGGATGATGCGAACCGGCCGCGCTCTGCACGACGAGCGGGGTACCGTCCTCGAAACGGCCGACGAGCATCGCGCCCGCGCGTTCCGCGTCCTCGCCCTTCAGCGTCAGTTCTTCGGCCAGATCCTGTTCCGCCTGCTTGAACAGCTGCACATTCTGTTCCAGTTTCCGGAAAACGAAGTAGCTGCCGAAGTGCACGTTCGGGTCCGGCGCCGCGGAATCGGGGACCAGGATCTGCGCCAGCGGTGTCGAGGGATCCCATTCATTGATTCCGTCGGTGGTGTCCCGCTCGGTTTCCACGTCCTCGGTGAGGAAAAGCGGCTGACTGCGCCCGTCGACGTATCCGAAATGCTCGATGCCGTCGCCGTTCTCGTTCGCGAGCCCGCGCCCGGTCTCCTCGCCCAGCACGGTCACCGACCGCGGCAGTAGCGCCAGCACCTCGGCCCGCTTCGCCCGCGTGGCGGCCGCGTTCGCGTCGCCGATCAGCACCACCGCGTCGATCGGCTCCTGGTACGGCGGCTCCCAGCCGCTGACCGGCGGGTCGACCAGGTTCTCGGCGGCCTTCTTCGCACCGCCCTGGAAGGACGGATCCCCAGGCGTGGCAGCGATCCCCAGCTTCCCGTACCCCGTCGCGGTCAGCCCCAGGCCCACGTACGTCGTCCCGCCACCGGTGCTCGCCTTGAACGCCTCGATCTCTTGGAGGTGGGTCTTCGCCGACTTCATCAGCCCGGCGAGCGCCTTGAGGAACGCCTTCGCCTCGGCTGCGTCGCCGAAGCCCAGGAACAACACGGACAGGTGATCGCGCACGTGTGCCTTCACGATGTTCGGCTGCAACTCGTCCAGCATCGTGGCGGCGTCGCCGGTGGCGGCCCGCCACGACAGCGGGGTGGACAGGTCAACGGCCATGAGAGCCCCCTCCTCGATGAACCTGCTTGCGCCTCTAAGTGGCGAAGCGCGCCCCCGCAGATGCGTTCGTGCTGGAGGTTCACTCGAATGGCGTAATTTGGCCGCCTCACCTGTCAAAAAGGTTGAGTGCGCCTCCTGGCTGAGCCGCCGGGGCTCGTGCAACCTGTGCCACGAAGCACTGGGGTTGCCTGACATCTCCAAAGAATCCATCCGGCGGACCGGAAGGAGCTAAATGGACGTATCGTCGGTCGATGCCGGGCTCTTCGATTGTCTTCAGATCAATCTCGCGGTCCTGGCGAGTCACTATCATGGCGCTGCCACGCCTTACCGGCTCGGTGCGGAATTACATTTCAACCCGCGCTCACGGCAGAACTCGTTGCCCACTGTCGAACCTTCTCTGGGCCAGCAGCTGGAAGCGGCGGACGAAAGGCTTGGTCTCGCCTCGATTCAGCGCGTCGATACGGCGTCCGCTCACGAAGCCCTCGGTTCCGACGTCCCCGTTTACCTGATCACCGACGCGGCGTACCTGCCGTGGTTGCCCTATTACCGGCAGAAGCACGTCGAGCACAGCTTCCTGCTGGAACCGGCTGGTGACGGCGTCTGGATCATCGATGGCTATCGAAACGAAACGATATGGGGACCCGCTGAGCCGTGTCGGTTCAAACGTGATCGATCCGCCGTGGTCGATCTGATCCGGACGCTGCCCGATCTGAGTGCGATCTGGTTCGAACCGCGACCGTTGCCGGCGCCGCCGCCGTTGTCGTTCGAGATGTCGCGGCAGAGTCTGCGCTCGTATTTGTCGACGTATGCCGAGCACCCGGACCGGGAAACGGCCTTAGATCGGTTCAGCCTTGAGATCTGGTTGCTGCACCGATCTCGCCGCCTGCATACCCGCTATCGCTGCGAATTTCGCGGAGACGTCTCTCCGGCGGTGCGGACGCACCTCCAGGAATGGAGCAAAATGGTCGCGAGGGTGTACTTGGCGTATCGGCGAGTGGCCCAGGGCAGGCCGGAGCCGCCTGGGTTGTTCACCGCAGTGGGGAATCTGCTGGGTGAGGACGGCAGCGTCTTCGTGCCCGAGTCGCCCGTGAGCGACGGCACGGACGTTCACGCGGGCGTCCGGGCAACCGTCGCGACGGTCCTGGGTCTCCCGGAACAGCTCGTGGAACAGGGTGAACTGACGAATCTCCCAGCCTTCAGCTCCCTGCGCATGATCGAAATCGTCGAACGGTTGGAGCGTGTGTTCGCCGTCGAGTTCCCGCCAGGAAGCCTGCTGCCCGAGAAGCTTGTTCGTGTCGATGATCTGTGCGAGCTGGTGCGGGACGCGCGCCGGCAGGCCGTGTGACGAGAGGAAGAGGGATGGATGCCGTCTTCGTCGACGTTTTACGTCGTTTCCTGCCGCTCCTGGGAGAGCAGGAGATGACCGCGGAGGCCCCGCTTCGAGAACTGGGGCTCGATTCGATGCAATCGATCGAGCTGCTGTTCGCGCTGGAGGACACCTTCTCGATTCGGTTGCCGGAAGACGTACTGACCGAGGAGACCTTCAGTACCGCCGGCCGCCTTTGGCGGGCCACGTCTGCCGCCATCGGTGACGGATCTACCGCGGCAGGCAGGACGTGATCGTGTCATCACCTGCCGCAGTCGGCTTGAACGACCGCGTGGGCAACGTCTGCGAGGTGGTTCAGAAGCACGCCGCGGAGATGGACGCGGCAGCTGAGTTCCCCACGGCGGCGCTCACGGAGCTTCGCAGGCAGGGACTACTCGGACTGCTCGCGCCCAGGCACCACGGTGGCCTTGGCGGAACGCTGGACGACATGCTGGAGGTGACGGTCGCGCTGGGCCGCGTCGACCTCTCCGTGGCGATGATCTTTGCCATGCACAGTCAGCAGGTCGCGGCCATCGTCGCTCATGCCGCCCAGCCCTTCGGCGACGATCTCCTGGCGCAGCTGGGTGACGAGGGGTTGTACCTGGCTTCGGTGACTACCGAAGCGGGCAAGGGCGGCCATCTGCTGAGCGCCGAGTCACAGTTGGGCGATGACGGCGACAGCGTGGTTCTCGATCGCTTCGCACCCATCGTGACAGGCGGCGCGCACGCTGACGGTTTCCTGGTGAGCGTGCGGAGTCCGCGGGCGCAGTCCGAGCACGAAGTCTCGCTCGTCTATGCCCATCGCGATCAACTGGACATTGTGGTTTCGGGTGCCTGGAACCCGCTCGGCATGCGCGCGAGCCACAGTGTCGCGCTCCAGTTGACCGGTCGCATCCCGGCCGGCCAGGTCATCGGCGCACACGGTGGGTTCAGGAGGATCGCGGTCACCTGCTTCGCGCCCTTGGCACACCTGGGCTGGGCGGCCGCCTGGTTGGGTGCCGCGGCTGGGGCGATGTCGCGAGTCGTCAGCTTGCTGCGCGCCCCTGCCGAGCGTGGACGACTCAACCTCGAATCGGAGCTGCTCCTGGCGAGATTGTCACGGGCGCGGCAGCGACTGGAGACCGTCCATGCGCTGACCCGCCACACGGCGGCAGCGGTCTCGGGGGCAATGGACGGTGGCGCTGACCTTTCGCGTCCGCGGTACCAACTGTTGATCAACTCACTCAAGATCACCGCTTCCGAGGAGTGCTACCGGGTGATCGAAGACCTGATCGACGTCGTGGGGTTGAAGCACGGATACCTGAAGGACTCGCCCACCGGCCTCGAGCGCTCACTGCGCGACCTCCGCTCGGCGGCGCTCAACTTCAGCAATGACCGGCTGCACCTCGCCGACGGGAGACTCGCCTTGCTCGATCCGGAGGTGGGTTTTGTCTGATTCGTTCGTGCGAGACCGGCTCCCACCGGACATGGACAGGACGATGGCCGAGCTGAGTAGCTCCGGTGCGGTCCGTCAGCTTTATGGCGAGACGCCCCGAGGCAATCTGGACCCACTCGTACTGAGACGTCTGATCGGGCGAGCCTGCCAGGACGGCCGGCTGGGGCCCGTCCTCGCCCTCTCTGTTCAGCTTGCCACGGCGCTTCCGCTCTTGGCCGAATCGGCCGTCACGCCGTGCGCGAGAGAGGTGCTGGACGCTTGTCTCGCTGGTGAAGAAGTTGTGGCCGTGGCGGCCACCGATGAAACAGCCGGATCGGATCTCGTGGGTGCGAAAAGCGCCGTCGCACTCGAGGGGACGGAAAAACTGGTGCTCCGCGGTCGTAAGCGCTGGGTGACATCCGCGCTCTTCGCCCGCCACGCACTCGTACTGGCCAAACATCGACCTGGGCGGCACTTCACGAACTTCACCTGGTTTCTCGTACCCCTGGCCGCCGCCGGCGTTTCGGTCAGCCCGGTGGACACGACACTGTTCGAAGGTGCAGGCCTCGGGCACCTGACCTTCGACGGAGTCGAAATCGCACCCGAATGGGTCCTCGGGGGCTTCGGCCGCGGTCTTGCCATGTTCTCCCGACACATCACGGTCGAGCGGCTGGCCTCCGCTACCTGGGCGATCCACCTGTGTCACACGGTCATCTCCCGGACGGTGCGGCGACTCGACGACCGGCAGGTCGACGATCTTCCACTCTCGCGGAATCCGGCGGTTCGCCAGCGGCTTGCCGGATGTCTCGTGCAGTTGCACGGGCTGAACGCGCTCTGGGAACGGTTGCGGGAGCGCATCGCGGTTGAGCATGACGCCGTCGCGGGAGCCCTCCTCAAGGCGGCGTCAGCCGCGACGGTCGACCAGGTGATGACAGCGTGCTCGCAGTTCCACGGTGCCGATGGTTTCCGGTCCGGAGGTGTGCAACAGATGCGGGCAGAGGCCGCCGTGTTCGGCATCGGCGGCGGCGCGACGGAGCTCATGCTCGATGTGGTGGCGGACCATCTTCCCGCCCTGTTGAAAGAACTCGAATCGTGAACGCACCCGGCTTCACCAGCACCGATCTGCTGACCTGCTATTCCGCCAACCTGGTCGCGTACCTCGAGGTGGAGGACCCGGACGTCGCCGGCCGACTAGCGTCCGCGGTGCACTTGTGGGTGGGGGCCGACCCCAAGTCGGACGTCCTGATCTTCTCCCACTACAACCGAATCGATACGTGTCGCGATGGCTCGGTGCTGGCGTATCGCGGCGCGAGGGACTGGCACAACGCCCGGGCCGGCATCGACGCGGAGCTCGAGTGCCGTGGCCGGGTCCTCGTTGTCGGTAACACCTGGCACCTACCGTGGTCGCCCTCCTCCGGCAGGGACGAGGCGCCACACTGGTTCCTGGTGCACCGGCACGAGCGCGGGCACTGGCACGTGTCAGACCACTTCGCGGCGATGACGGCGCGGGGTGAACAGTCGCCCCACGACGGCTGGCTCACAGACGATGCCTTTCGTGCTTCCATCAGCCCATTGACGAGGCCGACGACCGAACAGCTGCACCGGGAGCGGCACGCCTTGGGTAACGCGACGACCATGCCCGATCACACCCATTACAGGTGGCTCGAGCGGGCCGGGCCCGTCCCGGCGACGAGCAATGACGATCCCGAGTGGAGCCGGGAGCCTGCGACTGTCCTGGATGTGCTGTCCCGGCGGTTCTGCACCGACCCCGGTCTACTGGTGCGGCAGGCACCGGACCTCTGGTCGGCGAGCCGCCACCAACGGTATCGACTGGCGATGTCGGGGAACGGCGCGTCGGAAGCGGCCGGCGCGTGGGGCGCCCTCCCGAGAGCCGTCCGGACGACAACCGAAAGTGCCCGGCGCGGGCGTCCTCGCCCAGGTCTCCTGGAGCAGGCTCTCGGACGCATCCTCGCCGCGCCCGATCCTGGGGGAACGTGATGGGTACCGGTTCGACGATGCACGAGTGGTTTTCCACCTCAGCGCGGGCGTATGCCTCCGAACCCGCTCTGGAAGTGGCCGGCGAGGTATTGACCTATGAGCAGCTGCGCATTCGGGCCGAGCGGTTGGCGGATCGCGTCGTGGAGGCCAACAACGGCGCTGTGCCGCGGAGGATCGGTCTGCTCGCCGGCCGATCGGTGCTGGCGTACACCGGGTACCTCGCGATCGCCTCGCTGGGGGCGGCCGTGGTACCGCTGAACCCCGGGTTCCCAGAAGAGCGGAACGCGGCGATCGCCGGCGCTGCCGGCCTGGACTTCGTCCTGGCCCAGGAGGACTGCTCGGTCCGGAAGCTGTCTGCGAGAGCACTTACGTTGCCGGCGTCGCCCAACTCCTTGCGCGGCCAGGTGCGACCACGAGCGCGCTCGTCCGAGCCGGATCGGCTCTGCTACATCCTGTTCACCTCGGGGTCGACCGGCAGGCCGAAAGGAGTGCCGATTCGCCACCAGAACCTCGCCGCCTTCCTCACCTACGTCATAGACCGTTATGGCCTGATGCCGGGCGATCGGGTGTCGCAGACCTTCGATCTCACCTTCGACCTGTCGGTCTTCGACCTGTTCGCGACCTGGGGGGCGGGCGCGACGCTCGTCGTGCCCAGCCGAGCGGAGCTGCTGGCTCCTGCGCGGTTCGTGGCCGCGCGTGGGCTCACACACTGGTTCTCCGTGCCGTCGGTGGTGTCCTTCGCGATGCGGTTACGCGCCCTGTCCGCGAGTTCGATGCCGGCGCTGCGCTGGAGCTTGTTCTGTGGCGAACCACTGACGGTGGCTCATGCGCGTGCGTGGCAGGCCGCCGCGCCGGCGAGCGTCATCGAGAATCTCTACGGACCGACCGAGCTGACGTTGAGCTGCAGCCAATACCGGGTGTCCCCGCACTCGTTGCGGGAAGGGCGATCCGGCGGCGAGGTCCTGCCGATCGGTCAGTTGTATCCGGGCCTGGAGCGGCTGGTGCTCAACGAGCAAGGTTTCCCGGACACGGAGGGCGAGTTGTGCGTCCGGGGGGTTCAGCGCTTTCCCGGTTACCTCGACCCGGCCGACAATGCCGGGCGTTTCGTCGAATGGGAGGGCGGAACCCCGCGGGTTGTTTCGGAGCCGATTCAGCCGTCCGATCGGCTGTGGTACCGCACCGGGGACCGGGTGCGCCTGTCGGACGTCGGGCTTGTGCACTTGGGACGGACCGACCAGCAGGTGAAGATACGCGGCTACCGGGTCGAACTGGGGGACGTGGAGTCGGTACTGCGGTCCGAGGCCGGTGTGGTGGATGCCGTTGCCTTCGTGGTTTCCATTGCCGGCAACGACGAGGTCGTGGCGGCGTGTACCGGGCGGGACCTCGACGCGGTGGCGCTGACCAGCAGGCTGCGCGAGCGCCTGCCGGAGTACATGGCGCCCTCCTCGGTGACCGTCTTCCGGGAATTTCCGCTCAGCGCGAGCGGCAAGGTCGATCGTCGTTCGTTGCTGGCCAAAATCAATCCGGGTTCCCGGCGTGAGGTTTCGAGTTCCCCGGGGGGTCGGGAATGATGCACACCGCGCGGCAGGACTCACCCACGGGTGCTCTCGTGCACCACATGTTGGACGGTGCGGTGAAGGATGCGCCCGAATCGCCGGCGGTGCGAGATTCGGCAGGCCGTTGGAGTTATCGGCAACTGGCAAGACATAGCGTGGCTTTTGCAGCCTGGTTACGACGTCAAGGCCTACGACCTGGCGATCGCGTGCTCATCCAGCTACCTGCCTGCCGCGAGTTCGCGGCCATGGTCTTCGGCGTGTCGCGCGCCGGCGCCGTGCTCGTTCCGCTCGATCCGATGACCAAGGCCTTTCAGCTTCGCATGATCGTCGCCGACGCCGAGCCGGCCATCGTGATCACCGCTGTACCGTGGGCCTCGATACTGCGGTCGATCGCTTCGGTGCTGGTGCACGAGGTCGACCATGTATGGGCAGAAGTCGAAGACCTCTGCTCGTCCGATCCGGAGGTCGAGCAGTACGAGAACTGCCCGTCGGATCCGGCGGTACTCATTTATACGTCGGGCAGCACCGGGACCCCCAAAGCGGTAGTCTGTCCGCACCGGCAGATCGTTTTCAGCTGTTGCGCACTGACTTCGGTGCTGGGCTATCGGTCTGCGGATGTCGTCTTCTGCAGGTTCCCGCTTTCCTGGGACTACGGGTTGTACAAACTGATCATGACGTGCTGTGCCCGGTGCGAGATCGTGCTCGCCGGTGGCGGGACCGACCTCACTCTGCTCAGCCGGATGAGCGAAACCGGTACCACCGTGGTGCCGATCGTGCCGTCCTTCGCAGCCATGATTCTTCGTCTCGCGAAACGCGAGGCCGGACGACTTCCCCGAATCCGAATGTTCAGCAACACGGGGGCCGCGCTCTCGCCGGCGATGATCCAGGAGTTGTCCGAGCGGTTTCGCGGAGCGCGAGTGGTTCGGCAATACGGTCAGACGGAGGCGAAGAGGATCACCGTCATGCCGCCGGACGAACACAACGAGCGCCTCGGTTCGGTCGGCCGCGCCCTCCCGGGCACCGAGGTGTGGATCAGCGACGCCGCCGGCAATCCGCTCCCGGCCGGAAGGGTTGGCGAAATCGTCGTGTCCGGACCACATGTGATGGCCGGTTACTGGCGCAACCCGGAAGCCACCCGAACAGTGTTTCGCCGAGACGGCAGGACTGGACGAGTCCAGTTGCACACCGGTGACTACGGCTCTCTCGACGAGGACGGCTACCTGTACTTCGAAGGGCGGCGCGACGAGGTCTTCAAGCGCAAGGGCGTCCGCATGAGCACTACCGAGATCGAGCAGGCGGCGATGGACGTCGCAGGCGTCGAGGCGGCGGCGGTCGTGCCTCCGGCTGAACACCACGACCTGGCGATTTTCGCGGAGACAGCGCTTTCTGCGAGCCGAGTACTCAAGGAGCTGGCGGATCGTCTCGAACCAGCGAAGGTGCCGGCCAGCTGCCATGTGGTGGACGAGCTTCCCCGTACCCCGAACGGGAAGCATGCCCGCGACGAAATGGCAATGCTGTTGAAGCGGAGCAACGGATGACGACGGCCACCCAGCGCAGCGAGTTGGTCAGGCGGTATCGGACACCCCTGTATGTCTACGACCTGGACAAGGTCCTCGCGGCGCGAGAGGACCTGTTCGAGAGTCTCCCGAGCGGAGTCGAAGCTTTTTATGCGGTGAAGGCGAATCCGCACCCGGAACTCATCCGCTCCCTCGTCGAGGGTGAGCGTAGATGCCGAGCCGAGGTCAGTTCGGCCGGTGAGCTCGCCGCCTCGTCGCAAGGCGGCCACGACCCGGCAGACGTTCTCTACACGGGTCCCGCGAAGACCGAGGACGAACTGCGCTTCGCGTTGAGTTCCGGGGTCAGGCTCTTCTCCGCGGAGTCGGTCACCGACCTGAGGTGCATCGGATCGTCGGCGCGGGAGGCAGGAGTCGTCGCGGACTGCCTGGTGCGGATCAATGAGCCGGTGGTTCCCGGGGTCTCGGGCGCCCGAATGACAGGCAGGCCCAGCCAGTTCGGGATGGACAGTGAGAGTTTCCGGGGCGCCGTACCCACGCTGGAGGGGGTTCCCGGAACCAATGTCGTCGGGTTCCACTTCTTTTCCCAGAGCAACGCCGAGAGCGAGGAAGCCCTGGTCGCCGAGTTCGACCACGCCGTCGCGGCGGCGGCCAGGCTCGAAAAGGAGCTAGGCCGGCCAGTGCGCATGGTCGACATCGGCGGTGGGTTCGCCTGCCCCTACGGGCGGGCCGGTACACGTCATCGGTATCCGGGGTTGCGCGCCGCACTGGAAGACACTTTGGACAGGCATCTTCCGCGATGGCGGTCGGGCGGCGTCCGGATTGCGGTGGAGTCGGGCCGCTATCTGGTGGGCGAGTGCGGAACGCTCTTGCTCGGCGTGCGAAGCGTCAAGACCAGCAGGGGGCGTCGTTTCGTACTGCTCGACGGCGGGGTCAACACTTTCGGTGGGCTGTCCGGGGTCGGCAGGCTACTGCCGGCCGAGGTCGCCGTTGAAGCGGACCGGGTAGTGCAGAGGGTCAGTCTGGCAGGTCCGCTATGCACTCCGGGTGACATCTTGGCGAGAGGCGCGGAGGTGCCGGACCTGTCGGTCGGCGACGTCATCGCCATACCGAACGCTGGTGCCTACGGGCCGACTGCGAGCCTGCTGGCGTTTCTGAGCCGCCCCGCGCCGGCCGAAGTCGTCGTACGAGACGGTGCCGTCGTATCCGTGTCACGACTCGAACACCGTCGTGTCTACGAGAACGCCATCGGAAAGGGGTGACAGGGAGATGCCGGGTGTGGTGATCGTGAGCTCCACCCCTTCGGATGCACACACATGGAATCTCGTGTTCCTGCAACTGCTGATTGAGGAGTACGGGTTCCACGTCGTCAATCTGGGGCCGTGCGTACCGGAGGATCTCCTGGTGTCGCAGTGTTGCCTGCATCGCCCCGTGCTGGTGGTCATCAGCAGCGTGAACGGTCACGGCTACCAGGACTGCCTGAACCTCATCGGACGACTGCGGCGACATGCCCGGCATGAGCCGATGCGGGTGGTGGCTGGGGGAAAGCTCAGTGTGAACCAGGCCGGTGCGGAAGGACGATCGGTGCGGCTCCTGGCGGCGGGCTTCGACGAGATCTTCGCGGACGACGAACGCTCTTTGGCCGTGTTTCGTGAACTGTTGGCGGGGATGGCCGAGGAGGTAGCCGGCCGGATGTCCCGCACGTCGACCACAGTGCCCTGCGCACGGCCATGATGACCACGGACCAGTCTGATTTCGGCCGGTACGTACGGCGGCAGGCGAACCGTGGCAACCTGGTCGTCCAGCCCCGGATGGGCTTCGCCGAACCTGCCGCGATGCGCGCCGGGCTGCTTGCCACCAGGCACGCTGACGCGACTACTGCCGGAACCATAACCCTGGACGCCCACACCCGAGTCGGCCGCCTCGATCTTGCCGAGCAGGCCTTGCGGGAGGGCATCCCGCTCAACGGCTATCCGCTGGTCACTCATCCGGTCGACGTAACGCGATGGGTGGCTTCGGTCTCGGACCAGGACTTTCCCATCCAGGTGCGGCACGGCACAGCCCTACCGCTCGGGGTCTTCGAGGTATTGCGTGCGATTCCCTTGGGCGCGACTGAGGGAGGGCCCGTGTCCTATTGCCTTCCCTATGGCCGGACGCCGCTGCGCGAGTCGATAACGAGTTGGGCGAAGTGTTGCGACGGCTTGGCGGAGCTCCGGTCGCAACAGATGGAGCCACATCTGGAGACGTTCGGCGGGTGCATGCTCGGACAGCTCTGCCCACCCGGCCAACTGGTCGCGATCGCGATTCTGGAGGGGCTCTTCTTCGTCCAGCACGGTCTCCGGAGCATCTCACTCAGTTACGCTCAGCAGACCAACTTGGAGCAGGACTGTGAGGCGGTCGCCGCATTACGCCGATTGTGTCGTGAGCTTCTACCCGCAGTAGATTGGCACGTTGTCATTTACGCCTATATGGGCGTTTATCCGCGAACGGCAGCGGGTGGAGCCCGGGTTTTGGAGCAGGCTGTCGCACTCGCCGTGTATACGGGAGCGGAGCGCCTGATCGTCAAGACCACTGTGGAGGCGCAGCGAATACCCTCGGTCCAGGAGAACATCTCGGCCCTGGAGCAGGCTGCCGCATTTGCCGAGGTGCTGCCACCTTCGGGCGTCCCACTCGAGAGTGATTCCCAAACCTACGCGGAAGCCGCCGCCATCGTACGAGCTGTTCTCGATCTCGATGACGATCTCGGCATCGCGTTGCGGATCGCCTTCGGGAAAGGCCTGCTCGATCTCCCGTTCAGTTTGCACCCTGACAACAACGGCGCTACCAGGAGCAGGATTGATCGCGACGGCTGGCTTCGATGGGAGGATACCGGTTCACTGCCTCTCCGTGGATCGGTATGGCGCGTCAAACCGCGTCCGCGTTCTGCGGCGCGTTTACTCGAAGAGTTGACTTATGTACAGCGTAAGTTCGACTATGAGTCAGAAATTCGTCATAACAGCCGGGGTGACCGTGTGTAGGGATCAGGGCTCTTATTACGCTCGGCGGTTGCCATGTCCTCACTGGGATAGCGGATGAAAGACGGCTGTTACCGACCTAAAATAAGAAAAATTTCCTTTGTGGAACGTCACAATGAAGGTATTCGGCCAGGACCGCCTCGTCGGCTCTCGGTTTCCCAGGTCATGATCCTGCCAAGCTCTACGCGCTCGAGACTTTCAGGAGCACCATGAGAAACAGTGACAGCACGAAGGCTCTGGACTGGGGCTTTCTCGAGCGGATGGCCTGGTTGCGCTCCAGGTCGCCGAGCCGGCCGGGACTGAGATCGATCGCACTCACAGCTGGGGTGCCGGTCACATTCGTGTTGGCGTGGAGCAGCGCATACGTCGTCGGTGATCTAGGCGTCCGGAGCGCGCCGCCGTTCACTCTTCTGCTCGCGCGGTTCGGTCTGGCGACACTCGTCATGTTCGGCATCGTGGGGTTGACGAAGGCTCCGTGGCCTAAGGGCAAACGGGCCTTCGCGCATATCGCGGTTGCCGGGGTCCTGGTGCAGGGCTTGCAGTTTCTCGCTGTGTACAGCGGCTTCAAGCTTGGTGTGCCCGCCGCCATCTCGTCGCTGGTGATCGGGCTCAATCCGCTGCTCACGGCGTTGCTCGCCGGGCCTGCCCTCGGTGAGCGACTGACCCCGAGGCAGCTGTGGGGATTCCTCCTCGGCATCGCCGGGGTTGTCCTGGCCGTGGCGAAGGGACTCGACTTTTCCGAGCGTTACTTCGCGGGCGTCGTCGTGACGGTGGTGGGCCTGCTCGCGCTGAGTGGTGGCACTGTCTATCAGAAGAAGTTCTGCCCGGAAATGGACCTCAGGACCGGGGCTGCGGTCCAGCTGCTCGCGTCGACCTGCCTGGCAGCCGCGTGCGCCTTCGTCTTCGAAGACGTGCACATCGACCAAGCCGGATTGTTCGTGTTCAGCGTGGGCTGGCTGGCATTGGTGAACTCCATCATCGCCTTCACCCTGTTTTACGCGATGATCCGTCGTGGCGAGGTGGTACGAGCCAGTACGATGTTCTTCCTCGTTCCCTCGGTGACCGCGATCATTGCCGCGGTCACGCTGGACGAGCCTTTGTCGGGATTTGCGATAGCGGGTTTCACGCTCGCCGCGGCGGGCGTCATCCTCGCGGCATCTCGCCGTTCGCCGGCGCGTGCCGGCGCGCGAGGCGGATGAGCGGGACCGCCTCCGGCAGAGCAGGTCTGCCGGAGGCGGTCGAGGAGAACTCAGGCGATCGGACGGTCCGTCGGCGAGATGGGCGCCGGCAGGAGGTCGCGCTCCGGCATGAGGTAGCGGTCGACGCCGGCGGCGGCGGCGCGGCCCTCCGCGATCGCCCACACGATCAGCGACTGGCCACGGCCCATGTCGCCGGCCACGAACACGTTGTCCAGGCTCGTGCGGAACGCCTCATCACGGGCCACGTTGCCGCGCTGGTCCAGCTCCACTCCCAGCGACTCGAGCAGGCCCTCCCGCTGCGGCCCGACGAAGCCCATCGCCAGCAGCACCAGCTGCGCCGGCAGCTCCTTCTCGGTGCCCTCGACCGGCACGAACTTGCCGCCCTCGTTGCGCACCTCGACCAGCCGCAGCGCCCGCAACTCGCCCGCGTCGTCGGCGACGAACTCCTGCGTGTTCACCGAGTACAGCCGCTCGCCGCCCTCTTCGTGCGCCGACGACACGCGGTAGATCATCGGGTACGTCGGCCACGGGTGCGCGTCCGAACGTGCCTCCGGCGGCCGCGGCATGATTTCCAGCTGCGTCACCGAAGCGGCGCCCTGGCGGTGCGCGGTGCCGACGCAGTCCGCGCCGGTGTCACCGCCGCCGATGACCACCACGTGCTTGCCCTCGGCGCTGATCGGCGGCGCCTCCAGCTCGCCCGCGGCGACCCGGTTGGCCCACGGCAGGTACTCCATCGCCTGGTACACGCCCGTCGTCTCGCGACCGGTGATCGGCAGGTCGCGCCACGCGGTCGCGCCACCGGCCAGCACCACGGCGTCGTACGACGAGCGCAGCTCCTCGGCGGTGATGTCGACGCCGACGTTCACCCCGGCCCGGAACTCCGTGCCCTCCGCACGCATCTGGTCCAGCCGCCGGTCCAGCCGCCACTTCTCCATCTTGAACGCGGGGATGCCGTACCGCAGCAGCCCGCCGATGGCGTCGGACCGCTCGAACACCACCACATCGTGCCCGGCGCGGGTCAGCTGCTGCGCCGCGGCCAGGCCCGAGGGTCCGGAGCCGACCACGGCGACCTTCTTGCCCGTCCGCGTCTCCGGCGGCTGCGGCGGGACCCAGCCTTCCTCCCACGCGCGGTCGATGATCGAGATCTCGACCCGCTTGATCGTCACCGGGTCGTCGTTGATGCCGAGCACGCACGCGGTCTCGCACGGCGCCGGGCACAGCGTGCCGGTGAACTCCGGGAAGTTGTTGGTCGCGTGCAACCGCTCGATCGCGTCGCGCCAGTCCTGCCGCCACACCAGGTTGTTCCACTCGGGGATCAGGTTCCCCAGCGGACAGCCCTGGTGGCAGAACGGGATGCCGCAGTCCATGCAGCGCCCGGCCTGCTTCTCCAGCTTGCTCGAGTGGAAGTCCTCGTAGACCTCGCGCCAGTCCATGATCCGGATGTCGACCGGCCGGGTCTTCGGGGTCTCCCGCTTGGTGGTGAGAAAACCCTTGGGGTCAGCCATGTGCCGCCTCCATGATCGCGTCGTTCACGTCGCGGCCGTCGCGTTCGGCCGCGGCCTGAGCCTGCAGAACCCGCTTGTAGTCCTTGGGCATGACCTTGCCGAACCGCTCGACGGCCACGTCCCAGTCGGCCAGCAACGCGTGCGCCACCACCGACTCCGTCTCCGCGTAGTGCCGTTCGACGGCGTCGCGCAGGAACTCGGTGTCCTCGTCGTCCAGCGGGTCCAGGTCCACCATCTCCCGGTTGACCCGCAGCGGCGAGAGGTCCAGCACGTACGCCACGCCACCGGACATCCCGGCCGCGAAGTTGCGGCCGGTGCCGCCGAGCACGACCACGCGGCCGCCGGTCATGTACTCGCAGCCGTGGTCGCCCACGCCCTCGACGACGGCCAGCGCACCGGAGTTGCGCACGCAGAACCGCTCGCCGACCTTGCCGCGCAGGAAGATCTCGCCGGCGGTCGCGCCGTAGCCGATCACGTTGCCCGCGATGATGTGCTCCTCCGCGGCGAACTGCGACTCCCGCGGCGGCCGCACGACGACCCGCCCGCCGGAGAGTCCCTTCGCGACGTAGTCGTTCGCGTCGCCGATGAGCCGCAGGGTGATCCCGCGCGGCACGAACGCGCCGAACGACTGCCCCGCCGTGCCGGTGAAGGTCACGTCGATCGTGTCGTCGGGCAGGCCCTCGCCGCCCCAGCGCTTCGTCAGCTCCGAGCCCAGCATGGTGCCGACGGTCCGGTTCACGTTGCGCACCGGCAGTTCGAGCTTCACCCGGTCGCCAGAGGACAGCGCGCCCTCGGCCAGCTGGATGAGCGTGTTGTCCAATGCCTTGTCCAGCCCGTGGTCCTGCGCGACGACCTGGTGCCGCGCGGCCCGCGGCTCCAGCTCGGGCACGTGGAAGATCGGCGCCAGGTCGAGCCCGGCGGCCTTCCAGTGCTCGACCGCACGCCGCTTGTCGAGCAGCTCGGCGTGCCCGACGGCCTCCTCGATCGACCGGAAACCCAGCTCCGCCAGGTACTCCCGGACCTCCTGCGCGATGAACTCGAAGAAGTTCACCACGTACTCGGCCTTGCCGCTGAACTTCTCGCGCAGCTTGGGGTTCTGCGTCGCGACGCCGACCGGGCAGGTGTCGAGGTGACAGACCCGCATCATGATGCAGCCCGAAACCACCAGCGGCGCGGTCGCGAAGCCGAACTCCTCGGCGCCGAGCAGGGCCGCGATCACCACGTCCCGGCCCGTCTTGAGCTGCCCGTCGGTCTGCACGACGATCCGGTCCCGCAACCTGTTGGCCAGCAACGTCTGCTGCGTCTCGGCGAGGCCGAGCTCCCAGGGCCCGCCGGCGTGCTTGATCGACGACAGTGGCGAGGCGCCCGTGCCGCCGTCATGCCCGGAGATGAGCACGACGTCCGCATGCGCCTTGGAGACGCCGGCCGCCACGGTCCCGACGCCGACCTCGGACACCAGCTTCACGTGGATCCGCGCCGCCGGGTTGGCGTTCTTCAGGTCGTGGATCAGCTGCGCCAGATCCTCGATCGAGTAGATGTCGTGGTGCGGCGGCGGCGAGATGAGCCCGACGCCGGGCGTGGAGTACCGCGTCTTCGCGATCCACGGGTACACCTTCGCGCCGGGCAGCTGGCCGCCTTCGCCGGGCTTCGCGCCCTGCGCCATCTTGATCTGGATGTCGTCGGCGTTGACCAGGTACTCGCTCGTCACGCCGAACCGGCCGCTCGCCACCTGCTTGACCGCGGAGCGCCGCTCCGGGTCGTAGAGCCGCTCCGGGTCCTCGCCGCCCTCCCCGGTGTTGGACTTGCCGCCGAGGCGGTTCATCGCGATCGCGAGGGTCTGGTGCATCTCCATCGAGATCGAGCCGTAGGAGATCGCGCCGGTGGCGAACCGCTTGACGATCTCGGAGACCGGCTCGACCTCCTCGACCGGCACCGGCGGCCGCTCGCCCACCTTGAAGTCGAACAGGCCGCGCAGCGTCATCAGCTTCTCGGCCTGGTCGTCGACGGCCTTGGTGTACTCCTTGAAGATCTCGTACTTCCCGGAGCGCGTCGAGTGCTGCAGCTTGAACACCGTCTGCGGGTTGAACAGGTGCGGCTCGCCCTCACGGCGCCACTGGTAGTCCGCGCCCGTCTCCAGCTCGCGGTGCGCCGGGCGCATGGTGTCGCGCGGGAAGGCGCGCTTGTGCCGTTCGGTCACCTCCTGCGCCAGTGTCTCGAAGCCGACGCCGCCCAGGCGGGACGTCGTGCCCGCGAAGCAGGTGTCGACGACCTCCTCGCCGAGCCCGATCGCCTCGAAGATCTGGGCGCCGGTGTAGGACGCCACAGTGGACACTCCCATCTTCGACATGGTCTTGCGCACGCCCTTGCCCAGCGCCTTGATCAGGTTCCGGGTCGCCTGCTTCGGCGTGACGCCGGGGATCTTGCCCTGGTGGGCCAGCTCCTCGACGGTGGCCATCGCCAGGTACGGGTTCACCGCGGCCACGCCGTAGCCGATGAGCAACG
The DNA here is from genome assembly GCF_021391495.1 of Amycolatopsis acidiphila. Taxonomy (NCBI): domain Bacteria; kingdom Bacillati; phylum Actinomycetota; class Actinomycetes; order Pseudonocardiales; family Pseudonocardiaceae; genus Amycolatopsis; species Amycolatopsis acidiphila. The sequence continues at coordinate 6,475,353 of NZ_CP090063.1, read as the reverse complement.
CGATGTGGTGCACCTCGCGCGCGTCACCGGACTCGACGACCAGGCCGACCTGCGTGCGGGTCTTCTGGCGGACCAGGTGGTGGTGCACCGCGCCGGTCAGCAGCAGCGACGGGATCGCCGCGTGCCGCTCGTCGACCCCGCGGTCGGACAGCACGATCAGCCGCGCGCCGTCCTCGATCGCCTCGGACACCTCGGTGCAGATCTCGTTGAGCCGCTCGACGAGCGCCTTGCCGCCGCCGTCGACCTCGTACCGGCCGAGCACGGTGACCGCCTGGAACTCGGGCAGCTCGCCGTCGTCGTTGATGTGCACGAGCTTGGCCAGCTCGTCGTTGTCCAGCACGGGGAACGGCAGCACGATCTTGCGGCAGTGCTCCGGGCCGGCCTCCAGCAGGTTGGGCTCGGCGCCCAGCTGCGTGCCCAGCGAGGTCACCAGCTCCTCGCGGATGGCGTCCAGCGGCGGGTTGGTCACCTGCGCGAACAGCTGGGTGAAGTAGTCGAAGATCTGCCGTGGCCTGCTCGACAGCGGCGCGAGCGGCGAGTCGTTGCCCATCGAGCCGATCGGCTCGGCACCCCCGCGGGCCATGGGTTCGAGGAGGGTTTCCAGCTCCTCCTCGGTGTAGCCGAAGGCCTGCTGGCGCCGGACGAGAGAGGCGTGCGTGGGTACCTCGCGCTCCCGCTCGGGCAGTTCTTCCAGGCGCACCAGGCCGTTGTCGACCCATTCGCCGTACGGGTGCTGGGTCGCGAGCCCGCCCTTGATCTCCTCGTCGTCGATGATCCGCCCTTCGGCGGTGTCGACGAGGAACATCCGGCCGGGCTCCAGGCGCCCCTTGCGCACGATGCTCGCCGGGTCCAGCTCCAGCACGCCGACCTCACTGGCCAGCACGACCAGGCCGTCCTCGGTGACCCAGTAGCGCGCCGGGCGCAGGCCGTTGCGGTCGAGCACCGCGCCGATCTGCGTGCCGTCGGTGAACGACACGAGCGCGGGCCCGTCCCACGGCTCCATCAGGGCGGAGTGGAACTCGTAGAAGGCCCGGCGGACCGGGTCCATCTCCTCGTGGTTCTCCCACGCCTCCGGGATCATCATGAGCACCGAGTGCGGCAGGCTGCGGCCGCCGAGGTGCAGCAGCTCCAGCACCTCGTCGAAGGTCGCCGAGTCGCTGGCGCCGCGGGTGGTGATCGGGAAGAGCCGCTTGAGGTCGCCGGGGATGAGGTCGGTGGCGAGCATCGACTCGCGCGCGTCCATCCAGTTCCGGTTGCCCCGCAACGTGTTGATCTCGCCGTTGTGCGCGACGTACCGGTAGGGGTGCGCCAGCGGCCACGACGGGAAGGTGTTGGTGGAGAAGCGGGAGTGCACGAGCCCGATCGCGCTGACCACGCGCTCGTCGGTCAGGTCGGGGAAGAACCGCTCGACCTGGGGCTCGGTCAGCATTCCCTTGTAGACGATGGTCCGCGAGGACAGGCTGGGGAAGTAGACGCCCTCGGGCTCGAGCGCGTGCTCGGCGCGCTTGCGCACGCAGAAGGCCAGGCGTTCGAGCGCGAGCCCCGCCACCCCTTCTTCGCGCGGCGCCAGGAAGACCTGGCTGAAATGCGGCATGACGTTCTTCGCGGTCGGCCCCACGTGCTCGGGGTCGACGGGCAGCTCACGCCAGCCGAGGACGGCCATGCCCTCCTCGGCGGCGATGCCCTCGATGGCGCTCATGGCACGGCCGCGGGCGGTGTCGCCGGTGGGCAGGAAAGCCGTGCCCACCGCGTATCCGCCGGCCTCGGGGAGCGCGAAGTCCACGACCGCGCGGTAGAACGCGTCCGGGACCTGGATGAGGATGCCGGCGCCGTCGCCGGTGTCGGGTTCCGCTCCTCTGGCGCCACGGTGTTCGAGGTTGCGCAACGCGACGAGAGCCTTCCGCACTATTTCGTGATCTCGCCGGCCGGCGAGATCGGCGACGAAGGCGACGCCGCAGGCGTCGTGCTCGTACTGCGCGTCATAAAGGCCTTCCGGCCTGGTCGAACTGTGGCGGGTCACGGCTGGCCGCCTCCTTGGGCGTCGGCGGCACGGTTCATCCGATCGTGCAGGTCTGGCAGACCTGGCTAACGGCGTGGTCCCGGGCCGCGATGGTCAGTCGAGAGAGGAACTTCGGGCGATGCGCATCTGGGCAGGGCCCATCGCCCGGCCACACATCAGCGGGTGGCCGCGTGGTCGTCGGTGTGCACGTCGTTGGGCGTTCGGTTTGCTGTGCGCCGGCGGAACCACGGTGTGGTGGACCCGTTTCCACGGCGCAGTTGTTACTCCCGGGTTGGCCGGTCTTATGACAGTAGTGTGAATTGGCTGTTATCGACATACGTCGACGGCGCCACGTGGGAAATGCCACGTGAGCGTTGACTGTTGACCTTGCTTCGTCATCCGCCCCTGACACCCGGCTGACCAGGCCGAACACCCTCTGGTCCGCTCTGTGCGGGCCTTTTTCCGGCATCCGGCGCAAGTAGTCCGGTAACCGTAGTGTTACTCAAGCCACTGTCCGGCGCGCCTTCCGCGCGGCGTCCGGTTACGTGCGGCTTGTGGATAATGACGGAGTGGACGGACTGGTCATGCGCTTCCTCGGCCACTCGACAGTCCGTCTGGAGACAGCTGGCCGGGTGGTGCTCACCGATCCCGTGCTCACCGGCAACATCGGTGGCCTCAGGCGGGTCGTGCCGCCGTTGCCGCCGGAATCCTGGGCCGGTACCGATCTCGTGCTCATCTCCCATCTGCACGGCGACCACCTGCACCTGCCGTCGCTGCGGCTGCTCGGCCCGGACATCCGGATCGTCGTGCCCCGCGGCGCGGGGGACTGGTTGCGGCGCCGGGGTTTCCCGCGGGTGGACGAGCTCGCGGTGGGCGAGCGGCTCGAGGACGGCGAACTGAAGGTCACGGCGCTGCACGCGGATCACGCCGCGCACCGCTGGGGACCGCGGTTCACGCACGGGCCGCACGCGCCCGCGGTCGGTCATCTCGTGGAGGCCGGCGGCCGTCGCGTCTACGTCGCGGGCGACACCGACCTGTACCCGGCCATGGCGGAACTACGAGCTGTCGACGTCGCGCTGCTGCCGGTGTGGGGCTGGGGACCCAGCCTCGGCCCCGGCCACCTCGACCCGGCCCGCGCCGCGGAGGCCGCCCGGCTGATCAGGCCGTCCGTCACCGTCCCGGTGCACTGGGGCACGCTCGCCGTGCCGGGGCTCGCGCGCACGAAGAAGATGCGCCGCCTGCTCGTCGAACCGCCGCGCCTGTTCGCCGCCGCGGCCGCGGCACACACCGAGGTGCTCGTCACCCAGCCCGGGGAACACGTCGAACTGCCCGAGGTGACCCGGTGACGCTCGCACTCAACTGGTCGGACACGTCGTCGATCGGCTATCCCACGCTGTTCCTGGGCGTCCTCATCGGATCCATCGTGCCGATCGTGCCCACCGGGGCGCTTGTCGGCGCCGCCGCGGCGGTCGCCATGACGACCCCGCACCTGTCGTTGCCGCTGGTGCTGCTGCAGGCCACGCTCGCCGCCGCGATCGGCGACACCGCGACGTTCGCGGTCGCCCGCCTCGGCAGCGACGCCGCGGTCCGCTGGCTCGCCCGTGGGCAGCGGCCGGACCGGCTGGTGAGCGCGCGCGGGCGGTTCGACAAACGCGGCTGGCAGCTGATCGTCGTCGGGCGGCTCGTGCCGGCGGGCCGGATCCCGGTGCTGCTCGCGGCCGGGGCGGTCTCCTACCCGTGGCGGCGGCTGCTGCCCGCCACGCTGGCCGCGTGCGTGCTGTGGGCGGTCGCGTACGCGCTCCTCGGCGTGCTGAGCGGCGGGATCTTCGACTCGCCGCTGATCGCCACCGTGCTCGCCGCGGTGCTGGTCCTGCTGGTGACCGTGGTGCTGAACCTGGTGGCGAGATGGCGCCGGGAGCGGGCGGCGGCCCGCGCGGAAGACAAGGTGGACTCATGACCGAGGCCGAACGGGGGCGCCTGCTGCGGCGTGGCCGCACGATCGCCAGGGTGACGCTGGTCCTGCTGACCGTCGCGCTCGCGCTGCACGGCCTCGACCTGCTGCTCGACGGGTTCTCGATGCCCCGGTGGTGGCAGCCGATCGTGTGCGCGCTGCTGCTGTCGCTGCTCACCAGCGTGGTGTGGCCGCTGGTGCTGCGGGTCGCGCTGCCGCTGGCGCTGTTCACCCTCGGCATCGGCAGCTTCCTGCTGCTGGGCGCGGGCGCCTTCGCCGCACTGGCCGCGGTGCCCGGCGTCGAGGTGGACGGGCTGCGCACGGCGGTCCTGGTCGTGCTCGGCATCTCCGTGGTGAACGCGCTGGTCAGCAGCCTGCTCGCGATCGACGAGGACGAGATCTTCTTCCGCCGCGCCGTCCGGCGCAGCCGCCGCAGCCCCGAGCACCTGGCCGACCAGCCGCCGGGCGTGATCTTCCTGCAGGTCGACGGCCTCGGCTACGACGTCGTGCGCCGCGCCGTGCGCGACGGGGACATGCCGACCCTCGCGCGCTGGCTCGCCGCCGACAGTCACAAGCTCGCGAAGTGGCAGACCGACTGGAGCTCGCAGACCGGCGCCAGCGTGAGCGGGATCCTGCACGGCTCGAACTACGACATCCTCGGCTTCCGTTGGTACGAAAAGGACCGCGACCACGTGATGGCGTGCGCGCACCCGCGGGACGCGGCGGAGATCGAGCGCCGTCACTCCGACGGGCGCGGGTTGCTGGCTGTCGACGGGGCGAGCCACGGCAACCTGTTCACCGGCGACGCCCCGCACTACAGCCTGACGATGAGCGCGGTGTCGGTGTTGCTGCCCAAGGGTTTGCGGCGCCGGCACAAGGACAGGGTGGGCGCGGGCTACTACGCGTACTTCGCGAACCCGGTCAACGCGGTGCACACCCTCGGCTCGGCACTGATGGACGTCGCCCGCGAGCTGTCCGCGGCGGCGAAGCAGCGGCGCGCCGGGGTACGGCCGCGGGTCAAGCGCGGTGGGCTGTACCCGATCGCGCGGCCGGGCACCACGGTGATCGCCCGCGACGTGGTCGTGTCGGCGGTACTGGAGGACATGCTCGCGGGCCGTTCGGTGGTGTACGCGGACTTCCTGGGCTACGACGAGGTCGCACACCACTCCGGGATCGAGCGGTTCGACTCGCTGGCCGTGCTGCGGGCGATCGACCAGCAGATCGGGCGGCTGCACCGGGCGGCGAAGCTCGCGCCGCGGCGCTACCACCTGGTGGTGCTGTCGGACCACGGGCAGACGCAGGGCTGGGCCTTCGCCGACCGGTTCGGCGAGTCGGTCGAGGAGCTGGTCGGCCGGTTGTGCGGCGGTCCCACCCCGGAGGCCGAGGTGGCGTCCGGGGGCGGGCCGATCGCGCAGCGGCTGCGTGCCCGGGCGCGGAAGGCGGGCCGCATCGAGCACCGGCCCACGACGGACCGCACGGGCCCGGGCGAGGTGACGCGGGTGGCGCCGGGCGTGGTGGTGACGGTCTCCGGGCACATCGCGATGGTGTCGTTCACCGACCACGAGGGCCGGGTCGAGCTGGAGACGATCGAACGCGAGTACCCGGAGTTGCTGCCGGCGCTGGTGGACCACGCCGGGGTCGGGTTCATGCTGGTGCGCAGCAAGGAGTTCGGCCCGGTCGTGCTGGGCCGGGACGGGCTGCACCGGCTGGAGAGCGGGTTCGTCGTGGGGGAGGATCCGATGCTGCGCCTCGGTCCGCACGCCGCGGAGCTGATCAAGCGCGTGGACTCGTTCCCGCACTGCGCGGACATCATGATCAACAGCAACTACGACCCGGAGACCGACGAGGCTTCCCCGTTCGAGCCGCACGTGGGCTCCCACGGCGGCTTCGGTGGTCCGCAGGAACGCGGCTTCCTCATCCACCCGCGCGAGTTCGAACCACCGGGCGACCTCGTCGGCGCCGAGGCGCTGCACAAGCTGTTCCGCCTGTGGCTGACGAAGCTGGGCCACCCGGAACCGGCGGCGCAGGCGGAGGAGGCTATTCCGCAAACACAGCCGTGACCGTGCCCAGCGCACCCATGTCCGCGACCACCGTGTCCCCGGCCCGTACCGGGTAGGCGCGGGTCATCGAGCCCGGCAGGACCACGTGGCCCGGCTCCAGGTCGATGCCCAGCGGGCCGATCGTGTTCGCGAGCCACACGAGGGCGTTGATCGGCGAACCGAGTACCGCCGCGCCCGCGCCGGTGGCCACCAGCTCACCCCCGAGCTGAAGCGTGCAGCCGACCAGCCGTAGGTCCACATCGGACAGTGCGGTCGGCTTGCTGCCCAGCACCACGCCACCCGAGGACGCGTTGTCCGCGATGGTGTCCACGATGGAGATCTTCCAGTCGGTGATCCGCGACGCCACGATCTCCAGCGCGGGCACCACGAAGTCCACCGCCCGGATCGCGTCCGCGACCGTCACGCCCGGGCCGGTCAGCCTGCGCCCGAGGACGAACGCGATCTCCGGCTCGATCCGCGGCTGCAGGAACGACCCGGCATCGATGGGCTGGTGCTCGAGGTGGAACATGCCCGCCAGCAGATGCCCGTAGTCCGGCTGGTCGACGCCCATCTGCTCCTGCATGGCCCGCGACGCGAGGCCGACCTTGTGCCCCTTGACCACGTCGCCGCCCGCGACCCACTCCCGCACCTGCTCCTGCTGGATCCGGTAGGCGTCGGCGACCGTCGCCTCGGGGAACGACTCGATCACCGGCGCCATCGGCTCGCCCTTGTCGTAGGCGAGCAGCAGGCGTGCGGAGGCGTCCCGCACCGCTTGAGTTTCCATGGCCCCAGCTAAGCCGCGCCGGGTCGCGCGGGCAAGACCGGCGTCCCGGTGGGCGGCACGCGGGGTGTTTCAATGAGGGTGTGCGGGACACCCTTCGTGAGCTTCTGACCGGGCAGGACGCGGCGTTCGACGCCGGCAGTCTCGCGCTGTACACCACGGACGCCTCCAACTACCGGCACGCACCGCTGGGCGTGGTCCTGCCGAGGACGGCCGACGACGTGGTCGCCGCGGTCGCCGCCTGCCGTGCGGCCGGGGCGCCGGTGATCGCCCGCGGTGGCGGCACCAGCATCGCGGGCAACGCCTGCGGGCCCGGTCTGGTCCTGGACACCTCCCGGCACCTGCGCGGAGTGCTCGAGCTGGACGCCCAGGCCCGCACCGCACGGGTGGCGCCCGGCACCGTGCTCGACGACCTGCAGGCCGTCGCCGCGCCGCACGGGCTGCGGTTCGGCCCGGACCCGTCCACGCACAGCCGCTGCACGATCGGCGGCATGATCGGCAACAACGCGTGCGGCTCGCACTCCGTCGCGTGGGGCCGCACCGCCGACAACCTGGAGAGCATGCGGGTGCTGCTCTACGACGGCACCCGGCTGACCGTCGGCACCACGTCCAGGTCCGAAGCCGACCGCCGCGCGGCCTTGCCCGGCACGGAAGGCCGGGTGTACCGCGAGCTGCGCGACCTGGTGGACGGCAACCTCGCCCTGCTTCGCAAGGAACTGTCCGGCTGGGGCCGTCGCGTCTCCGGTTACGGGCTCGAACACCTGTTGCCGGAGAACGGGTTCAACGTGGCCCGCGCGCTCGTCGGCAGCGAGGGCACCTGCGTGACCGTGCTGGACGCGACCGTGGCGCTGGTCGAGCTGCCCAAGCACCGGGCGCTGGCGGTCTTCGGCTTCGACACCGACATCGACGCGGCCGACGCCGTGCCCGCGATCCTGGCGAAGAACCCGCTCACGGTGGAAGGGCTCGACATCGAGCTGGTCGGGCTGACCGGCGCGCGCAGCTCGGACCTGCCCGACGGCCGGGCCTGGCTGATGGTCGAGCTGGCCGGGGAGACCCTCGACGAGGCGCAGCAGCGGGCTCACGAGTTGGCTCGCCGGCTGGGCCGCCCGCACGTGGTGCTGACCGATCCGGCGGCGCAGCGGCGGTTGTGGCGCATCCGCGAGGAAGGCGCGGGCCTGGCGACCCGGATGTCCGACGGTTCGGAGGCGTGGCCCGGCTGGGAGGACGCCGCGGTGCCGCCGGAACGGCTCGGCGCCTACCTGCGGGAGTTCAAGCAGCTGCTGGCCCGGCACGGCCGCAAAACCGTGGTGTACGGCCATTACGGCGAGGGCTGCCTGCACATGCGCATCGACTTCGACCTGCTGTCGAAGTCGGGGATCGCGGGCTTCCGGTCGTTCCTGCGGGACGCGGCCGACCTGATCGCCGCGCACGGCGGATCGCTCTCGGGCGAGCACGGCGACGGCCAGGCCCGCTCGGAGCTGCTGCCGCGGATGTACAGCCCCGAGATGATGGCGCTGTTCGAGCGGTTCAAGGGCATCTTCGACCCGGACGACCGGATGAACCCCGGCATCCTGGTCAGGCCACGACCGGTCGACGCGGATCTGCGGCTGCGCGCGGCGAACGTGCCGGTGATGCTGGGCTACCCACACGACGACGGCAGTTTCGCCGAGGCCATGCGCCGGTGCGTCGGCGTCGGCAAGTGCCGCAACACCAGCGGTGGCGGGGTGATGTGCCCGAGCTACCGCGCCACCCGCGAGGAGAAGCACTCGACCCGCGGCCGGGCACACCTGCTCGCCGAGATGATCAACGGCGAGCTGATCACCGACGGCTGGCGGTCGGCAGAGGTGCGGGACGCGCTCGACCTGTGCCTGTCCTGCAAGGGCTGCCTGTCCGACTGCCCGGTCGATGTCGACATGGCGACGTACAAGGCCGAGTTCCAGCACCAGCACTACAAGGGCCGGCTCCGGCCGTTGTCGCACTACTCGATGGGCTGGCTGCCACTGTGGTTGCGGTTCTCCGCGGTGGCGCCGAGGTTCGCGAACGCCGCGCTGCGGCGGCCGAGGATCGCCGCACTCGTCAAACGGGTCGGCGGCATCGCGGCGGAGCGGCGGTTGCCGACGTTCGCCGACCGGCCGTACACGCGTTCCCGCAAGCGGACCTCGGGCGGCAAGCCCGTCGTGCTGTGGCCGGACTCGTTCAACAACTACCTCACGCCCGCGGTGCTGCACGCGGCGACCGAGGTGCTGGCGGCCGCGGGGTACGACGTCGTGGTGCCGGAGAAGAACGTGTGCTGCGGGCTGACGTGGGTGTCGACGGGGCAGCTGGGCGTGGCGAAGCGCGTGCTGGGGCGGACGTTGTCGGTGCTGAAGCCGTATCTCGACGCCGGGTACGAGGTCGTCGGGCTCGAACCCAGCTGTACAGCGCTGTTTCGCGGCGACCTCGGGCACCTGATGCCCGGCGACGAGACAGCGGCCCTGCTGGCAGAGCGCACGCGGACGTTCGCCGAGTTGCTGGCGGAGGCCGAACTTCCGTTGGGGGACCTGGACATCGACGCCGTCACCCAGGTGCACTGCCATCAGCACGCCGAACTCGGCTTCACCGCCGACGAGCGACTGATGGCCAGGGCGGGCATCCGCAACTCCACTTTGGACTCCGGCTGCTGCGGCCTCGCGGGCAACTTCGGCTTCGAGCGCGGCCACTACGACGTCTCCCGCGCGGTGGCCGAGGACAGGATGCTGCCCGCGATCCGCGAAGCGGACCCGGACACGGTCGTCATTTCGGACGGCTTCAGCTGCCGCACACAGATCGCGCAGGAGTCCGACCGCACGGCCGTCCACCTTGCCGAGCTGGTCGCCCAGGCCCTCAGGCGCCCCACCGGCGACGTGCGAGAGCCGGAGGGTTCCGCTCGGTAGGCGACGGTCCTCCGGATAGCGGTTCCCCACGCTGCGTCGAGGCGATATACACGCGAAGTGACCGTTGCCTATCCCTTCAACGAGGCCGCCGGCCTCGACCTGAACGATGCCTACGCGGCAGCGCGGGACGCGGACGGCATGATCCGCGTGCAGCTGCCCTACGGCGAGCCCGCCTGGCTGGCCACCCGTTACGCCGACGCCCGCTTCGTCCTGGGGGACAAGCGGTTCAGCCGCGCGATGGCCGCCGAGCGGGACGCCCCGAGACTGTCGCCCGGCGTGCGTCCCGGCGGCATCCTGCAGATGGACCCGCCCGACCACACCCGCCTGCGGCGCCTGGTGGCGAAGGCCTTCACGATCCGCCGGGTCGAACAGCTGCGCCCGCGCGTGCGCGAGCTGTCCGAGCGCTACCTCGACGAGCTCGTCGCCCTGGGAGCCCCGGTGGACCTCGTCGAGAACTACGCGCTGCCGATCCCCGTCGCCGTCATCTGCGAACTGCTCGGCGTGCCCGTCGATGACCGCCCGCGTTTCCGGGTGTGGAGCGACGCCGCGTTGTCGACCAGCGGGCTCACCGCCGAGGAGTTCACCAGGAACCAGGAGGAGCTGCGCGACTACATGCGCGGGCTGATCGCGCAGCGGCGGGCGGAACCCGCCGACGACCTGATGACCGACCTCATCGCCGCCCGCGACGAGCAGGACCGGCTGACCGAGCTGGAGATGGTCGACCTGTGCCGCGGCATCCTCATCGCCGGGCACGAGACGACCGCGAGCCAGATCCCCAACTTCGTCTACGTCCTGCAGGAGCGGCCCGAGCAGTGGAAGCAGCTGTGCGCGGACCCGGAGCTGGTCAAGCCGGCGGTCGAGGAGCTGCTGCGGTTCGTCCCGCTGGGCGCGGGCGCGAGCTTCCCGCGCTACGCCGCGGAAGACGTCGAGGTCGGCGGCGTGCTGGTGAAGCAGGGCGAGCCGGTGCTGGTGGCCGTCGGCGCGGCGAACCGCGACGGCCTGCGTTTCGGGGCGCCCGAGGAGCTGCGTTTCGACCGGGAGGAGAACCAGCACCTCGGCTTCGGGCACGGCGTCCACCACTGCCTCGGCGCGCCGCTGGCCAGGGTGGAGCTGCAGGAAGCCCTGCGCGCGCTGGTCACCCGGCTGCCGTCGCTGCGCCTGGCCGGGGACCCGGTGTGGAAGACGGAGATGCTCGTACGCGGCCCGCGCACGATGCCCGTCGCCTGGTGACACTGAAAAGAGCCGGCCTCCCGGGTGGGAGACCGGCTCTTTTCAGTGGTGCGTCAAGGCAGCAGCAGGAACGCCAGGCCGTTCGGCGAGCCGAGGCCGGTGACGTTGTCGTAGCCACCCGTGGTGTGGATCGTCAGGTTCGGGTAGTCGAGCGTCCGGGCCGACGTGATCAGCCCGTCCGTCGCGTCCACCGAGTTGGCGTAGTCGACCCGTTCCACCGCGGCGTCGACGTGCTTGACGTCGGAGATCGCCGGGGTGTGCGAGGCGACCTGGTATGCCAGCGGGTTGACGAACCCGTGGTGGAAGTGCGACAGGCTGTCCGACACGGCCATGATCCCGGCGAGCACCGGCGACGAGAGGCTCGTGCCGCCGAGGCGGTACTGGTCGTAGTACACGCCGTCCGGGAAGGTCTGCGTCTGGCCGACGAGGAAGCCGGTGTTGGGGTCACCGACCGTCGAGATGTCGGGCACGACGCGGCCCTTGTGGTTGCCGTGCTGGTTCTGCGTGGACAGCGCGTCCGGCACGATCCCCTTCTGGTAGAAGGGCTGGTCGAACAACACGCTGGTGCCACCGCCGGAGCCGCTGGTGTACGCCCCGGGCGGGCCGGGCACGTACGCACCGTTGGTCAGCGTGCTCTTGCCGGTCTCCCAGCCGGTCTCGAACAGCCTCTTGCCGTCGTTGCCGACCGCGAGGCTGGTGCCGCCGACGGCGGTCACCCACGAGCCGGAGGCGGGGAAGTCGGCGGCCGGGTGGCCCAGGCGGGCGACCTCGTCCCCGTTGTCACCGGAGGAGAAGTAGACGCCGATGCCCTCCAGCGCGGCCTGGATCGCGATCTGGTTCCAGACCTTGACCTCGGAGGCGGGGATGTCCTCGCCCGTGTCGCCGTAGGAGTTGCTGATGATGTCGGCGTGGTGACCGGCGACGATCCAGTTCAGCGCCTCGTCCAGCGACTGGTCCTGGCAGTCGGCGCTGCCGACGTAGAGGATCTTGGCGCCCGGGGCCATCGCGTGCACGGCCTCGACGTCCAGCGTCTGCTCGCCGTACCAGCCGGCGGCGTCACACTGGTCCGGCGGCTCCATGTCCGGGTTGGTCGGGAAGACCTTCTCCGAGAACTGCGACTGCGACAGCGGGTGCGCCGGGTCGTTGCGCCGGGCGTACTCGGAGGCGTCCGAGTACAGCGTCGGCGAGGCGAAGGCGTCCACGATCGCGACCGTGGTGCCGGCGCCGTCCGAGCCGGCCTTGTCGACGCCGTAGGCCGACCGCAGCTGGCCGGGCTTGTAGCCACACGGCGCGTACGGCAGGTTCTTGCCCGCGTAGGCCGGGTCGGTGGTGTCGGTCTTCTGGCCGTAGTAGTCGCTGCACGGCGGGGCGTTGCGGAAGCCCGCCGACGGCGGCACGTCGCTCGGGGTGCCGTCGGTGTGCTCGGGCTTGAGCAGCTGGGAGGCCTGGTCGACGCCCACGACGCCGAGCACCTGGTTCCCCAGCGCGGCGGGGACGGAGAGCTCCTTGTCCGCGGCCCGCAGGACCTGGCCGTCGACCTCGTACTTGGCGAGGTCGACGGCGAACGCCTTCTCCACCTGGTCGGCGGTGCCGGTCGCCTCGACGTACGCCTTGTTCGACGGCACGTCACCGATCGCGAACCCGCTGCCGGCGAGCCAGTCGCGCACCGACTTCACGGTGGCGTCGTTCGCGGCGAAGCGGTCGACGACCTGGTTGGGGTCGAGGTACTGGCGGTAGGTCTTGCTCGACGGGTCGCTCACCGACTGCGCGGTCGCCTCGGCCGCGGCCTGGTCGCGCATCGACAGGTACACGCGGAAATTCAGCTTCGACGACGGTGCGGCGTCGGCGACCTTCGTCTGGGGCGTGGCCCAGCGCGGGTGGGACAGCGGGATCACCGCACGTCCCTGCGCGGAGGCCGTGGCGGGCACCGCGGCGGCCACGCCACCCGCGAGGGCGAGCGAAACGAACAGGGTCAGGGCTCTTCGCACTGGGGACTTCCCCTCTTGACGTGAAAGGCGGAACTGCGCAGAGATTAGATGCGAAAACCGGCCAGGGGAAGGAAAAAACCGCAGACGACAGATAAGTCTGTTTTCCGCAGATGGTAGGGAAAACGGTAAATCACCCGAAAGGGTAAAAACGGGCGGGCCTGATAGCTATAATGATCGACTCGGTCTCCGTCGAGCCGAAGTTAATTCGTCCGCCCGTTCGAAGCCAGCTCCTTCACCTGTTCGTGAAGCCTGGGCCTCGCCCCGGCTCTAACCTGACCCCATGGCTCACGACGCCTCACTCACCTATACCTCGTACCTCGCGCTCGACGAGATCCTCGACGCGCAGCGCCCACGCTCCGACGAGCACGACGAGATGCTGTTCATCGTCATCCACCAGGTGTACGAACTGTGGTTCAAGCAGCTGCTGCACGAGCTGGCGTACCTGCAGGAACGGCTCGAGGACGGCGACACCGCGCGGGCGGTGCGCACCCTGCGGCGGATCCTGACCGTGCTCAAGGTGGTCGTCGCGCAGATCGACGTACTGGAGACGATGACGCCCAGCCAGTTCACGAGCTTCCGCACCCGGCTCGACGCCGCCAGCGGCTTCCAGTCCGCCCAGTTCCGGGAGCTGGAGGCGGTGCTCGGGCGGCGGGACGAGGGCGCCTTCGAGCACTACCAGCAGGACAGCCCGGGGCGGCGGCGGATCATCGATGCGATGTCGCGGCCGTCGTTGTGGGAGTCGTTCCTGGGGTACCTGAAGACTCAGGGGTATGACGGCGACCTGCGGCGCGTGTACGCCGACGACGAGGGGGCCGCGCTGGTCGCCGAGCACCTGGTCGACCTCGACGAAGGCATGCAGGAGTGGCGCTACCGGCACGTGAAGATGGTCGAGCGCACGATCGGCGACAAGGGCGGGACCGGCGGCTCCCCGGGGTCGGAGTACCTGCGCCGCACCCTGTTCCGGCCGGTGTTCCCCGAGCTGTGGGCGATCCGGCGCGATCTCTAGTCGGTGGCTTTCCGGGGCGCTAGGTTGCTGGATGGGCGGGAACGACCTTCCGCGCTCACCACAACCGAACCGGGCCGGCGCCACGAGCGGCCGCCCACCCTTGATGAGGAGTTCCCAACCGTGACCGACGGGATATTCGGCCGCGAGAGCGGCCATGAACAGGTCGTGTTCTGCCAGGACCGGGCGACCGGCCTGAAGGCGATCATCGCGGTCTACTCCACCGCGCTGGGCCCCGCGCTCGGCGGTACCAGGTTCTACCCCTACGAGTCCGAGGACGCCGCCGTCGCCGACGTGCTGGCGCTGTCGAAGGGGATGGCCTACAAGAACGCGCTCGCCGGGCTCGACCTCGGCGGTGGCAAGGCCGTGATCATCGGCGACCCCGCGACGGTCAAGAGCGAGGCGTTGCTGCGGGCGTACGGGCGCTTCGTGCAGTCGCTGGCCGGGCGCTACATCACGGCGTGCGACGTGGGCACGTATGTGGCGGACATGGACGTCGTGGCGCGCGAGACCCGGTTCGTGACCGGCCGGTCGCCGGATGACGGCGGGGCTGGGGACTCGTCGGTGCTGACGGCTTTCGGGGTGTTCCAAGGCATGCGCGCGTGTGCGTCGCACCGCTGGGGTTCGGCGGAGCTGGCGGGCCGCCGGGTGGGCGTGTCCGGGGTCGGGAAGGTCGGGCACATCCTCGTCGGGCATCTCGTCGAGGCGGGGGCGCAGGTCGTGATCAGCGATGTGTCCCCGGCGGCGATCGAGCGCGTGACGGTGGCGCACCCGGGGGTCGAGGTCGCCGCGGACGCCGACGAGCTGGTCGGCTCGGCGTTGGACGTGTACGCGCCGTGCGCGCTGGGCGGGGCGTTGAACGACCGGACGGTCCCGGTGCTGCGGGCGGAGATCGTCTGCGGTGCGGCGAACAACCAGCTGGCGGCGCCGGACATCGAGAAGCAGCTGGAGGATCGCGGGATCCTGTACGCGCCCGACTACCTCGTGAACGCCGGCGGGGTCATCCAGGTGAGCGACGAACTGCACGGCTTCGACTTCGCCCGCGCGAAGCGCAGGGCGACGGCGATCTTCGAGACGACGAAGGCGGTATTCGCGTTGGCGGAAGCCGAAGGCGTACCGCCGGCGACAGCCGCGGACCGCCTTGCCGAGCGACGCATGTCGGAAGTAGGCCGCCTGCAGACGATCCTGACGCCTCGGCTTTGACGGAAACGGGGCAAGGGCCGTTCACGCATGCGTATGCGATGAACGGCCCTTGCCCCGGTCACGAAACCCGGCTGCGTCAGCCGGACTTGCGCCGGAAGGTGCGCTTCCCGCCGGCGGGCCCCTGGGCGTGCTGGTTCCGGCCACCGCCGCTGTCGGACTGGTTGCCCGCGCGGGTGTGCGCCTGCTTGCGTTCCAGCGCTTCCCGGAACTTGCGCTTCAGGTCGTCCTCCGGATTCTCGGACGAAGGCGTGGGGTCGGACATGAGAGCCTCCTAGCTACGGACGACGCTCCCCAGCCTTCCACGCCGGAGGGCCCGCCGCCAACCTGGTTTCACACGTCACACCCGCCCCGCTCGGTCCTCGCAACCCGGCCGGCACACCCGCGCCCACCTGCTACCCACAGAAACTGGCAGCCTGCCAGTAACGCCACCCCCGCCAGCTAGGGTGAGCGCCATGGCGAACTCTCCTGCGGTACCCGGCCGGCCCCGTTCGCGGGACGCGGCGGGGCTGCCCGCCGTCACGCCGGACGGGATCGTGGCCGCCGCGCTGGAGCTGACCGCCCATCACGGCCTCGAGAACTGGACCCTGCGCCAGCTCGCCGGGGCCGTGCAGGCCTATCCCGCCGTCGTCTACCACCACGTCGGCGACCGCGAGGCCGTGGTGAGCGCCGTCGTCGACCGGGTCATCGGCATGTTCCCGCTGCCTCCGGAGGACCTGCTGTGGCGCGACTGGTTCCGCCGCCTCGCCACCGAGCTGCGCACCGTCCTGACCCGCTACCCGGGCGTCGCCCGCCGGATCTCCGTGCACGGGCTCACCGTCTGGGCCGCCGCCCCTTCGATCGACCGGGGCGTGCGGATCCTGCAGAACGCCGGTTTCGGCGACGAGAGCCCCGAGGTCTACCTGTTCCTGTCGAACGTCATCTGCGGCCTGATCTCCGTCGAGGACGAGCAGCTCAGCCAGGGCAACGCCCGCGCACGCACCCTCGCCATCTGGAGCCAGCACCGCGACGACCGGACGATGCCCGGCCTCGCCGCACTCAGCGGGTACATCCACGCCATGGCCACCGACCCCGTGCGCCGCGAGACCTACTTCGCCGATGTCTTCGACTACTCGGTCGAACGCTGTCTCGACGGCGTCGCCGCGAGGCTCGAGGTCAGCCGCCGCAAATGATCTTCGGCTGCGGGTTGTAGTGCACCGTGCGCTTGTCGGTGCGCACGATCTGACCGGTCGAGGCGTCGCGCAGGATCCGCGTGTCCGACGTGGTGAACCCCGGCGCGCCGTTCGACGCGTGGCAGTTCTCCGCCGGGCCCGGCTTCGGCGCCGGATCGACGAAGTTCCCCCGCTCGCCCGGCACCGACTCGACGTTGTACCGCTTGGTGCCCCACAACTTCACCGTGATCGACGACGGCGTCCAGATCGTCTGGATGGCAACGCCGGTGCCCGCGTCGTTGGTGAACTTCAGGTCGATGACGCTCGAACCGTCCGGGTTCTGGAACACCGTCGCCTCGCGCGCGGCGGGGTAGCGGCTGATGTAGTAGCTGTGCTCGCGGTGCCCGGCGTCCTTCAGCCCGGCGAAGTACGACGCGTTGTACAGCGTCGTCGCGAACTGCGAGATGCCGCCGCCCACCTCGCGCCCGGGCGCCCCGTTCTCGATCACCCCGGCCTCGACGTACCCCTGCGCCTTGCCGCGCGGACCCGTGAAACCGTTGAGGCTGAACGTTTCCCCGGGCTTGACGATGGCTCCGTCGACCTTCTGCGCGACCGTCCGGATGTTGATCCCTGAGTCCGCGGCGAACCCGCCGGTCGAGAACTCGCCGATCACCTCCTTGATGCCCAGCTGCTTGGCCTGCTCGGTGGTGACCTTCGCGGGTGTGTCGACGTACTTCGCCGTCAGCTCGCGCTCGCCGGCCCGCTTGAGCAGCTCCGGCAACGGTTCGAGCGTCGGGTTCCAGTCCACGCCCCGGCCGTCGACGGACTCCTCCACCGTCGGACGACCGCCGGTGAACACGATCTGCGCGTCCTTGCCCTGCTTCTCGGTGGACTTCAGCTGCGGCCCCGCCGCCTCGGCGATCTTCCCGTTGTCCACCTTCATCGCGAGCGTGCCGCCCTCGGCGGGCTCGAACCGCAGCGCCGCCGCGATCGCGGCCGGCTGCACGGTCGCGTCCGCGCCGTCGCCGTGGATCAGCACCGGTCCCGACACCGCGGGCTGTGCCAGCTGGGCGAGCGCGGTCTGGACCGCTTCCGCCGACACGGCCACCGGCGTCTGCTGCACGGGCAGCGTCACCGGGCGTCCGGATGCCCAGTCCGTCAGCACGGCGATCGCCGCATCGTCGACCCGCAGCTGCTGCCCCTGCTCGGGTTCGACGGGGACCGGCGTCGCGCCGTCGAACCGGATCGAGCCCTCGACGGGGTGGCGGTCGACCTGCGGGCGCAGGTTCTCCAGTGTGTTGACAAGCTGTGCCTTGTCCGCCCGGGTCGCCACGCCGACCTCGCGGGAGGTGAAGAACGAGGCGAACCGGGTGAACGGGTTGACCGGCTGCGTGCCTGCCTGGTCCAAAGTGGACGCCCAGTCGAGGCGCAGCCCGGCGCGGGCGGGCTCGATCGTCGCGTTCACGGCACCGGCTCGCACGGCCACCGGCTTCGCCAGCCGCGGCTCGATCTGGTCCCGCAGCCGCTCCTCGGCCTCCGCGCGCTTCAGCCCGCCGACGTCCACTCCCGCAACGGTCACGCCGCGCGGCACGTTGCCCTGGCTCACCAGCAGGTCCACCGCGTACAACGCGACGAACACGCCCAGCACCGAGCCCGCGACGATGCCGGCGCGGCGCAACGCCCGGCGCGGACGCTTCGGCTGAACCGGGGGGATGACGTCGGTGACCGGTTCGAGGATGTCGGTCTTCTCGGCGTCGGTGGTGGGCCACACGGGTTCCTGCGGCAAAGGGTCACTCTCCCAGAGACGGGCGGAATCCGGACAACAGGGAGAAAGGTTACGGGCGACCGGTGGCGCCACGGACGGGGGGTGTGTACAGCTGGGGCATGCGGCTCGTCATCCTCGCGGACACCCATGTGCCCAAGCGCGCACGCGGGCTGCCCGAACTCCTCTGGCCGGTCATCGCCGATGCCGATCTCGTGATCCACGCGGGTGACTGGGTGGAGGTCGGCCTGCTCGACGAGCTCGAGGCCCGCAGTCGCCGGCTGATCGGCGTGTACGGCAACAACGACGGCCCCGGGCTGCGGGCCCGGCTGCCCGAGGTCGCCCGCGCCGAGCTGGACGGGCTGCGCCTGGCGGTCGTGCACGAGACCGGCGCGGCGAAGGGGCGGGAGCAGCGGTGCGCCGCCGCGTTCCCGGACACCGACGTGCTGGTGTTCGGCCACAGCCACATCCCGTGGGACACCGTGGCGGACAACGGGATGCGGCTGCTCAACCCCGGTTCGCCCACCGACCGCCGCCGGCAGCCGTACTGCACCTACCTCACGGCGGGCATCGACCAGGGCCGCCTCACCGACGTCGAGCTGCACCGCCTGCCCCGTCGCTGACGGCTCAGAGCACCACCCGGAACATCAGGCCCGCGTCCACCAGCCGGGCCAGCAGTGCGTCGCCCATCGCGGCGGCCGTCGTGACCTGGCCCGCGGTCGGCGGCAGGTCGTCGAAGGCCAGGCACATCGCCGACTCCGCGAGCATCTTGGCCGTCTCGTCGTAGCCGGGATCGCCGCCCGCGACCTCGGTCACCACGCGTTTCCCGCCGCCTTCGCCGACGAAGCGCACCTTGAACCACGACCGGGCGCGCCGCTCCTCGCTCGGCCCGGACCCCGGCTTCTGCAGGTTCGACAACGCCCTGCGCACCGGCGGGATCTGGGCGAGCACCGCCAGCGCCCCCATTCCCGCGGCCGCGCCGGCCACCGTGGGCAGGCGCTTGAACGAGACGTAGTGGCTGTAGCCGAAGTCGGGCCCGTAGGACTCCAGCAGTCGTCCCGACAACGCGACGACCTGCGGGTCGATCGTGGTCAGCGGCGCCAGCCAGCGGCCGGTGCCGGGGTCGCGGTGCGGCTTCCCGGTCTCGGCGCGCACCCGCCGCCCGGCGGGCTTCGGCTCCGCCCGGGCCCGCTCGCGGGCCGCCCGCACCATCGGCAGCAGCCGCGAAAAGACCGTCAGCGCCGAGGCGTAGGTGCCGCCGGAGAAGGTCGCGCCGGTGCGCACCTGGCCGGAGATCCGCAGCGGAACGCCCGCCGGCAGTTGCTTGACCGTGTAGAAGACGCCCAGGTCGTGCGGGACCGAGTCGAACCCGCAGGCGTGCACGATGCGCGCGCCGGTCCGCTCGGCCGTCCGGTGATGGCGGACGTAGGTCCGGTCGAAGAACTCCGGCTCGCCGGTGAGGTCCACGTAGTCGGTGCCGGCCTTGGCGCACGCCGCGACCAGCGGCTCGCCGTGCAGGAGGTACGGGCCGACGGTCGTGATGACGACCTTGGCCGACGCCGCGACCTCCTCGAGCGACTTGGGATCGGTGACGTCGGCGTGCAGCAGCGGCAGCTCGGCCCACCTCGGGCCGAGGCGATCGCGCATGGCCGCCAGCTTCTCGGGGTTGCGTCCCGCGAGCGCCCAGCGGCCGCCCTCGGGCAGGTGCCGCGCGAGGTACTCGGCGGTCAGGCCGCCGGTGAAGCCGGTCGCGCCGAACAGGACCAGGTCGAAGCCGCGCTGCTCTGCCATGGCCCTCACCATACCGGGAGTATGTGGATGACACGCGTGCGAAGCTGTCCACCATGACCGACCGCTATTTCGAGGACTACGTGCCGGGGTCGACCCAGGAGTTCGGCAGCGTCAAGGTGACCGAGGCCGAGATCATCGAGTTCGCCACCAAGTACGACCCGCAGCCCTTTCACGTGGATCCGACAGCCGCCGCGCAGAGCCACTTCGGCGGCCTCATCGCGAGCGGCTGGCACACCGCCGGGCTGATGATGCGGCTGCTGACGGAGAACTACCTGTCCCCGGTCTCCAGCCTCGGCAGTCCCGGGATCGACGAGCTGCGCTGGCGCAAGCCCGTGCGGCCCGGCGACGAGCTGCGCATCCGGGTCCAGGTGCTGGAGGCGCGGCCGTCGAAGTCGAAGCCCGACCGCGGTCTCGTGCGCAGCCTCATCGAGGTGCGCAACCAGGACGACGAGGTCGTCTTCTCCGCCATCGCCCTCAACTTCGTGCTCCGCGGGTGAGCATCGCGCAGCTTGCCGTCGGTCATCCCGACGCCGTGGCCGTGTTGCGCGACTACATCGACGACGTCGCCAGCCGGTACTACGGCAGGCAGGCCACGGCGGAGGAGATCGACCGCGCGCTGGCGGACGAGCCCAGCGACCACCTCGACCCGCCGACGGGCCTGTTCTTCGTCGCGCGCGACGGCAGCGAGGTGGTCGGCTGCGTCGGGGTCAAGATCGTCGACGCCCACACCACGGAGCTGACGCGCATGTACGTGAAGGCGGCCGCGCGCGGGCGCGGGTGGGGTTCGCGGCTTCTGCTGACAGCGGAAGCCGCGGCCCTGCGAACCGGTGCACAAGTGATGCGGCTGGACACCAGAAGTGATCTTGTGGAGGCGAGGGGGCTGTACGCCCGGCACGGGTACCGGGAGGTGGCGCCCTACGGGGAGCGGTTGTACGCCGATCACTGGTACGAGAAGAAGTTCTCGCTCTGAGCAGGTGTAGCGCTCAATGAACCGGGGTAGCCCGGGCGCGACAGCACGTCGCGAGGGAGTCAGAACATGGCGGACACGTCACGACTGCCCACCCCGGTCGCCGAAACCTGGGAATGGCAGCGCAACGGCAATTGCCGGAACCTGGACAGCTCGGTCTTCTTCCATCCTGACGGAGAACGCGGGTTCGCGCGCGCCGACCGGGTCGCGAGGGCCAAGCGGGTCTGCATGTCGTGCCCCGTCATCGTCGAGTGCCGGCACCACGCGCTGACCGCCGAGGAGCCGTTCGGGGTCTGGGGAGGCCTCGACGAGACCGAGCGCCGGGCGGCGATCGTGCGCCGCAAGCAGCTGCTCGAGGACGAGACGAAGGAGCAGGA
This sequence comes from Amycolatopsis acidiphila, assembly GCF_021391495.1. Taxonomy (NCBI): domain Bacteria; kingdom Bacillati; phylum Actinomycetota; class Actinomycetes; order Pseudonocardiales; family Pseudonocardiaceae; genus Amycolatopsis; species Amycolatopsis acidiphila. Next base: position 6,454,202 of record NZ_CP090063.1, on the reverse strand, counting down.
GTGCGTTTCGGCTACACGCTGATGACCGAGCAGGCCGGGCCGAAGGATCTGGTCCGGCACGCGAAGGCCGCCGAAGAGTGCGGGTTCGAGTTCGAGGTCTCCAGCGACCACTACTCGCCCTGGCTCGACGAGCAGGGGCACGCGCCCTACGCGTGGAGCGTGCTGGGCGCGGTCTCGCAGGTCACCGACCGGGTGGAGCTGCTCAGCTTCGTGACGTGCCCGACCATGCGGTACCACCCGGCGGTGGTCGCGCAGAAGGCCGCGACCGTGTCCCTGCTCTCGGACGACAGGTTCATCCTGGGCCTCGGCGCGGGGGAGAACCTCAACGAGCACGTCGTGGGCCGCGGCTGGCCGCCGGCGAACGTGCGGCACGAGATGCTCACCGAGGCCGTGGAGATCATCGGCGAGCTGTTCGACGGCGGTTACGTCAACTTCGCCGGGAAGCACTACCGGGTCGATTCGGCGAAGCTGTGGGACCTGCCGGAGCGCCGGACGCCGATCGCGCTCGCGGTCTCCGGCCGGCAGTCGGTGGAGCGGTTCGCGCCGGTCGCCGACGCGCTGATCACCACCGAGCCCAACGGCGAGCTGATCAAGGCCTGGGACAGCGAGCGGGCGCAGGTACGCGAAGACACGACGCGCAAGTTCGCGCAGCTGCCCGTGTCGTTCGACACCGACCGCGAAGCGGCCGAGCGCCGTGCCCACGAGCAGTTCCGCTGGTTCAGCGGCGGCTGGAAGGTCAACGCCGAACTGCCGGGCACGTCGGCCTTCGCGGGTGCGACCCAGTACGTGAAGCAGGCCGACGTGGCCGAGTCGATCCCGTGTGGATCCGACGTCGACGCCATCGTCGAAGCGGTCAAGCCGTTCGCCGACGCCGGGTTCACCGACCTGGCACTGGTTCAGATCGGCGGCGACCAGCAGGACGGGTTCTTCGAGTTCGCCTCGTCGGACCTGCTGCCCGCGCTGCACAAGGCCTACGCCTGACGATCAGTCCTCGACCAGGTCCCCGTCCCGGGTGACCATGGCACGCAGTTTGGTGAGCGCACGGTGCTGGGTGACCCGGACGTTGCCTGCCGAGATGCCCAGCGCCTCCGCGGTCTCGTTCGCGGAGAGGCCCACGATGAGGCGCAGCGTCAGGATCTCCTGCTGCAACGGCGGCAGGGTCGAGACCAGCTTGTTCAACCGGGCCCCGAGGTCCACGTCGAGGACGCGCTTCTCCGGCTCGTTGTCGGTCAGCGGCCGCTCGGGCAGCTCGGCCACGGGGTCGGACCGGTCGCGCGAGACCAACCGGTAGGCGTCGGCCACCTTGTTGGACGCGATGGCGTGCACCAGGTAGAGGAACGAGCCGCCGCGGTCCTGGTAGTTCGGCAGTGCGTGCAGCACCGCCAGGCAGACCTCCTGCGCCACGTCGTCCGCGGACAGGTAGGACAGGTCGCGGCCGCCGAGGCGGGCCCGGCAGTACCGCACGGCCACCGGCGTGATCATGCCGATCAGCCTCGCGATAGCAGCGGGGTCCCCAGTTGCGGCTTCCTTGACTGCCGGGTCGAGCTCCTCCTTGGTCAACCGCGAGGCGGGACCACGCGGAAACGACTGCGGAGTGGTGAATCCAGGCACCGCCGCTTCGGCGGGCACGGTAGAGACAGGCGGGACATCGGTTTTCATAGTCGGCTCCCCAACGACAATGGCGACCCTACGACCGGTCGCCGTCGGGGCCCACGTCTGTCACTCTCGGTGAGCGGACACTCCCATTTGGTCCCTGCCGACCCGCTCTCGATGCGACTGAGCGTAATCGTAAGCGGCGGGTGTTCAGCAGTCCAGATTTCAACAAGATAAGTCGGAGAGATACCCCATTTGCAGCAGCAGGCTGCTCACAAACGATTCCCGGACGGTCACTCCATGCATTTCCATGCAGGTTTCGCGCACAAGTGACATCTCTCCGTGACCTGTCGATGGGCCATCAGCGAGTGGTGAAAACCCACCAACGAAGGACCACGAATCGTAAGGCTCCACCAATAGTACTGGTGACCGCAAGCACCACCGCTTCGAGCGTCGCCGAGGGTGCGTGCACGATCGCTTGGAGCAACACCAGCACGACCGACCCGTAGCCGGCGTAGAAGGCGAAGGTGCCCAGCGACTGCAGGTGCAGCTTCAGCGGCGAGGGCCGCATGTGCGCGAAGGTGACGCGGCGGTGGAACTCGGTGTTGGCCAGCGTCGTCACCGCGATCGCCACGACGTTCGCCGCGACGGACTCGATGACGGGGCGTGCGGCGAGGAAGATGAGCTCCTGCAGGCCCGTGGTCACCGCACCTGCGACGAGGTACCAGACCAGGGGGTGTGTCGCATCGAGCCGGTGCTCGACCCGCTGCCCGCTCCACTGCGCGGTGGTCATACCCGTAATTTACCTAGCATCAGCAACTTCTTGCACTGTACAAGCGAGTGACCTTGATCTCGGGGTTTGCCTGGTCGGAGGCTCGGGTATCGCCAACCCATGAGTGAGGCGCATGGTCACCCTGTACCCGATTCCGTGGAATCCGACCCTGCGGCGCTGAACAGCGCCGAGGACCTGGACGAGGACCGGCTTCGCGTCGACCCGCTCGAGGAAGGTGTCGAGCCGCCCGAGCGGTACGCCTTCTCCGACGGCTTCGGCACCACGCCGAACGAGGAGCGCGAGGGCGAACCGCTGGACGACCGGTTGCGCCAGGAGCGCGCCGATGTCCAGCCCGAGGACCCCGACCGCCCGCTCAACGGCGACGAGAACCTCGACGAGTGGCGGGGCCAGGCAGAGGCCCTGGTAATCGACGACGCGACGGCGGCGGGCGAGCCCTCGGTGGAGGAGGACCAGAACGCGGACAAGCCGGGCGGTTCGGTCGCGGAGATCTACCGGACCCCGCCGACCGAGCCGAAGTGACATCGGTCACGTCCGGCGTGGCCTGGGCAAACGGCGGGTTTTCGGCAAAAGCTGCCGGTGTCACCGCGCGTGACCATTCCGAGACCCCTACCGTCGGGACTACGAGCGCACGTAACCGAAGGGATGAAAGATCATGCTCGCTATGACCGATGCCGCCGCCGAAGCGATCAGCGCGCTGACCGCTCAGGAAGGCAAGCAGGAGACCGGTGGGCTCCGCTTCGCGGTGCAGGCTCAGCAGGACGCGGGCGCGCAGCTGGCGCTGTCCGTGGCCGAGCAGCCGGAGGCCGGCGACCAGGTGCTCGGCACCGACGCCGGGGCCCGGGTGTTCCTGGAGCCGCAGGCCGCCCAGTTCCTCGACGACAAGGTTCTCGACGTCCAGCAGGACGACCAGGGCCAGCTGAACTTCGCCGTGATGCCCTCGCCCGAGGGACCGACCGGCGTCTGACGAGGTTCTCCTCGCGAGAAGTCACCTCAGAACCCGCGGCGGTGCGTGCTGATGGTCCGCCGCCAGGACGAACGACGGAAGGCCGGCTCCCCTGGGTGCGGGAGCCGGCCTTTCCGGTTCAGAAGTGGGCGAGCAGGTCCGGGAAGCGCGTCAGGTGCAGCACCCGGTCGTCCGCGGGGTCGACCACGTCGTGTTCGAGAACCCAGGTGCTCTCGTTCGGGATGTACACGGCGTTGAGGCCGGCCCGGCGCGCGGGGACGATGTCCGACTTCGGCGAGTTGCCGATCATCCAGGCCCGCTCCGGGCGCAGGGAGTGCTCCTCGACCAGCTGCCGGTAGGTGCCGGTGTCCTTCTCGCGCACGATGTGCACGCTCGCGAAGTGCTGGTCGAGGTCGGAGGCGTCGATCTTGCGCTGCTGCTCCTCGTCGTCACCCTTGGTCAGCAGCAACAGGTCGTGCCGCGCGGCGAGCTCGTCGAGCGTCTCGGCGACGCCGGGGATCAGCTCGATCTCGTGGTTGACGAGCTGGTCGGCCAGTTCGAGGATCCGGCGTTCCTCGTGCTCCGTCGTCGGCCGCTCCCGCAGTCGCGCCACGCACTCGTGCAGGCTGCGCAGGAAGACCTTGGTGCCGTAGCCGTGCGCGGCCGCGTTCGCGCGCTCGATGTCGTCGAGGATCGACCGCAGCTCCGCGCGGTCGAGGGTCGGATGCGCGAGCCAGTCGAGGTAGTCGTCGATCACGCGCTCGAAGACGACGTTGTTCTCCCAGAGGGTGTCGTCGGCGTCGAAGATGAGGGTCTGTCGCACGGATAAAACTGTACTTCCGTACCAATCAGTGGTGCACCGGATTTAACGGCTCCGCGCCGGTGAGGACCGCGGTGACGTTGTCGGCTGCGAGCAGGGCCATTTCGGTCCGGGTCTCCACGGTGGCGGAACCGAGGTGGGGCGTGAGCACGACGTTGTCCAGTTCGAGCAGGCGCGGCTCGACGTCGGGTTCGTGCTCGAACACGTCGAGCCCGGCCCCGGCGATCCGGCGCGAGAGCAGCGCGTCGGCGAGCGCCGCCTCGTCCACCACCGGTCCGCGCGTGGTGTTGATGAGCACCGCGCTCGGCTTCATCAGCTTGAGTGCGGCGGCGTCGATGAGATGCCGCGTGCCGGGCGTGAGCGGGCAGTGCAGCGACACGACGTCGGCGACCCGGAGCAGGTCCTCCACCGGATCGTTCCGTCCACTGTAGACAACGTGCATGCCGAAGGCCTCGGCCCGCTTCGCCATCGCGTGGCCGATCTTCCCCGGCCCGATGATGCCCAATGTCTTCGCCTGCAACCCACTGCCGAGCATGAAGCCGAGGTGGAACGACCACGGTTTGCGGGCGCGCAGCAGGCGGTCGCCCTCGGCGATCCGGCGGGTGAGCGCCAGTAGCAGCCCGAAGGCGAGGTCGGCGGTGGCGTCGGTGAGCACGTCCGGCGTGTTCGTCACCGCGATCCCCCGTTCGGCGAGTGCCGGCACGTCGATGTTGTCGTACCCCACCGCTACGTTTGCCACCACACGGAGGCCGGGGCCCGCGGCTTCGGCCACCGAGGCGTCGATCCGGTCGTGCAGCATGCTCACGACCGCCGAGGCGCCTTCGACGGCTTTCCGCAGCTCATCCGGGGTGAGCGGGCGGTCCTCCGGCGACACCCAGACCTCGCCCAGTGCCCGGAGTTCCACCAGTGCCGCCTCGGGTACCCGCCTCGTGACCACGATCCGCATGGCACCACCTTCCCTTGCGTCGGGGCCGCCGAACAAGTACGTTCTTATCGAGAACTTGTGTGCGGAATGCGAACGAGGTAGCTCATGGCCGAGATACTGTCCTTGCGCGACGCGGTCGCGCAGCTGGTCCACGACGGCGACACCGTCGCGCTGGAGGGGTTCACGCACCTGATCCCGCATGCGGCGGGGCAGGAGATCATCCGCCAGCGGCGGAAGGACCTGACGCTGGTCCGGATGACTCCGGACATCGTCTACGACCAGCTCATCGGTGCCGGCTGCGCGCGCAAGCTGATCTTCTCGTGGGGCGGCAACCCCGGTGTGGGCTCGCTGCACCGCTTCCGTGACGCGGTGCAGAACTCCTGGCCGGTGCCGCTGGAGATCGAGGAGCACAGCCACGCCGGCATGGCCAACCGGTACGTCGCCGGCGCCTCCGGCCTCCCGTTCGCGGTGCTGCGTGGTTACTCGGGTACGGACCTGCCCAACCACACCGACACGATCAAGCAGATCACCTGCCCGTTCACCGGCGAGCAGCTCGCCGCCGTCCCGGCGCTGAACCCGGACGTCTCGATCATCCACGCCCAGCGCGCGGACCGCGCCGGCAACGTGCAGATCTGGGGCCTGGTGGGCGTGCAGAAGGAGGCGGTGCTCGCGGCCAGGCGCAGCCTCGCCACGGTGGAGGAGATCGTCGACGAGCTGGAGCCGGTGCCGGGCGGCATCGTGCTCCCGTCCTGGGCCGTCACCGCGGTCGCCGAGGCGCCGCGGGGAGCCCACCCGTCCTACGCCCAGGGCTACTACGACCGGGACAACGAATACTACGAGTATTGGGATTCCATTGGCCGGAATCGGGACTCCTTCCAGGCCTGGGTCGACGAGAAGGTGTTCGGGATGGAGGCAGCCAAGTGACCGCGACCACCGAGGAGCGGACGTACACGTCCGACGAGATGATGTCGATCGCCGCCGCCCGCGCGCTCACCGGTGGTCAGCGGTGCTTCGTCGGCATCGGCCTGCCCTCCACGGCGGCGAACCTCGCCCGCCGCACGCACGCGCCGGACCTGGTCCTCATCTACGAGTCCGGCACGCTGGGCTCGAAGCCGGGCCGGCTGCCCGCCTCGATCGGTGACGGCGTCCTCGCCGAGACCGCCGACGCGGTGATCAGCGTGCCCGAGGTGTTCAACTACTGGCTGCAGCCCGGCCGCATCGACGTCGGCTTCCTCGGCGCCGCGCAGCTGGACAAGTTCGGCAACATCAACACCACCGTCATCGGGAACGACTACGCGAACCCGAAGGTGCGGCTGCCGGGCGCCGGTGGCGCGCCGGAGATCGCCGCGTCCTGCCACGAGGTGTACGTCGTGGTGCGCCAGAGCAAGCGCAGCTTCGTCGAGCAGGTCGACTTCATCACCTCGTTCGGCCACGGCCGCGGCAAGGGCGACCGGGAGAAGCTCGGCCTGCGCGGGGCCGGGCCGACGCTGGTGATCACCGACCTCGGCGTCTTCCGGCCCGATCCGGAGACCAGCGAGCTCGTGCTCTCCCAGCTGCACGAGGGCGTGGAGGTCGAGCAGGTGCGCGAGGCGACGGGCTGGGACCTGAAGGTCTCGCCCGAGCTGTCGCGCACGCCGGCGCCCACCGAAACCGAGCTGAAGACCCTGCGGGAACTGAAGGCTGCCAAGTGATGTCCGGAAACGGCACCGACGCATTCGTACTCGACGCGATCCGCACCCCGTTCGGCCGCTACGGCGGCGCGCTGGCGAAGGTCCGCCCGGACGACCTCGCCGCGCACGTGCTGAAGGAGCTGCGCGAGCGGAGCGACCTGGATCCGTCCACTGTGGACGAGGTCGTGCTCGGTGACGCGAACCAGGCAGGCGAGGACAACCGCAACGTCGCCCGGATGGCCGCGTTGCTCGCCGGCTGGCCGACCAGCGTGCCCGGCACCACCGTCAACCGGCTCTGCGGTTCGGGGCTCGACGCGGTGATGCAGGCCAGCCGGTCCATCGCGGTCGGGGACGCCTCGCTCGTCGTCGCCGGCGGCGTGGAGTCCATGAGCCGCGCGCCGATGATCCTGCTCAAGGCGGAGAAGCCGTTCGCCGCCGGCAACCAGACGCTGCACTCGAGCACGCTGGGCTGGCGCATGGTCAACCCGGAGATGCCCGGGCAGTGGACGATCTCCCTCGGCGAGAGCACCGAGCGGCTCGCCGAGCGCTACGGCATCGGCCGTGAGGCGCAGGACGAGTTCGCGCTGCGCAGCCACCTGAACGCGGCCAAGGCGTGGGACGCCGGCTTCTACGACTCGCACGTCGTGGCGGTGCCCGGCACCGACCTGACGCGCGACGAGGGCATCCGGCCAGACTCCACTCCGGACAAGCTGGGCAAGCTCAAGCCCGCGTTCCGCAAGGACGGCACGGTCACGGCGGGCAACTCCTCGCCGCTCAACGACGGCGCTTCCGCGGTACTGCTGGGCGACCAGAAGGCCGCCGACCGCCTCGGCAGGACGCCGCTCGCGCGCATCGCGGGCCGTGGCGCCGCGGGTGTCGACCCCGACGTCTTCGGCATCGGCCCGGTCCGGGCCGCGGAGATCGCGCTGGAGCGGGCCGGCATCGGCTGGGAGGACCTGGCGGCGGTCGAGCTGAACGAGGCGTTCGCCGCGCAGTCGCTCGCCTGCTTCGCCGACTGGCCGAAGCTGGACCCGTCGATCGTGAACGTCAACGGGGGCGCCATCGCGATCGGCCACCCGCTGGGCGCCTCCGGCGGGCGCATCCTCGGCTCGCTCGCACATGAGCTTCGCCGCCGCGGCGGTGGCTGGGGACTGGCCGCCATCTGCATCGGTGTCGGCCAGGGCCTGGCCGTGGTTCTGGAAGCGTAGGAAAGGACACAAGAGCTATGGCAGCTCCGACCAGTGACAGGCTGATCCTGCCGCAGTACCGGCGGGATCCCGAGGGCACGCACCCGCCGCTCGACTCGCCGTCGTACCGGTCGACCACGTTCCGGCACCCGAAGCAGCCGCTGACGCTGCTGCCGCAGATGCTGACCGAGGTCACCGGGCCGCTGCTGGGCCCGGGCCGGCTGGGCGAGCACGACAACGACCTCACGGTGCAGCACGACGGCGAGCCCATCGGGCAGCGGATCATCGTGCACGGCCGGCTGCTCGACGGCGACGGCAGGGCGATCCCGGACTCGCTGATCGAGATCTGGCAGGCCAACGCCTCGGGCCGCTACCGGCACATCGGCGACAACTGGCCGGGCCCGCTCGACCCGAACTTCACCGGGCTGGGCCGCGCGGTCACGGACTCCGAGGGTCGCTACGAGTTCACCACGATCAAGCCCGGCGCGTACCCGTGGAAGAACCACGACAACGCCTGGCGCCCGGCACACATCCACTTCTCGGTGTTCGGCATGGCGTTCACCCAGCGCCTGGTCACCCAGATGTACTTCCCCGGGGACCCGCTGTTCTTCCAGGACCCGATCTTCAACTCGGTCCCGGACGAGAAGGCCAGGCAGCGGATGATCTCGAAGTTCGACATGAGCCGCACCGTCGACCACTGGGCCCTGGCGTTCGAGTTCGACATCGTCGTGCGCGGACGCGAAGCCTCGGTCTTCGAGAACGAGGAGGACGAGGACGAATGACGATCCCTTCGCAGACGGTCGGTCCGTTCCTGTCGATCGGCCTGCCCTGGGAGGACGGGCCGACCGTCGTGTCCGAGGGCACCCCCGGCGCCGTCTGGATCCGCGGCACGGTCACCGACGGTGCTCGCGACACAGTGCCGGACGCGCTCGTCGAGACCTGGCAGGCGGACCCGGACGGCCGCTTCGACCATCCCGACGACCCGCGCGGCCGCGTCGAGGGCTTCCGCGGCTTCGGCCGCTGTCCGACCGAGCCCGACGGCACCTACGCCATCCTCACCCTCCTGCCGGGCGCGGTGCCCGGCACCGATGGCCGGACGCAGGCGCCGCACATCGACGTCTCGGTGTTCGCGCGCGGCATGCTCAACCGGGTCGTCACGCGGATCTACTTCCCCGACAACGCCGAGGCGAACGCCGCCGACGAGGTGCTGTCGTCGGTCCCCGAGGAGCGGCGGCACACGCTGATCGCGGAGAAGACCGAAGACGGCTACCGCTTCGACGTGCGCCTGCAGGGTGAAGGCGAGACAGTATTCTTCGATGTCTGAGCTGTTCGATCCGGTGCTGGCCGCCGGCGCCGTCCGCGACGAGGTGAGCGACGCCGCCTGGCTGCGGGCACTGCTCGACGTCGAGGCGGCGCTGGCACAGGCGGAGGCCGATGCCGGGCTGTTCCCGCGCGAGCACGCCGACCGCATCACCGAGGTGTGCCGCGAGGGGTACTTCGACGTGGCGGAGATCGGCGCGAAGGCGGTCGGCATCGGCAACCCCGCCGCGCCGCTCGTCCGGGAGATCACCACGAAGGTCGGCGGGGACGCGGCGCGGTACGTCCACTTCGGTGCCACCAGCCAGGACGTCATGGACAGCGCGGCGATGCTGGTCGCGAAGCGTGCGCTTCCGGCGCTGCTCGAGGACGTCGAGGCGGCCGCCGAACACGCGGCCCGCTTGGCCCGCGAGCACGCCGGCACCGTGCAGGCCGGGCGAACCCTGTTGCAGCAGGCGATCCCGGTGACGTTCGGGCTCACGGCGGCGGGCTGGCTGTCCGGTTTGGACGCCGCGGCCCGTCGCCTGCGCGGCGTGCGGCTGGCCGCGCAGCTCGGTGGTGCGACGGGCACCCTCGCGTCGCTCGGCGAGCGGGGGCCGCAGGTGCTCGCCGCGTTCAGCAGGCGGCTGGAGCTGGACGAGCCGGCGTTGCCGTGGCACACCGAACGCAGCCGGATCGCGGAGCTGGCCGGCGCGCTCGGCGAGCTGTCCGGGATCGTCGGCGGCGCGAGCCGCACGATCACGCTGCTCGCCCAGACCGAGGTCGCCGAGGTCGCCGAGGTGGCCGAGGGCAGCGGTGGCTCGTCCACCATGCCGCACAAGCGCAATCCGGTCGCGGCGATCGCCGCGCAGGCCGCGGCCCAGCAGGCGCCGGGCCTGGTGAGCACGCTGCTCGCCGCGATGACGCAGGAACACCAGCGCGCGGCCGGGTCGTGGCACGCCGAATGGCGGCCGATCACGGAACTGTTCCGCAGCACCGGATCCGCGATCTCCTGGCTGTGCACCAGCTTCGAGCGGCTGTGCGTGGACGCCGCCCGGATGCGCAAGAACCTCGACGCCACCGGGGGCGCGATCCTCTCCGAACGGGTGACCACCGAGCTGGCGAAGGACACCGGACGGCTCGCGGCGCACGACGCGGTCACCGAGTGCACCAAGCGCGCGCTCGCGGGCGACGGAGAGCTGGCCGACCTGCTCGCGGAGGATCCGCTGGTCGGCAAGCACCTGAGCCGCGAGAAGATCGGGCAGCTGCTGGACCCGGCAGACTACCTGGGCAGTGCGCGCCCGTTCGTCGAGCGCGCGCTGGCCGCACACGCCCAGCGAAAGGAAGCCTCGTGAGCGTCGACGTGCACCACGTGCTCGACGGCCCGGCCGACGGTCCCGCCGTCGTGCTGAGCAACTCCATCGGCAGCAACCTGCACATGTGGGACCCGCAGGTGCAACCGTTGGTGGACAACGGTTTCCGCGTGGTCCGCTATGACACGCGCGGTCACGGCGAGTCTGCCGTGCCGTCCGGCCCGTACGGCATCGACGACGTCGGCGGGGACGTGCTCGCGCTGCTGGACTCCCTCGGTATCGAGTCCGCGCACTTCGCCGGCGTGTCCCTGGGCGGGATGACCGGCATCTGGCTGGCGCAGAACGCGCCCGAGCGGGTCCGCAGCCTGGTCCCGTCGTTCACCTCCGCGCAGCCCGGCAACACCCAGATGTGGCTGGACCGGGTCAAGCAGGTGCGCACCGAGGGCATGGCGAAGATCGCCGAGGGCGGCATCGGCCGCTGGTTCACCCAGGACTGGATCGACGCGAACCCGGAGCGGGCCGCGGCGATGCGCGAGATGACGGCGACCACCCCCGCCGAGGGCTACGCCGCCTGCTGCGAGCTGCTCGCGGACCTGGACCTGGTGCCGGGGCTGCCGAAGATCACCGCGCCGACCCTGGTGATCTCCGGCGCCGACGACAAGGCGCTCCCGGCGGACCACGGCCGGGTCATCGCCGACGGCATCCGCGGCGCGCGCTTCGAGGTCGTCGAGCACGCGGCGCACCTCGGCAACTACGAGCAGGCCGAGCGGTACACCCAGCTGATTCTCGAACACTTCAAGGGGGTCGCGTGAGCGACGAGCTGTACGAAGCCGGCATGAAGGTCCGGCGCGAGGTCCTGGGCGACGCGCACGTGGACCGGGCCGGCGGCAACACCACCGAGTTCACCCAGAAGTTCCAGGACTACATCACGCGCTCGGCCTGGGGCTCGATCTGGACCCGCGAGGGCCTCGACCGCAAGACCCGCAGCTGCATCACCCTCGCCGTGCTGACCGCGCTGCACTGCGAGAACGAGATCCCGATGCACGTGCGCGCGGCGATCACGAACGGGCTCACCCCCGACGAGATCGGCGAGGTGCTCCTGCACACCGGCGTCTACGCGGGAGTCCCGGCGGCGAACGCGGCCTTCGCGCTGGCGCAGAAGACACTCGCGGACATGGGTGAGTCCTCGGCGCTAACCTGACGGCCATGGACGACCCCCAGGAGCGCGCGGCACACCACGTGCAGTCGCTGGATCGCGGCCTGGCGGTGATCCGTGCGTTCAACGCGGGCGCGCCGGAGCTGACCCTGTCCGATGTGGCCAGGGCGACCGGCCTGACCCGCGCCGCCGCGCGCCGGTTCCTGCTCACGCTCACCGACCTCGGCTACGTCCGCACGGACGGCAAGTACTTCTCGCTGACCGCGCGCGTTCTGGAGCTGGGATATGCGTTCCTGTCGAGCATGACGCTGCCCGAGGTCGCCCAGCCGCACCTCGAAAACCTCTCCGCCGAGGTGCGCGAGTCGAGTTCGGTGTCCGTGCTCGAAGGCACCGACATCGTGTACGTCGCGCGCGTCGCGGTCTCCCGGATCATGACCGTCACGATCAACGTGGGCACGCGCTTTCCCGCCCACGCCACCTCGATGGGGCACGTCCTGCTGGCCGGTCTCGACGATGCCGAGCTGGAGAAGTACTTCGCGGAGGCACGGCTGGACAGGCTGACCTCGCACACCCTCACCGACCCGGACGCGCTGCGAGCCGAGCTCGAGGACGTGCGGACGATTGGCTGGGCGCTGGTGGACCAGGAGCTGGAGGAAGGTCTGCGCTCGGTCGCGGCGCCGATCCGCGACCGGAAGGGCCGCGTGGTCGCCGCGGTGAACGTGTCCACGCACGCCAGCCGCACCACCCGTGACCAGGTGTTCGAGGAGATGCTGCCGCCACTGCTCGCCACCGCGAAGCGCATCGCGGCCGATCTCGCCGTCGCACCGGTTCAGGCCCGTCGTGGCTGACTGCGCGGGCCTGCTGCTCGCCGCCGGGGCAGGCCGCCGGTTCGGCCGTCCGAAGGCACTGGTCGAACTGGACGGAGAGCCCCTGGTGCGCCGCGCGTTGCGGGTGCTGGCCGACGGTGGCTGCGCACCGGTCCGCGTCGTCCTCGGCGCCCAGGCCGAGGATGCGCTGAAGTTGCTTCCCGACCCGTCGCTGGCCGTCTTCGCGGAGGACTGGGAGACCGGCATGGGCGCCTCGCTCCGCGCCGGTCTCCGCGCGCTGCCCGAGGCGGACGCCGTGCTGGTGCACCTGGTCGACCTGCCCAGGGTCGATGCCCGCGTGATCGCCCGGCTCGCCGCGCTGGCCTCGCCTGACGCCGTCGTCCGTGCCGCGTACGACGGCGTACCCGGACATCCGGTACTTTTCGGACGGAAGTGGTGGGCCGAGGTCGCCGACAGCGCCAGTGGGGACCGCGGTGCCCGCGACTGGCTCAGGACCAGGGACGATCTGCGGCTCGTCGAGTGCGCCGACATCGGCAGTGGTTTCGACGTCGACACGCCCGGGGATCTGACCAACTAGGCTGGGGTGCGTGATGGTCAACTCCCCGGAAGAGCTGGCGACGACGCTCGAGACCTCGGGCTACCTCGCCGACGAAGGCGTCGCCACTGCCGCGTTCCTCGCTCTGCGCATGCAGCGTCCGTTGTTCTGCGAAGGCGAACCCGGCACCGGGAAGACCTCGCTCGCGGTCGCGTTGTCGAGGTCGCTGGAGTTGCCGCTTATCCGCCTGCAGTGCCACGAAGGCATCGACGCGGCGCAGGCGCTCTACGAATGGGACTTCCCGCGTCAGCTGCTGCACCTGCGCGCACTCGAGGCGGGCAGCGAGTCCCTCGACGTCGAGGCCGCCGAGCAGTCGCTGTACACCGAGCGCTTCCTGCTCGCCCGGCCGCTGCTGAAAGCGCTCACCACGGCGCCGTGCGTGTTGCTGATCGACGAGATCGACCGCGCGGACGACGAGTTCGAGGCGTTCCTGCTGCAGCTGCTGGACGAGAACGCCGTGACGATCCCGGAGCTCGGCGAGGTGCGGGCCGAGCAGCCGCCGCTGGTCGTGCTCACCTCGAACCGCACCCGCGAGGTGCACGACGCGCTCAAGCGCCGGTGCCTCTACCACTGGCTGGAGCACCCGGACCTCGCGCGCGAGGTCGCGATCCTGCGGCGGCGCCTGCCCGGCGTCGGCGAGCGCCTGGCCACCCAGGTCGCGGTCGCGGTGCGGCGGCTGCGGGAGCTGGAGCTGCTCAAGCCGCCCGGCGTCGCCGAGTCGCTGGACTGGGCGCAGGCCCTGCTGACGCTCGACCGCGACGAGCTGGACGTCGAGACCGCGGCCCGCACGCTCGGCGCCGTGCTGAAGTACACCGAGGACATGGATCGCGTCCGCGCGAAGCTGGACGCGCTGCTCGCCTGAGCCGATGCCGCGCTCCGACCAGGTCGAACGCCGCCGGTCGATGACGGCTGCCTGGTCGCGGTGCACCTGGTCCGGGCCGTCCCCGGCGAGCATCCGGCCTGCCGCGCAACCTTTCGGGTCCACTTCGGACAGCCGCAGCTCCACGGCCGAGCAGCACACGGGAGCGCACGCCGAGACGCCGAGGACCGTCGGTCACTTCGCCGGGATCATGGTCGACGCGGACCTGGTCGACTGGGCGTTCCGGGACGCGGGGCCGGCGGGCGGGCTGACCTTGGTCGGCCGGCCGGTGCTCGAAACGGTCCTGGCGCCCCGACTTCGAGTTCGCCAACGGCAGCCAGCTCGGCGAGACCACAGCCGTGTGATCGTCCTGGACCTGACGGATTCGGCGTCATTTGCGTGGCGTCGTCGCCCGGACAGCTGCAGCTCCACGGCCGAGCAGCACACGGGAGCGCACGCCGAGACGCCGCGACTCAGCCCTCTCGACCTGGTTCGGCTGAGGACTCAGCCGGGCAGCGTCTGTTCCAGCTGCAGGAGGTGCTCGATCAAGGCGGTGGGATGGCCGGGCGCCAGGTGGATCTCGGCCTCGTCGCCGGTGCCGAGCGTGTAGTTGAGATACCGGCCCCAGTCGGTGTCGGCGTAGTGCAGCGGCTGTTCCAGGCGGTGGTACCGGTTGAGCTCGTCGCGGCGGGCCGCGTACAGCTCGCCGGTGCCGGTGACCGGGCGCTGCAGCACGTTCACGAGGTCGCGGATGTCCCAGCTGGGGATGCGATCCTCCCGCCCGGCCTCCTCCAGCTCCGCGACCCGGATCACCAGCGGCCGCCCGCCGCCGGGGCGGACGTCGGGCAGCTCGGCCACCAGCGCGTCGGTGAGGCGGTCGCGGGGGACCGGCTTGAGGGCGATCCCGTCGCCGACCCGGACCGCGACGATGCCCTGAAGTCCGCGCGCCGCAGTGAGAATCCCGTACGTGCGCTGTCCATCGTGGACCCAGCCGTAGTACTCGAGCGAGGCGTTCGTCAGCAGCGGGAGCCAGTCGAGGAACTCGACGTCGAGGCGGCCCCGCCGGTCCAGCAACCCGGCTTCCTGCAGCGTCTCGCGCATCCGCCGGTCGGCGGCGAGCGTCTCCTCGTCAGGGAGCCACATCGGGTCGGGGCGCAGGACGAGATGAAGGCTCCCCATGTTCTCCCGCTCGACCGCGCCCGCGAGCGCGTCGAGTGGCAGGGAGAGATAGTCGCTGCGAACCGCGGGCATGCCTATTCGCCGATGACCGGCGGGGTCGTTCGGACGTCGCTGCCGAAGATCGAGTCGGGGTCGGGTTCGATCAGGTAGTCGGGTCGCTGGTGCTCCTCGTCCTCCTCACCGCGCCCGCGCTGCCCGGCGGCGCCCATCGGCGCGCCGCTCGCGCTCCTGGCGGCACCCCGGCTCGCGGCGGCTTCCTCGGCGGCCGCCGCACTGCCGAGGTTGCCCGCGCCGGTGCTCTTGCCACCACCGAGTCTGTTCTGCCCGAGCCGTTCGTCGGCCGCCGCACCGCCGCCACGCGCGAGCCGGTCGCTCGCGCCGCTTCCGGTGCCGCTGCGTCCACTGCCGCCGCGTCCGGTGCCCTCCTCGTCGCCGCCGTACAGCCGGCCGGCGGCGCTGTTGTTGCGCCCGGGGCCCGAGGTGGAACCGCCGCCCGTGCCGGTCGTGCCGCCGCGCGAGCCGGGGCGCTGCGTGTCGGAGCCGTTGTAGCCGGGCATGCCCGGGAGGTAGCCGCTGGTGCCCGTGCCGCCGGACGTGCCGACTGGCGAGCCCGACAGGTTGGGCGGCGTGGTCACCGGGGTGCCGGTGCCTCCCCCCGTCGGCCCGGCCGAGGTCACGGGCCCGGCGCCGCTCAGCGTGGGCGCCGCACTGACCGGCCCGCCACCCAGCGAACCCCCCACACCCGGCGCGGCGACCGAGGAAGCCTGGGTGGCGTCGCTGTAGCGGGAGCTGATCGAACCGATGCTGCCCACCGTGGGCGGCTTGAGGCCGATGGACGCGGTGTCGGTCGGCAGGATCTTGTAGTCCATCGGGATCTTGCCACGGGTGTCGCCGGTGACCGAGCTGTACTGCTCCATGACGCGGACGTTGTTCTGGTTGGCGGCGTCGGTCTTGGCCACGCCATCCTGGTAGGACTTCAGATCGCCGACGACCATCGACGGGCCGACGATCGGGACCGCGCTCTTTAGCGCCATCGTCCAGCCGCTGGGCTTCTCGGGCGCGGGCGGCACCGGCACGACGCGCGACTTCGACTGCTCGAAGACGTCGGACTGGACCTTCATCGAGGCGTTGGTGACGTCGAGCGGGACGTGCGAGTCGTTGAACGCCTGTGCGAGCGGGTTCGCCCCCGCGTACGCGGCGTCCCCGGAACTCCCCGTCCAGGCGGCGTTCATGCGGGTCTGCAGGTCCTTGATGGCCTGCGCCTCCTGCAGGTACTCGTCGGCGAGCTGCTGGACCGCCTGGGCCGCCGCCTGCAGGGACTGGGAGCTGCCGCCGGTGAAGTTGTTGTAAACGTCGGTCCCGTTCATCCCCATGTCAGGAGCCCCCCTGCAGTTTGCTGATCACCGCAGCCGCGATCTGCTTGGCAGTATCGCACGAATCCTGGGCGCCCGAGTATTGGTCGGTGGCCACCAGGAAAGTCAGGTCGTCCTGAATACCGACCCAAAGCGAGCAGGCGCCGCGAGGACGATCGTCCTGTGTGTCGGCGTAAGCCGCCGGATAACCCGACACGTCGGTTGGTTCGGCGAAGGAGAACAAGCTGCCGTTGAGGCTGAGGATCTTCGCTATTCCACCGTTGTCGGTGCCGCTGCTCGATCGCTGGATCGCAATGTTGATCGTCTTCGCTGAATCGGGCATTATCCACTGGCAGGACGGCCCGCCGGTGACCGCAGTCTGGCTCGTCGTGTTCGGGGTTCCCGGATCTGTATAGCCCAGCTGGGTGATGGTCTGGTCTGGCACGATCGTGCACGGATTTCCGAGGTAGGCACCCGGGTCGAGTGGCTGCGCCACCTTCGGTGCGCCTGTTTGCGATGAAGACGACGACGTATCGGCGGAGGGCGTGCCCGCTGTCTGCTGGGAGCAACCGGCGCAAATCGTCACCGCCGTGAGCAGTCCGGCGAAGCCGAGTATTCGGTTACGGTTCATCGTCTGGTCAGTTCTCCGACTTGCTCTTGAGTGCCGCCACATTGCCCTCTTCGTCGCTGTGCTTCGCGTTCGTCGCGTCGGTAAGTTTCGTGATGTAGTCACCGATGAATGACAGCATCGAATCGTGCTGATTCTTGAGCAGATTCAGGGAATCGCGCGCCTGCTGCAGGTAGCCTTGGCTGTCCTGGTCGTCGGCCAGTTGGGTCAAGCCGGCCATTGCGCTCACGATTTGATTCTTCTTCTGGGTGATACTGGCCCGCCGGTCCTTCCACAGCCCCAGGACGGTGTTCATCTCCTCGACGCTGGGGAACTCGAAGCCGCCTGAACCGCCGGCTTCCGCGACCGGTGCGCCGACCATCCCGTCGGAGCCCCAGACGGTGTAGGCGGCCTGGCTGGCCTCGCCGTTCAGGGCCTGCGCCCAGAATCCGCCATCTGCCTCGAGCACTGCTGCCTCCCCGCTACCGGACGGTGACCGTCTGACGCAGGAGCCTAGCGGACGGTTCCGCCGATCGACGGCACAATGGACTGATGAGCACCGCTGATCCGCTACCCTCCCTGGTCGGTTTCGCGACCGCCCTGCGGGAGGCCGGGGTGGCCGCCGGCCCGCAGCGCGTGCACTCCTACCTCGAGGCCGTGCAGAGCGTTGACCTCACCGACATCAACAACCTCTACTGGGCCGGACGGGTGACGCTGTGCGCCGACCCCGACGACCTTGCCCGTTACGACGACGCGTTCGCCCAGTGGTTCGCCGCCGAGCCGCCCGGGCCGAGGCCCGTGACCGTCGCCAAGGAGAAGCGCGCCCGGATGGCCGCGATGTCCGGCGAGCCCACCGCCGACGGCCAGGGCCAGCAGGAGGCCGACCAGCTGCGCGTCGCCGCCACCGACGCCGAGCTGCTCCGCCAGCGCGACCTCGCCGAGTTGACCGCCGCCGAGCGGAGGCACCTGCGCGAGCTCCTCGCGACGCTCAAGCCCGTGCCGCCGACCCGCAGGTCCCCCCGGCGACGCCCGGCGAAGAAGGGCGAACTGGATCCGGATCGCACGCTCCGCGGGATGCTCGCCGGCGGCGGCGAAGCCGTGAAGCTCGCCCATCGCAAGAAATCCACCCGACCTCGGCGCGTCGTGTTCCTTCTTGACGTCTCCGGCTCCATGAGCCCGTACGCCGACTCGCTCCTGCGCTTCGCGCACGTCGTCGTGCGAAGCTCGCCCGCCAACGTCGAGGTGTTCACGCTCGGCACGCGCCTCACCCGCGTCTCGCGCCAGCTCCGCCAGCGCGACCCCGAGCGCGCGATGCTCGGCGCGGGACAGGCGGTACCGGACTTCGCGGGCGGCACGCGCCTCGGCGAGACGCTGCGCATCTTCCTCGATCGCTGGGGCCAGCGGGGAATTGCCCGGCGTGCCGTCGTCGTTGTGTTCTCCGACGGCTGGGAGCGGGGTGATCCAGGTTTGCTCGGCGAACAGCTGGCCAGAATGCGCCGACTGGCGCACGCTGTCCTTTGGGTGAACCCCCATGCGGGACGCGACGGTTACGCTCCGGTCCAATCGGGCATCGCGGCCGCGCTCCCGCATCTCGATCGCCTGCTGGCCGGGCACAGCCTGGGCACACTGGAACGACTGCTGGTGGAGATACGTAATGCATGACGTACTGGACGAGCTCTACAAGCGCTGGGCCGAGGGCGAGGCCGTCGGTCTCGGCACCGTCGTCGCCACGTTCTCCTCGGCACCCCGCGCGCCCGGCGCCGCGATGCTCGTCGGCGCGGACGGGGAGGTCGTCGGCAGCGTGTCCGGCGGCTGCGTCGAAGGCGCGGTCTACGAGCTGGCCCAGGAGGTCGTGGCCGAGCGCAAGCCCGTGCTGCAGCGCTACGGCGTCAGCGACGACGACGCCTTCGCGGTCGGGCTGACCTGCGGCGGGATCATCGACATCTACGTCGAGCGGGTCGACAGGGAGACGATGCCCGAGCTGCAGGACATCGTCGAATCGGTCCACAAAGGACAACCGGTCGCGGTGGTGACCGTGATCGAGCACGCCGACGCCGGGCGCGTCGGCAAGCACATGATCGTCTGGCCGGAGCACACGAAGGGCACGCTCGGCTCCGCGCGCGTCGACGACGCGGTGGTCGACGACGCGCGCGGGCTGCTCGCGACCGGCCGCACCGGCACGCTGCACTACGGCCTCGAGGGCGAGCGCCGCGGCGAGGGCATGTCGGTGTTCGTGAACACCTTCGAGCCGCCGCCGCGGATGCTGGTGTTCGGGGCGATCGACTTCGCCGCCGCGATGGCGCGGATGGGCGCCTACCTGGGGTTTCAGGTCACGGTCTGTGACGCGCGGCCGGTGTTCGCGACCACGAGCCGCTTCCCGAGCGCGGACGAGGTCGTCGTGGACTGGCCGCATCGCTATCTCAAGGCCGAAGCCGAGGCGGGCCGCATCGACCGGCGCACGGTGGTCGCGGTGCTCACCCACGACCCGAAGTTCGACGTGCCGCTGCTGGAGGTCGCGCTCCGGCTCGACGTGGGCTACGTGGGCGCGATGGGGTCGCGGCGCACGCACGAGGACAGGATGGCGCGGCTGCGCGAGGTCGGCATGAGCGAGGAGGAGCTGTCGCGGCTGTCCTCGCCGATCGGGCTCGACCTCGGGGCACGCACGCCGGAGGAGACGGCGGTGTCGATCGCGGCCGAGGTCATCGCGCTGCGGTGGGGTGGCGGCGGCAAGCGGCTCGCGGAGCTGTCGGGCCGGATTCACGGCTAGTAGTTCCACAGCCGTGTGATCGTTCGCAAAAATTTTGTCGGTCCGTGCACTGTGGATATCCGCAGAATCGGCGAAAAACCTTAGCCGTGAACGCAACTGCGGAAGCGGCCGGAAGTTGTCACCCGGCCAGCACTTGTCCGGCGGCGGCATAAGTAGGAGGCTCCGGTGTGAAGCCGATCACCCCAGCTCCCACCACTGGAGGGCCTCAATGCGTATCACCGTCACTGTCGACGGAACCCAGTATTCCGACGAGGTCGAACCCCGTACGTTGCTCGTTCACTACCTGAGGGAGACACTCGGGAAAGTCGGCACCGTCATCGGCTGCGACACGAGCAACTGCGGTGCGTGCACCGTCCACCTGAACGGGCAGAGCGTGAAGTCCTGCTCGGTACTGGCCGTGCAGGCGGACGGCTGCGAGATCACCACGATCGAAGGACTGGCGCGCGACGGACAGCTGCACCCCGTGCAGCAGGCGTTCCACGACAACCACGCGCTGCAGTGCGGGTTCTGCACGCCGGGCATGATCATGCAGTCGATCGACCTGCTGGCCGACAACCCCGATCCGGACGAGAAGGCCGTCCGCGAGGGGCTGGAAGGCAACCTCTGCCGCTGCACCGGTTACCAGAACATCGTCCGCGCCGTTCGCGACGCCGCGCAGCACATGAGCCCCGGCGCCGGCCCCGAGGCCGAGCGGGTGGACGGCTCCGGCGTGCGCGAGCCGAGCGCGATCGGGGGCGAGTGACGTGACCGCGACGATCGAGCCCGAGGTCGGCAAGGCCCGCAGCCGCAAGGAGGACGCGCGGCTGATCACCGGGCGCACGCGCTGGACCGACAACCTGACGCTGCCGGGCCTGCTGCACCTGGCGATCCTGCGCAGCCCGTTCGCACACGCGAGGATCAACAGCATCGACACGTCCGAGGCGAAGACCAGGCCCGGCGTCATCGCGGTGTACACCGCGACCGATCTCGACCCCGACGGCAGCATCGGCTTGCCGTGCGCCTGGCCGATCACCCCGGACATGAAGAGCCCGCGGCGCCCCGTTCTGGCGGCCGACACGGTCAACTTCGCCGGTGAAGGTGTCGCGGTCGTCGTCGCGCGCAGCAAGGCCGAAGCGACCGACGCGCTCGAAGCGATCGAGGTCGACTACGAGGAACTGCCCGTCGTACTGGGCCTGGAGAACGCGCTCGCCGAAGGTGCGCCGCTGGTGCACGAGGAGCTGGGCACCAACCGCAACGCGCTGTGGGTGTTCGACTCCGGCGAAGCGGGTTCGGGCGGAAACGTCGAAGAGGCCATTTCCGGCGCGGAAGTCGTCGTCAAGCGGCGATTCCGGCAGCAGCGGCTGATCCCGGCGTTCATGGAGCCGCGCTCCTGCATGGTCGACCCGACGGGCGCACAGATCACCATGTGGTCGGCCACCCAGGTACCGCACATCCTCAAGACGATGGCCGCGCTGACCCTCGGCATTCCCGAGCACAAGCTGCGGGTGATCGCCCCGGACGTCGGCGGCGGGTTCGGCGGCAAGCTCGCCGTGATTCCCGAAGAGACGATGTCCCTGTTGGTCGCCCAGAAACTGGGCAAACCGGTGAAGTGGACGGAATCCCGCTCGGAGACGATGCTCGCCGCGCACCACGGCCGCGACCAGGTCCAGGACATCACCATCGCGGCGAACCGCGATGGCACGGTGACCGGGCTCAAGGTCGAGTTGCTCGCCGACATGGGCGCCTACCTCGGCCTGGTGGGGCCAGGCGTGCCGATCCTGGGCGCGTTCATGTTCAACGCGATCTACAAGATTCCCGCCTACCACTTCGCGTGCACCACCGTGTTCACCAACACGACGCTGACCGACGCCTACCGCGGCGCCGGGCGGCCGGAGGCGACGTTCGGCATCGAGCGGATCATGGACGAGCTCGCGGCCGAGCTCGGCATGGAACCGATGGAGCTGCGCAAGAAGAACTGGATCAAGCACGAGGAGTTCCCGTTCACCACGGTCGCCGGGCTGACCTACGACTCGGGCAACTACGAGGCGGCGACCGAGAAGGCCATGCAGCTGTTCGACTACGACGGGCTGCGGCGGGAGCAGAAGGAGCGGCGCGACCGGAACGACCCGGTGCAGCTGGGCATCGGCATCTCGACTTTCACCGAGATGTGCGGCTTGGCCCCGTCGCGGGTGGTCGGCTCGCTCGACTACGGCGCCGGGGGCTGGGAGGCGGCCTCGATCCGGATGCTGGCCACCGGCAAGGTCGAGGTGGTCACCGGGGCTTCCGCACACGGCCAGGGGCACGAGACGGCGTGGAGCCAGATCGTGGCCGACCAGCTGGGCGTGCCGTTCGAGGACGTCGAGGTCCTCCACGGCGACACCCAGTCCTCGGCGAAGGGCCTGGACACCTACGGTTCGCGCTCACTGGTGGTAGGCGGGATCGCGGTGGTCAAGGCCGCGGAGAAGGTCGTGACGAAGGCCCGCACGATCGCCGCGCACCTGATGGAGTGCTCGCCGGACGACCTCGAGTTCGCCCAGGGCAAGTTCACCGTCCGCGGCACCGACAAGTCCACCACCATCCAGGACATCGCGTTCTCGGCGTTCCTGGCGCACAACCTGCCCGACGGCATCGAGCCGACGCTGGACTCGGACGCGGTGTTCGACCCGGAGAACTTCTCGTTCCCGCACGGTACGCACCTGTGCGCGGCCGAGGTGGACACCGAGACAGGGCGGGTGAACCTGCGCTCCTACGTCTGCGTCGACGACATCGGGTCGGTGGTGAACCCGCTGATCGTGGAGGGACAGGTCCACGGCGGGCTCGCGCAGGGCATCGCGCAGGCGCTGTTCGAGGAGGCGGTGTACGACGAGAGCGGCACGCTGACGACGGGCACCTTCGCCGACTACCTGCTGCCCTCGGCGGCGGACCTGCCGAGCTTCACGACCGACCGCACGGAGACGCCGTCGACCACGAACCCGCTGGGCGTCAAGGGCGTCGGCGAGGCGGGCACGATCGCCTCCACCCCGGCGGTCGTCAACGCGGTCGTCGACGCGGTTCGGCACCTGGGTGTCGACGACATCGAGATGCCGTGCTCGCCGATGCGGGTGTGGGCCGCGGTCCATCGCGGCCAGAAGGATGCCGGCGGGCTCGGCAGCGAGGCCGGCGGCGGTTTGGGTTCGATCGACGCTTCTGGAGGTGCCCAGTGATCCCCGCTGCCTTCGACTACGTAGCTCCGTCCACAGTGGACGAAGCGGTCCAGGCGCTGTCGGACGCAGGCGAGGACGCCAAGGTGCTGGCGGGCGGGCAGAGCCTGCTGCCGGTGCTGCGGATGCGGCTGGCCGCGCCCACGACGATCGTCGACCTCGGCAAGATCGCCGAGCTGCGCGGAGTCCGCGAGGACGGGGACGCGCTGGTCATCGGCGCCATGACCACGCACTACGACGTGCAGCGCGATCACCTGATCGCCGAGCACGCAGCGCTGCTGGCCAGGGCGACCGACACGGTGGCCGACCCGCAGGTGCGCCACCGCGGCACGTTCGGCGGTGCGCTCGCGCACGCGGACCCGGCCGGTGACCTGCTGGCCCCGGCACTCGCGCTGGACGCGGAGATGGTCGTCGCCGGCATGGACGGGCGGCGCACGGTGCCCGCGGCCGAGTTCTTCCAGGACTTCTTCACGACGTCGATGACGCCGGCCGAGATCCTGGTCGAGGTCCGGGTGCCCAAGCACACCGGCTGGCGCGCGCACTACGAGAAGTTCAACCGGGTGGCACAGGCCTGGTCGATGGTGGCCGTCGCGGTCACGGTCCGCACCGACGGCGACGCCATCGCCGAAGCGCGGGTCGGGCTGACGAACATGGCCGCCACGCCGGTCCGCGCCAGCGCCGTCGAGCAGGCGCTGGTCGGCCAGCCGGCGACGGCGGAGAACGTCCGCGCCGCGGCCGCGCACGCGGCGGAAGGGACGAACCCGACGGTGGACGGCAACGCCGACATCGAGTACCGGCAGGAACTGGCCCGGGTGCTGACCGGCCGGGCCGTCTCCGCGGCGGTCGCGGGGTAGCTCGCTCGCCCTGAAGGGTGCCCCGACGGCGTAAAGTGCCGTCAGGGTGCCCTTCAGGGCACATCCCGACGACGAAGGGAGGTCAGGCCGTGCGGCTTGACCACGAGTTCACCGTTCCGGCGCCGCCCGCCAAGGTGTGGCAGGCCGTCACCGATCCGGAGAGTGTCGCGCCGTGCATGCCGGGTGCCACGCTGACGAAGGTCGAAGGTGACTCCTTCACCGGCACGGTCAAGGTCAAGCTCGGGCCGATCTCGTTGCTGTACAAGGGCGCAGGCGAGTTCCTGGAGAAGGACGAGGCCGCCCGCAAGATCGTGATCAAGGCCTCCGGGAAGGACTCCCGCGGTGCGGGCACCGCGGCCGCGACCGTCACGGTGACGCTCACCGAGGACGGCGGCCACACCAAGGGGACCGTCGCGACGGACCTGAACGTGACCGGGCGTCCGGCGCAGTTCGGCCGGGGCATGATCTCCGAGGTCGGCGGCAAGATCCTGGACCAGTTCGCGACGAACCTGGCGAACAAGCTGAGCGCATCGGAGGAGCCCGCCCCTGAGGCGGCTGCCCCGCCGGCGGCCGAAGCCGTCGCCGCGACGGGGCAGCCCACCGAGACGAAGCCGAAGCTCGAGGCCGTGAAGCCCGCGGCGCCGAAGGAAGCCGAGGCCATCGACCTGTTCGACCTGGCGGGCACGTCGGTCGCGAAGCGGTTGGCTCCCGTGCTGGCCGGGGTCGCGGGCCTGCTGGCGATCTTGGCGATCTTCCGGGCGATCCGCCGCCGCTGAGCCTGGTTCCGGGAAGCACCGCGCCGGCGCCGCCGTTACATCCACGTGCGAACTGACGTGGTGGTGATCGGTGCGGGGCAGGCCGGGTTGTCGGCGGCGTACCACCTGCGGCGGACCGGCTTCCGCAACAACTCCGGGTTCGTGCTGCTCGACCACGGCAAACGGCCCGGCGGCGCGTGGCAGTACCGGTGGCCGTCGCTGCGGCTGGGCAAGGTGCACGGCATCCACGACCTGCCGGGCATAGCGCTGGGCGACCCCGAACCCGACCGGCCCGCCTCCGACGTCGTGTCCGAGTACTTCGGGCGGTACGAGCGCACCTTCGACCTTCCCGTGCTGCGTCCGGTCGACGTGCTGTCGGTCCGGGACGAGGGCGAGCGGCTGCTCGTCGAGAGTGCCACCGGTTCCTGGTCCGCGCGCGCCCTGATCAACGCGACCGGCACCTGGGACCGCCCGTTCTGGCCGCACTACCCGGGCCAGGAGACCTTCCGCGGCCGCCAGCTGCACACCGCGGACTTCCAGAGCGCCGAGGAGTTCCGCGGCAAGCACGTCGTGGTGGTCGGCGGCGGTACCTCCGGGGTGCAGCTGCTGCTGGAGATCGCCGAGGTCGCGAGCGGCACCACCTGGGTCACCCGGCGCGAGCCGGAGTGGTTCGACCTCGACTTCACCCCGGGCCTCGGGCGCAGGGCGGTCGCGAAGGTCGAGCGCCGGGTCCGCGAGGGGCTGCCGCCCGGCAGCGTGGTGAGCGTGACCGGACTGGTGCGCACGCCCGAGGTCCGCCGGGGGATCGAGCAGGGGATCCTCGACCGCAAGCCGATGTTCGAGCGCCTCACCGGGGACGGCATCGTGTGGCCGGACGGCACCGGGCAGCGTGCCGACGTGATCCTGTGGGCGACCGGCTTCCGCGCCGCGCTCGACCACCTCGCGCCGTTGCACCTGCGGGCGCCGGGCGGCGGCATCCGGATGGCCGGCACCCGGGTGGTCGCCGACCCGCGCCTGCACCTCGTCGGCTACGGCCCGTCCGCCAGCACGATCGGGGCGAACCGCGCCGGACGATCGGCCGTGACCGAGATCCGCCGGCTGCTAGACCGGTAGCGAGAACACGCGCCGTGCGTTGCCTCCGAGGAACAGCTCCCGTGCTTCGGCGCCCAGGCCCAGCTCGTCCAGCCGCCTGAGGCACTGGGCGGGCGTGATCATCGGGTAGTTGCTGCCGAACAACACCCGCGTCCGCCCGCGACCCCGCAGAAACTCCACCAGCTCCGGTGGCAGCCGGTGCACCGCGTACGCCGAGGTGTCCACGTAGAAGTTCGGGTACTTCCGGGCCAGCGAAAGGACTTCCGCCAGCCACGGGTAGCCGACGTGCCCGCCGACGACGACCAGCTGCGGGAAGTCGAGCAGCACCTCGTCCAGGTACGGGATCGGCCGCCCCGGCTCGGACGGGCACAGCGGGCCGGTGTGCCCGATCTGCGTGCAGAACGGCACGTCCTCCTCCACACAGGCGACGTACACCGGGTAGTAGCGCCGGTCGTTGGGCGGCAGGTTCCACAGCCACGGCACGACCCGCACGCCGACGAACCCCAGGTCCCGCACGCAGCGGCGGATCTCGCGCACCGCGCCGACCGGATCGGTGAGATCGACCGTCGCGACGCCGGCGAACCGGTCCGGATGCCTGCCGACCAGCTCCGCGACCTCGTCGTTCGAGATCAGCACGCCGTTCGGGCCGTGCCACGCCGACAGCAGGCCGACGCGCACCCCCGCCTGGTCCATCGCGCCGAGCGTCGCCGGGACCGGCGGCACCACGCGCTCCATGTCCGTCCAGCGCAGCAACGTCTCCAGCCACGGCTGGGCCATGAACCGCTGGTTCGGCTGCTGCATCCAGGCGTCGATGATCTCCTCAGCCACGTGTCTCCCCTTCGCTGGTGAGCAGGGTCCGGGCGGCGCGCGTGACCAGGTCGATCGTGCGGGCCGGCGGTGCTTCGCCCTGTTCGAGATGGCGGCGCAAGGCGCCGTAGGGCAGGTCGACGAGCACGAGCAGGAGCTCGTCGGTCCGGTGGCCGGTCAGCGGTCGCAGCCGGCGCAGCAGCCCCCGCCAGGCCTGTTCGAGGTTCCGGTCGGTCCGCTCGGCGGCCGCCTTGTCCGCGGCCGACCAGTCGCTGTCGCCGAACGCCCGCTTCCCCGCGTACAGCACCTGCGCCTCGTCCGGATGCGCCCGGCACCAGCGGATCACGTGTGCCGTCGCGGCGACGGCGGCCTCGACGGGCGGCTCCTGCCGGAGGATCGGCAGGTAGTCCTCGTGGAAGCGCCCGACGGTGCGCAACCAGGTCGCGGCGAGCAGCGCGGACCGGTCGGCGAAGCGGTGGTAGACCGAGCCGCTGGGAGCGCCTGTCGCGCGGGCGACCGCGGCCATCGTCACACCCCCCGTGCCGGCCGTCGCGAACTGCCGGACGGCCGCGTCGAGCAGGTCGTCCTCACTGTGCCTCGGGGGTCTCCCCACGTATTGGAGATTAGCCTCTAATTAGTGCGCTTGACAGTGCCGGCCAATGGATCAATAGTGGTCCTTTGACGGGATGAACGACTGCGCGGAAGGGTGTGCGGATGAACAGTGCCAGGGGCATGCTCACCGTCGACGAACTCCGCCGGCTGACCGCGGACGGCGTGCTCGACACCGTCCTGGTCGCGATGACCGACATGCAGGGGCGGCTGCAGGGCAAGCGCTGCGCCGCCGAGTACTTCGTCAACGAGGTCGTGCCGCACGCCACCGAGGCCTGCAACTACCTCCTCGCGGTGGACGTCGACATGAACACCGTCGAGGGCTACGAGATGTCGTCCTGGGAGCGCGGGTACGGCGACTTCGTGCTGCGGCCGGACTTCTCCACGTTGCGGCGCGTCCCGTGGCAGGAGGGCACGGCGCTGGTGCTCGCGGACGTCGAGTGGGTCGAGGGCGGCGAGGTACCGGCCTCCCCGCGTCAGGTGCTGCGCCGTCAGCTGGACAGGCTGGCCGAGCGCGGGCTCGCCGCGTTCGTCGGCACCGAGCTGGAGTTCATCGTCTTCGACGACACCTACGAGCAGGCCTGGCGCCGCGGCTACCGCGAGCTGACCCCGGCGAACCAGTACAATGTGGACTACTCGATGCTGGGCACGGCCCGGCTCGAGCCGCTGCTCCGCCGCATCCGCAACGAGATGGGCGCGGCGGGGATGTACGTCGAGTCCGCGAAGGGCGAGTGCAACCCCGGCCAGCAGGAGATCGCGTTCCGCTACACCGATGCACTGTCCACATGCGACAACCACAGCATCTACAAGACCGGGGCGAAGGAGATCGCCGCGCAGGAGGGCAAGAGCCTGACCTTCATGGCGAAGTACAACGAGCGCGAGGGCAACTCCTGCCACATCCACATCAGCCTGCGCTCGGCCGACGGTGCCCCGGTGCTCGCCGGGGACGGGCCGGGCGGCTTCTCGAAGCTGATGGAGCACTTCCTCGCCGGGCAGCTGGCCTGCCTGCGTGAGCTGACCTACTTCCTGGCGCCGAACATCAACTCCTACAAGCGGTTCGTGCCCGGCAGCTTCGCACCGACGGCCGTCGCCTGGGGGACGGACAACCGCACGTGCGCGCTGCGGGTCGTCGGGCACGGGCAGTCGCTGCGGGTGGAGAACCGGGTGCCCGGCGGCGACGTGAACCCCTACCTCGCGGTCGCGGCGCTGATCGCGGCGGGCCTGCACGGGATCGAGAACGAGCTGCCGCTGGAGCCGGAGTTCACCGGCAACGCCTACGGTTCCGGCAGGCCGACCGTGCCGGCCACCCTGCGGGACGCGGCGCAGCTGCTGGCGGACAGCAAGATCGCCCGGGCCGCGTTCGGCGACGGGGTCGTCGAGCACTACCTCAACGCCGCCCGCGTCGAACTCACCGCGTTCGACGCCGCCGTCACCGACTGGGAGCGCTTCCGTGGCTTCGAACGGCTCTAGGCTGATCGGGATCTCCACCTACGTGGAGAACGCGCGCTGGGGGGTGTGGGACACCACCGCGGCTCTGCTACCGAGGTCCTATGTGGACTCCGTGGTGAAGGCGGGCGGGGTTCCGGTTCTCCTTCCGGCTGTGGGTACGGACACTTCGGCGCTGTCCGCCGTGGACGCTCTGGTGATCGCCGGCGGCGCGGACGTCGACCCCGCCCGGTACGGGCAGGAGGCGCACGAGACGTCGGTGTCCCGCCCGGAGCGGGACGAGTTCGAGTTCGCCCTGGTGCACGACGCCGTCGCGCGCGGGCTGCCGGTGCTGGGGGTGTGCCGCGGCATGCAGGTGCTCAACGTGGCTTTTGGTGGCACGCTGACCCAGCACCTGCCCGAGGTCGTCGGGCATCACGAGCACCAGCCCTCGCCCGCGGTGTACGGGCACAACCGGATCACCCTCGCCGAGGGCAGTCGCGCAGCGGGAATCCTCGGTGCGGAAGCGAAAGGGCAGTGCTACCACCACCAGGCGGTGGACGCGCTCGGCGGCGATCTGCGGGCGGTCGGCTGGGCGGCCGACGGCACCGTCGAGGCCGTGGAGGTGCCCGGGGAGCGGTTCGTGCTGGGCGTGCAGTGGCACCCGGAGCAGGACACCGAGGACGTGCGGCTGTTCGCGGCACTGGTGGAGGCGGCCGGATGGTCTGCGATCGGCACACACCGGCCATGCGACCAGCCCGGGTGGGGGTGCCCCGCAACACACAGGAGGCCACATGGACGTGATCAACCCGGCGACCGAGGAGGTCGTCCGGTCGGTGGAGCCGACGTCGCTGGAGGAGACCGACGCGGCGATCGCGCGGGCGCAGGCGGCGCTGCCCGGCTGGCGTGCGGTCGCGCCGGGCGACCGGGCGCGGCTGCTGCGGCGGTTCGCCGACGCGGTCGACGCCGATATCGAGCACCTCGCGCAGTTGGAGGTGACCAACTCCGGCCACACGATCGGTAACGCCCGATGGGAGGCCGGCAACGTCCGTGACGTGCTGCACTTCTACGCGGCCGCGCCGGAACGCTTGCACGGCAAGCAGATTCCGGTGCCCGGCGGGGTGAACGTGACGTTCCACGAGCCGCTGGGCGTCGTCGGGATCATCGTTCCCTGGAACTTCCCGATGCCGATCGCGGGCTGGGGCTTCGCGCCCGCGCTGGCGGCGGGGAACACCGTCGTGCTCAAACCGGCCGAGCTGACCCCGCTGACCGCGCTGCGGCTCGCCGAGCTGGCGCGGGAGGCGGGTGTCCCGGAGGGTGTCTTCCAGGTGCTGCCGGGCGCGGGTGCGGTGGTGGGTCAGCGGTTCGTCACGCATCCGGCCGTGCGGAAGGTCGTTTTCACCGGCTCGACCGCGGTCGGCAAGCAGATCATGGCGGGCTGTGCCGGGCAGGTGAAGCGCGTCACGCTGGAGCTCGGCGGGAAGAACGCGAACATCGTCTTCGCCGACGCGGACCTGGAGAAGGCCGCCGCGACGGCGCCCTACGGGGTGTTCGACAACGCCGGTCAGGACTGCTGCGCCCGGTCCCGGATCCTCGTGCAGGCGGACGTCTACGACAAGTTCATGGAGCTGCTTGAACCGGCCGTCAAAGGCGTGGTCGTCGGCGACCCGGCCGCCGAGGGCACCGAGATGGGCCCGCTCATCTCCGCGCAGCACAGAGAACGTGTGACGTCCTACGTCTCACGTGATACCCCCGTTGCCTTCCGCGGAAGTGCGCCGGAGGGGCCGGGGTTCTGGTTCCCGCCGACGGTGGTCACCCCGCGTTCACCGACGGATCCGCTGGTCACCGAGGAGATCTTCGGACCGGTGGTCGCTGTGGTGCCGTTCACCGACGAGGCGGCGGCGATCGGGCTGGCCAACGACACCGAGTACGGACTGTCCGGGTCGATCTGGACATCCGACGTTGGACGAGCACTGCGGGTGTCGCGAGCGGTCGAGGCCGGAAACCTCTCGGTGAACTCGCACTCGTCGGTGCGCTACTGGACGCCGTTCGGCGGGTTCAAGCAGTCCGGCCTGGGCCGGGAGCTGGGACCCGACGCGCTGGAGTCCTTCACCGAGCTCAAGAACGTCTTCATCAGCACGGAGGAATAATGCAGCGGTTCGAGGGGCGCGTCGCCGTGATCACCGGCGGCGGGAGCGGGATCGGGCTGGCCACGGCCCGGCGCCTGGCGGGCGAGGGCGCGAAGATCGTCATCGCGGACGTGGACGCGGCGAGCGGCAAGGCCGCCGCGGACGAGGTGGACGGCGAGTTCGTCGCGGCCGACGTCACCAGCGAGTCCCAGGTCGAGGCGCTGTTCCGGACCACTGTGGACAGGTTCGGCTCGGTCGACGTCGCGTTCAACAACGCCGGGATCTCCCCGCCGGAGGACGACTCGATCCTGACCACCGGGCTCGACGCGTGGAAGAAGGTGCAGGAGGTCAACCTGACCTCGGTGTACCTGTGCTGCAAGTACGCGATCCCGCACATGCAGCGCCAGGGCAAGGGCTCGATCGTGAACACGGCGTCGTTCGTGGCGGTGATGGGCGCGGCGACCTCGCAGATCTCGTACACCGCGTCGAAGGGCGGCGTGCTGTCGATGACGCGTGAGCTGGGCGTGCAGTTCGCGCGGGAGGGCATCCGGGTGAACGCGCTGTGCCCGGGTCCGGTCAACACGCCGCTGCTGCAGGAGCTGTTCGCGAAGGACCCGGAGCGCGCGGCGCGCCGGCTGGTGCACGTCCCGATGGGCCGCTTCGCCGACCCGACGGAGATCGCGGCGGCGGTGGCCTTCCTGGCGAGCGATGACGCGTCCTTCATCACCGCCGCGCAGTTCCTGGTGGACGGCGGCATCAGCGGCGCGTATGTGACGCCGATTTAGGGGTGGGGTGCGGGGGCGCGGCCTGGCGCGCGTAGCGCGGCGGGCTGGGCGCGGGTGGTTGGGGTACGCCCGTCCCACCCCGATCGCGGAGTGTTCAACGGTCGGCACGCCGGGTCAAGGCGGGAAAGATGCCTTGACCCGGCGTGCCGACCGCTGGAGGACGCGGGGATCGGGGTAAGGGAGCGGGCTGGGCGCGGGCATTTCGGCTGCCGTTGCCGGGTTCGCCTTCGCGCGGTGGTCGGGCGGTGCCGGATCGCCATGGGGTGGGGGTTGGGTGTTGTCGGATCGCCGTGCCCCGCCGACACCCCTGATCAAGGGGGCCGCATGACTGCCACGGGCGTCGCCCGGCTGTAGACTGACGCGGAACACACACAACTGAACATCGGCCGATATGAGCCGGAGCGGGAGAGCCCCCGTGGAAACGGGGCACCGAAGGAGCAACTTCCCCGCCAATCTCTCAGGTACCAGTTACCGCTCGGGCCAGGCCACTCTGGAAAGCAGGCGCGACGTCGCGTCTCACCCAAGGTGAAAGCCGCGCCCGCGGTGAAACTCTCAGGTGCCAATGACAGAGGGGGAGTTCCCGCAGCCGCTGAATGAGGAGCTCCCGATGTCCACCTTCGCCGATCGTCATATCGGTCCATCCGAGCACGAGCAGGCCAAGATGCTCGCCGAATGCGGGTACGGGAGCCTGGACGCCCTGGTCGAGGCCGCCGTCCCCGCCGCGATCCGCAACTCCCGTGAGCTGGACCTCCTGCCGCCCGCCGGCGAGCAGGAAGCGACCGCCGAGCTCCGCGCCCTCGCCGCGAAGAACCGGCCCATGACGCAGATGATCGGCCTCGGCTTCAGCGACACGATCACCCCGCCGGTCATCCGCCGCAACGTGCTGGAGAGCCCGGCCTGGTACACGGCGTACACGCCCTACCAGCCGGAGATCTCGCAGGGCCGCCTCGAAGCGCTCCTCAACTTCCAGACCATGGTCTCCACCCTCACCGGCCTCGACACGGCCAACGCCTCGCTGCTCGACGAGTCGACCGCCGTCGCCGAGGCCGTCATGTTGATGCGCCGCCAGTCGAAGGCCAAGTCCTCCCGCGTCGTCCTGGACGCCGAATGCCTGCCTCAGACCATCGCCGTCGTGCGGACCCGCGCCGAGGCCGTCGGCATCGAGGTCGAGGTACGGGACCTGCAGACCGGCCTGCCGGACGAGTTCTTCGGCGTCGTCGTGCAGTATCCGGGCGCCTCCGGAGTGTTACGGGGCAAGGGTTTCTACGAGGCGATCGGCACCGTCACGAAGGACGCCGGCGCGCTGTACACCGTCGCCGCGGACCTGCTGGCCCTCACCCTGGTCACCGCGCCCGGGGAGTTCGGAGCGGACATCACGGCGGGGACCACGCAGCGTTTCGGCGTTCCGCTGGGCTACGGCGGGCCGCACGCCGGTTACCTCGCCGTGCGCAAGGGGCTGGAGCGGTCGCTGCCCGGCCGGCTCGTCGGCGTCTCGCTCGACGCGGACGGCAACCCCGCGTACCGGCTCGCGCTGCAGACCCGCGAGCAGCACATCCGCCGGGAGAAGGCGACCTCCAACATCTGCACCGCCCAGGTGCTGCCCGCGGTGCTCGCCGCGATGTACGCGGTGTACCACGGCCCCGACGGCCTCAAAGCCATCGCGGAGCGGGTGCACGGGCTGGCCACCGGACTCGCCGCCGCGCTGCGCGAAGGCGGCGTCGGGATCGTGCACGAGAGCTTCTTCGACACCGTGCTCGCCCGCGTCCCCGGCCGGGCGCAGCAGGTGATCGCCGACGCGCGCAGGTTCGGCATCAACCTCGGGCACGCCGATGCCGACCACGTGCGCATCGCGTGCGACGAAGTCACCACTGTGGACACGCTGCGCCGCGTGCTGCTGGCCTTCGACCTCGAAGCCCACGCCGAGCCCGGTGCCACGGCCCTGCCGGCGGGTCTCGCGCGTGAGAGCGAGTACCTGACGCACGAGGTGTTCCACACCCACCGCTCCGAAACCTCCATGCTGCGCTACCTGCGCCGACTGTCCGATCTGGACTACGCGCTCGACCGCGGGATGATCCCGCTCGGCTCGTGCACCATGAAGCTCAACGCCACCGCCGAGATGGAGCCGATCAGCTGGCCCGAGTTCGCCGGCCTGCACCCGTTCGCCCCGGCCGAGGACGCCGCGGGCTACCGCGAGCTGATCGACCAGCTGTGCGGCTGGCTCGCCGAGGTCACCGGCTACGACAAGGTCTCGCTCCAGCCGAACGCTGGTTCGCAGGGCGAGTTCGCCGGCCTGCTCGCGATCCGCGCGTACCACAAGGCCAATGGGAACCCCGAGCGTGACGTCTGCCTGATCCCGTCGTCCGCGCACGGCACGAACGCCGCGTCCGCCGTGCTCGCCGGGATGCGCGTGGTGGTCGTCGCCTGCCGGACCAACGGCGACGTCGACCTCGAAGACCTGCGGGCCAAAGTGGACACCCACCGCGAGACGCTGGCCGCGATCATGGTCACCTACCCGTCCACGCACGGGGTGTACGAGAACGGGATCGGCGAGATCGCGCGTCTCGTGCACGACGCGGGCGGCCAGGTCTACGTGGACGGCGCGAACCTCAACGCGCTGCTCGGGCTGGCCAAGCCCGGCGAGTTCGGCGGCGACGTGTCGCACCTGAACCTGCACAAGACCTTCTGCATCCCGCACGGCGGCGGTGGTCCCGGCGTCGGCCCGGTCGCGGTGCGCGCGCACCTCGCGCCGTACCTGCCCGGCCACCCCGAACTGGCCGGGGAGTCCGGTGTGGGCCCGGTCTCGGCCGCGCCGTACGGGTCCGCGTCGATCCTGCCGATCTCGTGGGCGTACGTGCGGATGATGGGCGCGGCCGGGCTCACCAGCGCGACCAAGGTCGCCGTGCTCGCCGCGAACTACGTCGCCGCGCGCCTGTCCCCGCACTACCCGGTGCTCTACACCGGCCGCGACGGCCTAGTCGCGCACGAGTGCATCCTCGACCTGCGGGCGCTGACCAAGCGCACCGGCGTCACGGTCGACGACGTCGCGAAACGGTTGGTGGACTACGGTTTCCACGCACCGACGATGTCGTTCCCGGTCGCCGGCACGCTCATGGTGGAGCCCACCGAGAGCGAGGACGTCGCCGAGATCGACCGGTTCTGCGACGCGATGATCGCGATCCGCCACGAGATCGAGGAGGTCGCGGACGGGCGCTGGGCGATCGAGCAGAGCCCGCTGCGTAACGCCCCGCACACCGCGGAGACCCTGACCACCGAGTGGGACCTGCCGTACGACCGCAAGGTCGCGGTCTACCCGGCCGGGGTCTCCCCGAAGGGCAAGTACTGGCCGCCCGTCCGCCGGATCGACGGCGCCTACGGCGACCGCAACCTCGTCTGCTCGTGCCCGCCGATCGAAGCCTACGGGAGCTGATCATGCACACCGCGCTCTACGGCGTCCACGAAGGACTTAATGCGCTGTTCACCGACTTCGCCGGCTGGGAGATGCCGGTGCGGTACTCGAGCGAGCTCGCCGAGCACCGCGCCGTGCGCGAGGCCGCGGGCCTGTTCGACCTCTCGCACATGGGCGAGATCGAGCTGACCGGCCCGCAGGCCGCGGAGGCGCTCGACCACGCGCTGGTCGGCAACCTGTCCGCGGTGCAGGTCGGCCGCGCCCGGTACACGATGATCTGCGCGGAAGACGGGGGCGTGCTCGACGACCTCGTCGTCTACCGGCCGGCCGAGGAGAAGTTCCTCGTCGTCGCCAACGCGGGTAACGCCCCGCTCGTCGCGGCCGAACTGAAGTCGCGGGCGGCCAGGTTCGACGCAGCGGTCGAGGACCGTTCCGCCGACACCGCACTGATCGCCGTGCAGGGCCCGAATTCGGCGGCGATCGTGGGCTCGGTGACGGACGCGGACCTGAGCGAGCTGAAGTACTACGCGAGCATGCCCGCGACAGTGCGCGGTCACGACGTGCTGCTCGCCCGCACCGGCTACACCGGCGAGGACGGCTTCGAGTTGTACGTCCCGGCGGCCGAGGCCGTCGACGTCTGGCAGGTGCTGACCGTCGCCGGCGAACCGCACGGGCTGCTGCCGGCCGGGCTCGCCTGCCGCGACACCCTGCGCCTCGAGGCGGGAATGCCGTTGTACGGCAACGAACTCAGCGCCGGGCGGTCGCCGTTCGACGCCGGGCTCGGCCGGGTCGTGAAGTTCGAGAAGCCGGACTTCGTGGGCAAAGCCGCGCTGGCGGGCCGCCGCGAAACGGCGCAGGTGCTGGTGGGCCTGCGGGGTTCGGGCCGTCGCGCGCCGCGGCACGGGTACCGGGTGCTCGACGGTTCGCGCGAGGTCGGCGAGGTGACCAGTGGTGCGCTGTCGCCGACGCTGGGCTACCCGATCGGAATGGCCTACGTGCCGAAGGAGCTGAGCGAGCCGGGCACCGGCCTGTCGGTCGACATCCGGGGCCGGGTGGAACCGGTCGAAGTCGTCGCGACGCCTTTCTACAAGCGCGCCTGAGATGGCCATCAGCGTCTTCGACCTGTTCTCGATCGGGATCGGGCCGTCGAGCTCGCACACCGTCGGGCCCATGCGTGCGGCCGGGTTGTTCCTGGAGAGCCTGGGCGACCTGCGATCCCGGGTGCGGCACGTCCGGGTCGAGCTGTTCGGGTCGCTCGGCGCGACGGGGCACGGGCACGGCAGCGAACGCGCTGTCCTCTTAGGACTGTCCGGGGAGAAGCCGGAGACGGTCGCGATCGACGCGGAGCCGTCCTACGACTTCGAGGTCGAGCTGGTGCTGCACCGGCGGAAGTCGTTGCCGGCGCACCCGAACGGGATGATCTTCCGTGCGTACGGCGACGACCTGCTGGCCGAGCGGACGTACTACTCCGTTGGCGGCGGGTTCGTCCGCGGAGAGCAGGGGATCACCGAGGACGCCACGCCGCTGCCGTTCCCGTTCTCCACCGGTGCGCAGCTCCTGGCGCACACCCGCGAACAGGGCGTGGCGGTCAGCGAGATCATGCTGCGCAACGAACTCGCCTGGCGCTCCCGGGAGGAGATCCGCGCCGGGCTGCTGCGCATCTGGGACGTGATGGCCGAATGCGTGCGCAACGGGTGTGAGCCCGACGGCGTCCTGCCCGGCGGGCTCAAGGTGCGGCGACGGGCGAAGTCCTTGCACGCCAAGCTGCTCGCGGAGGGCGATGGCGGAGACTCCTTGCAGGCCATGGACTGGGTGAGCCTCTACGCGCTGGCCGTGAACGAGGAGAACGCCGCCGGTGGCCGGGTCGTCACCGCGCCGACCAACGGGGCCGCGGGCATCATCCCGGCGGTGCTGCACTACTACCGCCGGTTCGTGCGGGATGCCGGCGACGACGGGGTGGTCCGGTTCCTGCTCACCGCGGGCGCGATCGGCGTGGTCCTCAAGACGACCGGCTCGATCTCCGGTGCCGAGGTGGGCTGCCAGGGTGAGGTCGGCTCCGCGTGCGCGATGGCGGCGGCCGGGCTGACCGAGGTGATGGGCGGCAGCCCCGAACAGGTGGAGAACGCGGCCGAGATCGGCGTCGAGCACCACCTGGGGCTGACCTGCGACCCGGTGGGCGGGCTGGTGCAGATCCCGTGCATCGAACGCAACGCGGTCGCCGCGTCGACGGCGATCCACGCGGCGCGGATGGCCATGCGCGGGGACGGCGGGCACGTGGTCACGCTGGACAAGGCGATCAAGACCATGCGGGAGACCGGTGCCGACATGAAGGTGAAGTACAAGGAGACCGCACGCGGCGGGCTCGCCGTGAACGTGATCGAATGCTGACATGGCTGGCGCCGACGAAGCACTGTTCCGGCCGGTCCGCGCGGGCAACGCCTTCGAGGAGACGGTCGAGCGCCTGCTGCAGTCGATCCGGCTCGGCGTCGTCGGGGCGGGCGAGCGGCTGCCGCCGGAACGGGAGCTGGCCGAGCGCCTCGGCGTGAGCCGGGTGACCCTGCGCGAGGCGATCCATGCGCTGTCCGACGCGGGGTATGTGGAGTCGCGGCGCGGGCGCTACGGCGGGACGTTCGTGCACGAGACCCTGCCCGAGCCGTCGGCGGGGGACCAGCGGCCCGACCTGGAGGACACGCTCAGCGTCCGGTATGTGCTGGAGACCGGGGCCGCGGAGCTGGCCGCGATGCGGTCGTTGAAGCCGCCGTCGCGGGAGCATCTGACGGCCACCCTGGCGGAGGCCGCGGCGGCGGACCTGACCGACTACCGGCGGCGCGACTCGCGCCTGCACCTGGCGATCGCTGAGGTCACCGGCTCGGCCTCGCTGACCTCGGCGCTCGCGGACGTGCGGATGCGGGTCAACCGGCTGCTGGACGAGATCCCGTTGCTGGAGCCGAACCTGGAGCACTCCAACGCCCAGCACGAGGCTGTCGTGGCGGCCATCCTGGCGGGCGATGCGGCCGCCGCCCGCCGAGCCATGGCCGAACACCTGGAGGGGACGGCGTCGCTGCTGCGGGCGTTCTTGACCTAGGGAGCGTCCGCAAAGGCTCAATCGCGCTCTCCGCGCCCAGGCGGCCCCTGGACGGCACCGGGAATTCACCCGAGTACAACCCGGTACGAGGGCGAATCCCTGGCACCACCAGGAACCACCTGGATCACGAAGCCCATCGACCAGCCTTTGAGGACACCCCCTAGCGCCGCGCCTTCGGGATCACCAGCGGGGTGCCGGTCTCCGGGTCGGGCAGCACGCGGCACGGGAGGTCGAAGATCTCCTCCACCCGCTCCGCCGTGACGACCTCCTCGGGCGTGCCCGTCGCGATGACCTCGCCGCCGCGCATGGCGATCAGGTGCGTGCCGTAGCGGGCGGCGTGGTTGAGGTCGTGCAGCACCGCGACCAGCGTCCGCCCCTGCTCCGCGTGCAGCTGTGCGCACAGGTCCAGGATGTCCATCTGGTGCGCGATGTCCAGGAACGTCGTCGGCTCGTCCAGCAGCAGCAGCTCCGTCTCCTGCGCGAGCGCCATCGCCAGCCACACCCGCTGCCGCTGCCCGCCGGACAGCTCGTCGACCAGCCGGTCCGCCAGCTCGCCCACCCCGGTCGCGGCCATCGACCGCTCGACGACGGCCGCGTCCTCCTTCGACCACTGCCGGAGCAGCCGCTGGTGCGGGTACCGGCCGCGCGCCACGAGGTCGGAGACCGTGATGCCCTCCGGTGCGATCGAGCTCTGCGGCAGCAGCCCGAGGCGGCGGGCGACCTGCTTGGCCGGCATCGACGTGATGACCTCGCCGTCCAGGTACACCATGCCCTTGCGCGGTTTGAGCAGCCGGGCCAGCGCGCGCAGCAGCGTCGTCTTCCCGCAGGCGTTCGGGCCGACGATCACCGTGAACGACCGGTCCGGAATCGTGACGGCGAGCTCTTCGGCGACCGTGCGTCCGTCGTAGGCCAGGGTCAGGCCTTCCCCGTGCAGGCGGGTGGCGGTCGTGGTTTCGGCGATCGCGGTCATGAAGTTAGGCTAACCTGCCTAGCCGTCGAGCGGTATCGGTCGCCCGCGTGATCACTACTCCCGGGTCTGACTGCCCATCATCACCACCGCGTCCCGCAACGCCGCCCGCAACCGGCCCACGTCCAGTGGTTCCAGCACCGCCGCCTCCCCAGGAGGTGCCACCACGACCACCCGTCCACTGCTGACGAACACGGTCAGGTCGCGCTTCCGGCCGGCCAGATCCCGGCAGGAGACGGACCATTCGTCCTGAGCCACGTCGTTCCCCCCTCGTTCGTGTTCTCCCGGACCGTGCGTGGGACAGCCTGCCGGCGTCGTCGTGACGGTGGGCGCGGGAAACTCACCCGGACGGTAGCGTGAGCCACGTCACCGGCGATGGGAGAGTCAGATGTCGGAACCCGGGCGGATCGTGATCATCGGAGCGGGCCTCGGCGGCGCGACGGCGGCGGCCACTCTGCGTGAGCACGGCTATTCGGGCGAGCTCGTGGTCCTCGGCCAGGAGGAACACCGGCCCTACGAGCTGCCCGCGTTGTCGAAGGGGCTGCTGCTCGGCGACACGGACGAGCCGGACTGGGTGCGCGACGAGGGCTTCTACCGGGAGCACGACATCGACCTGCGGTCCGGCACCGCCGCGATACGGATCGAACGCGGCGCCCGGCTCGTCGTCGACGACAAGGGCACCGAGCACCCCTACGAAAGGCTGCTCCTGGCGACCGGTTCGCGGCCACGCCCGCTGCCCGTGCCCGGCGCGGACCTGCCGCTGGTGCGCACGCTCCGCACGCTCGACGACGCCCTCGCCCTGCGCGCCGCCTTCTCGACCGCCGAGCGCGTGGTGATCATCGGCGCGGGCTGGATCGGCACGGAGGCCGCGGCCGCCGCCCGGCGGCACGGGGTCGAGGTGACGGTGGTCGAGCAGGCCGCGGCGCCACTGCTGGCGGTGCTCGGACCCGAGGTCGCGGCCGTTTTCCAGGACCTGCACAGCGAAAACGGCGTGCACTGGCGCCTCGGCACGGGCGTCAGCGAGCTGACCGGTGGCGGTGTGCGCCTGTCCGACGGGACCGAGCTGCCCGCGGACCTGGTGCTCGTCGCGGTCGGCGTCGCGCCCCGGGTCGACCTCGCGCACGACGCCGGGATCGACCTCACCGACGACGGCGGTATCGCGGTCGACGCCACGTTGCGCACGGGCGCGTCCGACATCTACGCCGTCGGCGACATCGCTTCGCACTTCCATCCGCGCTACCGCAGGCGGATCCGGGTCGAGCACTGGGCCAACGCGAAGAACCAGGGTGCCCACGTCGCGGGCAACCTGCTCGGCGGCCAGGAGCCGTACCGCAACGTCCCGTACTTCTTCTCCGACCAGTACTCCCTCGGCTGCGAGTACCGGGGCCTCGCCGACCCGGACAACGACGAGCTCGTCGTGCGCGGCGACCTCGCCAAGCGTGAGTTCATCGCGTTCTGGCTGCGCGGGGGCGAGGTGACCGCCGCGATGAACGTCAACGTGTGGGACGACGGCGAGGCGCTGAAGGCACTCGTCGAGGGCGACGCGACCGTTACCGCTCAGCAGTTGCGAGAGTCGGATCTGTCGGCGCTCGCCTCTTCGTAGCCAGGAAGATCACCAGGGCGGCGACGGCGAAGCAGGCCATCACCGTGCCCATCGGGATCGCGGTCCGCTCGCCGCCGATCCCGACCAGCGGGGTGGCAAGGCCGCCGATGACGAACTGCAGCACGCCCAGCAGCGCCGACGCCGCGCCCGCGGTGCTGGGGTGATCGGCGAGCGCGAGCGAGGACGCGTTCGGCATGACCATGCCGATGCTCGATACCAGCAGCAGCAACGGCACCAGCAGCGCGGCCAGCGGCAGCGAGAACACCGCGGCCGCCAGCACGCCCAGCCCGCCAGCGGCGGACACGATCAGCCCGGCCGCGAGCAGCGCGCGTTCGGGGAAGCGGCCGACGAGCCAGCCGTTGAGCTGGCCGGCGAGCACGATCCCGACGCCGTTGGCGCCGAAGACCAGGCTGAACTCCTGCGGGCTCAACCCGTAGACGCCTTGGAGCACGAAGGACGACGCCGACACGTACGCGAACAGGCCGCCGAACATCAGCGCGCCGGCGAGCGCGTAGCCGAGGAAGGACCGGTCGGCCAGTAGCCCGCGGTAGGTGCGCAGGGTGGCGGCGAGCCGGTTGGGGCTGCGTCGGGCCGGCGGCAGGGGCTCGGGCAGCGCGAGCACGGTCGCGAGCAGCAGCAGCGCGCCGAACACGGTCAGCACGACGAACACACCACGCCACGACGTCAGCCGCAGGATCTGCCCGCCGATCACCGGGGCGAGGACCGGCCCGAGGCCGCTGACCAGCATCAGCAGCGAGAAGAACTTCGTCATCGCCGTGCCGGAGTACAGGTCCCGCACGATCGCGCGGGCGATCACGATGCCCGCCGCCGCGCCGAGCGCCTGCAGTGCCCGCGCCGCGATGAGCAGCTCGACCGACGGGCTCAGCGCGCAGAGCACGGACGACACCGCGTACAGGACGAGCCCGGCGAGCAACGGCGTCCGTCTGCCGACGGCGTCGGAGATCGGGCCGAGCACCAGCTGTCCCACCGCCAGCCCGATGATGAAGGCAGTCAGCGTCAGCTGCAGCGTCGCGTCGGCGCTGTGCAGATCGCCCGCCATCCGCGGCAACGCGGGCAGGTACATGTCGATCGACAGTGGCGCGAACGCCGAGAGGCTGCCGAGGATCAGGGCGTTGCGCAGGGTCCGGGGCTTGGGGGGTGTCGTGGTCGCCGTCATCGGCACGGCGAACCCGCGCAACAGCGTTTCTATTCCGGATGTGGCCTGGACCATAACCGGCGTGGCCGTCCGCCGGCCGCCCGAACACGTAGGCTGCGGCCACATCGACGAGGAGGTGCGCGTGGCCGAGCGGTTCGGTGGCTACCAGAACGAGATCTACCTGCAGGGGCTGGCCGGAACGACGCCGGCCCTGAGCACCGACCTGACCGCGCTGGAGGAGTCCGCCGCGGCGGTGCTCACGCCCGAGGCGCTCGGCTACGTGGCCGGTG
Organism: Amycolatopsis acidiphila; assembly: GCF_021391495.1. Classification (NCBI taxonomy): domain Bacteria; kingdom Bacillati; phylum Actinomycetota; class Actinomycetes; order Pseudonocardiales; family Pseudonocardiaceae; genus Amycolatopsis; species Amycolatopsis acidiphila. The sequence goes on along the minus strand of NZ_CP090063.1, from coordinate 6,412,178 downwards.
GTGCCGGGGCCGGGGCGACCATGCGGGCGAACCGGGAAGCCTTCGACCGCTGGAAGATCGTGCCGCGGATGCTCACCGGCGCGACCGACCGCGACCTGACCACCACACTGTTCGGTGCCGAGCTGCCCGCACCGGTCCTGCTCGCGCCCGTCGGGGTGCAGTCGATCGTGCATCCCGACGGCGAGCTGGCGACCGCGCGCGCCGCGGCGGGGATGGGCTTGCCGATGATCCTGTCCACCGCGTCCACCCGCACGATCGAACAGGTCGCCGAGGCGAACGGCGACGGGCCGCGGTGGTTCCAGCTGTACTGGCCCAACGACCAGGACGTCACCGCGAGCATCCTCGAGCGGGCGCACAAGGCCGGTTACACGACGCTGGTGGTCACCCTCGACACCTGGTCGCTCGCCTGGCGGCCCCGCGACCTCGACCGCGCGTACCTGCCGTTCATCAGGAACGAGGGCACCGCGATCGCGATGTCCGACCCGGCGTTCCGCGCGCGGCTGGCGAAGACGCCGGAGGACGACGCGGCGACGGCGATCCTGCAGTGGGTGGGCATGTTCACCGGCACCGACCACAGCTGGGACCAGCTGGTGGTGCTGCGCGAGCTGTGGGACGGCCCGATCGTGCTCAAGGGCATCCAGCACGTCGACGACGCGCGGCGCGCGGCCGACGCCGGGATGAACGGGGTCGTGGTGTCCAACCACGGCGGGCGGCAGGTCGACGGCGCGCTCGGCGCGCTGGAGGCGCTGCCGGGTATCGCGCAGGCCGTCGGCGACCAGCTGGAGGTGCTGTTCGACTCGGGCGTGCGCACCGGTTCCGACGTGATCAAGGCCCTTGCCCTGGGGGCGAAGGCGGTCCTGCTCGGCAGGCCGTTCGTGTACGGCCTCGCGCTCGGCGGCGAGGACGGCGTGCGGCACGTCCTACGCAGCCTGCTCGCCGATCTCGACCTGACGCTCGCGCTGGCCGGGCACCGCACCGCGGCGGCGCTGACCCCCTCGGCACTGGTCCGCGGCTGAGACCGAAATCGCTCGCGCGTGCCCGTTATACTGGAAGGCGTATGTCTACGCCATCCCCCCTTGCCGAGCTGCGGGCCAGGCTGCCCGAGTTGATGTTGCGCGACGAGCACCGGCTCCGTCGCCGGCTCGACGGTGCCCGCAAGTCGCGCGATCCCGAGCGCATCGCCCGGCAGATCGCGGGGGACATCGACGCCGCGGAGCTGCGGGTGCGCCGGCGCCGCGAGAGCCTGCCGGAGATCACCTACCCCGCCGAGCTGCCGGTCAGCAGGCGCAGGGACGACATCGCCGCCGCGATCCGGGACAACCAGGTCGTCATCGTCGCGGGCGAGACCGGGTCGGGCAAGACCACGCAGCTGCCGAAGATCTGCCTCGAACTGGGCCTCGGCGTGCGCGGTCAGATCGGGCACACCCAGCCCCGCCGCCTCGCCGCGCGCACGGTCGCCGAGCGCATCGCGAGCGAACTGGGCACCGAGCTCGGCGGCACGGTCGGCTACAAGGTCCGCTTCACCGACACCAGCGGCGACGACACGCTCGTCAAGCTGATGACCGACGGCATCCTGCTCGCCGAGATCCAGACCGACCGGCTGCTGCGCCGCTACGACACGCTGATCATCGACGAGGCCCACGAGCGCAGCCTCAACATCGACTTCCTGCTCGGCTACCTCAAGCAGCTGCTGCCGCGCCGTCCCGACCTCAAGGTGATCATCACCTCGGCGACCATCGACGCGGAGCGGTTTTCGGAGCATTTCGGGGGGCTCGGGGGGTCGTCCCCCCGGGACGGGCACAGCGGGGGCGCGCCGATCGTCGAGGTCTCGGGCCGCACCTATCCCGTCGAAGTCCGCTACCGCCCGATCACCGACCCCGACCGGCCCGACGACGAGGACCGCGACCAGGTGACGGCGATCTCCGACGCGGTGGACGAGCTGTGCGCCGAAGGGCCGGGCGACATCCTGGTCTTCCTCTCCGGGGAGCGGGAGATCCGCGACACCGCGGACGCGTTGTCCAAACAGGACCGTCGCAATACCGAGATACTGCCGCTGTACGCGCGGCTCTCGGCCGCCGACCAGCATCGGGTGTTCCAGCGGCACGCGGGCAGGCGGATCGTGCTGGCCACGAACGTCGCCGAGACCTCGCTCACCGTGCCCGGCATCAAGTACGTGATCGATCCCGGCACCGCACGCATCTCCCGGTACAGCCACCGCACGAAGGTGCAGCGGCTGCCGATCGAGCCGATCTCGCAGGCCTCGGCGAACCAGCGCAAGGGCCGCTGCGGGCGGACCTCCGACGGTATCTGCGTCCGCCTCTATACGGAAGCGGATTTCGAGTCCCGTCCGGAGTTCACCGAGCCGGAGATCCTGCGCACGAACCTCGCGTCGGTGATCCTGCAGATGACCTCGCTGGACCTGGGCGACATCGCCGCGTTCCCGTTCGTCGAGCCGCCGGACCGCCGCCAGATCAACGACGGCGTGCAGCTGCTGCAGGAGCTGGGCGCGCTGGAGAAGGACGGGCTGAGCGACATCGGGCGCAAGCTGGCGCAGCTGCCGGTGGACCCGCGGCTGGGCCGGATGGTGGTCGAGGCCGCGAAGAACGGCTGTGTCCGCGAGGTGATGATCATCGCCGCCGCACTGTCCATTCAGGACCCGCGCGAGCGCCCGGCCGACAAGCAGGAGGCCGCCCAGCAGCAGCACGCGCGGTTCGCCGACAAGACCTCGGACTTCCTCGCCTACCTGAACCTGTGGGAGTACCTGCGGGAGCAGCAGAAGGCGTTGTCGAACAACCAGTTCCGCAAGCTGTGCCGCGCCGAGTTCCTGAACTACCTGCGCGTGCGCGAATGGCAGGACATCTACAGCCAGCTGCGCCAGCTGGCCAAGCCGCTGGGCGTCACGCTGAACAGCGAGCCCGCCGACCCGCAGAACGTGCACATCTCGCTGATCTCCGGGCTGCTGTCGCACATCGGGCTGAAGGACCCGGACAAGGGTGACTACCTCGGCGCCCGCGGCGCGCGGTTCGCCGTGTTCCCCGGCTCGGCGTTGTTCCGCAAGCAGCCGCGGTGGCTGATCTCGGCCGAGCTGGTCGAGACCTCCCGGCTGTGGGCGCGGGTGAACGCGCGGATCGAACCGGAATGGGTGGAGCCGCTGGCCGCGCACCTGGTCAAGCGCAACTACTCCGAGCCGCACTGGGAGCGCAGGCGCGGCGCGGTGATGGCGAGCGAGCGGGTGACGCTGTTCGGCGTGCCGCTCGTGGTCGACCGCAAGGTGAACTACGGCCGCATCGACCCGGAGCTCTCGCGCGAGCTGTTCATCCGGCACGCGCTGGTCGAAGGCGACTGGGACACCCAGCACAGGTTCTTCGCCGAGAACCGTGCGCTGCTCGACGAGGTCGAGGACCTGGAGAACCGGGCCCGCCGGCATGACCTCCTGGTCGACGACCAGACGTTGTTCGAGTTCTACGACCAGCGCGTCGGCGAGGAGGTCGTCTCCGGACGGCATTTCGACACCTGGTGGAAGAAGACGCGGCGCGCGCAGCCGGACCTGCTCAACTTCGAGAAGGCCATGCTGATCAACTCGGCCGCCGAGCAGGTCCGCGAGTCCGACTACCCGGACACCTGGGTGCAGGGCTCGCAGCGGCTGGCGTTGACCTACCAGTTCGAGCCCGGTGCCGACGCCGACGGCGTGACGGTGCACATCCCGCTGCCGGTGCTCAACCAGATCACGCCCGACGGGTTCGACTGGCAGGTGCCGGGGCTGCGCGAGGAGCTGGTGACCGCGCTGATCAAATCGTTGCCCAAGCAGTTGCGGCGCAACTTCGTGCCGGCGCCGGACACCGCGAAGTACGTGCTGTCGCAGGTGGGTCCGGCCGACGGACCGTTGCTCGTCGTGCTGGCGCGTGAGCTGCAGGACCTGCGCGGGGTCGCGGTCCCGCCGGACGCCTGGTCGGAAGTGCCCGAACACCTGCGGGTCACGTTCCGGGTGGTCGACGAAAAGGGCCGGAAACTGCGTGAGGGCAAGGATCTCGCGGCCCTGAAGCGGCAGCTGAGCGGTCAGGTCCGGGAGACGATCTCCAAGGCGGCCGACAGCATCGAGCGTGCCGGGCTGACCAGGCCGGCGTTCGGGGAGCTGCCGCGGGTGTTCGCGAGCACCCGGCGCGGGCACGAGGTGAAAGCGTTTCCCGCGCTGGTCGACGAGGGCGAAACGGTGGCCGTGCGGATGCTCGACACGCCGGTCGAACAGCGGCAGGAGATGTGGCTGGGCACGCGGAAGCTGTTGCGGCTGAACCTGCCCTCGCCGATGAAGTTCATCAGCCGCAACCTGTCGAACTCCTCGAAACTGGTGCTGGGGCGCAATCCGCACGGCAGCGTGGCCGCGCTGCTGGAGGACTGCGTGAACTGCGCGGTGGACAAGCTCATCGCCGACAACGGTGGGCCGGTCTGGGACGAGGCCGGGTTCGCGGTGCTGCTGGAGAAGGTGCGCGGCGGGCTGAACCCGCTCGTGCTCGACGTACTGTCCGAAGTGGAGCAGATCCTGCTCGCGGCGAACGACGTGGAGACCCGGCTGGCGGACGCGCACGGCCCCGCCGAGTCGCTCGCGGACATCCGGGTGCAGCTTGATGGCTTGGTGTTCAACGGCTTCGTGACGGCGACCGGCTTCGACCGGCTGCCGAACCTCGTGCGGTACCTGCGCGCGATCGAGCGTCGGATCGACAAACTCGCCAACGCGGCGGCGAAGGACGTCGAGCTGCTGCGGGACCTGCAGTGGCTGCGCGAGGAGTACCAGCAGACCGTCGACGTGCTCCCGCCGGGCGTCCAGCCGGGCCCCGCGCTGGTGGACGTGCGCTGGATGCTGGAGGAGCTGCGGGTGAGCTACTTCGCGCAGACGCTCGGCACCGCGTACCCGGTCTCCCCGAAGCGGATCCTGAAGGCCCTGGACGCGGCGGCCTGATCACTTCGCGTCGGCGTAGGTGTCGACCACCGCCGTGTGCATGGGGAAGTGCACCGGGCACGACGGGCCGAACATCAGCGCCGACGCTTCGGCCACCGAGGAGTCGATCAGCGCCGGCACGTCTGCGGCCACTTCGTCCGGCGCGTGCACGATCACCTCGTCGTGCTGGAAGAACACCAGCTGCGCGGGCTCGGGAAGCCGCTGCCGCAGGGTGGCGAGCAGCACCGCGGTGAAGTCCGCCGCGCTCGCCTGTACCACGAAGTTCCGGGTGAACCGGCCCCAGTTGCGCGCTGCCTGGCGGCCGCGGCCGTCGTCCTCCGCCGCGCCGGTCAGCGCCCGCCACGCCTCCGACGGGGCCGGGGACGTGCGGCCCAGCCGGGACCGGACCCGCTCGCCGCGCTCGCCGGCCTGCGCGGCATGCTCCACATAGGACACTGCGTCCGGGAAACGCTGACGCAGCAACGCCAGCAGCGACGCCGCCTCCCCGGCCGTGCCGCCGTACATCGCCGACAACATCGCGATCTTCGCGCGCCCGCGCGACTTCTCGTCCACTGCAGGAAACATCGCCTCGGCCAGTCGCGCGTACAAATCGGTCGACGCGGACACCTCGGCCAGCCGCCGGTCGCCGGACAGCGCGGTGAGGATCCGGGGTTCGAGCTGGGCCGCGTCCGCGACCACGAGCTTCCAGCCCGGGTCCGCGCGCACGCACACCCGCAGCGTCTTCGGGATCTGCAGCGCTCCGCCGCCCTGGCTGGCCCAGCGTCCCGAGACCACCCCGCCGACCACCCACTCCGGGCGGAACCGGCCGTCGTGCACCCACTCCTCGAGCCACGCCCAGCCGTTCGCCGAGTGCAGCCGCGACAGCTCGCGGTACTCCATCAGCGGCGGCACCGCGGGATGGTCGATCTTGCGCACGACATGCGCTCGCGCGGACGGGATGGAGATCCCCTCGCGGCCGAAGGCACGCACGATCGACGCCGGGCTGTCCGGGTTGACCGGTTTGCCACCGAAGGCCTCGCTCACCCGCGCCGCAAGCTCCACCAGCTTCTTCGGCCGCTGCCCGGCGGCCACCCGGGGCCCGAGGATCTCCGTGAGCAGCGCGTCGTGGACGTCCGCACGCCAGGGCAGGCCGTCGTGCGCCATCTCGGCGGCCACGAGCGCGCTCGCCGACTCGGCCGCGATCAGCAGCCGCATCCGGTCGGGGTGCTCGCACTGCCGGACGCGGCGCTCCTGCTCGGCCAGCACCGTCTTCGCCGCGTCGACCACCGCCACGCCGGGCGGCAGGCCCGACGCGCGGGTCTCGAACAGCGCCGGCTGGGCGTCCGCGTGCGACGGCTCGTCCGGCGGCGGCTCGAGCCCGTTGGCCCTGGCCAGCGCGGCGGCCAGGCTTCGGGGCCCGCCGCGGCCCTCATACGCGAGCAGCAGCCCCTCGGCGAGCGAGAGGTCGTGGCAGCGGCTGGTGCGCAGCCCGCCGCGCACCAGCTCCGGGTACAGCCGCTCGACCGACGCGAACACCCAGCGCGGCTGGTGCGCGCGCTCCTGCTCCGCAAGGCCGGCGAGGTCGACGGTGCGCCGACCGGATGGTTCCAGCACCGTGTAGGTGCCGTCCTCCTCCTGGCCGACATAACTGTGCACACTCCCATTCTGCGCCTGACCACCGACACTTTTCGGCACTGGGCAGGGTCGACTACTGTTCGGTAACGTCCATACTCTCGGTACGGCCGGGCCCAACGGAGGCGCCATGCTCGTCGACAAGATGACGGAAACCGTCCGCAGCATCGAGGTGATGTGGAAGGCGGGCCTCATCCCGTTCCCGCGTGTCGACGAAGGCCTGTTCGCCCTGGTGGCGATGCGCAAGATCGGCCCGTTCGCGGCCGCCGCGCAGGTCGCCGCCCGCCGTGACCCGCACGCCGTCGGCCTCGTCGACGAGCGCGGGCCGCTCACCTTCAGGCAGCTCGATCTGCAGTCCAACGCGCTCGCCCGTGCCTGGGCCGGGCGCGGGATCAAGCCGGGCACCGTGATCGCCGCGCTGTGCCGGGACCACCGGGGGCTGGTGCTGTCGATGTCGGCCGCGGGCAAGCTCGGCGCCCGGCTGCTGCTGATGAACACCGGGTTCGGCAAGACCCAGCTCGCCGACGTCGCCAAGCGCGAGAAGGCGACCGCGCTCGTCCACGACCAGGAGTTCACCGAGCTGCTGTCGGACATCCCGGCCGACGTCGAGCGCTACCTCGCGTGGGTGGACACCGAGGACGCGCTCGATGAGATCCCGGTGCTGGACGAGCTGATCGCCAGCACCGACGACCGCCCGATGCCCTACCCCGCGCGCCGGGGCGGTTTCGTGCTGCTGACCAGCGGCACCACCGGTACCCCGAAGGGTGCGCCGCGCGAGCACACGTCGCTGCTCTCGAGCGCGCAGTTCCTCGACCGCATCCCGTTGCGCTTCGGCGAGTGCACGTATCTAGGCGCGCCGATCTTCCACGGGACGGGTGTCTCGCAGTTCATCCTGTCGTACGCGCTGAGCTGCACCGTCGTGATGCGCCGGCGGTTCGACCCGGAGGCGACGCTGAAGGGGATCGAGGAGCACCGCTGCACGGCGCTCGTGCTGGTGCCGACGATGCTGCAGCGGATCGTCGACCTGGGGCCCGAGGTGATCAGCCGCTACGACACGTCGTCGCTGCGGATCATCTTCGTCGCGGGCTCGGCGCTGTCGCCGGACCTGGGCAACCGCGCGACCGAGGCGTTCGGCGACGTGATCCACAACCTGTACGGCTCGACCGAGGTCGCGGTCGCGACGGTGGCGACGCCGGAGGACTGGCGCAAGGCCCCGGGCACCGTCGGACGGGCGCCGGTGGGCTGCAAAGTGGTGCTGTACGACGGCGAAGGGCGGCGCATCACCGAGCCGGGGGTGACGGGCCGGGTGTTCGTCGGCAGCGGGTTGAGCTTCCACGGCTACACCGACGGCAGGCACAAGGAGCTCCTCGACGGGCTGCTCTCGACCGGCGACATGGGTCATTTCGACGAGGACGGGCTGCTGTTCATCGACGGCAGGGACGACGAGATGATCGTCTCCGGCGGCGAGAACGTGTTCCCGATCGAGGTGGAGAACCTGCTGGTGGAGCGCCCGGACGTACTCGAGGCGGCGGTCATCGGGGTGCCGGACGAGGAGTTCGGGCAGCGGCTGAAGGCGTTCGTCGTCCGCGCGGACGGCAGCGACCTGGACGCGGACACGGTCCGGGCGTACGTGAAGTCGAACCTGGCGCGGTACAAGGTCCCCAGGGACGTGGAGTTCCTGGACCAGCTGCCGAGGAACGCGACGGGGAAGGTGCTGCGGAACAAGCTGGACTAGGGGGCGGGAAGAGTACTCCTCGGGCAGCCGGCCGTGCTCACGATCGTCGCGGCCCGCGACCGAGCGAGTCTGGGACTGGACCTCCCGCACGGTGCCCAGGGGCTGACCTTGACCACCGCCTCGGACGCCACCGATTCCGGGGCCTACCTTCTCTGTCCACTTCGGATCCGGCAACCGCTTCGCCCGCCACGGTTCCGCGCGCTTCCCTGACCGGAGCCCGTGGTCGTCATCCCCACCCGATCCCGAAGACCCCCGGGCCGAAGTCAAGCGCCACCGCGTGCACGCCGCCGGTGGCGTCCAGCTGCAGGTCGCGGCCTTCCTCCGCGTCGCCGGTCCGCGCGTACTGCCAGCAACGCGCCGGAGCCGTGTCGAACTGGATCTCCAGCAGGTATTCGCGCACCGGGCGGCGAAACTCGCGGTAGTGGGTGTTCGCGCACTCCGGATACGGCGGCCCACCGTTCGTCAGGGTGTACTCGATCAGCTGCGTCTCGCCCCTGTCGATGGACCGGTCGAAGATCAGCTCCGCGGCCGTCAGCCCGTGCTCGGGATCGACCTCGACCCGCCCCGCGCGGCAGTTGCGCAGCGCGTGCAGCCGGGGCGGGGCCGCACCGCCGTGGTCATACACCAGCAGCCACCGGTCCTGACCGTCCGCGGTGGACTGGAACACCGCCCGCGCCGTGGTCGAGCGCTGGCCGCCGTCGGCCGCGATCTCGCAGCGGTCGTGCAGGCTGGCGAGGTTGAGCTGGTGCTGCTGCTCCAGCGCGTGCGGGGCACCGACCCGCTCGAGCAGCGCCCGCAGCGCGTCCACGGGGAAGTTCACCGGCTCGGTCCGGCGCCGCGCCACTCCGCGCGGGCGGGGCGGCGGCAGCAGGCTCAGCAGCTCACCCGGGCGCAGGCCCAGCACGTCCTCCAGCACCCGGACCGCCGACAGGGAGCTCTGCCGTTCGGGCTGCCGCTTGCCCGACTGCCAGTAGCTCAGCGCCGTCACGCTGACCGGGATGCCGTTCGCCTGCAGCCGTGCCTGCAACCGGTCGAGGCTCAGGCCACTGCGCGCGATGGCGGTGCGGAGCGCCATCGAGAACGCGGTGTCGGAACTGGCCACCTTTTCCGCCTCGAACGTTGGCTGCTCGTCCCTGCCAACTTAGCAGCGCTCCCCCAAATGGGTTAATACTGGTAACTGTGAATCATTGCCCTGGGGTTTAACGGCGAGATTGCATGACCTCCTAGTCACTAGATCGGGTGGGGAGGCAGTTTGATGGGGAACGCTCGGAAGTTGCTCGCGGCAGGCGCGGTCGTCGCCGCGGCCGCTGCGGCGGGCACCGGCGTCGCGCAGGCTCAGGAGGGCCAGATCCGCGACGCGAACACCGCCGGCGCCGTGTCGGACAGCTACATCGTGGTGCTCAAGAACGCGGGCATCGTCGACACGCTGTCCCAGACGCTGGCAGGCCACTACGGCGCGCAGGTCCAGCACACCTTCGACGCCGCCCTGCACGGCTTCTCGGTCCACGCCGACGAGCAGGAGGCCAAGCGCCTCGCGGCCGACGGCAACGTCGCCTACGTCGTGCAGAACCACGTCTTCCACGTCTCCGACACCCAGCAGAACCCGCCGTCCTGGGGCCTGGACCGGATCGACCAGCAGGATCTGCCGCTCGACTCGTCGTACTCCTACAGCACGACTGCGTCGAACGTCACCGCGTACGTCATCGACACCGGTGTCCGCGCCACGCACGAGACGTTCGGCGGGCGCGTTTCCGGCGGCTACGACTTCATCGACAACGACACCGACCCGACCGACGAGAACGGCCACGGCACGCACGTCGCGGGCACGATCGGCGGCAGCGAGTACGGCGTCGCCAAGGGCGTGAAGATCGTGCCGGTGCGGGTCCTCGACGCCGACGGCAGCGGCACCACCGAGCAGGTCGTCGCCGGGATCAACTGGGTCGCCGAGCACGCGAGCGGCCCGTCGGTGGCGAACATGAGCCTCGGCGGCGGCGCGGACGACGCGCTCGACCAGGCCGTGGAAGGCGCGATCGCGAAGGGCGTCACGTTCGCCGTCGCGGCCGGGAACGACGGCGCCGATGCCAGCGGCTCCTCACCGGCGCGTGTCGCGGGCGCGATCACCGTCGCCGCCAGCGACCGGACCGACAAGCAGGCCAGCTTCTCCAACTACGGCAGCATCGTCGATCTCTACGCGCCGGGCGTGAACATCACGTCCTCGTGGGGCACCGGCGACACCGCGACCAACACGATCAGCGGCACGTCGATGGCGACCCCGCACGTCACCGGCGCTGCCGCGCTCTACCTGGCAGACCACCCGGACGCGTCCCCTGCCGACGTGTCCGCCGCGCTGACCTCGGCGGCCGCCTCCGGCAAGATCAGCAACGCGACCGCCGGCACGCCGAACAAGCTGCTGAACACGGCCGGATAGTCTGCCTGAATGGGTGCGATCTACCTGATCAGGCACGGTCAGGCCTCCTTCGGTGAAGCGGACTACGACCGCCTGTCCGGGCTCGGGATCGAGCAGGGCGCGGTGGTCGGCGCGGAGCTGTTGCGCCGTGACGTCCGCTTCACCGAAGCGCGTTCGGGGTCGCTTTCGCGGCAGCGCAAGACCGCCGAGACGGTGCTCGACTGGCTGGGCGTCAAAACGCCCGCCAAGGAGGACCCGCGGTGGAACGAGTACGACCACGTCGACATCGTGGCGCACCACGGCGGGGGCGTGCCGCAGAACGCCGCGGACTCCCGCGGCTACCAGAGGGTGCTCGAAGGCGCGCTCGCCGAGTGGATGGGTGCGGGGGAGGACAGCCCCTGCGCCGAGACCTGGCCCGCATTCCGCGCGCGGGTGACCGGCGCGCTGGAGGACCTCGTCTCCTTGCTGGGCAAGGGTGAGAACGCCGTGGCGTTCACCTCGGGCGGGGTGATCGGGATGCTCGCCGGCCAGCTGCTGGGGCATCCGGAGGCCGGGCTGCTCAGGCTGAACCGGGTCACGGTCAACTGCGGCATCACGAAGCTGGTGTCCGGGCGCAGCGGGGTCACCCTGTTGTCGTTCAACGAGCACTCGCACTTCGACGGCCGGACCTCCCGGCTGCTGACCTACCGCTGACGGAGCCGGCACGAGCTTCGGCGAGGGCGCATGCTCCCGGTCGACGGCAAGGGGTCCGGTGCTGGCCGAGGAGGCGCTGGGCCGCCGCTTCGTCTTCTGCAACAACGCGGCCGTCGCGGCCGACGGCACCGCCTACTTCACCGACTCCTCCGGCCCTCGTCCCGGACAAGTCCTTCGTCGCGGTGGCCGAGACCAGCACCTGCCAGGTGCGCCGGATCTGGCTCGGCTCGGGGCGCGACGACGTGCTGATCGGCGAGCTGCCGGGCTTCGCGGACAACATCTCCACCGGCGGCAGTCTGGAGGCGAGTGCGATCGCCGTCACGGCGGTCGGCTGAACACTCGGATACGAAATCCGGTTCTTCCCTGACCGGAAGCCACCCCCAGGAGGTTTTCCGTTTTCGTTCAGTTCTCAGCGTGCGGCGGCCTCGTCAGGACCTCGGGGAACACGTCCTCGAGCAGCGTGATCAGCGTCTGGTAGAGCAGCACGTGCACCTGGGTGCGGTCGAGTTCCCCGCGCAGCAGCCATTCCCGGCCCGCCGCCTTGACCATTCCGGCGAACGCGCGGACCAGCGCGTTGAGGCGGGGGCGGATGTCGCTCTCGGCGGGCATCCCGAACGCGTCCAGCAGCCGTTCGGCGGATTTCCGCTCGGCGTCCACGATGATCTGTTCCACCTCCTGGTCCTGCCCGATGCCCTCCGAGGTGGCGACCAGCCACATCTTTCCCTGGCTGTGCACCATGTCCAGGAACCAGTCGACCGTGGTGTGCGCCCGTTCGTATAGCGAACCACCGCCGACCTCCATGTCTGGCATCGGCATGGTCACCGCACGGCGGATCACGGCCAGGTAGAGCTCCCGTTTGGTGCCGAAATAGTGGTTGATCAGACCACGGGCCACTCCCGCCTCGGCGGCGATGTCCGAAGTGGACACTCCGGCGTACGGACGCTCTCCGAACAGCCGGGCGGCGCAGATGAAGATCTGCTCCCTTCGTTGATCGGGCTCGAGTCTTCGCCAGCGGGGTTCGGATGCGGTTGTCATGCGCCATATCGTGGCACGATCACCCAGCAAGGGAGCTCGTTTCCGGCCAACTGTCACCGAGTGTCAGTCGATCGGAGCATGACCACCGGCCCCGGTGGGCCTGTCGGCCGAAACCGCAGGTGAAACGCGGGAGCGAATTCCGCCGGACGGATCCGCCGCCGGTTTTCTACCCTGAGTAGTACTAATCCACTGTGGACAGTCAACGACGACGGCGGGTCCTGGCCGTGCTCTCGCGCAGGACGACCTCGCCTGCCACTCGCCGGACCCGGCTGCGGCCACCCCGTCCGCCGCTGAGCGCCAGCTCCAGCGCTTGTTCGCCCAGCTCCTCCAGCGGCAGGGCGACCGTGGTGAGCGCCGGGCCGAGGTCGCGCGCGACCGGGATGTCGCCGAACCCGGCGACGGAGACGTCACCGGGAATGCTGTGCCCGGCCTCGCGCAACGCCGTCATCGCACCGAGCGCCATCTGGTCGTTCACCGCGAACACGCAGGTCGCCCTGTGTTTGGCCGCCACCAGCTCGGTCGCCGCCGCATGGCCGCCGTCCCGGCTGAACGCCCCTTCGAACACGTCCCGTTCCGACAGTTCGATCCCGGCCCCGGCAAGGCCCTCGGCGAACCCGGTGATCCTGTCGAGCACCGTGGTCATCGTGCGCGGCCCGGTGAGCACCGCGAACCGACGGTGTCCCAGCCCCAGCAACGCATCGGCCAGCGCTTTCGCACCCGCCCGGTTCTCCGGCCGGACGCTGTCGGCCTTGAGGTTGCGATGCCGGCCCAGCACGGCAACCTGGCCGCCGCCCCGCCGGTACGGCTCGAGCTCCGCGGCCAGCGCCCGCTCCCACGCCCTGTCCTCGAAGGCCGAACCGGCGAGCAGGATCACCGAAGCGCGCTGGCTGCGCAGGGTGGAGACGGCGGCGATCTCCTTGTCTGGATCGCGGAACGTGTCGGTGAGCAGCACCAGCAGCCCGTTGCGGTCCGCCGCGCGCAGCACACCGCGGACCACCGCGGCGAAGTACGGGTCGCCGAGGTCGTGGCACACCACACCGACCGTGCGCAGCGCGGCGCCGGCCAGCGCCTGCGCGTGCACGTTCGGCGTGTAGTCCAGGTCGGTCGCGGCGGCGAGCACCCGCTCGCGCAGGTCCTCCCGGACGTTGGTGGTGCCGTTGAGCACGCGCGAGGCCGTGGCCAGCGACACACTGGCCACCTGTGCGACGTCTTCGAGCGTCACGTGGCTCCTGGCGATCATCGGTCCTCCCCCTGCCGGCAAGCGCTCTCAGTAGGGCCGAATTCTAGGTCGATCTCCGGATTTCGCCTGGTCAGATGCACTCGATCGGGTCGGATTATCGGCCGGGCGCGCGACGTTGATCCTTAGAGGCACCACGCGCACCGACGAAAGGAAGACCACATGCTCTACGGCGATGAGCACGTCCGCCGCTACGAAGAGACCGACGGTGAGGAGGGTCACGACTGGAAGCCCGGCGTACCGGCGCTGGTGCTCACCACGACGGGCCGCAAGAGCGGGCAGGAACGCAAGTTCGCGCTCATCTACCAGGAGGTCGACGGCGATCACGTGATCGTCGCGTCCAAGGGCGGCGACCCCAAGCACCCCGGCTGGTACCTCAACCTGCAGGCGAACCCCGAGGTCAAGGTGCAGGTCAAGGCGGACAAGTTCACGGCGAAGGCACGCACCGCGAACGCGGAGGAGCGCGCGAAGCTGTGGCCCGTGATGGCCAAGGTGTGGCCCGCCTACGACGAGTACCAGAAGAAGACCGACCGTGAGATCCCGGTCGTGATCCTCGAACGCGTCTGATTTCCCGCCTCCGGCGCCCCTCACCACGGTGAACCCGGTCCGCCTCCCGGGCATAGGCTGGGTGCATGTCAGAACATTTCGACGTTGTGGTGCTGGGCGCCGGGCCTGGCGGTTATGTCGCGGCGATCCGGGCGGCGCAGCTCGGACTGAAGACGGCCGTGGTGGAGGAGAAGTACTGGGGCGGCGTGTGCCTGAACGTCGGCTGCATCCCCTCCAAGGCGCTGCTGCGCAACGCGGAGCTCGCCCACCTGGTCACGCAGGAGGCGAAGACCTTCGGGATCTCCTCCGACGGCGAGATCCGCTTCGACTACGGCGCGGCGTACGACCGCAGCCGGTCGGTGGCGGACGGCCGGGTCAAGGGCGTCCACTTCCTGATGAAGAAGAACAAGATCACCGAGTACGACGGGCGCGGCACCTTCACCGACGCGAACACGCTGCAGGTGAGCACCTCGAACGGCACCGAGACGGTGACGTTCGACAACTGCATCGTCGCCGCGGGCGCGACGACGAAGCTGCTGCCCGGCACCTCGCTCAGTGAGCGAGTGGTGACCTACGAGGAGCAGATCCTCTCGCGCGAGCTGCCCGGCAGCATCATCATCGCCGGGGCCGGCGCGATCGGCGTCGAGTTCGCCTACGTGCTGCACAACTACGGCGTCGAGGTCACGATCGTCGAGTTCCTGGACCGGATGGTGCCGCTCGAGGACGCCGAGGTGTCCAAGGAGCTGGCCAAGCGGTACAAGAAGCTCGGTATCAACGTGCTGACCTCCACCAAGGTCGAGACGATCGACGACAGCGGCGACAAGGTGAAGGTCACCGTCGTCGCCAACGGGACCAAGCAGACCCTCGAAGCCGACAAGGTCCTGCAGGCCATCGGGTTCCAGCCGCGGGTCGACGGCTACGGCCTGGAGAACACCGGCGTCGAGCTGACCGGGCGCGGCGCGATCGCGGTCGACGGGCACTGCCGCACGAACGTGCCGCACATCTACGCGATCGGGGACGTGACCGCGAAGCTCATGCTCGCGCACGCGGCCGAGTCGATGGGCATCGTGGCGGCCGAGACGATCGGTGGCGCCGAGACGATGGAGCTCGACTATCCGATGATCCCGCGCGCGACCTACTGCCAGCCGCAGATCGCTTCGTTCGGCTGGACCGAGGAGCAGGCGCGGGAGAAGGGCTTCGACGTGCAGGTCGCGAAGTTCCCGTTCACCGCGAACGGCAAGGCGCACGGCCTGGCCGACCCGGGCGGCTTCGTGAAGATCCTCTCCGACGCGAAGTACGGCGAGCTGCTGGGTGCGCACCTGATCGGGCCGGACGTCACCGAGCTGCTGCCGGAGCTGACGCTCGCCCAGCAGTGGGACCTGACGGTGCACGAGGTGGCGCGCAACGTGCACGCGCACCCGACGCTGGGCGAGGCGGTCAAGGAGGCCGTCCACGGCCTCGCCGGCCACATGATCAACTTCTGACGCCATGCCGGTCGCGGTGGTGACGGGGGCCGGCTCGGGCCTCGGCAGGGTGATCGCACATGCCCTGCTCGACGCGGGGTACGAGGTGGCGCTGGCCGGGCGGCGGCCGGAGGCGCTGGCGGAGACCGCCGGCGACCGGCCCGCGCTCGCCGTCCCCACCGACGTCGGCGACGAGGACCAGGTCGAGGCGTTGTTCGAGGCGGTCCGCGGGAAGTGGGGCCGCCTCGACCTGCTCGTCAACAACGCCGGCACGTTCGGTCCATCAGGTGATCTCGACGAGCTGGACGTGCCGGCCTGGCGGCGGACGGTGGACACGAACCTGACCGGCGCGTTCCTGTGCGCGCGCCAGGCCGTCCGGCTGATGAAGGAGCAGCGTCCCCAGGGTGGGCGCATCATCAACAACGGCTCGATCTCGGCGCACGCCCCGCGTCCCGGCAGCGCCGCGTACACCGCGACCAAACACGCGATCACGGGCCTGACCAAGTCGATCTCCCTGGACGGGCGGCCCTACGACATCGCGTGCGGCCAGATCGACATCGGCAACGCGGCGACCGAGATGACCGCCGGCATCGGCCGGGGCGCCAGACAGGCGGACGGCTCGATCCGCCCGGAGCCGACCTTCGACCCGGCGCACGTCGCGGCGGCGGTCCTGTACATGGCGGGCCTCCCGCTCGGGGCGAACGTCCAGTTCATGACCATCACGGCGACGAAGATGCCTTTCCTCGGACGAGGCTGAAACGCTCGGCCGGTGTCCCGCGATACGAAGGGTGACGTTGACTAAACTGCAGGAGCGGCCGTGACCTGCAGCGGTCGTCGGCGTCAGGCCCTGGTAGCTCAGCCGGATAGAGCAAGAGCCTTCTAATCTCTAGGTCGCAGGTTCGAGTCCTGCCCAGGGCACATTACGGCTGGTCAGAGCCGTGACAGAGGTTCGCGATTCTGACCAGCCCATGCTTAACCCTTCGCCTTTTCGGTGGGCGCTTGGCGAATGCCGGTCAGGCTTGGTGGCCGAATGCTCGTCGGAGACGTTCCTTTACGCGTCCGTAGGGATGCCTCGCCGTCCCGGTCGGGTGCATCGACACGGGTCACGGGTGGCCTGCCCATGACAGGCGCGGCGGCTGCCACGTCGGTGGCCAGCACGTCCTCTATGGACAGCGAAGGTGTCAAGGACGAGCCATCCGCCTGCGACTGGAGGGACCGGCCGCCCGGCTGCCGCCGGGTCGCCGATGCCCGGCGTGGTGAACAGGAAGCTCAAGGTGCTGAGGAACGACACGACGGCCACGCCACTGCCGACGGCGGACAGCCGCGGCCACCAGGGCCGCAGCGCGATCACCACGACCGCGCCGTACCGGTTGATGTGCTGCCCAGGACCGAAATCCGTTGTGCCGGGTTCATGGCGAGAGCCGCTCACGCGGTGAGAAGTTGTTACGAGGCACTGACGTCAGTCGGCGGAGCAGTCCTCGGCGCCCGTGTCCTTGACGCGGCCCAGGAGGCTGGTCAGGGTGGCGACGTCGTCGGCGGTGAGGCCGGACAGCAGCTCCGCCTCGACGCGGGCGAAGGACTCGTCGAGGCGTTCGGCCAGTTTCCGGCCGCGGGCCGAGATCGCGACGATATGCCGTCGCCGGTCGGCGCGGTCGCGGCGGCGGCTGACGAGGCCGTCGTCTTCGAGGTCGTTCAGGATCCCGACCAGCACGCTGGCGTCGACGCCCATCTCCTCGAGCAGCGCTTGCTGGCTCATCGAATCGCGCTCGGCCAGCAGGGTGAGCCCGCGGGCGTGCCCCGGCTTGAGCCCGTGCGACGCCACGGCCTCCTTCAGCAGCGCGCCCGCTATCCGGCCGGCCTGGGCGAGCGTGAGAACGGGGCGGTGCGGGATCACCTGGCGAGTTTATCAGCCGTTCCAGATAATTAAATTTTTTCAACTATCTGCTAGCCTCCACGATCATCCAACGTTCAACCATGGGAGTGTTCATGGAGATCGGCTATGTCGTCGTCGCGGCGGTTCTGGCCGTGGCGCTCGTCGGATCGGCATTCGGCAAGCTCACGCGCAGCCGGCAGGTCGTCGACAGTCTCACCGGCGTCGGCGTGCCGCTGAAGCTGTTCCCAGCCCTGGCCGCGTGCGAGATCGCGGGGGCGGCGGGGCTGGTCGTCGGGATCTGGTGGCCGCCGTTGGGGATCGCGGGGGCGATCGGGGTGGTCCTGTACTTCGTGCTCGCGGTCGGGCAGCACCTGCGCAAGAAGGACTTCAAGGGGATGCCGCCCGCCGGCACTCTGCTGGTGCTGGCCGTGGTCGCGCTCGTGCTGCGGCTCGTGTCGCTCTGAGTCACCCCCGTGGCCGATGACACCTTGTAATCGTCGAACGTGTGTTCTAACGTTCGAGGGGCCGGGCTGGTTGGGGGAAGCAACCAGCCCGGCTTCGGCGTCATCGGTTGGGAGAGTGCGTGGATCGGCCATCCTGGGTGCGAACGCTCAGCCCGCCGCGGCGGGTGTGGGTCGAGGTTCGACGGCTGCTCAGGCTGGGTGTGGACGACTACGGCCTGCGGCCGCGTGACGGTCTGCGGATCGAGTCGGAGGTGCCGGGCCTGCTGCATGAGTGGATCCTGCGCGAGGAGGGCGGATGGCTCGGCATGGTGACCTTCCAGCTCGTCTCGGCGACCGAACAGTGGTCGCTCACCGTGACGGTTCCCGTACCGGCTCACCTGATCCGGCGGCGGGGGATGACACGCCGTGACCGCCTCCGTGACGAGCGGCGGACGCATGGGTAGGGGTGGGGGTGGCCGGGCCGGAGGTGGCTGAGGGGGCTCGGTGGGCGCGCGGGGACCGGGTGGTGCGGCTGGTCAGCGGCAGCAGGTGGCTGTCGCCGACGCGGCGGCGCGAGTGGCGGCGGCTAGTCAGCGGGGCAGCGGCGGCGCGAGTGGCGGCGGCTGGTCAGCGGGGCAGGTGGCTGAGGGGGTAGGTGGGCGACCGGTGGCGGCAGGTGGCTGTCGTGGGGTGGCGGTGGCTGGTGTGGGCGGTTGGCCAGCGGCAGTAGGTGGCTGAGCCGGAGACGGGCAGGCGGCCGATGGCGAGCGTGGGCTGCCAGCGAGGTGACGGGCGCGGGTGTTGGCGGGCGGCTGATCACGGGCGCTCGATGGCTCGGCGGGGCCTTGAGCAGTGGCCGGGCCGCGGGCAACGGACGGCTGGCGCGAGGCAGCCGGGTGGCTGCCAGCGAGGTGGCGAGCGTCCACCCGGCCGCCATGGCGGGCAGCCACCATCGCGCCCAGCCCACCCACCCGCCCACCCACCCGCCCACCCACCCGCCCACCCACCCGCCGACCGGCTCCACCCGCCGACGGGCCCAGCCCAGCCCAGCCACCGCCGTTACGCGACCACCCCGCCGTCGTGGAGGCGGGTGATCTCGGCCGCCGGCAGGCCCAGCACCGAGGCCAGCACGTGGTCCGTGTCCTCGCCCAGGGACGGGGCCGTCGCCGTCCCGCCGTAGGTGCCGTCCCAGCGGAGTGGGGAGCGCGCGCTCGGCACCTCGCCGATGCCTGGCTGGTCCACTGTGGACAAGACACCGGACGGCGAGGCGGCCACCTCGGGCATGCCGCGGTACCGGCCCCACAACACCCGCGCCGAGTCGAGGTCCTTGCTCACCTCCGCCAGCGGCCGGGCGGCGAACCACGGCCGCAGGATCGCGGCGATCGTCTCGCGGACGCGGTACCGGTCGGCCTCCTGGTTCAGGTCCACGTCCAGCGCCGGCTCCAGCGCGCTGAACACCTCCTCCGTCCCGGTGACCTTCCGCAGCGCATGCCACTGCCCCTCGGTCAGGGCGACCACCATCACCCGCTGCCCGTCGCTCGTCTCGAAGTCGATGCCGAAGCTGCCGTACACGTGGTTCCCGTGCTTCGGCCGCTCCGCGCCGCGTAGCTGTGCTTCGCCCAGCCAGCCCAGGTTCGCCACGCCCGCGGCTGCGACATCGGCCAGTGCGAGCTCGATGTACGCGCCCTTGCCCGTCTTCGCGCGCTCGTGCAGGGCGGCGAGCACGCCCGTCGTCACGGTCATGCCCGTCAGCAGGTCCCACGCCGGCAGCACGTGGTTCACCGGCGCCGCGTCGTACTCGCGGCCCGTGATCGTGGGCACGCCGACCTCCGCGTTGACCGTGTAGTCGACCGCGGGCGTCCCGTCCGCCCGGCCCTGCAGGTGCAGGTGGATGAGATCGGCCCGCCGCGCGGACAGGTTCTCGTACGACAGCCACCGCCGGCCGACGGCGTTGTCGACGAAGATCCCGGCCTCCGCGACCAGCGCGGCGACCAGCTCCCGTCCCTCGTCCGAGCGCATGTTGACCGCCACCGAACGCTTCCCGCGGTTCAGCGCCGTCCAGTACAGGCTCGTCCCGGTGGGCGCGACCGGCCAGCGCCGGTAGTCCGCCGCCCCGCCGATCGGGTCGACCCGGATGACCTCCGCGCCCAGCTGCGCCAGCGTCATGCACGCCGAAGGCGCGGCCACGAAACTCGCGCACTCGATGACCCGCAGGCCCGCCAACGGGTTCATGCGACTCGCTCGAAGATCGCGGCGAGGCCCTGGCCGCCGCCGATGCACATGGTCTCCAGCCCGTAGCGCGAACCGCGCCGCCGCATCTCGCGCAGCATCGTGGTCAGGATCCGCACGCCCGTCGCGCCGACCGGGTGTCCCAGCGAGATCCCCGAACCGTTGACGTTCAGCCGCTCGAAGTCCGCCACGCCGAAGCCCCACTCACGGGTCACCGCGAGCACCTGTGCGGCGAACGCCTCGTTCAGCTCGATCAGATCCATGTCCGCCAGCCGCAGTCCGGCGCGAGCAAGCGCTTTCTCCGTGGCGGGCACCGGCCCGATGCCCATCGTGCGCGGCGGCACTCCCGCCACCGCCCACGACACGAGCCGCGCGAACGGCTGCAGGCCCAGCTGTTCGGCCTTGTCCATCGTGGTCACCAGGCACACCGCGGCGCCGTCGTTCTGGCCGCTGGAGTTGCCCGCGGTCACGGTCGCCTCCGGGTCGTCGCGGCCCAGCACCGGCCGCAGTGCCGCCAGCGACTCCAGCGAGCTGTCCGCCCTGGGATGCTCGTCGCGGTCGAACACCGTTTCCCCGCGCCGGCCGGCGACCGTCACGGGCACGACCTCCTCCCCGAAGCGCCCGTCCTCGATCGCCGCGACCGCGCGCTGATGCGAGTGCAGCGCGAGCAGATCCTGCTCATCCCGCGGAATGCCGTACTCGCGGCGCAGGTTCTCCGCGGTCTCCAGCATCCCGCCGGGCACCGGGTAGTTGTCCCCGCCCGCGGTCAGCCGCCCGCGCGCCAGCCGGTCCTTCAGCTCGACGCCGGGCCCGCGCACACCCCAGCGGATCGCGTCGGTGTAGAACTCCACACCGCTCATGCTCTCCGCGCCGCCCGCGAACACCACCTCCTGCGCGCCGGTCTGCACCCTCATCGCCGCGTCGAGCACCGCCTGCAGCGCCGAGCCGCACCGCCGGTCCACCTGCACGCCCGGCACGTCCACCGGCAGCCCGGCGTCCAGCGCCGCGACCCGTCCGATGGCCGGGGCCTCACCGTTTGGATAGCACTGGCCGAAGATGACGTCCTCGATCGAGTCCGGCGCGACCCCGGTGCGCTTGACGAGCTCGGCGACGACCGTCGACGCCAGTTTCGCCGCCGGCACGCCCTTGAACATCCCGCCGTAGCGCCCCACCGGGGTGCGGAGGGGTTCACAGATCACAACCTCGCTCATCGTGCTGCCTCTCGTTCGCGCTGGGCCCGTTCCCGCAGCGCCGCCGCCCTGATCTTGGTTCCGTTCGTGCCGGACGTCGTCGGCATCTCGTCGATGACGTGGATCTGCGCGGGCACCTTGAACTTCGCCAGTGTCTCGCCGCACCACTCGCGCAACGTCTCGCCGTCGACGTCGCCCTCGGCGACGACGAACCCGACCGCCTCGTCGCCTTCGTCCCCGCGCACACCGACCACCTTCGCAGTCACGACGGCCTCGTGCTCGGCGAGCCGGTGCTCGATCTCCGCGGGATCGACCAGGAAACCACGCAACCGCAACACGTCCCCCATCCGGCAGATGAACGTGATGCCGCCGTCCTCGGCGATCTCCGCCAGGTCCCCGGTGCGGAACCAGCCGTCGTCGGTGAAGCTCCGCACGTCCGGGTCGCCCAGGTACGCGTCGACGACGTTCGGCCCGCGCAGCTGCAGCTCGCCGTCGGCCACGCGCGCCTCGATCCGCGGCGACACGAGTCGCCCGCCGCCCCGCCAGCGCCGGGGCGCGGGCTCGTCGAGCGGCCACATCGCGGTCAGCGCGAACACTTCCGACGAGCCGTAGACACCCGTCGTCGCCGTGCCGAACTCCCGCTGCGCCCACTTCGCGAGGCTCTCGGACTTCCCGATGAAGTCCGCCATGCCCAGCCAGCGCCAGGACTTCAGGTCCTCCCCGCGCCAGGCGTCGGCGAGCCGGACGACCAGGTCGTCCCCACCCACCAGGTGCGTCGCCCGCCAGCGCGCCATGTCGGCGAGCACCGCGTGCTCCTCGAAAACCGGCTCCAGCAAACAGGTTCCACCACCGGCGATGGTCGCCATCGCGGTGTTGAACCCGAACACCCCGGACAGCGGCAGCGCGCAGACCACCACGTCGCCTGGCCCGATGCCGGTGCACTCGGCGTCCCGGCGGGCGTGCTCGACGACCGCGGACGCCCGGTGCGCCGCGAGCTTCGGCTTGCCCGTCGAACCCGAGGTGGTGAACGCCACGGCCAGCTCGTCGCCGGACTCGGACAACTCTCCTTCGCCGCCGGCGACCCAAGCGCCGCCGCCGACGTCGTAGTGGCCGAGGTCCGCGGGCGGCTCGCCGTGCGGACCGGCCACGACGGCGACCGCCGGCGCGACGTCGTCCACCGCCCGCCGCAACCGGTCGGCGAGATCCAGACCGTGGAAGTCGTGGGCGACAGCGATCACCTTCGGCCGCGCGCGGTGCAGTACGTGCCGCACCTCGTCGACGTTGTAGCGGGTGTTCACGCCGATCACGTGCGCGCCGAGCGAGGCGGTGGCGAACTGCCAGCACAGTGCGTCCGACCAGTTCGGCAGCCACACCGCGACGCAGTCGCCGCGGCCGATCCCGGCGCGGCGCAGGGAACCGGCGACAGCACGCACGCGGTCGAGGAGCTCGCCGGTGCGCACCTCGACCGGTGCGGTGGGATGGGCGTCGATCGCGACGACCGATTTGGCGTCGCGGGCGGTGAGCAGTGACAGCAGGCTCATCGCGACTCCACCAGTGCGGTGAGCCACTCGTGCAGGAGCGCGGGGAACCCGGCCAGCTCCTCCATCGGGTAGTGCCCGATGCCCTCGAGCAGCGTGAACCGGGCGTCCGGGATCGATTCGGCCGTCATGCGCACCTTCGCCGCGTCGAGCCAGAGATCGTCCTCACCCACGACAAGGTGCACCGGACAGGCGATTTCGGCAAGTCCCGCGCGGACGTCGTGGGTGCCCCAGCCGAGCAGGTCCGCGGTCGTGACGACCGGGTCCTCGCGCCGGTGCATGGTGGCGATCAGCTCGGCACGGCCGGCCGGGATGCCCCTGCCGACCACCGCGAGCGTGCCCAGATACGTCCGGTCGCCCCGGCTCGGCGCGGCGACGTCCTCGAGCTCGCGGCGCAGGCCGGACAGGCTCGCCCGGCCCGGCCCGGCTTCGGCCGCCATCGCGACGACCCCGGCGAGCCGGTGGCCCATCCGGACGGCGAGGTCGAGCGTGATCTTCCCGCCGATCGAGCAGCCGACGACCAGCGGCCGCTCCAGTTCGAGGGCGTCGACGAGCTGTTCGCACCACACGGCGTAGCGGCCGAGGTCGTCGATCGGCTCGCCCGGCGGGGGCTCGGACCGGCCGTGTCCCGGCAGGTCGGGCACGATGACGCGGTAGCCGCGGTCGGCGAGCCCGGCCACGCTGTGCCGCCACTGCACGCCGCTCTGTCCTGCGGTGTGCAGGCACAGCAAGGGCCGCCCGTGCCTTGTCTGCTCCACATAGGACAGTGTGCCGCCGATGTCGAAATAGCCTGCCTCGATCATCGGGCCACCTCCCGCGCCCGGCGGGCCAGCAGCGCGAGGACCTTCGTGAGCCGCAGGTACTCGTACCCGTTGCCGGTGACCTCGAACTCGCCGTGCATCGCCCGCCGCATGAAGTCGTCGGCCGGGCCGGTGACCAGCTCGGTCCAGGTCAGCTCGCTCGCGGCGAGGACGAACGTGGCGCCCAGCGGCGCGCGGCGGGTCACCTCGACGACCCGGCCGCGGTAGACCCGCAGGTGCACCTCGTCCTCGCCGCAGCGCAGCCCGATGGTGCCGTCCCAGCTCGCGGTCGCCCGCGCGAAGTCCTCGCCGAGGCCTTCGGTGAGCGCCTCGCCCCAGGCCACTGTGCCGAAGTTGTGGCAGACCCGGTCGGGACCCGGGCCGCGGGCCGGCACGAGGACGGTCGCGCAGCCGCGCTGCCGGGTCTCGCCGTGCTGGTTGCGCACCCTGAGATGCCGCTGGACCAGGCCGTTGTCCCGGTCCTGCGCACGACGGCAGCGGGTCACCACGAGCTCGGCCTCCAGCCGGTCGTCGGGGCTGCCGGCACTCACGTGCTGCCAGCTGAGGTCGGTGAGCACGCCCTCGCCGGTGAACACAGCGGCGAGGGCGGCGGGGTCGAAGGACTTCTGCGGGACCGGCCGGATCTGGCGCTGCCCGACGGCGAACTCCTCGAAGAACGGTGGCGACAAGGGCACTCCTCGAACACGAACGAACGTTCTTACAAAAACATCCATGCTCGATGAGGTCAAGCTGCGTTAGCCTTTCTCCATGAACGAACGTTCGCCGACGCTGATCCCGGACACCGGCCGCGGCAACCAGGCCGCCATCCTCAACGCGGCCCTGGAAGCCTTCGGGGAGAAGGGCTTCTACGGCGCGTCGATGCGGGACGTGGCCCGCGGGGCCGGGACGAGCCTGTCCAATCTCTACAACTACTTCCCGGCGAAGGCGGATCTGCTGGCCGCGCTGCTGCGGATGGCCAACGACGAGCTGCTCAGCCGGATCCAGGCGGCCGTCGACGGCGCCGGGCGGCGGGCGAGCGACCGGCTGCGCGCCGCGGTCGTGGCGCACGTCGGCTTCGTCGTCGACCACCAGGTCGCCTCCCTGGTCGCGCTGAGCGAGATCCGGTACCTGACCGGGGTGGCACGCAAACGCGTGGTCGCGGCGAGGGACAGCACGCAGGGGCTCTACGAGGAGATCGTGGCCGCGGGCTCGGCCTCGGGCGAGTTCGCCACGCCCTATCCCGACGACGCGGCGCGCAACATCGTCTCGATGTGCGCTGCCATCGCGACCTGGTACCACCCCGGCGGCAGGCTGACCCCGGAGCAGCTGGCCGGCCAGCACGCCCATTACGCCCTGGCTCTCCTGCAGGGGCCGCTGTAGGCTGAACGATCGTTCGTACCTACGCGATGGTGTCAGGGCGGAGCTGCCGAGATGGACGACGTGCTGGCGCGCGTGCGGCGACCTCGCCACCGCGGAGATCCGGCTGTACCGGCTGTACGTCGTGGAGGGCGAGCCGCAGATCGCTGCGGGCGCTACCGCGACAGGCCCACCCGCCGGCCCGACGGGCAGTGGCCGTACGCCGCCGCGCTCGACCCCCGGTACGAAAAGTGACCTTGCGCACGCTCCACCGCCCGGAAAGCGAATCCCGTTCGACAATGCGAAGGTTGCCGTAGCAGGAGGTGCTGATGCAGGAACCGTTGTTCGGTTCGGTCGACGAGGTCGTCGAGCGGCTGGCGGGGGCCGGATACCTGGCCTCGACCCCGGTGGCGACCACCGTCTACCTCGCCGACCGGCTCGGCAAGCCGCTGCTCGTGGAGGGGCCCGCCGGCGTCGGCAAGACCGAGCTGGCGCGGGCGCTGGCGGAGGCCACCAGCAGTGAGCTCGTGCGCCTGCAGTGCTACGAGGGCATCGACGAGGCCCGCGCGCTCTACGAGTGGAACCACGCCAAGCAGCTGCTGCGCATCACCGCCGGCCGTGACGAGGGCTGGGAGGACACCCGCGACGAGGTGTTCAGCGAGGAGTTCCTGCTGCCGCGCCCGCTGCTGAAGGCGATCCGCAACCCGGAGCCGACCGTCCTGCTGATCGACGAGACCGACAAGTCGGACGTCGAGATGGAGGGCCTGCTGCTGGAGGTGCTCGGCGACTTCCAGGTCACCGTGCCGGAGCTGGGCACCATCACCGCGACCCGCCGCCCGTTCGTGCTGCTGACGTCCAACGCGACGCGCGAGCTGTCCGAGGCGCTCAAGCGGCGCTGCCTGTTCCTGCACCTGGACTTCCCGTCGCCGGAGCTCGAACGCGACATCGTCACGCTGAAGGTCCCGGGGCTCGACGTCCGGCTGACCGATTCGCTGGTGCGCGTCGTCGGCGCGCTGCGGGGGATGGAGCTGCGCAAGGCGCCGTCGATAGCGGAGAGCGTGGACTGGGCGCGCACGCTGCTCGCGCTCGGCGCGGACACGCTCGACGAGCAGATCGTCGAGTCGACGCTGGGCGTGATCCTCAAGTACCAGAGCGACCACCGGAAGGCCGCGGCCGAGCTGCGGCTGGACAAGCTCCTGACATGAGCGGGCTGCCGGACCGGCTGGTCGAGTTCGTCGGCGCCCTGCGGGAGCACGGCATTCCCGTCGGACCCGGCGAGACGGTCGACGCGGCGGCCGCGGTCGACGTGCTCGGTCTCGCCGACCGCGAGCAGCTGCGCGCCGCGCTCGCCGCGACAGTGCTGCGGCGCTCGGGCCAGCGTGCCGCCTTCGACGCGCTCTTCGACCTGTACTTTCCCGTCGCGGTCGGCTCGGCCGAAACCGCTGCGGAGGCCTCGGATCTGAACGAGCTGCGCAACGCGCTGGTCGCGGCGCTCGCCGAGGGCGACGCCGAACGGCTGCGGGGGCTGGCGGCGGCCGGCGTCGAGGTGTTCGGCCAGTACGGGTCGTTCGGCGAGGGCGGCTCGGGCGGTGGCGGCATGAGCGGCTGGTCGGCGTACCAGACGCTGGAGCGGGTGCGCCCGGACGCGTTGCTGAACCGGGTGCTCGCGGCGATCCGCGGCGAGCAGGGGGACGGGCTCGGGGAAGCGCTCGCCCGTCAGGAGGCGCAGTCGCGCATCGCGTCGTTCCGCGAGCAGGTGCAGGCCGAGGCTCGCCGCCGGACGGCGGAATACCGCGGCCGGGACCGGATCGCGCGGCACGCCGTGGCGCCGCAGACGGATCTGGTCAGCTTCACCAACGCCAGCCGCCAGCAGCTGACCGAGCTCAGGCGGACCATCCAGCCGTTGTCCCGCAAGCTCGCGACCCGGCTCGCGTCGCGCCGCAGGCGGGCCCGGCGCGGGCAGATCGACCTGCGCCGCACGCTTCGCCGGTCGCTGGCGACCGGCGGGGTGCCGATGCGCCCGGCGATGCGCGAGCGGCGGCCGGGCAGGCCGGAACTGGTGCTGCTGTGCGACATGTCGGGCTCGGTCGCGGGTTTCGCGCAGTTCACGCTGTTGCTGGTGCAGGCGCTGGCCGACCAGTTCAGCAAGGTGCGCACGTTCGCGTTCGTCGAGCTGACCGATGAGATCACCGAGCTGGTGACGGCCGGCGCGGCCGATCCCGAGGGGCTGGCCCGGCGCATCATGACCGAGGCGCGGCTGACGCGGTGGGGGATGAGCAGCGACTACGGCGACTCGCTCGGCAGTTTCGTCGAGGGCTGGCTGGACGCCGTCGGACCGCGCACCTCGGTGCTGATCCTCGGCGACGGCCGGACCAACGGCGGCGACCCGAACCTGGCGGCGGTCCGCGACATCGCCGACCACGCCAAGCACGTCCACTGGCTCAACCCCGAACCGCGTTCTGCTTGGGGCACCGGCGATTCCGCGGCCCTGGAGTACGGCCGAGTGGTGCCGATGCACGAGTGCCGCAACCTCCGGCAGCTGACCCAGCTGGTCACGGAACTGCTGCCGGGCTGATCCCGCGCTCGCCGAACACATCC
Source organism: Amycolatopsis acidiphila (assembly GCF_021391495.1). Taxonomy (NCBI): domain Bacteria; kingdom Bacillati; phylum Actinomycetota; class Actinomycetes; order Pseudonocardiales; family Pseudonocardiaceae; genus Amycolatopsis; species Amycolatopsis acidiphila. The sequence goes on along the minus strand of NZ_CP090063.1, from coordinate 6,384,470 downwards.
GGACGACGGACGATGACGTAACGTCCTGATGGCCGACCGTGGAGGGGGACGAGTGATCACCGCCGAGGAGTACCTGTACTTCACCGACCGGGCGTTCGACGGCATGGCGGCCGTCCTGGAGGAGCTCGGCGACGACCTGGCGAACCGGCGGCCGGAGCTGCCGGGGGCGAACTCGCCCTACGCGATCGTGACGCACTGCCTGGGGGTGGCGGACTACTGGGCGGGACGGCTGGTCGCGGGCCGTCCGGTCGAGCGGGACCGGGACGCGGAGTTCGTGGCCTCGGGCAAGGTGGCCGACCTCGTCGAGCGGATCGGGCAGGCGAAGAAGCAGCTGCGCGCCGACGTCGCGGCCGCCGACCTGCGGGCGCCGTTGCGGGAGGACCCGCCCGCGCACTACCGCGGCACGACGATCGGCCGGACCCAGGGCGCGGCGCTGCAGCACGTGTACGAGGAGCTGGCACAGCACCGCGGCCACCTCGAGCTGACGCGGGACGTGCTGGGCGGGTAGGAAACCGTGCGGGGCCCGCGGGATGCGCGTCAGGCGCGCAGCCCGTCGCAGACGACGGCGATCGCCGCGGGGGTGGCGCGGGCCATGCACGCCGTCATCAGGGCCTTCACGTCCAGGTAGTCCACATCGGACCGCACCGCGCCCGCCCGCTGCGCCCGGGCGAGCAGGGCGCGGACGCGACCGGAGACGTCGAAGCCCGCGCGCTCGCCGAGCACGTCCAGGTCGTACCCCGCGCCCGCGACCGCTTCCGCCAGGCCGCGGTTCGAGGCGCCCTCGTGGATGAGCGCGGTGAAGAACGTGAAGAACGCCGTGGCCGGGTCCTCTTGTGCCAGCGAATCCGCCCGCACGGACAGCTCTTCCATCCGAGTCAGCAGGATCGCGGCGAACAGGTCCTCCTTCGCCGGGAAGTGCCTGCTGACCGTGCCCGTGCCCACCCCCGCCCGGCGCGCGATCTCGTGCACCGGCACGGACAGGCCCTCGGCCGCGAACACCTCGGCCGCGACCTCCAGCACCCGCGTGCGGTTGCGCCGTGCGTCGGCCCGCAACGGTCGTTCTTCGGCCATGCCTCTCCTCGACAACCGGGATGGTCGTCCCGTATCGTGACAGAAGCGGGACGCTGGTCCCGATTCTAGGAGGTTCCCATGAGTCCACAGCTTTGGACCGCCGATGACGTGCCCAGCCAGCACGGCCGCGTCGCGGTGGTCACCGGTGCGAACACCGGACTGGGCTTCCAGGTCGCGTCGGTCCTCGCCCGCAGTGGTGCCGAGGTCGTGCTCGCCTGCCGCGACCCCACCAAGGCCGCGGCCGCCGCGGAGCGCATCCGGGCCGCGACGCCGGACGCGACAGTCACGACGTTGCAGGTGGATCTCACGTCGCAGGAGTCCGTCCGGCGTGCGGCAGGACAGCTCGCGTACGACCGGATCGACCTGCTCGTCAACAACGCGGGCGGGTTCCGGGCGCATCGTGAGCTCACCGAGGACGGCTTCGAATCGACCTTCGCCGCCAACCACCTCGGGCCGTTCGCCTTGACCGGGCTGCTCCTCGGCCGCCTGCTGCGGGCCGAGAACTCGCGCGTCGTGACGGTCAGCAGCGTCGCCCACCGCCGCGGCCGCATCGACTTCGACGACCTGCAGTCCGAACACGAGTTCCGCAGCGGCAAGGTCTACGCCCAATCGAAGCTGGCGAACCTGATGTTCAGCTACGCCCTGCAGCGCAGGCTGGCGGTCGCGGGCGCGAGCACCGTCGCGGTCGCCGCCCATCCGGGCAACGCGCGCACCGGGTTGGGCCGTGAACTGAACCCGTTCGCCCGGTTCCTGCTGGGGCCACACGCGAAAGCGCTTACTTCCTGGTTCCTCCAGCAACCGGAGATCGCCGCACTGGCCATGGTGCGTGCCGCAACGGATCCCGAGGCTCGTGGTCGGGACCTCTACGGCCCGTCCGGGCCCTGGCAGTTCACCGGGCATCCGGTGCGGGTCGAACCCGATGCCCGGGCGCACGACACGGACGCGCAGGAGCGGCTGTGGCAGGCGTCCGAGCGGCTGACCGGCGTCACCTACCAGTTCACGCGTACAGCCAATCGGTGTGACTGTACACATCGGACAGAGATGTCATGAGCTCGTTGCGCAACAACCGGCCCACGCCGTCGATGTGCCAGATGTCGCCCCAGGTCCGGGCGGTGCGCTGAACCCGGGCGGTGCGCGGGGCGCGCCCGGCGTTGAACGCCGCGAGCGCGGTGTCCCAGTCCGGCGTGTCGCCGGTCTTGGCGACCTCGGCCGCGAGCGTGTGCGCGTCCTCGATCGCCTGGCACGCACCCTGCGCGAGGTACTGCAGCATCGGGTGCGCGGCGTCGCCGGTGAGCACCAGCCTGCCGGAAACCCAGTCCCGCACCGGAAGCCGGTCGTACATCGGCCACCGGCGGTCGCGCCACAGCGACGACAGCGACCGCCGGACGTGCTCGCTGCAGCTCGCGAACGCCTCTTCCAGCTCCTGCGGCCCACCCCATTCGATCTCGCCGCGCGCGAAGCCGGGGCTGGCGAACACCGCGACCTGGTTGACCATCTCGCCGCGCCGCAACCCGTACTGCACGAGGTGGCAGCGCGGCCCGATCCAGGCGATCACGTCGTCGAGGGAGACCTCGGTCGGCATGTCCGCCAGCGGGATCGCGCCCCGGTAGGCGACGTAGCCCGAGCAGATCGGCTCGTCGTCCGCCACGGCGCGGCGCAGCTTCGAGGTCAGCCCGTCCGCGGCGACGGCGATCCGGCTTTCGAAGACCGTGCCGTCGGCACAGTAGGTGAACGCGGTGTCCTCGGTGCTGTCCACGCGCTCGACCGTGCGGCCCGTCTCCAGCCGCACGCCCGCACGACGGCAGGCGTCGACGAGGATGCGGTGCAGGTCGCTGCGGTGCACCACGATGTAGGGCGCGTGGTAGCGCTCCTGGAAGCCGCCGGTGAGGTCGGCGTGCACGAGTTCGTCGCCGCTCACCGCGTCGGCGAGCACCAGCCGCCGGGGGAGCACGCCCGCCTGCGTCACCTCGTCGAGCAGGCCCCATTCGCGCAGGATCCGGGTCGCGTTCGGGGCGAGTTGCAGGCCCGCGCCGACCTCGCCGAACTCCGCCGACCGTTCCAGCAGCCGGACCTCGTGCCCGGCGGTCGCGAGCGCGTACGCCGCGGAAAGGCCGCCGATGCCGCCGCCCGCCACCAGCACGTCCGTGGTCATGGTTTCCGTCCTTCCGGGAGTTCAGAGCCAGCGGGCGAGATCGGGTCCGTCGAGCCCGCCGCGGCCGGCGAGCCAGCGGCACAGCTCGGCGGCGCTCCCGCGCACGAGGGCCGGTTCCGCGCCCGCGACCTCGATGTGCCAGCCGTCCTCGCGGTCCGACGCTTCGAGTACCAGCGCGGGCCCCTGGTCACGGCGTTCGCGCAGCGTGGCGATGTCGGTGATCAGCGCGTCGAGCAGCTCGGCGGGGAAATCCTCGAACGTGACGCCGGTGCCCAGGTCGACCAGGTGGATCCACACCTCACGGACGCGCAGCCACGGGATCTCCGTCGCCGGGACCAGCCTCCCCTGTGCGGTGCGGACTCCCGCGTCCCACCTCGTCAGCTCGGCGAGGTCGGCGCGCAGCCGCTCGTCGGTCTCGCGCACCAGGGCGCGCAGCCGGTCCGCGGACAGCTTCGCGCCCTGTTCGATCTCCGCGTCGCGGGCTTCGGGGCTTTCGTACATCGGCGTTTCCTCGCCCGTGCGCGCCCAGTGCACGAGCCGGGAGAGCGCTTTCGCGTTGTAGCCCACGTGCGCGACCAGGTGCCCGGTCGTCCAGCCCGGCAACGTGCCCGGTTCGCTGAAAGCGCTGTCCGGAACGGCGGCGAGCTGGTCGAGGAAGAGCCGGGCCCCTTCCTCGACCCAGGCGAGCCGGTGCGCCGGCCGCGTCATCGCTTAGCCCTGGCGGTGTTCACCAGTTCGCCGATACCGGTGATCCGGGTGGTCAGCACGCTGCCGTCGGCGAGGTAGCGCGGCGGTGTGCGGGCATGGCCCACCCCGCCGGGCGTGCCGGTCGCGATCACGTCGCCCGGGCGCAGCGTGATGATCCGCGAGATGTAGGAGACCAGCTCCGGCGGGTCGAACACGAGGTCCGAGGTACTGGCCTTCTGCACCGGCTCGCCGTCGACCTCGCAGGTCAGCTCCAGGTCGGACGGCAGCTCGTCGGGGGTGACCAGCACCGGGCCGAGCGGGGTGGTGGCCTCGAACGTCTTGCCCTGCAACCATTCCTTCGTGCGGTACTGGTAGTCGCGCGCGGTCACGTCGTTGAGCACCGAGTAGCCTGCGATCGCCGCCGTGGCCTGCTCGCGGTCGGCGTCGCGCACGGCCGTGCCGATGACGACGGCCAGCTCGGCCTCCCAGTCGATCGCGTCCGAGACCGCGGGCAGCGCGATGTCGTCACGGGCGCCGATCAGGGCGTCGGAGAACTTCGCGAACAGCGTCGGGTACCGCGGCAGCTCGCGGCCCATCTCCAGGATGTGGTTGCGGTAGTTCAGCCCGACGCAGAAGATCTTGCCGGGGTCGGGCACCACCGGTGCATAGTCCACGGTGGACAAGTCATGGGTGCGCCCGGAAGCGCTTTCCGCCCGGCTGCGCCAGCCGGGGTCGCCGAGCAGTTCGCGCACGTCGCGGGCTCCTGTTTCGACCGCGACGTCGGCGTCCACCCGCACCGCCGCATGACCGCCGTCGACGCGGATCGTGGCCAGCTTCATCGGGTGGTCTCCTCGCGGTACTGGTGCAGGCGTACGAAGATCGGGGTGTCGGCGAAGCGGAACAGGTCGAGCCGCGTCCGCGCGCGCACGGTCACCGGCACCCACGACGGCACGACGAACAGGTCGCCGCGGCCGAGCCGGATCTCCTTCTCGCCCAGGGTCACCTCGCCCTCGCCGTCGAAGACCTGCCACACGGCGGAGCCGACCTCGCGCTTCGTCGCGGTCTCGGCGCCTTCGCGCAACCGGTGGAACTCGGCGCGGATCGTCGGCATGACGTCGCCGCCGGTGGTCGGGTTGGTGAACCGGACCGCCGCGTGCCCCGGCCCGGCGACACCGGGGTGCCCCTCGTCCTCCAGCGCCAGCTGGTCGTTCAGCGCGCGATCCGTGTGCTCCCAGCGGTAGGCCGCGATCGGCGAGCTCGGCCGGGCGTCCGAACCGGACAGTGGGCGCAACCCGGGGTGGGCCCACAGGCGCTCGGACCGCGAGACGTCCGGCGTGCTCCAGTCGGTCACCTTGTCGGAGCCGAACTCGAAGAAGCCGGTGTCGGTGTAGTGCACCAGCGGGATGTCCAGGCCGTCGAGCCAGGCCATCGGCTGGTCGGTCTCGTTGTGGTGACCGTGGAAGTGCCAGCCGGGGGTGAGCAGGAAGTCGCCGCGCCGCATGGCCACCGGGTCGCCGTTGACGACGGTCCACACGCCTTCGCCCTCGACGACGAAGCGGAACGCGTTCTGGCTGTGCCGGTGTTCCGGCGCGACCTCGTTCGGGCCGAGGTACTGGATGGCGGTCCACAGCGTCGGCGTGGTGTAGGGGTGTCCGGCGAGCCCGGGGTTGGCCAGCGCGATCGCGCGGCGCTCACCACCGCGGCCGACCGGCACCAGGGCGCCCGCGCGCTCGGCCAGGGGCAGCAGCGTGTCCCACTTCCACACGTGGGGCAGTGCCTTCGACGTGGGCGACATCGGCATCAGCTCGCCGGTCTGCGTCCACAGTGGAATCATGTGCTCGGCGTCGAAGTCCTTGTAGAGCCGCGCCAGTGCGGCCTCGTCCACGTCCATGCCTTCGAATGTAGGAAGTGTTCTTCTCGGTGGGAATACAATTCTGCTATGAAGAACAAGCCCCCGTACGCGCTCGACTCGGTGGACAACGCCCTGCGGCTGATCCAGCTGCTGCGCGACCAGGGCAGGCTGCGGGTCACCGAGGCGGCGGCGGAGCTGGGCGTCGGGCGGTCCACCGCGCACCGGCTGCTCGCGATGCTCGTCTACCGCGGCTTCGCCGAGCAGGACGACAGCCACGGCTACCTGCCCGGCCCGTCGCTCACCGCGGCGACCCCGCTCGCCGGTGACCTGCAGCAGCTGCGGGCCACGGCCATGCCGGCGATGGAGCGGCTGTGCGAGCGCGCCGAGGAGACGGTGAACCTGGTGGTGCGCGTCGGCACGCAGACGCGGTTCGTGGCGAGTGTCGAGTCCAACCAGATCCTGCACGTCGGGGACCGGCGCGGCACGATCCTCCCGGCGGCCAGGACCTCCGGCGGCAAGGCGCTGCTCGCGCAGCTCAGGCCGGGCGAGGTCGCGATGTTGTACGGGATCGGCTCGACGGAGCCCGCCCTGGCCGGCGCCGAGTGGGCCGAGCTGGCGAGCGAGCTGAAGCTGGTCCGCCGCCGCGGGTACGCGACGAACCCCGAGGGCACCGAGGCGGGGCTGCACGCGATCGGGATGCCGGTGCGCGACAAGGCGGGCGAATGCGTCGCCGCGTTGTCGATCGCGATGCCCAGCGCTCGCTACTCCGGACAGCGGGTCACCGCGCTGGTGCGGGAGCTGCGCGCGGCGGTGGACGCCATCGAGCACGCGTGACTACTGTCGAGAACGTAGGTTCTCCGGTAGAAGGTGAAGATGGATCGCGAAACCGCGCAGGTGAAGCTGCTCGACGCGGCCGAGGAGCTGTTCTACGCCCGTGGCATCCAGACCGTGGGCATGGATGACATCCGCAGCACGTCGGGCGTCTCGCTGAAACGTCTCTACCAGGTGTTTCCCGCCAAGGAGCAGCTGGTCGAAGCCTATCTCGACCGCCGTGACACCCGCTGGCGCGCTCGGCTGGCCGAGCACGTCGACACCTACGAGGGCCCGGAGCGCCGCCTGCTCGCCGTCTTCGACTGGCTCGAGCTGTGGTTCGGCGAGCCGGGCTTCCGCGGCTGCGCGTGGATCAACTCCTACGGCGAGCTCGGCGGCGTCTCCGAGGGCATCCGGCGGCAGGCCCGCCACCACAAGGAGGCGTTCCGGGCCTATTTGGGCGAACTGGCCGCCGCTGCGGGCCTGCCCGCGGAACTGGCCGGCCACCTGCTTCTTCTCGCCGAAGGGGCCATGGTCACGGCCGGGATCTTCGGCCGGACGGAGCCCGCCCGGCAGGCCCGGACGGCCGCCGCCACGCTCATCGAGGCGGCCCGGCGCAACTAGGCCGTGTTCCTGAGACCTCCCATCACGCCGCGGGCCGAGGGCCACAGCAGCTCGTGGGAGCGACGGCCCACGGCGACGTCGACGATCCGCAGCTGGGAGGTCACGCCGGCGGCAGCCGGTGTGCAGGACGAAGTCTCTGGTCGCATCGCTGTTCCCCGCGTACGGTGTGACCAGGGGATATGTCTTCACGAGCGGGAGGGCGCCTGCGATGCGATCGATGTGGAAGGGATCCGTTTCGTTCGGGCTGGTCACGATTCCGATCCAGCTCTACGCGGCGACGGAGAACAAGAACGTCTCGCTCCGGCAGGTCCACGTAACCGACGGCAGCCGCATCCAGTACAAGCGGTTCTGTTCGACCGAGGGTGTCGAAGTGCCCTACGCGGAGATCGCCAAGGGCTACGAGCTCGACGACGGCGAGATGGTGGTGCTCACCGACGCCGACCTCGAAGCGTTGCCGCTGTCCAGCTCGAACGTCATCGACGTGCTCGAGTTCGTGCCGCTGGAGGCCATCGACCCGCTGCACTACGACCGGCACTACTACCTCGAGCCGCAGAAGATGGCGGTGAAGCCGTACGTGCTGCTGCGCGACGCGCTGCAGAAGTCCCAGAACGTCGCGATCGCCAAGGTCGCCCTCCGCCAGCGTGAGTCGCTCGCGCTGCTGCGGGTGCACGCGGACGTCATGGTGATGACCACGATGCTCTGGCCCGACGAGGTGCGCACCCCGGACTTCCCGTTCCTGCACGAGGACCTGCCGCAGATCCGGCCCCAGGAGCTGACCATGGCGGGCTCGCTCATCGACTCGCTCACCGAGCCGGTGTTCGACCCGGACAAGTACTCCGACAGGTACCGCGAGGCGCTCGAAGCCCTGATCGAGGCGAAGGTCGAGGGCAAGGACACCACCAAGCCCGCCAAGAAGACCGCGAAGTCCGAGGTGGTGGACCTGATGACGGCGCTGGAGGCGAGCGTCTCGCAGGCCAAGAAGTCCCGCAAACCGGCCGCGACGCGCAAGGTGCCCGCCAAGAAGCCCGCCGCGACCAGGCGTTCCCCGAAAAGTGCCTGAAGTCTCGGCGACACGCCGGGGTCCCCTCCCCGGATCATTCCCGTCCGGGTGATACCAAAGGTGCATGGAGTGCCCTAGCTGCGTCACCGAACTGGACCACTGTCACGGCACGCTGGTCCTGCACGAGGACGAGTTCGTGGAGTGCACCGAGCCCGGTTGCCGCGACCTCGACCGGGTGCGCCACACGCTGACCGTCAGCTGCACCGAGGTCGACGGCGAGTGCCTGTGCACGGCCACGCTGGTCGTCGAGGAGTACGCGCACGCCTCCTGAGGAGTCAGCGGGCGAACTCGCGTAGCGCGGCGGTGACCTCGGCGTACGTCATCCGCCGCGCGGCTTCGACCGCCGGTTCGCCGACCTGTGTGCGCACGCGGGCCGCGTCGGGATCGCCCGACAGTGGCGTCCCCCGCAATGCTTCCGCCATGCCGAGGAGCTGAGCCGCCCACCCGCTGTCGCCATCGAGCAGGGCCAGGCCCGCCGCACCGGCCGTCGCGGCGACGAGATCCGACCGGAGCTGGTTGTCGAGGGCGATCCTGATGGCCTCCCGGTGCCGGCTCCTGGCCTCGTCGAGCGCGCCCTCCGCCTGGGAGATCCGGCCGAGCGCCGTCAGCACGTGCGAGCGGGCGTTCGCGGCCTGCCACCCGGCCACGCATTCGCCCAGCGCCTGCTCGCACCACCGCCGCGCCTCGCCGAGGTCGCCCCGCTGCCGGGCCAGCTCGCCGAGTCCCAGGTGGGCCATCGCCAGCGTCGCGGGAACACCCGCGCGACGGGCCAGCTCCTCCGACTTCGCGTAGTCCGCCGCGGCGGTCGCCGGATCGGTGGTCCGGAGCCGGTCCGCCCGCCGGTACCACAGCTCGGCCAGCTCCTCGACGGCGCCGAGCTGCCCGACCAGCTCGATGGCCTCGTCGATGAGCGCGAGCGAGCGCTCGTGCTCACCGCGCAGTTCGGTGAGCGCCGCCAGCCCGTCGAGCACCTGCGCGACGCCCCACCGGTCGCCGACGGAGCGGAAGGTCTCCAGCGAGACCAGGAACTCCCGTTCGGCGGCGGTGGGGTCGCCGTCGAGGAGTTCGAGGTAGCTCAGCGAGAAATGCGCCAGCGCCCGGAACCACGGGTCCTCGCTCGCCGCGAACCGGCGGGCCAGCGGGGTCAGCGGCGCGCCGGGCACGGGTGGACCGGTGAACAGCGCCCACGCGACGACGAGCTGCGGCAGGCGGATCGGTGCGTCGAGGGTGTTCATGATCGTCTCGGCACGCCGCAGCTGACCCTCCACTTCGGACGGGCCGGCGGTGAGCACGGTGAGCACGTACTCCTCCTCGAAGCCCACCGGGGTCTCCGTGCCCAGCGCGGCGAGCAACCGCGCTGCCAGCGGCTGCACCTCGCTGAGCAGGCCCCGCAGCCGCCAGTACGTCGACAGCGCGCCGACGAGCCGCAGCGCCAGGTGCGGATCGGCGTCGACCGCCCGGTGGACCGCGGCCTGCAGGTTGGCGTGCTCGGCGGTCAGCCGGGCCAGCCAGGTCAGCTGGTCGGCGCCGCGCAGACGAGGGTCCGCAGTGGTGGCGAGGTCGAGGAAGTAGGCGGCGTGCACGCGGGAGAACCGCTCGCGCTCGCCGGCTTCGTCGAGCCGCTCCAAACTGTAGGCGCGAATGGTGTCCAGCATCCGGAACCGGCCGTTCGACGCCTCCAGCAAGGACTTCTCGGCGAGACCCGTCAGCAGCTCCTCGGCGTCCACATCGGACACCGCGGCCGCGGACCCGGCCGTCACGCCGCCGGTGAAGACGGCCAGACGGCGCAGCAATCGCTGTTCGGGTTCGCTGAGCAGGTCCCAGCTCCACTCGACGACCGCGCGCAGGGTCTGGTGGCGGGGCGCTGCGGTCCGGCTGCCGCGGGAGAGCAGCCGGAACCGGTCGCCGAGCCGGCTTTCCAGCTGGGCGGGCGGAATCGTGCGCAGCCGGGCGGCCGCCAGCTCGATCGCGAGCGGCAGCCCGTCGAGCGCGGCGCAGATCCGCTGGACCACCTCGTCGTCGAGAGCCACGTCCGGGGCGACGGCTGCGGCGCGCTCGGTGAACAGCCGCACCGCCGGCCCGGGTGGCAGCGGCGGCAGCGGGCACAGGACCTCACCGGTGATGCCCAGCGGCTCCCGGCTCGTCGCCAGCACGCGCAGCCCCGGACAGCTCGCGAGCAGCCGGTGCACCAGCGCCGCCGCGTCCTCGACGACGTGCTCGCAGTTGTCGAAGACGAGCAGCATCCGGCGATCGGTCAGCGCGGACACGATCCGGTCGGTGGGGCCGGCCGGGCCCGTCGCGGCGAACAGCCCTGCCTCACGAAGCCCGAGTGCGCTGAGAACCGCTTGCGGCACTTCGGTTCCGCCGCGCAGTGGCGCCAAGTCGACAAAGGGGGTCTCGCCGTTGTCGTGGCCGCTCGCCTCGATCGCGAGCCTGGTCTTGCCCGCGCCGCCGGGGCCGGTGAGCGTCACCAGCCGGGCCTTCGCGAGCAGTTCGCCGATGCGCGCGAGCTCCTCGTCCCGCCCGACGAAGCTGGTGAGCTGAGCCGGCACACGCTGTGCCCGCACGGGTTCCGCGCGCAGCACCGCCATGTGCGCGGCCGCGAGGACGGGTGCGGGATCGGCGCCGAGCTCGTCGGCGAGGGTGCGGCGCACGTCCTCGAACACGGTGAGCGCCTCGGCCGGGCGGCCCGCGCCGCTGAGTGCGCGCATCAGCAGGGCGTGCACCCGCTCGCGCAGCGGATACGCCTGGGCGAGGTCCCGCAGTTCGTCGACCAGACCGGTGGCCTCGCCGAGCGCGAGCCGGGCTTCCGCGTGGTCCTCGGCCGCCGAGACCCGCAGCTCTTCCAGCCGCGCCCGCTGCGGTTCGGCGAACGGCGCGTCGACATCGGCCAGCGCCGGGCCGCGCCAGAGCGCGAGTGCCTCCCCGAGGGACTCACCTGCCTCGCGCACCAGCCTGGTGAACCGGTGGACGTCGACCTCGTCGGGGTCCGCGCGCAGCAGGTACCCGGCCGGGCGCAGCTCGACGAGGTCGCCGCCGAGCTTGCGGCGCAGCCTCGACACCTGGGCCTGCAGCGCGTTCGCGGCCTCCTTCGGCGGCTGGTCGCCGTACAGGCCGTCGATCAGCCGGTCGGTGCCGACCACGCGGCCCGCGTCGAGCAGGAGCAACGCGAGCAGCGCGCGGGGCCGCGGGCCGCCGACGGGAAGCGGGTTCCCATCGGCGTCGCGGACCAGCGTCGGGCCCAGGATGCCGAACCTCATGTCACCACGTTGAGCAGTGGCTCGCCCTTCGCGAAGCGGGCCAGCTGCTCCTCGACCAGGCGCTTCGCCCTTGGGTAGAACGAGTCCGAGCCACCCGCGACATGCGGGGTGATGATCGCGCCATCGAGGGTCCACAGCGGATGGTCGGCAGGCAGCGGCTCGGGGTCCACGACGTCGAGCGCGGCCCGCACCCTGCCCTCGGCGACGGCGGTGGTGAGCGCGCCGGTGTCGATCGCGCTGCCGCGGCCGACGTTGACCACCAGTGCGCCTTCGGGCAGCGCGGCGAGCTCCTGCGACCCGATCACCCCGCGCGTCCGCGGGGTCTCGGGCAGCACGAGGACCACGATGTCGGCGGACGGCAGCAGGTCCGGCAGCTCGTCGATCCCGTGCACCCCGTCGCGGGCCCGGCTCGCGACCGGCACGACCTCGGCCTCGCCGGCCTGCAGGTACCGCTCGATCGCCTTGCCGATCGAGCCGTAGCCGACCAGCAGGACCCGGCAGTCCGCGAGCGAGCGGGTGTGCTCGCGGGCCCACGAGCCGGTGGCCTGCTGGCGGAACCAGCGCGGCAGGAAACGCTGCGCGGCGAGGATGAGCGCGAGCGCGTGCTCGGCGACGCTCAGGTCGTGCAGGCCACGCCCGTTCGCCAGCCGCACACCGTCGGGGATGAGGGGGAGCAGGCCGTCCACGCCCGCGGAGAGCGCCTGGACCGCCTTCAGCGACGGGAGCCGGGGAATCAGCTTCGGCGGTTCCGGCCCGCTGTCGTAGGGCAGCACGTAGAGCTCGACGTCGTCGAGGTCCGGTGGCGGTGCGCCCTGCCCGTCGTAGTACGCGGCGGTCAGTTCGGCCGGCACCGCGAGATCGGACCAGGGCAGCAGTACTCGAGCTGTCATGTCCCCATTCAACCGCGCACCCGTAAACCGGGTGGAGCGGCGGAGCGGGGGTTGACTACGCTGGACCGGTCGTCTATCGGCGCCCGTGCGCTACCCCGAGGAGTACCCCAAGTGATCACCAGGATGTCGTCGCTGTTCCTTCGCACCCTGCGTGAGGACCCGGCGGACGCCGAAGTGCCCAGCCACCGGCTGCTGGTGCGCGCCGGCTACGTCCGCCGCGTGGCCCCGGGCGGTTACTCCTGGCTGCCGCTGGGCCTGCGGGTGCTGCGCAACATCGAGACGGTGGTGCGCGAGGAGATGGACGCGATGGGCGCGCAGGAGATCCAGTTCCCCGCGCTGCTGCCCCGCGAGCCGTACGAGAAGACCGGCCGCTGGACCGAGTACGGCGACAGCGTGTTCCGGCTCAAGGACCGCAAGGGCGCCGACTACCTGCTCGGCCCCACGCACGAGGAGCTGTTCGCGCTCACCGTGAAGGGCGAGTACAGCTCGTACAAGGACTTCCCGGTCGCGCTGTACCAGATCCAGACCAAGTACCGCGACGAGGCGCGGCCGCGGGCCGGCGTCCTGCGCGGGCGCGAGTTCGTCATGAAGGACTCCTACTCCTTCGACCTCGACGACGAGGGGCTGGCGCGGTCCTACCAGCAGCACCGCGACGCCTACATCAAGATCTTCGACCGGCTCGGCCTGGAGTACGTGATCGTCTCCGCGACGTCCGGCGCGATGGGCGGTTCGGCGTCCGAGGAGTTCCTCGCCGTCGCCGAGACGGGTGAGGACACCTACGTCCGCAGCACCGATTCGGGTTACGCCGCGAACGTCGAGGCCGTGGTGACGCCGGCGCCGCCCGCCCGTGCGCTCGAGGGCCTGCCCGAGGCGCAGGTGCACCACACGCCCGGCACGCCGACCATCGCGACGCTGGTCGAGTACCTCAACACCAAGACCGACCTCGGCCGCACCTTCACCGCCGCGGACACGCTCAAGAACGTGATGGTGAAGATCCGGCAGCCGGGTGCGAAGGAGTGGGAGATCCTCGGCATCGGCGTCCCGGGCGATCGCGAGGTCGACCAGAAACGGCTGGAAGCCTCGCTCGAGCCCGCCGAGGTCGCCCTGCTCGACGAGGCCGACTTCACCGCGAACCCGTTCCTCGTCAAGGGCTACATCGGCCCGAAGTCGTTGCAGGACAACGGGGTCCGCTACCTCGTCGACCCGCGCGTCGTCACTGGCACCGCCTGGGTGACCGGGGCGGACAAGGCCGACCACCACGTCGTCGACCTGGTCGCGGGCCGGGACTTCACCCCCGACGGCACGATCGAGGCCGCCGAGGTCCGCGAGGGCGACGCCTCGCCCGACGGCCACGGCACGCTGGTCGCGGCACGCGGGATCGAGATCGGGCACATCTTCCAGCTGGGCCGCAAGTACACCAACGCGTTCGAGGTGGACGCGCTCGGCCCGGACTCGAAGCCGATCCGCATCACGATGGGCTCCTACGGAGTCGGCGTGTCCCGGCTGGTCGGCGTGATCGCCGAGCAGTACCACGACGAGCTGGGCCTGGTCTGGCCGCGTGCGGTGGCGCCGGCGGACGTGCACGTCGTGATCGCCGGCAAGGACGAGTCCGTCGCCGCGGGTGCGGAGAAGCTGGCCGCCGACCTGGACGCCGCCGGGGTGCGGGTCCTGCTCGACGACCGCAAGGCCACGCCGGGCGTGAAGTTCGCCGACGCCGAGCTGATCGGCGTGCCGACGATCCTCGTGGTCGGCCGCGGCCTGGCCAAGGGCGTCGTGGAGGTCAAGGACCGCGCGTCCGGTGACCGCCAGGACGTCCCGGTCGACGAGGTGGTCGCCCACCTGGTGAAGCTCGTCCGCGGCTGAGCTCAGCCCAGCACCGCGTCGAGCACCGCCTGGGTGTCCGACAGGTCGGTGAACACGACGTGCGCCCCCGCTGCGCGCAACGTCGAGGCGTCGAAGCGACCCGTCGCCACGCCCACGGCCACCGCGCCGTGGGCGAGGGCGGCGTCGATGTCGTGCGGGGTGTCGCCGATGACGACCACCGCGTCCCACGCGAACGGGCTGTGCCGGGCGCTCGCCTGCTCGACGGCGTGCGCGACCAGGTCCGGCCGGTAGGCGGAGAGCGAGCCGTAGCCGCCGATCTCGAAGTCCAGGTGTTCGTGCAGGTCGAACGCCGAAAGCTTGTGCCAGGCGACCTCGCGCAGGTTGCCGGTGACCAGTGACTGCACGGCGTGCTCCTGCGCGGCCAGCCCGGCCAGTGCCGCCGCCGCGCCCGGCAGTGCGAGGCCGCGCTGCGTCAGCGTCGGCACGGCCTGTTCGGACGCCAGCACCAGGCCCGCCCACACCTTCCGCACGGTCTCCTCGTCCGGCTCGATGCCGTGCAGGGTCAACAGCTCCGACGTGATCGCCAGCTCGGTGCGCCCGAAGAACGGCGGCATCCCCGTCATCGCGACGCCGACGACCTCCGAGAGCACCTGGGTGTACCAGTCGCGGCCCGCGCCCCGCAGGTCGATGAGGGTCTGGTCGATGTCCCACAGCACCAGTCGCTTGTCCACGAACCGGACCTTACCGCCAGCACTATTCAACAGGCGTTGACTTCCTGTCGGACCGAGGCTTACCGTGGTGAAATTCAACGGACGAAGAATAGTTGGAGGACGTCATGAAGCTGGCCTCCCTCGCGGCGCTGGCCGGTGCCGTGATCGCGATCTTGCTCGGCCTGATGACGGTCGGCGTCCAGGCGACGGTGAGCCCGCACGGCCTGCCCGTCGCGGTCACCGCGCCGCCGCAGCTGCGCGCCGCCGCGGCGCACATCGCCACCCAGGGCGGTGGCGCGCTCGCCTGGCGGGTCACCGGCCCGGACGAGGCGCGGAAACTGCTGGACGACAAGGAGGTCTACGGGATCCTCGAGCTCGGTCAGCCCAACAGGGTCGTCGTCTCGGATGCGGTCAACCCCAGCGGCGCCCAGTTCGTGCAGCAGATCCTGACGACAGCCGCCGCGCCGGCGCAGGTCGAGACCGTGCATCCGGCGAGCGTGGCCGGCCGGACCGCACCACTGGCCGTGAGCATCCTGGCCTGGCTGGGGTCGCTCGCCGCGGGCGGCGCGCTGCTCGCGGCGGCCCGGCGCAACGAGCGCGGGCTCACCGTCGGCGCGCGGCTGACCCGGGTGCTCGCCAGCGGGGTGCTGATGACCGCCGTGCTGGCCGGGTTCCTGAAGCTGTGGGATTCGGGCCTGCCGATGGGCTGGTCCGTGCTGGGCTTCGTGTTCCTGGTCGCGACCGCGTTCGCCGCGATCCAGGGCGCGCTCCTGCGGTTGCTCGGGCTGGGCGGGCTGGCCGTGCTCGCCCCGCTGTACCTGCTCGCGCCCGCCGTCGCCGGGCAGGTGCCGGAGCTGCTGAACCCGGCGTACCGGGCGGCGCTGTGGTCGTGGACGCCGTTCCGGTTCTCCACCGAGGGCATGCGCAGCGTCCTGCAGGGCACGCCGCACGCGCCCGACGTGACGACCGCGCTGTGGGTGCTCGGCGTGCTCCTGGTCGTGGGCCTGGTTGTGGTGCTGTGGCCGGGCCGGGACGGGAACACGATCCCCGCGGCGAAGCTGCGACGGGGCGTGTTCGCGACCACTGCCGGGTAGCGCCCGCTCAGCCCGCGAGGAAGCTGAACCGGACCTTGCGGACCTGGTTGTCGACGTTGGTGTCCACCAGGCAGATCGACTGCCAGGTGCCGAGCGCGAGCGTGCCGTCCAGGACGGGCACGCTCGCGTACGGCGGGAGGAACGCGGGCAGCACGTGGTCCCGGCCGTGGCCGCGGCTGCCGTGCTGGTGGCGCCAGCGGTTGTCGCGGGGCAGCAGCTCGTCGAGCGCGGCGAGCAGGTCGTCGTCACTGCCCGCGCCGGTCTCCAGCACCGCGAGGCCGGCGGTGGCGTGCGGGACCCACACGTGCAGGAGGCCGTCACCGGCGCCTGCCTCGGCGAGGAAGGACTCCGCCTGCTTCGTCAGGTCGTGCACCGCGGCCTCGCGGCCGGTGCGGACCTCGATCTCTGTGGAGTGCATGCCTTCCACCGTATTACGACTCCAGGTAGCGCAGCACGGCGAGCACCCTGCGATTGTCCTCTTCGGACCGTGGCAGGCCGAGCTTGTCGAACAGCCGGGTCACGTACTTCTCCACCGAGCCGCCCGAGAGGTACAGCTTCGCGGCGATGGCGCCGTTCGAGCGCCCCTCCGCCATCAGCGCGAGCACCTCGCGCTCCCGTTCGGTCAGCCGGTCCAGCACCGCGGTCTTCCTGGTGGCGCCGAACAGCTGGCTCACCACCTCCGGGTCGAGCACGGTCTCCCCGGCGGCGACGCGCCTGAGCGCGTCGAGGAAGTCCGAGACGTCGGCGACCCGGTCCTTGAGCAGGTAGCCCACCCCGCCGGCGCGGTCGGCCAGCAGCTCCGCGGCGTAGGACGTCTCGACGTACTGCGAGAACAGCAGCACGGCCCTCGACCTGTCCTGCCGGCGCAGGTCCACCGCCGCGCGCAGGCCCTCGTCGGTGAACGACGGGGGCATCCGGATGTCCACAATGGACACGTCCGGCCGGTGCCCGAGCACCGCCCGCCGCAACGCGTCCGCGTCCTTGACCTCGGCGACCACCTCGTGTCCCCGCAGCGTCAGCAGCTCCACCAACCCGGCCCGCAGCACCGCCGAGTCCTCGGCCAGCACGATCCGCACCCTCAGCCCCCAGTCGGTATGTGCGCGGTGATCACCGTCGGACCACCCGCCGGACTCTCGATGTCCAGCCGGCCGTCCACGGTACCCACCCGCTCGGCCACCCCGGCCAGCCCGCCACCCGGCGCGATCCACGCGCCGCCCGCGCCCTCGTCGGACACGGTGAGCCGGACCGACTTCCGGGCCACGGCCAGCTCGACGTGCACGACCGGCGCACCGCCGTGCTTGACGGCGTTGGTCAGCAGCTCGGCCGCGCTGAAGTACAGCAGCGTCTCGGTCGCCGGGGACAGCCGTTCCGGCAGCTCCACCCGCAGCCGCACGTCCACGGCACTGCGAGCGGCGAGCGTCGTCAGCGCGACCTCCAGGCCCGCGTCGAGCGCGGGCGGCCGGATGCCGCGGGCGAGGTCACGCAGCTCGGTCAGCGCCTGTTTCGCGTCGCCGTGCGCGGCGGTGACCAGCTTGCGCAGCACGACCGGATCGGCTTCGCCGCCTTCGAGCTCGTCCCGTGCCATGCCGAGCTTCATCGCCAGCGCGACGAGCTGCGCCTGCGCCCCGTCGTGCAGGTCCCGCTCGATGCGGCGCAACCGGGTGGTGGCGTCCTCGAGCGCGCTCGCCCGGCTCTGTTCGAGGTCACGCACCCGCTCGGTCAGCGTCGTGGGCCCCAGCAGGCTGAACACGAGCACGCGGTCCAGGCTCGTCAGCGCGTGCAGCACCGGTGGCAGGGCCAGCAGGAGCGCCGCGCCGATCACCGCGATCGGCAGGGACATCGGCCAGATGGGGGTCTGCACGTCCAGCAGCGGGACCAGCCGGCCGTCGGTCCCGGACCAGTAGAGCGGGTAGGCGAAGCCGCCGAGGCCGTACATGAGCAGCGGGACGGTGATGCCGAGGCCCAGCAGCGACAGCGGCAGCCGGACCAGCAGATAGCCGAGCGTGCGCCAGGCCACCCGGTCGCCGACCCGCGCCTTCAGCCAGTTCCACAGGCCCGGCCGCAGCCGCGGCGGCAGCGGCTCGGCGACGTTCGCGGTCAGCAGGACCCGGGCGAACCGCCGGTGCACCGCGCCGAGCTTCCGCAGCGCGAGGAGCACCCCGGTCACCAGCAGCAGGCCCAGTCCCAGTGGCGACAGCCCGAACCCCAGCGCCAGGACGACGACGAGCACCACGACGCAGACCAGGGTCGGCGGGAAGCTCAGCAGCACCCAGGCCAGCTCGCCCCGGAACTCCCGCCCGAGCGGGGCGGCGGCGAGCCGGGCCAGGATGCTGTGCACGGTTTCAGCCTGCCTTGCGGGCACCCTCGCCGCCCACCGGGTTTCCCCTACCGTTTCCCACTCCTTGGTACCGGAAATAGCCAGGGGTGGTGGATCGCTTCAACCGGGAAAGGTCGTCCGGCGAAAGGATGAGGGCATGTCGCAGAGTCTCCGCCTCGCCGCCGCGCTCGATGGGGCCGGCTGGCACCCCGCGGCGTGGCGCGAACCGGACGCCCGGCCAGGGGAGCTGTTCACCGCCGGGTACTGGGTCGACCTCGCGGCCGAGGCCGAGCGCGGCCTGCTGGACTTCGTCACCATCGAGGACTCGCTCGCGCCGCAGACCGACCGGGCCGACCGGGTGCAGGGCCGGCTCGACGCGGTGCTGATCGCGTCCCGTGTCGCCCCGGCGACCCGCCACCTCGGGTTCGTGCCGACGGTCGTCGCCACGCACACCGAGCCGTTCCACATCTCGAAGGCGATCGCGACCCTCGACTACGTCAGCACGGGCCGGGCGGGTGTGCGGGTCCGGATCACGGCCCAGCAGCGCGACGCCGACCACTTCGGCCGCCGCCAGGTGCCCTCGCGCGAGGACCTGTTCGACGAGGCGGCGGACTACGTCGAGGTCGTGCGACGGCTGTGGGACAGCTGGGAGGACGACGCCGAGATCCGCGACGTCGCGACCGGCCGCTTCGTCGACCGGGACAAGCTGCACTACATCGACTTCGAAGGCCGCTTCTTCAGCGTCAAGGGCCCGTCGATCACGCCGCGCCCGCCGCAGGGCCAGCCGCCGGTCGCGGTCCTCGCGCACGTGCCCGTGACGTACCGGCTCGCCGAGCGCGGCGCCGACCTGGTGTTCGTGACCGAGCGGGACGCGCCGGTGGCCGGGCCGCTGGTGTTCACCGACCTGGTGGTGTTCCTCGACGAGACCGAGCAGGCGGCCCGCGACCGCAAGGCCCGGCTCGACGAGGTGGCCGGGGAGGAGTACACCTCCGACGCGGAGATCTTCGTCGGCACGCCCGCGCAGCTGGCGGAGCGGCTGCTCGACCGGCCCACGTTCGGGTTCCGCCTGCGGCCCGCCGCGATCCCGCACGACCTGACCGCGATCACCCGAGGGCTCGTGCCCGAGCTGCGGCAGCGCGGCGTGTTCCGCCGCGAGTACGAGGCGAGCACCCTGCGCGGGCTGCTCGGCCTGGACCGTCCGGCCAACCGTTACGCCGCCTGAGGAGCTGAAATGCCCAAGCAGATCCACCTGGCCGCGCACTTTCCCGGCGTCAACAACACGACCGTGTGGAGCGACCCGGCAGCGGGCAGCCACATCGAGTTCAGCTCGTTCGTCCGCCTCGCGCAGACGGCCGAACGCGCGAAGTTCGACTTCTTCTTCCTCGCCGAGGGGCTGCGGCTGCGCGAGCAGGGCGGCAAGATCTACGACCTCGACGTGGTCGGCAGGCCGGACACGTTCGCGGTGCTGGCGGCGCTCGCGGCGGTCACCGAGCGGCTCGGCCTGACGGGCACGATCAACTCCACGTTCAACGAGCCCTACGAGGTCGCGCGCCAGTTCGCGAGCCTCGACCACCTCTCGGCGGGGCGCGCCGGGTGGAACGTCGTGACGTCCTGGGACGCCTTCACGGGCGAGAACTTCCGGCGCGGCGGGTTCCTGCCGGAGGACCAGCGGTACGTGCGCGCGAAGCGGTTCCTGGAGACCGCGGCCGAGCTGTTCGACTCGTGGCGCGACGGGGACGTGGTGGCGGACAAGGCGTCCGGCCGGTTCGTCGCCCGCGACGACGTGGGCGCGTTCGAGCGGCACGACGAGCAGTTCGACATCTCCGGCCGGTTCACCGTGCCGCGAAGCCCGCAGGGGCGGCCGGTCATCCTGCAGGCCGGGGACTCCGAGGAGGGCCGCGAGTTCGCCGCGGCGACGGCCGACGCGATCTTCACCCGGCACGGCACGAAGGAGGCAGGCCAGGCGTTCTACGCCGACGTCAAGGGACGGCTGGCGAAGTACGGGCGCAAGCACTCGGATCTGGTCGTGCTGCCCGCGGCGACCTTCGTGCTCGGCGACACCGACGCCGAGGCCCACGAGCTCGCGGACGTGGTGCGGCGCCAGCAGGTGAGCGGGCAGACGGCGATCAGGTTCCTGGAACAGGTGTGGAACCGGGACCTGTCCGACTACGACCCGGACGGGCCGCTGCCCGACGTCGAACCGGTGACGGGTGAGCACACCATCGCCAAGGGCCGGGCGCAGACGCGGATGTACCGCGACCCGCTGGCGACGGCGAAGCAGTGGCGTGAGCTGGCCGAGGCGAAGAACCTGTCGATCCGGGAGCTGATGATCGAGGTAACCGGGCGGCAGAACTTCATCGGCTCGCCGTCGAGCGTGGCCGAGGCGATCAACGACCTGGTGCAGTCCGACGCGAGCGACGGGTTCATCCTCGTCCCGCACGTCACGCCCGGCGGGCTGGACCCGTTCGCGGACAAGGTGGTGCCGCTGCTGCAGGAACGCGGCGTCTTCCGCACCGACTACACCGGCCCCACCCTGCGCGACCACCTGGGCCTGGCGAGGCCGAGCTAGTCCACAGTGGACTGACGATCGTCGTCGGCCTGCGCGCGCTTCGACGCCTCGCGCATCTCGATGACCTCGGTGAGCCAGTCGCCGGTCTCCCTGGCGACGTCGCGCACCGCGCCGGTGATGATGGTCGCGATCTTGCCGATGTGCGTGGCCGCCGTCTCGGTCAGCACCTGCACCGTGTCCTTGCCCCGCTCGAACTGGCCCACCATGTGAAGTCCTTACGCCGCCTTCGGTTCCGCACCCAGCGTAGAGGGCTCCTCCGATTCCCGCTGCGGGGTAGGCGGCAGCGCGAGCTTCACGAGCTTCTTCGCCACCGAGAACAGCTGCTTGTGCAGCGGCCCGGTGTTGTACGGCAGGCCGTACTTCTCGCAGATCGCGCGCACCTCGGCCGCGATCTGCGGGTAGCGGCGGGCGGGGATGTCGGGGAACAGGTGGTGCTCGATCTGGTGGGACAGGTTGCCCGACATGATGTGGAACAGCTTGCCGCCGGTGATGTTCGCCGAGCCGAGGATCTGCCGCAGGTACCACTGCCCTCGGCTCTCGTTCTCGGTCTCCTCCTCGGTGAAGCTCTCCACGTCCGCCGGGAAGTGGCCGCAGAAGATGATCGAGAACGCCCACAGGTTGCGCGCGAGGTTGGCCGTCGCGTTGCCGGCGAACGTCAGCGGCGCGAGGGGGCCGGTGAGCAGCGGGAACAACACGTAGTCCTTGCCGACCTGGCGCGCGGCCTTGCGCAGCATCTTGCCGCGGACGTCCTTGGTGTCCGCCCAGGTCCGCTCGCCGCGCACGATCCGGTCGAACTCCAGGTCGTGCAGCATCACGCCCCACTGGAAGATGAACGCCAGCAGCGTCGCGTACACCGGGTTGCCCAGGTAGTACGGATGCCACTTCTGCGCCGGGTCGATCCGCAGGATGCCGTACCCGATGTCCCGGTCCTTGTCGAGGATGTTCGTGTAGGTGTGGTGCACGTAGTTGTGCGAGTGCCGCCAGTTCTCCGCCGGCGCCACGTTGTCCCACTCGAACTTCTGGGAGCTCAGCGCCGGGTCGCGGGTCCAGTCGTACTGGCCGTGCATGACGTTGTGGCCGATCTCCATGTTGTCGAGGATCTTCGAGACCGCCAGCGCCGTCACCGCGGCGGGCCACGCGGGCGGGAAGTACATCAGCGCCCGCCCGGCGACCTCCAGGCCGCGCTGGGTCTTGATGACGTTCTGGATGTAGTCGACGTCCTGCGCGCCGAGGTCGGCCACGATCCGCCTGCGGATCGCGTCCATCTCCCGGCCGAACTCCTCGATCTGTGCCGGCGTGAGCCGGTCCTGCAAACCGGTCATGGGCTTGTCTCCTAACAGTTGATCTCGACGTCCCCGACGGGTACGGAGATGCACAGCTGGATCTCTTCGTTCTCTTCGCTCAGCAGCTCGCCGGACTTGGCGTTGCGCACCGTGCCCCGGGTCTTGACCTGGGTGCACGAGAAGCAGATGCCCATCCGGCAGCCGTGTTCCGGGCGCAGGCCCGCGGTCTCGGCCTGTTCGAGCAGCGGACGGCCGGAGTTCTCGACCTCCCGGCCGCTGTGGGCGAACCGGACCTGCCCGGTCGCGCTCCCGGTGTCGAACGTCAACTCCGGCGGGGTGAACTCTTCGGTGTGCAATCGTTCACTCAAGCCTTCGGCCGCGTACAGCTCGCGGACCGGGTCCATCAACTGCTTCGGCCCGCAGAGGTAGCTCTCGGCGGTGTCGTACCAGGGTGCGGCGGTCTTCAGGTGTTCCAGGGAGAAGTACTCGCCGTCATCCGTATAGCCCAGCACGACGCGCAAGTTGGGCCGTTCGAGTGCCGCGAGCTCGTCGCGGTGGAGCACGTCGTCGGCGCTGTTGGCGTAGTGCAGGAACACGACTTCGCCGTCGTGGCCCTCGTCGGCGAGCGTGCGCAGCATCGACAGCACGGGGGTGATCCCGCTGCCGCCGCTGATGAGCACGAGCCGTTCCGGGCGCGGGTGGGGCAGGGTGAACGTGCCGTCCGGCTGGGACAGCCCGAGCACGAGACCCGGCCGCGCGTGCGTGTGCAGATGCCGTGAGACGAGGCCCTGCGGGTCGGCCTTGACGGTCAGTTCGAGCCCGTCGTGGTGCTGCGAACCGGTGGGTGAGTAACACCGGGTGCGCCGCACGCCGTCGATGTCGACGGTGAGCCGCACGTACTGGCCGGCCGTGAATCCCCGCCAGGCCCGGCTGGGCCGCAGCGTCAGCGTCACGGTGTCGGTCGTCTGCCTGCGCACGGCGGTGACCACCCCGCGCAGGTCGCGCCGGACCAGCATCGGGTCGACCAGCTCGAGGTACCGGTCCATGCCGTGCGGGGTGAGCAGTGCTTCGGCGAGCGAGGCCAGCTTGCCCATCGGTCCTCCAACAGTGAACATCTGTACACTCAAGGATGAGGGCAGCGGAGCCAGGACGCAAGGTGAGGTGGCCTACATGATGGCCGGACGTACGCTGAGCCCTGTGACCGCGGAACCGATCACGCGCCACGAGCGCAAGGAACGAACCAGGCGCGCGCTGCTGGACTCGGCGCTGGGCCTGCTGGCCGACCGCGGCTTCGGCAGCCTCAGCCTTCGCGAGGTCACCAAGCAGGCCGGCATCGTGCCGACGGCGTTCTACCGGCACTTCGCCTCGATGGACGAGCTGGGCGTGGCGCTGGTCGAGGAGTCGATGCGCACCCTGCGCGACATGATCCGCTCGGTGCGCCGCGAGCCACGCGCGTCGGCCGACCTCATCCGGGTCTCGGTCCGCACGCTCTACGAGCACGTCCGTGCACACGAGGACCACTTCCGCTTCCTCACCCGCGAGCGCTACGGGGGCACCGGCGCCGTGGCGCGGGCCGTCGCGATCGAGCTCAGGCTGTTCGCCAGCGAGCTCGCCGTGGACCTGGCCCGGTTCCCCTACCTGCGGCACTGGTCGACCGAGGACCTGCACATGATGGCCGACCTCATCGTCACCGCGATGCAGGCGACCGTGCTGGAGCTGATCGAGGCGCGCCCGCGGGACGCCGGGACCGACGAGCGCATCGTCCGGACGGCGGAAAAACGCCTCCGCCTCATCCTGCTCGGTGTCCCGAACTGGCACAGCGAGACTTGACGCCGCTTCCCGGTGGCCCTTTGCTGATAGAACTGGCATGATCGCCCGTCCTCAGCGAGGAGGTGGTGCACCGTGGTCGAGACCGTGCCGTTGTCGGTCGGCGTCGTCCGCGAATCGTTACCGGGTGAGCGGCGCGTCGCGCTCGTGCCCAAGCTGGTCGAACGGCTGGTGGGGCGCAAGCTGCGGGTGCTCGTCGAGTCCGGGGCAGGTGAGGGCGTGCTGCTGGCGGACGAGGTGTTCGAGCAGGCGGGCGCGGAGATGGGCGACGCCTGGAGCGCCGACATCGTGCTCAAGGTCGCGCCACCCACACCCGCCGAGGTGAGCCGGCTCAAGAAGGGCAGCGTCCTGATCGGCTTCCTCAAGCCGCTGTCCGATGTGGACGCCACCGCCGCGCTCGACAAGGCGGGGGTGACGTCCTTCGCGATGGAGTCGATCCCGCGCATCACGCGAGCCCAGGCCATGGACGCGCTGTCCTCGCAGAGCAGCGTCGCCGGTTATCGATCGGTGCTGCTCGCCGCCGAGCGGCTGACCAGGTTCTTCCCCATGCTCACCACGGCCGCCGGCACCATGCCACCCGCGAAGGTGCTCGTCCTCGGCGCCGGTGTCGCGGGGCTGCAGGCGCTGGCGACCGCGAAGCGACTCGGCTCGCGGCCCACCGGGTACGACGTGCGGCCCGAGGTCGCCGAGCAGGTGCGCTCGGTCGGCGCGAGCTGGCTGGACCTCGGGATCGAAGCGGTCGGCGAAGGCGGGTACGCCCGGGAGCTGACCGAGGACGAACGCGCCGAGCAGCAACGCAGGCTCACCGAGGCGACGACGAAGTTCGACGTCGTCATCACCACCGCGCTGGTGCCCGGCCGCAGGGCGCCCACGCTCGTCACCGCCGAAGCCGTCCGCGGGATGCCGGCGGGCGGGGTGGTGGTCGACCTGGCCGGTGAGTCCGGCGGCAACTGCGAGCTGACCGAACCGGGCAAGGAGGTCGTCGCGCACGACGTCACGATCTGCTCGCCGCTGAACCTGGCCGCGGAGATGCCCGGCCACGCCAGCGAGCTCTACGCGCGGAACCTGACCGAACTGGTCGAGCTGCTGGTGGACGCCGACGGCAGGCTCGCCCTCGACTTCTCGGACGAGATCGTGGCCGGCGCGTGCGTCGCCGGCCGGGAGAGGGGAGAGTCCTGATGCTCGTGGAAAGCCTGGCGGTGCTCGTGCTCGCCGGATTCGTGGGCTTCGCGGTGATCTCCAAGGTGCCCAACACCTTGCACACGCCGCTGATGTCGGGCACCAATGCCATTCACGGCATCGTGCTGCTGGGCGGGCTGATCGTGCTCGGCCTCGGCGCCGACGGGGTGCTCAACAAGATCCTGCTGGTGATCGCCATCGCGTTCGGCACGATCAACGTCGTCGGCGGGTTCCTGGTCACCGACCGGATGCTCGCGATGTTCAAGGGCCGCAAGAAGGACGAGGGCGATGACTGATCTCATCAACGTCCTCTACATCGTCGCGTTCGCGTTGTTCATCTACGGCCTGATGGGGCTGACCGGGCCGCGCACGGCGGTGCGCGGCAACTGGATCGCCGCGGTCGGCATGGTCATCGCCGTCGTCGCGACCCTGCTGACGCCCGGGATGAGCAACTGGGTCCTGATCGCGCTCGGCATCGTGCTCGGCGCGCTCGTCGGCGTGCCCGCGGCCCGCAAGGTCAAGATGACCGCGATGCCGCAGATGGTCGCGTTGTTCAACGGGGTCGGCGGTGGCGCGGTCGCGCTCATCGCGTGGGTCGAGTTCCGCACCACCGACGGTTACTCGGGCGAGCCGGTGTACATCGCGATCGCCTCGCTGTTCGCCGCGCTCATCGGTTCCATCTCGTTCTGGGGCTCGCTCGTCGCGTTCGGCAAGTTGCAGGAGATCCTGCCGGGACGGCCGATCACGTTGCGGCAGCTGCAACAGCCGGCGAACATCGTGCTGCTGCTCGCCGCCGTCGGCTGCGCGGTCGCGGTGATCGCGGGCGCGGACGCCGAGATCCTGATGATCGTGCTGCTGCTGGCCGCCGCGGTGCTCGGCCTGATGGTGGTGCTCCCGATCGGCGGCGCGGACATGCCCGTCGTCATCTCACTGCTCAACGCCTGCACCGGGTTGTCCGCCGCCGCGATGGGCCTCGCGCTCGACAACACCGCGTTGATCGTGGCCGGCATGATCGTCGGCGCGTCGGGCTCGATCCTGACCAACCTCATGGCGAAGGCCATGAACCGCTCGATCCCGGCGATCGTCGCGGGCGGGTTCGGCGGCACGACCGCGGTGGCTTCCAGTACGAAGGAGGCCCGGCCGGTGCGCAGCACGACCGCGGCCGACACGGCGATCCAGATGGCGTACGCGAGCCAGGTCGTCGTCGTGCCGGGTTACGGCATGGCGGTGGCACAGGCGCAGCACGCGGTGCGGGAAATGGCGCAGCTGCTGGAAGCCAAGGGAATCACGGTCGCGTATGCGATTCATCCCGTGGCCGGCCGGATGCCGGGGCACATGAACGTCCTGCTCGCCGAAGCCGATGTGCCGTACGAGCAGCTGAAGGAAATGGACGAGATCAATTCGGAGTTCCCGCAGACCGACGTGGCGCTGGTGATCGGGGCGAACGACGTGACGAATCCCGCCGCCCGCACCGACGCGAGCTCCCCGATCTACGGAATGCCGATCCTCGACGTGAGCGCGAGCCGTTCGGTCATCGTCCTGAAGCGCTCGATGAGCTCGGGATTCGCGGGGATCGACAACGACCTGTTCTACGAATCCAAGACGAGCATGCTCTTCGGCGATGCCAAGGCCTCGGTCGGCGAGATCGTCGAGGAGCTGAAGAGCCTCTGACCTCGGGCTTTCCCACCGGAGCGGCTCCGGTGGGAAAGCCGCTGCTACTCCGCGGCGTTGGAGAACACCACGGGCGGCGCCTTCCGGGCGGGCCGGCGGGGCGCCTTCTCGGCGGACGTCGGCTTCTTGGCCGCGGGCTTCTTCGCGGTGGCCTTCGAACCGGACTGCTTCGCGGCGGCGGGCTTGGCGGCCGCCGATTTCGTCGTGCTCGATTTCGCCGCGGCCGTTTTGGCGGCTGCCGGTTTCGCGGCCGCCGTTTTCGCGGGAGCGGTTTTCTTCGCCGCCGTGCTCTTCGCCGCGGTGGCCTTCTTCGCGGCCGCCGGCTTCGTTTTGCCCGCGGCCGTTTTGGCAGGCGCGGACTTCTGCGCGGTGGCGGTTTTCGCCGCTGCCGCGGTTTTCGTGGTGGCCCCCTTGCGGGTGGCCGGCGCCTTCGGCGTTTCCGCCGTTTTCGCCGCCGCCGCACGGGAAGCGGCCGGCTTCTTGCGGCCCCGGGTGGGCGGCGCGAGGCGGCGCGGCTGGCGCTTGCGGCCACCGGTGCGCCGGCCGTGCTGCACATACCGCGCCAGGGTCTCCCGCAGGCTTTCGGCGTTGTCATCGGAGAGATCGATGTCGTAGTCGACACCGTCCAGGCCGAACCGGACCTGCTCCTGGGCCGGCTCGCCGTTCAGGTCGTCCAGTAGCTGCACTGCGGTGTTCTTGGCCACCGAAACCTCCTGTACTCGAATACTGCGGTGAGAATACCTCCCCCACTTGCGCCGTGCGCCTGCCTGGTGTGCGCTGAGCGGATGACCGAAGAGACTTACGACGTGGTGGTGATCGGCGGCGGCCCGGTAGGGGAGAACGCGGCCGACCGGGCCGTGCGGGGCGGGCTCAAAACGGCGCTGGTGGACCACGAACGGTTCGGCGGCGAGTGCTCGTTCTGGGCCTGCATTCCGAGCAAAGCCTTGTTACGCCCGGGAAACGCGCTCGCCGCCGCGCGGCGGCTGCCCGGCGTGCCGGTGGGCGGCGCGCTCGACCCCGCCGCGGTCTTCGAGCGCCGGGACGCCTTCATCCACAACGGCGACGACTCGAGCCAGGTCGAGTGGGCACAGGGTGCGGGCATCGACGTCGTACGCGGGCACGCCCGGATCACGGGTGAGCGAGAGGTCACAGTGGACGCTGACCGTGTGCTGCGCGCGCGGCACGCCGTCGTGGTGTGCACGGGCAGTGTGCCGAAGACTCCGGACATTCCGGGGCTGAACGAGATCCCGGTGTGGGGTTCGCGTGAAGCGACGTCCGCGAGCGAAGTGCCACGGCGTCTCGGGGTGCTCGGCGGTGGTGTCGTCGGGGTCGAGATGGCGCAGGCGTGGGCGCGGCTCGGCGCGGAGGTCCAGCTCATCGTCGCCGGTGCCCGCCCGCTGCCGCATTACCCCGACTTCGCGGGCGACCTGGTCGCCGACGGGCTGCGGGAGGACGGCGTGCGGGTGCACCTGGACTCGGGGCTCATGAAGGCTTCCGAAGTGGACGGAGGGGCCCGTTTGGAGCTGAAGGGCGGCGAGCCGCTCACGGTGGACAAGCTGCTCGTCGCCACCGGCCGCCGCCCGACCACCGACGACATCGGCCTGGAGTCCGTCGGGCTGAAGCCGGGATCGGCCCTCACCGTCGACGACACCGGCGTGGTGTCCGATGTGGACGGTGACTGGCTGTACGCGGCCGGTGACGTGACGGGCCGCGCCCCGCTGACGCACCAGGGCAAGTACGCCGCCCGCGCCGTCGGCGACGTGATCGCGGCGAAGGCGGCGGGCAGGCCGGTCGACGACTCGCCGTGGAGCCAGTACACCAGCACCGCCGACCACTACGCGGTGCCGCAGGTGGTGTTCACCGATCCGGAGGTGGCGTCGGTCGGGGTCGCGGCGCCGGAGGACGGCAAGCCGCACCGGGCGGTGGACATCGACATCGCGGTGGCGGGTTCGGCGCTGCACGCGGACGGCTACCAGGGCAAGGCGCGGATGGTGGTGGACACCGAGCGCGAGGTGCTGGTGGGCGTCACGTTCGTCGGCCAGGACGTCGCGGACCTGCTCCACTCGGCGACGATCGCCGTGGTGGGCGAGGTCCCGCTGCGCCGCCTGTGGCACGCGGTCCCGGCCTTCCCGACGATCAGCGAGGTGTGGCTGCGCCTGCTCGAGACCTACGGGCTTTGACCTACGGGGTCTAGGGAATCCGCGCTGTCGCTCCGGCGTGCGCCGCGCGCAGGAGCGACGGGTCGTCGGCGGTCGAGGGCTGGTCGAACCACGCGGCCAGCACCAGCCGCACCTCGGTCCCGCTCGCCGCGCTGACGTACGCCGCCGTGCCGTCGAAATGCGGGGTGCGGGCCCATTTCCCGGTCTCGCCCGCGAGATCGGTCACGCCCCCGCCGCCCGGGGTGTCCGCGGCCTTCTTGAACGCGGACGCGGCCGTCGAGTCGGCGAACGTCACCATCGCGATCGAGACCGCGGCCAGCCTGCCGTCCACCGTCGCCTCGAAGCTGCCGCGCCGCATGGTGACGCACGCGGTCCGCTGCAGGCTCGCCTGCAGATCGCCGACGGCGTGCGCGGCGCAATTGCCGTCCGTCGCCGCGGCACGTTCGATCAGCGGGATCCCGTCGACGACCTGTGGCGGTGGCGCGGGCGCGCCTTCCGGGTCCCCACCGCTCGTGGTCGCCAGCACGATCGCCGTCACCAGCAACACCGCCAGCAGGCCGATCGCGGCGAGTGGCAGCCACCGCACCGTCCGCGGGTTCCCCATCGCCGGGGCGCGCACCGGCACGGCCGCCGTGATGCGGGGGACCGGGGTGGTCATCTCGATCGGCGCCGGTGGCGGGGGCGTCTTCGGCCGCGGCCATGGGGGTGACGGCGGCGCCATCTTCTCGGTCTTCTCCGACGCCGCCATCGACGGCACGAGCTTGTCCGTCGTCTCCGGCGTCGCAAGCTTTTCGGCCGTCTGTTCGACGATCACGCCGAAGCCCTCCGCCGCCAGGATCTCGTCCGAGAGCGGCGGGGCTTCCGGGGCGAGCGCCTTGAGGAGCAGGCGCGCCTCCTCGACCGAACACGGCTTCGGCGCGGCGGCGAGCGAGACGGTGGCGGCGAGCATGTGGGTCGCGGTCGGATGCAGCACCCGCACCGGGCCGCTGACGTCGGCAGGCGGCTGGTCGACCTCGTCGACGAACGGGCCCACCGCGAGGATCGTGCCGATCGGCAGCTCGGCCGGCACCTTCGGGCGCAGGTGCCGGGTGATCGACTCGGCGAGCGCGAGCTTCGGCGTCGCCGGGTTCACCGCTTTGTCCGGCCCCGGCAGCGGCCAGCCGTCGGCCTTCCACGGCCCGGCCAGCGGCGCCTCCAGCCGCATCGCGGGCTCGGGCAGGTCGACCCCGAGCACGACGAGCACCCCGCGGGGCAGTACGACGACGGCGTCCACGCTGCGGACCGACGGGATCGGCCGCGCCCCCACCAGCGCCACCCCGCCGACCACCGTGGCGCCCCTGCCGAGCGAGGCCAGCGCCGCGCGGATGTCCTCGGCGACCCGAGACGGCTGTTGCCCGAGGCGGACGAGCCGCACCTGAACCTCCCCTGACGGTGGCTGCTGGGTGCCTACGCTAGCGCGCGGTCATCGGCGGTTGGACCAGCAGTGTGAAAATCCTGTCCAGTAACCCTGCGTTCGTCATCGAGAGTGACCGTCGTCACTCTTTGGTGTGCTACTCGTTAGTAGGTCGGCTGTTCGTCCGAGCTGAGGAGAAGCCGATGCACTGGAGCGCCCCAAGACGGAAACGGTCGTCCGCGATCGCCGCCGCCGTGCTCGTCCTGCCCATGATCACGCTGACCCCGGCCGCCGCCGCGCAGGCCGCGCCGGCGCCCGTCTCCGCCACCCTGGGCAGCCTGTTGTCCACGGTGGCGGACTCGGCCCAGCTGACCACGCTGGTGCACGCGACCGACGTGGGTACCGCCGAACGAGCGGTCAAGCAGGCCGGCCTGACCGAGATCACGAGGTTCGCCAAGATCGGCGTGGTCGCCGCGAAGGGCTCGCCCGCCCAGGTCGGGGCCGCGCGCCGGATCGCGGGCGTCACCTACGTCGAGAACAACGACCCGCTCGTCACCTACGGCAGCACCGGGACGACCGCCACCCGCAGCGCCGAGGCCCGGACGACCCTCACCGGTGCCAACGGCACGGCACTCGACGGCAGCGGCGTCTCGGTCGCCATCATCGACACCGGGGTCGACCCGACACATCCGGCGTTCCAGTCGGACGGCAGGACGCGCGTGGTGCGCAACCTCAAGAGCCTGTGCGCGGACGGCAGCACGGACACCTCGTGCGTCGTCGACGTGCCGACCTCGCTCGACACCGACACCACCTCCCTCGGCGGGCACGGCACGCACGTCACCGGCATCGCCGCGGGCAACGCGCTGACCCTGCCCGACGGCACGAAGGTCGGCGGCTCGGCGCCCGGTTCGAAGATCGTCGCCATCTCGACCGGGCTGGCGATCCTCGTGCTCGGCACCGACGCCGCGCTGAACTGGGTGCTGGAGAACCACAACGCACCGTGCGGCGCGGGTGTCCCGGCGTCGACCTGCCCGCCGATCAAGGTGATCAACAACTCCTACGGCCCGAGCGGCGGTGGCAGCTTCGACCCGGGCTCGGCGACCGTGCAGTTGCAGCGCGCGCTCGCCGCCGAGGGCGTGGTCACCGTGTGGGCCAACGGGAACGACGGCGGCGACGGCTCGGCGAACCTGTCCAACCCGCCCGGCCAGGACCCGACGCCCGGCGTGCTCTCGGTGGCGTCCTACAACGACCAGGGCACCGGCACCCGCGACGGCACGGTCTCGGACTTCTCCTCGCGCGGGCTCGCGACCGACCCGTCGAGCTGGCCCGACGTCTCGGCGCCGGGGGAGAACATCCTGTCCTCGTGCCGGCCGTACCTGGTCATCTGCGCGCAGGGGCTGCAGCCGGAGAACGGGCCGGGCGCGCTCGACCTCGGGACCTACAACGTGATCAGCGGGACGTCCATGGCCACCCCGCAGATCACCGGGATCGTCGCCCAGCTGTTCCAGGCGGACCCGGCCGCCACCCCCGGTGACATCGAGAACGCCATCAAGTCCACGGCGTACGAATACTCGAACGGCGCCCCGTACCAGACCGTCGGTCCCTACACTTCCAGCTACGACAAGGGAACCGGTCTGGTCGACACCGTCGCCGCGGCCCGCTCCCTCGGCGCGACCGGATAACTGCCCGGAAGGGCATCCCCGCGCAGCCGGGGATGCCCTTCCCGGAAGTGATGCCTGCGACGCCTGAGGTTCGTGTGGCCAAATGGGTGATCGCAGTGCACAATGTGCTAAGCCACGCCACGAGTGGATGGCCGCCGAGGCTCGCGAGGTCGTAGGGGAAGACGCCCCTCGTCGAGTAGCGGAGGTCAGCAGTGAGCACCCGTGGAAACACCCGTGGTGTGGTGTACGTCCACTCGTCGCCGTCTGCGGTGTGCCCGCACGTCGAGTGGGCTATTTCGGGCACCCTGGGAACCCGAGTGGATCTGAAGTGGACGGCGCAGCCCGCCGCGCCAGGACAGCTCCGCGCGGAATGCAACTGGAGCGCGCCCGCCGGCACCGCGGCGAAGCTCGCCGCCGGACTGAAGGCGTGGCCCATGCTGCGCTTCGAGGTCACGGAGGACCCGAGCCCCGGTGTCGACGGCGAGCGGTACTGCTACGCGCCCGGCCTCGGCCTGTGGCACGGGCGAACCAGTGCCAACGGCGACATCGTGGTAGGGGAGGACCAACTGCGTGCCCTGGTGAGCCGGGCACGCGCGGGCGAGGCCTTCGCGCACCGGGTCGACGAGCTGCTGGCCACCAACTGGGACGAGGCCCTCGAACCGTTCCGGCACGCCGGCGACGGCGCCCCGGTGACCTGGCTGCACAGGGTCGGCTGAATCGCGCGCAACGCGTCCGTGGAAGGGCGGAGGCCGGCGGGTTGACGCCGGGCGGCCGGCAGGTGTCGCGCGATCGGGCACCGGTCGGCCGGTTGTGCCGCGCGAGATCACCGCAAGCATTACGCTGCGTGTGTGTCAGCTGTGCCGGCCTCGTCGAGCCCTCACCGCTGGCTGCTGCCCGTCGTGATCGTGGTCGTCTCGCTGATGGTCGGCGGCGGGCTGCTGGCCAGGGAGCTGTACCGGGTGCCCGACCCGCAGCCGGACGCGATCCTCGCCCTGCCCAGCTCCACCGCGCGCCCGCTCGCGCAGCAGCCGGGCCCCGGCTCGGTGGAGCTCACCCCCGACGCGGCCGCGCATCCCCAGCACGAGGTGATCCGCCAGCTGCTGCAGGCCTACTTCGACTCGATCAACAGCCGCGACTACGAGCAGTGGAAGACCACGGTCACCAAGGCCAGGATCCAGGCGAAGTCACGCCCGGCCTGGCTGCAGGACTACCGGTCCACGAAGGACGGCAGCATCCTCGTCTACCGGATCGACGCGGTGTCCGACAAGGACCTGCGGGTGCTGCTCGGCTTCACCAGCGTGCAGGACGCGGCGGACGCGCCGGAGACGCTGCCGGGTGCCTCGTGCGTGCGCTGGAAGCTCACGTTGCCGGTCACCGTCGAGTCCGGGCACTGGAAGGTCGACACCGTCGCCGGGTACACGACCCCCGAGAACGCCCGCTGCTGAACCGGCCGCGGCGGACACGTGGCCCGCAGCGGCCGGTGCCTTACGCGGCGGTGAACAGCAGGGCGGTGTTGTGGCCGCCGAAGCCGAACGAGTTGCTGATCGCGACGGTGTACTCGCCCTTGCGCGGCTCGCCGGACACCACGTCGAGCTCGACCTTCGGGTCGAGGTTCGTCAGGTTCAGCGTCGCCGGGACGATGCCGTGGTACATCGCCAGCAGCGTCGCGATGCCCTCGACCGCGCCCGCGCCGCCGACAAGGTGACCCAGCGCGCCCTTCGGCGCGGTCACCACCGGGTGCGAGCCGATCGCCTTGCGGATCGCGTTGGCCTCGCCGATGTCGCCGACCACCGTGGCGGTGGCGTGCGCGTTGACGTGCTGGACGTCCTGTGCGGTCAGCCCGGCCATCTCGATCGCGTGCGTCATGGCCGCGACCTGGCCGATGCCCTCGGGGTGGTTGCCGGTGATGTGGTAGGCGTCGGAAGTGATCCCGTAGCCGGCGAGCCGGCCGTAGATCTTGGCGCCGCGCGCCTTTGCGCGGTCGGCACGCTCCAGGACGACCACGCCCGCGCCCTCGCCGAGGACGAACCCGTCGCGGTCGGTGTCGAACGGCCGCGACGCGTGCGCCGGGTCGTCGTTGTTCGTGGAAACGGTCCGGGCCTGGGCGAACCCGGCGATGGTGATGGGGTGGATGCAGGACTCCGTGCCACCCGCGACCACCACGTCGGCCCGGCCGTTCTGGATCATCTGGAAGCCGTTGGCGATGCCCTCCGCACCGGAGGCACACGCCGACGCGGGCGAGTGCACTCCGGCGCGGGCCTTCAGGTCGATCGAGACCTGAGCGGCGGGGCCGTTGGGCATCAGCATGGGCACGGTCAGCGGCGACACCTTGCGGATGCCGTGCTCCTCCAGCAGGTCGTCCTGCGACAGCAGGGTGAGCGGGCCGCCGATCCCGGTGCCGATGGACACGCCGAGCCGCTCGGGCTCGACATCGCTGTGCTCGTCCGTGGGCTCCGTGAAACCGGCGTCCGCCCAAGCCTGCCGCGCCGCGATGAGAGCGATCTGCTCACACCGGTCCAGCCTGCGTGCCTGCACACGCGGAAGCGTCTCCGTCGGTTCCTCGGCGAGAGTCGCACCGATCTTCACCGGCAGGTCGAACCGCTCGACCCAGTCGGCCTCGATGCGGCGGATGCCGCTGCGGCCGGCGAGCAGTCCGTCCCAGGTGGACGCGACGTCCCCGCCGAGCGGCGTGGTCGCACCCAGCCCGGTGATCACGACGTCGATGTTGCTCATGTGAACTCTCCCGAGGAATCGTGTTCGGAGAATGCTTACTTCGAGTTGGCCGCGACGTAGTCGACGGCGTCACCCACGGTCTTGAGGTTGGCGAGCTCGTCGTCCGGGATCTTGACCCCGAACTTGTCCTCCGCCTGCACGGCGATCTCGACCATCGACAGCGAGTCGATGTCCAGGTCGTCCACGAACGACTTCTCCGAGCTCACGTCGTCCTGCGCGACACCGGCGACCTCTTCCACGATCTCGGCGAGGCCGGCGAGGATCTCTTCTTTGTCCGCCACTGTTGGTTTCCCTTTCTGGTTTTCGGGGTCTTCGTACCCCGGCGGACGGGCGCCCGCCGGGGTAAGTGGTATCACGGGCAGATGACGACCTGTCCGGCGTAGGACAGTCCGGCGCCGAAACCGACCATGAGCAGGACGTCACCGCTGTGCACGGTGCCCGCCTTGCGCATGTGGTCCAGCGCCAGCGGGATCGAGGCCGAGGACGTGTTGCCCGAGTACCGGATGTCGTCGGCGACGACCATGTCCTCGCGGGCGCCCTTGACGCGAAGCTTCTTCGCGATCGCCTCGACGATGCGCAGGTTGGCCTGGTGCGGGATCAGCACGTCCACTTCGGACGGTTCGACCCCGGCCAGCTCCAGCGCCTTGAGCGCGATCGGCGCGATCCGGGTGGTCGCCCAGCGGAAGACCGCCTGGCCCTCCTGGAAGATGTAGCGGTGCTCGCGCATGTAGATCGTCTCGGCCAGGTCACCTGCGCTGCCCCAGGCCACCGGGCCGATACCGGGCGTGTCGGACGGGCCGACCACCGCGGCACCCGCGCCGTCGGCGAAGATGATCGCGTTCGAGCGGTCGACCGGGTCCACCACGTCGGTGAGCTTCTCGGCGCCGATCACCAGCACCTTGCCGGCCGAGCCCGCCCGGATGAGGTCCGAGGCGACGCCGAGGCCGTAGCAGAACCCGGCGCAGGCGGCGTTGAGGTCGAACGCACCGGCGGCGGTGATCCCGATC
This sequence comes from Amycolatopsis acidiphila, assembly GCF_021391495.1. Lineage (NCBI taxonomy): Bacteria > Bacillati > Actinomycetota > Actinomycetes > Pseudonocardiales > Pseudonocardiaceae > Amycolatopsis > Amycolatopsis acidiphila. The sequence goes on along the minus strand of NZ_CP090063.1, from coordinate 6,348,637 downwards.
CGGTCGGCCACCTGTGCTGCCGCGTTCGGGATCGGCGAGGGCATCGTGCAGTTCGGCACGATCACGGTGTCCACTTCGGACACGTCCACGCCCGCGTCGGCGAGCGCGTTGCGCCCCGCTGCCACGGCCATGTCGACCAGCAGCTCGTCCTTCTCGGCGAACCGGCGCTCGATGATGCCCACCCGGTCACGGATCCACTGGTCGGTGGTCTCCATGGTCTGGGACAGGTCGTCGTTGGTGACGATCCGCTCGGGCTGGTAGCTGCCCACACCCAGCACGCGGGTGGCGGTCGGGCCCTGCGTCAGGCGCAGCGTTGTCACAGAACCTCCTTGGCGGCCGCGAGATCGGCCGGCGTCTTCAACGCGACAGTCCTGGTGACGGTGCCCTTGAGCTGGCGCTTGACCAGTCCGGTGAGCGTGCCGGCGGGCGGCAGCTCGACGGTCCCGGTGACGCCGAGGCCGACCAGGCCGTCCATCGTCAGGTCCCAGCGCACGGGGCGGGTCACCTGCTTGACCAACCGTTCGAGGTACTCGGCGCCGCTGGTGACGATCGCGCCGTCGGCGTTGGACAGCAGCGGGCGGGTCGGGTCGTTCGGGGTGATGGCCGCCGCGTGGGCGCGCAGCGCGTCCTCGGCCGGGGCCATGTACTTGGTGTGGAAGGCGCCCGCGACCTTGAGCGCGCGCACCTTCGTGCCCTCCAGGGGCGCGGCGACGATCCGGTCGATGGCGTCCGCGGCGCCCGAGGCGACGATCTGGCCGGCGCCGTTGCGGTTCGCGGCCGTCAGCCCGTGCTCCTCCAGCCAGGTCACGACCTGCTCCGGCTCGCCGAGCATGACCGCGGCCATGCTGGTCGGCTCGTCCGCGCAGGCCTTGGCCATCTCGGCGCCGCGGACGGCGGCGAGCGCGACGGCGTCCTCGGCCGACAGCACGCCGGCGATGGCGGCGGCGGCCAGCTCCCCGACCGAGTGCCCGGCGACGGGCGCGTCGGCCGGCACGTTCTCCAGCTCCTCGAAGACCAGCAGCGACAGCGCGACGATCAGCGGCTGGGTGATCGCGGTGTCCTGGATCGTCTCGGCGTCGGCCTCCGTGCCCAGGTGCACGAGGTCGAGGCCGGCGCGCTCGGACCAGCGGCGCAGCTTGTCGCGGGTGCCGTCGAGCTCGAGCCAGGGAGCGAACATGCCGGGGGCCTGGGATCCCTGTCCGGGGGCGAGGAGAGCTGTCACGTCTTCCAGGGAACACGGTCGCTCGCCATGGTCGGGATGCTGCGGGTCACCAAGTCCACGCGGGGATTTTGTAGGAAGCCTCCAAAGATGGCGGCCAGATGAACTTCTGTAACGGGAATGTCTTGTATGGTTCGGGCAGTGGGGGACGTGAGTTGCCTCACCACAGCCCGCGGGCGCGGGCGAGTCTGCCGACCATCAGGGCGATGCGCAGGACCAGCGCGTCACGCGGGTCCGTCGGGTTGCGGCCGGTCAGCTCGGTCGCGCGGCGGAGCCGGTAGCGGACGGTGTTGGGGTGCACGAACAGCGTCTTCGCGCAGGTCTCGAGCACGCCGCCGGACTCCAGGTACGCCTCGACCGTGCGCAGCACGGTGGAGCCGGCGTCCTCGAGCGGCTGGGCGATCTCCTCGATGAGCAGGCGTTCGGCCTCGGCGTCGCCGGACAGGGCGCGTTCGGGCAGCAGGTCGGCGGAGCGGACCGGGCGCGGCGCCTCGGGCCAGCCGACGACGGCCCGCAGCCCGGACAGGGCCTCGGCCGCGCTGCGGTGGGCGTCGCCAAGGCTCTCGACGGTCGGCCCGGCGACGACCGGCCCCTCCCCGAAGGCGACGGCGAGCTTGCCGAGGCCTTCTTCGGGTCCGCCCGCGACGACGATGAGCCGGGAGCCCTGGACGCTCAGCAGGACCGGCCGGGTGAGCCGGGCGGCGATCCGGCGCACCTCGAACACCACCGCCGGCGGGTCGTCGGAGGAGGGGCGCCCGGCGAAGACGGTGGCCCTCGCGGCCGGGTCCCAGCCGAGTGCGGCGGCGCGGGAGAGGACCGATTCCTCGGCGTCGCCACGGACGATCCCGTCGACGACGAGGGCTTCGAGGCGGGCGTCCCAGGCGCCGCGCGCCTCGGCCGCGGCTGCGTAGGAGTTCGCGGTGGCGAAGGCGATCTCGCGGCCGTAGCGGAGGATGCCCTCGATGAGGGCCGCGCGCTCGGCGTCGGTGGCGGCGAACTCGGGCAGTTCGTCCTCGAAGACCTCGATGGCCATCCGGACGAGGCCGACGGCCTGGCGGAGGCTGACCCAGCGGGAGAGCTCCTGGGGGGCGCTGCGGAAGGCCTCGCTGGTGAGCTTGAGGGCCTCCTGGGAGTCGCGCAGCCAGTCGACGAACCCGGCGGCGCCGGTCTGGGTGATCATCAGGACGCTGGCGCGCTGGTCGGCGGGCAGCCGGGTGAACCAGGGCAGTCGCTGTTCCATCGCGACGACGCTCGCGGACGCCAGCCGCCCGGACGCCCGGTCGAGGCGGCGCAGCGTCTTCGCGGAGAGCCCGTGGTGCTTGGCCTGCCGCGGGTGCGCCGCAGCCCGGCTGTTCGTCTGGGTCATGGTGCGGTCATCGTAAGCCGGACGGCCCCAGCGAGGGCCCCAGCGGCCGTCCGATGCCCTTCCGGCGATGCGCGCAGCGCGAGGCATGCTGGTTCCCGATCACCGGAACCACGCCGGGTCGGGAGGAGCTCGCACCGCGGGGGTTTGGGGGGCTCGGCCCCCCAAGCGATACGCGGCCGACGCCCTCCAGCTAAGCGCGCCAGCGCGAGCAGGAGGGCGGATATGCGAGGCCGCCCGGCGGATCCCGCCGGGCGGCCTCATCTCCCCGGTCCCCACCGGTAGGTCCACTATGGACCTTGTCGATCTTCCTCCGCCACCCCTCTCACCCAATCGTGCGGCGGGGAAAATCCCTGCTACACACCGTGGGGAATCACCGGCGCCCCGGGCGGTGTTGAGATCGATGTGAACTTCCTTCTGGAGCACGGACTGACCGTTTTCGGGCAGTGGATCTCGATCGCCGAGCTCGTCGGGCAGATCTGTGCGCTCGCGGTGGTGTTCCTCGCCGAGCGTCGAACGTTGTGGACGTGGCCGGTGCAGGTCGGCGCGACCGTCCTGCTGTTCGCCGTCTACACGTCCGCGCACCTGGGTGGTCTGGCCTCCCGGCAGGTCGCGATCCTGCTCATCTCGCTTTACGGCTGGTGGGCGTGGGCGCGCCGCAAGGACCCGGTGTACGGCGTGGTCGTGCGCAAGGGCCGGCTCGTGGAACGGCTGGTGATGACCGGGGTCTTCGCGGCCGGCACCGTCGCGATGGCGCTGCTGCTGGACGCGCTCAACGCGTCGTGGGCGCCATGGCCGGACGCCGCGATCTTCATCGGCACCCTCGTCGCGTTCGGTGCGCAGGGGCTGGGGCTGGTCGAGTTCTGGCTGGTGTGGCTGGCTGTCGACGCGATCGGCGTGCCGTTGCAGATCGCCTCCGGGCTGTACTTCTCCGCGGCGATCTACCTCGTGTTCGCGGTGCTGGTGATCCACGGCTGGTGGAGCTGGAACCGCTCCGCCCAGCGCGCGCGGGCGGAGGTCACGGCAGCATCCAGCTGAGGATCGTGCTCTGCCCGGCCACGATCAGGCACATCACCAGCAGCAGGCCGACGCTCCACGGCAGCACCTTCCGCAGCAGGCTGCCCTCCTCGCCGGGCAGCTGGACCGCGGCGCAGGCGATGCTCAGGTTCTGCGGCGAGATCATCTTGCCGAGCACGCCGCCGGAGCTGTTGGCCGAAGCGAGCAGCTCGGGCGAGAGCCCGGCCTGGTGCGCGGCGGTGACCTGCAACGCGCCGAACAACGCGTTGGCCGAGGTGTCCGAGCCTGAGACGGCGACGCCGAACCAGCCCAGCACCGGGGACAGGAACGCCAGCGCCGCCCCGGCGCCGGCGATGAGATAGCCGATCGTCGTGGTCTGGCCGGACAGGTTCATCACGTACGCGAGCGCCAGCACGCTCGTGACGGTCAGGATCGCGAAGCGCAGCTCGTGCACCGTCGCGCCCCATTCCCGCACCGAGTCCCGGGCCGGGACGCGAAGCGCGACGACCGTCAGGATCCCGGCGATGAGCACCAGCGTGCCGCCGGTGTTGAGGAACGGCAGCGAGAACGTGTTGCCCGACACGGGTTTGCCGTTGGATGCGGCGACATCGAGGCCCGCCCAGTGGAACTTCCAGGTCGCCGCGTCCAGCAGCCGCTTGACCGGCGGCACCTGGCCGAGCGAGAAGATCACGATGATCAGCAGGTACGGCAGGTAGGCGCGGACGATCTCGCCGCGGTCCTCCGGCCGGTCCAGGGTTTCGGTCGCGACACCGGTGAGCACCGACGCGCGGACCTCCTGGCGGGCGGGCTTGCGTGTCGCGGGCAGCAGGACCAGCGCTCCCGCGCCCGCCAGTGCGGCGGCGATGTCGGCCAGCTGCGCCGAGACGAAGTTCGAGGCCGCGAACTGCACCACGCCGAACGCGATGCCGCAGACCAGCGCGGGCACCCACGTCTCCCGCAGGCCGCGCCTGCCGTCGATGATGATCACCAGCAGCAGTGGCACGAACAGCGCCAGCAGCGGCGTCTGCCGCCCGACGATCGAGGACACGGTGTCCAGCGGGATGCCGGTGACCTGCGCGAGCGTCACGACCGGGGTGCCCATCGCGCCGAACGCGACCGGCGCGGTGTTGGCGACGAGGGCGAGCACGGCCGCGCGGACCGGCGTGAAGCCGAGTGCGACGAGCATGACCGAGCTGATCGCGACCGGCGCGCCGAAGCCGGCGAGCGCCTCCATCAGCGCGCCGAAGCAGAACGCGATCAGCAGGCCCTGGATGCGCGGGTCGTCGGAGACGCGGCCGAACGACCGCCGGAGCACGTCGAAATGGCCGGTGCGAACGGTGATCCGGTAGATCCACAGCGCGTTGACGACGATCCACATGATCGGGAACAGGCCGAACGCCGCGCCCTGCAGGCCGCTGGAGATCGCCTGGACGACGGGCGTCTGGTACACCGCGATCGCGACGACGAGGGCGACCAGGAGGCCCAGGAGCGCGGCGTGGTGCGCCTTCATCCGGATGCCGCCCAGCAGCACCAGCACCGTCGCGAGGGGAAGGACCGCGACGAGTGCCGAGAGGCCGAGCGACCCGGCGAGCGGGGCGAGCTCCTGCACGAACATGCCGACCTCGTTTCCACCATGCGGAACTCGTTTTCCGTGTGGCTTCGAGATGATCAGCAGTGGGCCGGGTCCCGTCAAGCGAGCTGTTCCACTGGTTGATACGTGCCCGGGGAGGCTGCCTCAGGCGGCGGGATTCAACGGTTCGGCCCGGTTGACGTCATTCGCCGAACCGCAGCGTTGCGAACCGGGGAGGGCGGTCCCGGCGTCATGCCCGCTCCTTGGTCGGCGCGCCCGCGACCCGGTCAGCAGGCCCGTCCACGGGCTGCGGCTTCCGGCCGGGTACCGGGCCGTGGCGCGCTCGTACTTCCGCGATCCGGCGGGGTAGCACCTGCGTGCCCTCGGCGACGAGGGTTTCCTCGGTCCAGTAGACGTCGTCCAGGTGCAGTCACAGCGCGAACTCGTCGAGCGTCAGCGCCGCCCCGGCCCCGAACAGCCCGGCGACCAGCTCGACCGGCACCAGCGCTCCTCGGGGATCGGTGATCCCGAGCGTCCCTCGCGTCAGGTAGGGGCGAAAGACCCGGTCCGGCGGCGGTGGACCGTCAGCGCAGGACCGCGTGGCCGGGGCGCAGGGCGTCGATCGTGCGGACGCCGAGCAGCTGCATCGTCCGCACGATCTCCGTGCGCAGGATGTCCACACAGCGCTGTACCCCGCGCTCCCCGCCGGCCATCAGCCCGTACAGGTACGCCCGCCCGACCAGACAGGTCGTGGCGCCCTGCGCCAGGGCCGCGACGATGTCGCCGCCGGAGAGGATGCCCGTGTCGAGCCACACCTCGGCGTCGCCGCCCAGCGCGTCCAGCGACGGGCGCAGCAGCTCGAGCGGGGTCGGCGCGCGGTCGAGCTGGCGGCCGCCGTGGTTGGACAACACCACGGCGTCCGCCCCGTGCTTGACGACGTCCCGCGCGTCGTCCGGGTTCTGGATGCCCTTCACCACGAGCTTGCCCGGCCAGCTTTCGCGAACCCAGTCCAGGTCGTCGAAGCTCAGCGTCGGGTCGAACAGCTTGTTGATCAGCTCCTGCACCGTGCCGCCCCACGCGTCGAGCGAGGCGAACCGCAGCTGCTCGGTGCTCAGCAGGTTGAACCACCACGCCGGATGCGTCGCGCCGTCGAGGAACGTGCGCAGGGTCAGTGTCGGCGGGATCGTCAGGCCGTTGCGCACGTCGCGCATCCGGGCCCCGCCCACCGGCGTGTCGACGGTCAGCAGCAGCGTGTCGTAGCCGGACTCGTGCGCCCGTTGCATCAGGTCCTGGCCCGCGGCGTGATCGCGCCACACGTACAGCTGGAACCACCGGCGTGCCTCCGGCGCGGCGGCGGCCACGTCCTCGATCGACGTCGTGCCCATCGTCGACAGCGAGACCGGAATGCCCTCCCGCTGCGCGACCCGAGCCACCGCGCGCTCGCCCTCGTGGTGCATCATCCGGGTGAACCCGGTGGGCGCGAACGCGAACGGCAGCGCGGACCGCTTGCCGAGCACCGTGACGCTGGTGTCGACGTCGGCGACGCCGCGGAGCACGTTGGGGTGGAACTCGACGTTCCGGAAGGCCTGGCGCGCCCGGCGCAGGCTGTCCTCGAGCTCGGCGGCGCCGTCGGTGTAGTCGAACACCGCCCGTGGTGTGCGCAGCCTGGCGATGGTGCGCAGATCGGCGATCGTGTGCGCGTTGCCGAGCCTGCGTTCGGTCGGGTTCAGCACGAGGGGCTTCGGCCGCAGGATCTGCTTCAGCTCGCCGACCTTCGGGGCCCGCCTCTTCGTCACGATCACATCCCTTTCGACGTGTGTGGGGCGTCCACCACGGACGCCCCACACACGGTACGGGCTGTTACGCGTTACCCGATTCCGACAGCTGCGGGCCGGCGGCCGTCACGTCGTCGATCCGGTACTTCTTGGCGGCCTCCACGACCTTCGACTGGTCGACCTCGCCACGGCGGGCGAGGCCGGTCAGCGTCGCGACCACGATCGACTCGGCGTCCACCAGGAAGTGGCGCCGCGCCGCGGGCCGGGTGTCGGAGAAGCCGAACCCGTCGGTGCCCAGCGTGATCATGTCGGTGGGCACCCACGGGCGGATCAGGTCCGGCACCGCGCGCATCCAGTCCGACACCGCCACCACCGGGCCGCCGGCGTCCCGCAGGGCCTGCGTCACGTACGGCACGCGCGGCTCGTCGGCCGGGTGCAGCAGGTTGTCGCGGTCGACCTCGACGGCCTCCCGGCGCAGCTCCGACCACGAGGTGGCCGACCACACCGCGGCCCGCACACCCCACTCCTCGGCCAGCAGCCGCTGCGCCTTGAGCGCGTCCGGCATGGTCACACCCGAGACCAGGATCTGCGCCCGTGGGCCGTCCCCGGCCGGGGCCTCGGCGTAGCGGTACAGGCCCTTGAGCAGGCCGTCCACGTCGAGGTTCTCGGGCTCGGCCGGCTGCTGGTAGGGCTCGTTGTAGATCGTCACGTAGTAGAAGACGTTCTCGCCGTTGCCCTCCGGGCCGGTCTCGCCGTACATCCGGCGCAGACCCTCCCGGACGATGTGCGCGATCTCGAACGACCAAGCCGGGTCGTAGGCCACCACGGCCGGGTTGGTGTGCGCCAGCAGCAGCGAGTGCCCGTCGGCGTGCTGCAGGCCCTCACCGGTCAGGGTCGTGCGGCCCGCGGTGGCGCCGAGCACGAAGCCACGGGCCATCTGGTCCGCCGCCGCGTACAGGCCGTCGCCGGTGCGCTGGAACCCGAACATCGAGTAGAAGATGTAGATCGGGATCATCGGCTCGCCGTGCGTGGCGTAGGACGTGCCCACGGCGGTGAACGACGACGTGGACCCCGCCTCGTTGATGCCCTCGTGCAGCAGCTGGCCGTGCTCGGACTCCTTGTACGCCAGCATCAGGTTGGCGTCGACCGAGGTGTAGGTCTGGCCCTGCGGGTTGTAGATCTTGGCCGTCGGGAACATCGAGTCGAGGCCGAAAGTGCGGGCCTCGTCCGGGATGATCGGCACGATCCGCGAGCCGATCTCCTTGTCCTTGGCCAGCTCCCGGACCAGCCGGACGAACGCCATCGTGGTGGCGACCTCCTGCTTGCCGGAGCCCTTGCGGACGGCCTCGTAGACCTTGTCGCCGGGCAGCACGAGCGCCTTGGCCCGGTTGGCGCGGCGCTCGGGCAGGAACCCGCCGAGCGTGCGGCGGCGGCCGATCATGTACTCGATCTCCGGCGAGCTCTTGCCGGGGTGGTAGTACGGCGGCAGCTTCGGGTCGCGCTCGAGCTCCTCGTCGCTGATCGGGATGCGCTGCGAGTCGCGGAACAGCTTCAGGTCGTCGAGCGTGAGCTTCTTCATCTGGTGCGTGGCGTTGCGGCCCTCGAACGCCGGGCCCAGGCCGTAGCCCTTGATGGTGTGGGCCAGGACCACCGTCGGCTGGCCGTGGTGCTCCATCGCCGCCTTGTACGCCGCGTACACCTTGCGGTAGTCGTGGCCGCCGCGCTTGAGGTTCCAGATGTCGGCGTCGGAGAGGTCCTTGACCAGGTCCTTCGTCCGCGGGTCGCGGCCGAAGAAGTGCTCGCGGACGTAGGCGCCGTCGTTGGCCTTGTAGGTCTGGTAGTCACCGTCCGGGGTGACGTTCATCAGGTTGACCAGCGCGCCGTCGCGGTCGGCGTGCAGCAGCGAGTCCCACTCGCGGCCCCAGATCACCTTGATGACGTTCCAGCCCGCGCCCCGGAAGTAGGCCTCGAGCTCCTGGATGATCTTGCCGTTGCCGCGGACCGGGCCGTCGAGGCGCTGCAGGTTGCAGTTGATGACGAAGGTCAGGTTGTCCAGGCCCTCGCCTGCCGCCACGTGGATCAGGCCCCGCGACTCCGGCTCGTCCATCTCGCCGTCGCCGAGGAACGCCCACACGTGCTGGTCGTCGGTGTCCTTGATGCCGCGGTCGCGCAGGTAGCGGTTGAACCGGGCCTGGTAGATCGCGTTCATCGGGCCGAGGCCCATGGACACGGTCGGGTACTCCCAGAAGTCCTGCATGAGCCGCGGATGCGGGTACGACGGCAGGCCGCCGCCCTCGCCGGCGTGCGAGTGCTCCTGGCGGAACCCGTCCAGCTGCCGCGCGCTCAGCCTGCCCTCGAGGAAGGCGCGGGCGTAGATGCCGGGCGAGGCGTGGCCCTGGATGAAGATCTGGTCGCCGCCGCCGGAGTGGTCCTTGCCCCGGAAGAAGTGGTTGAAGCCGACCTCGTAGAGGGCGGCCGAGGAGGCATACGTGGAGATGTGGCCGCCGACGCCGACCCCGGGCCGCTGGGCCCGGTGCACCATGATCGCGGCGTTCCACCGGATGTACGCGCGGTAGCGGCGCTCGAGCTCCTCGTCGCCGGGGAACCACGGCTCGTTCTCGGTGGGGATGGTGTTCACGTAGTCCGTGGCCGTCAGCGGGGGGACGCCGACGTTGCGCTCACGGGCTCGTTCCAGGATCCGCAACATCAGGTAGCGCGCCCGCTGGTGTCCGCCGCGGGCGAGCGCCTCGTCGAAGGAGTCCAGCCATTCGGCGGTCTCCTCCGGGTCGATGTCAGGAAGGTGCGCGGCCAATCCGTCGCGGATGACGCGTACCCGCGCCGGCGCCTGCTGGGTGCCGGCGTCCGCGCGTGCGGCCTGGTCGTTTCGGGGGGCCAAGGGATCTCCTCGCCAATTGTCACTTCGCGTGTCAGTGCACGGCCGGCCTGGGCCGTGTCCTGCTGTCATCGTCGTCTTTTTCAGGGCCTCCGTCATCGCTACTCGGCGGTAACGTTTGCCTGTCCCGCGGTCGGATCCGCATACTGCACACGCGCACGCGCGCGCGAGACCCCTCCACCCTAGGTCACGGCGTTCCGGGAGGTAGAAACGCCGGTCCGAAAGCGGCCGTCCGGAGGGTTCGGCAGCTCCTACCGTGGGAAACGAGTTGGGAGAGATCCGGTGTGGACGGTTGCGCCGCGGGCCGCGGACGTGTTCGCTAGCCCCATCCGTGTATCCGAGTGACCGGATCGTCCGGTCACCCGTCGTAGTTGGAGGAGTGACAGCAGTGGTCGCCGCTGGAGACGCTGATTACAGCAGCGTCGCCGAGAGGCTTGGCATCAAGCCGGACATGGTGGTTCAGGAGATCGGCTGGGACGAGGACGTCGACGACGACCTGCGTGCGGCGATCGAAGAACATATCGGTGGCGAGCTCCTCGACGAGGACGCCGACGAGGTCATCGACGTCGTGCTGCTGTGGTGGCGTGAGGACGACGGTGACCTGGTCGACGCGATCATGGACGCGCGCTCGCCACTGGACGAGAGCGGAGTGATCTGGGTCCTCACGCCCAAGACCGGCCAGCCGGGGCACGTCGAACCGAGCGAGATCGCGGAGGCCGTGCCCACCGTCGGGCTCGCGCAGACGTCCAACATCAGCGTCGGCGCGAACTGGGCGGGCACCAAACTCGTCTCACCGAAGTCGAAGTCGAAGCGCTGACCGGTAAGGTTGGCTCACGCAGGGACAACGCGAGACGGGAGAGGTGCGCCAAATGGCGGTCGAGGTAGGTTCGAAGGCTCCGGAGTTCACGCTCGACGACTACAACAAGCAGGCTGTGACGCTGTCGTCGTTCCAGGGCCGGAAGCCGGTGCTGCTCGTGTTCTACCCGTTCGCCTTCAGCGGTATCTGCACCGGCGAGCTGTGCCAGCTGCGCGACGAGTTCGCGGAGTACGAGGGGTCCGGCGTGCAGGTGCTGGGTGTGTCGGTCGACACACCGTTCTCCCTCAAGGCGTGGGCCGAGCAGCAGGGGTACCAGTTCCCGCTGCTGTCGGACTTCTGGCCGCACGGTGAGGTCGCGAAGGCCTACGGCGTGTTCAACGACAAGGCGGGCCTCGCCGTGCGCGGCACGTTCCTGATCGACAAGGACGGGGTCGTCCGGTTCGCCGAGGTGAACCAGCCCGGCGAGGCGCGTGACCAGGAGGCGTGGAAGAAGGCTGTGGCGGAACTGCCCGCGTGATCTTTTCTCCCCGGCGGTGCTCCCTGCGCGGGAGCACCGCCGGTGAGGGCGCATAGCTCAGCGGAAGAGCACCTCCCTTACAAGGAGGGGGTCGCAGGTTCGAACCCTGCTGCGCCCACCAGACGTGCCTGTTCGGCGCAGTGGCGGACTTCTCCCGTCTCAACGCGGCGGGCGACATCATGACTGGATCTGTCCCTACGCAGCATTAGCATCGCTGGATGGAGCTGCGGCAGATCGAGCACTTCCTCGCCGTGGTGCGGCATGGGAGCTTCACCGCCGCCGCGCAGGAGATTCACATCGTCCAGTCCGCCTTGAGCGCCTCCGTGCGGAAGCTCGAGGCGGAGCTCGGGGCGCCGTTGTTCGAGCGCACCACCCGGCGCGTCATGCTGACCGAGGCGGGGCGCGCGCTGCTTCCCGCGGCGCACCGGCTGCTGGCCGACGCCCTGGCCGCGCGGGGGGAGGTGTCCGCGGTGCTCGGGCTGACCCGCGGCCGCGTCTCGATCGGCACCATTCAGGCGCTGACGGTCGTCGACCTGCCCCATGAGCTCGGCAGGTTCCAGGCGCGGCACCCCGGTGTGCAGATCCACGTGCGCGACGGCATCGCCCCCGAGCTGGCCGACGCGGTGACCAACGGGGAGCTGGACCTGGCCTACCTCGCCGCCGACGGGCCGGTCCCCGACGGTCTCACCACCTTCGCCCGGTGGAGCCAGCGCCTCGTGCTGGCAACGTATCCCGGGCACCGCCTGGCGCAGCGGCGCCGGGTCAAGCTCGCCGAGATCGACGACGAGCCGTTCGTCGACTTCAGCGGCAGCGGGATGCAGGCGATGATCCGCCGGCGCCTGGCCGACGCCGGGCTACGGCACAATCCCGTCTGCGAGGCCACGCACCTGCCCCTGCTGCTCGACCTCGTCACCGCCGGGCTCGGGGTGACGATCATCCCCCAGGCGGTCGCCGAACGCGCCGGGCTGCCGTTCGCCCGGATCGAGCAGATCGATTTCAGCAGAACGCTGTATCTCGCCGGCAGGCAACCGGTTCCGCTCAACCCGCCGGCCAGGGCGCTGCTGGCGCATCTGACGGGTCGTCCCGCCGCGGCGCGGACATGAGCCCGAAGGCGCGCAGCGCGAACACATGCGGCAGCCTGGCCACATCCGGGGACGACATGCCGTGAGTATCGACGCCGCCGGACTCCGCCGTCCAACACTTTCCCGCGCTGCGATTCAGCTGCGAAATCGCTGAATTCCGTTGAACCGCTGCACCAGGACTCCGGCGTGCGCCAAAAAGCGCCGGAAATTCTGCGCGGCATTTGTGGGTGCCGAATTCACGACGACATACTCGGCCGCGTGTGGGAGATCGTCGCTCTGGTGCTCGTCGGTGTCGCGGGCGGAGCACTGAACGCCGCCGGAGGTGGCGGCACCTTCCTCGTGCTGCCCGCGCTGGTCCTCGCCGGACTGCCCGCGGTGGTGGCGAACGCCTCGACCACCGTCGCGCTCCTACCCGGCGCGCTGGCCAGCGGCTGGGCGTTCCGGCGCGACGTCGTGCCCGTCGGGCCGGTTTCCCTGCCCGCGCTGACGATCGCGAGCCTGCTCGGCAGCGCGGCCGGCGCGGCGCTGCTGCTCGTGCTCCCGGCCGCTTCGTTCGCGACCGCCGTACCGTGGCTGCTCGCGTTCGCCACGGTCGTGCTGTTGTTCGGCCGGGGAGCCATCGCCGTGCTCGGCTCCCGGTTGCGCCGGCCGCTCCGTCTCGGCTCGTCCGGTGTCCTCATCGGACAGTTCGTGCTGGCTGTCTACGGCGGCTATTTCGGTGGTGCGGTGGGCATTCTCATGCTCGCGTTCTGGGCGGCCGGGGTGGGACTCGACACCGCGACGGCGAACCCCGTCCGCGTCTGCCAGCTCGCCGCCGTTTTCGGCATCGCCGCGGTCTTCTTCGTGCTGGCGGCTGATGTGCTGAGCTTCCCGGGGGAGGTGGGCGCCGTGCTGGGCGGCGCGATCGTCGGCGGCTGGTCGGGCGCGAAGCTGACCCGACGGCTGTCGCCGAGGACGTTGCGCGCTGTCGTGCTCACCACGGCCGTCACGATGACGGTGCTGTACTTCGTCCGGCGATGAGCCGCGAACCCTCGCGTGAACGGGTGGCCCGGGCTTACATTGCTCCAGGTGAGCGCCCTGCCCGCGGTTCGCGGACGCCGGCCCGCGGTCGGACCGGTCGCGCGGTGCTGGTGCTCGCTGAGCCTCAGCTCATCGGCGTTCAGCACCGGCAGCCGCCGTCCGGCGCTACCGGCCGGTAGTGTCGATGTCATGGGTGTCGCCGCTGATGAGCGCCAGGCGTTGAGCGCACTGTTGGACCAGGTCGGGCCGGACGCGCCGACGTTGTGCGAGGGCTGGCAGACGCGGGATCTCGCCGCGCACCTCGTCCTGCGCGAGCACCGTCCGGACGCGGCGGCGGGCATCATGGTGCCGCCGCTGGCCGGCCACACCCGCCGGGTGCAGGACCAGTACGCGGCGAAGCCGTGGTCCGAGCTGGTCGAACAGGTCCGGTCCGGGCCGGCGTGGTTCTGGCCGACGCGGATCGGCGCGGTCGACGAGGCCGCCAACGGCGCGGAGTTCCTCGTGCACCACGAGGACGTCCGGCGCGGGCAGCCGGGCTGGGAGCCGCGCGCGGCGGATCCGGCGCGGGACGCGGCGGCGTGGCGGTCGGTGAAGGCCGTGTCGAAGCTGAACCTGCGCAAGTCACCCGTCGGAGTGGTCCTGCGGACGCCCGACGGGCGGCAGGCGACCGTGAAGGCCGGCCCGGATGTGGTGACCGTCGTGGGCGCGCCCGTGGAGCTCCTGCTGTTCGTCTTCGGCAGGGACGCCGTGCGCGTGGAGTTCGAGGGCGACGCGGCGGCGATCGGGCAGCTGCGCGAGCTGAGTCGCGGCATCTGACCGCGGGTTTGCGCCGCGGCGCGCGGGGTAGGCCGAGGTCATGGCATCGACGACTTCCACCGTGCCCGAGATCGAGCTGAACAACGGCGTGCGGATTCCGCAGTTCGGCTTCGGTGTCTTCCAGATCCCGCTGGAGGACACCGCCGAGGCTGTGCGGACGGCGCTCGAGACGGGGTACCGGCACATCGACACGGCGCAGGCGTACCGCAACGAGGAGGGCGTCGGCGAGGGGATCCGGCAGTCGGGGCTGGCACGCGCCGACGTGTTCGTGACGACCAAGCTCGCCAACGACGCCCACGGTCACGACAACGCGATCACCGCGCTCGAAGGCAGCCTGCAGCGGCTGGGCACCGACTACGTCGACCTGTACCTGATCCACTGGCCACTGCCGCGGAAGAACCGCTACGTCGAGACGTGGCAGTCCTTCGAGGAGATCCTCAAGGCGGGCAAGGCGCGGGCCGTGGGCGTGTCCAACTTCCAGCCCGCGCATCTGGACGAGCTGGCCCGCACCAGCGGCACGACGCCGGCGGTGAACCAGATCGAGCTGCACCCGTACCTGCAGCAGTCCCAGCTGCGCGAGTACCACCGCGCGCACGGCATCGAGACCGAGGCGTGGAGCCCGATCGCGCAGGGCGAGGTGCTCGACGACCCGGTGCTGCGGCGGCTGGCCGAGCGGCACGGCAAGACGCCAGCGCAGGTCGCGCTGCGGTGGCACATCCAGCTCGGCAACATCGTGTTCCCGAAGTCCTCGACCCCGCAGCGGATCCGCGAGAACATCGAGATCTTCGACTTCGAACTGTCCGAAGAGGACATGAACGCCGTCGCCGAGCTGGACCGCGGCCGCCGCACCGGCCCGGACCCCGACACCTTCGGCGGCTGATCACCGGGGGACGCCGGTGATCCTGGCGTAGGCGACGATGTTGTCCTCGTAGTTCCGGCTGGACCGGTCGAACGTGCCGCCGCAGGTGATCAGGCGCAGCTCGGGTCCCGCGGTGTCGCCGTAGACCTCGTCCGTGGGAAACGCCGACTTCGGGTAGCGCGCGACGCGGTACACGGTGAACACCGCGGTGCTGCCGTCCGCGCGGTGCACGAACGCCTGGTCACCGGCGCGCAGGTCCTTCAGCCGGTTGAAGGTGCCGGGGACGTGGTTGTAGTCCACGTGCGCCGCGAGCACGGCCGGTCCCGGGTCGCCCGGCGCCGGGCTGCCGGTGAACCAGCCGGTGGTCACGGCGTCCTTCGGCACTTCCAGCTCCCCGTCGCCGGTCAGCCCCAGCTCGACGATCTGTCCGGTGTGGACACCGATCGCCGGGACCTCCAGGGTCGCCGGGCGCGCGGTGGTCGTCGCTGAGGTGACCGGCGCTGTCGTGGCTGCCTGCGGTGGCGGCCCGGCGGCCTGGGAGGTGGTTCCGCAGGCCGTGAGCGCGGCGCCGATGGCCAGGAGCGCAGGCCACCGGCGCCAGGATCGGACGCTCATCGGCGGGCGCGCCGCCGGACGAGCAGGACGGTTCCGGCCGCGGTCCCGGCCAGCGCGATTCCGCCGAGCGCGATTCCGGTGCCGTCGCCGGGGCCGGAACCGGCGTCGCCGCCACCGGTGTTCACGCCGCCGACCGGCTTGACCTTGACCTGGCCGGTGCCGGCCTTCTCGCGGGTGGTGGAGGTCGGCGGCTTCCTCGAGGTGGTCGTCTTGGTGGTCGTCTGCTTCGGCTTGTGGGGCAGCGACTCGCAGGCGATCCCGTCGTTGTCCGCGTCGAGATTGTTGGGGTCTCTTGGATCTTGGTTGTAAACCGCCTGGGCGTCTTCCTGATAGGTGAAGTCGCTGCAGTTCAGGGTGTCGGCGCCGGTAGCGGTATGGGCTCCGGTCTGCGCGAACGCGAGCGGAGCGGGACCGAGCAGGGCGATGGCGCCGACAGCGGCCACCGCACCGAGCACACGACTGATCTTGGGCATGAAGTCTTCCTTTTCCCGGAGAGATCGCACGGCGATTCAGCCGCTTTGTGCACCTCTGTCGTTTCCGGAAACGGGAACGTTACCCACGAATTTTTCGGAAAATTATTGGCGATCAACGCGACCAACGGGTGATCAGCCGCCCGCCTTTTTCTGCCGTCGTTTCAGGCCAATGCGTCGAGCACCCAGGAATGGAACGCGCCGAGGTGGTGCTCGCTCGGTACCAGGACGCCGCCGTGGGCGTAGATCCTCGACGACATCGCCGGCTGGCACCGTTCGCAGGCGTCGAAATCCTGCTGGTTCACCCGGTGGAACAGCTCCACCGATCGCGAGACGTCCTTTCCCGAGGCGACGACCTCCTTCGAATACAGCCAGTCGCATTCGACGAGCGTGCGCTCGGCCGAAATCGGGAGCATCCGGTGGAAGATCACGTGGTCCGGCACCAGGTTCAGGAAAACCTGCGGATTGATCGTGATCGCGTAGTACCGCCTGTCGCGCCCGGGATCCACGCCGCCAAGGCGGTCGAAGCCCGCGGCACCGTCGACCGTGAAGCCCTCGATCTCCGGACCGAACTCCGCGCCGTGCCCGACGTAGTACTGGGCCGCGTACCCCTGCGCGAACTCCGGCAGCACCTCGGTCAGCTCGGGGTGGATCGTCGCGCAGTGGTAGCACTCCATGAAGTTCTCGACGATCAGCTTCCAGTTCGCCTTGACGTCGTAGGAGATCCGGCGCCCCACCCGCAGCTCGTCGAGCTGCCACGAGCCGATCGCCGCCGGGTCGCCGAGCCGCCCGGTGACCGCGTCCCGCACCGTCTCCTCGAACGACGGCGGCTCGTCCGCCAGGCAGATCCACGCGTAGCCGAGCCATTCTCGCAGGTGCACCGGGACCAGGCCGTACGCGCTGCGATCGACGTCCGGCATGTTGGTCAGGTTCGGCGCGGCGACGAGCTTTCCGTCGAAACCGTAGGTCCACGCGTGGTACGGGCACTGCAGCGACCGGCGCGCCTCGCCGTCCGCCTCGGTGCACAGGCGTGCCCCGCGGTGGCGGCAGACGTTGAAGAACGCGCGCAGTCCGCCGTCCCGGCCACGGACGAGGAGCACGCTTTCCCCGCCCACCTCGATGGTTCTGTACCGGCCCGGACGGTCCACATCGGACGCTCGGGCGACGGCGAGCCACCGACTGCCGAAGATCCGGGACTGTTCGAGCGCGAAGATCGCCGGGTCGGTGTAGTACTGCCCGGGCAGCGTGGCGAGCAGGCTGGTGCTGGAAGTCATGACCACCTCTCAGGCTGGCTGCGGGACGGCCGCGGCCAGCTCTCGCCGCCGGCGGCCGAAGAGCTTCGGCTGGTTCATCGCGAGCACCGCGACCGGCCGGTCCCCGCGGCGGTAGACCGCCACGAACCGCCGGGCCGCGGTGTCGCCGTCGACGATCGTCACCCGGTCGCCGTCGCGGCGGTGACCGGCGAACTGCAGGCGCACGCCGTACTGGTCCGACCAGAAGTACGGCACCGCCCGTGCCGGAACCTCCTTGTCGAGCAGCGTCGCGGCCGCGACCTGAGCCTGCTGCACGGCGTTCGTCCAGTGCTCGAGCCGCATGGCCTGCCCGGCGAAGTTGTTGTAGGAGGACGCGCAGTCTCCGAGGGCCACCACGCCCGGCACGTTCGTCGCGCAGCGCGCGTCCGTGACGACGCCCCGATCGACCCGCACGCCCGAACCCTCGAGCCACTTGACGCACGGGACGGCGCCGACTCCGGCCACGACCACGTCGGCGGGCAGCTCCCGCCCATCGGCCAGGCGCACGGCCCGCACCCGGTCTTCGCCGACCAGTGCGGCGACGCCCACTCCCGTCAGCAGCCGCACGCCGTGGTCCTGGTGCAGGCCGGCGCAGACCGCACCCATCTCGTCGCCCAGCGGCCCGGCGAGCGGGGCGGAAAGCGCTTCCACCACCGTCACCTCGAGTCCTAGACCACGTGCGGTCGACGCGACCTCCGCGCCGATGAACCCGGCACCGACCACGACGAGCCGCGCTCCCGCCACGAGCTCTTCCCGTAACACCAGCGCATCGTCGAGACCGCGCAGCGTGTGCACGCCGGGGAGCGGCATCCCGGGCAGCCGCCGTGCGCGCGCGCCGGTGGCGAGGACGACGCCGTCGGACGCGAGCCGCTCGCCCGACGCCAGCAACACGTCCTGGCCGTCCAGCGCGACCGCCCGCTCGCCGAGCTGCCAGTCGAAGTCATCGTCCGAAGTGGACAGTTCCAGGTCGTCGAGGGACACCTTGCCCGCCAGGAAGTCCTTCGACAGCGGTGGCCGGTCGTAGGGCCGGTGCGGCTCGTCGCCGACGAGCAGGACGCGTCCCTCGAACCCCTGCGCGCGCAGGGCGCGCGCGGCGGAGAGGCCGGCGAGCGAGGCGCCGACCACGGTGATCGCCGATCTCACGCGAGGGCGCTCTCACGGGCCGCGACCTGGACGTAGATGTGCCCGTCGTGCACCACGACCTCGTGCGTCCGGACCGGGACCTTCGCGGGTGGCCCGCTCGGACGGCCCGTGCGCAGGTCGAAGCACGAGGCGTGCAGGGGGCACTCGACCTGGCAGCCCTCCAGCCAGCCGTCCGCGAGGGACGCGTCCTGGTGGGTGCAGGTGTCGTCGATGGCGTAGAACGTGCCGTCGGCGTTGAAGACCGCGATGGGGACATCGGCGTCCACCCGGATCGCTTCACCGGGGGGAAGGTCCTGAAGAGCGCAGACTGCGATCATGCGTCGCTCCGAGTTGTTCATGGCACAACTTGACGTGCTATACGCAACAGCCTGCGGGATGGGATCGGGGGAGGTCAAGGCCCAGCCAGCGGAAATTTGTGACTGCTGAGTAAAGTTGCGTCATGGGCAACGGCGAGGTGCGACAGCGAGGTGGCAACGGAAACGGCGTCCAGGTGCAGTCGGTGGACCGCGCGCTGGCGATCCTGGACATCCTCGCCAGACGCGGTGAAGCGGGCGTCACCGAGCTCGCGGCCGAGCTCGAGGTCCACAAGTCCACCGCCTTCCGCCTCGTCGGCGCCCTGGAGGCGCGTCAGCTGGTCGAGCAGATCAGCGAGCGCGGCAAGTACCGTCTCGGGTTCGGCATCGTCCGCCTCGCCGGCGCGACCACCGCGACCCTCGACCTGCCGCGCGAGAGCCAGCCGGTGTGCGAGCGGCTCGCGGCGGAGTTCGACGAGACCGTCAACGTCGCGATCCTGAACGACGGCCAGGCGACGAACGTCGTCCAGGCCTACGGCACGGCCGCGGTGACGACCCGGAACTGGATCGGCCAGCGCACGCCGCTGCACGCGACCTCGAGCGGGAAGGTGCTGCTCGCCTGGGCGCCGGAGGACGACCTGGCCCTCGCGCTCGACACGCTGGAGCGCTACACGCCCAAGACGATCACCAGCCGGTCGAAGCTGCTCGCCGAGCTGGAGGGCGTCCGCCGCCGCGGCTGGGGCTGCACGGCCGAGGAGCTGGAGGTCGGACTCAACGCGGTCGCGGCGCCCATCCGGGGCGGTGACGGGGGCGTGGTCGCGGCGGTGAGCGTGTCCGGCCCCGCCTACCGGATGATCCCGGACACCTACCCGTCGGTCGCCGAGCGGCTGCGTGCCGGGGCGGACGAGATCTCCACGCGCATCGGCTACTTCGGCTGAGGGCACTTCACGGAGTCGAAACACGCAGCGCCCTTGACGCGAGGGTGGCCGCCTTACATCCTGTCTCATAGCCAGAACCGGGTGCGTATAGCGCAACAGGAGAGGGTGACCGTGGCGGCACCGATCCACGAACTCAGCACCGGGGCAGCGGCGACCACGGAACCCGTCATCTCGGTCAGCGGACTGTGGAAGGTGTTCGGCCCGAAGGCCGCCCGGGTGCCGGGCGCGGCCGAGCTGAAAGGGCTTTCCCGGCGCGAGATCATGGACCGGACCGGCTGCGTGACGGCCGTGCGTGACGTCGAGTTCGAGGTCGCGCCCGGCGAGGTCTTCGTGGTGATGGGCCTTTCGGGCTCGGGAAAGTCCACTTTGGTCCGTTGCCTGACGAGGCTCGTCGAGCCGACCGCGGGGCGGATCGTGTTCGAGGGCGAGGACATCCTCGCCGCGGACGCGAAACGCCTGCGCGAGCTGCGGCGGGGCAAGTTCGCCATGGTCTTCCAGCACTTCGGCCTGCTGCCGCACCGCCGCGTCGCGGACAACGTGGTGTACGGGCTGGAGGTCCGTGGCGTGCGCAAGGCCGAGCGGATGCGGCGCGCGCAGGAGGTCATCGACCTCGTCGGCCTCTCCGGCTACGAGCAGTCGTACCCGGACCAGCTTTCCGGCGGTATGCAGCAGCGGGTCGGGCTGGCCCGTGCGCTCGCCGTCGACCCCGACGTGATGCTGTTCGACGAGCCCTTCTCCGCGCTGGACCCGTTGATCCGCCGGGACATGCAGAACGAGGTCATCCGGCTGCACCGCGAGGTCGGCAAGACGATGGTCTTCATCACCCACGACCTGGCCGAGGCGCTCAAGCTGGGCGACCGCATCCTCATCATGCGCGACGGCGAGATGGTGCAGCTGGGCACCGGGGACGAGCTGGTCGGCGCGCCCGCCGACGACTACGTGCGGGACTTCGTGCGCGACGTGCCGCGCGCGAACGTGCTGACGCTGAAGTGGATCATGCGGCCGCCCAGGGCCGGTGACGAGCTGAGCGGGCCGGAGCTGGCGCCGGACGTCGTCGTGCGGGACGCGACGCGCGAGGTGCTCGCGGCCGAGAAGCCGGTCAAGGTGGTGCGGGACGGCGAGCTGCTGGGCATCGTGGGCGACGAGGAGATCCTGGCGGTCGTCGCCGGGGAGGAGCGCGGCGCGTGACGGCCGCGGTCCCGGTCGCCCGGTTCTCGTTCGCCAGGCCGCGCCGTGGTGCCGTCGTCCTCGCGATCCTCGTGGCGTGGCTGGTGCTGTGGCTCGTCCTGCGCGGCACGCAAACGCTTTCCCTCGGCGCCGCCGATCTCACCGGGCTGCACCGCCGGCTCAACGGGCTCAACGACGCGATCGGCGAGAGCCGCGACTCCAACCCGGTCTTCCTGTACTTCTTCAACGAGATCCGGCTGGTCGTCGCCGAGTTCGCGACCTTCGTCCAGGCACTGATCGCGCAGCCGGCGTTCGACCGGCCGGTACCGCTGCTGGGCTGGCTCGGCGTGGTCGCGGTGGTCACCTGGATCGCGGTGGTGGCCGGGAACTGGCGGGTGGGTGTGCTCGCGGCGGTGGGGTTCTTCTTCCTGGGCCTGCAGGGGCTGTGGCAGGAGAGCATGGACACGCTCGCGCTGACGCTGACCGCGGTGGTGATCGCGCTGGTGTTCGGCATCCCGCTGGGCATCTGGGCCGGGCTGTCGGACCGGTTCGAACGGTTCATCACACCGGTGCTGGACTTCATGCAGACCATGCCGACGTTCGTCTACCTCGCGCCGCTGACGCTGTTCTTCCTGATCGGCCCGGCCTCGGCGACGATCGCGACGCTGATCTACGCCGCCCCGCCGGCGATCCGGCTCACCGCGCACGGCATCCGCTCGGTGCCGCGGGACACCGTCGAAGCAGGCGACTCGCTCGGCTCCACCCGGTGGCAGACACTGACCAAGGTGCTGCTGCCCTCGGCGAAGAGCACCATCGTGCTCGGCATCAACCAGACCGTGATGGCGGCGCTGGCGATGGTCACCATCGCGGCGCTGATCGACGCGCCGGGTCTGGGCAAGACGGTGGTCAAGGCGTTGCAGACACTCGACGTCGGCACGGCCTTCAACGCCGGGCTGGCGATCGTGGTGATGGCGATCGTGCTGGACCGGGTCACCACCGCGGCCAGCGCGAAGAAGCGCCGCACCCCGCGCCGGCTGGTTGCGGCAGGCGGCGTCGGCGCTGTCGTGTGCGCATACCTGTCGTTCACCTACGTCTGGGCGGCGGAGTTCCCCGACGTCGAAATCGGCTCCACGATCGCGAAAGCGGTCGCCGACGCGACGGACTGGGTCCAGACCAATCTCGCGCCCGTGACCGGCGCGATCAAGGACGCGGTCACCGTCGTGCTGATCGATCCGTTGCAGGCGCTGCTCGTCGAGTCGCCGTGGTGGCTCGTCGTGGCGGTCGTCGTGGCGCTGTCGGTCGTGCTCGGCGGGGTCCGGGCGGCGATCGTCTCGGCGGTGTGCCTGGGGCTGCTGGTCGGGACCGGGTTGTGGCAGGACAGCATGACCACGCTGGCGTCGACGCTCGTGGCCACCGTGATCGTGCTGCTGCTGGCGGTCGTGACCGGGGTGTGGATGGGGCGCAGCGACCGGGTGGACCGCATCTTGCGGCCGCTGCTGGACGCGGGTCAGGTGATGCCCGCGTTCGTCTACCTGGTGCCGTTCCTCGCGTTGTTCGCGGCCACCCGGTTCACCGCCATCGTCGCCGCGATCGTGTACGCGGCGCCACCGGCGATCAAGATCGTCGCCGACGGCGTGCGCGGGGTGCCGGCCACCACGGTCGAGGCCGCGCTCGCGTCGGGGTCGAGCGCCTGGCAGACGATCACCAAGGTGCAGTTGCCCATGGCGAAAAGGGCGCTGACGCTCGCCACGAACCAGGGGCT
The DNA here is from genome assembly GCF_021391495.1 of Amycolatopsis acidiphila. Lineage (NCBI taxonomy): Bacteria > Bacillati > Actinomycetota > Actinomycetes > Pseudonocardiales > Pseudonocardiaceae > Amycolatopsis > Amycolatopsis acidiphila. The sequence goes on along the minus strand of NZ_CP090063.1, from coordinate 6,326,009 downwards.
CATCTACGTCCTGTCGATGGTCGTGGTCGGTGGGCTGGTCGGCGCGGGCGCGCTCGGCTACGACGTCGTCGCCGGCTTCTCGCAGGGACAGCTCTACGGCAAGGGACTCGCCGCGGGACTCGCCATCGTCCTGCTCGGTGTCCTGCTCGACCGGCTCACCCAGGCGGCGGCGCGGCGGTCGACCTGACAACAAGGAGGATTTGCCAGTGGCACGAAGGAAATGGCTGGGGTGCACGGGAATCGTGCTCGCTCTCGTGCTGTCCGCCTGTGGCGGCGCGAAGGTCGGCGAATCGAGCTCGAGCGGTTCGGGTGGGAGCTGCGGAGATTTCAACATCGCGGTGAACCCGTGGGTCGGCTACGAGGCGAACGCGGCGGTCGTCGCGTATGTCGCGGAGAAGAACCTGGGCTGCCACGTGACCAAGAAGGACCTGAAGGAGGAGGTCGCCTGGCAGGGCTTCGGCACCGGCGAGGTGGACGTGATCCTGGAGAACTGGGGGCACGACGACCTCAGGCAGAAGTACATCACCGACCAGAAGACCGCCGTGGAAGCGGGTTCCACCGGGGTGAAGGGGCAGATCGGCTGGTACGTGCCGCCGTGGCTCGCGCAGGCGCATCCGGACATCACCGACTGGAACAACCTCAACAAGTACGCGGACCTGTTCAAGACCTCCGAGTCGGAGGGCAAGGGCCAGCTGCTCGACGGCGACCCGTCCTTCGTGACGGACGACGAGGCGCTGGTGAAGAACCTGAACCTGAACTACAAGGTGGTGTACGGCGGGAGCGAGACCGCGCTGATCCAGGCGTTCAAGCAGGCGGAGCAACAGAAGACGCCGTTGATCGGGTACTTCTACTCGCCGCAGTGGCTGCTTTCGGAGGTGCCGCTGGTGAAGGTCAAGCTGCCCGCGTACACCAAGGGTTGCGATTCGGACCCGGAGAAGATCGCCTGCGACTACCCGGACTACGACCTGGACAAGATCGTGAGCAAGAAGTTCGCGGACGCGGCGAGCCCGGCGTACAAGCTGGTGCAGAAGTTCCAGTGGACCAACGAGGACCAGAACCTGGTCGCGAAGTGGATCGCGGAGGACAAGATGACCCCGGACGCGGCCGCGAAGAAGTGGGTGGACGAGAACCAGGCGAAGGTCAAGGCCTGGGTGGGGTAGGAGGGGGCGCGGGCACGCAAGTGCCCCAGAAACCCCAGAGTTGGGTGGTCATCCCGTCGCCTGACACGGGACGATCACTTCGAGCCAGGCCCGCAACCCTCCTGCTTGCGGGCAGCCGACGACGCAAGCTTGCGGGGCTGGGTCAAAGTGATATGCACAGACCGCAGGCGACAGGATGACCACCCAACTCGACCACGTCGAGAAGGTGAGATGAGCGGGCTTTTCCTGGCTCATCTTTGAGCCTGCCCGTCCGGCGAGGACTCTCTTGATCTTTAGAGCCGCGCTGCGCGCAGGTGGCTGGGGAACGCCCGTCCCACCCAGGCCGTTGAAGGAGGCGGGGATCGGGGTTAGGGAGCGGGCTGGGTGCGGGCATTCCTGGCTGCCGTTGCCGGGTTGCCGTGGGGAGGTGGTTAGCCGTCCACTGTGGAGTGTCGCGAACCGGACGACGTGGGGTTGCGGGGGCGGGACGTGCTGGACCTGCATCCCCAGGCGAACCTCGCTCGCGCGCGGGTGATCCGGTGGCGGGCGAACCGGCCTACCGGCTGCTGGTTCGCGCACTGGCTGACGACATGGCGGGTGAGTCCTCGGCGGAGTCGTGATCAAGGGCCATTGTGATCAGCGGAAATCGCGGTAGCCTGGCGGTGTTCCGGTCACCGTCGACCTGAGGAGCCGCCATGGGAAGGGCACTGTCGCACGCCCCCACGCCGATGACCGCCGCAGGTCGCCTTCTCGCGGTGCTCGACGCCTTCGAGCCCGGGCGCAGCATCCTCACCCTCAGCGAGATCAGCCGCCGCGCCGGGCTGTCGCTCACCACGGCGCACCGGCTGGCCGGGGAGCTGGTCAACTGGGGCGCGCTGGAACGCGACGCCGACGGTCGCTACCGTATCGGCCTGCACCTGCTGGAGCTCGCCGCGCTCGCCCCGCGCGGGCTGGAGCTGCGCGAACTCGCCCAGCCCTTCCTCGAGGACCTGTTCCACTCCACCCGCGCGCATGTGCACCTCGCGGTGCGCGACGGGTCCGAAGTCGTGTACGTCGAGACGCTGCGTGCCCGTGGCGCGGTCACCGTACTGAGCCGACTGGGGCAGCGCTGGCCCCTCCATGTGACGGGCACCGGGCTCGTGCTGCTGGCCTATGCCGCGCCGGAGGTGCAGGAGACCGTGCTGGCCGCGCCGCTCAAACGGTTCACCGCCAAGACCGTGACCGACGCGCACCTGCTGCGCCGCACGCTCGCGGACGTCCGCCGCACCGGGATCGCCGTCGCGGAGGAGCAGCTGACCCTGGAGGGGGTCGCGATCGCCGCGCCGATCAGGGGGCCCGGCGACGAGGTGGTCGCCGCGTTGGGACTGGTGGTGCACGTCGAAGAATGCGAGCCCCGGGCGCTGGTGCCGGTGATCACGGCGACCGCACGGGCGATCTCGCGCGCGCTGGGCGCCCCCTCGGCGAAGGGACACGTGGGCGCGGTCCACGGGCGCTGATCTTCCACCCCGCGGAATCGGCCTCGCTGGCCCGCGACCTCCCACCGGATTCTGACGGGACGAGTTCGCCGTCCCGAGGAGAGAATCCGTGCTGCCCCCCAGTTTCGTGGCCGCCGACGACGCCGGCGCGGTGCTCGCGCTGCTGCGCCGACAGCTCGATGTGCTCGTCCGCCGGTCGCCGTTCTACCGGGAGCTGTTCGCCGAGCACGGGGTGGCGCCCGCCGCGTTCGACAGCATCGAGGCCATCAGCAAGTTTCCCTTCACCGGCAAGCAGATGCTGCGCGAAAGCCAGGCCGCGGCACCGCCGCTGGGACGCCACGCGGCCGTCGGGATGGCGCAGGTGGTGCGGGTGCACGCCTCGACCGGCACGACCGGGCGGCCGAGCTGGGTGGGCGTCACCAGCCGCGACGCCGAGGCGTGGACGGAGATGACGGCGAGCGCGATGCGCAGGCAGGGGCTCGTCGCGTCGGACGTGGTGGTGCACGGGGCGGGGCTGACGTTGTTCGTCGGCGGCCTGCCGGTGCGCGATGCGATCGAGCGCATCGGCGCGACGATGGTGCCGATCGGCACCGGCGCTTCGGAGAAGGCGGCGCTCGCGATGTCGTCCCTCGGGGTCACCACGCTGCATTCGACGCCCTCGTACGCGCGATATCTCGCCGAGTACGTCCGGGAGCGGCTCGGCCGCGACCCGCGCGAGTTCGGGCTGACGAAGATCATGGTGGGCGGCGAGCCGGGCGGCGGTGAGCCCGCGTTCCGCGAGCACATCCAGAACGAATGGGGCGCGACGGTCACCGAGGGGCTCGGCAACGCGGACATGGCGCCGATCCTGTTCGCCGAACGGCCCGGTACTGCCGGGATGCGGTACACCGGCGGGAAACACGTGCTGGTCGAGCTGATCGACCCGGTGACCGGCGACGCGATCGACCCGGAGGCGGGCGCGAGCGGCGAACTGGTCTACACCGCCGTCGACCGGGAATGCTGCCCGCTCGTCCGGTTCCGCACCCGCGACCGGGTCACCGTCACCGGCATGGACACCGACGGCGCACCGCTGATCCGGTGCATCGGGCGCACCGACGACATGCTGATCGTGCTGGGCGTCAACGTGTTCCCGTCGGCGGTGCGGGATCTGGTGCAGACCCTGCACCCGCGGACCTCGGGGGCGATCCAGGTCGTGCTGCCCGGCGAGGGGCCGCGGGTCGAGCCGCCGCTGCGCGTCGAGGCCGAGTGGGGCGAGTCCCGCGACGACGGGCTGGCCCGGGAGATCGAGGTCCTGATCAAGGCCCGCCTCTCGGTCCCGGCCGCCGTCACGCTCGTCCCGCCGGGCTCACTCGGACGCTCGGAGATGAAGACCCGCCTCACCCGGCTCGACGGTCAGCACACGCCGTAGCGACCGTCGGCGCGAGCTCGACTACCCGACCTTGGCGAAACGTGATGACCGGGTGCCTGCCGGAAAACAGCAAAAAAATGGTCTGCTTTCGCACCCCTTCGAGCAGCGAAAGCAGACCATTGGCAGAAGGTCAGCGCACGCCGTAGAGGTGGTCCAGCGCGAGCTGGTCCAGCGCCTCGAACGCCATGCCGCGGGTGGCGGCGGCCTCGGGGTCGAACTCCTCCGCGCGGAACGCCGCCAGGCTCTCGCCCGCGGTGAGCGTCGGCTGGGACAGCTCGTCGACGCGGGCCGCGGCCAGCGCCGCCTGCACCTCCGGGTCCGCGCGGAAGGCCTGTGCCTTCGCCCGCAGGATCAGGTAGTTGCGCATGCAGCCGGCCGCCGAGGCCCAGACCCCGTCGAAGTCCTCCGTGCGCGGCGGCTTGAAGTCGAAATGCCGCGGGCCGTCGTAACCGCCGTGCTCGACGATGTCGACGGTCCAGAACGCGCCGCGCGCGTTGCCCGCGCCGAACCGCAGGTCCTGGTCGAACCGGGGCCCGTGCTGGCCGTTGAGGTCGATGTGGAACAGCTTGCCGTGCCACAGCGCCTGCGCGAGCCCGTGCGCGTAGTTCAGCCCGGCCATCTCCTCGTGCCCGACCTCCGGGTTGAGCCCGACCAGCTCCGGCCGGTCCAGCTCGGTGATGAACGCGAGCGCGTGCCCGAGCGTCGGCAGCAGGATGTCGCCGCGCGGCTCGTTCGGCTTCGGCTCGATCGCGATGCGCAGGTCGTAGCCGGAGTCGACGATGTACTGCGTCATCGTGTCGACGGCTTCCTTGTACCGGTCCAGCGCCGCCCTGATGTCCTTGGCGGCACCGGACTCGGCGCCCTCGCGCCCGCCCCAGCACACGAACGTGCGCGCGCCTAGCTCCGCGGCAAGGTCCAGGTTGTCCAGTACCTTGCGCAACGCGAAGCGGCGCACGTCGCGGTCGTTGTTGGTGAACCCACCGTCGCGGAACACCGCGTGCGAGAACAGGTTCGTGGTGATCATCGGCACCTGGACGCCGGTGGTGGCCAGCGCCTCGCGCAGCGGCTTGAGCGCCGCCTCCTTCTCCGCGGGCGAGGAGCCGAACGGGATCACGTCGTCGTCGTGGAAGGTGATGCCGTAGGCGCCCAGGTCCGACAGGCGGTGCACGGCCTCGGCCGGGTCCAGCGGCGGGCGGGCCGCGCCGCCGAAGACGTCCACCCCCTGCCAGCCCACGGTCCACAACCCGAACGAGAACCTGTCCTCACGGGTAGGGGTGTAATCCGGCATGTCCTTCTCCTAACGAACGTGTCTCATGAATGCCACTTCACCACGTCGGCGCTGTCCTCGCGAGAGGACGTCTGAGAACCCGCGGCGGCGCCGGTTGACGGCCCACCGCAGGCGGCTCCGCCGCTATACAACTGAACCTGATGAACCTAACTCACTTACCGAAACCCGCGGTCAGCCCGGTCACGAGCTGCCTGCGGCCGAGGATGTACAGGGCCAGCACCGGCAGCGTCGAGAGCAGCACGGCGGCGAGCACCGCCGGGATGTCGACCCGGAACTGACCCTGGAACGCCCACAACGCCATGGGCAGCACGCGCTGGTCGGAACTCTGCGTGAGGATCAGCGGGAACAGGAACCCGTTCCACACGTTGAGCCCGTCGTAGACGGCCACGGTGACGACCGCGGGCTTGACCATCGGCAGCACCAGGCTGAGCAGCATCCGCCAGTGCCCGGCGCCGTCCACGCGCATCGACTCGAACAGCTCCTTCGGCACGTCGCGCAGGAAGTTGGCCAGGATGACCACCGACAGCGGGATCGCGAACGCCACCGAGGGCAGGATCACGGCGAGCAGCGTGTCGTAGAGGTGCGCGCGCGTGATCAGGTAGTAGATCGGGATGATCGTGGCCTGCAGGGGGATCGCCAGGCCCAGCAGGAACGCCCGGTAGGTCCACCCGGCGAGGCGGGTGCGGCCGCGCACCACGTAGTACGCGGCCATCAGGGACACCGCGACGGTGATCACCACGGTGCCCAGCGTGACGACCGCACTGTTGAGGAAGTAGCGCAGGAAGTCGTTGCGCAGCACCAGGTCGTAGTTCGCCAGCGTCGGATTCGACGGCACGGCCAGCGGGTTCGCGTCGAAGAACCCGCGCTGGTTGCGCAGGCTCGTCACGACGATGTAGTACACCGGCACCAGCACGACGACCAGCCAGACGAACCCGGCGACGCCACCGGGCACGTTGGGACGGGCGCGGGACATCAGATTCCCTCCTGCTGGCTGCCGCGCTGGAACCGGGCGAACCGGGCCAACCCGAGCGAGAGCGCGAGGCCGGCGACCACCAGCAGCACGGCCAGGGTGCTCGCGCGGCCCATGTCGTTGTTCGAGAAGCCGTTGAGGTACATGTCCAGCGGCAGGAACCGGGTCGCGTTGCCCGGCCCGCCGCCGGTGAGCACGAAGACGAGGTCGAAGTAGGTCAGCGAGCCGACCAGCATCAGCGTCGACGAGGTGATGATCGTGTACCGCAGCTGCGGCAGCGTGATCGAGAAGAACTGCCGGACCCGCCCGGCGCCGTCGATCTCCGCGGCCTCGTACAGCTGCCGCGGGATCTGCCGGACGCCGGCCTGGTAGAGCAGGGTGTGGAACGGGATGAACTGCCAGGCGATCACGAAGATCACCACGTACAGCGTGAGCGTCGGGTCGCCGAGCCAGTCCTGCGACAGGATGTCGAGCCCGAACGCCCTGCTCATCCCGAAGTTCGGGTCCAGCAAGGCCTTGAACGCGATCGCGATCGCCGCCGAGGACAGCAGCATCGGCAGGAAGTACAGCACGCCCAGCGTGGCCCGGTACCGGCCGCGCCCGGCGATGAACACCCCGAGCAGCAGCGAGACCGGCGTCTGGAACAGCCAGCTGAACACCATGACCTGCACGGACAGCCAGATCGCGTGGTAGGTCGCCGGATCGCCGAGCGCGCGGGACCAGTTGCCGAGCCCCGTCCAGCCGGGGTCGCCGATGCCGTCCCACCGCATGAGGCTCAGCAGGGCGACCCCACCCAGCGGGAGCAACGCGAACACGGCGAAGAACGCGAGCGCGGGGACGGCCATCAGCGGGTGGGGCCCGGTGCGGAGTGTTCCCGCACCGGGCGCCCGCGGGTCGCTGGTCCCGACCCCGGCCGTTTCGGAGGCGACCGTGGGCGCTTCCATCACTTACCGATCGTGGCGTTCATGTTGGCGGCGAACTGCTCGGGCGTGATCTGCTTGAGGAACAGCTGGTCGAGGTTGTTCAGCAGCGAGTCGGCCTGCCCGGGCGAGAGGGCCTGGTCCCAGGAGAGCTGGAAGTTCGGCGCCTTGCTCGCCAGACCGTACACATAGGACAGATAGTCCGGGTCCCCGGTCTTGGCCAGCTTGGCCTCGATGCCGTTGACCGGCGGCACGGAACCGTTGGCCAGCAGGCTGTCGACGTAGCTGTCGTTCATCACGCCGGTGCGCAGGTACTGCACCGCGGCCTGTTTCTGCTGGTCGCTCGCCGTCGCCGAGACCGACCAGTAGTTCGCCGGGTTGCCGACGATGTCGGTCGGTGCGCCCTTGCCGCCGGACACGGTGGGGAAGGTGGTGTAGCCGAGCTTGCCGCTCGAGATGAAGTCCGGGTCCGACTGCTTGATCGTCGGGAACGCCCACGACCCCATCAGGTACATCGCGGCCTTGCCGGTGTAGAGCAGGGCGGTGTCGGCGTTGGAGTCGGTGGCGATCGAGTTGAAGCCCTTGACGAACCCGTCGGCGCTGACGAGCTGCTGGATCATGGTGTTGGCCTGGGTCACCGCCGGGTCGGACCACGCGTTGGGCTTGTCGGCCGCGATCGCGTCGAACACCCCGGGCCCGCCGATGCGGTCGACGAGGTACTCCTCCCACATCAGCTGCGGCCACTTGCTCTGCCCGCCGATCGAGAACGGGGCGATCCCGGCCTGGTTGAACCGCGGCAGCAGGGCCATCAGCTCGTCCCAGGTCTGCGGGGGCTGTGCGCCGATCTGGTTGAACAGGTCCTTGTTGTAGAACAGCACGACCGGCTGCATGCCGTTGTTGGGCACCGCGTAGGTCTTGCCGTCGACGACACCCGTCTGCGCGACCGAGGGCAGGTACCGGCTGGTCAGCGTCGGGTCCTTCTGCACCTCGGGGGTGAGGTCCATGATCTTCCCGGCGTCCACCCAGGACTTGAGCATGCCGCCGTTGCCCCAGCTGAACACCAGGGTGGGCGCCTGACCGGCCCCGACGGCGGAGCGGATCTTCTGCTTGTAAGCGTCGTTGCCGAAGAACTGGCCGTCCACCTTCGCGTCGGAGAACGAGGTGCGGAAGGTCTGTTCGTCACCGCCGGTGAGCGCCCATGCCGTGGTGCCGCCGCCGGCGCTCGACGGCCCGCTGCTGCCACAGGCCGCCGTGAAGGTCAGGATCGCGGCCAGGCCGGCCGCCATCTGCGCCGTCCGGCGCTTGCCCAGTGTCATCTTCGTGCCTTCCCCATCGAAGGTTCCGAAAAGTTTCGGAAACACTATGGTGTGGCAGGGAAGATAAGCTGCCGCGCTCGCGTCGTCAAGGGGCTGGCGGGACGGTAAAAGCAGAGCTACAGTGAGCCGAAATTTTGCGATAGGAGGTTGGTGTGCCGGCTGGTTCGGGCAAGCGGGCGACCCTGGCGATGGTGGCCGACGCCGCGGGGGTGTCGCTGCCGACGGCCTCGAAGGTCCTCAACGGGCGGGGCGACGTGTCCGACGCGACGCGCGCCCGCGTGGAGGAGGTCCTGCGCGACTTCGGTTACGTGCCGCAGACCGGCCGCCGGACGGTCTCGCCCTCGCGGGTCGTGGACCTCGTCTTCGACGACCTGAGAAGCCCGTACGCGCTCGAAATCCTGCGTGGCATCACTGAAGCGGGCTCGGAGATCGGCGTTGACGTGGTGGTCGGCCGGGTACCGGTCGCGGAGGAGGCCGGCCCGCTGACCCCGGAGAACAGCTGGGCGCAGCGGCTCAAGAGCAGCGGCCGGGAAGGGCTCATCGTCGTCACGTCCGAACTGAGCCTGGCGCAGGTGGAGGGTTTCGCCAGGGCCGGGCTGCCGCTGGTCGTGATCGACCCGCTCAACCTGCCGCGCGTCGAGGTGACCAGCGTGGGCGCGACGAACTGGTCCGGCGGGCTGGCCGCGACCGAGCACCTGCTGAGCCTGGGCCACCGCCGGATCGCGTTCGCGGGCGGGCCGCTGCCGGCGTCGTGCAGCCAGGCGCGGTTGCACGGTTTCCGGGCGGCGCTGGAGAACGCCGGTTACGCCGCCGAACCGGAACTGGTGCTGCACGGTGACTTCCAGTACGACGCCGGGCTCGAGATGGCCACCCGCCTGCTGTCGCTGGACGTACCGCCCACCGCGATCTTCGCCGCGAACGACGCCACCGCGCTCGGCGTGATGGAGGCGGCGCGGCGCCGTGGCCTGCGCGTGCCGCAGGACATCAGCGTGGTCGGTTTCGACGACACCGTGCTGGCGGAGCTGGCGACCCCGGCGCTGACCACCGTCCGGCAACCGCTGCAGGACATGGGCCGCGTCGCGCTGCGCACGCTGCTGCGCCTCATCGCGGGCGAAACCCTGGACTCCCACCACGTCGAGCTCGCGACGAACCTCGTCGTCCGCGGCTCGACCGCACCCCTCGCCGACCAAGGAGCACGATGACCCGCTGGCAGGACACGTCGCTTTCCCCCGACGAGCGCGCCGAGGCGTTGCGGGCGGCGATGACGCTCGAGGAGAAGGTGGCGCAGCTCGGCAGCGCGTGGCCGGGCAACGAGCAGCTGGGCGGCAACGTGGCGCCGATGCAGGACGTCTTCGCCCGCGGCGGGGTGCCGTTCGAACAGGTCCGCGCCGCCGGGATCGGGCATCTGACCAGGGTTTTCGGCACCGCGCCCGTCACCGCGGCCGAGGGCGCCGCCCGGGTGCGCGAGCTGCAGCGGGAGATCGTCGAGGAGACCCGCCTCGGCGTGCCCGCGATCGTGCACGAGGAATGCCTCACCGGGTTCACCACCCTCGGCGCCACCGTCTATCCCGCCGCGCTCGCCTGGGCGGCCACCTTCGACCCGGCGCTCGTCGAGCGGATGTCGGCCGCGATCGCCGAGGACATGCGCGCGGTCGGCGTGCACCAGGGCCTCTCGCCGGTGCTCGACGTCGTGCGGGACTACCGGTGGGGCCGCGTCGAGGAGACGCTCGGCGAGGACCCGTACCTGGTCGGCATGCTCGGCGCCGCCTACGTCCGCGGCCTGGAGAAGACCGGCGTCATCGCGACGCTGAAACATTTCGCGGGCTACTCCGCCTCCCGCGCCGCCCGCAACCACGCCCCGGTCTCGATCGGCCCGCGCGAGTTCCGCGACGTCATCCTGCCGCCGTTCGAAATGTCGATTCGCGACGGCGGCGCGCGGGCGGTCATGAACGCCTACGTCGACCTCGACGGTGTGCCCGTCGGGGCCAACGCCGCCTTGCTGACCGGAATCCTGCGTGAGGAGTGGGGTTTCGAGGGCGTCGTCGTCTCCGACTACTGGGCCATCGCGTTCCTCAAGAGCATGCACCGGGTCGCCGACACCGTCGGGAACGCGGGTGCGCTCGCGCTGGCCGCGGGCATCGACGTCGAACTGCCCGACACCCTGTGCTACGGCAAGGAACTGATCGAGCTGGTCCGCTCGGGAGAGGTGCCGGAGCAGCTGGTGGACCGGTCCGTGCACCGGCTCCTGCGGCAGAAGGCCGAACTGGGCCTGCTCGACCAGGGCTGGTCGCCGCGCACCGAGGCCATCGACCTCGACTCGCCGCGCAACCGGGCCATCGCCCGCGAGATCGCCGAGAAGTCGGTGGTACTGCTGGCCAACGACGGCGTGCTCCCGCTGACCGCGGGAAACATCGCCCTCGTCGGGCCCTGCGCCGACGACCCGCTCGCCTTCATGGGCTGCTACTCCTACCCCAACCACGTGCTGCCGCGCTTCCCGGAGTTCGGCATCGGCGTCGCGGCACCGTCCCTTGTGGACTCGTTGCGGCAGGAGCTGCCGGACGCGGAGATCTCGCTGCACCAGGGCTGCCCCATCCGCGAGGAGGACCGCTCGGGTTTTGCGGAAGCCGTTGCGGCGGCGGGGAAAGCCGATGTGTGCGTCGCCGTTGTCGGCGACCGGGCCGGGCTGTTCGGTGAGGGCACCTCGGGCGAGGGGTGCGACGCGGAGGACCTGAGCCTGCCCGGCGTGCAGGACGAGCTGCTGTCCGCGCTGCTCGCGACCGGCACCCCGGTGATCGTCGTGGTGGTATCCGGTCGTCCGTACGCGCTCGGCCCACACACCGCTGCCGCGGCGATGATCCAGGCGTTCATGCCCGGTGAGGAGGGTGGCTCCGCGCTGTCCGGCGTGCTGTCCGGTCGGGTCACACCGTCGGGCCGGCTGCCGGTGCAGGTGCCCCGGGTCGCGGGTGGTTCGCCGAACACGTACCTGCACCCGCCCCTCGGCGGGAACAGCGAGGGCATCAGCAACCTGGACCCGACCCCGCTGTTCCCGTTCGGTCACGGGATCTCCTACACCACGTACGAGTATTCCGACTTGTCCCTGAGCGCCACGGAAATCCCGGCCGACGGCACGGTGTCGGTCTCCGTCACGGTGCGCAACGCCGGGGAGCGCGCCGGGGAGGAGACGGTGCAGCTGTACCTGCACGACGTGCGGGCGCAGGTGACCCGGCCGGTGGTGGCGCTCGCGGGCTTCGCCAGGGTCGCGCTGGGCCCGGGGGAGAGCAGGCGGGTCACCTTCGGCCTGCACGCCGACCGCACCAGCTTCACCGGGATCGACCTGCGCCGCATCGTCGAACCGGGCACGTTCGAGGTGTGCGTCGGCCGCTCGGCGAGCGACCTGCCGTGCACCGGTTCGTTCGAGATCACCGGCGCCGTGCGTGCGGTCGGGCACGACCGGGTGCTCTCGACGCCCGTCGTCGTCAGCTGAGCAGTCGCGCCAGTTCCTCGGTCAGCAGCCGGATCTCGTCCTCGGTGTTGTAGTAGTGCACCGACGCGCGGACGAGGTCCGGCAGGCCGCGCCCGGCGAAGTCGTACTGCGCCGACGTCCGGCCGGTCACCGAGGTGTTGATCTTCGCCTCGCCGAGCCGCGCCTTGACCTCGGCGGCGGGCAGCCGGTCGGTCGTGAACGTGACGATCCCGCACTGTTTCGCGCCCTGGTCCCGCACCGTGACACCGTTGATCGCGCTCAGTTCGCCGCGAAGCCGCGCGCCCAGTGCGGTGACCCGCTCCTCGATCGCGGGCAGGCCGATCGCGAGCGCGTAGTCCACGGCCGCCCCCAGCCCGAGCACCAGCCCGAAGTTGCGCTCCCACACCTCGAACCGCTTGGCGCCCGGCGCCACCTCGTAGGCGCCGGGCTCGGTCCACTCCGCCGAGTGCAGGTCGAGCATCGCGGGCTCGAGCCGCTCGCGCAGCCGCGGGTGCACGTAGAGGAAGCCGGTGCCACGCGGCCCGCGCAGGTACTTGCGGCCGGTGCCGCTCAGCGCGTCGCAGCCCAGGCGCCCGACGTCGAGGTCGAGCTGGCCCGCCGACTGGCACGCGTCGAGCAGGAACGGGATGCCCGCCTCCCGCGCCACCGCCCCGATCCGCTCGGCCGGGTTGACCAGGCCGCCCTGGGTCGGCACGTGGCTCATCGAGATCAGCTTGACCCGCCCGTCGATTCGGCGGGCGAGGTCCTCGACGTCGACCTGGCCGGTCTCGTCGTCGTCGACCACCTCGACGACCGCGCCGGTGCGCCGCGCGACCTGCAGGTAGGCGATGACGTTGCTGGCGTACTCCGACCGGCAGGTCAGGATGCGGTCGCCGGCCTCGAAGCGCATGGCGTAGAAGACGGCCTGCCAGGAGCGCGTGGCGTTGTCGGTCAGCGCGACGTCCTCGGCGCCGGCGCCCAGCAGCCGCGCGACCGAGGCGTAGACGGCGTCCACCCGGTCCGCCGCCAGTGCCGCGGTCTCGTAGCCGCCGAGCAGGCTTTCCTCGCGCAGGTACTCGGTGACCGTGTCGACCACCACGTCGGGCGGCAGGGCCGAGCCCGCGTTGTTGAAGTGTGCGATCGCAGCCACGCCCGGCGTCTGCTGCCGGTACCTGAGCACGTCTTCGTCCCGCATGATCGACGACTCTACCCCGTGCCCGCTAGCGGATATCTCGTCCCTTTTGTGCCCCGACCAAAGTAGGGACTCGCAGGCGAATTCTTGCCGGGGACGCCGGCGGCTGGTTAGGAATTCTTTTCAGGAGTATCTCCCCGCTCCATTCCGTAAAGGAGAATAAAAATGGGCCGGAGTCCCCACCGCCTGCTCGTTCTCGTTTCCGGTGCCGCGCTCGCGCTCGGCACCGCGGCCGTCCCCGCCGCCGCCTCCGTCAACTCCGCCGACCACCTCATCTCGCACCAGCACAACGCGTCCTACTCCTCGAACTGGTCCGGTTACGCCGAAACGGGCAGTGGTTACACCTCCGCCGCGGCCACCTGGACCGTGCCGTCGGTGTCCGCGACGAGCTCGGCGACCTACTCCTCGGCGTGGGTCGGGGTGGACGGCGACGGCAACTCGAACCTCATCCAGACCGGCACCGAATCCGACTACGCAAATGGTCGCGCGCAATACTCCGCCTGGTGGGAGATCCTGCCCGCGTATTCGGTGACGATCCCCGGGGTCACGGTCCACGCCGGCGATTCCATCACCGCTTCCGTGGCGAAGTCGAGCGGCAGTTCCTGGGTCATTTCGCTCAAGGACAACACCACCGGCAAGAGCTGGTCCGCCACCAAGACCTACAGCGGCCCCGGGCAGTCCGCCGAGTTCGTCCAGGAGGCGCCGACGGTCGGTGGCTCGCAGTCGGCGGTCGCGCACTTCTCGACCTTCAACTTCAGCAACCTCAAGGTCAACAACGCCGGCCCGGGCCTGGTGAGCTCGGAGAAGATCATCTTGCGGCAGAACGGCGTCGACTACTCGACCCCGTCCGACCCCAACTCCGCCGGCAACGGCTTCAGCGTCTCCTACACCGGCTGACCTCCGGCGAGATCGCGGTCACGCGTGCCGCACCACACTCGGTGCGGCACGCCTTCGCGAAACTGTCGGTGCCGCGAGCTACGCTGACCTTTCAGCGTCGCGCAGTACCGTCATGGGGAGGTTTTCGCCGGTGTCGGACGAGTCCTTCGTTCACCTGCACGTGCACACCGAGTACTCGATGCTCGACGGTGCGGCGAAGATCGCTCCGCTGTTCGCGGAGGCGAAACGGCTCGGCATGCCGGCGGTCGGGATGACCGACCACGGCAACATGTACGGCGCGGACCAGTTCTACCAGGAAGCGCGGAAAGCCGAGCTCAAGCCCATTATCGGCATCGAGGCCTACATCGCCCCGGAGTCGCGCTTCACGAAGAAGCCGGTGTTCTGGGGGCAGGTCAGCCAGCGTGGCTCCGACGAGTTCGGCGAGGGCGGCGACGTCTCCGGTGGTGGCGCCTACACCCACATGACGATGCTCGCGCAGAACTCGACAGGGCTGCGCAACCTGTTCAAGCTGTCGTCTCTGGCGAGCCTGCAGGGCTACTACCGCAAGCCCCGGATGGACCGCGAGCTGATCGCGGAGAACGCCGCGGGCATCATCGCCACCACGGGCTGCCCGTCGGGCGAGGTGCAGACCCGGCTGCGGCTGGGGCAGAAGGCCGAGGCCATCCAGGCGGCGTCGGACTACAGGGACATCTTCGGCGCGGACAACTTCTTCCTCGAGCTGATGGACCACGGCCTGCCGATCGAGCGGTCGGTCCGCGAGGGGCTGCTGGAGATCGGCAAGCTGCTCGACCTGCGGCCGCTGGCCACGAACGACTCGCACTACGTCACCAAGGACCAGGCGGACTCGCACTCGGCGTTGCTGTGCGTGCAGTCGGGCAAGACGCTCAACGACCCGAACCGGTTCAAGTTCGACGGGGACGGCTACTACCTGAAGTCGGCCCAGGACATGCGCGAGTACTGGGACTCCGAGGTCCCCGGCGCCGCCGACACCACGCTGCTGATCGCCGAGCGCGTCGAGTCGTACGAGGAGGTCTACACCCACAAGGACCGGATGCCGGTCTTCCAGGTGCCGGACGGGCACGACGAGGCGTCCTGGCTGCGGGCCGAGGTCGACCGCGGCCTGAAGTGGCGCTTCCCCGAGGGCGCGCCGGAGGGCTACGCCGAGCGCATCGAGATGGAGCTCGAGGTCATCATCGGGAAGGGCTTCCCTGCCTACTTCCTGGTCGTCGCCGACCTCATCAACCACGCGCGCCAGGTCGGCATCCGGGTCGGCCCCGGCCGTGGTTCCGCGGCGGGCTCGCTCGTCGCGTACGTCCTCGGCATCACCAACCTGGACCCGATCCCGCAGAAGCTGCTGTTCGAGCGGTTCCTCAACCCCGAGCGCGTGTCGATGCCCGACATCGACATCGACTTCGACGACCGCCGCCGCGGCGAGATGATCCGCTACGCCACCGAGAAGTACGGCGCGGACAAGGTCGCCCAGGTGATCACCTTCGGCACCATCAAGACGAAGGCCGCGATCAAGGACTCGGCCCGGGTGCACTTCGGCCAGCCGGGCTACGCGATCGCGGACAAGATCTCCAAGGCGCTGCCGCCGCCGATCATGGCGAAGGACATCCCGCTGTCCGGGATCGTCAACCCCGAGCACGAGCGCTACGGCGAGGCCGCCGAGGTGCGCACCCTGGTCGAGACCGACGAAGAGGTCTCGACGATCTTCAACACCGCCCGCGGTCTCGAGGGCCTGATCCGCAACGCCGGCGTGCACGCCTGCGCGGTGATCATGTCCAGCGAGCCGCTGATGGAGGCGATCCCGCTGTGGCAGCGGGACGACGGCTCGATCATCACGGGCTGGGACTACCCGTCCTGTGAGGCCATCGGCCTGTTGAAGATGGACTTCCTTGGCCTGCGGAACCTCACGGTCATCGGCGACGCGATCGACAACATCAAGGCCAACCGCGGCATCGACATCGACCTCGACACCCTGGGCGTCGAGGACCCGGAGACCTACAAGCTGCTCTCCCGCGGTGACACGCTCGGCGTGTTCCAGCTGGACGGCGGTCCGATGCGGGACCTGCTGCGCCGGATGCAGCCGACGGTGTTCGACGACATCGTCGCGGTCGGCGCGCTGTACCGCCCCGGCCCGATGGGCATGAACGCCCACAACGACTACGCCGACCGGAAGAACAACCGGCAGCAGGTCAAGCCGATCCACCCGGAGCTCGAAGATCCCCTGAAGGAGATCCTGGCCGACACCTACGGCCTGATCGTCTACCAGGAACAGATCATGCACATCGGCCAGAAGGTGGCCGGTTACTCGATGGGCCGCGCGGACGTGCTGCGCCGCGCGATGGGCAAGAAGAAGAAGGAGGTCCTCGACAAGGAGTTCGAGGGCTTCCACGGTGGCATGAAGGAGAACGGGTTCTCCGACGAGGCCATCAAGGCGTTGTGGGACACGATCCTCCCGTTCGCCGGGTACGCGTTCAACAAGAGCCACGCCGCCGCGTACGGCCTGGTCTCGTACTGGACGGCGTACCTCAAGGCGAACTACCCCGCGGAGTACATGGCCGCGCTGCTGACCTCGGTCGGGGACAACAAGGACAAGTCCGCGGTGTACCTGTCCGAGTGCCGCCGGCTCGGGATCAAGGTGCTGCCGCCGGACGTCAACGAGTCGGGCCAGCGCTTCGCCGCGGTCGGGGACGCGATCCGCTTCGGGATGGGCGCGGTCCGCAACGTCGGCGCGAACGTCGTCGAGTCGATCATCAAGACGCGCGAGGAGAAGGGCAAGTACTCCTCCTTCACGGACTTCCTGGACAAGTCGGAGCTGGTGGCCTGCAACAAGCGGGTGCTGGAGTCGCTGATCAAGGCCGGTGGGTTCGACTCGCTGGGCAACACGCGGTTGTCGATGATCCAGGTGCACGAGGACGCGGTGGAAGCCGTGGTGCCGCTCAAGCGCCAGGAGGCGATGGGCCAGTTCGACCTGTTCGGCTCGGCCGACGACGACGCGGGCACGTCCACGTCGTCCTCGCCGCTGGCGCACCTGAAGTTCGGCGAGGAGGAGTGGCCGCGCAAGCAGCTGCTGTCCTACGAGCGGGAGATGCTGGGCCTGTACGTGTCGGCGCACCCGCTGGACGGGGCGGAGCGGATCCTGCGCAAGCACGCACCGCGGCCGATCGCGGCGATCCTGGACAACCCGCCGAAGGAAGGCGAGCTGATCGTCTCCGGGCTGATCACCTCGCTGGAGCGGCGGGTGAACAAGAAGGGCGAGCCCTGGGCGATCTGCACCGTCGAGGACATGGACGCCTCGCTCGAGGTGCTGTTCTTCCCCAAGTCGTACGCGATGTTCTCGGCGGATCTGGTCGAGGACAACGCCGTGCTGGTCAAGGGCAGGGTGAACTGGCGCGAGGACAAGATGTCCATCTTCGGCGGTGGTCTCGTGCCGCTGGACCTGTCGGAGATCGGGAACGGTGAGGACGACCCCCCGCTGATGCTGCACTGCTCGGCGGAGAAGCTCGACAAGAGCGTGGTGGGGGAGCTGAAGCAGACGCTGCTGGCCCACAAGGGCGACACCCCCGTGCGGCTCAAGCTGATCGGCCGCCAGCGGGAGACGGTGTTCGCGCTGTACGACTACCCGGTCAAGGTGACGAGCATGCTGATGGGGGAGCTGAAAGGCATCCCCGGCATCACCGCAGGCACCTGAGGCGCCGCTTTCACCCTGCCCTGCCCCGCCCCGTTTTGACGGCGCCGCCACCTCCGCCGCCCTGCCCTGACCTGCCCCCGCCCCGACCGGCACTCGCCCCGACCTGCACCCGCCCTGCCGTGACGGGCGCCCCCACCCGGGCCGCGCTGCCTTGCCCCGCCCGTCCTGCGCCGCGCTGCCTTGCCCTGCCCCGCCTTGCTTTGATGGCGCCGCCATCCCAGCCGCGCCCTCCACCCCACCAGCCACCCCCGACGGCACACCCGGCAACGGCAGCGGAGGGGCCCACCGCCCAGACCTACCCCCACACCGATCCCAAGCCGCCTCAGCGGTCATCGGACCGTGTCAAGGGTGGCGAAGCCATCGCGAAGCGACGCCGGCAGGCGCCCTTGACGCGGTGCGGTGACCGTTGAACACTCGGCGATCGGGGCGGGGGTGGCCCCGCCGAGGGCGCGCAGCGCCCGGCCCCCACGGCCCCACGCGCCCACAACGACCCCCGCAAACCCCCACCCGGCAACGGCGGCGCGCCCGACACTCGGAACCCGCCCGGCAACGGCAGCCCCCACCCCGCGCACCCCGCGCACCCCGCCCGCCACCCAGCTCCCGGAACTGCGCGCGCGGCGACCGACTCCTGGACCCCCGCCACCCGGCAACGGCAGCGCCCCACCCCGCGAAGCCGGCCGCGACCCATCCACCTCCCGAAACCGCGAGCCGTCCGGCCCCCACCCCGGTAACGGCAGCCTTCACCCCGGAACCCCGCCCGCCACCCGGCTCCCGGAACTGCGCGCGCAGCCCCTCACCCCGCGCACCCCACCCCAACCCCACCCCTCACCGAAATGCTTACCGCAGCTAAGCGGGTCACCATGGACGGGTGACGGACAGCTCCTACGAGCCGGATCCCCGGCGCTGGAAGGCCCTCGCGGTCACCCTCACCGCGGGCTTCATGAGCCTCCTCGACGTCAGCATCGTCAACGTCGCCCTGCCGTCGATCCAACGGGGCACCGGCGCGGACGCCGGCACCGCCCAGTGGGTCGTCTCCGGGTACGCCCTCGCGTTCGGGCTGGTGCTGGTCTCGGGCGGACGCCTGGGGGACGCGCTCGGCCGGCGGCGAATGTTCCTCATCGCCCTCGCCGCGTTCGTCGTGACCAGCGCGCTCACCGGGGCCGCGCCCAACGACCTCATGCTCGTGCTCGGCCGCCTCCTCCAGGGTTGCGCCGCGGGCCTGCTCACGCCGCAGAACTCGGGCCTGATCCAGGACCTCTTCCGGGGCGCCGAACGCGGCCGCGCCTTCGGCATGTTCGGCGCGGTGGTCGGCATCTCCACCGCGGTCGGCCCCGTCCTCGGCGGGCTGATCCTCGCGATCTTCGGCGAGCAGGACGGCTGGCGCTGGGTGTTCTACGTGAACGTGCCCATCGGCGTGGTGGCGTTCGTCCTCGCGATGCGGCTCGTGCCGGGCAAGGCCGGGCGCCGGACCAAGCTGCGGTCGGAGATCGACTTCGTCGGCATCCTGCTGCTCGGACTCGCGGTACTGGGCGTGCTCCTCCCACTGGTCGAGTCCGAGCAGGACGGCCTGCGCCGGCTCTGGTGGCTGTTCCCGATCGCCGTCGTGATCGGTGCCGCCTTCATCTGGTGGGAACGCCGCATCCTGCGCCGGGGCCGGTCGCCGCTGATCGACATCCGGCTGTACACCTCAACACCCGGGTACGCCTCCGGCGCCGCACTGGGCACCGTCTACTTCTGCGGCTTCGCCGGGATCTGGCTGGTCTTCGCGCTGTTCTTCCAGCAGGGCCTCGGTTACTCGCCGTTGCGCTCCGGGCTGTCGGTGACGCCGTTCGCGCTCGGCTCGGCCATCTCCGCCGTCCTGGCCGGACGGCTCGTTTCCCGGCTCGGCCGGAAGCTGACGGTGACCGGGCTCAGCCTCGTCGCCACCGGACTGGGCACCGTCGCGCTGCTGGCCTGGCTGGTCCCCACCGCGAACGCCGGCCTCGTCTTCGCCGGGCCACTGCTGGTCGCGGGTATCGGCGGCGGCATGGTCATCTCGCCCAACACGACGCTCACCCTCGAATGCGTGCCGACCCGGATGGCAGGGGTCGCGGGCGGCGCCTTGCAGACCGGGCAACGGATCGGCACGGCCATCGGCACTGCCGTGCTGGCCGGGGTGTTCCGCGGGGTGGTCACGG
Organism: Amycolatopsis acidiphila; assembly: GCF_021391495.1. Lineage (NCBI taxonomy): Bacteria > Bacillati > Actinomycetota > Actinomycetes > Pseudonocardiales > Pseudonocardiaceae > Amycolatopsis > Amycolatopsis acidiphila. Next base: position 6,306,067 of record NZ_CP090063.1, on the reverse strand, counting down.
GCACCCGAGGCGACTACCCCACCGCACTGTCGATCGCGATGCTCTGCTCGGCCGGGTTCGTGCTCGTCGCCCTCGCGCTGGGCATCGGGGAGCTGCGCGCGCGGCGAGCACGGCGCTCGGCCGACCAACTACAGGACGTCACATTTGCTGCTCCATCTGAGTGATGGTTTCCCGGATGAGGTAGCGCTACTCAGAGCAACCGGGTAAACCTGGTCGGGCCTTCACTTCGAGGGATTCGCTACGGAAAGTGGCGGTCCGGCTGGCGGTCCGGGGATGGGACCACGAGTCGGACGAGCCGTAGTCCTCCACTGGACAGCACGCTCATTTCTCACGCCGTCGTCGGCGTCCGCGGGGGACCGTTCGGCGGCTGCGCGAAGGCACCTGCTCGGGTGGGCTCGCACGAGGGGGAGCCGGGCCCACCCGAGCCCAGCGCGGCGATCATGATGGGATGTCGGACGTCCGCCCTGGTACGAGGAGCCGAGATGTCCGACGAGTCGCGTCCCCGCCGCCGCGCCACCCGCGTCTGGTACCGGCCGATGCGGGCCAGGGACCAGGCCGAGGAGCATCGCGCCTCCACCCCGCTCGAGCTGCTGTTCGACCTGTGTTTCGTGGTCGCGGTCAGCACGGCGGGCGCGCAGCTGCACCATTCGCTCGGCGAGCACGAGATCGGGCACGGCATCGCGCTGTACCTCGTCGTGTTCTTCGCGATCTGGTGGGGCTGGGTCAACTTCAGCTGGTTCGCCTCGGCGTTCGACACCGACGACGTGCCCTACCGGATCGCCACCTTCCTGCAGATCGTGGGCGCGCTGGTCGTCGCGGCCGGGGTGCCGGCGGCCTGGCACGACGACCTGACCACGGTCGTCGTCGGCTACCTGCTGATGCGCCTGGCGATGGTCGCGCAGTGGCTGCGCGCGGCCGGCCAGGACGAGGCGTACCGGCCGACGGCGCTGCGGTACGCGCTGGGTATCACGGTCGTGCAGATCGGCTGGGTGCTGCGGCTGGCCGTGCCGGACTCGTGGTTCTTCCCGACCTTCCTGCTGCTGGTCATGGCCGAGCTGCTGGTGCCGGTGTGGGCGGAACGCACGGCCACGACGAGCTGGCACGCGCGCCACATCAGCGAGCGGTACGGGCTGTTCACGCTGATCGTGCTCGGCGAGTCGGTGCTGGCGGCGAGCAACGCGCTGCAGGAGGCGCTCGGCAGCGGGCACTCGGCCGGCGCGCTGATCTCGCTGGCGGTCGCCGGGCTGGTGATCGTGTTCTCGATGTGGTGGCTGTACTTCGACCAGCCCGGTCACCTGCGGCTCGCGCAGTTCCGCCAGGGCTACGTCTGGGGATACGGGCACTACGTGATCTTCGGCTCCGCGGCGGCGGTCGGGGTCGGCCTCGAGCTGGTGATCGACCACGACACGCACACCGGTCACCTCGGCGGCGTCGCCTCGGCGCTCGCGCTGACGGTGCCGGTCGCGCTGTACCTGCTGAGCGTGTGGCTGCTGCACATCGGGCCGCGCAACGAATGCCGCCCGATCGCCATCGGTTTCCCGTTCGCCGCGGTGCTCGTGGTCGCGATGTCGTTCACGCCGCTGCCCGTGCACCTCGCGGCGCTCGTCATGGCCGCCCTCGTCGCGACGACGGTCGTCGCCACGCACGGCCATCCGGCCGCCGACTAGCCCGGCGCTCGGGTACCCGCCGACGAGGTAGCGCTTTCCGTCGAACGCGAGCAAGCGCGGGCGGCCGTGGTGTCCCGCTCATCGGACGAGCTCCGGCAGCACCTCGCCGATGGGCTCACGCAGGACGACCTCCGCGACATCGTCGTAGGGCGTCTCCTGCGCGTTGCACACCACCACGGGCGCGCCCGCCGCCGCGGCGACGTCGACCAGGCCCGCCGCGGGGTGCACCGTGAGCGAGGTCCCCACGGTCAGCATCAGGTCGCAGGTCAGCGCGGCCAGCCGGGCCCGTTCCAGCACGGCGGTGTCGAGCGCCTGGCCGAAGGAGATGGTGGCGGACTTGAGGATGCCGCCGCAGTCCTCGCACGGCGGGTCGGTCTCGCCGGCCCGCACCCGGTCCAGGGTCTGGTGCATGTCCCGCCGGTCGCCGCAGGACAGGCACACCGTCTCCGACAGCGTGCCGTGCAGTTCGACGACCTTCGCCGGATCCGAACCGGCTTTCTGGTGCAGCCCGTCGATGTTCTGCGTCAGGATCGCGACCAGCCGCCCGTCGCGTTCGAGGTCGACCAGCGCGCGGTGGCCGGCGTTGGGTTCAGCGGCCCAGCCCGGGTGGTCGAGCCGGCTCTGCCAGGCCTGCTCGCGCACCTCGCCGCTGGCCGTGTACTCGGTGATGTCGGACATCTTCTCGGCGGCCGGGTTCTTCGTCCAGACGCCATCGGGGCCGCGGAAGTCCGGGATCCCCGACTCGGTGGAGATCCCGGCTCCCGTCAGCGCCACTATCCGGCCCGCGCCACGCATCAGCTCACGGGCCCGCTGCAGCTCGCTCATCCCTCCATGATGAGGGTCAGCTGAGCGCGCTGCCCTTCTGCCACTGGTCCCACGACATCGCCCAGTCGCCGTAGAGGTCCCAGACCGGCAGCTGCGGGCCACCGGAGTTGGCCACCTCGACCACGTCGCCGAGGCCGAAGTTGTTGAAGAACCACTCGGCGTTCGCGGCGTTGAGGTTGATGCACCCGTGCGAGACGTTCGAGTTGCCCTGGCTGCCGACGCTGTTCGGGTTCTCGTGCACGAACTCGCCGTCGTTGGACATCCGCTCGGCCCAGTGCTCGTCGGAGCGGTACCACTTCGGGTCGCCCTGGCAGACGCCGTAGGTGCAGGAGTCCATGGTGTAGTTCTGCGCCTTGAACGAGATCACGTGCGGGCCCTGGTGCGTCGGCGTCGCGTCCTTGCCCATCGAGATGGGCATCGTCTTCACCATCTGTCCATTGTGGAAGATCTGCATCTGCTCGGTGTTGCCGTCCGCCTTGGCGATCCACGAGTCGTGCACGTGGTAGGTCTCCGTGCGGTCCGACGCCCCGTACACGCCGTTGCCGAAGTCGACGCCGTAGATCTTGGCGCTCACCGTGAGCGTGGTGCCCGGCTTCCAGTAGGACTTCGGCCGGTAGTGCACGTTCTTGTCGTCGACCCAGTACCAGCTGCCCTCCTGCGCCGGGCTCGACTTGACCGACAGCTGTTTCTCCACGTCGGCCTTGTTCTTCACCGGGTAGCTGAACTGGAACACGATCGGCTGGCCGACGCCGACGCCGGTCGACGCGACCGAGGACGGGGCGGGGATCAGGTTCGCGTTGGCCTGCTTCGACGGCGACAACGTGCTGACGGTGCTCTGCTGGTCGACCGTCTTGCCCGCCGGGTCGGCCGCGTGCGCGTCGATCGAGTACTTCGCGCCGTAGCCGAGGACGTCGGTGGACGTCCAGGTCGTCTTGTCGGCGGAGAGGGTGCCGTTGACCTTCGTGCCCTTGGTCGTGTTGGTCACCGTCACCGCGCTGATGGTGCCGCCCGAGGCCTTCACGACGATCGGGGTGGTCGGGCTGACGTTGGCGGCGTCGGCGGGCTCGATCGAGACCGTCACCGCGGCGCCCGCCTCCGACGACACCGGGGCGCTGCCGGGGTTGCCGTTGTTGGAACCGCTGCCCGAATCGCCGGAACTGCACGCCGAGAGCGCGAGGACGCTCACCAGTAACCCGGTGAGCGCGCCGGAACGGACTCTGCCGGACAAACTTAAAGGCTTGTTCAAGAACATCAGGTCTCTTTTTGGAGGTCGGGAGGAGCGGGCTGGTGCTTCAAAGTACCGCGCTGACAAAGACGCCCCACCACGTGGTTTGTTGCAACGGAGTGGCGTGCGTCACCACTCGTTCTCGGCGCCTGACACGATTTTCACACCCGGTCCTCCGTAAAGGCCGGGACCGTCGACGGTCAGGCCGTCGAGGTATACCCGGGCGGCCTCGTAGGCACTCGCGGTGAGTTCCGCGGTGTGACTGAAATCCAATGGGCTCAGCCGGACCGGGACCGGCCCCGGCAGGTAGACGACCGGCACCTGCGCGGCCGCGACGGGCGCCTCCAGCACGGCCTGGTTGCGCATGCTGATCATCGCCGTGTACATCAGGACCTCGGCGAAGCTGTGCGGGGGCGAGGGGATCTGGCCGGGGAACGCGCAGTCGAGCACGACGAGCGACCTGGCGCCCATGCTCAGCGCCTGGCGCATCGGGACGTTCGCCACGAGCCCGCCGTCGTAGAGCAGGCGGCCGTCGTGCTCGACGGGCGGGTAGATGCCGGGGATCGCGGCGCTCGCCAGCAGCGTCGGCAGGAGCTCGCCGGCGCGGATCAGCCGGGGCCCGGCGGTTTCGACGTCGGTGGTCACCACGCCCAGGGGCAGCTTGAGGTCCTCGAACCTGGTGCCCTCGCCGAGGTGTTCGCGGACGATCGTGGCGAGACCGGTGTTGGGGAACAGGTGCGTCTTCGCGTGCCGCAGCGTGCGGACCTGGCTGAGCACGCCACCGGGAAACGCCTCGTGCCGGGTCAGGTGTACCCAGATCTCGGGCAGGCGCCGCGCGGCGTCCTCCGGTTCGAGGGCGAGGAAGGCGCCGTTGAGCGAGCCGACGGACGTGCCGGTGACCAGGTCGGGCCGGATGCCGCGCTCGTCGAGGGCACGCAGCATGCCGACCTGCATCGCGCCCAGACTGCCCCCACCGCCGAGCACGAACCCGACGGGCTGCGGCAGTGCGAGTTCGGCCATCCTCCTCACCCCTCCCTGCCGCTCATGGTCCTCCCGCCCGCTCGACCGCGGCCATCCGTCGTGAGGAGAACGACTCGTTCGTGCCGGGATGGGGGTTCCCTGATCGCTACTGATGGGTAACACTCGTCACAAAGGTCTTGACGGCGATCTCGAGGAGGTGCCCTGGTGACGACGCAACCCAAGGTGACGGAGAAGGAGGCCCGCGCCCTGGCCGAGGAGTCCCGGGAGAGCGACTGGCACAAGCCCTCGTTCGCCAAGGAGCTCTACCTCGGCCGGTTCCGGCTCGACCTGGTGCACCCCCATCCGCGCCCCACGGCCGAAGCCGCCGTGAAGGCCGAGAAGTTCCTCGGCCAGCTGCGCGAGTACTGCGCGACGATCGACGGCAGCGTCATCGAACGCGAGTCGCAGATCCCGGACGAGTACGTGAAGGGGCTGGCCGAGCTGGGCTGCTTCGGCGTCAAGATCCCCGAGGAGTACGGCGGTCTCGGCCTGACGCAGGTCGCGTACAACAAGGCGCTGGCGCTGGTCGGCTCGGTGCACCCGACGCTGGGCGTGCTGCTGTCGGCACACCAGTCCATCGGTGTGCCGGAGCCGCTCAAGCTCGCCGGCACGCCCGAGCAGAAGGCCGAGTTCCTGCCGCGCTGCGCGAAGGGCGCGATCACGGCGTTCCTGCTCACCGAACCGGACGTCGGCTCCGACCCGGCCCGGCTCGCGACAGCCGCCGTGCCGACCGAGGACGGCGAGGCCTACGAGCTGGACGGCGTGAAGCTGTGGACCACCAACGGTGTCGTGGCCGAGCTGGTCGTCGTGATGGCGCGGGTGCCCAAGTCCGACGGGCACCGCGGCGGCGTGACGGCGTTCATCGTCGAGATGGACAGCCCGGGCATCACCGTCGAGCGGCGCAACGCGTTCATGGGCCTGCGCGGGATCGAGAACGGCGTGACCCGCTTCCACAAGGTGCGCGTGCCGAAGGAGAACGTGGTCGGCGGCGAGGGCAAGGGGCTGAAGATCGCGCTCGCCACGTTGAACACCGGTCGCCTGTCGATCCCGTCGATGTGCGCGGGCGCGGGGAAGTGGTGCCTGAAGATCGCGCGCGAATGGTCGTCCGAGCGGGTGCAGTGGGGCAAGCGGCTCGGCGACCACGCGGCTGTGGCGAACAAGATCTCGTTCATCGCGGCGACGACCTTCGCGATGGAGAGCGTGCAGGAGCTGTCCGGCCACATGAGCGACGAGGGCCGCAACGACATCCGCATCGAGGCGGCGCTGGCGAAGCTGTGGGCGAGCGAGATGTCGTGCAAGGTCGCCGACGAGCTGCTGCAGATCCGCGGCGGCCGAGGCTACGAGACCGCCGCGTCGCTGGCGGCCCGCGGTGAGCGGGCGGTGGGTGTCGAGCAGCTGGTGCGGGACCTGCGGATCAACCGGATCTTCGAGGGATCGACGGAGATCATGCACCTGCTCATCGCCCGCGAAGCCGTCGACGCGCACCTGTCGGCAGCGGGCGCGCTCGCCGACGCCGAAGCCGATCTGCAGGCCAAGGCGAAGGCGGCGGCCAAGGCGAGCGGGTTCTACGCGAAGTGGCTGCCGCAGCTGGTGTCCGGCAAGGGCAACGTGCCGACGTCGTTCCGCGAGTTCGGTGCGCTCGCCCCGCATCTGCGCTACATCGACCGGACGGCGCGGAAGCTGGCGCGCTCGACGTTCTACGGGATGGCCCGCTGGCAGGCGGCGCTGGAGAAGCGGCAGGGCTTCCTCGGGCGGATCGTGGACATCGGGGCGGAGCTGTTCGCGATGGCGGCGAGCTGCGTGCGGGCCGAGATGCAGGACACCGAGAGCGCGCGGGAGCTGGCGGACGTGTTCTGCCACCAGGCACGCCTGCGCATCGAGGCCCTGTTCGACGCGCTGTGGGAGAACACCGACGACGCGGACTACGGGCTGACGGCGCGTGTCCTCGACGGCCGGTACACGTGGCTGGAGGAAGGCGTCTTCGACCCGAGCGAAGGCACGGGCCCGTGGATCGCCGACTGGCGCGCGGGCGAGTCGAAGGAGGATTCGGTGGCGCGCCGCGTGCACCGTGGCTGACTGTCACTCGTGCACGAGGGTCGGCCAGGGGCTGCTTCGCTTGAGACACAAGGGGATCGAGCGCCGACGTTCCTGCTCGACCCGGCGATCGGCCCCCGCCCCTGAGCTGTTGTGAGCCTGCGGATCGAGCTGAGCACCGACACCGTCGCGGGGGCGGTGGCCGCGGACGCGCTGGGTGCGGACCGGATCGAGCTGTGCTCGGCCGGTGCGCTCGGCGGGCTGACGCCGGGGCCGGGGTTGCTGGCGGCGGTGTTGTCGCGGTGTCGCCGGTCGGAGGTGCACGTCCTGATCCGGCCCCGGGAAGGCGGTTTCGGCTACGGACCGTCCAAAGTGGACGCCATGCTGGCCGACGTCCGGCACGCGGTGCGCTCGGGCGTGGTGGTCGGCGCGCTGACCGCCGCGGGCGAGCTGGACAGGCCGGTGCTCGCGGACCTGGTCGCGGCCGCCGACGGTCTGCCGGTGACCCTGCACCGCGCGATCGACGTCTGCCGCGACCCGGTGGCGGCCGTCGAGGCGGCGGCCGGCCTGGGTTTCCGGCGCGTCCTGTCCTCCGGTGGCGCGGCGCGCGCCGAGGACGGGGTGCCGGTGCTGGCCCGGATGGTCGCCGCCGCGGGCGACCGCCTGGCGGTGATGGCCGGCGGCGGGATCCGGCCGCACAACGCCCGTGCGATCGCGGACGCCACCGGCGTCCGCGACCTGCACGCCGCCCCACGGCGTCCCGCGCCCGCGGCCGCCCCGTCGGTGGTGGACTACGGCACGCACGCGCTGCTGGACGAGGACGCGGCCCGGGGGTTGATCGCGCTGGCGCACCCGGAGAGCTAGCCGGGTCTAGATCTTCGAGCCCGTGTGCTCCTGCTGCGCCGCCGCGTGCTTCTTGCGCCGGCGGAGGACGAAGAAGATCCCGACCGCCGCCAGGACGGCCAGTATCACGAACCCGCCCGTGCTCATCGCGCTCTCGATCTTCTTCGCCGCCTCGCCGAGGGCGACCCCGATGCTGATGTGCAGCGCCGACCAGCACAGCGCGCCCGCGAACGCCGCGGGCAGGAACTTCCGGTACGGCAGGCCGGAGGTGCCGGCCGCGGCCGGGGTGAGCGTCCGGATCACCGGCAGGAACCGCGCGAAGAACACCGCCCACGCACCGCGCCGGTGCAGGATGCCGGTCGCCCGGTCCCACGCGTCCACGCCGTGCTTCTGGATCAGCTTCGTCTCCCGCAGCCGCGGCCCCCACCGCCGGCCGATCAGGAAGCCGATCGAGTCGCCGGTCGTGGCGCAGACCGTGACCACCGCCCACAGGATCAGGAACCGCGGCACCGTGTGCGCCGTCGTCGCCGCGACCAGCAGGCCCGACTCGCCCGGCGCCAGGAAGCCAAGGCCGATGGTGCACTCCAGGAACACCAGCAGGCCGGTCGCGCCGACCAGTGCCGGCTGCGGAAGGTTCTGCAGCCAGTTCAGGATGTCCGTGACCACAGCTTGCCCCCTGCCCGGTTTGTCGCTGTCGGCAGGTTCCAACCTAGCCGGACCGGCGCGGAGCGACCTCAGGGACGAACCCTGAACTCAGCGGGTCAGCAGGCTGCTGGCCTCCTGCGCGGCGGGCCCGGCCTCCGCCAGGTGCGCCAGGTTCGCCGGCAGCGCCTCGCCGCGGTGCCGCTTCGTCTGCGCGTACAGCCGGCCCGCGCGGTACGACGAGCGCACCAGCGGCCCCGCCATCACTCCGGCGAAGCCGAGCGACTCGGCCACCCGCGAGTGCTCGACGAACTCCTCCGGCTTGACCCACCTGTCGATCGGGTGGTGCCGCAGCGAGGGGCGCAGGTACTGGGTGATCGTCAGGATCTCGCACCCGGCCTCGGCCAGGTCGCGCATCGCGGGCTCGACCTCGTCGGGCGTCTCGCCCATGCCCAGGATCAGGTTCGACTTCGTCACCAGCCCGGCCTCGCGGGCCTTGGTGATGACCTCCAGCGACCGCGCGTACCGGAAGCCGGGGCGGATCCGCTTGAAGATCCGCGGCACGGTCTCGACGTTGTGCGCGAGCACCTCGGGCCGCGAGGCGAACACCTCGGCCAGCTGCGCGGGGTCCGCGTTGAAGTCGGGGATCAGCAGCTCGACGCCGGTGCCGGGGTTGAGCGCGTGGATCTGGCGGACCGTCTCGGCGTACAGCCAGGCGCCGCCGTCCTCGAGGTCGTCACGGGCGACGCCGGTGACGGTCGAGTAGCGCAGGCCCATCGCCTGGACGCTCTCGGCGACCTTGCGGGGCTCGGAGGTGTCCAGGGCGGCCGGCTTGCCGGTGTCGATCTGGCAGAAGTCACAACGGCGCGTGCACTGGTCGCCGCCGATCAGGAACGTCGCTTCGCGGTCTTCCCAGCATTCGTAGATGTTGGGACAGCCGGCCTCCTCGCACACCGTGTGCAGGCCCTCGCGTCGCACCAGGCCCTTGAGCTCGGTGAACTCCGGGCCCATCTTCGCCCGGGTCTTGATCCAGGACGGCTTCTTCTCGATCGGAGTCTCGGCGTTGCGGACCTCGAGCCGCAGCAGTTTCCGACCTTCAGGCGCAACAGTCACGCACGCCAGCCTACGCCCACGTGCCCTGATGAGACCCCTATGCCGGGTCCGGGGTGACGCCCGTCAACTTCGCGGTCAGGTCCCACAGACCGCTGCCCGCCGCGTGGTCGAGCGCGAGCCGCAGCGGCTTCACGAAGGTCGGGCTGCCGCGCAGCTGGAAGCCGTTCGGCGCGATGTAGTCACCGCCGTTGACGTCCGGTGCCGTGGCCGCGTAGAGCTGCGGCAACGCTCCCATCCGGACGCTCTGGGCGAGCAACGTGTCCCCGAGCTTCAGCACGCCGGCCAGCAGCGTCCGCGACACCACGCCCGGGTAGGAGGCGGCCATGGCCGGGGTCAGGTTGGTCGCGGTGTAGCCGGGGGCCGCCGCCGCGCTGAGGACGTCCTCGCCCGCCGCCCGCAGCCGCCGGTCCAGCTCCAGCGCGAAAACCTGGTTCGCGATCTTCGACTGCCCGTAGGCGGCGCCGGGGTTGTAGCGGCGGTGCTCGTAGTTCGGGTCGGTCAGGTCGATCCGGGCGCCGATCGCGGCGAAGCTGGTCACCGTGACGACCCTGGCGTCCTTGCCACCGCGCAGCGCCGGCATCAGCAGCCAGGTCAGCGCCGTGGGCCCGAGGTGGTTGGTGCCGAATTGCAGCTCGAACCCGTCGGCCGTGGCGCCCCGCGGGGTCGCCATCAGGCCGGCGTTGTTGATCAGCACGTCGAGCCGGTCGCCGGTGCTCTCCCGGACCTCCGTGGCGCAGGCTCGGACCGAGTCGAGGGCGGCCAGGTCGAGCCTGACCAGCTTCGGCTCGGTGTCCGCGACGGCCCGGACGGTGCGCAGGGCCTGCTCGCCGCGTTCGGCGGAGCGGCAGCCGAGCAGGACCCGGGCGCCCCTGCCGGCGAGTACTTTCGCGGTCTGCAGGCCGAGGCCGGAGTTCGCGCCCGTGACGAGCACCGTGCGTCCGGACTGATCCGGGATGTCAGCTTCCGTCCACTTCGACATAGGTGGATGGTAGAGCGGCGTGGGCCGGCTACAGGTCACGCACTCGGCGCGAGCATCCGCAACAGCTGCCCGATCGGGTTGCGCCGGGGCGCTTCGATGTCCGGTCCGTGCCGCAGCAGCCCGGTGAACGCGGCGCCCACCTTGGTGATCTCCTCGACCGGTTCGCCCGGCTCGGCCAGGCCCGCGGCGACCGCCAGCATCCGCTGTTCGGCCTCGTGCACCTGGCGCAGCGCGGGGTAGCGGTCGACGTTCGCGTCCAGCACCGCGCGCAGCGTGCGGTGTTTGCGCACGGTCTCGCGCCACGCCCGGGTGACCGCGTCGACGTGGTCGGTCGCGTCCTCGAACTCGGTGCGCAGATGGCCGCCGAGCAGCTGGCTCCAGCGGTAGTGCAGAGCGAGCAGCAGCTGCTCCTCGGTCCCGAAAGCCTCGACCGCCCCGGGGATCTCCGCGAAAGGCAACGGCGCGCGCGGGTCTCGCGCGGCCCGTCGCAGCACCGCGTCGGCAATGTCTCGTCGTTGGTAGAAGTCGTTCCACCCCATGGGTCGCGTCCCCTTCTGTGACCCTGAACATACTCTGGGTTTGGAGCATACTGTCGGTATGGTACCGACACTGCGAACATACCATGAGTATGTGAAGAAGGCGCGAGCGTAAGCTGTGCCGGTGGCGACAATGCGGTCCAGACGACTCGACTACTCGGAGTCCACGCGATCCGCCCTGGTGGACAGCGCGGTCGAGCTGTTCACCGAACGCGGGTACGCCGGTACTTCACTGGACGAGGTCGCCAAGCGGGCTCGGGTTACCAAAGGCGCGCTGTACCACCATTTCAGCGGTAAGCAGGCCCTTTTCGAAGCGGCGTTCGCGCAGGTGGAAAGCGGCGTTTTCGGCAGGCTGGAAGAGATCATGCAAGGCCCCGGCGCGCCGTGGGAGCGCGCGCTGGGCGGGCTGCGCGAGTTCATCTCCAGCTGTCTCGACCCGTCGTACCAGCGGATCGCCATTCACGAGGCGCCGGTCGTGATGGGCTGGGAGCGGTGGCGTGAGGCCGAGGACAGGGCGAGCTTCGGGCTGATCCGCTCGAGTCTCGAGGACCTCATCGAAGCGGGCGAGCTGGACAGCGTGCCCGTGGAGATCACCGCCCGGCTCCTGTTCGGCGCGTTGTCTTCCGCCGCAACGGAAATCGCGAGCTCCCCGGACCCGGAAAAGGTCGGTGCCCAGGTCGAGTCGGTGATCGTCCAGCTGCTCACCCGGGTCCGTCGTACTGGCTAGGGTGGGGCCGTGGACTTACGGATCTTCACCGAGCCCCAGCAGGGGGCCAGCTACGACGACCTGTTGCGCGTCGCCAAGAAGACGGAGGACGCTGGCTTCGACGCGTTCTTCCGTTCCGACCATTTCCTGAAGATGGGCGGGGTGTCCGGGCTGCCCGGCCCGACCGACGCCTGGGTCACCCTCGGTGGCCTCGCCCGCGAGACCTCCCGCATCCGCCTCGGCACCCTGGTCACCGCGGCCACCTTCCGGCACCCGTCGGTGCTCGCGATCTCGGTCGCGCAGGTGGACCAGATGTCCGGCGGCCGGGTCGACTTCGGCTTCGGTGCCGGCTGGTACGAGGCCGAACACACCGCCTACGGCATCGAGCTGCCCCCACTGAAGGAGCGCTTCGACCGCTACACCGAGCAGCTGGAGATCATCACCGGCCTGTGGGAGACCCGCGAGGGCGACACCTTCAGCTTCGCCGGCGAGCACTACCAGCTGGAGGACTCGCCCGCGCTGCCGAAGCCCGCGCAGTCGCCCCGGCCACCGGTGATCATCGGCGGCGGTGGCAAGAAGCGCACCCCGGCGCTCGCCGCCCGCTTCGCCGACGAGTTCAACGCGGCCTTCACCGACGCCGCGACGGCCGCCGCCCAGTTCGACCGCGTCGAAGACGCCGCGCGCGAGATCGGCCGCGACCCCAAGGAGATCACCCGGTCGAGCGCGAAGACCGTCTGTGTCGGCGCGGACGACGCCGAGGTGGCGCGCCGGGCCGCGGCGATCGGCCGTGAGGTCGACGAGCTCAGGCAGAACGGCCTGGCCGGCACCCCCGCCGAGGTGGTCGACGCGATCGGCCGGTTCCGCGAGGAAACCGGCATCACCCGGCTCTACCTGCAGCTGCTGGACCTGTCGGACCTCGACCACATCGACCTGATCGCGTCGGCGATCATGCCGCAGCTGGACTGAGGAAAGACGAACGGCCCGCTCGCGAAAGGCGAGCGGGCCGTCCTCGTCAGGACTGCAGGGCGAAGGTGACGCCGGGCGCGGTGGGCGCCGACGGGCGCGCCAGCCAGCGGTCCTCGCTGACGGGCAGTTCGCCGTCGAGGGCGGCCAGCACGGCGTCCCGCGCCAGCGGCAGCGCCTCGGCGACCGTGACTTCGCGCTCCAGCTCGAACGACAGCGAGGTCACGCCCGCGTCCCGGATGCCGCACGGCACGATCTTGTCGAACGCGCTCAGGTCGGCGTTGCAGTTCAGCTCGAAGCCGTGCATGGTGACGCCACGCTGCACCCGGATGCCGATCGCGGCGATCTTGCGCTCGGGCCCGCGTTCGTCCGCGGGCACCCACACCCCGCTGCGGCCCTCGACCCGGCCGGTGTGCACGCCGAACTGGTCGCACACCTTGATCAGCGCCTCCTCCAGCCGCCGCACGTAGTGCACGACGTCAATGGGGTCGCCGAGCTTGACGATCGGGTAGCCCACGAGCTGACCCGGTCCGTGCCAGGTGATCTTGCCGCCGCGGTCGACGTCGATGACCGGGGTGCCGTCGGCGGGCCGGTCGCCCGGCTCGGTCCGCTTGCCCGCCGTGTACACCGAGGGATGCTCCAGCAGCAGCATCGTGTCGGGTCCGGCGCCGTCGGCACGGGCGGTCACGTACGCCCGCTGCAGCTCCCAGGCTTCGAGGTAGTCGATGGTGCCGATCGGCCGGACATCGACCGGCTCGCCGACGGCACGGCAAGAGGAAACGCTCACAATCGCAGGCTACGCCGCGGGCGGGCGCGCAGACACCGGTCCCGGTAGGAGCCTCAGCACAGCCGCTGCGAGCAGTCCGGTGCCGAGCACGCCGAGCACCGCGCCCACGGTGTCGGACAGCCAGTGCACGCCGAGCAGCAGCCGGGTCAGCGCGACCACCACCGTGGCCAGCCCGAACGCGAGCGCCGCCCAGCGCGTCAGCGTGGGGGCGAGCCAGCGGCACAGCAGCACCACGGCGAGCCCGGCGCTCGCGATCGAGACGACGTGCCCGCTGGGGTAGCTGAACTCGGCGTAGGCGCGCGGCCGGGCGCGCAGGAAGATCGGCTTCGCGACCCAGCTGGTCAACCGCGCCACCCCGTAGACGAGCAGCACCCGCAGGGCGATCCACGCCTCCCGGCGCAAACGGCGGTACCAGGTGAGAATCGCGCCGACGAGCACGCCGATCATCACGGCGGCGGGCACCACCATGCCGAGCAGGTCGCTCACGACGTTCGTCACGCTGCCGAGCGTGCCCCGCCACAGTCCCTCGAACGCCCCGGTCACTGCCAGGTCGATCGCCAGGGGATGCTTCGCGACGGCGAGGCCGAGAGCGATGAACAGGGCCAGGAACACGAGGCCGGTCGCGAGCCCGCGGATCAACGCGCGGCCGCCAGCGCGGTGTCCACTGTGGAGTGTGCGAACGTGTAACCCGCCTCCTGCAGCACAGCCGGCACCGCGCGCTGTGACACCAGGGCCATCTCGTCGGCGGCCTCGCCGAGGGCGAGCTCCAGCGCGGCACCCGGCACCCACCACGGCGCCGGCCTGCGCACGACGCGCCCGAACGCCCTGGTGAACTCGGCGTTGGTCACCGGCTCCGGGCCGGCCAGGTTGACCGGGCCGGCGAGCGTCTCGTGTTCGAGCAGGAAGCGGATGGCCCCGACCTCGTCGCGCTCGCTGATCCACGGCATGTACTGCCTGCCGTCCCCGAGCCGTCCGCCGAGGCCGAGCCGGAACAGCGGCTTCAACGGTCCGAGGAGGCCGCCGCGGCGGCTGAGCACGAGCCCGGTCCGCAGGTGCGCGACGCGGGCCCCGGCGCGCTTCGCCGGGGCGGTGGCCGCTTCCCACGCCTCGCACAGATGTGCCAGGAACCCGTCGCCGCGCGGCGCGGTCTCGTCGAGGACGTCGGCGCCCCGGTCGCCGTAGAAGCCCACGGCCGAGGCGTTGATCAGGGTCGGGACTCGTTGCTCGGCGACCGCCTCGGCGAGCACCTCGGTCGGCTCGATCCGGCTGTCCGCGATCATCTGCTTGCGGGCCGCGCTCCACCGCGTGACGAGCGAGGCGCCACAGAGGTTCACGACGGCGTCGACGCCCTTGAGCGCGGTGTCGTCGATCCGGCCCGCCGGCGGGTCCCAGCTGTACTCGCCGTTGCCGCGCACGAGCCGGCGCACCTCGTGCCCTGCCTCGTGCAGGGCTTCGACCAGGGCATTGCCGATGAGCCCGCGGGAACCCGCGACCAGGACGCGCATGGGTTCACCTTATGCGGAGACGACGAAGGGCCGCTCCGTGAACACACGGAGCGGCCCTTTCGGCTCAGCGGTCAGAGACCCAGCTCGTCCTCGAAGTGGCCTTCCTCGAGGCGGTGCTTGATCGTGGTGAGGAACCGGCCCGCGTCGGCACCGTCGATGAGGCGGTGGTCGTAGGTCAGCGCCAGGTAGGCCATCGACCGGATGGCGATCGTGTCCTGGCCCTCGGCGTCGGTCGCCACGACCGGCCGCTTCACCACCGCGCCGACGCCCAGGATCCCGGACTGCGGCTGGTTGATGATCGGCGTGTCGAACAGCGCGCCGTTGCTGCCGAGGTTGGTCACCGTGAAGGTGCCGCCCGACAGCTCGTCCGGCTTGACCTTGTTGGCCCGGGTGCGGGCCGCGAGGTCGGCGATGCCCCTGGCGAGGCCGGCCAGGTTCAGCTCACCCGCGTTGTGGATGACCGGGGAGATCAGGCCCTTCTCGGTGTCGACCGCGACCGCGAGGTGCTCCTCGCCGAAGTAGGTGATCTCCTTGGTGTCCTCGTTGAGGTAGGCGTTGACGTTCGGGTGCTGCTTGAGCGCTTCGACCGTCGCCTTCGCGAAGAACGGCAGGAACGTCAGCTTGACGCCCTCGCGCTCGGCGAAGCTCGCCTTCGCCTGCTGGCGCAGCCGGGCGATCTTGGTCACGTCGACCTCGAACACCTGGGTGAGCTGTGCGGAGGTCTGCAGCGACTCGCGGGTGCGCTGGGCGATGACCTGCCGGATCCGGCTCGCCTTCTGCACCGTGCCACGCAGCGCCGAGAGGTCCGGCGAGGCGGCGGCCGGCGCGCTCGGGCGCTGTGCCGCGGGAGCCGGGGCGCTCGCGGCCGCCGGGGCGGGCGCGGCCTGCTGCTGCTTCGCCTCGGCCGCCGCCAGCACGTCCTGCTTGCGGATCCGGCCACCGACCCCGCTGCCGGTCAGGCTCGACAGGTCGATGCCGTGCTCGGTGGCGAGCTTGCGGACCAGCGGCGTGACGTACGGGCCGCTGCCGTTGTCCTGCGGCTCGGCCGCGGGCTTGGCCGCCGGTGCCTGCTGAGCGGGCGCCTGCGGGGCCGGGGCCTGCTGGGCGGCCGGCTGCGGGGTGGGCTCGGGCTTGGGCTCCGGCTTCGGTTCCGGCGCGGGCTTCGGCGCCTCCGGCTCCGGGGCCCGCCGCTGCTCGGGCTCGGGCTGCTTCGGCTGCTCCTGCTGCTGCGCGGGCGCGGCCGAGGCGTCGCCGATGACGGCGAGTTGGCCGCCGACCTCGACGGTCTCGTCCTCGTTCACGCTGATCTCGAGCAGCGTGCCGGCGACCGGCGAGGGAACCTCGGTGTCGACCTTGTCGGTCGAGATCTCCAGCAGCGGCTCGTCGACCGCCACCGCGTCACCGACCTGCTTGAGCCAGCGGGTGACGGTGCCCTCCGTGACGCTCTCGCCCAGCTCGGGCAGCGTCACCGGGGTGCCGTCGGTCGAACCGCTCGGCGCGGGCTGCGCGGCGGGCGCCGGCGCGGACTCCTGTGCGGCGGGGGCCTGCGGCTCCGGCTCGGGCTCGGGCTGCGCCTGGCTCTTCTCCTGGGCCGGGGCGCTCGCGGCGCCACCGCCGGAACCGTCGTCGATCACGGCGAGCTCGCCGCCGACCTCGACGGTCTCGTCCTCCTTGGCGACGATCCGCTGCAGCGTGCCGGCGACCGGCGACGGTACCTCGGTGTCGACCTTGTCGGTCGAGATCTCCAGTAGCGGCTCGTCGACCGCGACGCTGTCACCCTCCTGCTTCAGCCACCGGGTGACGGTGCCCTCCGTGACGCTCTCCCCGAGCTCCGGCAATGTGACGGAGTAGGCCATCGTTCGCTGACTCCCTTTGCTTCTTTGTTGCTGTGGTCGGTGGTTTCTCGAGAGGTATGTCAGCTGTGCACGTGCAGGGGCTTGCCCGCCAGGGCAAGGTGTGCTTCGCCGAGGGCCTCGGTCTGGGTCGGGTGTGCGTGGATCAGCGGTGCCACGTCCTCCGGGAACGCCTCCCAGTTGTAGATCAGCTGGGCCTCGCCGATGAGCTCGCCCACGCGGTCGCCCACCAGGTGCAGGCCGACGACCGGCCCGTCCGGCGCCTTGACCAGCTTCACCGCGCCGGCGGTCTTGAGGATCTGGCTCTTGCCGTTGCCGGCGAGGTCGTAGGTGAACGTGGTGACCCCGGAGCCGTACTTGTCCTTCGCCGCCGCCTCGGTCAGCCCCACGGAGGCGACCTCGGGGTGGGAGTAGGTGACCCGCGGGATGCCCGACTCGTCGATCACTCGCGGCTCGAGGCCGGCGATCTCCTCGGCGACGAAGATGCCCTGGGCGAAGCCGCGGTGCGCGAGCTGCAGGCCCGGCACGATGTCACCGACGGCGTAGACGTTCGGCACGTTGGTGCGCAGGCGGTCGTCGGTGAGCACGAAGCCGCGCTCCATCCTGACGCCGGCCTCCTCGTAGCCGTGGCCCGCGGTGTTCGGGCCGCGGCCGACGGCGACCAGCAGCAGGTCGGCCTCGATGGTCTCGCCGGTCTCCAGCGAGACGCTGATCCCGTTGTCGTCCTGCTTCGCGCCGGTGAACTTCACCCCGGTCTTGAAGGTGATCTTGCGGCGGCGGAAGGCGCGCTCGAGCTGCTTGGAGGCGAACTCGTCCTCGTTCGGGACCAGCCGCGGCAGCGCTTCCACGATCGTCACGTCGACCCCGAAGGAGGCCCACACGCTGGCGAACTCGACGCCGATCACGCCGCCGCCGAGCACGACGACCTTCTCGGGGATGTAGTCCAGCGACAGTGCGTCCTCGCTGGCGATGATGCGCCCGCCCAGCTCCAGCCCCGGCAGCGTCCTGGAGTACGAACCGGTGGCGAGCAGCAGGTTCTTGCCGGTGTGGCGCTGCCCGTCGACCTCGACGGTGGTGCCGCTCACGTAGCTGCCGGTGCCCTCGACCAGGTTGACCTTGTGGGCCTTGGCCAGCCCCTGCAGCCCCTTGTAGAGCCGCGAGATGATCTGGTCCTTGTACTTGTTGACGCCCGCGATGTCGATGCCCTCGAGGGTCGTCTTCACCCCGAACTGCTCGCCCTCGCGCGCGGAGTCGGCGACCTCCGCGGCGTGCAGGAGGGCCTTGGTCGGGATGCAGCCGCGATGCAGGCAGGTCCCACCCAGCTTGTCCTTCTCGATCAGTGTCACGGACAGGCCCAGCTCTGCGGCCCGGAAGGCCGCGGCGTAGCCGCCTGATCCGCCACCGAGGATCACCAGGTCGGCGCCAGCGTCGGTCACTTCAATTCTCCTCGAGGAGCTCGTCGGCGATGCTCGTCTACAACTCGGTTCAACGTCGTGTTACGTCGCGACCCTCATCATCTTGTCACTACGGACTTCCCAGTTGCGAGGTAGCCGGGTGTGTTACTGGGCGCACCCCGCGCAGCCGGGATAATGACTGGTGGGAATGGCTGGAGATGGGGTGGTCGACGGTGGGCCTGTTCAGCTCGCTGCGCAGGAAACGCAGGTCCGGCACGGCGCGCGGGGCCAGCGGGCGTGACACGCGGCACCTCGAGGAGTGGGCCGCCGCCAGGCGGGGCGTCGAGGCCTATGTGGAGCCCCGCACGACGGTGACGGAGACCACGGTCGTGCTCGTCGCACACGACGGCGAATGGACCCGGCGCCGGATCGGGAGCCTGGACGCGGCGCAGCACTTCGGCCGCAAGCGCGGGATCCCGGTGTACGAGGTCGCGAAGGTCGGTTACCCCAAGCGCATGCGCGAGTACACGCAGCGGCAGAAGCGCGCCGAGGGCTGAGGCCCCTCCCACAGGGGAGGGGCCCGTCCGCCTTCGTCAGCCGTTCTCCGCGATGTCCGCCATCACCGCGGCGATGGTGCGCACCGGGATGCCGGTGCCGCCCTTGCTCGTGTAGCCCCACGGCCCGCCGGTGTTGTACGCCGGGCCCGCGACGTCGATGTGCGCCCACGGCAGGCCCTCGGCGACGAACTCGCGCAGGAAGATCCCGGCGGCGAGCATGCCGCCCCAGCGGTGCCCGGTGACGTTCGCCAGGTCCGCGAGCCGCGAGTCCAGGTCGCCCCGCAGCTCCTCCGGCAGCGGCATCGCCCAGCCGCCCTCGCCGGTCGCCTGCGCGATCGCGGCCACCCGGTCGCGGAACTCGTCCGAGCCCATGATCCCGGCGGTGCGGTTGCCGAGCGCGACGACCTGGGCGCCGGTCAGCGTGGAGGTCTCGATGAGGTAGTCCGGGTCGTCCTCGGCGGCGCGCACCATGGCGTCGGCGAGCACGAGCCTGCCCTCGGCGTCGGTGTTGAGCACCTCGACGGTCTTGCCGCCGTACATGCTCAGCACGTCACCCGGACGGTAGGAGGTGCCCGAGGGCAGGTTCTCCGCGAGCGGGATGTTCGCGGTGACCTCCAGCGGGTACTTCAGCTTCGCCGCCAGCACGACCGACGCGAGCACCGCGGCGGCGCCGGACATGTCGGAGGTCATGTTGTCCATGTTCGCCGCGGGCTTGATCGAGATGCCGCCCGAGTCGAACGTGATGCCCTTGCCGACGAGCGCGACCTTCTTCGCCGCCTTCGGGCCCTTGTAGCTCACGCGCACCAGCCGAGGCGGCCGCGAGGAGCCGCCGCCGACGCCGAGGATGCCGCCGAAACCCTTGCGCTTCAACGCCTTCTCGTCGAGCACCTCGTACTCGAGGTCGTTGGCCTCGGCCAGCTTCTTCGCGCGCTCCGCGAAGGAGGCCGGGAACAGGTCGTTCGGCGGGGTGTTGATCAGGTCGCGCGCGATGAGCACGGACTCGGCGATCGCGGCGGCGGCCTTCAGCGTCGCCTTGTGCGCGCGGCTCGTGCCGTCCGCGGGCTGCACGAAGTCCACAGCGGACACCGGCGCGTCGCCCGGCTCGGACTTGTACTCGGTGAACTTGTAGGCGCCCAGCGCGACGCCCTCGACGGCGGCGTGCAGGTCCACGTAGGACGGCAGGAACAACGCCCGCGCGGTCCCGGCGAGGGCGCGGCCGACCGCACCGCTCGCGCGGCGGACCTGCTCCGCCGGCACGGTGCCGTCTTCGGCGGCCTTGCCGAGACCGACCGCGTACACCACGTCGGCGGTGAGCTTGCCCAGCGTCGGCAGCTTGACGATCTCCTCGGTCTTGCCGCTGGCGCCGAGCGTGGACAGCAGCCGCGCGAGCTTGCCGTCGAAGGCGGCGTCGACGGCCTCCGTGCCGGGTGCGAGGGCGGCCGTCTTCTCACCCTGGAGCGTGCCGATCACGACCACCTCGGCACGGCTCTTGGCCAGGGCGGTCTCCGCGGTTTCGTACAGGGCAAACTTCGGCACGGTCACTTATGGCTCCTCGCGCGCATCGGACGATGTGGATGGTTTGCCATGCTAATGAGCGGACCGACGGGAAAGAAAGGCAGGTGGCGGGCGTGCGGCTCGGTGCGGGGCTCGGGATCGCGCTCGCCGTGGGCGCGGCGGCGGGCGGCTGGTGGCTGCCGGCCGCGGCCGTGCTCGCCGGGGTGCTGGTGCTGTGCGTGCCACGCGGCACGCTGTCGCCGCGGGTGGCGCCGCTGGACGAGGGCGCGCGGCTGATGGCGCGGCTCGGGCTGGTGGCGGTGTTCGCTTCGGTCGTCGGCGAATACCTGCTGCCGCAGTACCGGGTGCCCGCAGCGCTGGCCGTGGTGCTGGTGGTGACGGTCGTGGACGCGTTCGGCGTGTCGCTGCCGCGGTTCGTCCGCGGCTGGATCCTGGGCATCCTGCTGGTCGGCGCGGCCGGTGTGGTCGCGCTGTGCCTGGCCATCGCGCCCGAGCCCGGGACCGGCAGCGGCCCCGGCGTCACCGGGCTGTTCCCGGCCGCCGCCGTGCTGTTCCCGCTGCTCGACCGGCGCAAGCCCGACCGCTGGCTCGGCGGCGCCGTCGTGCTCGCGGCCGCCGTCTGCGCGGCCGCGCTCCACCAGCTGGGGCCGGTCCGGCTGGGACTGTCGGACGCGCCGCTCGCGGACCTGCTGGCCGCGGTCGACGGCCAGGCGATCCAGCCGTTGCTGGCAGGCGTCGCGGTGATCGCGGCGGTGCCGGCGGCGCTGGGCGCGCTGACCGAGGCGCGGGGGCCGCTGCCGCGACCGCTGGGCTCGGTGCTGTGCGGGCTGGTCGCCGCCGTCGGCGCGGTGCTGCTGCAGCCGGTGCAGGCGATGCTCGTGGCGGCCGCGCTGGCGCTGGCGGAGGTCCTGGTGCGAAGCCTGCTGACGTTGTCCGCGCGGCGCCGGGACGCGGGCTCGGTCGTCGCCGCGGCACTGGCGATCACGCTCCTGGCGTGGCTGCCGCCGGTCGACCTGCTGATCGCGGTGGCCGCGATCGGGGTGGGAGTGCTGCTGGTCAGGCGGCCATCGCGAACGCCAGCACGGTGAGCACCGCGCCGACCGCGACGAGCACGATCACGGACTTCACCGAGATGTCGCGGGGGAAGACCTTGTCGCCGTGCACCTTGCGCCACCACACGACGCCGAAGACCGCGCCGACCAGGCCGAGGATCGCCCCGAACACCCCGGACAGCAGCAGGTAGCCGACCAGCATCAGCACGCCGCCGGAGTAGGTCAGCAGGGCGGCGGCGAGCAGGGCGCGGACATCCGACGCGGTTCCGGCCGAGACGCTGTTTTCGGTCACGAGCCCGATCCTAGGGGAACAGGGAATTCTCGGACGTCCAACTAAGAGATATTCTGAGCCCATGACGACCACGTTGCCCTTCACTCGTACCTCGAACCCGACTCCGGCCTCCCCGGAGCGTGTAGCCGAGGTACTTGCGGCGCCGGGCTTCGGGCGTTACTTCACCGACCACATGGTCACCGTCCGGTGGGACGCCGAGCAGGGCTGGCACGACGCGGGGCTCCGGCCGTACGAGCCGGTGACCCTCGACCCGGCCACCTCGGTGCTGCACTACGGCCAGGCGATCTTCGAGGGGCTCAAGGCCTACCGCCAGCCCGACGGTTCGATCGCCGCCTTCCGGCCGGAGGCCAACGCGGCGCGCTTCCGCGACTCCGCGCGGCGCCTGGCGATGCCGGAGCTGCCGGACGAGCTGTTCCTCGGCTCGCTGCACGAGCTCGTCGCGGCCGACTCGCGGTGGGTGCCGACCACGACCGGCGACACGCTGTACCTGCGGCCGTTCATGATCTCCACCTCGGTGGGGCTCGGGGTGAACGCGCCGGCCAGCGAGTACCTGTTCTCGCTGATCGGCTCGCCCGCGGGCTCGTACTTCAGCGGCGGTATCAAGCCGGTGAGCGTGTGGCTGTCCACCGAGTACGTGCGGGCGGCGCCGGGCGGCACCGGCGCGGCCAAGTGCGCCGGCAACTACGCGGCGTCCTTCCTCGCGCAGGCCCAGGCCGTCGAGGAGGGCTGCGACCAGGTGGTGTGGCTCGACGCGGTCGAGCGGCACTGGGTCGAGGAGATGGGCGGGATGAACCTGTTCTTCGTCTACGGCTCCGGTGCCGACGCGCGGGTGGTCACGCCCGAGCTGAGCGGTTCGCTGCTGCCCGGCGTGACGCGCAGCTCGCTGCTGCGGCTGGCGAAGGACTTCGGCCACGAGGTCGAGGAGCGGCGCATCTCCACCGAGGAGTGGGAGAAGGACGCCGCGTCCGGCGAGCTGACCGAGGTGTTCGCGTGCGGGACCGCGGCGGTGATCACGCCGGTCGGCCGGGTGAAGCACGCGGAGGGCGAGTTCCTGGTGAACGGCGGTGAGCCGGGCGAGCTGACCATGAAGCTGCGCGGCGAGCTGATCGGCATCCAGGAGGGCACCCGCCCCGACCCGCACGGCTGGATGCGCCCGCTCTCCTGACCCTTGTCCACCCCCGGAGGCCGCCGTCACTCGTGACGGCGGCCTTCCCGCATCGGTGGCGTCGGCTCAGGCCACGCCGTCCGGCGGGGTGACGCCCGCGTCCGGATAGGTGGCCACGTCCGTGAGCAGGCGGGCGGCCATCGCGAGGATGGGCAGCGCCGCGAGTGCTCCCGCGCCCTCGCCGAGGCGGATGCCCAGGTCCAGCACCGGCTTCAGGTCCAGGTGCTGCAGCGCCAGCTCGTGCGCCGGCTCCGCGCACCTGTGCGAAGCGACCCACCATGCCCGCGCGTTCGGCACCAGCTCCTCCGCCACGAGCGCCGCCGCCGCCGACGGGAGCCCGTCGAGCAGGACCGGGGTGCGCCGGACGGCGGCCTGGGCCAGGAAGCCCGTCATCGCGGCGAGATCGGCGCCCGCGGACGTGCGCAGCAGCGCCACCGGGTCGGCCAGCACGGCCCGCGCCCGCCGCAACGCGTCCCGGATCGCGGCGGCCTTGCGCATCCACGCGTTGTCGTCGATGCCCGAACCGCGCCCGACGACGCCGACCGGCTCCGTCCCCGTCAGCGCGGCCACGAGCACGGCCGACGGCGTGCTCACGCCCACCCCCAGATCGCCCGCGACGAGCAGGTCGGCACCGGAGTCGATCTCGTTGTTCGCGAGCTCCACGCCCACCCGCAGGGCCGCCTCGACCTCGGCGCCGGAGAGCGCGTCCGCCACGTCGATCGAGCCGGATCCCCTGCGCACCTTGAACTCCTGCACCGAGGTGTCGGCGTCCACCGCCAGGTCGACGACCCGCACCCCGGCCCCGGCGACGCCCGCGAGCGCGTTCGGCACGCCGTCGCCCTTGAGCAGCGCGTCCAGCCGCTGTGCCGTCGTCTCCACGGGGTAGGCCGACACGCCCTTGGCCGCGATGCCGTGGTCCCCGGCGAAGATCACCACCCGGGGCCGGGTGAACGGGCGCGGCGGGCAGACGCCCTGGCAGGCGGCGATCCACGCGCCGAGCTCCTCCAGCCGCCCGAGGGACTCGACGGGCTTGATCAGCGTCGCGTGCCGTTGCCGCGCTTCGGCGCGGGCGAGCTCGTCGGGCTGCGGGACGTCGGTGAACGCGGGTCGACTCACGCCGTCAACCTAGCGGGAGGACCACCTTTACGATTCCTCGGTGTGACAGAACCTTCGGCAGCCGGCGTGGTGCTGGCCAGCGGCGCGGGGACACGCGTCGGCGCGAGTCTGAACAAGGTGTACCTGCCGCTGGCGGGGCGGCGGATCGTCTCGTGGTCGCTCGCCGCGTTCGCGAAGGTGCCCGAGGTCGGCGTACTCGTGCTGGTCACGCGGCCGCAGGACGAGGAGCTGGTCGCCGAGGTGCTGGCCGACCAGTGCGTGCCGGTCGAGGTGGTGCACGGCGGCGGTACCCGCCAGGAGTCCGAGCTGAACGCGCTGCGGCACCTGGCCGGGCGCATCGAAACGGGGGCGCTCGACACCGTGCTCCTGCACGACGGCGCCCGTCCGCTGATCACCCCGGCGCTCATCACGGACGTGCTCCGCACGGCCCGCGAGTACGGCGGCGCGCTGCCGGGCCTGGCGGCCGACGACATCGTCCGGGCCGACGGCACCCGCCTGCCCGGCACGGTCGTCCGCGCCCAGACACCACAGGGATTCCGCGCGCAGCCGCTGCTCGACGCGTACGAACAGGCCGCGCGCGAAGGCTTCGACGGCACCGACACCGCGTCGGTCATGGAGCGGTTCTCGACGCTGCCGGTGCACTGGGTGCGCGGCGACGAGCGGAACTTCAAGGTGACCTACCCGCACGACCTCGTCGTCGCCGGGCAGGTCCTCTCGTCCTGAGGCGCTAGCGGGGGCTCTGCGTGCGGCGCGGGTCGTTCTCGACCACGCCGTCCAGCGCCTCGTCGATCGCGGCGAGCAGGTCGGCGTCGAGCTTCACGCCCACGGCCTTGACGTTCTCGTGCACCTGCTCCGGCCGGGAGGCGCCGATGATCGCCGCGGCGACGTTCGGGTTCTGCAGGACCCACGCCACGGCGAGCTGCGCGAGGGACAGCCCCGCCTGCGCGGCGAGCGGCTCGAGCTTCTGGACGCGCTCGAGGATCTCGTCGCGCATCCAGCGCTGCACCATCTTCGAGCCGTTCTCGTCGGTCGCGCGCGAGCCCTCGGGCGGCGCGTGTCCCGGCTTGTACTTGCCGGTCAGCACGCCCTGTGCGATGGGGGAGAAGACGATCTGGCTCAGCCCCTCGCGCTCGGCTGCGGGCACGACCTGCGGCTCGATGACGCGCCACAGCATGTTGTACTGCGGCTGGTTCGACACCAGCGGCACGTGCAGCTCACGGGCCAGTGCGGCACCGCGGGTGATCTCCTCGGCGGTCCACTCCGAGACGCCGACGTAGAGGACCTTGCCCTGGCGGACCAGGTCCGAGAACGCGAGGAAGGTCTCCTCGAGCGGCACCGAGTGGTCGAAGCGGTGTGCCTGGTAGAGGTCGATGTGGTCGGTCCGCAGCCGCTCGAGCGAGCCGTGGCAGGCCTCGATGATGTGCTTGCGGCCCAGGCCGCGGTCGTTCGGTCCCTTCGGGCCGGTCGGCCAGAAGACCTTGGTCGCGATCTCCAGGCTCTCGCGGCGCTGTCCGGCGAGCCCACGCCCGAGTACGGACTCGGCGGCGGTGTTCGCGTAGACGTCGGCGGTGTCGAAGGTGGTGATTCCCGCGTCGAGTGCGGCCTTGATGCAGGCGTGGGCCTGCTCCTCCTCGATCTGCGAGCCGTGGGTGAGCCAGTTGCCGTAGGCGATTTCACTGACGGAAAGACCGCTACGGCCGAGACGACGAAACTCCATGCCGCCAGCCTAACCGAAGTCCTTCGCCTCGCTAACTACCTGGAGCGACTCCAGGTCGGCCTGCCTCAGGTGATGACGTCGCCCGGCTTGACGCGGGGCTTGGGCATCCGCAGCTTGCGGACCTGGCTCGACCGGACGAACGCGTACCAGCCGATCGACCGGCCGTTGAACGTCTCCTTCGGGAACTTCTCCCGCGCCAGCCGCCCGACCCGGCGCCCGGTGAAGAAGCCCTCCACGACCATCGCCAGCAGCAGCACGGTGCACACCAGCGTCGCGTACTGCTGCATCAGCGGGAACGGCACGATCATCGCGATCAGGACGAGCACCGCCAGCGGCATGAACAGCCCGGTCAGGTTGCGCCGCGAGTCGACAAGGTCACGCACATAGGCCTTGACCGGGCCCTTGTCGCGCGGCAGCAGGTAACGCTCGTCACCCGCGGCCATCCGCTCCTGGCGCTCCTTGCGGGACGCCCGCAGCTCTTCCTTCGACTTCGGGTTCGCCTTGCGCAGCTCACGGTTGCGCCGCATCGCGTCCCGGGTGGTCTTCGGTGGCGGGCCGAGCGGCGCCCGGCGCTTGCCCTCGGCCTCGCGGCGCTTCGGCGTCGGCTTGCCCTTCGCGGGCGTGTACCCGCGGGTGTGAGATTCGACGCTTTCGGCCACCTCGGCGGCCTCGATCTCGGGGCTGTCTTCGGTGGTAGTGCCACTTCGGCGTAAGAACCTCACCCGAGCAGGATATTCCACACCCCCGCGCAGGTGTTCGCCCGGTCGCGAGATATGCGACCATGAAATGAACGCCCCGGCGTGGAACAGAACGGGCACGGCCGATGTTGACTGGTTGCAGGAGGCATCCGTACCCGCCACAGAGCAACACCCTGAGGGAGAGCCATGACGACCGCTGAGACCGGCGCCCCGCAGACCGAGGCCACCCACGGCGTGACCTTGACCGACACGGCCGCTGCGAAGGCGAAGGCCCTGCTGGAGCAGGAGGGCCGCGACGACATGCACCTGCGCATCGCCGTCCAGCCCGGTGGCTGCGCCGGCCTGCGCTACCAGCTGTTCTTCGACGAGCGCGAGCTCGACGGCGACCTGTTCCGCGACTTCGGCGGCCTGCGCGTCGCCGTGGACCGGATGAGCGCCCCGTACGTGCAGGACGCTGTCATCGACTTCGTCGACTCGATCGAGAAGCAGGGCTTCACCATCGACAACCCGAACGCCACGGGTTCCTGCGCCTGCGGCGACTCGTTCCACTGAGTCCGCGCGCACCGCTGACATGGGCGGGCGCGGGCCACGTTCTGCACGTGGTCCGCGCCCGTTTTCTGTGCTGTCAGTTGGTCCGGGGTCAGGCGTAGTCGTCCAGGTCGGCGACCTGGGAGTGACACGCCTCGTCGACCGCCCAGCCCCGTGGGGCCGGCGGCGTGGGGGCGGAGGGCCGCCGCTCGCGGAGACCGGCGGGGATGTCCGCGCAGTCGCTGATCAGCTCGGCGAGTGTTTCGGGTTCGGTCGCTGCGTTCACACCGGCGACGCTAAGACGCCTGTCCCCGGCACGACAGCCCTACTAAACGGTAGTGTCGAAGCGCGGCGGCGAATTACCTCTGACGGGCTAACTTCGGCGCCGACACGTGTGTCGAGAGCAGGGAGCACTGGTGCCACACAACGCCAGAATCGCGGTGTCGGGCAGTATCGCCACCGACCATCTGATGCACTTCCCCGGCCGGTTCGCCGACCAGCTCATCGCCGACCAGCTGCACCGGGTGTCGCTGAGCTTCCTCGCCGACGACCTGGTGGTGCGCCGCGGCGGCATCGGCGCGAACGTCGCGTTCGGCCTCGGCGTGCTCGGGGTGCAGCCGGTGCTGGTGGGCGCGGTGGGCGAGGACTTCGCCGACTACCGGTCCTGGCTCGAGCGGCACGGCGTGGACACCTCCGGCGTGCTGGTGTCCGAGGTCGCGCACACCGCGCGTTTCGTGTGCACCACCGACGAGGACCTCAACCAGATCGCCACCTTCTACGCCGGCGCGATGGCCGAGGCCCGCAACATCGAGTTCAAGCCCATCGCCGACCGCATCGGTGGCCTCGGTCTCGTGCTGATCAGCCCGGACGACCCCGAGGGCATGCTGCGGCACGCGCGGGAGTGCCGTCAGCGCGGCTACGAGTTCGCCGTCGACCCCTCCCAGCAACTGGCCCGGATGGACGGCGCGCAGGCGCGCGCGTTCGTCGAGGGCGCGAAGTACCTGTTCACCAACGACTACGAGTGGGAGCTGCTGCGGCAGAAGACCGGCTGGAGCGCCGACGACGTCCTCGACCACGTCGGCATCCGGGTCACCACGCTCGGCGCGAAGGGCGTGGAGATCGTCGGGCCCGACGGGCTCGCGCTGGAGATCGCCGCGGTGCCGGAGCTGACGAAGGCCGACCCGACCGGCGTCGGCGACGGCTTCCGCGCCGGGTTCCTCGCGGGCCTGCACGGCGGCCTCAGCCTCGAGCGCGCCGCACAGCTGGGCTCGCTGATCGCGGTGCTGGTGCTGGAGACGGTGGGCACGCAGGAGTGGTACCTCGACCGCGCGGACGGTCTCAAGCGCATCGCCGAGGCGTACGGTCCCGACGCGGCCGTCGAGATCGGCGCGGTGCTCGGCGCCTGACGACACCGAAGGCCCCCTCCGCGGAGGGGGCCTTCGGTGTGTCCGGGGTCAGATCTTGACCGGGTACGCGGGCTCGGGGATCTCCGGCTTGATGCGGTGCTCGACGAAGATGCCGTGCCAGAGCATGAACACCAGCAGCGCCCAGATCCGGCGGCTGTGATCGAGCGTGCCCGACCGGTGCTCGTCCAGCAGCCGCAGCACGGCCTGCTTGTCCAGCAGCGCGTCGGTCTTCGAGTCGTTGATGATGCCGCGGGCCCAGTCGTACATCTCCGCGCGCAGCCAGTGCTTGATCGGCACCGGGAAGCCCAGCTTGCGGCGGTTGAGCACGTGCGCGGGCACGATGCCGTCCAGCGCCCGGCGCAGCGCGTACTTCGTGGTCTCCTTCGTCACCTTCTGGTCCAGCGGGATGCCGGCCGCGACCTTGAACACCTCGGCGTCGAGGAACGGCACCCGCAGCTCCAGCGAGTTCGCCATGGTCATCTTGTCCGCCTTGACCAGGATGTCCCCGCGCAGCCAGGTGAACAGGTCGACGTGCTGCATGCGCGCCACCGGGTCCCAGCCCGCCGACGTGCGGTAGTGCTCGGCCGTGACGTCGCGGTGCCCGACACCCTCGACGTAGTCGCGCAGCACCCGGCGCAGCTGGTCGTCGCGGAAGATCCGGGCGTTGCCGTAGTAGCGCTCCTCCATCGTGAGCGCGCCTCGGCGCAGCAGGTCCTTGCCGCGGGTGCCCTCCGGGATGCGCTCGGACACCTTGCCCAGCAGCTTGCGCACGCCACCCGGCACCCTCTCGAACGGCGCGAGCGAGATCGGCTCCTTGTAGATGGTGTAGCCGCCGAACAGCTCGTCGGAGCCCTCGCCCGACAGCACCGCCTTGACGTGCTTGCGGGCCTCGCGGGCGATGAACCACAGCGGCACGAGCGCGGGGTCGGCGACCGGGTCGTCGAGGTACCACACGATGAGCGGCAGCACGTCCATCATCTCGTCGGCGGTGACCGTCCGGACGACGTGCCTGACCCCGATCGCGGCCGCGGACTCGGCGGCGACGTCGACCTCGGAGTAGCCCTCGCGGTCGAAGCCGGTGGTGAACGCGATGAGGTTCGGGTTCTGCTCCTTGGCCAGCGCCGCGATCGCGGTGGAGTCGATCCCGCCGGAGAGGAACGCGCCGACCGTGATGTCCGGGTCGGCGATCATGTGCTTGGCGACCGAGTCGCGCATCACATCGGCGATCCGCTTGTGCAGGTCGCTCGCCTCGACGTCGGTGGTCACCGGGCGGGCGGTGAACTGCGGGAAGAAGTAGCGCTCCTGCTTCAGCCGGCCGCCGGGGGAGACGGTGAACGAGGTGCCGGACTCGATCCGCCGGACACCCGCGTGCAGCGACTCCGGCTCGGGCACGTACTGCAGGGTCAGGTAGTGCTGCAGCGCGACCGTGTCGAGCTCGGCGGGCACGTCGAGCACGTCCGACAGTTCCAGGAGGCTCTTCTTCTCGCTGGAGAACGCCGTACCGCCGGGGCCCGCCGAGTAGTACAGCGGCTTGATGCCGAACGGGTCGCGCGCGCCGTGCAGCACCTTCTCCTGCGCGTCCCACAGCAGGAACGCGAACATCCCGCGCAGCCGGCTGACCGCGCCGGGGCCCCAGTAGTGGAAGGCGGCGACGATCGCCTCGCCGTCGCCCTCTGTGGCGAATTTCGCATCGTGCTCCGCGACCAGCTGCTCGCGCAGCTCGCGGTAGTTGTAGATCTCGCCGTTGAAGTTCAGCGTGTAGCGCTGTGGCGCCTCCGGCGGACCCCACACCAGCGGCTGGTGGGCGTGCTCGACGTCGATGAACGCCAGCCGGTTGAACCCGTAGACGACCTCGGCATCCGCCCAGGTGTCGGTCTCGTCGGGACCGCGATGCCGCTGGCAGCGCAGGGCCGCCCCGACCGAGTCGCGGGCTTTCGCCGCTTCGTTCTCACTGGGACAGACCAGTCCGAGCAGGCCGCACACGTCTACTCACACACCTCTAGGTCTCAAGCCGGATAAGTGGACGCCAGTATGCCGGGTGGAGTTGCCCCGAACGGTTACCCCTTGCCAAGCGGGACCTGGCAACTCGGCTAGGCTCCGGCTGTCACATGAGAATTCGAGGAGGCCTGGGTTGAAGAGGGTCGGTAAGGTCGCCGCGCTGGCCGGGCTCGTTGCCCTGCTTGCGACCGGGTGCTCCGGTGACGAGGTGCTGCGCTTCGGCTGGCCGGTGGGTGTCACCGAGCAGGCCGACAAGATGCGCTGGCTGTGGACCTGGTCCGTGATCGCCGCGCTCGTCGTCGGCGTCATCGTCTGGGGCCTGATCTTCTGGGCGTCGGCATTCCACCGCAAGAAGAAGAACCAGGACCCGACGGACCTGCCACGCCAGTTCCAGTACAACGTGCCGCTGGAGCTCTTCTGCGTCATCACGCCGCTGATCATGGTCTGCGTGCTGTTCTTCTTCACCGCGACCACCGAGAGTCAGGTGCTGGACAAGAAGCCGAATCCCGACGTCACGGTCAACGTCGTCGCGTTCCAGTGGAACTGGGAGTTCGACTACCCGAACGAGGCCAAGGACGCGACCGGCCAGATGATCCGCACCGTCGGCAGCTCGACCGAGATCCCGCTGCTGGTGCTGCCGACCGGCAAGACGATCCAGTACAACCTGCGCTCGACCGACGTCATCCACTCCTTCTGGGTGCCGGAGTTCCACTTCAAGCGCGACGTCTTCCCGTACCCGGAGAAGAACAACCAGGACTCGTCGTTCCAGAACACGATCGACAGCACGGGTTCGTTCGTCGGCCGGTGTGCGGAACTGTGCGGCACCTACCACTCGATGATGAACTTCGAAGTCCGTGCGCTGCCGGACAACCTGTACCAGCAGTACATTCAGTTGCGGACGCAGATCAACCCGGCGACCGGGGTGCCCAACACCGCGGCCGAGGCGCTGAGCGCGATGAACTGCGGCGAGTTGTGCGCCCCGCGCGCGGTCACCACGCAGCCGTTCAACACCGACCGCACAGCGCGCTGACGCCGGACACAGGAGTAAGGACAGCTTCATGAAGGTCGAAGCCCGGATTTTCGATCTGGTCACGGTGTTTGCGTTCTTCATCGCGATCGTCTACGGCGTGACCACGTACTACTGGAGCGGCTACGGAGTCGAGCCGGTCGGCCTGGTCGCGTTGATCCTGACCGGCGGGCTCTCGCTCCTCGCGGGCAGCTACATGCGGTTCATCTCACGCCGTATCGAAGCCCGGCCCGAGGACCGCGAGGACGCCGAGATCAGCGACGGCGCGGGTGAGCTGGGCTTCTTCAGCCCGGGCAGCTACTGGCCCATCGCGATGGCGGGCTCCGCGGCGACGGCGGGACTGGCGATGGCGTTCTTCCACATCTGGCTGCTGGTGATCGCGGTCGTGCTGATCCTCGTCACCGTGGGCGGCCTGGTGTTCGAGTACCACACGGGCCCGAACCACGAGTAGGCCTTCGGCAACCGCAGAAGGGCGCCTCCCTGAGTCCGGGGGAGGCGCCCTTCTGCGTGTGTCCGGGCCTCAGCGGAAGGCGGCCCAGCGGCCCAGCAGGTCCGCGGCCGCGCCGGAGTCGACCGCTTCGGCGGCACGGGCCAGCGCGACCGTCAGATCGTCGGTCAGGGAGCCGGAGAAGCCCGCGTGCGCGGCGAGCGCGCCGGCGGCGTTCAGCAGCACGGCGTCGCGCACCGGGCCCGGCTTTCCGGTCACCAGCTCCCGCACGACCTCGGCGTTCGCCACCGCGTCGCCGCCGCGCAGGTCCTCCGGGGTCGAGCGGGCGATGCCCAGCGTCTGCGGGTCGAAGTGTTCCTCGCGGACCTCGCCGTCGGACACCACCCACAGCGTGCTGGTGGTCGTGGTGGTGATCTCGTCGAGGCCGTCGTCCCCGCGCACCACCATCGCCGTGGCGCCGCGG
Source organism: Amycolatopsis acidiphila (assembly GCF_021391495.1). Taxonomy (NCBI): domain Bacteria; kingdom Bacillati; phylum Actinomycetota; class Actinomycetes; order Pseudonocardiales; family Pseudonocardiaceae; genus Amycolatopsis; species Amycolatopsis acidiphila. Next base: position 6,273,993 of record NZ_CP090063.1, on the reverse strand, counting down.
CGCGCGAACACCCGCGCCAGCAGCTCCGTCCGGTCCGGGTACGCGCAGCCGATGAGCCCGGCGCTCGGCTGCGCGGGGTTGGTCAGCGGGCCGAGCAGGTTGAACGTGGTCGGCACCCCGAGCTGGCTGCGCGCGGGACCGGCGTGCCGGAACGCCGGGTGGAACACCGGCGCGAAGCAGAACCCGATGCCGAGCTCGGCGACGCAGCGCTGCACGCCCTCGGGCGGCAGGTCGATCGCGACACCGAGGGCTTCGAGCACGTCGGCGGCCCCGGACTTCGACGAGGCCGCCCGGTTGCCGTGCTTGACCACCGGCGCCCCGGCGCTCGCGACCACGAGCGCGGCCATGGTCGAGATGTTGACCGAGCCGGACCGGTCGCCGCCGGTGCCGACGATGTCCACCGCGCGGCCCTCGACGTGCACGCGCTTGGCGTGCGCGAGCATCGCCGCGGCCATCCCGGAGATCTCCTCGGGCGTCTCGCCCTTGGCGCGCAGCGCGACGGCGAAGCCGCCGATCTGCGCGGGGGTGGCCTCGCCGGACATCACCTGGTCCATCGCCCAGGCCGTGTCCTGCTCGGACAGGTCGACCCGTTCGATGAGCCGGTTGAGCAGCAGGGGCCAGGACTGTGCGGTCACGCGCGGACCGACGGGACCCGCTGGCCCCGCAGCACCTCCGCGACGGTCTCCGCCGCGGTCAGGGGGTCGAGCGGGTGCACGAGCACGGCGTCGGCCTGCGACCAGCTGGCCAGCCAGCGGTCGTCCTTGCGGCGCACGGCGACCACGATCGGCGGGCAGTCGAGGATCTCGTTCTTGAGCTGGCGGCACAGCCCGATGCCGCCGGTCGGTTGCGCCTCGCCGTCCAGGATCGCCAGGTCCAGCCCGCCCTCGTCCATCTCCGACAGCACGTCGGCCACACCGGTCGCCTCGACGTACTCCACCCGGCCGAGGTCGGTGGCCGGCCTGCGGCCGATGGCATTGATGATCGACTCGCGGACTTCCGCCCGGTGGCTGAACACCAGGATCCGCATCGGCTGCTCGGTCACGATCAAGCCTCCGGCCTCGTCAGTAGGTTGTGACGTCTCAGATGCTATCCGCAGTGCCCGAATTCACTAAGAGCCTGTTGGTAGATGGTCAGGCTGGGGTCAGGGCGGGTGGTCTGGGCTTGCCCCAGCGTGGTGCTGGAGGGGTGTCGGCCAGTTCTCGGGTCAGGCGGCGGGTCATGATCGAGACGGTGGCCCACCACACCATGGCTTCGTGGTGCTCTGGTCGGCGTTCGTAGTCTCGGACCAGGCGTCGATGGCGGATCAGCCAGCCGAACGTCCGCTCCACCACCCATCTGCGGGGCAGCACCACGAAGCCTCTGATGTCGTCGCTGCGTTTCACGATGGTGATCGTCAGGCGCAGCACGGCTTTGGCCCACACGACGAGGCGTCCGGCGTAGCCGCCGTCGGCCCAGACCAGAGTGATGGTGGAGAAGTGTTCACGCAGCAACGCCAGCAGGCGATACGCGGTGTCGCGGTCTTGCATACCGGCGGAGGTGACGGTGACCATCAACACGAGTCCGAGACAATCGGTGGCGATATTTCTCTTGCGGCCCTTGGTCTTCTTCCCCGCGTCGTACCCGCAACTTTCGGCGGCCATGGTGTCGGCGCCACGCACGGTCTGAGCGTCGATGACCGCCGCGGTCGGTAGTTCGGCCCGGCCACACGCGACCCGGATGCGTCCCCGCAGCCGGTCTGCCAGCCGGTGTGGCAGTCCTCGTTCACTCCAGCGTTGGAAGAACGCGTACACCGCCGACCAGGGCGGAAAATCGGCCGGCAGCGCCCGCCACTCGATGCCGTAGCGGGTCAGATAGCCGATCGCGTCCAGCACCGCCCGCAGGTCATGGCGCATCGGCGCCCCCGCAGGGCTCTTGCGCAGCTCTGCCATGACAGCCCGTGCTTCCGGTTCCAGCACCTCCCACTGCTCATCGGTCAGATCGGACGGATACCGGCGTAGCCGGTCACGACACGCGCAACCGGACACGCCGCAACTGGCCTTCGCGGCCTCGACACGGTAGACAGACATCCTGGGGCTTCTGGTGATCAAGTTGGTGGTACTTCTCGATCTACCAGGAGCCCCGCCTCATACCCTCACGACACGCTCAGGTCCCGGCCACACCATCCACCAACAGGCTCTAAGAGCAGACGGGCTGTAGTGCGTCCCAGCCGAGCGAGTCGCCACCGAGGCGCTGCGCCAGCCCGGCCATCCGGGACCGTTCCTGCGCGCAGTGCAACGCGTCGAGCCGCTGGACCCGCAGTGCGTGCAGCGTCGCCGCCCCGCCCGATTCGGACACCGTGCGTAGTTCCCACCCATCCTGGGCCAGCACGCGGCCGGCGTCGGCGACCCGGTCCGCCGGCAGCGTCAGGTGGTGTCGTAGCACAGCCGGTTTTCCCTCGTCCCAAAGGTGTGATTTCGCCAGCACAGCCGAGTCCGCCTCGGCGATGTCGAAGGCCTCCGCGACCACCGACAGTCCCGGCGTGTCGAGGGTCAGCTCCGGTTCGGAGCTCCTTCTCAGCAGGTCACGCACTCGATCGAGCAGACTCATCGGCGATCCTCACCCTCCGCGTTCGTAGCTGTGACCAACCCAGGTGCCGACCCGACCGGGCAGGCTCCATTGTGGGAGGACATAATGCGAGTCGTGACAACGGCAGCTCCCAACATCAGCCAGCGGGTGCACTCGCTGAACCGGCCGAACATGGTCAGTGTCGGCACCATCGTGTGGCTCTCCAGCGAGCTCATGTTCTTCGCCGGGCTGTTCGCCATGTTCTTCACGGTCAAGGCGCAGAACTCGACTGGCGTGTGGCCGCCGATCAATGCCGCCACGGGCGAGCCGATTCATCTCGACATCCCGTACTCACTGCCCTTCACCATCATCCTGGTGGCCTCGTCGTTCACCTGCCAGCTCGGCGTGTTCGCCGCCGAGAAGGGCGATGTGTACGGCCTGCGCCGCTGGTATGTGATCACGTTCGTGATGGGCGCGATCTTCATCGGCGGCCAGGTCGGCGAGTACATCAGCCTGATCAACGAGGGCGTGACCATTCCCTCCGGAGCGTGGGGCTCCATCTTCTTCATCGCGACCGGGTTCCACGGACTTCACGTGCTCGGCGGGCTCGTCGCCTTCGTGTTCCTGCTCATCCGCACCAAGCTGAGCAAGTTCACGCCCGCACAGGCCACCTCGGCGATCGTCGTGTCCTACTACTGGCACTTCGTCGACATCGTCTGGATCGGCCTGTTCGCGGTCATCGAGATCCTTCCCTGACCGCACCGGCCCGTCCGAACTCACCGAACAGCAAGGGTTGCCGCAAGATGACCACCACGAAGAAATCCTCCGGCCGCCGCCTCGGCGCGCGCACGAAGCTGCGCCGGCGGATCGCCGGCCTGCTGGCGCTGGGCGTCGCGCTGATCGGGGCCGGCGCGGTGTACGCGGTCTTCGTGCCCAAGGCACAGACCGCGCAGGCACAGGAGGACCCGGCACAGCTGCGGCTGGGCCAGCAGGTCTACAACAACACCTGCATCACCTGCCACGGCGCGAACCTGCAGGGTGTGCAGGACCGCGGCCCGAGCCTGGTCGGCGTCGGCGACGCGGCGGTGTACTTCCAGACCTCGTCCGGCCGGATGCCGATGGTGCGGCAGGAGGCACAGGCCGAGCGGAAGCCGCCGAAGCTCTCCCCCGAGGAGATCGACGCGGTCGGCGCCTACATCCAGGCGAACGGCGGCGGCCCGGAGCGGCCGGCCGAGACGGGCGCGGCACTGCAGGGCTCCGACCCGGCGCGCGGCGGTGAGCTGTTCCGGCTCAACTGCGCGTCCTGTCACAACTTCACCGGCCGTGGCGGCGCGCTGTCCGCGGGCAAGTACGCGCCGAACCTGGACCCGGCCAACGAGGACCAGATCTACACGGCGATGCTCACCGGCCCGCAGAACATGCCGAAGTTCTCCGACCGGCAGCTCACGCCGGACGAGAAGAAGGACATCATCGCGTACGTCAAGTCGGTGTCGGACAGCAACAACAACCCGGGCGGCGACGCGCTCGGCGGGTTCGGTCCGGCGTCCGAGGGCGTCATCGCGTGGATCGTGGGGATCGCCGGTCTGATCGGCGTGACCCTGTGGATTGGATCGAGGGCATGAGCAGCGAAGACACTGTGGGGCACGGCGTTTCACAGCCTTCCGACGCGGAACTCGCCGAGATGGACCGGGACCAGCTGGTCAAGCTGGGCGGGCAGCTCGACGGTGTCGAGCTCGTCGACTACCCGGACCCGTGGCCGGTCAAGGGCACTCGCGCGGAGAAGCGCGCGGAACGGTTCGTGGCGTTGTGGTTCACCATCGCGGGCCTGGCCGGCCTGGCGTTCGTGGTGGGCCTCATCTGGTGGCCGTGGCAGTACCGGGCGCCGGGCCAGAGCGGCACCTTCCTGTACTCGCTCTACACCCCGATGCTGGGCGTGACGCTGGGCCTGACGATCCTCGGCCTCGCCGTCGGCGTGCTGCTGTACACGAAGAAGTTCGTCCCGAACGAGCTCGCGATCCAGCAGCGCAGCGACAATCAGGGCAACGGCTCGCCCGAGATCGACAAGAAGACGATCGTCGCGCACCTGGAGGACGCGGCCGTCCGCAGCACCATCGGGCGCCGGTCGCTGGTCAAGCGCAGCGTGGGCTTCGCCGGTGGCGCGCTCGGGCTCGGCCTGATCGGCCTGCCGGTCGCCTCGTTCATCAAGGACCCGTGGAAGGACTCCAACGGCCCGGACTCGCTGTGGCACACCGCGTGGCAGAAGAAGTTCCCCGGTGAGGTCGTCTACATGCGGCGCTACACGGGCAAGTCGGACGAGATCGTGCTGCTGCGCCCCGAGGACCTCGACGCGGGCGCGATGGAGACGGTGTTCCCGTTCCGCGAGTCCGACCGGGGCGACGCGGAGGCCCTCTCGGCGGTGTTCATGCGGTCGGACGCCCCGGTGATGCTCATCCGCCTGCGTCCTGAGGACGCCCAGCGCGTCGTCAAGCGCAAAGGCCAGGAGGACTTCAACTTCGGCGAGTACTACGCCTACACGAAGGTCTGCAGCCACGTGGGCTGCCCGACCTCGCTGTACGAGCAGCAGACCAACCGGATCCTCTGCCCGTGCCACCAGTCGCAGTTCGACGCCCTGCACTACGCCAAGCCCATTTTCGGGCCCGCCACTCGCGCGCTGGCCCAATTGCCTATTACGGTGAACGACGAGGGGTACCTGGTCGCTCGCGGTGACTTCATCGAGCCCGTGGGACCGGCCTTTTGGGAGCGGAAGTCATGAGTTCACTCACCACGCCGACCAAGGGCTCGAGCCTGGTCCAGCGGCAGGTCAACGAGGCCGCCACCAACATGGACCAGCGCTACCACATGGCCAAGGGCCTGCGGCACCAGATGAACAAGGTGTTCCCGACGCACTGGTCGTTCCTGCTCGGGGAGATCGCGCTCTACAGCTTCATCATCCTGATCGCCTCGGGCGTCTACCTGACGTTGTTCTTCGACCCGTCGATGGCCGAGGTCGCCTACAACGGCAGCTTCCGGAACCTGCAGGGTGTCGAGATGTCGCGGGCGTTCGCGACCACCCTGGACATCTCGTTCGACGTGCGCGGCGGCCTGTTCGTGCGGCAGCTGCACCACTGGGCCGCCCTGGTGTTCGTCGCCGCGATGATGGTCCACATGTTCCGGATCTTCTTCACCGGAGCATTCCGCCGGCCGCGTGAGGCCAACTGGCTGATCGGCGTGCTGCTGCTGGTGCTGGGCATGTTCGAGGGCTTCTTCGGCTACTCGCTGCCCGACGACCTGCTCTCGGGCACCGGTATCCGGGCCACCCTGTCCGGCATCGTGCTGTCGGTTCCGGTGATGGGCACCTGGCTGCACTGGGCGCTGTTCGGCGGCGAGTTCCCCGGCAACGTGATCATCCCGCGGCTCTACACGATCCACATCCTGCTGCTGCCGGGCATCATGCTGGCGCTGATCGGCGCGCACCTGGCGCTGGTCTGGTACCAGAAGCACACCCAGTTCCCCGGCGTGCGGCGCAAGGAGACCAACGTCGTCGGCATCCGCATCATGCCGGTGTTCGCGCTCAAGGGCGGGGCGTTCTTCGCCCTGGTCACCGGCGTCATCGCGTTGATGGCGGGCATCTTCCAGATCAACCCGATCTGGAACATCGGGCCGTACAACCCGTCCCAGGTCTCGGCGGGTTCGCAGCCGGACTGGTACATGGCCTGGGCCGACGGCATGCTGCGTATCTACCCGGCGTGGGAGCTGTACCTGGGCAACTACACGGTGCCCGCGGTGTTCTTCGCCGGTGCGGTGGGGATGCCGATCCTGATCGGGCTGCTGCTGGCGTACCCGATGATCGAGCGCAAGCTCTCGGGCGACACCGCGCACCACAACCTGCTGCAGCGGCCCCGGGACGCACCGGTCCGCACCAGCATCGGCGCGATGGCACTCGGGTTCTTCATGGTCATCGAGCTGTCGGGCTTCAACGACATCATCGCCGACCAGTTCGACATCTCGCTGAACGCGACCACGTGGGCGGGCCGGATCGGGGTGCTGGTGGTGCCGCCGCTGGCGTACTTCATCAGCTACCGGCTCTGCCTCGGCCTGCAGCGGGCCGACCGCGAGGTGCTCGAGCACGGCATCGAGACGGGCATCATCAAGCGCCTGCCGCACGGTGAGTTCATCGAGATCCACCAGCCGCTGGCCGGTGTGGACAGCCACGGCCACGCGATCCCGCTGGACTACCAGGGGGCGTCGGTGCCGAAGAAGATGAACAAGCTCGGTGCCGCCGGGCGCCCGGTACCCGGCACGCTGCTCGCGCCGGACCCGGCCGAAGAGGTCGCGGCCCTGGAGCGGGCGAAGGCCAACGGCCACGGCGGCAACGGGCACCACGGCAACGGCGAGGTGCCCGCCACCGAGGAGGTCCCCTCGGGCTGGCAGACGCCGGACATCTAGGCACAGCGAAACGAGAAGCCGGTTCCCCGCGCAGGGGAACCGGCTTCTTCGTGTTCCCCGGGGATCAGTCCTCGGCGCCGAGTGCGAACGCCGACTCCGTGTCGGCCGTGGAGTAGGAGCGGAACGCGATGTGCGTGTCGGTGTCCACCACGCCGGACACCCGCCCGATCTTCGCCGGGATGAGGTCGGCGAGCTCCTCGTGGGTCTGCACCCGCACCATCGCGATCAGGTCGACGTCACCCGCGCACGAGTACACCTCGGACACGCCGTCGATGTCCGCGATCGCCTGTGCGGTCTCGGGGATGCTGTCCGCCACGGCATGAATCAGCACGATCGCAGTGATCACCGGGGTCCTCCTCAGGGGTTTACGGGCTGCCGGGATCGTATCGCCGCGGCTCAGCCCACCGCCTGCTCGAGTGCCGTGGCGGTCGAGGCGCGTTCGAGCCAGTCGTGCCAGCCCCCGGCGCCGTGCGCGGGCTCGGCCCACGGGATCGCCGTCCGCACCAGGCGCACCCCGGCCCGGGTGAGCCACCGCAGCAGCAGCCCGACCTCCTCCGGGGGCGCGCCGTAGAGCGGCCCTGGCTCGGGGGTCACCGTCTCCGCCGCCGCGACCAGTGCGTCGACGACCGGCATGGGCGGCACCCCGCGCCTTGCCACGCCCGCCGAGGCGAGCCTGCCGTACCGGATCACCGCGAACTCCCAGCCGCGGTTGCCGTCGGGCGCGGCGGCGACCAGCTCCGGGATGGCGGCCAGCGCCGTCAGCCGATGCGCCTTCGCGACCGCGCGCACCAGGATCGCCAGCTCGTCGCGCCGCCGCGCGGCCTGCTCGTAGTGCTGGGCCGCGGCGAGCTCGTCGAGCTGACGCAGGGCGGAGTCGAGCGGAACGTTGTCCTCGCCGCCGATCAGCTGCGCCACGGCCCGCACGGACGGGAAGTACGCCTCGACGCTCTGGTGGCCCGCACAGGGCGCCCCGCAGCGTCCCAGCTCGGCCATCGCGCACGGCCTGCCCGCCGGGGCGACCGCCGAGATCCGCTGCGTGCAGGTGCGCAGCCCGGACGCGCCCGCGAGCACGTCCGCCGCGAGCTTCGCCATCGCCTGGGAGTTGAACGGCCCGAGCGCGCCGTCCTTCGGCAGGCGCACCACCGACAGCCGGGGGAACGCCTCGTCGGTCAGCACCACCCACCAGGACTTGCGCGGGTTCTTCGACCGGCGGTTGTACGCGGGCCGGTACGCCGCGAGCAGCCGTAGCTCGCGGATCTGCGCTTCGAGCGCGTGCGAGCACTCGATGCCGTCGACGCGCTGGGCCAGCGCGACCATCTCCCGGATGCGCCCGCGGCTCTCCGACCCGGTGAAGTAGTTGCGCACCCGCCGCCGCAGGTTCGACGCCGTGCCGACGTAGAGCACCTCCTCACCCGGGCCGCGGAACAGGTACACGCCGGGCAGTTCGGGCAGGTGCGCCGCCATCCCGCGCTTGCGCCGCTGCTCGTCGGTGACCTCGGGCAGGTAGTCGACCAGCTCCTCGAGCGAGTGCACGCCGACTGAGCCGACCCGTTCGAGCAGCGCGTGCAGCACGTCGACGGTGGCGCGGGCGTCGTCGAGCGCACGGTGGTTCGGCGTGGTCGAGGAGCCGAACAGCGCGGCCAGCGCGGACAGCCGGAAGCTCGGCGTGTCCTGGCGGGTCAGCACGCGCCGGGCCAGCTTGACCGTGCAGACCACCGCCGGCTTCGGCCACGGGTAGCCGTACGCGGCGCAGGCGGCGCGCATGAACCCGGTGTCGAACGGGGCGTTGTGCGCGACCAGCACCGCGCCCGCCGCGAACTCCAGGAACGAGCCGAGTACGCGGTCGATGGTCGGGGCGTCGTAGACGACAGCGTCCGTGATCCCGGTCAGCGCGACGATCTGCGGCGGGATCGGTTTCCCGGGGTTCACCAGCGTCGCGAACTCGCCCAGCACCTCGCCGCCGCGGACCTTGACCGCGCCGATCTCGGTGATCCCGTCCGGACCCGGCTTGGTGCCGGTGGTCTCCAGGTCGAAGACCACGAACGTGGTGTCGCGAAGCGGCGTGCCCAGCTCGTCGAAGGTCAGCTGATCGTGCGCGCCATGCATGATCGGCACCCTAGGTAAGGGGACCGACAATTCTCGGTGGCGGCATCCCACGAGAAGAGATCTTCGCCGGGGACGGACTACCCTGTATGGATGCCGCCCTCAGTGCACGCCGAAGAGCCCGAAGACCCCGGTCTTCGTGCCTCGGTCGCTGCCCAGCGGCCGGAGGCGGAACCGGCGCCGCCTTTCGCCTGGCGCGAGCTGCCGGAACCCGTCCGCACCAGACTCGCCGAGCTCGCCGCCGACGCGCTCGGCAAGATGCCCAGGGTCGACGTCCCCCAGCAGCTGCGCCCGGTCGCGAAGTTCGCGCCGGCCAAGCGGGCCCGGCTGGGGGCGACGGCGCTGCTCACGACGCTGCAGGACTCGACGGCGTTCCGGACCGCCGTGCTGGAGTGGGTCCGGGAGCACCGGCAGGACGCGCTCAACCCGAACGACGAGGACTCCGTGGTCGCCGCGACGGCGGCGATCCTGCTGGGCGAGTCGAGTGCGACCTCGCGGGTGCGGCTCGTCGCCAAGAATGCGGCCGAGACGGCGTTGCGCGCCGAGCGGGACGCCGCGCTGGCCCGCAACCAGAAGCTCGAGGCCGAGCTCACACGCACGCAGGAGGAGCTGGCCCAGGCGCTGGACGCCGTCGAGGCCGCCCGCCGCGAACGCGAGGACGAGATCAACCGGTTGCGCGGGCGGCTGCGGGAGCAAGGCGTGCTGTTGCGCAAGGCCCGCGACGCCGCCGAGCAGGCCGAGGCGGATGTGCTCGACGCGGACAGCAGGCGCGACGCGGAGATCGCCGCGCTGACCGCCCAGCTGGGGCGTGAGCGGCAGCGGGTGGCGACGGAGCGGGCCAGGGCGGAGCGGGCGGTGGCCGACGCGGAGATGGCGCGTCAGGCGGCCCGTGAGGCCCGCGACGCCGACGAGGTGCGCCTGGCCCTGCTCGTCGACACCATCGAGGGCGCCGTGACCGGGCTGCGGCGGGAGCTGTCGCTCGGTACGAGCAGCCGCCGTCCGGCGGACCACGTCCGTGGCGCGTCCGTGTCCGCCGGAAACGGCGTCCAGGTGCGGGACCCCGCCGCGCTGGACCGCCTGCTGGCGCTGCCGAGCGTGCACCTGATCGTCGACGGCTACAACGTCACCAAGACGGGCTATCCGGAGCTGCCGCTCGCCGACCAGCGGACCCGGCTCGTGCAGCAGCTCGGCGCGCTCGCGTCGCGGACGGGTGCCGAGGTGACGGTCGTGTTCGACGGCGCCGGCGTGCTGTCGGTGCCGTCCGCCTCGCCCCGGGGGGTCCGGGTGCTGTTCTCGGATCCGGGCGTGCTGGCCGACGACGTGATCCGCGCGCTCGTCATCGCCGAGCCGTCCGGCCGGCCGCTGGTCGTGGCCACCTCGGATCGCGCGGTCGCCGATTCGACCAGGAGTTCGGGTGCGCATCCGGTCGCGTCCGCGGTGCTGCTGACGCGGCTCGGGCGCGTCTGAGCCCTCCCGGCGGCCGCGGGGCCGGGGTTCAGCGCTCGACCTCGTAGTGGAGATGGGTGACGCCCGGCGCCGGGACGACCTCGACGAGGCGCAGGCGCACGTGCGCAGGCAGCGCCTGGAAGACGGGCCGGCCGCCGCCGAGCAGGATCGGCACCTGGTGCAGGACCACCTCGTCGACGAGCCCCGCCCGCAGGGCCTCGGTCAGGACGCCGCCGCCCATGAGGCCGACGTCCTTGTCCCCGGCCGCCTCGCGGGCCGCCGCGATCGCCTCTTCGACCCCGGTGACGAGGGTCTGGCGCTCGGTCAGCTCCGGGGCAGGCCGGTGGCTGACGATGAACGGCCGGGCTGTCGGATGGGGGCCGCCACCGCCGAAGCGCTCGGAGTCCTCGTAGGTGTTGCGCCCCATCACGACCGCGCCCACGCGTCCGGCGCAGGCGTCGAAGACCCGGGCGCTGGCTTCGCTCAGTCGGAACCCGTCGAACAGCCGGCTGGGCGTGTCGCCGTCGAAGTACCAGTCGAAGAGCATCGTCCCGTCGCCGAGGCCGCGGCCGGCGCCGGGATCCCTGCCTGTCATGTACCCGTCGACCGACACCGCGTGGGCGCTGAAGACCTTGCTCATCGCCTTGCTCCTTTTCGAAGTTCCTTCAAGAGACGCCACGACCGTAGCATTCGGAGTTCCTTAAGGGAACCCAAGTTTGCTAGACTGCGTTCATGCAACGCACGGACTTCGGCGAGATGGCCTGCTCGATCGCGCGCACGCTCGACGTCATCGGGGAGCCTTGGTCACCGCTGGTCCTGCGGGACGTCTGGGTCGGCCTCACCCGGTTCGAGCAGATCCAGGCGGACCTCGGCATCTCGCGCAAGGTCCTGACCGAGCGGTTGAACCACCTCGTCGAGCACGGCGTGCTCGAGCGCCGGCCCTACGACCGGCGTCCGCGGTACGAGTACGTCCTCACGGAGAAGGGCACCGAGCTCCTCGACCTGCTCATGGTCATGGTCGGCTGGGGGGACAAGTGGCTCGCGGGCGAGGCCGGGCCGCCGGTGCTCTACCGCCATCGCGCGTGCGGTGAGATCAGCGCCGGCGACCTGCGCTGCGCACACTGCGGCGAGCCGATGCACGCGGGCGACGTCGATCTGCTGCCGGGACCCGGCGCGGTCTGAATTCCCGCCGATCCGGCGAATGCGCGTCGAATTGCCGAACTCGCGGGATTGCCCGCGCGCCGAAATTGTCGGTGGGTGTCCTTACCGTGCTTCTTGTCGGGCCGAAGTGGTCACAAGGAGGCAGAAATGCACGATCTGGAAGCACCTGGGAGCAGCATGATCGTCGACTGCGGCCGCTGTGTCGCGCGCGGGATCGGTTGCGCGGACTGCGCCGTCAGTGTGCTGCTGAACGCACCTCCCACGGTGGAATGGGATCCGGACGAATTAAGGGCGATCGAGGCGCTCGCCGAGGGCGGGTTGATTCCGCGCCTGCGGCTCGCGCCGATGACCGGCCGAGAACAGGATCGAGCGGCCTGAATGGGATCGGAACCCCGGCGGCGACAAACGGTCGATTGCGGCGACGAACGGTCAGTAGTCATGACGCAGGGAATTGTTACCTTGGTCACACTCACTGTGTCACCGCTGGTCCGAACGGGGTTCGGACGCATTACGCAGAGTTTTTACCCGGCACCTGCTGGACGCGGCGCCCGCTCTTTCGTAACCTAGCCGAGATCTCGCGGCTGGCAGCCGTTGCACCCCCGCGACAGCGACGCGAGATCGCCGCCGAAGCAGCTTTGTCGGGGAGCTGTGCCGGAACCATCGTGCTGGCAGGACCCAGGTGCGCTACCCCCGTGCCCTGGTGCCCGCGGACGTGATGGGCGATTGCCGTTCGCAGGAAGCGTGACCTACCCGCTTCCGCGAGCAGAGGGCCCCCGACCTCTGCGCACGGCGACCGGTAGGCGGCCGAGCGCAAAGGAGACACGCGCGGCGTGCAGTCGCAACCGATCAAGCGCGTGGTCGCAGGAGCCATCACAGCGGCCGCGGTGATCACCGCGGTCGGCGTTGGTGTCCCAGCCAGCGCGATCACCCTCCCCGCCCTCCAGAATCCCCCCACCAACTCGGCGGACGCGCTGGCCCAGTACCGGGCCGCCGCGCAGCAGGCCGAGCAGCTGAACGAGGACAAGCTCAAGGCACAGGACGACTTCAACGCCAAGCAGGCCGACCTGGCCAAGGCGAACGGCGACCTGGCCACGGCCAACCAGAAGGTGCAGGCGGCGCAGGCCGACGCGGCGAAGTTCCAGGTCGTGGTCGACCAGTTCGCCGACGCCTCGTTCATGAGCGGCGCGCAGATGAACAAGCTGTCCGCCCTGCTGACCGGCACCTCGGCCCAGGACTTCCTGGACCGGTCCTCGGCGCTGGCCGTGCTGGCCGACGACAAGAACCGGGCGCTGCAGAACTACACCGACGCGGTCAACGCCGCGGCGGCGGCGGCGCAGCAGGCCACCGACGCGCGCAACCGCGCGCAGGCCGCCTCGGACGCCTCGGCTCAGCTGCTCAACGACCTGAACGCGCGCTCCGCCGCGCTGCAGGCCCAGGTCAACCAGCTGCAGCAGCTCAGCGGCCGGCTCAGTGCCTCCGACCGCGCCTCCCAGCGCGACACCGGTGGCAGCGCGCCGGGCCTGCCCGCACCCACCGCGGCGGCGCAGCAGGCGATCAACGTCGCGCTCAGCAAGCTGGGCAGCAGCTACGTGTGGGGCGCGACCGGTCCGTCCACGTTCGACTGCTCGGGCCTGACGATGTACTCCTACGGCAAGGCGGGCGTCAGCCTGCCGCGCACCAGCTCGGCGCAGTCCTCGACCGGCAAGGCCGTGCCGCGCTCGCAGCTGCAGCCGGGCGATCTGGTGTTCTTCGGCTCGCCCGTGCACCACGTCGGGATCTACCTCGGCGACGGCAAGATGGTCCACGCGCCCGACACCGGTGACGTCGTGAAGATCTCGCCACTGCAGAACGACTATTCGGGAGCTCGCCGGGTCGCCTACTGACCTTTCGCGAACTCCCGCCAGGGGCGGCACCGTGCGCGCGGTGCTGCCCCTGGTGTTTTCCGGGCCTTCACCCCACGCCCGGTAACCTCCCGGCCGGCCACTTCCCCGCCACTGCCTCAACCGAGACGCTCGCGCGTCGCTAGCCTGAACGGGTGGCTCGGACCCTGCTGGTGACCAACGACTTCCCGCCGCGTCCCGGGGGAATCCAGAACTACCTCGACTCGCTGGCGCGGCGCCTGCCGCCGGAGGACCTCGTCGTCTACGCACCTTCGTGGCATTCGGACTCCGGCTCGCATCCGGAGTTCGACGCGGCCGCGCCCTTCGAGGTGGTGCGGCATCCCACTTCGCTGATGCTGCCCACTCCGGACGTGCTGCGCCGCGCGAAGGACATCATGCGCGCGCGGGAGTGCGAGTCGGTGTGGTTCGGCGCGGCCGCGCCGCTGGCGCTCATGTCCGCGTCACTGCGGTCCGCCGGGGCACGGCGCGTCGTCGCCTGCACGCACGGCCACGAGGTCGGCTGGTCGATGTTGCCGGGCGCGCGGCAGGCGTTGCGCCGCATCGGGGACACGACCGACGTCGTCACCTACGTCAGCAAGTACACCCGCAACCGGTTCGCCTCCGCGTTCGGGCCGATGGCCGGGCTGGAGCATCTGCCGTCCGGAGTGGACGTCGAGTTGTTCCGGCCCGACGACGCGGCGCGGCAGGAGATCCGCGCGCGGCACGGTCTCGGTGACCGCCCGACCGTCGTGTGTGTGTCGCGTTTGGTGCCACGCAAGGGACAGGACGTGCTGGTGCACGCGATGCCCGAGCTGCGCAAGCGGATCCCGGACGTGGCGCTGCTGCTGGTCGGCGGTGGTCCGTACCGCAGGACCCTGGAGCGGCTGGTGCGGGACGTGGGCGTGGCGGACGACGTCGTGCTGACCGGTTCGGTGCCGTGGCCGGAGCTGCCGGCCCACTACGCGGCGGGGGACGTCTTCGCGATGCCGGCGCGCACGCGGGGCAAGGGCCTCGACGTGGAGGGCCTGGGTCTGGTCTACCTCGAAGCCTCGGCGACGGGCCTGCCCGTGATCGCCGGCCGTTCGGGTGGCGCGCCGGAGACGGTGGTCGACGAGGTCACGGGCCACGTGGTGGACGGCCGCGACGTCACGCAACTGGTCGAGACGCTCGCACCGCTGCTGGCGGACCCGATGCGGGCGCGCAAAATGGGCGAGGCCGGCCGCGCGTGGGTCACCGAACACTGGCGCTGGGACCAACTGGCCCACCGCCTGCGAACCCTCCTGAACGGCTGACGCTAGGCCGCCACCGCCGGGTGCCGCGGGTCCTCCACCCGCACCACCACGTCGGCGACCTCCGCGGGGTGGACCTCCTCCTCGTAGCGGGCGAACGCCGGCAGCGCCCAGTGCTCCTCCTGCGGCAGGCGGCGGCGCACGGCGTTCGCCGACATCGACAGGTGCACCGTGAGTTCGACCGGCAGCCCCCGCCCGAGCAGCAGCTCGCCGTCCGCGATGAGGACCCCGCCCGCGGGCAGCTCGACCCGGTCCAGCCTCGTCGCGCGGTCGCGTCCCGCGTCCCACAGCGCGGGGAGCACCATCCCGTCGCCGCCCGCGGACAACGGGTCGAGCACCTCCCTGCGCAGCGCACCCTCGTCCAGCCAGTCGAGATATCGCGCGTCCGGGTCCTGCTTGCCCTTCTCGAACCGCAGCGAGGCGGGCCGCAGAAAATCCACAGTGGACACTCGTAGCGCGGCTCTTCCGTTGACCCGCAAGGGATCGACCAGCAGGTCCGCCAGCTCCGACGTGCCGGCCACGCCATCGATCGCCACCCGCACCCACGGCGTGCCGGGCAGGGCGAGAATCCGCTCGGTCAGCTCCGCCGCGAGCCGTTCGAAGGAGATCGGCCGGTACCTCATGGTTGTCGATTGTCCCGCACGCCGTTCCCGCGCGACCTGTCGTACCCGCCCGTCACACTGACCGGCCCGGCCGGGCGGATCGGCACGGCGATGGCTGGACGCGGGAGCGGGCACGATCCGACGCCGTGATCCGTTGTCCCGGCATCAACGGCTGAAGTGGAAGGGCGACAAACGCATGCGGGTGCTCGACGAACCGGTCCGGCTCGACATCGACTTCATCCAGGATCCCCACGCCGCCTACGAGCGGTTGCGCGTCGAGGCGCCGGTCCGGCCCGCGGTGATGCCGCGCGGGCTCAAGGTCTGGCTCGTCACCGGCTACGCCGACGCCAAGGCGGTGCTCGCCGACCCGCGGCTGAGCAAGGACAACAAGCGTGCCCGGCAGCTGTTCGAGGCCAACGCGGGCGCCGGCAGCGCCTTCTCCTCCTCGCTGGCCGCGCACATGCTGAACCTGGACCCGCCCGACCACACCCGGCTGCGCAAGCTGGTCAACAAGGCCTTCACCGCGCGGACGATCTCGCGGCTGCGCCCGCGGATCGAGGAGATCGCCGACGAGCTGCTCGAGTCGATCGCCCGTGCCGGCCGGGTGGACCTGCTGGAGTCGTACGCGTTCCCGCTGCCGATCACGGTCATCTGCGAGCTGCTCGGCATCCCGTCCGCCGACCGGGACGACTTCCGGACCTGGTCCAACACCATCGTCTCCGCCGCGACCCCCGAGCAGCTGCAGCGCGACTCGACCGCGCTGGCCGGCTACCTCGCCGAGCTCGTCGCGGCCAAGCGCGCGCAGCCCACCGAGGACCTGCTGTCCGACCTGGTGCACGTCTCCGAAGCGGGCGACCAGCTGTCCGAGGTCGAGCTGATCTCGATGGCGTTCCTGCTGCTGGTCGCCGGGCACGAGACCACCGTCAACCTCATCGGCAACGGCGTGCGCGCCCTGCTCGCCCGGCCGGACCAGCTGGCGGCCCTGCGGGCGGACCCGTCGCTGCTGGCGGGCGCCGTCGAGGAGTTCCTGCGCTTCGACGGGCCGGTCAACGTCGCGACCCTGCGGTTCACCACCGAGCCCGTCCCGGTCGGCGACGTGGTGATCCCCGCCGACCAGTTCGTGATGGTGTCCCTGCTGGGCGCGAACCGCGACGGCGAGAAGTTCGCCGACCCGGACCGGCTCGACATCACCCGGCCCACCGGCGGGCACCTCGCCTTCGGGCACGGCATCCACTACTGCATCGGCGCCCCGCTCGCGCGGCTGGAGGCCGAGATCGCGATCGGCAGGCTGCTGGCCCGGTTCGGCACCATCGAGCTGGACGGGGAGCCGGCCCAGCTGCGCTGGCGGGACAGCACCCTCATGCACGGCCTGGAGACCCTGCCGATCCGGGTGGACTGAAACCGGCGTCACCGATCCGACCTGGCGTAGGCCGACCGTGATCAACCGGAACCCGGCCTATGCCAGGTGGATCGCCGTGACTGCCGTCGGATCGGTATCGATCGACGCAGTATCGTGCGGGCGTGGATCCCGCGCACCTGCTCGCCCTCGACGCCAGGCACGTCTGGCACCCCTACGGCCCCATGCCGGGCCAGGTGGAGCCGTTGCTGGTGACCGAGGCCTCGGGGGTGCGGCTGCGTCTCGCCGACGGGCGCGAGCTGGTCGACGGTATGTCCTCGTGGTGGGCCGCGATCCACGGTTACCGGCACCCGGTGCTCGACGCGGCGCTCGCCGAGCAGGCCGGGCGGATGAGCCACGTCATGTTCGGCGGTCTCACCCACGAGCCCGCGATCCGGCTCGCCACGAAGCTGGTCGAGCTGACGCCGCCCGGGCTGGAGCACGTGTTCCTCTGCGACTCCGGCTCGGTGTCGGTCGAGGTCGCCGTGAAGATGTGCCTGCAGTACTGGCAGTCGCTGGGGCGCAAGGGAAAGCGCCGGATGCTGACCTGGCGCGGCGGCTACCACGGGGACACCTTCCACCCGATGAGCGTGTGCGACCCGGACGGCGGCATGCACTCGCTGTGGCGCGGCGTGCTGCCGGAGCAGGTGTTCGTGCCCGAGCCGCCCGGCGGGTTCGGCGCCCCCGTCGATCAGTCCTATGTGGACCTTCTGGCGCGGGTGATCGAAGAATACGCGGACGAGCTGGCCGGGGTCATCGTCGAACCGGTGGTGCAGGGAGCAGGCGGGATGCGGTTCCACAACCCGGAGTACCTGCGCGTGCTGCGCGAGCTGACCGAGGCACACGACGTGCTGCTGGTCTTCGACGAGATCGCGACCGGCTTCGGCCGCACCGGCACGCTGTTCGCGGCCGAGCACGCCGGGGTCACCCCGGACGTGCTGTGCCTCGGGAAGGCGCTGACCGGCGGGTATCTCAGCATGGCCGCGGCGCTGTGCACGCCGGAGGTGGCCGACGGGATCTCCCGGGGAGAGCTGCCGGTGCTGGCGCACGGGCCGACCTTCATGGCCAACCCGCTGACCTCCGCGATCGCGAACGCCTCGATCGACCTGCTGCTGAGCCAGGACTGGCAGGCATCGGTGCGGCGGATCGAGACCGGGCTGCGCGCGGGCCTGGCCCGCGCGGCCGATCTGCCGGCGGTCGCCGACGTCCGCGTCCTCGGGGCGATCGGGGTGATTCAGCTGGACCACGAGGTGGACCTGGCCGTGGCCACGAAAGTGGTGACCGAATGCGGGGTGTGGCTGCGCCCGTTCCGCGACCTGATCTATGCGATGCCGCCGTTCGTCTGCACGGACGCCGAGGTCCGGAGCATCACCGAGGCGATGACGGCCGCCGCTCGGACGGCCTGACCGGCGCCGCGGGAAAGTCCACGCCAACGAGTGTGACAGCGGCCACGTTGCCGCTGAAGATCACTGAGCGTGCACTCCGGCGTCCCGAGGGCCGCTACGGAGTGAGTGCGACCACGCCCTCCGCTGTCTTCGGCGTGGGCGGCCGTCACGGCCCGCTGTGCGTCAAACGCGAGCCCTTCTTTACATATCGGACATTTCGCCGCTTTTTCGGTATCTGTGGATCATCCCCGTAGTCCGGGGACCGAGATACCGGGAGGCATCATGATCAGCACCGCACGTGAACGCGAGCACGCCCCGCCGGGCCCGGGAGGGCGCCGGCACAAGGCATGGGACAACCTCCGGTACGACATCCCGGCCTCGCTGGTGGTGTTCCTGGTCGCCGTCCCGCTCTCCCTCGGCATCGCGCTCGCCTCGGGCGCACCCGTCGTCGCCGGCCTGGTGGCCGCGATCGCCGGCGGGGTGGTCGCCGGGTCGCTGGGCGGCTCCCCGTTGCAGGTCAGCGGGCCCGCGGCCGGGCTCACCGTCATCATGGCCGAGACCATCAACGAGTTCGGCTGGGCGGTCACCTGCGCGATCACCGTGCTGGCCGGCGCGCTGCAGATCCTGCTCGGGCTGAGCCGGGTCGCCCGCGCCGCGCTCGCCGCCTCCCCGGCGGTCGTGCACGGCATGCTCGCCGGGATCGGCGTGACCATCGTGGTCGCGCAGGTGCACGTCGTGCTCGGTGGCAGCGCCTGGAGCTCCCCGGTCGACAACCTCGTGCAACTGCCGCGACAGCTGCTCGACCCGCACGGCGCCGCCACCCTCATCGGCGTCCTGACCATCGCGATCCTGCTGCTCTGGGACCGCCTGCCCGCCGCCGTGCGCAGGGTGCCCGGCCCGCTGGCGGCGATCGTCGCGGTGACGGTGCTGTCGGCGGCCACGGGCCTGCCGGTGCCGAGGGTCGAGGTGCCGGCCGACGTGCTGGACCTCAGGTTCGTGCCGCGGCTCCCGGCCGGCGGCTGGTGGGACTTCGGGGTCGCCGTGGTGACCGTGGCACTGGTCACGAGCGTGGCGAGCCTGCTGTCCGCGGTCGCCACCGACAAGATGCACACCGGCCCGCGTGCCGACCTCAACCGCGAGCTGATCGGGCAGGGCGCCGCGAACATGGCCTCTGGCGCGCTGGGCGGCCTCCCGGTCGCCGGCGTGATCGTCCGGAGCTCGACCAACGTGCAGTCCGGCGCCCGCACCCGCGCCTCGGCCGTGCTGCACGGGTTGTGGATCCTGCTGTTCGTCGCGGTGCTGGCCGGGCTGCTGAGCGATATCCCGCTCGCCGCGCTGGCCGGCCTGCTCGTGCACGTCGGCGCGAAGCTGGTCAAGTTCTCGCACATCAAGGACGTCCTGCGGCACGGGGACCTGCCGGTGTACCTGGTGACGCTGGGCGGGGTCGTCCTGCTCGACCTGCTGACCGGCGTGCTGCTCGGCATCGGGCTCGCCGCGCTGGTCATGCTGCGCCGCCTGCTGTGGTCCGGGATCCACGCCGAACGCGACGAGGACGGCTGGCGGGTCGTCGTCGAGGGCGCGCTCTCGGCCCTGTCGATCCCGCGGCTGTCCACCGTGCTGGCCGAGGTCCCGCGCGGCACCCGCGTGACGCTGGAGCTCGTCGTCGACTACCTCGACCACGCCGCGTTCGACACGCTGTCCGCCTGGCAGCACTCCCACGAGCAGGCCGGCGGCACGGTGGTCGTGGACGAGGTCGGGCATCCATGGTTCGAGCGCGGCAAGGCCGGCGAGCCGACGGTGCGCAAGACCGGGGCGCGGCCGGTGCTGCCGCGGTGGTTCGCGCCGTGGTCGCAGTGGCAGCGCGAGCAGGAGGAGGTCGTGCCGCACGTGCCCGAGCAGCGCGGCCGGGAGAGCTCGATGCGGCGCGGCATGGTCGAGTTCGAGCGCCGGACCGCACAGCTGGTGCGGCCCATCCTGAGCCGCCTCGCCGACGTGCACGAGCCGCAGACGCTGTTCATCACCTGCGGCGACGCGCGGATCGTACCGAACCTGATCACCAGCAGCGGCCCCGGTGACCTGTTCACCATCCGCAACATCGGCAACCTGGTGCCCGACCACGCGAGCTGCGCGGCGGACGCGTCGGTCGGGGCGTCGCTGGAGTTCGCGGTGGACGTGCTGAAGGTGCGCGAGATCGTGGTGTGCGGGCACTCCTCCTGCGGAGCGATGAAGGCCCTGCTCGAGGGTGCCCCCGACGACGCGCCGGCGCTGCGCTCCTGGCTGCGGCACGCGGAGCCGAGCGTGGCGCGCGCCCGGGCGAACGCGCCCCTCGCCGTCGCGGGGGAGATGCCCGCGGGGGCGGACCAGTTGGCCCTGCACAACGTGCTGGAGCAGCTGGCGCGGCTGCGGGAGTACCCCGCCATCGCGC
The DNA here is from genome assembly GCF_021391495.1 of Amycolatopsis acidiphila. Taxonomy (NCBI): domain Bacteria; kingdom Bacillati; phylum Actinomycetota; class Actinomycetes; order Pseudonocardiales; family Pseudonocardiaceae; genus Amycolatopsis; species Amycolatopsis acidiphila. Next base: position 6,253,316 of record NZ_CP090063.1, on the reverse strand, counting down.
GCGCCGAGGCCCGCGGGGACGTCGAGCTGTGCGGGATGTACTTCGACGTCGGGGCGGCGCGGGTGCACCTGTACGACGCGGGGACGGGCTCCTTCGGGCCGGTGCGACGGCCGATGAGCACCGGAAAGTAGATCTTGCCGGCGCCGGTACTACGGTGAGGCTTCGTGAGCATGCTGGTGGTGACCGGAACGGGTACCGGCGTCGGCAAGACGGCCGTGACGGCGGCGATCGCCGCGCTCGCCAGGCACGGTGGGCGGCGCGTCGCGGTCCTCAAACCCGCGCAGACCGGGGTCGCGCCGGGGGAGCCCGGCGATCTCGCCGAGGTCGTCCGGCTTGCGGGTGACGTGACCACCCTCGAGCTGCGCCGCTATCCCGACCCGCTGTCGCCGGAGGCCGCGGCGCGGCGCAGCGGCATCCCGGTCGTGACCCCGGCCGACATCGCTGCGGCGGCCACCGAGCTCGACGACACCCACGACCTGGTGCTGATCGAAGGTGCGGGCGGCCTGCTCGTGCGGTTCGGGCCCGACGGCAGCAGCCTGGCCGACGTCGCGTGGGCGCTCGGCGCGCTGGTGCTCGTGGTCGCCGAGGCCGGGCTCGGCACGCTGAACGCGACGGCGCTGACCGCCGAGGTCGCCACCGCCCGCGGTCTGCACGTCTCGGGCGTGGTGATCGGGTCCTGGCCCGCCGAGCCGGACCTGGCGATGCTGTCCAACGCCGCCGACCTGCCCGTCGCCGCGGGCGCCCCGCTCCTCGGCGCCCTGGCCGCCGGCGCCGGGGCGCTGGACCAGGCGGCCTTCCTCGCCGAGGCCCGCGCCGGGTTGTCCCCGTGGTTCGGCGGCGACTTCGACCCGGAGAGCTTCCAGAAGTCGGCGTCCGCCCGGACGTGATGCTTGTCGCTATGCTTCCCGCCCTCCCGTCGGGCAGCATGGCTACCTGTCTGTGCACACGCTCGAAGAGGAGAAAAGTCCGTGACCTCAGCACCCGAACAGACCGACGTGGTCGCCGTCGCCCGGGAGCAGGTGCTCGAACAGGGGATCGGCCTGTCGCAGCGGCAGGTGCTCGACGTGCTGCGGCTGGCTGACGACCGGCTCTCCGAGCTGCTCGCCCTCGCACACGAGGTCCGGATGCGCTGGTGCGGGCCGGAGGTCGAGGTCGAGGGCATCGTCAGCCTCAAGACCGGCGGCTGCCCCGAGGACTGCCACTTCTGCTCGCAGTCGGGCCGGTTCCCCAGCCCGGTGCGCTCGGCGTGGCTCGACATCCCCGGCCTGGTGAAGGCCGCCCGGCAGACCGCCGAGACCGGCGCGACCGAGTTCTGCATCGTCGCCGCCGTCCGCGGCCCGGACAAGCGGCTGCTCTCGCAGGTGCGTGAGGGCGTCCAGGCGATCCGCGCGGACGGCAACGACATCCAGATCGCCTGCTCGCTGGGCATGCTCACGCAGGAGCAGGTCGACGAGCTGGTCGAGATGGGCGTGCACCGCTACAACCACAACCTCGAGACCGCCCGCTCGCACTTCCCGAATGTCGTGACCACCCATTCGTGGGAGGAGCGCTGGGACACCCTGCGCATGGTGCGCGACGCGGGCATGGAGGTCTGCAGCGGCGGCATCATCGGCATGGGCGAGACCGCCGAGCAGCGCGCGGAGTTCGCCGTGCAGCTGGCCGAGCTGGAGCCCGACGAGGTCCCGATGAACTTCCTCATACCGCAGCCGGGCACGCCGTACGAGAACTACGAGATCGTCGAGGGCAAGGACGCGCTGCGGGTCGTCGCGGCGTTCCGGCTCGCGATGCCCCGCACCATGCTGCGCTTCGCCGGCGGGCGCGAGCTGACCCTCGGCGACCTCGGCGCCGAGCAGGGCATGCTCGGCGGGATCAACGCGATCATCGTCGGCAACTACCTGACCAACCTGGGCCGCCCCGCGAGCCAGGACCTGGCCATGCTCGACGAGCTGAAGATGCCGATCAAGGCGCTGAGCGAGACGTTGTGACGACCGCGGCCGCCTACTGCGTCCACTGCGGACAGTCGCTCGCGGCGGGCACGCATCCGGGGTGTCACAACCCGCGGACCGCGCTGGAACCGCCGCGGTTCTGCCCGCAGTGCGCGCGGCGGATGGTCGTGCAGGTGACGCCGACCGGCTGGGCAGCGCGATGCAGCCGACACGGTGCGTGCACGAGCGAGGGCACCGGCTAGTCTCGCTGTGCCAGCAGGGGCGGCGAAGGAGAGACACCAGTGGCTGAGGGAGCGGTCGGCACCGGGGGCCTGTCGCGGCCCGAGGACGGCCAGGAGGTGCCACGGCTGGTGTTCACCCTGCCCCGCCCCCGGCCGCGCGTGCAGGTGAAGGCCGACCTGCTGCCCGCGGTGAGCATCATGTCGCTGATCGGGCTGGTGGGCATCCCGCTGGGCTGGATCTGGTCGCGCCTCGCCCCGCCCGAGCGGGTCCGGGTGTACGACGCGAACCAGCTCGTGCCGCTGCAGCTGGAGAGCTGGCACCGGTTCGACGACCTGGGCATCTACCTCCTGCTCGCGTTCGCCGCCGGCATCGCCACCGCCGCGGTCGTGTGGTTGCTGCGGGAGCGGCGCGGACCGGTGATCATGATCGCCGCGGTGCTCGGCGCGCTGCTCGCCGGCTGGCTCGGCACGTCGATGGGCGTCGCCTTCGCCAACGGCCACTACGCGATCACCGGCACGCCCAAGGTGGGCGACGTGCTCACGAAGGCCCCGCAGCTGGAGTCGATGTGGGTGCTGGTGGCCCAGCCGCTGGCCACGGCGCTCGTCTACGGCCTGCTGGCGGGCTGGAACGGCCGCGACGACCTCGGCCGCCGCCTCGGCTGAGGCTCAGTTCAGGCAGCCGCGGGTCGTGAGGTGCGGCAGCTGCGCCGGGGGCGCGGGCACCGCGTGCAGCGCCGAGAGGAAGCCCGCCTCGCGCGAGAGCAGCCGGCAGACCATGCTCAGCCGCCGCAGCGGGTGGGTCTCCTCGAGCAGGCGCTGGCGGTCGGGCAGCGGCAGCAGGCAGTCCGCGGCCAGCAGGTAGGCCAGGTCGACCGGATCCGTGTCCGGCGCCGGCGCGGTCCAGGTGCTGCGGTCCCACGCCGACTCGCAGTAACGCCGGTACGCCGAGCGGGCGGCCCCGGCCAGCTGGGCGGCCGCCTCGCCCGCGCCGGGCGGCGGCCGGTCGTCCTCGACCCACTCCACGGTGCCGATCAGGTACGGCGCGCGCGTCGCGTCGATGTCGAGCACCCGAAACCGGCGCTCGCCGACGGTGAGGATGTCGAAGCGGCCGTCGGGCAGGCGCTCGCTCTCCTCGAGCAGGGCCGTGCAGCCGATCTCGTGGACGTGCTCGACCAGCTCGACCTCGCGGACCGCCGCGGTCTTGATCGCGACGACGGCGAACCGCCGGTCCGGCACCACGCCGCTGCGCAGATCGACGGCGAGCTGCCGGTAGCGCGGCTCGAACAGGTGCAGCGGCAGTGCCGCCCCGGGCAGCAACACGGTCTGCAACGGGAACAGCGGAATGGTCATCTTTCCGGCGCCGGGCCGTTCCGCATCCGTCACGGCCTACACGGTACTTCGAAACCGTCCCCGCTGCTCACCTTCGCCTGGGCGGCGGCCGGAACACCGCGAACGGGTCGGTCACCTGGATTCCCTCACCCGCGAAGGAGAACAGCGCCGCGGGACGCCCTCCGCTGCGGCCCGGCGCGGCGGTGTGGCCGGTCGGCACGAGCAGGCAGCGGCGCGACAGCACGCGTTGCAGGTTGGTCGCGGAAACCTTGTAGCCCAACGCCGCCGAGTACACCTCGCGCAGCGCGGAGATGGTGAACTCCTGTGGGGCCAAGGCGAATCCGACGTTGGTGTAGCTCAGCTTGGACCGCAGGCGGTCGCGGGCCCGCAGGATGATCTCGCGGTGGTCGAACGCGGTCCGGGGCAGCGCGTCGACCTCGTGCCACTGGGTGTCCTCCGGCACCTCGGGGTCGACGTCGGAGGGCACGAGCCCGAGGAACGCGGTGGCGACGACGCGCGGGCCCGGCACGCGGCCGGGTGCGCTGAACACCGCCAGCTGCTCGACGTGTTTCAGCTGCCGGACGTCGACCTTCTCGGCGAGCTGGCGGCGGATCGAGGTCTCGACGTCCTCGTCCGGGCGCAGCCGGCCGCCGGGCAGCGACCAGCGCCCGACATGCGGATCGAGGGCTCGTCGCCACAGGAGCACGCGCAGTGTGGCGTAACGCACCTGTAATACGGCCGCCAGAACCTCGTGTGCCAAAGGGGCGCTGCTGTTAATATGACTGTGCACGGTTTTCGATTGTAAGGCGAAAACCAGTGAGGGGTCCAGGAGGGCCAGATGTCTTCGACGACTTTGCAGGAGCTCACCCCGTACACGGGGGTGGAACCCGACGAGGCCTGGGCGCAGGAGGTGCGCAGGCTCGCCCGCGAACGCGACGCGGTGCTGCTCGCGCACAACTACCAGGTGCCGGCGATCCAGGACGTCGCCGACCACACGGGCGACTCGCTGGCCCTGTCCCGGATCGCGGCCGCCAGCGACGCGTCGACGATCGTCTTCTGCGGGGTGCACTTCATGGCCGAGACCGCGAAGATCCTGGCGCCGGAGAAGACGGTGCTGATCCCCGACGCGCGGGCCGGCTGCTCGCTCGCCGACTCCATCACCGGCGCGCAGCTACGGGCCTGGAAGGCCGAGCATCCCGGCGCGGTCGTCGTCTCGTACGTCAACACCACGGCCGAGGTCAAGGCGGAGACCGACATCTGCTGCACCTCCTCGAACGCGGTCGACGTGGTCGCCTCGATCCCCGCTGACCAGGAGGTTCTCTTCTGCCCCGACCAGTTCCTCGGCGCCCACGTCAAGCGCGAGACCGGCCGGGACAACATCCACGTCTGGGCCGGGGAGTGCCACGTGCACGCCGGGATCAACGGTCCCGAGCTGGCCGAGCGCGCGGCGGCGAACCCGGGCGCGGACCTGTTCATCCACCCCGAGTGCGGCTGCGCCACTTCGGCGCTCTACCTCGCGGGCGAGGGCACGGTGCCCGCCGAAAAGGTCAAGATCCTCTCGACCGGTGACATGGTGCACGAGGCCCGCGCCACCTCGGCCTCGACGGTGCTGGTGGCCACCGAGATCGGCATGCTGCACCAGCTGCGCAAGGCCGCGCCGGAGATCGACTTCCGCGCCGTGAACGACCGCGCGTCCTGCCGCTACATGAAGATGATCACCCCCGCCGCCCTGCTGCGGGCGCTGCGCGAGGGCGCCGACGAGGTCCACGTGGACGCCGAGACGGCCGCGAAGGCCCGCGCATCGGTGCAACGGATGATCGAGATCGGCAAGCCCGGCGGCGGTGAGTGATGCCCTCGGTTGACGACTTACAGTCGAAAACCCCGGTTTGGGAAGCCCGCGCCGATCTGCTCGTGCTGGGCAGCGGCGTGGCCGGGCTGACCGCCGCGCTGCGCGCCCAGGAACTCGGGCTGCGGGTGCTGGTGGTGACCAAGGCGGCGGTCGAGGACGGCAACACCCGCTGGGCCCAGGGCGGCGTCGCGGTCGTGCTGGACGGCGAGCACGACGACGGTGACTCCGTCGAGCGCCACGTCGAGGACACGCTTGTCGCGGGAGCGGGACTGTGCGAGCCGGACGCCGTCCGGGCGATTCTGCACGCGGGCCCGCGCGCCATCTCCTGGCTGCGCGACACCGGCGCCCGGTTCGACCCCGGGGCGACCGGTCTGCTGGCACGGACCCGCGAAGGCGGGCACAGCGCGTTCCGCGTCATCCACGCGGGCGGCGACGCCACCGGTGCCGAGGTGGAGCGCACGCTCGTCGCCGAGGCGACCGGGCGCCGGCTGCCGGTGCTGGAGCGGCACATCGCGGTCGACGCGCTGCTCACCCCGCTGGGTGCCGTCGCGGGGGTGACGGTGCTCGACCCGAACGGCGTGCCCGGCCTGCTGCGGGCGTCCGCGGTGCTGCTCGCCACCGGTGGTCTGGGCCAGCTCTACCAGGCGACGTCCAACCCGGAGATCGCCACCGGCGACGGGCTCGCCCTCGCGCTGCGGGCCGGCGCGCAGGCGGCGGACCTGGAGTTCGTGCAGTTCCACCCGACCGTCCTGTTCACCCCCGGCGCGCGCGGCCGCTGCCCGCTGGTGACCGAGGCCGTCCGGGGCGAGGGCGCGGTTCTCGTCGACGGCGCGGGCGCGTCGGTGATGCACGGCGTGCACCCCCTCGGCGATCTCGCGCCGCGGGACGTCGTGTCCGCCGCGATCACCCGCCGCATGGCCGAGGCGCCCGGCGGGGTCGATGATCACGTCTTCCTCGACGCCACCGGTGTTTCCTCGTTCGCGCAACGGTTTCCGACGGTGTTCGCGGCCTGCCGGGCCATCGGCGTCGACCCCGCCCGTGACTTCGTCCCGGTGGCTCCGGCCGCGCACTTCGCCTGCGGCGGCATCTCGGCCGGCACCGACGGGCGGACCGGCGTGCCGGGCCTCTACGCGGCGGGTGAGGTGGCCAGGACCGGGCTGCACGGCGCCAACCGGCTGGCCTCGAACAGCCTGCTCGAAGGGCTGGTCTCGGGTGCGGGCACGGCGGAGTCCGTCGCCGCGGACCTCGCCGCAGGGCTGCTCGCCGACCCGAAGCAGGCCAGGGAGCCGCGGCTGAAGACCGCGCCGGTCGCCGACCGGGACAGCCTGCAGCGGGTGATGAGCCGGTACGCGGCGATCGGGCGCGACGCGGAAGGCCTCGCGGTGGCCGGGTCCGTGCTTGATCTGTCTACTCAGGACAGTCCACTGCAGACGCATCGCCACGTCGAGGACGCCGCCCTCACCCTGGTCGCCCAGGCGCTCGTCGCCGCGGCGGAACGGCGAACGGAGTCGCGCGGCTGCCACGTCCGGGCGGACCACCCGGTGCGGGACGACGAGACGTGGCAGCGCAGCCAGCTGATCCGGCTCAGCCCCTCGGGGCAGCCGGTGCTGGCGGATCCGGTTCCGGCGATGGGAGTGGCATGACCGACCTCGATCTCGATCTTCAGGATGTCCGGCGTGTGGTGGAGCTCGCGCTCGGCGAGGACCTGCGGTACGGCCCGGACGCGACCACCGCCGCGACCGTGCCCGAGAGCGCGACGGCGCGCGCGGAGGTGACGCCCCGCGTGGACGGCACCCTCGCCGGGTTACCGGCCGCGCTCGCCGTTTTCGACCTGGTGCTGGGCAAGGACTACGAGGTGCTCTCCGCCCGCGAGGACGGCAGCAAGCTGGTGGCGGGCGAGCCCGCGCTCGTGCTGCGTGGCCCGGTGCGCGGGCTGCTCACGGCCGAGCGCACCGCGCTGAACCTGTTGTGCCACCTCTCCGGCGTCGCGACCGCGACCGCCGCCTGGGTGTCCGCGGTGGACGGCACCGGCTGCCGGGTCCGCGACTCCCGCAAGACCTTGCCGGGCCTGCGGTTGCTGCAGAAGTACGCCGTGCGTTGTGGCGGCGGGGTCAACCACCGGATGGGCCTCGGTGACGCGGTGCTGATCAAGGACAACCACGTCGTGGCGGCGGGTTCGGTCACGGCCGCACTGGAGGCGGCGCGGGCGCACGCGCCCGAGCTGCCGTGCGAGGTCGAAGTGGACACTCTCGACCAGCTCGCCGAGGCGCTGCGCGCGGCGGCGGACGAGGTGCTGCTGGACAACTTCACGCCCGAGGAGTGCGCGCGGGCTGTCCGGATGCGCGACGAGCTGTCCCCGAAGACGCGGCTGGAGGCGTCCGGCGGGCTGAAGCTGCGCAACGCCCGCGAGTACGCGGAGTCCGGCGTGGACTTCCTCGCCGTCGGCGGCCTCACGCACTCCTCGCCCGCCCTGGATCTTGGTCTCGACCTGCGCTGACTCACTCGTTCGAGTTAAGGTTGCACCGGGGGAGAGGGAGTGCGGTGAATTTTGACGCGCGGGTCGAGCTTCCTGGGTGCCCTGCTCCGGCAGGGCGCGCCGGTGCTGGCATCGACACCGCGGGAGCTGCCCTCGGAGGTTGACGATCCCGAACCGGTCGCGGCCATGCGGCGGATGGGCGCCATGGCCGCGGGCGAGGTGGCCCCGCCGACCGACTCGCTGATGATCCGGGCCACCCGGTACGCGGTGCTGCTGCCGCTGGCGTACCGGATCTTCGTGGTCCCGGTGGTGTGGCTGTGGCTGCTCATCGGGTTCGGCACGACGTCGGTGCTGACCGCGATCACCTGGGTGGGCACGGCGGCGAACGTCGCGAGCGTCGTGTGGGTGCTGCGCGTGCCCGACCGGCGCGGGCGCCGGACGCGGGTGCTGCTGGGCGTCGACGTGGTGTTCGCGGTCCTGGCGAGCCTGCTGTTCGCCGTCACGGTGCCGGCGGAGCTGGTGTGGCCGGGCGGGTGGGTGCCGTTCGGCTATCTCACGGGCACGGTCGCGTTGTGGACGATGTGCCGCGGAGTGGTCCGAGGGCTGCTGCTCGCGGTGCTCGGCGTCCTGCTCGAAGCCGCGATCTTGTGGCTCGCGCCGCTCGCGGACCTCGGCCGCGTCGAGATCGCGGCGCTGGTGGGTGTCGCCGGGATGATGCTCGTCGCCGTCGCGACCGGGGTCGGTTCGCTGGTGCTGCTCGGCCTGGCGACGCGGCTGGCGCTCGCGATCGGGATGCGGCTGGGGCAGGGCGCCGAGCGGGCGCGCACGGAACGCACCTTGCACGACACCGTGTTGCAGACGCTGGAGGCGATCGCCCTGACCGAGGACGGGTCCGGGCAGCTGAGCCGCGTCCGGGACGAGGCTCGTGCGCAGGCGCGGGAACTGCGCCGGATGCTGCGGGCGTCCGATCCGCCGGACGGGCTGGCCGCCGAGCTGGCGACGCTGGCCACGGAGATGGCGCGCGAGGGGTTGCGGGCGGAGCTGGCGATCTCCGACATCGGCGACGACCAACTCTCGGAGGTCCGCCGCATCGCGGTGCGGGACGCGGCGCGGGAGGCGCTGCGGAATACGATCAAGCACGCGGGGACGCAGGAAGTCGTGGTGCGCATGGAAGAACGGGACGGCGGGGTCGTCGTGATCACCCGTGATCACGGGGTCGGCTACGACGAGGACGAGCGGCCGCCGGGCTTCGGGGTGAGCGAGTCGATGAAGGCGCGGCTGTCCGAGGTCGGCGGCTGGTGCCGGATCGAGTCCCGCCCCGGCCGCGGCACGCGGGTGACCATGTGGGTGCCGCGCTGACGCGTCACGCCCCGGCGACGCCGGGCAGGTGGCTGTTCGTCCGGCGGACCGCGGCCGCCAGATCCGGCAGCTCGATCACCTCGCGGCCGGCCGCCCGCAGCAGCTCCGTGCCCTGCGCGTCCACGAAGACGTCCGGCTCGCGCCAGGCGAAGACCACCCGCGGGATACCCGCGTCCAGGATGTGCTGCGTGCAGGTGACCGGGCGGGACGCGCGAGCGCTGCAGGGCTCCAGCGAGCTGTAGATCGTCGCCCCCGCGAGCCGGGGGTCGTCGCCCAGCTTGGCCAGCGCCGACTCCTCCGCGTGATCATGCGGATCGTGCTCGCCCGAGTAGCCGGTCGCCAGTACGTCGCCGGCTGCGTCGGTGATCACCGCGCCCACCCGGAACGTCGTCGACGGGGGGCAGTTGTCGGCCAGCGCGACCGCCTCCGCGAGCCGCCGGTGGTCGAGCGCCGCCTGCCCGGTCAGGTACCGCAGGAGCACGACGTCCCCGAGCTGCCGCGTCTCGGCGAGCGTCAGCCGGCCCTGCGGGAAGCGTCCCGCGCCCACGAACCGGGGCGCTTCCCGCTGGCCGACGAAGAACGGCGCGACGACCAGGTGCAGCTCGTCGACGACGTCCTCGGTCAGGAACAGCGTGTGGATGCCGCCGCCGCCCTCCACCATCAGCCGCCCGATGCCCCGCTCCGCCAGGTCGGCCAGGATCCGGTGCAGGTCGGGCGGGTCTCCCGCGTCGATCACGGTGGCGAGTCCGTCGAGCTGCGCGGCGAGCGGCCGCACGGCCGGCGACGCCGCGTACACCAGTTTCGCGGCGTCGCCGGTCGTGAAGAACTTCGCGCCCGGATCGAGCTTGCCGCTCGTCGTGAGCGTGACCTTGACCGGATCGGGCCCGGAGCGGGACAGCAGCCGGGGGTTGTCGGTCCGGATGGTGTTCGCGCCGACGAGGATCGCGTCCGCGCCGGCGCGGACCTGGTCGACGCGCTCGAAGTCCTCCGGACTGGAGAGCAGCAGCCGCTCCTGGCTGGTGTCGTCGAGGAAACCGTCGAGCGACATCGCGGCCGAGGACAGGACGTACGGGCGCTTGCTCACCCCGTCACTTTCCCACAGGCGTCAGACCCCGGTGTTCTGCCGGATCCACGAGCGGCTGGCCGACACCTTCGCGTAGTTCTGCGTGCCGGTGGTCTGGGAACCGGTGTTGTTCCCGGTCGAGCACACGCCGACCTGCTTGCCGCCCGCCAGCTCCGGGCCACCCGAATCGCCGTGCCACGCCGAACCGTCGATGCCCCGGCTGGCGATCGCCGGGCCGCCGAATGCGTCCGTGCCCGTGCCGGTGACCCGGACGTTCGCCGTCTTGAGCGTGCTCGACGGCGGGTTCGTGCCCTGGGTGCGGCCCCAGCCGTAGATCTGGTTGGTGCTGCCGACCGCCGGGTCGCTGTCGGCGAGCTGCATGTACGTGGTGCTGACCGGCGTGCTCAGGTGCAGCAGCGCGACGTCGCCGTTCGGCGAGGCGAGCTGCCGGTCGACGTCGGCGTCGGTGCCCTGCTGCAGGGTCACGCTGCCGACCTTCACGTGGATGCCGGGCGAGTTGAGGCAGTGCTGCGCGGTGAGCACCCACTGCGCGGCGATGATCGTGCCGGAGCACTCGAAGCCGCCGTAGCCGCTCACGTCGTCCCAGTAGACCTGCGCGCCCCACGGGGCCGAGCTCACGGTGCTGCCACCGATGATCAGCGGAGTGGCCGCCTCGGCGGTGACGGTTCCCGTGCCGAGCAGAAAAGCGGCAGCGGCGAGGATGGCGCCGGACTTTCGCATGGGAAGAACCTCCGGGTCTAGGGCGAAGCAACGCTTTGAAAACTATTCACGTCAGCGGTTGCCCTGGTACCTACGGAAGTCGGGAAAAACGGTCATCGCGGGAGTGCGAGTGGCAAAGTACGCCGGACGGCGGCCTCGTGCCGCCCGTACAGCGGCAGCACCGGCACGTCGAGATCCTGAGCGCGCGGCGGTTTCCGCATGCCATGGTGCTTCACGACGCGGATCGTCACGTCCTCGCGCAGCCGCCCCAGATGCGTGCGCCGCAGGTTGTACGAGACGACGGTGAGCGAGGCATCGCGGGCCGACGCCGAGAAAGCGCTTCCCGAATCGATCTTCGGCGTGAAGCACGCCTGTGTCGTACCCGCCGCCGACCACGACAGCCAGCCGTCCACCACGGCGCTGGTCCGGCGGCTACCGGCGAGTAGTTCCCCTTGTACGCCAAGGGTCTCGCGCAGTTCGGCCGCGAGCTCCCCGGCCTCGAGGACCGTCGCGAAGTACCCGGCGTCCGCGAGCGAGCCCAGGACACCGAGCGCCGCGCGGGTGATGGCCCGGTGCTCGCCCAGTTCGCCGGCGCCGCGGGAAAGCGCGGCCAACGGCGCTTCGGCCGGGCGGTAGCGCACGGCGAGCAGATGCACGCGGCGTGTTTGCTCGGTCCGCACCATCAACTGGGCGCCCGCGAGCGGGATGTCCGCGTTGTCGCACGCCTCGCGCAGCACGTCGGTCAGCGTCGTCACGTCGGGTTCGCCGCTCGCCTGCGGCGCGAGCCGGAGCACGGCCGTCCAGCCGCCGTCGACGCCGACGACGCCGAAGGAGTTGCCGGCGCGGTCGTGGTGCTGGCGCAACCGGAAGTCCGGCGCCAGCACGAGCAGCGGGTCGTCGCCGGGGCGCCGGTCGTCGTGCTGCAGCAGGCGATGGTGCACCCAGATGACGGTCCAGCCCGCGAAATGCCGGCCCGCCACCCGCACCGAGGTCGCGCCGACGGCCAGCGCCGCGAGCAGCAGGACGGGGATCGCCTGGTCCACCAGGCAGGCCGCGACCGCGATCGTCCAGACCACGACCTGCGCGGGACGCACCGGCAGCACGCGGGACGACAACAGTGCCGCGGGACGGTGTTGCCCCGTGATCGCGGGAATCCGTGCATCGGCCGTGGTCAAGTTCGGCGCCTCTCGTTGATTCCTGGTACAGGATAATCAGGTCCGTCACTATTTCCTGTGGGTAGAAATAGCCACAGGGCCCCGGGATGCGGGAGAATCACCGGGCGGCACGGGCAGGTGCCGGGCGAAGTTATGGAGGCGGGCATGAGCGAGCAACCGCGGATCCGGGTCAGCGTGGTGGAGGACCATCCGCTGTACCGGTCCGCCGTGGCACGGGTGCTGACCGAGGCGCCGGACATCGAGCTCGGCGCCGTCGCCGACTCCGTGCCCAGGTTCGCCGCCGCCCGCGAGCCCGCGGGGTCCGTGGTCGTCCTCGACCTCAAGCTGCGTGGGGTCACCGACGCGGCGGCGGTGCAGAAGGTCGTGACGATGGGGCACAAGGTGCTCATCGTGTCGGCGCACGCGGGCCAGGACGAGGTGCTGGGCGCCATCTCCGCGGGCGCCCGCGGCTACCTGTCCAAGGACGCCGACGGCGCCGAGATCCTGCGCGCGGTAAGGGAGATCGCCGCGGGCAACACCTACGTCTCGCCCGCGCTGGCGTCGTTCCTGCTGAACTCGACGCGCGGGGTGAAGAGCCTGCTGTCCGACCGGGAGCGGCAGGTGCTGTCGCTGGTCGCCGCGGGGGAACGCGACACCGACATCGCCGAGGCGATGTCCATCAGCGTCCGGACGGTGCGCTCCTACCTCGAGCGCATCCGCGACAAGACGGGCCGCCGCCGGCGCCCGGAACTGACCCGGCTGGCCATCGAGGAAGGCATCTCCTAGACCGCGACGGCGGCGGGCGTGCCCCACCGCAGCGCGATGCCCTCGCCACGCAGGACGCGGCGGAACCACAGCAGCGACACCACGATGGCCGCGCCGACGACGCTCCACGAGCCCGCCGTCGACACGAGCAGGAAGTTCCCGACGCTCTCCCGCGCCAGGATCCACAGCGTGGTGACGCCGTTGGTGAGGAACACCAACGCCCACAGCAGCGAGAGCCGGCGGAAGATCTGCACCACGCTCGGATGCTCGCTGAACGCGGCGGGGAACGCGCAGAAGTCGTCCGCCAGCTTCGCGATGAAGGGGCGGCCGAACGGCAGCGAGGCGACCAGGACGAACGCGATCAGGAAGTTCTGCAGCGTCGGCTGCAGGAAGTAGAGGAAGACGCTGCCCGTCATCAGCCCGAGCACGGTGCGCGCGACCAGCAGTCCGGTCGTCAGCAGCAGCACGGCGGGGATCGGCTGGCGCAGCACCGCGCGGCGGACGAGGGCCAGCAGCGACCAGGACAGGGCCGCGATGAGCCCGCCGTCGAAGCCCACCAGCGTGAGCAGTAGGTAGAACAGGCCGAGCGGGACGACCGTCGATTCGAGCAGGTGTTTCGCGCCTTGGCGCAGCAGGGAGCCGAAGGCGGGCAGGTGGACCGTCAGGTGCGGAGGCATCGAACTCGCTGTCTCTCTCGTGCCGGGGGGAGCACGGGGCGGGGCGGCTGAGTCGCCGAATGTACCCGGTGACCCTGTGAGGTCAGGGTCGGCTCCCTGGTAACTCTCCGGGGAATTTCCGGATCCGGGAAGAGTTCCCAGGTGGTGTGATGTTGCGGTGAAGGGGGAGGTGAGCCGATGACCGCGGAATGGAGCAGCCTGGCTGTGGCGGTGCCCGCCGCGGTCGCGGGTGCGGCGCTGATGGGGTTGGCGTCCGCGGCTCAGGCGAAGGCCGTGAAACAGGTGCCGGAGGGCAGGACGCTGGATCCGGGGTTGCTGGTCGCGCTGGCGCACCGGCCGTTGTGGCTGGTCGGCATCGCGGCCACGATCGGCGGCCTGCTCCTGCAGGTGCTCGCACTGGGGTTCGGGCCGCTGATGCTGGTGCAGCCGCTGCTGGTCACGGCCCTGCCGTTCGCGGCGGCGTTCTCGGCCTGGCTCAGCCACCGGCGCGCGGACCGGGTGGTGGTACTGGGTGCACTGGTGTGTGTGGCCGGGCTCTCGGCGTTCCTGGCGCTCGCTCGTCCGACCGGGGGGTCGAACGATCTGGTGAGCCACGTGGGGCCGCTCGCCGTGGTGCTCGGGCTGGTCGCGCTGCTCGGGCTGGGGTTGTCGACGGTGCTGCGGGGACCGGGCCGGGTGCTCGGGCTGGCGCTGGCGACGGGGGTCTTCTACGGCGTGACGGCCGGGCTGATGAAGGTGGTCGCGGGGCAGCTGCGGCTGGGCGTGACGGTGCCGTTCGCGCACTGGGCGCTCTACGTCGTGTGCGTGATCGGGCCGATCGGGTTCCTGCTGTCGCAGAACACCTTCCAGCAGGGGCGGATGATCTCGCCCGCGCTCGCCGTGATCACCACGAGCGATCCGCTGGTCGGCGTGGCGATCGGTATCGGCTGGATGGGGGAGTCGGCGGCGACCGGTGCCGGGGTGCTCGCCGGGGAGCTGGTCGCGGCCGCCGTCATCGTGGCGGGTATCGCGGTGCTCGCGCACCGCAGCAGCCATCTGGTCGCGCCGGCGCCTACAGTCGCCGGTTCGCCAGCGCCCCGGTCGCGGCCCGCGCTTTCTCGGTGACCTGCGGGTCCACGTCCACGACCACCAACTCCGGGCCGGCGCCCAGCTGGGCGTGCACCCGCCCGAAGCCGTCGGAGACGGTCGAGTAGCCGATGCCGGTGGGGGCCTTCGGGTTGACCGGCGTCCCGGTCGCGGCCGGGTCGGCCTGGCCGCAGCCGAGCACCCAGCAGCCCGAGTCGAGCGCGCGGGCGCGCACCAGCACGTCCCACTGCTCGCGCTTGCCCTCGCCCGCGCCCCAGGACGTCGGCACGACGATCGCCGACGCGCCCATGTCCGCCAGCCGGCGGAACAGTTCGGGGAACCGGATGTCGTAGCAGGTCGCGAAGCCGAGCGTGACGTCATCGACGGTGGTGGTCACGACGTCGGCGCCGGGGGCGACCGTGTCGGACTCGCGGAAGCCGAACGCGTCGTACAGGTGGATCTTGTGGTAGCCCAGGTGCTGCCCGAGACCTGTGATGAGCAGGGTGTTGCGGACCCGCCCGTCGTCCGACGGCGTGAACATGCCCGCGACGACCAGCACGTCGTGCTCGGCGGCGATCGCGGCGACCGACTTCGCCCACGGCCCGTCGACCGGCTCCGCGAGCGGCTTGAGCGAAACGCCGAAGCGGACCATCGCCGCTTCGGGGAACACCACGACCCGCGCGCCCTCGGCCGCGGCCCTGGCCACTTCGGCACGGATCAGCTCGAGGTTCTCCGCCGGGTCCTCGCTCGATGTGACCTGACTCAAGCCGATCCGCAGCACGGATACCTCCCTGGTCGTGGACGGGCTCCCCCTCCGTACCCTAGACCCATGCTGAACCGCACCGACCTGCGTGGAAAGGTCCCGTCCGCCGCCGAGCTGCGCGCCACGCTGCCGCGCGCCGAGATCGATGTGGACGCGGCCCTGCATCAGGTCCGGCCGGTGGTGGAGGCGGTGCGCGACCGCGGTGTCGAGGCGGTCCTCGATTACACGGAGAAGTTCGACCGTGTCCGCCCGACCGCGGTGCGCGTGCCCGCTCCGGCCCTTTCGCGGGCACTGGCGGAGCTGGACCCGGCCGTGCGCGCCGCGCTGGAGGAGTCCATCGAGCGCGCCCGCAAGGTGCACGCCGACCAGCGCCGTGCCGACGTCACCACCGAGGTCACCGACGGGGGCACCGTCACCGAGCGCTGGCTGCCGGTCGAGCGCGTCGGGCTGTACGCGCCCGGCGGCCTGGCCGTGTACCCGTCGAGCGTGGTGATGAACGTCGTCCCCGCGCAGGCGGCGGGCGTCGGCTCGCTCGTGCTGTGCACCCCGCCGCAGGCGGAGTTCGGCGGCAGCCCGCACCCGACCACGCTGGCGGCCGCCGCGCTGCTGGGCGTCGACGAGGTGTGGGCGGCCGGCGGCGCTCAGGCGGTCGCGTTGCTCGCCTACGGCGGCACGGACACCGACGGCGCCGAGCTGGTCCCGGTCGACCTGGTGACCGGGCCGGGCAACATCTACCTGACCGCGGCCAAGCGCATGCTGCGCGGTCTCATCGGCATCGACTCCGAGGCGGGCCCGACCGAGATCGCGATCCTCGCCGACGAGACCGCGGACGCCGGCCACGTCGCCGCCGACCTGATCAGCCAGGCCGAGCACGACACGCTGGCCGCGAGCGTCCTGGTCACGACGTCGGCGTCGCTGGCGGACGCGGTCGACGCGGAGCTGGCCGCGCGCGTGAAGGCGACCAAGCACAGCGAGCGCGTCACCGAAGCACTGACGGGCAAGCAGTCCGGGACGGTGCTGGTGTCCACTGTGGATGAAGGCCTGCGGGTGGTCGACGCGTACGCCGCGGAGCACCTGGAGATCCAGACCGCGGACGCGCGCGAGGTCGCCGCCCGTGTGCGCAACGCGGGCGCGGTGTTCGTCGGCCCGTACGCGCCGGTGTCGCTGGGCGACTACTGCGCCGGGTCGAACCACGTGCTGCCCACGGGCGGGTTCGCGCGGCACTCGTCGGGGCTGTCCGTGCAGACCTTCCTGCGCGGCATCCACGTCATCGACTACAGCGAGAGCGCTTTGCGCGAGGTGGCGGACAAGGTCGTCGCGCTCGCCAACGCCGAGGACCTGCCCGCGCACGGCGAAGCCGTGACGGCTCGTTTCGGAGGAGAGAAGTGACCGGGCCCGCGGACGAGGTGACCCTGGCGGACCTGCCGCTGCGGGAGGACCTGCGGGGCCGCAGCCCCTACGGTGCCCCGCAGCTGGATGTGCCCGTCCGGCTCAACACCAACGAGAACCCGTACCCGCCGCCGCCGGAGCTGGTGGACGACGTGACCGCCGCGGTCCGCGAGGTCGCTGCCGGGCTGCACCGCTATCCCGACCGGGATGCCGTGGCGCTGCGCCAGGACCTTGCCGACTACCTGTCGGTGTCCACCGGCGTGCTGCTGTCCGAGCGGAACCTGTGGGCCGCCAACGGTTCCAACGAGATCCTGCAGCAGATCCTGCAGGCCTTCGGCGGTCCGGGCCGCACCGCGCTGGGCTTCGAACCGTCGTACTCCATGCACCCGATCATCGCGGCCGGCACGCGCACCGAGTGGGCGCCGACGCCGCGCCGCGAGGACTTCACGCTGGACACCGCGCGCGCCGCGCAGATCGTCGCCGAGCGCAAGCCGGACGTGGTGTTCGTGACGAGCCCGAACAACCCGACCGGCGGCTCGATCCCGCCGGCGGAGCTGGATTCGCTGTTGCGCGCGGCGCCGGGGATCGTCGTGGTGGACGAGGCGTATGCCGAGTTCTCCTCGCAGCCCAGCGCGGTCGAGCTGCTCTCGGAGTACCCGGCGAAGCTGATCGTCTCGCGCACGATGAGCAAGGCGTTCGCCTTCGCCGGCGGCCGGCTCGGCTACCTCGCGGCGGCGCCCGCGGTCGTCGACGCGCTGCAGCTGGTCCGCCTGCCGTACCACCTTTCGCTGCTGACGCAGGCCGCCGCGCGGGCCGCGCTGCGCCACGCGGACGCGACGCTGGCTTCGGTCGCGAAGCTGGCCGCGGAGCGCGAACGGGTGGTGGAAGCTCTGCTGGGGCTTGGTTTCAGCCCGGTTCCCAGTGACGCCAACTTCGTCCTCTTCGGACCGTTCGCCGACGCGAAGGCCAGCTGGCGGTCCTATGTGGACAATGGAGTGCTGATCCGCGACGTCGGCATCGCGGGTCACCTGCGGGTGACCATCGGCACTCCCGAGGAGAACGACGCCTTCCTGGCGGCGAGCAAGGAGGTCCCACGGTGACGAGGATCGGCAAGGTCGACCGCACCACCAAGGAGTCCGCGATCTCGGTCGTGCTCGACCTCGACGGCACCGGCGAGGTCGAGGTCTCCACCGGGGTGCCGTTCTACGACCACATGCTCACCGCGTTCGGCGTGCACGGCTCGCTGGACCTGAAGGTCGAGGCGACGGGCGACATCCACATCGACGCCCACCACACGGTCGAGGACACCGCGATCGTGCTGGGGCAGGCGATCCGGCAGGCGCTGGGCGACAAGAAGGGCATCCGCCGCTTCGGCGACGCCTGGATCCCGATGGACGAAACCCTGGCCCACGCGGCGATCGACGTGTCCGGCCGGCCGTACTGCGTGCACCTGGGCGAGCCCGCGGAGTACAACAGCTTCACCATCGGCGGGAACTACCCGTTCGTGCTGACCCGGCACGTGTTCGACTCGCTGTCGTTCCACGCGCAGATCGCGCTGCACGTGCGGGTGCTGCACGGCCGGGACCCGCACCACATCGCGGAGGCGGAGTACAAGGCCGTCGCGCGCGCACTGCGCGCGGCGACCGAGCCCGACCCGCGTGCGGGCGGGATTCCTTCGACCAAGGGTGTCCTGTGAGCAAGGAAATCGTCGGGATCCTGCTGCTGGCGCTGGCGGGCTTCCTCGCCGGTGGCGTGTACAGCACCTACAAGACGGCGAAGGTGATGGCCGGCGTGCTGCTGGTCGCGACACTCCTCGCCCTCGGCGGCGGGATCCTGTGGTTCGTGAGCTAGCCCGGCTCACCACCCCACAGCGACGAGCATGTACTGCGGGTTGCTCATCGAGATGAACGAGGACTGCTCGGCGTAGTCGTCGTACGGGAAGCCGTACTGCTTGCCGTCGATGGCGTTCTGGTGCCAGAACTGGGCGTAGTAGTTGGCCGGTGCGGCCTGGTAGAAGGCGGCCGGATCGGACTGCTGGGACACCGGCAGCTGGGCCACGTGCCGGTTGATGCCCGCGCACAGCTGTGCGTTCGTCGCGAGCGTGCCACTGCAGCCGAAGATCTGCGCGGTGGAATCGCTGCTGTCGCCGACGGAAGCGGCATACGCGGCGAAGTAGTTGGCGTACTGGCCGCCGGGCTGGAACACCGGATCGTTGCCGGGTGACGGAATTCCGTAGGGCGCGTTGTCGGTGGCCAGCTGCTTGAACTCGGTGGGCACCGAACTCTGGAACCGTTGGAAGGTCGCGTCCCGGGTTTCGGAGAAGGTCGCGTAGTTTTCGCCGATCACCCGCTCGGACCCGTCGTGCCCGTGCACGAGCAGGGCCAGCTTGAGGCCGAACCGGTCGACCCGCGTGGTGTTGACGTTGAGCTGGGCCGGGCCGACGGTGAACTCGATGAAGTCGTAGTACGGGCCGTCGGGCGAGCCGAGGTGGAAGTACATCCGGCCGGCCGAGTTCGCCGGCATGTCGACGTAGGGCTGCTGGGCGATCGAGGCCGTCTGACCGTTGAAGGTCCAGTACACCTGGCTGTCGGGGTACTGGCCGTTGGTGTGGTTCTCGACCTTGACCTGCAGGACGTTCTGTGCGGGCGGAATGGTGCTCGGATCACCCCAGAAGGACGCGGGCGGGGCACCGTCCGCGGGCGCGGCCAGCGCGGGCGCCGGGAGCGCGGCGAGTCCCAGCGCCAGCAGGACCGACGCCAGGCGGATGTTCTTTCGCAGGCGGGCAGACACCATCATCACCTCCGTGTTCGGGAGCCTTTCCGGTGCGCGCCGACCCAGTATGTTGCCGCGCACAACAATGGTCAAGGGTGTGCGCGCATAAAGGTATGGACCACTCGGGAAGCGTTTTCTGCTAGACGGTCTCCAGCCGCCGGTCCAGCTGCTTCGTGAGCTTCTCGCCCTCGACGTCGACGTTCGGCAGCAGCCGGTCGAGCCGGCGCGGCAGCCACCACGCCTTCGCGCCGAGCAGTGACATCACCGCGGGCACGATCGTCATCCGCACGACGAACGCGTCCACCGCGACGCCGAACGCCAGCGCGAAGCCGATCGACTGGATCAACGTGGTGTCGGCGAGGACGAACCCGGCGAACACGCTGATCATGATGAGCGCGGCGGCGACCACGACCCGTGAGCCGTGCCGGAAGCCGGTGACCATCGCCTGCTGCGCCTCGGTGCCGTGCACGTGTTCCTCGCGCATCCGCGTCACCAGGAACACCTGGTAGTCCATCGCGAGCCCGAACAGCACGCCGATGAGCAGGATCGGCAGCATGCTCATGATCGGCGCGGTCGACTGCACGCCCAGTAGGTCGTCGAGCCAGCCCCACTGGAACACCGCGACGACGGCGCCGAACGTCGCCACGACCGAGCCGAGGAAGCCGAGAGTGGCCTTCAGCGGCACGACCAGCGACCGGAAGACGAGCATCAGCAACAAGAACGCGAGCCCGACGACGACCGCGAGGTAGGGCAGCATCGCGCCGGCGAGCTTCTCCGAGACGTCGATCTGCAGTGCGGTCTGCCCGGTGACGGCCAGTTCCGTGCCGTCGGCGTGCGAGCGGATGTCCCCGACGAGCTTTTCGGTCTGCTCGCTGCTCGGACCGCTCTTCGGGATCACCGTGAACATCGCGGTGTCGTGCCGGGCGTTGAACTGCGGCTGGGTCACCGCGGCGACGTCGGTGAGCCGCGAGACCCGGTCCGCGGCGGCGGTCGTGTTGTCCGCGGTCGCGTCGGAGATCACCACGATCAGCGGGCCGTTCACGCCGGGGCCGAACCCGGAGGTGACCAGGTCGTAGGCCTTGCGCTGCGTCGAGTCGGGCGCCGCGGTGGCGTCGTTGGGCAGCCCGAGCTGCATGCTCAGCGCAGGGATCGCGACGATGAGCAGGCCGGCCACGGCGGCGATCAGCACGGGCACCCGGTGCCGCGCCACGAACCGCGCCCAGCGTTCGCCGTTCGTCGCGCGCGTCTGCTTCTTCGCGCGCTTGCCGAGCACCTTGCGCCCGGCGAAGCCGAGGATCGCGGGCAGCAGGGTGAGCGCGATCAGCACGGCGACGGCGACGGTCGCGGCGGCGGCGATGCCCATCTGGCCGAGGAACGGGATGCCGACGACGGTGAGCCCGGCCAGCGCGATGATCACGGTCAGGCCCGCGAACACGACGGCGGAGCCGGCGGTTCCGACACTGCGCGCGGCCGCTTGTTCGGGTTCGTGGCCTTCGCCCAGCTCGTGGCGGTAGCGCGAGACGATGAAGAGCGCGTAGTCGATGCCGACGGCGAGGCCCAGCATCAGCGCGAGGATCGGGGTGTTGGAGTTCAGCTCGGTGAAGCCCGAGACCGTCAGGATCCCGGTCATGCCGACCCCGACGCCGATCAGCGCGGTCAGCAGCGGCAGGCCCGCCGCGAGCAGCGAGCCGAAGGTGATGGTCAGCACGATCGCGGCGACGACGACGCCGATCCCCTCGGTGGCGCCGGTCTCCGGCATGCCCTGCATCGCGTCGCCACCGAACTCGACGGTCAGCCCGGCCTTGCGAGCGGCATCGGCCGGGGCGGTCACGGCTTCGCGATCGGAGTCGGTCAGCTCGGACGCCGGGACCCCGTAGGTGACCTGCGCGAGCGCGACCCGGCCGTCGGGGGAGACGGTCTTGGCCTGGAACGGGTCGGTCACCATGCTCGCTTTCGGCGCCGTCTTGAGCGCGTTCACGAGCTGGTCGACCGCGGCTTTGTCACCCGGATCGGTGAGCTTCTGCCCGGTCGGCGCCTCGATGGCGACGCGGGCCGTCGCTCCGCCGACCGACGCCTGCGGGAAGCGCTCCTTGAGGTGGTCGATCGCCTGCTGCGACTCGGTGCCGGGGATCGTCACGGAGTTCGTGAGCTGCCCGGACAGCGTGGTCGCGCCCAGTCCGAGGACGACCAGGACGCCCGCCCAGACGGCGGCGACGAGCCAGCGGCGGTGGAACGAGAAGCGGGCCAGGCGGTAGAGGAGGGAGGCCACGAGTACGACTCCAATTCAGTCGATCGGGTGGCCTCAAGCTAGCCGATCGACAAGTGCCCGTACAAGCCGATCGGCTAGTATGTGACTAGCCGCACGGCTAGTTTGATCGGTTGCTCTCGGGGTAGCGGGCCGCGTACCCTCGCTCTGTTCACTGGGAGGGTGCGATGACAGCCGGGCCGGCCGCCGTGTCCGCGAGCGGTCAGGAGGACACGCGCACACGCCTGCTCGCGACCGCGCTGCGGCTGTTCACCGAGCACGGCGTGGAGGGCACATCGCTGCAGATGATCGCCGATGCGCTGGGTGTCACGAAGGCGGCGGTGTACTACCACTTCAAGACGAAGGACGAGATCACCGGCGCGGTCGCCGAGCCGGGTCTGCGCGAGCTGGACCTGGTGGTCGCCGAGGCGTCCCGGCTGCGGCGGCGGGGTGCGCAGGTCGACCACCTGCTGACCGGCTTCGTGGACATCGTGGTGCGGCACCGGACGCTGGTGGCGCTGTTCAGCAGGGACCCCGGCGTGACGCGCGCGCTGACCGACTCGTGGGCGACGCGGGAGAACTTCAGCGTGCGGATGATGGAGATCTTCACGGGCCCGGAGGGCGACACGAACCGGGCCATCGCCGCGCACGCGGCCATCACTGGCATCGCCCTCACCGGCGGCGCCCCGCAGTTCGCCGACCTCGACGACGACACCCTGCGCGCCCACCTGCTCGACGTGGGCCGCCGGTTGCTGGGAAGGCCGCGCCGGGTGAGCTGAGGCTCGGGTTTGTCCGGGGGCGTGTTCGCGGCGGATGTGTTCGTGGCGTCGCCTGTGGCGCGCTGGGTCGGGTTTATCTGGAGACGTGCTCGCGGCGTCCCCTGTTGTGTGCTGGTTCGGGTTTGTCCGGGAAGCGCTCGCGCCGTCGCCTGTTCCGCGCTGGGGCGGGTTGTCCGTGGATGTGCTCGCGGCTTCGCCCGTTCATCGCTGGCTCGGGCTTGTTGGGGGACGTGCTCGCGGCGTCGCCCGTTCCTCGCTACAGTTCGAGCTTCCGGTACGTCGCCGTCTCGGTGAAACCCAGCGCGAGGTAGTAGTCGCGCGCCCGCCGGGTGGGGACGGTCAGCTCTACCGCCCCGGCCGCTCGCGCCCGGTCGGCGATCGCGCCCACCAGCGCGCGCCCGATGCCTGCTCCGCGGCGCGGCGGGGTGACCACCAGCTCCTGGAGTTGGGCCACCGATCCGTTGGCGTACAGCACGAGAAACCGGGTCGCGAGTGCGTAGCCGACGACCTGCCCGTTGTCCTCGGCGACGAGCAGATCCGTTTCCCCGGGCGCCATCGAGGTGAGCAACCGGCCATAGTTCCGGTCGAACGCCGCGCGCGAAGGCCGGTAGCTCGTTGCGAAGAGTTCCAGCAGTGCGAAGACCTCGTCGGCGTCAGTGTGCTCCGCGGGTCGGATATGCGTCATGACACCGGCCGTAGGAAGGCGTCATGGCACCCGCCGTAGGAACCGTGGCGGCACGTGCGCCGTGAGCCACACCCCGTTCTCGCTTACCCGGAACTCATGACCGGCGCCGCTCATCGCCGCCGCGTCGATCTCGAGCACGATCGGTTTCCCGCGTCTGGCACCCACATGACTGGCCGTCTCGTGCGTCCGCGAAAGGTGAACCTCGCGCCTTTTCATCGGCCGCAACCCCTCGGTCAGGATCGCCGGCAGGAACCGTTCGACCGTGCCGTGGAACAGGATCGCGGGCGGCTCGGAGACCGGCAGGCCGAGATCGACATCGACACTGTGCCCCTGGCTCGCGCGGATCAGCATGCCGGTCGAGTCGAACGCGAAGCGCTGTTTGTCGTTACGTGCCACCACTTCTTCGAGTCCGGCACGCGTCAGTCGTAATCCGTGCCTCTCGAGCGCGGCGAGCAGGACGTCGACCTCGACCCAGCCGTCGGGACTCAGTGTCAGCCCGATCGCCTCGGGCGCGTGCCGCAGATGCCGGGAAAGCCGCTTCGAAACGGCGACCAGTTCGGGATTTTCCATCTCGCCTTCCTCTCTGTGCGGCTGGTAAGCAGGAGCCACACGAAACCTGGGAGGAAGCATGCAACACGGAACCTTGCGCGACCAGTGGATTACGCCGCTGGAGCGGGAATGCCTACCCTGTTACCTGGCCCGGATGCTGGCAGATTTCGGCTGTGACAACACGTTGCGCTGGACCCTCCGCTGGCGCGACGCCCGTGCGCCCCGCGCGACGTCGGTGGCGAAAAGCCCCGCCCGCTGCGACTGCGCGATGGCCGCCGCACAATCCCCACCAGGCGGTGGCCGCCATATCCCAGCCGCCGCCCCGCCGTCCGACACCGAGCTAAGACCGGCCGAGACGCGCCCTCCACACCCGATCGACCGCGAGCCACCCCACAACGGCGCCCCACAACCAGCCGGCGCACTTTCTTCGCACGTTCCCCCGTCACAACCACCGAACGACCAGCACTTCCGAACCGGTGCCCCTCCACCGCACCCAACCGCCGCGCCTACGTCGCCCGAAACCGGCGCGACCCTGCCACGCCAAACCGCCGCAGTCCCGCCACGCCAACCGGGCGCCACCACGCCACGCCAAGCCGCCGCCACCGCGCCACCCGAAACTGCCGCAACCCCGGCACACGAAACCGCCGCAGTCCCACCACCCCAAACCGCCGCAACCCCATTAAGGTCACCCGCCGCTACCCCGCCACATCGAACCGCCGCCACCGCGCCACCCGAAACCGCCGCCACCGCGCCACCCGAAACCGCCGCCACCGCGCCACCCGAAACCGCCGCGACCGCCCCACGCCAGCCCGCCGCCACCCCACCCGAAACCGCCACCCCACCACGCCCAACCAGCGCCACCGTGCCACGACCGCCCAACAACCCCCAGCACCGAACCGCCGCCGCCCTACCCCAACCACACGCCGCCCCGCCGCAACCCTGCGCCGGCGTCCGGCGAGGGTCCACCAGACCCTGCCGCCCTACGCGCCGCCCTCCACCACCGGTTTGAGCAGGCGCGCGCCGGGGCCGAAGCGGGCCATCTGGTCGTCCTGGTTGTAGAGGCCGCACATCCGAAGGGAGAGACAACCGCAGCCGACACAACCGGTGAGCCTGTCGCGCAGCCGCTGCAGCGCGTCGATCCGCGCGTCCAGCTCGTCCTGCCAGTTCCGCGACAACCGCGCCCAATCCGCCTTCGTCGGGGCATGGTCCCTGGGCAGCGTGGCCAGCGCCGCGCTGATCTCCTCCAGGCTCAGGCCCACCCGCTGCGCCGCACGGATGAACGCGATCCGGCGCAAGACGGTGCGCGAGTAACGGCGCTGGTTGCCGGCGGACCGCTCGGAGGAGATCAGGCCGCGGTCCTCGTAGAATCGCAGCGCGGTGTGTGGCACTCCGCTGCGTTCCGAGACCTGTCCGATGCTGAGGTGGTCGGCAAGCTTGGTCACGTCCGCCAGAGTAGCCTTGACTTAAACCTAAGTCGAGGTTGCATCGTGGCGGTATGACGACCACCACCGAGCCGGACCTGTCCGCGCTGATCGCCCGGATGACGGGGGACGAGAAGCACTCCGCGGCCGCTCGATCCACTGTGGACGTGCTCTGGGCGCTCTACGACCGCGTGCTGGACATCTCCCCGGAAAAGGTGCACGACCCGCGGCGCGACCGTTTCCTGCTGTCCAAGGGGCACGGACCGATGGCCTACTACGCGGTGCTGGCCGCGAAGGGCTTCCTCGACCCGGACGAACTCGACGACTGGACCTCGGTCGGCTCCCGCCTTGGCATGCACCCGGACCGGATGCGCGTGCCTGGCGTGGAGATCTCGAGCGGCTCGCTCGGCCACGGGCTGGCGCTCGCGGTCGGCACGGTCTTCGGGCTGCGCGCGCAGCGGATCACCGACGCGAAGGTGGTGGTGCTCGTCGGCGACGCCGAACTCGACGAGGGGTCGAACGCCGAGGCGATCGCACTCGCGGGCAGGGCGGCGATGGATCGGCTGACCGCGGTCGTGATCGACAACTCGTCGGCCACCCACGGCTGGCCCGGCGGGATCGAGCGCCGGTTCGCCGTCGAAGGCTGGGCCACCCGCAGGGTCGACGGCCGTGACCACGACGCGCTCTATGACGCCTTGACCACGCCGCATCCCGCGCAACCGCTGTGCGTGGTGGCCGTCGTCGAGCCGAAGGAGCGTTGAGCCGTGGCCGACATGCGGGAGACTTTTCTATCCACAATGGACGATGCGCTGGCGGCGGACCCACGGCTGGTGCTGGTGCTCGCCGACATCTCCGCGGCGTCCATGGCCCGGGCGCAGCGACGGCATCCGGACCGGGTGCTCAACGTCGGGATCCGGGAGCAGACGCTCATCGGCGTGACCGGGGGGCTGGCGCTGACCGGAATGCGCCCGGTGGCGCATTCGTTCCCGCCGTTCCTCGTGGAACGACCCTACGAGCAGGTGAAGCTCGACCTGACGCACCAGGGCGTCGGCGCGGTGCTCGTGTCCGCGGGCGCGTCGTACGACATGTCGTACGCGGGCCGCACGCACCAGTCGCCGGCCGACGTGGCGCTGCTGGACACGGTGCCGGGCTGGACCGTGTACGTCCCGGGCCACCCGGCCGAGGCGCGGCGGCTGCTGCTCGAGTCGTTGCCCGGCGACTGCAGCGTCTACCTGCGCCTGAGCGTGCAGGCGAACGCCCATCCACATCTGGGCGTGGGCTTCCAGACGCTGCGGGACGGGCGGCGCGGCGTGGTGCTGGCTGTCGGGCCGGTGCTGGACCGCGTGCTGCCCGCGACCGAGGGCCTCGACGTGACAGTGCTCTACGCGAACACGATCCGTCCCTTCGACGGGAAGGCTCTGCGGGCGGCGATCGGGGAGTCCGCCGACGTGGTGCTGGTCGAGCCGTACCTGGCCGGCACCTCCGCCCACCACGTAACGGAGGCGCTTGCCGACCTACCGCACAGACTGCTTTCGCTGGGCGTCCGGCGGGACGCCGAGGTCCGGCTCTACGGCACGCCCGCCGACCATGACGCGGCGCACGGGCTGGACGTCCCCGGCCTCACATTCGCGCTGAAGGATTTCTACGACCGAGCCGAGCGCTGAGTAGCAGTACGAGTACGGACCGTTCGAACACGGGACGCGCGAAAGGCAGGGCTGAGGCAACTGGCGCCAGCACCCCGCGCGAGCTCAGGGTGTCAGGCCGGCCCGGGTGAGTGCGTCCGCGGGCAACAGCCGGCACAACGACTCGGCGGTCACCCGCAGATCCTCGGCCGCGGCGGCTGCCTGCTCCAGCTCGCTGCGCACCGTCTGGTGCGCCGCCAGCCCCAGCTCGTTCTCGGGCTGGGTGAGCGTCGGGCACTCGCGCAACTGGTCGAGGATCCGGGTGAGCGCCGAGGCGGTGCCGGTCATCCCGCGCATCAGCCCGCGCAGCTCGGCCGCCTCCAGCTCGTCGGCGTCGAAATGGGCGAGCTCGTCGGCGAGCTCACCGGCCAGTGTGATGATTCTTCGGGCAGGTGCGGCCCGGCCCTCGAGGCCGGGGCGCATCGTCGAACTGCTCTGCGACGGCATTGTCACTCCCTTTGCCTGCCTCCCAGCGGAAATCATTCCCGTACACGGGAGAGTTCAAACGGGACTTTCGGTGTCGTTGGAAGCCGTTGGCCATCCACCCTAAACTGGTGTCGTGACTCGCGTCGTGATTTTGGATTACGGTTCCGGGAACCTTCGCTCCGCCGAACGTGCCGTGCAGCGCGTCGGCGCCGAGGTCGAGGTGACCGCGGACCCGCATGCGGCGCTGGAGGCCGACGGCCTGGTCGTGCCCGGCGTGGGCGCGTTCGCCGCCTGCATCGAGGGGCTGCTCTCGGTGGGTGGCGAGAAGATCATCGGCACCCGGCTCGCCGGCGGCCGCCCGGTGCTCGGCATCTGTGTCGGCATGCAGATCCTCTTCGAGCGCGGGGTCGAGCACGGCGTGGAGTCGAAGGGCACCGGAGAGTGGCCCGGCACCGTCGACCGCCTGCACGCGGACGTCGTGCCGCACATGGGCTGGAACACCGTGCGGGCCCCGGAGGGCTCGCAGCTGTTCGCCGGCCTGGACTCTGACGCCCGCTTCTACTTCGTGCACTCCTACGCCGCCCGCAAGTGGGAGCTCGACTCCGGCCTGCCCGGGCAGCAGCCCAAGGTCACCTGGGCCCACCACGGCGAGGATTTCGTCGCCGCGGCGGAGAACGGCGCGTTGTGGGCCACCCAGTTCCACCCGGAGAAGTCGGGCGATGCGGGGGCTCACCTGCTGGAGAACTGGCTGCGCACCCTCTGACAGGGCTCACCTATAGTGACCGCGTGACTTTCACGCTCCTTCCCGCCGTGGACGTGGCCGACGGCCAGGCCGTCCGGCTCGTCCAGGGTGAAGCCGGTACCGAGACCTCCTACGGGGACCCGCTGGACGCGGCCCTGGCCTGGCAGCGCGACGGGGCGGAGTGGATCCATCTGGTCGACCTCGACGCCGCGTTCGGCAAGGGCTCGAACCGCGAGCTGCTGGCCCGCGTGGTCGCGCGGCTGGACGTGCAGGTCGAGCTTTCCGGCGGGATCCGTGACGATCAGTCACTGGAAGCGGCGCTGGCCACCGGAGCCCGCCGGGTGAACCTGGGCACCGCCGCGCTCGAGGACCCGGAGTGGACCGCGAAGGCCGTCTCCACCTACGGCGACCGCGTCGCGATCGGCTTGGACGTGCGCATCACCGACGCCGGGCACCGGCTCGCCGCGCGCGGCTGGACCCAGGACGGTGGCGACCTGTGGGAGGTGCTGGAGCGGCTCGACCGCGACGGCGCCGCCCGCTACGTGGTCACCGACGTGAGCAAGGACGGCACGCTCAAGGGCCCGAACATCGAGCTGCTCAGCGAGGTCGCCGCCCGCACCGACGCGCCCGTCATCGCCTCCGGCGGCGTGTCCAGCCTGGACGACCTGCGGGCGCTGGCGGCCCTGTCCGGCGACGGGGTCGAGGGCTCGATCGTCGGCAAGGCGCTCTACGCGGGCGCGTTCACCCTGCCCGAGGCCCTGGCCGCCGTCCGCTAGGACGGCCGGCCTCCGGGCGGCTGTCGACTGGGCTGGTTCGCTGGGAGGTCTACGTCCCGGCCACGGCCGCTTGGTCGCAGGCCTGCCTGTCGCTGTCCTTAAGGCGCTCGCTGGGCTGCTCGCTGGACGCCCACGGTTGCTTGTCCGCAGTTCGTTGGCGCCTGCCTGTCGCCGTCCGTCAGGGCGCCTGCCGGGCTGTTCGCTGGCACGTCCGCGGCCGCTTGACCGTGGGCTGTTGGACGCCCGCCTGTGGCCGTCCGCCAGGGTGCCTGCTGGGCTGTCGCTGGGACGCCCGCGGGCCGCTTGGCCGCGGTTCGTTAGGACGCCTGCCGCCTGCTCGGCTGTTCGCTGGCACGTCCGCGGCCGCTTGACCGTGGGCTGTTGGGACGCCCGCCTGTGACCGTCCGCCAGGGTGCCTGCCGCCGTCGGCCAGGCGCTTGCCGCCCGCCCGGCTGCTCGCTGGGGAGCCATCCGCCGGCGGCCCCTTCGGCCACCCGCCAGCCGCCCGCGTGCCCGACGCCCGCCGCCCAGCCAGCCCTCGCCGCGTGCCCGCCGCCCGCCGGCCATCAACCGCCACACCGCCGTCCGCCACACCGCCGCCAGCCACCCAGCCCCGCCACCCCACCGCCCCCACCGCCCCGACGCCCCCGACCGACACCCCCCGCCCTCGGCGAGGGGTGTCAGGCGGCGCGGACGGCGATGCCTACGGTGCGGTCCTTCGGGCCGCGCAGGCGGCTGAAGAACATCGTCACCCGCCCGACGAGCCCGTACTTCCGGGCGATCAGGCGGCGCACGCGCTCGGTGCCCTCGTCGTCCAGCAACCGCGCGGTGCCTGTCACCTCGGGCCCGTGCGTCTGCCGCCCGCGAAGGTC
Organism: Amycolatopsis acidiphila; assembly: GCF_021391495.1. Taxonomy (NCBI): domain Bacteria; kingdom Bacillati; phylum Actinomycetota; class Actinomycetes; order Pseudonocardiales; family Pseudonocardiaceae; genus Amycolatopsis; species Amycolatopsis acidiphila. Next base: position 6,223,591 of record NZ_CP090063.1, on the reverse strand, counting down.
GCAGCCCTGGACCCGCACCGTCCCGTCCCGGCGGATGCGCTTGACCTTGCCCGCCTTCCGCTCCGACCACAGCATCAGCTCGCCGCCGTCCGTGGCCGCCCAGACGGGCGTCGGCACGGGGGTGCCGTCCTTGCGGTACGTGGTCAGCAGCACGTACTTCTCGTCCTTCAGCACATCGATCCCGGATGCCATGGCGCCACCGTAGCGCCGATCACGGCGTCCGGCGGCGCAGCGTCGCCGCGCCCAGCACCAGCGCGAGCAGCGCGCACCCGGCCACGACCAGCAGGTCCCGCACCAGCGCGAGGTCCACTGTGGACGAGCCGGTGACGCGGCCGAGCGCCTCCACCGCGTAGGACAGCGGCAGCACGTTCGACAGCCAGCGCAGCACCCAGCCCATCGACTCGCGGGCCGCGAACAGCCCGCACAGCAGGATCTGCGGCAGCACGAACACCGGCATGAACTGGATCGCCTGGAACTCCGTCCGGGCGAAGGCACTCACGAACAGCCCGAGCGCCATCCCCAGCAACGCGTCGAGCACCGCGATGAGCAGCAGCAGCCATACCGAGCCGCGGATGTCGAGGTCGAGCCACGCCAGCGACACGCCCGTCGCCGCCCCGACCTGCAGGACGGCGAGGCCGCCGAACGCCAGTGCGTAGCCGAACAGCAGGTCCAGCCGGCCGATCGGCATCGTCATCAGTCGTTCGAGGGTCGCGCTCGTGCGTTCGCGCAGGGTGGTGATCGAGGTGACCAGGAACATGATCAGGAACGGGAAGACGCCCAGCAGCGCGGGCGCGGTGGCGTTGAACAGCCGCGGCGAGGCGAGCACGTACCGCAGCAGCACCATCAGCAGCGACGGCACGACGACCAGCATCACGACCGTGCGCGGGTCGTGCCGCAGCTGGGTCAGGATCCGCCGGGCGGTGGCCAGTGCGAGTGCGGGGTTCATGAGCGCGCCGCCTCCTGTTCGCGGATCAGGCGCAGGAACGCCTGCTCCAGATCGGCCGAGCCGGTGCGTTCCCGCAGCCCGGCCGGGGTGTCCACGGCCAGCAGCAGGCCGTCGCGCATCAGCAGGAGCCGGTCGCAGCGCGCGGCCTCGTCCATCACGTGGCTCGAGACCAGCAGGGTGGTGCCGGTCGCGGCCAGTGACCGGAACAGCTCCCACAGCGAGTCGCGCAGCACCGGGTCCAGCCCCACGGTGGGCTCGTCGAGGACCAGCAGCTCAGGCGTGCCCAGCAACGCCACCGCGAGGTTGGCGCGCGTGTGCTGCCCGCCGGAGAGGTTGCCGACGAGGCTGTGCGCCTCCGGGCCCAGGCCCACCGCGTCGATCACTTTGTCCACATCGGACGCCGGGGCACGCAGGACTGCCGCGAAGTAACGCAGCGCCTCGGTCACCGTCAGGTCGGCGTAGACCGCGGGATTCTGGGTGGCGTAACCGATCTTGCGGCGCAGCGGCGGGCTGCCCGCCGGATGACCGAGCACCTGCACCCGGCCGCCCGCGACGACCTGCACGCCGACGATCGAGCGCAGGACAGTGGTCTTGCCGCAGCCGCTCGGCCCGAGCAGTCCGGTCACGGCGCCGGCCGCGACCTCGAAGCTCACCCCGCGCACGACCTCGCGGCCACCCCGCCGCACCCGGAGGCCGTCCACGCTGACGGCTGAATTAGTCATGTGTTTAATTCTGCGCGTGAGGCACAGGCGCGGTCAAGACACTTCGCCGAACCTCGCCAGCGCGAGCGCGGCCGCGACGGCGAGTGCGAACCCGGCGATCGCGACGACGGCGAACCCGGGGCGCGTGGTGTCGCCGAGGGCGAGCACCCCGACCACCGACGGCAGCACGGTCTCGCCGACCACCATCAGCGCCGTCGCCGTCGTCACACTGCCCCGCTGCAGCGCCGAGGCGTAGAAGAGCATCCCGAGCACTCCGGCGATCGCGACCGCGTACGTCGCGGGGTCGCTCAGGAGCGCGCCCAGGCTGTGCGTCGAAATGATCCGTCCGGCCAGCGCGACCAGCGCGAACTCCAGTCCCGCGACCAGGCCCAGCGCGGGACTGCGCACCCGCTCCGGCGCCCGTCCGGCCAGCGCGCCGACCACGCCCACCACGGCCGTCGCGAGCAGCAGCGCGAGGTGGAAGCCGAAGCCGACCGGAGCGGACCCCTCGCCCTGCGCGGACGCTCCGAGCAGCGCGAGCCCGGCGCACACGAGCACCACCGCGGCCCACTCGCGCGCGTGCAACCGCGCGCCGATGGCGATCGCCGCGACGGCCGTCACCGCGAGGCTCGCCGCCAGTGCCGCCTGTACGGCGAACAGCGGGAGCACCCGCAACGCGACCAGCTGCGCGAGGAACCCGACCACGTCGAGGGCAGTGCCGAGCACGTAGCGCCACTGCCGGAACACGCGCACGAGCAGCCGCGGGTCGATCCCGCCCGCACCCCCGTCGACCGCCCGCGCGGCGACCGACTGCAGCACCGACGCCACCCCGTACGCCATGGCCGCGGCCACGGCGAACACCCATCCCCACCACATTCCGTCACACTACGGAGAGAGGTAGTACTGGATCGCGGGGGCGACCAGTGCGACGATCTCGTCGTCGGTCGCCGTGGCCAGCGGCGGGATCTCCAGTACGTACCGCAGCATCACGAGGCCGACCAGCTGTGCCGCGGCGGCCGCGGCACGAAGCGGCGGCACGCTCCGGTCTTCGGCGATCCGGCTGAGCACCGCACTGGTGAGGAACTCCCGGATCATCGTCGCCGCCTGCTCGTTGTCCGCGATCGAGCGCAGCAGCGCGAGGAACGGTGCCCGTGCCCGCGCGTCGCCCCAGACGCTGAGGAACAGCCGGACAACGCGTTCGCCGGTCTGCTCGTCCGGGGTCGCGAGCAGGCGGGGCAGCTCCTCTGCCGGGTTCACCGGCAGGTTCATGGCCGCGACGAACAGCTGCTGCTTGGTGCCGAAGTAGTGGTGCAGCAGCGCCGCGTTCACCCCGGCCTCGGCGGCGATCCCGCGGATCGTCGCGCCGTCGTAGCCCTGCTCGGCGAACAGCCGCCGCGCTGCGGCGAGGATCTCCTCGCGCGTCTCGGTGGGCCCCGGCCGCCGTCCCGCTCGTGCCATGCGCCAGATCGTAGTAAGGCCCCAGTATCCTGGGGATATGTCCGTAGCCGTGAGGGTGATTCCCTGTCTGGACGTCGACGCAGGCCGAGTCGTGAAGGGCGTGAACTTCGCGGACCTGCGCGACGCCGGTGACCCGGTGGAGCTGGCGCGCGCGTACGACGCCGAGGGCGCCGACGAGCTGACCTTCCTCGACGTCACCGCGTCCAGCGGCAACCGCGAGACCACCTTCGACGTGGTGCGCCGGACCGCGGAGCAGGTCTTCATCCCGCTCACCGTCGGCGGCGGCGTGCGCACCTGCGGCGACGTGGACCGCCTGCTGCGTGCGGGCGCGGACAAGGTGAGCATCAACACGGCCGCCATCGCGCGGCCGGAGTTCCTGCACGAGGTGTCGCGCCGGTTCGGCGCCCAGTGCATCGTGCTCTCGGTCGACGCCCGCCGCGTGCCCGAGGGCGGCGAGCCGACCCCGTCCGGCTTCGAGGTGACCACCCACGGCGGCCGCAAGGGCACCGGGATCGACGCGGTCGAGTGGGCCGCGCGGGGTGAGGAGCTGGGCGTCGGCGAGATCCTGCTCAACTCGATGGACGCCGACGGCACGAAGAACGGCTTCGACCTCGAGCTCATCGAGCTGACCCGCAAGGTCGTCCGGGTGCCGGTGATCGCCAGCGGCGGGGCGGGCGCGGTCGAGCACTTCGTGCCCGCCGTGCGGGCCGGTGCGGACGCGGTGCTCGCCGCGAGTGTGTTCCACTTCGGACAGTTGAAGATCGGCGACGTGAAGGAAACCCTGCGCGCCGGCGGAGTGGAGATCCGGTGAAGCTCAAGTCCTGGCAGGTCGCGGTCGAGGTCAAGACGGCGACGGTGCTGCTGGTCGGGCTGGGCCTGGCCTACCTGGTGCTCGGCATCGTCATCGTGACCACCTCCGAGGCCTCGCCGCGCACGCTGCTGCTGCCGGTCGCGAGCGTCATCTTCGGCGGCCTCGTCGCGGGCGGTCTCGCGCTGCGCATGCCGTCGTCGCGGTTCTTCGGGTTCGCGGTGGCCGCGCTGTTCGGGCTGCTGCACGCGTTCCTGCTGCTGGCCGGCGCGGTGTTGTGGTTCAAGCTGTTCTCCGCGGTGCTCGCCGTGGGCTACATCTACACCTGGGTGCTGCTGAACTCCGGCCCGATGCGCCGTTACCTGCTGGGAGACGCGGCATGAGTCTCGACCCCGCGCTGGCCGCACGCCTCAAGCGCAACGCCGACGGCCTGATCTGCGCCGTGGTCGTCGAACACGCGACCTCGGACGTGCTGATGGTCGCGTGGATGGACGACGAGGCGCTGGAACGGACGCTGACCACCCGCCGCGGCACCTACTACTCCCGCAGCCGCAAGGAGTTGTGGGTCAAGGGCGAGACCTCCGGGCACGTGCAGCACGTGCGCGAGGTGCGCCTCGACTGCGACGCCGACACGGTGCTGGTGCGGGTCGACCAGACCGGCCCCGCGTGCCACACGAACACCCGCAGTTGCTTCGACACCGACGAAAGACTGTTGCTCGCCGACGACCGCGGTTGACCGCGTACTGTGCCGATCGTGACCGGGCCGACCGTCAGCCACGGCCGGCGCGGAATGTAGGTCGGCTTCTGTTGATCGGTTCGGCCTCCTTCTGGCCGCTTGGTAAGGCGCTGAAATCGATCTTCCGGGTGAACTTCGGATCTCGTTGTCTGATTCGTTGCCAAGCCTGACGATGTTCGGAACTGTATTGGGGGACAAGACGTTTCCCGACTTCCGAAAGGTGAGGCAATGAGCGATACCAGGCTCTATTACGAACAATTGCGCGGTAGGGCGCGGCAGTTGGTGGACCGGCTCGACGACACGATGAACGACCTCGTGCTGGTCGAGTCCGCCGTTGAGGAGGTCATGCGCGCGGACATGGACAACCCCGGAGAACTGTCCACAACGGACGCCGCCGATCTGCGTCAACTGCTCGACGCCACGCTGTTCTCCGTGCGTGCCGCGGAACGCATCGCGGTGGAGCACGTGAACGACGTCGACCGCGCGATGCGCAGGCTCGGTCTGTCCACGGAGAAAACCGCCGTGTGAAGCCAGGGGGTCAATTCGAACGCACGGAACCGAGGTCGCCGGTGAGGTAGCGCTGCAGGGTCGGCGCTACCGCGGCCACCACGGTTTCGACATCCGCCGAACCGAGCGGTTCGAACCGGGCGACGTAGCGCACCATGCCGATGCCGATCAGCTGGGAGGCGCACAGGGTGGCGCGCAGCTGGGGGTGGTCCGCCTCGATGCGGGTCATGATCCGGTCGAGGATGTTCTCGATCAGGAAGTCCCGCAGCCCGATCGCCGCCTGGTCGTGGCTGGCGAGACTGCGCACCAGCGCGGGGAACGTGCCGCCGGCGCTCGAGTCCCAGACGGACACGAACCGCCGGACGATGCGCTCGCCGAGCGTCTCGAGGTCGCCGTCGAGCAGCATGCCGACGATCTCCTGGGGGTCGAACGGCAGCTGGAGCACGGCCTGGGCGAAGAGGGAATCCTTGCCGCCGAACCAGTGGTTCACCATGGCCGCGTCGACGCCCGCCCTGGCGGCGATGGCGCGCACCGTGGCACCCTCGTAGCCGTTCTCGGAGAACACGGCGCGGGCGGCGTCGAGCAGCGCGGCCCGGGTGTCCTGCCCCGCGGGGCGGCGGCCGCGCCGCTTGCCGGTCTTCGGTGGTTCAGCCGTGCTCATCGCTCCATCATGACTCGTCGCTGGGCAGAATTCAACGAGTCATGAATTACTGCCCGGTGCGGGTCGCGGAAGCGGACAGCGGCACAATGGATCGCATGGTGACTGTCCATTCCGCGAATTCCGCCCCGGGCGGCCTCGGTGCGGTGAGCCCGTCCCGGGACGAGTTCCGTGCGCTGGCCGAGGACCGCCGGGTCATCCCGGTGGTGCGGCGGCTGCTGGCCGACGGCGAGACCCCGGTGGGGGTGTACCGCAAGCTGGCGGGCGACCGGCCGGGAACGTTCCTGTTCGAGTCGGCGGAGAACGGGCAGTCGTGGTCGCGGTGGTCGTTCATCGGCGTGCACAGCCCCGCGGTGCTGACCGTTCGGGACGGGAAGGCGGTGTGGGAGGGCACTCCTCCCGTCGGGCTGCCCACCGAGGGAAACCCGTTGCAGGTGTTGCGTGCCACAGTCGAGGCGCTGCACACGGAGCCGTTGCCGGGCATGCCGCCGCTGACCGGGGGCATGGTCGGCTATCTGGGCTACGACTCGGTGCGCTGGCTGGAGCGGCTGCCCGAGCTGGCGGAGAAGGACCTCGACATCCCCGAGGTGACGATGCTGCTGGCCACCGACCTGGCCGCGGTGGACCACCACGAGGGCACCGTCACGCTGATCGCGAACGCCGTCAACTGGGACAACACCCCAGAGCGCGTGGACGCCGCCTATGACGACGCCGTGCGCCGCCTGGAGCGGATGACCGAGCAGCTGCGCGCCCACGCCCCGTCCACCACCGCGGTGTTCTCCCGCCCGGCGCCGGAGTTCCGGCGGCACCGGACGAAGGAGGACTACCACCGGGCGGTGGAGACCGCGGTGGAGGCGATCAAGGCCGGGGAAGCGTTCCAGGTCGTACCCTCGCAACGGTTCGAGATCGAGACGCACGCGGACGCGCTGGACATCTACCGCGTGCTGCGCACCTCCAACCCCAGCCCGTACATGTACCTGCTGCGGCTGGACGGGTTCGACATCGTCGGCTCCAGCCCCGAGTCGCTGGTGACCGTGCGCGACGGGCGAGCCACCACCCATCCCATCGCCGGCACCCGGTGGCGGGGGGTGGACCCCGAAGAGGACGCGCAGCTGGCCAAGGACCTGCTGGCCGACGAGAAGGAGCGCGCCGAGCACCTGATGCTGGTGGACCTGGGCCGCAACGACCTGGGCAAGGTCTGCGCGCCCGGCACCGTGCGGGTGGTCGACTTCTTCACCATCGAGCGCTACAGCCACGTGATGCACATCGTCTCCACCGTCACCGGCGAGCTGCGCCCCGATGCCACGGCCTTCGACGCCGTCACCGCGTGCTTTCCCGCCGGTACCCTCTCCGGTGCCCCGAAGGTCCGGGCCATGCAGCTGATCGAGGAGCTCGAGCCCGTCCGCCGCGGTCTCTACGGCGGTGTCGTGGGTTACCTCGACTTCGCCGGCGACGCGGACACGGCCATCGCCATCCGCACCGCACTGCTGCACCAGGGCACCGCCTACGTCCAGGCGGGCGGTGGCGTCGTCGCCGACTCGGTCGCCGACTACGAGGACACCGAATCCCTCAACAAGGCGCGCACGGTGCTCTCCGCGATCGCCGCCGCGCAGACCATGGCGCCCGCCCGGGCGCTGGATCCCGCCGATGACGCCGCCAACGCCCAGTAAACGTCCACTGTGGACGGTCGTCGTGACGCTGCTCCTCGGAGCGGCGGCGCTGTGGGGCGCGTCCCGCCTCGTCTGGTCCGCACAGCTGCGCGAGGCGGGCGTGCGCGGGACGCTGCTCGAGACCCAGACCGGCGCGCAGCACTCGGGCGCGCTGGTGCCGCTGGCCCTGCTCGGCGTGGCGGGGGTGGCGGGATCGATCGCCACCGGTGGCTGGCCCCGGCGGGTCCTCGGCGTGATCCTCGCCGTCGCCGGCCTCTGGGCCTGCTGGATCGCGGTGGACGGGGTGTCCTTCGGCGGCTTCCCGGCCGGCGCGCCGGTCTGGCAGGTGTTCACCGGTCGCGGGCTCGCGTTGCTCGGGGGAATTCTCGTGCTCCTCGGCGGGTTGATGGCAATCAAGAACGCCGGTGCGATGCCGCGACTCGGCGCACGCTATGCGGCACCGAGCGGGCAGAAGACCGCCCGTGACCCCGACACGGAACTGTGGGAGGCGCTCTCCGAAGGCGAAGACCCAACTGACCGGTAACAGCCACGCGCAACGTGCACGTCGAGGTGGTGGCGGGAAGTGGCCTGTCCGGTGGCAGCCGATGCCACGCTGGTGACTTTCACAGCTGCCAAGGCATGTTCGACCCGGAACCGGCCCGTGATTGTGCGCGGGTTAGCATCTTTTCTGCGGGAAGGGGAAGGTGTTTGTGAGCCAGCTTTCGAGTGAAAATCCGGATGCGCCCGGGGACGGGGGCACCTGGTGAGCGTTCTCGAAGAAATCATCGCCGGTGTCCGCGCCGATCTCGCCGAGCGCGAGAAGGCACTGCCGTTCGACGAGCTCAAGGTCCTCGCCGCCAAGGCCGCCCCGCCGAGGGACGCCGCCGGCGCGCTGCGCGAGTCGTCGATCGGCGTGATCGCCGAGGTCAAGCGCCGCAGCCCGTCGAAGGGCGAACTGGCGCAGATCGCCGACCCGGCCGGACTGGCCAAGGACTACGAGGAGGCCGGTGCGCGCGTCATCAGCGTGCTCACCGAGCAGCGCCGTTTCGGCGGTTCGCTGGCCGACTTCGACGCCGTGCGGGCGGTGGTCGACGTCCCGCTGCTGCGCAAGGACTTCGTGGTCAGCCCCTACCAGGTGCACGAGGCCCGCGCGCACGGTGCCGACATGGTGCTGCTGATCGTGGCGGCGCTGGAGCAGAACGCCCTGGTCTCGCTGCTGGACCGGGTCGAGTCGCTGGGCATGGCCGCGCTGGTCGAGGTGCACAACGCCGAGGAGGCCGACCGCGCGCTGGAGGCCGGCGCTCAGGTCATCGGCATCAACGCCCGCAACCTGCACACCCTCGAGGTGGACCGCGACGTGTTCGGCAGGCTCGCGCCCGGGCTGCCGTTCGACGTGACGAAGGTCGCCGAGTCCGGCGTCCGCGGCCCCGGTGACCTGATGGCCTACGCCGGCCACGGTGCCGACGCCGTGCTGGTCGGCGAGGGCCTGGTCGCCTCCGGTGACCCGAAGGGCTCGCTGATCAAGCTCGTCACCGCGGGTTCGCACCCGGCGTGTCCGAGGCCGAGCCGATGACCGCCACCGAGCGCACCGAGCACGACCCCGACGAGCGCGGCTACTACGGCCCCTACGGCGGCCGGTTCATGCCGGAGGCGCTGATCGGGGTCGTCGACGAGGTGGCCACGGAGTACGACAAGGCCCGTGCCGATCCCGAGTTCGTCAACGAGTTCAAACGGCTGCTGCGTGACTACGCGGGCCGCCCCAGCCTGCTGACCGAGGCCGCGCGCTTCGGCGAGCACGCCGGCGGCGCACGGATCTTCCTCAAGCGCGAGGACCTCAACCACACCGGCTCTCACAAGATCAACAACGTGCTGGGCCAGGCGTTGCTCACCAAGCGGATGGGCAAGAAGCGGGTCATCGCCGAGACCGGCGCCGGCCAGCACGGCGTGGCCACGGCCACGGCCTGCGCGCTGCTGGATCTCGACTGCGTGGTCTACATGGGCGAGGTCGACACCCAGCGCCAGGCGCTGAACGTGGCGCGGATGCGGCTGCTGGGCGCCGAGGTGATCCCGGTCAAGACCGGGTCCCGCACGCTCAAGGACGCGATCAACGAGGCGCTGCGCGACTGGGTCACCAACGCCGACAGCACGCACTACCTGTTCGGCACCGCGGCGGGCCCGTACCCGTTCCCGACGATGGTGCGCAACTTCCACAAGGTCATCGGCGAGGAGGCCAGGGCGCAGGTCCTGGAGCAGACCGGCAGACTGCCCGACGCCGTGGCCGCCTGCGTCGGCGGCGGGTCCAACGCCATCGGCATCTTCCACGGCTTCATCGACGACCCGGACGTCCGGCTCGTCGGCCTGGAGCCCGGCGGGGACGGCGTCGAAACCGGGCGCCACGGCGCCACGCTGACCAAGGGCACCCCCGGCAACCTGCACGGCGCGATGTCCTACCTGCTGCAGGACGAGGACGGCCAGACGATGGAGTCGCACTCCATCTCCGCCGGCCTGGACTACCCGGGTGTCGGGCCGGAGCACGCGTGGCTCAAGGACAGCGGGCGCGCGGAGTACCGGCCGATCACCGACGCGCAGGCGATGGACGCGCTGAAGCTCCTCTCGCGGACCGAGGGCATCATCCCGGCGATCGAGTCCGCGCACGCGCTTGCCGGCGCGATCCAGCTGGGCCAGGAGCTCGGCCGCGAGGCGCTGATCCTGGTCAACCTGTCCGGGCGCGGCGACAAGGACATGGACACGGCGGCGAAGTGGTTCGGGTTGGTGGACAAGTGAGTTTGCAGGAACTGTTCGCCCGGACCCGCAGCGAGGGACGTGCCGCGCTGGTCGGGTACCTGCCTGCCGGTTACCCGAGCGTCGAGGGCTCGAAGGACATGCTCGCGGCGATGATCGACGGCGGCACCGACCTCGTCGAGGTCGGCATGCCGTACTCGGACCCGGTGATGGACGGCCCGACGATCCAGCTCGCCGCGGACACCGCTCTCAAGCAGGGGTTCCGGCTCAAGCAGCTGTTCGAGGTCGTCGAGTCGGTGTCGTCCCGCGGTGGCCACGCCGTCGTCATGACCTACTGGAACCCGGTGCACCGCTACGGCGTGGACCGTTTCGCGCGCGACCTCGCGGCCGCGGGCGGGCTGGGCATGATCACCCCCGACCTGATCCCCGACGAGGCCGCCGAGTGGATGACCGCGTCGGCCGAGCACGGCCTGGACCGGATCTTCCTGGTGGCGCCCTCCTCGTCGGAGGAGCGGATCGACCTGACCGCGCGAGCGGCTTCGGGTTTCCTGTACGCGACGGCCGTCATGGGCGTGACCGGAGCGCGGGACAAGGTCGGCGCCGGCGCGGCGGAGCTGGTCCGCCGGACGCGGGCGCACACGGACCTGCCGGTCGGGGTCGGGCTCGGCGTCCGGTCGCGGGAGCAGGCGGCGGAGGTCGCGGGCTTCGCGGACGCGGTGATCGTCGGGTCCGCGCTGGTGACGAAGGCCGCAGAGGGCGCCGAGGCGGTGCGCGCGTTGAGCGCGGAGCTGGCGGAAGGCGTGCGGCAGCCCGTGGCGGCCTGACTGCCTGGCACTCGGGCGGCACTCATAACCTCGAGGGGCGTCCGCGTCGCCTGGCAGTACTGACCCGTCCCCGGCGGCGCTCGGACGTGCCCGCACCCGGCGCCGCTCGCACTGGCCATGCCCCGGCCGAGGCCTCTCGCGCAGCGCCCGCGGCCCCGTGAAAGGCTGGCGGGCATGGCCAAGCCGTCACCCCTGCAGGTTCGCAACATCGTCATGGCCGTGCTGATGGCCGCCGCCGGGATCTGGAACGGGCTTCGCGGCGGACCGGTGTGGCTGACGGTGATCTTCGGTGTCGGCTGCGTGCTCGCCGCGGGCTCCGCGGTCCTCAACGGGCCGGGATCCCGGCCCTAGGACGCCCCCTGGCACGGGCTTCACACCGGCCCGTTACCGGCGCAGGCTACGGTGACCCCCGTGCACACCGTGTTTCTCGCGACGATCCCCAGCCCGGAGCGTGGCGTCTGGTACCTGGGTCCCATCCCGATCCGCGCCTACGCCCTGTGCATCATCGTGGGCATCATCATCGCCATCTGGTGGGGTGAACGCCGCTGGCAGGAGCGCGGCGGGACCAAGGGCACCGTGGTGGACATCGCCGTGTTCGCGGTGCCGTTCGGGATCGTCGGCGGGCGGCTCTACCACGTCATCACCGACTGGTGGCGCTACTTCGGCCCCGGCAAGAACCCCGTCCAGGCCCTCTACATCTGGGACGGCGGCCTCGGCATCTGGGGCGCCATCGCGCTCGGCGCCGTCGGCGCGTGGATCGGCTGCCGCCGCAAGGGGATCCCGCTGCCCGCGATGGCGGACGCGATCGCGCCGGGCATCGTGGCCGCGCAGGCGATCGGCCGGCTCGGCAACTACTTCAACCAGGAGCTCTACGGCGCGCACACCAGCCTGCCCTGGGGCCTGGAGATCTACCAGCGCTTCGACCCGAACAACCCCACGATCCCCCTGCAGGGGCCGGACGGCGTCGCGTTCGGCAGCATCCCGCTGCCCGACAGCCCGGTGCAGCCGACGTTCCTCTACGAGCTGCTGTGGGACTTCGCCGTCGCCGCGTTCGTGGTGTGGATGGACCGGCGGTTCAAGCTCGGGCACGGGCGGGCGTTCGCGCTGTACGTCGCCGGGTACACGCTCGGCCGGTTCTGGATCGAGCTGCTGCGCTCCGACGACGCCACGCACGTGTTCGGCCTGCGGGTCAACGTGCTGACCGCGGCCGTCGTGTTCGTCGGCGCGCTGGTGTACTTGTCCGTGGCGCGCAAACGTGGTCCACGCGAGGATCCCGAGCTGCTGAGCACGGAGAAGCCCGAGCCGCAGAAGGTCGACTAGACGTCCGGCAGGCCGAGTTCGAGGTTCGGCGCCTGCAGGCCGCCGTCGACCTCGAGGACCTTGCCGGTCACATAGGCGCCCGCCGGGGAGGCGAGGAACAGGATCGCGGCGGCGACGTCCTCCGGGTCGCCGATGCGCCGCAGCGGCGTCGCGGCCTCCATCTTCTCCTTGATCTCCGGGTTGCTCACCACGATGTCCAGCGCGGAGGTCGCCACCGAACCCACGGCGATCGCGTTGACGCGGATCCGGGGGGCGAGGTCGAGGGCGGCGAGACGCGTGTAGTGCGCGAGTGCGGCCTTCACGGTGCCGTAGGCGGCGAAGCCTCGCCCGGCGATGCGGCCCATGTTGGACGAGATGTTCACGACCGCCCCGCCGCCCGCCTCGAGCATCGCCGGGACGGCGGCGGTGGTGAGGGCGTGCGCGGTGGTGACGTTGAAGCGGAAGGCCTCTTCGAGGAAGTCCGGCGTGGTTTCCAGCAGGGGGCGGGGGTAGGCGCCGCCGACGTTGTTCACCACGATGTCGAGCCGGCCGAAGGTGTCGACCGCGGCGGCGGCCAGCGCGGCGGCGGCGGCCGGGTTGCCGAGGTCCGCCGGGACGACGTGTGCCTTGCGTCCGCGCTCGGCCACCTGCGCGGCGACGTTCGTCAGATCGGACTCGGTGCGGGAGGAGAGGACGACATCGGCGCCGGCTTCGGCCAGGGCGACCGCGGCCGCCGCGCCGATGCCACGGCCGGACCCGGTGACCACGGCGACCTTGCCCGCCACCCGGAAGCGATCCAGGATCATGCGCGAAACAGTAACAGGTTCTATTTGCTGGTGGGGCCGTTCGACGGCGGGGTTCGGGCCGGCGTGGGAGCTCGGTGGCGACGGCGGACTGGGGCTGGGGGCGGGTGCGGGGGTGCCCCACACCGGGGCGCCCCCAGCCGTCAGCGCAGGACCGGGCCGCCGAAATAGTCGTCGTCGTCAGCCGGCGGATCGCCGCGCCGAGGGCGGCGCGGGGCCGAGGGCTTCGGCTGGTCGCGGCGAGCCAGTGGGTTTTCGAAGAAGTCCTCGGCCGGGGGTTCGTCGGGGCGGTGAATGTCCGGGGCCGGACGGTGCGGCTGGGGTGGCGCCGCCGGGGGCACGGGTGGCTGCGGCGGGCGGGCGGAATCCGGTGGCAGCGGGGGCGGTGGCCCGGACGGGCGGCCGGGAGCGTCTGAAGCGGGGCGCCCGGAGGGCGGCGCGGGCGGACGTCCCGCACCCGGGTGTGGCCGACCGGGCACAGGCCGACCCGAACCCGAAGGAGGTTGACCCGGCCCGGGCTGACCTGGACCCGGACGACCCGGACCCGAAGGAGGTCGACCCGGCCCGGGCTGACCTGGACCCGGACGACCCGGACCCGAAGGAGACTGCCCCGGGCCCGAAGCGGGAGGCCACCCACCGCCCGGAGGGGGCGAAGCCGGCGGGCGGTTCGTGAGAAAACCGTTACCTGCGAAGTAGTCGTCCTCGCTGGGGGGCTGCTCCGACGGCGCCGACTGGGGGCGGGTCGGGCCACCGCCACCGAAAACGCTGCCCGTGACCCCGCGCGCCTCCAGGATCTCCTCCAGAGTGGCGCCCTCCCGGGCCTCCTGGTAGATCTCCCGCATCTCACCGAGCCTGCCGCGCATCGCCTCCCGCACATCGGGGTCCTGCAGCGCCTTGCCTTCGAGCACGTCCTTCCACGACAGCGCCCCGGCGTCCACCTTCCGCTTCAGCGCCCGCATCGCCGCCGGCGCGTCGGGCCGCTCGGCGGCCGCCTTCAGCCGCGCGACGTCCTCGGGCCGCGCGGTGCGGTCGGTGTCCGGGTACTGCTTCAGCTTCTCCTCGGTCGCCTTGATCAGCTTCCGCGCCTTGCGCATCGTCTGGTCGAGCTCCGCCTCGGCCTCGCGCAGCGCCGCCGGCTTCCAGGTGTCCACATCGGACTGAGTCATGCCCGGGCGCTCCCTTCAGGCGTGCGCGAGCGGGCCGGTGTGCGTTCGTCGCCCGAAGGCTCCTCCGAAGACGCGCCACCACCCCTCGCGGTCTCGCCGGTCTCCTTCGCGGTGTCCCTGATGTCCCGCGCGTCGCCGGCGATGTCCTTGGCGTCGCCGGAGATGTCACCGACGTCGCCCTTGATGTTCTTGCCGATGTCGATCGCGTCGCCGATGCTGTGGATGTCCTTGATCTTCGCCAGCTGCGAGCCGATGTCCTGAATGGACTGCCACATCGACTGCACCTTCTGGACGACGTCCTTGATCATCTCGATGATGGAGAAGATCTGGTTCGCGATGTCGAGCGCGTCGATCACCGTGGTGGCCTCGGCGGCCCAGCCGACCACCGGGACACACGCCTTCGCCGCGATCTCGATCAGCTTGTCGATGAGCTTCTTCAGCAGCTTCAACGCTTCCGCGGCCAGCTTCTCCGAACCGTCGGCCACGGCGAAGAAGCCCTTCGCGATCAGCTTCGCGACCTGGCCCTCGACCAGCAGCCCGGCCTTCCAGCCGACGTCCACATAGGCCTTGTGCGCCAGCGCGGACGGGCCCTTCCAGTCGTTCTCCGTGACGATGCCCGCGTTGCCCGACATCGTCGCCGAGAACTGCTTCATCGCGTTGCCGATGGTCTCCCAGGCCTCGCCGTTCTGGCGCATCTTGCTGAAGTCGCCGGTGATCGGCTTGATCACCACGTCGACCAGGCTCTTGCCCGCGATGTGCTGGAAGACCCAGTCGACCGCCATCACCTCCAGGCCGGCCTCCTGCACGAGATCCTGTACCTCGGAGCCATCGCCGGGCTCCGGCGGCTCGAGCACGCCGGCGATCTCCGAGCCGTCGGACAGCTGGCCGCTGGGCGTCGTCGGCTCGAACTCGTCGTCACCGCCGGAGTCCTCGTCGGAGTCGTCCCCCGGGTCCTGGCCGCCGTCCTCTTCCCCGGACTCGCGGCCCGAGTCCTCATCGGACCCGGAGTCGCGGCCGCCGCCCTCGTTCCGGTCCGGACGCTCGTCGCCACCCTCGGAGTCCGAGGACGGCCGGGTGCCGTCGCCCTCGCCGTCCCGGCTCGGCCGGGTGGACTCGTCCTCGCCGGATCGGCGGCGCTGCTCGTCCGTCGAACCCGGCTGCTGCGGAGGTTGCTGCGGTGGCTGGGTCGGCCGCGGCGGATAGTTGGGACGCGGGGGATACGACGGCTGCGGCGGGTACTGCTGCGGCGGTTGCGTCGGACGAGGCGGCTGCGCCGGATGCGGCGTGGTGGTGTGCGGCTGGCTGTGGTGCGGCTGGCTGTGGTGCGTACGCGACATGCGTCAGGAATCCGTTTCGGCGGCGGTCAGTTGACGACGGGAACGTTCTCGGCCTGCAACTCGCGCAGCAGGTCCTGAAGCACCTTCGAGGCCTGCTCGTCAATGCCCTGATAGGCCGATGCCGTCTGCTGCACCCCGCTCATCAGTGAGGCCAGCCGCTGTCTGCCGAAACTGAGCGTTTCACCGTAAAGAGAACCGACGAGATCGACCACCGGCTGCAGCACCATGAACAGGCCGGTGAAGCCGGACTTGTCGAGCGCGTAGGTGTGCATGTACTCGGTGATCGCGTCGATCGCCGAGTTCAGCCCTTCCAGCACCTGGGCGTAGTCGTTCACCGCGTCAGGATCGACGTGGAAGTCCACGGAAACAGTCCCCCGAGAGAAATGTGCTCGTTGCCCGACCGAGAATAGGACACCGCGCACGGACCTGTACCCGATTTCTCGAAAGTCCGTTTCGTCCACTTCGCTCGGGTACACAGTGGACACGCGTCAGTGCTGCGCCGCCTTCGCCAGGGTCCGGCTGGTTTCGGCCGCCCCGGCCGCGATGTCCTCGACGCCGGGCGCCCGCCGTCGCATGAACCCGCTCAGGTGCAGCGCGGCATATCCGTGCGCCGCGGCGATGTGCTTCTCCAGCAGGTCGAGCGCCGCCGCGGCGTCCCCGGTGATCTCGAGTCCGAGTGGCAGCAGGACGTCCATGACGGCGCGGCCGGCGGCGCCGAGCGCGGGATCGGCGAGCGGGCGCAGCTGCTCGGCGAAGATCAGATCGAACCCCGCGTGGTGGCGCACGACGAACCGGACGTACACCGCTGCCGTGGCGGCCAGCGCCTCGACCGGGTCCCCGGCCGGCCGCGGGGCCTCTCGCAGTTCCGCCGCCAGCAGCTCGGCCGCCCGGGTCGCGGCGGCCTTGAGCAGGGCCAGCCGGGTGGGGAAGTGGCGGTAGGGGGCGCCGGGGCTGACCCCCGTGCGGCGGGCGGCCTCGGCGACCGACAGCGCGTCGATGCCGCGCTCGGCGATCAGGGCCAGCGCGGCCTCCACAAGCGCCGCGCGCAGATCGCCGTGGTGGTAGCTGCCCCGTTTGCCCACCACACCCTCCTCGCACCGGTCGTCGTGTCCAGGATAAAGTAAGAGGGGTATTACATTGGAAGGAGCCTCATATGAACGAGAAGGTCGTCGCGATCACCGGGGCCGGCAGCGGCATCGGCGAGTCGACCGCGCTGCTGCTCGCCGAGCGTGGCGCGAAGGTCGTGCTCGGCGCCCGCCGGACGGACCGGCTCGAGGCGCTGGCCGCGCGCATCACCGAGAACGGCGGTCAAGTGGCTTGGGCGGCAACGGATGTGACGCGGCGCGAGGACCTGGCGAACCTCGTCGAGGTAGCTCGCCGGCGGTTCGGCAGGCTCGACGTGCTGGTCAACAACGCGGGGGCCGGGCTCATCTCGCCGCTCGACGAGCTCCGCGTCGACGACTGGGACGAGATGGTCGACGTGAACCTCAAGGGCGTGCTGTACGGCATCGCCGCGGCCCTGCCCGTGTTCCGCGCGCAGGGCTCGGGCCAGTTCGTCACCGTGGCCTCGACGGCGGCGTTCCGGACGGTGCCGAACCAGGCCGTCTACTCGGGTACCAAGGTCGCGGTGCGCGCGATCTGCGAAGGGCTGCGCCAGGAAGCCGGTGACAGCCTGCGTGTCACGGTCGTCTCGCCCGGGATGATCGCCACGGACTTCATCGAGCGCGTGCCGAACGCCGAGGTGCGGGCCCAGGGGGTCGCGCAACGGGACCGGGTCGCCATTCCGCCGGCGGCGATCGCCCGGGCCATCGCGTTCGCCGTCGAGCAGCCCGACGAGGTGGACGTCAGCGAGGTCGTCGTCCGGCCGACGGCGCAGAGCTGATCACTTCGGCGGCCGGATCGGGGCGACCACCAGCTCGCCGCGTCCGGCGGTGAGGATGTCCGCCGCGGCACCGTAGTAGCGCGCGAGCGCTTCCGCCGTGAGGACTTCCGCCGGTGTGCCCGCCGCCACCACCTCACCCGCGGACAGCAGCAGCACGTGGTCCGCGTACTGGGCCGCGAACGTCAGATCGTGCAATGTGGACACCACCGTGGTGCCGTCCTCCCGGCGCAGCCGGTCGATCAGCTCCAGCATCGCCTGCGCGTGGCCGATGTCGAGGCCGGTGGTGGGCTCGTCGAGCAGCAGCAGTCCCGCCTGTTGCGTCAGGACGCGGGCGAGCACGGCGCGCTGGCGCTCGCCGCCGGAGAGGGTGCCGAGCCTGCGCCCGGCCAGCCCGGTGAGATCCAGGCGGGTGAGCACACCTTCCACAACGGACAGATCGGCGGCGCCCTCGCGGGCGAGCGGGCCGAGGTGCGGGGTGCGCCCGAGCAACGCGTAGTCGGTGACCGTCAGCCCGCCGGGCAGGATGGGGTCCTGCGGCGAGTAGCCGACCTTCCGCGCTTTGTCCCTGCGGGACAAGGTGTGCACCGGGCGGCCGTCGAGCAGCACCTCGCCGGCGCCGGGGAGCAGGCCCGCCATCGTCTTGAGCAGGGTGGACTTCCCGGCGCCGTTCGGGCCGACGATCGCGAGCCAGCTGCCGCGCGGTACCTCCGCCGAGACGGCGCGGACGACCTCCCGGCCGTCGTACCCGGCACGGACGTCCCGCAGGCGCAGGGTGGTCATGACACCTTCCCTCGCGACGAGCGCAGGACGAACACGAAGAACGGCGCCCCGGCGAACGCGGTCACCACGCCCAGCGGCAGCTCGCCCGGCATGATCGTGCGCGCGACCTGGTCCGCCGCGATCAGGAACACCGCCCCGCCCAGCAACGAGAGCGGGACCACCACGCGGTAGCTCGCGCCCGCGAGCAACCGGACCACGTGGGGCACGACGATGCCGACGAAGCCGATCAGCCCGCTCACCGAGACGGCCGCCGCCGTCGCCAGCGACGCCGCGGCGAGCAGCAGGAGCCGCACCCGGCCTGGATGCACGCCCAGGGACGCGGCCTCCGCGTCGCCCAGCGACAGCACGTCGAGCAGCCGTGCGCAGACACACAGGATGACCGCCGCCACCCCGATGTAGGGCAGCGCGATGAGAACCTCCCGCCAGCCGCTGACGTTCAGCCCGCCGAGCAGCCAGGTGTAGACCTGGCGGATCGTCTCGGTGTTCAGCTGCTGCGCAAACGTTTGCACCGCGGAGAGGAACGAACCGACGGCGACGCCGGCGAGCAGCAGCGTCGCGGTGCCGGTGCCGGCGGACCGGCCCAGTAGCCAGCTCAGCCCGACGCCGCCGAGCGCGCCGACGAACGCCGCGGGCGGCACCCAGCCGCTCGCCTGCGGGGCCGCCACGACGACGATCGTCGCGGCCATCCCGGCACCGGCGGCCGCGCCGAGCAGGTACGGGTCGGCCAGCGGGTTCCGGAAGACACCCTGGAAGGTCGCGCCGGACATGGCGAGCGCGGCGCCGACGAGCCCGGCGAGCAGCACCCGCGGCACACGCAGCTGCCACACGATCGCGGCCTCGCGCGCCGACAGCGGGGAGCGGCCGCCGGTGACCTCGGCGAAGATCTCGCCGAGCACCCGGTGCCAGCCGAGGTCCGCCGCGCCGATCAGGATGCCGAGCACCAGCACCACGAGCAGCGCGAGGACCGCGGCGAGCACGGTCAGCGGCCGCAGCCGGGTGACCGCTGGAGACGCCTTCCGGAGCGGCGGAGCCGCTTGTGGTGACGCACCCCACCCGCGCTCTGCAGCCGAATTCTGCGGTGGCTCCTCGCGAGGAGGACGTGGGAAATTCGGGCTCATCGGGAGGCGATCCCACAGCGAGGTTCCGCCACCCGCACCGGCACGCGAGCCATGTCCAGCCGGTCTTCACCCGGCATGGTTCACGCGGGTCACCGCGTCCGCCACCGCCCGGACCAGCTCCACGACGCGCGGGCTCCAGCGGGAGGCGATGTCGTCGTCGAGCGCGAACACCTGCCCGTCCTTGACGGCGGTCAGGGTGTTCCAGCCGGGCCGGGCGGCGACGGTCTGCGCGTTCTGGCCGCAGCACTTCGAGTCGGCCAGGAAAACGAGGTCGGGGTTGGCCTGCAAAATGCGTTCTGCAGACAGCTGCGGGTATCCACCGGAGACCGACGGGTCGTTCCCGTCGGCGATGTTCGTCAGGCCGAACCGGGCGAGCACCTGGCCGATGAATGTCTTCGACGTCACGCTGTAGTAGGTCTGGTCCAGTTCGTAGTAGAAGCTCAGCGGCTTGGCCGGCTTCGGGGTGTCCGCGACGATCTTGTCGATGTCGCTGTGGGTCTGCCGGGCCAGGCTCTCGCCCTCGGCCTGATGACCGGTCGCCTTGCCCAGCTCGACGAACTCCGCGTACGCGTCATCGAGGGTCTTCGCGTCGGGCATGACCAGCGTCTGCACACCGGTCTTCGCCAGCGCGGCGGACAACCCGTTCGTATCGGCCGACGCGATGACCAGGTCCGGGCGGTAGCCCGCGATCGCCTCGGGATCGGGGCTCAGCGCCGACAACGCCGTGTGCGGGGCTTCCGGGGGATAGTCGGACTGTGAGTCCACGGCCACCACGTGCGGGCCGGCGCCCAGGGCGAACAGCGTTTCGGTCGCCGACGGCGACAGTGACACGATCCGGGTGGGCTGCCGGTCGATCGTCACCGAGCCGATCGTGACCGGGAACACCGCCTCGGTGTCGGGCCTGGCGCTCGAGTCCTCGTCCGGCTGGTGCGAGGCGCACCCGGCGAGCAGCACGAGCAGTGACACGAGCAGTAGCGGAAACCTGCGCGACATATGGACCTCTGGCGACGGGCCCCGGCGCGTCGCCGTGCCGTCTCCGGTCACGCCGCACCTCTGCGCCGGAGGTGAAGGGCGTTGGCGCGCCACCGGCGACCTGGCTCCGGTCCGTGTCCGAACCGTCACAGTTGCGGCACAGCACCGGAATCGCACCGGTTTCGCGGCCCGCGCACCCCGGCCAGCAAGCCGCTGACCAGCGTGAGGAACGCTACCACCGGCAGAACTGGCCGGTTCCGGCAACGCTCACGTAACCTTGACGGGATAGCAGCGGGCTACCCTGGGAGCCGTTCCCCGTCGGAACGAGCGCATAAAGAACGAAGTCGTTCGCCGCAGCCAGATCGTTACCTCCCCGATCAAAGATTCCACAGTCCGGGAGGGTGCCGTGGTGTTTCCTGGGTGTTAAGGTCGCGCTAATCAGCGGGCCATCGTCGTCCCGGCACAGCAAAACGGGGGAACTTTCCGAACTGAGCACGACGACGACGAAGGAGGTCCCCGCATGATCTTCTCCGCCAATCCAGGCAAACAGGGTCTGTACGACCCGGACACGGAACAGGACTCCTGCGGTGTCGCCATGGTGGCCGACATCCGCGGGCGGCGTTCGCACAGCATCATCACCGACGGCCTGACCGCGCTGATGAACCTCGACCACCGTGGTGCCGCCGGGGCCGAGCCGACCTCGGGTGACGGCGCGGGCATCCTGGTGCAGCTGCCCGACGAGCTGCTGCGCGCCGAGACGGCCTTCGAGCTGCCCGGACCGGACTCCCAGGGCCACCACCGGTACGCGGCGGGCATCGCGTTCCTGCCCGCCGAGGCGGAGCAGCGGGTCAAGGCGATCTCCCTCATCGAGCGCCTCGCCGAGGAGGAGAGCCTCGACGTGCTCGGCTGGCGTGAGGTACCGCACGACGCGGACGCGGCCGACATCGGCCCGACCGCGCGCTCGGTCATGCCGCAGTTCGCCATGCTGTTCGTCGCGGGCAAGGCCGACGCCGACGGCGTGCGCCCGTCCGGTGTGGACCTGGACCGGCTCGCGTTCTGCCTGCGCAAGCGGGCCGAGCACGACACCGTGGTCGCCGAGTGCGGCACGTACTTCCCGTCGCTGTCCTCGCGGACGCTGGTGTACAAGGGAATGGTCACCCCGGAGCAGCTGCCTGCGTTCTTCTCCGACCTGCGCGACGAGCGGCTGACGAGCGCGATCGCGCTGGTGCACAGCCGGTTCTCCACGAACACCTTCCCGTCCTGGCCGCTGGCGCACCCGTTCCGCTTCGTCGCGCACAACGGCGAGATCAACACCGTCCGCGGCAACCGCAACCGCATGCGGGCCCGCGAGGCGCTGCTCGACTCCGACCTCATCCCGGGCGACCTGTCCCGGCTGTACCCGGTCTGCTCGCCCGACGCGTCCGACTCCGCGTCCTTCGACGAGGTGCTGGAACTGCTGCACCTGGGCGGCCGCAGCCTGCCGCACGCGGTGCTGATGATGATCCCGGAGGCGTGGGAGAACCACGCCACAATGGACGCCGAACGCCGCGCGTTCTACCAGTTCCACAGCAACCTGATGGAGCCGTGGGACGGCCCGGCGTGCGTCACCTTCACCGACGGCACGCTCGTCGGGGCCGTGCTCGACCGCAACGGCCTGCGGCCCGCGCGCTGGTGGCGCACGGCGGACGACAGGGTGGTGCTGGCCAGCGAGGCCGGGGTGCTCGACGTGCCGCCGGACCAGGTGGTCGCGAAGGGCCGCCTCAAGCCGGGCCGGATGTTCCTGGTCGACACCGGCGCGGGCCGCCTGGTCGAGGACGACGAGGTCAAGTCCGGGCTCGCGCGCAGCAAGCCCTACGGCGACTGGGTGCACGCGGGCCTGCTGCAGCTGGCCGACCTGCCCGGCCGCGACCACGTGACGCAGAGCCACGACTCGGTCCTGCGGCGCCAGCTTTCCTTCGGCTACAGCGAGGAAGAGCTCAAGATCCTGCTCACGCCGATGGCGGCGAAGGGGGCCGAGCCGATCGGCTCGATGGGCACCGACACCCCGCCGGCCGTGCTGTCGCAGCGCTCCCGGCAGCTCTACGACTACTTCAAGCAGAACTTCGCGCAGGTGACCAACCCGCCGCTGGACGCGATCCGCGAGGAGCTGGTCACGTCGATGAGCCGGACCATGGGTCCCGAGTGCAACCTGCTCAACCCGGGCCCGGCCTCCTGCCGGCACATCCAGCTGCCCTACCCGGTCATCGACAACGACGAGCTGGCCAAGCTCATCCACATCAACGACGACGGCGACCTGCCGGGCTTCGCCTGCACAGTCCTGTCCGGGCTGTTCGAAGTGGACGGTGGCGGCAAGGCGCTGGCCGAGGCGATCGAGCGGGTCCGCCGCGAGGCGTCCGAGGCGATCGCGGCGGGCGCGCGCACGCTGGTGCTCTCCGACCGCGACTCCGACCACCGGATGGCGCCGATCCCGTCGCTGCTGCTGGTCTCCGCGGTGCACCACCACCTGGTGCGCACCAAGGAACGGCTGCGCGTCGCGCTCGTCGTGGAGACCGGCGACGCCCGCGAGGTGCACCACATCGCGCTGCTGCTGGGTTACGGAGCCGCGGCGGTGAACCCGTACCTGGCCTTCGAGACGATCGAGGACCTGATCAACCAGGGCATGCTGACCGGCATCGAGCCGCGGCAGGCCGTGCGCAACTACATGAAGGCGCTCGTCAAGGGCGTGCAGAAGATCATGTCCAAGATGGGCATCTCGACGGTCAGCGCCTATACCGCGGCGCAGGTCTTCGAGTCGCTCGGGCTGTCGCAGGACGTGCTCGACGAGTACTTCACCGGCACGGTGTCCAAGCTCGGCGGCGTCGGGCTGGACGTGCTGGCCGAAGAGGTCGCGATCCGGCACCGCCGCGCGTACCCGGACAATCCGACCGACCGGGTGCACCGCAGGCTCGACGCCGGCGGCGAGTACGCCTACCGCCGCGAGGGCGAGCTGCACCTGTTCACGCCGGAGACGGTGTTCCTGCTGCAGCACGCGTCGAAGACCCGCCGGGACGAGGCTTACCGCGCCTACACCGAAGAGGTGCACCGGCTGGCTCGCGAAGGCGGCCTGCTGCGCGGGATGTTCAAGTTCCGCGAAGGGGAACGCCCGCCCGTACCGATCGACGAGGTCGAGTCGGTCGAGTCGATCTGCAAGCGGTTCAACACCGGCGCGATGTCCTACGGCTCGATCTCGGCCGAGGCGCACCAGACCCTGGCGATCGCGATGAACCGCATCGGTGGCCGCTCCAACACCGGCGAGGGCGGCGAGGACGCCGAGCGGCTCTACGACCCGCAGCGGCGCAGCGCGATCAAGCAGGTGGCGAGCGGCCGGTTCGGCGTGACGAGCGAGTACCTGGTCAACGCCGACGACATCCAGATCAAGATGGCGCAGGGCGCGAAGCCCGGCGAGGGCGGCCAGCTCCCGCCGAACAAGGTGTACCCGTGGATCGCACGCACCCGGCACTCGACGCCGGGGGTCGGGCTGATCTCGCCGCCGCCGCACCACGACATCTACTCGATCGAGGACCTGGCGCAGCTCATCCACGACCTGAAGAACGCCAACGAGAAGGCCCGCATCCACGTGAAGCTGGTCAGCTCGCTGGGCGTCGGGACGGTGGCGGCCGGGGTCTCCAAGGCGCACGCGGACGT
The DNA here is from genome assembly GCF_021391495.1 of Amycolatopsis acidiphila. Lineage (NCBI taxonomy): Bacteria > Bacillati > Actinomycetota > Actinomycetes > Pseudonocardiales > Pseudonocardiaceae > Amycolatopsis > Amycolatopsis acidiphila. The sequence goes on along the minus strand of NZ_CP090063.1, from coordinate 6,199,521 downwards.
GGTGCTCATCTCCGGGCACGACGGCGGCACCGGCGCCTCGCCGATGAACTCGCTCAAGCACGCGGGCACCCCCTGGGAGATCGGGCTCGCCGAGACGCAGCAGACGCTGATGCTCAACGGCCTGCGCGACCGGATCACCGTGCAGGTAGACGGCGCGATGAAGACCGGGCGGGACGTGGTGATCGCCGCGCTGCTCGGCGCCGAGGAGTACGGCTTCGCGACCGCGCCGCTGGTCGTCGCGGGCTGCATCATGATGCGCGTGTGTCACCTGGACACCTGTCCGGTCGGGGTCGCGACGCAGAACCCGGACCTGCGCAAGCGCTACACCGGCCAGGTCGAGCACGTGGTGAACTTCTTCCGGTTCGTCGCGCAGGAGGTCCGTGAAACCCTTGCCGCGCTTGGGTTCCGTACCCTGGACGAGGCGATAGGCCGGGCCGACGCGCTCGACGTCGACGAGGCGGTCGAGCACTGGAAGGCCAATGGGCTCGACCTCGCGCCGATCTTCGAGATGCCCACCGACACCCCGTACGGAGGCTCTCGGCGCAAGATCCGCGAGCAGGACCACGGGCTCGAGCACGCGCTGGACCGCACGCTCATCCAGCTCGCCGAGGCTTCGCTCGAGGACGCGCACCGGGTCAACATCGAACTGCCGGTCCGCAACGTGAACCGGACCGTGGGCACGCTGCTCGGTTCGGAGATCACCCGCCGCTACGGCGGCGAGGGCCTGCCCGACGGCACGATCCACGTACGGCTCACCGGTTCGGCCGGCCAGTCGCTCGGCGCGTTCCTGCCGCGTGGCGTGACGCTGGAGATGATCGGCGACGCCAACGACTACGTGGGCAAGGGCCTGTCCGGCGGGCGGATCGTCGTGCGCCCGCACCCGGACGCGACCTTCGCCGCCGAGCGGCAGGTCATCGCGGGCAACACCCTCGCCTACGGGGCCACCGGCGGCGAGATGTTCCTGCGCGGCCAGGTCGGCGAGCGGTTCTGCGTCCGCAACTCCGGCGCCACCGTCGTCGCCGAGGGCGTGGGCGACCACGCGTTCGAGTACATGACCGGCGGCCGGGCCGTCGTGCTCGGGCCGACCGGGCGGAACCTGGCGGCCGGCATGTCCGGCGGTATCGGCTACGTCCTCGACCTCGACCACGCCCGCGTCAACGACGAGATGGTCGACCTGCTCCCGCTGGAGCCCGAGGACCTGAACTGGCTCAAGCAGATAGTCATCCGGCACCACGAGCTGACCCGCTCGACGGTGGCCGCTTCGCTGCTCGGCGACTGGCCGCGGCGCTCGGCCTCGTTCACGAAGGTCATGCCGCGCGACTACGCGCGGGTGCTGGAGGCGATGAAGACGGCGAAGGCCGCGGGCCGCGACGTCGACGAGGCTGTGATGGAGGTGGCCCGTGGCTGACCCACAGGGCTTCATGAAGTTCGAGCGCGAGGAGCCGAAGAAGCGTCCGCGCGAGGAGCGCGTGCACGACTGGCACGAGGTCTACGCCTACTCCAGCTCCGAAGAGCGCAACAAGAAGGTGCGTACGCAGGCCACGCGGTGCATGGACTGTGGCATCCCGTTCTGTCACTCCGGCAGCTCGGGTTGTCCGCTGGGCAACCTGATCCCCGAGTGGAACGACCTGGTCCGGCAAGGACACTGGGCCGCCGCGAGCGACCGGCTCCACGCCACCAACAACTTCCCGGAGTTCACCGGAAAGCTGTGTCCCGCGCCGTGTGAAGCGGGCTGCGTGCTGTCGATCTCGCCGATGTCCGGCGGGCCGGTCGCGATCAAGCAGGTCGAGGCGACGATCGCGGACCAGTCGTGGGAGATGGGCGTCGTCGAGCCGCAGGCGGCCGAGGTGTCCTCGGGCCAGCGGGTCGCGATCGTCGGCTCCGGTCCGGCGGGACTGGCCGCGGCGCAGCAGCTGACGCGTGCCGGGCACGAGGTCACCGTGTTCGAGCGCGACGACCGGCTCGGCGGCCTGCTCCGCTACGGCATCCCCGAGTTCAAGATGGAGAAGAAGCACCTCGACCGGCGCCTGGCGCAGCTGCGCAAGGAGGGCACCCAGTTCGTCACCGGCTGCGAGGTCGGCGTGGACCTGACGGTCGAGGAGCTGCGAGCCCGCTACGACGCGGTGGTGCTGGCGGTCGGTGCGCTGCGCGGGCGCGACGACACCACGACGCCGGGGCGCGAGCTGGCCGGTATCCATCTGGCGATGGAACACCTGGTGCAGTCCAACAAGCAGTGCGAGGGCGACGGGCCGCCGGAGATCGATGCGAAGGGCAAGCACGTCATCGTCATCGGCGGCGGCGACACCGGCGCCGACTGCTACGGCACCGCGACCCGCCAGGGCGCGTTGTCGGTGACGCAGCTGGACCAGTACCCGATGCCGCCCGCCACCCGGGACGACGACATCTCGCCGTGGCCGACCTGGCCGTACGTCCTGCGCACCTACCCGGCGCACGACGAGGGTGGCGAGCGCGTGTTCGGCGTGGCCGTGAAGCGGTTCGTCGGCGACGACGAGGGCCACGTGCGGGCCATCGAGCTGCAGAAGGTGCGGGTGTCGCGCGACGACACCGGCAGGCGGCAGGTCGTGCCGGTCAGCGACGAGGTCGAAGAGGTCCCGGCGGACCTGGTGCTGCTGGCGATCGGCTTCGAGGGCGTCGAGGAGATGCGGCTGCTCGACGACCTGGGCATCGAGCTGACCAAGCGTGGCCGCGTGTCCTGCGGTGCCGACTGGCAGACAGCCGCCCCTGGCGTGTTCGTCTGCGGCGACGCACACCGCGGCGCTTCCCTTGTGGTGTGGGCGATCGCGGAAGGCCGCTCGGTGGCCAACGCGGTGGACGCCTACCTGACGGGCGCGAGCGATCTGCCCGCACCGGTGCACCCCACGGCGCTGCCGCTCGCGGTGGTGTGAGCGCCGTAACGACCTGGGCACCCGGCAACGTCGCCGGGTGTCCTTTTTTTCGTGCTCCGGTCCCGCGGGCTCTCAGTGAGCTCTCAGCAGTGACCGCCCCCACATGGCACCGCGCGGCGCTGATCGGTTCACTGGCGGCAATCGACGGGGAATTCCACCAGGGGTGAATCATGGACAGAGGCGTGTTCGCGAGACTCGGGCGGCTGGTCGTGCACCGGCCGTGGTGGGTGATCGGCGCCTGGGTGCTGCTCGCGATCGTGGTCATCGCGACGGCACCGGCACTGCCGAAGAGCACCGACGAAAGTGACGCGCTGCCAAGGGACTACGAGTCCATCCAGGCGGCGACGCTGGGGCAGCAGGCCTTCCCGAGCGCGTTCACCCCGTCGATGATCATCGTGTTCGAGCGGGCCGACGGGGCGGCGCTGACCTCGCAGGACTCGGCGAAGGTCAGCCAGGTCGTCACCGGCCTCGGCGCCAAGCACCTCAGCGACGTCGAGGCCGTACTGCCTGCTCAGCCCTCGCCCAACAACCTCGTCGCGCTGTCCGCGGTCAAGATGCCGCAGCTGTCCGGCGGCAACGCCCAGCAGCTGACAGGCGCCGCGAAACAGCTGCGCACCGAGCTGCAGTCCCTCGTCGCGGGCAGCGACCTCAAGGCGGGCACGACCGGAAGCGTCGCGCAGCAGCTGGATTCGCAGGAGGCCTCGAGCAACTCCGACGCGATCGTCGGGATCGCCACGGTGCTGCTGATCCTGTTGCTGCTGCTGGTGATCTTCCGCAGCCCGATCATCGCGCTGCTGCCGATCGTGCTCATCGGCGTGGTCTCGCAGATCGCGAACGGGCTGATCAGCTGGGTGGTGAAGCTGTTCGGCATGCAGGCCGACAGCTCGATCTCCTCGATCCTGATCGTGGTGCTGTTCGGCGTCGGCACCGACTACATCCTGTTCCTGATGTTCCGTTACCGAGAACGGTTGCGGGCGGGAGACGAGCCCAAGCAGGCGATGGTGACCGCCGTCAGCCGCGTGGGGGAGGCGATCACCTCGGCGGCCGCGGTGGTGGTCATCGCGTTCCTGACGATGGCGCTGTCGCAGTTCGGGTTCTTCCGCTCGATGGGTCCCTCGCTCGCGATCGCCGTCGCGGTCACCCTGCTGGCCGGGCTGACGCTGGTGCCCGCGGTGGTGTCCCTGGTGGGCACCAAGGTGTTCTGGCCGTCGAAGGCCTGGCGCCAGGAGCCGAAGGCCGCCCGTTTCGCCGCCGTCGGGCGCGCGGCGGGCCGCCGGCCCGCGGTGTTCGCGGGAGTGTCCGGAGTGGTCATGATCGCGCTCGCGATCGGACTGGTGAACTTCAACCCGACCTTCGACCTCGCGTCCGGGTCCATGCCGGACAGCGCGGAGTCCCAGGTGGCGATGAAGTCGCTGGAGAAGGGCCTGCCGCCGGGCGCCACCTCGCCCACGAACGTGTACCTGCGCAGCGAGAACGGGACGCCGCTGAACCAGGCGTCGCTGACCGGGTTCGGCGGGAAGCTCGCCGCCGTGCAGGGCGTCGGGCAGGTCGGCAAGCCGCAGCTGAGCAAGGACGGCGCCACCGCGAACTACGCGGTCACCCTGGCGAGCGACCCGGCGTCCGACGCCGCGATCGGCACCGTCGGCGGCCCGCTGCGGGACACCGCGCACGCCTCCGCGCCACCAGGCACGCAGGCGCTGGTGGGCGGGATCACGGCGGTGTACGTCGACATCCAGGCCACGATGAACCGGGACTACCGGGTGGTGTTCCCGGTCGCGGCGGTGCTGATCATGCTGGTGCTCGGGCTGATGCTGCGCAGCGTCGTCTCGCCGTGGTACGTGATGGCCTCGGTCGGCCTCGGCTTCGCCGCGACCCTCGGCGCGACCACGTGGTTGTTCCAGGGGATCGTCGGCGAGTCCGGGCTGATCTTCATGATCCCGCTGATCATCTACATGTTCGTGGTGGCACTCGGCACCGACTACAACATCCTGATGATGGCGCGGCTGCGTGAGGAGGCGAAGGCGGGCAAGCCCCCGCGTGAGGCGGCCGCGCTGGCGATCCGGCACACCGGCCCGACCATCGCCGCGGCCGGGGTGATCCTCGCCGGGTCACTGGGCGCGCTGATGCTCGCAGGCAACTCGCTGCTCGCGGAAATGGGCTTCGCGCTGGCGTTCGGCATCCTCGTCGCCGTGTTCGTGATGGCCATGTTCTTCGTGCCGAGCCTCACCGCGCTGGTCGGCCGGGCGGCGTGGTGGCCGGGGCACGGCGACCGTGCCGCGGCGCCGGTCGAGCCACGTGACCCGGTGTACAGCGGACGCGGCTGAGGGCGGCGGGGGCAGGCGAATATCCTGGGTGTCGTGAACTGGACCGTGGACGTCCCCGTCGACACCCTCCCCGAACTGCCCCCGCTCCCGCCCGAGCTGCGTGAACGGCTCGACGACGCGCTCTCGCGGCCCGCCGCGCAGCAACCGGAGTGGCCGGACGTGGACGCGACCCGCAGGGTCCGCGGCGTGCTGGAGAGCGTGCCGCCGATCACCGTGCCGGTCGAGATCGACCGGCTGCGCGAGCGGCTCGGGATGGTCGCCCGCGGCGAGGCGTTCATGCTGCAGGGCGGCGACTGCGCCGAGACGTTCGAGTCGAACACCGAGCCGCACATCCGCGCGAACCTGCGCACGCTGCTGCAGATGGCCGTCGTGCTCACCTACGGCGCGAGCCTGCCGGTGGTGAAGGTCGGCCGGATCGCCGGCCAGTACGCCAAGCCGCGCTCGAACGCGATCGACGCGCTGGGCCTGCCGGTGTACCGGGGCGACATCGTCAACTCGCTGGTCGCCAAGCCCGAGCTGCGGGTGCCGGACCCGGGCCGGATGATCCGCGCCTACGCGAACGCCGGCGCGGCGATGAACCTGGTCCGCGCGCTCACCGTGTCCGGGCAGGCGGACCTGACGAAGGTGCACGACTGGAACAAGGACTTCGTGCGCACCTCGCCCGCGGGCGAGCGGTACGAGGCACTGGCGGGCGAGATCGACCGTGGGCTGCGGTTCATGTCGGCCTGCGGGGTGACCGACACCTCACTGCACTCGACGGAGATCTTCGCCAGCCACGAGGCGCTGCTGCTCGACTACGAGCGGGCGCTGCTGCGGCTGGACAACGCCGACGCGACCAACCCGAAGCTGTACAACCTCTCGTCGCACTTCCTGTGGATCGGCGAGCGCACCCGCCAGCTCGACGGCGCGCACATCGCGTTCGCCGAGCTGCTGGCGAACCCGATCGGCGTGAAGATCGGCCCGACCACGTCGCCGGACCAGGCGGTGGACTACGTCGAGCGGCTCGACCCGCACAACGAGCCGGGGCGGCTGACGTTGATCTCGCGGATGGGCAACGGCAAGGTGCGCGAGGTGCTGCCCGCCATCGTGGAGAAGGTCGAGGCCACCGGGCACAAGGTGATCTGGCAGTGCGACCCGATGCACGGGAACACGCACGAGTCGTCCACCGGGTACAAGACGCGGCACTTCGACCGGATCATCGACGAGGTGCAGGGTTTCTTCGAGGTGCACCACAAGCTGGGCAGCTACCCCGGCGGGATCCACGTGGAGCTGACCGGCGAGGACGTGACGGAGTGCCTCGGCGGGGCGCAGGAGATCTCGGACGTGGACCTGGCAGGCCGCTACGAGACGGCTTGCGACCCGCGCCTGAACACCCAGCAGTCGCTGGAGCTGGCGTTCCTGGTGGCGGAGATGCTGCGGGGTTGATCTCGCGTGGGGTGCGCGAAGCGCACAGCCCCCCAACTCGACCACGTCGAGAAGGTGACGTAGCGGGCTTTTCCTGGCTCATCTTTGAGCCTGCCCGTCCGGCGAGGACTCTCTTGATCTTTTCCCCTGCGCGAAGCGCAAGGGCGCGCGCTGCTCGCGGGGTGGCTGGGCGTTCTCGGGTTCGGCATGGGCAGGTGGTTGGGTGCTGTCGGTGAGGCGTGCGCCCGCAATCCCTCAACCCGGGGGGTCGGGCAGGGCGAACTCGGTGATCGTCCGCCATGGGCCGTACTCGTCCTCGCCCGCGACCAGGCGGACGCGATCGATCCGGGCGTGCACCGGCAGGTGTGCGGCGATGTCCGTGGCGATCCGCCGCTTGCCTGCCGGGTCGCCACTGCGGCTGTCCACCACCGTCAAATGCGGCACCGTGTCCGGATGCTCGCCCTGGTAGGGCAGGTGCGCCGGAAAGCGCTCGCAGACCGCCCGGGTCAGCGAGCGGAAGTGCTCATCCGGCTTGGGCTCCAGCCACACTACCTCGTCATCGAACCACCTGACCTGCGCGAACACGCAGTCGAACGCCGGGACCGCCGCCAGCGCCGCCGCCAGCTCGCCGAGCGTCGCCGCGCCGATCCGGGCCGGGTGCACGAACGGGTAGAGCACCGTCACGTGCGCCGGTACCGTCGAGGACACCGGAGTGCCCAGTGTGCGCCGGTGTGCGGTCACCAGTCGCTCGGTTTCGGGAACCGGAACGATGAGCGCGCTTCTCGTCGCACGCGAAAGCCATGCAGCAGTGGGGACCGGCATGGGCTCAATTCTGACGCACCAAGGTCACGAAAGTCAGACGGATCTCTCGTAAAGCTCCGCTGCCGACTTCAGCACGGCGTCCCGCAGCGACCCCGTGTCCGCCACCGCGGCCCCGTTCACCTGTAGTCCGATGTGGACATTCCCGTCGTACACCGCGGCGGCGATGCCCACCGCGTGCCGTGCCGCGAGCGGTACCAGCGGGTACACCTCGCTCAACGGTGTGCCGTCGAGGGTGAGGTCGAGCTTGGGCAGCGGCACGTTGGTGATGACCGTGTCGAACAGCAAGCCCGCCGCCTGCCCGGCGAACCTGGTGGCCACGCGGTGCACCGGCGCCGGGATACGCCCCGCGAGCACCGGCACCGCACCCGCCCCGGCCAGCGGGCCCGCCGCCTTGGCGGCGTTCATCGACCGGCGGATCTCGTGCAGCCGCTGGACCGGGTCCTCGACGTGCACCGGCAGTTCGCACAGGTAACCGGAAAGCTGGTTCGCCGACGCTCCGCTGTCACGGCCCCGGGTGCTGACCGGGATCAGTGCCCGCAGTGGCCGCCCCTCGACGCGCTGGCCGCGGTCGGTCATCCAGCGCCGCAGCGCGCCGGAGAGGACCGCGAGCAGCACGTCGTTCGCCGTGCCCCCGTGCCTGGCGCGGATGGTGCGGATGTCGGCGAGGTCCAGCCGGGCGAAACCGAGCCGCCGGGTGGGCGAACTCGGCGCCGCCAAAGGCGAAACCGGATACGGCCGGACGGCCCGCAGCATCGCCGACGCGATCCCGGCGTTCTGCCCGGCCTCGCTGATCGTGTCCTTGAGCACCGTCAGCCGCGAGCGTGGCTTGGCCGGCTGCTCGGCGGCCGCCAGGATCGTGGCGGTGACCGGTAGTTCGTCCAGCAGCCCGGCGGCGACGGCGAAGGCACCGGCCCCGTCGGTGAACGAGTGGTGCAGTTTGAGCAGCAGCGCGAACTTCTCGCCGGACAGCCCGGTCACCACCCGCACCTGCCACGGCGGGCGGCGCAGGTTCAGCGGCTCCTCGATCCATTGCGCCGCATGGGAAGCGAGCGCGTCCTCGGTGCAGTCGCCGTCGAGCTCGCGCACCTGGATGTGGCGCTCCGCGTCGAATGCCGGGTCCTCGGCCCATCGTGCGCCGCCCGGCGGCAACAGCGTCGGGGTGACGCGCCTGCGCAGCCAGCGGACTCGCGCGGCCCGTTCGGCCAGCAGGGTCGCGATCCGCGCCGGCGAGATCTCCCCGTCCGGCGAGAAGATCACCACCGCGCCCATGTGCATGGGAGTCGTTCCACCCTCGAGACAGAGAAAAGCGACATCGAGCCCGCTGAGCTGACGGCCGGCCATAGACGACCCTTCTGTGGTCGATTTTTCAGGAATGGATCGGGCTACCACTGGAGCGCGCGGACATGACGAGAGCGTAGTCGCTGTGTTTCCACAGCGCTAACAATTCATCCTTCACTCGAAAGGAGGAATGACTGTCCACAAAGGATTGCCAGGGTCCCGAAAAAGGTTCCTTTTCTCGACCAATCAGAAATGATCAGGGAAACGACCGGAGGGTTACCTTCGTCCCCTTCTTCACGAGACTGCCCCCGTCCGGGTCCTGCTGGATGACGATCCCGAAACCGTGGTTACGTCCCTTGACATCCACCTGGAGTCCGGCCTGCTGGAGCGCCTGCATGGCCTGCTGGACCGGCTGCCCGACGACCGAGGGCACCTCGACGGCGTTGTTGGTGAACACGCCGACGCGCTTGCTGCCGTCGGAGACCTGACCGCCCTCCGCCGGGCTCGTCTTCGTCACCGCGCCCGCCGGGACGTCGTTGGAGAACTCGCTACCCGCGTCGAACGGCTGGAAACCGGCGGCCTGCAGCTTCGCGAACGCCTGATCGCGCGGCAGCCCGACGACGTCCGGTACCGGCTGCGGCGGCTGGCCCTTCGACACGATGATCGACACGGGCGCGTTCACGTCGAGCTGGGTGCCGGGCTGCGGGTTGACGCTGATGACGTTCCCGCTGGCCACGGTGGTGCTGAACTGGTCGGCGTTCGCGTCGTGCTGCGGGATCAGCTCGGCCGCGATGATGGCGGTCTCCGCCTGCGTGAGCGAGGTGTTGGAGCTGATGTCGGGCACGGTGGGGCGCCCGGAGGACAGCACGACGGTGACCTGGCTGCCGTGCACGGCACCCGACCCGGCGCCCGGGTCGCTGCGCACGGCGAGGCCCGCGGCCACGGTGTTGTTGCGCTGCTGGGTGAACTTCGGGGTGAACCCGGCATCGCTCAGCGTCTTCGCCGCGGTGGCCTGGTCCATGCCCGCGACCTGCGGTATCGCCGTCCTGTCGACCGACGTCGGCCCGGCGGCGACCCACCAGATCCCGATCCCGAACAGCACGAGCGCGGCCGCGGCGAGCGACCAGATCAGCGCCGGCCGCTTGGCTCCGCCGTCCGGCCGTGGTTCGTCCGGCGGAGCGGGCGGGGGCGTCCGGGGGAACGCGGGCGCCGCCATCGTGCGCGGGATCGCCCGCGTGCCACGCGGGCCGGTGACCGGTGAGGGGTTTCCCACCGGAGCGAACGCGGGCACGGTTCGTTCCGCGTCCGGCAACGACGGCGCCGGCTTGTCCCCGGGCACCGGCACGGCGACCGGCCCCATCCCGAGCGACGCCCGGATCCGGCGCAGCTCGTGCAGGAAGGCACCCGCGTCCGCGGGCCGCAGCTCCGGGTCCCGGCGGGTGGCGCGGCGGACGAGGTCGTCCAGCGCGGGCGGCACCCCGGGGATGACCGTGCTCGGGGCCGGGACATCGTCGTTGACGTGCCGGTACGCCACCGAGATCGCGGTGTCCCCGATGTAGGGGGCCTGGCCCGTCAGCATCTCGTACAGCACGATGCCCGCCGAATAGACATCGCCGCGCTCGCCGGCGAGGCCGGTGGTGACCTGCTCGGGCGCGAGGTAGGCGACGGTGCCCAGGATGACGCTGGAGCTGGTGGTGCCGGCGCTCGCCACCGCGCGGACCAGGCCGAAGTCGGCGACCTTCACCACGCCGGTCGGCGGCGTGCCGGTGCGCCCGATCAGCACGTTCTCGGGCTTCACGTCGCGATGCACGAGGCCGGCGGCGTGCGCGGCGGCCAGCGCCGCGAGCATCTGCTCGGTGATGGCCAGCGCGAGCGGCACGTCGAGGTGGCCGCGCTCCTCCAGCAGGTCACGCAGGGTGCCGCCGTCGACCAGCTCCATCACCAGGAAGACGTGGTCGGCGTCGACGCCCTGGTCGTGCACGGTGACCACGTTGGGGTGGTGCAGCTTCGCGGCGGAGCGGGCTTCGCGTTCGAAGCGCTCGACGAAGGACCTGTCGTCGGCGAACCGCGGGTCCATGATCTTGATGGCGACCGGACGATCCAGCCGGGTGTCGACGCCCCGGTACACCGAGGACATGCCGCCCCGGGCGATCGGGGAGTCGACCCGGTAACGCCGCTCGAGGAGCGTTCCGGCCAGACCGGTGTCGGTGGTTGTCACGGAGGCGATCGTACGGACTTGCGCCACCCCGGTGTCGGCGAACCCGGCCTCCGGCCGCGTGCCGGATTGAAGTTTCGTTACGTCGAAGGGGCGATATTGCGCTGGGTGATACCCGATGTGGCACAGTGTCAGCTGTGAGTGCGATTCCAGTCGCTGATGACGTGCTCGGGCCGGACGTCGCCGTGCTTCCGCTGGCAAAGGTGAGCGAGGCAATGGGCCAGTCCGTGAACAAGGTGCGGCAGCTGCTGCGGGACGGGCAGCTGCTCGCCGTCCGCCGCGACGGCGACCTGTGCGTACCCGCCGACTTCCTGGCCGGTGCGACACCGGTGAAAGGGCTGGCCGGACTGCTGACGGTGCTGCAGGACTCCGGCTTCACCCGCACCGAGATGCTGCGGTGGCTCTACTCGCAGGACGAGTCGCTGCCCGGCCACACCCCGATCAACGCCCTGCGCACCAACCACGGCACCGAGGTCAAGCGGCGCGCGCAGGCGATGGCGTTCTGAGCGGCCGCAGCGCCAGGTAGGCCGTCGCGGCGAGCAGCTGCATCGCGGCCGCCGCGAGCAGGCAGCCGGTCAGTGACCCGGCGGCCAGCGGGCCCACGAGCGCGGAACCGGCGGCGAAGCCGGTCACCTTCAGGCTGGCCCCGGTCGTGAAGACCTGTGCGCGCAGCTGCGCCGGCGCGTCCCGGTGCCGCACGGCGAACAGTCCCGTCAGCTGGTCTCTCGGCCGTGCCGGCCACTGCCGCGGCGAGCACCACCGCGGGCCCGGGAAGGGTGCTCAACGCCGCGCCGGCGGCCAGGACGAGGGTGCTGGCGAACACCATTCCGTCCGGCGTCCCGCGCCACGGGTGGCGCGCGAGGACCGCGTTGGTCGTCATGGCCGCGGCCGCGAGGACGGCCAGCAGCAGCGCGCCCCGGCTCGCGCCGCCGAGCCGCTGGGCGCCCAGCAGCGGGTGGCAGACGGTCGTCATGCCGACACCGGCGTAGGAGATCGTCGAGGTCAGCGTCGCCCGCAGCAGCGTGCGCTGCCGCGCGAACACCCGGAAGCCCGTCGTCCAGGTCTGCCGCACGATGCCGACCGGCCGGCCGGGCAGGAACCACGCCGAGGGCAGCGCGAGCGCTACCAGGCCGACCGCCGTGGCCACCGTGACCGGCGCGCCCAGCCGGTCCGCGAGCAGTGCCGCGAGGGCCGGCCCGGCCAGGCTCGCCACGCTGAAGGTCAGCGCGTCCAGCGCCGTCGCCCTGGACAGCTCGCGCCCGCCGAGCACGTGCGGCAGCTGCGAGGTCCAACCGCCCGCGACGGCCGGGTTGAACAGCCCGGCGAGCACCGCGAGCGCGACGACGGCGGTGAGCGGCAGGTGGCCGACGGATGCGAGCACGGCCGCCAAGCCCGATGCGTACGCCGAGAGTGCGACGGCCAGCAGCCGTCCGGGCCTGCGCGCCCGGTCCAGCAGGGCGCCGAACACCGGACCGCCGAGTGCCGAGGACGCGGTGAGCCCGGCCAGGAGGGCGGGTGCGGCGACCGGCGAGCCGGTGACGGTGAGCCCGAGCAGCAGCAACGCCGGTCCGGACAGCTCGTCCCCCGTCCGAGCGAGCGCCGCACCGAGGAGGTAACGGCTTAATATCCAAAAGACGTTACGCTGAGCTCGTGCAAGCGCAAAGAGCCGCGGATCTGGTGAACCTGCTGGTGCCGGACCTCCCGCCGGTCGAGGCGGTGGTGGAGCTGCTGCGCGAGCACGGCGAGCCCGAGCCGATCGAGCTGACGGCGGAGGACGTGCGGCAGCTGCGGGAAGCCGCCCTGGTCCTGCGGGAGATCTTCGCGGCGGAGGACGTCGACCAGGCGGCCGAGCTGCTCAACGCCGCGCTGGCCGGTTACGCGCGGCCGCCGCGGCTGACGACACACGGGGGCACGTTCGGCTGGCATCTGCACGTGGACTCGAGCGACAACGCGCCCTGGGGTGAATGGCTGCTGACGTCGTCGTGCCTGGCGCTCGCCGTACTACTGGCCGAGCGCCAGGCACCGCCGGGCGGGGTGTGCGCCGCCGCCGGCTGTGGACGATCCTTTGTGGACAATGGGCGCGGCAGCCCGCGCCGCTACTGCTCGTCGCGCTGCGCGACCCGCGAACGGGTCGCCGCGCACCGGGTCAGGAGTTCTGCGCGTCCCGCCACTTGATCCACTGTTCCAGCTGGCCGAGGTCGTAGTCCGGCCCGCCGACGCCGACGGTGAACAGCGAGACGCCCAGCTCGCGCAGCTTCGCCCCGAGCTCGCTCGGGTCGCCTTCGCGGACACCGGTCGAGATCTCGATCTCGCTGATGTCCCGCCCGATGTCGGCACAGTGCTGCTGGAGGATGCCGACCTTGCGCTCGACGACCTCGGGGTCGCCGAAGCCGTGCCAGATGTCGGCATGCTTGGCGACCAGCTTCAGCGTCTTCTTCTCACCGCCGCCGCCGATCAGCACCGGGATGTGGCGCGTCGGGGCGGGGTTGACCTTGGCAAGCCGGGACTCGATGCGCGGCAGCGACTCCGCGAGGTCGTCCAGCCGGCCGCCCGCGGTGCCGAACTCGTAGCCGTACTCCTCGTAGTCCTTTTCGAACCAGCCGGACCCGATGCCGAGGATCAGCCTGCCGTCACTGATGTGGTCGACCGTGCGCGCCATGTCGGCGAGCAGTTCCGGGTTGCGGTAGCTGTTGCACGTGACCAGCGCGCCGATCTCGACCCGGGACGTGGCCTCCGCCCAGGCGCCGAGCATGGTCCAGCACTCGAAGTGCTTGCCCTCGGCGTCGCCGTAGAGCGGGTAGAAGTGGTCCCAGTTGAAGACGATGTCGGCGCCGAGGTCTTCGGCGCGCGCGGCGGTCTCGCGGATGGCCTTGTAGTCGGCGTGCTGCGGCTGGAGTTGCAGGCCGATGCGCACAGATCGTGTCATGATTTTCAGCTTACGCAACGCCCGTGAGCCGCGCTGCGGCAAGGCGTCCCGAGATCAACACCGGCGGGATCCCGACGCCCGGTGTCGTGCCACATCCGGCGAGCACCACGTTTTCCATGCCCCGTAAGACATTTCGTGGGCGGAACGGACCCGTTTGCCCGAATGTGTGCGCGAGGGAGAACGGCGTTCCCGCGGCCATTCCGCGGTTCGCCCAGTCCTGCGGCGTGACCACTTCGTCCACCCGGTACTCCTCGTCGAACCCGGTGAGCCCGCGGGATGCCAGCACCCGCACCAGTTCCTCGCGATAGGCCGGCCCGACGCGCGGCCAGTCGATCCGGCCCGCGTGCAGGTTCGGCGCCGGTGCGAGCACGGACACCACCTGCCCGCCGGAGGACAGCGTCGGGTCGGTCGCGGTGGGACGGGTCACCAGCAGCGAGGGATCGGACATCAGCCGGCCCTGGCGGATGATCTCGGTGAACGTCCGCTCCCACGCCTCGCCGAAGAAGATCGTGTGGTGGTCCAGCTGCGGATAGTTCCGCTCGGTGGTTCCGTGCAGCACCACGGCTGACGGCGAGAACCGCAGTGGCAGCGGGCGCCTGGGCGTGGTGCCGAGCAGCCGGTAGGACGTCGTCAGCTCGGTGGCGAGTATCACTGCGTCGCAGTCGATCCGCTCGCCCGCGCGGGTGCGCACTGCCCGCACGCGCGAGGAAACCCTTTCCAGCCAAGCGGCTTCGGTCTTGAACCGCAGCTCGGCGCCCGCCCGCTCCGCGGCGTCGGCGAGCACCTGCCCGACCCGGCCCATCCCGCCGAGCGGGTAGTACACACCCGCGATCGTGTCCATGTACGGGATCACGCCGTACGCGCCCAGCGCGGTCCGCGGGTCCAGCCCGGCGTAGAGCGCCTGGAAGGAGAACAACCGGCGCAACCGGTCATCGGTCAGGAACCGGCCGATCTTCGGGCCGAGCCTGCCGAACCCGCCCGCCGCCAGCAGCTTCAGCAGCTCCGGGCGCGCGAGATCGAGCGGGGAGTCGAAGTTCGCGCCGATGAACCGGTCCTTCTCGAGCGTGTACAGCTCGGTCAGCCAACGGCGCAGCTGCCGGTAACCGGCGGCCTCCCGCGCGCCCGCGAACGCGCGGATCTCCGCCTCCATCGCCTCGCCGTCGGTGTGCACGGCGATCGAGCTGCCGTCGGCGAACTGCGCCCGGTACGCCGGGTCCAGCCGCACGAGCCGCAACCGGTTCGTCGCCCCGACCGCGGCCAGCGCCTCGTCGATCAGCTCCGGCATGGTCAGCACGGTCGCGCCGGTGTCCGCGGTGTAGCCGACGTATTCGTGCCCGCTCACCCGCCCGCCGGGCCGGTCGTCCTGTTCGAGCAGGGTGACCCGGCGGCCCGCGCCGAGCAGGTGCAGGGTCGCCGAGAGGCCCGCGAGCCCGGCCCCGATCACGACCACGTGGTCGCCGCGCATTCAGTACGTCCTCTGTGTCGCTCTGGCCGCGAGGTCGGCGAGTGCGACCGCCGCGGGTTCGGTCAGGTGCGCCCTGGCCAGTGCCGCCAGCGCCGTTTCGGTCAGCTCGTCGATGCGACGCTCCACAGCGGACACCGCGCCGACCTCCACCAGCGTGCTGCGCACCTCGTCGACCTCCTTTTCGGACAGTCCGGGGTTGCCCAGCGCCTTGGTGACCAGCTCGGCCCGCGTGCCGCTCGCCTGCCGCAGGCCCAGCGCGATCAACAGGGTCCGCTTGCCCTCACGCAGATCGTCGCCCGCGGGCTTGCCGGTCACCGACGGGTCGCCGAACACGCCGAGCAGATCGTCGCGCAGCTGGAACGCGATCCCGAGGTCCCGGCCGAACTCCCGCAGCCGCGTCACCTGCGCGACCGGGGCGCCGGCCAGTGCGGCGCCCAGGTTCAACGGCCGCTCGATGGTGTAGGCGGCGGTTTTGAGCCTGCTCACGCGCAGGGCCGCTTCGGGCGAGGCGTCCCCGGTGACCTGCGTGTGGATGTCGAGGTACTGCCCGGCGAGGACCTCCGTGCGCATCGCGCGCCACGCCGGGCGCGCCGCTTCGAGCGTCGCGGGCACCAGCGGCGCCGCGCCGAACATGTCGTCGGCCCAGGCGAGCGCGAGATCGCCGATCAGCACGGCCACGGCGAGCCCGAACGAGGCAGGCATCCCGGCCCACTGCTGGGACGTGTGCAGGTCGGCGAACGCGACGTGCACGGTCGGCCTGCCGCGGCGGGAGTCCGAGGAGTCGATGAGGTCGTCGTGGATCAGCGCGCAGGCCTGGACGAGTTCCAGGCTCGCGACGGCCTGCAGCACGCCTTCGGCGTCGGCCTCCCGGCCGCCGGTGCCACGCCAGGCCCACCACGCGAAGGTGGGCCGCAGCCGTTTTCCGCCGCGCATCACGAATTCCGTCAGCGCGTCGACGCCGGATGCGAAGCCGGGCTCGGTCGCCCGGATCTGTTCGCCCGCCTCGCGCAGGAACCGGCTCAGCGTGCGCTCCACGTGCCCCGGCAGGTCGGCGTCGTAGTCCATCCTCCTATCGTCGGGCCTGGCGGACACTTTCGCCTCGCGGGGTGGTCACGGTGTGATGATCCCCGTAATCTCACGAGGTGGCGACACTCGTGACCTTCCATGCCCATCCCGACGACGAATGCATCGTGTGCGGCGGGGTGATGCGCAAAGCCTTCGAAGACGGCCATCGCGTCGTGCTCGTCGTGGCGACCCGTGGCGAGCACGGTGAGGTGCCCGACGGGTTCCTGGCCGAGGGCGAGCCGTTGTGGCGCCGTCGGGTGCGGGAAACCCATGCGGCGGCCGAAATCCTGGGCGTGGCACGGGTGGAGTTCCTCGGCTACGTCGACTCCGGGATGATGGGCGAGCCGACGAACGACGCGCCCGGTTCGTTCTGGACGGCGCCGGTCGAGGAGGCCGCGGAGAAGCTCGCGGCGATCCTGCGCGAGGAGGACGCGGAAGTCCTGACCTGCTACGACGACTACGGCAACTACGGTCATCCCGACCACATCCAGGTGCACCGCGTCGGCATGCGGGCGGCCGAACTGGCCGGCACCCCGCGCGTCTTCCAGGCCACCACGAGCCAGGAGCACATGCGCGCCGGGATGGTCGCGCTGGCCGAGGCCACGCCTGGCTTCCCGGTGCCGTCCGAGGAGGACATGGCGGGCATGGGGAAGTCCGAGGCGGAGATCACCACCGCGGTCGACGTGACGCCGTGGCTCGACCACAAACGCCGGGCCATGCGCGCGCATCCCAGCCAGATCAGCGAGGACTCGTTCTTCCTCGCGATGCCCGACGAGGCGTTCCGCTACGCGTTCGGTACCGAGTGGTTCATCCGGTCCGGCCAGGAGCCGGGCGTGCGCACCGACGACCTGTTCAAGTGAGGCTGCCCGCCCCGAAGATCATGCCCGTGACGTCGGTCGAGCGCAGGTAGGCGCCGGGGGTCTGGAACTCCCACATCCCCGCGGTGACCGGCACGTCCGCGTCCACGCCCGCGAACTGCCGGGCCACACCCGCGGCAGGCACGGCGACGATGTCCCCGACGTCGGCCAGGTTCACCCAGCGGGCCACCCGCGGCGGCCTGCCGCGCTCGCCGTCCGGCCGCAGCCGGTCCAGCACCACGCCGGGCATCGCGAGCGGGCTGCCCAGGGTGACGAGCAAGCCCAGGTCGTGGTCCTGGTGCGCCCACAGGCACTCGTACGCCACCACACTGCCGAGTGAGTGCGCCACGACCACGTCCGGCGCGAAGTCGGCGATCGCGTCCGCGACGGTCCGTTGCGCCGCCTCGCGGGCCTCGTCCGACGAGAGGTACACCTGCAGCTCGCGGCAGAAGGTGAGGGCGAACAGGCGCGTGGCCGAGCCGTGCGTGCGGGCGAGCCAGTCCCCGGCCTGCTGCGCGCGCTCCCCGGCCGGGGTCTCGGCGAGCGCGGGGTGCAGGAGCGTGACCCAGTCGGCGAGCAGCCGCTGCTCGGCGGGCTCGAGCATCGCCGGGTCCTCTTCCACCGGATGGCCGCAGTCCGGGTGCAGCAGGTGCGCGTAGTAGGCCACGCGCAGGTCGACCGAGGAGTTCGGGGGCATCGCCGTGCCCAGGTGCCGGAACCAGTCGGTGGCGAGCGCGACCGCCGCCTCCCCGGGCGAACCCTTCCGACGGTGGTAACGGTGGGTGCCGATCCCGTGCACACCCAGTACCCGGAGCATCCGTGTCCCCTTCGTCGCCGCCCGGACAGGGGAGTAGTCGTCCGGGCGCGCTCGGTCGTTACCCGCCGCGGTCATACTGGGTGCATGGCGTCCTATCGGGAGCGGCCGGGCACCGGCGTCGTGCGCTGCTGGTGGGAGCAGCGGGTGGCCACGCCGGGTCTCGTCCAGCGTGTGGTGCCGGACGGCAGCTCGGACCTGATCGTGTTCGCCGACGGCGAAGCGGTGTTCGTCGGACCGGCGCTGCGCGTGGCGCTGGTGCCCCTGCCGAGCGGGGCGCACCTGCGCGGGGTCCGGTTCCGGACCGAGGCGCTCGGGCCCCTGCTCCGGCTGCCGGCGCGGGAGCTGCGGGACGCGACGCTGCCGCTGACGGCCGTACTCCCCGACCGCGTGGCCCGCACGGTCGCCGAGCAGGTGTGGGCAGGCCGGTTCCCGGATCTCCCGCGCGCCTCGCTGGTCGACGTCCGGGTGCGCCACGCCGTGCGGCGGCTGTGGTCGGCGGAGCCGGCGGTCGCGGACGTCGCAGGCGAACTCGGCGTCGCCGAACGACATCTGCGGCGGCTGTTCCTCGACCACACCGGGATGAGCCCGAAGGCCGTGCAGCGGGTGGGCCGGTTCCAGCGCTTCGTGCGGGCCGTCGACGCCGGACGCGCGGGCCTGGCGGAACTCGCCGCCGAGGCGGGTTTCGCCGATCAGGCCCATCTGACCCGGGAGGTCCGGGCCCTCGCGGGCCTGACGCCCGGCGCGTTCCTGCTGGAGCGGTCAGGGCGTGGCGTGCAGCCGCCCGGCACCGGCCTGCAGGGCGTCGGAGAGGGCGGCGGTCGGCCCGCGTAGTGCGGCACGCCGGGCGGTCAGGGTGAACTCGACCACGCCCGGATCCGGCAGCCCGTGCCCCGGCGGCAGCTCGACCAGCCCCGGCGGGATGAGGCTGCGCGCGAACACGACGACCCCCAGCCCGGCGAGCGCGGCGGCCCGCAACCCGTTGAGGCTGCCGCTGGTGCACACGATGCGCCAGCGTTTCCCGTTGCGCTGCAACGCCTCCAATGCCCTCGCGCGGGTGATGCTCGGCGGCGGGTAGGCGATCAGCGGCACCGGCTCGTCTCCGTCCAGCTCGATGCCCTCGCGGCCGACCCACACCAGCGGGTCCGTCCACAGTGCACCGCCGCTGTCCTCGCCCGTGGCCCGCTTGCACAGCACCAGGTCGAGCTCGCCCGCGCGCAGCTGCTCGTGCAGCACCCCGGACAACGCGACGGTCAGCTCGAGGTCCACCTGCGGGTGCGAGCGGCGGAACTCGCCCAGGATCTCCGGCAGCGGTCCGACCACGAAGTCCTCGGAGGCGCCGAAACGCACCCGGCCCCGCAGCTCGACCCCTGTGAAATAGCTCATAGCGCGGTCGATCGTGTCGATGACGTTGCCGGCGAAACCGATCATCGCCTCGCCGTCGGCGGTCAGCTCCACCGAATGCGTGTCCCGCACGAACAGCTGCTGCGTGCTCGCCTGCTCCAGCTTGCGAACGTGCTGGCTGACGGTCGATTGCCGCAGCCCGAGCCGCTGCGCGGCCCGGGTGAAGCTACGGGTTTCCGCGACCACGAGAAACGTCTTGAGCCACACCGGATCGAGCACCGGGAAACCGTATATCACGGGTCGCGATAACAGTTATGGCGGCAATCATACTTCACAATTGGTGCGGCCCAACCGAAGATCTGGGTATCCATCGAACGTGAGAGGACCATTCATGCGTGGGGCCGCGCTGCTCGCGAAAACCCGGATCGACCCGTTCATCCTGGGCATCCTCGCCACCGTGGGCGTGGCCTGCCTGCTGCCCGCGCGGGGCCAGGGCGCCGACATCGCCTCGGACGTGAGCGCGATCGGGGTCGGCGCGCTGTTCTTCCTCTACGGGGCGCGACTGTCCACTGCGGAGGCGATGGCCGGCCTGCGGCACTGGCGGCTGCACCTGACGATCCTGGCCGCGACCTTCGTGCTGTTCCCGCTGCTGGGCCTGACCACCAAGCTGCTCGTGCCCTCGGTCCTCACCCCGGCGCTGGCCGCGGGCGTGATCTTCCTGTGCGCCCTGCCGTCCACGGTGAACTCCTCGATCGCGTTCACCTCGATCGCGCGTGGCAACGTCGCGGCCGCGATCTGCAGCGCGTCGTTCTCCAGCCTCCTCGGCATCGTGCTCACCCCGCTGCTGGTGGGCGTGCTGCTCGGCACCACCGGCAACGGCTTCTCGCTGCACTCGGTCACCTCGATCCTGCTGCAGCTGCTGGTGCCGTTCGTCGCCGGGCAGCTCGCCCGGCGCTGGATCGGCGGCTGGATCACCGCGCACAAGAAGGTGCTCGGCCGGGCGGATCGCGGGGTCATCCTGATCGTCGTCTACACGGCGTTCAGCGAGGGGGTCGTGGCCGGGATCTGGCACCAGCTCGGCTGGGTCTCGCTCGTGGGGCTGCTCGCGGTGAACCTGCTGCTGTTCTTCGTGGTGCTGGGCGTGCTGAAGTACGTCACCCCACGCCTGGGCTTCTCGCGCGAGGACCGGATCGCGATCATCTTCTGCGGGTCGAAGAAGAGCCTGGCCAGCGGCCTGCCGATGGCCACCGTGCTGTTCCCGGCGCACACCGTCGGGCTCGTCGTGCTGCCGCTGATGCTGTTCCACCAGGCCCAGCTGATGATCTGCGCCGTGCTCGCGCGCCGCTGGGGGGCCGAGGAGCGGGAGAGGGAACTCGCCCCCGCCCTGTAAGACTTATGTCGCATTCTGCGACCGTCATTAGTATGAGTGCCATGAAGTCGGTCGTTGAGCGGTTGCGGGGCGACGCCCCGGTGTTCTCGGTGGAGTTCTTCCCACCCCGTGACGCCGCGGATGAGGCCGTCCTGTGGCGGTCGATCCGTGAGCTGGAGTCGCTCGACCCGGCGTACATGTCCATCACCTACGGCGCCGGCGGCTCGAGCCGGGACGGCACGATCCGCAACATCGCGCGCGCCGCGACCGAGACCACGCTGGTGCCGATGGCGCACCTGACCGCGGTCAACCACTCGGTCGCCGAGCTGCGCAACGTCATCGGCTGGTACGCCGCCGTCGGGGTGCGCAACATCCTCGCGCTGCGTGGCGACCCGCCGGGCGACCCGTACGGCGACTGGGTGGCGCACCCGCAGGGGCTCAACTACGCGGAGGAGCTGGTCAGCCTCGTCCGCTCGCTGGGCGACTTCTGCGTCGGCGTCTCGGCGTTCCCCTACGGCCACCCCCGCTCGCCCGACCTGGACACCGACACCAGGTACCTGGTGCGCAAGTTCAACGCGGGCGCCGAGTTCGGCATCGCGCAGCTGTTCTTCCAGCCCGAGGACTTCCTGCGGCTGCGCGACCGCGTCGCTGCCGCGGGCTGCGACGCGATGCTGATCCCGGGCGTGATGCCGCTGACCACGCCCCGCACGCTGAAGACCACGATCAAGCTCTCCGGCGCGCCGTGCCCGCAGTCGCTGCTGGACCGGCTCGAGCCGCTGGAGAACGATCCGAAGGCGTTCCGCGCCGAGGGGCTCGACGTGGTCACCGAGCTGTGCGAGCGGCTGATCGCCGAGGGCGTGCCGGACCTGCACTTCTACACGTTCAACCGGTCGAAGGCCACGCGCGAGGTCGTGCAGCGCCTCGGCCTGGTGCCCGCGCGCGCGCAAAACCCGGTTGCCGCCGGACGGTAGGTTGCCCCCATGGCTTCTGTGCACGAGATCTGCGACCGGTTCGTGGACGACTTCGCGGCGGCGCACCCGCTCGCGGCGACCGAGCTGGGCATCCCCGGCTACGACGACCAGGTCACCGACTACTCGCCCGAGGGCCACGCGGCACGCGCGGCGCTCGCCAAGCGCGCGCTGGAGGCGGTGCGCGCCACGGAGGCCACCGACGCGAGCGAGCGCGCCGCCAAGGCGGTGTTCACCGAACGCGTCGGGCTGGACCTGGAGATCCACGACGCCGGGCTCGACCAGGCCGCGCTGAACGTCATCGCCAGCCCGGTGCAGGACCTGCGCATGGCGTTCGACCTGATGCCGACCGACACCCCCGAGCAGTGGGCGGACATCTCCGCCCGGCTCGGGAAGGTCGCCGAGGCGCTCGACGGCGTGCGCGCGTCCCTGCTCGCCGCGGCGGACGCGGGCAACGCGCCGGCGCTGCGGCAGGTCACGAAGGTCGCGGAGCAGGCCGAGACGTGGGCGGGCCTCAGCGGCGGCGAGGGTTTCTTCCAGAACCTCGTCGCGGGCGCGCCGGAAGCCCTGCGCGGCGACCTCGAACGCGGTGCCCGCTCCGCGAGCGAGGCGTACGCGGAGCTCGCCGGGTTCCTCCGGGCCGAGCTCGCGCCCAAGGCCCGCGTGAAGGACGCGGCCGGGGAGGACGCCTACCGGCTCTGGTCGCGCTACTTCATCGGCGCGGCGCTCGACCCACGTGAGGCCTACGAGTGGGGCTGGGGCGAATTCTCCCGCCTGGAAGCGGAGATGCGTGAGGTCGCGGCGCGGATCAAGCCCGGCGCGACGCTGGCCGAGACCGCGGACGCGCTCGACGCCGATCCGCGCTACCGGGTCCAGGGCCGCAAGCAGTTCGAGCAGTGGATGCAGCAGCTTTCCGACAACGCGCTGAGCGCCTTGCGCGGCCGGCATTTCGAGATCCCCGACGAGCTGATGGCGCTCGAGTGCAAGATCGCCCCGCCGGGCGGTGGTGCCGGCGCGTACTACACCGGGCCGAGTGAGGACTTCTCCCGCCCCGGCCGGATGTGGTGGTCGCTGCCGCCGGGCCGCGACGAGTTCTCCACCTGGCGCGAGGTCAGCACCGTTTACCACGAGGGCGTCCCCGGCCACCACCTGCAAATCGCCACAGCCGTGTACGAGCGCTCGCTCAACCGGTTCCAGCGGATGCTGGCCTTCACCTCCGGGCACGGCGAGGGCTGGGCGCTCTACGCCGAGCGGCTCATGCAGGACCTGGGCTACCTCTCCGACGACGGCGAGCTGTTCGGCATGCTCTCGGAGCAGCTGTTCCGCGCCGGGCGCGTGCTCGTCGACTTCGGCATGCACCTGGAGCTGGAGATCCCGAAGGGCACCGGCTTCCACGAAGGCGAGCGGTGGACGCCGGAGCTGGGCCTGGAGTTCATGCTGACCCGCACCATCACCGACCCGCCGCTCGTGCACGACGAGATCGACCGCTACCTCGGCTGGCCCGGCCAGGCGCCGGCGTACAAGCTCGGTGAGCGGCTCTGGCTCGAGGCCCGCGAGGACGCGCGCCGCCGCCAGGGATCTTCCTTCGACATCAAGGACTTCCACACCAAGGCCCTGCGCCTCGGCGGGATGGGCCTGGACACCCTCTCGGAACAACTGGCCGAACTGGACTGACATGCACCGGATCTTCACCGTCACCCCGCCGCCCCGCGTCTAGCGGGGCGAACACACCACGAGTCTTCGCCCCGCGTCGGCTGTCCTGACACTTCGACGCTGGAGCGATCCTTCATGTCCATCTCCGTTGCCGCGCCCGTGCGCGGCCGGTCGGCGTTCGCGCTGATCCTCGCCGGCATCCTCTGGGGTACCGGCGGCCTGTCCGGCAGCCTCCTCGGGGCCAGGGCGGGCCTGCACCCGCTGCCGGTCGCGACCTACCGGTTGCTGCTGGGCGGTTGCTGCACCGTGTTGTTCCTGGCGCTGACCGGCCGCCGTCCACAGTGGACCAAACCGGTGCTGCGGCGGCTGCTCCTCGCCGGTGCGCTGCTCGCGCAGTTCCAGGCGTGCTACTTCGGGGCGGTCTCGCTGACCTCGGTCAGCATCGCCACGATGACCACCATCGGCAGCGTGCCGGTGTTCGTCACGCTCGCGACGGCGGCGCGTCGCCGCCGTCGCCCCGGCGCCACGACACTGGTGGCGACGACAGCGGCCGTTGCCGGCCTGGTGCTGCTCACCTGGTCGCCGCACGGCATCCCCGAGGGCGGCCGGCTGCTCGCCGGGGTCGCACTGGCACTGGCGGCCGGTGCCGAGTTCGCGACGCTCACGCTGGTGACCCGCCGCCCGGTCGAGGGCCTGGACGCGTTCTGCACCACCGCGTTCGGCCTGCTGTTCGGCGGTCTGCTGCTGTTGCCGTTCGGGCTCGCGATCGGCATGGCGCTCCCGCTGCGGCCTGACGTCGTCGCGGTCGCGTTGTACCTCGGCCTGGTGCCCACCGGGGTGGCGTACGGCGCGTACTTCCTGGCGCTGCGGACAGCGGCTCCCGTCGTGGCCGCGTTGTCGGCGCTGCTCGAACCGCTGACGGCGACGTTCCTGTCCGCGCTGTTGCTGCACGACGAGCTGGGCGTGACCGGCTGGACCGGCGCCGCCCTGCTGGTCACCGCGCTGGCGGTCAGCTACACCCGGCGGTGACGGTCACTCGGCCGCGGGCTCCAGCGGGAGCTCGCGGCCGAGGATCGCGAACGGGCGCGGGTCGCCGGCGAAGTGGTAGTCGCGCAGGACGTCGGTGAAACCGACGCGGCGGTAGAGCTTCCAGGCCCGGCTCGGGCCCTCGGGCGTGGACAGCAGGACGTGCCGGTTCGGCACCCCGTCCAGCAGCCGCCGCAGCAGGTTCTCGCCGATGCCGCCTGCCTGGCTCCGCGGCCGCACGTGGATCTCGGTCAGCTCGAAGTAATCGGCGAGCCAGTGCCCGGCGACCTCCTCGCCGGTGTTCTTCACCAGACCGCGGCGCACCTGCTCGTGCCACCACTGGCCAGGGCTGCCGCGGTAGCCGTAGGCGACGCCGAGCATCGTGCCGTCGGCGTCGAGCGCGGCGAAGCAGCGCCAGCCGTCGCGCAGCGCGTGCGTGAGCCACATCGGCGCGCGCTGCTCGGCGGTGCCCGGCGGATACCGCATGGCCTCGACGTAGATGGCCAGTGCCTCGCGGAGCCGGGTCCGGAACTCGTCGGCGGTCAGGGGGACGAACTGGGTCGACACCGTGGTCATGTACCCACTCCCGCGGCGCGCCCGCCGGTCAGCGCCACCAGGTCGGCGAAGGTGGTCGGGAACACCGACTTGGCGTGCCCGGCGGCGGCCCAGATCACGTCGTACTGTTCGAGCGCGGTGTCCACGAGCGT
Organism: Amycolatopsis acidiphila; assembly: GCF_021391495.1. Lineage (NCBI taxonomy): Bacteria > Bacillati > Actinomycetota > Actinomycetes > Pseudonocardiales > Pseudonocardiaceae > Amycolatopsis > Amycolatopsis acidiphila. The sequence continues at coordinate 6,174,378 of NZ_CP090063.1, read as the reverse complement.
CTCGATCGGCGCGGGGTGCCCGACCGGGGCCACGCCGCCGATGACCTGCCCGGTGTGCTCCCTGACGAAGGCCGGGTCGGCCTTCTCGACGGCGGTGGCGCCGACCAGCTCCGCGAGCTTGCCGGTGTCGGCGCGGTGCGCGCCGGAGGTCAGCGACAGCAGCGGCACGTCCCGGCCGTCGAGCACGGCCCGGAAGATCAGGCTGTTCGCGATCGCGCCCACCTCGACGCCGAGCGCCTCGGCGGCCTGCGCCGCTGTGCGCACTTCTGCGGGAAGGATGCGGATCCCGTCCGCGGCACGCTGCTGACCCGCTTCTGCCAGCGCGGCGGCGACCTTCGCGACCGCGGGGTGGTCGAGGCTGCTCATACGGATATGAGATCACGGACGGCGCCGGGGGGCGACGGTGTATCCCCCTCCGGCGCCGCCCGCGGCCGTGCTCCCCGGCATCAGGCGACGAGCAGCCCGTCCAGCACCCCGGACTTCACGTCGTCGACGAGCACGCGCAGCTGCTCGACGCTCATCTGGATCTTCTGGCCGAAGTCGTCGGTGATCACGACCCGCTTCTCCTCGGCGGCGTCGGGGTCGAGGTAGAGCTCCGGGCAGCCGCAGTTGCAGTTGCCGCAGAAGGTGGCGATGTGCTCCATGGATGGCCTTTCGGTACGGGCTGGACGGTGGTGACGCCGGGCAGGTGGGCCGGTGGGGCGGACCGGCCCGGCGTGACGCACTCCGAGTCGGCCGCCATGGCGGCGGAGTTCCCCCGCTCAGCCGATCGAGTGACCAGCAGGCCGACGGCCAGGCCGGCGACCACGACGAGGATCCCGGTCCACACGAGCGGCCCGGGCAGCTTGCCGCCCGCCAGCGCGGCGGCGACGGGCGCGACGCCGGTGAGCAGGCCGCCGCGAAGATCACCGCGCCCAGCCACACCGAGTGCGCCGCCGATCGTGACCACCACCGCCGCGACAAGGAGCCGCCGCCGCGGCCGCTGCCGTTGCAGCAGCGGGCCGACGACCCCGAGCAACACCGGCACGCACGCGACCGCCACCGCCATGACGGCCGGTTCGGCATTCCCGACACCCCGCACGACGGCGACGTTGAACAGCACGAGCCCGCAGCCCGCGACCCCGGTGAGCCACAGCGCCAGCAGCAGGACGAACGCGGCGGCGTAGCGGATCGCCTGCGTGGTGAACAGCGGGGCGGTGACGAGCGTGCGGGAGATGCCGACGCTGCCACCCACGAACGCCATCGCCGTCACCCCCGCGAGGACGCTTCGGACTCGGTGCACGACTTCAGCCTGGGAGCACAATGGTTCGATGGACAGATCCCAAGGAGCCTCCGAGGACAGGTCCATAACCGGTGCGGACTTCCTCCAGCTGAAATCCTCGGAAGCGCCGCCGGGTGGCCTGGCTGACCCGGCGGCTGCGCGGCGCGATCGCGGACGGCAGGCTGCCGGTCGGCACCAGGCTTCCCGCGACCCCGGGTACTGGCCGAGGAGCTGCGGGTCTCGCGCGGGGCGGTCACCGAGGCCTATCAGCGGCTGACCGAGGACGGGCACGTGGCGGGCAGGGTGGGCCGGCACGATCGTCGTCGCCGCGCCCGTTTCCGCGCCCGAACCGGTGCCGTCCGCTTCGCCGGCCGTGTTCCCGGCGGTGCCGGACGCCGACGTGTTCGAGTCGCTGCGGACAGCTCCGGCGCGGATCGACCTGATGCCTGGCGTGCCGGACCTGGCCGCCTTTCCGCGTTCGGCGTGGCTGCGCGCGGAACGCACCGTACTCAGTGCACTGTCCCCTTCGGACTTCGGCTACGGCGATCCGGGTGGTGCGCCGGTCTTCCGTCGTGCGGTGGCGAACTGGCCGGCCCGCAACCGCGGCGTCGCCGCCGACCCGGACGACGTGATCATCGTGTCCGGCGTGGCGCAGGCGCTCGTCCTGCTCGCGCGAGTCCTTTGCCGCCAAGGCATCTCCACGGTGGCGGTGGAGGACCCCGGTTCGCTCGGCGCACGGGAGCAGCTGCGGGGCCGGGGGCTGGACACACCACCGGTGCCGGTCGACGAGGGCGGACTTCGCGTCGACGACCTGCGCCGCAGCGGTGCTCCCGTGGTCCTCATGACCCCCGCGCACCAGTTCCCGACCGGTGTCGTCCTCGACGGCGCGCGCAGGCGCGAGCTGCTGCGTGGGCGGCTGAGGGCGGGCTGGTGATCGAGGACGACTACGACGCCGAACACCGCTACGACCGGCCTCCGGTGCCCGCGCTGCGCTCGATGCTCGCCGAGCGCGTCTGCTACGCGGGCAGCGTGTCCAAACTCCTCGCGCCGGTGCTGCGCGTCGGCTGGCTACTGGTGCCGCGGAAATACCGTTCCGCGATGATCGCCGCCAAACGTGCGGCCGATCTCGGAAATTCCGTACTGCCTCAACTCGTTCTCGCGGAATTGATGGAATCGGGGAACTGGAGCGTCAGCTGCGCCTGTTGCGGCGCCGTCATCGCCGGCGCCGGGACGTGATGATCGCCGCACTCCGCACGCACCTGCCGCGGGCGCGCGTGCACGGTGCCGCCGCCGGCCTGCATCTGATGATCACGTTCGACGGTACGTTTCCCGACGTCGAGCTGGCCGCGGCCGCGCTCGCCCGTGGCGTCAAGGTGCAGCCGCTGTCGTGGCACCGGCAGCGGCCGGGGCCGCCCGGGCTCGTCCTCGGGTACGCCACGAGCTCTCCCGGTGACCTCGAACAGGGAATAGCGGTGCTCGCTTCGGTGCTGGGACAGGGGAGGTCACATCACCGGATCGGGACTTGAACGAACACGTGTTCGAAGTTAGGCTGGAACTTGCTCGAACACAGGTTCGACACCCGGTGGAGCGCTCGCCGGTGCGGTGCCCGGCGTGGGGACGGGGGAAGCGTCTCGGCGCCGGGCACCGCCACCACCAGCATGAACAGGGAGGGGCAATGTCCATTGCCACCGTCGCGTCCCGCACCGACCCCGCGCAGCCCCAGCTGCCGCTGCCGGTGCGGCCGCCCGCAGCGCCTGCCGCCGTGGCACTGCTGAACGAGGCCCGCCACGGCCTCGCCGAAGCCGAGCACGCCACGGATCCGGTCGCCAAGTTCATCACCTCGTACCTGGCCGCCCTCCGCGGCGGCGCCGCCGTGCTCGCCGCCCGTGGCCGCCCGCACCGCGGCCGCGCCCGCCCGGCCAGCGTCTGGGTGCTGCTCGAAGCGGCCGCCCCCGAGCTGGCCGAATGGTCGGCGTTCTTCGCCGCGAACTCGGCCGCCCGCGCTGCCGCCCAGGCCGGCATCACCCGGCGCATCACCGAGGAGTCCGCGGCGGAGCTGTGCCGCCAGGCGGGGCTGTTCCTCGAGCTGGCCGACCGCGTGGTGCACCCGCGTGCCGACACGGTCCGCCAGTGCGCCACCCCGCCGACGCGCAAGAAAGTCCAGCGCCGGTAATGGCCGGACAAGCCCTGATCGAGCACGGCCGGTTCCTGGACGCGCTCGGGATCGAGGTGGAGCTGCTGCTCGACGCCACGCACACGGTGCCTGCCGACACCCCGGTGCCCAGCTGCCCCGGGTTCACCGTGGGCGAGATCGTCCGGCACATCGGCGGGGTCTACCGGGTGGCGCGGTTGTGGACCACCGAAGGCCGCGCACCCAGGGAATGGCAGCGTGGTCCCGACCCCGGACAGTCCACTGAGGACTACCTGCGTGCCGGGCTCGCGGAGCTGCTGCGGGAGCTGTCCACGCACAGCCCGGATTCCTTCGCCGCGAGCTGGTGGCCTGCCGACCGGACGTACGGGTTCTGGTGGCGCCGGATGGCGCACGAGACCACCATCCACCGCTACGACGTCGAGGACGCGACCGGCCAGCCGATCGCCGTGATCGCCGACGACTTCGCCGTGGACGGCGTGGACGAGGCGCTCGCGGTGTGGTTCGGCCAGCGGCTGCCGATGCTCGGCCTGTCCGGCACCACGGCGAGGACGGTCGGGGTCAGCACCAGTGGCCACCACTGGATCGCGCGTGCGGGGCCTGGCGTGACCGAAGCCTGGCGCTGTTCGGCCGAGGAGGCCGGGCGGGCCGACGGCCTGGTTTCGGCGGACCCCACGGCCATGTACCTGTGGGTGTGGGGCCGGTTGAACCACCGGGGCGTCGAATGGTCGGGCAGCGAGGACGCGATAGCCCAGCTGTGGGCATTGCTGCGGTTGGCGACGAGGTGATCCGGCGCGTGGGGAAGCGTTGCCGGGCAACGGTTCCGGCGGTGTCAGGATTTTCTGCCTGACGCCGCCGGGACAGTCGCTATCGTCTGCGTATGTCGACGCGACTCGCTGCCGTGCACATCGACGCCGCGCGGCCCGCCGAGCTGGCCGGGTTCTGGGCGGCTCTGCTGGGCTGGCAGGTGGCCGGTGATGCCGTGGTGCGTGCCCCGGCGTCCGACGGATGCGAGCTGGACCTGGTGTTCGTGCCCGAACCCGGCCCGAAACGGGCGAAGAACCGGATCCATCCGGATCTGGCGAGCAGCTCGCCCGAGAACCAGCGCGCGAAGGTCCGGCGGGCGCAGGAGCTCGGCGCGCGCCGGTGGGACATCGGTCAGGGGCAGGTGCCGTGGGAGGTGCTGATCGACCCGGAGGGCAACGAGTTCTGCGTGCTCGAACCGCGTCCCGGCTACACGAGCACCGAAGCGCTGGCGGCGATCGTCGTCGACGCGCTCGACCCGCTGGAGCTGGCCTCCTCGTGGACGGGTCCGAGCGGCTGGCGGATCGCGGCCCGCGAGCCGGTGATCGTCGGGCTCCGGGCGCCGACAGGGCGTGGTCCGTGGCTGGAGTTCCTGCGCTCGGCGGAGCCGAAGGAGCGCCCGAACCGGCTCCGCCTGGCGCTCGCGGGAGCGCCCGGGGCCGAGCGGGTGGACCGTGACCAGGAGGGCAACGAGTTCGTCCTGCTCGACCAGGCCTGACCGGCGTTGTTTCGGTGTCGTTGCGCGGGAGCCTCAACGCTGACAAGCGCGAAACACGCGTGTCCTCGTCCAGCAACACTCCCGCGCGATCGTTACTGAATGGAGATTAGCCCTGCCCTGCCGACCGCGGCTGCCGCACTGCCGGCGCCCTGGCCCGCGGACATCGAAGAGGACACCGCCTCGACGACCTGGCGGCTGCGCATCCGGATGGCGGACCATCCCGGCATGCTGGCCCGGATCGCGATCCGGATGGCCGACCTGGAGTGCAACATCCTCGGCCTGACCGTGCTGCCGGTCCTGGGCGGGGTGCTCGACGAGATCGTGATCCGGCCCGCCGGCGGGCTGACGAAGGAGCAGTTGGTCCGCGCGATCCAGGACGAGGGCTGTGAATGCTCCGCGGTCGCCGACGCCGATGTCCGTGAGCTGGTCGACGCCTCCGCCGCCACGTTGAGCGCGGCGAGCCGGGCGGTCGAGGACCCGTCGCGGTATGCGGAGGTGCTGCGCGAGGTCCTGGCCGCCGACCTGGTCACGGTCGTGCCGCTGGCGGAGGCGAATCCGGGGCGGACCGAAGGCGGGCACCGGGCGGCGTTCGGCGTCGACGGCGCGACGGCCTTGGTCGCCCGCCGGCGGTGGGCGCCGTTCGTGCAGCTGGAGCTGGCGCGGGCGGAGGCGCTGCTGGGACTGTTCGACAGTGTGCGGGCGAACGTCTCGGGCCCGGCGGTGGCGACCTGCGCCGATGGGGCGTCGATCGTGCTGAGACAGGGGCAGCCCGGCGACGCCGACGGGGTCTTCGCCCTGCACGAGCGGTGCTCGGCGGAGACGTTGTTCCAGCGGTACCACACCGGGATGCGCACCATGCCACGCCGCTGGCTGCACCGGTTGCTGGTGCCGCCGCGGGGGATGAGCCTGCTGGCGGTGTGCGGCCGGGAGGTGATCGGCCTCGGGCAGCTGATTCCGGGGCGCGGTGAGATCGCGGAGATCTCCCTGCTGGTCGACGACGGGTGGCAGCGCAAGGGCGTCGGCACAGCCCTACTGGCCCGGCTCGCGGTGATCGCGACTTCGCGCGGCCACCACACCCTGATGGCGGTTTCCCTGCCGGGCCGCGACGGCATCTTCCGCACCGCCCGGCGTGCGGGCCTGGCCCCGGAACAGCCGGAGGAGGAGGGCTTGCTCCGCATCGCCATCCCGGCCGCGTCGGCCCCCCGGATCCCCGGCACTTTCTGACCCTCTGGGCGGCGGGGGTGTGACCCTTGGGCGGTGGGGCTGTTCGCGCCGCCGGAGCCCACATTCTCGGGGCCGTGGCTTGCGAGCGTCACCTCGGCCGCGCTCCCGGAGCGCCGCCGGAACGACTCTGACCAGCGCCGCCCGCCGGCCGCCGGAGCCCGCTCGCGAAATCAGGGAATGAGCGTCGCCGGAGCCAGCGCCATCCGCGCGTCGCCGGAGCCCGCGTTCCCGCGGCCGCCCGCCAGAGCCATCCGCCCGCGCCACTGCAGCCAGCGCCGCCCGAGCCAAGCGCCATCCGTAGCGCCGCCGCCACCTATGCCACCGCCATCGCCGCAACCCACGCCACCACAGCCCCCACCTGTGCCACCGCAGCCGCGCCAACCCGAGCCAACCCGCGCCACCGGAGCCGAGCCAACCCGCGCCACGACATATGCAGCCACCGCCACCACAACCGCAGCCACCGGCACCCGCCGGGCTCAGCGGGCTCCGGTCAGCGCTGCCAGAACCAGTCCTTGCCGCGGGCCTGGCGCAGCGCCTCGCGCTTGGTGTCCTTGCCAAGGCGGTCCAGATAGAGCATTCCGTCGAGGTGGTCGGTCTCGTGCTGCAGGCACTGCGCCAGCACGTCCTTCCCTTCCACCACAACAGGTTCGTTGTCCACATCCACCCCGCGCACGACGGCCCGCACGGCACGGTTCACCGGGAACCGCAGCTCCGGCACCGACAGGCAGCCCTCCTCGATGTCATGCCGCGCCTCGGAGAGCTCCGCGATCTCCGGGTTGATCACGTACCCGGTCAGGCCCTCGACGTCGTAGCTGAACACCCGCAGGCTCACCCCGATCTGCGGCGCGGCCAGCCCGGCCCGCCCCGACGGCTTCACCGAGTCCATCAGGTCCGTCACCAGCGACCGCAGCGACTTGTCGAACCGCGTCACCGGATCGCACGCCGTCGTCAGCACCGGATCCCCGAAGTACCTCAGTTCCCGTATCGCCATGCTGCCCACCCGTCCTTCCGCCGACCCGGAAGTCTACGACCGCGGTCAGGCGCGCAGGCGCAGTCCCTTGGGGGTCGCCCGGAAGCCCGCGTCCCGCAGCACGTCGGCCAGCGCGGAGGTGAGCGCGTGCTCGCCGTCGGCGCGCTGGACGGCGAGCTGCCCGAGCCAGCCCTCGCGGACGGCCCGCGACACCGCCTGCGCCCCCGCGCGCAGCACCGAGTCGTCATCGGTGAAGGACAACAGCGACTTGCCGCCGCGCTCGACGTACAGCGCAGGGAGGCCGTCGACCAGCACCACCAGCGCTCCGGCCTTCCGCGCGGGCCGGTGCTTCGTCTCGCCGACCGGCGCGGGCCACGAAAGCGCGGCGCCGTACGGCTGGGCCGGATCGGTGGCCGCGAGCACCACGGCGTCGGCCGGCCTTCGCCCACCCGAGTTGTCCGACAGCGCCCGCAGCCGGTCCACCGCACCACGCGCCGCGAACTGCGCTGCGCCGAGACCTTCGACGACGTACCCCCGGATGACCTGCCCGGAGTCCTCCAACCCGCGAAGTACCTTGTATATCCCCGAAAACCCGCCGGTGACCCGCTCGGTCTCCAGTGCGCCACGGGTCAGCACGCCGTGCCGTTCGAGAAACGCCTCGGTGCGGGCGTAGGTCCGCCTGGTCGGATCGGTTTCGCGCAACGGCGTCAGCCCCCACCGGCCGGCGACCGTCGGCGGACCCGTGCGCGAAGGCATCGCGGGCCGGCCCGCCCGCATTCGCGCGTAGCGCCCGCGCGGCGCCGCCTGCCGCGGTTTGTGGGTGGCGCCCCGGTCCGACACCAGCGCCCGCAACGGGCCCAGCGTGTCACCGGTGACCTGGCCCGCCCACACCAGATCCCACAGCGCCGCAACGACTTCCCCGTCGTTGGGCGCCTTCTCGACCAGCAGTGTGACCCGGTCGACGAGCTGCCGGAAGAACAGCGCGCCACCCTCCAGTGCGGACAGGATCGCCTCGTGCAGCGGACTGGTGGGCGCGTTCTCCTCGATCTCCGGCAGCAGCAGATCGGCCACGTCGGTGGGAGCGAGTGCGAGCCAGCCGTCCCCGCCCGCCAGCGACCCGCAGCCGGCCCAGGTCACCTCGCCCGCCGTGGTGAGCTCGTCCAGCAGCGCGGGGTAGTACCCCGGCAGCCGGCTCGGCAGGATCAGCGACTCGACCGCGCTCGCCGGCAACGGCGCCCCGGCGAGCTGCTCGACCACCGACAGCACGTCGTCCGCCGTCGGCGCCGCCCGCATCCGTGCCCCGATCCCGTGCCACGACGGCAGGAACCGGCCCAGCGCGGCGGGCTCCACCGGCTCCACCTCAGCGCGCAACCGCGCCAGCGACGCCCGCCGGAGCCTGCGCAGCACCGCCGCGTCGCAGTACTCCACACCCGCGCCGTGTGAGTCGGGATGCCCGACCGGGCTCAGCTCGCCGCGCACCAGCCGCCCTTCGGCGGTCAACCGGTCGAGCAGGCCGGTGACCACCGCGGTGCCGAGGCCGAACCGCTCCGCGGCCTGCCGCGCCGGGAACGGACCGTGCGTTCGCGCGTACCGGGCGAGCAGGTCGCCCAACGGATCGTCGACCGGCTCGGTGAACGCCTCGGGCACCCCGATCGGCAGCGCCACCCCGAGCGCGTCCCGGACCCGGCCCGCGTCCTCGATCGCGAGGTAGCGCTCGGCGCCGCCGATCCGCACCTGGATCACCCGCCGCTGCCCGACGAGATCGGTCAGCCAGGACGCCTGGACGCCCCGGGCCGCGGCCTCCTCGAGCGAGAGATCACCGAGGAACCGCAACAGGTCCGCCGCGTCCTCCTCATGGCGCGCGTGCCTGTCCGGCTCGAGGCGTTGCAGCGACCGCTCGACCTCCGCGACCACCTCCGGGTCGAGCAGCTCGCGGATCGCTTCCGTGCCCAGGAGTTCCGCGAGCAACGTCGAGTCGAGCGCGAGCGCGGCCGCCCGCCGCTCGGCCAGCGGCGCGTCCGTCTCGTACAGGAACATGCCGACATAGCCGAACATGAGGCTGCGGGCGAACGGGGACGCGGCCGGGGTCTCGACCTCGACCAGCCGGACCCGCCGTGACCGCACATCGGTCATCAGCTCGCGGAGGCCGCCCACGTCGTAGACGTCCTGCAGACACTCCCGCATGGCCTCGAGCACCACCGGGAACCGCTCGTACTTCGCCGCCACCGCCAGCAGTTGCGACGCGCGTTGCCGCTGCTGCCACAAGGGGGTGCGCCGGCGTGGGTCGCGCCGTGGCAGCAGCAGCGACCGGGCCGCGCACTCGCGGAACCGGGCCGCGAACAACGCCGAGCCACCGACCTCCGCGACGATCAGCTGCTCGACCTCCTCCGGGTCGATCAGCACGTCGTCCGCGCCGATGGTCACGTCCGCCCCGTCGTCGTCCAGCGCGTCGGGCAGGCGCAGCACGATGCCGTCGTCGGAGTGCATGACCTGCGCGTCGACCCCGCGGTTCTCCCGGAGCCGGGCCGCGATCGCCAGTGCCCATGGCGCGTTCACCTGCGCGCCGAACGGCGAGTGCAGCACGATCCGCCAGTCGCCGAGCTCGTCGCGGAACCGTTCGAGCAGGATCGTCCTGTCGTTCGGCACGTGCCGGGTCGCCGCTCGCTGCTCTTCCACGTAGGTCAGCAGATTGGTGCAGGCCCGCTCGTCGAGCCCCGCGGCCTCGGCGCGGGCACGGGCCTTCTCGGTGTCCGAACTGGACAGTTCGCGGACGAACGCGCCGAGCGCGCGGCCCAGCTCGAGCGGCCGCCCCGGTGCGTCGCCCTTCCAGAACGGCATCCGCGCGGGCTCGCCGGGCGCGGGTACCACGATCACCCTGTCGTGTGTGATGTCGGTGATCCGCCAGGACGAGGTGCCGAGCAGGATCGTGTCCCCGACTCGGGACTCGTACACCATCTCCTCGTCCAGCTCGCCGACCCGCGACCCGGACTGGCCCTCGCTGCCCGGCGTCATCACGGTGAACAGGCCGCGGTCGGGGATCGTCCCGCCGGAGGTGACCGCCAGCCGCTGTGAGCCCGGCCTGCCACGCAGCTCCCCGGTCACCCTGTCCCAGGTGATACGGGGCCGCAGCTCGCCGAACTCCTCGCTCGGGTACCGCCCGGCGAGCATGTCCAGCACCGCCAGCAGGGCGTCGTCGGGCAGGGCCGCGAACGGCGCGGCACGGCGGACCGCCGCGCCCAGCTCCTCCACCGTCCACGATTCGAGCGCGACCATGGACACGATGTGCTGCGCCAGCACGTCCAGCGGGTTGCGCGGATAACGCACGGCCTCGATGGCGCCGCTCGTCATCCGCTCCGACACCACCGCGCACGACACCAGGTCACCGCGGAACTTCGGGAACATGACCCCGGTGGACACCGCGCCGACGTGGTGCCCCGCCCGGCCGACGCGCTGCAGCCCCGACGCGACCGTCGGCGGCGCCTCGATCTGCACCACGAGGTCGACCGCGCCCATGTCGATGCCCAGTTCGAGGGAGGACGTCGCGACCACGCACGGCAGCCGCCCCGACTTCAGCTCCTCCTCGACCTGGGTGCGCTGCTCACGCGACATCGACCCGTGGTGCGCCCTGGCGACGGTGGCCTCGGCCCCGGTCGTGTGCCCGGACTGCCCGACCGCCTCGGCGGGGAAGGGATCGTCCGGGCTCAGTTCCGTCTGTTCCGCGGCCAGTTCGTTGAGCCGAGCGGTGAGCCGTTCGGTCAGCCGGCGCGAGTTGGCGAACACGATGGTGGACCGGTGCTCGCGGATCAGCTCGAGCACCCGTTCCTCGACCGCGGGCCAGATCGACGGCCGCCGCACGGCCGCGCCGCCGATCTCCTCGTTGGTGCCGATGCCGCCCTCCGACGGCAGCGGCAGCGAGTCGAATGAATCGGACGGCGCGGCTGGACCATCCAGGTTCCCCATGTCCTCGACCGGGACCTCGACCCGCACCTCGATCGTCTTCAGCGGCTTCGGCTGCACCACCCGCACCGGGCGGCCGCCGCCGAGGAACGCGCTCACCTCGTCGACCGGCCGGACCGTCGCGGACAGGCCGATGCGCTGGGCCGGGCGGGGGAGCAGCCCGTCCAGCCGTTCCAGCGACAACGCGAGGTGCGCGCCGCGTTTGGTGCCCGCGACCGCGTGCACCTCGTCCACGATCACCGTTTCGACCCCGCGCAGCGACTCGCGCGCCGATGAGGTGAGGATCAGGAACAGCGACTCCGGTGTGGTGACCAGGATGTCCGGCGGAGTGCGGGCGAAGGACCGCCGGTCCGCCGCCGGGGTGTCCCCGGTGCGCATGCCGACGGTGATATCGGGCGGCGCCTGCCCGAGCCGGCGCGCGGCCTGCGACATGCCGGCCAGCGGGGCCCGCAGGTTCCGCTGCACGTCCACGGCCAGCGCCTTCAACGGCGAGACGTAGAGGACCCGGCACCGTTTCGCCGGGGTCTCCGGTGGCGGCTCCACGGCGAGCCGGTCCAGCGCCCAGAGGAACGCGGCGAGCGTCTTGCCGGACCCCGTCGGCGCGACGACCAGCGCGTGCTCACCCGCCTGCGCCGCCCGCCACGCCTCGGCCTGGGCGTCGGTGGGCGCGGCGAACGCCCCCGCGAACCAGTCCCTGGTCGCGGGGGAGAACTCCTCGAGTACTCCTGCCACCCGTCCATCATTACGCGACCCACCGACAATTTCTCCCGGGTCCGCACCCGGACCGCCTCCGTGCATGGCAGCATCACCTCCGACCTGGGAGATCGTGAGGGGAGAGCCGTGCGGATCCTGTCCGTGGATCTCGGTACGTCCAACACCGTCGCCGTCCTGTCGGCGCACGGCATGCCGCCTCGCGTGGTCGAGGTGGACGGGTCCGCGACGATGCCGTCAGCCGTGTTCGCTGGCGAGGACGGGACGCTGATGGTCGGCCGCGACGCCGAGCGGCGGGCCCGGCTGGACCCCACCCGGTTCGAGCCCAACCCGAAGCGCCGCGTCGACGAGCAGACGCTGCTGCTGGGCCAGGACGTCGTGCCGGTCAACGAGGCGCTGGCCGCGGTGCTGCGCCGGGTGCTGGAGGAGACCACCCGCCAGCTCGGCGGCGAGCAGCCCGACGAGATCCGGCTCACCCATCCCGCCGAGTGGGGCCCGTTGCGCCGCAACGTCCTGCTGACCGCGGCCCGGCTGTCCGGCTTCCGCGGCCCGGTCCACCTCGTGCCCGAGCCGGTGGCCGCCGCCGCGCACTTCGCGTCCTTCCCCGGCCGCACGCTCGCGCCCGGGCAGGCGCTCGCCGTCTACGACCTGGGCGCGGGCACGTTCGACGTGGCCGTCGTCGGCGCCACCCAGAACGGCTTCACGGTGCTGGCCGAAGACGGCCTGCCCGACCTCGGCGGCCTCGACGTCGACCAGGCCCTGATGGTGCACGTCGGCCGCGAGGTCTCCCACCGCGACCCGCAGCAGTGGCAGCGTCTGCTCCGCCCGGAGTCGACAGCGGACCGGCGTACGCGCCGCGCACTGCAGGAGGACGTGAAGGCGGCGAAGGAGGCCTTGTCCCGGCATCCGCAGACAGACGTCCCGATGCCGGAACCGTTCACCGACGTACTGGTCACCCGCGGGGAGCTCGAAGCGCTGGTGCGCCCGGCGATGCTGCGCAGCGTCGAGCTGCTGTCCAGGACGGTGGCCGCGGCCGGCTTGACCCCGGACCGGCTCGTCGGCATCTACCTCGTCGGCGGGTCGAGCCGGCTGCCGCTGGTCGGCTCGATGATCGCGGAGAAGCTCGGCGTCGTGCCGGCGAGCCTGGACCAGCCGGAGACCGCGGTCGCGCTCGGCGCGCACCACGTCGCCGGCGAGGGCATCAGCATGCGCACCCAGAACGTCGAAGGCCAGGTCGCCGGCGGAGCGGTGCCCGCGCCGCCGGTCCCGCAGTACGCGCCGCCGCAGACCGGCTTCCCGAGCGGGCCGTTCCAGTTCCCGGCACCGGTGAACTTCCCCAGCTTTCCCGCGCCGGCCGAGCCCAGGCGCAGCCGGAAGAAGCCGGTCATCGCCGCGGCCGCGGTGGTCGTCGTCCTGCTCGCCGCCGGCCTGACGTACCTGCTGTGGCCGTCGAGCTCGTCCGCGACGACGTTCAGCGCCGCGGACTGCGCGCAGCCGGGCCAGGCCGACGCGAAGGGCTTCACCGGCTGCCTGCGGCAGCTGGCCGGGAAGATCGCCGACACCTCGCAGTGCGTGCCGGGCGCGGGCAGCGGCGACATCGCGCCGCCGTCGGGGCAGAACCTCGGGGTGCTCACCACGTGCTCGGCGCCCGCGCTGGCCGGCGCGCAGATCACCTACGTGCACGGCACGTCCGCGGCCGCGCTGAAGGAGTACACCGACCGCCTGCTCAGCTCGGTGGGCGGCGACCAGGTGCAGGCGCCGTGGAAGGGCAACGGGCTGACCGGCAGCTACTCCTCGGCCGGGAGCAGGACCTCGGCGGTGCTGGTGTTCACGGTCGCCGACCGGCCGCTCGCCGGGGTGGTCTACCAGAAGGCGGGCAGCGGTCAGACGACGTCGACCGCCTCGCAGCTGGCCGACTACTTCGAGCGGACCGTGCAGCCGGGCACGTAGCTCACCTGCGGTCGCGCATGTTCCACAGCGCGCGCAGGGCGACCACCAGCGCCGCCACGAGGACGGCGATCGAGACCACGGTCAGCGCGGTCGGGGTCATCTGCCCAAGGTAGCCCCGTTACCCTGGTGATCGATGCGAATCACCGTTTTCCGAAGGTTGATGGCCGACGAGTTCGGCCCCGGCCGGGCCGAGGTACTGGCGAAGGACCACGTGTTCAGCGGGCTGGGCGGGCGGACCGTCGAGCAGGCGCTGGCCGCCGGGGTGTCCGCCAAGGAGATCTGGCGAGAGGTGTGCCTGGCCTTCGACGTGCCCGCCGAGCGTCGATGAGCCCCTCCGCCGGATTTTTCACCCCTAAGGCGTGTCAGTCCTTGCGTCGAACACGTGTTCGTCTATCGTGTTGTCCACATCGGGGTCAGCTGTCCACAGATCGATCGCCGCGATCAGGAATTGTCGGCCCCCGCCCGTAGTGTCGGGCCCAACAGCTCAAGACCCTGAGACAAGCCCCCACAGGCTTCCGACCGACGAGGTGGATTTCAATGCCCGCAGCAGCGCCCGACAAGGACAAGGCCCTCGAGCTCGCTCTCGCGCAGATCGACAAGCAGTACGGCAAAGGCTCCCTGATGCGCCTCGGCGACAAGGGGCACGTGCCGATCGAGGTGATCCCGACCGGCGCCATCGCACTGGACGTCGCACTCGGCATCGGGGGCCTGCCCCGCGGCCGGGTCGTCGAGATCTACGGCCCTGAGTCCTCCGGTAAGACCACCGTGGCCCTGCACGCCGTGGCCAACGCGCAGAAGGCCGGTGGCATCGCCGCGTTCATCGACGCGGAACACGCGCTCGACCCGGAGTACGCCAAGGCGCTGGGCGTCGACACCGACGCACTGCTGGTCTCCCAGCCCGACACCGGCGAGCAGGCGCTGGAGATCGCGGACATGCTGATCCGCTCCGGCGCGCTCGACATCCTGGTCATCGACTCGGTGGCCGCGCTGGTGCCCCGCGCCGAGATCGAGGGCGAGATGGGTGACTCGCACGTCGGTCTGCAGGCCCGTCTGATGAGCCAGGCGCTGCGGAAGATCACCGGTGCGCTGTCCAACTCCGGCACCACCGCGATCTTCATCAACCAGCTGCGCGAGAAGGTCGGCGTCATGTTCGGCTCGCCGGAGACCACCACGGGTGGCAAGGCGCTGAAGTTCTACGCCTCCGTCCGCCTCGACGTCCGCCGGATCGAGACGCTGAAGGACAGCGGCGAGGCCGTCGGTAACCGCACCCGCGTCAAGGTCGTGAAGAACAAGGTGGCCCCGCCCTTCAAGCAGGCCGAGTTCGACATCCTGTACGGCCAGGGCGTCTCCCGCGAGGGTTCGCTCATCGACATGGGTGTGGACCAGGGAATCCTGCGCAAGTCGGGTGCCTGGTACACCTACGAGGGCGACCAGCTGGGCCAGGGCAAGGAGAACGCGCGGAAGTTCCTGCGCGACAACCCGGACATCGCGAACGAGATCGAGAAGCGGATCAAGGAGAAGCTCGGTATCGGCGCCCAGCTCGACGCCGAGGAAGCCGCTCCCGCCCCGGTGGAGTTCTAGTCCCGGTCGGAGTCCTGGCCGTCGACGTTCGAGCCGCTGAGGTCAACGGGAGTCATCTCGCCGATGCCGCCGAGGTCTCCGGCCGGGTGGCTCCGGGGTCTCTCGGCCTGGTCCTGGGGTTCGAAGCCTCCCGCTGCGCTGTTGGCGTGGAGGTTCCGGCGACTGGGTTCGGCCGAGTCTCCGGTAGCAGGCGAGGACTTGGACGTCCGGCTTCGCCCTGACGTGGCGACGCCCCGGCTGTCGCCATGCTGTCTCCCGGCGGGCTTCGCTGACGCCACCTGGTTGGTCCCGTCAGTGCGTGCCGGCCCGGCGAGGCAGACCGGACTGAGGAGGAACATGCCAAGGATCGACCCGGCGGAGCTGTCGCCGGAAGAGGCGTGGAAAAAGGCGAAAGAGGTCTGCTTCGACCTGCTGGCGGCTCGCCCGCGCAGCAAGGACGAGCTCCGGCAGGCCCTGCGCCGCAAGGGCTTCGACGACGAGCTCGGTGAGCGAATGCTGAGCAAGCTGGACAGTTCCGGCCTGGTGGACGACGCCGCGTTCGCCGAGCAGTGGGTCCGGTCCCGTCACGCCTACCAGGGCCTGGCGCGCAACGCGCTCGTCGCCGAGCTCAAGCGCAAGGGCGTCGACGGGGAGGTCGCCGCGCAGGCCGCAGGCGAGATCGACCGGGAGTCCGAAGAACAACGCGCCCGCGAGCTCGTCCGCAAACGCCTCCGGTCGATGACCACCGTCGACGAGCAGACCGCCCTCCGTCGCCTCCTCGGCACCCTCGCGCGCAAGGGCTACCCCCAAGGCCTGGCCTACTCCGTGATCCGCGACGAGCTGAAGAACGCCGGTGCCGAGTCCACACTCCTCGACGACGCCGTCACCGACTAGCGGCGCCGGTGTCGACGTCCACGCTCCCCGGACGACGTCGCCACCGCCAGTGGCCACGGGACGGGAGGTCGATTCCGCCCCAGGCCGGTCCGCGCCGTCACCGATTGGCGGTCACGGAACGGGGATGCCGGACCTGACCCGGCACTCCTCGCCGGACGCCGACGACTGAGAAAGGGCAGCTGACGGCTATTCGGCAGCAACCGCCGACCCGTCGGGGCCGAGGCGGCCTGCCTTCAGTGCCGGCCCACGCGGTTCGCGCACCCACCAGTCGCCCGTCTCCCGGCGCTCGCTCGGCGTCGTAAAGCGGTAACGGAACAGCCGTGCGCGCACGAACGTCGGGCGCTCGCCTGCGAACGGGTCGTATCGGAGCAGCTTGAGCGTGGCGCGGTCCGCGGCGAGGAGCTTCTCCGCGAGCGGCTGCAGCCACGAGTCCGCATACCTGGAGGACAATGAAGCGAACCACAACATCCAGTCCAGTCGCAGGTGGTATGGCGCGATCTGCCGCGGTCGCCGACGAGGGTCACCGGGCTTGCCCTTGAACCCGTACTCCCGCCAGACGGTGTCCGGCGTCAGCTCCGGCTCGTCCGTGCCCTCGAGGACCACTTCGTGCCGGATCTGCGTGACGCTGCCGAACGCACCGTAGGTGTTGACCAGATGCAGCCGGTCGAAGCTGTAGTTCATGATCTGTCCGCGCGAGAAGAGGTTCCGCGCCGGACGGTAGCTCAACACCAAGATCAACAATGTCACGGCGAGTACCACGATGCGATACCACATCGGCGGCTCGTCCAGTGCCGGCGGCGAAAACGGTAACAGGTGTCTGTCCAAAGCGGACACCGCGATCGTGATGGTCAGGACGTTGAGCCAGGAGAAGTTCCCGCTCGCCACCAGCCACAGCTGTGTCACGATCATGATCGCCGCCGCGACTCCGGCGACGGGCTGTGGCGTGAACAGCACGAACGGGACGACCAGCTGCGTGAAGTGGCTCGCCAGTGCTTCGATCTTGTGCAGTGGCTTCGGCAGATGGTGGAAATACCAGCTCAGCGGCCCGGGCATCGGCTGCGTCTCGTGGTGGTAGTACAGGCACGTCAGATCGCGCCAGCACCGGTCGCCGCGCATCTTGATCATGCCGGCGCCGAACTCGAGCCGGAACAACAGCCACAGCAACAACCAGAGCAACGGAACCGGCGGCGCCATGTCGGCCGGGCCGAGGAAGATCGCGAGGAAACCCGTCTCCAGCAGCAAGGACTCCCAGCCGAACGAGTACCAGATCTGACCGACGTTCACGATCGACTGGTACAGCACCCATGGTACGGCCCACACGACGAGCGAGGCCCACACCGGCACCGAGTCGAACAGCCCGAGTACGAGCGCGCCCGAGATCAGCGCGCCCACCCAGGCGACCGCAGCGAAGAACCTGTCCGAGTAGTACAACTGGAAAACACTCGGTGCGAGGCGGAACGGCGCCCTCGCCACGAACCGCGGCACGGGCAACAGCCCCCTGGCGCCGATGAGCGCGCGGAACTGGTTGAGGGCCACGAGAAACGCGATGAGGTAGATCGCGGCGAGCATCCGCTGGAAGACCAGCCGGGACGCCCAGTAATCCGGGTCGGTGAACCAGTCCCATCCCACGGCGGCCAGGCTACTGCGGCCGTCGCACCCCCGCTTGCTTTCGTTGCCTCATCGCGCCTCGGCCGGTCCCGACACGAGCTCGCGCAGCGCCCCGGCGGGGCTGACCGAACCGAGCCGGCCGAGCCGATGGCCTGATCCGGACATGAGCCGGGCTGCACACCGCTTGGCGCGGTGTCCGGCCTCACCGGGAGCCGGGCTGAACAGCGCCTGGCCGGAACACCAGCCGGACCGAACACCGCCTGGCCCGGTGGCGGGCCGGACACCAGTCGGACCGTCACCGTCTGGCCGGTGTCCGGATCGACACCCGGCGGGGCTGGCCATCGGACCAAGTGCCAGCCGAATTGCCTGGGCGGGACAGGAGCTGGGCCGAACAACGACCGGCCCATCATCCGAACGGCACACCGACCGGCACTCGTCCCGATCGAACACGCGGCAGGCGGATCACCGGGAGCGCCGCCACCCGAAATGTTCGAGCGGGACCCGAGCGGGACCGAACATTAACCGGCCGCCATACAGACTGGCCCGACTGCCGAACCGCCACACCGAGCGGGACAGGAGCTGGCCCGACGGCCGGACCGAACCTCGACCCGCCTCGACGGCTGAACCGGCCGCCTCGACGGCTGAACCGGCCGCCTCGACGGCTGAACCGGCCGCCTCGACGGCTGAACCGGCCGCCTCGACGGCTGAACCGGCCGCCTCGACGGCTGAACCGGCCGCCTCGACGGCTGAACCGGCCGCCTCGACGGCTGAACCGGCCGCCTCGACGGCTGAACCGGCCGCCTCGACGGCTGAACCGGCCGCCTCGACGGCTGAACCGGCCGCCTCGACGGCTGAACCGGCCGCCTCGACGGCTGAACCGGCCGCCTCGACGGCTGAACCGGCCGCCTCGACGGCTGAACCGGCCGCCTCGACGGCTGAACCGGCCGCCTCGACGGCTGAACCGGCCGCCTCGACGGCTGAACCGGCCGCCTCGACGGCTGAACCGGCCGCCTCGACGGCTGAACCGGCCGCCCCGACGGCCGGACCGCCCGCCGGACCCACCGCGGGTCAGGCCAGCGCCGCGGCCTCCTGGGCCAGCGCCGTGATGCGATCGAAGTCCTTGGCGGCCAGGGCATCCTTCGGCGTCAGCCAGGAACCGCCCACGCAGCCCACGGTGGACAGTGCCAAGTAGGAAGCCGCGCTCTGGGCCGTGATGCCGCCGGTGGGGCAGAACTCCAGCTGTGGCAACGGACCCGCGATCGCCTTCAGGTACGCGACACCGCCGCTCGGCTCGGCCGGGAAGAACTTCAGCGCGGTGAGACCCTGCTCGGCCAGCCGCATCGCCTCGGACACCGTGCCCGCGCCGGGCAGGAACGGCAGCCCCGTGGCGAAGGCGGCCTCCAGCACGCGCTCGGTACAACCCGGCGTCACCAGGAACTTCGCGCCCGCGTCGGCGGCCTGCTTCGCCTGCTCAGGGGTGGTCACGGTGCCCGCGCCCAGCACGATCTCCGGAACCTCGGACGCCACCCGCTCGATGGCCTCCAGCGCGACCGGCGTGCGCAGCGTCAGCTCGATCACCCGGATGCCGCCGGCGAGCAGCGCCCGCGCGACGGGCACCGCGTCCGCCACCTCGTCGATCACGACGACCGGCATCACGGGCGACAACCTCAGCAGCTCGTGTCCCTTGCTCACCACGATCCTCCCCGGGCGCTCAGGCCCTTCAGCTCGGCCACACACTCCACCCTAAGCGCGCGACTCACGGCGGGAACCCGGCCGCTCGTCGATACCGCCGTCCTGCCCGACCGCACGTCACACCCGGGCCGAGGCGCCGAAATGAGCGGGCGTCATCGGCCCGAAGACGCTCGCGCCCTGGTCGGCGGGACCGACCGCGCGCCGTAGCGCGGTGAACAGCTCGCGACCCGTGCCGACCCACGACGCCTCGTCCGGGGCCGCGTCGCGTAGCGGGCGCGCCGCCAGCTCCTGCGCGTCGACCAGAACGTCGAGCCGGCCGGACACCGCGTCCAGCACGATCTCGTCGCCGTCCTCGATCTTGGCCACGAGGCCGCCCGCGGCCGCCTCCGGAGTCAGCTGGATCGCCGACGGGATCTTGCCCGACGCCCCCGACATCCGGCCGTCGGTGACCAGCGCGACCCGGTGCCCGCGGTCCATCAGCGCACCGAGCGCCGGGGTCAGACCGTGCAGCTCCGGCATGCCGTTCGCCTGCGGGCCCTGGTTCCGGATCACCACCGCGACGTCCCTGTCCAGCTCCCCGGCCCGGAACGCCTCGTCGAACGCCTGCTGCGAGGTGAACACCCGCGCGGGCGCCCGGACCACCCGGTGCTCCGGTGCCACCGCCGACAGCTTGATCACCGCCCGGCCGAGGTTCCCGCTCAGCATCCGCAAACCGCCGTCCGTCGCGAACGGGCCCGAGACCGGGCGCAGCACGTCCAGGTCCAGGCTCCGTGCCGGCACCTCGCGCCACACCAGGCCTTCCCCGGTCAGCACCGGCTCCGACCGGTAGCGGTGCAGCCCGTCGCCGGCGACCGTGCGAACGTCCTCGTGCAGCAGCCCCGCGTCCAGGAGCGTGCCGATCAGGAACTGCACCCCGCCCGCCGCGTGGAAGTGGTTGATGTCGGCGCTGCCGTTCGGGTACACGTTCGCCAGCAGCGGGACCACCGGCGACAGGTCCGCGAAGTCGTCCCAGGTCAGCTCGATCCCGGCGGCCGCCGCGATCGCGACCAGGTGCATCGTGTGGTTGGTCGACCCGCCGGTCGCCAGCAGCGAGACCACGCCGTTGACCACCGACCGCTCGCTGACCACCTCGGCCAGCGGCGTGTACTCCTCGCGCGACAGGGCCACGATGCGCCGCCCCGCCTCCTCGGTCAGCGCGCGCCGCAAGGGCGTGCCCGGCGGCACGAAGCTCGCACCCGGCAGGTGCAGTCCCATCACCTCGACGACCAGCTGGTTCGAGTTCGCCGTGCCGTAGAACGTGCAGGTCCCGGCCGAGTGGTAGGACGCCGACTCGGCTTCGAGCAGGTCCTCGCGGGTGGCGCGGCTCTCGGCGAACAGCTGCCGCACGCGGGCCTTCTCCTTGTTCGGCAGGCCGGAGGCCATCGGCCCGGCCGGCACCAGGATCGCCGGCAGGTGCCCGAACGCCAGCGCACCGATCAGCAGCCCCGGCACGATCTTGTCGCACACCCCCAGCAGCAGCGCGCCGTCGAACATCTCGTGCGACAGCGCGATCCCGGTCGCCATCGCGATCACCTCGCGGCTGAACAGCGACAGCTCCATCCCGGCTCGGCCCTGCGTGATGCCGTCGCACATCGCGGGCACGCCGCCGGCGAACTGCGCCACGCCACCGGCGGAGCGCGCGGCGTCCTTGATCCACTCCGGGTACTCGTGCAGCGGCTGGTGCGCCGAGAGCAGGTCGTTGTACGCCGAGACGATCGCGACGCCGGGCTCGCGCAGTCCCCGGATCGCGAGCCGGTCGCCACTGCCACACGCGGCGAAGCCGTGGGCGAGGTTGCTGCAGGCGAGACCAGCACGGACCGGGCCTTCGGCCCGGGCGGCCCTGACGCGCTCGAGGTACGCGCCGCGGGTGGCGGCGCTGCGCTCGGCGAGGCGCCGGGTGACGTCCTCGACGACGGGGTGGATGGGGACTGGTTGCACGGCTACCGCCTCAGGAGCTCGGGGGTGGGTTCCTCGACGGCGGCACTGGCGTCGGTCGGTCGTGACAGGCCCCACAGTAATCACCGGACCGCTCCGAACAAAATCGATTAAGAAGATCGTTCAAGGTGATACCGATCACCATGAGCGACCGGCATGTGCTACTTGTCACATTGAAAGCGGAACGGCAGAGTCGCTAGGGACGGCTCGGCCGTCGGAACCACTCGGAGGTAATGCGATGTCCACCACCGAACTCGCGGAACTTCGCCGGACGATCGGGCAGCTCCGGCAATGCGTGGGCGCACTGCGTTCCCGCTACGGCGACGCGGCCGCCGTGCGCAGGCTGGTCAACGACGTCGACCGGCTCGACATCGACGCGTGCGAGCTCGAAAGCCCGATCCCGGCGCAGCCGAAGCCGGTCGACCCCGCGCAGGTGGTCAAGATCCCCGACGGTCCTTACGACCCCGCGCTGTGGCAGGGGGCCGATGACGAAGGCGTCGGCGGCTACCACCGTGACCACCGGTGAGCGCTCCGGCTGACAACGCGGTCGCCGGTGGCGTGCGGGCGCCGAAGCGCGCCCGCATCGCCGCGCGCACCCTGCGCACCGACCGTTGGTGGCTCCCGCCCCTGCTCACCACGCTGGGCCTGGCGACCTTCGTCATCTACGCGACGGTCCGGGCGTTCGTGCGAACCGCGTACTGGGTGCCCGAATACCACTACCTGACGCCGTTCTACTCGCCGTGCGTCTCCACCTCGTGCGTGCCGGGTTCGAGTCATTTCGGGCACTGGTTCGGCGCCTTCCCGGGCTGGCTCCCGCTCGGCGCCCTCGTCCTGCCCTTTCTGCTCGGTTTCCGGCTGACCTGTTACTACTACCGGAAGGCCTACTACCGTTCGGTCTGGTTCTCGCCGCCGGCCTGCGCCGTCGCGGAACCGCACGGGAAGTACACGGGCGAAACGCGGCTGCCGCTGATCATCCAGAACGTCCACCGCTATTTCTTCTACGTCGCCTCGGTCGTCTCGATCGTCAACACCTACGACGCGATCCTGGCGTTCCACGGGAAGACCGGCGGGTTCGGCTTCGGGCTGGGCAACATCATCCTGGTCGCGAACGTCGTGCTGCTGTGGGCGTACACCCTGTCCTGCCACTCCTGCCGGCACATCACCGGCGGCCGGCTCAAACACTTCTCCCGACATCCGGTGCGGTACTGGATGTGGAGCCAGGTCACGAAACTCAACAACCGGCACATGCTGCTGGCCTGGACCACACTCGGCACCCTGGTGCTCACCGATCTGTACGTAATGCTGGTTTCCAGCGGCGCGATCTCCGATCCCCGTTTCGTGAACTAAAAGGTGGCAGCTGAATGACAGAGGTCGAGCGGCTCGACTACGACGTGGTGGTGATCGGTGCCGGTGGTGCCGGTCTGCGAGCCGTCATCGAAGCCCGCCAGCGCGGGCTGTCCGTCGCGGTGGTGTGCAAGTCGCTGTTCGGCAAGGCCCACACGGTCATGGCCGAGGGCGGCTGTGCGGCGTCGATGGGCAACGCGAACTCGAACGACAACTGGCAGGTCCACTTCCGCGACACGATGCGCGGCGGCAAGTTCCTCAACAACTGGCGGATGGCGGAGCTGCACGCCAAGGAGGCGCCGGACCGCGTGTGGGAGCTGGAGACCTACGGCGCGTTGTTCGACCGCACGCCGGACGGGCGGATCAGCCAGCGCAACTTCGGCGGGCACACCTATCCGCGGCTGGCGCACGTCGGCGACCGCACCGGGCTCGAGCTGATCCGCACCATGCAGCAGAAGATCGTGTCGCTGCAGCAGGAGGACAAGGAGCGCTACGGCGACTACGAGGCCAAGCTCAAGGTCTTCGCCGAGTGCACGGTCACCGACCTGCTCAAGGAGGACGGCCGGATCGCGGGCGCCTTCGGGTACTGGCGCGAGAGCGGCCGGTTCATCCTGTTCCAGACGCCCGCGGTGGTGCTGGCGACCGGCGGGATCGGCAAGTCGTTCAAGGTCACCTCGAACTCCTGGGAGTACACCGGGGACGGGCACGCGCTGGCGATGCGCGCGGGCGCGACGCTGATCAACATGGAGTTCGTGCAGTTCCATCCCACCGGGATGGTCTGGCCGCCGAGCGTGAAGGGCATCCTCGTCACCGAGGGCGTGCGGGGTGACGGTGGGGTGCTGAAGAACTCCGAGGGCGAGCGGTTCATGTTCGAGTACGTGCCCGACGTGTTCAAGGGCCAGTACGCGGACAGCCCGGAAGAGGCCGACCGCTGGTACACCGACGCCGACAACAACCGCCGCACCCCGGACCTGCTGCCCCGCGACGAGGTCGCCCGCGCGATCAACTCCGAGGTCAAGGCCGAGCGCGGTTCCCCGCACGGCGGGGTCTTCCTCGACATCGCGAGCAGACTCACGGCCGAGGAGATCAAGAAGCGGCTGCCCTCGATGTACCACCAGTTCAAGGAGCTGGCGGATGTCGACATCACGACCGAGCCGATGGAGGTCGGGCCCACCTGCCACTACGTGATGGGTGGCATCGAGGTCGATCCGGACACGGGTTCGTCGACGGTGCCCGGCCTGTTCGCGGCCGGGGAGTGCTCGGGCGGTATGCACGGCTCCAACCGGCTGGGCGGCAACTCGCTGTCGGACCTGCTGGTGTTCGGCCGCCGCGCCGGCCTGGGCGCGGCGTCGTATGTGGAGTCCCTCGACGCCAGGCCGCAGGTGGCACAGTCCGATGTGGACGCGGCCGCGCGCACGGCACTGGTGCCGTTCGACCCGCCGGGCCGCGGGGTCGAGGAGAACCCGTACACCCTGCACAGCGAGCTGCAGCAGACGATGAACGACCTGGTCGGCATCATCCGCAAGGCCGAGGAGATCGAGCAGGCGCTGGTCAAGCTCGAGGAGATCAAGCAGCGCATCGGCAACGTGCTGGTCGAGGGGCACCGCCAGTTCAACCCCGGCTGGCACCTCGCACTCGACCTGCGGAACATGTTGCTGGTCAGCGAATGCGTGGCGCGCGCGGCGCTGTTGCGCACGGAGAGCCGGGGCGGGCACACCCGCGACGACCATCCGCAGATGGACTCCTACTGGCGCAAGCAGCTCCTGGTGTGCGAGACGACGACGGACGACCCCCTCGCGCCGAGCGTCACCGTCACGCCGAAGGACCAGGAGCCGATGCGCGACGACCTCCTGGAGCTGTTCGAGCTCGGTGAGCTGGAGAAGTACTACACCGACGAGGAGCTGGCGGCTCACCCGGGGAGGAAGGCATGACCTACAAGGCGAACTTCCGGGTGTGGCGCGGCGACGCCGAAGGCGGCGAGCTGCGGGACTTCACGGTCGAGGTCAACGAGGGCGAGGTCGTGCTCGACATCATCCACCGCCTGCAGGCCACCCAGGCCTCGGACCTCGCGGTGCGCTGGAACTGCAAGGCGGGCAAGTGCGGGTCCTGCTCGGCGGAGGTCAACGGGCGGCCGCGACTGCTGTGCATGACGCGGATGTCCGTGTTCGACGAGGACGAGGTCATCACGGTGACCCCGATGCGCACGTTCCCGGTGATCCGCGACCTGGTGACCGACGTTTCGTTCAACTACACCAAGGCGCGTGAGATCCCGTCGTTCACGCCGCCGGCCGAGCTGAAGCCCGGCGAATACCGGATGCAGCAGATCGACGTGGAACGCTCGCAGGAGTTCCGCAAGTGCATCGAATGCTTCCTGTGCCAGAACACCTGCCACGTGGTGCGCGACCACGAGGAGAACAAGGAGCAGTTCGCCGGGCCGCGGTACCTGATGCGCATCGCCGAACTGGAGATGCACCCGCTCGACGTGGCCGACCGCCGCGAGGCCGCGCAGGCCGAGCACGGCCTCGGCTACTGCAACATCACGAAGTGCTGCTCCGAGGTCTGCCCGGAGAACATCCACATCACCGACAACGCCCTGATCCCGATGAAGGAGCGCGTGGCCGACAAGCGGTACGACCCGCTGGTCTGGCTGGGCACGAACCTGTTCCGGCGCAACAAGAAGTAGCTACCCGGCCGCGGCGAGTCCGGTCAGCCAGGCCCGGACCTCGCCGGGGTCGGTGGTCACACCGTCCGCGTCCAGCTCCTCGGCCTGCGCCAGCCGCGCGGGCGTGACCTGTCCGGTGTAGAAGAAGGCCGGACCGTGGTAGAGCCCTCGTTCCCGTAGGTAGCGCAGGTCCGTGAAGCCTGCCTGCGGGTCATCGCCTCGCCGGATGTCCGATACGAGCGCCGTGGGGCGGAGCCGGGGCAGGATTTCGATCGCCTCATCCCGGTTCGTGACAGCCTCGACCCGTGCGCCGCCTGCTCTGAGGTCGTCCATCAGGTACCCCGGACCATCGGGTTCGTCGTCGATCCACAGCACGCGCATGCCGGCGAAGGTGTCGGTCCGCCGCGGCGTCCGACCCACCGGATAACCGCTGTACGGCGACGAATCCGCGACCAGCGGTTGCCGGAGCCGCCGCCACTGTGCGGTGCCGAGCGGCAGGCTGCGCAGCAGCGCGATGAACTCCTTGTCCCGTGCCAGCTCCGGAAAGCTCACCGGGAGCTCCTGGGTTACTTCTTCGAGGCATTCGGACAGTTCCGCTTTGGACGCGTCCGGCTTCGGCGACTTCACACCGGTGGCCGCGAACAGCCGTTCCTGGCGCGCCGGATCGGGCTCGGTGTCGTGCCGGACATGCTCACGGAAGTCGTGGTAGTCGAGGAACCGGGCGGCCATGTCACCCTCGGCCGAGTTGATGACCATGTTGTAGAACTCGGGGTAGAAGTGACGCAGCAGGATGATCTTGACCAGGTTCTCCGCGCCCAGCTCGTTCCCGCCGCGGCCCAGATGGTGCTCGAGCACGAAACTGTTGATCAGCCGCTTGATCCGCCGCGGGTTGCGGCCGGTCCGCTCGATCAGGAGCGTCTTCATCGAGTCGTCGAAGAGATGGGCCGTGCCCGACCGCTGGACGTAGCCGTCCACCAGGTTCCGGGCCAGCGCCGAGCTGGGCGGCGGGATCGGGTAGCTGACCTGGATGATCTTCTCCAGGTACCGCACGCCGTCGCTGACCCGGTCGTTGCCGACCGCGCGCCACAGCACCGCCTGGTCGCAGGCGAGGACGAAGACGATCCCGGGCACGTCGAGGTAGAGCTTGATCGCCTCGCAGACCTCGAAGATCCGCTGGTCCGAGCAGCGGTCGAGGTCGTCGACGAACACCACCAGCAGCCGCTGCCCGGTACCACCACCGCCTTTCGCCAGCCACGCCAAGGCCATGTCCCGGACGACGGTCTTGATCTCGTTGCGGGACTTGCCATCGACCGCGAGTGCTCGCCACACCGAGTCCACCACCTGGCCGAGGCCGAAGAAGCTCGACGCGACCAGGGACGCGGCCCGCAGGGCGCCGACGACGTGCGTGCGGCGGAGGGTGCCGCGTACGGCTCGCCGCAGCACGTTGCGGTCGAAGCTCAGCAGCACTGACTTGATCAGCCCTTCGACGGCACCGGCCCGTTCGGACGTCCAGGCGTTGAACCAGACCGTGCTGACCGCCGGATCCCCCCGCAGCGCGGTGTCGAGCCGGCGCAGCAGGCTGCTCTTGCCCATGCCCCAGCCCGCGTCGATCGCGACGGTGAACGGCGCCGCGCCGCGCGAGGCGAGGATCAGCTCCGCGAGGTTGCCGGCCGTGACCGTGGACTCCAGGAGATCCTCGTTCCCGCCCTCGCCGATGGGGGAGTCGTTGAGGACGGCGAACCCCGGTGCGGGCTGAACGGGGTTGCTGAAGCCTGCCTCGTCGAAACCGGTCACAGGAGGTTTATACCGCTCACGCGGGGGTGAGGGCGGGCTTTCCGGGAAAGCCCGCCCCCGCCCTCAGTTGTTCTGGAGGAACTGGCCGGCCAGCGTCTGACCCGTCGAGGTCGCCTTGTCGTGGTTCTCGATCCGGCGAGACAGTGGAGTTCTTGAAGCAGATGTAGGTCACGCCCGACTCGGTGCCGCCCGTGCTCGGGTCCGGGTCGACGCCCAGCGCCTGCGCCGTGGCGTACGACGCCTCACCGATGATGTCGGCGGGCCGGTGTCGCCGATGACCGCGTAGACGATCTTGCCGTTGTAGATCACCGCGCACGAGCCACCGCCCTTGAGGCCGGCGGAGGAGTAGTTCCACGTGCTGCTCGGACTCGGTACGACGATGTAGGGCAGCCGCGCGGCGTTCAACGGCTGGTCGTCGGACTGGTGGAACGCCGTGTCGGGGTAGAAGCAGCAGTCGGTGTCCTCGTCGCACTGGCTCGTGCGCTGACCATCGCAGTCGATGTCCATGTCGGCGTGCCAGAACACCGCGCCATTCGCGCCGCACACCGGGATCGTGCGGCTGCTCTCCTCGTCGGTCTTGTACTCGCCGTTCGAGATCTGGCTGCAGCTCTGCGTCTTGGCCCGCAGCTGGGCCGCGGTGGGTGCGGCCGCGGTGGCGGCGGTGCCGTGGCGGTCGGGAACAGGCTCGCAACCAGGAGGAGGACGGCGAGCACGACTTTTCGGCGCATGGCGCTCCCTAGTTAGGAAAGTTTCTTAACATTTACGGGGAGTGCTCAGGATGCTCCGGCTGGTCACCGGCCACAAGAAACTTTCGTAGGTTACGCGTGCACGAGCGCGTCCACCGCCGCCGGCGCCAGCACCTCGTCCGCCACCAGCCCGGCCAGCCCGGTGAGCGTTGTGTTGACGCCGAGCAGGCACGCGTCGACGCTCACTCCGTCCAGCGCGCTCGTGTGGGCGTTCGCCAGCACGGCGTCGCGCAGGCTGTTCAAGAACGGTGGCAGCACGCCGATCGCGCCGCCCACGCGCAGGTACCGCGGGTTCACGATGGTGACGACCGTGGCGAGCACGGTGCCGACGAGCCGCCCGGCGGCCGCCGTCACCCGGATCGCCTCGATGTTCCCCGCGTGCACGCGGCGCACGACGTCCTCCGCCGTGCGCACGCCTGTCGGCCGCAGCCGGCGGATCACGGCCTGGCCGCTCGCGATCGCCGAGACACAGCCCCGGCGGCCGCAGTCGCAGCGCTGTTCGTTGCCCTCGATCCGGATGTGCCCGATCTCTCCCGCCGACGCCGTCTCGCCGCGATGCGTACGGTTCGAGATCACCAGGCCGGCCCCGATACCGGTGCCGACCTTCACTCCGACCAACGCGGCGTCCGGACGGCCGAGGTCGCAGTACGCGCCAAAGGCGAGCGCGTTCGCGTCGTTCTCGAGGAACACCGGCACCGCCAGCGCCTCGCTGAACCGCTCACGCAGCCGCAGGCCGCTCCAGCCCGGCATCGTCGGCGGGGCGATCGTGGTGCCCTGCTCGTGGTCGATCTGACCCGGCACACTCAGCCCGAACGCACACATGCTGTCCGTGCGGCCGGACTCCGCGAGCAACTCGCGGCCCTTGTCGAGCAGGTAGGACAGCGTTTCCCCGGGCAGATGGCCCACGGGCAGCGGCCGGTGCACCTGGGCGAAAACGGTCCCGCGCAGGTCGACGACCGCGATCGTCGCATGCCGTTGCCCGACGTCGGCGACCAGCGCGGTGCGGCCCACGTCGTTGGCGGCGAGCATCTGCGCCGGACGGCCGCCGCTCGAGGCCCGCAGGCCCGTCTGGCGGATCAGCTCGAGCCGGTGCAGCACCTCGAGGCGTTCGACCATGGTCGGCCGCGACAAACCGATGCGATCCTGCAGCTCCTGCCGGGTGAGCGGGCCCTCGGCGCGCAGCACGGCGAGGATGTGCCCGGCTGAAGTCGGCGGGCCGGAACGAGGGGGGCGCACGTTGACAGGTTCTCCTGCGTAGACTTATGTTCAATCAGCTGACAGAAGTCTAACCGGCCCCCGGATGTGGAGAGAACCAGATGCGTGCGGCCCGCCTGCCCGACGCCCCCGCCGACAGACGGCCCGTCCGCTACACCCACCCCACTCTCGCGGCGAGGGCGGCGCGCGTGTTGCGGGACAACGACACGGGAGTCGTCATCACCGCCGCGCCGCGGCTGTACCCGCACATGTGGAGCTGGGACGCGGCGTTCATCTCCATCGGTCTTGCCCGCCTCGACGTGCAGCGCGCCATCGCCGAGCTCGACACCCTGTTCGCCGCGCAGTGGCGCAACGGCATGGTGCCGCACATCGTGTTCACCGACGACGACGCGTACTTCCCGGGGCCCGACCGCTGGGGCACCCACGAGGCGCTCGACGGCCCACGGCACGTGCGCACCTCGGGCATCTGCCAGCCGCCGGTGCACGCGATCGCGGTGCGCCGAGTGCTCGACATCGCACGCCGGTCGGGGCCGAACGACCGCATCGACGCCGAGCGCTTCGCCCGCCGGATCTGGGCCAAGCTCTACGCCTGGCACCGCTGGCTCGTCGAGTACCGCACGCCGGGATCGAGCGGGCTCGTCGCGATCGTGCACGGCTGGGAGTCCGGAATGGACAACTCGCCGCGCTGGGACGTGCCCTACGACGCCGTGCATCCGGGCGCCGCGCTGCCGCCGTACGTGCGCAAGGACGTCCGCGTGGTCGGCGACCCGAACGAACGGCCCACCGACCGCGAGTACGACCGGTACCTGTGGCTGATCGAGGAGATGCGCCGCGCCGGTTACGACCAGCGCAAGATCGTGGAGAACTCGAGCTTCCTCGTGGGCGACGTGTTCATCACCGCGTTGTTCGCGATGTCCTGTGACGTGCTGCTGGAGCTGGGCCAGGAGTTCGGGCAGGAGCCCGCGCAGCTGGCGGACCTGGCCGACTGGGCGGCCAAGGCCAGGACGGCGGTCGCGGCGAGCTGCCATTCGGTGTCGGGTATGGCCCGCGACCGCGACCTGCGCACCGGCCGCTGGCTCGACACCCAGACCATCGCGGGGTTCTCGCCGCTGCTGTGCGGCGGCGCCCCGGACGACGTGCAGCTGCGCCTGTTGTCGCTTTTGGACAGTGACCGCTGGTGCGGGCACCCGGACCTGCTCGCGCCCGTGCCGCCGTCGGTCTCGCCGATG
Source organism: Amycolatopsis acidiphila (assembly GCF_021391495.1). NCBI lineage: Bacteria > Bacillati > Actinomycetota > Actinomycetes > Pseudonocardiales > Pseudonocardiaceae > Amycolatopsis > Amycolatopsis acidiphila. The sequence goes on along the minus strand of NZ_CP090063.1, from coordinate 6,143,916 downwards.
CGGCCCGGGTTCAACACCCGGCAGTACTGGCGCGGCCCGCAGTGGCCGGTGCTCGTGTGGCTGTTCAGCTGGGCCTTCGAACGCCGTGGCTGGCACGAGCGCGCCCGCAGGATGCGCGACGGCGGCATCCGGCTGACCGACGACGGCTCGTTCGGCGAGTACTTCGAGCCGTTCACCGGGGAGCCGCTCGGCAGCACCGACCAGTCCTGGACCGCCGCCGTGGTCCTGGACTGGCTCTGCGCGGACTGACGGTCAGACGGTGCCACCCTGGGCCCCGGACGCGGCGGCCAGCGCCAGCTGCTCGGCTCTCGCGTTGGCCGCCGTCAGGTGCTTCTTGCTGCGCCGGTTGCGTTTCTCCAGGTACGTCGCGAGCGCGGTGAGCAGCAGGCACAGCGCGATGTAGATCGCCGCGACCACGATCGTCGACGGCACGATCGGGCGGCCGAACTGCCCCTGCGAGCCGATGTAACGGGCGTAGTACAGCAGTTCCTGGTACGTGACCAGGAAGCCGAGCGCGGTGTCCTTGAGCAGCACCACGAGCTGGCTGATGATCGTCGGCAGCATCGCCCGCACCGCCTGCGGGATCAGCACGAAGAACATCACCTGCGTCTTGCGCATACCCAGCGCGTACGCCGCTTCGCGCTGGCCCGCGGGCAGCGCGAGGATGCCGGCGCGGAACACCTCCGCCAGCACCGAGCCGTTGTACAGCGTCAGCCCGAGCACGACCGCGAGGAACGGGGTCATCGGGATGCCGGCGGCGGGCAGGCCGTAGTAGAACAGGAACATCAGGACCAGCAGCGGGATCGCGCGGAAGAACTCGACGACCGCCACCGAGATCCCGCGTAGCCACGCGTGCTCCGACAGCCGGCCCGCGGCGAACACCGCGCCGAAGACCAGTGCGAGCACCGCGCCGACGGCGAACGCCTTGAGCGTGCTCAGCACGGCGCCGGCCAGATCGGTCTGGACCTGGGTGTACTCCAGCCACTCCCACTTGCGGCCCGCGAACTGCCCGCTGTCGTAGAAGCGGTAGACGATGAAGGCGATGATCGCCAGCACGATCACCGCGCCGAGCGCGGCGAACAGCCGGTAGCGCAGCCGCGCCTTCGGGCCGGGGACGTCGAACAGGACGTTGGTCATCGCGCCACGCTCCAGCGCTTCTCGAGGGACCGCTGGACGAACGACAGCACCGCGACCAGGATGACGAAGCCGAGTGCGACCCACAGCAGGCCGACCAGCTGGTTCTCGCCGCGTTCGGAGAGGTACTGGCGGATCGCGCCGGCCTCGGCGACGGAGAACCCGGCGGCGATCGTGGTGTTCTTCAACAGGGCGATCAGCATGCTCACCAGCGGCGGCACGACCGACCGGACGGCCTGCGGCAGCACGATCGAGCCGAGCACCTGCGTGAAGGTCAGGCCCAGCGCGCGAGCGGCTTCGGCCTGGCCGACCGGCACGGTGTTGATCCCGGACCGGACCACCTCGCAGATGAACGCCGAGGTGTAGAGCGTCAACGCGACCACCGCCGCGGTGAAGTAGCTCAGCTCGAGGATCTCCAGCAGCGGGTAGGCGAACACGAGGAACACGAAGACCAGCGTCAGCGGCGTGTTGCGCAGCAGGGTCACGTAGGTGGTTCCGACCGCGCGGAAGACCGGCACCGGGCTGACCCGCAGCATCGCGAGGAAGGTGCCGAAGACCAGGCTCGCAATGGCGGCGAGCACGAACAGCTTGATCGTGGTGAGGAAGAACGGACCGTAGAGGTCCAAGTTGTCGAGCAGGACGTCCATCGAGCCTTCCCCGCGGCAGGTGTGGAGGGATTACGGGTGGAAAAACGGGACCGGTGGGCGCTGGAGACGCCCACCGGTCCCGAGAGCGACGCTCAGTACCGCTGGATGGTCGGCTTGGTCGCGGTGGAACCGGACTTGCCGAGGGTGCTGTCGTAGATCTTCTGCCACGTGCCGTCGTCGAGCGAGGCCTGCAGCAGGTCGTCGATCTTGTTGCGCAGCGCCGAGTCGTCCTTGTTCAGGCCGACGCCGTAGGGCTCCTGCGAGAACGGCTCGCCGACGACCTTCAGGGTGTCCGGGTCCTGCGCGGCGAAGCCCTTGAGGATCGCGTCGTCGGTGGTGACGGCGTCGACCTCCTTGGTGGCCAGCTTTTCCACGCACTGCGAGTACTTCTGGAACTCGACGATGTTGCCCGGTTCGGTCAGCTGCTGGTCGCGCACGCGCTGGATCGGGGTGGAGCCGGTCACCGAGCAGACCTTCTTGCCCTTGAGCGTGTCCTTGCCGGTGATCGAGTTGTCGTCCTTGCGCACCAGCAGACCCTGGCCGGCCTGGAAGTACGGGCCCGCGAAGGAGACCTGCTGCTTGCGCTTGTCGGTGATCGTGTACGTCCCGACGTAGTAGTCGACGTCGCCGTTGGCGATGGCGGCCTCGCGGGCGCTCGAGTCGACCGTCTTGTAGGTGATCTTGCTTTCGTCGTAGCCGAGGCCCGCCGCGATGAGCTTGGCGATCTCGATGTCGAACCCGGAGTACTTGCCCGTCGTCGGGTCCTTCTGGCCGAGACCGGGCTGGTCGTCCTTGACCCCGATGGTCAGGCCGCCCTTGCTCTTGATCTTGGCGAAGGTCGGCGACCCTGCCACGTCGACGTTCTGCGCCACCGTGTAGCTCGGCGCCGCCGCGGCGTTGCCCGTATCCCCGGTACCGGTGGAGGGCGTGCCCTCCTTACCGCATGCGGTCAGCGCGAGCGCGCCGACCAGCAGCCCTGCTGCCAGGGTGCGGATTTTCATGGGAACTCCCCTGTTTCCTTCTGCTGCACGACGCGGGTTCGCGCCGCGGACTTCCTTAGTGAGTCAGGATCTTGCCGAGGAAGTCCTTCGCCCGATCGGACTTCGGCTGGGTGAAGAACTCGTCCGGCTTCGCGTCCTCGACGATCTCGCCGTCGGACATGAACACCACCCGGTGCGCGGCGCGGCGGGCGAAGCCCATCTCGTGGGTGACCACGAGCATCGTCATGCCGTCCTTGGCCAGTCCGGTCATGGTGTCGAGCACCTCCTGGACCATCTCCGGGTCCAGCGCCGAGGTGGGCTCGTCGAAGAGCATCACCTTCGGCTTCATCGCGAGCGCGCGGGCGATCGCGGCGCGCTGCTGCTGCCCGCCGGACAGCTGCGCCGGGAACTTGTCGGCCTGGTTGGTGATGCCGACCCGCTCGAGCAGTTCCATCGCGTTCTTGCGGGCCTCGGCCGCGGGGATCTTGCGGACCTTCTGCGGCGCCAGCATCACGTTGTCCACGATGCTCTTGTGCGCGAACAGGTTGAACGACTGGAAAACCATGCCGACATCGGCCCGCAGCGCCGCGAGCGCCTTGCCCTCGGCGGGCAGCGGCTCGCCGTCCACCGCGATCTCGCCCGAGTTGATCGGCTCGAGGCGGTTGATGGCGCGGCACAGCGTCGACTTGCCGGAACCGGAGGGGCCGAGCACCACGACGACCTGACCGCGTGGCACCTCCAGGTTGATTTCCTTCAGCACGTGCAGGTCGCCGAAGAACTTGTTCACGCCGGTCGCCCTGATCATCGGCGGCGCTGACGTCGCTGTGGTCATCGATCCCTCCATGCACCCCGGCCCATCCGGCGATCTAACACCGAAGCGGCGGCAGGCGCCCGCAAATCGGACTAAAAGCAACCTAGGCGTCATCTAGGCGCCCGGAAGCACTTTAGCCACGAGTGCACCTTTCGTGCCCTCAGCCTCCGGGTAGCATCAGAGTAGCAAAGGGGGTAGCATGATGGGTATGAAGCTGAGTGTCAGTCTGGGTGAGGAAGACGTCGCCTTCCTGGACGAGTACGCGGCACGAACGCAGGCGGGGTCCAGGTCGGCAGTGCTCCACCGTGCGATCGAGTTGCTGCGCGCGTCGCAGCTCGAGAACGCCTATCAGGCCGCGTGGGAGGAATGGGAGGTGGAGGAGGGCGAGCTGTGGGATGCCACGACTGGTGACGGCCTGGCGGTCCGCTGATGCGCCGTGCCGAGATCCGGCTCGTCGACCTGGAGCCGGTGCGTGGCGCCGAGTCCAGCAAGACGCGTCCGGCGGTGATCGTCAGCAACGACGGGGCCAACGGGGCCGCTTCCCGCCTCGGACGGGGCGTGGTCACGGTCGTGCCGGTGACCACGAACGTGACGCGGGTGTACCCGTTCCAGGTGCTCCTTCGGGCAGAGGAGTGCGGACTGAAGGTCGACTCCAAGGCGCAGGCCGAGCAGGTGCGGTCGGTGGCGGTGGAGCGGATCGGACGCAAGACGGGGCAGGTGCCTGCGTCGGTGATGGCGAAGCTGGACCAGGCGCTGCGGGTACACCTGGGCCTGTGACTGCTGCGCTCCGGTGTGGTCGGGTCGGCCCGGGTGGGTGGTGCGCGGCTGCGGCAGGGCCGGTTGCGGCTGGTGGGCGCGGGTGAACCCAGGCGCGGCTGCCGCTGGCGCGGTCGTGCGCGGGTGAACCCAGGCGCGGCTGCGGCTGGTTGGGTGCGGTCGCGCGCTGGCAAGGCGCGGGTCGTGCGCGGGTAACTCAGGCGCGTTTGCGCTGGGCGCGGTTGCGGCTGGTGGTGCGGTCGCGCCGCTGGCCGGGCGCGGTTGTGCGTGTGGTGTCCCGTGGGCGTGGGCGTGGTCGCGCCGCGTGGGCCGGGTGTGGCCGGGCCGCGCGATCGCAGTGGTCGAGCGTGGTTGTGTGGCGTGCCGTGTGAGGTGGGCGTGGTGTCAAATGGCCGCCGCCAGTCGTGCGGTGGGGGAGCCTCGCGCGCCTGCGTCCGGGGCTGTGAGCGCCGGAACGGACCAGGTTTACCCTGGTAGGCGATGAGTACGACAGAGGTCGGCAAAACCTACCAAATACGCACGTTCGGCTGTCAGATGAACGTGCATGACTCCGAGCGCCTCGCCGGGCAGCTGGAGGAAGCGGGCTACCTGCCGGCCGCCGAGGGTGGCGCGCCGGACCTCGTCGTGTTCAACACCTGCGCCGTGCGGGAGAACGCCGACAACAAGCTGTACGGCACCCTCGGGCACCTGCGCCCGGCGAAGGACGCGAACCCGGACATGCAAATCGCCGTCGGGGGCTGCCTCGCGCAGAAGGACCGCGGCGAGATCGTCAAGCGGGCGCCGTGGGTCGACGTCGTGTTCGGCACGCACAACCTCGGCTCGCTGCCGGTGCTGCTCGAGCGCGCCCGGCACAACGCCGAGGCGGAGGTGGAGATCCTCGAGTCGCTCGAGACGTTCCCCTCGACGCTGCCCGCCCGGCGCGACTCGGCCTATTCGGGCTGGGTGTCGGTCTCGGTGGGCTGCAACAACACGTGCACGTTCTGCATCGTGCCCTCCCTGCGCGGGAAGGAGCGCGACCGCCGGCCGGGCGAGGTGCTCGCCGAGGTCGAGGCGCTCGTCGCCGAGGGCGTGCTCGAGGTGACGCTGCTCGGCCAGAACGTCAACTCCTACGGCGTCGAGTTCGGCGACCGGCAGGCGTTCTCGAAGCTGCTGCGGGCCACCGGCGGGATCGACGGGCTGGAGCGCGTCCGGTTCACCTCGCCGCACCCGGCCGCGTTCACCGACGACGTGATCGACGCGATGGCCGAGACCCCGAACGTGTGCCACCAGCTGCACATGCCGTTGCAGTCGGGTTCGGACCGCGTGCTGAAGGAGATGCGCCGGTCGTACCGGTCGAGCCGCTATCTGTCCATTCTGGACAAGGTGCGCGCGGCGATGCCCGACGCTGCCATCACCACCGACATCATCATCGGCTTCCCCGGCGAGACCGAGGAGGACTTCCAGGCGACGCTCGACGTCGTGCGGCAGGCGCGGTTCTCCAGCGCGTTCACGTTCCAGTACTCGAAGCGGCCGGGCACTCCCGCGGCGGACATGCCGGGGCAGCTGCCGAAGCAGGTCGTGCAGGAACGCTACGACCGGCTGGTCGAGCTGCAGAACGACATCGCCTGGCAGGAGAACAAGAAGCTCGTCGGGCACAAGGTCGAGCTGCTCGTCGCGACGGGTGAGGGCCGCAAGGACGCCGAGACCCACCGGATGAGCGGCCGTGCCCGCGACGGCAGGCTCGTGCACTTCACCCCGGCAGGTTCGGCGGTGGATCGCGAGGTGCGTCCCGGCGACATCGTCGAGACCGTGATCACCTACGGCGCCCCGCACCATCTGGTCGCCGATGGGGAGGTGCTGACCCACCGGCGCACGCGGGCGGGTGACAACGTGGAGGCCGGGCTGCGGCCGAAAACCGACGGGGTCAGCCTGGGGCTGCCGTCGTTCGGTGCCCCCGCGGCGCTGCCGGTGACGAGTGGGTGCGAGGCATGAACGAGAACGAGACCGACGTCGACCGGCTGGGTGCGGACGTCGACGCGATCGGCAAGAAGGTGTCCCGCACCGTCGAACTGGGGCGGCGGGGATTCGTCATCTCGGTGCTGGTGTTCGTGCTGATCGTGGGGCAGATCCTGCCGTGGGTGGGCGACCACGTCGGCTGGCAGGTGCTGTTCGGCCAGGGCGGCGCGATCCCGCAGCTGTTCGCTGCCACCTCGACCGTGATCGGCGTGCTGTGCTCGGTGCTCGCGCTCGGCACCCGGCGCTGGTGGCTGACGTGGGTGTGCGCGATCGGCGGCTGGTTCTCCTCGGTGGACGGCCTGCTGGCCGTGTGGTCGCAACAGTCCTCGGGCGCGAACAACGCCGTCGGCGGCGGGCCCGGCATCGGCATGATCATCGCGTTGATCGCGATCATCCTGCTGGCCGGCAACTGGATGCGCACCGCCTTCTCCCGCGCCTGACCCCGCGCACGCCACCGGCGGTGGCAGTGTCGCCGCCAGGCCACCCGAGCCCGCGACCGCCCGGCAAGTCCGGATTCGGTTCAGTTTCACGCCGACCGGGCCGTGGCACGGCGGCCCGGCAAGTCTGGATCCGGTCCAGTTCCACGCCGACCGAGCCGCGGCGGTGTGGCAAGTCCGGATCCGGTTCAGTTTCACGCCGACCGGGCCGTGGCACGGCGTGGCAAAACCCGCCCGACCGGTGCCCGCGCCGCGAGCTGCTCGCGGTGGGCGCCGAGCTGGAGCGGCTGTTCGAGTCCCGGGAGATCAGCCACCGCCCCCCACCTGATCCAGCACGCGCTGGACCGGCGGCCCGCGGCTCTAACCCCACCGCGCTCGCAGCAGGTCCACGTACGCGCGGAACTCGTCGGTCATCGAGATCCGCTCCGGGTCCAGCAGCCACTGCTGCTGCAGACCGTCGAGCACCGCGATCGTCGTGTGGACGAGGGTGCCGACCGGTGCGTCGGCGCGGATCTCGCCGCTCTCCTGACCGGCGCGCACGGCCTCGGTCAGGAAGCGCTCGATGCCCGCGTAGTGCTCCCGGACCCACTCGTGCGCGGGATGTCCCGGCTCGGTGCCCTCCGCGGTCACCCGCACGAACAGGCCCACCAGCTGCGGTCGAGCGGCGTTGCGGGCGACGAGCGCGGTCAGCGCGTCGAAGGCGCTCCACCCGACCGGTTCACCTTGGCCGGCAACGAACTTGCTGTCCTCGGCGTCCCGCTCGGCCAGCACCGCCGAGAGCAGCGCGGTCTTGCTGGGGAAGTGGTGGAGCAGACCGGACTGCGACAGCCCGGTCTTCTCCGCCACCCGCGCGATCGAAGTCCCCTGGTAGCCGGACGTCGCGAACAACTCGACCGCCGCCTGCACGGCCTTCGCGCGGGACGCCTCACCGGACAGCTCACCCCGGGATCTCGCCATGATCGCGCTCCTCTCAGGCCGTGACGCGGACGTCGCCGAGCCCGCGGGCGATCAGCACCGCACCGGTCAGCGGCCGCCAGGAACCGTTGTCCCACACGCGTTGCACCCGCGGGTCGCAGGAAACCTCGACCTCGGCTCGCGCGCCCGGGTCGAGATCCACCCCGGCCCAGCCGATGAGCCGCACCGGCTCGCCTTCCGGTCGAAGGTAGACCTGCACGACCTCACGCCCGGTACGGGCGCCGACGTTGGTGACCTCCACGCGGACCGATCGCACCACGCCGTCGTCCTCGACACGCCGGGCGTCGCCGTAACTCCAGTCCGTATAGCCGAGGCCGTGCCCGAACCAGAACAACGGCTCGGTCGTCCAGCCGCGGTAGCCGACCGCCGTGCCTTCGGTGTAGGCGAGCTCGCCCTCGACCGGTGTGGTCGACCAGGCCGGACCTTCTCCATCCCGTTCGGGAAACGTCGTGACGAGCCGCCCGGCCGGTTCGATCTCGCCGGTGAGCGCCGCGGCGACGGCGTCCCCGGCCTCCTGACCGGGCAGGCCCGCCCACAGCACCGCGCCGACCTCGTCGAGCCACGGCATGAGTACCGGTGTCGCCGCGTTCACCACGACGACCGTCCGCCTCGCCGCGGCGGCGACGGCGCTGACGAGCGCGTCCTGCGCGCCCGGCAACGCGAGCGTGCTCTTGTCCGCGCCTTCCGTCTCCTGCTCCTGCGTCAGCCCGACGACGACCACGGCGAGGTCCGCGCCACGCGCGGCTTCGGTCGCTTCGCTGATCCCGTCGGTGTCGGGCCTCGGTGAGAGCCGCGCGATCAGGCCGAGCGTGCGCATTCCGGGTTGGGCCGCCGTCACCGCGCGCACCCGCGCGCCAGGCTCCAGTCGGCCATCGATCGTCCAGCTCGGCGGATGCAGCACGCTGCCGCCGAGCGCCTTCGGCTCCTCGAGCCGGACCGTCTCCTGCCGGTCTCCGGCCTCGAAGGTCCACTCACCGGTGCCGCGCAGCCCGATCTCCATGGGGTGCGGCGACACGATCTCGGCGGCCAGTTCGATGGTCGCGGCGCCGTCGAGCCAGCCGCCGTCGCCCGCGCTGACCTCGGACGTGTCGATGAGCCGGGATTCGAGCACCACGCCGGACCCGTCCCGCGCTGTCACCCGCATGCCGAAGCCGCCGGTCACCGGGTCGCGCAGCACTCCGGGCGCCGCGGGCAGTGGCTCGGCCCGCACTTCGACGCCGTCGACGACCGTCGCGCCCAGCGCCTCGCGCAGCGCATCACCGATACCGACGATGTGCGGGGGCCGGACTCGAGCGGAACCCCCGCCCTGCCCGATGGTCTCGATCGCGTGGCGGCCGATGACGACCACCTTTCCCTGGCCGGCAAGGGGAAGCGTCGAGTCGCGGTTGACCAGCACCGTCATGCCCCTGGCCGCCATCCGCCGCAGCTGCTCGCGCCGCTGCGGGCTGTCGGGCGCGGGCAAGCCGTCCGGAACCTGGGGCGGGCCGAAGGCGCCGACCCGGTCGGCCAGCCGGAGCAGCCTGCGCAGGTGCTCGTCCACAGTGGACTCGGAGACCTCGCCGGCCTCGACCGCCGCCACCAGCTCGCCGCCCCACGGCCCGTCCGGCCCCGGCATGACGAGGTCCAGCCCGCCGTTCGCGCTGGCGGCGGTGGAGGTGGTGGCGAACCAGTCGGACATCACCAGGCCGTCGTAGGCCCATTCGCCCTTGAGCAGGCCCTCGATCAGCTGCTCGTGCTCGGTCGCGGTGACGCCGTTGATCCGGTTGTAGGAGGCCATGACCGCCCACGGACCCGCGTCGTGCACCGCCATCTCGAACGGCAGCAGGTACACCTCGCGCAGCGTGCGCTCGTCGACCACGGAGCTGACACTCGTTCGTTCGGTCTCGGACTCGTTCGCCAGGAAATGCTTCGGCGTCGCCGCGACGCCCTTGTCCTGCAGGCCTTTGACGTACGCGACGGCGAGCGCGCCGGTCAGCAGCGGGTCCTCGCTGAACGCCTCGAACAGCCGGCCACCGAGCGGGCTGCGGTGGAGGTTGATCGTCGGGCCGAGCACCACGTGCACGCCCTGCGCCGCGGCCTCGTCGGCCAGCAGGGCGCCGACCTCCGCCGCGGTCGCGGGGTCCCAGTGCTGCGCGAGCAGGGTGGCGTTCGGCAGCAGGCAGGCGATCCGGCCGCCGGTGAACTCGGTGCCGCGGACGCCGGTGGGCCCGTCGGACAGCACCAGCGCGGCCAGGCCGATCTCGGGTTCGGGATGGAGGCTGAACAGCGCCGCGCCCGTCAGCAGGCGGACCTTCGCGGGGAGGGGGAGTGTCGCTATCGCTTTGTCGACCTCGGTCATCGACCGAGCGTACCGACCAAGTAGTCGGTCGGTACACCCTTTCGAGTCCTGGCCGCGACCGAGAAGTGACCCGAAGGGCATACTACATACTGTATGCAGAAAGCCGGAGTGATTCGCGACTTCTACGGCAGGCGCTACCGGATCGGCGAGAGCGACCGGGCCCTGCTCGGCAGGCCTCGGGCCTGGATGCTCGGCGCGACCTGGGCCGCGATGCTCGCGGCCGGTGCCGGGCAGTACGGGTACGGCGCACTGCTGCCCGCGATCGTGGCGGACCGGGGCTGGACCTGGCAGCAGGGATGCTGGGTCCTCGCGCTGTGGACGGTCTGCCAGAGCGCGAGCGTCTATCCGGCGGCGCGGGCGCGGTTCACCCCGGCCGCCACGCTGCTGGTGGGCGCCGTGCTGTGCGCGTCCGGGTTCGTCGCGCTGGCCGGGTCCGGCGATTTCGTGGTGGTGCTCGTCAGCCACGCGGTACTCGGCGGTCTCGGCGCCGGACTCGTCTACGGCACCTGCGTACGAGTCGTGACCCGCTGGTATCCCGAGCGGTCGTCGCGAGTCGCCTTGGTGACAGGTGCCTTCGCCTACGGCGCGCTTCCGTTCCTGCTGCTCGGCTTCGGGGCCGCGGCCATCGTCGTGGTGGTGCTGGCCGGGGCGAGCGCACTCGTGCTGCGCAACCCGCCGGAGGACTGGTGGCCCCAGCACGTCGACCCGCAGCGGTGGGCGCTGGACAAGACGGTCAACCCGAGCCTGCGCCGCAACCGTCCGCCGATCCGGCAGTACTCCATCGCGGAGGTCGTGCGCTGCCCGGCTTCGCGTCAGCTGTACTTCGCGGTTTCCTGTGCCGCGGCGATCTCCTTGTTCGACATCGCCTATCTGGCGGCGTTCAAGGGGATCCTGGCGGCGGCGTTGTTCGCGGGCGCGAGCGGGGTCGCCCGGGCGGGGGCCGGCTGGGCGGGCGCGCGGTTCGGCCGCCAAACCGTCCTTTGTGGAGCGCTGGCGGCCGGCGGACTGGCGCAGTTGCTGGTGGTGGGCTCGCTCGTGGTCTTCGGTGCCTGTCTCGCCGGCGCTGCGTGCGGGGCGTGTTACGCGCTGCTGCCGGGTGTCGTCGAAGGACATTTCGGTGAGCGGCTCGGACTGCCGAACTTCGGGCTCTTCTACGGGGCGAAGGCCGCGGGCGGACTGATCGGCGTGCTGCTCGCCGCGTACGTCGGTGCCACCGGCTTCGTGGTGACCGCGGTGCTGGGCATCGCCGCCGCCGCGCTGCTGGCCTCGTTGCGCCAGCCCGGGCGGCCGGTTCTGGCACTCTGGCGGATGTGAAGTCCTCGCGCGACGACATCCTCGAGCTGTTCGACTACTGCTGGCAGCGTTTCCGGACGCGGATGGACGGGTTGACCGACGAAGAATGGCGTTGGCAGCCCGGCGCGGACGACCGGGTCACGTTGCGGTGGCGGCTGACGCATATCGCCGACACTCTCCGCGAGGAGCGCAACGCCCGGTGGCTCGGCCTCGCCCCGTCGCCGAACCCGGTGCGCGAAGTCGTCGACGCCACAACGGCTCTCGCATCGGTGGAGGAGGCGTACGCGACTTGGCGCGGCCATCTCTCGTCGGTGACCGAGGAGTCGCTGGCCTCGCCCATAGGAAAGACCGCCGGGCGCTACGGTCACGCGACCCGGCGGTCCTTCGCTCTGCACATCGTGGATGAGTTCATCCACCACACCGCCGAAGCGGCGTTGCTGCGCGACCTCTACACCTGAATGGCCTTGCGGGCGAGGTCGGCGGTTTCGGAGGGTGTTTTGCCGACTTTGACGCCTGCGGCTTCGAGGGCTTCTTTTTTGGCTTGGGCGGTGCCGGCGGAGCCGGAGACGATGGCGCCGGCGTGGCCCATGGTTTTGCCTTCGGGGGCGGTGAAGCCCGCGACGTATCCGACGACGGGTTTGGTCACGTTCTGGTTGATGTAGGTGGCGGCGCGTTCTTCGGCGTCGCCGCCGATCTCGCCGATCATGACGATGACCTCGGTGTCGGGGTCGTTCTGGAAGGCTTCGAGGGCGTCGATGTGGGTGGTGCCGATGACCGGGTCCCCGCCGATCCCGACCGCGGTGGAGAACCCGATGTCACGTAGTTCGTACATCATCTGGTAGGTCAGGGTGCCGGACTTGGACACCAGGCCGATCTTGCCGGGGCCGGTGATGTCGGCTGGGATGATGCCGGCGTTGGACTTGCCGGGGGAGATGACGCCGGGGCAGTTCGGGCCGATGATGCGGGTGGTGTTGCCCTTCGCCACGGCGTGCGCCCAGAAGTAGGCGGAGTCGTGCACCGGGATGCCCTCGGTGATCACCACGGCCAGCGGGATCTCGGCGTCGATGGCCTCGATCACGGCGTCCTTGGCGAACTTCGGCGGCACGAAAATGACCGACACGTCGGCGCCGGTCTCCTTGATGGCTTCCTCGACCGTGCCGAACACGGTGAGGTCCTTACCGGCGATGGTGACGGTCTGCCCGGCCTTGCGGGCGTTCACCCCGCCGACGATGTTCGCCCCGGCCTGCAGCATCTTGGTCGCGTGTTTGGTGCCCTCGGACCCGGTGATGCCCTGCACGATGATCTTGCTGTGGGAGTCAAGGAAAATCGACATTGTCTTACGCTCCTGCCGCCGCGAGCTCGGCAGCCTTGTCCGCCGCGTTGTCCATGGTGTCCACCTGGGTGACCAGCGGGTGGTTGGCGTCGTTGAGGATCCGGCGGCCTTCGTCGACGTTGTTGCCATCGAGCCGGACGACCAACGGTTTGGTGGCCTCGTCACCCAGGATCTTCAACGCCTCCACAATGCCGGTCGCGACCGCGTCACAAGCGGTGATACCGCCGAACACGTTCACGAACACGCTCTTCACGGCCGGGTCGTTGAGGATGACGTCCAGCCCCGCGGCCATCACCTCCGCCGACGCACCGCCACCGATGTCGAGGAAGTTCGCCGGCTTCACCCCACCATGGCGCTCCCCGGCGTAGGCGACCACATCCAGAGTGGACATCACCAGCCCGGCACCGTTACCGATGATGCCGACCTCACCGTCGAGCTTGACATAGTTGAGGTCCTTCGCCTTGGCCTTGGCCTCCAACGGGTCCTCGGCCTGCTTGTCCACCAACTCCTCGTGCCCCGGGTGGCGGAAGGAAGCGTTCTCATCCAGGGTGACCTTGCCATCCAGGGCGACGATCCTGTCCTGCGGATCGCGGACCAGCGGGTTGACCTCCACCAGAGTGGCGTCCTCGGCGACGAAGGTCTCCCACAGCTTCACCACCGCGTCCGCGGCCCGCTCCTTGATCACCCCGGGGAAGCGGCCCTCGGTCAGGATCTCCAACGCCTTCGCCTTATCCACCCCCGCGATCGGGTCGACCGGGACCTTCGCGAGCGCGTCCGGCCGCTCCACAGCCAACTGCTCGATCTCCATACCCCCCTCGGCCGAGGCCATCGCCAGGAAGGTGCGGTTCGTGCGGTCCAGCAGGAAGGAAAAGTAATACTCCTCCGCAATATCGGACGCCTCGGTCACCAACACACGGCGCGTGATATGGCCCTTGATGTCCAACCCGAGGATGGCATCCGCCTTCTCCCTCGCCTCGACCGGATCCTTGGCCAGCTTCACACCACCAGCCTTACCCCGACCCCCAGTCTTCACCTGAGCCTTCACCACAACCTGACCACCGATCCTCTCGGCAGCAGCCTGCGCTTCTTCCGGGGTACTCGCAACGGCACCGGGCAAAACCGGCACACCATGGGCGGCGAAGAGATCCTTCGCCTGAAACTCGTAGAGGTCCATACGGATATTGTAGACTGTATGCAGTATGAGTGGAAGGGGTTTGTGCAGGTGGACGGCTTGTGTGGTGCCGGTGGCGGGGGCTCGGTGGCGGTCTGCGGCTGGCTCCGGAGGGTTGGTTCGGTGGCGCTTGTCGGCGCTTTGGGCCGGATGGACTGCTTCGGCTCGGGGGCGGTCACCGGTACCTCGGAGACTCAGCTCCGGCGCTCATTGGGCGGCATGGAAGGGGCCGGCCCGTGGCGCCCATCGGCGGCTCGGGCCGGGTCGACTCGGCGGCGTCCACCGGGGCTTGGGTCGCTCCGCCCCGTGGCGGTCCGCGGCGCTCCGGCTCCATTCCGCGCCACCCGCCCATGGCCGCACACGATCGCCGACGTTCGGCCGCGCCCGGAACGGGAACCCACCTCCTCAAGAGCGCCCTCCGTTGCGCCGCCTCGAAAAGACGGTTTCGTGCCGTAGTGCTCCAGCTCACGCGATAGAGGAGAACGGTCCATTGTATGCTGTAGTCAGTCGACCAAATGCTGGGAGTTCGCATGCCGCCGAGTGAGTTGCCGCAGGACATGGCGGCGCGCCGGATCGATCGACCCGTGCCGTTGCGCGAACGCGTGTACCAGGCGATGCAGGAGCTGATCATCTCCCGCCAGCTGGCTCCCGGCCAGCACCTCGTGGAAAGCGAGCTGGCCGAGATGCTCGGCGTCTCCCGCCAGCCGATCCGGGAAGCGCTGCAGCTGCTGAACTCCGAGGGCTGGGTGGACCTGCGCCCTGGCTACGGCGCCTTCGTGCACGCCCCGGCCGACACCGAGGTGGACCAGCTGCTGGCGGTCCGGTCCATCCTGGAGAGCGAGTCCGCCCGCCTCGCCGCCGAGCACGCCGACGACGCGAGCGTCGGGCGCCTGCGCCAGATCTGCGCGGCCGGCGAAGCGGCCCTGGCCTCCGACGACATCGACGGCATGGTCGCCGCGAACGCCGAGCTGCACCGCGCGGTGACGGAGCTGTCGGGCAACCAGGTGCTGCTCGACTTCGTCATGCAGGTGGACCGCCGCGTCCGCTGGTACTACACGCCCATCGCCCGTCAGCGCGGCAAGAAGTCCTGGCAGGAACACGCGAGGCTGATCGACGCCATCGAGCGCGGGGACGCCGACAAGGCCGCCCAGATCATGCGCGAGCACACCGGCCGCACCCGCCAGTCCTACCTCGAAGAGCGGCAGAACAAGCCGGCCGAGGAGCCCGTCGCCCTGCACACCCGGCGCCGCCGCACCCCGCGCGCCTGACCCTCGGACGGCAGGGCTCGAACCCAGCCCGTCAAACAGCTCCTGACAGAACTGTCCGGCCGGTGACGATTTCTTTCGTCACCGGCCGGACTGCAGTGCTCGTGTTCCTACAACAGGCCCGCCGCCCGCGCCCACCGGTACTTCGCGCCCAGCACGGCAACCGGGCGTTCCGTCGTGTACGGGTAGGCGATCACCTTGTGGTCGAACAGGTACTCGCACGCCTTCTCGACCTCGGTGTCACCGGCCAGTGAAGCCACCACCGGCTTGTCGATGCCCTTCGCCCGGTACTCCTCGACCACCCGTGCGGTCAGCTCGGCGAAGACCATCGGCGGGGTGACGATCGTGTGCCAGTAACCCAGGATGAGCGCGTGGATCCGCGGGTCCTCCAACCCCAGCCGGATCGTGGCCTCGTAGGTGGACGGCGGCTCGCCACCGGTGATGTCGATCGGGTTGCCCGCGGCGCCGAATGGCGGGATGAACCGCCGGAACGCCTCGTCGAGGTCCGGCGGGATGTCCATCAGGGACAGTCCGTTGTCGACACAGGCATCCGAGAGCAGCACACCCGAGCCACCGGCGCCGGTGATGATCACGATGTTCTCGCCCTTGGGCGTCGGCATCAGTGGCAGCGACCGCGCGTACTCGAGCATCTCGTTCAGGCCCGGTGCCCGCACCACGCCCGCTTGGCGCAGGATGTCGTCGTACACCTTGTCGTCACCGGCGAGCGCGCCGGTATGGGAGCCCGCGGCCCGCGCGCCCATGTCCGTGCGACCGGCCTTGAGCACCACGACGGGCTTCTTCTTCGTGATCCGCTGCGCCGCGGAGACGAACGCGCGCCCGTCCTTGAGATCCTCCAGGTGCATCGCGACGCACTGGGTGTTGGCGTCCTCCTCGAAGAACGTCAGCAGGTCGTCCTCGTCCACATCGGACTTGTTACCGAGGCCGACGATGGCCGACACGCCCATCTTCGTGGTCCGGCTGAACCCGAGGATCGCCATGCCGATCCCGCCGCTCTGCGAAGTCAGCGCGACCCCGCCCCGCACGTCGTACGGGGTGCAGAACGTGGCGCACAGGTTCCGCGGCGTGTAGTAGTAGCCGTAGATGTTTGGCCCCAGCATCCGCACGCCGTACCGCTTGCCGATCTCGACGATCTCGTCCTGCAGCTCCTGGTTGCCGGTCTCGGCGAACCCGGACGGGATGAGCACCGCCGCCGGGACGCCCTTCTCGCCGCATTCGGTGAGCGCGGCCGCCACGAACTTCGCCGGGATCGCGAACACCGCGACGTCCACCTCGCCCGGGATGTCCCCGATTGCGGCGTACGCCTTGCGCCCCATTATCTCGTCGGCCTTCGGGTTGATCGGGTAGATCTCGCCCGCGTAGCCGCCGTTGATGAGGTTCTTCATCACCGAGTTGCCGATCTTGCCCTCGGCGTCGGACGCCCCGATGACCGCGACCGACCGCGGGTTCATCAGCCGGTTCATCACCCGCAGGATCTCTTCGCGCGACGGCCGGACCGGCTCGCTCACCTCACCCGTCTCGACCAGGATCCGCACGTCCGCCGCGCAGGCCCCGTCCGCGGTGGCGAACACCGGGTTCAGGTCGAACTCGCGGATCTCCGGGAAGTCGGTGACCAAAGTGGACACCTTCTGGATGACGTCGGCGAGCGCGTCGCGGTCCACCCCCTCCGCGCCCCGGACCCCGCGCAGCACCTCCGCCGCCTTGATCCCGTCGATCATCGACCTCGCCGCGGCGCGGTCGAGCGGCGCCAGGCGGAACGTCACGTCCTTGAGCACCTCGACGAGCACGCCGCCGAGACCGAACGCGACGACCTTGCCGAACGTCGGTTCGGTGGTCGCGCCGACGATGACCTCCTGGCCACCACTGAGCATCTGCTGTACCTGGATGCCGGTGATGCTCGCGGAGGCGTTGTGCGCCTTGGCATTCGCGATGATCTTGTCGAACGCCTCGCGGACCGCGTCCGCGCCCTGCACGCCCACGAGCACGCCACCGGCCTCGGTCTTGTGCAGGATGTCCGGCGAGACGATCTTGCACGCGACCGGGCCGCCGATCTCCCCGGCGAGCGCGGCGGCCTCGTCCGCGGTCGTGGCGAGGCCCTCGCGCGGGGTGGGAATGCCGTAGGCGTCGCAGATCTGCTTGCCCTCCGGTGCGGTGAGCGAGTCCCGGCCCTCGGCGCGGACCTTGTCCAGGATCTCGCGCACGATGCTCTGGTCCATCAGATGACTCCCTTGGCCTTGAGTCCCGCGAGCTGCTCGCCAAGGCCGAGCTCGCGCGCGTAGACCTCTTCGTTGTGCTCGCCCAGCAACGGGGACCGCTCGACGTCGACCGGAGAGTCGGACAGCTTGATCGGGCAGCCGACCGTGCTGAACTGACCGCGCTCCGGGTGCTCGACCTTCACGACCATGTCGTTGGCCGCCAGCGACTCGTCCTCGATGATCTCCTTGGTGGACAGGATCGGCCCGCAGGGGATGTTCTGCGCGTTGAGCTTCGCCAGCACCTCCCACTTGCCGTGGTCGATGCTCCAGTCCTCGATCAGCTGGAACATCTTGTCGAGCTTGTTCAGCCGTGCCTCCGGCGTCGACCACTCGGGGTCCTCGGCCAGCTCGGGACGGCCGATCAGCTTCGTGATCGGCTCCCAGCCGACGGGCTGGACGATGACGTAGATGTAGTCGTTCGGGCCGCCCGGCGCGCATTTGACCGCCCAGCCCGGCTGGCCGCCGCCCGAGGCGTTGCCCGACCGCGGCACGGTGTCGCCGAACTCCTTGTTCGGGTACTCCTTGAGCGGCCCGTGGGTCAGCCGCTGCTGGTCACGCAGCTTGACGCGGGCCAGGTTCAGCACGGCGTGCTGCATCGCGACGGTGACCCGCTGCCCGCGGCCGGTGTGCTCCCGCTGGTACAACGCGGCGAGGATGCCCGCCACCGTGTGGATCCCGGTGCCCGAGTCGCCGATCTGCGCCCCGGTCGCCAGCGGCGGCCCGTCCGCGAAGCCGGTCGTGCTCATCGACCCGCCCATCGCCTGCGCGACCACCTCGTACGCCTTGAAATGCGTGTACGGGCCGTCGCCGAAACCCTTGATGGAGGCGAAGATCAGCCGCGGGTTGATCTCCTGCAGCCGGTCCCAGGTGAAGCCCATCCGGTCGATCGCACCGGGCCCGAAGTTCTCCGCGAGGATGTCGAAGCGGGGCAGCAGGTCGGTGAAGATCCGCTTGCCCTCCTCGCTCTTCATGTTGAGCGTGATGCTGCGCTTGTTGCAGTTGAGCATCGTGAAGTAGAGACTGTCCACATCGGGCAGATCCCGCAGCTGCTTGCGCGTGATGTCCCCGCCGGGCGCCTCCAGCTTCACCACGTCGGCGCCGAGCCAGGCCAGGATCTGGGTGCAGGACGGTCCTGATTGGACATGCGTCATGTCCAGGACGCGCACGCCCTCGAGTGCCTTTCCCATGACGTTTCCCCTTACTTGTACATGGTCTGGTTCATGGTCCCCGGCGCGTACACGTCCGGGTCCACCCACACGTTGATCAGTGACGGCTTCCCCGACTCGCGGGCGCGTTGCAACGCGGGCTGGATGTCGGCGGGGTCGCGCACCTCTTCGCCGTAGCCGCCGAGCATCTTGGCGAACTCGCTGTAGGGCACGTCGCCGAGCGTGTTGCCGACCCGGCCGCGGTCGTCGCCGTACTTCTGGATCTGGCCGTAGCGGATCTGGTTCATCGACGAGTTGTTGCCGACGATGCCGACGAACGGCAGGTTGAACCGCACCAGCGTCTCGAAGTCCCAGCCGGTGAGGCTGAACGCGCCGTCGCCGAACAGCGCCACCACCTCCTGGTCGGGCCGGGCGTACTTCGCGGCGAGCACGAACGGCACGCCGACGCCGAGGGTGCCCAGCGGACCCGGGTCCATCCAGTGCCCCGGCGCCTTCGGCTGCACCACCTGGCCGGAGAAGGTGACGATGTCGCCGCCGTCGCCGACGTAGATCGAGTCCGGGGTGAGGAACTCGTTGATCTCGTGGACCAGCCGGTACGGGTCGATCGGGTTGGCGTCGGAATGCTGACGCGGCAGGCGCTTCTCGTACGCCTGCGTCTCCACCGTGCGCAGCTCCTCCAGCCACTCCTTGCGACCGGTGGCACCGTTGTCGATGCGACCGGACGCGGCCTGGGTGACCGACGAGAGCACGAGCCCCGCGTCACCGACGATGCCGAGGTCGACGTCGCGGTTCTTGCCCACCGTGCGGTAGTCGAGGTCGATCTGCACGACCGTCGCGTCGGGGGAGAGCCGCTTGCCGTAGCCCATCCGGAAGTCGAACGGCGTGCCGACGATGATGATCAGGTCGGCGTTCTGGAACGCGTAGCGGCGGGCCAGCTGCAGGTGGTGCGGGTCGCCGGGGGCCAGCGTCCCGCGTCCGGAGCCGTTCATGAAGGCCGGCACGTTCAGCTCGCGCACGAACTCGATCGCCGCGTCGGTCGCGCGGCAGGTCCACACCTGGCTGCCCAGCAGGACGCACGGCTTCTCCGCGTGCACGACGAGGTCCGCCAGCCGCTCGATCGCCTCCGGGTCGCCCGCGGTGCGGGTGGAGGCGCGGTAGCCGCCTGCCTTCGGCACGCGGGCCTTCTCGATCGGCACCTTCGCGTCCAGCACGTCGCGCGGGATCTCCAGGAACGACGGCCCCGGTGCGCCGTGGTAGCACTCGCGGAACGCCATCGAGACCAGGTCCGCGGCGCGTTCCGTGGACGGCACGGTCGCGGCGAACTTGGTGATCGGCGACATCATGTCGACGTGCGGCAGGTCCTGCAGCGACCCCATCTTGTGCTGGCTGAGCGCGCCCTGGCCGCCGATGAGCAGCATGGGACTCTCCGCGCGCAGCGCGTTCGCGACGCCGGTCACCGCGTCGGTGGTGCCGGGGCCCGCCGTGACGACGGCGCAGCCGGGTTTGCCGGTGACGCGCGCGTAACCGTCGGCGGCGTGGGCCGCCACCTGCTCGTGGCGGACGTCGATCACATCGATGCCCTCGTCCACGCAGCCGTCGTAGATGTCGATGATGTGGCCGCCGCACAGGGTGAAGACGACCTCGACGCCCTCCGCCTTCAGTGCTTTCGCCACGAGATGCCCGCCGGAGATCAACCCGGGTTCGCCTGACATGCGCCATCTCCTCACAACTTTGTGGCTACCGAATACTGCATACGATATGGAGTCATGGTGACCCTCGATCGCCGCGCTTGTCCAGAGCTTCGAAGCCATTGACCAGAACAGCTCATACCGTATACTGCATACAATGGTGACGCAACATTGAGGAGACACCGTGAAAGTCGCTGTTCTCGGTGCCGGCGCCATCGGCGCGTATGTCGGCGCAAGCCTCCACCGGGCGGGTGCTGAAGTGCATCTCATCGCCCGCGGTCCTCATCTGAAGGCCATCCGCGAATCCGGCGTGCGGGTCCTGAGTGACCGGGGCGATTTCACCGCCCACCCGCACGCGACCGACGACCCGGCCGAGGTCGGCCCGGTCGACCACGTGTTCCTCGGCCTGAAGGCCAACTCCTACGCCACCTGCGGGCCGTTGATCGAGCCGCTGCTGCACGAGCGGACCTCCGTCATCGCCGCGCAGAACGGCATCCCGTGGTGGTACTTCCACGGGCTGTCCGGCCCCTACCAGGGCCGCCGCGTCGAAACGGTGGACCCGGACGGCGCGGTCACCGCCGTGCTGCCGATGCACCGGGCGATCGGTTGCGTCGTCTACGCGGCGACGGAGATCTCGGCTCCCGGCGAGATCCGTCATCTCGAAGGCACCCGGCTCTCGATCGGCGAGCCGGACGGCTCGATCTCCGCGCGCTGCCGCGAGTTCGCGGACGCGATGGTCGCCGGCGGGCTCAAGTGCCCTGTGGAGCCGGACCTGCGCCGCGACATCTGGATCAAGCTGATGGGCAACATCGCGTTCAACCCGATCAGCGCACTCACCCGCGCGACCATGCTGGGCATCTGCAAGCACCCCGGCACGCGGTCGGTGGTCGTGCGGATGATGCGGGAGACGCTGGACGTCGCCGCCCGGCTCGGCGTGCATCCCGACGTGTCCATCGACCGGCGCCTGGCGGGCGCCGAGCGGACCGGCGAGCACAAGACGTCCACGTTGCAGGACCTGGAAAAGGGCAAGCCGCTCGAGCTCGACGCCATTCTGGCCGCCGTGGTGGAGCTGGCCGATCTGACGGGTGCGCCGGTGCCGACCCTGCGCGTGGTCAACGCACTGGCCGGACTGCTGAACGAGCAGGTGCTGAAGGAGGCGGTATGAGCCTTTTCGTCAAGCCGGGAACCGAGTGGGAAAGCGTTTACAGCCGATGCTGGTCCGTGGCGCCGGATGCGTTCGGCGAGGGCAGGCTGCTCAACTTCTGGGGCGGTCGCCGGCGCCTGGAAGGCACACCGGGCGAGCTGAGGTCACCGATCGACGGCACCGTGCTCACGGGGCCGGCGCCGCTGGCGCCGATCGACGTGAAGCGTGCGGTGCGGGCGAGCCTGAACGAACATCGCACCTGGTCGTTCGCGTCCCTGCCCGAGCGAAAGGCCCGGGTGCTCGCCGCGCTCGACGACTTCGCCGAGCATGGTGAGCTGCTGGCATTGCTGCTGGTGTGGGAGACCGGCAGGACGTGGCAGGCGGCGCGGTCCGATGTGGACGGCTGCGTCGAGGGAGTCCGTTGGTACGCCGAGCACATGCTCGAGCCGTGTGACCCACTGCGGGGACCGGTCGGCAATCTCGCGAGCTGGCGGCATCCGATGGGCGTGCTGATGCACGCGATGCTCGTGCAGGCGCTGACGGGCAACGCGGCGATCGCGAACGCGCCGGCCGAGGGGGGAGTGAACTGCCTGACACTGGCCACGTCGCTCGCCGCCCGGCACGGGGTACCGGTGACATTGGTGAGCGGCGGCGAGGCGGAGCTGTCGACCTCACCTATGCTCGGCCGGACGTCCTATTTGGACCAACATGGCGTGAGTTGCTGGGGTGTCTGGGGATTCAGCGACTGGCCTAAGCTGACCCCTCGCGTTCGAGCGTCGCTCGGGCAAGACAGGCAGCGGTTCGTGGTGCAGCGTTCCCTGTTCGACGACTTTCTCGCCGCGTACCTGCCCGCGGTGCGAGACCTGCGCTTCGGCCATCCGCTGGCTGTCGCGGATCCGGCCGATCCGTTGCCCGAGCTGGATTTCGGGCCGATGGTCAACGATGGCAGGGTGCAGGAACTGCACGACATAGTCGATGATGCGCTCGGTCAGGGCGCGGTGCTGTTGCACCGCGGCTCCCTCGACGAGGGTCGGTTCGTGCCGGACCAGGACACGGCGGCGTACTTCGCGCCGATCGCGATCCTGAAGGCGCCGGCGACGTCGCCGCTGCACCAGGCGGAGCCGTTCGGCCCGGTGGACAGCGTCGTGCTGGTGGACACCGAGGCCGAGCTGCTGGCCGCGATGCATGCCGGCAACGGCTCACCGTCCTTCATGTGCGACGAGGAGCCGACCGCCGAGCGGCTCGCCGCGGCCCTGCGAGGGCCGGTTCACGGCCCGCAGCGCCTCGACGGGCAGGCCGCCGGTGTGGAGCTACCGATCCAGGCCACTGCGGAGACCCATCTCGGGACGCCCGTCCGTTAGCGCCGCCCCGCGCCGCTGCCCCGGCGGCGGCGCGGGGTGCCTTCCGGGGTGGTTGGGCCAGCTGTCCTGTCCTTCGGACCAGGCGGCCCGCCCTGCTCAGGACGCCGTTCGGCCACGACCAGGAGGCCGCCGCGAAGCTGCGGCTGCCCCTGGACATGCCCTACCGGGGGGCGTCACCCGGTCACCGCCCGAGACCGGTCAGCGGTCCGCGACGGCGCGCTCCGCGGCTTCCATCCACTCCCGCCACTGGGCGGCCTGCTCTTCGGCCTTCTTCGCACGGCGGTCGTCGCCCGCGGCGCGGGCCTTTTCGGCCTGTGTCTCGAACTGGTGCACCCGCTCGCGGAACTGCTCGACCCTCGCCTGTGCCTCCGGATCGGTGCGCCGCCAGCGGTTGTCCTCGACCTCCCGGATCCGGTCCTGCACCGCCTTGAGCCGACCGTCCAGCTCCCGGATCCGTTCCCGCGGCACCTTGCCGATCTCGTCCCACTGCTCCTGGATCCGGCGCAGGTGCGCCTTCGCGGCGTCCAGGTTCGCCGCCGGGTCGATCTTCTCCGCCTCGGTCAGCAGCTCTTCCTTCTGCGTCGCGTTCGTGGCGAACTCCGCGTCCCGCTCGGAGAACACCGCGGAGCGGCGCGCGAAGAACTTGTCCTGTGCCGCCCGGAAGCGCTGCCACAGCGCGTCGTCGGTCTCCTTCGGCGCGCGGCCGGCGGCCTTCCACTCGGCCATCAGGTCCTTGTACCGCCCGGCCGTCGGGCCCCAGTCGTCCGAGTCGACGAGCGACTCGGCCTCCCCGATCAGCTCCTCCTTGCGCGACTTCGCCACCGCACGCTGCTTGTCCAGCTCCGCGAAGTGCGACCCGCGACGGCGGTTGAACGCCTCGCGCGCCTTCGAGAAGCGCTTCCACAACTCGTCGTCGGTCTTGCGGTCGACGCCCTTGATCGTCTTCCACTCGTCGAGGATCGCGCGCAACCGGTCGCCTGCGACCTTCCACTGGGTGGACTCCGCGGCGATCTGCTCGGCCTCCTCGGCCAGCGCCTGCTTGCGCCCGATCGCGGCCGACCGCGCCACCTCGCGCTCCTGCTTCGCGTTCGCGAGCGCGCCCTCGGCCTTCTCGACGATGCGGTCCAGCCGGCTGCCGAGCGCCGCGAGGTCGCCGACCACGGCGGCCTCGGCCAGCCCGCCGCGCAGCTGGGTCGCGGTCGTCAGCGCCTGCTTCGGGTCGCCCGCGCCCGAGCTCAACCGGGTCGCCAGCAGCTCGACCTCGGTGCGCAGGTCGTCGAAGCGCCGCGCGTAGTGCAGCAAGCCCTCGTCGGGTGTGCCCGCCTGCCAGACGCCCACCGCGCGTTCGCCGTCCGCGGTCCGAACGTAGACGTTGCCCTCGTCGTCCACCCGGCCCCAGCGGGACGGGTTCGGCTCGGCCGGGGGAACCGGCCGGTCCTGGCCTGCCGGCGCGTGCGGGAGCGGCATCTTGTGCGGCGCGGGTGCGCCGGGCGTGATCTCGTCGGCCATCGCAGGCTCCTTATCGCCTGTCGGGCCCGCCTCGTGGGCGGGCGCCCCACCGAGGTGGGGCCGGGTCGTGCGGGGGAGCGCTTCGACCCCCACGCCGCATTCAAGCAGTTCAGCACGGCTTGTGGTACTCGGTGCGGTGGTCGGAGCGGGTGATTCTACTGTGGTCGGCTGTGGGAGCAGTGTTATCGCACCCGCCCGGTAACCTCGACCAGTGTGATCACGCGTGCCGTCGTGGTGCCACACCCCCCGTTGCTGGTACCGCGGCTCTCCCCTGGACCCAACCCCGAGCTGGCCGCCCTGCGCGAGGCCTGCGTGGCCGCCGCGGGCAGGCTCGGCCCGGTCTGGACGGCCGTCGGCGCGCATCCGGAAGACCAGGTCATCGGTCCCGATGCGGCCGGCAGCTTCCGCGGCTACGGGGTCGACGAGCGCGTTCGGCTCTCCGCGAACGGCGTCCGGCGGACGCTGCCGCTGCCCGCCCTGGTCGCCGGGTGGCTGCGCGAGCAGGCGGGCGCCGAGTCGGTCGAGGTGCGCCTGGTCGCCGGAAGCACGGCACCGGCGGATTGTGCCCGTTTGGGCAAGCAGCTGACCGGTGACCTGCTGATCCTCGGCGACGGCTCGAACCGGCACGGTCCCGGCGCCCCCGGCGGCGAGGACGTGCGCGCGCCCGCGTTCGACGACGCGGTCGCGAAAGCCCTGGCCAAGGCCGACACCCAGGCGCTGCTGGAGCTCGACCCCATGCTGGCCGAGGAGCTCGGTGCGGGTGGCCGGGTGCCGTGGCAGGTGCTCGCCGGCGCGGGCGGCGACTGGCGTGCGGAACTCCTGTACTCCGCGGCGCCCTTCGGCGTCGGCTACCACGTCGCGGTCTGGGAACTCCGGCGATGAGGCCGATCGCCGTCGTCGGGCCCACCGCGACCGGGAAGTCGGACCTCGCGATCCGCCTCGCCGAGGAGCTGGGCGGCGAGGTCGTCAACGCCGATGCCATGCAGCTCTACCGCGGGATGGACATCGGGACCGCGAAGGTGACCGAAGAGGAACGCCGCGGCGTCCCGCACCACCTGCTCGACGTGCTCGACGTGACGGAGACGGCGTCGGTCGCCGCCTACCAGCGCGACGCCAGGGCGGTCGTCGAACGCCTGCTCGGCGAGGGCAAGGTACCGGTGCTGGTCGGCGGCTCGGGCCTGTACGTGCAGGCGGTGCTCGACGACCTGCGTTTCCCGGGCACCGACCCCGCCGTCCGCGCCCGCCTGGAGGCGGAAGCGGCCGAAGCGGGGGCGGCGGCGATGCACGAACGGCTCGCGCGCCTCGACCCCGACGCGGCCGCGGCGATCCTGCCGTCCAACGCCCGCCGGATCGTCCGCGCGCTGGAGGTCATCGAGCTCACCGGCGAACCGTTCTCGGCCAACATGCCCGTGCCGGGGCCGCCGCGGTACGCCGCGGTGCTCATCGGAATCGATCGTGAGGCCCCGGAACTCGACGAACGGGTCGAACTGCGCGTCGAGCGCATGTTCGCGGCCGGGCTCGTCGACGAGGTGCGTGCGCTCGCCGAGCGTGGCCTGCGCGAGGGAAAGACCGCTTCGCGGGCGCTGGGGTACCAGCAGGTGCTGGCCGCGCTCGACGGTGACGGCGACTTCGCGGCCGCCGTGGCGGCCACGAAACAGGCGACGCGCCGATTCGTTCGCAGACAACGATCCTGGTTCCGCCGGGACGCCAGGATCCGGTGGTTCCCGGCTACGGATTCCGACTTGGCCGCGCGAGTGCTGTCGGTGGCTGCCCAGTAAGCTGATCCAGTGGCGATCGAGTTTCTCAAAGGGCATGGCACACAGAACGACTTCGTGCTGCTGCCCGACCCGGACGGCCGGCTGGAGTTGACGCCGGGCCGGGTCGCCGCGCTGTGCGACCGCCGGCGCGGGCTCGGTGCCGACGGCGTGCTGCGAGTGGTCCGGTCCACCGCGCTCGGGCTGCCATCCGAGGGCGAGTGGTTCATGGACTACCGCAACGCCGACGGGTCGGTCGCGGAGATGTGCGGCAACGGGATGCGCGTGTTCGCGCGTTACCTGGCCGAGCGGGGGCTGGCCGAGGGGCCGGAGTTCCTCGTGGGCAGCCGGGCCGGGGACAAGCCCGTGGTGGTGCACCCGGACGGCACGGTCACCGTGCACATGGGGCCCGCCTCGGTCACCGGGGCGTCCGTGGCGATCGTCGACGGCCGGGACTTCTCCGGGGTCGCGGTGAACGTGGGCAACCCGCACCTGGTGTCCGTTGTGGACGGTGACGTCGCGGAGCTGGACCTGCGCGAGGAGCCGCGCTACGACGAGGACTTCTTTCCCGAGGGCGTGAACCTGGAGTTCGTCAACCCGTTGGGCGAAGGCGCGTTGCGCATGCGGGTCTACGAGCGCGGGGTCGGCGAGACCCGCTCCTGCGGTACGGGCACCGTCGCCGCGGTCGCCGCCGCGCTGCACCTGGCGGGCACCGACACCGGTGAGTCCACTGTGGATGTTCCTGGCGGCAGGGTCACGGTCACCATGAAGCGCGGCGAGTCCACCCTGACCGGCCCCGCGGAGTTCGTGGCGCGCGGCGAGCTGGTCGACGAGTGGTGGGCCGCTCAGGAGTAGACGGCCTCCTTCGGCACGTCCCGCATCCGGCGCAGCGGTGAGAACACCAGCAACGCGGTGGGCACGGCCAGCCCGGCGCAGCCGGCCCACAGCGTGCCGCGCACGCCGAGCCATTCGCCGAGCCCGCCGCCGATGAGGCCGCCGACCGGCATCGTGCCCCACACCACGAACCGCACGGTCGCGTTCATCCGGCCGAGCAGCCGGTCCGGGCAGATGGCCTGGCGGTAGCTGACCTGTGCGACGTTGTAGACGATCACCCCGAAGGTCATCACCGTCATCCCCACCGCCACGAGCCCGACCCGCCGGCCCGGCGCGGCGAGCGGGACCAGCACCTGGAACGGCCAGGTCAGGAGCGGGACGAGCCAGATCGCGCGGGCCTGGCCGATGCGCCGGGTCCACCAGCCCGCGGTGAGCGCGCCGAGCACCCCGCCGATCCCCATCGTGGTCAGCAGCGCGCCGACGGCGGCCGCGCCGAGGCCGAGGTCGCGGGTGAGGAACAGGATCAGCATCGCCTGGAAGACCGTGTTCCCCAGGTTCGCCGTCGCCGTGCACAGCGTGATCGGCCGCAGGGTGGGGTTGTGGAAGACGAACCGCATCCCCTCGGCGATCCGGGTGTGCAGCGGGATGCCGTTGTGCGGTTCCGGCTCCGGCTCGACGGTCTTGATGCGCAACAGGAACAGCCCCGACGCGAGGTAGCCGAGGCCGGTCGCCAGCACCGCGTTCGCCGCGCCCGCGAGCTGGGCGAGGCCGCCGCCGAGGCCGGGCCCGACGACCTGTGCCGTCGACTGGCTGGCCTGCAGCTTCGCGTTGCCTTCGAGCAGGTGTTCCCGCCCGGCCAGCGACGGCAGGTACGACTGGTAGGCGACGTCGAAGAACACGGTGCCGACGCTGACGAGCAGCGCGACGACGATCAGCTGCGCCAGCGTGAGCACGCCCGCCCACCAGGCGATCGGCACGGTCAGCAGGAGTGCGGCGCGGGCGAAGTCGGCCCGCAGCATCAGCGGCCGACGCCGCATCCGGTCGACCCACACCCCGGCGGGCAGCCCGATGAGCAGGAACGCGGCGTTCTCGGCGGCGGTGAGCAGGCCCATCTGGAACGGGGTCGCGGCCAGCACGGTCGCCGCGAGCAGCGGGATCACGGCCTGGCCGACGAAGTTGCCCGCCTGGCTGATCGTGTCGCCCGCCCACAGCCGCCGGAAGTCCGGGTGGAACCACAGTGTGTCGCGCCGCATGCGGCAAGCTTCGCGCAAGTGATTGGAAAGAGTCAATCACTTATCCCTACACTCGGGGGGTGCCCCATACGCGACGGGAAGCGACCGAGGCCGAGGCCAACGCGCTCGCCTCCGGAATACGGCTGCGCATCATCCGGTTGACCTATGCGGACGCGTTGACCAACAAGGAGCTGGCCGAGCGTCTGGGTCGTGACCCGGCGACGGTGCTGCACCACGTGCGCAAGCTGGTCGACACGGGTTTTCTGGCTCCTCAGCCGGCTCGGCGCGGCAACCGGGGAGCGAAAGAGATTCCTTACCTGTCGACAGGGCTGTCCTGGTACCTCGACGAGGTCGGCCTGCACGAGCAGGTCGGACAGGCCATGCTCGAGGCGTACCTCGGCGAGATCGCCGAGGTACCGTCGGCCGAGCTGCGCCAGACGCGGCTGGTCGTGCAGGTCTCGCCGGCGGACCGGACGGAGTTCGAAGACAGGCTCCACGCCCTGCTCGAGGAGTTCAAGGCCCGGTCCGAGACCGGCGGCGGCGACCGTACCGCGATCTACATCGCGACTTACCCGAGCCGGTAATGCGCTCGGTTTCTCCCACGAATCGTGGGACCATGGAAGGACGATGACAGAACTGACACACAGCAACTTCCTCGAAGACCCGTCGACCGGTGAGCTGGACCTGGAGGCACGCGCCTCATTGCGGCGCGTCGCCGGACTGTCCACCGAGCTGGCGGACATCACCGAGGTCGAGTACCGGCAGCTTCGCCTGGAACGGGTGGTGTTGGTCGGCGTGTGGACCGAAGGCACCGCGGCCCAGTCCGAGGCCTCGCTGGCCGAGCTGGCCCTGCTGGCCGAGACGGCGGGCTCGGAGGTGCTGGAGGGTCTTGTGCAGCGCCGTGACAAGCCGGACCCGGCCACCTACATCGGCTCGGGCAAGGTTCGCGAGCTGTCCGACGTCGTCATTGCGACCGGCGCCGACACGGTGATCTGCGACGGCGAGCTCTCGCCGGGCCAGCTGCGTCAGCTGGAGGCCAAGCTCAAGGTCAAGGTGATCGACCGGACGGCGCTGATCCTGGACATCTTCGCCCAGCACGCGCGCTCCAAGGAGGGCAAGGCGCAGGTCGAGCTGGCCCAGCTGCAGTACCTCATCCCGCGGCTGCGCGGCTGGGGCGAGTCGCTGTCCCGGCAGGCCGGTGGCCGTGCCGGTGGCGCGAACGGCGGCGTGGGCCTGCGTGGTCCCGGTGAGACGAAGCTGGAGACCGACCGGCGGCGGATCAACAAGCGGGTGGCCAAGCTGCGCCGCGAGATCGCCGCGATGGACACGATCCGGGTGACCAAGCGCGGCCGCCGGGTCGCCAACGAGGTCCCGAGCGTCGCGATCGTCGGCTACACCAACGCCGGGAAGTCGAGCCTGCTCAACGCCATCACCGGCGCGGGCGTGCTCGTCGAGAACGCGTTGTTCGCCACCCTCGACCCGACCACGCGGCGCAGCGCCACGCCGGACGGGCGCACGTACACGCTGACCGACACCGTCGGGTTCGTGCGGCACCTGCCGCACCAGCTGGTCGACGCGTTCCGCTCGACGCTGGACGAGGCGGCGGACGCCGACCTGCTGCTGCACGTGGTGGACGGGTCCGACCCGGCGCCCGAGGAGCAGGTCAACGCGGTGCGCGAAGTGCTCGCGGAGATCAACGAGCGCCGGTCCGAGCCGTTGCCGCCCGAGCTGATCGTGATCAACAAGGCCGACGCCGCGGACGAGCTGTCCCTGGTCCGCCTGCGCCACCTGCTGCCCGACGCCGTGGTGGTCTCCGCCCGTACGGGTGCGGGTGTGGCCGAGCTGGTCGAGACGGTCGCCGAGCGGTTGCCGCGGGCGGAGGTCACCGTCGAGGCGCTGGTCCCGTACACCCGTGGCGAGCTCGTCGCACGCGTGCACGACGACGGTGAGGTCCTCGCCGAGGAGCACCTGCCCGAGGGCACGCGGCTGTGCGCCCGGGTCCGCCCGGACCTGGCTTCCGCGCTGGAGTCGTATGTCGTGGACGGTTCGCGGGCCTGATCTCGGTAACGTCGGCGCGGTGACCTTGCGCTGGGGTGCCGTGCTCGCCGTGTTCTCGTTCGTCCTCGCGCTGTCCGCGGCTCCGGCCGCGGCGGCGCAGGCACCGGCCTCGGTGTGCACGGTTTCGGACAAGCGGATCACCGAGCTGTCCGGCCTGGTCAGCGACGGGCAGCGCTGGTACGCGATCAACGACGGCGGCAGCAAGATCCAGGTGTTCGTGCTGGGACGCGACTGCGCGGTGCAGCGGGTGATCACCAACTCGCTGGACCCGTACGACGTGGAGGACCTGGCGCGCGCCGCCGATGGCACGCTCTGGCTGTCGGACACCGGTGACAACGACAAGAAGCGCGAGACGGTGGCCCTGGTCGCCCTGACGCCCCAGGGCAAGGCGACGCTGTACCGGCTCACCTATCCCGACGGCCAGCACGACGTGGAGGCGTTGCTGCTGGACCGTCATGGCACGCCGTACCTGGTGACCAAGACGCCATTCGGCGACTCCGGGATCTACCGGCCCGTCTCGGCGCTCAAGAGCCCCGGCCCGACTCCGCTGGAGAAGGTCGGCACGCTCGAGTTCAAACCCACGAACACCCCGGGCGGTCCGGTGGCCGGCTTCGGGTCCGTGCTCGTGACGGGCGCGGCGACCAGTGCGGACGGCACCGTGGTCGCCCTGCGCACCTATACCGACGCCTACCTGTACTCCGCGCCCGACGGCGACGTGTCCGCGGCCCTGAAGCGCGACCCGGTGCGGGTGCCACTGCCGGACGAGCAGCAGGGCGAAGCGCTGGCGTTCGAGCCCGACGGCACGTTGCTGTCCGGCGGGGAGGGCACCAGGCAACCGATCCGAGCCGTGAAGGACGCGACGTCCATGGCCAAACCCGCTACGAACGACCGCACTCCGGCCGCCGCGGGTGGCGAGACGGGCACCGGCGCGGGCGGTTCGTCCGGCATGGGGGGCGCCCCGGCGCTGGTGCTGGCGGTCTGCATCGCGGCCGGCGGCCTGTTCGCGCTGACCAAGCTCCGTCGCCGGTTCTCGCGCAAGTAACCGGCGCCTCGAGGGGTACCCGGGCCCGGACCTGGAGTCCGGGCCCGCCGTCCACTCGCTACAACCGGCGCAGCACGGCCACGACCTTGCCGAGGATGCTGGCGTCGTCACCGTTGATGGGCTCGTAGGCCTCGTTGTGCGGCATCAGCCACACGTGCCCGCTCTTGCGCTTGAACGTCTTCACCGTCGCCTCGCCGTCGATCATCGCGGCGACGATCTCCCCGTTGTTGGCGGTCGGCTGCTGGCGCACCGCGACCCAGTCGCCGTCGGTGATGGCCGCCTCGATCATCGAGTCACCGGTGACCTTCAGCAGGAACACCTCGCCCTCGCCGACGATGTCCTTCGGCAGCGGGAACACGTCCTCGATGGACTGCTCGGCGAGCACCGGCCCGCCGGCGGCGATCCGGCCGACCACCGGCACGTACGCCGGCTTCGGCATGTCACTCTCGGTACGCCCGATCCGCGCGGCGTGCTCGGCCGCGGCGGTGAGCACGCCGACGGCACGAGGCCGGTTGGCGTCGCGGCGCAGGTAGCCCTTGCGCTGCAGGGTGCGCAGCTGGTGCGACACCGACGACGTCGAGGTGAGGCCGACGGCCTCACCGATCTCGCGCACGCTGGGCGGGTAGCCGAAGCGGTCGACCCAGGCGCGGATGACCTCCAGCACCTGCTGCTGCCGCGGGCTCAGCCCCTCCTCCACGTCCTCGGGATCGGGGAGCGGGTGGACGTCGCCGAACCGGCCGCCCGGCCTGCGGGGAATGTCCGCAGTCTCGTCGGTGTCTGTCATGGTGCCGCCTCCCAGCCGCGTTGCTCACTTCGTACCTGCCGGGCCGCAGAGTTCAGAGCGACCGGCGCGTTTCGCCTTGTCCTGGTCACCCACGGTAGTGCACCGGACCGGGAACATCAAACAACTGTTCGAGCGACACGCCGGGTGTCTCTCGATTTTGTCAGACCCTGGTGGTACACATTCGCGCAGAGGTTCGATAGAACGAGTGTTCGACCTGACGCCCGCCGGGCCAGGTCAGAAGCCGCGAGGAGGTTCGCGATGTCGGTACTGCTGGATGGAAGCCCGGCCGCCGGGAATGCCGCCGAGAGCAGGACTGGGCCGCAGCTGCCGGTCCGGCCGCGACGGGCAGGCGAGACGCGCCGGCCGCCGACGCGTGCCCGTGTCGTGGCGGGCCGCGGCCGGAGCGCCGTGCCCGCCTGCACGCCGCGGCGGGTCGTGCCGCGCTGGCCGTGGCTCGCGGCGATCGCGGTCGCGGCGGGTCTGTTCGTCACCGGTCTGGGTGTTTTTGCCGACGGGATGTCGGCCGCCGTGCCCGAGCGGACCGCCACGGTCACGGTCGGCAGCGGGGAGACGTTGTGGGACGTCGCGCACCACTACGCGCCGGCCTCGGACGCCGACGCGGTCGTGGCCCGGATCAAGCAGCTCAACAACTTCGGGGACGCCACCGTCGTGCCCGGTCTGCCGCTCACCGTTCCCGTGGACGCCCAGCCGCTCGGCGCGGGCCGGTGACCTTCCGCCGAGAAGTGCCGCGCGACACGCGCTTCACCCGGCCGGGTCGCTTGCGCCCCGCTGATGCGCGATCTAAGGTCGACCGCTATATCTAGTAGTTACATGGCTGTAGTTGGTCCACAAGTTGGGGTAGACTGAAACACGAGTTGTCCACAGCTGGTCGGTGTTCACCCACCGGATATCCACAAGTTGATCACCAGGTCATCGCCTGGACCGGGCCGTTGCGTGGCGGGCCGGAGGGCGCGGATAGCCGGGGGAACAGACGTGAAAGGAAAGGTGATCGGTCGTGCGGTGCCCGTTCTGCCGCCATGCCGATTCCCGGGTCGTCGACTCCCGTGAGGTGGACGAAGGACAGGCGATCCGCCGCCGCAGGTCGTGCTCGGCATGCGGGCGCCGGTTCACCACCTCGGAGACGATGGTGCTCGCCGTCGTCAAGCGGTCCGGGGTCACCGAGCAGTTCAGCAGGGACAAGGTGGTCCGGGGCGTGCGCCGGGCCTGCCAGGGCAGGCCGGTCGACGACGACGCCCTGCAGCAACTCGCACAGCGGGTCGAGGAGTCGATCCGCTCGGCTGGTGTCGCGGAGATCCCGAGTCACGAGGTGGGCCTCGCGATCCTCGGTCCGCTCCGTGAGCTCGACGAGGTCGCGTACCTCCGGTTCGCCAGCGTCTACCGCTCCTTCTCGTCCGTGGAGGACTTCGAGAAGGAGATCGCGGACCTACGTGCGGCCATGGCGGATTCGGCAGCGCCGCAGGACGGCGACAGGAGCGCGGACGGCGAGTGATACTCGGCCGGCGGGAGAGGGACAAGTCCATGACGGAGACCGTGGCGACAGGCAGTAAAAGCGCGAAGAGGGGCAAGCGCGGGCTCACCGTCGAGCGCGTGTTCACCACCGAGGGCGTGCACCCCTACGACGAGGTGAACTGGGAAAAGCGCGACGTCGTGATGACCAACTGGCGCGACGGTTCGATCAACTTCGAGCAGCGTGGGGTCGAGTTCCCCGAGTTCTGGTCGGTCAACGCGACCAACATCGTCACCAGCAAGTACTTCCGCGGCGCGGTGGGCAGCCCGCAGCGCGAGCGCAGCCTCAAGCAGCTCATCGACCGGGTCGTGAAGACCTACGTCAAGGCGGGCACGGACAACGGCTACTTCGCCACCGGCGTCGACGCCGAGGTCTTCGAGCACGAGCTGACCTGGATGCTGCTGCACCAGGTGTTCAGCTTCAACTCCCCGGTCTGGTTCAACGTCGGCACGACCTCCAAGCAGCAGGTCAGCGCCTGCTTCATCCTGGCGGTCGACGACAACATGGACTCGATCCTCAACTGGTACAAGGAAGAGGGCCTGATCTTCAAGGGCGGCTCCGGCGCCGGGCTGAACCTCTCCCGCATCCGCTCCTCCAAGGAGCTGCTCTCCTCCGGCGGCACCGCCTCCGGCCCGGTCTCCTTCATGCGCGGCGCCGACGCGTCCGCGGGCACCATCAAGTCCGGCGGCGCCACCCGCCGCGCGGCGAAGATGGTCGTGCTCGACGTCGACCACCCCGACATCGAGGAGTTCATCACCACCAAGGCGCGCGAGGAAGAGAAGATCAAGGTCCTGCGCGACGCCGGGTTCGACATGGACCTCTCCGGTGCCGACATCCACTCGGTGCAGTACCAGAACGCCAACAACTCGGTCCGCGTCAGCGACGAGTTCATGCGCTCGGTCGAGGCGAAGAGCGAGTTCGGCCTGCGTGCCCGGCTCACCGGCGAGGTGATCGAGCACGTCGACGCCAAGAAGCTGTTCCGCTCGATGGCGCAGGCGGCGTGGGACTGCGCCGACCCGGGCGTGCAGTACGACGACACGATCAACGACTGGCACACCTGCCCCGAGTCGGGCCGGATCACCGCGTCCAACCCGTGCAGCGAGTACATGCACCTGGACAACTCCAGCTGCAACCTCGCGTCGCTGAACCTGCTGAAGTTCCTCTCCGGCGACGGCACCTTCGACGCGCAGCTGTTCGTCAAGGCCGTCGAGTTCGTCATCACCGCGATGGACATCTCGATCTGCTTCGCGGACTTCCCGACCGAGGCGATCGGCGACACCACCCGCAAGTTCCGCCAGCTGGGCATCGGCTACGCCAACCTCGGCGCGCTGCTGATGGCCACCGGCCACGCGTACGACTCCGACGGCGGCCGCGCCCTGGCGGCGGCGATCACCTCGCTGATGACCGGCACCTCCTACCGTCGCTCGGCGGAGCTCGCCGGTGTCGTCGGTGCGTACGAGGGCTATGCCCGCAACGCCGAGGCGCACCAGCGCGTCATGCGCAAGCACGCGGGCGCCAACGACGCGATCCGCACGATGCACGCCAACGACGTCGCGGTGCGCGACCTTGCGACGCGGGAATGGCAGCGCGGCATCGAGATCGGCGTGAAGAACGGCTGGCGCAACGCGCAGGCCAGTGTGCTCGCCCCCACCGGCACCATCGGCTTCATGATGGACTGCGACACCACCGGCATCGAGCCGGACTTCTCGCTGGTCAAGTTCAAGAAGCTGGTCGGCGGCGGCTCCATGCAGATCGTCAACCAGACCGTGCCGCGGGCGCTGAAGGCGCTGGGCTACCAGGACGAGCAGGTCGAGGCGATCGTCGAGTACATCGCCCAGCACGGCCACGTCGTGGACGCCCCCGGGCTGCGGCCGGAGCACTACGAGGTGTTCGACTGCGCGATCGGCGAGCGTTCGATCAAGCCGATCGGCCACGTGCGGATGATGGCCGCGGTGCAGCCGTTCATCTCGGGCGCGATCTCGAAGACGGTCAACATGCCGGAGTCGGCGACCGTCGAGGAGGTCGAGGAGATCTACTACGAGGGCTGGAAGCTCGGCCTGAAGGCGCTCGCGATCTACCGCGACAACTGCAAGGTCGGCCAGCCGCTGTCCAGCGGGAAGAAGGACGCGAAGGCGGCGACCCCGGAGCCGGAGAAGGTCGTCGAGTACAAGCCGGTGCGCAAGCGCCTGCCCAAGAAGCGCCCGAGCCAGACCCTGTCGTTCACCGTCGGTGGCGCCGAGGGCTACCTGCACGCGGGTTCCTACCCGGACGACGGCCTCGGCGAGATCTTCGTCAAGCTCGGCAAGCAGGGTTCGACCCTGGCCGGCGTGATGGACGCCTTCTCGATGTCGATCTCGGTGGGCCTGCAGTACGGGATCCCCCTGGAGTTCTACGTCTCGAAGTTCTCCAACCTGCGCTTCGAGCCGGCCGGCATGACCGACGACCCGGACATCCGGATCGCCACCAGCGTGCTGGACTACCTGTTCCGGCGGCTCGCGCTGGACTACCTGCCGTACGAGAAGCGGGCGCAGCTGGGCATCTTCACCGCCGAGGAGCGCACCGCCCAGGTCGAGGCGTCGGACTACGGCAACGCCCCCGCGGCGGAGCCGGAGAGCGTGGACCTCGAGGAGCTGCGCAGCACCGTCGAGTCGAGCCGAGGGGTGGAAACCGAGGTGGCGCACAGCACCGCCGAGCTGATGGACCTGCACCTCGGCAAGGCGAATGACGCGCCGCTGTGCATGACCTGCGGCACGAAGATGCGTCCCGCGGGCTCCTGCTACGCCTGCGAGGGCTGCGGCGCCACCTCCGGCTGCAGCTGATCGGCCACCGAAAGGGCCGGAAGTCGTCTCGGCGGCTTCCGGCCCTTTCGCTTGTCACCTTCTCACTCGCCGTCTCGTCCTTCATGCGGGAACGTGGAAACCACCGGCAGAAGGAGCAGCAGTGAGCGAGACGATCCTGGTCACGGGCGGCACCGGCACGCTCGGCAGCGTCGTGGCCGAGCGGCTGCTGGGCGACGGCCGTGCGGTGCGGGTGCTCAGCCGCAGGCCCGCGCCCGCCCGTACGCCCTACGCCTGGCGCACCGGCGACCTCAAGACCGGCGCCGGTATCGCCGAAGCCACCGAGGGCGTGGACACGATCGTGCACTGCGCCAGCAACAGCACGGGCGGGGGAGACGTCGCCGCCACGCGGAAGCTCATCGAGACCACCCGCGGCGCGCACCTGGTCTACATCTCGATCGTCGGGATCGACAAGATCCCCTTCTTCTACTACAAGGCGAAGCTCGAGACCGAACGGCTCATCGAAGGTTCCGGCCTGCCGTGGACGATCCTGCGGGCCACCCAGTTCCACGACCTCGTCCTCGGTTTCACCAAGGCCCAGCTACGGCTGCCCGTCACCTTCACCCTCAAGGGCCGGTTCCAGCCGGTCGACGTCCGTGAGGTCGCCGACCGGCTGGTCGAGCTCGCGCTGGGACAACCCGCCGGCCGGGTGCCGGACATGGGCGGCCCCGAGGTCCGCGACTCCGCCGAGCTGGCCAGGGCTTACCTCGCCGCCGTGGGCCGGAGCCGTCCCGTCGTGCCGGTCTCCTTGCCGGGCAAGGCGGCGCGCGCGTTCCGGGCCGGCGCCAACCTCGCCCCGGAGCACGCCGTCGGCAAGGTCACCTTCGAGCGGTACCTGGCCGAGCGTGGCAGCTAGTACTCGAGCTGCGACCACAGGAACTCGAACAGCAGCGCCCACTTCTGCGCCAGCTGCTCGTTGTCCGCGGCCGCGCCGTGCCCGCCCTCGATGTTCTCGTGGTAGCGCACGCCGTAACCCAGCTCGCGCATCTTCGCGACCATCTTGCGCGCGTGCGCCGGGTGCACCCGGTCGTCCCGGGTGGACGTCATGAACAGCGTGGGCGGGTAGTCGCGTCCACTGTGGACGTTCTGGTACGGGGAGTACTTCCCGATGTAGTCCCACTGCGCCGGGTCGTCCGGGTCGCCGTACTCGGCCATCCAGGACGCGCCCGCGAGCAGCAGGTGGTAGCGGCGCATGTCCAGCAGCGGGACCTGGCACACGATCGCGCCGAACAGTTCCGGGTACCGGGTGAGCATGACGCCCATCAACAACCCGCCGTTGCTGCCGCCGTGCGTGCCGAGCTTCTCCCGCGTCGTGATCCCACGGTCGACCAGATCCCTCGCCACGGCGGCGAAGTCCTCGTACACCAGGTACCGGTTCTCCTTCATCGCCCGGGTGTGCCACGACGGGCCGTACTCGCCGCCACCGCGGATGTTCGCGAGCACGTACGTCCCGCCGCGGGCGAGCCAGCCGCGGCCGAGGACACCGCTGTAGTCCGGCAGCCGCGAAACCTCGAAGCCGCCGTAGCCGGTGAGCATCGTCGGCCCGCCTGCCGCCTGCGGCCGCACCACGAAGTACGGGATCTGCGTCCCGTCGGGCGAGGTCGCGAAGTACTGGTCGACGGTCACGCCCTCGGCGTCGAACCGCGCCGGGGACTGCTTCAGTACCTCGGTCTCTTCGCCGAGATGGCCGTATCTCAACGTCGGCGGTTCGGTGAAACCGCTGGTGCCCAGCAGGTACTCGTCGCTGGTGTCCGGATCGGTGTCGAGGACCTGCGCGATGCCCAGCTCGGGGCCCGCCGGCATCGGCTCCCGGCGCCAGCCCTCGGCCGGGGTCAGCACGTGCAGTTGGGTGCGCACGTCGGACAGCGTCGTGAGCACGAGGTGGTTCCGCGTCCAGTCGTACGCCTCGAGCGAGGTGCGGACGTCCGGCTCGAACAGCACCGTCAGCTCGCGTGAGCCCGCGAGGTAGTCGTCGAAGGGGGCGGCGAGCAGGGTGCCGGCGTCGTAGTCGCGGCCGTTGACCGTCCACGGCGAGCGGGTGCGGATGAGCAGCCACTCGCGGTGCACCGTCGTCTGCGAGTCCTCGGGCACGTCGATGCGCACCAGCTCGTCCTCGGTGCGAAGGAATTTCTCGACCCGGTAGAAATCCGGTGAGCTGCCGACGAAATCGCGTTCGAAACCCGGGGTGGCGTCGTGGTAGGCGAACGCCGAAACGTCCTCGAGCTTGCCTTCGTAGACCGTGCTCGCCGCCGACAGCGGAGTGCCTCGGCGCCATTCCTTGATGACCCGCGGATATCCCGATGTGGTCAGCGATCCCTCGCCGAAATCGGTGCCGACGTAGATGAGGTCCTCGTTGATCCAGCCGACCCGGCTCTTGGCTTCGGGCAGCTCGAAGCCGTCCTCGACGAATGCGCGCCGGTCGAGGTCGAACTCGCGGACCACTGTCGCGTCCGCGCCGCCACGCGACAGCTCGACCAGCCCGAGACGGAAGCCGGGGCGCAGCACGGTCGCGCCCTGCCAGACCCAGTTCTCGCCTTCGGCCTCGGCCAGCGCGTCGACGTCGAGCAGAACCTCCCAGTTGGGACGGTCCTTGCGGTATTCCTCCAGTGTGGTGCGCCGCCACAGCCCGCGTGGGTTGGCGGCGTCCTGCCAGAAGTTGTAGAAGTATTCGCCGCGCCTGCGGATGTAGGGGATCCGGTCGTCGGCGTCGAGTACCTCGCGGATCTCCTTGCGCAACCGCTCGAACCGCTCGCCACCGGTGATCTCTTCCAGGGTCTCCGCATTGCGGGCACGCACCCACCCCAGTGCCGCTTCGCCGGTCACGTCCTCGAGCCACAGAAACGGGTCTTCGTCAGCCATGCGACCAGTCTGCCAGGGGAGGAGCGTTTACAGTGCCGGTCCGATTACCGCCGTTCGGGCACGGAAAGTGCCCGGATCGGGAACGTCACCCGCGGTGGTTCGCCCGGATCGTGGCTTTCGTGATCGAGCGATGCCCCCTAACCTGATGTGAACCAGATCACGACCGGGAGGTGCCGGATGAGGATCGCGGACGTCTTGCGCAACAAGGGCACGTCGGTGGCCACCGTCTCTCCGGAGACCACGGTCAGAGAGCTGCTGGCCGGGCTCGCCGAGCACAACATCGGCGCCATGCCCGTGCTCGGCCCGGATGGCGTCGCGGGCATCGTCTCCGAGCGGGATGTCGTGCGGAAGCTGCACGAACGCGGGGAAGCGCTGCTGTCGTGCCCGGTCTCGGAGATCATGACCACCGTCGTCGCCACCTGCACACCGCGGGACTCGGTGGACGACCTGAGCGTGCTGATGACCCAGCGCCGCGTCCGGCACGTCCCCGTGCTCGACGGGGGCAGGCTGGCCGGCATCGTCAGCATCGGTGACGTGGTGAAGACCCGGATGGAGGAGCTCGAGACCAGCCAAGAGCAGCTCCAGGCCTACATCGCGCACGGCTAGCGACCACGTTCGCCTGCCGGCGTGGGCAGGCGGCCGCCGCTTGGGAAACAGACCTAGCCGCGCTCCCACCGCGCCAGCACCCGGTCGATGCCCGGCCGGATCCGGTCGCGTGCCTCCGCCCGGGGCACCCCGGCCATGAGCATCGCGTCGTAGTCCGTGTCCTCGTGTCGGATCGAGGCGACCACGGCGAGCCGCACCGCCTCGTCGTCGAGCGCGCGGCCCGCCGCGGACCGGCCGACCCGGCCGCTGCCCCGGGTGCCGGCGTGCTCGGCGATGGCCTGCGCGCGTTCGGCACCACAGCCGGGGAACAGCCGGCGGATCTCACCGGCCATCGCGGCCTGGAACTCGACGTCCTGTGCGGCGCGGCGCACCGCGTCCCGTTCCCGCCGGCGGGCCCGCACGTCCTCGTCGGCGAGGCATTGGCCCTCCGCCCGTTCGAGCGCGGCCTCCTCGACCAGGATTCCTTGCCGCTCATAGCGTTTCCGGCGTTTGTTGAAGCGGGTCACGAGCACGGCGAGCGTGCTCTCCTTCTTCGCGCGCCGTGACAGCGCGGCGTTGCCCGAGGGCAGGAACACCAGATGGTCGAAGTCCGCGCACGACAGGCAGAGCGGCCGGTCGTCCTCGGGGTACTGGAACTCGCCCGCGGCGGACCGGATACCACAGCCGGTGCACGTCCAGTCGGTGTGCGGGG
Source organism: Amycolatopsis acidiphila (assembly GCF_021391495.1). Lineage (NCBI taxonomy): Bacteria > Bacillati > Actinomycetota > Actinomycetes > Pseudonocardiales > Pseudonocardiaceae > Amycolatopsis > Amycolatopsis acidiphila. Next base: position 6,103,394 of record NZ_CP090063.1, on the reverse strand, counting down.
AGAGCACGACCAGGTCCGGCGCCTGGTTCTGCCGGGCTTCGAGCTTTTCGCGCTGCTTGTCCGACAACTCCGGGGAGACCCAGTGCGTGCGGAAAACCCGTTGCAGCGCCTCGTCTTCCGCGAACACGAGCGGTCGCCTGTCCCGCGTGCCCGCCAGGTACACGGCCTCGCTCGGCCGCAGTCCCCGCTCGCGGGCCCAGTCGTGCAGGTGCTCGAACGCGGTGAGCACCTTCACGCCGTCCACGGGCAGGGCGTCCAGCAGCGGACCCCGACGGCCGAGCCGCCAGTCCTCGACACCGGCCGGCTTCAGCCACCGCAGCCCCACGAGTACGTCCACCGGCGCGACGTACTTCTGCTTGCGCAGCACGGCTTCCGCGGCATCGGCGACCCGGCGCCGCAGCTTGGGTTGATCGGACACGGCTGAGCAGTCTAGGACGCGAGCCCGGGTGCCACGGCGGCCGCACCGGCGGTGAGCGCCGCCCGTGCCCGCCCGTGGCTCGTGCTCAGCGGAAACTCCGCCAGCAGCACCACGACGTACCTCGAGGCGACCAGCCCGCTCGTGTTCAGCACGACCGCACGCCGGATCTTCATCCAGCCCTGCTTGGCCGCCCAGGGCCCGCCCGGCAGGCCGTCGGGGATGCCGAAGTACTGCGGGAAGCCGTCCGCGGCGGGATTGGTCGCGGCGGCCAGCGCGTCGAGGATGGGGCCGCTCGCCTCGGGCGGCACCTGCTGGGTGAGGGACCTGTAGACGGTGACGATGGCGGAGCGGCCACCCGAGTCCCACAGGGCATCGGCGACCCCGTCGTGACTGGCCGAGATCATCTCGGTGAGGCTCGCGTCCAGGCGTGCGCTCGGCGCGTGCCAGCCACCGGTGTGCAGGGCGTCGAGCGCGATCAGCAGCTTGACCAGGGAGGCGGTGTAGAACGATTCGTCCGCGCCGAGCGAGGCCACCGTCCGCCGACGCGGTTGACCGCGCCACCGACCGATCGGGCGAGGGCGGCCGGGTCGAACGACGGTTCCGGCGGGGGCGTGGTCGTGGTGACGGTGGTGGTCACCGGAACAGGTTGTGAGACGACTCGCCAGAGCATCATCCCAGCAAGGGTGCCGTCTATTGCCCGATCGAGCACGTCGCGGTAAAGATTCGATTAATGCTGCACCAGTCCGGTCCGGTACGCGAAGGCCACTGCCTGCGCCCGGTCCCGCAGCCCCGCCTTCGCGAACAGGTGGTTGACGTGCGTCTTCACCGTTGCCTCGCTGATGACGAGCGTGCGGGAGATCTCCGTGTTGGACAGTCCACCCGCGATCAGCCGGAGGACCTCGATCTCACGCGCGGTGAGGCCTTCGACCTCGCGGGTGCGCGGCGCCTGTGCCCGGCTCGCGGCCTCGACGAGCCGCCGCTGCAGCTCGGAATCCACAGTGGACATCCCGTTCGCGGCCGAGCGCAGTGCCCGCGCGATCGACTCCGCGTCGGCGTCCTTCGTCAGGTAGCCCCGCGCCCCGGCGCGCAACGCGGACAGCAGGGACTCGTCGTCGGCGTAGGTGGTCAGGACCACCACCTCGGTGCCGGGGTGTTCCGCGCGCACCCGCGCCGTCGCCTCCACCCCGTCGCAGCGCGGCATCCGCAGATCCACCAGCAGCACGTCCGGTTCGTGCTCGGCGACCAGTTCGACCGCCTCCATCCCGTCGGCCGCGGCCCCCACGACGTCGACCTCCGGCAGTAGGCCGAGCAGCGTCACCAGGCCCTCGCGGACGACCGCCTGGTCGTCGGCGAGGACCACGCGCAGCGGCTTCACGCCGGCACCGTCAGCTGTACCCGCCATCCGTCCTCCCCCGGGCCCGTCGCGAGCCGCCCGCCGAGCAGTTCGGCGCGTTCGCGCATCCCGCGCAAACCGTAGCCCGGCACCGCGCCCGGCGTCGGCCGCCTGCCCTGGTGGTCGAGCACGGTGACCTCGACCTCGTCGGCCGAGTAGACCAGTTCGACCTGCACGCGGGCGCCCGGTGCGTGCTTGCGGCTGTTGGACAGCGCCTCCTGCACGGCCCGCAGCAGGGTCGTGCCGGTCGCCGCGTCGACCGGGCGGGGTTCGCCCCGCACGGTCAGCTCCGCGGCCGCCCTCGTGTCGAGCCGGTAGCCCGCGAGCAGGTCGTCGATCGCCCGCTCCAGCGGGACCGGGTCCTCGCGCAGCGCGGCGACCGCCTTGCGTGCCTCGGCCAGCCCGTCGCCCGCGAGCTGCTGCGCACGCTCGATCTGCGCGAGCGCTTCCGGGCTCGCGCCGTCCCGCACCAGCATCAGGCGGGCACCCTGCAGGTTCAGGGCGAGCCCGGACAGCGAGTGGGCGAGCACGTCGTGCAGCTCCCGCGCGATCCGTGCCCGTTCGGCGAGCGCCGCGGCGACGGCGTGCTCCTCGGCTGCGGTGCGTGCCCGGGCGAGGGCGAGCTCGGTCTGTTCCAGCCTCGCGGCCCGCCCGCGCCGGACGAGCCCGAGCAGGATCACGACGGCGGTCATCGAGAAGTCGAGCAGGGCGCTGCGCAGGCTCACGTGGTAGCGCAGGAACTGGGCCGTCATGGCGGCGGCCATCACGACGCCGATCACGAGCGCGGCCCGCAGCGGCAGGAAGCGTGCCGCGTAGAAGATCGTGGTGAACACGACCACCGAGATCAGGCTGGCCGGATGCAGCACCCACAGGATTCCGCTCGCGGTGGCGAGGACGATCAGGCCACCGGGCAGCAGCCAGCCGGGGCGCGTCGGCAGCCACATCATCGGCAGCGACCCGGCCAGCGCCACCACCGCCACCGGCCAGGTCCACCGGGTGAACTGGGGTGACAAGCTGACCAGCGGGATCAGCACGAGCAGCCAGCGCATCGAGTCGAGCGCCAGCGAGACCCGTGTTCGCCGGATGTCCAGCGTCATGCCGTTCAGAATGCCTCAACCCCGGGCGACGGTGGACCTGCTCGTCGCGATCGGCAGCTCGCGGCGGCGTGCCCGGCTGTAGACGAGGACGTTCTGCACCCCGATGCTCAGGCCCATCGAGAGCAGGACCGACGAGGACGTGAGTGGCCCCGCGAGCCCCGTCCGCGCACCGGCGACACCGAACCCGATGCGGATCGCGATCGTCACCAGCCAGAGCACGAGGGTCAGGGTGGTGCCCTTCTGGAACGCGTACCCGTCGCGGACGTCGAGGTGGGCGCTCGCGGCGCGGGCGACGCCGAGGACGAGCAGCACCGCGAGGTCGACCGCGAGGAGGGCGATCTCGCCGCCGGTGGCCTTGGGTAGCGCGCGGGCGCAGTTCTCGAGCCCGAGCACCAGCAGGATGCCCGGGATGATGATCAGCCCGCGCACCGTGATGGTGCTGCCGCGCAGCTGCCGGAACACCACGCGCCAGATGACCAGGGCGGCGATGACTAGGTAGAGCAGGACCTCGACGGGATCCATCCCGGTTCTCCTTTCGGTTCCCGTCCAGCTTCTGCTCCCTCGCGCCGGGGCGCGTCAGTGCGCAGGTGGCTTCCGGGTTGATCCGGGTCTCAACCCGTGGGTGGAGGGGTTTGGTGCGGATCGCGGTCTTTGGTGCCGGCGTCCTTTCGGTCGGGCCCTGCTGTGGCGGGGCTGTGGTGTGGCCGTGCCCTGCTGTGGTGTGGTCGGGCCCTGCTGTGGCGGGGCTGTGGTGTGGTCGGGCCCTGCTGTGGCCGGGCCCTGCTCTGGTGTGGCGGGGCCTGTGCTGCTGTGGCGGGGCCTGCTGTGGCCGGGCCCGGGTTGTCGCCACGGCGACCTGGCCGCGGGGCGGCTCCGTCGGGGATTCCACCACCTCGAACCCCTGCAGCGGCGTCGTCGAACCCTGTCACGTCCGATGTGGACAAGAGGGGGCTCATGCTCCGCGGGCCTCCGGTCTCGTCCGGCGATCGACCCTGCGGGCAGACCCAGCCCTCCGCCCCTCCGGAGCTCGGCCCGTCCCGCGCTCGCGTGTCTGGGCGCCTCGCCCCTCTCACGCCTCACGCCTCCGGCACTGACGCGCATCGCACGTCCGCAGATCCCACCCGCGCTCGCGTGTCCGGGCGCCTCGCGCTTCGCGCCTCTCACGCGTCCCGCGCCGCCACGTATCCCACGCCCGCAGATCCCACCCGCGCATCCGCCACCCCGCGGCCTCCGCTCCAGCGCCACCCCACCCCGTCCAAGCCCCGAGCTGTCGCCCAACACGCTCCAATTCGCCACCTCCCGCCCAACACCGCGCCCGCATGTGCACAACTTGTCCACACCACCCCGGTTGTCCACACCCGAACCAACTTTTTCCCACCACCGCCCCGCCATCCGCCATCGTGGAGTCGTGACCACCACCACGAAAATCCTCGCCGACGGCAGGACCGGCGTCAGCGTCCGCGAACCTGCACAGTTGATCGCCTCCCTGCCTCCACTGCTGGGCTTCCGGCCCGCGGATTCGCTCGTCGTGCTCGGGCTCGGCGGTCCCGACGGCGGCCAGGTGTGCCCGGCGGTGCGCCTGGACCTGCCCGCGGCCGAACACGAGCCGGACATAGTGCAGGCCCTGATGGAAATCTTCGCCGACAGTGCGGTGAGGGCAGTCAACATCGTCGTCGTCGGCCGACATCCATCGCAGCCACCGCCGACAACGCCACCGCACCGAAGGCTCGTCGAGCTCTTGTGCGCGGCCTTTGCCGTACTGGGTCCGAAGGTGCAGCACGCCACCTGGGCTTCGGAAATCCGCGCAGGCGCACCTTGGCATTGCTATCTCGAGAAAGATTGCGAAGGCGTGTTGCCCGATGAGAACAGCACCGTCACGGCCGCGGTTTTCGCAGCGAGCGGGCACGTCACGTTCGACAGCCGCGAGGAGTTGGCCGACCAGCTCGCCCCGGACGATGAGGCGGCGGTGCGACGCCGTGCCGAGCTGATGAATGCGGCCGTTGATGCGCTGGACCCCTCCGTCACCGCGGAGCGCCGGCGGGACCACGGCCTGGCGCTCGTCCGCTCCGCGCTCGGCCGTGTTCGCCGAGGCGATTTGTCCTTTTCGGACAAGGAGGTCGTCGACCTGGCCCTGGCGTTGTCCAACACCGCGGTCCGAGATGCCTGCCTGGCCCTGGCCACCGTCCCCTACGCGAGCCGCCAGGCGGAACGTCTGTGGCTGGAGCTGGTCCGGCGCACTCCAGCCCCCGAACGAACCGAGCCGGCGGTGCTGCTGACGTACTCGGCGTACCTCCGCGGTGAAGGCGCCCTGGCCGGCATCGCCGCGGACAACGCCCTGGAGGCCAATCCGGCGAACGTCCTCGCCGGACTGCTCTCGCGCTGCCTCAGGACAGCCTTCCCGCCCGATCGCCTCACCGCTCTTGCCGAGACCGACCACCTGGGAGCCCTCTGCCCGCCGGACACTCCGCGAGCTACGTCGTGAGCATCGACGCGAAGCACTCCCGCAGACCTCTGTCAGCTGGAGACGGTGGTCCTTCGCCCTAACCGGCCTGGGCCAGACGGCCCTCGGCGGCGGAGCGCCCGGTGAATGCCTCGCCGATCCCGACGCGACGAGCATTCTCCCGGACGTTTCCGCCACCTCCGGCCGCGATCAGCCCCGTCTGCGGCGTCTCCGAGTACACCGCCGTCCGGTTCAGTTCGAGCGGTCCCGCCGATGGGCAACGTTTCCTACCCGCCCGTCAACCGCGGAAGTGTCCTCGGCGAGACCCGCATGAATCGAGCAGCGCCGAAGGCACGCCACTGGGCAGTGGGTCGCCACTCCCCGTAGGGACAGCCAGCGACCCTCGACAAGACCGGCCTAAACCGGGCAGCGCCCAAGACCGGCCACGCGGCGCAGCCCGCCGCTTCCCGGCCGCTCCCGGTCGGCAGCGATGGGCGTCCCGCGGACGTTTCCGCCACGCTCGGGCCGCGATCAGCCCCGTCTGCGGCGTCTCCGAGTACACCACCGTTGGGTTCACTCCAGTGCGGTCCCGCCGATGGGCAACGTTTCCTACCCGCCCGTCAACCGCGGAAGTGTCCTCGGCGAGACCCGCATGAATCGAGCAGCGCCGAAGGCACGCCACTGGGCAGTGGGTCGCCACTCCCCGTAGGGACAGCCAGCGACCCTCGACAAGACCGGCCTAAACCGGGCAGCGCCCAAGACCGGCCACGCGGCGCAGCCCGCCGCTTCCCGGCCGCCCGCGACGGGTTCCCGGGCAAACAGCTGAGCCGGCCGGAACACTCAGGCCGCGCGCCGCTGCTGAGTGAACCGCCAGGCGTCACTGACGATTCCGTGCAGGTCCGCGCGTTCGGGCTTCCAGCCGAGGTCCTCGCGGGCGCGATCGCTCGCGGCGACCAGCACGGCGGGATCGCCTGCGCGGCGGGGCGCGACGGCTGCCGGAATCTCGTGGCCGGTCACCTGGCGACAGGTCTCGATCACCTGCCGCACGGAGAAGCCGGTGCCGTTGCCGAGGTTGTAGATGCGGTGCTCACCGGCGGCGGCGTGCTGCAGTGCGAGCAGGTGCGCGTCGGCCAGGTCGGCGACGTGGATGTAGTCACGCACCGCGGTGCCGTCCTCGGTGGGGTAGTCCTCGCCGAAGATCTGCACCTGCTCCCGGTCGCCGGTGGCGACCTGCAGGACGAGCGGGATCAGGTGGGTCTCGGTCGTGTGCCGCTCGCCGTACTGGCCATATGCGCCTGCGACATTGAAGTACCGCAGGCTCACCGCGGCCAGGCCGTGCGCTCGGGCGTAGCTGGTGATGGCGTGGTCGATCGCCAGCTTCGACGCGCCGTAGGTGTTGGTCGGACGTGTGGGCGCGGTTTCGCGGATCGGGGAGCTCTCGGGCTCACCGTAGGTCGCGGCGGTGGAGGAGAACACCAGTCGCGGCGTGCCGTGCTCGCGCATCGCGTCGAGCAGCCGGATGGCGGTGACTACGTTGCCGTGCCAGTACTTCCCGGGGTCGCTCATGGACTCGCCCACGAGCGACTTGGCGGCGAAGTGCAGCACGCCGTCAAAACCCTCGCCGAGCAGCGACGCCGTCGCGTCCGCGGCGTCGCCCTCGACGAGCCGGGCGCCGTCCGGCACAGCGTCGGCGTGACCGGTCGACAGGTCGTCCACCACGACGACCTCGTGCCCGGCTTCCAGGAGCTTGGCCGTGCAGACGCTGCCGACGTACCCGGCGCCGCCGGTGACGATCAGTTTGAGGGCCATGAGTTGTCGGGAGCCTTTCTCGGAGACTGCTGAAGGAGGTGGTGGTGGCGCCCAGTGTGGACCACCGAGCTGTGAGCCCCGCACAGGATGCACTCCCGCACGAACAGCGCGTCAGACGTCGCGTCCCGCCCCGGCGGACGGCACCGCGACGAACGTGCGCGGGGCACGCCAGCCCTCGCGTTCGTAAGCCGCCGTGACTCCGGCCTCGACGGCGTCGACCTTCGACTCGGGCACCAGGGCGATCGCCGAACCGCCGAAGCCGCCGCCGGTCATGCGTGCGCCGAGGGCACCGGCTTCGCGGGCGGCTTCGACCGCGGTGTCCAACTCGACCGTGGAGATTCGGTAGTCGTCACGCATGCTGGTGTGCGAGGCGTCCAGGGACGGGCCGATGTCCTCGAGCCGGCCGGCGTGCAGCAGATCGACCACGTCGAGCACTCGCTGGTTTTCGGTCACGACGTGCCGCACCAGCGGTGCCAGTTCGGCGGGCAGGCGGCCGAGCGTGGCGTCCAGGTCGGCCATCGGAACATCCCGCAGCGCCTTGATGCCGAGCAGGTCGGCCGCACGCTCGGTGCCGCGGCGGCGGTCGCCGTAGCCGGACTCGCTGTGCGAATGCTTCGTTCGGGTGTCGATGACGACGATGCGCAGCCCGACAGCGGCGGTGTCGAACGGCACCTGCTCGGTCTCGCCCGAACGCACGTCGAGGAACAACACGTGCGACTCGGTGCAGCACAGGGACGCGGTCTGGTCGAGCAGGCCGGTCGGCGCCCCGACGAAGTCGTTCTCGGAGCGCTGCACCCAGCGTGCGATCTGCATCCGGTCCGGCGTGCCGGGCTGGTCGAGCTCCTGCCCGTGCAGGCCGAGCAGGGAGAGCGACACCGCGCACTCGAGCGCATGAGAGGAGGACAGTCCCGCGCCGGTCGGCACGTCGCCGGCCAGCACGACGTCTGCACCGCGGTCGATGCCCTGGTCGCGCAGCACCCACGCGACCCCGGCGGGGTAGGCGGCCCAGCCCTCGACGGAACCTGGCTTCAGTGACGGGATCTCGACGGGGTCGGCCTGCTGGATGCGCCCGTCGGAGCCGAGCGTCGCAACCGTCAGCACCTGGTCGTCACGCGGCGACGCGGCTGCGGCGAGCCGGTGCGGGAGGGCGAAGGGCAGGACGAAGCCGTCGTTGTAGTCGGTGTGCTCGCCGATCAGGTTGACCCGTCCCGGTGCGGACCACACGCCGGCGGGCGCCCGGTCGTGCACCGAACGGAACGCCTCGGCGGCTGCTACGTGTGCCTGGAACCCCGCGGCTCCCCGGCTCTGCCTCTCGTTCAACCCTCACCCATTTCTGCCGGGACGCCTGTCCCCACCACTGCCAGGAGCTCACACTCCCGTTTTCCACCGGAACCCTGGCTCGCCCTGCCGCGAGGTTCGGGTTCCCGCGGTCCCGTCCCGCCGGGACCGCCTACCCAGTGTGCCGGAATCCTCTCGCCTCGCGAAGCCGGACCGTGTGGCGACCGCAGACTGCCGCTTCCCCATCGCAAATCGAGTGCTCGAACGGGTTCTCAAGCCGGCCCCGGCTGCCAACACACCCGCACCCTCAGCTGAACACGTCCGCGATCCACTCCGGCGCCATGCGCTTCCATAGCTAGTAAGCCCCTGGTCACGGGCCGGAACAATCGCATCGCGGACATTCGACGGGCCACGGCAAGCCCTCGTGAACCTCTACGACACGGCGCCAGCGAGTGCGGCCAACGCCACCCCCCAGAACCAGCCGTTCGACGAGCCGCAAGCGCCGCGCGCAGCGCCGTCAGCGCGAAGGCCACCCCTCAGAACGAGCCGCTCAGCGAGCTCGCACAAGCACCGCGTGCAGCGACGTCAGCGCCAACGCCACCCCCCAGAACCAGCCGCTCAGCGGGCGTGCGCCAGCGCTGCGCGCGGCGACGTCGGCGCGAACCGCCGCTCAGCGAGCGTGCGTAAGCGCCGCGCCTAGCGCCCGTCAGCGCGAAGGCCACCCCCAGAACGAGCCGCTCAGCGAGCCTGCGCCAGCACCGCGTGCAGCACCGACATCGGCACCTGCACGGCCGCCATCTCGCCGGTCACCTCGACCGTGCCGCCGCCCGCCGCGCGGCCGACCTTCACCGTCCGGCCGGGCACGACGCCCGCCTGCTTGAGATCCACCATCAGCTTCTCGTCCAGCTGGACGTGCTCGGCGATCCGCCGGATCTCCACCGAGCCGCCACCTGTCCGGGCGAACTCGTCCAGCCGGATGAGGTCGGCCTCCGCCGGCGGGGCCGGCTGGCTCGCGTGGTCCAGCTTGTCCAGACCCGGGATGGGGTTGCCGTACGGGGACGTGGTCGGGTGGTCCAGCAGCTTGATCAGCTTGCGCTCCACCGCCTCGCTCATCACGTGCTCCCAGTGGCACGCCTCGGTGTGCACCTGCTCCCACTCGAGCCCGATGACGTCGAGCAGCAGGCGCTCGGCCAGCCGGTGCTTGCGCATGACGGCCGTGGCCAGCTCGCGACCGTGGTCGGTCAGCTGCAGATGCCTGTCGTCGGCGACACGCACCAGGCCGTCCCGCTCCATGCGGGCCACGGTCTGGCTCACCGTCGGCCCGCTCTGCTCCAGTCGCTCGGCAATGCGGGCGCGGAGCGGCACGACACCCTCTTCTTCAAGCTCGAAGATGGTTTTCAAGTACATCTCTGTGGTGTCGATGAGATCGTTCACGATGTCCCCTTCGTCCGCAGGAATCCATGGTAGTCGCTGGCACCGACAGTCAGCCGGGGTGATCGGGCCGCGAAAACGCGGCTGACCCCGGCTACCATCGGGCTGCATGGAGCAGCCCGCCGTCGTCTGGGACCCCGCACTGCTCGGCTACGACCTCGGCGGCGAACATCCGTTCAACCCCGTACGGCTGCAGCTGACCATCCGGCTCGCCACCGAACTGGGTGTTCTCGAGGGTGTACCCCTGCTAGTCCCGGAGCCCGCGAGCGACACCGAGTTGCTGCGCATTCACGCCGGCGAGTACCTCGAAGCGGTCAAACAGGCGCCCATGGCGGGCTGGGACGTCGGCCACGGCCTGGGCACCTCCGACAACCCCGTGTTCAGTGGCATGCACGACGCGTCGGCCCTGGTCGTCGGCTCGACGTTGCTCGGCGCGCGCAAGATCGCCGAAGGGGAGGCGCGCCGCGCGGTGAACATCGCCGGAGGCCTGCATCACGCGATGCGCGACCACGCCGCCGGCTTCTGCGTGTACAACGACTGCGCAGTCGCGATCTCCTGGCTGCTCGACCACGGGTTCGAACGGATCGCGTACATCGACACCGACGTCCACCACGGGGACGGCGTGCAGGCCGCCTTCTACGACGACCCGAGGGTGCTCACCGTCTCACTGCATCAGCACCCCTTCACGCTCTGGCCCGGCACCGGCTACTCCTCGGAGACCGGGAACGGCGCCGCCGACGGCACGGCGGTGAACATCCCGCTCCCGCCCCGCACGCATGACCCGGGTTGGCTGCGGGCCTTCCACGCGGTGGTGCCGTCGCTGGTCGAGGCGTTCGAGCCGCAGCTGCTGGTCACCCAATGCGGTGTCGACTCGCACGAGGAGGACCCGCTGGCGGACCTGTCGCTCTCGGTCGACGGGCACCGCACGATCTACACGGCCCTGCGCGAGCTCGCGGAGCGCTACGCGGGCGGCAAGTGGCTCGCCGTCGGTGGTGGCGGGTACCAGCTGATCCGCGTGGTGCCGCGGTCGTGGACGCATCTGCTGGCGACCGTTCTCGACCGCGACGTGAAGCCGGAGACGCCGATCCCGCCAGGGTGGGCGGACATGGTGCGCAAGGCCGCGCCGCGTGCGGAGCTCCCGACGGAGATGTCCGACGGCGCCGACACCGCCTACCGCCCCTGGGGCGACGGCGACGACGACCCGGTGGACATCGCGATCCGCGACACGCGCCGGGCGGTGTTCCCCCTGCACGGCCTGGACCCGGACGACCCGAGGGACTGACGATGGGCACCCGCGCGCCTGGCCCGGACTGCACGAGGCGGTCCCGGCGGCTGCGCCGACCCGGTGGAGACCACGCTGGCTGGGGTGGCGGCGAAGTGGGGTGGTGGACCGGGACGGCCGGGGATGGCCGGCGACCCGGCGAGGTCGCGGTGGCGATCGGCGCGGCCGCTGCTGTGAACTGGGGCGGCGTGGCCAAGTGGCGGGACAGCCAGCGGCCGACCGGCGCGGTGGAGTCCGTGGGCGGCGGGGCGGCTGATCGGGCGGCCGCCGAGTGGCGCGGTGGCTGGTGTGAGCTGGGTCGGCGTGGCCGAGTGGCGGGGCGGGCGGCCGCCGAGTGGCGGGGTGGCTGGTGTGAGCTGGGTCGGCGTGGCCGAGTGGCGGGGAGTGCGGCGGCCGACTGGCGCGATGGCGACTTGTTGGGGCGGCTGGGGCGGTGCGGGCAGCCAGCGACCGACTGGAGCGGTGGCGAGTCCGTGGATGGCGGGTCGGCTGGGCGGCAGCGAGCAACTGGCGCGGTGGCCCGCGTGAGCTGGTGCGGTGGCGAGTCGACGGGCGGGCGCCCGCCGATTGGCGCGGTGGCTGGCGTGAGTTGGCGGGGTGGCGAAGTCCGTGGGTGGCGGGTCGGCGGGGAAGCAGCGACCGATCGTCGTGGTGGCGAGTCCGCGGGCAGGGCAACGAGCGACCGGCGAGTCCGCGGGTGGCGGGGCGGCGGCCCGGGCAGCGAGCGACCGGCGAGTCAGCGACCGGCGACTCGCCGACTCGGCAGAGCTGCCGCGGCGTGGCAACCTGGCCTCACTCAGCGCCTCCGCAAGCAGGGCCCGGGATGACACGCGGCCGCGGGCGGGCGCACCCGCCGGCGCCGCGAGGCATGGCGGGTTTCCGGCAACGTCGAGCAGGACGGAATGAGGGGTAGAGGGCGATGAGCATCGGCGAAGTGGGTGGCAGACGGCAATGAGCACCGACGACGACACGGCCAAGGGCGGCCCGCGCGATCCGTACGACTACCCGCGCAAGTGGGAGGCCGACGTCGTGCTGTCCGACGGGGGCGTCGTCCACTTGCGGCCCATCGTGCCGGGCGACGCCGAGCGGCTCGTCGCCTTCCACGGCCGCCTTTCCGAGCGCACCCGCTACCTCCGCTACTTCGGCGCCTACCCCCGCATCCCGCAGCGCGACCTCGAGCGCTTCACCGTCGTCGACCACCACGACCGGGTCGCATTCATCGCCTTGCTGGGCGACGACATCGTCGCCGTCGGGCGGTATGAGCGGCTGGGCCACGGGCCGTCCGCCGAAGTGGCCTTCGTCGTCGACGACTCCCATCAGGGCCGCGGCCTCGGCTCGATCCTGCTGGAGCACCTGGCCGCCGCGGCGTCGGAGTCCGGGTTGCGCCGCTTCGTCGCCGAGGTACTCGCCGAGAACTCCGCCATGGTGCGTGTCTTCCGCGACGCCGGTTACCAGGTCAGCCGCGCCATCGAGGAAGGCGTGCTGCACCTCGAATTCGACGTCGCGTCCACCGAGGAGTCACTCGCCGTCGCGCGGGCGCGGGAGCAGGCCGCCGAGGCACGCAGCGTGCACAACCTCCTGCACCCCCGCTCGGTCGCGGTCATCGGCGCCAGCACCGACCCCACCAAGGTCGGTTACGTCGTCCTGTCGAACCTCCTGGCGGCCGACTTCGCCGGCACCGTCTACCCCGTCAACCCCGAGCACCGCTCGGTCCGCGGCGTTCGCGCCTACAAGTCCGTGCTCGAGATCCCCGACCCCGTCGATCTCGCCGTCGTCGCCGTGCCCGCCGACCAGGTCGAGTCCGTCCTCGACGGCGCGCTCGCCAAGGGCGTGAAGACCCTGCTGATCGTCACCGCCGGGTTCGCCGAGGCCGGCCCGCACGGCCTGCACGCCGAGCTGCGCCTGGTCGGCGAGGCCAGGGCGCACGGCATGCGGGTGGTCGGGCCGAACGCGCTCGGCGTGCTCAACACCGACCAGGCCGTCCGGCTCAACGCGACCCTCGCGCCACGCCTGCCCGCCCGCGGCCGCGCCGGGTTCTTCTGCCAGTCCGGCGCGCTGGGCACCGCGATCCTCGCCGACGCCGAGTCACGCGGCCTCGGCCTCTCGACGTTCGTCTCGGCCGGTAACCGCGCCGACGTCTCCGGCAACGACCTGCTCCAGTACTGGGAGACCGACCCCGCGACCGACCTCGTGCTGCTGTACCTGGAATCGTTCGGCAACCCACGCAAGTTCGCCCGCCTCGCCCGGCGGCTGGGCCGCAGCAAGCCGATCGTGGCGGTGAAGTCGGGGCGGCACGCGGTTCGCCCGCAGCTGGCCGCGAACTCCACGGAGGTGGACGAAGCGAGCGTGCAGGCGCTGTTCGAGCAGGCCGGAGTCGTGCGGGTGGAGAACCTGGCGCAGCTGTTCGACACCGCGCTCGTGTTCGCGCACCAGCCGCTGCCTGCCGGACCGAGGGTCGGCATCGTCGGGAACTCCAGCGCCATCGGGCTGCTGGCCGCCGACACCGCTCGCGCCCAGGGGCTGCGGCTCGCGTTCGAACCGGTGGACGTCGGCCCGCAGGCCGGGCCCGAGGAGTTCGCCGCCGCTGTGCGGGAGGCCCTGACCTCGCCGGAGACGGATGCGCTCGTCGCCGTGTTCGTGCCGCCCATCGCCACGCCCGGCACCGCGTACGCCCGTGCGCTGCGCGACGTCGTGCAGGGGCTCGGCCAGCACAAACCGATCGTCTCGACGTTCCTCGCCGTCGAGGGGGTGCCCGCGGAGCTCGCGGTCGGCGGGGATGACGGCTCGCCCGGCCACGGCTCGATCCCGTCTTTCGCGAGTCCGGAACGCGCGGTCAGCGCGCTCGCGAAGGCGGTCCGCTACGCCGCCTGGCGACAGCGCCCGCAGGGGCAGCTCATCCGGCCGGCGCGCGTGCACGCCGAAGCGGCACAACAGATCGTGCGCGAGCTCCTCGAAGGCGGCGGCGAGAAGAACATCGTGCTCGAAGACCACGACATCGTGCGGCTGCTGGGGTGCTACGGCATCGACGTCGTGCAGTTCCAGGTCGTCGGAAGTGCCGACGCGGCCGTCGCCGCGGCGGAGGAGATCGGCTACCCGGTCGCGGTCAAGGCCGTCGACGAGCGGTTGCGCGGCCGCCCGGACCTCGCCGGGGTGCGGCTGGACCTCGGGTCGGAGGACGCCGTCCGGCGCGGCTACCACGATCTGCGCGAGGTCTCGCACGAGGACGAGATGTACGTGCAGAAGATGACGCCCAAGGGCATCTCGTGCTTCATCGGCCTGCAGGACGACCCGTCGTTCGGCACGCTGGTGTCCTTCGGGCTCTCGGGCCTGGTCAGCACGCTGCTGGGGGACCGCGCGTACCGGGCCGTGCCGCTGACCGACGTCGACGCCGCCACGCTGGTCCGCGAGCCGAAGAGCGCGCCGCTGCTGACCGGTTACCGCGGCGACGAGCCCGCGGACCTGGCCGCGCTGCAGGACATGGTGCTGCGCGTGGCCGCTCTCGCCGAGGACAACCCCGAGGTGCGGGGGCTCAGCCTCGACCCCGTGATGGCCTCGCCCGAGGGCGCCTTCGTCGCCAACGCCCGCATCGTGCTCGGCCCGCCGCCCGCGCGCCCGGACACCGGGCCACGGCGGCTGCGCCCGATCAATGCCGTGGACTAGGCAAGCCGAGCGAAGCGCGTCCGGCGGGTGCGCTAGAACGACGACGGAGTGACCGCGACGACGTAGCGGGAGCCCGGGTACTCGCTCAGCGTCCACAGCTGGTTCTGCGGCCCGCGGTAGGACAGGTCCTCGTTGCCGATGGGGAACACCGTCGCGTGCTTGGTGGGCCCCGACGACGACGTGAAGGTCCACAGCGAGCCGCGGGTGCCCGAGCCGGCGCTCGCGGAGACGTAGAAGGTGCCGTTGATCGCCGTCGCGCCCTGCATGCTCGGGATGTTGACCTGGTACGCCTCGGTCGCGTGCGTGTAGCCGTCGGACGACTCGGCGAACTTGCGGTCGGTGTAGTCGATCGGGAACCGGACCACGCGGGTGCCGGTGCCGTCGGTGTTGTACTCCGGCACGACCACGCTGTCCGGCGTGCTCGTGCGGTCCAGCGACGCGGCCGAGAACCGCAGCTGGGCAAGGCCGTTCGTGGTCGAGTCGGTGAAAGTCTGCGCCTGCGGCAGCACGTACGCGTAGTCGAAGGCCTGGTAGCTGCCGTCGGACTGGCGGCCGATCTTCGTGTTGTCGCCGGTCTTCACCGACCAGATGTGCCGCAGGTCGAACGTGCGGAAGCCGCCGGAGGTGTCGGCGACGTAGAGGTAGTAGCCGTAGGTGAAGATGCCGCCGGCGTGGATCGCGACCGGCCGGTAGTCGGGCTGTCCCGCGGAGTTCGTGTACGGCTCGACGAGCAGGACGTGCCGGTACTGCGGCGTGCTCGGCGTCGAGTAGTCCACAAAGGACACGCGAACGCCCTTGTTCGTGCCGGTCCCGGCGTAGTACCAGCTGGTGAACAGCGCGGTGCGGCCCTCGTACTGGCCGTTGTCGTAGGCGTCGGCGGTGGTGCTGATGCCCTGCGGGTACCAGTCGGTGGTGTCGTTGTCGCCGGAGTTCCAGCAGAACGCAGCCGCCTGGTGCGTCGCGCCGGGGTTGCACGACACGCCGGTGCGGTTGGCGCTGTCGAGCACCGCGGAGACCGGCACGGTGCCGAGTATCCCGTCGAGCTTGCTGATCACCGGGTTGTAAGCGCTTTCCCTCAACCGGAAGTCGCTCGCGGTCAGCTTGCCCGGGGCGGCCTCGGCCGCGGGCGCGAGGAACACGGAGGCGAGCAGGAGGGCGAACAGTGCGGCGACGGCTCTGCGCATGAGCGTCAGGCTAGGGGCCGGACGAGGAGTTCGTAGGAAGTTTTCGCCCCGGCGCGGAACCATACCGGATCGGAGCAGTGCGTACCCTCGCCCGCCAACTTCCGTTTGACCACCTTGTACGTGGATGTGCGCGGTAGTTCGTCGGCAATTCGCACGTGGCGTGGCAGCTGTTTCGGCCCGAGGTCGGGCTGGTGGGCGAGGAACTCGCCGAAACCGGCCGGATCGAGTGGGCCGGAGAGGACGAGCGCGGCCATCACCTGGTCGCCGGTGACCGGGTCGGGCACCCCGTATACGGCCGCTTCGGCCACGCTCGGATGCCGCAAAAGGACGCGCTCGATCGGTGCCGTGCCGAGGTTCTCGCCGTCGACGCGCAACCAGTCGCCCAGGCGTCCGGCGAAGTAGTAGAACCCGTCCTCGTCGGCGTATGCGAGGTCGCCGGTGTGGTACCTGCCCTCGCGCATCCGTTCCGCGTCGGCCTCGGGGTTGCGGTAGTAGCCCGCGAACGCGCCGGGCCCGGTGGTGTTGACCAGTTCGCCGACCTGGTGTGGCGGACAGGGCTTTCCGGTCTCCGGGTCGACGATGCGGACGCCTTCGGCGGGACGGCCGAGCGAGCCGGGCGGCGAATCGGGCGTGCGGGAGAACCCGATGCCGCCTTCCGTCGAGCCGAAGGCGTCGACGACGTGACAGCCGAACCGCCGGCCGAACTCGGCGAGGTCCGCTTCGGCGCCTTCGTTGCCGTAGACGAGCCGCAGCGGGTTGTCCGCGTCGTCGGGCTTCGGCGGTGTCGCGACCACGTACGACAGCGGCTTGCCGACGTAGTTCGCGTACGTCGCGCCGAACTTCCGGACGTCGGGGAGGAAACCGGACGCGGAGAACCTCCGCCGCAGCGCGATCGTCGCGCCCGCGGCGAGGCCGACCGCCCAGCCCGCCATGATCGCGTTGGAGTGGAACATCGGCATCGACACGTACACGGTGTCCGAAGAGGACAGTCCGAAGCGCGAGGCGAGCATCCGGCCGGGATAGGCGATCTTCTCGTGCGTGCAGCGCACCGCCTTCGGGTCACCGCTGGTGCCCGAGGTGAAGATCAGCATCAGCAGGTCGTCCGGCGAGACGGGAACCGGCTCCAGCGGCGCGGGTTCGGGGTTCCCGAGCGGATGCACCGGCACGTCGAGCCCGGCGAGCAGCGGGGCGTACCGCGGCTCGGCGAACACGAACTGGCAGTCCGACAGCCGCACATCGCGGGCCAGCGCCTCGCCGCGGCGGGTCGGGTTCAGGCCCACCAGCACCGATCCGGACAGCGCGCAACCGCCGAGCAGGGACGAGAACGCGGGCACGTTGTCCGCGAGGATCCCGACGTGCGGCGGCGCGTCCGGGCGCAGCATCCGCCGCAGCGACGCGGCCTGCCCGGCGCACTCCCGCACGTGCTCGGCCCACGTGTGACACTCGTCCTCGAACCGGACCCCCGGCCGCGGGTCCGCGGCGCGGGCGAGCAGCAGGTCGGTGAGGGTCATGCCGGTTCGGCGGCCAGCAGCTCGCCGAGCGCCCGCAGGTGCGCCGTGGCGCCGCCGAGGGTGAACTCGATCCGCTTGGCGGCCGCGAAGTACCGGTGCACCGGATGTTCGACGTCGATGCCCACACCGCCGTGCAGGTGCACCGCGGTGTGGGCGACCCGGTGCCCGGCTTCGGCGGCCCAGTACTTGGCCGTCGCGACCTCTTCCGCCGCGGGCAGGCCCTCGGACAGCCGCCAGCCCGCCTGCCACATCGTCAGGCGTACGGCTTCGACATCGATGTAGGCGTCCGCGAGCCGTTGCCGGACCGCCTGGAAACCGGCCAGCGGATGGTCGAACTGCCGGCGTTCCTTGGCGTACTCGGCGGTCCGGTGCAGCGCGCTCTCCAGCACGCCCAGCTGCACCGCGCACAGCCCGACGGTCCCGCGCAGCCGCAACCACTCGTCGACACCAGTGCCCAGCAGTTCGCCGGGCACGTCGGTCAGCTGCACCAGCGCGGCGTCCGCGTGGTCGATGACGCGCTGGGGCCGCACGTCCGCGCTGTCGACGAGGTACACGCCGCTGTCGGCGGGGATCAGGAACCCGTCGGCGAACGCACCGAACGGCACCGCGGTCTGCGCGCCCGAGATCCGGCCGTTCTCCACGGTGAACCCGCCGGCGGACCCGACGTCCGGCAACGCGACCGCGAGTACGCGCTCACCCCGGACCGCGGGCATGGCCCAGCGCTCGATCTGTTCGGGCGTGCCGAAGGCGAAGATCGCGGCCGCGGCCATCGTCACCGACGGCAGGTACGGGACCGGTGCGACCGCACGGCCGATCTCGGTCAGCACGGTGCACTGCTCGAGCAGGCCGAGGTCGGCGTCGACGAGCCCGGCCTTGACCAGCTCCCGCCACAGCGCCGGGTCGAACCCGCCTTCGCCGTGTGGTTCCGGCGCGACCCGGTCGGCCAGGATGCGCCTGGTCAGTCCCGCCAGCTCCTGTTGTGCCTCGCTCACCGTGAAATCCATGGCTTCCTCCTAGCGGCTGACGGGCAGGGTGAGCGCGGTCGCGGCGATCAGGTCGCGCTGGACCTCGTTCGTACCGCCGCCGAAGGTGAGGATCAGGGCGGACCGGTGCGCCCGCTCGATCCGCCCGCGCAGCACCGCACCCGGCGAACCCTCGCGGACGACGGCTCCCGCCCCGAGGATCTCCATCAGCAGCCGGTACGCCTCGATCGCCAGCTCCGTGCCGAACACCTTCGTCGCCGAGGCCTCGGCCGGGCTGAGGGCGGGCGTGGTCGCGATACGCCAGTTCCGCAGCTTGAGGTACTCGGCGTGGGCGTGCACGCGGGCCAGGTGCAGGCGCACCCACTCGGCGTCGATGACGCGGCTGCCGTCGGGCTGCTTGGTCTCCTGCGCCCACCGCCGCACCTCGCGCAGCGCGGACTGCACGGGCGCGGCCGAGGTCAGCGCGACGCGCTCGTGGTTGAGCTGGTTGGTGATCAGCGGCCAGCCGGCGTTCTCCTCGGCGACGCGCGCGCTCACCGGCACCCGCACGCCGTCGTAGTAGGTGGCGCTGGTGCCCGGGCCGGCGACGGTGCGCACCTTCGTCCAGGAGAAGCCGTCGGCCGTGGTCGGCACGATGACGATGCTCAGGCCCTTGTGCTTGCGGGCGTCGGGGTCGGTACGCACGGCCAGCCATATGTAGTCGGCGTACTCGATCAGGCTCGTCCACATCTTCTGCCCGTTGATCACGTACTCGTCGCCGTCGCGCACGGCGCGGGTGCGCAGCGAGGCCAGGTCGGTGCCGGCCTCGGGCTCGGAGTACCCGATCGAGAAGTGCAGCTCGCCCGCGGCGATGCGCGGCAGGTAGAACGCCTTCTGCTCCTCGGTGCCGAACCGCATGATCGTGGGCCCGATGGTGTTGACCGTCAGGAACGGCACGGGCACCCCGGCGACGGCCGCCTCGTCGGTGAAGACGAGCTGGTCGATCATCGGCCGGGCCTGCCCGCCGTACTCGGTGGGCCAGCCGATCGCGAGCCAGCCGTCGCGGCCCAGTTCGCGCACGATCTCCTTGTACACCAAGCCGTCCCCGTACTCCCCGCCCTCGCCGGCGAGCGCGTCGCGCCGTTCCGGCGTCATCAGCCCGGCGAAGTACGAGCGCAGCTCGTCACGCAGGTTCTGCTGCTCGGCCGTGTAGTCGATCCGCATGCGTCACCTCCACCGCGTCCCGCTCGTTCCTGGTGGCGAACCGGGCGCGGCGCTAGTCTAGAACCTGTTCTAGTTCTACCAGCTGTTCCGGACAGGAGGAAGCCATGCGCGTCGACGTCGACCGCGACCTGTGCGAGGCGAACGAGCTGTGTGCCGCGTTCGCGCCCGCCGTGTTCGAGCTGGACGACGAGGACGAGTTGCTCGTCAAGCAGCCGGAGGTACCTCAGGAAGAAGTAGAACGTGTTACTCAAGCTGTGGCCGCTTGTCCACGGAATGCCCTGTTCATCCGGGATTAATTGGTGCTTGCTCAATACGAGAACAGATTCTAGTCTGTGCGGTGAGAGGCGGGCCGATCCCTGGCTTGCCGTGCCAGCGAGGAGGCTGCCGGGTGGACAGGGTCGCCATCGTCACGGGTGCCGGGGCCGGGCTGGGCCGCGCGGAGGCGCTGGCGCTGGCCCGCGGTGGCGCGGCTGTCGTGGTGAACGACGTGGCCGACACCGACGTCGTGGCCGAGATCGAGGCCGCGGGCGGCAAGGCGCTCCTGGTCAAGGGTGACGTCGGCGAGCGGGAGACCGCGGACGCGCTGCTGGCGGCCGCGCTGGAGCACTTCGGCGGGCTGCACGTGGTGGTGAACAACGCCGGCGTGCTGCGGGACCGGATGCTCTTCTCGATGTCCGACGAGGAGTGGGACACCGTCCTGCGGGTGCACCTGCGTGGGCACTTCCTGTTGTCCCGCAACGCCACCGCGCACTGGCGGCAACAATCCAAAGTGGAAGGGAAACCGGTGTACGCGCGGATCGTCAACACCGCGTCCGAAGCCTTCCTCTTCGGCTCCGCGGGACAGCCCAACTACGCCGCGGCCAAGGCCGGGATCGCCGCCCTCACCGTCGCGACCGCTCGCGGCTGCGCGCGCTACGGCGTGCGGGCGAACGCGATCTGCCCGCGGGCGCGCACCGGGATGACCGAGAACGTCTTCGGCGAAGCGCCCGAAGGGGACGATCCGTTGTCCGTGGAACACGTGGCGCCGTTCGTCGCGTTCCTCGCCTCGCCCGAGGCCGACGAGATCACCGGCCAGGTCTTCGTCGTGCACGGCGGAAAGGTCGCGCTCGTGCGCCCGCCCACGCTCGAACAGACCTGGGACCTCGCCGAACTGTCCGCATTGCCCGGTTACTTCAGCGGCCGCGAGCAGATGTTCGCCAGTCAGGAGTTGCTATGACGCTCACCGTGCAACCGCATCGCGAATCCGTCGGTCTCAAGGCGGGTCAGCTGCTCGTCGACGGGCAGTGGGGGCCGGGTGCGGGCGGGGCCACCTGGACGCACCACCACCCGGCGACGGGCGAGGCCATCGGCGAGTTCGCCGTCGCGACCGCGGGCGACGTGGACGCCGCGGTCGGGGCCGCGCGCCGGGCCTTCGACTCGGGGGCGTGGTCCAACGCGCGGGCCGGCACGCGGATCAAGGTCCTGCACCGCTACGGCGACCTCCTGCGCGAGCACGCCGCCGAGCTGCGTGCCTTGCAGGCGCTGGACAACTCGGTGCCGTTGTCGTTCAGCGAGAACATCTACGCGACCTCGGTCGAGGCCGCGGCCGACGTGTTCGACCACCACGCCGGCTGGATCGACAAGCTCGGCGGCCAGACCCTGCCGCCGTACCAGGGCGGCGACCACCTCGCGATGACCTTCCGCGAGCCGGTCGGCGTCGTCGCCGCGATCCTGCCGTGGAACGCGCCCTTCCTGCTGTTCGCGCAGAAGGTCGCCCCGGCGCTCGGGGCGGGCTGCACGGTCGTGCTCAAGCCGTCGGAGTACTGCACGTTCACCGTGCTGCGCATGGTCGAGCTGCTGGCCGACGCCGGGCTGCCGCCGGGCACGCTGAACGTGGTGACCGGTCCCGGCGACCCGGTCGGCGAAGCGCTGATCACGCACAAGGACGTCGACAAGATCAGCTTCACCGGTAGCCGCGCGATCGGCAAACGGATCGTCGAGGCCTCGGCGGGCACCCTCAAACGCGTCTCGCTGGAGCTGGGCGGCAAGAGCCCGGCGCTGGTGTTCGCCGACGCGCCCAACGTCGGCCTCGCGGCCGCGACGACGATCGGCGCGGTCACCATGGGGCTGTCCGGTCAGGCCTGCGTGGCCAACACCCGCGCGCTCGTGCACCGCGAGGTGTATGACGAGTTCATCGCCGCCGCGCAGGGCATGGCGGCCGCGATCACCTACGGCGACCCGTTCGACCCGGGCGTGCTCTCCTGCCCGCTGATCAACGAGCGTCAGCTGGAGCGCGTGCTCGGCTACATCGAGAAGGGCGTCCAGGAGGGCGCGCGACTGGTCACCGGCGGCGAACGCCTCGGCGGCGAACTGGCGGACGGCAACTTCGTCGCCCCCACGATCTTCGCCGACGTGACCAACGACGCGACCATCGCGCAGGAGGAGATCTTCGGCCCGGTGCTCGCCGTCGTCCCGTTCTCCGACGAGGAGGAGGCGATCCGGCTCGCGAACGACACCGAGTACGGCCTGGGTGCGAGCGTGTTCAGCGCGGACGCCCAGCGCGCGTTCCGGGTCGCGCGCAAGCTGCGGGCCGGCACGATCGGCGTCAACGGGTTCCAGATCGAACCACATCTGCCGTTCGGCGGGTTCAAACAGTCGGGGCTCGGCCGCGAGGGCGGGTTGTCCTCGATCGAGGCGTTCACCGAGCTCAAGTCCGTGTACCTGCCACTGACCGACGAGATGATGTAGATGGGCAGGCTGGCCGGGAAGGTCGCGCTGCTCACCGGGGCGGCGCGCGGACAGGGCGCGGCGGCCGCGCGGCGGTTCACCGAAGAGGGCGCGAAGGTCGTGATCGCCGACGTCCTCGACGACGAGGGCAAGGCGCTCGCCGACGAGCTCGGCGCGCTGTACCAGCATCTCGACGTGAGCAGCGAGGACGACTGGAGCGCGGCGGTGGACCGGGCGGTGGACGAGTTCGGCAGCCTGACGGTGCTGGTCAACAACGCCGGCATCCTGCATTTCTCCGAGCTCGCCAAGACCACGCTCGCGGACTACGAGCGCGTGATCAGGGTGAACCAGATCGGTGCGTTTCTCGGGATGCGCTCGGTCGTTGAACCCATGTCCCGGGCCGGTACCGGCTCGATCGTCAACGTGTCCTCAGTGGAAGGACTGGCCGGAATGCCGTTCCTGGTCGCCTATACCGCGAGCAAGTTCGCGATTCGCGGAATGACGAAGGTGGCCGCGCTGGAACTGGGACCGAAAGGCATCCGGGTCAATTCCGTCCATCCGGGGATGATCGACACGAAAATGGTCTCCGACGCCGCGGGGGGCGCCGAGATCGACACTTCCTGGGTGGGCAAGAAGGTCGCACTGGGCCGGGTCGGGCAGCCGGTCGAGATCGCGAACCTGGTGGTTTTCCTCGCCAGCGACGAAAGCTCGTACAGTACGGGCGCCGAGTTCGTCGCCGACGGTGGCGCGACCGCGACACACGCGTTGAAGCTGTGACCGCGGCGCGAAGCGCCTCCTCGAGGGGTGGCGGGTGGGTGATCGACAACACCTGGAGGCCGTCGATTTGATCACGTGAACACCGCTAACGAAAAGCGGGCGCACATGGTGAGCAAGACTCAGGGCAACGAGGCTAGGGTCGGCGGAGGTGTGATGGGTTCGCGCAGTGGCACGGTCGGCGTTCCGGGCACCGCCGCGCTCGCACAGGTCGGCAGGCTGGCCACGCTCGGCTGGGAGGTGCTCTGCGCGATCCCGCGGCGGCCCTTCCAGTTCCGCGAGTGGATCCAGCAGTGCTGGTTCTTCGCCAGCGTCACGATCCTGCCGACCGCGCTCGTGGCGATCCCGTTCGGCGCGGTGATCGCGCTGCAGCTGGGCTCGCTCACCGAGCAGATCGGGGCGCAGTCGTTCACCGGTGCCGCGAGCGCGCTCGCGATCGTGCAGCAGGCGTCGCCGCTGATCACCGCCCTGCTCGTCGCGGGCGCCGGGGGCAGCGCGGTCTGCGCGGACATCGGGGCACGCAAGATCCGCGAAGAGATCGACGCCATGGAGGTGCTCGGGGTCAACCCGATCCAGCGGCTGATCGTGCCGAGGGTGCTCGCCGCGATGGTCGTGTCGATCCTGCTCAACGGCCTGGTCAGCGTGGTCGGCGTGCTCGGCGGTTACTTCTTCAACGTCGTCATGCAGGGCGGCACCCCCGGTGCGTACCTGGCCAGCTTCAACGCGCTCGCGCAGCTGCCGGACCTCTACATCAGCGAGATCAAGGCGCTGCTGTACGGGTTCGTGGCCGGGGTCGTGGCCGCCTACCGCGGGCTGCACCCCGCCGCCGGGCCGAAGGGCGTCGGGGACGCGGTCAACCAGGCGGTCGTGATCACGTTCCTCCTGCTGTTCCTGATCAACGTGGTGCTCACGGCCGTCTACCTGCGGGTCGTGCCGCCGAAGGCGTTGTGATGACGGCACAGCCACTGGAGGTCGACGAGCACCCGGACCGGACGCTGGAGCTGATCGCGCGCCCCGGTGCGATCTTCGAGGGCTTCGGCGAGCAGCTGTCGTTCTACGCCCGCGCGCTGGCCTGGTCGCCGCGCACGCTGCGCCGCTACTTCAAGGAGACGGCGCGGCTGCTGACCGAGGTGTGCTTCGGCACCGGCGGGCTCGCCGTGATCGGCGGCACGCTCGGCGTGATGATCGGCATGACGATGTTCACCGGGCTCATCGTCGGCATGCAGGGCTACGCGGCGCTCAACCAGCTGGGCACCGCCGCGCTCACCGGGTTCATCTCGGCCTACTTCAACACCCGCGAGGTCGCGCCGCTCGCGGCCGGTCTCGCGCTCTCGGCGACCGTCGGCTGCGGGTTCACCGCGCAGCTGGGCGCGATGCGGATCTCGGAGGAGATCGACGCGCTCGAGGTGATGGCAGTGCCGAGCATGCCCTACCTCGTCACCACCCGGGTGCTCGCGGGCATCGCCGCGGTGGTCCCGCTGTACGCGATCGGACTGCTGTCGTCCTATCTGGCCTCCCGGCAGATCACCGTCTGGCTCTACGGGCAGTCCGCCGGCACCTACGACCACTACTTCAACCTGTTCCTGCCGCCCGAGGACGTGCTCTGGTCATTCCTGAAGGTGATCTTCTTCAGCGCGATCGTGATCCTGTCCCACTGCTACTACGGCTACACCGCCTCGGGCGGGCCTGCCGGCGTCGGCGTCGCCGTGGGGCGCGCGGTGCGCACCTCGATCGTCCTCATCTCGCTGCTCGACTTCTTCCTGAGCCTGGCCATCTGGGGTGCGACCACGACAGTCAGGATCTCGGGATGAACGCCTCGATCCTGCGGCGCAGGCTCGGCCACCAGCTGCTCGGGCTGGTCTTCCTCGTGGTGTGCGCGTTGTTCTTCGTCACCACGGTCGCGATCTACAAGAAGGAGTTCACGCCGGTTTCGCTGGTGCAGCTGGAGACCGACCACGTCGGCAACCAGCTCGGCGCCGGCTCGGACGTCAAGATCCGCGGCGTGGAGGTCGGCGAGGTCCGCTCGGTCAACTCCCTGGGCGACCACGCGGCGGTGGAGCTGGCGCTGGACCCGGACAAGATCGGGCAGATCCCGGCGAACGTGTCCGCCCGGCTGCTGCCCAAGACCCTGTTCGGCGAACGCTACGTCGCCCTGCAGATGCCCGCGCGGCCCGCCCCCGGGCACCTCGAGGCCGGTGCCGTGATCCCGCAGGATCGCAGCAGCTCGGCGATCGAGCTGGAGCAGGTGCTCGACGACGTGATGCCGCTGCTGCAGGCGGTGCAGCCGCAGAAGCTTTCGGCGACCCTGAGCGCGGTGTCCACGGCCTTGCAGGGCCGCGGGCAGCAGCTGGGGCAGACGCTGGACCAGCTGTCGGACTACCTCGGCAGGCTGAACCCCTCGCTGCCCGACATCAAGGCCGACATCTCCAGCTTCGCGAACGTGACCGACGTCTACAACCAGGCCGCACCGGACTTCCTGCAGGCGCTGTCGGACCTCACCACGACCAGCAAGACGCTGGTGGACAAGCAACAGCAGCTCTCGCAGGTGTTCCAGTCGGTGAGCAACGTGTCCGGGGACCTGACGAGCTTCCTGGAGGTCAACGAGAACAACATCATCCGGCTGACCACCACCGCGCAGTCCACCTTGGACGTCCTGGCGAAGTACGCGCCCGAGTACCCCTGCATGCTCCAGCAGTTCGCCGATTCGGTCCCGCGCGCGTACGAGGCGTTCGGCTACGGCACCGACCAGATGAACCACGTGACCATCCGGTTCATCGCCGACCGCACCAAGTACCTGCCGGGCGTGGACGAGCCGAAGTACACCGACAAGCGCGGGCCGCGCTGCTACCCGCAGGTGGTGCCGCCGGGACGGTGGCCGCAGTACCCGCCGGGCGGCCCGCTGCAGGACGGGTCGAGCCATCCCGCCGTGCCGCCGGGGGAGAACACGCCGCTGCCGAGCAACGGGATCATCCAGGGTGGCTCCGGCACCACGGGCTCGGTCGCGAACTCCCCGGCCGAGCAGCAGCTGATCGGCACGCTGCTGGCGCCGGAGCTGGACACCACGCCCGAGCAGGTGCCGGACTGGGCGAGCCTGCTCGTCGGGCCGCTCTACCGCGGGGCGGAGGTGGACGTCCAGTGAGAGGCCTGCTCGCGCCGCTGATCAAGATCTCGGTCTTCGCCGTGGTCACCGTCGTGCTCACCGGGATCCTCGGCGCCACCATCGCGAACACGAACTTCGGCGTCACCTCCGACTACACCGCGCGCTTCACCGACGCGTCCGGTCTGCACGAGGGCGACGACGTGCGCATCGTCGGCGTCAAGGTCGGGCAGGTCGACAAGATCAACGTGGTGAGCGAGGGCGACGGCAGCTCGAACTTCCTCGCCGACGTGCACTTCTCGATCTCCTCGGCCTACCACCTGCCCGCCGCGGTCACCGCCACCGTCAAGTACCGCAACCTCGTCGGCCAGCGCTACCTCTCGCTCGGGACCACAGTGGACGGTGGCGGCCAGCTGTCGGTGGGCGGGCTGATCCCGCCCGAGCGGACCCAGCCCGCACTCAACCTGACGGTGCTGTTCAACGGGTTCAAACCGCTGTTCCAGGCGCTGGACCCACAGCAGGTCAACCAGCTGTCCTACGAGATCATCCAGGTGTTCCAGGGCGAGGGCGGCACGATCGAGAGCCTGCTGACGCACACCGCGTCGGTGACCTCCGCGATCGCCGACAAGGACAAGGTGATCGGGCAGGTCATCGACAACCTCGACACCGTGCTCGCCACGGTGAACCAGCACGGGCCGCAGCTGTCGAACCTGATCGACCAGACCCAGCAGCTGGTCACCGGCCTGGCCCAGCAGCGCCAGCCGATCGGCGACGCGGTGTCCGCGCTCGGGGACCTGACCGACGTCACCGCCGGGCTGCTGCGCGACGCGCGCCCCGCGGTCAAGGACGACATCGCGAACCTCGGCGTGCTCTCGAACACCCTGTCGGACTCCGGGCAGCTGCTGGACGAACTGCTGCAGAAGATGCCGGGCAACCTCGACAAGTTCACCCGGACCCTGAGCTACGGCGGCTGGTACAACTACTACCTCTGCGGCCTGTCCGGCACCATCGGCATCTCCTCGCTGGACATCACCCTGCCGTTCCTGCCCATCCCGGACACCGAGACGCCGGAGAGGTGCAAGCCGTCGTGAAACGTCTCCGCGATCGCAACCAGGCCGGCGTCGGCGCGGTGGCCCTCGTGCTCATCGTGCTCGTCAGCGTGGTCGCCTACTTCTCCGACGAGCTGCCGCTGCTCAGCTCCGGGACGACGTACGAGGCCTACTTCGCCGAGTCCGGCGGGCTGGTGCCCGACAACGAGGTCCAGGTCGCGGGCGTCAAGGTCGGCCAGGTCAGCTCGGTGGCGCTGGCGGGCAAGAAGGTGCTCGTGAAGTTCAAGGTCTCCGGCACGAAGGTGGGCAACGCCACCACCGCCTCGATCGAGATCAAGACGCTGCTGGGCGACAAGTACCTCGCGCTGGTGCCGAAGGGCGGTCAGGCGCAGGACCCGGACGAGCCGATCCCGGTCGAGCGCACGACCACGCCGTTCCAGCTGCAGGACGCGTTCCAGCAGCTGTCGAACACGGTCGGGGACATCAACACCCAGCAGCTCGCGCAGAGCTTCGACGCCGTGGCGGCCGCGCTCAAGGACACCCCGAAACCGTTGCAGGACACCCTCAACGGCCTTTCCGCGCTGTCGAAGACGGTGTCGTCACGGGACCAGGAGCTGGCGAACCTGCTGAGCAACACCAGTCAGGTCTCGAAGACGCTCGCCGACCGCGATGCGCAGCTGCAGCAGGTCATCGACGACGGCAACCTGCTGCTGACCATGCTGCAGCAACGCCGGGACGCGATCAGCGCGCTGCTCAAGGGCACCCAGGACCTCTCGGCGCAGCTGAGCGGTCTCGTCGCCGACAACCGGGCGCAGCTGCGGCCGACGCTGGAGAAGCTCGGCGACGTCACCGACATCCTGCAGCGCAACCAGGACAACCTCGGCCGCAGCCTCGCGCTGCTCGCGCCGTTCTCCCGGGTGGGGGCCAACGCGACCGGCAACGGGCGCTGGTTCGAGGGCTACATCTGCGGCCTGTTCCCGCCGGTGATCAAGGCGGGTGCGGTGTCGGTGAACCCGGAGGGCTGCACCCCGCCGATCTCCGCGCCGGACCAGGGGGTGGGCGGCCGATGAGCATCGACAGCAGAACCGGACAGCAGGTCTACCGCTGGGTCGCGGCCGCGTGCGTGCTCGCGCTGGTCGTCACCGCCGGGCTGTGGCTGGCGTTCCGCGACTCCGGCGGCACCCGGGTGTCGGCGTTGTTCGACAAGACCGTCGGGCTGTACTCGGGCTCGTCGGTGCGGGTGCTGGGCGTGAAGGTGGGCGAGATCACCGACGTGACGCCGCAGGGCGACGTCGTGCGCGTGGACATGCGGGTCGATCCGGGGGTGCAGATCCCGTCGGACGCCGGCGCGGTCGTCGTCGCGCCGTCGCTGGTGAGCGACCGGTACGTGCAGCTGACCCCCGCCTACGACAGCGGCCCGGTGCTGGCGTCGGGCAGGGTGATCCCGAAGGACCACACCGCCACGCCGATGGAGATCGACGACCTGTACGGCAGCCTCGACAAGCTCTCCACGAGCCTCGGCCCGAACGGCGCCAACGCGGGCGGCGCGCTGTCGAACCTGCTGGACACCGCGGCCAAGAACCTCGACGGCAACGGCAAGAACATCAACGACACCGTCACCGAGCTGGCCAACCTCTCCAGGACCCTGGACGACTCGAAGGGCGACCTGTTCGCGACGGTGCGGAACCTGCAGTCGTTCACCACGACACTGGCCGACAGCGACAACCAGCTCAACCAGTTCTACTCGCGGGTGGCCGACGTGACGGGCTTTCTGGCCGACGACTCCGACGACGTCGGCCGGGCACTGTCGTCGCTCGCGAACTCGCTCGGTGACGTCCAGCAGTTCGTCGAGGAGAACCGCGACCTGCTGACGTCCAATGTGGACAAGCTGGCGAGCGTGAGCAAGGTGCTCGTGGACCAGCGCTCGGCACTGGCCGAGGTGCTGGACGTGGCGCCGACGGGCATGACGAACTTCATCAACTCCTACGACGCGGCCTCGGGCAGCATCGCGATCCGCTACAACGCCAACGAGTTCACCAACCCGCTGGTGACCACGCTGTGCCGGGTGCTCGAGGCGTCCACCCCGGTGGGGCTGCCGGACGTGGTGTCCAACCTGTGCCAGGCGATCCAGCCCGTCGTCGACGGTGTCGCGAAGCTCCCGTCGATCCCGCAGCTGATGGCGGACATGTCCAGCGGCAAGGTCCCGCCGCTGCCGTTGCTGCCGCTCGTCTCCATTCCGGGGGACGGCTCATGAAGCGGCTCTTGGGCATCCTGGTCGTGGCGCTGTTGCTGGGCGGCTGCGGGACCGGCGGGTTCTCCGGGCTCTACAGCACGCCGCTGCCCGGTGGCCCCGACCTCGGCGACCATCCCTACCGCGTCACCGCCCAGTTCGCGGATGTGCTGGACCTCGTGCCGCAGGCGAGCGTGAAGGTCAACGACGTCGCCGTCGGCCGGGTCGACAAGATCGAGCTTGCCCCGGACACGCGGTCGGCGCTGGTGAGCATGCGCGTCAACGGCGACGTGAAGCTGCCCGCAAACTCCTATGCCGACCTGCGCCAGTCGAGCCTGCTGGGGGAGAAGTTCGTCGAACTGCGCGAGCCGACCGGCCAGGACGCCACCGGCACGCTGAGCGACAACGCGGTGATCCCGTTGTCGCGCACCAACCGCAACCCCGAGGTCGAAGAGGTCCTCGGCGCCTTGTCGTTGCTGCTCAACGGCGGCGGCGTGAACCAGCTGGCCGACATCACCCGCGAGCTGAACAAGGCGCTGACCGGCAACGAGGCCGAGATCCGCGCCCTGCTGTCCAGAGTGGACCAGCTGGCCACGGAGCTGGACGGCCAGAAGGGCGAGATCACTCGCGCGATCGACGGGCTGAACCGGTTGTCCAGCACGCTCGCCGGGCAGACCACGAACCTGACCAACGCGCTGGACAACCTCGCGCCCGGGCTGCAGGTGGTGACCCAGCAGCGGGACCAGCTGGTGGGGATGCTGCAGTCGCTGGACACCCTGTCCGGGGTCGCCGTCGACACGGTCGACAAGAGCAAGGACCAGCTGATCGACAACCTCAAGGCGCTCACGCCCACCCTGCAGAAGCTCGCCGAGGCGGGGCAGAACCTGCCGACAGCGCTGAAGATCCTGCCCACCTACCCGTTGCCGGACGTCGCGGGCGACGTGGTCAAGGGCGACTACGCGAACGTGCGGGCGCGGCTGGACCTGGACCTGAGCGGGATCCTGCAGAACGTCGAGAACGCCGGACGGGTGCAGATCTCCACGCCCGCCGGCGGCATCCAGCTCGGCGGCGGCTCCGCGCCGCCGCTGCCGTTGTCCCAGCAGCAGCCGCAGACGTCGACGCCGGCCACGCCGTCGGATGGGGGCGTGCTGGGGAACCTGCTGGGCACGTTGCTGGGAGGTGGGCACTGATGTTCACCCGGCGGCACTGGGTGAAGCTGCTCGCGTTCGGGCTCATCGCGGTGCTCTCCGTCGGCTACGCGGGCGGCAAGTACGCGGGGCTGGACCGGTTGTTCGGCCCGCGCGGCTATGTCGTGACCGCGCAGCTGGCCGACTCCGGCGGCATCTTCGTCAACGCCGAGGTCACCTACCGCGGCGTGTCCGTCGGCAGGGTCGTGGGGATGCGGCTGGACGACCAGGGCGTCGCGGTGGACCTGGACATCGATTCGGGCTCGCCGTCCATCCCGGCCGACACCCAGGCCGTCGTCGCCGACCGCTCCGCCGTCGGCGAGCAGTACGTCGACCTGCGCCCGAGCCACGAGACCGGGCCGTACCTGCACGACGGGTCGGTCATCCAGCGCGACAGGACCGCGCTGCCCGTGTCGCCGGACACCGTGCTGACCAATCTGGACAAGTTCGTGTCCAGTGTGGACCCGTCGTCACTGCAGACCGTGGTGAACGAGACCTACGACGCGTTCGCCGGCAGCGGCCCGGACCTGCAGCAGCTGCTGGACACCGCCGGGTCGTTCACCTCGACCGCGACCGAGAACCTGCCGCAGACCACGCAGCTGCTCTCCGACGGGCGCACCGTGCTGGCCACGCAGGAGCGCCAGGCGCAGAACATCACCTCGCTCGCGACGGGGCTGCGTCGGATCGCCACCCAGCTCAAGACGTCCGACCCGGACCTGCGCAAGATCATCGACGAGACGCCGCAGCTGGCGGACGACGTCGACAACATCCTGTCGGTGTCCGGCACGGATCTCGGGGTGCTGATCGCGAACCTGCTGACGACGGTCCAGATCACCGCGGTGCGTACCGACGCGATCGAGGAGCAGCTGGTCGCCCTGCCGGTCATTTCGGCGTTCTCCCGGTCGGTCGCGTCGAACGGCGAAGGGCATCTGGGGCTGGTGCTCAACTTCTTCGACCCGCACTCCTGCACCAAGGGCTACGAGACGACGAAGCAACGCCCGGCGAACGACACCAGCGACGCGCCGGCGAACACGCAGGCCTACTGCGCCGAACCGGCCGGCAGCCCCACGGACGTCCGGGGTGCGCAGAACGCGCCGTACGCGGGCATGCCCGTCACGCCCGTCCAGTCACAGCAGCCAGCCCAGTCCGCGCAGCCCGCCCAGCAGTCGCAGTTGCCCGGTCTGCTGGGCCTGGTGCAGGGGCCGGGTGCGACGGGAATCGGGCAGCTGCTGGGATTGCCGTGATGAAGTCTCCGGGAATGGTGGCCATGGGCGCGCTGGCCGCCGTGTCTGTGCTGGTCGCGGCGTGGTGCGGCTGGTCGTGGTGGAGCGCCGCCCACGACGACGCCGCGACGCGCGGGCAGGATCGTGACACCGTGCTGGCCGCGGCGGGCGATGCGCTGACGGCGCTCAACACCGTCGACTACCACGATCCCGGGCCCGCGGTGGACCGGTGGATCCAGGTCACGACGGGGCAGCTGGGCAAGACGATCAGCGGTGACCGGCAACTGCAGCTCGACCGCGCGACCGCGAGCAAGACGGTCGCGAGCGCGCGGGTCAACCAGGCCGCGGTGGCGGAGCTGAACCCGGACGCCGGGACAGCGCGGGTGCTCGTGGTGCTGGACGTGCAGCTGAGCACCAACGGCTCGCCGTCGGCGCCTTCGCGTGCGCGGCTCAACGCCTCGCTGACCCGCACCGACTCGGGCTGGAAGGTCGACTCCGTGCAGGCGGCTTCCTAATGCTGATGTCAAGCGGTGGCGGTGACCGGTACGGGTTGGTAGTAGCGCCCGTCGCGCAGGAGTGCCCACAGCACGTTGACTCGTCGTCTGGCCAACGCGAGGACGGCTTGGGTGTGATGTTTGCCTTCGGCGCGTTTTCGGTCGTAGAAGCGACGCGATTCGGGGCTGAACTGGATGCTGATCAGCGCGGAGGTGTAGAAGACCCGTTGCAGGCCACGGTGATAGCGCTGGGGCCGGTGCAGGTTGCCGCGGACGCGGCCGGAGTCGCGGGGTGCGGGTGCCAGGCCGGCGAAGCCGGCCAGGTGGTCGGCGCTGGTGAAGGCGCTCAGGTCGCCGCCGGTGGCGGCCAGGAACTCCGCGCCGAGCAAGGTGCCGATGCCGGGCAGGCTGGTGATCAGCTCGGCGTGGCGGTGGCGGCGAAACCGGCCCTCGATGAGCTTGTCGGTGTCGCGGATCTGCTCGTTGAGGGCCATCACCTCCCCGGCCAGCGTGGCGATGAGCTGAGCGGTCAACGCTTCGGCGGGCAACGTGGTGTGCTGTCCTTGGGCGGCCTGGATTGCTTTGGCGGCCAGTTCGGCGGCGCCTCGGACCTTGCGGTGGCCCAACCAGCTCTCCAGCCGGGCCTGGCCGGTCCGGCGCAGCGCGGCGGGGGTCTGGTAGCCGGTGAGCAGGACCAGTGGTCCGGTGTTGGTGACATCCAGGACGCGTTCCAGGCCGGGGAAGATGCTGGTGAGCAGTTCCCGCAGGCGGCTGATAGTGCGGGTGCGGTCGTGGACGAGGTCGGTGCGGCGGCCGGTGAGCAGCTTCAGTTCGGTGGTGATCTCGTCACCAGGACGGATCGGGTGCAGGTCGCGGCGCATCCGGGCCTGGTCTGCGATGATCGCGGCGTCGCGGGCGTCGGTCTTGCCCTCACCCCGGTAGCCACTGGCTGCGCGGTTGACCGCGCGGCCGGGGATGTAGAGCAGCCACTGGTCATGGGCTGCCAGCAGCCCGATCAGCAAAGCGGCCCCGCCGTCGGCCAGGTCCACCGCCCAGGTCACCGCGTTGTCGGTGCCAAGCGCGATGACATCGGCGATCAGGCGCAGCAACTCGGTCTCGTCGTTGAGGACCCGACGCGACATCAACCGCTGTCCTTCAGTGTCGATCACCACGCAGTGGTGATGAGTTTTCCCGGCATCCACACCGGCCCAGACCTGGGGCACGGTCACCTCCGCACACTCGATGGATTTTCCTCCCGGAGACGACCTCGCCGGCATGGCCCTACACAGCGATCTACTCGCACATCCCAATCAGCGGCCGGGTCGTCGTGGGGTGCCAGGCGGCCAAGCCACCTGAACCATCGAGGGCAGCGTCATGAAAGCCATACCCGACACCCCTGGGTGAACCGACCCTACGAACGGACTACCTCACCCACCACAGAAGGTAGGGCGTCATGACCGGGCGGCGGCGCACGGTGGCGGGACGCGGCTCGGCGGTCCGGCCCAGCCCGGTGCCCCGGCCCAGCCCGTCGCCCCGTCCTGCACCGCGGCCGTCACCCCGGCCTCGCGACGAGCCTCCCGCCCAGTCCGGTCTGGTTCGCGCGGCGGGCGGGCTGCGTGCGCTCATCGGGCGGCAGGCCACGCTGCTGGCCGTGCTGACGGCGGTCGTGGTGCTGGCGGCGGGGTTCGCGGTGGTCTCGGCCCTGCGCGCGGACGCGGTGCACGGCGGGAACCGGGCGGTGGCCGATCAGGCCGCGACGGCCGAGGTCGCGGACCAGGTGGGCGCCGGCGTGAAGGCGATCTTCTCCTACGACTACGGCAACCTGGCGCGCACCGAACGCGCGGCCGCGAGCGTGCTCGTCGACGAGGCGGTGGCCCAGTACCGGACCGGCTACGCGGCGGCCGAGCAGCAGGCGACGGAGCAGAAGCTGGTGCGCACCACGTCGATCAGTTCCATCGGCGTGGCGGACCTGCGTGGCGACACCGCGCACCTGCTGGTGTTCGTCGACCAGCAGACCCTGACCACGACGTCGAACCAGCAGTCGTCGGCGTCCTCGGCCCTGTCGGTCACCGCCCGCAAGGTCGACGGCGCCTGGAAAATCGCGAGCATGACGGCGTTGTGAGCGATGGTCGCCCGGCCCCGCGAAGGGCTGGGCGACCCGGCGTCAGCGCTGGTAGAGGGCGTCGATCGTGGTGGCGTAGTTCTTGCTCACCACGTTGCGCTTGAGCTTGAGGCTCGGCGTGATCTCGCCCGTCGCCTCGCTGAAGTCCTGCTCCAGGATGACGAACTTCTTGATCGCCTCCGCGTGGGAGACCTGCTTGTTCGCCTCGTCGACCGCGGCCTGGATCTCGGCCCGCAGGTCCGCGTCGCCGGCGAGGTCGGACACCGTCGCCGAGGCGGGCTTGCCGTGCTGGGACTTCCACGCCGGGAAGAACTCCTCGTCGATCGTGACCAGCACGCCGATGAACGGCCGCCGGTCGCCGACGACCATCGCCTGGCTGATCAGCGGGTTCGCGCGCAGCGTGTCCTCGAGCCCGGACGGCGCGACGTTCTTGCCGCCCGCGGTCACGATGATCTCCTTCTTGCGCCCGGTGATCTTGAGGAACCCGTCCTCGTCGAGTTCGCCGAGGTCGCCGGTGTGGAACCAGCCCTCCTCCAGCGACTCCTTCGTCGCGGCCTCGTTGTTGAAGTACGCGTCGAACACCACGTCGCCCTTGAGCAGGACCTCGCCGTCGTCGGCGATGCGGACCGAGGTGCCCGCGACCGGCCGCCCCACGGTGCCCACCCGGAACGCCGACTGCGTGTTCACGTTGGCCGCCGCGGAGGTCTCGGTGAGGCCGTAGCCCTCGAACACCGGCACCCCGATGCCGCGGAAGAAGTGCGCCAGCCGCGCACCCAGCGGCGCGCCACCGGAGACCGCCGCGATGCAGCGGCCGCCCAGCGCGGCACGCAGCTTCGAGTAGACGAGCTTGTCGAACGCGAAGTGCTTCGCCTTGAGGCCGAGGCTCGCGCGGCCGCGGTCATGTGCCTCGCTGTACTCCACGGCGACCGACTCGGCGAGGTCGAAGATCTTGCCCTTGCCGTCGCCGTGCGCCTTCTGCTTCGCCGAGTTGTAGACCTTCTCGAACACGCGCGGCACGGCCACCACGAACGTCGGGCGGAACGTGCCGAGGTCGGCGACCAGGTTCTTCACGTCCGGCGTGTGGCCGAGGGTGACCCGGGCGGCGATCGCGGTCACGGCGATCGCGCGGGCCAGCACGTGCGCCAGCGGCAGGAAGCACAGCAGGGAGTTGCCCTGCTCCATCAGCTGCGGGAACGCGTCGATGTCGGCGCGGATCTCGGCGAGCAGGTTGCGGTGGCTCAGCTCGACGCCCTTGGGCCGGCCCGTGGTGCCGGAGGTGTACACGATCGTGGCCAGCTCGTTCGCGCTCACCGCGCGGCGGCGCTCGTGCACCACGTCGTCGGCGACCTTCGCGCCCAACGTGGTCAGCTCGGCGACGGCGCCACCCGCGTGCGTGCCCTCGATCTGCCAGACGAACTGCAGGTCGCCGAGCCGGTCGCGGACCGCGTCGACCGCCGCGAGGTGCTGGTCGGTCTCGACGAAGACGCCCTTGGCGCTCGAGTCGGACAGGATCCAGTGCACCTGCTCGGGGGAGGAGGTGTCGTAGATGGGGACGGTGACGCCGCCGGCCGCCCAGATCGCGAAGTCGATCAGGGTCCATTCGTACCGGGTCTTGGACATCAGCCCGACCCGATCGCCACGCTCGATGCCGGCCTCGATCAGGCCCTTGGCCACGGCGAGCACCTGCGTGGCGAACTCACGGGCGGTGACGTCCAGCCACGACCCGTCGACCTGGCGCCGGAAGCTGACCGCCTCGGGGAAGCGTTCGGCGTTCGCCCACAGGATGTCGCCCAGGTTCTCGTCATCGGCTACCGGCTTCGCTGCCGGGGCGCTGTACTCGCGCACGGGGGACCTCCGCCTCATGGGTGTTACTCGCCAGTCAACTTAGCGTCGGTACCACCTTACGACCAAGGCCGGCCGACCATGACATTCTGGACCCCGTGAGCACGCTGAACGGCGCCCCGCCCGCCCTCGACGTGGTCGACGAGACCTTTCTCGCAGTGCCGCCGAGCACCGTCAAGGCCGCCTTCGCCGACCCCGCCGCCTGGCGCCGATACTGGCCTGACCTGCAGCTGGAGGTCTACACCGACCGCGGCGACGAGGGGTTGCGGTGGACGGTCAAGGGCGCGCTCGTGGGCACCATGGAGGTGTGGCTCGAGCCGATGCTCGACGGCACCGTGCTGCACTACTTCCTCCGCGCGACCCCCACGACGGGGACGCTGCGTCCGCGTGATCTGCGTCGCGAATTCGACCGCCGGGCCCGCGCGGCGAAGGCGATCGCGCTGGAGCTGAAGGAGATCCTGGAGGACGGACGCGAGCCGGGTCTCCCGCCACAGGCGCACCCGTCGCCCGGCCACCGCCCCTGATCGACACGCTGTGCGCCGCAGTAACCTCGGATCATGCGGGTTCATGTCGTCTCCGACGTGCATGGCAACGCCGAGGCGCTCGCCCGTGCGGGTGAGGGTGCCGACGCGCTGGTCGTGCTGGGTGACCTTCTCGACTTCGTCGACTACCACCAGCACGACAGGGGCATCCTCGGCACGCTGTTCGGCCCGGACAACGTCTCGACCTTCGCCCGGCTGCGCCGTGAGGGCACCCGGGACGAGACCGTCGCCTTCTCCCGGTCCCTCTGGGCCACCCTCGACGACCCCGGCGCGGCGGTCGAGGAGGCCATCCGCACGCAGTACGCCGAGCTGTTCGCCGCGATGAGCGCGCCGACCTACGCGACCCCGGGCAACGTCGACTCGCCGCACCTGTGGTCGGAGTTCGCCGGCAACGGTGTGACGGTCGTGGACGGCGAGGTCACCGAGATCGGCGGGTTGCGGTTCGGTTTCGTCGGCGGCGTCGTCCTCCCCGAAGGCGCGACCGTGCGCCGGACCAACCCGGTGTGGCGGCCCTACCTGCGCACCCGCGAGGAGTTCGACGCGGCCGTCGGCAAGCTGACCGACGTCGAGGTCCTGTGCACCCACGTGCCGCCCGCGTTCCCCGAGCTCACCTATGACGTGGTCGCCCGCAGACACGAGATGGGCTCGGCCGCGCTGACCGAGCTGATCGCCGCGCAGCAGCCGCGGTGGTCGCTGTTCGGCCACGTGCACCAGCCGCTGTCGGCGCGGCTGCGGACCGGCCGGACCGAGTGCCGCAACGTCGGGCACTTCAAGGTCACCGAACGTCCGTACGTGCTGCGGTTCTGACCTCCCGGTAACCTCTCCGCATGGCCGACCAGTCCACGCAGTCCATCGAGGTCGACGCGCCGCCCGAGCGGGTCATGGCGGTGATCGCGGACTTCGGGTCGTATCCGGAGTGGGCGAAGCAGGTCCGGGAGACCGAGGTGCTCGCCACCGACGACGACGGCAAACCCAAGCAGGTCCGGCTGACCCTCGACGCCGGCCCGATCAAGGACGTCTACACCCTCGAGTACGACTGGGCGCCCGACGGTCGCTCGGTGAGCTGGCACCTGCTGAAGGGCCAGATGCAGAAGGCCCAGGACGGCCGCTACCAGCTGGAGCCCACCGCGTCCGGCGGCACGAAGGTGACGTACACGCTGTCGGTCGAGCTGGTGCTGCCGATGATCGGCCTGCTGCGCCGCAAGGCCGAGAAGATGGTGATGGACACCGCGCTCAAGGAGCTGAAACGACGCGTCGAGGGCAGTGCGGAGAACACTGCCGGAGGCCCTGGCTGACATGCGGCTGCTGCTGTTCACCGGCAAGGGGGGCGTCGGGAAGACGACCCTCGCCGCGGCGACCGCGGCCGGGCTGGCGGCACGCAGCCACAAGACGCTGGTGGTCTCGACCGACCCCGCGCACTCGCTCGGGGACGCGTTCGCCCAGCGGCTGACCGGTGAGCCGGCCGAAGTGGACCATTGCCTGCATGCCGCGCAGGTCGACTCGCGTGGCCTGGTCGACGGCGTGTGGCAGGAGCTGCGCGGCAAGCTGAGGTCCGCGCTCGCCGGGGCGGGAATCGACGCCCTGGACGCGGAGGAACTGACCGTGCTACCGGGCGTGGACGAGCTGCTCGCGCTCACCGAGGTGCAGCGGCTCGCCGAGTCCGGCCGCTGGGACACCGTCGTCGTCGACTGCGGGCCGACCGCGGAAACGCTGCGGCTGCTCGCGCTTCCCGAGGCTGTTTCGGGGTACCTCAACAGGATGTGGCAGGTGAAGCTCGCGGGCCCACGGGGCACCGTCGAGGCCGTGCGGCGCCTCGCCGCGCACCTGGAGTCGTTGCGCGCGTTGCTCACCGATCCCGCCGCGACC
The DNA here is from genome assembly GCF_021391495.1 of Amycolatopsis acidiphila. Classification (NCBI taxonomy): domain Bacteria; kingdom Bacillati; phylum Actinomycetota; class Actinomycetes; order Pseudonocardiales; family Pseudonocardiaceae; genus Amycolatopsis; species Amycolatopsis acidiphila. The sequence goes on along the minus strand of NZ_CP090063.1, from coordinate 6,064,573 downwards.
GGGGTGCGGCTGGTGCTGACCCCGGAACGGGTCGTCGTCGCCGAGGCCCGCCGGACGCTCAGTTCCCTTGCTCTGCGCGGAATCCGGGTCGACGGGGTGATCGTGAACCGGTTGATGCCCGCGCCCGGGGTCTGGCGGGGTGCGGCCGCGTCGTGGTTGCGGACGCGGCGGCGCCAGCAGGACGAAGTGCTCGCGGAGCTGGCGGGCTCCGGCCTCTCCGGCTTCGCCCAGGTGGAGCACCGGGCCACCGAGCCGGTCGGGCTGCCGGCTCTGCTGGAGATCTCGCGCGAGCTCTACGGCGACGCGGATCCGTTGTCGCCCGACGAAAGCACTCGCACGCCGCTGTTGCAGGTGTCCGAAGTGGACGAAGGCTTTGAGCTGCGGGTCGCCCTGCCGCTCGGGCCGGCTGCCGTGGTGGACCTCGCCAGGGTGGACGACGACCTGGCGATCACCATCGACGGCTTCCGCAGGCTCGTCGCGTTGCCGGAGGTGCTGCGGCCCTGCCACATCACCGGTGCCGCGTCGGACGCGCGCGGACTGGTCGTGTCGCTGACCCACGCCGGGAGGCACTGATGACGGACGCCGACGCCACCAGCCTGGCCGAGGAGATCCGGCTGCTGGTCGAGATGGTCGTCGAGCGGGCCGCGCCGTGGCTCGAAGGGGTAGTGGCCAATGGGCACGGCGTGCCGGAGCGGGAGGCAGCCGACTGCGGCTGGTGCCCGCTCTGCGCGGTCGTCGCCGTGGCCCGCGGGGAGCGCCCGGAGTTCGCGGCGCGGCTGGTCGAGCAGCTGGGCCAGCTCGTCGCGCTGCTGCGGGCGGTGCTGGCCGACCGCTGGGATCCCGAGCACGGCTTCCACATGCCCGGGTTCTCCCCGGACCCGAAGCCCGAGCCCGCTTCCACCAGGGTGCAGCACATTCCCGTGCAGTGGCGCGGCGAGGAGTCCTGAGTGCGCGCGATCGGGCTGGACGTCGGGGGCACGAGTGTCCGCGCGGCGGTGGTGGACGAGCAGGGGTCCATTTTGGACACCGACAGGGTCGGCACCCCGATTGACGAGAACGCCCTCGAGGACGCCATCTCCGGGGTGATCGACGAGCTGCGCAACCGGCACGACGACGTGAGCGCGGTGGGGCTCGCGGTCGCCGGGTTCGTCGCGAACGACCGGCGCACGGTGATGTTCGCGCCGCATCTGGCGTGGCGGGCGGCGCCGGTCGCGGACCGGATCGCGAAGCGGGTCGACCTGCCGGTGACCCTGGAGCACGACGCGAACGCGGCGGCGCTGGGCGAGCACCGGTTCGGCGCGGCGCGCGGCGCGCGGGTGGCCGCGCTGGTCGCGATCGGCACCGGGATCGGTGCCGGGCTGCTGCTGGACGGGGAGATCTACCGCGGTGCCTACGGTGTGGCGCCGGAGCTTGGGCACCTGACGGTCGTGCCGGGCGGGCGGGCCTGCCCGTGCGGGAAGTACGGCTGCTGGGAGCGGTACTGCAGCGGCACGGCGCTGGCCGCGACGGCCGTCGAGCTGCTGGCGCGGTATCCGGGGCAGTCGACCGTGCTGGCGCGGGAGATGTCCGACGATCCCGGCTCGATCACCGGCCGCCGGGTGGCGGGCGCGGCGCGGGACGGCGACCCGATCGCGCAGCGTGCGCTGGCGGAGCTGGCGAAGTGGCTCGGGGAGGGGCTCGCGCTGGTCGCGGACGTGTTCGACCCCGAGATCGTGGTGATCGCGGGCGGGGTGTCGGGCTCGGCGCCGTTGTTCCTGGACGAGGCCCGTGAGCACTACACCGCCGCCATCACCGGTGCTAGGCACCGGCCGCTGGCACGCATCCGCACCGCGCACCTCGGGGACGACGCGGCGATGGTGGGTGCCGCCGCGCTCGCGCTCGAAGCTTCGTGCTGAGCGGTGTGACAAGCTGGACCCATGGACGGTGACGGGTTCGTCGAGTGCCTTGGCGGGCACCGGCACTGGGGCCGTTTCGGTGCTGCCGGGCTGTTGCTGAGCGATCCCGGGCGGGGTGTGCTGCTGCAGCGCCGGGCCTGGTGGACGCACCACGGCAGCACGTGGGCGTTGCCGGGCGGAGCGCTGAACAGCGACGAGAACGCTTGGCAGGCCGCGACGCGGGAGGCCGAGGAGGAGGCCGGCATCCCCGGTGACTCCGTGCGGCCGTTGTCGTCGTGGACGGTCGACCACGGTGGCTGGACGTATACGACCGTGCTCGCCCAGACGCTGCGGCCGGTGCAGGCGCAGGTGATGAACGCCGAGAGCGACGAGCTGCGCTGGGTGCCGCCGGGCGAGGTGGCAGGCTACGAGCTGCACCGGGACTTCGAGTCGGCCTGGCCGGTGCTGCATCCGGAGCTGGGGCGCGAGCTGGTCCTGGTCGTCGACGGCGCGAACGTCGTCGGCTCGCGCCCGGACGGCTGGTGGCGTGACCGGGCCGGAGCCGCGGGCCGGTTGCGGGACCAGCTGGCGGGTCTCGTGCACCAGGGCGTGCGAGGCGCGGACTTCGAGGTTTCCGGCGGGCCGGAGTGGTCGTGGTGGCCCCGGATCGTGCTGGTGGTCGAAGGCCAGGCGAGGGGCGTCGAGCCGGTGGCGGACGTCGAGGTGGTGTCCGCGGCGAGGGACGGTGACTCGGCGATCGTGGACACGGTGCGTGGTCTGCGGGCGGACCGTCCGGAGGACCACGTGACGGTGGTGACGGCGGACCGTGAGCTGCGCGGCAGGGTGGCCGCGGAGGGCGCGGGGTACCTGGGCCCGGGCACACTGCTCGCGGCGATGAAGGGCGAGTAGCGGGGGATCGGGGTTAGGGAGCGGGCTGGGCGCGGGCATTCTTGGCTGCCGTTGCCGGGTCGCCGTGGGTGGGCCGTGTCTCTGCGCTACAGACCTATGTCCAGGCGTCGATCACGTGCACAAGCCTTGCCCCGGGGTTGTCCGTGCCTGCCGGGACGACGTCCGCCGCCGGGAAGGCTGCCTCGGCGAGGGCTGCGGCGACCTCCGCCTCGGTGTCGAAATGCAGGTGCACCCGGCCTCGGACGGTGGCCGCCAGCAGGCCCGCGCCGAGCTTCTCGACCATGGAATTCGCCTGCGGCCTCAGCACGACGTCCGCGAAGTAGGCGCCCGTCGGGAACCGGCGCAGCACCTCGGCGAAGCGGTGCCACATGCCGGTGACCGCCTCTAGGTCGAAGTAGTTCAGCAGCCCTTCGGTCACGATCGCGGTGCCGACCTCCGGGTCGAGGGTGTCGGCGACGGCGGCGATGCTGTCGGGACCGTCGTCAGCGAGGGCGTCGATCGTGGTGACGCGGGGGCCGGGACCGCTGAGGCGTTGCAGCAGCCGCTGCTTGCGAGCCGCCATTCGGGGTAGATCGGCCTCCACATAGGTCACGCCGTCGTACCGCTGGACGAACCGCCAGCCGCGGGCGGACAAGCCGGCCGCGATCTCGATCACCTGCCCGATCTCGCCGCGCTCGATCGCGCCCGCGAGCAGCAGGTCGAGCATCCGGTGCCGGGCGACCAGCATGCCCTCGAAGGTGGGGCGCCCCAGCAGCCGGCTGACCCGCATCACCGGTTCGAGCGCGTGGAAGAACAACCGACCTTCCGGGGTCGCCAGCTCCTGCGGCGCCAGCCCGTTGCGCACCCAGACGTACCCGGTGTAGTGGCCGGTCGGGCTGATGGCCTCGGAACCACGCGGGAGCAGCACACCGGGATCGTAGAGAGTGCCGACGCCACGCGCCATGGGGCGGCTCAGCCGACGGCCGCGCTCAGCTCCCGCACGCCCGCGGCGAGCAGGTCGTGCAGCTCGGTCTGCGGGCTGCGCAGCCACTGCTCGTACGCGGCCAGCGCCACGCCCAGCGTCGCGTACGCAATCGCTTGCGGCGCAAGGGAGTCCGGTGTCACATCGAGCCGCACGGCGACGAACTCGGCGAGCACCTGACGCCACGCGGCGTACCGCAGCGTCGAGTGTGCCTGCAAGGCCGGGGTGGTCAGGATCAGCTCCATCCGGCGGCGGTGCCACGGCGCCTCGTCCGGGTCGACCCGGTTGAAGTCGACCAGCGCCTCGCGGATCGCCTCGATCAGCGGCACCTCCGGCGGGTACTCGGCCAGCTGCTTGCGCATCCGGCGCAGCTCGCCGTCGAAGTCGCCCCACGCGATGTCGTTCTTCGAGGGGAAGTAGCGGAAGAACGTGCGGCGCCCGATGCCCGCGGCCTGCGCTATGTCCTCGACCGTGGTGCGCTCGAAGCCCTGGCGGGCGAACAGCTCGAACGCGGCGTGCTCCACCTCGGAACGCGAGGTGATCGGCCTGCGCCCGGCGCGCGGGCTCCCCTGATCGGTCATGAACTCTTCCATTCGGCACTCGGTGCCATTATTGTCCGTGATGCGGGCCGCAGCGAGGCGGCCGTCACGAAGGGAGCATCCCATGTCCGAGGCTCAGCAGGTTTCGCAGACGCGCGACGAGGCCCTGGTGGAGGAAGAGCTGCTCGTCGAAGAGGTCTCCATCGACGGCATGTGCGGCGTGTACTGACGCTCGTGTTCGAGCCAGACCAGGCCTACCGGTGCTCGCCGCGGGTCGCGCTCCGGCCGGAGCCCTTCGGTGCGCTGGCCTACGACTTCGGCACCCGCAGGCTGTCGTTCCTGAAGACGAAGCTGCTGGTCGAGGTGGTGCGCGCGCTCGAGGTGCAGCCCGACGTGCACAGCACCCTCGTCGCGGCCGGCGTGCCGGACGACCAGCGCCCCTCCTACCTGAAAGCCCTCGAAGGGCTGGCGCGGAACGGAACCATCGAGCGACGCGACTGAAAGGCGTGCGATGAAGCTCGTCGAGCATTTCAAGGAAGGGCTCAACTCGCCCATCTGCCTGACCTGGGAACTGACCTACGCCTGCAACCTCTCGTGCGTGCACTGCCTGTCGTCCTCCGGGCGCCGTGACCCGCGCGAGCTGAGCACCGCGGAGTGCAAGGCGGTCATCGACGAGCTGCAGCGCATGCAGGTGTTCTACGTGAACATCGGCGGCGGCGAGCCCACGGTGCGGCCGGACTTCTGGGAGCTGGTCGAGTACGCGGTCGCGCACCAGGTGGGGGTGAAGTTCTCCACCAACGGCGTGAAGCTGACGCCGGAGCGGGCCCGCTGGCTCGCCGCGACCGACTACGTGGACGTGCAGATCTCGCTCGACGGGGCCACCGCGGAGGTCAACGACGCCGTGCGCGGGCCGGGCTCGTACGACACGGCGATCCGCGCCATGACGAACCTGCGTGACGCCGGGTTCCGCGACTTCAAGCTCAGCGTCGTGATGACCCGGCAGAACGTCGGGCAGCTGGACCAGTTCGCGGAGATCGCCGACACCTACGGCGCGCAGCTGCGGATCACCCGCCTGCGCCCCTCGGGACGCGGCGCCGACGTGTGGGACGAGCTGCACCCGACCGCCGAGCAGCAGCTGCAGCTGTACGACTGGCTCGTCGCGCGCGGCGAGAAGGTGCTCACCGGCGACTCGTTCTTCCACCTCAACGCCCTCGGCTCGGACCCGCTGCCGGGTCTGAACCTGTGCGGAGCCGGGCGGGTGGTGTGCCTGATCGACCCGGTGGGCGACGTCTACGCCTGCCCGTTCGCGATCCACCAGGAGTTCCTGGGCGGCAACGTCCGTGACGAGGGTGGTTTCGCGAAGGTCTGGACGGACTCGGAGCTGTTCACGCGCCTGCGCGGCCCGCAGACCGGGGGCGCGTGCACGTCGTGCTCGGCCTACGACTCCTGCCAGGGCGGCTGCATGGCGGCCAAGTTCTTCACCGGCCTGCCGCTCGACGGCCCGGACCCGGAGTGCGTCAAGGGCCACGGCGAGCACGCGCTGGAGACGGTCGGCGCCGCACCGCGGTCCGATGTGGACCACTCGCACCGGACCACCCGCAAGAGCCGCAAGGTGCCGGTGAGCATCGGCTTCGGACCGCCCGAGGGCGTCCGCCCGGACCGCGCGTGCGACACCAGTCCACTCGCCGGACTGCGATGAGTGCGCTGACCGGTCCGGCGGAGATCGCGGGCCGGACCACGCCGAGCCGGGTGCTGTTCGGACCGCACGAGACGAACCTCGGCCGCGGCCGGATGCTCTCGGACCGGCACGTCGCCTACTACGCCGCCCGCGCCGCGGGTGGGGCAGGCATCGTCGTCACGGAGACGGCGAGCGTGCACGATTCGGACTGGCCGTACGAGCGGGCGCCGCTGGCAGCGCTGTGCGGGCCGGGGTGGTCATCCATTGCGGACTCATGCCGGCCGCACGGCACGCTGGTACTCGCCGGGCTCGGGCATGCCGGTTCGCAGGGCTCGTCGGCGTTCGGCCAGTCCGCGCTCTGGGCGCCTTCCCGCGTGCCGGACGTGGCCAGCCGTGAGCTGCCGATGGAGCTGGAGGACGCCGAGATCCATGCCCTCGTCGAGGGTTTTCGCGAGTCCGCGAAGCTGGCCGCCGAGTCCGGAATGGATGGTGTGGAACTCGACGCAGGTCAATACTCCCTGTTGCGGCAGTTCGCCTCGGCACTGACGAACCAGCGCGGTGACACCTACGGTGGCGACAAGTCGATGCTGCTGCGCGAGGTCCTGGGCGCCGTGCGCGAGGCTGTCGGCGACCGGATCATCGGGCTGCGCCTGTCGTGTGACGAGCTGGCGCCGTGGGCCGGGCTCACCCCCGAACAGGCGGCAGTGCTCGCCGGCGACCTCGCCGCCTCGGTGGACTACCTCGTGCCGGTGCGCGGCTCCGCGATGAGCGGGTCGGCCACCCGCCCGGACCTGCACACCGAGCCCGGCTTCAACCTCGATCTCTGCCGCCGCATCACCGAAGCCGTCGAGGGCCGGACGCTGACCGTGCTGCAGGGCAGTGTGGTCGACCCGGCGCAGGCGCAGCAGGCCCTCGACGACGGGGTCGCGAGCCTGGTCGAGATGACCCGCGCGCAGATCGCCGACCCGGACCTGGTCGCGAAGGTCCGCGCGGGCGCCGCGCCGCGGCCGTGCGTGCTGTCCAACCAGAAGTGCCGCGTGCGGGACAACCGCAACCCGATCGTCGCCTGCATCGGTGAACCGCGCAGCGGGCACGAGACCGAAGACCCGGCGCTGGACGGCGCCGACGAGCCACGCGAGGTGCTGGTGATCGGCGGCGGCCCGGCCGGGCTGGAGGCCGCGCGCGTGCTCGCGATGCGCGGGCACCGCGTCGAGCTGCGCGAACGGTCGGAGCGACTCGGGGGCATGCTGCGGGTCGCGGCCGAGGTCGGTGGCCGGGCGCGGCTGGCGAAGCTCGCCGACTGGCTGGAGGGCGAAGTCCGGCGGCTCGGCGTGCACGTCTCGACGGGCACCGAGGTCACCGACGTGCCCGGCGGTGCGATCGTCGCGACGGGATCCGTTGCCGGGCCGAGGAACTACGCCGTGCACGGTGGCACTGTGGTGGACGTCGTCGACCTGCTGAACGGGGTCGAGCTCCCGGACGGGCCGGTCGTGGTGGCCGACCCGGTGGGTGACTTCGTCGGCGTAGGCGTCGCGGAACTGCTGGCGGCGGGAGGAAAGCCCACCGCGATCATCAGCCAGGACCAGGTGATCGGCACCCAGCTCGCGCTCACCGGAGACCTCGCCGACGCGAACACCCGGCTGCAACAGGCGGGCGTGACGCTGGCGAAACGGTCGCTCCTGCGCGAGGTGCACGCCGGTCACGTGGTGCTGGAGGACGTGTTCACCGCCGAGCGCCGCGAGCTGCCGTGCGCGGTCCTCGTCCACTGTGGACACCGGCTGCCCGACACGCTGCCCGGCGCAGTGCGGGCCGGGGACTGTGTGGCGCCGCGGACCGTGCACGAGGCGATCCTCGACGGCCGGCGCGCGGCGCTGGCGGTCGTGCGGGAAAGGGCGCTGGTATGAGCGGCGGACGGTACCGGTACCTGTTCTCGCCCCTGCGGGTCGGGCCGCTCGTGGTGCGCAACCGGATCGTGTTCTCCGCGCACCTGACGAACTACGCCCAGGACGGGCTGCCGAGCGAGCAGCACGCCGAGTACTACGCGGCGCGCGCGGCCGGCGGCGCGGGCCTGATCATCACCGAGGAACACTCGACGCACCGGACGGACTGGCCGTACGAGAAGCTCATCCACGGCTTCTCGCGGTCGGTGATCCCCGGCTACCGGCGCATCACCGACGCGGTGCACGCGCACGGCACGCCGATCCTCGCGCAGCTCAACCACAACGGCGGCCAGGCGTCGTCGATGTACTCGCGGCTACCGGTGTGGGCGCCGTCGCCGGTGCCCGACCCCATGTTCCGCGAGGTGCCCAAGGCGATCGACCAGCACGAGATCGGCGAGGTCGTCGCCGGGTACGGCGTGGTCGCCGGGCACTGTGCCGAGGGCGGGTTCGACGGAGTCGAGCTGCAGTGCTCGCACTCGTCGATCGTGCGCGGGTTCCTCTCGCCCGCGACCAACAAGCGCACCGACGCCTACGGCGGCTCGCTGGAGAACCGGGCGCGGCTCCTGCTGGAGATCGTCGGCGCGGTCCGGGAGGCCATCGGCCCGGAGCGCGCGCTGGGCGTTCGGCTGTGCGGGGACGAGCTGATCGAGGGCGGCACGACGATCGACGAGGCGGTCGAGGTCGCGAAGCTCGTCGAGGCGACCGGAAAGGTCGACTACATCAACACCTCGATCGGCGTCGCCACCTCGACGCTGTTCATGATCGAGGCGTCGATGGCGATCCCGCCGGGATACGCGCTGTTCATCGCGAACGCGATCCGCGACGCCGTCCGGCTGCCGGTGATCGGGGTGGGGCGGATCAAGGACCCCGTGCAGGCCGAGCGGGCGCTCGCCGAAGGCCACTGCGACCTCGTCGGCGTGGTGCGCGGGCAGATCGCGGACGCCGACTTCGTCGCGAAGGCCCGCGCCGGGCACGCCACGGAGATCCGGACCTGCCTGTCGTGCAACCAGGAGTGCGTCGGGCGGATGGGCCTCAACCGGTGGCTCGGCTGCATCGAGAACCCGCGCACGGGCAAGGAGAGCGTCCCACTGCCGATGCCGGGCCCGCGACCGAAGCGGGTGCTGGTCGTCGGCGGCGGCCCGGCCGGGCTGCAGGCCGCGTCGACAGCCGCGCAGCGCGGGCACCACGTCACGCTGTTCGAGCGCAACGAAACCACCGGCGGCCAGGTTTCGCTGGCCGCGAGCGTGCCGAGCCGCGCGGAGTTCCTCGACGTCGTACGGAACCTGCTCGCCGAATGCCAGCGCTACGGCGTGGACATCAAGACCGGCGCCGAGGCCACCGCGGAGCTGCTGCGGTCGGAGTCGCCGGACGCCGTCGTGCTCGCGACCGGTGCGAGGCCGCAGGCGCCGTACTGGGCGGGCGGGCTCGAACGAGTCGTGGACGTGCGGGACGTGCTGGAGGGCCGGGCGGTGCCCGACGGTGAGGTGTTCGTGCTCGACGACCTCGGCTTCCACCAGGCGACGTCGGTCGCCGAACTGCTCGCCGACCGCGGCTGCGCCGTGCGGCTGTCCACCTCGGGCATGGTCGTCGGCCAGGACCTCGGCGTGACACTCGACATGGAGACGTTCAACGTCCGGGCGCACGCCAAGGGCATCCGGCAGCACACCGACGAGGTCGTGCTCGCCGCGTCCGAAGAGGACGGTCGTGTCGTGCTGCAGGTGCTCACGCACACCACCGGCGTCACCACCGAGGTCCGCTGCGACTGGGTGGTGTGCGCGACGCACCAGGCGCCGGAGGACGAGCTGTGGCAGCAGCTCAAGGGCGTGCCTTTCCCGGTGCACCGCGCCGGTGACTGCGTGACCCCGCGCCGGGCGCACGCCGCCGTCATCGAGGGCCATCGGGCGGGGGTGGCGCTGTGAAGCTCGCCGTCATCGTCGTCCGCGACGGGGTGCTCCCGCTGGGGGCGGACGAGACCGTCGCCGAGGCCGGCGGAGCCGCGGTGCTCGTCGGCACCGGTGTCAAGGAGGCGGCGGGCGAGCTGCCGTCGCTGAGCACCGGCCGGCTGAGCGAGAACGGCGTGTTCGCGCCCGGCCGCTGGGCTCGCCAGCTCGCGAAAGTCCTCGACGCGGAGCAGATCCTGCTGCCTGCCTCGCCCGACGGCCGCGATCTCGCGCCACGCCTGGCGGCGGAGCTGGGGCGGCCGCTGCTGGCCGGGGCGATCCGGGTGACCGACCGGGGCGCGGAGGTCGCGCGCTGGGACGGCCGGGTGTGCCTCGACCTCGTCGCCGACGGGCCGTTCGTCGCGACGCTGCAACCAGGCGTCCGGGGCGGTCACCCCGCTGAGTCGGTGACGCTGCACGAACTCGAACTGCCGGTGGCCGATGCTCCCGACGTGACCGTCGTCGAGGTGCTCGACCCGGAGCCGGGTACCGTCGATCTCGCCGAGGCGCCCAGGATCTTCGGCGCGGGCGCCGGGCTCGGCGGCGCCCCGGCGGTCGGGTTGCTGGAGAAGGTCGCGAACGCGATGGAGGCTTCCCTCGGTGCGACCCGCGTGGTGACCGACGCGGGCTGGACCGGCTACCAGCGGCAGATCGGCACCACGGGCGTCGTGGTGCATCCCGAGCTGTACGTCGCGTTCGGCGTTTCCGGTGCCGCGCAACACCTCGGTGGTCTCGGCGATCCCGCGCACGTCGTGAGCGTCAACACCGATCCGTCCTGTCCCATGACCGCGATGGCCGATCTGGGAATCGTCGCCGACGCGCAGGCCGTGCTCGCCGAGCTGGCCCGAATGCTGGAGGTGCGATGACCCACGCCGGCCCGGACTCGGTGTCCACTGTGGTCGATGAGACGACGAAGACCTTCGACGTCGTCGTCGTGGGCGCGGGCCCGGCGGGCTCGGCCGCCGCGCTGGAGGTCGCGCGGGCCGGGTACTCGGTCGCGCTGGTCGAGCGCGGGCCGTTCCCCGGGGCGAAGAACGTCTACGGCGGCGTGGTCTACGGCCGCATCCTCGACGAGCTCGTGCCGCGGTGGTGGGAGCGGATGCCCGTGCAGCGCTGGGTCACCCGCCGCGCCACCATGGTGATGACCCCGACGCAGGCACTCACCCTCGACTTCCGCACCCAGGACTGGGGCAAGCCGCCGTACAACGGCGCCACCGCGCATCGCGCCGACCTCGACTCGTGGCTCGCCGAGCTGGCGGTCGAGGCAGGAGCGGTGCTTGTACCGTCCACTGTGGTCACCGGCCTGCTGCGCGACCACGCCGGCGCGGTCGTCGGCGTGCGCACCGACCGACCGGACGGCGACCTGACCGCCGGTGTCGTCATCGCGTGTGACGGGGTGAACTCGTTCCTGGCCAAGGAAGCCGGGATGTACCGGACCGGGCACGAGGCCGAGCACCTGACCCTGGGCGTCAAGCAGACTCTCGCGCTGCCCCGCGAGGCGATCGAGGAGCGGTTCGCCGTGAGCGGCCGCGACGGTGTGGACATCGAGATGCTGGGCTGCACCCGCGGCATCCCGGGTGGCGGCTTCCTCTACACGAACCTGGACTCGGTCAGCATCGGCGTCGTCCTCGGGCTGACCGGGGTGAGCAAGGCGAAGACCAGGCCGGAGGAGCTGATCGCGGAGCTGAAGCGCCATCCCGCGATCGCGCCGCTGATCAAGGGCGGCGAGCAGATCGAGTACTCCGCGCACCTGATCCCCGAGGGCGGCTACCGCGCGATGCCCGAGCTGATCGGCGACGGGATGCTGGTCGCGGGGGACGCGGCGGCGATGTGCCTGGCGGCCGGGATCTGGCTGGAGGGCGTGAACTTCGCCCTCGGCGCCGGGATGTACGCGGGCCGGGCGGCCGCCGCGGCGCTGAAGGCAGGCGACGTGTCCGGCCAGGGCCTCGCCGGGTACCGCACGATGCTGGAGCGGTCGTTCGTGCTGGCCGACCACCGCAAGCTGCGCGACCTGCCGGGCCTGGTGCTCTCGGACCGGATGCAGCAGAACTACCCGGGCATGGTGTGCGACCTGGTGCAGGGGCTCTTCCAGGTGGACAATCCGCTGCCGAAGCCCGGTCTGCGCACGCTGCTGCGGCGCAGTGCGAAGGACAACGGCGTGCGCTGGCGGGATCTGGTGCGCGACGGCTGGACAGGGATGCGAGGTCTGCGATGACCGATCGGCGTTACCAGGAGGCGGCGTTCGAGGACGTCATGTCGACCGTGGAGTTCCGGGTGTCACCGCGCCCGCACATCACCGTCGACACCGACGTCTGCCGCTCGTGCACGACCAAGGCGTGCGTGCACGCCTGCCCGGCCGACCTGTTCGTGCCCACCAGCGAGGGCGGCATCCTGTTCAACTACGAGCAGTGCTTCGAATGCGGCACCTGCTACCAGGTGTGCGACGGCGAGGGCGCGATCAGCTGGAGCTACCCCGACGGTGGGGCCGGCGTCGTGTTCAAGAGGGGATAGCGATGCTGGTCGTGGCCGCACTGCGCTGGAGCGATCAGCGTGCCACCGTGGACCCGCTCACCGGCGAGGTGCACTCGGACGCGCGAACCAGCGGGGCGGGCGCCGCCGACCGCGCGGCGCTCGAGCACGCACTGCGCATCGCGGAGGCCTTCGGCGGGCGGTGCCTGGCCGTGACCGTGGGGCCCGCGGAAGCCGGCGAGATGCTGCGGGAGGCGCTCGCGGCCGGCGCGCACGACGCGCTGCGCGTCGAGGGCCCGGCCGCGACGGTCGCCGAGGACGGCAGCGAGACCGCACGGCTGCTGCTGGACGGCCTGCAGGACCGGCCGGACGTCGTCGTGTGCGGGGACCACTCCGCCGACCGCGGGACCGGCAGCACCCCGGCCTTCCTGGCCCAGCGCCTCGGCGCGTGCCAGGCGCTCGGCCTCATCGAGCTGACCGCCGCCGACGGCGCGCTGCACGCGGTGCGCCGCCTCGACGGCGGGCGCCGGGAACGGCTGACCTTCGGGCTGCCTGCGGTGTGCTCGGTCGAGCCGGCCGACACCGTGCTGCGGCGGGCGCCGCTGCCCGCGACCATCGCCGCGCGAACCGCCGAGATCCCGGTCGCCCGTGCCGGTTCGATGCGTTACCTGCGGGCGGGGACGGCCAAGCCCTACCGGCCGCGGGCGCGGGCGCTGCCGCCGCCGCCCGGGTCCGAGCCACATCAGCGGATGCTCGCCCTCACGGGTGCGCTGGTGGAGCGCACCCCGCCGAAGGTCCTGCGGCCGGCGACGCCCGAGGATGCCGCGCGCGAGCTGCTCGACTACCTGCGCCGGCACGGGTACGCGCCATGAGCCGCGTGGCGCTGGTGACCGGGGCCGCCCGCGGGATCGGGGCGGCCGTGGTGGACCAGCTCGCGGGCGAGGGCTGGCAGGTCGTCGCCGTCGACCTCTGCGCGGACCTGCCAGGTCTGTGCTACCCGTTGGGAAGCAAGGAAGAACTGTCCGCCCTGGCGAACCGGTGGCCCGGCCGCGTGCTCGGCGTCGTCGGCGATGTCCGCGAGCAGGAGGCGCTGACCGAGGCCGTGGCGCGGGCGGAAAGCGAGTTCGGCGGCCTGGACGCGGTGGTCGCCGCCGCCGCGGTGATGGCGGGCGGGAAGCCGTTGTGGGAGACCACGAACGCCGAGTGGGACGCGTTGTTCGACATCGGCGTGCGCGGGGTCTTCAACCTCGCCCGCGCCGCAGTGCCCGCGTTGCTGCGGCGGCCGGAGCCACGCTCTGGCCGGTTCGTCGCGCTCGCTTCCGCCGCCGGGCACAAGGGGCTGTGGCATCTCGCGGGCTACAACGCGGCGAAGCACTCGGTCGTCGGCCTGATCCGGGGCCTGGCAACCGACCTGCGGGGCACCGGGGTGACCGCCACGGCCGTCTCACCGGGCTCGACGCGCACGGCGATGCTCGACGCCACCGCGGACCTCTACGGCCTCGGCGACGTCGAGGAGTTCTCGCAGCACCAGCTCGCCGAACGGCTCCTGGAGCCCGAGGAGGTGGCCGCCGCGGTCTGCTGGCTGTGCGGCGAGCAGTCCTCCGCCATCACCGGCACGGTGGTGCACGCCGACGGAGGGTTCACCGCGTGAAGCTGTGGCTCGGCATCGACCCGGGGACGCGCGTCCTCGGCCAGGTGCTGATCGGCGGCGCGCCACTGCGGGTCCTGCGGCTGTCGAAGACCGGTGCGCGCCTGGTGCTGGAGTGGCGCGACGGTGCGGAGGTCGCGGACACGCCCGCGCACCGCGCGCTCGCGGACAAGCTCGTCGACGCGGGTATCGCGCATCCCCGGTACGGGCAGGCCGGTCTGACACGCGCGGACGTGACCGTCGTCGTGCCCGCGCGGGACCCGCAAGCCCTGCCGCGATGCGACATCGTGATCGACGACGGCTCCCGCAGGCCGGTTTCCGGTGCCGCGGAACGACATCCGGTCGCCCGTGGCCCCGCCGCCGCACGCAACACCGGGCTCCGGCACGTCAGCACGGAACTGACCGCGTTCCTCGACGCGGACACCGAACCCCAGCCGGGCTGGCTCGACGCGCTCCTGCCGCATTTCGAGGACCCGTCGACGGTGGCCGTCGCGCCGCGGATCCACAGCGTGCCAGGCCGTTCCGCACTCGAGGTGTACGAGCGGGCCCGTTCCGCGCTGGACCTCGGCGATGCCCCGGCGCAGGTCCGCCAGGACGGGCGCGTGACCTATGTGCCGACCGCCGCACTGGTCGTCCGCACCGCGGCGGCACGCGACGCCGGCGGCTTCGACGAGACGCTGCGCTTCGGCGAGGACGTCGACTTCGTGTGGCGGCTGCGTGGCCGCGTCCGGTACGAGCCGAATTCGGAAGTGCTGCACGCCCCCCGGAAGACATGGCGTGCCTGGGCGAGACAACGGTTCGACTACGGCTCGTCAGCCGCGCCGCTGGCCCGCAGGCACGGGCGCAAGGTGATGGCGCCCCTTCGGGTCTCGGGCTGGACGGCCCTGGCATGGGGGCTCGCGGCCGCGCGGCGGCCGGGTCTCGGCGTGGCTGTCGCACTCGGCACGGCCGCGTTGCTGCCGCGCAAGCTCGCACCGCTGGGCGTCCCGGCGAAGGACGCCCTGGCGATCGCGGTGCGGGGCCATCTCGGGGCCGGGCGGTACTTCGCGGACGCGCTCACCCGAACCTGGGGGCCGGTGGCGTTGCCCTTGCTGGCCACCACCCGCCGCGGACGGCTGGTCCTCGTGCTCGCGTTGTCGCGGCACCTCCGGGAGTGGGCGCGGGTGCGGCCCGGGCTCGACCCGGTGCGGTGGTTGCTCGCCCGAACCGCGGACGATCTTAGCTACGGCGCCGGGGTCTGGCGTGGCTGCGCGAAGGAACGTACTGTCGCGCCATTGGTGCCGGATCTGTCGAACTGGCCAGGGAAAAAATGAAGGACACGACCTGGACCGAGCTCGCCCCGCGACTGCTCGCGGTGCCGCTGGGCGCCACCGAGCAGCACGGCCCCCACCTGCCGTTCACCGTCGACACCGAGATCGCGGTGGCGCTGTGCGAACGGCTCGCGCGGCAGCGGGAGGACGTCCTGGTCGCACCCGCCCTGCCCTACGGGTCCAGCGGTGAGCACGCCGGTTTTCCCGGCACGCTCTCGATCGGGCAGGAAGCGACGGAACAGGTCCTCGTCGAGCTGGTGCGCTCGGCTGATGGTTTCGCCGGGGTGGTTCTCGTCTGCGCACACGGCGGGAACGCCGGGCCGTTGCGCCGTGCGGTGGCGAAACTTCGTTACGAGGGAAGGAACGTGTGCGCCTGGTGCCCCGGCGGGCCGAGCGACGACAGCCACGCCGGGCGGACCGAGACGTCCGTGATGCTCGCCCTGCGGCCCGCCGCGGTGCGGCTCGACCGGCTCCAAGCCGGGAACACCACGCCCTTGCCGGAACTGATCGGCCCGCTACGGGAAGGAGGTGTGCGCGCGGTCAGCCCCAACGGCGTGCTCGGCGATCCGGCCGGCGCGAGCGCGGAGGAAGGCCGGGAAACCTTGCTCCGCTGGGTTGGAAGTCTACTTAACGCTGTCGGGACGCTTGCCTCGGATGTCATGATGAAGCCGTCCGCGCCTGCGACCCACGTCACAAAGAGGTGAAACGCGTCGTGAAGACGAAAGCCGCTGTCCTGCACGATCCGCACAAGCCGTTCGAGATCGAGGAGCTCGAGCTCGACGGCCCTCGCGAGGGTGAGGTCCTGATCAAGTACACGGCCGCCGGGCTGTGCCACTCGGACCTGCACCTGATCGACAACGACCTGGTGCCGAGGTTCCCCATCGTCGGCGGCCACGAGGGCGCCGGCGTGATCGAGGACGTCGGCCCCGGCGTCACCAAGGTCAAGCCCGGCGACCACGTGGTCTGCAGCTTCATCCCCAACTGCGGGACCTGCCGCTACTGCGCGACCGGCCGCTCCAACCTGTGCGACATGGGCGCCACCATCCTCGACGGCGGCCTGCCCGACGGCACGTTCCGCTTCCACCGCGGCGGCACCGACTACGGCGGCATGTGCATGCTCGGCACGTTCTCCGAGCGCGCCACGATCTCCCAGCACTCGGTCGTCAAGGTCGACGAATGGCTGCCGCTGGAGACCGCCGTGCTCGTCGGCTGCGGCGTGCCCACCGGCTGGGGCACAGCCAACTACGCCGGCGGCGTGCGTGCCGGTGACACCGTGGTCGTCTATGGCATCGGCGGGATCGGCATCAACGCCGTCCAGGGCGCGGCGCACGCGGGCGCGCTCAACGTCGTCGTGGTGGACCCCGTGGAGTTCAAGCGCGAGACGGCGCTGAAGCTCGGTGCCACGCACGCGTTCGCCACCGCCGACGAGGCGATGGCCAAGATCAGCGAGCTGACCTGGGGCCAGATGGCCGACCAGGCGCTGATCACGGTCGGCACGGTCGAGGAGGAGGTCGTGACCTCGGCCTTCAACACGATCGGCAAGGGCGGCACCGTCGTCATCACCGGGCTGGCCAACCCCGAGAAGCTCACCGTGCACGTCTCCGGCGGCGTCATGACGCTGTTCGAGAAGACCATCAAGGGCACCCTGTTCGGCTCGGCCAACCCGCAGTACGACATCGTGCGGCTGCTGCGGCTGTACCAGGCGGGCGCGATCAAGCTCGACGAGCTGGTCACCCGTCGTTACACGCTGGAGCAGGTGAACGAGGGCTACCAGGACCTGCGCGACGGCAAGAACATCCGCGGCGTGCTCATGCACGGCGCGAGCTGACTCCCGTTCGGAAGGGCCCGGCGCATCGCGCCGGGCCCTTTTCGTGGGCCGATCGGCGTAGCTTTGTACAACGTTCGGGTGTGTCGGCGTAACAGTTTTGTGGCACGTCACTGTCATCTCGTCACAGAACTTCACCCGAGCGGCTACGCGCCGTTGACCCCTCGGGCAAGCTGTTTCTATCGTGACGGCGGTCATAGCCCGAGGACGCGCGGTGACCGTGCGTGCTCTCGGCCGGCCTCCACCCGGTCCCACCTCTGTCGAGAGGACAGTCGATGGCAGATCAACGCCGATCGCCGCTACCCGGTCTCGAACGTCGTAAGTTCCTCGGTTACCTCCTGGCCGCCCCGACCCTCGCGGTGGCCGCGCGGATCGGGATGGACCTGGCGAGCCCGGAGACCGCGTCCGCCGCCATCCCGTCGCTGCCCGAGCCCGCCGACCTGCTCGACCTCGGCGACGCGCTGACGCTGGCCGCCTCGCCCACCTCGAACCTGATCGCGCTGCAGCTCAACCGCGACGACACGGTGTCCTTCGCGCTGCCGCGTGCGGAGGTGGGCCAGGGCATCACCACGACGATCGCGATGCTGATCGCCGAGGAGCTGGACATGCCGTTGAGCAAGGTCCACGTGAGCCTCGCCGACGCCCGGCCGGAGCTGGTGTTCAACCAGCTCACCGGTGGCTCGAACTCGGTGCGCTCGATGTACCACCCGGTGCGCACCGCCTCGGCGATCGCGCGGGCCCGGCTGCTGGCCACCGCGGCCGCCCAGTGGGGGGTGTCCGCGTCGAGCCTGAGCGTCCGCGACGGGGTCATCAGCTCGAAGACCGGCAAGACCGCCTCGTACGGCTCGCTCGCCGAGGCCGCCGCGAGCAGCCGCACCGAGCAGGTCACCGCGGAGCCGAAGGCCGCGGGCTCGTTCAAGATCGTCGGCACCCCGCAGAACCGGATCGACGCGCACGACGCCGTCACCGGCAAGAAGCAGTTCACGATGGACCTGCAGATCCCGAACGCGCTGCCCGCCATGGTGTGCCGGCCGCCGACGATCAACGGCACGGTCAAGTCGGTGCAGAACCTCGCCCAGGTCAAGGCCATGCCCGGGATCACCGACGTCGCCGTGATCTCCAGCGGCGTGGCGGTGCGCGGGAAGACCATGACGCACTGCATGGACGCCGTGCGCGCGCTCGAGGTCGCCTGGGGCGCGGGCAGTGTCGACGGGGAGTCGGACGCGACCGTGCTGAAGAAGCTGAAGGCCGCGACGCTGCCGATGGCCGTGCCGCCGGTGCTGACCAGCTCGGTCGACGCGGAGTTCACCTTCGCCTTCGCCTCGAACAGCGCGCTGGAGACCAACTGCGCGGTCGCCGACGTGCGGCCCGGCAGTGCGGAGGTCTGGGCCGGGCTCAAGTCGCCGATCACCACCCAGGAACAGATCGCGACCATGCTCGGCATGCCGGTCACCGCGGTCAAGGTGCACGTGATGCAGGGCGGCGGTTCGTTCGGCCGCAAGCTCTTCGGCGACGCGGCGCTGGAGGCCGCCGAGTTCTCGAAGAAGATCGGCAAGCCGGTCAAGCTCATGTGGCACCGCACCGACGACTTCCGCCACGGCCGCGCGCACCCGATGTCGTTGTCGCGGGTGCGGGTGAACTACGCGCTGGGCAACGTCGTCAGCTACGAGCAGCGGCACACCAGTGTCACCACCGACTTCGGGCACGGTCTCGGCGAGATCCTCACCGCTGTGGCGGCGAAGCTGCCGGTCGGCGACATCGGCTTCTCGCAGACGGTGTTCGAGCTGTCCCAGGCGATGCCCTACGACTTCGGCGTCACCACGCAGCTGCTCAACGAGGTGCCGCTCAAGTTCCACACCGGCAGCATGCGCAACGTCTACTCGCCGAACGTGGTGTGCGCGCGCGAGCTGATCGTCGACCAGCTGGCCGCGAAGATGGGGCAGGATCCGCTGGCGTTCCGGCGTTCCTTCTTCAAGAACGACCGTTACCGGGCGGTGCTGGACAAGGTCGCGCAGGCCGGGCAGTGGGGCCGCAAGATGCCCGCGGGCATGGCGCAGGGCATCGGTTTCCACGCCGAGTACAAGAGCTGCTGTGCGGTGCTGGTCGAGATCGACTGCCGGCCGTCGACCGTCAACCGCAAGGTGCGCGACGGCGTCACCGGGCCGCGCGTGACGAAGGCGGTAGCGGCGGTGGACGCCGGGCTGCCGATCAACCCGCGCGGGCTCGAGGCGCAGATGCTGGGCTGCCTCAACGACGGCATCGGCCTCGCGCTGACCGAGAGCCTGCACATCGACAAGGGTTTGCCGCTGGAAGGCAGCTGGGACAACTTCTTCTACACGCGACAGTGGAACACCCCGCCGGACACCCAGGTGTTCGTGATGCCCGCGAACGGCGACCCGGGTGGCGCGGGCGAGCTGGGCGTGGCGGCGTCGCTGGCCGCCGTCGCCTGCGCCTACGGCCGGGCGGTCGGGAAGATGCCGACCAGCTTCCCGATCAACCACGGCACGCTGAGCTTCGAGCCACTGCCGCGTGTTCCGTCCATTCCGGACTCGCCCGTCGACGGCCTTTCCTACGTCTCCTAAGGAACCCCCGTGCCTCAACACAGTTTTCAGCTCAACGGCAAACAGGTCACCGTCGACACCGAGGACAACGTCCGGCTGCTGTGGGTGCTGCGGGACCTGCTCGGCGTGACCGGGCCGAAGTACGGTTGTGGTCTCAACGTGTGCAAGGCCTGCACGAGCCACATCAACGGCAAGGCGTTCAACCCGTGCTCGGTGCCTGTGTCGGACATCAAGGCCACCGACGAGATCACGACGATCGAGGGTCTGGCCGACGAGCAGACCGGTACCCTGCACCCGATGCAGGAGGCGTGGCTCGACCACGACGTCGCCCAGTGCGGTTACTGTCAGCCGGGTCAGATCATGGCGGCGGTCGCGAAGGTCAAGGCGGCCAAGGCGGAGGGCAGGGAACTGACCGACGCCGACTTCGACGACATCCGCAACATCTGCCGCTGCGGAACCTACTTCCGGATCCGTGAGGCGATCAAGACGGCGGAAGCGAAGATGTAGCAGGCGGGGGTGGGCTTGCCCAACCCCAGAGATGGGTGGTCATCCCACTCGACCACGTCGAGAAGGTGACGTAGGGGGCTTTTCCTGGCTCATCTTTGAGCCTGCCCGTCCGGCGAGGACTCTCTTGATCTTTAAGGCTGCGCTGCGCGCCGGACGTTTGGTGAACGCCCGTCCCACCCCGATCGCGGAGTGTTCAACGGTCTGCCCACCGCGTCAAGGCGGGAAAGATGCCTTGACCCGGCGTGCCGACCGCTGAAGGACGCGGGGATCGGGGTTAGGGAGCGGGCTGGGCGCGGGCATTCTCGGCTGCCGTTGCCGGGTTCGCCTTCGCGGGGTGGCTGGCCGTTGCCGGGGCGCCGTGGTGGGTGGCTGGGCGTTGTGGGTTCGGCGTGGGTGGGTGGTGGGGCCTCGGTCACCGAACGTCGCCTGCTCCTGACCAAAAACCAAAACCGCAGCATCTGCGGCGAAACTTTCCACGTCCCTCCGCGGTTGCGGAGGCCTTCGTGGTGAGTGCGCCAACACCTGCGTTTTCGGGTTAGATTCCTCCTCCGAGGGGCTCGACGGGGAGGCCCGGAAGCGAACGGGATGACGCATGCGATACACGGGTGCGGAGCCGGCGGTCGCCCGGCTTGCGGCAGCCGCGCGGGCGAGACTGCCGGAGATGACGGAGGACACCTTCGCGCACATCATCGCGGAGATGCCGGTCTACGCGGACGCGCGCTTCGTGTCGCACGAGAAGCTGTGGTCCTCCTGCGACGCGAACCTCCGCTTCCTGTTGCGTGCCTTGGAGGAACCCGGCACGCCCGACCTCTCACAGGCCGCGGCCACCGGGCAGGAGCGGGCCCACCAGGGCGCACCGCTGCCGGAGTTGCTGCGCGCGTTCCGCATCGGCTTCACGGAGGTGTGGCAACAGTTCGTCGAGCTGACCGGGTCCGACGACGACACCGCCGGGCTGATCGCGGCGACCCGTGCGCTGTGGACACTCATCGACGACTACACCGAGACTCTGACCGAGGCCTATCGCACGACGCTCGCGGAGATCACCCGCACCCGGCACGAGAAGCGGCTCGCGCTCGTGGAAGCCCTCTTCGCCGGCGGCACCGCGACCGAGGGCACCCTGTGGGACATCGCCCGGATGCTCGACCTGTCGCTCGACGGAACCTACCTTGTGGTCGCCGCGGAGACGCCGGGCCTGGGTCAGGAACCGTTGCCGGGTATGGAGAACCTGCTCCGCGAGCGACTGTACGCCTCCGCGTGGCGGCTCACCCCGGAGCTGCGGGTCGGCGTCGTGTCACTGCGCGAGCGTAACGCGGCCGACGCGGTCATGGGGCTGCTGAAGGAAAACGCCACCGGGCGCATCGGGGTGAGCCCGGTGTTCACCGGGCTGGGCAACACCGCCCGCGCCCTGCACCTCGCCCGGGTGGCGCTGTCGAGTCTCATGCCGGGCACCTCGGGCATCGTCCAGTTCACCGAGTCGCCGCTGGCCGGGCTCGTCGCCAGTGACCCGGAGGCGGCCGCGCAGCTGGCTCATCAGGTGCTGCGGCCGGTCCTCGAGCTGCCGGGCGAGGACCGCAACGTGCTGCTGATGACCTTGCGCGCGTGGTTCGACTGCCGCGGCTCGACGAAGCTCATCGCCGAGCGCGTCTACTGCCATCCCAACACGGTGCGGCACCGGCTGAAGCGGATCACCGACGAGCTGGGCCGTTCGCTCACCGATCCGGCGGACATCGCGGAACTCGGCACCGCCCTGCGGGCGCTGACCATGTTCCCCGACGCCGCGCACCTGCCACCGGTGCCGTAGCCCGCGTCAGTCCTCGAGCTTCTCGCCCGTCGCCTTCTCGAACGCCTGCGCGCTGCCGCGGTCCACCGCCGCCTTCACCAGGCCGAAAATGGCCCCCTGCAAGGCCGCCGCGAGCAGCACGTCGCGGATCTTCCGGTCGGTCGCGGTCGCCTTCGGCGCCTCGTCGTCACCGCTGATGGCCTTCCACGACTGCTTGAACACGGCGCCGGCGAGCACCCCGCCGAGCGCGCTGATGATCAGGCTCAGTGGCTTGTAGAGCAGCTTCATGCTTCCGGCGTACCCGCGCGACCACCGCTTCACACCGCCGTTGTGCCCGGAGCGGGGAAAGCGGTACGTTGGCGCGATATCGCGTGGGGCCGGTTCCCGGCCCTCGATTCGATGCGGAGTACTGGTGGTCACGGGTAAGGTCGTCCGGTTCGACGAGATGCGCGGCTACGGTTTCGTGGCTCCGGAAAGCGGTGGCGAAGACGTCTTCGTGCACGTCAACGACCTCGACGTGGACAAGCGGCTGATCGCGCCGGGCGCGATCGTCGAGTTCACAGTGGAGGATGGGGAGCGCGGGCCCAAGGCGTCCAACGTGCGGATCGTGCGCGACGCCAGACCCGCCATCGACGAGGACTACCTGCCGTCCGGCCTGGACTTCCGCGAGGAGCTCACCGAAGCCCTGCTGACCGGCGCCCCGACGCTCACCGCCGAGCAGGTGCTGCGCGTGCGCAAGACGGTCCTCGAGCTGGTCCACGAGCACGGCTGGCTCGACGAGTAGGTTTGCCCGGCCCGGCCCCGGTTACCCCCTCCCGTGACGCAGCGCGACACGGGAAGGGACAAGGGATGAAGGCGGTTGCCTGGCACGGGAAACGAGATGTCCGCGTGGACACAGTGCCCGATCCGAAGATCGAAGAGCCCACCGATGCGATCGTGCGTGTCACCTCCACCGGCATTTGCGGCTCGGACCTGCACTTGTACGAGGTACTCGGCGCCTTTCTCGACGAGGGCGACATCCTCGGGCACGAGCCGATGGGCATCGTCGAGGAGGTCGGCCCCGAGGCGGGCGACCTCAAGCCCGGCGACCGCGTGGTCGTGCCGTTCAACATCTCCTGCGGCCACTGCTACATGTGCACCTCGGGGCTGCAGTCGCAGTGCGAGACCACCCAGGTCACCGAGCACGGCAAGGGCGGCGCGCTGTTCGGCTACACCAAGCTCTACGGCCAGGTCCCGGGCGGCCAGGCCGAGTACCTGCGCGTCCCGCAGGCCCAGTACGGCCCGATCAAGGTGCCCGAGGGGGCGCCGGACGAGCGGTTCGTCTACCTCTCCGACGTGGTGCCGACCGCGTGGCAGGCCGTCGAGTACGCGGCGATCCCGCCCGGCGGGAGCGTCGTGGTGTTCGGGCTCGGCCCGATCGGGCAGATGTCCTGCCGGATCGCCCGGCAGCGCGGCGCCGGCCAGGTGATCGGCGTCGACCTGGTGCCGGAGCGGCTGACGCTGGCCGCGCGCTACGGCGTCACGACCTTCGACCTGCGCGAGCACAAGGACATCTCCGGCGCGGTCGCCGAGCTGACCTCCGGGCGCGGCGCCGACTCCGTGATCGACGCCGTCGGGATGGAGGCGCACGGCGCCCCCGTCGGCAAGCTCGCGCACCAGATGGTGAACCTGCTGCCCCAGCCGCTGGCGGCGAAGGTGACCGAGACCGCTGGTCTGGACCGCCTCAGCGTCCTCTACCAGGCCATTCGTACGGTCCGCCGCGGCGGCACGATCTCGCTGTCCGGCGTCTACGGCGGCATGATCGACCCGCTGCCGATGATGGACCTGTTCGACAAGCAGATCCAGCTGCGGATGGGCCAGGCGAACGTCCGGCACTGGCTCGACGACGTGCTGCCGCTGGTCAGCGACGAGGCCGACCCGCTCGGCGTGCAGGACCTCGCCACGCACCGGCTGCCGCTCGAGGACGCGCCCGAGGCCTACCGGATGTTCCAGCAGAAGCGGGACGGCGTGATCAAGGTGCTGCTGCAGCCTTCGGCGTGACGCGGCGCGGACGGGTGGATTTCCGGTGAACGGGCGGCAGGGCCTGACGATCTCCCGGCTATGATCTGGCTTCCTGGGACTGTCCAGCAGCGTGGCACCCGTGTAGTCAGAGCTTTTGCACAGGAGCCGCTTCCCCATGCCCACCAAGCCGGATCCGCTGTCCGCGCTGCCCGGAGGCCAGAGCGCCGACCAGGTCGGGATGTACCACTGGGACCTCCGCACCGACACCTGGTCCTGGTCCTCGGAGATCTACCTCATGTACGGCTATCAGCCAGGCTCGGTCACCCCGAGCCTGGAGCTGCTGGCCAAGCACGGGCACCCCAAGGACCACCCGGCCCTGGTCGAGCTCTTCGAGGCGGTCCGCCGCAGCGGTGAGGCGTTCGGCAGCCAGCAGCGGATCGCGGCCGCCGACGAGGGCACCCGCGCGGTGGTCGTGGTCGGAAACGCCGACACCGAGAACGAAGTGCCGACCGCCGTCCACGGCTACTACGTCGACCTCACCAGTGCCCGGCTGCGCGAGGCCGAGCACCTCTCCGAGCTGGCGGGGGAGGCGGCGGGCCTGCAGCGGGCGATGGCGTCCCGCGCCACGATCGAGCAGGCGAAGGGCATGATCATGTTCGCCTACGGCTGCGGCTCGGCGGCGGCGTTCGACCTGCTCATCAACACCTCGCAGCGGGCCAACATCAAGCTGCGCGAGCTCGCCGACCGGCTCGTCGCGGTCGTCCAGAACCCCGACGACCAGCCCGAACGCGCCCGCGCCCACCTGGACGCCATGCTCGCGAGACTCGCCAGACCCGCCGGCGACGTGTAGACGCGCCCCGACGAGGTACCCGAAAGGGGAGTCGAGAAGGGAGCCAGCACATGAGCACGATCACCGAAACCGTCGACGTCGACGTCCCGGTGACCACCGCGTACAACCAGTGGACCCAGTTCGAGTCGTTCCCGCAGTTCATGGAGGGCGTCGAGCAGATCCGCCAGCTCGACGACACCCACCTGCACTGGGTCACCAAGGTAGGTGGCGCCACCCGCGAGTTCGACGCGACCATCACCGAGCAGCACCCCGACGAGCGGGTCGCCTGGCGCTCGGACAGCGGGCCGAACCACGCCGGTGTCATCACCTTCCACCGGCTGAACGACTCGACCACGCGGGTGACCGCGCAGATGGACATAGACCCCGAGGGCTTCGCCGAGAACGTCGGCGACAAGCTGGGCGTGCTCGACCGCCGGGTCAAGAACGACATGCGCCGGTTCAAGGAGTTCATCGAGCACCGAGGCGGCGAGACCGGCTCGTGGCGTGGTGACGTCCAGCGGCCGAGCTGACGTCATGGCGGGGACAAGGGTCAAGCGGGACGCCTCCGAGTTCGTGCCGGACAGCACCGAGCTGTCCCGGCTGCGGGAGGCGTCCCGCTCGTGCCGCGGCTGCGACCTCTACCAGGACGCGACGCAGACCGTGTTCGGCGGTGGGCCGAAGCGGGCCAAGGTACTGATGCTGGGGGAGCAGCCGGGCGACCGCGAGGACCGCGAGGGCGAGCCCTTCGTCGGGCCGGCGGGCAAACTGCTCGACCGGGCGCTCGTGGAGGCGGGTATCGACCGCGGCGAGGTCTACGTGACCAACGCCGTCAAGCACTTCAAGTTCACCCGCTCCGAGCGCGGCAAGCAGCGCATCCACAAGAAGCCCTCGCGTGGCGAGATCGTGGCGTGCCGTCCATGGCTCGTGGCCGAGCTGAACGCCGTGCGGCCCCGGCTGGTGGTGCTGCTGGGGGCGACCGCGGCCTCGGCGCTCATGGGGCCCTCGTTCAAGGTCACCGAGCACCGGGGCACTTTGGTCGAGGCCCCCGAGGAGTTCGGCGGGCATCCGGAGCAGATACTGTCCACGGTGCACCCGTCCTCGGTGCTGCGCGCGCCCGATCGCGACAGTGCGTATGCCGCGTTGGTCGCCGATCTGAAGGCCGCGCCTGCCATGCTGTGACTTGTGTTCGTCGATACGCATGTGCACGTGGTCGACTTCCTGCAGCAGCCGGCCGACGCGGATGGGCTGGTCCGCGGGATGACGGCGGCCGGGGTCGACCGGGCGGTGATCTTCGGGCTGCCCATGAAGAAGAAGTGGCCCTCGAACGAGCCGCGGCGGCCGCACTACTACCTCGACGGCAACTCGCCGTGCTACTACTTCTCGCTGACCGACGAGCTGGTCGCGAGCCTGGCAGCCCAGCTGCCCGCGGGCCGGTTCGCGGCGACCCTGTGCGGGTTCGACCCGACCGACCAAGTGGCGATGGACCAGATCGAGCTGGTCTGGTCGCGGCACGACTGCTGGCGCGGCATCGGCGAGGTCATGCTGCGGCACGACGACCTCACGAACCTCACGCACGGCGAGAACCCGTCGGCGGCGCATCCCGCGCTGGACTCGGTGTTCGAGTTCGCCGCCGGGCAGGAGTGCCCGATCGCGGTGCACCACGACAGCAGCTCCCCCGGCCGGCCGGGCGAGCACGAGTACGTCGGGCAGCTCGACCGGATGCTTTCGCGGCACTCCGGGACGACGGTCGTCTGGTGCCACGCTGGCGTTTCCCGGCGGGTTGAGCCGCGGCGGCAGCACGAGGTGCTGGCCGACCTGCTGGAGCGCCACCCGCGGCTGCACGCGGACGTGTCGTGGCAGCTGCTGGACCTCGTCCTCAGCGGCGACGGTTCGCCCCGGCCGGAGTGGACGGAACTGATCACCCGCCACCCGGACCGCTTCGTGCTGGGCACGGATCTGGTCGGGCGGCCGGAGAACTGGGCGCAGCGGATGAAACCGCTGGAGCGCCTCCTCGGCGGTTTGCCTCCGTCGGTGCGGGAGGCAGTGGCGAGCGAGAACGCCCTGCGGTTGTGGTGGGGGGAGTAGCGGCGTGAGGGGGCGGCCGGGCGCGGCCAGTCCTGGCTGCCGTTGCCGGGTTCGCCTTCGCGGGGGGCTGGCCGTTGCCGGGTCGCCATGGGCGGGTGGTGGCTGCGCCTAACGGCGTGGTCGTACCGAGAAGGTCAGGCCGAAGTTGTCCAAAGTAGACGGCAGTGCGTGCGCCGGCCCGAGCTTCTGCCCCGAGGTCAACAGGAAGTCGCGCTTCTCCAGCAGCGCCGCCAGCAACACGCTCGTCACCATCAGCACCAGGTTCCGTGCCGGGCACTCGCCCGGGCCGGCGCTGAACGGGACCAGCGCCGGGTTCTGCTGTGCCCGCCCGTCAAGCCAGATCTCCGGCACGAAACTGTGCGCGTATGGCAGGTTCTGGTCGTCGCGATGGAAGAAGGGGGTGTACACCAGCAGCCCGGTGCCGGCAGGCAGGTCGTCGATCTCCTTCGTGATATCACGCAGGATCGCCGGGGTCGTCGGCCACAGGCGCACCGTGTCGAGGACGCTCGCCCGCAGGTGGGGCAGGTCCGGCGGCGTCTCCGCGAGCGCCTGCTCCCGCGCCTGCGGATGTGTGGCCAGCAGTGCCAGCGCCCGGAAGCTCACCATGGCCGCCGCATCGAAGGCGAACAGCCAGTGTCCCACCTGGCTCGCCGGATCATCGTCGTCGCTCTGCGGCGTCTGCGCGATCACCTCGGCCAGGCTGCCCGCCTCGGCCCGCGTCAGGTGCCCCCGCAACCGGGCCAGCACCCGCTCCTGCAGTCCGCTGTGCCGCGGCGTGAGGTAAGCCCAGTTCGACGACCGCCGCAACCGGTCCAGCAGCTCGGTCGTCGTGTTGTCGTCACGCGCGCCGTCGCCCAGTACCACGCGCCGCACGATGCGCCACCACACCGCCGCGAACTGCTCCCAGTCCAGTGTCCCGGCGGCCGGCAGCGCGGCCACCTCCTCCTGGATCTTCGCCTGCACCACCGGCGTCAGGTGGTGCAGCGGCTGGGGCGTCTCCAGCGCCTTTTCGTTGAACGCCCGGCGCCGCGCCCGCTCGCCCCCCTTCGAGATCAGCACGCCGTGTGGCTGGAACTTCTCCAGCGCCGCCCGCTTCTCCAGGTTCGCCGGGCTGAACGGCTCCGGCGACTCCGCCAGCACGCGCCCGACCTCGTCGGCCGAGAGCACCAGCGCGAACGACCGCCCTGGCACCGCCAGTTCCACCAGCGGCGCCCGGTAACGCGACCGCAGGTCCTGCATCAGCCGCACGGCATTCGTGTCGGCCTGCATCTTCTCCAGCAGCCCCATCATCTTCGGACGGCGCTTGATGACGCCACCCGCGAGCGTCGGGCCCAGCACGGTCGCGGCGACCTTCAGGGTGTCGAGCCGGGAAGCGGTGGGTACAGTCACCTGCGTCCTCCCCGGACGATCAGGTCCGCGATTCGCGCCGAAGCCTTCTTCGCCTCCGGGAGGCTCGCGATCATCCAGGCGTGGAACATGTCCTCGTACTCCCAGTACTCCACCGGAACGCCCGCTGCGGCCGCCTTCGCCCGGAAGCGCCGGGCGTCGGACAGCAGGACGTCACGGGTGCCGATAAACACGCTCAGCGACCCGAGCCCGGTGAGATCACCGGTGAGCGGGCTGACCAGGGGATCGGCCGGGTCCAGCGCCCCCGCGTACAGCCGCCCCGCCTCCAGCAGGCCGGGAATGCCCAGGTACGGGTCGTGCTTGTCGTACTC
Organism: Amycolatopsis acidiphila; assembly: GCF_021391495.1. Lineage (NCBI taxonomy): Bacteria > Bacillati > Actinomycetota > Actinomycetes > Pseudonocardiales > Pseudonocardiaceae > Amycolatopsis > Amycolatopsis acidiphila. Next base: position 6,035,999 of record NZ_CP090063.1, on the reverse strand, counting down.
GTGCTGCGCCGGGTCGCTCATGGTGATGTCGAGCCACGGCGAGAGCAGCACGATCTCCTTCGGTTGCGGGCTGCCCTCGTCCCGTAGCGACTGCGCGAGCACCAGCGCGAGCCCGCCGCCGGCGGAGTCGCCCATCAGGATCTGGTCGTCGCTGTGCAGGCCGCTGAGCTTCTCCTTGTAGACGGCCTTGACCACGGCGATGGTGTCGTCATAGCGGTTGGTGGGCGCGAGCGGGTACAGGGGCGCGGTCGCGGTGCAGCCCGTCTCCGTGACCAGCCGCGCCAGGAAGGACCAGTGGTCCTTCTGGATCTGGTGCACGTAGGCGCCGCCGTGGAAGTACAGCACGTGCCGCGACGAGTACCCCCGCCGCGGCCGCAGCGTGTACACCGGCCGATCGCCGATCTCCTGCTTGGTGACCAGCACCTGTTCCCGGACCGAGTCGGGTGGCTCCGCGTCCGCGGGCTGCTGCCTCGGTTCGAGACTCCAGTGCAGCTTCGCGACGTCGGCGAACGTCTGCTTGCGCCGCGTCACGCGCATCGCGGCGATCATGGTCCTGGCATGCAGGCTCGGCTTCACGCTCGCAGGGCTACCCGGACTGCTCCGGGATCACACCTGGTCACGGGGGAAGGTGTGCCGCCAGTTCCGCGAAAACGCCCGGTGCGGCCCCTCGTAGGCGTCCAGCTGCGCGTGCAGCACGAACTCCTTCGCCGTGCACGTCAGCAGGATCCGCGTGTCCGTGCGCGCCTCCCAGTCCCCTCGGCGGAACGTCAGTGACCAGTCGGTCTTGCCCGCCGGGGACGCGAAGTCGTCGGCCACCGAGGTGTAGCACTCGTAAGCCCGCCGCGACACCTCCAGGTCGATGTCGTCGAACCGTTCGGTGCCGGAGTCCTTGAGGATCTCCAGCGACTGCTCGTAGGAGACCAGGTCACGCGTCACCTGCCAGCGCTGCGCCCCCGGCTGCACCTGGGTGGTCGAGATGGGCGGCGACCCCTCGGGCTCGCCGAACACGTGCGGGCCCACCTCGTCCGCCTCGCCGACCGGCCGGACCGGCAGGGTCAGTGTGCTGGCGCCGGTGAACACGGTCAGCCGCGCGGCCTCCGGCGGCGGCCAGGCCAGTGGCCAGTACGAGGTCGACAGCGACAGCCGGATCCGGTGCCCGGGCGGGAACGACTGCGCGACCCCGTTGAGGGTGAGCTCGACCTGGTACCGCTTCCCCGGTTCCAGCGGCTGCGGGTTGTCGTGGCCGTCGCGGTGGGTGAGGTTGAGCAGGCCATAGGTCACCCGGGTCGCGCGCCCGTCCGGCGCGACGTCCGACAGCCGCGCGGCGACCATCGCGACCGGCTTGTCCGCGCACACCTCCAGCCGCACCACGGGCGCGCCCAGGATCTCGCACGTCTCGGTGAGCTCGTCGGTGTCGAACACCAGCGAGCCGCCGTCCTCCTCACGCTGGTCGTAGGGCAGGTCCGGCGGGGCGTTGTAGGAGGCCCACTTCCCGGCGAACTGGCCGACCGACAGCGGTGACTCGACGCTGAGCCCTTCGTTCGGGATCTCCTCGCCGGGCCGGGCGATCCGGTGCGGGGCCAGGCAGTGCGTGGACGGCTTGACGTGCGGCGACGGCCAGGCCGGCTCGCCGACCCACCGGCCGGGCCGGTCCTCGTACGAGGTGGACGGCGGCACGCTGTCCTGCATCCAGGTCAGCAGCATCGGCCCGGCCATGACGTCGTTGTCGGCGTCCTTGAGCCAGTGGTCCCACCAGCGCACGACCTCCTGCAGGTAGCCGATCGCCGGGCCCGGCTCGCCCAGGTGCGGGTACTTGTGCGACCACGGCCCGATCAGCCCCTTGCGCGGCACGTCCAGGCCGCCCAGCAGCCGCATGACGGCGTTGGAGTAGCCGTCCGCCCAGCCGCTGGAGGCGAGCACCGGGACCCGGACGTCGTGGTAGTTCTCACACACCGACGCGTGCCGCCAGTAGTCGTCCCGGCGCTGGTGGCGCAGCCACTCGTCGACCCACGGCCCGGACGCCTCGATCCGCTCCTGCCACATGTCGCGCCACCGGTCGCCGACGAGCGCCGGGTCGGGCGGGAGCGTGCTGTAGGCGAACATCGTGCCCGCCTCGCCGAGGTTGTCCGACAGCATGCAGCCGCCCATGTAGTGGAAGTCGTCGGAGTACCGGTCGTCGGTGAACGAGGAGATGACGATCGCACGCAGGCTCGGCGGCTTGCGCGCGGCGACCTGCAGCGAGTTGAACCCGCCCCAGGAGATGCCCATCATCCCGGTCTTGCCGTCGCACCACGGCTGGTCCGCGATCCACTCCAGCACGTCCTCGGCGTCACGCTGCTCCTGTTCCAGGTACTCGTCGACCAGCACGCCCTCCGACTCGCCGGTGCCCCGGATGTCGACCCGGACGCAGGCGTAGCCGTGCCCGGCGAGGTAGGGGTGGTGGATCGAGTCGCGGCCCGCGGTCAGGTCGCGCTTGCGGTAGGGGATGTACTCGAGGATCCCGGGGACCGGCTGGTCGTCGGAACAGAGCGGTCGCCAGATCCGCGCGGAGAGCCGGGTGCCGTCGGAGACCGTGATCCAGACGTGCTCGTCCTCGGTGATCTCGTACGGCAGGGAGCTGACCGCGCGCATAGGCCATTCCTCCTTCGTAGTCTCGAAGCGGCGGATTCACGCAGGTTGCACCGCTACCCGCACCACCACGCAAACCACGTCACCTTCAAACCTCGTCGAACTCGAAGTGCAGCGCGTCGATGGTGCGCTGGTACTTCTCCTTCATCTCCTCTTCGCTGTCGGCGCCGACGTAGACGAAGGCGAGCTCGTAACTGTAGCTGTCCTGCGCGTCCATCTCGGACAGTCGCTGGCCCTCGGCGGGCACGAGATCAACCGTAACGCCGGGGATCTCGCGCTGCAGCTGGTCGATCTCGGCCTCGGTCGGCAGCCGCCGCACGATGCCGTCGGTGAACCGGCGGTGGTACCACTTCGAGCCGATCTTGTACTTGCCCTGCCCGTGCGGCATCTCCGGCCTCTTGCCAAGGCCCAGCTGCACCATGCAGTGGTGGTTCGGGACGCCGTCGACGTACTCGAACATCTCCGCGTGCGACTGCGAGTGCCGCGCGTTGATCTCCAGCACGTTCACCTCGCCGGTGTCCGGGCGGGCGAAGAACTCGATGGAGAACGTGGAGTTGTCGAGGCCCAGCCGCTCGATGACCTTCTTCGACACGTCGACCATCTTCCGCACCACCGGTTCCGGCAGCTGCGAAGGAAGCTGGTGCCGCAGGAACGACGAGCTGTCCGGGTAGTTGATCGAGTCCAGCACCCCGTTCACGGTGACCTCGCCGTCGTACACGAAGCCCTCCGTCGCGGCCTGTTCCCCGGTCAGCGACTCCTCGGCGAGGCACGCCAGCGCGCCCGCGTCCGCCACCTCGGGCGGCATGTCCAGCTCCGGCGCGTGGTCGAGCACGTACTGGAACGGCTTGCCGACCCGGCCGATGCCGTCGCGGATCTTGGCCACGGCCTCGGCGAACTCCTGCTCGTTCTTCGCCTGGTAGGCCAGCTCCGAGGAGAACGACTTCACCGGCTTGAGCCACATCGGGAAGTTCATCCCGGCCGGCGGCTCCGCCTCGCCGTCGAGGTCGACGAGGGCGAACTTCGGGTAGTTGTCGATGACCTTCGCCTGCTCCAGCCTGCTCCAGTACTTGTGCTCGGCCTTGATCACGCCCTCGAGGTTCGGGCTCGGCAGGCCGTAGCGGCGGCACAGGACCGGCACCATCGAGGTGACCGGGAAGTCCCAGTAACCGACGATCGCGTCGATCTCGCCGCCGAAGTCTTCGAGCTCGCGCTTGGCCTTCTCGATCAGGTCGGCGATCGGGATCTCTCCTTCCTGGATATCGGCGACCGTGAGCAGCGGGTGGAACCGATATCCCTCGGCTCCCGGTACCCGCCGCAACGTTCTCAGGTTCGCTTCGTCCAGCCCCAGGACGAAAATGTCCTTTGTCTCCACCGCATACTCCTCTGCACTCACGCCCCTTCAGGTCCCCTGGACGCGGAAGAGATAAACACTTCGCGTTTTCGGTAGGGTGCTTCTCGTGGCCGATCTGAGCGAGTACCGGCGGAAGCGGGATCCGAAGCGGACCCCGGAGCCGGTGCCCGCCGAGGACGTGCTCCCGCGCGGTGACGACGACGCGTTCGTCATCCAGGAGCACCACGCCCGCCGCCTGCACTGGGACGTGCGTTTCGAGCGTGCGGGCGTGCTCGTGTCCTGGGCCGTCCCGAAGGGATTGCCGCCGCTGCCGGACACCACCAGGCTCGCCGTGCACACGGAGGACCACCCGCTGGAGTACGCCACTTTCGAGGGGGAGATCCCGGCCGGTGAGTACGGCGGCGGGCTGATGAAGATCTGGGACCGTGGCCGCTACGAGACGCTGCACTGGGGTGAGCACAAGGTCGAGGTCGTGTTGCACGGCTCACGCGTGCGGGGCCGGTACCTGTTCGTGAACCGCCGTTCCGAGCAGGAGAAGCGGGACTGGATCGTGCGGCGGCTCGACCCGCCGCAGCGCAAGGATTTCGCCGAGCTGCCCCGGTTCGTGCAGCCGATGTTGCCCCGTAAGGGAAATCTCCCCGAGGATGACGACGTTTGGGGCTACGAGTTCCGCTGGGCGGGGGAACGCGCGCAGGTGCGGGTGGAGGGTGGCCGCGTCGACATCCGCGATGGCGACGGCGACGAGATCACCCCGCTGTACCCGGAGCTGAGGGGGCTCGGCGAGCAGCTCGGCTCGACCGAGGTCCTGCTCGACGGCGAGCTGATCGCGCTGGAGGGCGGCAAGCCGAGCCAGGCGGCGCTGCGGCGGCGGGCGCAGGCCGAGCCCAGGCAGGTCAAGCGGCTGCTGGCCGGAACCCCGGTGCTGTACCTGCCGTTCGACGTCCTGCACCTGGACGGCAGGTCGCAGCTCGACCAGCCGTACACGCGCCGTCGCCGTCGGCTGCGCAAGCTCGGGCTGGAGGGGGAGAGCTGGCGGGTGCCGCAGCACTACACGGGCGGCGGTGCCGACGTGCTGGCCGCGGCCCTCGACAACGGCCTCACCGGCATCACCGCGAAACGGCTGGACTCGGTGTACGAACCGGGCCGCCGCAGCGACGCGTGGCTCGTCATCACCGGTAGCCGGCGCTAGGTTTCGGCCGGCCTGGGACGGGCACTCCCGTGCCATGCAGCTGCCCGCACCCTTGTCCCTCTGGGTGGACACCGCACCGGCGCCCGAGCGGGCCAACCGGCCGTTGCCCGCCGACGTCGACGTCGTGGTCGTCGGCGCCGGGATCGCGGGCCTGACGAGCGCCTACGCGCTCGCCGACGCGGGCCGCTCGGTGCTCGTGGTCGAGGCTGCCGAGGTCGCGAGCGGGGTTTCGGGACACACGACCGCGAAGATCAGCGCCCAGCACGCGCTCAAGTACGACACCCTCCAGTCGCGCAAGGGCGCCGACGCCGCCCGCCAGTACGCGCAGAGCCAGCTCGAAGCGCTCGAATGGATCGCGGGCACCTCCGCGCGGCTGCACCTCGACTGCGACTTCTCCCGGCAGGACAGCTTCGTCTACACGACCAGGAGCGGCCAGTTCGGCAAGCTGAAGAGCGAAGCCGACGCGGCGGCGGAAGCCGGCCTGCCCGCGAGCTTCGTGCAGGACGTCGAGCTGCCGTTCCCCGTCGAGGGGGCCGTCCGGGTCACCGGGCAGGCGCAGTTCCACCCTCGCAAGTGGTTGCTGGGCCTGGCGGCGGCGTTCGAAGGGCTCGGCGGCGTCATCATCGAGCAGGCCGGGGTGGAGCGCGTCGACGAGCGGCCGACACCGACGGTGCACGTGCGGGGCGGCACGGTCAGGGCCGCCGACGTCGTGATCGCCACGCACTACCCGGTCCTCGACCGCGGCCTCTTCTTCGCGCGGCTCGAACCGACGCGCGATCTCGTGGTGGCAGGCGAGGGCAAGGCGCCGCCCGGGATGTACCTGGACGCGGACACCCACCGCTCGGTGCGTGGCCACGACGGGCTGGTGATCGTCGGTGGCGAGCACTACCGCACCGGTGAGCACGTCGACGTCGAGGCCCGTTACCGCAAGCTCGCGGCCGGCGCGGCCGACTTCGGGGTCACCAAGGTGACCCATCGCTGGTCCGCACACGACATGTCCACTTTGGACTCCGTGCCGTACGTCGGCCGCTACCACCCCGGTACCCGGCACCTGTGGGTCGCCACGGGGTTCGGGCAGTGGGGGATGACCGGCGGCACCGCGGCGGGCCTGTTGCTGGACAAGGAGATCCGGGGCGAGGGCAGCCCGTACGCCGGGCTGTACGACCCGAACCGGTTCGACCTGCGGTCCTCGCTGAAGCTGGCCGAGAACAACAGCCAGGTGACCCTGCACCTGGTGGGCGACCACCTGCGGGCGGCGGTGGCGCCGGGCGACGTGCCGAGCGTCGGCGAGGGCAAGGTCACCCGGCGCGGCACCCAGCTCGTCGCCTCCTACCGCGCCGCTGACGGCAACCTGCGCAGCGTCAGCGCCCGCTGCACCCACCTGGGCTGTCTGGTCGCCTTCAACAACGCCGAGAAAACCTGGGACTGCCCATGTCACGGTTCGCGGTTCGGCACGGACGGCTCGGTGATCCAGGGCCCGGCGACCAAGGCGCTGCCCCCGGTGCCGGACTGACCATCGGCGTCGAGGAGGAGTTCCTCCTGCTCGACCCGGCCACGGGCGCGACCGTTCCCCGCGCGTCCCGCGTGCTCGACGGCCATCGCCCGCTGCCCGACGGCGCCGCCCTGCACCGCGAGCTGCGGGCCACCCAGGTCGAGGCCGCGAGCGGGATCTGCCTTGACGCACAAGGACTTCGCACGCAGCTCGTGCGCGGCAGGCACCTGCTGCACGAGGCCGCGGTGCTGCACGACACGGTGATCGCCGCGGCCGGCACGTCCGTCCTCTCCGGACCGGCGACGCTCGGCGACAACGACGGCCGGTTCGGCCGGATCGACGACCTCTACCGCGGCATGGTCGCGGACTACGAGGCCTGCGGCTGTCACGTCCACGTCGGCGTGCCCGACCGGGAGACGGCCGTCGCCGTGGTCAACCACCTGCGGCCGTGGCTGCCCGCGCTGCTGGCGCTGTCGGTGAACTCGCCGTTCGACCACGGCCGCGACACCGGCTACGGCAGCTGGCGGATCGTGCAGCAGTCCCGGTTCCCCGGCGCCGGGGTCCCGCCGTTCTTCCCCGATTTGGCCGCCTACGACGACGAGGTGGACCGGCTGGTCGACTGCGGTGCGCTGGTCGACGCGTCGATGTCGTTCTGGCTCGCCCGCCCGTCGAAACGCTTGCCCACCATCGAGTTCCGGGTCGCGGACACCGCGCTGACCGTCGACGAGGCGCTGCTGCAGGCGTTGCTCGGCCGCGCGCTCGTGCGCCGCGCGCTGGCCGACCTCGACCGCGGCGTGGCGGCGCCGCGGCTGTCCGGGCAGGTGGCCGCGGCGGCGCTGTGGACCGCCGCACGGGACGGTCTCGAGGGCAGCGGCGTGCATCCCGGCCTGGCCCAGCAGATGCCGGCCGAACGGGTCGTCGTGAATCTGCTGGAGCACGTGCGGCCGGCGCTGGAGGAGGCCGGGGACCTGGACTTCGTGCGCGAGCAGGTGCGGCGGCTGCTCAGCGAGGGCACCGGCGCGCAGCGGCAGCGCCGCGCCGTCGCGGCCGGGTTGCCCGCGCTCATCACAATGCTGACCGGACACGCGTAGCAGCACACCCGGACGGGTATTCAGCTGCCATGACGAGTGCTGTTGCGGTATTGCCTGGTGCCCGGGGACCGTTGTCCGAGGCGGTCATCGAGTCGTTGCGCCGCGACGAGCGGGGTGACTTCCCCGAGCTGCGCGCGGTGGCCGACGCCGACCCCTTCGGCGAGGACGTGCAGCTCGCCCTGTACCTGTGCTACGAGCTGCACTACCAGGGTTTTCCGGGCGTGGACCCGGACTGGGAGTGGGACCCCGAGCTGCTGCGCCTGCGTGCCTCGATGGAACGGGTGTTCCTCGCCGGGCTGCGCGCGGCCACCGCGGGCGGCGACGACGTCCAGGGCGAGCTCGACGAGCTGCTCGTCGAACCGATCGACGGCACCGGGATCAGCCACTACCTCGCCGACACGGGCGAGTGGTGGCAGATGTGCGAGTACCTCACGCACCGCTCGATCTACCACCTCAAGGAGGCCGACCCGCACGCGTGGGTCATCCCGCGCCTGCGCGGGCGCGCGAAGGCGGCGCTGGTCGCGGTCGAGTTCGACGAGTTCGGCGGCGGCCGCGCCGACCGGGTGCACGCGAAGCTGTACGCGGACCTGATGGACGCGGCCGGGCTGGACCCGGGTTACCTGCACTACCTGGACGACGTGCCGGGGTGCATGCTGGCCGTGGTCAACCTGATGTCGTTGTTCGGGCTGCACCGGCGGCTGCGCGGTGCGCTCGTGGGGCATTTCGCGGCGGCCGAGATCACCACGGCGCCGAGCGCGATGCGGATGGAGCGCGCGCTGAACCGGCTCGACGCGCCCGACGCCTGCAAGGTGTTCTTCACCGAGCACATCGAGGCCGACGCGGTGCACGAGCAGGTCATGCGGCACGAGGTGATCGGCGGGCTGCTGGCCGACGAACCGGAGCTGGCGGCGGACGTCGTTTTCGGCATCCAGGCGACGAACCTGCTCGAGGCCCGCTTCGCGACGCACGTCCTGTCGGCCTGGCACTCGGGCCGATCCTCACTGCGGGCATGAAGAAGGGGCCTCCGCGGAGGCCCCTTCTCATCCATTTCAGCGACGGACCTTCTTGCGATGACTGGTGTCGCAGAAGGGATAACGGCGGCTGCGGCGGCAGGCGCAGACCGCGACCACGAAACGGTCCGAGGACACCGTGGTGCCGTCGGGCAGCTCCAGCTCGACCGGGCCCTCGACGAGCACCGGCCCGCCCGGCTCGATGGTCACCCGGCGTGGTTCAGCGTTCGATGCGGTCGGCACGGATCACCACCAGCTCCTCGGTCCGCTCGCCGGGCTCGATGAGGCCGGCGTCCTCCAGGTACTCGATGCGCGAGCGCATCACGGGCCCGAACGGTTCCGTCGCGCGTGCGACGACCGAGGACTTCAACCCCTTGTCCCGTAAGGATTCCAGGGTCGCCTCGATACCGCACAGTGCGGAATGGACGATGAGCATCGTGCCGTCGGGCGCGAGCAGGTCGGCCGCCCGTTCGCACAGCTCGTCCAGGCAACGCCGTCCGTCCAGCCCGGCGTCCCACGCCATCGCCGCGCCCTGTGCGGGCTCGACCGACGGGGAAGGCACGTAAGGCGGATTCGCGGTGATCAGGTCGAACTGCCCGTGCACGGCCGTGAGACCGCCGTGCAGCACCCTGACCGGCAACCCGCGCACCCGGGCGTTGAAGCGCGCGCTGAACACCGCGGGCAGGTACCGGTCCACCGCGGTCACCTGCCGGGCGCCGCCCCGGGCCGCGGCGATCGCCGCGACACCGGATCCGGTGCACAGATCCAAAGCGCGGGCCGAACGACCCAGCCCCGCGTCCCGCAACGCACTCAGCAGCAGCCGGGTGTCCGCCTGCGGGCGGTAGACACCGGGCAGTCTCAGCAACCACACCCGGTCCTGGTACCTCTACCGGGGCAGCTCAAACATGAGATCGCTTCGACAGCAAGCGGATCACGGCCCGTTCGAGCACCTGACGCTCCTGGTCGCCGCGGACGCCCTTGGCGCCGAGGCGCCGCAGCGCGGACTCCACCGTGGACCCTTCCTCGTAGGCGTGCACCACCCGCGGATCCACATAGGAGCGCTTGGCGACGGCCGGGGTGTTGCCCAGGCTTTCCGCCACCTCGCGCATCACCGCCGCCTGGGTGCGCTGCAGACCGCGCTTGGACTTGACGGGCCCGGCGGCCGCGAACGCCGCCGCGGCGAGCACCGTCGCGTGCCAGGTCCGCAGGTCCTTGCCGGTGAACTCGTCGCCGGAGATCTCCTTGAACCGCTCGTTGATCTGGTCGGCGTGCACCTCGTGCCAGCCCGCCGAGTCGCGATAGACCAGCAACCGGTCCGAACCGGAATCGGCGCGCAGGAGGGCCTTGATGACCTTGGCGAGCTCCTCGTCGGTGATGCTGTGCGTCCGTTCGATGCTGCCCTTGGCGTTGTAGCAGAAGGTGATCTCGTTGCCGCGCACCCGCACGTCGTCCTTGAGCAGGGTCGCCGCGCCACGGGTGCCGTTGGCCTCGGCGTACTCCTCGCTGCCGGTGCGGAACACGCCGCGGTCGAGCATCCGCAGCGCCGCCCCCAGCACCCTGGTCTTCGTCAGCCCGCGCTCGTGCAGGTCGGCCGCGACCTGCTCGCGCCACTTCGGCAGGCATTTGGCCAGCCGCAGCACGCGGTCGTGCTTCTGCTCGTCCCGTTCGCGGCGCCACTGCTCGTGGTAGAGGTACTGCTTGCGGCCCGCGTCATCGACGCCGACGGCCTGGATGTGCCCGTTCGGGCGCGGTGAGATCCACACCTTGCGCCACGCGGGCGGGATCACCAGGTCCTGCACGCGCTCGAGCGTCTCCGCGTCGCGCAGCGGCTCGCCTTCAGGCGTGAAGTAGCGAAAGCCCTTACCGCTTTTCCGGCGCCGGATCCCTGGCGCCGACAGATCACTCCTGGCCAGCCGCATCCCGGCTCCGTGGGGGTCTCATCCGGTCTCGGTCAGCGCGCTGTTGACCGCGTCGAACCCGGCATAGCTGCGTTCGGGCAGGCAGCCGAGATGGCCGAGGGTGCCGTCGTCGGCGCCGTGGGCGGCGGCCTGGCGGAGCAGTTCGGCGCGGTCGCACGGATAGTCCACTTCGGACAGCAGGGTGCGGAGCCGGTCCTCCTCGGGCAAGGTCATGTCCCGGAGATACCCCAGGGCCGGGCGGGCAAACCGGGTCAGTCGGCGCGAGGGAGCAGGTGCTCGCCGCCGGCGGCCTCCAGTACGCGCTCGACGGCACGGGAACCGGTGGTGCGCACCCGCATCCTGATCCCGGTGCCCGCCGCCTCGGCGGCGGCGGTCATCAGGACCTCCAGCCCGGCGCCGGACATGAAGGTCACCTCGCTGACGTCGACCACCACGTCCCGTTCGGCACGGGCCAGCTGGGTGTCCAGCTCGTTCGCGAGCGAGGGGGCGGTGAAGGCGTCCAGCTCACCGGCGACCACCACGGTGGTGGCGCCGCGCTCGGAGCGGCGCGAGAACTCGAGTCCTTCGAGCATGCGTCCTCCTCCCCTCGATGAGGGAGACTGGTCTGTCTTAGCAGTCCGGGGAGAACGTGTCCAGGACCCGCCGCCGCCCATCGCCCGATCAGGCGCCGGGATGCCCGTCCGCGATCCAGTTGCCGTGGAACCCCGCCGGGACGCGGCTGGGCAGCGCCACGGTGGCGACCGGCGCGCGCAGGTCCGTCGCGTCCAGGATCACCAGGTCGCTGCTGTCCCTTGCCCGGTCGTACACGTACGTGATCAGCCAGTTCGGCGGCGCGAACACCGCCTCCCCCGGGGTGCGGCCCTCGGTGAAGGTGTGCGCCGCCGACCCGCCGGCGTGCAGGTCGTACCGCACGAGCGCGTCGCCGGCGGTGACGTGGCCGTAGCGGACGTCCAGACCGGCCAGCCGGTCGTCGATCCGCGGGAACTCGCACGGCCGGTCGTCCAGCTGCTCCTCGCGGACGGTGCCGGCCCGCAGGTCGATCGTCCACCGCCACAGGGTCGAGGGCGCGTCCTCGTGCCCCGGCCACCACAGGTGCGCGTACCGCACCACGTGCAGCACGATCGTCTCGCCCGCCTCGTGCGCGTTCAGCGTGTGGAAGACGTAGCACGGGTCGACGGTGAACCAGCGGACCTCGCCGTGCGGGTCCTCCCGCGACAGCACCCCGATCCGCGCCCCGTAACCGGCGTCCCAGTGATAGGGCATCCCGTCGCGGGCGCCGTCGAACACCACCGGCAGGTCGAGGAACACCACGTGCCTGCTGGTGAGGGTGAAGTCGTGCATCATCGTCGGCCCCGGCACGTCGATCGGCCGGGACAGCTGCAGCTCGCCGGCGGCGTCCGCCCGGTGGTAGGTCACGTAGGGCTCGCGCACGTCGTACCCGAAGAAGTGCAGCTCCCCGGTCTCGGGGCAGATCTTGGGATGCGCGGTCATCGCGGTGTGCAGCTTGCCGTGGAAGTCGTACGGGCCCACGGTTTCCAGCTCGTGCGTCACCTCGTAGGGCAGCGACGACTCCACGAGCGCGAGCGTCCGCCCGGCGTGGTTCACGACATGGGTGTTCGCCAGCGACGCGGTGAGGTCGCGGCTGCCGTCCGGCCCCCGCAGCCGCATCGACGGGTCCTCGAAACTGCGGGTGCGGACCCAGCGGTTGCGGTACCAGGCGGCGCGCCCGTTCTCCAGCCGCACGCCGTGGATCATCCCGTCCCCGGTGAACCAGTGCGCCGACTCGTCGCGCGGGTTGGGCCCGTTGCGCAGGTACCAGCCGGTCAGCTCGGGCGGGATGGCACCGGTGACGGGCAGGTCGAACGCCGTCAGCTCGTCGGCGACGGGGGCGTAGTTGCCCTTGAGGTGGAAGCTCGTGCGGGTCATGCGGGCTCCTTCAGCGCGCGGGCGCGGACGATCCGCGGGTAGCGGATGGTGAACAGGACGGGGACGGCGAAGCCGGCGACCTTGAAGGTGACGACGGCGGCGGTGGCGTGCGGCGCGAACGCCAGCAGGAAGCCCAGTGCGAGCGCCTCGATCGTGAAAGCGCTTGCCCACACCGCGGTGATGACGACGTTGGTCCGCCGGAAGAGCGGGTTCCGCCACAGCTGCGGCTGCACCATCTGCCGCGCGATGCCGAGCGTGAACGGCCGCCCGATCACCAGCGAGCCCCAGGCGGTGAGCGCGAGCCAGGCGGAGGACATGGTGACCACCTGGTCGCTCGCGGCCGAGCCCGGATCGGCGAACGCGAACACCGCCAGCAACCCGAAGAAGACCGCGGCGCTCAGCTCGATGACCATCGAGTCCCACGGCCTGCGCTCCCGGCGTTCCCACACCACCAGTCCTGCCGAGAGCAGTAACCCGACCAGCGCGCTGTAGCGCCAGTCGAGCTGGGTCGCCACCGCCGCGTAGACGATCCAGGGGGCGAAACTCCGCAGGTAGTTCATCGTCCGCTCCTCGACATTCCAGTCTTGACATGTCGAAACTAGAGGGTCAGAACTAGACATGTCAAGACTGGAAGGTATGCTGCGTGCATGAGTCTTCGACACGCTGTGCTCGGCCTGCTGTCCGAGGAGCCCGGCAGTGGCTGGGACCTGATGCAGAAGTTCGAGGTCTCGCTGAGCAACGTCTGGCCGGCGACCCAGAGCCAGCTCTACGGCGAGCTGGCCAAGCTCGCGGACTCGGGCCTGATCACCGTCGTGGAGGAGGGGCCGCGGGGCCGCAAGGTCTACGCGATCACCGACGAGGGTCGGGCCGAGCTGCGGCACTGGCTGCTCGAGACCCGCCCGCGCACCCGTCGTGACGACCTGTTGTTGCGGGTGTTCTTCCTCAACGCGCTCGAACCCGACGAGGCCAGGGCCTTCCTCGCCACCACCGCCGGGGTCGCGACCGAGCACCACGAGTCGCTGCGCAAGCTGGACGAGCAGCTCGAGTGGGGCGACAACGCGTTGGCGGTGTACGGCAGGCTGGCTCTGGAATGGGGCCTGCGCTTCACCGCGATGCACCGGGAGTGGGCGGACTGGGCACGCGAGCAGCTGCCGGAGAAATAACCCCGCGGCGGCCGTGGTTGCAGCCAGCATGAGCAACGACGGCCGAGGCCGGGTGCGGGTCGAACACGGTGCCAAGCGGGTGCGGGTGGTCTTCGGCGGCAAGGTCGTCGCCGACACCATCCGGCCGCTGCTGGTGTGGGAGATCCCCTACTACCCCGCCTACTACATCCCACGTGAGGACTTCGTCCCGGACGCGCTCGTCCCGTCCGCGAACACCTACCACTCCCCGAGCCGCGGCGACGGCAAGCTCTCGACGGTCCGGGTCGACGAGCGCGAGGCGGTGGACGCGGCGCTGGAGTACGAGGACTCGCCGATCGAGGAGCTGCACGGCCACATCCGGCTGGACTTCGAGGCGATGGACAGCTGGTTCGAGGAGGACGAGGAGATCTTCGTCCACCCCCGTGACCCGCACACCCGCGTCGACATCCTCGCCAGCTCCCGGCACGTGCGCATCGAGATCGACGGCGTGACCGTCGCCGACACGCACAGCCCGCGGCTGCTGTTCGAGACCGGCCTGCCGACGCGGTACTACCTGCCCAAGACCGACATCCGGCTGGACCTGCTCGAGCCGAGCGACACCGTCACGCACTGCCCGTACAAGGGTTCGGCGGAGTACTACTCGGTTCGCGTCGGGGACGAGCTGCACCGCGACATCGTGTGGTACTACCGGACGCCGTTGCCGGAGAGCCAGAAGGTGCAGGGCCTGGTCTGCTTCTACGACGAGAAGGTGGACGTCTTCGTGGACGACGTGAAGCAGGAGCGCCCGAAGACCAAGTTCGCCTGAGTGTCCTAGTCTCAGGAGCATGTCCGACCGCCTGTACTTCCGCCAGCTGCTGTCCGGCCGCGACTTCGCGGTCGGCGACCCGATCGCCACCCAGATGGTGAACTTCGCCTACCTGATCGGCGATCGCGAGACGCGAGAGGCGGTGCTGGTCGACCCGGCGTACGCGGTTGGCGACCTGCTCGACGTGCTCGCGGCGGACGACATGCGGCTGACCGGGGTGCTGGCCACGCACCACCACCCCGACCACGTCGGCGGCAGCATGATGGGCTTCACCCTCGCCGGGCTCGCGGAGCTGCTCGCCCGCGAGCCCGTCCCGGTGCACGTCAACCGCGCCGAGGCCGAGTGGGTGCAGCGCGTCACCGGCCTGTCCGCGACCGACCTCACCCGTCACGACCACGACGACGTCGTGCACGTCGGCGAGATCCCGGTCCGGCTCCTGCACACCCCGGGCCACACGCCCGGCAGCCAGTGCTTCCTGCTCGGCGACCGGCTCGTCGCGGGGGACACGCTGTTCCTCGAAGGCTGTGGCCGCACCGACTTCCCGGGCGGCGACGCGGAGGCGATGTACCACAGCCTGCGCGCGCTGGCCGAGCTTCCCGGTGACCCCGTGGTGTTCCCGGGGCACCAGTACTCCGCCGCACCCTCGGCGCCGCTGTCCTCCGTGCGGGAGAACAACTTCGTCTACCGGCCGAAGTCGCTGGACGAGTGGAAGACCATGTTCGCCTAGAGCCAGTCGGCCGCGACCTTCGCGGCCAGCTGCTCCAGCAACACCGCCGTGTCGGTCATGCAACGCTCCACATCGGACTCGATGTCGGTGAGCCCGTAGCCCGCGGAGAACCCGTTCTCCACGAGGGTTTCCCGGCTCAGCGCGATCCGCCCGGCCATCGCGACCACCGGAATCCCGCGCGCCTGCTGGGCTATCCCCGCCGGGCCCTTGCCGTGCAGCGTCTGCTCGTCGAACGAGCCCTCGCCGGTGATCACCAGGTCCGCGCCGGGCAGCTTGTCCGCGAACCCGGTCATCTCCAGGATCACGTCGATGCCGGGCCGGAAGGTCGCGCCGAGGACCGCCAGCGCGGCGAACCCCGTCCCACCAGCGGCCCCGGCGCCCGGCGCGTCGACGAGTTCGGTGCCGACGATGTCCGCGAAGTGCTTCAAGGCGCTGTCGAGCAGCGCGACGTCCGCCGGGGTCGCACCCTTCTGCGGGCCGTAGACCGCGGCGGCGCCGTACTCGCCGAGGAGCGGGTTGTCCACGTCGCTGGCGACCACGATCTCCGCGCGGCGCAGGCCGGTCAGGTCGATGCTCGCGAGGTCGAGCAAAGCCCTGCCGCCCAAGGGGATCTCGTTGCCCTCGGCGTCGAGCAGCCGCGCGCCCAGCCCCCGCACGAGCCCGGCGCCGCCGTCGGTGCTCGCGCTGCCGCCGAGCCCCAGCACGATCTTCGTGCACCCGCCGTCGAGCGCGTGTGCGATCAGCTCGCCGACGCCCAGCGTGTTCGAGGTCAGCGGCGCGAGCTCCGGCATCATGGTCAGCCCCGACACCGCCGCCAGCTCGACCACCGCCGTGCCGTCCCTGCGGGCGTAGCCGGTTCGCACCCGCTCGCCGGTGGGCCCGGTGGCCTCCGCCGGGACGTACTCGAACCCGGCCGCGACGGCGGCCGCGACCGTCCCGTCCCCGCCGTCGGCGATCGGGCACTCCAGCGTCTCGACGTCCGGCACCGCGCGGCGCAGGCCCGCCGCGATCGCGTCGGCGACCTCCTTCGCGGGGAGGGTTCCCTTGAACTTGTCCGGCGCGATGACGACCTTGGGCATGCGAGCAGGTTAACCGGAACTCTTCGGAATCCCCTCACGCATCTCGGCGATCAGCGAGGCGACGACGGCCTTCAGGCTGCCGTTGTGCTCGCGTGCCACGGCCCGTTGCCGCTGGTAGCTCGCGCCGTGGCGCAGGATCGTCTCGACCCCGCGCAGCTCGTCCACGCAGCGCAGCCGGCGGGCGACCGGCTCCAGGCGGTCGAGCACGTCCCAGATGTCCTCGGTGACCAGCCGCTCGTCCCCGCCCGAGTTGAGGATGATGATCGCGTCCAGGCCGTAGCGCGCCGCGCGCCACTTGTTCTCCTGCACGTGCCACGGCGGCAGCGAAGGCAGCTCCTCGCCGTTGTCGAGCCGTTCGCTGAAGTCGTCCACCAGGCACTGGGTCAGCGCCGCGATCGCGGACACCTCCTCCAGCGTCGGCAGCCCGTCGCACACCCGCATCTCGACCGTGCCGAAGTGCGGCGCCGGCCGGATGTCCCAGCGGATCTCGGAGAAGTGGTCGATCACGCCGGTCTTGAACATGTCGTCGACGTAGTGCTCCAGCTCCGACCACTTGCGGAACTGGAAGGGCAGCCCGGCCGTCGGCAGCTGCTGGAACATCAGCGCCCGGTTCGAGGCGTAGCCGGTGTCCTCCGCGCCCCAGTACGGCGACGACGCCGAGAGCGCCTGCAGGTGCGGTGCGTAGTTCAGCAGCGCGTCCAGCACCGGGAGCGCCTTCTCCCGCGAGTCGAGCCCGACGTGCACGTGGACGCCGTAGATCAGCATCTGCCGTCCCCACCACTGGGTCCGGTCGATGAGCTTCTGGTAGCGGGCCTTGTCGGTGACCTTCTGCTGGTACCACGGCGAGAACGGATGCGTCCCCGCACAGAACAGCTCGACGCCCAGCGGGTCGATCACCGAGTGCACCGTCTCGAGGGACTCCGCCAGGTCAGCGGCCACCTCGCCGACGGTGTCGCACACGCCCGTGATGACCTCGATGGTGTTGAGCAGCAGCTCCTGCTTGATCTTGGGGTGTTCCTCCCGGCCGTCCGGGCGCACCGCCTCCAGGATGCGCTCGGCCACCGACGAGAGCTCCCCGCTGCGGCGGTCGACCAGCGCGAGCTCCCACTCCGCCCCCACCGTCGAACGTCGCGACGGGGAGAAGTCGATCCGCATTCAGACCTGCGCGCCGTTCGTGGGGTCGGCCCCGTCGGGCGGCCCCTGCTTGACGCGCAACAGCAGCAATGCGATCGCCGTGGCGAGCGCGAGGATGCCCAGCGGGGTGCCGAGTGACTGGGTGACCCCGATCAGGCCGGGCGCGATCAGCAGGAACAGGCCCACCACGAAGAACAGCAGCACCACGAACGCGCCCTTGCCGGGGCGGGGCAGCGGCGGCGGCTCGGGCGGGACGTAGTGCTCCTCGTCGTCGGCCGGATCGTCCCCGAGCACCGTGTCGTCCCACGTCGTACCGCCGACGCGCCACGACGGCTCGGGCTGCTCGGGTTCGGCGGGCGGTGTCTTCTCGGGGCGGGGCTGGGGCTCCACCGGTTCGTCGACGAACTCGCCGACCCCCTCCGCGCGCAGGTCGGCGACGATGGCCGCGAAAGTCGCGTCCACGTCCTCCGGGTCGGTGCCGTGCGAGCTCATCGGGATCCCACCTGCTCCTGTGCGAACTGCACGCTGCGCTCGAAGATCAGCGGAGCGTCATGGTCGAGCGTAGCCACGTGGAAGCTGTTCTCCAGCACCACCTCGGTGACGTTTTCGCTGCGCACACCTGCAAGGACGAGCCGGGCGTTGACGGGTTCCACCACGTGGTCGGTCCGGGACCGGAACAGCAGCAGCGGCTGGGTCACCTTCGCCAGGTCGGCGCGCACCAGGCGCCACAGCTGCGCCAGGCTCGCGGTCGCCCGCACGGGGGTGCGCGGGTAGGCCAGCTCGGTCGAGCCGGGCTTGGCGATGTCGTTCGCGATCGCGGGCACCGATGGCAGCACCCGCGCGAGCAGGGGCAGCAGCTTCGCGTCCCGCCGCAGCGTCGTCACCGACGGGTTGACCAGCACCAGGCCCGCGATCTGCTCGCCGAAGTCCTGTGCCAGCCGCAGCGCGAGCGTGCCGCCCATGGACAGGCCGAACACGAAAACCGATTCGCACTTCTCCCGCAGCGCGAGCAGCTCGGTGCGGACGCAGCCGTACCAATCGGGCCAGCTCGTGCGGTTGAGCTCCGGCCAGGTGGTGCCGTGGCCGGGCAGCCGGGGGCAGCGGACGGTGAAGTCGCGCTCGGCCAGGTACTCGCCCCACGGCCGCATGCTCTGCGGCGTGCTGGTGAAGCCATGGCAGAGCAGCACCCCGGCTTCGACCGATCCGGTGTGCGAGAACGGTTCCGCCCCGGCGAGTACGGGCATCTCGGCCGCCCCTTCTCTTCGACCTGACCCGACCCATCGTCGCACGCGCGCGGGGATCAGGACATGCCCGGCGGGCCTGTGAGATCGCGCGCACCCGGCAGGAGGGACGTTGTGCTCGGGCGGTCACTGTTCGTACCCTGTCAGGCAGGCTGGTCGGGCGGGTTGGAGGGGCGGATCGCTGTGCTGTACCGATTGCTCAAATGGGTGCTGCTCGGCCCGTTGCTCAAGACGCTGTGGCCGACCAAGGTCACCGGCGCACAGAACGTGCCCGCCACCGGCGGCGCGATCCTCGCCAGCAACCACCTGGCGGTCGCCGACTCGTTCTTCATGCCGCTGCGCGTGCGCCGGCGGGTGACGTTTCCGGCGAAGTCGGAGTACTTCACCGAGAAGGGTGTCAAGGGCCGGCTGAAGAAGTGGTTCTTCACCGGGATCGGCCAGATCCCGATCGACCGGTCCGGCGGCAGCGCCGCGCAGGCCGCGCTGGACACCGCCATCCGGCTGCTGCGCGAAGGCCATCTGCTGGGCATCTACCCCGAGGGCACCCGCTCGCCCGACGGGCGGCTGCACAAGGGCAAGACCGGCGTCGCGCGCATCGCGCTGGAGGCCGGGGTGCCGGTGGTCCCGGTGGCGATGATCGGCACCGACAAGGTCAACCCGATCGGCTCGAAGATGTGGCGGCCGCGGCGGCTGGAGATCCGCTTCGGCGAGCCGCTGGACTTCTCGCGGTACGAGGGCCTGCAGGGCGACCGGTTCGTGGAGCGGTCGATCACCGACGAGATCATGTACGCGCTGATGGAGCTGTCGGGCCAGGAGTACGTGGACATCTACGCGGCGCGGGCGAAGGAGCTGATGACGGCCGAGGCCGCGGGCGTGCGCCCGGCCGTGCCCGCCCAGTCGGCGCGCGAGACCGACCGGGTACCGGAGACGAAGGCCGGCTGAGCGCCGCCTAGGGTGCTGCGGTGCGATTCTTCTACGACACCGAGTTCATCGAGGACGGCGTGACGATCGATCTGGTGTCGATCGGTGTCGTGGACGAGCGGGGCCGGGAGTTCTACGCGGTTTCGACGGACTTCGACCCGGGCAAGGCGGGGCCGTGGGTGCGCGAGAACGTGCTGCCGAAGCTGCCCTCGCCGGCCGATCCGGCGTGGCGCAGCCGGGAGCGGATCCGCGCGGACCTGCTGGAGTTCCTCGGCAAGCCGCCGGGCGGGATCGAGCTGTGGGCCTGGTACGCGGCTTACGACCACGTCGCGCTGGCGCAGCTGTGGGGTCCGATGCCCGCGCTGCCGAGGCAGCTGCCGCGGTTCACGCGTGACCTGCGGCAGCGGTGGGAGGACGTCGGCAAGCCCAAGCTGCCCGCCCCGCCCACCGACGCCCACGACGCCCTCGCCGACGCCCGGCACAACCTGGAGCGCTGGCGCGTGATCGAGTCCCTCCGCGCCCGGCGGTGAGTCCGCCCCGCCGGGGCGCCTGCCCACCACCGCCGGCGCGGCGGGCAGGCGCCCCGGCAGTCAGCCCCGGCGGCCCACCGCCTGCGCCAGCCGGTCCAGCAGTCCCGCCGTCGTCGGCCAGTCCAGGCACGCGTCGGTGATCGACCGGCCGTAGGTCAGCTCCGCGGCCCGGCCCAGCACCAGCTCCTGCCGCCCGGCCTCGAGGAAGCTCTCCAGCATCACCCCGACGATGCCCCGCTCCCCGCGGCCGATGCGGTCCGCCAGCTCCTCGACCACGACCCCCTGGCGCACGTGGTCCTTGCCGCTGTTGCCGTGCGAGGCGTCGATGATCACGCGCTCGGGCAGCCCGCTCGTGCGCAGCCGCGCGAGGGTGTCGCGCACCGTCTCCTCGTCGTAGTTCGGCCCGCCCGTGTGGCCACGCAGGATCACGTGGCAGTCCGGGTTGCCCGCCGTGGTGATCAACGCGGCCAGCCCGTCCGCGTTGATGCCCGGGAACACGTGGCTCGCCGCCGCGGCCCGGGTCGCGTCGACGGCCACCTGCACGTCGCCCTCGGTCGAGTTCTTGATCCCGACCGGCATGGACAGCGCGCTGCACAGCTGCCGGTGTACCTGGCTCGCCGCGGTCCGCGCGCCGATCGAGCCCCAGCTGACCGTGTCCGCGATGAACTGCGGCGTGATCGGGTCCAGGAACTCGCATCCCACGGGCAGTCCGAGGGCGGAGATGTCCAGCAGCAGCTTGCGCGCCATCCGCAGGCCCTGGTTGACGGCGTACGAACCGTCCAGCGCGGGGTCGTTGATGAGCCCCTTCCAGCCCAGCGTCGTGCGTGGTTTCTCGAAGTACACGCGCATGACCACGTGCAGCCGGTCACGCAACGCGTCGGCCTTCTCGGCGAGCCGGATCGCGTAGTCGACGGCCGCCTCCGGGTCGTGCACCGAGCACGGGCCGACGACGACGAGCAACCGGTCGTCGGTGCCGTCGAGGATGTCGACGCCCGCGGCACGCCCGTCCGCGACGGTCTTGGCGACGGCGGCGTCCATCGGATGCTCCTGGCGGAGCAGGGCGGGGGAGAGCAGCGGACTGATGCCCACGGTGCGCTGGTTGTCCAGGGACTCCAGTGGCTGCGCGGGGCCTGCGGCGATCTGCATGAGGGGTTCAGGTCCTTGTCCGACCGGCCCGTCGTGCTGCCACCCGAGCCGGTCTTGGTTCCGGCTCGAGGGTGGAAGTTCAGCGCGCGGCGATCTCGCCGGCTGGCCCACCCAGGGCCGGCCCGCTAAACCAGAAATACCGCTGCACGGACGCGACCCTACCAAAGGCTCCGGCCGCTTGACCGATCAAGGCCCGTCACGGCTACGCTGGCGCTGAGAAGTGTGACGCACAACAACTTTCGAAAGGGCTGATTCCTCATGCGAGTGGGGGTGCTGACCGGTGGCGGCGACTGCCCCGGGCTGAACGCGGTGATCCGGGCCGTGGTCCGCAAGGGGATCGAGGTCCACGACTGGGACGTCGTCGGCTTCCGCAGCGGCTGGCGCGGCCCGATGACCGGGGACAGCAGGCCGCTCGGCCTGTCCGACGTCGAGGAGATCCTCACCCGCGGTGGCACGATCCTCGGCTCGTCGCGCACCAACCCGTACAAGGAGGACGGCGGCGTCGACAAGATCAGGGCGACGCTGGCCGAGCAGAAGATCGACGCGCTGATCGCGATCGGTGGCGAGGACACGCTCGGCGTGGCCAAGAAGCTCACCGACGAGGGCATCGGCGTGGTCGGGGTGCCGAAGACGATCGACAACGACCTCGCCGCGACCGACTACACCTTCGGGTTCGACACCGCGGTGCACATCGCCACCGAGGCCATCGACCGGCTGCGCACCACCGCCGAGTCGCACTACCGCGCGATGGTCGTCGAGGTGATGGGCCGGCACGCGGGCTGGATCGCGCTGCACTCGGGCCTGGCCGGTGGCGCGAACGTGATCCTGGTGCCGGAGCGGCCGTTCTCCGTCGACCAGGTCGTCGAGTGGGTCGAGCGCCGGTTCGAGCGGATGTACGCCCCGATCATCGTCGTCGCGGAGGGGGCGCTGCCCGAGGGCGGCGCCGAGACGCTGACCAGCGGGGAGAAGGACGCCTTCGGGCACGTCCGGCTCGGTGGTATCGGCACCTGGCTGGCCGACGAGCTCGGCGCGCGCACCGGTAAGGAGTCCCGCGCCGTGGTGCTCGGGCACGTCCAGCGCGGTGGCACCCCCACGGCGTACGACCGGGTGCTCGCCACGCGGTTCGGCCTGCACGCGGTGGACGCGGTCACCGACGGCGACTTCGGCGTGATGGTCGCGTTGCGCGGCACGGACATCGTGCGGGTCAAGCTCGCCGAGGCGACGGCCGAGCTGAAGACGGTTCCGGCGGAGCGCTACGAAGAGGCCGAGGTCTTCTTCGGCTGAGGCCGCCACGGCGGCACGGCCCAGTCCCAGTGCGGCATCGGCTCGTCGCCGTCCGGGTTCGCGCCAGGGCGCGAGAAGACGACGGCGAGCCGGCTGCCCCACTCGACGTAGCCGGCGAAGGCGGCGCGGAACTCCGGGTCGGCCGGCAGGCCCACCTCGTCCGCCGCGTCCATCAGCAGCGAGACCCAGCGCCGGCGCTGGGGCTCGGTGATCGCCCGGCCGAGGTGCCGCCCGATCATGTGCGCGTGCCCGCCCCGTTCGGTGCTGTAGCACGCGGGCCCGCCGAACACCTCCCCGAGCCAGTCGGCAACGTGCTGCGGGTGCTGGGGATCCATGCCGCGGAACACCGGTTCGAGCAGTTCGTCGGCGAGCACCTCGCGGTAGAAGGCTTCGAACAGCCTCGCCAGCGCGGGGCGGCCGCCGGCCCACTCGTAGAGGGTGGGTGTGGTCTCGTCGTTCACGGTCCCAGGCAACACCTGGCACGAGCTACCCGGCAAGTACGCACTTTCCGGTGCGGGGCGAGGAGGGACGCGTGACGCGGCGGTACCACTGCCCGGTGGAGCTGACCCTGGACGTCATCGGCGGCCGGTGGAAGCCGGTGATCCTGGCGCACCTGAAGGAGGGCGTCCACCGCTACGGCGAACTGCGGCGGCGGATGCCGGGGATCAGCGAGAAAATGCTGACGCAGCAACTACGGGAGCTGGAGTCCGACGGTCTGGTGACCCGTGCGGTGTTCGCCGAACGACGCCCGCGCGTGGAGTACTCCCTCACCGCCGAGGGGGCCTCGCTGGGGCCGGTGCTGCAGCTGCTGTACGAGTGGGGTGAGCGCCGGGCGGGTGCGAGGGGAGTGGCCTTCGCCCCGCTGCCGCCCGAAACCCCTGACTCCCGGTGAGCACGCGCTACTTTCGTCGGGAATACTGGACTAGACCATTGAACTCTTGGTCTAGTCCACTTAACGTGCTGTTCGTCCCTTCTTGTCCGGTCGGGGAGGAAGCATGTTCCGAAACCGCAAACTCCACGCCGTCGCGGGCGCGCTCGCGGCGGTCCTGATGACCGTCACGTTCGCACCGCCCGCCGCGACCGCCGCTCCCTTTGGCAAAATGGTCGGCTACTTCACCGAATGGGGGGTGTATGACCGCAACTATCACGTGAAGAACGTCGAGACCAGTGGCTCGGCGGCGAAACTGACCCACATCAACTACGCCTTCGGCAACGTGACGAACGGCCAGTGCGCGATCGGCGATACGTACGCCGCCTATGACAAGGCGTACTCGGCTGCCGACAGCGTCGACGGCGTCGCCGACACCTGGGACGCCGGCGCGCTGCGCGGCAACTTCGGTCAGCTCAAGCGGCTCAAGGCGATGCACCCCGGCCTGAAGGTCATCTACTCCTTCGGCGGCTGGACCTGGTCCGGCGGCTTCGCGCAGGCCGCGCAGAACCCGGCCGCCTTCGCCGACTCCTGCTACAACCTGCTCAACGACCCGCGCTGGGCCGGTGTCTTCGACGGCATCGACATCGACTGGGAGTACCCGAACGCCTGCGGCCTGTCCTGCGACACCAGCGGCGCCGCCGCGTTCAAGAACCTGATGGCCGCACTGCGGGCCCGCTTCGGCAGCAAGCTCGTCACCGCCGCGATCACCGCCGACGGGACCTCCGGCGGCAAGATCGACGCGGCCGACTACGGTGGCGCGGCGCAGTACGTCGACTGGTACAACGTCATGACCTACGACTACTTCGGTGCCTGGGCCGCCACCGGTCCCACGGCTCCGCACGCGCCGCTGAGCTCCTACGACGGCATCCCCACGGCCGGGTTCTACGCCGACGCCGCGATCCAGAAGCTGAAGTCGAAGGGTGTGCCCGCGGGCAAGCTGCTGCTGGGCATCGGCTTCTACGGCCGCGGCTGGACGGGCGTCACGCAGGCCGCTCCGGGCGGCACCGCGACCGGCGCCGCGCAGGGCAAGTACGAGGCGGGCATCGAGGACTACAAGGTGCTCAAGACGCGGTGTCCGGCGACGGGCACGGTCGCGGGCACGGCATACGGGTTCTGCGGCGGCGAATGGTGGAGCTACGACACGCCGAGCACCATCGCCGGCAAGCTGAGCTACGCCCGCGACCAGGGTCTCGGCGGCGCGTTCCTCTGGGAGCTCTCCGGTGACACCAGCAACGGCGAGCTCATCAACGCGATGAGCAGCTGACGCGGCGCCCGGGGGCGGCAGGGCACTGTCGCCCCCGGAACCTTCCGCGTCCGGCCGCGAAGCGCTTAGCTGGACCGATGACTCCCATCAGCCACCGGACCGTCCGGGTCCAGGGGCTCGAGCTGCCCATCGCCGAGGCCGGGGAGGGGCCGGTCGTGCTGCTGCTGCACGGCTTCCCCGAGTTCTGGTACTCCTGGCGCCACCAGCTGGTCGCGCTGGCCGAGGCCGGCTTCCACGCGGTCGCCCCCGACCAGCGCGGGTACGGCTCCGCCAGGCCATCGGCGACCGAGGACTACGACATGTTCCACTTGGTCGGCGACGTGGTCGGGCTCATCGCGGAGCTCGGCGAGCCGGACGCCACCGTGGTCGGGCACGACTTGGGCGCACCCGTCGCCTGGCACACCGCGCGTTGTTCCGGCCCGATCTGGTGCGCGGGGTCGCGGGGCTGAGCGTGCCCTTCCGCGGCCGCGGGCCGAAGCCGCCGGCCGAAAGCTACCGGGCGGTCTTCGGGCCCGCCTTCTACCAGCTCTACTTCCAGGAACCGGGCGTCGCCGAGAAGGAGCTCACCGCCGACCTCGACGACACGTTCCGCCGGGTCCTGTACGGGCTTTCCGGGGACGCGCCGGAGATCAGCCCGATGCTCGCCGGCGACTCGGGCCTGCTGGGGGTCCTGCGGCGTCCGGAGTCGTTGCCCGCGTGGCTCGGCGAGGACGACCTCGCCGCCTTCGTCGGCCACTTCGCGGGCAACGACTTCACCGGACCGCTCAACTGGTACCGCACGCTCGAACGGAACTGGGAGCTGACGGCTCCCTGGGCGGGCGCCGCGATCACGGTCCCGGCGCTGTTCCTGGCCGGCGAGCGCGACCCCGTGGTGAACTGGGGTCCGCTCGACCAGCTGGAAGGCGCCCTCCGCCGGCGCGTGCCCCGCCTCCGGCGCTACGAGCTGCTGTCCGGCGCGGGGGCACTGGGTGCAGCAGGAACGGCCGGCGGAGACGAGCGAGCTGCTCGTCGAGTTCGCGCGCTCGACCCGTCAGGCCGGCGGTTCCTGAGCCGGCGGCTGGTCGCCCTGCCGGCCGGCGAAGCCCTTGGCCTTCTCGGCGGCCTGGTCGATCTGGTCGCCGTGCTCGCCCCACTTGGACTTCGCCGCGTCGGCGGCCTTGTCGATGCCCTGGTCGGCCTTGTCGGGGTTCTTGCCAACGGCTTCCTTGGCCTTGTCGAACAGGTTCACGGTTCGCTCCCTCCACTGTTCACTTCGGACTCCGCAGCGGTTCCCGGGTAGCGCGGCCGGCAAACCAGCGGTCCCTCTTGTCAGTGACCCTGGCTATCGTCTGCGCCGTGACGTTCGCGGGATTCGGAGAACACGCCGTCGAGTTCTACGACGGGCTGCTCGCCGACAATTCGAAGCCCTACTGGGAAGACAACCTGAAGATCTACCGCGAGCACGTGCGCGCGCCGATGGAGGCGCTGCTCGCCGAGCTCGTCGGCGAGTTCGCCCCTGGGTTCGGCGAGGGCAAGGTGTTCCGCCCGCACCGTGACGTCCGGTTCGCCAAGGACAAGAGCCCGTACAAGACGCACTGCGGCGCGGTGATCGAGCAGGGCCGCGGCGGCGGCGCGTACTACGTGGAGCTCTCGTCCGAAGGCCTGCGGGTCGGCGGCGGCTGTTTCCACCTGCAGTCCGACCAGCTCACCCGCTTCCGGGAGGCGGTGGACAGCGACGTCCACGGTCACACGCTCGGGGGAATTCTCGGAAAACTTCGGAAGTCGGGCTGGCAGCTCACCGGCGACGCGCTGCGCACCAAGCCGCGCGGGTTCGCCGACGACCACCCGCGCCTCGAACTGCTCAAGTACCGCTCGCTGTACGCGATTCGTGCCTGGGAACCGGACGACACGCTGCACGAACGTGGTTGTCTGGACCGCGTGCGCAAGGCGTGGCGGCAGGTGCGTGACTTCAACGAGTGGGCGCGCGATCACGTAGGGCTGAGCGAGAAGCCGCGCCGCTGACTCGATCTCGGGATCGGTAAAGACTGATCGCGCCGAAGGGTCTACCCTAGGAAAACGTGAGCCGACGCGCGAAGATCGTTTGTACGCTGGGCCCTGCCACCGCGACAGCGGAGAAGGTGCGGGCACTCGTCGACGCCGGGATGGACGTCGCGAGGATGAACTTCAGCCACGGCAGCCACAGCGACCACAAGCAGGTCTACGGACTTGTCCGCGAAGCCGCCGCGGCGACCGGCCGTGCGGTGGGCGTGCTGGCCGACCTGCAGGGCCCCAAGATCCGGCTCGGCACGTTCGCCGGCGGCCCCGTCGAGTGGCGCACGGGCGACATCGTGCGCATCACCGTCGAGGACGTCGCCGGCACCCACGACCGGGTCTCGACGACCTACAAGGGCCTCGCCAGGGACGCCAAGCCCGGCGACAGGCTGCTCGTCGACGACGGCAACATCGGCCTGGTCGTCAAGAAGGTCGAGGGCCCGGACGTGATCTGCGAGGTCACCGAGGGCGGGCCGGTCAGCAACAACAAGGGCGTCTCGCTGCCGGGCATGGACGTGTCCGTGCCCGCGATGTCGGACAAGGACATCGAGGACCTGGAGTTCGCGCTCTCGCTGGGCGTGGACTTCGTGGCCCTGTCGTTCGTGCGCTCGCCGGCCGACATCGACCTGGTGCACCAGGTGATGGACCGGGTCGGCAAGGGTAGGCTGCCGGTGATCGCGAAGCTCGAGAAGCCCGAGGCCGTCTACAACCTCGAGGCGATCGTGCTGGCGTTCGACGGGATCATGGTCGCCCGCGGCGACCTGGGCGTGGAGCTGCCGCTGGAGCAGGTGCCGCTGGTGCAGAAGCGGGCGATCCAGATCGCCCGGGAGAACGCCAAGCCGGTCATCGTGGCCACCCAGATGCTCGACTCCATGATCAACAACTCGCGGCCGACCCGCGCCGAGGTCTCGGACGTGGCGAACGCGGTCCTCGACGGCGCCGACGCGGTGATGCTCTCCGGGGAGAGCAGCGTGGGCCGCTACCCGATCGAGACCGTGCAGACCATGGGCCGGATCGTGGAAGCGGTCGAGACCGACTCGCCGACCGTGCCGCCGCTGTCGCACGTGCCGCGGACCAAGCGGGGCGTCATCTCCTACGCGGCGCGCGACATCGGGGAGCGGCTCAACGCCAAGGCCCTGGTGGCGTTCACCCAGTCCGGTGACACGGTGCGACGCCTGGCGCGGCTGCACACGCGGCTGCCGCTGCTGGCGTTCACGCCCGAGGAGAGCGTGCGCAACCAGCTGTCGATGACGTGGGGCACCACCACGCACATCGTGCCGAGGGTGGACTCCACCGACCGGATGATCCAGCAGGTCGACCACGCGATGCTGGAGATGGGCAGGTACCAGCCGGGTGACCTGGTGGTCATCGTGGCCGGTTCGCCGCCCGGCACCGTCGGCACGACGAACCTGATCCGGGTCCACCGGCTCGGCGAGGACGACCACGCCTGAGCACCTAGGGTTCAGGTCATGACAGACCTGGCGAAAGGTGCCGCGGCCGGCCTCGAGACCTCGGCGGGGGCCGGCGGGCAGCCGGTGCTCGACCTGCTGGTCGACCTGCTCGACCTGGAGAAGATCGAGGAGAACATCTTCCGCGGTGTGAGCCCGGTCCACTCGCCGGTGCGGGTGTTCGGCGGTCAGGTCGCGGGGCAGGCGCTGGTCGCCGCCGGGCGTACGGTGCCGAGCGAGCGCAAGGTCCACTCGCTGCACGCGTACTTCATCCGGCCGGGCGATCCGAGCATCCCGATCGTGTACGAGGTCGACCGCATCCGGGACGGGCGTTCGTTCACGACCCGCCGGGTGGTCGGGGTGCAGCACGGCAAGGCGATCTTCGCGCTGTCCGCGTCGTTCCAGAAGGTGGAGCCGGGGCTGGAGCACGCCGACGAGATGCCGGAGGTGCCCGCGCCCGAGACGCTGCCGACGTTCACCGAGCGGATGCGGCAGTTCCCGGACATGGCAGGCCTGCAGAGCCGCCCTCGCCCGATCGACATCCGCTACGTCACCGATCCGCCGTGGCTGACGCGCGGGACCGGCGAGCACGTGGTGCGGAACCAGGTCTGGATGCGTGCCGACGGCCGGCTGCCCGACGAGGAGCTGTTGCACGTGTGCGTGCTGACGTACGCGTCGGACATGACGCTGCTGGACTCGCCACTCGCGCGGCACGGGGTGTACTGGGACCTCGACCACGTCACGGGTGCCAGCCTGGATCACGCGCTGTGGTTCCACCGGCCGTTCCGCGCGGACGAGTGGTTCCTCTACGACACGGCCTCGCCGTCTGCCTCGGGCGCGCGTGGCCTGGCCACGGGCCGCTTCTTCGCCGCGGACGGCACCCTCATCGCGACGGTGGTGCAGGAAGGTCTGCTACGAGTCGGCCCCTGACCCGGTCCGTCAGCTCACCGAGTGCAGATGCGTCGCGCGGTGGCGCCGGGTGCGGCGCGGCAGGGTCGCCTCGACGGTGCCCAGCCGTAGCTGGACGGCGAGGTACGCGCGGCACGGCATCCGGGTGCGGCGCCGGAACGGCAGCCGGGCCGACTGGGTCCGGCAGACCGGGCACCGCCCGTGCTCGTCGGGCTCGTGCGCGGCGAGCACGGAGCGCAACGCCTGCACGAGCAGCGGGATCTCCCGCCGGGCCAGCTCGGTGGCTCTGTCCGCGTCACACAGTCCGACGGACCGGGTGAGGTCGTCCAGGCGCTGGTGGACCGAAGTCTGCAGTGGTCCGGCCGGAGAATCGCTGTCGAGCACGCCGCCTCCCGGGAAGCCGCCTCGTCTCGGTGATGCCTGGCTACCCAGATCGGGCGCAGGATGCCACCCTACATCCGCAGAGTGCAACTTGCAGTCCACCAACTCGGGGAAAGTAACCCGGATGGGTAGGTCACCCGGCGCATCTTTGGAGAATCGGCTGGTTAGATGTAGTACGGCCCAAACGGACAACCGGAGAATGGTCGCGGCCAACGCGGAGGTGCAACAGTGCAACGGGGTCAGGGTCCCACCATTCGCCGTCGGCGGCTGGCCAGCGAGTTGCGCCGGTTACGCGAAGCCGCGGATCTGACCATCGACGAGGTCGGCGAAAAGCTCGAATGCTCCGCGTCGAAGGTGAGCCGGATCGAGACCGGGCACGTCGGCGTCACGCCACGCGACGCCCGGGACATGCTGGAGCTGTACGGGCTCACCGGCGACGAGCGTGAGGCGCTGGTCCAGCTCGCCCGCGAAGCGCGCAAGCCCGGCTGGTGGCACGCCTACAAAGAAGTCTTCACCGGCACCTTCGTGGGGCTGGAGGCGGACGCCAGCTCGTTGCGCGCGTTCCAGGCCCTGCTCGTGCCCGGCCTGTTGCAGACCGAGACCTACGCCCGTGCGGTCATTCGCGCGATGCGACCGGATTCCGACGAATCGGAGATACAGCGCAGGGTCGCCGCCCGCACCGCCCGTCAGCAACTGCTTTCGGACCCGAATCCCCCCGAGTACTGGGCGGTGATCGACGAGGCGGTGCTGCACCGGATGGTGGGCGGCCCCGAGGTGATGGCGAAACAGACCCAGCGATTGCTGGAACTGGGGCAGCTGCCGCACGTGACGGTTCAGGTCGTCCCGTTCACGGCCGGGGCGCACCCGGGGATGGAAGGCCCCTTCCTCATCCTCGGTTTTCCGGAGCAGGCCGATCCCGATGTCGTCTACGTCGACAGCACGTCCGGCGGTTTCTTTCTCGAACTGCCCCCCGACGTTCGTCGCTATTCGCTCATGTTCGATCATCTGCGTGCCGCGGCGCTCAAACCGGACGACTCGCTAGCCTTGGTCGCCGAAGCCGCGGAACGATATTCCGCCTGAAGCGGGGTATATCAGCTGAACAAAGATCACCGCGTGAAAAGTGAGGAGCGGGGAGCTATGGCCAAAGTCGAATTTTCCGGGGGCACCTGGCGCAAGAGCAGCTACAGCGGCGGCGGCAACGACTGTGTCGAGGTCGCCCTGCTCGCCGAGCGCGTCGGTGTCCGCGATTCCAAGAACCCCGACGCGGGCGCGCTGAGCGTCTCCCCGTCGGGCTGGCGCGGGCTGCTGGGCACCGTCGGCCGCGACTGAGTGCTCCAACTGAAGACCCCTTACACCGTCGAGCAGGGGCTAGGCGGGGTAAGGGGTCTTTTTGGCGTCCAGGAGTGGGTGAACGTCCGATGCCGCCGGTCCGCCCTCAGGACGACTCTGAGGCTCGCAGGAAAAGAACCTAGAGCGGAAGAGGGAACTCCCATGCGGAACGACTGGATCTTCGACGCGGTGCAGGCCGAGGTGGCGTACCGGACCGAGGAGCTCTACAAGTCCTGGCCGGCGGCGCAGAAGCGGCGGCGCTGGCGGCTCGGCAGACGGGTCCCGGAGGTACAGGTGCCCGAGCAGCGGCGCCCGAGCCGGGACGAAGTGGCGCTCTCCGAGGCTCGGGCGCGGTAGGAGGGAGACCAAGGGGATCGGGAGGACGTGACGATGTCGCTCCGCGCGGATCGGGCCCACCGGATTTCCGGTGGTGTGACGGGGGTCCTGCCCGGTCCGCGCAGAGCACAGCGAAAACCGTTCCGAAACTGTCGGTGTGGTGGGTAAGAATGCGTCTTGTGCCCCGTCTAGGTTCCGGTATCCCCTTGGTCGCGCGTGTCGACGAGATGCGCCGGCTCCGTGCCGGCTTCACCCGTGCCGAACGTGGTGAGGCCGGCGCGGTGCTGCTCGCGGGTGACGCGGGCGTCGGCAAGACCAGGTTGCTGGCCGAGCTGGCGGAGTTCGCGGGCAGCCGCGGCGCGCTGGTGCTGACCGGTCGCTGCCTGGACGTGCGTGAAGGCGGTTTGCCGTACCTGCCGTTCGCCGAGGCGCTGGGCCCGCTGGCCACGGCGGACGACGCGGCGGTCGGCGACGCGGTGCGCATCCGCCCGGCGCTGGGCCGGCTGCTGCCGCTGGCGCAGCCGGGTCCGGTGTCGAACGTGGAGTACGTGCCCGTCACCTCCGAGCACGAGGCGCCGTACCGGCCGCGCCCGGAGCAGGACCTGGGGCAGCTGCAGCTGTTCGACGCGGTGCTCGGCGTGCTCACCGAGATCGCCGAGCACCGGCCGGTGCTGCTGGTGCTGGAGGACCTGCACTGGGCCGACGGGTCCACCCGGAACCTGCTGTCGTTCCTGCTGTCCCGGCTGCGCTCGCAGCGGCTGCTGATCGTGGCGAGCTACCGCGAGGAGGACGTCTACCGCCGGCATCCCTTGCGCGGCCTGCTGGTCGAGCTGGTGCGGCTGCCGGTGGTCACCCAGCTCGAGCTGCACCCGCTGAAGGAGGCCGACGCGCGCGCGTTCGTCGAAGCGCTCGCGGACGGTCCGCTGGCCCCTGAGGTGGTCGCCAGCGTGGCCGAGCGGTCGGAGGGCAACCCGTTCTTCGCCGAGGAGCTGCTGGCCTCGTGCTCGGACTGCACCGACATCCCGGCCGGGCTCGCCGAGGTGTTGCTGGCGCGGCTGGAACGGTTGTCGCCGGACGCGCGGCGCGTGCTGCGGGCGATCTCCGTGGCGGGTGAGTCGGTCTCGCACGCGGCGCTGGCCGAGGTGTCCGGGCTCGGTGAGGACGAGCTGGACGAGGCGCTGCGCGAGGCCGTGCAGCATCACGTGCTGGTGGTGGAGAAGGGGGCGTACGCCTTCCGGCACGCGCTGCTGCAGGAGGCGATGTACGGGGACCTGCTGCCGGGCGAGCGCACCCGGATGCACGCGGCGTACGCGGCGCGGATCACGCGCACCCCGCAGGGCCGCGGTCACGACGCCAAGCTGGCGTACCACAGCCTGCAGAGCCGGGATCTCACCACGGCGCTGCCCGCGCTCCTGCGGGCGGCGGAGGAGGCGGAGCGGCTGGGGGCGCCCGGCGCGGCGCTGCGTCATGCCGAGCAGGCCCTGGAGATCTGGGACGCGGTCCCGGCCGCGGCCCGCCCGCACGACGTCGACGAGCTGAGGCTGCTGCACGAGGCCTCGTACTTCGCGGGCACCTCGGGCGAGCCGGAGCGGGCGATCGCCTATGCCCGCTCGGCCGTGCAGGAGCTGCGCACCGACACCGACGTGGTCCGCGCGACCAAGACGTGGCGGCGGCTGGCCGAGGCGCTGATGAACGTCGAAGGCACGATCGACGAGGCACTCGAAGCGATCGACAGGGCGTGGCACCTGGTCGCGGACGCCGAGCCGAGCAAGACCAGGGCGTGGGTCCTCGCGACCAGGGCGGCCATCCTGCGCGGTACGGAGCGGGGTGCGGAGTCGCTGGCGAGCGCGCAGGCGGCGGTCGAGGACGCCCGGACGGCCGAGAGCGCCGGGGCCGAAGCCTCAGCGCTGATCACACTCGGCGCGCTGGCCGACAACGCGGCCGACTTCGTCGAGGCGCGGGCCCGGCTGCGCGATGCCGAGCGCAAGGCCCGTGACGCCTCGGCGCCGAACGTGGAGCTGCGCGCGCTGTGCTTCCTCGGGTTCAGCTATGAGGACCAGGGCGAGATCGCCGAGGCGATCGAGGTGTTCCAGCGGGGGATCAAGCGGGCCGAAGAGACCGGGCTGACGTGGAGCGCGTACGGGCTGGAGCTGCGGGCGCGGCACCTTTCGCTGCTCTACCAGAGCGGGGACTGGCCGTCGGAGTCCGTCACCGGTGCGCCGGCGCGTGGGGTGTCCAGCGTGCTGACTGCGCGGATGACGGCGTCGTGGCTGCCGATCGTGGTGGCGCGGGGCCGGTTCACGGTGGCGGGCAAGCTCCTCGCGGAGCTCCGCCCGCACTGGCGGGCCGAGCCGTTGACGGCGATCGCCGCGGGCAGTGCCGGTGTCGAGCTGGCGTACTGGCAGGGCGACCACGAGACGGCGGTCAAGCGCGCCAGGGAGGCGATGGACTTCCTGGAGGCGCTCGACCCTGGATACCGGTTGAGCGGTATCAGACTGGGGACGGGCGCGCTCGCGGCGGTGGCCGCCCAAGCCGCGGTGGCGCGCCTGCGCGGAGACGACGCCGGCGCCACGGCCGCCGCCGAGTTGGGGGAGCAGCTGATCGAGCGGATCAGGTACGCCGCCGAGCACGGCGAACCGCGTTCCGGTGCCCTCGGTCCCGAGGGCCGCGCCTGGCTCGCACGGGCGGAGGCCACGGCGAGCGGGCTGCGGGGCCCGGCGGATCCAGCGCTGTGGGCGAAGGCGGCCGAGGAGTTCGGCTACGGGACGGTCTACGAGCAGGCCGTGTGCCGGTGGCAGCACGCGGAGGCGCTGCTCGCGGCGGCCGAGCCGGAGCGGGCGGCGGAGGTGCTGGTCGAGGCCCACCAGACCGCGGACAAGCTGCGTGCCATGCCCCTGCGCGACGCGATTCGCGACCTGGCGCGCCGGGCGCGGATCGAGCTGCCCGGGGTGGTGGCGGCGGCGCTGCCCCAGCGGGACACGGTGGACCCGCTGACGGAACGGGAGCGCGCGGTGCTCGAGCGGGTCGCACTGGGCCGGACGAACCGTCAGGTGGGTGATGAGCTGTACATCAGCGAGAAGACGGTGAGCGTGCACCTTTCCCGGGTGATGGCGAAGCTGGGCGCGACCCGCCGCGCGGAAGCGGTCGCGATCGCCTATGACCGCGGCTTGCTGGTACGTCCCGCGGGCCAGTCCGTGGTGCGCACGTAGAAGGCGCGACCGACGTGCGTCGGCCGTGACGGTGTGGGCGATCGCCGGCGTCGCGGCGCCCCGGCTCGGGGTCGTCGCGCCTGTCGCCCCCGCCAGCTCGTTCGGCCGCGCGCCTCACCGGATGCGGCGCAGTACGCGGATCCCGGCGGTCATCCCGCGCGCCCACAGCTTCGGCGGGACCAGGCGCGGCGGCCGCAGCCGCAGCCCGCGTTGCACGGCGATCGACTGGGACTCGGTGTACTTGAGCAGTCCCTCCGCCCCGTTGCGCCGCCCGTAGCCGGACTCCTTCATCCCGCCCATCGGCAGCGCGACGGTGCCGAACGTCGCCGCGTAGCCCTCGTTCACGTTCACCGTGCCCGCCTTGATCCGCGACGCAACCGCCCAGCCCGCGTGCGCGTCGCCGGTCCACACGCTGGCGTTGAGCCCGAACGTCGTGTCGTTGGCCCGCTCGATCGCGTCCTCGACGTCGCTGTAGCCGTAGATCGAGACGACCGGCCCGAACGTCTCGCCCGCGAACAGGTCCGCGCTCTCCGGCACATCCGTGAGGATCGTCGGCTCGTAGAACAGCGGGCCGAGGTCCGGCCGCGCCCGCCCCCCGGCGAGCACCGTCGCGCCCTTCGCGCGGGCGTCCTCGACGTGCGCCGACACCGTCGCGAGCTGGCTCTCCGACGTCAGCGAGCCCATGTCCGCCCCGTAACCCAGTTCGCCACCGAGCCGCAACGCCTGGGTCTTCACGACGAACGCCCGGGTGAACTCCTCGCGGACGCTCTCGTGCACATAGATCCGCTCGACCGACACACACAGCTGCCCGGCCGAGGAGAAGCATGCCGTCACCGCACCCGCGGCCGCCTTCGCGACAGACGCGTCGGACAGCACGATCATCGGGTTCTTGCCGCCCAGCTCCAGTGAATAGCCGGTGAGGCGGCGCGCGACCTTCGCCGCGAGGTCCTTGCCCGTGGGCGTGGAGCCGGTGAAGCACAGGTAGTCCGACTCCTCGACGAGCGCGTCGCCGATCTTCGACCCCCGCCCCAGCACGATCCGCCACACACCCGCGGGCAGCCCGGCCTCCTCGGCCAGCTCGTGCAGCCACAGTGCGGAAAGCGCGGTCTGGTTGTCCGGCTTCTGGACAACGGCGTTACCGGCGGCGAGCGCGGGGAAGACGTCCATCGCGGTCAGCGCGAGCGGGTAGTTCCACGGTGAGATCACGCCGACGACGCCCTTCGGGTGCCGCAGCTCGCCGGCCTTCGTCAGCACGGGGATCACCCCGGCGGCGCGCTTCGAACGCAGGATGCGCGCGCTGTACTTCCCGTAGTACGCCGCCACGAGTGCCGTCGCGCTCACCTCGTCGAAGGCGTCCATCCGGGCCTTGCCGGCTTCGAGCTGCACCAGATCGAGGATCTCGTCCTGGCGATCCAGGACCAGGGCGTGCAGGCGGGTCAGGATCTGCTGGCGTTCGCGGACCGGGCGCGCCGCCCAGGCGCGTTGCGCCTCCCGTGCCTCGTCGAACACCTTGCGCGTGTCGGCGTCCGTGGCCTGGGGAAGGGTGGCGGTGAGGAGGCCGGTGAACGGGGCGGTGACCTCGACGGGGGCGGAGTCCTGCCCGCCGGCCGCGCGCCGGGTCAGCTGGGCGGCTCGCGCCGCGGACGGCGCTCCGACCATTCCGCCGACAGTGGTCGGCTTGTTCGCTTCGTGCCCGGTGGTCGCGGCAGTGCTCGTCATGGCCCCTCCGTTGGCGCGCGGCTACGTTACCGACGAGTACATCATACCGCCGGTATGTCAGACCAGGGTCCGGTCGCACTGGGCCCGTGGCGGGTGGCGCCGCGTCAAGGCGAGGGCGGTTCCTGCGCGGGTGGGCTCGGCCGCCCGTTCTGCCGCGAGGGTGGCTCTTGCGCGGGTGGGCTCGGCCGCCCGTTCTGCCGCGAGGGTGGCTCTTGCGCGGGTGGGTTCGACCGCCCGTTCTGCCGCGAGGGCGGTTCCTGCGCGGGTGGGTTCGACCGCCCGTTCTGCCGCGAGGGCGGTTCCTGCGCGGGTGGGTTCGACCGCCCGTTCTGCCGCGAGTAAGGCTCGGTGGACGAGCCGTACTCGGGTCGATGGCCCGGGGGCTGCGCGGACTCAGACGCCGGCGGCTCAGACGCCGGCGGCCGGCCTGGCCCGGGAGGGTGTGCCCCCGTCGCCGGATAGCCCTGCGGCGGCTGCGCGTACCCCGGCCCCCACCCGTATCCCGCCGGCCGGAAGCCCTGCGGCGGGGTGGCGTCCCCCACCTCCTGCCGGGGGCGGCGCAGCAGCACGACCGCCGCCGCGAGGGCCGCCAACGCACCGCCCGCGATGAGCCAGAAACCGGCACCCACGGCGTACACCGTCCGGTTGATGGTGGCGTCCACGGGCGTCGGACCCGCGTAGCTGAGCGTCGAGTCCACGTCCATCCCCAGCATGAACGCCACCCCGGCGGCACCGGCCGCGGCAGCGGTCACCGTCGTGCGCGCGGCGGCCAGGCCCCATCGCCGGGTCATCAAGGCCACCGCGGCCGCCACCGCGAGCGGGATGCCGAACAGGGGCACATGGCTGTCGCCGTAGACCTGGGCGATCTCGCCTTCCAGCGGCGGGTCGAAGGCCGGGCGCCACGACGTCACCAGCAGCTGGTCCCGGTTCCCGCGGGTGAAGTGTTCGGTCACGGTCGAGGGCAGGAAGCTTCCGGCAACGAGCAGTCCGGCCGCCGCGAGCGTCAACGCCGCGGCGGCGAGCCGGGTTCGGGTCATCAGCCAACTCCGTCCTGCAGGTCTCCCCTGAAGGGTGACCCGGACCTGACGTCATGGCCAGCGCCCGCGCCCGTCTCACCGACGATGCGGGCCGGCCCGAGTGAGGGCCGGGCCGGCCCGTCTCAGCAACCTCAGCCCTCGCTCGCGTGCTGGACGGCCACCCGCTTCCACTCCTCCAGCAGCTGCTTCCGCCGGGCGGGCGCGCCGCCTAGTTCGGCGTCCAGCGCCAGCCCTCGGGTGAGGTTCACGGTCAGCCAGAACAGGGTTTCGACCTGATCCGCGGGCAGGTCCTCGGCGATCGCCTTGATACTCGCCAGCGCGCTGCGGCCCATCGCCCTGTCGACCGGGCGGATCGCGGCGCGCAGGGCCGGGTCGGTGCGGGCGGCGATCCACAGCTCTGTCGACGCCGTCGCCAGCGCGCCCGAATATCCCGCCCACAGCATGTCGATCGCGGCGGGGATGGCGTCGGCGCCGCGTGGCAGCTTGCCCAGCGACTCGGCCAGCGCGGTCATCCGCTTGGTCGTCAGATGCTCCACGGCGGCCGCCATCAGCTCGGCCTTGTCCGTGAAGTGGTGCTGCGCCGCGCCCTTGGAAACC
This sequence comes from Amycolatopsis acidiphila, assembly GCF_021391495.1. Lineage (NCBI taxonomy): Bacteria > Bacillati > Actinomycetota > Actinomycetes > Pseudonocardiales > Pseudonocardiaceae > Amycolatopsis > Amycolatopsis acidiphila. The sequence continues at coordinate 5,998,193 of NZ_CP090063.1, read as the reverse complement.
CCTGCGCGGGAACAGATCTCCTGCATCGACGTGCGCGCGTAGCCGAGCTCGACGAGACAGTCGACCGTCGCGTCGAGCAGCGCCCTCCTGGTCTGCTCACGCCGCTGCGCCTGGGTGCGGTGCCCTCGGGACTCGACCACGGTGCCTCCCGGATGTACATTCCATTCAGAACTTACCTTCCGCGTGTAATGTTTTCTAGGAGGCCGCGCCGTGCCACTGCCAACACCGAAGAGCGCCTGGGCCGAGGGGCTGGAGGACGTCCGCGAGCTGGCGCGCACGTTCTGCCAGAAGGAGCTCGCGCCCAACGAGGAGCGCTGGAGCGAGCAGAAGCACGTCGAGCGCGAGCTGTGGAACAAGGCTGGCGACGTCGGGCTGCTCGCACTGTCGATCCCCGAGGAGTACGGCGGCGGTGGCGGCACCTTCGCGCACGAGGCGATCCTCTACGAAGAGCAGGCGCGCTCGGGGGACGGCGCGTGGGGCGTCAGCGTCCACAACGGAATCGTCGCGCACTACCTGCTGGCCTATGCGGCCGAGGAGAAGAAGAAGGAGTGGCTGCCCAAGTTCGCCAGTGGCGAGCTGGTGGGCGCCATCGGCATGACCGAGCCGGGCACTGGGTCGGACCTGCAGGGCATCAAGACCCGCGCGGTCCGCGACGGCGACTACTACGTCATCAACGGCGCCAAGACCTTCATCACCAATGGCGGCCTTGCCGACCTCGTCGTGCTCGCCGTCAAGACCGACCCGGACGCGGGCGCGCAGGGCGTCTCGCTGATCGCCGTGCCGACCGACACCCCGGGCTTCCGCCGCGGCCGCGTGCTGGACAAGATCGGGCTCAAGGGCCAGGACACGGCTGAGCTGTTCTTCGACGACGTGCGGGTGCCCGCGGCGAACCTCCTCGGCGAGGAGGGCCACGGCTTCATCCAGATGATGCAGCAGCTGCCGCAGGAACGGCTCATCATCGCCGTCTCCGCGGTGGCCGGGATGGAGGCGGCGATCGACCAGACCATCGCCTACACCAAGGATCGCACCGCGTTCGGCCGGCCGGTCTTCAACTTCCAGAACACGAAGTTCAAGCTCGCCGAGGCCGCCACCGAGGCGGCGGTCGCCCGCGCGTTCCTCGACCAGTGCATCGAACGGCACCTGCGCGGCGAGCTCGACGTGCAGGGCGCGGCGATGGCGAAGCTGTGGGCCACCGAGCGCGTCAACAAGGTGATCGACGACTGCCTGCAGCTGTTCGGTGGCTACGGCTACATGAGCGAGTACCCGATCGCGCGCGCCTGGACCGACGTCCGGATCAGCCGCATCTTCGGCGGCACCAGCGAGATCATGAAGGAAATCATCTCCCGCACGCTCTGAGAAGGGATTCGACTTATGAGGCCAGGTCCCCTCAGCGGCCTGAAAGTCGTCGAGCTGGCCGGGCTCGCGCCCGCGCCGTTCGCCGCGACCATGCTCGCGGACCTCGGCGCCGACGTCGTCCGGGTGGACCGGGCGACGCCGGGGCACGACGTGCTCGCCATCGCCGGTGACCCGCTGACGCGCGGGCGCCGGAGCATCGGCGTCGACACCAAGAAGCCCGAGGGCGTCGAGCTGGTGCTACGTCTGGCCGAGCAGGCCGACGTGCTGATCGAGGGCTTCCGGCCCGGCGTCGCCGAGCGGATGGGCCTCGGCCCGGAGCAGGTGCACGCCCGCAACCCGCGGCTGGTCTACGGCCGGGTCACCGGCTGGGGCCAGGACGGCCCGCTGGCCGCCGCGGCCGGGCACGACATCAACTACCTCGGCATCGCCGGTGCGCTCGAACCGGTCGGCCGCGCGGGGGAGCGGCCCGTGCCGCCGCTCAACCTCGTGGCCGACTTCGCGGGCGGCGGCATGCTGCTCGCGATGGGCATCCTGGCCGCGCTGCACGAGCGGACGTCCTCGGGCAGGGGACAGGTCGTGGACGCGGCGATGGTCGACGGTGCCGCGTTGCTCACCACGCAACTGCACGGGATGCGGGCCGCCGGGCTGTGGCCGGGCGAGCGCGGCACCAACCTGCTCGACGGCGGCGCCCCGTTCTACGACACCTACGAGACCGCCGACGGCAAGTACGTGGCCGTCGGCGCGATCGAGATGCGGTTCTGGGGCGACCTGGTGAAGGTGCTCGGGCTCGAGGGCGAGGACCTGCCGGTCCACATCGATGCCGACGAGTGGCCGCGCCTGCGCAAGATCGTGGCCGAAGCGATCGGCAAGCACACGCGCGACGAGCTCGTGGCGAAGGCCGAGGGCACCGACGCGTGCCTGACCCCGGTGCTGAGCCCGTGGGAGGCCGCCGGTCATCCGCACAACGCGGCGCGGGGCACCTTCGTCGACATCGGCGGCGTGGTCCAGCCCGCCCCGGCGCCGAGGTTCGACCGGACGCCGCCGCAGGTTCCCGAGCCACCGCACGAGAAGGGCGCCGACACCGCGGACGTGCTCGCCGAACTCGGGTACGACGAGCCCACACTCGCCTCTCTGCGGGCGGCCGCCGTCATCGCGTAGTCGCCCTGAGGGCGCCGGTGCCGCCGGAAATACCGTCACCGGCGCCCTTACCGGCATGTCCTGACCGGGGTATGCGACAGCGAAAGTTAGGCTGGGCCGCGCACGGAGAGTCAGGAGTGGCCGCCAAGCGGGTGAAAGCCTGTTGGAAAGCCCGTCCGCCGGGCAGGATGGCGGGTGTCGCGGGCGCGGGCCCGCGAGTCGATCGGATGGAGCGCATGTCGGCGAACGCGAAGAAGATCGTCATCGTCGCCGTGGTCGCGCTCGTGTTGTTCTTCCTCATCACCAGGCCCACCCAGTCGGCCGACGTCGTGCACAACGTGCTCGGCTGGCTGCGGGACGGCGCCGAGGCGATCGTGACCTTCGTGCGAGCCCTCTTCTCCTGACCCCAGATCGATCTCGCCGGCGCCGCGGACCGCGGTGCCGGCCTTTCGTGCGCCCTGTAACGCGATCACTGAAAGTCACGATTCTCGGAATGTAGGCCGGTTGATTCGACCATCCGGGTGGATCAATCGGATTAACCCCCTGGTCGTCGAATTCGTCGGCCGAAGGGTCTGGCGCAGCAGCGGGAAATGGCTCTACGGTGCTCACATTGCGTGACCAGCTGGTTCTGGCACGCTCGATCGCTCGATCATCGCGGTTTCACGTCAGGACTTGTCAGTTGGGGCACAAGGAGGCAGGGATGACCGGAGATCCCGGAGTTGATGCGGTTATTCGGCAGTGGGCAGCCGAACGCGAGCAGACGGCCGAGGAGCAGGAGATCGACCGGATCGCGTCCGCGTGGCTCGCCGACGTACCGCAGCAGGCGCCCGGAATTCCCGGTCAGCGCGCCCGGTCCGGAGCCCGTGGCTGGGCCCCCGTCGAGTCGGCCGACCCCGACTACCTCGACGCCATGCGCGCCCGGCTGCCAGGTGTGCCGCACGAGCTGCTGGTCGCGGCCGCCGGCTGGTGGCAGATGATCGGCGACGTGGCCGAGGCCGCCAAGTGGTGGGACGCCGGGATCAGCCCGCTGGACCAGCGTGCGCTCGACTACCGCGCGGCCGGTCTTGCCCCGTCGGACCTGAGCCGCAGGCTCGGCCCGATGACCGTGCTGCAGCACCTGCGCCGGGGCAGCGCGCCCGCGTGGTGCGTCGCCCGGCTGGCCAGGCAGCAGCGCGCGAGCTGACCGTAACGTCATCCCGCGTACGGTCGTTGCTCGTATAGGGACGCCGTCGGTGGGAGGCAGGATTCTTGGGCACTGAGCAAGGCGAGCAGGAAACCGGCGCAGTGCCCCCGGCCGAGAAGCAGCAGGCACGCACGAGACGAGCCGGCCTGGCCGTGCTGGGCAGGCTCGCCGTCGTGGTGGCGGTGCTGGGCGTGGCGGCCACGGCCGTGCTGGTGACCACCAGGGTCAGCACCCCGCCGGCCGGGCAGACCACCACGGACATCCCGGCGTTGTCGGTGCAGGCCGCCGACGTGCAGCCCGGGTCGACGGCCCCGGTGAACGCCACCGTCGCGGGTGCGCCGGTGGCGGACACCCAGCCCGCGCAGCAGCCGCAGCAGCACCAGAGTTCGGGCAAGGACCTGCTGTCGGTGTGGGCGGCGAAGGTGGCGTCCGTCACGGGTGTCCCGGCCAGGGCGCTGGTCGGCTACGGCAACGCCGAGCTGGCCGTTCGCGAGAGCCAGCCGGGTTGCAAGATCTCCTGGGCCACCCTCGCCGGGATCGGGCGCATCGAGTCCAACCACGGCCAGTACGGCGGCGCGGTCCTGCAGGCCAACGGCTACCCGTCGAAGCCCATCGTCGGCGTCCCGCTGGACGGCTCCGCCGGGGTCCGGGCCATCGGGGACACCGACGGCGGGCGGTTCGACGGCGACCCGAACTACGACCGCGCGGTCGGTCCCATGCAGTTCATCCCCGGCACCTGGGCGAAGTGGGGCGGCGGCTACGACCCGCAGCAGATAGACGCGGCCGCGCTCGCCGCCGCGAAGTACCTGTGCGCGGGCGGGCGGGACATGTCCAGCGCCGCGGGCTGGTGGCAGGGCGTCCTGTCGTACAACAACTCCGTCGAGTACGCGCAGAAGGTGTTCGGCCTCGCCGACTCCTACGCCAAGGCCGCGCAGGTGGTAAAGGTCTCGTGAAGCCCCCCGAGTGCTAGCGTCGAAGCGTGCCAGCCGGGTTCCTCACACCACGCCGCCTCACGATCGGCGCGCTGTGCCTGCTCAGCCTGATCGTGTGCTGCGGGCTGGCCTGGTGGCAGTGGGACCGCTTCGAATCGGCCAGCGGCACCTTCCAGAACCTGGGCTACGTGCTGCAGTGGCCGCTGTTCGGCCTCTTCCCGGCGTTCATGGTGCTGCGCATCCGCAAGCTGCACCGGGAGGCCGCGGCGGCGGACGACGCGGCCGTGCCGGAGCCGGAGAGCCGCCAGGAGTGGGGCCGCAAGCCGGTCGCCGAGGTGCCGAGGCCCCGGCCCGTCACGCCGGCCGTCCCCGACGACGAGGACGACGAACTGGCCGCCTACAACCGTTACCTCGCCGAACTGCACGCGCGAGACCAACAGGACCACTAGGAGAAGCTCGAAATGGTGAGCACAGAAGGCACCGCGAAGGTCGCGGCGTCCCTGCGGGGGCCACTGCTGCGCTACCGGGTGCTGGCGTATGCCACCGGTGTCGCGCTGCTGTGCCTGACCGCCGCGTTCATCCTCAAGTACGCCGCGGATTCCCCGGGCATGATGAGCTGGGCCGGGGTCACGCACGGCCTGTTCTACATGGTGTACCTGGTGGTCGCGGTCGACCTGGCGCTCAAGTCGCGGTGGTCGATCAAGGGCACGATCCTGGTGCTGCTGGCCGGCACCATCCCGTTCCTGTCCTTCGTGGCCGAGCGGGCCGTCACGCACCGCGCCGAGTCGGGCCGGAAGCTCTGACCCGAAGCGGCGGCACGGTGTTGCCCCGCAACGCCGTGGCGTCGATCGTCCGGGGGCGGTAGGCCGCCTTCTCGAGCCGGCCTTCGAGGTCCGGTTCCCCGCCTTCGACGCGCCCGGACAGGAACGCCCACTCGTGCTCGTCCGAGCCGTAGTAGACGACTGTGCCGAAGGCTTCGGTGAACCGCCGCCACGCGCTGACCAGCGTGTCGTTGCGCCACATCGTCGGGCAGCCCGCCTGGCTGGAGACCACCCCGCCGGGTGCGAGCAGGGCGGTGCAGCGCTCGAGGAACTCCTTGCCGTACAAGCGGTTGTGCTGCGCCCCGGGGTCGTCGTTCTCGTCGGGCAGGTCGATCACCACGACGTCGTACCCGGGCTCGGCCCGCGCCAGGAACTCCCAGCCGTCGCGGTAGTGCACGCGGACCGGGCCGTCGCCGCGTTCGGCCGCGGCGAGCTCTGCGGGCGTGTAGCCGTAGGGCAGGTGCTCGGCGCAGGCCCGCACGGCCACCCGGTCGATGTCGACGTGGTCGACGACCTCGGCGCCCCCGGCGACGGCGAGCCGGCTCGCTACGCCCTCGCTGGACCCGATGACGAGCACTCGCCGGACCTGCCCGGCCAGCAGCATCGGCGGCACCATCAGCGCCTCGTGGTAGGTGAGCTGGGTGGCCTCCGTGCTCTGGCGCTCGCCGTCGCAGAACAGCGAGATCCCTTGTGCGGTCCGGCCGATCAGCAGGTGCTGGAACTCCGTCCTGGTTTCGAACAACACGTCCGAAACGTCCCAGGACCGCGAGATGCCGCGCCCCACGGGTTCGGTCAGCTGCCGCGCGCCGTGCCCGCGGCGGGCGGTGGTGGTGCGGACGGAGCCGGTGCCGAGCGCGCGGGCGAGCAGGCGCACGGCCAGCTCCGGGTCGGCGCGTTCCCCGCAGGTGAACACGTCCGCGAACGCCGCGCCGATCTCGGGGTACGCGTGCACCGAGGCGTGCGACTCGGCGAGCAGCGCGAGCACCGTCACCCCGTGCGGGGCGAACCGGTGCGCCAGCACGTCGACCACGGTCGCGCCCGCCTCGGCGACCGCCGAGCGCAGGGCCTCCCGCAGGAAGTCCGGATCGTCGAGCAGGCGCGGCTCGATCCCGTCGAGCTCGGCGAGCACGTGCCGCCCGGAGAAGGCGCCGATCTCACCCAAGGCAGTACGTCCGCAGCGGCTCGATCCCGTTGAAGGACACCGAGGAGTAGCTCGCCGTGTACGCACCGGCGTCGAGGATGTCCACCGTGTCGCCCGCCTTCAGTGCGAGCGGAAGCTCGTAGGACGTGTGTTGATAGAGCACGTCGTCACCATCGCACGTCGGCCCGGCGATGACGACCGGCCCCCGTTCGCCGTCGCCCGCCTCCAGGCGGTACGGGATGGCTTCGTTCTCCGTCTCGGCGAGTCCGTTGTAGCGTCCGATGTCCAGGTACACCCACCGGTGCCCGCCGCGCTGCGCCACCAGCACGACTTCGCTGCGAATGAGCCCCGCGCGGCCGACGATCGCGCGGCCGGGTTCGAGCGCGAGTTCCGGCGCCCCGGCGGGAAAGTGCGCGTCCAGCGCGTCCCGGACCGCGGTGGCGTAGGTGGCGAGGGACGGGACCGGTGCCCGGTAGGTGATGCCGAAGCCGCCGCCGATGTTCAGCCTGCGGAACGGGACCTCGGCGAAGACCTTGGCAGCCGCGGCGATCCCGGCATCCCAGGCGGCCGGGTCCGGCTGCTGTGAGCCGACGTGGAAGCCCACTCCGGCGGGTTCGAGGCCGAGCTCGGCGGCCCGGCGCAGCAGCCGCACGGCGTCGGCGGGCTCGGCGCCGAACTTGCGGCCGAACGGCGTGGCCGAGGCGGGTGCGTCCACCACCATCCGCACGGTGACCGCGGCGCCAGGCGCGTGCCGCGCGAGCTGCTCCAGGTCCGCGCCGGTGTCCGTGGTGAAACTTCGGACGCCGCGGTCGAACGCGAACGCGATGTCGCCGGGCTTCTTGATCGGGTTGCCGTACGACAGCTGCTCCGGCTTCGCGCCTTCGGCGAGGCACGCGGTGATCTCCGCCGGGCTCGCGACGTCGAACCCACCACCGGCGGCCAGCACCGCACCCAGCACGGCGGGTTCGGGGTTGGCCTTCACGGCGTAGAAAAGCAGTGAGTGCGGGAGTTCGACGGCGAACTCCCGCACTCGTTCGGTCACGACGTCGGTGTCGACGACCAGGAAGGGCGTCGGCGGGAGCTGTCCCGCCAGGAAGCGGCGGATCCGGTCGGAGCTCACGCCGCCCAGCGTGTCAGGTCCCGATGCCGGTCAGCGACCGGACCTCCATCTCCGCGTACTTGCGCGGGTCGGTCTTGCGGCCGACCAGCGTGCCGACGAACCCGCACACGAACGAGAACGGGATCGACACCAGGCCCGGGTTGGTCAGCGGGAACCAGTGGAAGTCCACGCCCTTGATGATCGCCGTGGAGCTGCCGGAGACGACCGGCGAGAAGATCACCAGCACCACCGAGGAGATCAGCCCGCCGTACATGCCCCAAAGGGTCCCGGTCGTGTTGAACCGCTTCCAGAACAGCGTGTACAGCAGGGTCGACAGGTTGGCCGAGGCGGCCACCGCGAACGCCAGTGCCACCAGGAACGCGACGTTCTGCCCGTTGGCGAGGATGCCGCCGAGGATGGACAGGATGCCGACGCCGATCGCGGTGCGGCGGGCCACCCGGACCTCGTCCTCCGGGTCGGCGTGCCCGTGCTTGAAGACGTTGGCGTACACGTCGTGGGCGAAGGAGGCCGAAGCCGTGATCGTCAGGCCCGCGACCACCGCGAGGATGGTCGCGAACGCCACCGCGGAGATGATGCCCAGCAACACCGTGCCGCCGATGTGCAGCGCGAGCAGTGGCGCGGCGGAGTTCTCGCCACCGGGGGCGGCCTTGATCTCGGCGGTGCCGACCAGCGCGGTCGCGCCGAAGCCGATCACCAGCGTGCACAGGTAGAAGACGAACACACACGCCGTCGCCCACACGACCGAGCGGCGCGCCTCGTGCGAGTTGGGCACGGTGTAGAAGCGCATCAGCACGTGCGGCAGGCCGGCGGTGCCGAGGATCAGCGCGACGCCGAGGGACAGGAAGTCCAGCTTCGTCGTGCCGTTCTTGCCGTACTGCGCGCCCGGCTCGAGCAGCTTCTCGCCCAGCGGGCTGTGGTAGGCGGCCTGGGAGAGCAGGTTGGACAGGCTGAACCCGAACTTGCCGAACAGGAACACCGTCATGAGCACGACGGAGATGATCAGGATCCCGGCCTTGATGATCTGCACCCAGGTGGTGCCCTTCATGCCGCCGACCAGCACGTAGAACACCATGACCATGCCGACGACGCCGATCACGATCGACTGGCCGAAGCGGCCGTGCACGTTGAGCAGCAGCGCGATCAGCGCACCTGCGCCCGCCATCTGCGCGAGCATGTAGAACAGCGAGATGACCAGCGTGGACGTGGCGGCCGCGGCGCGGACCGGGCGCTGCTTCATGCGGAAGCTGAGCACGTCGCCCATCGTGAAGCGGCCGGTGTTGCGCAGCAGCTCGGCGACCAGCAGCAGGTCGACCAGCCAAGCCACGAGGAAGCCGATGGAGTAGAGGAAGCCGTCGTAGCCGTTGATGGCGATCGCGCCCGCGATGCCGAGGAACGACGCGGCCGAGAGGAAGTCGCCGGACAGCGCGATGCCGTTCTGGCGCCCGGTGAACGCACTGCTCGCCGCGTAGTAGTCGGACCGGGACTTCTTCCCGCTGCTGGCCCGGTACACGATGAACAGGGTGATCGCGACGAAGATCGCGAACACCGAGGTGTTGAGGATCGGGTTGCTGTCCGGGCTCTCGCCGGCCGCGAACGTGGTGATCATGGGTTTACCGCACTCCTGCCTGCTGTCGCACGGTCTCGACCTGGGGGTCGAGCCGGCGCTTCGCGAACCGCAGATAGGCGATCGTGATCAGGGCGGTCGAGACGAACTGCAGGACGCCCAGCACGATCGCGACGTTGATCTCGCCGTAGACCTTCTTGCTCATGAAGTCGTGCGCGTACGCGGCGAGCAGGACGTACACGAGGTACCAGACGATGAACAGCAGCGTCATCGGGAACGCGAACCCGCGGAACCGGCTCCGCAAAGTCGCGAACTCCTGGCTCCGCTGGATCGTCACGTAGTCGATGTCGGCCCCGCGCCTTCTGGGCTTCGGGGCCTCTTCGCCTGCCTCGAACAGCGCCGGCATCTGGCCGGTGTCCTCGGCGGAGGTTCTCGTCGTGGAACTCTGGACGACGTTCTGCATGGCTGCCTCCCGGCGAGCTGGCGAACCTTGAGCGGCACATGCTAGCCACGGGTCGACACGGGCCGATGGGCAGGCCAGGTTCAATCCGTGAGCACCGATTAGTGCTTTTACCTGCTGTAATGAGCCGTTCAGGCTAGAGTCGCCGGAAAGCGCTTCCAATGATGTCACTATGGGTAGCCATAATCGCAAAAGCTCACTCTATGGAGTGAACTGAGAGGAATTAACAAATTCGCAGCGTGATGGCGAAAACTTCTGTCCGGTTAGGCCGGTTCGTCGGAAATAGTCGTTGATTGACCAGCTGTCAAAAGCCACATGATCGGGCGTTATTCTTCTGTAACTCCGTCACTGGGCACACGGTCAGTACGCCTTTCCCGCGATCGTCAGGAGACCCCTGCGCTATGTGGGTGAAAGTGGATGAAAGCGGCCTCACCTGGGCTGTCACACATCCGAAGGAACGCGGCGGAGGGCTGCCTACTGACGAGTCAACCCCTTGTTACAACGGGTATTTCCCCAGGTCGGAAGCACTATTTGCACCCGGGTCAAGTTCGACCCCATTGGTGTACGCTTCCTTCGCCACGTTGACTCGCTGTGACCGAAGGTTACCGATCTTGTTCCGACCATGCTGCACATCGCATCATGCAAGGACGTCGGCGATCGGCAGGTCGACGAGGCCGGGGACGGCGGCGTCGGCCCGGACGGGGCACGCACGAACGAACGTCGCAGCACGCGCACACGAGATGCCGGACAGGGAGTCACTTTCGTGACCGTTGCAGGACAAGGCCAAGTGCCTGTGGGACAGCTCCTAGGCCAGCAACCACGGCGACCCTCCAAGTGGAGCGCGGTCAGCAGATGGCGAGACTGGCCGCTGTCGGTCAAGCTGGCCGCGGTCACGCTGGTCCCCATCCTCATCTCGCTGGTGCTGGGCAGCATCACCATCAACAACCAGGTGCAGCGGTCCAACGACTACGACCGGATCGACCGGCTCGTCGTGCTCGGCACGGACGTGCGGGGGCTCGTCGACGCGCTGCAGCAGGAGCGCACCCGCACCGCGGCGCTGCTCACCCAGGGCACGGTCGGCAGCTCGCCGGAGCTCGACGCGGCCCGTGCCGCGACCGACCGGGCGCTCAAGCCGCTGAGCACCGACACCGCACGCGTGACGCAGGTCGACGACGCGGTCTCCGCGCCCGGCACCGCCAGCAACAACGCACTCGCCCGGCTCGCCGAGGTCCGCCAGCAGGTCGCCGCGGGCCAGCTGGACTCGGTCCAGGCGCTCGACGCCTACTCCGCGATGACCACCGCGCTGCTGAGCCTCGACACCTCGCTCGTCGCCGGCATGGGCGACCCGTCCGTCAGCGGCACCGCCAACGCGCTGCACGACCTGCAGGTCGCCAAGGAGGAGGTGGCCACGTCGCAGGTGCTGCTCAGCTACGGCATCGCGCGGGGCAGCCTCACCCCGACCCAGCTCAACCAGCTGCGCACGGCCGAGGTCCGCCTCGCCGACCGGCTGGAGGACTTCCGGGCGGCCGCCAGCGGCGCCCAGGGCCAGGACTTCGACCGCACGGTCACCGGGCCGGACTTCGACACGCGCAGCCGGCTGGTCAGCAGTGTGCTGGCCGCACAGGGGCTGACCGCGAGCGACGCGCTCGACGCGATCTCCGGCGAGCAGTGGGACACCGTGTCCACCGCGGTCCTCAACTCCCTGCGTGCCGTCAGCTCCCGCCTCGGCGACGACGCCGCGACGACCTCCGGCGAGCTGGTGGACAGCTCCGGCACCGACGCCGGCCTGCTGGCCGTGCTGTTGTTCGCCGCGCTGGTGCTCACCGCCGCCGTGGTCTTCCTGATCACCCGCCAGCTGCTGCGTTCGCTGCGCCTGCTGCGCACCAGTGCGCTGGACGTCGCGGACAGGCAACTGCCCGCCGCCGTGCGGAACATTCAGGAGGGCCGCGAGCAGGGCGCCGAGGTCACCCCGGTCGTGGTCGGCACCGCCGACGAGATCGGCCAGGTGGCCAAGGCGTTCGACGCGGTGCACAGTCAGGCGCTGCGCCTGGCGATCGAGCAGGCCGCGATGCGGACCGGCTACTCCAGCGTGTTCGTCAACCTCTCCCGCCGCAGCCAGAGCCTCGTGCAGCGGCAGCTGCAGCTCATCGAGCGGCTGGAGCGGGACGAGGAGGACGCGGACCAGCTGGCCACCCTGTTCCAGCTCGACCACCTCGCCACCCGGATGCGGCGCAACAACGAGAACCTGATGGTCCTCTCCGGCGCCGAGCCGGGCCGCCGGTCCGGCCAGCCGGTCACCACCGCCGACGTGCTGCGTGCCGCGGTGTCGGAGATCGAGCAGTACCAGCGCGTGGTCGTGCAGCCGCCGCCCACCGCGCGGATCGTCGGCTACGCGGCCAGCGACCTCATGCGCCTGATCGCGGAGCTGCTGGACAACGCGACCGCGTTCTCCGCGCCCGAGACGCAGGTGACCGTGTCGACGCGGGTGTCGGACCAGGGCGGTCTGGTCGTCGACATCATGGACAAGGGCATCGGCATGAACGAGGCCGAGGTCGGCGAGGCGAACGCCCGGCTGACCGAGGCCGCCAGCGTCGACCTCGCCACCTCGCGCCGGATGGGCCTGTTCGTGGTCGGCCGCCTTGCCGGGCGGCACCGCATCGGGGTGACCCTGCACGGCGGCAAGGACATCGTCGGTGTCCGTGCCACCGTCAACGTGCCGGCCGAGCTCGTGATGGACCTGCCGGAGACGGCCGTCCCCGCCCCGGTGCCCCAGCAGCAGCAGGACCCGGAGCTGCCGCGTCGGCGCACCGTCAACGGCGCGGGCCGCGCGGGTGCGCTGACCAGCCTCGCCGGGACGACCTCGGGCACACTCGGCGACGGTGCCGCCCAGCCGGGGCCGTGGGGTCAGAACGGCCACTCCGGCATGCTGCCGCCGCGGCCGCCGTCGGACCTGGAGGTTTCGGGCACGGAGCTGTTCAGCCCGGTCCAGCCGGACGAGCTGGACCAGCCGCCCGCCAACCCCGAGCCGGCGGACCTGCCGGGCGGCGCGCTGCCCGCGGGCAAGGCGCTGTTCGAGGCGAACACCAGCTCGGGCGCGCTCACCGAGTGGTGGAGCGCGGCCGCGGCCGAACCGGCGCCGCCCCCGCCGCCGCCCACCCCGCGCGAGACCACCCCGATCTTCGACGAGACGCTTTCGGCCTGGTTCCGCAGCGACAAGCCGGCGCCGAAGCCGGAGAAGGCGGCAGTCGCCGCGAAGCCGGCGAAGTCCGCGAAGCCCGTGGAAGCCGAGAAGCCGGCCGAAGCGGTGCGCGAGCCCGAGCAGCCCGCCGAGGGCAGGGCGACCACCGGCTGGGACTTCGCGGCCGACGAGAGCTTCCGTGCCGCGCGTGCCGTGGCCGAGGTGGAGCCGACCAGCTTCACCGAGTCCGGCCTGCCACGCCGCCGCCGCGGTGAGCAGCTCATGCCCGGCAGCGCCACCCCCGGTGGCACCCCGGAGCCGGTGCGGCAGGCGGAGTCGTCGACGGACGCGCCGCTGCCGATGCGGGACCCCGCGGACATCCGTGGCCGGCTGAGCAGCTTCCAGCAGGGCGTCAGCCGTGCCCGGCACGCCGCCCGCGATCAGCAGCCGGCCGAGGCACAGAGCGCCGCACCGCAGGATGCTCTCGAGGAGACCGCGAGCCAGGCGCTGCCGCAGCGGCGGCCGTCGCCGGGCAGGTCCGCCGGTGTGCCGCAGCCGCAGCCGCGACAGGATCCGCGGCAGGAGTCATGGCCGGACGCCGACGAGGCCGAGGCCGTGACGGCGAACCCGGTGCCGTGGCGCCGCCCCGAGCCCCCGGAGGAGAGCGCACCGGTGCGCCGGCAGCCGACGGGCGAGAACCCGTTGCCGCAGCGGCAGTCCGGCGGCGCGCTGCCGCACCGGCGCCCGGTCGGGGAGAACCCGCCGTTGCCGCCGCGATCCGGCGAGGGCGGGCTGCCCCAGCGGCCGCCGCAGCCGGTCCCGGAGACCTCGCTGTCGCAGCGGTTGCCCCAGCGGGAGTCGCAGCGGGAGTTGCAGCAGGGCGGGGAGAGCCCGCTGCCCCAGCGCCGGTCCGCCGAGCCGCCACGGCGGCTCGAGCCGCCGGAGGAGTCCACCGAGACCTCAGGCGCGTTCCTGTGGCAGAAGCCGCGGTTCTTCGACGAGTCGCCGGAGGAGGCTCCGGCGACGGAGGCTCCGCTGCCCCGGCGGCAGCGTGGGGAAGCCGAGACCGTGGCCGAACCCGTCGCCGCGGCCGGGGAGTCCGCCTGGTCCTTCCCGACGGACGAAAGCTGGCGGACGGTCGAGGCGGTCTCGCAGGCCGCTCCGTCGGGCTACACGGCGGCGGGACTGCCGCGCCGCCGTCGTGGTGAACAACTCTTGCCGGGCAGTGCGTCTTCCGCGAGCACGCCTGGACCGCGAACCCAGCGTGACCCGCAGGATGTGCGCGGCAGGCTGAACAGTTTCCAGCAAGGTGTCCGGCGTGGACGGCACCGCACGGGACAGCCTGCCGAGTCTGAACACGAAACCATGGAGGGTGAATGACCTCGCCGCAGCCACAACAGAACCAGTTCGGATGGCTGGTCAATGACTTCGCCGAGCGTGTGCCGGGTGTGGCGCACGCGGTGGTCGTGTCCGCCGACGGGCTGCTGCTGACCGCGTCGAACCGCTTGCCCCTCGACCGCGCCGACCAGCTCGCCGCGGTTGCTTCCGGCCTCATCAGCCTCACGCAGGGGGCGGCGCGCTGTTTCGAGGCCGGGGCGGTCAACGAGACCGTGGTCGAGATGGAGCTCGGCATCATGGTGCTGATGTCCATCAGCGACGGTTCGTGCCTCGCGGTCCTCGCGGCGCCGAACTGCGACATCGGTCAGGTGGCCTACGAGATGACGATGCTGGTCGACCGCGTCGGCCAGATCCTCACCCCGGAACTGCGTGCCCAGCTACAGGGCTCCGGCGGTGCCCTGATCGGTGAACCGGTGGGATGATGCCGCGATGACCATGGGACCCGGGAGCGGTTCCCCTCCTGACGAGGACGACGACGCGACATTCGCGGACGTCCTCAACGGCTTCACCTTGGATTCGGGACGTGGCCGCCGGAAGCGGAAGAAGGCCAAGGAGTCCGAAGCCGAGGCTGCGGCCGAGCCGCGCCAGGACGAGCCGGACCCCGGCCTGTCCCCGGCGCAGCCCGGTCCGTCGCCGCAGGCCTACGAGCCCGCGCCGGCTCCGGGCCCGCCCGGGTTCCACGAGTCCGGCCCGGATTCGGGCTACTTCGAGCCCGGCCAGGGTTCGGGGTACTTCGAGCCCAGCCAGGGCACGAGCTTCGGTACCGGCTACTTCGAGCCCGCGGTGTCCAACAGCGGGCCGATGCTGCCGGAAAGACCCGAGCCCGCTCCCTTCGAGGAGGAGACCGCGGCCGTCCGGCCGTACGCTCTGACCGGGGGGCGGACGAGGGCCAGCTACGCGCTGGAACTGGAGACGCTGGTCTCCGTCAAGGATGTCGTCGCCGCCCGCATGGACGCGGGGGTGCCGATGCAGTTCGAGCACCGTCAGATAGTGGAAGAATGCCGGTCGCCACGTTCGGTCGCGGAGATCGCGGCGCTGCTGCGGGTCCCGGTCGGCGTGGCCAGGGTGCTCATCAGTGACGCGGCCGATGCCGGCTTGATCACCGTGCACAAGACCGTGTCCGGCAGTGAAAACGCCGAGGCGCATCTCATGTTGATGGAAAGGGTGTTGAGTGGACTCCGTCGGCTTTAAAGCACCGCGGCCGGCCGCGCCGCAGACCATGACCTCGGCCAAGATCGTGGTCGCCGGTGGCTTCGGCGCCGGCAAGACCACTTTCGTGGGGTCGGTGTCGGAGATCGTGCCTCTCACCACCGAGGCCATGATGACCGATGCCAGCCGCGGCATCGACAACCTCGACAGCACCCCGAACAAGGCCACCACCACGGTGGCGATGGACTTCGGCCGGGTGTCACTGGACGCCGACCTGATCCTGTACCTGTTCGGCACGCCGGGGCAGCAGCGGTTCTGGTTCATGTGGGACGACCTGGTGCGCGGGGCGATCGGGGCCGTGGTGCTCGCGGACACGCGCCGGCTCGCGGACTCGTTCGCGCCGGTCGACTTCTTCGAGGATCGCAGGCTGCCGTACATCATCGGCGTGAACACCTTCGACGGTGTGATGCACCACGACGTCAACGACGTCCGGGAAGCGCTGGCGATCGACCCGAGCATCCCGATCGTGCGCTGCGACGCGCGCGATCGCGAGTCGACCAAGCAGACGCTGATCACGCTGGTCGAGTACGCGATGCGGCAGTGGATCGCGCTGCGGGCGGCCAACGCCCGCTGACGCTGGGCCGATCCGCGCGTGCGAGCGCGCGGGTGGCTGAACCGCGCCCCAAGGCGCCCCCCGCTGGTCCCCGCCCGCGTTCTCTCGCCGGCCTGCGCTTTGTCGCGGCCTGCTCTCCTTCGCGTGCTGTCGATGGCCGTTGCCGGACTGTGTTCCCATGTGCCCGCGCCGCCGAAGGCCGTTGGCGAACTGCGTTCCCACCTGCCCGTGCCAGGGTGCGCCACATCACTCGGACAGTTGGCTTTGCAATAGTAGGAAGTCCGAGTATTTTGGAGGCATGAGCGCGCCCTTGTACAAAGCCGTGCACCCGGTCCGGTTCGTCACCGCCTCGAGCCTGTTCGACGGCCACGACGCGTCCATCAACATCATGCGCCGCATCCTGCAGTCCCAGGGTGCGGAGGTCGTGCACCTCGGCCACAACCGCTCGGTGGACGAGGTCGCCACGGCCGCGATCGCCGAGGACGCCCAGGGCGTCGCGATCAGCGCCTACCAGGGCGGCCACGTCGAGTACTTCTCCTACCTCGTCGAGCTGCTGCGCGAGCGCGGCGCGGGGCACATCAGGGTCTTCGGCGGCGGGGGCGGGGTGATCGTCCGCGAAGAGATCGAACTGTTGCACTCGCGGGGCGTGGCCCGCATCTTCTCCCCGGACGACGGCCTCGAGCTGGGGCTGCCCGGGATGATCAATCTGATGATCAAGGAGTGCGACGTCGACCTGGCGGCGCAGCCGGTGGGCTCGCCCGCCGACCTGCTCGCCGGGGACGTCCGGGCGCTGTCCCGCACGATCACCCAGCTGCAGGCCGATGTCCTGCCGCAGGAGTGGCACACCGCGATCGCCGACACCGCCAAGGCCAGGACGGTGCCGGTCCTGGGCATCACGGGCACCGGCGGGTCGGGCAAGTCCTCGCTCACCGACGAGCTGATCCGCCGTTTCCGCCTGGACCAGCAGGACAAGCTGCGCATCGCGGTGCTCGCGGTGGACCCCACGCGCCGTCGTGGCGGCGGGGCGCTGCTGGGCGACCGCATCCGGATGAACAGCCTCGACGGCTCCTCGGTGTACTTCCGCTCGCTGGCCACCCGCACGACGAGCGGGGAGATCCCGACGGGGCTGGACGAGGCGATCCTGGCCTGCAAGGCCGCCGGCCACGACCTGGTGATCGTCGAGACGCCGGGGATCGGCCAGGGCGACGCCGGCATCGTGGACCACGTCGACCACGCGCTGTACGTGATGACCCCGGAGTTCGGCGCGGCGTCGCAGCTGGAGAAGATCGACATGCTCGACTTCGCCGATGCCGTGGCGATCAACAAGTTCGAACGGCGGGGCGCGGAGGACGCGCGCCGGGACGTCGCCCGTCAGCTCGTGCGCAACCGCGAGGAGTTCGGCGCCTCGCCCGACGACATGCCGGTGTTCGGGACCAGCGCGGCGAAGTTCAACGACGACGGGGTCACCGCGCTGTACCAGTACCTGCGCGATGCCTTGGCGGAAAAGGGGCTTTCGGTGTCCGCGGGCACGCTGCCGCAGATCGCGGGCAAGGTCTCGACGGGCGCCGGCACGATCATCCCCACCTCGCGCACCCGCTACCTCGCCGACATCGCAGACACCGTGCGCGACTACCACCAGCGCACCCAGGAGCAGGTCGAGGCGGTCCGCGAGCGCAACCAGCTGGCCGCGGCGAAGGCGGCGCTGGCGAAGGTGAACGCGGACACCGGGGCGATCGGCGAGCTGCTCGACGAGGCCGAGTCCCGTGTGGACGATGCGACCCGCCGCCTGCTCGACGAGTGGACGGCGCTGTCGGAGTCCTATCGCGGCGAAGAGCTGGTGTTCAAGGTGCGGGACAAGGAGCTGCGCACCCAGCTGTGGCGGGATACGTTGTCGGGCAACAAGGTCCCGCGCGTCGCGCTGCCGCGCTACACCGAGTCCGGCGAACTGCTGTCGTTCCTGCGCCGCGAGCACCTTCCCGGCTACTTCCCTTACACCGCAGGGGTTTTCCCGTTCAAGCGGGACGGCGAGGACCCGGCCCGCATGTTCGCGGGCGAGGGCGACGCGTTCCGGACCAACCGCCGGTTCAAGTACCTTTCGGCCGAGTCGGCGGCGAAGCGGCTGTCGACGGCGTTCGACTCCGTGACGCTCTACGGGCATGACCCGGACACCCGCCCCGACATCTACGGCAAGGTCGGCACCTCCGGGGTGTCGATCGCCTCCGTCGAGGACATGAAGGCCCTCTACGACGGGTTCGACCTGACCGCCCCGTCGACCTCGGTGTCGATGACGATCAACGGCCCCGCGCCGACGATCTTGGCGTTCTTCCTCAACACCGCGATCGAGCAGCGGATGGCGGCCTTCCGCGAGGAGCACGGGCGCGAGCCGAGCGCCGAGGAGGCCGCGGAGCTGCGGGAGTGGACGCTGCGCAACGTCCGCGGCACCGTGCAGGCCGACATCCTCAAGGAGGACCAGGGGCAGAACACCTGCATCTTCTCCACCGAGTTCAGCCTGCGGATGATGGCGGACATCCAGGAGTGGTTCATCGAGCACGGGGTGCGCAACTTCTACTCGGTGTCGATCTCCGGCTACCACATCGCCGAGGCGGGGGCGAACCCCATCTCACAGCTGGCGTTCACGCTCGCCAACGGGTTCACCTACGTCGAGTCCTACCTCGCCCGTGGCATGGACATCGACGACTTCGCACCGAACCTGTCGTTCTTCTTCTCCAACGGGATGGACGCGGAGTACTCGGTGCTGGGGCGGGTGGCCCGGCGCATCTGGGCGGTCGCGATGAAGGAGCGCTACGGCGCGAACGAGCGGTCGCAGAAGCTCAAGTACCACGTGCAGACCTCGGGCCGGTCGCTGCACGCGCAGGAGATCAGCTTCAACGACATCCGCACCACGCTGCAGGCGCTGTGCGCGCTGTACGACAACGCGAACTCCTTGCACACCAACGCCTTCGACGAGGCGATCACCACGCCGAGCGAGCACTCGGTGCGCCGCGCGATGGCCATCCAGATGATCATCAACAAGGAGTGGGGCCTGTCGAAGAACGAGAACCCGCTGCAGGGCTCGTTCGTCATCGACGAGCTGACCGACCTGGTGGAGGAGGCCGTGCTCACCGAGTTCGACCGGATCTCCGAGCGCGGTGGCGTGCTCGGCGCGATGGAGACCGGTTACCAGCGCGGCAAGATCCAGGACGAGTCGATGCTGTACGAGCGGCTCAAGCACGACGGCTCGCTGCCGATCGTCGGGGTCAACACGTTCCGCAACCCGCATCCGGAGGAGGACGAGATCGAGGTCGAGCTCGCGCGGGCGACGGAGGCGGAGAAGGAGTCGCAGCTCGAGCGCGTGGCCGACTTCCAGCAGCGCCACCGCGACGAGGCCGAGCAGGCGCTGCAGGCGCTGCGCGACGCGACCACCAGCGGGGAGAACGTGTTCGCGGTGCTGATGGACGCGGCGCGGGTGTGCACGCTGGGCCAGATCACCGAGGCGTTCTTCGAGGTCGGCGGCCAGTACCGGCGCAACGTCTAGGTTGTGTTTCATAAGCGGCGGAGCCGCTTGCGCCTGCGCCGTCAGCTTGCACCGCTACCCGCACCGGCCCGCAAGCCACTTCTGAAACGGCCCCTAGGCCGGCGGCACCCGGCGGGAGGCGTCCTAGCGGCGCACGGCCGCGAGCTGCCACACCTGCATGAGGTAGCGCCCCTGCTCGTCGACCGGAAGGCTGCCGGGGAGCGGGGTGCCGTCGAACACCGCGGACGTGATCGCGGTCGTGTACTGCGCGTGTCGCAGACGCGTGATCTCCCAGCCTTCGCCGAACGTGGTCCGCAGGTTCGACTCGGAGATCGTCCGCGGGCCGGGCACCTCGCCCAGTTCCTCCGACCGGGCGAAGACGTGCACCGTCGCGCCCGGACGGCACGCCCGGTGCAGCCCGGCCACGTACGCGTGCTGCTGCTCGTCGTCGAGACAGTGGTAGAGCGCGCTGTCGACGACGGTGTCGAATCGTCCGTCGAGCCCTTCGAGCCGCGTCACGTCGCGGACCTCGAACTCCGCCGCGAGCCCGCGCTCGCGGGCCGCGGCCGAGGCGCGTTCGATCGCCGTCGGCGCGCCGTCGATCCCCGTCACGCGGTATCCCCTGGCGGCCAGGAACATCGTGTTCTCGCCGAGCCCGCACCCCGCGTCGAGCACATCGCCCCGGATCTCGCCCGTCGCTTCCAGCGCGACCACCAGCGGTTGCGGCTCGCCGATGTCCCAGGGCACCTGGGTGAGTCCCGGCTGCAGCGGCCGGCCGCGGTACACCTCGTCGAAATCCGGGAATACATCCATGTGTGTGAGGGTAGTGGCTACTGGGGAATAGCGAGTGCAAGTGCAAGAGAGAGGTTGGGTGCACACATGAAGTTCGGAATCGCCACCTTCGTGACCGACGAAGGTATCCGGCCCGCGGCGCTGGGCCGAGCACTGGAGGAACGCGGGTTCGACTCGCTGTTCCTGGCCGAGCATTCGCACATCCCGGCCAGCCGGGAGTCGCCCTATCCGGGCGGCACCGAGCTGCCCCGGTGGTACTACCGCACGCTCGACCCGTTCGTCGCGCTTTCCGCGATCGCCTCCGTCACCTCGGACCTCCTGCTGGCCACGGGCGTGGCCCTGCTGATCCAGCGTGACGTGATCCACACCGCGAAGGAGGTCGCGAGCCTGGACCTGATCTCCGGCGGCCGCGTGCTGTTCGGCGTCGGCGTGGGCTGGAACCGCGAGGAGATGCGCAACCACGGCACGGACCCGCGCACCCGCGGCGCGCTGCTGAACGAGCAGATCGAGGCGCTGAAGACGATCTGGACCAACGACCAGGCCGAATACCACGGCAAGCACGTCGACTTCGACCCGATCTTCGCGTGGCCGAAGCCCGTCCAGCGGCCGCATCCGCCGATCTACGTCGGCGGCGAAAGCCCGGCCGCGCTGAACAGGCTGCTCAAGCACGGGGACGGGTGGCTGCCGCGCGAGGGCACGGAGATCGCCGAGATCAAACGCGTCCGCGCCTGGCTCGCCGACAACGGCAGGCCGGACCTGCCCTTCACCGTGTTCGCCGCCGGTCGCGACAAGGGCAGGCTCGCCGAGTACGCCGAGGCCGGGGTCGAGCGCGTCACCTTCTACCTGCCCACCCTCCCCGAATCGGAGACGTTGACCCAGCTCGACGAGCTGGCAGCGCTGCGGTGAAGCTGGGCGTCAGCACTTTCGTCACCGACGAGAGCATGCTGCCGGGACCACTGGCCCTCGCGGTCGAGGAACGCGGGTTCGACGCGCTGTTCCTGGCCGAGCATTCGCACATCCCGGTCAGCCGGGAGACGCCCTACCCGGTCGGCGGCGAGCTGCCGCGACCGTACTTCCGCGCGGCCGACCCGTTCGTCGCGCTCGCGGCGGCCGCGGCCGTCACGTCGACCCTGCGGCTGGGCACCGGGGTGAGCCTGCTGATCCAGCGGGACGTGATCCACACCGCGAAGTCCGTCGCCAGCCTGGACCTCGTCTCGGACGGCCGCGTGCTGTACGCGGTCAGCGTGGGCTGGAACCGCGAGGAGATGCGCAACCACGGCACGGACCCGCGCACCCGCGGTGCGCTGCTGGACGAGCGGATCGAGGCGCTGCGGACGATCTGGACCCACGACGAGGCGTCGTTCTCCGGCAAGCACGTCCGGTTCGACCCGATCTTCCAGTGGCCCAAGCCCGTCCGGGTCCCACCGGTCTACCTCGGCGGCAACAGCCACGTCGCGGCCGATCGCGCCCGGCGGCTCGGCGACGGCTGGCTGCCCAACGCCGTGCGCGACCCGGTGCAGGTCCGGGCGCAGCTCGCCCTGCTGGGTGGCGCGGACCTGCCGGTGACCGCGACCTCCGCACCGGCGGACGAGCGGCTGCTGGCCGCGTACGCCGAGGCCGGGGCCGAGCGGGTCACGTTGTCGCTGCCCCCGGGATCGGAGGCGGACACGCTGCGCCGGCTCGACCGGCTGACGACGCTGGTGCCCGCTTACCGGTAGGTTTCGAGATATCGCACGTCAGAAAGGTTGATGAGGTCGTGAGTGACGTTCAGATCGGCATGGCGGCGGCGCTGGAGCAGTTCTCCCCGCGCGAGTCCATCGAGCTGGCCGCGTTGGCCGAGCAGCACGGGTTCTCCGGGCAGATGGCGGCCGACCACTTCCAGCCGTGGGTGCCGCAGCAGGGACAGGCGTCGTTCGTGTGGAGCGTGCTCGCCTCGCTGGCGGAGAACACGACCGGTGACCTGGGCCCCGGGGTGACCTGCCCGTCGTTCCGGCTGCACCCGGCGATGGTCGCGCAGGCCGCCGCGACGCTGGAGGCCACCTACCCGGGCCGCACCTGGCTGGGCATCGGCTCCGGTGAGGCGCTCAACGAGCACATCATCGGCGGCTACTGGCCGGAGGCGCCCGAGCGGGTGCGGCGCATGTTCGAGGCACTGGAGATCATCCGGAAGCTGTTCAGCGGCAAGGACGTCAAGCACTCCGGCGAGTTCTTCAAGCTGCACACCACGCGGCTGTGGACGCTGCCGGACGCGCCGCCGCCGGTCTACATCGCCTCGGCGGGCCCGTACACCTCGCGCAAGACCGGGGAGCTGGCCGACGGCCTGATCACGCCGGGCGCGTCGACCGACAAGCTCGCCGGAATCCTGGACAACTTCAACCAGGGTGCGCGCAAGGCGGGCAAGAACCCCGACGAGATGCCGAAGCTGCTGCAGGTGCACCTGTCCTGGGCGCCGACCGACGAGGAGGCGCTGAAGAACGCGATGGACCAGTGGCCCAACGGCGGCATGAAGTTCCCGAAGGCCGACGTGCGCTCGCCGTTCGACTTCGCGCAGATGGCGAAGCTGGTGCGCGAGGAGGACTTCGAGGGCCGCATGGTCATCTCCTCGGACCCCGACGTGCACCGCGCGTCACTGCAGAAGTACGTCGACGCCGGGTTCAACCGGATCTACGTGCACAACGTGGGCCGCAACCAGAAGGAATGGATCGAGGTCTTCGGCCGCGAGGTCCTGCCCAAGCTCAAGGGCTGAACCGCCTCAGGCACCGCCCACCACGGACGCGAGCTGGGCGGTGCCGGCCGTCAGCGCCCGCCCGAGCGCGTGGTAGTCGCCCAGCGGTGCCGAGGACAGGACGATCACGACGTAGCGGGCGTCCTTCCCGAGCAGGCCGGTGGTGTTGTAGTACGCCGTCGAGCCGCTGCTGCCCCAGCCCTGCTTGATCGCCCATGTGCTGCCCGGGATGCCGTCGGGGATGCCGAAGTACTGGTCGGTGCCGTCGGCGGCGGTCTCGGAGGCGTGGTACATCGCGTTGTAGAGCAGGTTCTGCGCGTCGTCGGGCAGTTCGTCCTCGACGTAGCGGAACACCTTCACCATGTCCTGCGCGCTGATCTTGGTGTCGCCCCACTCGCCGGAGGTGGCGGGCGGTTTCGTGTCGGTCAGGTCCATCAGCTGGACGTCCCGGGTGACGATCGAGGACCCGCCGTCGCCGAGCCAGAACGAGCTGGCGAGCGCGTCGTCGCTGGTCGAGAGCATCCGGGTGACCCGGTTCTGGGTGGCCGTGTCGGGCAGCGCCCAGTCGTCGCGCGCCAGCCGGTCCACCGCGATGAGCAGCTTCACCACGGACATGCTGGAGAACGTCTGGCCCGCGTTCAAGCTCGTGACGACCTTGTTGGCCTGCCGGTCGTAGACCTCCATGCCGATCTTCGTGGCCGGCACGACCTTGCGGGCGGTGGCCTGCACGCGTTCGGCGATCGCCGCCGACTGCGCGGGCGAGAGCGTCGGCGACGGCGTGGTGGTGGGCGCCGCCTGGGTGGCCAGCTGCGGGCTGGTGGTCTCGGTCGTCGGCTCCGGCGTGGTCGAGACGTGGGTGCTGGCCATCGACACCGCGCCGTCGTCGTGGGTGATCGAGACGACCAACATGGCCGCGGCGCCGAGGGCCGCTGCTCCGAGTACGGCCCGTCCGACCGTCGCGCGCTTCACGAACCAGGAAACGCCGCGCCGACCTCCGCTTGTTGCAGGTTTTCGAGATCCAAATAGAACCCTCAGGTCCTTGACAGCGCGCGCACAGCCAAGATCACCTTCGGTGATCGACTGTGCTCAGTCCGCTGCGGGACGGTCCAGCAGCAGGTGCACCGACAGCTCCAGCCGGTCGGCCACGTCGGCCGCGGAAGCGCGCCGGGTGACCCAGGCGACCAGGTTCGCCATCCACACGTCCGCGATGAGGTGGAACACCGCCCGGTCGTGCTCGGTCGGCTCCTCAATGCGCATGGCCTTGGCGAACATGTCCTCCATGAGCCGCCCGACCTGCTCGACCTCGGCCGCGGCGGTGGTGTCGGCGAACATGAACGCGCGCACCATGGCCTCGGTCAGGTGCGGGTCGCGCTGCATCATCCTGGTGTTGCGGTTCAGCACGAAGACCAGCCGTTCGCCCGGGGTCTCGCCGGGGATCGCGCTGCGCTCCAGCTTCTCCTTGGCGCGCTCGAACTCCCGCGCCAGGCCGGACACCAGCAGGTGGATCTTCGACGGGAAGTAGCGGTACAGGGTGCCCAGCGCGACGTCGGCCTTGTCCGCCACCGCGCGCATCTGCACGGCGTCGTAGCCGCCCTTCGACGCGAGCGCGAGGGTGGCGTCGATGATGCGCCGGCGCCGGTCCCGCTGCGCGGCGGAACCCAGCTCGTCGCCCAGCCCGTTGCTGGTCTGGGATGCTCGTGATTTACCGGTCATCGACCTCTGCTCCGAAACTTGTTCCACTGTCCCGTACACCTTACCTAACGGACTTCCTTCGGAAAAACTGAAACACGTTCTATAGTGATCTCATGGCCATCGCGGTGACGTCGGAACAGCGGGCATGGGCCGAGTCGATCAGGGCGCGGGGCGGCGACCCTGGCGAGCTGCGCGGGGTCGCGCTGCCCGAGGAGCTGGGCGGCGCCGGGGGTACTGTGACCGATCTCGCAGTCGGGCTCGAGGAAGCCGCGGCGGCGCTGGCGCCGGGGCCGTTGCTGGGCAGCGTCCTCGCCGGACTGGTCCTCGCGAGGCGGCCGGATTCGGCGCTCGCCAAGGAGCTGGTGCCCGCGCTGGCCGACGGCAGCGCGCGGGCGGCGGTCGCGTTCGGACCCGGCTCCGTGGTCGCGAGCCCGACCGGGCAAGGCTTCTTCCTGCGGGGGCGGACCGACCCGGTGCTCGACGCCGACGCGTCGGCGCATCTCGTCGTCGCCACCGATCTCGGCTGGTTCGTGCTGCCGCCACAACCGGTCGAGCCTGCCGAGGGGCTGGACCTCTCGCGTGACGTGGGGTTCTTAGATCTGGCGCTGGAGGTTCCGCGCTCCGCGCTGCTGGAGGACGCGCCGGTCCTGGATCTCGCCGCGACCCTCACCGCCGCCGAGGCGTCGGGCATCGCGCGCTGGTGCGTGCGCACGGCGAGCGAGTACGCCGGGGTGCGCGAGCAGTTCGGCCGGCCCATCGGCTCGTTCCAGGCGGTCAAGCACCTGTGCGCGCAGATGCTGTGCCGGTCCGAGGTCGCGGCCGCGCTGGCCTGGGACGCCGCTCGCGCGGGCGGGGAGCATCCGCTCGCCGCGGCCGTGGCCGCCGCCGGTGCGCTCGATGCCGCCGTCGACAACGCGAAGGACTGCATCCAGGTACTCGGCGGCATCGGCTTCACCTGGGAGCACGAGGCCCACCGCTACCTGCGCCGGGCGCTCACCCTGCGACAGCTGCTCGGCGGTTCGGGCCGCTGGCGCCGTCGCGTCGCGGAGCTGGCGTTGTCCGGGCAGCGGCGCGTGCTCGGAGTCGATGTCGGCGAGGACGCGCAGGTGCGGGAAATGGCCGGGGAGATCGCGGCGCTGCTACCGGAACGGCAGCGCGCGCGGCTGGCCGAGACGGGTTACCTGATGCCGCACTGGCCGAAGCCGCATGGGCTGGACGCCGATCCGGCGCGGCAGCTCGTCATCGACGCGGAGCTCGCGCGGGCCGGGGTCCGCCGCCCCGACCTGGTGATCGGCGCGTGGGCGGTGCCGACGATCCTCGAACACGGCACCCCCGCGCAGCGGGACCGGTTCGCCGCGCCGACGCTGCGCGGCGAGATCACCTGGTGCCAGCTGTTCTCCGAACCCGAGGCGGGCTCGGACCTCGCCGCGCTCCGCACCCGGGCGACCAAAGTGGACGGTGGCTGGGCGTTGACCGGGCAGAAGGTGTGGACGTCGCTCGCCCGGGAGGCGGATTGGGCGATCTGTCTCGCCCGCACCGACCCGGACGCGCCCAAGCACAAGGGGATCACCTATTTCCTCGTCGACATGACGGCGCCGGGCATCGAGATCCGGCCGTTGCGGGAGATCACCGGCGATGCCGTGTTCAACGAGGTGTTCCTCGACGACGTGTTCGTCCCGGACGAGCACGTCGTGGGCGAGGTCGGCGGTGGCTGGCGGCTCGCACGCACGACCTTGGCGAACGAACGCGTCGCGATGAGCGGGGGCTCGTCGGTCGGCGAGGAGGTCGAGAAGCTGCTGGCGTCGGTCGAGGCGCCGGACGCGGCGGTGCTGGACCGGCTGGGCGCGCTGGTGACCGACGGTTCGGCCTGCTCGCTGCTCGATCTGCGGGCCACTCTGCGGCGGCTGGACGGGCAGGACCCGGGGCCGGAGTCGAGCGTGCGCAAGCTCGTCGGCGTGCGGCACCGGCAGGAGGTCGCCGAGACCGCACTCGACCTGCTCGGGCCCGCCGGGGTCACCGACGCCGCCGCCCAGCACGAGTTCCTGCTCACCCGGTGCCTGAGCATCGCCGGCGGCACCACCCAGGTCCTGCTGAACGTCGCCGCGGAACGGCTGCTCGGACTGCCTCGGTGAGTGTCGGTGGTCCCGCATATCGTGGGACCCGTGGAGCTGACAGCCGAGACCAGGGCGATCTTCGTGCCCTCGGACCCGCCGCGCGACGGCGTGCTCGCGCTGTGGGGTGACGGTGCCGGTCCCACGCCCGTCGAGCTCGTGCTGCCCAGGGGCAAGGCGTTCCGGCGGACCAAAGTGGACGCACACGTGGTGCCGCTGGCCGAGGCGATCCCGCTGCTGCTGTCCGCGCCGGACGACGCCGGTCCCGCCATCGCGGCGTGGTCGGCGGCCGTCGGCGCCGCGCTGACCCTCATCGCGCGCGGTCGCGTGCTGCCCACCGCCACCTCCGGCGGTGCCGACGCCTGGCGGGTCGGCCCGCTCGACGGCGCGGACGAGACGCTGGTGCGCGAGCTCGCCGCGGCGCTCCCGCCCGAGGCACACGCCCTTCCGTTGTCGGGGTTGAAGCGCGTACGCCTGCACTCGCCGGAAACGCTCGTCCGCGCGTTGTGGGACGCGACTGCCGACGTGCTGGTCCGCACGCCCGCCGCGCGGGTCGTCGCGGGCGGTCCCGCGTTCGCCGCGCCGGAGCCGACACTGCTGAACGCGGCCGACGTCGAATGGCTCGCCGCGCAGCAGCCCACCGGCGCCCACCTGCAGCTGCGCGTCGAGATCCGCGAGGAGGAGCCGGAGCAGTACACGTTCGCCGGAGTGCTGGCGCTGCGCAGTGCGATCGATCCGAGCCTGGTGGTGGACGCCGAGACGTTGTGGGACGCACCGGAGGCGGTGCTGTCGCGGCTGGGCGACCAGGTCGAGGCGCAGCTGCTGATCGCGTTGCGCCGCGGTGCGCGAGTGTGGGCGCCGCTGGGGCGTGCCCTGGAGGCGGCGGCGCCCGCCGAGCTGATCCTCACCGACGACGAACTGGTGGAGCTGCTCGACACGGGCAGTGCCGCGCTCAGTGCCGCGGGCGTGGAAGTGTTGTGGCCCAAGGGAATGTTCAGCGAAGGCCTGCGGGCGAAGGCGAGTGCGACCCCCGCGCCGGGCAGCGAGGCCGCCGCGGCCTTCCGGATGACCGACCTGCTGAAGTTCCGCTGGCAGCTCAGCCTCGGCGGCGAGACGCTGACCGAGGCCGAGATCACCGCACTGGCCGAGGCGAAGCGCCCGATGATCCGGTTGCGCGGTCAGTGGGTCCGGGTCGACCCCGGCATGCTGGCGAAGCTGCGGCGCCGCTCCACCCGCACGCTCAACGCGGCCGAGGCACTGGCCGCGGCGCTGACCGGGTCGCTCGAGGTGGACGGCGAACAGCTGGACTTCGCGCCCCCGCCGGCGGTTTCCGGCCTGCTCGACCGGATCCGCCACAGCCCGTCGTCGGCGGTCGAGGTGCCTCCGGACCTGCAGGCGACGCTGCGCCCGTACCAGCGCACCGGGCTGGGCTGGCTCGCACGGATGACCGAGCTGGGCCTGGGCGGCATCCTGGCCGACGACATGGGACTGGGCAAGACGATCCAGCTCATCGCGCTGCACCTGCACCGCCGTTCGCTCGGTGCGGGCCCGACGCTCGTGCTGTGCCCGACCTCGCTGCTGGGCAACTGGGAGCGCGAGTTCGCGAGGTTCGCGCCCTCGGTTCCGGTGCGGCGGTTCCACGGCGGACGGCGGCACCTGGACGAGGTCGCGCCGGACGAGGTCGTGCTCGCGACGTACGGCGTGCTGCGCCGCGACCGGGAAGCGCTGGCCGAGGTCGGCTGGGGACTGCTGGCCGCGGACGAGGCGCAGCACGTGAAGAACCCGCTCTCGATCACGGCCAAGGAGCTGCGCCGGATCCCCGGCGCGGCACGGGTCGCGCTCACCGGCACGCCGATGGAGAACCGGCTCACCGAGCTGTGGTCCATTGTGGACTGGACTACCCCCGGCCTGCTGGGCACGCTGGAGCACTTCCGGCGCACGATCGCGCGTCCCGTCGAGCGCAACCGGGACCGGGAGAGCACCGAGCGGCTGGCCGCGACCGTGCGCCCGTTCCTGTTGCGCCGCCGCAAGACCGACCCGGACATCGCCCCCGAGCTGCCGCGCAAGACCGAGACCGACCGGTTCGTCCCGCTCACCACCGAGCAGGCGACGCTGTACGAGGCGGTCGTGCGGGAGAACCTGGCGGTGATCCGCGAGTCCAAGGGCGTGCAGCGGCGCGGGCAGGTGCTGAAGCTGCTCACCGAGCTCAAGCAGATCTGCAACCATCCGGCGCAGTACCTCAAGCAGGCCGGGCCGCTCACCGGGCGCTCGGGCAAGCTCGCGGCGTTCGAGGAACTGCTCGACGTCATCCTAGACGAGGGCGACAGCGTGCTCGTGTTCAGCCAGTACGTGCAGCTGTGCAAGCTGCTGCAGGCCCGGCTGGGCGAGCGAGGGCTGCCGGTGGAGCTGTTGTCGGGCGCGACTTCGGTACGCCGGCGCGAGGAGATGGTGCAGCGGTTCCAGTCCGGCGACATTCCGGTGTTCCTGCTGTCGCTCAAGGCGGGCGGGGTCGGGCTGAACCTGACGAGGGCGACCCATGTCATCCACTACGACCGGTGGTGGAACCCGGCGGTGGAGGACCAGGCGACCGACCGCGCGTACCGGATCGGGCAGGACAGGCCGGTCCAGGTGCACCGGCTGATCGCCGAAGGCACGCTGGAGGACCGGATCGCGACGGTGCTGGAGGGCAAGCGCGGCCTGGCCGATGCCGTGGTGGGCGCCGGGGAGGACTGGATCACCGAGCTGTCGGACGAGCAGCTGACCGACCTCGTGCGCCTCGGCGAGGCGTCGTGACCGCGCGCCGGACCTTCGGCGCGACCTGGTGGGGCCGCGCATGGGTCGAGGCGCTCGAAGGCCGGGCGAAGTTGGACCCGAACCGCCTGCCGCGCGGGCGGACGTATGCGCGCAAGGGGCGGGTGAGCGCGCTGGACGTCACGGCGGGGGAGATCCGCGCCTGGGTGCAGGGCAGCCGCTCGGTGCCGTACCGGGTGAAGATCCGCACGCACCAGTTCTCGCCGGACGAGTGGGAGACGTTGCTCGAGCTGATCGGCCGGCGGCTCGGCCACACGGCCGCGCTGCTCGACGGGGAGCTGCCCACGGACCTGGCTTCGCACGCGCGGGAGTCCGGTGTCGACCTGCTGCCGGGTCCCGGCGATCTGCGGCCGCGGTGTTCGTGCCCCGATACGGCCGATCCGTGCAAGCACTCGGCGGCGGTCTGCTACCTCGTCGCGGACGAGGTGGACGCGGACCCGTTCGTGCTGTTCCTGCTGCGCGGGCGCGGCCGGGAGGCGGTGCTGTCGGAGCTGCGGGCCCGGCGCGCCCGGGCGACGGTCGTCGTCGAGCAGCCACGCGAGCCCGGCCTGGCGCCGAAGGATGCCTTCGCCCGCAAGCCTTCCCCGGTTCCCCCGCTGCCCGCGGCGCCACCGGCGCCCGGCGGGCCCGCGCCCTGGGGTGACCCGCCCGCGGGGTCGGGGTTGCGCACCTCCGCGCTGGCGTCGCTGGCCGCCGACGCGGCGGCCCGGGCACTGGACCTGCTCACCGGCGGCGACCCGGCGCCCCTGACGTGGGAGGAGGACCTGGCCCGCCGCGCGGCTGCGGGTGACGTGCCGGACCAGGCGCCCGGCTGCGATGTCCCGCCGGCCGACCTGGCCCGTTGGGCCGCCGCCTGGCGGGTGGCGGGCCGCGGCGGCCTCGCCGCGTTGCGGGAGTCCTGGCAGCCACCGCGCGGCGCGCTGTACCAAGCCCGGTCCGAACTCGACGACGCGGACCTCCCGGGCGAAACCCAGGTCTGGCGCAACCGCCTCACCCGCGGCGACGTGCAACTCCGCCTGGGCAAGGACTTCCGCTGGTACCTGTTCCGTCCCACCCCCGACGGCTGGCTCCCGGCCGGCCCGGGCGCTCCCACCCCACTGGACGCCCTGTCCTGAGCCCTCGCCTCAGAAGCTTCGTGGCCTGCTCGCCCGCGTGACCGAGCGCATCTCCGTGAACTCCTCCATCGAACGTCACGCCGAACCGCGGTCGCGATCTCCGCCGGGACCCGCGCGTCCCCTGCCCGCCGGGGACCGAACACCATGATCGCGCGGGAGGCCTCGCTGACGGCGCTCACCCAGGTGCGGCAACAGGATCCCGCCGGGTTATCCGGCCACCGAGCGGAGGTAGGTCCAGTCGAGGAACCGCTCCACCCCGCGGACCACGTGCGCGCTGCGGATCGAGGGGAAGACGTCGAAAGCGTGCTGTGCGCCGGAAATCTCCGCGTACGCGACCGGATTCGGCGACACCTCGCGCAGGCGCCACACGAACTCGCGCGCCTCTCGCACCGGTACGAGCGTGTCGCGTTCGCCGTGGATCACGAAGAACGGCGGCGCTTTGTCGTTGACCTGGTCCAGCGGCGACGCGGCGATGTAGTCGTCGAGGTGCTCGACCGGGTCCTTGCCGACGACGTACCGCGCGAGCAACGTCTTGAGCCGGTACTCGCTCGACCGCGACCCGCTCGTCGCGGCGAAGTCGTACACACCGTAGTGCGGCGAGCAGGCCTGGATCGTGGTGTCCGCGTCCTCGAACCCCGGTTGCAGCGAGGCCTCGTTCGGGGTGAGCGCGAGCAGCGCCGCGAGATGCCCGCCCGCGGAACCACCGGTGGCCGCCAGGAACGACCCGTCGCCGCCGTACTCGACGATGTGCTCCCGGATCCAGGCGACCGCGCGCTTGACCGCGACGATGTGCTCGGGCCAGTGCGCCGACGGCGACAGCGGATAGTTGATCGCGACGCACACCCACCCGCGTTGCGCCATGTGCTGCATCAGCGGGATGCCCTGGTGGTCCTTGCTGTCGATCATCCACGCACCGCCGTGGATCTGCAGCAGCACCGGCCTGCCCTGCACCGGCTCCTTCGGGCGGTAGATGTCGAGCAGGAACCGCTTGCCGCCCGGTGCGTACGCCACATTTCGGTCGCGGCGGACCTCCCGGTTGCGCATCCGGAACGGCAGCACCAGCTGCCCCCACGGCGTCGCGAGGTCCTTCGCGTCGGGCGGGCGCCGCAGGTCCTGCAGGTACTGCTCGCCCAGCGCCTCGGCGAGCGCGTGCTCGACCTCGCCCCGTGCCCGCTGCGCGTCGGCGATCAGCGCGCCGAGCCCGACCGCCGACGCCCCGGCGAGGGCGAGCGCGACGCGGTCCGCGCGAGTGCGCACGCCGTAGCGCGCGATGTGCGCGGCGGTGTCGGCGGCGGTGACGGCAAGCAGGTGCGGCGCGAGCTCGCCGGTGAGCCAGCCCGCGAAGAACGAGGGGATCGAGGCGCGTTCACCCGCCAGCGGCCGGAGTGCGTTCGCGGTCAGCGCGAGCTGGATCGCCCGACGGGTGAGGAAACGCGGTCGCATGCTGTAGATCGTAGGTGCCCGGCTTAGGCTGGGCATGTGCAACCGCTCAGTGGGCTCGACGCCAGTTTCCTGTACCTGGAAACGCCTTCGCAGGTCCTGCACATCTGCGGCCTGCTCACCCTCGACGGCTCGACCATGCCCGGCGGCTACCGGTTCGCCACGTTCCGGGAGAAGCTCGCCGAACGGGTCGCGGATATTCCGGAGTTCCGCCGGAAACTGCACAATTCCCCGCTGAACCTGGTGCATCCGGTGTGGGTCGAGGACGAGTCGTTCGACATCGACCGGCACCTGCACCGGGTCGCGGTGCCCAGCCCCGGCGACCGCGAAACCCTCGCCGAGCTGTGTGCGCACTTCGCCGGCCAGCCGCTGGACCGCGCCCGCCCGCTGTGGGAGATGTACGTCATCGAGGGCCTGCCGGGCGACGGGGTGGCGGTGCTGCTGAAGATGCACCACGCCACGGTCGACGGGGTCAGCGGCGCGAACCTCATCGCGTACCTGTGCGGGGTGGATCCCGGCTCGCTGCTGCCGTTGCCGGACACCGAGGACAACCCGTCGCCGCCGAGTCACCTCGACCTGCTGCGCTCGAGCGTGACGTCGCTGGCCCGCCGTCCGATCGAGCTGGCGAAACTGCTGCCCGACCTGGTCGGCATGGCGCCGCGCTGGCTGGGGCGGGCCCTCAAGCGCACCGGCATGCCGGTGCCGTTCACCGCGCCGCGAACGTCGTTCAACAGCACCATCACCGGGCTGCGCACCGTCGCCTACGCGAGCCTCGACCTCGACGAGGTGAAGACGGTGAAGAACGCGTTCGGCGTGACGGTCAACGACGTCGTGCTCGCGCTGTGCTCCGGCGCGCTGCGCCGCTACCTGCGCTCGCGCGGCGAGCTGCCGGACGAACCACTGGTCGCGACCGTGCCGGTGTCGGTCCAGGACCGCACGGAGAACGACATGGGCAGCAACCAGGTCTCGGCGTTCTTCGCCTCGCTGCCCACCCAGCTCGCCGACCCGGCTGCCCGGCTGTATGCGATCGCGGAGAGCAACCGGGTCGCCAAGGACCACCACTTCAGCATCAAGCCCGACATGCTGCAGGACTGGGCGCAGTTCGCGGCGCCGAGGCTGTTCGGCCTCGCCGTGCGGGCCTACTCCGCGCTGCGTCTGGCGGAGAAGCACCCGGTCGTGCACAACCTGGTCATCTCGAACGTGCCGGGTCCGCCGATGCCGCTGTACATGCTGGGCGCCAAGGTCACCGGGCTCTACCCGCTCGGCCCGGTGTTCCACGGCGCCGGCCTCAACGTCACGGTGATCTCCAACGCGGGCCGCGTCGACGTCGGGCTCCTCGGCGCACGAGAACTCGTTCCAGAACTGTGGACGCTCGCCGACGCGCTCGGCAGCGAGATGAAAGATCTGCTGGAGGCCGCCGACGGGGTTGCCTGAGCAGGCTCGCTCGGCTAAGACTAGAACATGTTTCAGTCTTAGCATGAGGAGTCTGTGTGGACTTCACCCTCGACGAGACCCAGCGGGACATCGCCGGCCTTGCCGCCGACATCCTCGGCCGGGAGATCGACTTCGAGCGGCCGCCCGGCGAGCGCGGCTACGACGAGCAGGTGTGGCGTGCCCTGGGCAAGGCAGGCCTGCTCGCGCTGGCGCTGCCGCCCGAGCTGGGTGGGGACGGTCTGGGCCCGGCCGAGGTCGCGGTCCTGCTCACCGAGCTGGGCCGGGCCGCCGCGCCGGTCCCCGCCCTGACCCTGGCCTGCGGCCTGTTGCCGCTGGAGTTCCTCGGTACCCCGGACCAGCGGGCGACGCTGCTCCCTGAGATCGCGACCGGTGAGGTCGTGGTCACCGCGGCAGTGCACGAACCGTCCGCGCCGCTGGTCGAGCAGCCGTCGACCCGTGCGGTCGCCGACGGGGGCCGGTGGCTGCTCACCGGCGTCAAGACCGGCGTGCCGCACCTCGCGGCCGCGACCCGGGTCCTGGTCCCGGTGTCGATGCCTGGCGGCACCGGCGTGTTCCTGGTCGACCCGCGGGCCGAGGGCGTCACGATCGCGGGCACGACGATGCGCCTCGACGGCGTCGCGGTCGAGGAGGCCGACCAGCTGCGCGACCGCGAGCCCGGCGAGGCGCTCGCCACGGTGCGCCGCTACCTGCTGGCCGGAATGATCGCGCTCGGCGACGGCGTGCTGGCCGGTGCGCTCGCCCTGACCACCAAGCACGTCGGGCAGCGGGAGCAGTTCGGCCGGCCGCTGGCCACCTTCCAGGCCGTCGCGCAACAGATCGCCGACGTCTACATCGCCTCCCGCACGGTCCACCTCGCCGCACTGTCGGCGGTCTGGCGGCTGGCCTCGGGCCGGGACCCGCAACCTGACCTGGACATCGCGGCGTACTGGCTCGCGCACGAGGGCCCGAAGGCGCTGGCCGTCTGCCATCACCTGCACGGCGGCCTGGGCGTGGACATCACCTACCCGCTCCACCGGTACTACGCGCTGATCAAGGAGCTGAGCGCATGTACATCGATCTGACCGCGGAGCAGCGGCAACTGCGTGCCGAGTTACGCCGGTACTTCGCCGGGCTCATCACCCCGGACGAGCGCAGGACGATGCTGCGGGAACGGCACGGCGAGGTGTACCGGCGGATCGTGCGTCGGATGGGCAAGGAC
This sequence comes from Amycolatopsis acidiphila, assembly GCF_021391495.1. NCBI lineage: Bacteria > Bacillati > Actinomycetota > Actinomycetes > Pseudonocardiales > Pseudonocardiaceae > Amycolatopsis > Amycolatopsis acidiphila. Next base: position 5,963,288 of record NZ_CP090063.1, on the reverse strand, counting down.
GGCTGGCTCGGCGTCGGCTGGCCGAAGGAGTACGGCGGACGCGGGTTCGGCGACCTCGAACAGCACATCTTCGCCGACGAAGCCGCCCGTGCCGACGTACAGCTTCCGGCGGTCACGCTGCAGACTGTCGGCCCGACGTTGCAGACGTTCGGCACGCAGACGCAGAAGGACGAGTTCCTGCCCCGGATCCTGGCCGGGGAGGTGCACTTCGCGATCGGCTACACCGAACCCGGCGCGGGCACGGACCTGGCCGCACTGAGCACGACCGCCGTCCGCGACGGGGACACCTACGTGGTCAACGGCCAGAAGATCTTCACCACCGGCGGACACGACGCCGACTACATCTGGCTGGCCGTGCGCACCGACCCGGCCGCGCCGAAGCACAAGGGCATCTCGATCCTCATCGTCGACACGCGCGACCCCGGCTACTCGTGGACGCCGACCATCACCTGCGACGGCGCGCACCACGTGAACGCGACCTACTACACGGACGTGCGGGTGCCCGCGGACATGCTGGTCGGGGAGGAGAACCTGGGCTGGAAGCTGATCACCACGCAGCTCAACCACGAACGCGTCATGCTCGGCCCGGCGGGCCGCATCGGCGGCCTGCACGACCGCGTCCACGACTGGGCGGCCGCACGGCAGCTGCTCGACCAGCCGGACGTGCGGAGCGCGCTGTACGAGACGCAGGCGACGGTGCGGATCAACGAGCTGCTCAACTGGCAGGTCGCGGTGACGCAACCGGTCGACGTCGCCGACGCCTCGGCGACCAAGGTCTTCGGCTCCGAGCGCATCCAGCGGATTGCCCGCCTGCTCGAGGAAGCCGTTGCCCGGCACGGAGATCTCACCGATCCCGAGACCGCGGAGCTGGCCGGGTGGCTCGACGTGCTGGCCCGCCGCAACCTCGTGCTGACCTTCGGCGGCGGGGTGAACGAGATCCAGCGCGAGCTGATCGCGACGGTCGGACTGGGATTGCCGAGGGTGCCGCGATGACGATCGAAGAGGCCGTCGCCCGGATCGCCGCACAGGGGGAGTCCGCACCGCGCCTGGCTCGCGACCCGGTGAACCCGGCGATGATCAACAACTGGCTGGAGGCGCTGGGCGACCAGAACCCGCGTTACGCGGAAGAAGGGGTCGCCCCGCCCGCGATGGCCCAGGTGTGGACCATGAACGGGCTGCACGGGCAGCGCGCGGAGGACGACCCGATGGGCGCGATGATGGCCGTCCTGGACGAAGCCGGGTACACCTCCGTCGTCGCGACGAACTCGGAGCAGAACTACCGGCGGCTGCTGCGGCACGGCGAGCACGTCGCCGCGACGACGAGGCTCGACGACGTCGTCGGCCCGAAAAGGACAGCGCTGGGCGAGGGCTACTTCGTGACGACCACCACCACCTGGTACGTGGGGGACGAGGTGGTCGCGGACATGCTGTTCCGGGTGCTGAAGTTCAAGCCGAAGCCCGCGCAGTCCGGCGTGCTGCGCCCGGTGATCAGCAAGGACACCGAGTTCTTCTGGGAGGGCACGAAGGCCGGGGAGCTGCGGATCCAGCGGTGGGGCGACAAGCTGCGCCATCCGCCGGGACCGATGCCCCCCGACGGCGACCTGGACGCGAAGCCGGACTGGGTGGTGGCGAGCGGCCGTGGCACGGTCTACAGCTACGTCGTGCACCACCGGCCCGCCGTGCCCGGCAAGAAGCTGCCGTTCGTCATCGCGTTGGTGGAGCTGGAGGAGGGCGTGCGGATGCTCGGTGAGGTGCTCGACGTCGACACCGTCGGCATCGGACAACCGGTGCAGGCGGCGTTCGTGAAGGTCGACGAGGACCTGACCCTGCCGGCCTGGCGGGTGGCCGAGTGATCGGCACGCAGCTGCCCCCGCTGACCATCGAGGTCACCCCGACGTTCGTGATCTCGGCCGCCATCGCGACCCGCGACTTCCAGGACGTGCACCATGACCGCGACGCGGCGATCCAGCGCGGTTCGAAGGACATCTTCGTCAACATCCTCACCGACACCGGGCTCGTGCAGCGCTTCGTGACGGACTGGGCCGGGCCCGGGGCGTTCGTGCGCTCGGTCAAGATCAGGCTCGGCGTCCCGTGCTACGCCTACGACACGCTTGTGCTCTCGGGCGAGGTCGTCGCGCAGGACGGTGACGAGGTGACCATCCGGGTCACCGGAAAAGGCGAGCTGGGCGAGCACATCGCGGGCACGGTGACGGTCGGAGGTGTGTCGTGAACCTGTCCGGTGCGACGGCGATCGCGGGAATCGGCGCGACCGAGTTCTCCAAGGACTCCGGCCGCAGCGAGCTGCGCCTGGCCGCCGAGGCGGTGCAGGCGGCACTCGCCGACGCCGGACTGCGGCCGTCCGATGTGGACGGTCTGGTGTCGTTCACCATGGACGCCAACAGCGAGATCTCCGTCGCCCGCGAGCTGGGCATCGAGGAGCTGACGTTCTTCAGCCGCATCCACTACGGCGGCGGCGCGGCTGCGGCGACGGTCCAGCAGGCCGCGATGGCCGTGGCCACCGGGGTCGCGGACGTCGTGGTGGCCTACCGCGCGTTCAACGAGCGGTCCGGGATGCGCTTCGGACAGGTGTCGAGCGCGGCGGCCGGGCAGGTGAACTCCTCGGGGGTGGACAACAGCTTCCACTACCCGATGGGGCTGGGCACCCCCGCCGCGACGGTGGCGATGGTGGCCCAGCGTTACCTGCACGAGTATGGCGCGAGCAGCGAGGACTTCGGGCGGGTGGCCGTCGTCGACCGGCAGCACGCCGCGACGAACCCCGCCGCGTGGTTCTACGGGAAGCCGATCACCCTGGCGGAGCACCAGGCTTCCCGCTGGATCACCGAGCCGTTGCACCTGCTCGACTGCTGCCAGGAGACCGACGGCGCCGTCGCCCTCGTGGTGACCAGTCTCGAGCGGGCGCGCGACCTGCCGAACCCGCCGGCCGTGGTCGCGGCGGCGGCGCAGGGCAGCGGGCCCGATCAGTACATCATGACCAGCTACTACCGCGACGAGCTCGCGGCACTGCCGGAGATGGGCGTCGTCGGGCGGCAGCTGTGGGCGCAGTCGGGGCTGCGCCCGCAGGACGTCGACGTCGCGGTGCTGTACGACCACTTCACCCCATACGTGCTGATGCAGCTGGAGGAGCTGGGGTTCTGCGGCCGGGGCGAGGCACCCGGCTTCACCGCCGGCGACACGTTGTCGTTGAACGGCGAGCTACCGCTCAACCCCCACGGCGGCCAGCTGGGCGAGGCGTACGTGCACGGGATGAACGGCATCGCGGAAGCGGTGCGTCAGGTCCGCGGCACAGCCGTCAACCAGGTGAGCGACGTCGCACACGTCCTGGTCACGGCGGGTACCGGCGTGCCGACGAGCGGCCTGATCCTTACGGGTGGGTAGGGCTTTTCACCTGGATGACCTCTAGCTCGGTCACGGGGAAGTCCGCGACGGTGGTCTCATGCACATTCCAGACGCCCTCGCCTGGAGCCTGACTGTGCTCTTCGCGTTGCTGGCCGTGCCGAGTGTGTACCGGCTGGTGCGGTTGGACGCGACCCGGTACGACCCCGACATCCGTCAGATGGACGTGGCCGAGGTGCTGATGGTCGTGGCCATGGTCGCGATGGTGTCACCACTCGGCGGCCCGATCCCGGCGGCGGGCTGGCAGGCGATCCTCGCGCTGATGGCCGGGTGGTTTCTCGTCGCCGCGCTGCGCGGGCGGCGCTGCTGTGCGGTGCACCACATGATCTGCGCCGCCGCGATGCTGTACATGATCACCGCGATGCCGCGGCACGGCATGGATCACGGCCCGTGGCTCACCATGTCCGAGATGCCCGGCAGCCTTGCGTGGCCGGCGCTCGCCGTGGCGGCCGTCGGCTACTTCGCCTTCGACGCCACCCGTTCGGGCTTCACCGCGGCGCGGATGGTGCGCGGTGCGCCCGTGCGGGAAGCATGGGCCACCCGCCCGATCTACCGGGCCGCGATGGGCGTCGGGATGGCGTACATGCTCCTCGCGGGTATCACGCCGGCGTGAGCGGTATCACGCCGGCGTGAGCACCGCGTCCGACAGCGCCGGAGCGCCACGCTCCACGGAGGACGTGCGGATGAGCAGCCGTGCCCCGTCCCGCCACACCTGCGTGCGCAACGTTTCTCCGGGCAGCACAACACCCGCGAAGCGCGCCGAGAACGCCTTCACGCGTGTGACATCGCCGTCGAGCAGCGCGTCCGTCACCGCCTTCGCGACGATCCCGTACGTGCACAGGCCGTGCAGGATCGGCACGTCGAACCCGGCGGCACGGGCGAACTCCGGGTCGGCGTGCAGCGGGTTCCGGTCGCCGCAGAGCCGGTAGAGCAACGCCTGCTGGGGAAGCGTCGGCGTGTCGATCGTCACGTCCGGCTCGCGGTCGGGCAGCTCGACCTTGTCCGAGCTGCCACGCCCACCGCCGAACCCACCCTCGCCCCGCGCGAAGATGCTCGACTGAGCCGTCCACAGTGGACTTCCATCGGCATCCCGAACGGTGGTCTCGTTCAGGATCACCGCCGCCTTGCCCTTGTCCTGGACGTCGACGATGCGTGTTCGCGCGACCGCCTTGCCCTCGACCGGGATCGGCCGGTGCACGCTGATGGCCTGTGTCCCGTGCACCACCTGAGCGAGATCGATGTCGATACCCGGCATCTTCACGGACGGCGCGTCGACCGTGTGCAGGTTCTGCGCGACGGTGGCGAACGTCGGCAGCACCCGCAGGTCCCGCTCGTAGGCGTAGCGCAGCTCTGCCGGGTCCGTCGGGTTCGCGCCCGCGCCCAGCGCGAGGTGGTAGAGCAGCACGTCGGACGAGGTCCAGGCGAAGGTCTGCTCACCCAGGTCGGCGCCGATGGCGAGCTCGGGGTCGATGGGCACGCGGCACTCCTACTCGTAGGTGACCGACACCGCGTCGGTCAGCGGCACCGACTGGCAGGCGAGCACGATGCCGTCGGCGATGTCCTCGGAGTCCAATATTTCGTTGTCAAGCATCTTCACCTCGCCGGAGACGATCCGGCAGGCGCACGCGCTGCACTGGCCCTCGCGGCAGGAGTACGGCGCGTCCAAGCCCTTGTCCAGCAGGAAGTCGAGCAGCTTCCGCTGGCGAGGCCAGGTGAACTCGTGCTGCGTGCCGTCGAGGTCGACCCGCAGCGCGGTCGTCTCGCCGCTCTCGGGCGCGGGGGCCTGGGTGGCGAACGGGTCACCGCCGAGCGAGACGAACTTCTCCAGGTGGATCCGGTTCTTCGGCAGCCCGAAGTCCTTGAGCGCCTGCTTCGCGGCCGCCATGAACGGTGCCGGTCCACAGAGGAATGCCTCGAACTCGGCGAACGGTTGCGCGAGCGTTCGCAACTGTTCGACCGTCGGCAGCCCCTGCACGCTCTCCAGCCAGTGGAGAACCGTCAGCCTCCCGGCGAACTCCCGGGACAGCGCGGCCAGTTCCCCGGCGAAGATCACCGACCGCTCGTCGCGGTTGGCGTAGAGCAGAGTGATCCGGCCGTTTCCCTGCCGCAGCGCGGTTTTGAGGATCGACATGACCGGCGTGATCCCGCTGCCGCCGGCGAACAGCAGCAGGTTCTCGTCGAGGTCCTTCGGCGTGAAGACCCCCGCGGGGGCGAGCACCTCGACTCTAGCCCCGGCGCGGATGTTGTCGCAAATCCAATTCGAACCATACCCGCCGTCCGTGCGCTTCACCGTCACCTTGAGCCGCGAACCCTCGTGGGGTGCGCTCGAAAGGGAGTAGCACCGTGCGGCCGTGCCTACCTTCAACGTGAGGAATTGCCCTGGCCGGTAACGGAAAGCCTCCGCCTGCTCCGGTGTCAGCTCGAACACCACCGAGTGCGCGTCCGGGGTTTCGGTGACCACCTCGGCGACGGTGAGCGTGTGGATCTCAGGCATCCAGAACCCCGAACTCGCCCTCCCGCACCGATTCCGCGATGCTCACCGTCAGCTTCTCGCACGTGTCGAGCAACGCCGTGCTCTCGCCGGCCGCGACCTGGTCCGCGAAGACCGGACAGCTGCTCGCCGCGTCCGTGGTCCACTGGATGCTGGTGTGCTTCCAGCTGTTCTTCTTGACCAGCACGCAGGTTCCGCAGGCCGCGCACTCGTGCGGGCGCAGGCCGCCGGCGAGGAACTCCGCGCGCTCGGTGGTCGTCACGTCGTCACCTCCTGCTGTTGCCGCGCCAGGTTTTCGGCCACCTCCCGCGCCCAGACCTCGTTCGCCGTGGTGGTGTCCACCTCGAACTCGAAGCGGCGCGTCATGTCGTCGGTGACCTCTTCGACGTCCACGTAGAACTGGTCGTACCAGCGGCGCAGCTGGTACACGGGACCGTCCTCCTCGCACAGCAGGGGGTTGTCGATCCGGCTCTTGTTCTTCCAGATCTCCACGTCCTGCAGGAACCCGACGCCTATGCTCTTGGCGAACTTACCTGCGATCTTGTCGGCCTGCTCGTCGTCCACCCCGGGCAGCTTCTTGACGCTGACGCCCCACTGCAGTACGAAGGAGTTCGGCGTGACCGGGTAGTGGCAGTTGATCAGCACGTTCTCGATCTCGAAGCCCTTGAACGTGTTGACCAGCTTGTTGATCATGTACGACGGGCCGAAGTAGGAGGCCTCGGAGTGCAGCAGGTTCTCCTCGCCGCCGTAGTTCGACGCCATGCCCATGTCGGGACGGCCCTTGGTGTTGAGGTACTGCGTCGCGATGTGGCCCTCGAACACGTTCTTGAAGTAGGTCGGGAACGCGTAGTGGATGTAGAAGAAGTGCGCCATGTCGACCATGTTGTCCACGATCTCGCGGCAGTTCGCGCCCTCGATGAGCACCGAGTCCCAGGTCCAGTTGCTCCACTCGCCGCTGAAGATCCCGTCGATCCGCGGGATCACGATGTCGTCGGGCGGCGGGTTGCCCTGCGGGTCGTGCCAGACGAACAGCTGCTTGTTCTCCTCGAGAGTGCGCCACGAGCGGGTACGCGCGCGAAGCGGAACCCTCTTGGCGTAAGGAATCGAGACGCACTTGCCGTTGCCGCCCCAGCGCCAGTCGTGGAACGGGCAGGCGATCTCGTTGCCCTTGACGGTGCCCTGGGTCAGATCACCGCCCATGTGCCGGCAGTAGCCGTCGAGCACGTTGAGCCGGCCGTCCTCGCCCTGGAACACCACGAGCTTGGTGCCGAACGCGGTGATGGCGTGCGGTTTCCCGTCCTTGAAGGAGTCGGCAAGGCCCAGGCAGTGCCAGCCACGGGCGAAGCGCTCCGGCGGAGCCCCCGCGTCGATGGTGCGGACTTCAGTCATCGTCGACCTCCAGTGTGATTCTGGGTGGCCAGGTGAGCGGCCGCAAGGTACCCGAAGACCATCGCTGGCCCGATCGTCGCACCTGGTCCGGCGTAGGTGTGGCCCATGACGGCCGCGCTCGTGTTCCCGGCCGCGTAGAGCCCGGCGATCACCGAGCCGTCCTCGCGCAGGACACGGGCGTGCGTGTCGATCCGCAGCCCGCCCTTCGTGCCCAGGTCGCCGGGGACGATCTTGACCGCGTAGTACGGCGCCTGGTCCAGCGGGCCGAGGCTCGGGTTGGGGCGGTTGCGGGGGTCGCCGTAGTAGTGGTCGTAGGCGCTCCGCCCGCGGTGGAAGTCCTCGTCGACGCCGTCGCGCGCGAAGCCGTTGAAGTGCTCGACGGTTCCGCGGAGGGCTTGTGCCGGCACCCCGATGCGTTCGGCGAGCTTGTCGAGCGTCCCCGCCTTCGCCGCGATACCCGCCTTGAACCACCGCCCAGGCAGTGGCTGCCGCGGTCCGATGCCGGTGAACATGTAGCGGTTGCGGTAGCGCTGGTCGAACACGAGCCAGGTGGGGATGTGCTCACCCGGCCCGTCGCCGGGGCCGTACATCGCGTGCACGGCTTCGACGTACGGCGCGGACTCGTTGACGAACCGTTCGCCCCGGCCGTCGACCATCAGGCAGCCCGGCCGCGAGCGCTCGGCCAGCGCGAACCACGGTCCGCCGGTGAGCGGGATTGTCGGGCCCCACCAGGCGTCGTCCATCAGGTCGACCGCGGCGCCGAGCTTCATCCCAGCCGTGATGGCGTCGCCGGTGTTGGCCTTGGCGCCGACCGTCCAGGCGCTGCCGATGGGCTGGCGCTGGTATTTGGCACGCATCTCCTCGTTGTGCTCGAACCCGCCGGCGGCGAGGATGACACCGCGCGTGGCGTGGATGACCTCGCCGTCGGTGGTGAGCACGCCTGTCACCCGGTCGTTTTCCGTCACGAGGTCGACGAGCGGGGTGTCCAGGCGGACGGTGACCCCGGCCTGCTGGAGGCCGGCACGGAGGCCCGCCGCAAGCGCTTGCCCCATGGCGAGCAGGTGCTTGCCCGTCAGGCGGCCGGCGAGCCAACGGGTACCGAGGCCCAGGAGTCGCAGCACGCCCCTCGGGTGCCGCGCGATGAGGCTCAGCCAGCGGTAGTCGGCCTGGGTGATGGGCACGCCAAGGGGGGAAGCGCTGTACGGCGGCTCGAGGTCGGCGAGCTCGTCGCCGAGGACGCGCCCGTCGAGGGGCTTCGGTTCGACGGAGCGGCCGGTGGCGCGGCCGCCCGGGGCTTCGGGGTGGTAGTCGGAGTAGTTCGGTACCCACTGGAAGCGCAGGGGAGTGTGCCGCTGCACGAAGCTCACGACGTCGGGCCCGTGGTCGAGGAAAGCCTTCCGAAGCTCGCGCGGCACCACGTCCCCGACGATGGCCTCGAGGTAGGCGGCGGCTTGCTCGGGCGTGTCCCCGTGGTCGGGGAGCGCTTCGTTGTTCGGAATCCAGACCCCGCCGCCGGACCGAGCCGTCGACCCCCCGAACCGCGGAGCCTTCTCCAACACGACGACCTGGAGACCGTCCTGAGCTGCCGCGAGTGCCGCCGTCATCCCTGCCGCACCGCTTCCCACCACGACGACGTCGTACTCGGCCGGGGTGCGGTGGTCTTTTGCGGCGGATGAGTCGGTGGTGCGGGGCTCATTGCCTGGACTTCCCAGCTCGTGGGCTGGGCCGTTGCGGGTGACTGCCGGTTCCCGGTCTCGGCTGCCGTCGGGTGCGTCGCCCACCGAGGCTGTCATCGCCTGCCGCTGCCCGTCAGTCGGCGTCTCACCTCGGCGATTCGTTCCGTCCTCCGGAACCTTGCGGCCCTGGCCGTCGCTGATCGTTCGCCCGTCGCTGCCCCGGCCTGCGCTACCGCTCGTGACTCGCGCGCCGCCCGGAGCGGTGTCACCGGCAGCGACTGTCACAGGTGCGGCGGCCACCGTTCCGCCCCGCTCACCAGCCGTGGACTCGTCGCGTTCGACGGTCATGTCACCTCCGGAGTGAAACGCGTTGCACTAGCACGCATGCCTGCTCACAGGCTCCATCGCCACCATAGACGAGAACGTGTTTCAGTTCTAGGGTGGACGGGGTGGGTGCACCTGTGGATGTCATTGTGATCGGCTTCGGCGCCGCCGGCGCCTGCGCGGCGATCGAGGCCGCCGACGCGGGAGCTTCGGTGCTCGTCCTCGACCGGTTCGCCGGGGGCGGCGCGAGCGCGTTGAGCGGCGGCGTCGTCTACGCGGGCGGCGGTACCGAACAGCAACGCGTGGCAGGGGTGGACGACTCCGTCGACGCCATGTACGACTACCTGCGCATCGAGGTCGGCGAGGCCGTATCGGACGAGACCCTGCGCCGGTTCTGTGCCGGAAGCGCGGACATGATCAGCTGGCTCGAGGGCAACGGCGTCCCCTTCGACGGCAGCCTGTGCCCGTACAAGACGTCGTATCCGAACGACGACTACTACCTGTACTACTCCGGCAGTGAGACAGCGGGGGGTTTTCGCGACATCGCGAAGCCTGCCGCGCGAGGACACCGGGTGAAAGGCCCAGGCACCTCCGGCAAGCTGCTCTTCGCGCGCCTTTCCGAGGCGGCGCGTCGGCGAGGCGTCCGGGTCCTCCCTGGAACCCGGGCGACCGAGCTGATCATCGATTCCGCCGGTGCGGTCACGGGCGTTCGAGTGCGGACGCTGCGCGACGCTCCGGCCAGGGTGCGGCGAATGCACCGCGTGCTCGGTCATTACTCCGCGAAACCGGGCATCTACGTGCCTGCCCTGCGCAAGGCGCTGTACCGCCGTGCCGAACGGCTCGAACGTCGCTACGCGCGCGAAGAGGAGCTCTCCGCTCGGCATGGAGTGGTGATCTCGGCGGGCGGGTTCATCGCGAACCGCGCGATGGTGCGCGAGCACGCGCCTGCCTATCGCGGTGGCCTGGCCCTGGGCACCTCCGCCGACGACGGCTCGGGAATCCGGCTGGGCAGCGGCGCCGGCGGTGCGACGGCATTCCTGGATCGGGTGACCGCGTGGCGTTTCGTGACGCCGCCGAGCGTTTTCGTGCGCGGCCTGATCGTCGACGCGGAGGGAGCGCGTGTCATCGACGAATCACGCTACGGCGCGGCCGTCGGCGAGGTGCTGGTCCTGCGTCACCAGGCGAAGGGCTGGCTGCTGGTCGACGACGAGATCGCTGCCACCGCGAAGAGATCCGTCCGGAAGGAAGCCCAGTGGTTCCAGTGGCTCCAGGCGCTGTACATGTTGCGGCGCGGTCGGGTGACGGGTTCGTCGCTCGCGGAGGTGGCGAAGCGGGTCGGCATCGATCCGGACGGCCTCGAAGCGACTGTCGAGGCGTACAACTCCGCAGCCGCGTCCGGTGCCGCGGATCCTGCCGGTAAGCCGAGTGAGTACGTGCAGCCCCTGCGCACCCCGCCCTTCTCGCTTCTGGACATCTCGATCAAGCCCAGCCTCAGCTTCCCGTGTCCGATGCTCACGCTGGGCGGCCTGGTGGTCGACGAGGTGAGCGGTCAGGTTCGCGCCGAGAGCGGTGCTCCCATTCCCGGTCTCTACGCGGCCGGGCGGTCCGCAGTTGGAATCTGTTCCAGGTCTTATGTCAGTGGGCTCTCCCTGGCCGATTGTGTGTTTTCAGGACGACGAGCAGGCGCCGCGGTGGTCCATCGTGATGACAAAAACGAGAACGTGTTCTAGTCTTGGTCGCGAGAGTGCAGGATGACGAGGATGGGGCAAGGCCGATGAGCGAGCAGGACACGCGTGGAGTGATCGCCGGAGTCGCAGAGCTCCTGCCGGTTCTGCGGGAGCGGGCTCAGGACACCGAAGACTCGCGGCGCATTCCCGACGAGTCAATCAAGTCGTTGCAGGAGACCGGGTTCTTCAAGCTTCTGCAGCCCAAGACCTACGGCGGCTACGAGGCCGACCCGGTGACCTTCTACACGGCTGTCAAGATGATCGCGAGCGCCTGCGGTTCGACCGGCTGGGTCGCGTCGATCCTCGGCGTGCATCCCTGGCACCTCGCGCTGTTCGAGGCGCAGGCCCAGGAAGACGTCTGGAGCGCCGACTTCGACACCCGCATCTCGTCCTCCTATGCGCCCATGGGCAAGGCGACGGTCGTCGACGGCGGGTACCGCCTTTCCGGACGGTGGAGCTTCTCGTCCGGCTGCGATCACGCGACGTGGGTCCTGCTCGGTGCGCCTGCCTTCGCGGACGGCAAGCCAGTGGACTTCTGTACCTATCTCCTTCCCATCGCGGATTACCAGATCGTCGATGTGTGGGACACGGTCGGCCTGCGCGGCACCGGCAGCAACGATGTTGTGGTCGAGGACGTGTTCGTTCCCCAGCACCGCGCGTTGAGCTTCCGCCTGACGTCGAAATGCAAGACGCCCGGTCAGGAGGTCAACCCGGGTCCGCTGTACCGGCTCCCGTACGGCTCGGTGCATCCGTCCACGATCACCGCACCGATCATCGGCATGGCGCAAGGCGCGTACGACGCCCACGTCGAGTACCAGCGTAAGCGCGTGCGCGCGGCGTACGCGGGAGAGCAGTCCAAAGAGGACCCCTTCGCCAAGGTCCGTATCGCCGAGGCGGCCAGCGAGATCGACGCGGCCTGGCTGCAGCTGACGCATAACATCGACGAGCTGTACCAGTTGGCGTGCCAGGGCGAGAAGCTGCCGTTCGCCACGCGACTTCGGGTTCGCCGGGACCAGGTACGAGGGACCGAGCGTGCGATCACCGCGGTCGACCGGCTCTTCGAGAACTCGGGCGGCCGGGCGCTCAGGGTGGGCACGCCGATCCAGCGCTTCTGGCGCGACGCCCACGCGGGCCGCGTGCACGCCGCCAACGACCCCGAACGCGCCTACACGATGTTCGGCACCGGCGAGTTCGGCCTGCCGGTCGAAAACGCGATGGTGTGATCATGGCCGAGGGCAAGTACGTCGAGGTCCGTGAAGGCCTGCGCCTGCACTACCACGAGTCCGGGGTCGAGCATGCCGACACTGTCGTGTTGTTGCACGGCGGCGGTCCGGGCGCGTCCGCGTGGAGCAACTTCGGACGGAACATCCCGGTGTTCGCCAAGACCTATCGCACCATTGCCGTGGACCAGCCCGGGTTCGGCAGATCGGACAAGCCGACCGAACATCCCCAGTACTTCACGCACAGCGCCCAGGCCGTGATCGGCCTGCTGGACCGCCTCGGGATCGAGAAGGCCCACCTGGTCGGCAATTCCCTCGGCGGTGGAACCGCCGTCCGGCTCGCGCTGGACCATCCGGGCCGGGCGGGCAGGCTCGTGCTCATGGGACCCGGCGGGCTCAGCGTCAACGTCTTCGCGCCGGACCCCACCGAGGGCGTCAAGAACCTCGGCCGTTTCGCCGCCCCGCCAGGACCCACGAAGGAAAAGCTGGAGGCGTTCCTTCGGGTGATGGTCCACGACCAATCGCTGATCACCGAAGACCTGATCGCCGAGCGGTTCGCCGCCGCCAGTACACCGGAGTCGCTCGCCGCCATGCGCGCCATGGGCGCTTCGTTCATGCGCCCCGACAGCTACGAGCAAGGCATGCTCTGGCGCGACGGTCACCGCCTCCGCCAACGGGTACTCCTCATCTGGGGCCGTGAGGACAGGGTGAATCCCCTCGACGGTGCACTCCTCGCGTTGAAGATGATCCCGCGGGCGCAGCTGCACGTGTTCGGCCAGTGCGGTCATTGGGCGCAGCTGGAGAAGTTCGACGAGTTCAATCGACTGACCCTCGATTTCCTCGGGAGCACATGATGGGTATCAGGTCACTGGGTTACCTCCGGATCGAAGCCACGGACATGGACAAGTGGCGAGAGTACGGGCTCAAGGTGCTCGGCATGGTCGAAGGGAAAGGCGCTGACCCCGCCGCTCTCTACCTCCGCATGGACGACTTCCCCGCACGCCTGGTGATCGTTCCCGGCGAGTCCGACCGGCTGGCTCAGGCCGGCTGGGAGGTCGCCAACGCCGCCGAACTGGCCGGGGTCCGGGCAAGTCTTGAGGCCAACGGTGTGCCCTACAAGGAAGGCACCGCGGAGCAGCTCGCTGACCGCCGGGTGGTCGAGCTGATCATCTTCGAGGATCCCTCGGGCAACACCCTGGAAGTGTTCCACGGCGTCGCATTGGAACACCGGCGCGTGGTCAGCCCCTACGGTCACCGTTTTGTGACGGAGGAACAGGGCCTGGGGCACGTCGTACTCTCCACTCACGACGACGAAGCGTCCCTGCGGTTCTATCGCGACGTACTCGGCTTCCGGCTCCGCGACTCGATGCGCCTGCCGCCCCAGATGGTCGGTCGTCCAGCTGACGACGCCCCGGCCTGGCTGCGCTTCTTCGGCTGCAACCCGCGTCATCACAGTCTGGCGTTCCTGCCGATGCCGACGCCCAGCGGCATCGTGCATCTCATGGTCGAGGTCGAGAACACCGACGACGTGGGGTTGTGCCTGGATCGTGCGAAGCGCCGGAAGGTCCCGATGTCGGCAACATTGGGCCGGCACGTCAACGATCTGATGTTGTCGTTCTACATGAAGACTCCCGGTGGGTTCGATGTGGAATTCGGTTGTGAAGGCCGCCAGGTCGACGACGACCGGTGGGTCGCGCGGGAGAGCACCGCGGTCAGCCTGTGGGGCCACGACTTCAGCGTGGGTGCGCAGTGACCGTCGAGACGGTCGACCACACTCGGTTCCGCACCGTGCTGGGTCACTTCTGTACCGGCGTCACAGTGGTAACCACGCACGACGGCGCCAGTCCCGCAGGCTTCGCTTGCCAGTCCTTCGCGGCCTTGTCGCTCGATCCGCCCCTGGTCTTGTTCTGTCCCAGTAAGCACTCGCGGACCTGGCCGGTCGTCCAGCGGGCCGGCCGTTTCGCCGTCAACGTCCTCGCAGAGGAACAACGCGAGCTCAGCGCGGCCTTCGGTGCCCGAGGTGCCGACAAGTTCGGCACCGTGAACTGGACTCCCGCGCCTTCCGGTTCACCCGTCCTGGCCGGCGTGCTGGCCTGGATCGACTGCGAACTGGAAGCGGTGTACGAGGCGGGCGACCACTACGTGGTCATCGGCAGGGTCATCGCGCTAGGTGAGACCTCTGCCGCCCGCCCACTCTTGTTCTATCAAGGCCGGTACACCGCGCCCGAACCCCTGCGAACAGATCTCGGCGCACTGCTCGCGTGGGCCGGTCCCGACGACTGGCTTTGATCACCGTAGCGTCTCTGCCGCGATCGGTAAATAGTTAATTCGGCTGATGCGCGGGAACGTCCGTTCGATTACAGTGATGCCATGCATGGGGCGCCGTAGGCGGCGATCTACCCCGAAAAACACTGGTGCACCAGTAAATCCTGTAATTCTGAGTGGAGGTACCCATGATGTCTGTGACTGCTGAAACCATGGCGTGGACGACTCGCGACGGGCGTGACCCGGCCGGGTGCAGCAGGACAACCCGCGGCAAGAACAAGTGCGGGCCGCCAGGACGGGCGCATCGTGCCCACGGACGCGCCACCTGCCTGCGCGGGTTCTGAGCTGGCCTGGCCCGGTGTCTTCTCGCGGCACCTCGTGCACAAGGTGAAGCCCTGCAACACATCCCGGTTGCGCGCGCAGGGACGTGTCTTCGGGCTCGCTGAGTGCGGGGCCGCGTGTGTGCCCGTCGCACCGACATCGGGCCGTGTCCGCTGTCCCATGTGCTGGCCGTTGGCCGGCGCGACGTATTCGTTCGCGGCAGGAGCTCGGCGTGCGAGTTGCTGTGGACGGTGAGCATGGAAGGAGATTTGTCTACATGACCGTCGGCGTGATCCGGGAAAGGTGGTGGTGTGGTTGACCGAAGAGGTGGGTGGTGCCGTGCGCGCGCTTGAAGTACCGGTGGGCCTCGTGTTCCCAGGTGATGGCGATCCCGCCGTGGAGCTGGATCATCTCCGCGGCAACGGTTGAGAAGGCCTCGGAACAGTAGGTCTTCGCGACGGCGGCCAGGCGTGAGACGTCCACGTTTGGTTCGCTGACGGCGTAGGCCGCGGACCGTGCTGTTTCAACCAGCACGTGGAGGTCGGCCATCCGGTGCTTCAAGGCCTGGAACCCGCCGATGGGACGCCCGAACTGTTCTCGCTGCTTGCTGTAGGCAACTGTGATGTCCAACGCTCGAGCGGCTGCGCCTGCTTGCTCGGCGGCGAGAACAGCACAGGCCACATCCCGCACTCGGCGGAGTCCGGCGCGGAAGTCGCCGGTGCCGATCCTCGTGGCAGGCGTCTGGACCAACTCGAACTCCGCAAGGTCGCGAGTCTCGTCCATCCCGGTCGAGGGGACGATGCGAGCGTGTTGTGGATCGAGTTCGAACAGGCCGATTCCCTGATCGGTCTCGGCGACTGCGAGGAGTACGTCGGCGCCGGCTCCATTGAGGACGTAGTGCGCATGGCCGTCCAATGTGGGTCCGTTGGCACAGAACGCGACCTCGTCCGGGTCCCAGGCGCCGTTCTTCGGAGTCCACGCGAGTGCTGCGACCGAGCCTTCGGCGAGTCTCGGCAGCAGCCGGGCTGCAGCCGCGTGGTCTCCGCTCTCGAGGAGCGCTTGGGTGGCGAGCACGACTGAGCCGAGGAACGGGGCGGAGACGAGCGCCCTGCCCAGTTCCTCGGCCACCACCTGCAACTCACGAAGGCCCGCGCCGAGGCCGCCATGTGCTTCCGGCACCGCAAGGCCGGCGACACCCACCTGGTCGCACAGCACCTTCCACGGGGCGGCGTGCCGCTCGGTCACTGCACGGACAGTCTCGCGCAGAGCCTCCTGCTCGTCGGTGAACGTCATGCCAGCTCTCGCAGGAGTCGCGCGCGGTGGAAAGCGGGGGTGCCCCACGCGCCCAGGAGTGCCCTGACCTTCGTCAGCCGCAATCCGAGTGGGTGCTCCGCCGTATATCCGATCGCACCGTGTACCTGCAGGCCGGTGCGAGCGGCGAGGTAGGCCGCGTCGGCCGCGGCGACCTTGGCCGCGGAGACGTCACGGGACCGGGTCGCCGAGCGCTCTGCGACCGCGGCTCCATGGACAAGGGGCCTGGCCAGCTCGAGTTTTGTTGCAACGTCGGCAAGGAGGTGTTTGATCGACTGGTACTGACCGATTGGGCGGCCGTACTGGTGACGCTGCAAGGCGTAGGACACGCTGGTGTCGAGGAGCCACTGGCCCGCGCCGAGCAGTTGCGCCGCGGTCGCGAGTGCGCCGAGGTCGAAGGCATAGGAGACATCTTCGGTGGTACCGATCTGGTCGCCGGGCTCGGCTTCGAAAAGGCGGCGTGACTCGTCGACGGAGGACAGGGCGTTCCCTGGGGTGAACACGTGCAGGTCGTGTCCCCGAACGAACACCCGGAGGTCGGCTATGTCGGCGTCGAGCGCGTACGGCACCTCGGGAGGGGCGGCGATCGAGGCGACTGTTTCGCCGGTGGAGACGCCGTACAGGACTTCGTCGTCGAGCAGTGCCGGCAAGACTGCCACGGTTTCGACCCACGGGCCTGGTACCGCGTGGTAGCCGAGGCGTTCGAAGGTGATCACGAGGTCGACTGCGGTGGCGCCGAGGCCGTCATACCGTTCGGGGACGGACAGTGCCGTGACGCCGAGTTCGGCGAGACGCCGCCAGACCTTCAGTCCTGGGCCGTGTTCGCCGGCACTCCACGCGTGGATGACAGCGGGTAGATCAATGGCGGCTAAGAGGTGGTCGACGCTCTCGGCGAAGTCGGTCTGTTCGCGGGAAGGGAGGAACTTCATCGGTCACCTCGCGGTAGGCCCAGCAGCCGTTCGGCGATGGTGTTTCGCTGAATCTGATCCGTGCCGCCGTAGATCGGGCCGGCGAGGGAGAACAGCCAGCCATTGAGCCAACGGCCAGGATGCTGCTCGCCGATGCGGTCACTGCCCGGCGGCCGGCGCAGCTCTGCCTCCGGGCCGAGTAGGTCCAGCGCGGTCTCGTGCAGCTCCACATCCAGGTGCGACCAGAACAGCTTGTTCACGCTCGACTCCGGACCCAGCTCGCCGCCTTCTGCGAGCTTGGTGACGGTGCCGAAGGTGTATAGCTGGTACGCCCTTGCGCCGATCCACGCATCGGCAACTCGGTCGGCGACCTGCTCGGGGTAGCCGTGAGCATGCCACAGTGCGACCAGTCGATCGGCTGCTGCGAGGAAACGACCTGGGCTGCGAAGGGAAAGCCCTCGCTCGTTGTTGGCGGTGGTCATCGCCACTCGCCACCCCGCGCCTGGTTCGCCGATCACGTCCGTGTCGGGGACGAAGACTTCGTCCAGGAATATCTCGGCGAAGCCTGGTTCGCCGTCGAGCTGCCGGATCGGGCGTACCTGCACGCCAGAGGCGGACAAGTCGAACATGAAGTAGGTCAGGCCCTTGTGCCTTTTGCTCTCCGGATCACTACGAAAGAGTCCGAATGCGCGGTCGGCGAAGGCGGCGCGGGAACTCCACGTCTTCTGGCCGGAGAGCAACCAGCCGCCGTCGGTCTTCACTGCGGTGCTGCGGAGTGACGCGATGTCGCTGCCCGCTTCGGGCTCGGACCACGCTTGTGCCCAGATTTCCTCGCCGCGGGCCATCGGGGGCAGGATGCGTGCGCGTTGTTCCGGTGTGCCGTGCGCGAACAGTGTCGGCGCGAGCATGAAGATGCCGTTCTGACTCACTCGGCCCGGCGCGCCCGACGCGTAGTACTCCTCCTCGAGGATCACCCACTCCAGGAGACTTGCGTCGCGACCGCCGAACTCGGCCGGCCACGACACCGCCGACCACCGGGCGTCGGCGAGTTGGGCCTCCCATGCGCGGTGTTGCTCGAAACCCTCGGCCGTGTCGAACGAGGCCAGCGGCGTGCGTGGCACGTGGTCCGCGAGCCACGCGCGGGCTTCGTCGCGGAAGGCGAGGGTGTGCTCGTCGAGATCCAGATCCATGGTCACGACACCTCGGCAACGTGGCGTGGTGAGTGAACGGTGACAGTCGCCAAGCGACGACGTCGCGGGGAAGCTCGGAAGACGGCCGGCACGGCGATACCGAGCTGTGGCAAGCTCGGCGGCCCGGCGCGCACGACCTGTGGCGGACGTATGGCCAGCGGGCCGCTCAAGCCGGGCTTGCCCGATACGGACGCGAGTCGCCCCCGGTTCGGGGACGTCATGACGACGTGTTCGCGGCGCGCATCGACCGGGCATCCTGGCCTGCCAGGGAGTCGCCGCCGACTTCGGCGTTGTGGGCGTGAGCGAGGTGGTGCAGGCCGAACACGGAGTCCATGCCGGAGCGCATGCCCATCAGGTCCTCCGCCTGGTTCACCGCCTTCTTCGCCAGCGCCAACCCGAAGGACGGCATCTTGGCGATCTTCTCCGCCATGGCGATCGTGGCGCCTTCCAGCTCGGCGCGCGGGACGATCCGGTTCAGCATCCCCCACTCCTTGGCCTGGGCCGCAGAAAAGCGCTCTCCGGTGAACAGGACTTCCTTCGCGGCGCGAGGACCCAGCACCCAGGGATGCGCGAAGTACTCGACGCCGGGAATGCCCATGCGCACCACGGGGTCGGCGAAGAAGGCGTCCTCAGAGGCGACTATCACGTCACACACCCAGGCCAGCATCAACGCGCCCGCGATGCAGGCGCCCTGGACACTCGCGATCATCGGCTTCGGCATCTCCCGCCAGCGCCGGCACATCCCCAGGTAGACCTCCGACTCGCGGGCGAACCGTTGATCTCCACCGGACTTGTCGACGTGGTCCCACCACAGCACGGCCTTGCGCTCGAACGACACGTCGACGTCACGCCCCGGTGTTCCGATGTCATGCCCGGCCGAGAAGTGCTTGCCTTCGCCGGCCAGGACGATCACCTTGACCGCGCTGTCGTCCACCGCGCGGGTGAAGGCCTCGTCCAGCGCGTACGTCATCGCCGAGTTCTGGGCGTTCCGGTACTCGGGCCGGTTCATCGTCACGACCGCGACCGGTCCGCGCCGCTCGTAACGGACGACGTCACTCATGCCTTCTCCCTCAGTACTCGTTTCAGCACCTTGCCGGACGCGTTCCGCGGCAGTTCCGTGCAGAACTCCACCTGCCGCGGGACCTTGTAGTTGGCCAGATTCCGTTTGCAGTGCGCAAGCACGTCCTCGGCGGACAGCCGCGCGCGCTGCACGATGTACGCCTTGCCCACCTCGCCGAGCCGAGGGTCGGGGACACCGACCACAGCCGACTCGGTAACGCCAGGCAGCCGCGCGAGCGTCTGTTCCACCTCGGCGGGGTACACGTTGAAGCCCCCGCAGATGTACATGTCCTTGATGCGATCGGTGATCGTGAGATACCCGCGCTCGTCCAACGCCCCCACATCGCCGGTGTGCAGCCAGCCTTCGCTGTCCACTGCCGCAGCGGTGGACGCCGGGTCGTCGAGGTAGCCCAGCATCACGTTCGGCCCACGCAGCAGGATTTCGCTCGACGACGGGTCGATGCGAACCTCGCAACCGGCCGCCGCGCGGCCGGAGGTGTGGGCAACGGTCTTCGGATCGTCCCCCACCCGGCACATCGTCGCCACCACGGCTTCGGTCAACCCATACGCTGTCAGTACCGTTTCGAAGGACAGCTCGGACTGCATCCGTTCGACCAGTGCGACCGGCACTGTCGCCGCCCCGGTCACGGCCAGCCGCAGGCTCGACAAATCGTGACCGGGGCGGGAAGGGGCGTCCAGCAACATCTGATAGATCGTCGGCGCGCCCGGCAGGACAGTGACACGTTCGTCCGCGATCACTCGCAGCGCGCGATCGACGTCGAAGGTCACTTCCGGGAGCAGGGTTGCGCCTGTCAGCACGGCGACGAGAATGCCTGCCTTGTAACCGAAGCTGTGGAAGAACGGGTTGATGACCAGGTAGCGGTCGTTGGGTCCGACCTCGCCGCACTCCGCCCATGCCGCCGCCACCGAGAGCGCCTGGTGGTGCGCACTCATCGCGCCCTTGCTGCGCCCGGTTGTGCCCGAGGTGAACAAGATATCGCTGATGTCGCCGGGTCGGACCGCGGCCGCGAGGTCGTCTACGCCTGTTGGGTCACCGTCCCATGCAGCCGGCTCGTCCAGATCAATGGGCAGCACGGTTGCCGGGAGTCGTGCGCCTGTCTCCCGCAGCAGCGACAACCGGTCCACGCCCAGGAATGAGGTGGCCACGAACAGTGCTCGCGCCTCTGTTCTGTCGAGGATGTCCCGCATTTCCGGGCCGGTGAAACGAGTGTTGATCGGCACGAGCACCGCGCCGATGTGCAACGCGCCGAGCGCCGCGACGATCCAGTGATGAGTGTTGGGCGAGCAGACGGCGACCCGGTCGCCCGGACGGATTCCTTGGGTGAGCAGGAGTCCCGCGCAGCGACGCACTCGCTCGTGCAGCTGCATCCAGGTCCAGCGCACCCGGCCGTCGGCCACCGCTTCGCGATCGCCGAACCGTTCCGCTGCCCGGACGACCGCGGCCGGGATGGTTTCCATTCGCCTCTCCCTAGCAAGTGCTTGGTAGGGTAGCCTACGCACGAGGCTACGTTTTGAACAGAGGCAACGGTTGAGGTGCGACAGGGGGAGGTGGCACGTGCAGGAAAAGGCGCGAAGGGGCGGCGCGCACCGACGCCCCTTGATGCGCGGTGAGGGACAGTGTCGGGAAGCGCCGCCGCGATATCGCTTCAGTGATGCGAGCGCGGCGCTGGAGAGTTGGGGTTGCCGAGCCCGGCTGGATGGCGCTGAATGCGCCGGACGACGATGGCGGGACCGAGTGGAACGTCCTACGCCATTCGAGGTGCGGGGTGGAGCCGACGCGGCGGCACCCGTGCAGTGGTGTGGACACACTGGCCACGGTGGCCCCGGCTCCACGCGAAATGTCCTCGCTCCATCCGAAATGCGACGGAGAGGTGAGACGGCGGAGTCGATCCTGCCGTCTGGATGTGCGCGATGGTGAGAAGCGCACGGGTGCCCTAGGGGGTGTCCTCAAAGCCACATGCGCGACTCGCAATGCGGCGAGAGGTTGAGGCGCAGTGAGTGCGTCCAGCGAGACGAAGCCGAGGAGGTGTGATGCCCGAGTTCCGGGAACGCCTGCGGGCGTGGCTCGAGGAGAACCTCGACGGGCCGTTCGCGCATGTGCGCGGGCAGGGCGGCCCCGGCCGGGAGCACGAAGCCTTCGAAGAGCGCCTCGCCTGGGAGCGACATCTCGCCGAAGCCGGATGGAACTGTCTCGGCTGGCCGGCAGAACACGGCGGTGCCGGCGCGAGCCTCGACGACCAGGTCGTCTTCCACGAGGAGTACGCCCGCGCGCAGGCCCCCGCCCGCGTCAGTCACCTCGGGCAGGAGCTCCTCGGACCCACGCTGATCGCCTTCGGCACCCCCGAACAGCAGCGCCGTTTCCTGCCGAAGATCGTCAAGGTCGAGGAGCTGTGGTGCCAGGGCTACTCCGAGCCCGGGGCGGGATCCGACCTGGCCGCCGTCGCGACCACCGCCACCCTCGACGGGGACGAGTGGGTCCTGCGCGGCCAGAAGATCTGGACCTCCCTGGCCCACGTCGCCGACTGGTGCTTCGTCCTGGCCCGAACGGAGCCGGGGTCCAAACGCCACCACGGCCTGTCCTACCTACTCGTGCCCATGCGCCAGCCCGGCATCGAGGTACGCCCGATCCGCCAGCTCACCGGCACCAGCGAGTTCAACGAGGTCTTCTTCGACGGCGCCCGCACCGCCAAGGACCTCGTCGTGGGCACGCCCGGCGACGGCTGGCGCGTCGCTTTGGGCACGCTCGCGTTCGAACGCGGTGTGGCCACCCTCGGCCAGCAGGTCGGCTTCCGCCGCGAGCTCACCGCACTCACCGAACTCGCGCGGCACAACGGTGCCGCTGAGGATCCGGTGATCGCCGAGCGGCTGGCGCGGGCGTGGATGGGCCTGGAGGTCATGCGCGCTCACGCTGTGCGGACCCTCGGCTCGCAGGTGCCCGGGGTCGCGGAAGTGTCCAAACTGGTCTGGGCGGACTGGCATCGCAGCCTCGGCGAACTGGCGATGATGGTGCGCGGACCGGCGTCCATGGTCGAGGAGGACGCCTGGCAACGACTGTACCTGTTCAGCCGCGCCGACACCATCTACGGCGGTTCGAACGAGATTCAGCGGAACATCATCGCCGAGCGCGTGCTCGGGTTGCCCCGGGAGGCCCGCCAGTGATCCCCGTCCCCAAATACCCCGAGGGCGCGAACCTGTTGCGAGACAAGGTCGTCGTCGTGACGGCCGCGGCCGGCACGGGTATCGGCTCTGCCGTCGCCAAGCGCAGTCTCGAGGAAGGCGCGCAGGTCGTGCTGAGCGACTGGCACGAACGGCGGCTGCGCGAGAAGGCCGAAGAGCTGGGCGACGTCCACGCGATCCCCTGCGACGTGACCAGCGAAGACCAGGTGCAGGCGCTGATCGACGGCACCATCGCCCGGTTCGGCCGTATCGACGTGCTCATCAACAACGCCGGACTCGGTGGCAGCAAGTCTATTGTGGACATGGCCGACGACGAGTGGTTCCGGGTGCTCGACGTGACCCTCAACGGCACCTTCCGCGCCACCCGCGCCGCCGCACGGGCGTTCATCGCGCAGGGAGACGGGGGTGCGATCGTGAACAACGCCTCCGTGGTCGGCTGGCGGGCACAGGCCGAGCAGGCCCACTACGCGGCGGCGAAGGCCGGGGTCATGGCCCTGACCCGCTGCGCCGCCGTGGACGTGGCGCCACACGGGATCCGGGTGAACGCCGTCGCGCCGAGCCTCGCGATGCATCCGTTCCTGGCGAAGGTCACCACCGAGGAGCTGCTGGCCGACCTGACCGCACGCGAGGTTTCCGGGAGGGCGGCGCAGCCGTGGGAGGTGGCGAATGTGATGGTATTCCTCGCCAGCGACCACGCGTCCTACCTGACCGGTGAGGTGATCTCAGTGAGCAGCCAGCATGCCTGAACAAAGCCGTCGTGACGAACTGCTGACCCTGGCCGCGCGCCTGTTCGCCGAGCACGGGTACCGCTCGACGACAGTGCGCGACATCGCCGACGCCGCGGGCATCCTGTCCGGCAGCCTGTACCACCACTTCGACTCGAAGGAGTCGATGGCCGACGAGATCCTCGGCGGGTTCCTCGACGAGCTGTTCGGCACCTACGCGGAGATCGTGCGGACCGGGCTCGGGCCGCGCAAGACGCTCGAAGCCGTCGTGGTCGCCTCCTTCGAGGCGATCGACGCGCACCCGGACGAGGTCGCGATCTACCAGAACGAGGCCAAGCAGCTTGCGAAGCTGCCCCGGTTCTCCTACATCGAGCGGCGCAACACCGAGTTCCGCAAGCTGTGGACCGAGCTGCTGGCCGAAGGCGTCCGCGAGGGCGCGTTCCGCCCCGAACTGAACGTCGAGCTGACCTACCGGTTCATCCGCGACACCGTGTGGGTGGCGGTGCACTGGTACGACCCGAAGGGCCCGCTGTCGGCCGACGAGGTCGCCCAGGAGTACCTGGCGATCGTGCTCGACGGGATCGCGACCCGGCGTCGCCCGGCGAAAAGGAGACCCGATGGCTGAGGCATATCTGCTCGACGCACTGCGCACCCCGGTCGGCAGGCGCGGGGGCGGGCTCAGCGCCGTGCACTCCGCCGACCTCGGCGCGCACGTGATCAACGCCGTCGTCGAGCGAACCGGCGTCGACCCGGCCCTGGTCGACGACGTGATCTTCGGCTGCACCGACACCCTCGGCTCGCAGGCGGGCAACATCGCCCGCACCGCCTGGCTCGCCGCCGGCCTCCCCGACCACGTGCCGGGCGTGACCGTGGACAGGCAGTGCGGGTCGAGCCAGCAGGCGGTGCACTTCGCCGCGCAGGCCGTGCTGTCGGGCACGGCGGACCTGGTGCTCGCGGGCGGTGTGCAGAACATGAGCCAGATTCCGATCAGCGCCGCGATGCTCGCCGGGCGCGAGTTCGGGTTCGACGACCCGTTCTCGGGTTCGAAGGGCTGGCAGGAGCGCTACGGCAGCGTCGAGGTCTCGCAGTTCCGCAGTGCCGAGATGATCGCCGAGCACTGGGGGATCAGCCGCCAGGCGATGGAGGAGTACGCCTACCGCAGCCACCAGCGGGCGATCGCGGCACGGGACGAGGGCCGGTTCGATGCCGAGATCGTGCCGGTGGACGGGTTCCGCCACGACGAGGGGCCGCGGCGGGACACCAGCCTCGAACGGATGGCGAGCCTGAAGCCGTTGAGCGAGGGTTCACGGCTCACCGCAGCCGTCGCGAGCCAGATCTCGGACGGCGCCAGCGCGGCTCTCGTCGCTTCGGAGGCCTTCGTGCGCGAGCACGACCTGACGCCCCGGGCCCGCGTGCACCACCTGTCCGTCCGGGCCGCGGATCCGGTCTGGATGCTCACCGGGCCGATCCCCGCGACGGCGCATGCCTTGCGCAGGACGGGGTTGTCGATCGACGACATCGACCTCTTCGAGGTCAACGAGGCGTTCGCCAGCGTCGTCCTCGCCTGGCTCGACGAGACGGGCGCGGACCCCGAGCGCGTGAACGTCAACGGCGGCGGGATCGCCCTCGGTCATCCGATCGGCGCGACCGGAACCAAGCTGCTGGCCACTCTGCTGCACGAGCTCGAACGTCGCGGCGGGCGCTACGGCTTGCAGACGATGTGCGAAGGCGGCGGCACCGCGAACGTCACCATCATCGAGCGTCTGTGAGCCTGGGCAGGATCGGCGACCAGAAGTCGAGCGGTACGCGGGAACGGGCGTAGCCGGACTCGTCGAGGACCGCGCCCATCAGCTTGACCGTGCGCAAGGTGACCGCCCGGTCGACGATGTCCACCCACGGCAGCTTCGTGACCAGCGAGCTCTCCAGCGCGACCGAGTCCGCCGGCGCCCGGACCCAGCCGACGACCAGCAGGTTCGCGGAGCCGCCGATCGCCGCGCACATCCGGACCTCCGGCACCGTCGCGAGGGAACGGGCCGTGGACTCCAGGCGGTCCGGCGGCACGCGCAGCCACAACATCGTGGTGACCGGTGCGGGGGACAGCGAACGCGCCAGCTCGCAGCGCAGCCGGACGGCGCCGCTCGCGAGCGCGCCCTCCACCCGCCGCCGCACGGTGCTCGCGCTGGTGCCGAGCCGGGATGCGAGCACCGAGAACGACATCCGGCCGTCCTCGCCGAGCAGGAGCAGCAGCTGCCGGTCCAGATCGTCGAAGCGGGGCGGAGCCGGTGGCTGTTTCGCCCGTGCCGCGAGCGCGTCGCGTTGCCCCGGCGAGATCGCGCGCACCTGCCAGCGGCTGCCTTCGCTGAACATCCGCGCCGACACGAGAGTCCGTGTGCGCACGACGCCCGGCAGTGTCGTGAGCCGGTGCACCATGTAGTCCGTCACGGCGCGCAGATCGGGCGCGACGACGTGGACCAGCAGGTCGCAGGGACCGGCGACGTACTCCACCGTCGGGATGTGCGGGTCGGCGGCCAGCGCCGCGCCGACCTGGAGCGGTTGGCCGGGGGCGCAGTCGATCTGCACGAACGCGATCGCCAGCCGCGACGCGACCCCGCCCGCCGGATAGGCGGACAGCCACGCCTTGCCCTCGCCGAGCAGGTGGTCCCAGCGGCGGGCCGCGGTGACCGCACCGATGCCGAGGGTCTCGCCGACGAACGACCACGGCGCGCGCGGGTCGACCTGCAAAGCATTCACCAAACTGAGGTCGGTCTCGGTCACCATGATCGATTCCTCGTCTCAGCCGTCCGTCGATGACGGAATCTTCGCATCCGCCACGCGGCTGTGCCCGGTTACCGCAACATCGGAGCGCAAGCGTACGAGAGGAGACCGATGGACCTGCGGAACGACGCCGCGACGTTGAACGAGGACCTGGTGCGGCTGCGCCGCGAGCTGCACCAGATTCCCGAGGTCGGCCTGCAGCTGCCGCGCACCCAGGAGAAGGTCCTCGAAGCGCTGGACGGGCTGCCGCTGGAGATCTCCACGGGCAAGGACCTGACCTCGGTCACGGCGGTCCTGCGTGGCCAGGGCGGTGACGGCGAGGTCGTGCTGCTGCGCGGCGACATGGACGCGCTGCCGGTCACCGAGCAGACCGGCGCGGACTACACCTCGCGCCACGACGGCCTGATGCACGCCTGCGGCCACGACCTGCACACGGCCGGGCTCGTCGGCGCCGCGCGCCTGCTCTCACAGCATCGCGACCGGCTCGCCGGGGACGTCGTGTTCATGTTCCAGCCCGGGGAAGAGGGCTGGGACGGTGCGGGGCACATGATCTCCGAAGGGGTGCTCGAAGCCGCCGGCCGGCCCGCCGACGCCGCGTTCGGCATCCACGTCACGTCCTCGGTCATCCCCAACGGCATGTTCACGTCCCGGCCGGGACCGCTGATGGCCGCCTCCGACGGGCTGTTCGTGCGGGTCGTCGGCGCCGGCGGGCACGGCTCGCGCCCGTTCCAGGCGCTCGACCCGGTGCCCGTCGCCTGCGAGATGGTCACCGCGCTGCAGACCATGGTCACGCGGCGGTTCGACGTGTTCGACCCGGTCGTGGTCACCGTCGGCGTCTTCCACGCCGGCACCCGCCGCAACATCATCCCCGACGACGCGACCTTCGAGGCGACGGTCCGCAGCTTCTCCCCCGAAGCCCGGGAGAAGGTCGCGAAGTTCGCGGTCCAGCTGTGCCAGGAGATCGCCGCTTCGCACGGACTCGAGGCGGAGGTCAGCTACCAGCAGGAATATCCCGTCACCGTCAACCACCAGTCGGGCCACGAGTTCGCCGCCGAGACGGTGCGCGAGGTCTTCGGCGAGGAGCGCTTCCAGCCGCTGGTCAACCCGATGACCGGCTCGGAGGACTTCTCCCGGGTGCTCGACCGCGTTCCCGGCGCGTTCGTCTTCCTCGGCGCCACCTTCGCCGAAGACCCGGACACCGCCGCCTACAACCACTCTCCCCGGGCGGCGTTCGACGACAACGTGGTCGCCGACGCCGCCACCCTGCTGGCCGAGCTCGCGGCGCGGCGGCTCACTCCCTGAAAAGCACGCGGAGGCATCCGGTGAAGTCGTACTATCTCGTGCCCCTGATCCCCGCTCTGGCGCTGGCGATCATGCCGTTCCTGCCGTTCGTCAACACCACCGGCCTGTGGTTCGGGCTGCCGAAGATGATGGTCTGGGGCGGCGTGTGGTGCGTGCTGTGCACGCCCGCCCTGCTGATCACCGAGCGGATGATGGCCAAGCGGGGTGACGACGAATGACCGTCACCCTGGTCTTCACCTTCGCCGGCATCGTGCTGATCGGCGTGCTCGGGTTCCTCGGCCGCCGCACTCCGGCCGCCGACCTGTCGGAGTGGGTGGTCGGCGGCCGCAAGTTCGGCGCGGTCACCATGTGGTTCCTGCAGGCCGGTGAGGTGTTCACCACCTTCACCTTTCTCGGCATGGCGGGCCTGGCGTTCAGCGGCGGGGTAGCCGCGATGTACTCGCTGCCCTATGTGCCGATCGGGTACATGGTGCTGTTCTTCCTGGCGAAGCGGTTGTGGTCGCTGGGAAAGGAGCGCGGTTACCTCACCCAGGGCGACTTCCTCGCCGACCGGTTCGGCAGCCGCTTCCTCGGCACGCTCTCGGCGGTCCTCGGCGTGCTGTTCGTGCTGCCGTACCTGCAGCTGCAGATCACCGGCCTCGGGCTGATCGTCAAGCTCGTCACCGGTAACGCGGCGTCCTCGACCCTGTCGATGGTCGTCGGCTGCGCGCTGGTGGTGGCGTTCGTGCTGTGGGCGGGGCTGCGTGGCGTGGCGGCGACCTCGTACTTCAAGGACGTCATCATGCTGATCGTGCTGGTGGTGCTGCTCGTCGCGGTGCCGACGCACTTCGCGGGCGGCATCTCCGGGGTGTTCCACCGGATCGACCAGCTGCACCCGCAGGTGCTGACCGTGCACGCGGGCAGCAACGACCACACGTGGTTCATCACGAGCATGCTGGTCAGCGCGATCGGGGTCGGGCTGATGTGCCTGCCGCACACGTGGCCGGCGCTGATGTCCGCGCGCGACCCGAAGGTGCTGCGCCGCAACTACACCTGGATGCCGATCTACGAGCTGTGCCTGCTGCTGCCGATGATCATCGGTTTCGCCGCGATCCTGGTGCTGCCCAAGGGCTCGGACTCCAACGGCGTGCTGCTGAACCTGAGCAAGGACGTGCTGCCCGGCTGGGCGACGGGACTGGTGGTGGTCGCGGCGATCGCGACGGCGATGGTGCCCGCGGCGGGCATCCTGATCGGCATCTCGTCGCTCGTCGCACGCAACATCGTGCGGGTCCGCAGGCCTCGCACGCAGTTCTGGGTCAACCACGGCACGGTGGTGCTGGCGTGCGGTCTCTCGTTGCTGCTGGGCATCTTCCGGCCAGACCTCCTCGCGAACCTGTTGCTGCTCACCTACAGCGGTTCGGTGCAGCTCGCCCCGGCGAACGTGCTCGGGTTCACCCGCCGCGTCCCGATCGGCAAGGGACCCGTGCTCGCGGGCCTCATCGTCGGCGAGATCGTGGTCATCTGGCTGACCTTCGTCGACACGGATCTCGTCGGGCACGTCAACGTCGGACTGATCGGGCTGGCGGCGAACGTCGTCGTCCTGCTGGTCGGGGCGCTCATCGAACGCGCCACCACATCGGATCGCGAAGCGGAGGCGGTGCGGGTATGAGCAGGGTTCTCTTCACCGGGGGACAGGTTTTCGACGGCACCGGAAGCGATCGTGCCGCCGGTGACGTGGTGGTGGAGGACGGGCGGATCGTCGACGTCGGGACCGGGCTCGACGGCGATGTCTCCGTCGACTGCACCGGCCTGACCGTGCTGCCGGGCTTCTTCGACTGTCATGTGCACGTGGTCATGTCCGGGGTCGACCTGCTCCGCCAGCTGCAGCTGCCGTTCTCGTACCAGTTCTACGAGGCGGCCCGTAACCTGCGGCGGACGCTGGAGCAGGGCATCACGACGGTGCGGGACGCCGGCGGCGCGGACCTCGGCATCCAGCGGGCGGTCGCCGACGGGCTGATTCCCGGGCCGCGCATGCAGATCTCGGTCAACGTCATCAGCCAGACCGGCGGGCACGGCGACGACTGGATGCCCTCGGGCCAGTGCGCGGGCCCGTGGATCCCCCACCCCGGCCGTCCGGATGCCATCGCGGACGGCCCTGACGACATGCGGCGGGTCGCCCGGACGTTGTTGCGCGCGGGCGCGCAGGTGCTGAAGGTCTGTACCACCGGCGGCGTGCTCTCCCCGGGCGACGATCCGCGGCACTCCCAGTTCACCCCGGAGGAACTGCAGGTGCTGGTCGCCGAGGCGAGGATGCAGGGCCGGCACGTGATGGCGCACGCGCAGGGTGCCGAGGGGATCAAGAACGCGGTGCGTGCGGGCATCCGCTCGATCGAACACGGCATCTTCCTCGACGACGAGGCCATCGAGCTGATGCTCGAGCACCGCACCTGGCTGGTGCCGACCCTGGTCGCGCCGCTGGCGGTCATCCGGGCGGTGAAGGCGGGCGCGTCGCTGCCGGCGGAAATGGTGCGCAAGGCCGAGGAGGTCGCCGAGGTGCACGCCGAGTCGGTGCGGCGGGCGGTCGAGGCGGGGGTGCGCATCGCGATGGGCACCGACTCGGGCGTCGGTCCGCACGGCGAGAACCTCGAGGAGCTGCCGTTGATGCAGGCCTGTGGGCTGAGCCCGGCCCAGGTCCTCGCGGCGACGACCTCGTCGTCGGCGGAGCTGCTGGGTCACGGCGACGAACTGGGGAGGCTCGCGCCTGGCTATCGCGCGGACCTGGTGCTGGTCTCCGGGGACGCCTTCGACCTCGCGGCGCTGCCCGGCGGTATCCAGCAGGTGTGGCGGGACGGCGTGCGGGTCATTCCGTCCACAGTGGACTGAAAGGGACCCCCGGGCGGCGTCGAACTGGGGGAGGAAGACGCGGCCCGGGGGTCGGATGCCCCGGCGCCCGAGGGGGAGTGTGCGCCGGAGCCGCGACCGGCGCGAAACTGGGGAGGAAGGCGCCGGTCGCCTCATTCCAGCGTACAGCGGTTTCCGCGATGTGGATGCGCTAGTTTGGGCCGGTGGGCGAGCAGAAGGACCGGATGCTGCGGGGCGAGCTGTACCGCGACAGTGACCCCGACCTGGTGGCGGAGCGCAGGCGCGCGCAGGAGCTGTGCGACGAGTTCAACGCCTGCCCCGCTGAGCAGCGTGAACCCCTCCTGGGCAAACTGCTCGGTGGACTCGGCGAAGGCTCGTGGATCATGCCGCGTTTCCAGTGTGACTACGGCTACCTGATCGAAATCGGCTCCAACAGCTTCCTGAACTATGACGCGATCCTGATGGACTGCGCCCCTATCCGCATCGGCGACGACGTGTCGATCGGCCCGCGGGCGCAGCTGCTGACAGCGCTGCACCCGGTGGAGGACCACGAGCTGCGGCGTCAGCGCTGGGAGACGGCCGCCCCGATCACGATCGGCAACAACGTCTGGTTCGGCGGCGGTGTCATCGTGTGCCCTGGCGTGACGGTCGGCGACGACACGGTGGTCGGCGCCGGGAGCGTGGTGACCAGGGATCTGCCCTCCCGCGTGTTCGCCGCGGGCAACCCGTGCCGGGTGATTCGGGAGATTTAGCGCCGCGGCGGCACCGGGCGGGGGCCTCGGCGCCCCGACGGTTCGGTGGTGGCCCCTGCAGCCCGGCGGCCCCGAGGGCTCAGCGGCGGCCCCGGGTGCCGCGGCGGCACCAGGGCGGCCTCGGCGCCCGGCGGCTCGGCGGTGGCTTCAGCGCCCCGGCACCCCGGCACCCCGGCCGTCAATAGGCGCCGGCGCGGTGGTGGCCCCGGCGTCGAGCCTTCCCGGCGCCCCGGCGGTGGCTTCAGCGCCCCGGCGGCCCGGCCGTTACCCGGCGGCACTTCGGTGGTGGCCCCTGCGCCCCGGCGCCGGCACTGGGTGGCGGCCCGGCGGTGGCCTCGCGCCCCCGTGGCGGGCCCGACGTCCGGGCGGCTCAGCGGGGGCGTCAGAGCACCAGATCCCTCAGCAGTTGCGACAGCGCCACGGCGAAGTCGGCGGCGTTGCGCTGCGGTGCCAGGTGTGCACCCGGCATCTCCACGAACGGCAGGCCCAGTTCGAGCGCGAGCACCCGGGCCGGCCGGTAGTGGTAGTAGCCCCGGCTGCCCTCCCCGGCGGCGAGCACGATCGGCACCTGCGAGCGCCGCAACGATTCGACATCGGGCAGGTAGCCGTAGAACCGGGTCAGCTCGCGGGTGAACAAAAGGCGCCACTCGTTCTCCTGCGGCAGCCGGATCGTGCCGACCGTCGGGAGCCCGGCCCCCGCGATGGACCCGAGGAAGCCCTTGAACGCCGTGAGCACATCGCCGGACTCGGCGTGTGCGACCTGCTCGGCGGCGAACTCCATCCACTCTTCGGCGTCCGGCAGCAGTCGCACCGCCGGGGGTTCGTGCGCGACCAGCCCGTCGACGGTCTCGGGGTGCTGCGCGGCGAGCGCCAGCCCGATCTGTGCGCCCGCGCTGCTGCCGAACACCAGGGCCTTGCCGAACCCGAAGTGCCGGATCACCGCGCGCGCGTCCTCGGCGTGCCGTTCGACCGGAATCGGCCCTTCGGTGATGTCGGCGCTCTCGAAGTGCCCACGGCGGTCGTACAGCAGGACTGTGTACTCCTCGGCCAGCTTGGTGGCCAGCGCCTGGTAGCTGCCGGCCGCACCCAGGCCGCCCGAGATCATCAGCAAGGGTGGCCCGTCCCCGAGGCTCCGCACGTGCAGTTCGGCGTCCACGACCTCGCAGGTGCCGTCCTCGGTGTTCATGGCCCGAAGTCAAGCACAGCGTGGCCGAGAGGTTACCGAGTGCCCAGGCGAGCGAGGATCGCGTCGGCATCGGCCACGAGGCCCCCGATCAGGTCCGCGACCGCCGGCAGGTCGTCCAGCAGCCCCACGACCTGGCCCGAGGCCAGCACCCCGGCGGTCGTGTCGCCCTCGACGAGCCCGGCACGCAGCAGCATCGGCGTGTTCGCGGCCATGATCACCTGCGACCAGTTCCGGTCGTGGTGCATCGCCGCACCCTCCCGCAGCATCCCGCGCCACGAGAGGCCCGTGATACGCCGGAACCGCTGCGCGTTGCGGACCGCGCGCACCAGCCCCGTCACCCGGCCAGACCGCTCCAGCCCGTCGACCAGTTCCGTGCGCAGGACCCGGTGCGGCAACCCGTCGACCTTCCTCGTGACCACCGTGTCGGTGAGCCCACGCACCAGGTACGCCCGCTTCACCACTTCGGGCACCGTGCTCTCCCGCGTCAGAAGGAAGCGCGTGCCCATAGCGATACCGGCCGCACCATAGGCCAGCGCGGCGGCCAGTCCGCGGCCGTCGAAGAACCCGCCCGCGGCCACCACCGGGATGTCGACCGCGTCGAGCACCGACGGCAGCAGCAGCGTCGTCGCGACGCCGCCGGTGTGCCCACCGCCTTCGCCGCCCTGCACGATCACCGCGTCGGCGCCCCAGGAGGCGACCTTCTCGGCGTGCCGCGCCGCGCCGACCGAGGGGATGACCACGATCCCGGCGTCCTTGAGCCGGGCGATCATCTCCTTGCGCGGTGCGAGCGCGAAGGAGGCGACCTTGACACCCTCACGGATGAGCAGGTCGACCCGCCGCTCGGCGTCCTCCGCGTCGGCGCGCAGGTTGACCCCGAACGGATTCCCGGTGCGGGACCGGGTTTCCTTGATGGCGGCTTCGAGTTCGTCGTACTTCATGGTGGCCGATGCGAGGATCCCCAACCCGCCCGCTTCGGCGGTAGCGGATACGAGGCGGGGTCCGGCCACCCAGCCCATAGCTGTTTGTACCACAGGGTGCGTGACGCCGGTCAAGGACGTAATTGCGGTCCGCATCAAACCTCCTTGTCCCGCAACGATTTCGGGTCGAGCACGACACGTATCAGATGCAGTTCCTCGGAGGTCGGCAGGCGCGTTTCGGTGACATCGGCGAGGTCGAGCTCGAACGTCGTGTTCGCCACGACCTCGTCCACCGAGACGCCGGGGTGCACGGACAACAGCCGGATTCCGCCCGGCCGGAGGTCGAGCACGCCGAGGTTCGTCACCACCCGGTGCAAGTCGTGGAAACCCGCGACCCCCGCCTGCCGCGCCCGCGCGAAACCGACACCGGAGACGATGTCGACCTCGTCCACGAACACGCGCCGGCTGTGCCGGGGCACCCAGTAGCTCGTGCGGTGGTTGACTGTGTTGCCCGGTCCGCCGCGCATTCCTAGCAGCTGCTTCTTCGGGCGCGCGTGGTCCCCGATGGCGGAGATGTTCTGGTTGCCGTGCCGGTCGATCTGGTTCGCGCCCATCACCACATGCCGTTTCCCGTGCGGCACAACGGTGTCGAGCACCTTCCGGAACGGCAGCCAGCCCTCGGTCCTGCCGTCCGCGATCAGGCAGGCCTCGCCATCGCTGAGCAGCAGGTCGGGTTCGAACGTCAACCGCGCCAGCCGCGCGCCCAGCGAGGGAATGGCGCCCATCGGGCTCACAAGGATTTCACCGTCGCCCCGGAAGAGTTCCGCACAGGCGATGATCGCGACCTCGGCCCGCGTGATGTCGCTCATGCGAACTCCGCAACCGCGGCCTGGTAGCTCGCCTCGTCGCCGGAGAGGAACCTGTCCACGAACCCCGGCCACAGGTCCGGGTCCTTCGCGGACGTCACGTAGTGTCGCTGGAACGGTTCGTCGCGCCCGTAGTCCGGTGCGGCGGTGGTGAAGTGCGCTCCGTGAGGCGTTTCGACAACGCCGTGCACGCTCGCACGGTTGAGCAGCAGTGTCTGCACGGGACCGTCGAACTCGTCCACGATCTTCTCCACCGACACGTAGCACCGGTCCGCGGCGAGGGCGAACAGTTCGTCGAAGTAGGGGTCGACGCCGAGGTACTGGGCGTTGCCGCGCGCGTCGGCTCGGTTGAGGTGCACGAGCGACGCGTCGAGCTTCAGTGCCGGCACGGCCAGCAGCTCCTCGTCCCCGTAAGGGGAGCGGACGGTGCGCAGATGAGGATTGAGCCGTAGTACGTCCGAGCCGAGCCCCGCCCGGGTCGGCAGGAACGGAAGGCGTTGCGCGGCAGCGGAAAGCCCGGTGCCGAAGACGCCCTCGTCGTACTCGGTCACCTCGATCTCGCCCGCCTCGCGGACCCGGTTGAACCATGGATCGAAAGGAATGGAGTCGAGTGTGACGAAACCGAACACCAGCCGCCGGATCTTGCCCGCGGATGCGAGCAGGCCGACATCGGGGCCGCCGTAGGAGACGACGGTCAGCTCCCTGAGCGGGGAGCGGAGGATCGCGCGGACGAGCGCCATCGGCTTGCGCCGCGAGCCCCAGCCGCCGATGCCGAGCGTCATCCCGTCCCACAACTGCGAGACGACCTCGTCGACCGTCATCCGCTTGTCCATCACGCTCCCTTCTCCAGAAACGCCTGCCGTGCCCCGTCGGACACGCCTGCCAGGTTGAGCTCGAACGTGAAGCCCTGCTCGAAGCGGTAGCTGCGGTGCACGGGCTGCACGTCGATGCCGTTGATCGCCTGCTTCGCCGCTCGGATGACGCGCGTGTCCTTCGCGGCGATCTGCCGGGCGAGAGTCAGTGCGGTCTCGTCGAGCTCTTCGCGGGGGACGACCGCGTACACCGATCCGTGGTGGTGCAGCTGGTGTGCGTCGATCGTGCTGGCCGTGTAGAAGAGCGCGCGCATGAGGTGCTGCGGCACGAGCCGCGCGAGATGGGTTGCGGCCCCGAGCGCGCCGCGGTCCACTTCGGGCAGTCCGAACGTCGCGTCGTCCGCTGCGACGACGACGTCCGCGTTGCCGACCAGGCCGATGCCGCCGCCGAGGCAGAACCCCTGCACGGCTGCGATCACGGGGACGGCGCAGTCGTAGACAGCGGAGAACGCGGCCGCACAACCGTGGTTGGCCCCGATCAGCGCGTCGAAACCGCCGTCGCGCTGGATCTCCTTGATGTCGACGCCGGCGTTGAACCCGCGTCCTTCCGCGCGCAGGACGACCACGTGCGTCGCGGGGTCCCGGCCGGCGGCGGTCACCTCGTCGGCGAGGTCGAACCAGCCCCGCACGGTGAGGGCGTTGACCGGGGGAGCATCCACCGTGACCACGGCGATACCGGGCTCCGGGTGCTGCGTGCTGATGGGCATCGGCGCCTTCTTCCAAACCTAGCACTTGCTTGGTAGGTTAACAGGGCGCTCCGGGAGCGCATAGTGCTTCGGGAGGTTCCCGTGCTGGACCTGCGGCTCGACGGTGCGGTCGCGCTCGTGACCGGCGGCATGCGTGGCGTCGGTGCGGGCATCACCCGGACGCTGATGCACGCTGGGGCGCGGGTTTTCGCCTGTGGCCGTACGGAACCCGCGACCCTCGTCGAGGGCGCGGAGTTCGTGCCGTGCGACGTGCGGGAGCCGGAGCAGGTGGAGCAGCTCATCGCGGCGATCGGCCGGCTCGACGTGCTGGTGAACAACGCCGGTGGTGCCCCGTATGCCGAGGCGGGTGCCTCCCCGCGGTTCCACGCGAAGATCGTCGAGCTGAACCTGCTCGCCCCGCTGTTCGTCGCCCGGCAGGCGAACTTCGTGATGCAGCAACAGGATTCAGGCGGTGTGGTCATCAACATCAGCAGCGTCTCCGCGACCAGGGCCTCGCCGGGAACGGCCTCGTACGGTGCCGCGAAGGCGGGCCTGGACAACCTGACGGCGAGCCTCGCGGTCGAGTGGGCGCCGAAGGTGCGGGTCAACGCTCTCGATGTCGGCATGGTGCGCACGGAACGCGCCAGCCTGCACTACACGGAAAACACTGCCTCGACCGTCCCGTTAGGACGGTTGGCCGAGCCGGAGGAGATCGGCGCCTGCGTCGCCTTCCTCGCCTCACCGCTGGCGTCCTACGTCAGCGGTGCGACGTTGAAGGTGCACGGCGGCGGCGAGGTACCGGCGTTTCTCAGGGAGGACACGTGATCGTCGAAGGACGCGTAGTCATCGTCACGGGTGCCGGGCGTGGCATCGGGCGGGCGCACGCGCTCGCCTTCGCGAGGGAAGGGGCGCAGGTCGTCGTCAACGACATCGGCGCCGCCCTCGACGGAAGCGGCTCCTCCGGGGGACCCGCGCAGGAGGTCGTCGAGGAGATCGAGGCGCTGGGCGGGAAAGCCGTCGCGAACACCGACGACGTGGCGGACTGGCAGGGTGCGTCCCGGCTGGTCGCCGCGGCACTCGAACGGTTCGGGCGCCTCGACGTCCTGGTCAACAACGCGGGTTTCCTTCGGGACCGGATGCTGGTCAACCTGGGCGAGGACGAGTGGGACGCGGTGATCCGCGTGCACCTGAAGGGGCATTTCGCGCCGATGCGGCATGCGGCGGCGTACTGGCGTGCCGAGGCGAAGGCCGGACGGGCACCGGAGGCGCGCGTGATCAACACGAGTTCCGGCGCGGGCCTGCTCGGCAGTGTCGGGCAGGGCAACTACTCGGCGGCGAAGGCCGGGATAGCCGGTCTCACCGTCGTCGCGGCGGCGGAGTTCGCGCGCTACGGCGTGACGGTGAACGCGATCGCGCCGGCGGCTCGGACCCGCATGACCGAGCCGACCTTCGACATGGCCGCCCCGGAGTCCGGCTTCGACGCGATGGCGCCGGAGAACGTCTCACCGCTGGTCGTGTGGCTCGGCAGCGCCGAGTCGGCGCAGGTGACCGGGCGGGTCTTCGAGGTCGACGGTGGCCGGGTGTCGCTGGCCCAGGGCTGGCGGCACGGGGTCAGCGTGGACAAGGGTGCCAGGTGGGAGCCATCGGAGCTGGGGAACGTGGTGTCCCGGTTGCTGGCGGACTCGCCGCCACCGGAGCCGGTGTACGGGGCGTGAGATGGCCGGGCCCGGAACGAGCCCGGCCACCGGCGTCAAAGTGATTTGACGACGTCCGCGACGTAGGCGGCGATCGGCGTGGTCGGGCGGCCGATCAGCTGACGAAGCTCGCCGCTCGTCTCGGCGAGCAGGCCGTCCCTGGTGTTCCCGTCCAGCGCGACGACGAACTGCGCGGTCGCCTCCGGCAGACCGGCTTCGACCAGCGCCGCCTGGTGCTCCTCCGGGGTCAGATCACGGTAGGTGACGGGCTTTCCGGACACGTCGGAAAGCGTCGCGCCCAGTTCCGCGCGGGTCCACGCGACGTCGCCGGAGAGCTCGTAGACCTTGTTCTCGTGCCCCTCGCCGGTCAGCACGGCGACGGCCGCGGCCGCGTAGTCGGCACGCGCGGCGCTGGCCGTCCTGCCCTCGCCGGCGCTGCCGATGAAGCTGCCGGTCTGTACGGCCTGCTGCACGGTCTGCTCGTAGTTCTCGTTGTACCAGCCGTTGCGCAGGAACGTGAAGGTCAGCCCGGACTCGCGGATGATCTCTTCCGTCGCCTTGTGCTCGGGCGCGAGGATGAGCGGCGTCGTGTCGGCCTTCGGGGCGCTCGTGTAGACCAGGTGCGTGGCGCCGGCCTTCCGTGCTGCCTCGACGATGGCTCGGTGCTGCGGCACGCGGCTGCCCACCTCGCTGCCCGAGATCAGCAGCACCTTGTCCGCACCGTCGAGCGCGGTGACCAGGGTCTCTGGCTCGTCGTAGTCGGCCTTGCGGACGACAACTCCCAGGTCGAAGGCCTTTTCCGGAGTTCGGACGGCGGCGACGACCTGTTCGGCGGGCAGCTTCTGCTTGAGGCCTTCGACAACCAGGCGGCCGAGGTGGCCGGTGGCACCGGTGACAACGATCATGGGGTTCTCCTTGGTCTCGAATACTGACTGCCAGCTTGTACTAACTTTGAGAAAGTGCCAACTAGGAGTAAGTGTTGTCACAGTGATCGGCGTGGTCCGGGAGGTACCGTGACACATATGAGCAGTGATGTGTCCGAAGTCGACCAGCTGGTCGCGGACGTCTTCGCCCGCGCGTGCTCGTCGCGCGGCATCCTGGAGCACATCACCGGCCGCTGGGGCACGCTCGCCCTGGCCGCGCTCGCCGAGGGGCCGTTCCGGTTCAACGCGTTGCGCCGCAAGGTCGACGGGGTCAGCGAGAAGATGCTCGCGCAGACGTTGCAGGCACTCGAGCGCGACGGCTTCGTGCATCGCGAGGCCCAGCCGAGCATCCCGCCGCGCGTCGAGTACAGCCTGACGCCCAGCGGTATCGAGGTCGCGGCGAAGCTGCGGGATCTCATCGAGTTCGTGGAGGGCAAGGTTCCCGAGGTGACCGAAGCCCGCGCTCGCTACGACGCAGCCAAGGTACGGCAGCGGTAACTTCCTCCGGCCGCCTTCGATCGGCACGGTTTTTGTCGGTACCCCCTGGCACACTGCTGTCATGGTCAGTTGGCAGGAGTTCACCCAGGCCGCGCCCGAGCTTGCGAAGCAGGTCCGCGCGCGGTTCGACGCTGCCGAAAGTCACGTACTGGCAACGCTTCGCCGTGACGGGGCGCCCCGGGTCAGCGGTACCGAGGTCGATTTCGCGGGGCCGCAGCTGATGGTCGGGTCGATGCTCGGCGCACGGAAGGCACAGGATCTGCAGCGGGACGGGCGCTACGCGATCCATGCTTTTCCGGGCGGCAGTGGTGACGTCAAACTCGCGGGCGTCGCCACGGAGGTCACCGATCCGGCGGAAATCGAAGCTGTGCAAGGCAATACAGAACCGTGCCACCTGTTCCGCCTCGACCTCGCCGAGGTGGTCCTGACCGAGGTGGCGGGCACGACGCTCGTGGTCACCCTGTGGCGGCCCGGGAAGTCGCTGGTGCGATTCGAGCGTCCGGACAACGGGCCGGTGGTGCGTATCGAGCTCTAGACTCGCTCCAGGATCGTGCCGGTGGACAGGGCGCCGCCGGCGCACATCGTGACCAGCGCGGTGCTCTCGTCGCGGCGTTCGAGCTCGTGCAGCGCGGTGGTGATCAGCCGGGCCCCGGTGCAGCCGACCGGGTGCCCGAGCGCGATCGCGCCACCGTTGACGTTCACCTTGGCCGGGTCGGGCCGGTGGACCTGTTGCCACGACAGGACGACCGACGCGAACGCTTCGTTGACCTCGAACAGGTCCGGATCGCTGATCGTCATGCCCGTGCGCCGCAGTACGCGTTCCGTTGCCTGGATGGGACCGTCCAGGTGGTAGTACGGCTCGGCACCGACGAGTGCCTGCGCGCGGATGCGGGCGCGGGGCCGCAGCCCGAGTTCGCGGGCACGCGCGGCGTCCATCAGCAGCACGGCCGACGCGCCGTCGGAGATCTGCGACGAGGTGCCCGCGGTGTGCACGCCACCGTCGAGGACGGGCTTGAGCCTGGCCAGTCCCTCGAGCGTGGTCTCGCGCAGTCCCTGGTCCTTGGTGACGAGCCGGGTTTCGCCTGTCGGCGCGCCGGTGTCGTCGAGCACCGGCGCCTTGACCGGGACGATCTCGCGGTCGAATCGGGCCTGCGTCCAGGCCGTGGCAGCCCTCGTCTGTGACGAGAGGCCGAAGCGGTCGACGTCCTCGCGGGTGAGGCCGCGGTTGGTGGCGATGCGCTCCGCCGCGCTGTACTGGTTGGGCAGGTCGATCGACCACGAGTCCGGCTTCGGCTGCCCGGCGTCCACACCGCGGTTCGCGCCCAGCGGCACGCGGCTCATCGCCTCGACCCCGCAGGCGACGCCGATGTCGATGGCATCCGCGGCGATGAGTCCTGCGATCAGGTGGGTGGCCTGCTGCGCGGAACCACACTGCGCGTCGATCGAGGTCGCGCCGGTGGCCTGAGGGAGACCCGCGTGCAGCCATGCCGTGCGCGTCACGTTGCCGGACTGCTCGCCGGCCTGGGTGACGCAACCGCCGATGACCTGCTCGACGAGCACCGGGTCGAGCCCGGCCCGTTCGAGCAGTGCCGCCTGGGCTGCGCCCAGCAGTTCGGCCGCGTGCAGCCCGGACAGCCAGCCGCGCCGCTTGCCGATCGGGGTCCGCACGGCCTCGACGATGACGGGTTCGCCCACCGTGGTCTCCTTCGTCCGAAGTTGCCTCGCGCTCCTTTCAAACTAGAACAAGTTTCATAAGCAGGCAAGCAACCCGCAGGTCAGTCGATTTATGATCATGTTTAAAGAGGACCGGTTCTACCAGGAGTTTCAAGATCCTAATCGAGAAAGTAAACGGGTATCACCGAAGATCTATCTTTAGTTAACACCGTATGCTTCAATCTGTTCTAGAACGTGTTCCACGACGACGTGGCATCCCGGGAGGTAGCCGTGGCAACACCGATGATCCCCGCCGGCTTCGACTTCACCGACCCCGATCTGTACGCCCAACGACTTCCGCTGCAGGAGTTCGCGGAACTGCGACGGACCGCTCCGGTGTGGTGGAACGCCCAGTCCCACAACGTCGCCGGCTTCGGCGACGACGGCTTCTGGGTCGTCACGCGCCTGGAGGACGTCAAGGCGGTCTCGCGTGACAGCGAGCTGTTCTCGTCGCAGGAAAAGCTGGCGATCATTCGGTTCGACCACACCATGACGCCGGAGAACATGGACGCGAACCGGTTGGTGCTGCTCAACATGGACGCGCCGCAGCACACGAAGCTGCGCCGCATCGTGTCGAAGGGCTTCACGCCACGTGCGATCGGGAAGCTCGAGGACACGCTGCGCGAGCGCGCGGCACGCATCGTGCACGAGGCCAAGAACAAGGGCTCGGGGGACTTCGTCCAGGACGTCGCCTGCGAGCTTCCGTTGCAGGCGATCGCCGAGCTGATCGGCATCCCGCAGGAGGATCGCCGCAAGATCTTCGACTGGTCCAACCAGATGATCGGCTACGACGACCCCGAGTACAACGTCGAGCCGCTCTCCGCCTCCGCCGAGTTGGTCGGCTACGCGTGGAACATGGCAGAGGAACGCCGCCGCTGCCCGATGGACGACATCGTCACCAAGCTCATCCACGCCGATGTCGACGGCGAGTCGTTGAACTCCGAGGAGTTCGGATTCTTCGTCATCCTGCTTTCGGTGGCGGGTAACGAGACCACGCGCAACGCCATCACGCATGGCATGAAGGCCTTCCTCGATCACCCGGACCAGTGGGAGCTCTACAAGGACCAGCGCCCGAAGACGGCTCCCGACGAGATCGTCCGCTGGGCGACGCCCGTCGTCGCATTCCAGCGCACCGCGATGGCGGACACCGAGCTGGGCGGCCAGCAGATCCGCCGGGGGGACCGGGTCGGGCTGTTCTACAGCTCGGCGAACTTCGACCCCGAGGTGTTCGACCATCCCGAGCAGTTCGACGTCCTGCGCGAGGACAAC
Organism: Amycolatopsis acidiphila; assembly: GCF_021391495.1. Classification (NCBI taxonomy): domain Bacteria; kingdom Bacillati; phylum Actinomycetota; class Actinomycetes; order Pseudonocardiales; family Pseudonocardiaceae; genus Amycolatopsis; species Amycolatopsis acidiphila. The sequence continues at coordinate 5,921,776 of NZ_CP090063.1, read as the reverse complement.
CCGCACGTCGGCTTCGGTGGCACCGGCTCGCACTACTGCATCGGCGCCAACCTGGCTCGGCTGGAGATCGACCTGATCTTCAACGCCATCGCCGACGAGATGCCGGGGATCCGCGAGATCGCCCCGCCGGAGCGACTGCGCTCGGGGTGGCTCAACGGAATCAAGCACTATCAGGTCGCCTACTCCTGAGGCTGTCCCGGTGGGCCCCTCCCGGTGGGAGGGGCCCGCTGGCTTCCGGGCAAGGGGCGGCGCGACATGGCGAGGGAACCACTGCACTCCCGCGGAAATGGCGATGTCCCGCGATTGATTACGGAAACGGCGGCAATCACCGCGCGCGCAACGGCACTACGCTCAAACCCCGCCCGACAGTGAAAGCCTGTCCGTCCCTGGGGCGATATGGCAGTGGGATCAAACCCCCGCACGGCGGGCCCTCCTGGGCGCGGAACGTTGGTGGGTCGAACCCCTCATCACGCGACGCTGGGGCCGAATCCGCGCGGGCGGTCGAACCCGCGCACCCAGGCATGACATGGCGGCGCAATCAACCCCCCGCGTGGCGGCGGCTCACGCGCCGTCCAGGCGCGACACGGCGGCCGGGCCAGCCGCCCCACCCGGGCGCGACGGCGGCAGACCCCGTCCCACCCGGCGGTCGACCCGACCACCCGGCCGCGACGCGGCGGTCGATCCCGCCCCATTCGGGCGCGACGGTGGCCGACCCGCCCCACTCCGGCAGTCGACCACGACTCGTTCGGCTGCGACGCGACGGTGGCCGACCCGGCCCCATTCGGGCGCGATACGGCAGCCGCCCCCCACTGGGACGCGATACGGCGGCGAACCCTCTCCTGCCCGGGCACAACGCTGCGGCCGCCTCCACCCACCCGGGAGCACGCGGCGGCGACCTTGTCCCACCCGCGCGCGCCGCGGCGGCGGATCCCAACCGCGCCTGCGGGGTGATATGGCGAGGGAGCCGATCCACCTCCCGTGAAATCGCGACGGCCCCCAACCGTCTACCGCGCTCGAAAGCATCCGATCACCTACCGCGCGCGAACGGCGGCGGCCCCGCCAGGAACCACCGGGCGCGGAACCGCCGCTCGAATCGGCGTACGGAACCGCCACCACAACCGCCGGCAGGAACCACTGCGCGGAACCGCCGCTCGAACTGCCGCTCGAACCGGCGCGCGGAACCGCCACCAGCAACCGCCAACCGGAACCACCGGGCGCGGAACCACCGCGCGGAACCACCGCGCGGAACCACCGCGCGGAACCACCGCGCGGAACCACCGCGCGGAACCACCGCGCGGAACCACCGCGCGGAACCACCGCGCGGAACCACCACCACCACCACCACCACAACCGCGGCCGCGGCCGAAAATCCTAAGGCTTCGCCGCGCCGACCACCCACATCGAGAAATACTGCGAGCCACCGCCATAGGCGTGGCCGAGGGCGATGCGGGCGCCGTCCACCTGGTAGTCCCCGGCGCGGCCCATCACCTGCTTCGCCGCCTCGGAAAAACGTAGCATGCCCGACGCGCCAATGGGATTCGACGACAGCACGCCGCCCGAGGGGTTGACCGGGAGGCGGCCGCCGAGGGCTGTCTCGCCGGCTTCCGTCAGCTTCCAGCCCTCACCTTCGGGCATGAACCCCAGGTTCTCCAGCCACATCGGCTCGAACCACGAGAATGGCACGTAGATCTCCGCAGTGTCCACCTGCGATAGTGGATCGGTGATCCCCGCCTCCTTCCACAACGCCGCCGCCGCGTCGCGACCCGCTTGCGGGCTGACCTGGTCGCGCCCGGCGAAGGTCGTCGGCTCGGTGCGCATCGCCGTCGCGTGGATCCACGCCGCCCCACCGGGAACCGCGTCGCCGGCGGCCTCGTCGCCCACGACCATCGCGCACGCGCCGTCCGAGGAAGGACACGTCTCGTCGTACCGGATGGGGTCCCACAACATCTGCGACGCCCGCACCGACTCGACCGTGATCTCACTTTGCCGTAGATGCGCGTACGGGTTCAACGCCCCGTTCCGCCGGTCCTTCGCCGCCACGATGGCACCGATGTGCTCCGGCGCCCCGGACCGGCGGATGTAGGACCGCACGTGCGGCGCGAAGTACCCGCCCGCACCGGCGCCGACCGGCATCTGGAACGGCGGCATGATCGACAGGGCCCACATGGCGTTCGACTCCGACTGCTTCTCGAACGCGACCGTCAGCACCCGCCGGTGCACCCCGGCCTGTACGAGCGAAGCCGCGACCAGCGCTGTCGAACCGCCCACCGACCCCGCGGTGTGCACCCGCAGCAGCGGCTTCCCCGTCGCGCCAAGGGAATCGGCGAGGAACAGCTCCGGCATCATGACGCCCTCGAACAGGTCCGGCGCCTTGCCGAGCACCACCGCGTCGATGTCCGGCCACTCCACCTGCGCGTCGGCCATGGCGCGGTCGATCGCTTCGCGCAGCAGCCCGGGCATCGACACGTCGGTCCGCTTGGCCCGGTGGTGGGTCTGCCCGGTGCCGAGCACCGCGGCGAGTTGCTTGCCCATTCAGTCGAGTCCTTCCATGACCGCGACGAGGTTCTGTTGCAGCGCGGGCCCGCTGGTCGCGTGGGCGAGCACCCGGTTCGCGCGCCCGGTGAAGATCTCCTTCGCCGCTTCGCCGATCCGGGCCAGTCCCGCCGCGAACATCGGGTTCCCGGTCAGCGCGCCTCCTGACGGGTTCACCCGCACCTGCTCGTCGAGCCCGAGTGACGCACGCAGGATCAGCTCCTGGTGCGTGAACGGCGCGTGCAGCTCCGCGACCTCGACCCCGGACGCGCCCGCCGCCCGCGCCGCCGCTTCCGCCGACGGGGCCCGGGTCAGGTCACGGGCGCCGAGCACCGGCGTGTCGACCCGGTGCTCGATACCGGTGATCAACGCGGGCCGCTCGGCGAACTCCTTCGCGCGGGCGGCCGACGCGAGGATGATCACGGCAGCCCCATCAGTGATCGGCGCGACGTCGTGTGGCCGCAGGGGATCGGCGAGATACGGCTCGTCCAAAAGGGACGACACGTCGACGTCCCGGTACCGGGCGGCGACCTCGGCCAGGTCCTTCTCGCTCCACAGCCCGGCGTCGAGCCCGAGCCGTGCCTGCAGGGCGGCGATGCTGATCGAGTCCGGCCACAGCGGCGCCACGGCGTACGGGTCGAGCTGCAACGCCAGCACCCGGCGCAGCTGCCCGGCCGACGACTTGCCGAACCCGTACACCAGCGCGGTGTCGACCTCGCCCATCCGGATCTTCAGCCACGCCTCGTACAGCGCCCACGCGGCGTCCATCTCCACGTGTGACTCGTGGATCGGCGGGAAGGCGCCGATCGCGTCGACGGCGGAGATGAACGAGAACGCCCGGCCCGCCAGGTAGTCCGAGGACCCCGAGCACCAGAACCCGATGTCCTGTTTGGACAAGCCGGTCTGCCGGAACACCTCGGCGAAGATGGGCACCAGCATCTCCACCCCGTTCGTGGTTCCCGGGGTGCGGCGGACGTTGGGCGCCTGCGCGAACCCGACCACGGCGACATCTGACATCGAAGCACCCCTCACAGGTGGTGGGCGAAGGACTCGTACGGCGCGTCCGGCTCGCCGGTCGGCTCGAAGTGGTCGACGTTCTCCAGGCTCGTCCACCATTCCTCGCGCGGCTTCCACGCGGCACGCACCCGCATGCCCATCCGCACCTCGGACGCGTCGCAGCCCAGCACGAGGTGCAGGAACGCGATGTCGGCGCCGTCGAGCAGGATGTAGGCGGCGACGTACGGCGGCTTGAGGCGCTGCCCGAGGAACGGCACGTTGACGATGCAGAAGGTCGTCACGATCCCGGTGTCGGGCAGCTCGACCTCCTCCTCGGTCGGCACCCCGTCCACCGGGCACGCGCCCCGCGGCGGGATGTAGACCTTGCCGCACGCCGGGCACCGCTGGCCGATCAGCCGGCCTTCGGCCAGCGCCTCCAGGTAGCGGCTTTCCTCGGGTGACGCGGAATGCTGGTAGTGCAGGTGCACCGGGGCGATCATGATGCCCTCGCGGTCGGCCGCGGGCGGCGGCTCCGGCGCGGTCCCGTCGGGCGCGCCGACGGGCACGAAGTACGCGATGTCGCGGATGTGCCCGACCGGCTCGTCGGCCCACCGGACGCGCACGCGCAGCCCGGTGTGGACGTGCTCGGGCGAGCCGGCGTCGACCGCGTGCAGCATCGGCGTGTCGGCCCCGTCGAGCTTGATCAGCGCCCACGCGAACGGGCGGGTGAGCGGTTGCGCCTCGAGCGGCTCGCTCATCCATGACCACGAGACGACGGTGCCCTCCTCGCCGACCGGGACGAACTCGGTCAGCGGGTCCGCCGTCACCGGGTCGTACTCGACGGGTGGCACGTGCACCCGGCCGTCCGAGCCGCGCACGCCCTCGATGCGGCGCTCGCGCAGTCCGGTGAAGAAGCGCCCGAGCACCGGCCCGAGCGAACGTGTGTAGTCGAAGCCGACTTCGAGCGGAGCTGACAGCACTGTACTCACCTCAGAAGTGAAACACGTTCTCGAAATAGCGGCAAGATGCACTTGCCCGCCTGTGGAACACGTTCTAGATTCGAGCCCATGACGACCTCGGCGGACACTCGTATCACGACCGGTCTGTGGAGCATCGCGGCGGCGGAACCCGGTCGGACCGCGGTGGTCGACCCGGACGGCACCGAGATCAGCTACGGCAGGCTCGCGGCCAAGGCGGACGCGTACGCGCGCGGGCTGCAGGAGCTGGGCCTGGAGACCGGGGACGCGATCGTGGTGCTGCAGCCCAACAGCCACGAGCTGGTCGCCGCGTACTTCGCCGCGATCCAGTCCGGGCTCTACGTCGTGATGGTCAACTGGCACCTGGTGGGGCACGAGATCGCCTACATCCTCTCCGACAGCGGGGCCAAGGCATTCCTCGCGCACGAACGCTTCGCCGGGGCCGCGGTCGCCGCCGCCGACGAGGCGGAGCTGCCCGCCGAAGGGCGGTTCGCGGTGGGGAGCATCGACGGGTTCCGCGCGGTGGGCGAACTCGGCGCGGGTGGCGAAGGACGGCCCGCGCACCGCACCGCCGGTTCGCCGATGCTCTACACCTCGGGCACGACAGGGCGCCCGAAGGGCGTCCGCCGGCCGCTCACCGGCGCCGATCCCGACGAGGTCCCGGCAGCATCCGCCTGGTTCTTCGGCATCTTCGGCCTCGCGCCGTTCGACGACCACGTGCACCTGTGCGGTTCGCCGCTCTACCACACGGCGGTGCTGAACTTCGTCGCGATCTCCATCCAGCTCGGGCACACCGCCGTGCTGATGGACCGCTGGGATCCGGAGGAGATGCTGCGCCTGATCGAGCGGTACCGCGTGACGCACAGCCACATGGTGCCGACGCAGTTCCGCCGCCTGCTGGCGCTGCCGGACGACGTGCGTGGCGCCTACGACCTGTCCTCGCTGCGGAACATGATCCACGGCGCGGCGCCGTGCCCGCCCGAGGTCAAGCGCCGGATGCTGGACTGGTGGGGGCCGGTCGTCACCGACTACTACGCCGCGACCGAGGGTGGCGGCACCGTCATCAGCGGCGCGGAATGGCTCCGCAAACCGGGTTCCGTCGGCCTGCCGTGGCCCGGCTCGACGATCAAGATCCTCGACGACGAGGGCGCCGAGCTGCCGCCGGGGCAGCCGGGCGCGGTGTACATGAAGATGGGCACGTCCACCTTCGAGTACCACAAGGACAAGGCGAAGACGGAGAAAGCGCGTCACGGCGACCTGTTCACCCTCGGCGACGTCGGTTACCTCGACGAGGACGGCTACCTGTTCCTGCACGACCGCAAGAACGACATGATCATCTCGGGCGGGGTGAACATCTATCCCGCGGAGATCGAGAACGAGCTGATCATGCATCCGAAGGTCGCGGACATCGCGGTGTTCGGCGTGCCCCACGAGGACTGGGGCGAGGAGATCAAGGCGGTCGTGCAGCCGGCGGAAGGCGTGGAGCCCAGTGAGGAGCTGACCGCGGAGCTGCTCGACTACGCCCGCGCGAGGCTGGCGAAGTTCAAGCTCCCCAAGTCGGTCGACTACCTGCCGGAGCTGCCGCGCGATCCGAACGGCAAGCTGTACAAGCGGAAACTGCGGGACCCGTACTGGGAAGGCCGGGAACGCGCGATCTGACGATAGGTACAACGCCGATTGACCGCAGCCGTTGTCCCCTCTGTGTGCCGCCGCCGACGACGTCAGCCTTCGGGAATTGGCGCGGCCGTTCCGGCGGAGCCGGTTCCGCGGGGCGCCTGCAACTTCAACGATCAGTGGGCTTACGCGGTGTATCTCAATGCTGAAGTTCCGCCGGGTCTTCCGGGGCTAACCATGTCTTCTCGATAGCGGCCACCCTGGTCTGCGCCGCCCTGATCCGTCCGAGGTCGAACTTCGGTTCCCGGTTGAAACAGAACAAGCCATTCTGTTCCTTGAACACATCGGTCAATTGGGTATAGCAGTAGCCAAACATGTTCTTGTTGTCAAGTAACACGGAGACTAATTCCTCGAAGCGCCGATAGAACTCTTCCAATGATACGGGAGCCTCTCCGTAACCCCAGGAATCCTCGCTCGGATCAATTTCGGAGCTCCACCAAATTCCCCCAAACTCGCTGCAGAAGTAAGGCTGACCGCGGTAAGGGATTGACCACAGCCCATCCGGCATCTGGCGAGGCAGAGGCCGATCTGAATCGCCGTTGACAAACGGCTTGCCAACATCAAGGCCTTCCATTGCTGCGGCGAACTTAACCGGATCCTGCTCGTAGTAGTGTGAATCGTAAATGTCGGTTTCCGGTACTCGGTGCGAGTATCCGGATGCGTCGATGACCGGCCGCGATCGATCGGCTGCTTTCGTGGCGAGGAACATTCCACGGGTCACGTCGTCAAGAACTGTGATTCGGTCATGCAGGGTCTGGTGGGTCTCGTTGAGTGGGCACCAGCCGACAATCGAGGGATGAGAATAGTCTCGTTCGACGACTTCGAGCCACTGTGTGATGAAAGACGCGGTGGGTTGCTGGTTATCGACCGTGGCGCTGGTGTCTGCCCCCCAGTCTCCGAACTCACCCCATACGAGATAACCGAGCCGGTCACAATGAAACAGAAAGCGCTCCTCGAACACCTTTTGGTGCAACCGTGCCCCGTTGAACCCTGCCGTCATCGACAGTTTGATGTCCCTGACCAGATCTTCGTCGGACGGCGCCGTCATGATGCCGTCGGGGTAGTAACCCTGGTCCAGCACGAGGCGTTGGAACACCGGCTTGCCGTTGAGTAGCACCGTTCTGCCGTCGATGGCGATCGAACGCAGTCCGCCGTAACTCTGGGCCTCGTCGAGGACGCGCCCCCGACCGTCCACAAGTTGGAGCGAGATATCGTACAGCGCTGGATCCTCGGGGCACCAGAGTCGGCGCCGGTCCTTTGGGACGTACAGTTCTAGCTTGGTTCCGAAGTCGATGTCCGCCCGCCGCTGCGCGGTCGTGACCTCTCCCGACGCATCGGACAACCTTGCGCGTACTGACAGCCCGCGGCGGGCTCCCCTGATACCGACGTCAATTTCAATGACCCCTCGCGCCACATCTGGTGTTATACGTGGACGGAGTAGATGACTCTCGGCAACGGGCTCAAGCCAGACTGTCTGCCAAATTCCCGTCGTTCGAGTATAAAACGCAGTATAGTTCTCATAACGGCCTGACTGTTTCCCTCTGGCCTGAGGTCCGGTGTGGGGGTCACGTGAACGCACTACGATGGTGGCCCGCTCGCCGGCCTTGGCGACGCTGCTCAAATCCACCGAGAACGGCGTCCATCCTCCTCGGTGTCGCGCCATTTCGGAACCGTTCACCCAGACCGTCGTGTCGTGGTCGACCGCCTGGAAGTGCAGCAGCACCTTCCGGCCAGACCATTCGTCCGGTATGTGGACAGTGCGTCGGTACCATACTGACTTCATGAAGTCCACGTCGCCGATACCCGACAGCGTGGATTCCGGGCAGAATGGCACGAGGATCTCGTCGGCTAATTCTCGATCGACTAGGCCACGCTCGAAGCCCGAGTCTGCACGGTCCACCTCGAACTGCCATTTCCCGTTGAGGCACAGCCAGTCGTTTCGGGCGAACTGGGGACGAGGATGCTCTGCTCTGGGCACTGACATGTTTCTCCCAATGAAATCCTCATACCGTAGATTGAACTCCCGTCAAGTTATCAAACCGAGGTGGCGAGCACAACGTCGATGACGAGCAGCCGCGCACCCACAAAGAAGCGCCGGTACCGCCCTCGCGGGCAGTACCGGCGCTGACCTGGCCAGTTATCACTCTCGTGGTGTCGGAGAATCTCCGGTCAAGGACTCCAGGATCTCGACGGCTGCCGCGGCACCTCCTTCGGCTCGCGTCAGGCGGCCTAGCTCGTGTGCCCGAGTGGCCATACTGCGGCTGGAGACCGCCTGGCGGAGGGCCTCACTCAGATTCTCGGCGGTGAGGGCACGCTGAGGCAACGGTGGCGGAGCTACGCCAAGCACGTGCATGCGGTCTGCGTAGTACGGCATGTCACTGAAACCGAAGGGGCAGACTACCTGCGGCCGGCCGGCGACCACCGCAGCGCTGATCGTGCCACCGCAGTGATGAACGACTGCTGCCATTTTTGGCAGGAGCCAGTCATGGGGTACCTGGTCGACGTAAAGCACCTGTTCATTTTCGGCAGCCGGGCGAATCGATCCCCACCCGGTCGCGACGACGGCGCGGACTTTGGCTAAGCGAACGGCCTCGGCGACGATGTGGCCAGTTCGGGCGGCGTTTCGGCCGATGTTGCTGCCGAATCCTATGTACACAGGCGGTTCCCCGGCGGCGAGAAAGTCCGATAAGTCTTGAGGGGGAGCCCATTCCGACGTGGTTGGGAGGTTCCAGAAACCTGTCGTGTGCACCCAGCCTGGGTAATTCGTTCCTTCTGGCAGGACGTACCGGGTGAAGCCCTGCAGCATGGTCACAGGACCGCCCTTAGGGTTGCGAAGATAGTCTCGGTGCTGCCATCGACGAGGTAGCCGGAGTGTCTCCTTTCGCCATTTTCGCACTGAGGAACCTTCGTAGTATTCGAGCATAAATCGTGCCCACCAATAGGATGCCTTATTTAGCTGAGGTGGCAACGGGAAAGGAAACCGAGGTTCCGGAAAGGCTTTTGTCGGCACCCAGAAGGGTTGGAGCCCGACTGGCACAGCCGGTATCCCAAGCAGTTCGGCGACCTCATGTCCGGCAAGTGCGACGTTGTGAACCACGAGGTCCGCATCGGCGCCTTGAGCTGCAGTCTCGGCCATATCTTCGAGCAGTTCGGCGATGACGTCGTTGTATTTTGGCCGAAGCTGGACGGCAGTCTTCTTGCCGCGCAGTCCGCGGAAATTGTTATCTGCCATTTCTTGAAATTCGGGGTAGTTAACTAACTTGGACGCCACGTCCCTGTATCGAATGAGATCGACCCCGTATGGTTCGACTAGGGAAGCCATCGAGGCTGGCAGTCCGACGATCGCCTTATGTCCTGCTGCCTGCAAAGCTGTGGCGAGGGCCGCAAAAGGTTGTACGTCTCCTCGGCTCCCGTGTGTGAGAATGAGAACTTTCATAACCCATGGTAGGAATAATTTTCTGAATATGCCACGGAGGTAAGTTCAGCCGGCTGGGTACCGGTCGCGCAAGCAGTAGGCGGGGAAGAAGCTATTCGACGAACGTCCGGCAGGTCAAAGGTCAAGCACGTGTGATCGAACCGATACCAGCAACGCTGATATTTTAAGCCCGTCGCATTTTGGGCGCCTAATGCATTTTCGTGCACTCGATTTCGCCATAGAATGGCAGTAGCGTGACTGGCAGGCTCCGTTCGGCCCTGCGGCCCGGCGCCGAGGCGCACGAGCGGTAGATAGCGGGTGGAGCAATCGTGCCGATCGTTGGAGTGCCGTTTGGCGCCGATGATAAGATCACGTTTTCAGTAGCGGGCATGGCCAATTCGTAGCGCTGTTTGCCGCGGCCTTGCATGCAGAGGGCTTGGTTGATGCTTATCAGGGTCTCCAGGCGGTCGGGCTAGTCCCGCGAGGCTAGGTACGATCGTGATATTCAGGTAGCAGTAATGGTCCAGCGATCACGAGACACCGTGTGCAGACGACGACCACCATTGCCGACTGGCGCCTAACGATGAACATCTTGCTGATCAAGCCGAGTACCCGGCGGGTTAGGGCCCGAACCTCGACGCCCTGCGATCGCGCGAAAGGCGATCAACATCTCCGCACTGGTCGAGAACACTGCCTGTACGGGGACCACCGTGAAAGTCCCTGTCCCGGCGTGCAGCAGACGGCGGCGCTCGATCCGTGCGGCCAGCGTTCCCGTGCGAATGAGGAATCCGGCGACGATGCAGGAGTATATGTCCACGATCTGGAGCCGCTGAACGCTGCTGGCAGCCAGGCCGGCGTTGAGGTAGGGCTGCGCCAGGTAGACGATGCTGATGCCGGGTAGCACGAGCATTATCGGCAGGACAGGTACAACCTAACCCCGTCTATTGTCGTCAGGGTGGGGCGTCTCACAGCGTCACTCACAGTCACTTCAGGCGCGAAAGTCCCTCGCCTCCCCCTCGTGCGCTACCGAGATCAGGCTGGACCGGATGTGCGGCATGGGGCCGGTCGAAGGGTCGGCGGCGAGCGTGAAGTGTCCCGGGTCAGGGGCGGCGACTTCAGCCAGGCGGCGGTCGCTGGCCGGTTGACAGAGGCCGCTCTATCCCTACAATGAAATCTAGGTTTCACTATTCTGCGGCTCGTTCTGTACGGGCAGTGCATCGTCGATGCTGTGTGGTGCGGTGATGAATTTGTGATTGATGGTTCCATCCTGGTTCGAACGTATTGGCTCGACCACCGGAAGAGTCTGTGCGCCTGTGGTGCGGTACGACACGACGGCCGATGGTCATGTCGGCATCCTTCGAGGGTCTGTCGTTGTCCGACGTCGCTGACTCGAACCGGGTACCGCAGCGCTGCGCGCTAGGTGCGACAGATGGCCCGCAGGTCAGCGAGACGGGGTTTGCCGTGTTGGACCGACGACGGATCGGGGGTGTTTCGAAGCCGCTGCAGCGACCAGAGTTTGTGCGACCGGTGCGTGTGCGTTCCTGTGCCGAGCTGGCTGTTCTCCACCTGTTCGCCAGAGCTGGAGCGTCCTTGCAGGGATCGGTCGAGAGTTACTGCGCGGCGTCCTCCAAGATGACGGAATTATGTTCTGGCATTCCGCGAACACGTTCGAAGGTCGGCAAACTCCGTCTCCCGCGACGATCGAGTGATCTTGAAGAACCCGATCCGCTGGATCTGTTGTTTCGGAAGCGGCCGCACAACTGACACGACGATTCAACCGGATGCTAGCGCGACGCTGGCTGTAATTGCTGTGTCTCAGGGCGCTGCGCCCTCGCGGGCCCGGGTGAGCGGCGCGATCGTCGGCTAAGCCGGTGATGTAACGCTCGTGTGCGACTGAGACCTCTTTCGTGATCATTCCACCCCGTCTGCGACCCGGGTACCTGGCGAGCGCGGGTTCGCGAAGCATTAGCGCGTTCACTTGAACAGTGTGCACCATCGAACAGGAGATGACCTGGTATGAGCCAGATACGGACAGTATCCGACACAGACCGCCGGAGTGTGCCCATTGCGCTCTTACATGCGGACCTCGTCGTCGTCGGTGGTGGAATGGCCGGGACTTGCTGTGCGATAACTGCGGCGCGCGCGGGCGCGAAGGTGGTGCTAGTCCAAGATCGTCCAGTGCTGGGGGGTAATGCAAGTAGCGAAGTTCGATTATACGTGTGTGGTGCGACCTATCTGGGGCACGGAAATAACAGATGGTCGCGCGAGGGGGGTGTTATCGACGAAATACTTGTAGAGAACACCTTTCGAAATCCTGAAGGTAATCCAGTAATATTCGACACGATCCTTCTCGAAAAGGTCGTCGATGAACCGAATATCACGCTACTGCTGAACACGATCGTTCATGGGGTGAATAAGGAGGGCTCGAGGATACTCTCGGTCGAGGCGTTCTGTAGTCAGAATCAGATGCAATATCAGATCAGCGCGCCATTGTTCTGTGATTCTTCCGGCGACGGTATTCTCGCCACCTTGGCCGGTGCCGCTTTCCGCATGGGGGCCGAGGCGGCTGACGAATTCGGGGAAGGCTTCGCGCCCTCAGAGGAGTACGGGGCGTTGCTGGGCCACTCCATCTACTTCTACACGAAGGACGTGGGGCGCCCGGTCAAATTTTTGGCGCCGAGCTTTGCTCTGGACGACGTCACGACAATATCGCAACACCGGAGTTTCAGTACCAGTGAGAATGGTTGTCAACTGTGGTGGATCGAGTACGGGGGCCGTCTCGACACAGTACACGATACCGAAGAGATCAAATGGGAGCTATGGAAGGTAGTCTACGGTGTTTGGAACCACTTGAAAAATTCGGGCAAATTTCCCGAGGCTGAGAATCTGACTCTGGAATGGGTGGGTCTCATTCCCGGAAAACGGGAAAGTCGTAGGTTTGAGGGGCACTACATGCTCCGGCAGAAGGACATCGTTGAGCAGGTTGAGCACGAGGACGCGGTAGCGTTCGGTGGTCACCCGATTGACTTACATCCTGCTGATGGCGTGTTCAGTGAACATCCCGGTGCCAAACTCATCTTCCCTCCAGGGATCTTTCAGATTCCGTACCGCTGCCTGATTAGCCGAAGCGTTTCGAACCTGTTCCTGGCCGGGCGGCTGATCAGTGCCTCGCACGTCGCGTTCGCTGCGACGCGTGTCATGGCCACCTGTGCTCACGGGGGGCAAGCGGTCGGTATGGCTGCCGCGCTCTGCGCGCGGGATGGCCTGGAGCCAGTGGAATTACTGTCCGTCCCCCGCATCGGGGAACTACGCCGGGAACTCCTGAAGACCGGGCAGCATGTGCCCGGAGTGCCATTGCGAGACTCGCAGGACCTGGCGACATACGCACGCGTGGCTGCTTCCAGTGAATACGTGTTGTCGGAGCTGCCAGGAGATGGCCCTGCATTGCGGCTCGACGCTTCTCGCGCTCAGCTGCTGCCGTTGCCGGCTGGGCGTCTGCCGCAGGTGGGGTTCACGCTCAACGTCGACGCCCAGACCACATTGCGAGTGGAAGCACGCATATCCGATCGGGTCGACAACCATACGCCGAGCGAGGTGCTCGGTGTGTGCGAGCTTCGACTCGCCGCCGGAGCGGACCAGCATGTCAAGGTCGACATAGAGGCGTCGATCGATAAAGATCGCTACGTTTTTTTCTGCTTGATGGAGAACGAGCATGTAGCTGTGGTCTCGAGCGAGACCAGGCTGACTGGCATGACGGCAGCCTTTCACGAGCACACGCAGAAGTTCGATGAGGCGATCGGTAGTCCTTACATCGAGCTGTGGTGCCCCGAGAAGCAGCCGCATGGGCGGAACCTCGCCGTTACAGTGAACCCTCCCCTCCGGCCGTTCTCCGCCGCCAATATCTGCAATGGCTTCGCTCGCCCGACGTCGCAACCGAACGCCTGGCTGAGTGCTTCTGATGACGAAGACCCGACACTGACTTTGAGCTGGGCCGGGTCTCAGCGCATTGGATCGGTTGACCTCCGCTTCGACACGGATTTCGACCGTCCGATGCTCACAGTGTTGGTGGAACAGGATGAACGAGCGATTCCGCATTGCGTGCGCCACTACCGTCTTCGTGCCGACGACCGCGTCGTTGCCGAGGTTACAGATAATCATCAGACCCGGGCAGTCCATGTCTTCGATCCGCCCCTGGAAGCGACTGAAATGGCTGTCGATATCCTAGCTACCAACGGCGCCGGCCCCGGAGCAATTTTCGAATTCCATTGTTACGAGTGAGCTGACGGCTCAGCGTTTCTGCGGTGGATCCCGCCCCGTCGTGTCCCCAGGCGCGGCGGGGTTCACTGTGTGCGCGGATGTTGCCGGCAACAGCGAGGGATAGCTTGATGTCTTATGAGACTGCTTCAGCCGATCATGGGGAAAGCGGGGAGGGACGGCCGCTGTACTACCTTGTCGCTGCGGCGGGACACCCGAACCTCGGTGACGAACTTATCGCTGCTGGCTGGCTCCGCTACCTGGCGAACATAGCTCCGGAAGCCGATGTCTGGGTGGACACGAACACGCCAGGTCCGGCAGCCGTGCTGCTAGCCGGTCTCCATCCCCGAGTGCGGTTTACCGACACGCTCTGGCGCCTCTGTCAAGCGGCTCCCTCTGACGATCCCTGGCAAGTGGCCTCCTGGCTGCAGGACACGGTGGCCGACCCCGAGATGGCGCCGCGTTACCGGCTCGGCATCCACCTGCTCACAAATGCTGACGTGCTCCATTTGATCGGCGGGGGCTACATCAACACCATGTGGCCGAGGCATCTCGGGTTGGTTGCAGGGGTTGCGGCGGCGGCGCGGCTTACTGGTGCCCGTGCAGTGATGACCGGGCAAGGGCTGGCGCCGGTCGATGCCGACTGCATCGCCTTGGTCCGGGGGTTGGTGGCGGACTTCGACGTGGTTGACGTCCGCGACGAAATGTCGGCTGCCGTTCTGGGGATTGCGGGCGGCGTGGATGACGTTTTTCTCGACCCCCGGTCCGCGCTCTGCGGCATGGAGGATGTACCGGAGGTCATGCTGTGTCTGCAGGCCGACCTTGTGGACGCTGGCATCGGTAAATTGGCAGCCGTCGCGCTCGCGACGATGCAGGCTTGGAACATATCCCCGGATAACATAGGTTTTGTCGAGGCGATTCCTGGGCAAGACCGGCAGGTGTATGCGCTGCTTCGCCACGAGTTTCCTGGTGCACGGTTCTATTCGTTCCACGAAATCTGGCAGCGAGGACTGCCGGCCTCGCAATCACAGGTCTGGCTCTCCAGTCGGTTTCATATTCATCTGCTTGGAGCAATAGCAGGTGCGCGCGGCGTCGCACTCTCAGTGCTCCCCGGCTACTATTCGGTGAAGCATCGTTCCCTGGCTGACCTCGGTTCGGGATGGACTGTTCTGGAAGATCTGTCGCAGGTTCCTGCGATGCCGGACTCTGGTGGATTTGATACCGAATTGGTGGAACAATGCCACCTCGCTAAAATCGGTATCGCGAAGAGAGTGTACGAGGATCCGCGGGATGACTTTGAACTTTGCCAGGTCGATGGGTTGAAGAACAGCATCCTGACTTCCTCGTGACCGTTCAGTTTGCCGACAACCCGGCTATGACAGCACTGCTGGTGGTAGCCGTCCTGTCCCGGCTGCAATGGTCCCCGACCGCCACACCCGCCCGTCCTGCCGAAAGAACCCACCCATTTGTTGTTGCGGAACCAGAGCCGCCAGATCCCCTCGGGGGCATGCTGCTCCGGCGGACGTACGTGTGCGTGGTTTACTTGCCCTCGAACCGCGGCTTGCGCTTCTCCGCGAAGGCGCGCGGGCCTTCCTTCGCGTCGGCGGACTGGAAGACCTTCAGCCCGTACTGTGCCTCCAGCTTGAAGGCCTCCACCTCGTGCAGGCCCTCGGTGTCCCGGATCGTGCGCAGGATCGCCTGGACGGCCAGCGGCCCGTTCTCCGCGATCCGGTCGGCGATCTCCAGCGCCTTCGACAGCGCAGTCCCGTCGGGCACCACGTGTCCGATGAGCCCGATCTCCTTCGCCTCCGCGGCGGTGACGTGCCGTCCGGTCAGCAGGATCTCCGCGGCCACCGTGTACGGGATCTGCCGCGGCAGCCGCACCGCCGAACCGCCCATCGGGAACAGGCCCCAGCGTGCCTCCGACACCCCGAACTTCGCGCTCTCCCCGGCGATCCGGATGTCCGTGCCCTGCAGGATCTCCGTCCCGCCCGCGATCGCCGGGCCCTCGACCGCGGCGATGAGCGGTTTGGTCAGCCGCCGCCCCTTGAGCAGGCCCTCGATCCGGCCCGGGTCGAACGTGCCCTGCTCGTAGGAGTCGGCGGGGGAGTGCCGCGCCATGGACTTGAGGTCCGCGCCGGCGCAGAACGCGCCACCGGCGCCGGTCAGCACGCAGGACCGCACGGACGGGTCCTCGTCGACCCGGTCCCACGCCTCGACCATGATCGCCATCATCTCGCCGGTGATCGCGTTGCGGGCCTCCGGCCGGTTCATCGTCACCACGAGCGTGTGTCCGCGTTGTTCCACCAGTGCGTGCGGTTCAGCCATCCGTACCTCCACGGGCCATTGCCCAAAACAATAACATGTTCTACTTTGGCTGAGTGGCTTACAACATCGCGGATCTCCTCGAGCACGCCGTCGACGCCGTGCCGGATCGCCCCGCGGTCGTGTGCGGCGGTCGTCAGGTCACCTACGCGGAACTGGACCGCCGTGCCAACCGGCTCGCCCACCACCTCGCCGCCTCGGGGGTCGGCAAGGGGGATCACATCGGCGTGTACTCGCGAAACTCGATCGAAATGACCGAGGTGATGTACGCGGCGTACAAGTTGCGCGCCATCGCGATCAACGTCAACTACCGCTACGTGCAGGGCGAGCTGAAGTACTTGTTCACCAACGCGGACCTCGTCGCGCTGGTGCACGAGCAGCGTTATGCCGACAAGGTGGCGGACGTCCTGCCGGACGTGCCGAAACTGAAACACGTTGTAGTCATCGAGGACGACAGCGGGATGCCCTTCGACGGCGTCGCCTACGAGACCGCGCTCGCGCAGAGCTCCGACGAGCGCGACTTCGGCGAGCGCAGCTCCGACGACATCTACATGCTCTACACCGGCGGCACCACGGGCTACCCGAAGGGTGTGGTCTGGCGGCACGAGGACGTCTGGCGCGCGCTGGGCGGCGGCATCGACTTCGTCACCGGCGAGTACGTCCCGGACGAGTGGACGCTCGCGGAGAACGGCAAGAACGGCGCGCTCGTCCGGCTTCCCGCCGCGCCGCTGATCCACGGTGCCGCGCAGTGGGCCGCATTCGGCGCGCTCTTCGGCGGCGGGACGGTCGTGTTCGTGCCGCAGTTCGACGCGGACGAGATCTGGCGCCAGGTGGCCGAGCACAAGGTGCACGTGCTCACCATCGTGGGCGACGCGATGGCCCGCCCGCTCATCGAGGCCTACCACCGCGGCGGCTACGACGCATCGTCGCTCGTCGCGGTGTCCAGCCACGCCGCGCTGTTCTCCCAGTCGGTCAAGCAGGAGTACCTCAGGACGTTCCCGAACGTCGTGCTGACCGACGCGATCGGCTCGTCGGAGAGCGGCTTCACCGGCATGGGCATGGTCGCCAAGGACGCCGACCACTCGGCGGGCCCGCGGGTCAACTTCGGCAAGGACGCGGTCCTGCTCGACGACGAAAACCGGGTGCTGCCAAGGGAACCCGGTGTCACCGGGCGCATCGCCCGTAGCGGGCACGTGCCGCTGGGCTACTACCGTGACCCCGAGAAGACCGAGGCGATCTTCGTGGAGGCCGATGGGGCCCGCTACGTCGTGCCCGGCGACTACGCGCGCTACGAGGAGGACGGCACGGTCACCCTGCTGGGCCGCGGCTCGCAGTGCGTCAACACCGGCGGCGAGAAGGTCTTCCCGGAGGAGGTCGAGGGCGCGCTGAAGTCGCATCCCGACGTGTTCGACGCGCTCGTCATCGGCGTCCCGGACGAGCGGCTCGGGCAGCGGGTCGCCGCGATCATCGAGACCCGGCCGGGTCAGCGGCCCGACCTCGCCGCGATCGAGGCGCACGTCCGCACCGAGATCGCCGGCTACAAAGTGCCGCGCACGATCTGGATCGCCGAACAAATCGGGCGGCTGCCCAGTGGTAAACCGGACTATCCATGGGCGCAGCGTTACGCGGCCGAACACCAGCCCGTCCAGTAGGAGGCTTCATGCGCACCGCGCTGTGCGACACGCTCGGCATCGAGCACCCCATCGTCGGCTTCACCCCCTCGGAGCACGTGGCCGCCGCGATCAGCAGGGCAGGCGGGCTCGGGGTGCTCGGCTGCGTCCGGTTCAACGAGGCCGGCGAGCTCGACGCCGTGCTCGACTGGATGGACGCGAACACCGGCGGCAAGCCCTACGGCGTGGACATCGTGATGCCCGCGAAGATCCCCACCGAGGGCACCCAGGTCGACCTGACCAAGCTGATCCCCGACGAGCACAAGACCTTCGTCGAGCGGACGCTGCGCGAGCTGGGCGTGCCCGAGCTGCCCGAGGACACCGCCGAGCGGGCAGGCGTCCTCGGCTGGCTGCACTCGGTCGCGCGGTCACACGTCGAGGTGGCGCTCAAGCACCCGATCAAGCTGATCGCCAACGCGCTCGGCTCGCCGCCGGTCGACGTGATCGAGCAGGCGCACGCGCACGGCGTGCCTGTCGCGGCGCTCGCCGGCAAGGCCGAGCACGCCCGCCGTCACGTGCACAACGGCGTGGATTTCGTTGTTGCACAAGGGTATGAGGCCGGTGGTCACACCGGCGAGATCGGCTCCATGGTGCTGCTGCCCGAAATCGTCGACGCGGTGGACGCGCCGGTGCTCGCCGCGGGCGGGATCGGCTCGGGGCGGCAGATGGCCGCCGCGCTCGCGCTGGGCGCGTCGGGCGTGTGGATGGGGTCGGTGTGGCTCGCCACCGAGGAGTACCTGCAGACGATGCCGAGCTCGGCGGCGATGCAGACGGCACTCGTGCGGGCCACCTCCTCCGACACCGTCCGCACCCGCATCTACACGGGCAAGCCCGCGCGCCTGCTCAAGACCCGGTGGACCGATGCGTGGGCGGCCCCGGACGCGCCGGAACCGCTGCCCATGCCGTTGCAGAACCTGCTCGTCTCGCCCGCGCACAACCGGTTGCACGAGGCGAACGACCCGGGACTGGTGTCGATGCCCGCGGGGCAGATCATCGGGCGGGTGGACAAGATCCGCCCGGTCGCCGAGATCGTGGCCGAACTGGTGGCGGGTTACGAGGAAGCGCTGGCGCGTCTGGAGAAGACGAGGTAGGCGAGCGCGGACCGGCGGTGCCGGACCGCTCTGCCACATCCACATCCAACCTTCGTGCAACCCCGCGCCGGGGAAGTTCCGTCTTCCGGTCATGAGGTGGAAAGGAATGCTCGCCGGAATCGGAATCGTCCTGGTCACCGCGACGGCCTGCGGCCAGCGGCCGGACAGCGTCAGCCCTGGTGCCGCCGCGCCCGCGCCGCCGACCTCGGTGTCCCCGTCGCCCGCGCTGCCGGTACGTCCGGGCAGCTCGCAGACCCCGCCGGTGGGGAGCACCGTCGTGCCCGCCACGCAGGTGGACTCGAGCAAACTGCCGGCTGACTACCCGCGGGAGGTGTTCGTCACCGCGGACGGCAAGGCGCTCTACTTCCGCGCCGAGGAGGGCGGCTGCGGCCGCGCCACCGCCGAGGTGCAGCAGGAGACCGCGCAGCAGATCGTGATCAACCTGCGGGAGACGCAGTCCACCGTGCAGGGGCAGATGTGCACGATGGACATCCGCTACCCCCTGGTGTCGGTGCCGCTGAGCGACCCGCTCGGCCAGCGCAAGGTGCTGCTCGTCAGCCTGAAGCAGAACCGATGAGTAGCTAAGCTGCGCACATGGGAAACCGCCAGGTCTCGGGCACCCGCGTCGTCGCGGCCACCCCCGAGGAGATCTTCGCGCTGCTCACCGACCCGTCGAAGCACCCGGTGCTCGACGGGTCGGGCACCGTCCGGGCCGCTCAGCCGGGTGGGCCCGCGAAGCTCGAGCTGGGCACGAAGTTCGGCATGGACATGAAGATGGGGGCGTCCTACAAGATCCTCAACACCGTCGTGGAGTACGAGGAGAACCGGCTCATCGCGTGGCGCCACTTCAACGGCCACCGCTGGCGCTGGCAGCTGACGCCGGTCGAGGGCGGCACAGAGGTCACCGAGACCTTCGACTGGGCGAGCGCCCGGATCCCCGTCCTGATCAGCCTGAGCTTCTTTCCCAGGAAGAACAAGGAGGGGATCGAGCGGACCCTCGACCGGCTCGCCGGGATGTTCCCGGTCAGCTCCGGAAGCTGATCTGCAGCACCGGCTCCGCCGTCTCGGCGAAGAAGTCGTTGCCCTTGTCGTCGATCACGATGAAGGCCGGGAAGTCCTCCACCTCGATCTTCCACACGGCTTCCATGCCCAGCTCGGGGTACTCCAGCACGTCGACCTGCTTGATGCAGTCCTGGGCGAGACGCGCGGCGGGACCACCGATCGAGCCCAGGTAGAACCCGCCGTGCTCGCGGCACGCGGCGGTGACCTGCTTGGACCGGTTGCCCTTCGCGAGCATCACCAGCGAGCCGCCCGCCGCCTGGAACTGCGCGACGTAGGAGTCCATCCGCCCGGCGGTGGTCGGGCCGAACGAGCCCGAGGCGTAGCCCTCCGGGGTCTTCGCCGGGCCGGCGTAGTAGACGGGGTGGTCCTTCAGGTACTGCGGCATCTCCTCGCCCGCGTCGAGCCGCTCGGCGATCTTCGCGTGCGCGATGTCGCGCGCCACGACCAGCGGACCGGTCAGCGACAGCCGCGTCTTCACCGGCAGCGCGGACAGCTGCGCGCGGATCTCGCTCATCGGCCGGTTCAGGTCGACGCTGACGACCTCCTCCGACAGCTGGCCCTCGGTGACCTCCGGCAGGAACCGGGCCGGGTCGCGTTCGAGCTGCTCGATGAACACGCCGTCGGCGGTGATCTTCGCCTTGGCCTGGCGGTCCGCCGAGCAGGACACGGCGATCCCGACCGGGCAGGAGGCGCCGTGCCGGGGCAGCCGGATGACGCGCACGTCGTGGCAGAAGTACTTGCCGCCGAACTGGGCGCCGATGCCGAACTGCCGGGTCATCTCCAGCACCTGCTGTTCGAGGTCCACGTCCCGGAACCCGTGGCCCAGCTCGGAGCCCTCCTGCGGCAGGTCGTCCAGGTAGCGCGCGGAGGCGAGCTTGGCGGTCTTGAGATTGAACTCGGCCGACATGCCGCCGACGACGATCGCCAGGTGGTAGGGTGGGCAGGCGGCGGTGCCGAGGCCGCGCAGCTTCTCGTCCAGGAACCGGGCCAGCCGCTTCGGGTTCAGCACGGCCTTGGTCTCCTGGTACAGGAACGTCTTGTTCGCGCTGCCGCCGCCCTTGGCCATGAACAGGAACTCGTACGACGGCGCGGACTGGCCGGCCGTGTTGTCCTTGTGGTACAGCTCGATCTGCGCCGGCAGGTTCGTCCCGGTGTTGCGCTCCTCCCAGAAGTTCACCGGCGCCATCTGCGAGTAGCGCAGGTTCAGCTCCTGGTAGGCGTCGAAGACGCCCCTGGCGAGCGCCCGCTCGTCGTCGCCGCCGGTGAGCACGCCTTCGCTGCGCTTGCCGATGACGATCGCGGTACCGGTGTCCTGGCACATCGGCAGCACCCCGCCCGCGGAGATGGCGGCGTTGCGCAGCAGGTCCATCGCGACGAACCGGTCGTTGCCGCTGGCTTCGGGGTCGTCGACGATCGCGCGCAGCTGCGCCAGGTGCGAGGAGCGCAGCAGGTGCTGGATGTCGGTGATGGCCGTGCGCGCCAGCTGGGTCAGCGCTTCGGGCTGCACTTCGAGGAACTTGCGCCCGCCGGCTTCCACGACCCGGACGCCGTCCGGCGTGACGAGCCGGTACTCGGTGTGGTTGTCCGGGGCGAGCGGCAGCACGTCGGTGTACTGGAACGAGGTGGTGGTGGCGGTCACGCACGGCTCCCTTGCGCGGCGGTTCGGGTGGGAACCGACGTTACAACGCGAAACCTGGCGCTGACCGTGCGGTGTGGGGAAGAACTACTCCGGTGCGCGGAGGACCCGGGAAATAGTCGGAAGGCCGGGCCCACCCCGACGGACCCGACCTTCCGGGGAAAGCGAGTGGGCGCCGGAGCGCCCCTCGCGAAGCTCGCACAGGGAAGGACGTGCGTCCGCCGAGTGCGTTGCTTCGACCGTCTCGTGACCTACGTCATATGTCAACGCTGCCGTTTGGGTAAAGCGACAGTTTCACAGGGTGATCAGCTGGCGTAGGCGCGCAACCGCTCGGCACGCTCGCCCTGGCGCAGCTTCGCCATGACCTCGCGCTCGATCTGCCGGACCCGCTCCCGGGAGAGGCCGAAGTGCTTGCCGATCTGGTCCAGCGTGCGCGGCTGCCCGTCGTCGAGGCCGTAGCGCAGCCGGATCACCGACTGCTCGCGGTCGTCGAGGGTGCCCAGCACCCGGCGCAGGTCGTCCTGCAGCAGGCCGGAGATGACCGCGCTCTCGGCGTCGGTCGCCTCGGAGTCCTCGATGAAGTCGCCCAGCGGGGCGTCCTCCTCGGTGCCCACGGGCATGTCCAGGCTCACCGGGTCGCGCGCGTGGTCGAGCAGGTCGCCGATCTTTTCGGCCGGGATGCCCGACTCCGCGGCCAGCTCCTCGTGGGTGGCCTCACGGCCGAGCTGCTGGTGCAGGTCGCGCTTGATCCGGGCGAGCTTGTTCACCTGCTCGACGAGGTGCACGGGAAGGCGGATGGTGCGGCCCTGGTCGGCCATGCCGCGGGTGATCGCCTGCCGGATCCACCAGGTCGCGTAGGTGGAGAACTTGAACCCCTTGGAGTAGTCGAACTTCTCCACCGCGCGGATGAGACCCAGGTTCCCCTCCTGGATCAAGTCCAGCAGCGGCATGCCGCGGCCCGTGTAGCGCTTGGCCAGCGACACGACCAGCCGCAGGTTGGCCTCCAGCAGGTGGTTCTTGGCCCGGTGCCCGTCACGGATGAGGGCCCTGAGCTCGGCGCGCCGCTCGTCGGACAGCTTCGGCGCGGTCTCCAGCATGTGCTGGGCGAACACGCCGGCTTCGATGCGCTTGGCCAGCTCGACCTCGTCGGCGGCCGAGAGCAGCGCGGTCTTGCCGATGCCGTTGAGGTACACGCGGACGAGGTCGGCCGCGGGACCCTGTGCGTCGAGGTCCGCGTCGAGGTTCGGCGGAACGCGTACGCTGGACTCGAGAGCCGGCTCGGAGGCGGGCTCGCGGACGGCCCGCTCGCGGGGCCGCCGAGTCTTCCGCTCGAGAGTCTGTACTGACATGTTTGCCTCCCCGGTCACGGGCTGACACGTGGTGCGTCACACCGGTTGTGCGTCGTGCGCCGCGCCTGTGGAACCCGGCGCACGAACCCGGCCTCTCAGCCGTACATCTGCGTCAACGCCCTCGGTCCCCAAAACGTTCCCGGCTTCTCGAACGACGGACGGGGTTGCGCCCGGTCCGGTTGCTCGACCAAACCTGAGGTTCCCCTGAGAGAGCGACTGGTCTAGACCTCTACGAGGACCGTGAAGGGGCCGTCGTTCACGCTCGCCACCGCCATCTTCGCGCCGAATCTTCCAGTGGTGACACGGGCGCCGCGCCGGGAAAGTTCAGCCACGACCGCGTCGAAGATCGGTCGCGCCGCCTCGGGCCGCGCCGCGGCGCTCCACGATGGACGCCGTCCTTTGCGGGTGTCTCCGTAGAGGGTGAATTGGCTCACTACGAGCAGGGGTGCACCCGTCTCGGCCGCCGACTCCTCGTCGCCGAGGATGCGCAGCTCGTGCAGCTTCCGCGCCATCACGACCGCTTTGTCCGGCCTGTCGTCTTTGTGCACGCCGAGTAGCACCAGTAGCCCGGGTTCGGCGATCGCGCCCACGACCTCGTCGCCGACCGTGACGCTCGCCTCGCTGACGCGCGCGACGACAGCCCTCACGCAGCCTCCTCGTCGGACGCGGCAAGCCGCGGCAGTGTCTTCGCGTAGGCCGGCGTGGTGTCCGATGATTCGGACCTGCAAGCAGTCCTCATGCCGGCTCGACCATGCCGTGCCGCACCAGCTCGCGGATCATCGGCAACGCCGCCTCCCGCAGCTCCTCCGCGCTGCCCCCGTGTGCGAAGGACAGCAGCTCCAGCAGGTCCGACAACGGCAGCGCGCCCCGGCAACCGGCGAGCAGCGCCGCGGCCGGCTCGTCGACCTCGTGCTGCCAGCCCGGCCCGTCCGTCCGGTGCAGGCGCCGGATCGTGGTCTCCCAGCCCTCGTCGCCGGGTCCGGCGACGCTCTCCAGCAGGACCGTGGACGGCACCCGGAACCGCGTCTCGAGCAGCTCGTCACCGTGCTCTTGCAGCCACGCGACCCGATCCAGCCAGCCGGCCGCCTCCGGGCCCAGCGGATCGTCGAAGGCCTGGCGCAGGTCCTCGCACACGATCGTGGGGTGCGCGACCTCCGCGCGGCGCAGCGTCACGAAGCCGAACCCGACGCCCTGGACCTTGTTGTCGGCGAACCAGTCCAGCCAGGCCCCGGCCTTCGCGCGTCCCTCGGGAGAGCTCGGGTCGATGCCCGCGTCCCGCAGCCAGGTACCCACGTACAGCCCAGGGTCGGCCACGTCGCGTTGCACGAACCACGCGTCGGTCTCCGCGGGCAGCCAGCGCGTCACCCGGTCGGCCCAGTCCTCGCCCTCGACGTGCAGCCAGGACGCGAGCAGCTGCCCGATCCCGCCGTCGGTGAGGAACGCCGGGAGCTGCCGGACGACGAGCGCGGACGCGTCGTCCCCGGCCAGGCCGGAGTCGCGGTAGGTGTAGTCGACCCGCGGCGGGCCGACGACGAACGGCGGGTTGCACACGACCTGGTCGAACCGCCGCCGCGCGACGGGGGAGAACCACTCGCCACGCAGGAGCTCCACATCGACCTCGTTGAGCCGGAAGGTCGCGTCGGCCAGCGCCAGCGCGCGCGAGGAGACGTCGGTCGCGGTCACCCGCTGTGCGTGCCGCGCCCCGTGCAGGGCCTGCACCCCGCAGCCGGTGCCGAGGTCCAGCAGCGTGCCCACCGGGCGCCGGATCGTGGCGCGGACGAGGCTCAGCGACGCGTGCCCGACGCCGAGCACGTGCTCCGGGGGCACCTCGCCGCCCAGCAGGTCGGAGTCCAGATCCGAGATGACCCACCACTCGCCCTGCTCTCCCCGGCCGGCTACGCCCGCATTGGCGGGGGTATCCCCAGTGCCGTGCGGGCGCACGTCGAGCCCGGCTCGCAGCGACTCGCCCGCAGGCGTCAGGAGCCCGGCCGAGAGCGCGTCCGCGACCGGGACGGGCGCGAGCGCGGCCTCGACCTCGGCGGCCGGTTCGGCGCTGCCGAGTAGGAGGAGGCGGATCAGCGTGCCCAGTTCCCCGGCGTCCTGGCTCGCGCGGAACGCGAGCTCCGGCTCGCCCCGGCCCAGTGCGGCGTGCGCCGCCCCGCCGAGCGCCGCGAGCACGCCGTCGGTGTCGTAGCGGGTCCGCTGGAAGGCCTCGCGCAGCCGGGCGAGCAGATCGTCGGAGAACTCGGGATTCACGAGGACTGATCCTCGCACGCGTGTGCTGGGATGGCGGGATGACCAGTGTCCTTGCGCCGCTGGAGGGCCTGCTGCCCTCCTTGCGGGAGCTGTACGTCGACCTGCACCGCAATCCCGAGCTGTCCTTCGCGGAGTATCGGACGGCGGCAGAGCTGGCCCGGCGGCTCACCGAAGCCGGGTACGAGGTGCGCACGGGGATCGGCGGCACCGGGGTGGCCGGGGTGCTGCACAACGGGCCGGGCCCGGTGGTGATGCTGCGCGCGGACATCGACGCACTGCCGGTGGAGGAGAAGACGGGACTCGACTACGCGAGCCGGGCGCACGGGACGGACGAGGACGGCAAGGACGTACCGGTCATGCACGCGTGCGGGCACGACATGCACGCGACCTGGCTCTCCGGCGCGGCGGACGTGCTCGCGCGGGCACGCGAGTCCTGGCGGGGCACGCTGCTGGTCGTCTTCCAGCCCGGGGAGGAACGGGGTTCGGGTGCGAAGGCGATGCTGCGGGACGGGTTGTTCGACCTCGCGGGGCTGCCTTCGGTGGTGCTGGGCCAGCATGTCGTGCCGGGGCCCGCGGGCTGGGTGCTGACCCGGCCGGGCGTGATCATGGCGGCCACCGACGCGCTGCGGATCGTGCTGCACGGCAGGGGCGGGCACGGTTCCCGGCCGGAGACGACCATTGACCCGGCCGTGATGGCGGCGTCGGTGGTCATGCGGCTGCAGACCATCGTCTCCCGGGAGATCTCCGCGACCGAGTCGGCCGTGGTCACCGTCGGGCAGCTGCACGTCGGCACGGCGAACAACATCATCGCCGACGACGCGGTGCTCGAGGTCAACGTGCGCAGCTTCGACGAGCAGGTGCGCGAGAAGGTGCTGGCCGCGGTCGAGCGGATCGTGCGGGCCGAGGCCGTCGCCGCCGGCGCGCCCGAGCCGCCGGAGATCACCCCGATCGCGAGCTTCCCCGTGACCGCGAACGACGAGGGCACGAACACCAGACTGACGTCGGTGTTCCGGGAGCACTTCGGCGCCGAGCGGGTCTTGGAGGCGCCGCTCGTGACCGGCAGCGAGGACTTCAGCGAGTTCGGTCGCGCGGCCGGGGTGCCGTCGGTGTTCTGGCTGGTCGGCGGCCTGGACCCGGAGCAGGTGCTGACCGCGATCGCGGCGGGCCGGTTCGAGCGGGACGTGCCGTCGAACCACTCCTCGCTGTTCGCCCCGGTGCTCGAACCGACCGTGCGGGCCGGGGTGGAGACCCTGGTCACCGGCGCGCTCGCGTTTTTGTCGGTGCCTTCTGACATGGTCGTCGCGTGACTGAGCCACTCGCGCGGCCGAAGCTGCCGCGCAACGGCACCGAACGCGAGATCCTGTGCTCGACGCTGGACTGGCACCGCCAGACCTTCGAGCTGAAATGCACCGGCGTGCCATCGGAACGGTTGTCGGAGAAGACAGTTCCGCCGTCCGCGCTCAGTCTGCACGGGCTCGTGCGGCATCTGGCGGGCACCGAGCGGTGGTGGTTCCGGACGCGGTTCGCCGGGGAGGACGTGGCGCACCTGTACTCCTCCGAGGACGAGCCGGACCAGGACTTCGTCCGCCTCGACGGGGATGTCGAGGACGCGTTCGCGGTGTGGCGCGCGGAATGCGAGAGGGCGCGCGAAATCGTGGCGCGCTCGTCCCTCGACGACACGGGCAGGGTGTTCGGCACGGGGGAGCCGGTGTCACTGCGCTACATCCTGGTGCACATGATCGCGGAGTACGCCCGGCACGACGGCCATGCGGACCTGCTGCGCGAACGGATCGACGGCGCCACCGGGCTGTGAGTGGGGGATGATCGGGAGGCACGCCCGCGATCCCACGACGGAGGCACGATGACCGACGTAGTCGCCCTCACCCGTTCCCTGGTCGGACTGGACACGATCGGCCATGACGAGACGGCGGCGCTCAAGGTGCTCGCGCCACTGCTGGAGGGAGTCGGTTTCGTCGTCGCGGTCGCGGAGCACGAGCCGGGGCGCGGCACGCTCGTGGCGGAGTGGCACACCGACCTCGCCACGCCGCCGCTGTGCCTGTCCGGTCACGTCGACACCGTCCCACTGGGCGCGGTCACCTGGCAGCACGAGCCGTTCGGCGAGCTCGACGGCGACCGGCTGTACGGCCGTGGCTCCAGCGACATGAAGGGCGGTGTCGCGGCGATCGTGCTCGCTGCGGTCGAGATCGCCGCGCACGCGCCGAAGCGCGCCGGGCTGCGGCTGGTGCTGACCTCGGCGGAGGAGACCGGCTCGCTCGGCGCTCGGCACGCCGCCGAAACCGTCCTCGACGAGCCGAGCGGGCCGCTGGTCATCGCGGAGCCCACGTCGAACGCCGTGGTGCACGGCCACAAAGGGGCGTTCTGGCTGGAGGCGGTGGCCACCGGGGTCACCGCGCACGGCTCCATGCCGCAGCTGGGCGACAATGCGGTCTACAAGCTGGCCAGGGCGGTGTCGCGGCTCGCGGACCACGGCTTCGACGCCCGGCCGCATCCGATCATGGGGCCGCCGACCTTCAACGTGGGCACGATCGAGGGCGGGCTCAACACCAACTCGGTCCCCGACCGGGCCGTCGCGACCGTCGACGTCCGCACGGTCGCGGGCCAGGACCACGCCGCCGTGCTCGCGGAGCTCGCGCACGTCGCCGGCCAGGAGGTCGAGCTGCGCCCGCTGGTCGACCTGCCGCCCGTCTGGACCGACCCGGACGACGAATGGGCCCGCGCGGCCGAGGAAATCGTCCTTGCCGTGACGGGTGAGCGGAACGAGCCGCGCGCGGCGACGTACTTCACCGACGCATCGGTGCTCACCCCGGCGTTCGGCGGGGTCCCGACGATCATCTGCGGGCCCGGCGAAGCGGAGCAGGCCCACGTGACCGACGAATGGTGTTCGGTGACGCGGCTCGCGCAGTCGGTGGAGATCTTCGAGCGGCTCTGCGTTCGGTGGTGCGGCATCTGAACCGTCGCCCGAGGTATCGCCCCGGCCCTTCGAGTGGGACGATGGTGCAGGAGGTGCTCACCGTGAACAATTCGTCCCGGGACTCGCACGACGGCGCCGACCCGGTTCTCATCACCGAGGCCGCACCCTCCTACGAAGAAGAACACGCCGCCCGCAAGCGTAAGTACATGGTGATGATGGGCATGCGGTTTCCGTGCCTGATCCTGGCCGGGGTGTTCTACCACACCTGGTGGCTCGCGCTGCTGTTCGTCGTGATCTCGATCCCGCTGCCGTGGATCGCGGTGCTGATCGCCAACGACCGGCCGCCTCGCAAGGCGGAGGAGGTCAGCCGCTACCAGCGGGAGGCAACGCAGATCGAGCACCGCGAGCACCGCGTCATCGACGGCTAGCAGGACGCTCCCCGGGGCTGCGCGCCGACCCTGGAGACGGCGCGGGCGCCGAGGTGGACGCCCGCGCGTAGAGCGTCCATTGTGGACTTTCCGGCCAGCCACGCGGACAGGACGCCGGCGTCGAAAGCGTCGCCTGCGCCGGTCGAGTCCATGCATTCGGCGTCCTCCGCGGGCACGCTCACCACGCCGTCCGCGTCCACCCAGCTCGCGCCCGCCAGTCCCGTCGTGACAGCCACGGCGCCGACGATCTCCAGCAGTGCGCCGGCCGCGGCCGGATCCGCGGACCCGGTGAGCGCGACCAGCTCGTCGGTGTTCGGCAACAGCAGATCGACCCCGCGCACGTCGTCGAGGAACGCCGCGGGATCGGTCAGCAACGCTGCCGCCTGCGGATCCACCGACGTGGTCAGCCCCGCCTCCCGCGCCGCCGCCAGTGCCGCGAGCCCGCCCGGCCGTGACGAGGGGTCGAGGAGCACGTACCCGGACAGGTGCAGGTGCGCCGCACCCGCGAGCACCGCGCTGTCGACATCCTCGGCGCGGAACCGCGCGTTCGCTCCGCGGTCGGGCAGCATGCTGCGCTGGCCGTCGCCGTCGACGAGCACCACGACACAGCAGGTCGGGGCCTCGGCGTCGACGGCGAACGCGCACTCCACGCCGCCGGCCGCCAGCTCCGAGCGGATGAGCCTGCCGCCCGCGTCGTCCCCGATTCTGGCGAGCAACGTGGTTTCGGTGCCGGTCGAGGCGAGCCACAACGCGGTGTTCGCGCCCGCCCCGCCGCCCTCGAGCCGGATCGTGGCGCGGGAGTCCCCGCCGTGCACGACCGCCTGGTCGTGCCGCGCCACGACGTCCAGGCCGGCGTCGCCGACCACGATCACCTTCACGCCAGCTCCACGGCGATCTCGGCGGCGAGCTTCGCGTTGGACAGCACTAGCGCCTCGTTCGCGTCCAGGCTCACCCCACCGCTCGCGGTGTGGAAGTGCTCCAGCAGCACCGGGGTGACGTCCTTGCCGCGTACGTCCTTGCTGCGCAACAGGTCCAGTCCCTCGGCGAGCAACCTGTCGTGCAGCGCTCCGTCCATTTCGGACTCGACCGGGATCGGGTTCGCCAGCAGGGCACCGGATCCCGAGTACCGGCGGTGGGCCGCGACCACGGCGGCCGCCTGCGCCGGGTCTTCGACCCGCCACGGCACTGCGAACCGTGACGAGCGCAGGTAGAACGCCGGGAAGTCGTCGGTGCGGTACCCGAGCACCGGCACCGAGTTGGTCTCCAGGACCTCCAGCGTCGCGGCGATGTCGAGCACCGACTTGACCCCGGAGCAGACCACCAGCGTGCGCACCCGCGCCAGCACGCCCAGGTCGGCGGAGATGTCCCAGGACTCGTTCGCGCCGACGTGCACCCCGCCGAGGCCGCCGGTCGCGAACACGCCGATCCCGGCCTCGTGGGCCAGTGCCGAGGTGCTCGCGACCGTGGTCGCGCCCGAGCGGCCCAGCCCGATCGCCGGGCCCAGGTCGCGCAGCGAAAGCTTGTCCAGGTCGGCGTCGGGGGCGCACACCCGGTCGAGCTGTGCCGCGGACAGCCCCACCACCGGTGTCCCGTCGAGGACGGCGATGGTCGCGGGGACCGCGCCCGCCGCCCGGACGGTCTCCTCCAGCCGCCGGGCCACGTCGAGGTTCCGGCCGGGCGGCAGGCCATGGGACAGGATGGTGCTTTCGAGCGCGACGATGGCCCTGCCGCTGTTGACGGCGTCGGCGACCTCGCCGGAAAGGGAAATCTGGGTCACGACGGACCATCTTCAGACACGTGGTCCGCGCGGCTCGCGGCGGGTCAGCCCAGGTACTGCGCCACGCCCTCGCCGAAGGACCAGTCGACCTGCTGGTTCTCGGTGAGGGCGATCAGGATGTTGCGCGGCTCGATGCTCGTGCGCTCCTTCGCCAGCTCCGCGATCCTGGCGTAGAGCGCCTTCTTCTGCTCGTACAGGCGCCCCGCCGCGCAGCGTGATGCCGACGAACACGACCCCGTCGTCGCGCGAGACGCCGAGGTAGCCGGGGTCGTATCGCAGCTGTCCGGCTTCGTGGCGGGTGATGACCTGGAAGAAGTCGTCCTCCGGAACGCCGATCGTGTCGACGAGGGCCTGGTGCACGACGTCGCCGAAGGCGGCCAGGGTCTCGTCCTCGTGGGCGGGGGAGGAGTCGATCCGTACGAGAGGCATGACGCGAGTGTACCTACTAGTAGGTACAGGGCAAAGGCAGTCTTCGCGTCCGGCCGTCGCTGCGGCATCATGGAGACATGAGCACCACGACTTTGCCCGAGGTCGACACCCGGCCCGAGAGCACCGAAGACGAAGACACCGATTCCGACCGGCCGAAGATGTTCCACTACGTGCGGAAGAACAAGATCGCCGAGAGCGCGGTCATGGGCACGCACGTGGTGGCGTTGTGCGGCGAGGTCTTTCCCGTGACGCGGTCGCCCAAGCCCGGCTCGCCGGTCTGCCCGGCGTGCAAGGAGATCTTCGAAGGCCTCCGCCCCGGCCCGAAGGACTGACCGCCCGCGAAGTCGGGTTGTTCTACGGGGGCAGCCGCCCGCCGGAGCCTCAGGCGGGCGGCTGCCCCGCGCGGGTGTCCTGGGGCGTGTGCTCCTCCAGGGAGCCGGCCTCCTGTCGCGGATGCGGGTGCTCCTCTGACGGCGCGGTCTCCTGCTTCTCCGGCGGCCCGGCCTCCTGCCGCGGGTGCTTCTCCGGCGGCCCGGCCTCCTGCTCGCCGGGAGGCGTGGCCGCGGTGGCGCCCTGCTCGTTCCCGTGCTCCAGCCGCTCCAGCTCCAGCCGCCGCCACTTGCGCCGCCGGCGGCGGGTCATCTTGGCCGGCCACAGTTCCTGGATGGCGCTGTTGAAGTACGCGCCGCCGACCACGGCCATCCCGATGAAGTACGTGAACAGCAGCCATGCGATCGGCGTCGCGAGCGCGCCGTAGGTGTAGCCGGTGCGGGTGATCCAGGCCAGGTAGAGCCGCAGCCCGACACTGGCCAGCAGGAAGATCACCATCGCCAGCGCCGCGCCCGGCAGCCCCCGGTGCCATGGCAGCCGGCGCGGCAGGGCCAGCTTGTACAACGTCGCGAGCGCGAGGATCAGGCCCACCGCCAGCACCGGGTAGTACCCGATGCCGATCCAGGTCGACAGCGTCGGGCGCCACGAGTCGGGGAAGAGGTCGGTCAGGACGTCCGGCCCGATCGCGATCACCGGCAGCCCGATCACCAGCAGGACGAGCCCGCACAGGTACAGCAGCAGCGCGAAGATCCGCTGCCACACCTCGTTCCGCACGCCGTACTGGTCGTGCGCGACCGTGATCGCGTCGACGAACGAGGACATCGCGGACGAGCCTGCCCAGAGCGAGATCACGAAGCCGACCGAGACGATCTCGCCCTTGCCGATGGTCAGGATGTCGTCGACCGTGGGCTCGATGATCTGGTTGACCACGTTCCCGGTGAACACCCGGTCGCAGAACTTGATGATCTTGTCGTGCACCGTGGTCACGAAGCCCTGGCCGAACCAGTCGCCCATGAAACCCAGGCTGCCGAGCAGGCCGAGCAGCAGCGGCGGCAGCGAGAGGGTCTGCCAGAACGCGGCCTCGGCCGACTCGGAGAAGATGTTGCCGCCCCACGCCTTGCTGAACGTGCGCGAGATCAGCCGCCGGGCGCCCTTCTTCGGGGGCGGGGGCGTGGTCGTGTCACTCATCTCGTGTCCAGCATGGTCCATCCGGGCGCATTTGGCGCGTCGGCGGTGTGGCGTGTTCCACTCGGCCGTGCCGATGACGGCCCGCGGCGGCCGCGACGGGTAGTCTCTTCCGGGCGCCCTCACTCCCGCCCGGCATCGCGGCCGGCCCATTTCGTGAGGGTTTTCGCATGTGGCATCCGGGATCGGCGAGAGGAGGGGGACCATCCTTGTCGGACACGGCCCAGCGTAACGGGACAACAGGAGGCTTCGTCGCGCCCGAGCCCGAACAGGACGTGACACCCCGCCCGCTGCGCGCGTGGCAGCGGCGCGCCCTGACCAAGTACCTCACCACGAAGCCGCAGGACTTCCTCGCGGTCGCGACCCCCGGCGCCGGGAAGACCGTGTTCGGCCTGCGGATCGCGGCCGAGCTGCTGTCCGACCGGACGGTCGAGCGGGTCACGATCGTCACCCCCACCGAGCACCTGAAGCACCAGTGGGCGATCGCCGCGGCCGCGGCGGGCATCGCGATCGACTCCAACTACCGCAACGGCCAGGGCGCCACCTCCCGCGACTACCACGGCGTGGCGCTGACCTACGCGCAGGTCGCGGCCCATCCGACGCTGCACAGGGTGCGCACGGAGAACTACAAGACGCTGGTCATCCTCGACGAGATCCACCACGGCGGCGACGCGAAGTCCTGGGGCGACGCGGTGCGCGAGGCGTTCACGCCCGCCGTACGCCGCCTGTCGCTGACCGGGACGCCGTTCCGCAGCGACGACTCGCCGATCCCGTTCATCAGCTACGAG
The DNA here is from genome assembly GCF_021391495.1 of Amycolatopsis acidiphila. Classification (NCBI taxonomy): domain Bacteria; kingdom Bacillati; phylum Actinomycetota; class Actinomycetes; order Pseudonocardiales; family Pseudonocardiaceae; genus Amycolatopsis; species Amycolatopsis acidiphila. The sequence continues at coordinate 5,888,670 of NZ_CP090063.1, read as the reverse complement.
CCCGACGCTGACGGCTCGCTGCGCAGCAAGGCCGACCACTCCTACGGCTACGCCGACGCGCTCGCGGACGGCGTCGTGCGGCCGGTCGTGTTCCTCGCCTACTCGGGCGAGGCGTCCTGGCGTACCAGCGCGGGTGAGGAGTTCACGGCGCGTCTGGGCGAGCCCCTGACGGCCGAGCAGACGGCCCGTGCGTGGCGCACGGCGCTCGACCCGGGCGGGGAGTGGGTGCCCTCGGTCCTGCAGGCCGCGGACACGCGCCTGCAGCAGTTGCGCAGCGGCGGCATCCCGGACGCCGGCGGGCTGGTCATCGCGACCGACCAGGAGTCGGCGCGGGCGTACGCGACGATTCTGGCGCGGCTCACCGGGGCGAACCCGGTGGTGGTGCTGTCGGACGACCCGAAGGCGACCAAGCGGATCGGCGAGTTCTCCGACTCCGACGACCGGTGGCTGGTCGCGGTGCGGATGGTGTCCGAGGGCGTCGACGTGCCGCGGCTGGCCGTCGGGGTCTACGCGACGAGCGCGTCGACGCCGCTGTTTTTCGCGCAGGCCATCGGCCGGTTCGTGCGGGCGCGGCGCAAGGGCGAGACGGCGAGCGTGTTCCTGCCGAGCGTGCCGGTGCTGCTGGAGCTGGCGAGCGAGCTGGAGGCGGAGCGGGACCACGTGCTCGGCAAGCCGCACCGGGAGAAGGACGGCTGGGACGACGAGCTGCTCGCGCAGGCGAACCGCACCGAGGACGAGCCCGGCGAGGAGGAGAAGGCGTTCACGTCGCTGGGCGCCTCGGCCGAGCTGGACCAGGTCATCTACGACGGCAACTCGTTCGGCACCGCGGTGTTCGCCGGCAGCGAGGAGGAGCAGGAGTACCTCGGGCTGCCCGGGTTGCTGGAGCCGGACCAGGTGCGTGCGCTGCTGCGGAAGCGGCAGGAGGAGCAGCTGGCCGATGGGAAGCGGCGGAAGCCGCCGGCGGAGACGCCGGCGGCGGCGCCCGCGCGGTCGCAGTCGGTGTCCGAGCGGATCGCCGCCTTGCGCAAGGAGCTGAACACCCTGGTGGGGATGTACCACCACCGCACGAACAAGCCGCACGGCGCGATCCACAGCGAGCTGCGCCGTGCCTGTGGCGGGCCGCCCACCGCGATGGCGTCGGTGGAGCAGCTGGAGGAGCGGATCGTCACCCTCCGCTCCTGGTGACCCACTCCCGCGGAACCCGCACCTGACCACCCGACGGCACCACCGCCGGGGGTCCGTGGGCTCGCACCCGGGGTGGGGTCTGGGGGCTCCGTCCCCAGGAGCGATGACGAAACAAGAAGAGGCGAGCGCTCTGCGCGAGCGCTCGCCTCCCAGCTTGTGCGGTGGGGTTGGGGGCTCTGCCCCCAGGAGCGATGACGAAACAAGAAGAGGCGAGCGCTCTGCGCGAGCGCTCGCCTCCCAGCTTGTGGAGTCCGTTACCGCTGGATCTCCGCCGCGATCTCCTTGAGCTTGCCCTCGTACTCCCGGGCGTGGTGACCGCAGAAGAGCAGTTCACCCCCGGAGGCGAGGATCGCTCGTACCTGTGCTGCGGCGCCGCACCGGTCGCAACGGTCGGCAGCGGTCAATTCGGGGCGGGCGAGCGTGGGTGATGTCATGGGAGTCTCCCTCCGTCCCGGCACCGGTTGCCCGATGCCATCGATCCAGCACGATCACTTCGGCACTGCTGCCGATGCGGGGTCGCCCCGGCTCCTGAAGTGTTCGTAGCTTCCACTCTTGCAGACGCTGAGCATGTCGCAAGTGTTCCCGGCTGTGTGGGACTTGCGTCACGCCGAATTACCCCGGATGCCGTAGAAGTAGTCCCGCCATTCAGGACGGCGAAACGTCCAGACCACGGGATTCATCCAGGTCAAACGATTGCAGACGGATCACGGCCAGGTTTGGCAATCCCCGCTGAGGGTGTCTTTTTCCCGCCGCGTGTTCGTTCTCGGCGAAACTCCAGCTGCCCCGCGAGGGTGGGGCGAACACCCGTTCGGCCCCTTGCGGGCGTGAGACACTTCACTCCATGACGAAGGCAGCATCGGCTGCGGCGAAGGACCTGGCGGTGGCCGGGGTCACCGGGGCACAGCTCGCCTGGGCCGACAACAACGGCATCCCGCGGTCCCGTGTCGTGCCGATCAAGGGTCTCGGCGACGCGGCCGTGCGCGGCGTCGGCGCCACCGCCCTGTTCGCCGTCTTCGATTCCCACGACGGGATCACCTTCGCCCACTCCGGGCTCGCGACCCCCTCGGGAGACATCCGGCTGGTGCCGGTCATCGAGCGTCTGCGCCGCCTCGCGGGCCAGCCCGCGCTCGCCTGGGCGCCGATCCGCCAGGTCGCCGCGGACGGCTCGCCGTGGCCGTACTGCCAGCGCAGCGTGCTGGAACGCCAGGTCGCCGCCGCGGCCAAGCAGGGCTACGAGCTGCGCGCCGGGTACGAGCTGGAGTTCGCCGTCGCCCCGGCAGGCAGCCCGGACATCGCTTCGGTGCCCGGACACCACGGGCCCGCGTACAGCCCGCACGCCCTGCTCGAGCTGGACGCGTTCGTCGCGGCCCTGCTGCACGACTTCGACGCGAACGGCCTGCTGCTCAACCAGCTGCACGCCGAGTACGGCCTCGCCCAGCTCGAACTGTCCCTGCAGGCCACCGACCCGGTCTCGGCCGCCGACGACCAGCTGCTGGCCCGTCAGACCATCCACGCCGCCGCGTACGCGCACGGCCTGCGGGCCAGCTTCGCGCCGATCGTCAGCCCCGACGCCGTGGGCAACGGCTGGCACCTGCACACGTCGTTGTGGCGCAAGGGGCGCAACCTGCTCGCCAACGGGGGCGGCGGCTACCTCGCGGGCCTGCTGCGGGACCTGCCCGCGCTGACCGCCGTCACCGCGCCGAGCGTGCCCTCGACCCTGCGCCTGAGGCCGGGCTACTTCGCCAGTGCGTACGCCTTCTGGGGCGTCGAGAACCGGGAGGCGCCGCTGCGGTTCGTGCCCGGCACCGAGTTGCTCGGCGCCGACCACGCGAACGTCGAGCTCAAGCCGTCCGACGCTTCGGCGAACCCGTATCTCGCGCTCGCCGCGGTGCTCGCGGCCGGGGTGGCCGGGGCGGAGGAAGGCCTCACCCCGCCGGATCCGGTGGCGGAGGACCCGGGCACCTGGACCGAGGAACGCCGGGCCGCGGCCGGGGTGGTCCGGCTGCCGAGCACGCCCGCGGAGCAGGACGCCGCGCTGATGTCCTCGCCGCGGGTGTGCGGCGCGCTCGGGGAGGAGTTGCTCGGCGCGTTCCGTGCGGTCCGCGAGTCGGACCTGAAGTGGGCGGCCGAGCGCAGCACCGAGGAGATCGTCGCCGGCCACCTGTGGCGGTACTGAGTGCTGGACGGGGTGCGGTGGTTTCCCGGCGCGCGGGAGCTGGTCACGCAGGCGCGCGCGGAGATGCCGCAGAAGAACGAGCTGTGCGGCGCGTTCGTGACGCTGGTTTCCTTGCGAGCCAACGGAATTTCTGTTCGCGACCAGGACGAGGCGGCGCTCGCGGCCGGGGTCCGGCTCGGCCCGGACGCGACCCCGACGTGGCCCCCGGGGGAGAAGAGCCGCGACGACTACCGGCTCGCGTTGCCGCGGGCGTCCGATCCCGCGGAGACCGGGGCGTCCGCGCGCGGGGTCGCGCACGCCGTCGAAACCCTTTCGGCCGGCCGAATGCGCGCAGTTCCGGCCAGTGGGGACTGGACTTCCGCGGCACTCGGCACGCTACTGGCGGGGCTGCACGGGTTGGGCTGGGTCGCGCCGGTGGCCAATGTGGACACCGGCGAGTTCGGCGCCCACGACACGCCGGACCGCGCGTTGCTGGACTACCTCGAGGGCGGGCTGCCGCCGTTCTGGTCTTCCCGTTGGCGGGTAGGGCATTTCGCCCTGCTGGGCGGTACTCTTTCGGGCCCCGGTGGTACCGTGGTGTCCATAGTGGATAGTTATCCGTCACTCGGCGACCGCGGCGTACACCTGCAGCTGCTCGACCGGCTGGTGGCGGCGCTGCGCCGCGATGGCATGGCCGGCCCCGGCGGCCTGCTGCTCGTCGTCGACGCGGCCGAGCAGCAGGCCGCCGAGGAGCTCGTCAGGAGCTCGGGGCTGGATCCGTGTCTTTGGCCGTAGCGAGCCGGGAGTGCTTGCGTCCGTAGCCGAAGTAGATCAGCAGGCCGAGCGCGAGCCAGACGGCGAACCGGATCCAGGTGAGCACGTCCAGGTTCAGCATCAGGTAGAAGCAGGCCACCGCGGCGATGATCGGGACCACCGGCGAGAACGGCACCGTGAACGGCCGGTCGAGGTCCGGGCGGCGCTTGCGCAGCACCGGCACCGCGACCGCCACGATGATCATCGCCGACAGCGCGCCGATGCTGACCATGTCGGACAGTTCGGTGATCGGCACGAACGCGGCGAGCGCGGCGATCAGGACGGCGCCACCGATCGTCATGCGGTGCGGCGTGCCCCACTTCGGGTGGGCGCGGCCCAGCGCCTTCGGCAGTAGCCCGTCGCGGCCCATCGCGAAGCCGATGCGGCCGATCGTGACCAGCTCGACCATCATCACCGAGGTCAGCCCGGTGACCGCGCCGAGGGAGATCAGCGCGCTGACCCAGTGCTGGCCCACCGTGTCGAAGGCCGCGGCCAGCGGGGCGCCGGTGTCGATGTCGGTGAACGGCACCATGCCCGTCAGCACGATGGACACGCCGATGTAGAGCAGCGCGCAGATGCCCAGGGCGCCGAGAATGCCCACCCGCAAATCCTTGCGCGGGTTACGGGTCTCCTCGCCGAGGTTGGCCAGCGCCTCGAACCCGGTGTAGGCGAAGAACACGATGGCCGCCGCGCTCACGACGCCGGCGAGCCCGTAGACCGACTGGGACAGTCCGAGCCCGGCCTGCACGACCGGCTGGTGCAGTACGCCGGAGTCGCCCGACGAGGGCTGCGCGGGCGGGACGAACGGGGTCAGGTTCGCGCTCTTGACGTAGAACACGCCCACCACCAGGATCAGCACGCACACCGCGACCTTCACGAGCACCAGCACGTTCGTCGCCCACGCGGACTCGCGGATGCCCAGCACCGCGACCACGGTGAGGATCGCGATGATCAGCACGGCGCCGACGTTGACCGTCGCCTCCTCGCCGAACCACTGCGCGGGCAGGCCGAGCAGGTTGGCCAGGTAGCCCGACCAGCCACGGGAGACCACGGCGGCGCCGAGGGCGAACTCCAGCAGCAGATCCCAGCCGATGATCCAGGCGAACACCTCGCCGAGCGTCGCGAACGCGTAGGTGTAAGCGCTTCCCGCGGTCGGCACGCTCGAGGCGAGCTCGGCGTAGCACAGCGCCGCGAGCCCGGCGACGACCGCGCCGATCACGAACGACAGCGTGACCGCGGGGCCGGCGTGCGTCTTCGCCTCGACCCCGGCGAGCGTGAAGATGCCGGTCCCGATGATGATCCCGACCCCGAACCCGACGAGGTCGCGGCCGCGAAGATGCCGCTTGAGCTCACCGGAGTCCTGCCGGGCAAGGATTTCGTCGACGTCGAGCGTGCGCGTGATGCCCATTCCGATGAGGTTAGGAGATCACGGCACAGGTCGCACGACGGAGTGAACCGAAACGAGAGGGCCGCCACGAACCCGTGGCGGCCCTCTCGTCTGGTCGGGAAAGAACTCAGTCCAGGTAGTCGCGCAGGACCTGCGACCGCGACGGGTGCCGCAGCTTGGACATCGTCTTCGACTCGATCTGGCGGATCCGCTCGCGGGTCACACCGTAGACCTGGCCGATCTCGTCGAGCGTGCGCGGCTGGCCGTCGGTGAGGCCGAACCGCAGCCGCACCACACCCGCCTCGCGCTCGGACAGCGTCTGCAGCACCGACTGCAGCTGGTCCTGCAGCAGCGTGAACGACACCGCGTCGACCGCGACGACCGCCTCGGAGTCCTCGATGAAGTCACCGAGCTGCGAGTCGCCCTCGTCGCCGATGGTCTGGTCCAGCGAGATGGGCTCCCGGGCGTACTGCTGGATCTCCAGCACCTTCTCCGGCGAGATGTCCATCTCCTTGGCCAGCTCCTCCGGGGTGGGCTCGCGGCCCAGGTCCTGGAGCAGCTCGCGCTGGATCCGGCCGAGCTTGTTGATCACCTCGACCATGTGCACCGGGATCCGGATGGTGCGGGCCTGGTCGGCCATGGCGCGGGTGATCGCCTGGCGGATCCACCACGTGGCATAGGTGGAGAACTTGTAGCCCTTGGTGTAGTCGAACTTCTCGACCGCGCGGATCAGGCCCAGGTTGCCCTCCTGGATGAGGTCCAGGAACGCCATGCCACGGCCGGTGTAGCGCTTGGCCAGCGAGACGACCAGCCGGAGGTTGGCCTCCAGCAGGTGGTTCTTGGCCCGCTCGCCGTCGCGGACGATCCACTTGAGATCGCGGCGCATCTGGGTGGCGAGCTTCTCGCCCTCCTCCTCGGCCACGCGGACGCGCTCGGCGGCGTAGAGCCCGGCCTCGATCCGCTTGGCCAGCTCCACCTCCTCCTCGGCGTTGAGCAGCGCGACCTTGCCGATCTGCTTGAGGTAGGCACGCACCGAGTCGGCCGAGGCGGTGAGCTCGGCGTCCTTGCGGGCCTGCCGCAGCGCCTCGGACTCCTCCTCGTCCCAGACGAAGTCCGGGTCGTTCGAGGACTTGGGACCGGCGTGCTTCGTACGCTCCGCGCGCGGGACGGCGGCCTCGTCGTCGTCGGACTCGCTGTCCTCCTCGGTGACGGTCGCGTCCACGACGTCCACCTCGACCTCTTCGAGATCGGCGAGGTCGGCCTCGAGGTCGACGTCCTCCAGCTCCTCGTCACCCCCGGGGCCGTCGGGCTCGCCAGCGTCCTCGCCCTTGGTGCCGGGCTTGCGCGTGCGGGTCTTGGCCGGGCCCTTCTTCGCCCCGGTCTTGCGTGCGGCCGGCTTCTTGGCGGCGGTGCCGTTCTGCTCGGTGGCGGCGGCCTCGTCGCCTGCGTCGGGTTCCGCGCTGGTTGTCTTCGTGCCGCTTCGAGTAGCGGTTTTTGCGGCTGCCACGTACGCCCTTTCGCAGCGGTCGATCACGGCGAGCCGAAACGGGGAGTCCCGGCTGCCTCAGATTCGGGGAACGTCCCTCGGCCTGCGGTTTTGTCCTCCGCGACCGTGGGCCGTGTTCCATTGTAACGACGATACGCGCAAAGGTTGCGGCCGATCATCGTTGCACCGGATGTGCGGCGCGGCGGAGGTCAGTGTTCGATGCCCTCGACCGCGGCGGCGGCTGCCCCCACGATCCCCGCGTTGTTCTGCAGTGATGCGACCGCGACCGTGGTCCGGATGTCGAGCAGCGGAACCCACTTCTCGGACTTCTTGCTCACCCCGCCGCCCACGATGAACAGATCCGGCCAGATGAGGTTTTCGAGCACAGTCAGGTAACGGCTGACCCGCTTGGCCCAGTGCGGGTAGGACAGCCCCTCGTTGTCCTTGACCGAGGCGGCCGCCTTCTTCTCCGCGTCGTGCCCGTCGACCTCGACGTGGCCGAACTCGGTGTTGGGCACGAGCTTGCCGTCCTGGAAGAGCGCGCTGCCGATGCCGGTGCCGAAGGTGAGCAGGGTCGTCACGCCGTGGCGGGCGAGCGGGTCGCCGAAGCGGATCTCGGCCATGCCGGCCGCGTCCGCGTCGTTGAGCATCGCGATGTCGTCCACCGGGCGGCCGAGGACGTCGGCGAACAGGGCGTCGGCGTCGGTGCCGATCCACTTGGGATCGATGTTCGCCGCGGTGTGCGCGACGCCCTTCTTGATGACCGCGGGCAGCGTGATGCCGACCGGGCCGTCCCAGTCGAAGTGCCGCACCACCTTCGCCACCACCTCGGCGATGCTTTCGGGGGTGGCGGGGCGCGGGGTATCGATCCGGAGGCGATCGCCGATGAGCGCGCCCTTTTCCAGGTCGACAAGGGCGCCCTTGATACCGCTGCCACCGATGTCGATTCCGAAACCTCGGGTCGCCGTCATTGGCGTGATCCCTTCCTTCTCGATTCAGAAGCCTGTCCACGAGACTTTAACCGGGTGTGGTCCCATGGTGGCGTGGGAGTCTTCGAGTCCGAACCGACACAGCTGCAAGCCATCGCCGTCCGAGTGGCCGAAGAGGCGGCCGACCTGGTGCGCCAAGCCCGTGAGGCCATGTTGACAGGCGAGCCGGTGCAGGTCGACACCAAGTCCACCGAGACCGACGTGGTGACCGCCGTCGACCGCGCCTCGGAACGGCTGATCCGCCGGCGGCTGGCCGAGCTGCGTCCCGGCGACGGCGTCCTCGGCGAGGAGGAGGGCGGGCCCGCGGGCGGCGACGGTGTGACGTGGGTGGTCGACCCGATCGATGGGACGGTCAACTTCCTTTACGGGCTACCGGGTTTCGCCGTCTCGGTGGCCGCGCAGGTCGATGGTGCCTCGGTCGCCGGCGCGGTGGTTGAGCCCGCGAGCGGGCGCTGCTGGACGGCCGTTCGCGGGCAGGGCGCCTGGCTCGACGGGCGGCGGCTGCACGTCTCCGCGCCGCCGCGGCTGGACCTGACCCTGGTCGGCACCGGGTTCTCCTACGACCCCGCGCGCCGCGCGCGGCAGGCGAAGGTGGTCGCGGAGCTGGTGCCGCGGGTGCGGGACATCAGGCGGGCGGGTGCGGCGTCGCTGGACCTGTGCGCGGTCGCGGCGGGCTGGCTGGACGCCTACGCCGAGCACGGGCTGCACCGGTGGGACTGGGCCGCGGGCGCGCTGATCGCCGCCGAGGCGGGCGCGCTGGTGACCCTGCCGGGTGAGGATCCCGAGCTGGGCGAGGACGTGACCTTCGCCGCCGCGCCGTCGATCGCCGAGCCGCTGCGGGCGCTGCTGATCGAGCTGGGGTTGCCGGAGGCCTGAGTGCCGCGTCCGTGACGGGACAGCCCTAGCAGGAGACGTCGCGGGCGGCCGCGAGCAGCGCCGGGTCGAGGACCGGGCCCGTCGCGGCGGACTGCTCGTTGCCGCCGTCGGGGTGCTGCGCAGACCACGTCCGCAGCTGCTGGAGGATCTGGCGGGCCTGCTGGGTGGGCTGCACGTCGCCGAACGCGTCGCCGATCGACAGGTCCACCGACGCGTCCGCGCGGGTGTCCTTGACCAGCTCGACGCACGGCACGACGAGGCTGAGCGTGCGGGCCGCGGCCCGGCCGTTGTCCCCGAACCGCAGCTGCCCGTGGCACTTGGCCTGCTGCTGGGGGTAGGACGGGTCGTTGGCCGGCTCGGCGATCTGGGTGAAGCCCAGATCGCGCAGGGTCTCGGTGGTGATCGCGCCCTGGCCGCGCGCCTGGCTCGCGTTGAGCACCTGGGCCGCGACCTTGTCCGGCGGCAGGGGTGCGGTGTCGTCGAGCGCGGTGTGGGTGAGGCTGGTGAAAGTCAGCCCCTCGGCCGGGGTCGGCGGCGGCGTGCACCGCAGCACCTCGTCGAGGTCGGCCTTGGTCGTGATCGCGCGGACCCAGACGACCATCGCGACGAGCCCCAGCACCGCGATGAAGATGAGTGCGGGAAGCGGACGGTGTTTGCGGTAGCCCCGCTTTCCGCGGTTGCCGAAACCGATCCCCGACGCCACCTGCCCGAGTCCCTTCCCCGAAACCGCCGACCGTCCCCCTGCCAGGACCTTCGTTCCTGATCAGCCTAAGCGTTACAGTGCACCACGGCCGACACCTCCGTTCGAGTGGGTCCGCGTGTCGCCGACCTCGGTTTCCGAGGTAACTCCTTCCCCCTGTTGGGTGACGTATGGAGACCTTCGTCTAACACGTTGCAGGCACGGGTACCTGGTGAGCTACCCTCTGCGGGCTCCGGCCGTAGCCGAGGGTCTCGGGACCATCCGCCGAAGAGAGACCTGCCTCACTGCCACGCCGGGCACAAACAGGGGCGCTGGAACGTTGTCCAGCGGCACGAGGGGCTCACGACGCGCATCGTGGGGTCCTCAGAAACGACAAGCTGATCGCAGGGGTGAGGGACAATGGCGACCGACTACGACGCTCCGCGCCGCAGCGAAGCCGACGAGCTGGCCGAAGACTCGTTGGAGGAGCTGAAGGCACGGCGCAACGAAAACCAGTCCGGCGTCGTCGACGTCGACGAGGACGCGACCGCGGAGAACTTCGAACTTCCGGGCGCGGACCTCTCGGGGCTTTCGGGTGAGGACCTGACCGTCAAGGTGGTGCCGAAGCAGGCCGACGAGTTCACCTGCTCGGTGTGCTTCCTGGTGCACCACCGCAGCCGGCTGGCCGAGGAACACAACGGCCAGATGATCTGCCGCGACTGTGCGTGACCAGGTTGGGCCGGGCTACTGCTGACGCAATAGCTCGGCCACTGCCGCCGGCTTACGGGTACTGAAGACCCAGTAGGGCGTGGGATCGTCGGGATCGGTCAACCGGACCCGGACGATCGGGCCGACCCAGCCGCGGTGCAGCACGAACGCCGCCGGGTCGAGCTCGGGCCCCAGCGCCTTGCGCTTGCGGTCCTTGGCGATGACCTCGACCTCGCCGACGAACCGCAACGGCAGCCGAGCGTTGCCGACCAGCAGCTCCTCCCCGGTGATCTCCACCTTCGACCGCCCGAGCAGCAACAGCCAGCCTGCCATCAGCGGGATCAGGATCAGATAGGGCAGCCACGCCCGGACTCCCGGGTAGCCCATGTGAATCTCCGCGGCCAGCAGGCCCGCCGCGATGAGCGGCAGCGGCCAGCCCCACCACGCCAGGTAGAGCCGTTCGCTGTGCCGTTTCCGATCTGTCTGCCCGGTGCGGTCCACTCGTGCACCGGCCGCGCTTGCGCTGTCACCCACGCCCTCAGGGTAGTCTCGCCGCCCGTGTCCACCGTGCAGGTCCTGCTCACCCGGCTCGATCCGGGAGTGCCCCTCCCCAGCTACGCGCGGCCCGGCGATGCCGGGGCCGATCTCGTGACCACCGAGGACGTCGTGCTCCGGCCCGGCGAACGGGTGGTCGTGGGTACCGGCATCGCGATCGCGCTGCCCGTCGGCTACGCCGGTTTCGTGCATCCCCGGTCGGGGCTCGCGGCGCGCGCCGGGCTCTCGGTGGTCAACACGCCGGGCACGATCGACGCGGGTTACCGGGGCGAGATCCGGGTCTGCCTGATCAACCACGACCCGCGCGCGGCGATCACGCTGGCGCGCGGCGACCGGATCGCGCAGCTGGTGGTGCAGCGGGTGGAGACCGCCGAGTTCGTGGAGGTCGCCGAGCTGGCCGCCTCCGAGCGGGGGGCCGGTGGTTACGGATCGACCGGTGGGCATGCCACGCTGGACGGCGTGACTGGGGAAGGAGCGAGGAAGTAGTGGGCATTTTCGGACGCAAGCGGCGGCCGGCGGAACCGGAGCAGCGGCGTGGACGGCACGCCGCGCCGGAGCCGGAGGACCTCGGCGAGGACTACGAGGACCCGCAGCCGGTCTTCACCGACGGCCCGTTCGACGTCGCGGACGCGCCCGAGGACGAGATCCCGCGGATCGACCTCGGCTCGGTGCGGGTGCCGGTGCCCGACGGCTCGCAGGTCCAGGTGGAGATGGACCCGGCGGCTGGCGGGGTGCGCGCGGTGCACGTGGTCACCCCGCAGGGCCAGATCACGGTGAGCGCCTACGCCGCGCCGCGCTCGGGCGGGCTGTGGGAAGAGGTCGGCGAGGAGCTGACCGAGCAGCTGCGCAAGGACGGCGCGCGGGTGCAGCCCGGCCAGGGCGAGTGGGGCTTCGAGCTGTCCGCGCTGATCGGCGACGTCGCGCTGCGGTTCGTCGGCGTCGACGGGCCGCGCTGGATGCTGCGCGGGGTCATCGCGGGCCCGCAGTCGCTGGCCGCCGAGGCGCCCGGGGTGCTGCGTGACATCGTCCGCGACACGATCGTCGTCCGCGGGGACTCGCCGATGCCGGTGCGCTCGCCGCTGCCCATCACGCTGCCCGACGCCGTCGCCCAGCACGTCGCGGAGCAGCAGGCTCAGCAGGCCTGACCGTTGCGTCCGTCGCGGGTGGGCGACGGGCGGGCCTGAGCCGCGCTGAGCCAGGCGCTGACCGCGGCCCGGCCCAAGGACTCGCGGTCGGCGCCCAGGGCCGTCAGCGTGGTCTCTGCGACCTCCGCACGCGGCATCGCGGCGGCCCAGGTCCGGGCCACCGCGACGGGATGCACGGGATCGTCCGTACAGCCGGCGATACCGGTGGGAATGTCCAGTTCACGCAGTTCTTCCAGGCCCGGCGCCGGATGACCGGCCGCCACGCGCAGCCCGGCCGCGAGGCCGTCCCCGTGCCGTCGCCACGCCCGGGTCAGCTCGTCCGCGAGCCACGGCGCGACGCCCGCCACGGAAAGCCGTAACGCCGTTTCGAGGCCTTCCCGCTCCACCAGGTCCGCGGAGGCCTTCGCCGCGAGCGAGGCCGGGGCCTCGCCCGGCTCGCCGTGCCAGGCAGGCAGCGCGAGCAGCAGTCCCGTGCACCGGCCGGGGTTGCGCACCGCCCATTCCGCCGCGAGATGGGCGCCGAAGGAGATGCCGCCGACGAGCAGGGGGCCCGCGACGGCCAGCTCGTCGAGCGTGGTGAGGAAGCCCACGGCGAGTTTTTCACCCGCCGGCGGGCGCGGCGTCACCGTCCCGAGGCCGATCGCGGCCAGCGGACCTGCGAAAACGGACCGGACGAAGACCTCGTCCGAGCCCGTGCCGGGCAGCAGCACGGCCCGGGTCCCCGGGATAGCGGACGTCACGTTGCGATCTTGCTGCAAACCGGTTTCCCTTGCGTGGAACGAGGACGCCAACGTTAACGTTTAGTAGGTACGGGCCGTTCAAGTCGGGGGCCCCGAACAACAGGAGCACCGCCTATGTCCGCCAAAGACGGCGGCTATTTCAGCCGGTTGGTTCGCAAGTTGACCACCGACGTCGAGGAGCTCGACGCCGACGATCTCTCTGAAAAGTCCGAGGCAGTCGGGGCACAGCGTGCCTGTGACTGCCGCTCGGGTGACGAGGTGACGGTGCTGGGCAGACTGCGCAGCGTGGAGCTCTGCCCGGAGGACAAGGCCGCCACCCTACGGGCTGAGTTGTTCGACGGAACTGAAGGCGTGACGCTAGTCTGGCTCGGACGGCGCCGGATCCCGGGCATCGAGCCGGGGAGGACGATCAAGGTGCGCGGCCGGATGGCCGAGCGCGACGGCCAGAAGGTGCTGTACAACCCGTTCTACGAACTGCAGACGACCTCCTGAGTTGGTATCCACACTGTGACTGAACCCGCCGGCATCGACGAGAAGACCACCCAGGAAGAGCGCAGGCCTACCGCGCTCGAGCAGATGGGCGGAGTTTCCGGCCTGATCTACTCGTCGGTGCCGATCGCGGTGTTCATCGTGTGCAACGCCCTGTTCGGGCTGCAGGCCGGGATCTGGAGCGCGCTGGGGAGCGCCGTGGTGATCCTGGTCGTGCGGCTCGTGCGCAAGGAGCCGGTCCAGCCGGCGATCTCGGGTCTGTTCGGCGTCGCCATCGCCGCCTTCATCGCCTACCGCACCGGGTCCGCCAAGGGCTTCTTCCTGTTCGGCATCTGGACGAGCCTCGTCTACGGGTCCGTGTTCGTGCTGTCCATCCTGGTCCGCTGGCCGCTGGTCGGCGTCATCTGGAACGCGGTCAACGGCACCGGCACCGACTGGCGCCGCGACAAGCCGTCGCGCCTCGGCTACGACCTGGCGACGCTGGCGCTGGCGGCCGTGTTCGCCGCCCGGTTCGTCGTCCAGCGCTGGCTCTACGACTCCGACCACACCGGCTGGCTGGCCTTCGCGAAGATCGCGATGGGCTACCCGCTGTACGCGCTGGCGCTGCTGGTGGTCGTGTGGGCGGTGCGCCGCTCCGACAAGCGCCTCAAGACGCTGCGGGAGGCCCGGGCCGCCGAGGAGGCGGACACCGAGGCCGCCCTCCGCCTCAAGTACGACCGGCGCCCGAACGAGGCCTAGTGAGCACCCGCCACTAGTAGCCCAGCGCCTTGCGGACGTCGCCCTCGACTTCGGCGTTCGCCACGAACAGCAGCTCGTCGCCGGGCTCCAGCGGGTCCTCCGGCTGCGGCACGATCACCCGTTCCCCGCGCAGGATCGTCACCAGCGTGGAGTCCCGCGGCAGCGCGATCTCGCTCACCGGCTTGCCTGCCAGCGGGGTCTCCGCGGGCAGGGTCAGCTCCACCAGGTTCGCCTGCCCCTGGCGGAACGTCATCAGCCGGACGAGGTCACCGACGCTCACGGCCTCCTCGACCATCGCGGCGAGCATCCGCGGCGTCGAGACGGCCACGTCCACGCCCCACGCGTCGGTGAACAGCCACTCGTTCGCGGGATTGTTCACCCGCGCCACGACGCGCCGCACCGCGAACTCCGTCTTCGCCAGCAACGAGACCACGACGTTGACCTTGTCGTCCCCGGTCGCCGCGATCACCACGTCACAGCGCTCGACCCCGGACTCCTCCAGCGTCGAGACCTCGCACGCGTCGCCGAGCACCCAGTCGGCCTGCTCGACGGTCTCGGGCTCGAACTGGTTGGCCTGCCGTTCGATCAACATGACCTGGTGGCCACCGTCGATGAGCTCGTGGGCGATCGAGCGCCCCACGGCACCCGCCCCGGCGATCGCGACCCGCATCAGCTCTCCTCCTCAGGGGCCCTGGCGGCAACGCTGCTGGCGTCCCCGACCGTCCCCGAACGCGCGGCCACGTAGACGAGGTCGTCGGCCTGCAGCACCGTCTTGGAGTCCGGCAGCACCGGGGTGCCGAACCGCATGATGAACGCCACCCGCGTGGCGGTGGCCTCCTGCAGCTCGTGGACGCTGCGCCCGACCCAGCCCTCGTGCAGGGGCAGCTGGAGCACGGCCACGTTGCCCGTCGGGTCCCGCCACGCCGACCCCACGCCGTCAGGCAGCAGCGTACGCAGGAAACGGTCGGTGGTCCACGGGACGGTGGCGACCGTCGGGATGCCGAGACGTTCGTAGACCGCGGCCCGCTTGGGGTCGTAGATACGGGCCACGACGTGCTCGACGCCGAACGTCTCGCGCGCCACCCGGGCGGAGATGATGTTGGAGTTGTCGCCGCTGGAGACCGCCGCGAAGGCGCCCGCGTTCTCGATGCCGGCTTCGATCAGCACCTCGCGGTCGAACCCGACCCCGACGATCTGCCTGCCGTGGAACTCGCTGCCCAGTCGCCGGAACGCGTCCTGCGCCTTGTCGATCACCGCGACCTCGTGACCTAGGCGCTCCAGCGCCGCGGCCAGGGACGCGCCCACCCGGCCGCATCCCATGATCACCACGTGCACTCGCTTGCCTCCTGTGCGTCACCCGAACGGCGGTTACCCGCGTTACGCCCGCGCAGAACCTACCTTGTCGTGCCGCGCCTTACACCCGCCCGTCGCCTACGCCACGACCGCCCGCATCCGCGCGCCCGTCCCGCGCCACCGTCCTCAACGGAGGCGCTGCGCGTCGCGGCCGTCTCCCACCCGTCTCCCAGCGCCGCCCTCAGCGGAGACGCTTCGCGTCGCGGCATACGCTTTGGAGGTGCCGAAGTTTGCGACCGTGGCCAAAAGGCTGCTCCTTGGCCGTCCGTTCCGCAGCGACCGGCTGTCCCACACCCTGCTGCCCAAGCGCATCGCGCTGCCCATCTTCGCCTCGGATGCCCTCTCCAGCGTGGCGTACGCGCCCGAGGAGATCTTCCTGACGCTGAGCGTGGCGGGGCTGTCCGCGTACACGCTGGCGCCGTGGATCGGGGTCGCGGTCGCGCTGGTCATGCTCGTCGTGGTCGCCTCCTACCGGCAGAACGTGCACGCCTATCCCAGCGGCGGCGGTGACTACGAGGTCGCGACCACCAACCTCGGCCGCAAGTTCGGCCTGACCGTCGCCAGCGCGCTGCTGGTGGACTACGTGCTCACCGTGGCGGTGTCGACGTCCTCGGGCGTGGCGAACATCGGCTCGGCCATCCCGTTCATCGCCGAGCACAAGGTCCTCTTCTCGGTGCTGATCGTGTGCACCCTCACCGCGCTGAACCTGCGGGGCGTCCGCGAGTCCGGAAAAGCCTTCGCGATTCCGACATACGGCTTCATCGCGGGCATTCTGCTCATGGTGCTGTGGGGCCTGTTCGAGGCGGTGCGCGGCACGCCGCTGCACGCCGAGAGCTCCGGGTTCCAGCTGCACGAGGAGTCCTCGCTCACCGGGTTCGCCTTCGTCTTCCTGATCCTGCGCTCGTTCTCCTCCGGCGCCGCGGCGCTGACCGGCGTCGAGGCGATCAGCAACGGCGTCCCGGCCTTCCGCAAGCCGAAGTCGAAGAACGCCGCCACCACGCTGCTGATGATGGGCGTGCTCGCGGTGACCATGCTGATCGGCATCATCGCGCTGGCGATCATCACCGGCGTCAAGTTCGCCGACGAGCCCCAGCGCCAGCTCATCGGCGCACCCGCGGGGTACCAGCAGAAGACCATCGTCACGCAGATCGCGCAGGCGGTGTTCCAGAACTTCCCGCCGGGCTTCTACTACATCTCCTTCGTCACCGGGATCATCCTGCTGTTGGCGGCGAACACCGCGTTCAACGGCTTCCCGGTGCTGGGCTCGATCCTCGCGCAGGACCGTTTCCTGCCGCGGCAGCTGCACACCCGCGGCGACCGGCTCGCGTTCTCCAACGGCATCCTGTTCCTCGCGGCCTTCGCACTGGTGCTGATCATCGCGTTCGACGCCGAGGTGACCCGGCTGATCCAGCTCTACATCGTGGGCGTGTTCGTGTCGTTCACCGTCAGCCAGGCGGGCATGATCCGGCACTGGAACCGGCTGCTGTCGCGGGAGAAGGACCCCGCGGTGCGGCGCCGGATGCGCCGCTCGCAGACGGTCAACGCGATCGGCCTGATCTGCACCGGCACGGTGCTGGTGATCGTGCTGATCACCAAGTTCCTACTCGGCGCCTGGATCGCGATCGCCGCGATGGTGGCGATCTTCCTGCTGATGAGCGCGATCCGGCGGCACTACGACCGGGTCTCGACCGAGCTGGCCGAAGTGGACGGTTACCAGCCGACGGTGCTGCCCTCGCGCAACCACGCGATCGTGCTGGTGTCGAAGCTGCACCTGCCGACGCTGCGGGCGCTGTCCTACGCCAAGGCGGTGCGCCCCGACGTGCTCGAAGCGGTGACCGTCAACGTCGACGACGACGAGACCCGCAAGCTGACCGCGGAGTGGGAGAAGCGCGGGTTCAAGGTGCCGTTGAAGGTGCTGGAGTCGCCGTACCGCGAGATCACCAAGCCCGTCGTGGACTACGTGAAGCGGGTGCGCGGGGACAATCCACGCAACGTGGTCACCGTGTTCATCCCCGAGTACGTGGTCGGCCGGTGGTGGGAGCAGTTGCTGCACAACCAGAGCGCGCTGCGGCTCAAGGGCAGGCTGCTGTTCCAGCCGGGCGTGATCGTGGCGAGCGTGCCGTGGCAGCTGGCGTCGTCGGAAGCCGCCGTGCGCCGGCTGACGCGTGCCCGGCCGGCTGCCGGTGACGTGCGGCGTGGTCTGTACCAGACGGCGGAACGCAAGGACAAGGACAACGTGCGTTGAACTGGGTTGGCCGCACGTTCGAGGCCGAGGTCGGCCCGGTCGCGCACGGCGGGCACTGCGTGTCCCGCGTGGAGGGTCGCGTGGTGTTCGTCCGGCACGCGCTGCCCGGCGAGGTCGTGCTCGTCGAGGTCACCGAGGACAAGGGCGGCTCGTATTGCCGCGCCGACGCGGTGCGGGTGCTCGAGGCGGCGGAGGAACGGGTCGAGCCGCCGTGCCCGCTCGCCGCGCCCGGGCTGTGCGGCGGCTGCGACTGGCAGCACGCGACGCCGGAGTTCCAGCGCGAGCTCAAGGCGCGGGTGGTCGCCGAACAGCTTTCGCGGCTCGCGGGCATCGAATGGCCGGTCGAGGTCGAGGCGTTGCCCGGCGGTCCGCTGGACTGGCGCAGCCGGGTCCGGCTCGTCGCGGGCCGGGACGGCCGCGCGGGCCTGCGGGCGCACCGCAGCCACCAGGTGGTGGCGCTGGACGACTGCCCGATCGCGGTACCGGGCGCGCTGGATCCCGTGCTGGCGCGGCGCTGGCGGCCGGGCACGGAGCTCGAGGTGACCAGTGACGGCGACGGGCGGACGCATCTGCGGGAGCTGAGCGTGGTGCGGGGCAAGCGCCGCGCCAAGCAGCTCAGCGGCGGAATCGCGGTGCAGCACGCGGCAGGCCGCGACTGGAAGCTCGACGCGCACGGGTTCTGGCAGGTGCACCCGGCCGCGGCGGACACGCTGGCCGCCGTCGTCGGCGAGTGGGCCAAGGCGCCGCAGGACGCGCTGGTCTGGGACCTCTATTCCGGGGCCGGGCTGTTCGCGTCGGTGCTGGCGTCGCAGGTCGGTCCCCGCGGTGAGGTCGTGGCGGTCGAGTCCGGGCGGCGGGCGGTCGCCGACGGCGAGGCCGCGCTGGCCGACCTGCCGCAGGTGCGCTGGCGGGGCGGGCGGGCGGAGCAGGTGCTGCCCGGACTGCCCGGGCGGCCCGAGGTGGTCGTGCTGGACCCGCCGCGTTCCGGCGCGGGGCGCGAGGTTGTCGAGTCCATTGTGGAGCGTGCGCCCGCGCGGGTCGTGTACGTGGCGTGTGACCCGGCGGCGCTGGCACGGGACCTCGCCACGTTCGCCGGATCGGGTTACCGGCTCGCGGAGCTGCGGGCGTTCGACGCGTTCCCGATGACGCATCACGTGGAGTGCGTGGCTCTCGTCGTGCCGGAAAATGTCGGTGGGTCGGGGCATGATGCCGACCGTGGACGAACTTGAACAGATCACCGGGCTGCTGCTGCGGGCCGCGACGTCGGTGCGCGTGCGCGACCCGGTGGTGCGTGAGCTGACGGGTCCGGCGTTCGCCGGGCGGGGCCGGCTCGTCGACACGGCGGCGGATCTCGTGCTGCTGGAGGTCGTCGCGCGGTTGTTGCGCCAGGGGTGGCAGCCCTACGACGTCCATCGCATCACGACGCGGCGTGCCGACGCCGAGGCGGCGACGCTGGCGGCGGATGCGATCGCGGCCGAGCTGGACCGCAGACCGGCTGCGACGGTCCATCCGCGCTGGATCGACCAGCTCGACCAGATCGGCGCGGCGGTGTGGTGGCAGGGCGGGGAGCCGCGGCTGAGCCAGTGGGCGCGGCGGCGTGGTTGCGCGCCGGCGCATGCGCTTTCGCGGGCGGTGGGGGCGCTGGCGGTGCTCGCGACGTTGCCCGCGTTGCCGGAGCTGCCGTTGCCGTCGCCGTCGCGTGAAGGTGTGGACGAGAAGATGCTGGCGCGGGTGCGGGCGTTGCTGGCGAAGGCGGAGTCGACGCAGTTCCCGGAGGAGGCCGAGGCGCTGTCGGCGAAGGCGCAGGAGCTGATGAGCAGGTACTCGTTCGAGCAGGCGCTGGTCTCGCCCGCGCGGCCGGGCGGGGCGGCGCGGCGGTTCTGGCTGGACGAGCCGTATGTCGGGGCGAAGTCGGCGCTGGTGACGGCGGTGGCTTCGGCGAACCGGTGCCGGGCCGTGTCGTACGAGAAGCTGGGTTTCCTGGCCGTGGTGGGGCACGAGGTGGACCTGGACATCGTCGAGCTGCTCGCGACCTCGTTGCTGGTCCAGGCCACCGAGGCGATGCTCGCGGCCGGGCGGCGGGTCGGCCGGGGTGGGCAGTCGCGCACCCGCTCGTTCCGGCACGCTTTCCTGCTCGCGTACGCGGGCCGCATCGGCGAGCGGCTGGCGTCGGCGGATTCGGCCGTGTCGGCGGAGGTGGGTGACGAGCGTCTGCTGCCGGTGCTGGCCCGGCGCAGCCGGGAGGTGGACGTCCTGTTCGCCGACCTCTTCCCGAAGGTGGGCCGCCGCACCCACTCGATCACCAACGGCGATGGCTGGCAGGCCGGCCGCGCGGCGGCGGACCAGGCCAAGCTGACCGTTGAGAGGAGGCGGTTGCCGGTTTGAGTTCTTCCGGGGGCTTGTCGTGAAGTGAGGCCCGCTCTGTGGTTGGTCGGCGGCCTGTCTGATGGCGCTGGGTCCTGCCCGGCGTCCGACCAGCCGGGCAGGCCGAGCGACGCCCACTCGTCCAGATCCTCCGCCGGGCCAGAACGCGATGCACGAGTTGTGTGACGAGCACCAGCTCCAGTATCGCGGGATCGTCCACATCGGACGGACCGGCTTCGAGCACGCACACCGAGACCGATGGGTCCTCCGACAACCGTGCGGCCACCACCGCGCCCGCCGTGCCCGCCGCGGACCGCCGTGCGGCGACCACCGTGCCTGCGGTTCCGCCGCCGGCCACCGCCGTGCCCGCCGCCGATCAGCACCCGCCGGTCACGCCCCCCCGCCGCCGAACCAGCCCGACGGCGCGGGCCGCAGGTTCTGGTAGATGTGCTTCGCCTCCTGGTACTCGCCGAGGCCGGTCGGGCCGAGCTCGCGGCCGAAGCCGGACTGCTTGAACCCGCCCCACTCGGCCTGCGGCAGGTACGGGTGGTAGTCGTTGATCCACACCGTCCCGTGCCGCAGCCTGTTCGCCACGCGCTGCGCCCGGGACGCGTCCGAGGTGAACACCGCGCCCGCGAGGCCGTAGTGCGTGTCGTTGGCGATGCGGATCGCGTCGTCCTCGTCGGTGAAGGTCTCCACGGTCAGCACCGGCCCGAACGACTCCTCGGTCACCGCGAAGCTCCCCTGCCGGACGTCGTCGAGCACGGTCGGCAGGTAGAAGTGGCCGCCGGCGAGCTTCTCGTCGTCGGGCCGCCTGCCGCCGGTGCGCAGCACGGCACCCTCGGCGAGCGCGGTCTCCACGTACTTCTCGACCTTCGCCAGGTGCGCCGCCGAGATCAGCGGGCCCGTCTCGGCGTCGGGGTCGAACGGGCCGCCGAGCCGGATCCCCTCGGCGCGGCGCACGACCTCGTCGACGAGCCGGTCGTGCAGCTCCTCCTGGACAACCAGGCGCGCCCCCGCCGAGCACACCTGCCCGGAGTGCAGGAACACCGCGGTGAGCGTGTAGTCCACGGCGGTCTCGAAGTCCGCGTCGGCGAAGATCACGTTCGGGTTCTTGCCACCCAGCTCGAGCGCCACCTTCTTCACCGCGGCCGCCGCGTTCGCCGCGACGACCCGGCCGGTGGCCAGGCCGCCGGTGAACGACACCAGGTCCACGTCCGGATGCTCGGACAGCGGCGCGCCCACCGCCGGGCCCGCGCCGAGCACGAGGTTCGCCACCCCGGCGGGCAACCCGGCCTCGGTGAGCGTGCGCATCAGCAGGATCGCGGTGTGCGGGGTCAGCTCGCTGGGCTTGAGCACGAACGTGTTCCCGGCCGCGAGCGCGGGCGCCACCTTCCACGCCGTCTGCAACAGCGGGTAGTTCCACGGCGTGATCAGCCCGCAGACGCCGACGGGCTCGTGGACGATCCGGCTGAACGCGTCGGGGCTGCCGGCATCGACCACACGGCCCGCGTCCTGCCCGGCGAGCTTGCCGAAATAGCGGAAGCAGGCCGCTATGTCGGCCATGTCGTATTCGCTCTCCACCAGGCGTTTGCCCGTGTCCAGCGACTCCGCGCGGGCGTAGGCGTCCTTGTCACGCTCGAGCAGTTCCGCCACGCGCAACAGGAAGTCGCCGCGCTGCCCGGCCGGTGTGGACGGCCACGCCCCGCTGTCGAAGGCCCGGCGAGCGGCGGCGATGGCGGCTTCGGTGTCCTCCCGGCTGCCCTCGCCGACCACGCCCACCAGCGAGCCGTCGGCCGGGCAGCGGATCTCCCTGGTACCGCCCTTGCCCGGGGCGACCCATTCGCCGGCGAGGAAAAAGTCTTTCATCGACCCTCCCGGGTGAGGCGCCCTTCTTGACCGGTTCGGATCCTACGCGGGGCATCCCGGGCGGCCGGCCGGCTGGTAACCCGGACCACGTTCTCACCGTCCGTGGTCGGACGAGGAGAGTAGGGTGGCAAGACCAAGTGAGACCCGGCGCACGGACGGGCCAACCTCGTAGCTGGTTCGGACGTGCAGTTGGTGTGACGCCGGGCGCGCGGCGCGGCGGGGAGCTTGTTCCTCCGTAGACTGGGCGGACGGTCGAGGGATCGAAACGTGAGGTGGAAAGTGACGTTGCTGGAGTCCGTGCATGGTCCGGCCGACCTCAAGCGCATGGGGCAGGGCCAGTTGGAGCAGCTGGCCAGCGAGATCCGCGACTTCCTGATCGACCGGGTCCGCCGTGCCGGCGGGCACCTCGGCCCGAATCTGGGCGTGGTCGAGCTGACGATGGCGCTGCACCGCGTGTTCGACTCGCCGCGGGACGCGATCGTGTTCGACGTCGGGCACCAGAGCTATGTCCACAAGATCGTCACGGGCCGGCACGAGGGCTTCGACCTGCTGCGGCAGACCGGGGGCGTCGCGGGCTACCCGATCCGCGCCGAGAGCGAGCACGACTTCGTCGAGAACAGCCACGCCTCGACGGCCCTGTCCTATGTGGACGGTCTGTCGAAGGCGTTCGAGCTGGCCGGCGGCGGCAGGCACACCGTGGCCGTGGTCGGTGACGGCGCGCTGACCGGCGGGATGTGCTGGGAGGCGCTCAACAACATCGCCGCCGAGCCGGGCCGCCCCGTGGTGATCGTGGTCAACGACAACGGCCGGTCCTACTCGCCGACCATCGGCGGATTCGCCGAGCACCTCGCGTCGCTGCGGCTGCAGCCGGGCTACGAGCGCATGCTCGACGGCGGCAAGGAGCTGCTGCTGCACACGCCGGTCGTGGGCCGCCCGATCTACGCGGCGCTGCACGCGGCGAAGGCCGGTATCAAGGACGCGCTGAGCCCCCAGATGATGTTCTCCGACCTCGGCCTGAAGTACCTGGGCCCGGTGGACGGGCACGACCTGGTGGCGCTGGAGAAGGCGTTCCAGGCGGCGAAGGCGTTCGGCGGCCCCGTCGTCGTGCACGCGGTCACCGAGAAGGGGCATGGCTACCCGCCCGCGGTGAACCACGAGGCCGACCAGATGCACCAGACCGACCCGATCGACCCGGAGACCGGCCTGCCCAAGCCCAAGGGCCGCAGCTGGACCTCGGTGTTCGCCGACGAGCTGGCGAAGATCGGCGACGAGCGCGAGGACGTCGTCGCGATCACCGCGGCGATGCTGCGCTCGACCGGTCTGGACAAGTTCGCCGAGCGCTTCCCAGACCGGTGGTACGACGTCGGCATCGCCGAGCAGCACGCGGTGACCTCGGCCGCGGGCCTGGCGATGGGCGGGCTGCACCCGGTGGTCGCGGTCTATTCGACGTTCCTCAACCGCGCGTTCGACCAGTTGCTGATGGACGTGGCGCTGCACCGCCAGCCGGTCACCCTCGTGCTCGACCGCGCCGGCATCACCGGGCCGGACGGCCCGAGCCATCACGGTATGTGGGACCTGTCGCTGCTGGGCATGGTGCCGGGCATCCGGGTCGCCGCCCCGCGTGACGCCCGGTCGGTGCGCGAGGAGCTGCGCGAGGCCGTCGCGGTGTCCGACGGGCCGACCGCGCTGCGGTTCTCCAAGGGCAGCGTGCCCGACTCGGTCCCGGCGGTCGAGCGCGTGGGCACGGTGGACGTGCTGCGCAAGCCGGCGGACGGTGCGGACGTGCTGCTGGTCGCCGTCGGCGCGTTCGCGCAGCTGGGCCTGCAGGCCGCGGAGCGGCTCGCGGACCAGGGCATCGGCGTGACGGTCGTGGACCCGCGGTGGGTCGTGCCGGTGCCGGGGGACCTGGTGGCGCTGGCCAAGACGCACCGGCTCGTGGTGACGGTCGAGGACAGCGGCCGCCACGGCGGCTTCGGCTCGGCGCTGGCGGCCGTGCTGCGGGACGCCGAGTGCGACGTCCCGCTGCGTGACCTGGCTGTGCCGCAACAGTTCCACGAGCACGGCTCGCGCGAGGAGGTGCTGGCCAGGGTTGGCCTGACGGCGCAGGACGTGGCCCGGCGGGTCACCGAGTGGGCCGCGAACCTGGTGCTCGACCCGCAGCCCGAACCCGCGGAGTGACCGAACCGGCGTAGCTGGCCGCGATCCGCGACTCCTGTGACGCCGTCGCCGGCGAGTACGTGCGGCGGTACCCGGCTGGACCCGATGGGCCGGGCGATGCCGGACGCGTTCGCCGAGACCGGGCGGCACGGCGTCAGGAGGCCGCGTTCCTGACGCGCAGCGCCGCAAGCGTCAGGGCAGGACGTGCGTCGCCGGGCGGTCGGTGGCCACGCACAGCGAGCAGATCGTCCCGCCGGTCGCGCTCGCCAGCACGTCGGGGCGTTCGAACGGTTCACCGCAGGCCACGCAGTCGTACAACGTCGCGCTCGGGTTGCCCTCGGCGTCCAGGCGCGGCTCGGGTACGCCGTCGTCGGTGCGGCGCAGGTAGAACCGGCCGCGGGTGGCGATCGCCATCAGCGGGGTCGCCACCACGGCGACGCCCACGGCGACCAGCGGCGAGTACGGCTTCAGCGCGGCCCCGAACAGTCCGAAGTAGACGCCGATGGACAGCAGCGACGAAGCCAGGAACGACACCACGCCGACCGGGTTCACCGCGTACAGCATGCCGCGCCGGAACTCGGGCAGCTTGGGCGAGAGCTTGAGCAGGTACTTGTTCACCGCGATGTCGGTGGCCACCGTGACCACCCACGCGATCGCGCAGTTGGAGTAGAAGCTCAGCACGTTGTTGAGGAAGCTGAACATGTTCGCTTCCATCAGGATCAGCGAGAACGAGAGGTTGACCAGGACGAAAACCAGCCGGCCGGGATAGCGCTTCGTCACCCGGGTGAAGGAGTTCGTCCAGGCCAGCGAGCCGGAGTAGGCATTGGTGACGTTGATCTTCACCTGGCTCAGCACGACCAGCACCAGCGCGAGCGGCACCACGAGCCAGCCGGGCATGAGCTGCGTGAACACCCCGGTGAACTGCTCGATCGGCTCGGCGGCGGCGGCCGAGCCGACCGCGCCGAGGATGTAGACCGCCATGAACACGCCGATCGCCTGCTTGACCGCGCCGAAGAACACCCAGCCCGGGCCGGCGAGCACCACCGAGGTCCACCAGGCGCGCCGGTTCCCGGCCGTGCGGGGCGGCATGAAGCGCAGGTAGTCGATCTGCTCGCCGATCTGCCCCATCAGCGACAGGCACACGCCCGCGCCGAGCATCACCGCCGCCGTGCTCACGCCCGATTCCGAGCCGTAGGACAGCCACCGCCGCACCGAGCCCGGGTCCTTGACGATCAGGAACACCAACGGCGCGACCATCAGCACGATCCACAGCGGGTTCGTCCAGCTCTGCAGCTTCGCCAGCGCTTTCATCCCGTACACCACCAGCGGGATGATGACCAAAGTGGACAGCAGGTAGCCCAGCCACAGCGGCAGGTTCAGCGCGTACCTCAGCCCCTGCGCCATGATCGAGCCCTCGGTGGCGAAGAAGATGAACGTGAAGCTCGCGAAGATGACGCTGGTGACCACCGACCCGTAGTAGCCGAACCCGGAGCCGCGGGTGATCAGGTCGAGATCGATGTTGTACCGGGCGCCGTAGTAGGCGAGCGGGAACCCGCTGACGAAGATGATGACCGCGGCCACCACGATCGCCAGCAGCGCGTTCACCGTCCCGTGCGTGAGCCCGATCCCGGCGCCGATGGAGAAGTCCGCCATGTAGGCGATCCCGCCGAGCGCGGAGGCGCCGACCACGGCGGGGGTCCACCGGCGGTAGCCGCGGGGCGCGAACCGGAGGGTGTAGTCCTCGAGGGTTTCCTTGGCCTGACGAGCTTTCGCGGGAGCTTCTTCGACCGTCACGGGGAGCGACCATAGGGTGACCGTGTTTCCGCGCACGTGCCATTGTGTGACGGGGAGGTTTCGCCGTATTACGCCCTTCTTGCCCGGTGTACCGGGACCACACGCGTGCGGGCGCATACTGGTCCATTGTGAACAGAGCGATCCGCCGAGTCGGCATCCTGATGATGACCCTCGTGGTTCTGTTGCTCGCCAACGACTCCTACATTCAGGGGATCAACGCCGACGGGTACGCGAACAACCCGTTCAACCTCCGCCGGCTCTACGACCAGTATTCCGTCCGGCGGGGTCTGGTCACCGCGGCGGACGGCACGGTCCTGGCCTCCTCGGCGCCGACCAGCGACAAGCTGAAGTACCTGCGCACGTACGCGAACGGACCGTTGTACGCGCCGGTCACCGGCTACTACTCGGTGACCTCCGGCGCGCACGGGCTGGAGTACGCGGAGAACGAGGTCCTCAACGGCAGCGACCCCCGGCTGGAGCTGCGGCGGCTCACCGACCTCACCTCCGGTGCCACGGCAGGTGGCGACGTCCAGCTGACCATCGATCCCAAGGTGCAGGCCGCCGCGTACGACACGATGGTGCGGGACGGGTTCACGGGCGCGGCGGTCGCCATCCAGCCGTCCACGGGCCAGATCCTCGGCATGGTCAGCGTGCCGTCCTACGACCCGAACAAGCTCGCGACCCACGACACCGCGGCGGCGCAGTCCGCGTACAACGGCTACGACCCCCAATCGGTCACCAGCCCGTTGATCAACCAGGCGGTTTCGCAGGCCTATGCGCCGGGTTCGACGTTCAAGCTGGTGGTGTCGGCGGCCGCCTTGTCGGCCGGCGTGGACGACGAGAACACGCCCAACCTGCCGGCCGCGCCGCGGATCACGTTGCCGGGCACGAGCACGACCCTGGAGAACTTCGACGGGGAGACCTGCCCGCAGTCGGTCGACGGGCAGGTGTCGATGAAGACCGCGCTGGCCTACTCGTGCAACACGGCGTTCGCCACGCTGGCGGGTCAGGTCGGCGCGTCGGGGCTTTCGGCCCAGGCGGCGAAGTTCGGCTTCGGCAGCAGCGATCTCACGGTGCCGCTCGGGGTCGTCTCCTCGTGTGTCGGGCCGAGCTCCGGCGGGAACTGCCTGAACATCCCGAACGGGGCGGCCGGGCTGTACCAGAGCGGGATCGGGCAGCTCGACGTGCAGGAGACGCCGCTGCAGGACGCGATGATCGCGGCGACGATCGCCAACGGGGGCAAGGAGATGCGGCCGCAGCTGGTGAAGGCGCTGCAGGCGCCCGATCTGTCGGACATCGAGGGGTTCACGCCGCAGACGCTCAACTCGGAAGTGATCTCGCCGGACGTGGCTGCCACGCTGACGCAGATGATGGAGGCGTCGGAGAGCCATTCCGGCATGGCGGGCAAGAACCCGGCCATCACGATCGCCTCGAAGACGGGCACCGCGGAGCACGGCCCGGATCCGAAGAACGTGCAGCCGTACGGCTGGTACGTGGCGTTCGCGCCCGCGACGAACCCGCAGATCGCCGTGGCGGTCGTGGTGACCTCGGGCGGCCATCTGGACCTGGCGACGGTGGGCGCGCAGGTGGCGGGCCCGGTCGGCCGCGCGATGATCAACGCCGCAGTGGGGTGAGGTCCTCAGTGCTCCAGGTGCGTCGGGGCGAACATCCGTAGTGTGGTGGGCAGGACGACGACAGCGGGGCCTGGGGTGGCGAGTGCTTTGGCCAGGTCCGCCTGCATGTCGTCCACTGTGGACCGGATGGCGGGGACGCCGAAGGAGTGTGCCAGTGCGACGAAGTCCGGCCGTGCCAGCTCGGTCGCGGTGGTCTCGCCGAATGCGCCGGTCAGATATTCGCGCAGGATGCCGTAACCACCGTCGTCGACGATGAGCCACGTGACGTCCAGCCGGTGCTGCACCGCGGTGGCCAGTTCGGCGAGGCCGTACATCGCGCCGCCGTCGCCGGACACCGCCAGCGCCGGGCCGTGCACCGACGCGCCGAGGGCGGCCGGGAAGGCGAAGCCGAGGCCTCCGGCGCCCTGAGCGCTGTGCAGCGCGCCGGGCCAGGCCGACCAGGCCCAGTAACCCAGGATCGTCATGTCCCAGAACGTCGGCATGTCTTCGGGCACCGCGGCGCGGACGTTGGCCAGCAGCTGCTGTTCTCGGCCGAGGTCCTGTCCGGCCAGGCGATCGCGGACCCGCGACAGGAGCCCGGCCACCGCGGTCTCCGCCCTGCCGTCCGGCTCCCGCCGCGGCACGGACAGCGCGGCGAGCGCGAGCTTCACGTCGGCGTGGATACCCAGCGCCGCATGGTTGCTTTCGAGCTTGCCGGCGTCCGCCTCGATCTGGATGACCCGCCCGCGCGGGCAGAACCGGTGGTAGTTGCTCGACAGCTCACCCAGCCCCGACCCGAGGACGAGCAGGACGTCGGCGTCGGCGAGGAACTCCGTGCAGTGCCAGTCCTCCAGCCACGACTGCCCGGACAGCGAGTGTTCCCACGGGAACGCGCCCTTGCCGCCGAAGGTCGACAACACCGGCGCACGCAACGACTCCGCCAGTGCCAGCAGCTCCTCCTGCGCGCCGGCACGGACCACACCACCTCCCGCGAGGATCACCGGGTTCGACGCGTCCGCCAGCTGCCGCGAGGCTTCGGCGATCAGGTCCGGCAGGGGTTCCAGCGGCCGCGACGGGACGGTCAGGGCGGTGATCGGCGGCAGGGACACCGGAGCCAGCAACACGTCCTGCGGGATCTCGACCCAGACTGGTCCACAAGGGACGGTGGACGCCGACACCCACGCGTCCCGCAGCGCACCCGGGATCTGGCTCGCCGTGCGGGCGACGTGCACCGACTTCACCACCTCCCGGAAGCTCGCCTGCTGGTCGGGCAGCTCGTGCAGGTAGCCGTGCCGCCCGCCGCCGAGGCCGGCGACCGGGACCTGGCTGGAGATCCCGAGCACCGGCACCGACGACTCCCGCGCCTCCTGCAGCGACGCCAGCGTCAGCAGCGCGCCCGGCCCTGTCGAGCAGACGAACGGGGTGACCTCGCCGCTCACCCGCGCGTGCCCGTCGGCCGCGAAGGCGAGGTTGTTCTCCACCCGCGCGCTCACCAGCCGCAGCTCCGATCGCCGCAGCGCGTCGAACAGGCCCAGCGCGTGCTGTCCCGGCAGGCCGAACACGGTGTGCGCGCCCAGGGCGCGCAGCGTTTCGACGACCAGGTCGCCGCCGATGCGGGTCACCTCAGGCACAACAGGCTGACGAGGTCGTAGGCCACGTGCGACGCGGCGATCGCGGTGATCTCGGCGTGGTCGTAGGCCGGGGCCAGCTCGACCACGTCCGCGCCGACGAGGTCGCAGGTGCGCAGCCCGCGCAGGATCTCCAGCAGCTCGCGGCTGGTCATGCCGCCGGCCTCCGGGGTGCCCGTGCCGGGCGCGTGCGCGGGGTCGAGCACGTCGATGTCCACCGACACGTACAGCGGCCGGTTCCCGATCCGCTGGCGTAGTGCGTCGATGGTCTCGTCGATCCCACGCCGCAGCACGTCGGCCGAGGTGATGATGCCGAAGCCCAGCTTCTGGTCGTCGTCGAGATCCGCCTTGCCGTAGAGCGGGCCGCGCGTGCCGACGTGACACAGGGCGCTGGTGTCGAGGATGCCTTCCTCGACCGCCCGGCGGAACGGCGTGCCGTGCGTGTAGGGCTCGCCGAAGTAGGTGTCCCAGGTGTCCAGGTGCGCGTCGAAGTGCAGCAGCGCCACCGGTCCGTGCTTCTTCGCCGCCGCCCGCAGCAGAGGCAGCGCGATGGTGTGGTCCCCGCCGACGGTGACCAGCTTCGTGCCGCCGGCGGAAAGCGCTTCCGCGTCCGCCTGCAGGGTTTCGATGGCGGCCCCGATGTCGAACGGGTTCACCGCGATGTCCCCGGCGTCGGCCACCTGCGCGGCTTCGAACGGCGACACGTCCAGCCCCGGATGGTAGGGGCGCAGCAGACGGCTGGCTTCGCGCACCGCGGCCGGTCCGAAGCGGGCGCCGGGGCGGTAGGACACGCCGGCGTCGAAGGGGACGCCGACCACCGCGACGTCGGCGCGCTCGACCTGGTCCAGCCGCGGCAGCCGGGCGAAGGTGGCGAACCCGGCGAAACGGGGGACCTGCGAGGAATCGACCGGCGGTACCGGGCGGGACTCCCGCGCCGGGTCGGTCCTGCTCCCGGGATCGCCCTCGCCGCGTCCGGTCCTCGAGCTGGTCATGCGTGCACTCCTTCGCGTTCCACGGCCTGCTTCCCGCTCAGCCGTTCCGTCCACTGCGCCAGCACCGCCGCGGACGTGCGGGGCGTGAGCAGGCTGACGCCGACGTAGACGACCAGGCTCGCGCCCAGTCCGTAGTAGATGGGCTCGTTGGCCTCGAGCCCGTCGGTGATCATGAAGACGATCACCACGACCGCGCCGGTGACCATCGACGCCAGCGCGCCCGCCCAGGTGCCGCGCTTGACGAACAGCGCGCCGAGTATGGCCACCAGCAGGCCGCCGACCAGGAGGTTGTAGGCCACCGCCAGCGCCGCCACGACGTCGGTCACGACCATCGCGATGCCGATCGCCACCAGTCCGAGCACGAGCGTCACCACGCGGTTGGCCGAGACACCGAGCGGCTTGCGGCGGAAGCGGGCGATCAGGTCGTTCGTGCTGACGGTGGAGCACGCGATCAGCGCGCCGCTCGCGGTCGACATCAGCGCGGACAGTGCGGCGGCGAGCACGAGACCACGCACCCCGGTGGGCAGCAGCCGTTCGACGATGGTCGCGAACGCGTCCTGCGCGCTGGCCAGGCCGGGGTACAGCGCCTTCGCGGCGGTGCCGATCAGCGCACCGGCGAGGCCGTAGAACAGGCAGTAGACACCCGAGATGATCCCGCCGGTGGTGGCGACGCGCGGGGTGCGGGCGGTGAACACGCGCTGCCAGATGTCCTGGCCGATCAGCAGGCCGAAACCATAGATCAGGACGTAGGTGAAGATCGTCCCGCCGCCGATCGAGGTGAGCGAGAAGTAGCTGCCGTCCAGCCGCTGACTCAGCCCGCGGAAGCCGCCTGCCGAGGAGATCGCGATCGGCAGCAGCAGCGCGAAGATGCCGACCGTCTTGATCACGAACTGGGCGATGTCGGTCAGCGTGATCGACCACATGCCGCCGAGCACCGAGTACAGCACCACGATCGCGCCGCCGATGGCGATCCCCGCGACGTCCGGGATGTTCAGCAGCACCTTGAAGATCGTCGCGAAGGCGAGCGTCGAGGTGACGGTCAGCATCAGCGTGTAGGCCCACATCACGGCGCCGGAGATGGTGCTCGTGCTGCCGCCGTAACGCAGGTCGAGCATCTCGCCGACGGTGTAGACGCGCAGCTTGACCAGCCGCCGCGCGAACACCGCGTGCAGCACGAGGATGCCGAGGCCGATGGTGACCACCAGCCAGGCGCCGGAGATGCCGTAGGTGTAGCCGAGCTTGACCCCGCCGATCGTCGAAGCGCCGCCGAGCACGACCGCCGACATCGTGCCGGAGTACATGAACCAGCCCAGCCGCCTGCCCGCGACGAGGTAGTCGCTCTTGGTCTTCGCCAGCCGCAGCCCGTACCAGCCGATCCCGATCATCGCCGCGATGTAGAGCGCGATCACCACATAGTCGCCGCCCACGATGCGATCCCTTCCGTCGATGCCGTTCCGGTCACCGTAGGTCCGGCCGTGGAAACCTCGGCAGAGGACGATTCATCCCAATACGAGGTAGTCTCTGGAGCAAATGTCCAGTGCGGAGCCGCTTGCCGAAGCCGATGTCACCGTTCCGTTGCGAGCCGTGGCCGAGGATCCGGGCCTGGCACTGGAGCCGGTGCGCGAGACCCTGCGCCCCGGTGCACTCGACCTGCCGGTGCGCTGGGCGCACGTGAGCGAGCTGCAGGACCCGGGGCCGTACCTGCTGGGCGAGGAGCTGCTGCTGACAGCGGGCGTGAACCTGCCGGTCGAGCAGCGCGAGGTCGACCGTTACGTGCGCGGGCTGCGTGCCGCCGGGATCACCGCGCTCGGCTTCGGTGTCACCCCACCCGTGCACGAGGAGCTGCCGCGCGTGCTGCGGCGGGCCTGCGCGAGGCACGGCCTGCCGCTGCTCGTGGTGCCCGTCAGCACGCCGTTCCTCGCGATCAGCCGTGCGGTGTCGGTCGCGCTGGCCGAGGCGAGCCAGCGCGACCAGCGCCGGATCGCCGAAGCCCGGGAAGCGCTTACTCGCGCCGCCTCCAGCGGGGTCGAGGAGGTCGCGCGGGGCCTCGCGCAGCGGCTGTCGGGCTGGGTCGCGATGGTCGACGGGGACGGGCTGCCCGTCGTGGAGGTGCACGCGCCGTTGCCGTTCCCGCCGGAGCTGACCGCGCTGCTCGTGCGGCTGAGGTCGGGCGCCGGGATCCGCAGCGCGACCACCGAACTGCCCGGTGGCACGTTCGTCGTCGCGCAGCCGGTCTACCCGCAGGCGACCGCTGCGCACCTGCTCGTGGTGGGGCGGCGCAGGCGCTTCGAGACCCCCGACCGGGCGATCGTCGGCGTCGGGGCGGGCCTGCTGGGCCTGCTGACGAGATCCGCCACCACGGCGCTGAGGGGCACGATGACTGCGCTGCTGCTCAACAGGATCAGCGCGGCCGACGCGGTCGAGACGCTCGTCCCGGGCGGGGAGTACCGCGTGGTCGCCGGGGTGGGAGAAGGGCGCGAGCCCGACCATGACGGGCTACCCGAGTGGCTCGGCACCCCGCTGGTCGAAACCGGCGAAGGCTTCATCGCCGTCGTCGGCGCGCTGCCGGATCTGGACGAGCTTCGCGCCCACGGCTGGCTGGCCGTCGCCGGGGCGCCGGTGCCGGCGGACGAACTGCCCGCGGCGGCGGGGGAAATCCCTGCGCTGCTGCAGCGGGCCCGCGCGGCGGGCAAGCCGGTCGTCGCCGGCGGGGGACTGGACGACCTCGTTCCCGCCGAGGCCGCACAGGGCTTCGCCGCCCGTACGCTCGCGCCGCTGGCGGGTCGCCCGGAGCTGGTGGAGACACTGCGGTCCTGGCTGGCGCACCACGGTGGCTGGGACCGCACGGCCGCGGCGCTCGGGGTGCACCGCAACAGCGTGCGGCACCGGGTCGGACAGGCCGGGCGCCTGCTGGGCGCCGACCTCTCCGACCCGGAGACACGCATGCGACTGTGGTTCGCGCTGCGCTGGTCCTGACTCACTCGACGACGGCGATGTCCCCGTCGTCGAAGTGGATCGCCTGGCGCAGCCTGCCGCCGAGCGCGATCGCGTAGCGCGCGAGCGCCTCGCGTTCGGCGATCGAACCGCGTTCGATCTCGTAGACCTGGCTCTGTGACACTCCCATCTTCTCGGCGAGG
The DNA here is from genome assembly GCF_021391495.1 of Amycolatopsis acidiphila. Lineage (NCBI taxonomy): Bacteria > Bacillati > Actinomycetota > Actinomycetes > Pseudonocardiales > Pseudonocardiaceae > Amycolatopsis > Amycolatopsis acidiphila. The sequence continues at coordinate 5,855,573 of NZ_CP090063.1, read as the reverse complement.
TGGTGCTGGGTCAGGCCGCGGCTGCGGCGGATCTCGGCGAGCCGGTGCCCGCGCACGGCGCTCAGCAGCTCGTCGGTCGTGACCTCGCGGACCGTCCCGGTCGCGACGTCCTTCCAGCGTCCGGCCATGTCAGACCCCCTGACCCACGGTGAGCCACTCCTCTTCGGAGAACATCTCCTCCGACAGCTGCGGCAGGGCCTCGGTCTCGGCAGGGGCCGGGGTGTACTCCGGCACCGGCAGCCGCCGTTCCAGTTCGGCGGTCCAGTGCAGCATCGCCCTTGGCTTGTCCCAGCTCGCCGCCCCGATCAGCTGACCGCCGCGGACGAAACCGGTGACCCCGTCGTCCAGCTGCACGGTGTCCTCGCCGAGCGCGGGCATCCCGGCCATCTGCAACCGGTGCTCGTAGATGCTCGACCAGGCCCGCGGCAGCGGGGTGAACGGCTTGGCCAGCCGCCGTCCCGCCATCAGGTTCTCCGCGGCCGCCCGTGCCGACTCGACCGCGTTGAGCCAGTGCTCGACCCGCCGCGGCGTCTCGTCGAACCGCAGGTTCGGCCAGCGGGCCGCGTCGCCCGCGACCACCACGTCCTCGGCGCCCTCGGCGAACAGCGTCGGTTCGCACAGCACGCCGTCGGAGATGTCGAGCCCGGAGCCGCGCAGCCAGTCCACCGCAGGCACACTGCCGATCGCCAGCACCACGCAGCTGGCGACGACCAGCTGGTTGCTGGTCAGGTGCAGGCCGAAGGCGTCCTTCGTGCTGATCCAGTGCCGCACCTCCGAGTTCATCGCCAGGCCGGCCCGGTGCTTCTCGTGCGTTTCGGTGACCGCGCCCGCGACCCGCGGGCCGAACCGGTACAGCGGGGCCTTGGCGTGCCCGACGAGGGTGACGTCGCGGCCCAGTGTGCGCATGCTCGCCGCGAACTCACAGCCGATCAGCCCGCTGCCGATCACGACGGCAGGTTTGTTGCTCGCCGCCAGCGCCCGTCGCAACGACATCGCGTCCTCGACCGTGCGCAGCACCCGGACCCGTGGGTCGTGCCGCGGCGCGCCCGGCAGGTGCCGGGGCACCACGCCGGTCGCGATGACGAGCCCGTCGTACCAGAGCTCCTCCTTCCCCGGCAGGTGCACCACGCGCTGGCTGGTGTCCAGGTGCGTGGCGCGGGTGCCGAGGCGCCAGTGCGCGTCCAGTTCGATGTAGGGCTTGAGGTCCACGTCGATCGGGCGGACGTTCCCGGTCACCAGCTGCTTGGACACCATCGGCCGGTGGTAGGGCTTCCGGCGCTCGTCGCCGACGATGATGATCTCGCCGTCGAAGCCGAGCTCACGCAGCCGCTCGGCCGCGCGCAGGCCGGCGACCCCACCACCGACGACGACGATTCTGTCTCCGTCACTCATCGCTCATCCCTCTCAAGACAATCGCCTGCATGGGGCAGCAGCGGGCCGCCGCGGCGGCCTGCCCGTAGTCGGCCTCCTCCAGTTGCCTGCGGTAGCGCAGCCTGCCGTCCCGGTCGAGCTGGAACAGCCGCGGCGCCTCCTGCACGCAGATGCCGTAAACCTCGCAGCGGTCGTTGTCCACGCTGATGCGCGGACCGCGGAACCGGTCGAGCGTCTTCATACGAGCTCCTCCACGAGGCCGATCCGCTCCAGCGCCCGCGAGGGCAGGAACCGCAGGACCGACAGCGTGATCGTCGGCACCAGCAGGGTGAGCCCGGCCAGCCACAGCACGGCGAGGTGGCCGTTGGCGATCGCCCCGAAGAACGAGTGGATCACCAGCAGCGGGATGGCCAGGTAGGCCAAGCGGTGCAGCCACAGCCAGCGCCGGTAGGCGATGAACCGGTACAGGCTCGCGGTGAAGGCGATCGCGAGCATCAGCTCCAGGCCGATGATGCCGAGGCTGTGCCGGGCCAGTCCGCCGGGCAGCAGCGGCACGGTCAGCCTGGCCACCGAGAACGCGCCCACCGACATGAAGTAGAACGACGCCGCGTGCACGATGCCGAAGGTCAGCGTGAGCGTGGCCAGCACCACGTGCCCGCTGCGCAACGCCTTGCGGCCGGTGAGGTTGCGGACCCAGCCGGTCGCGGTGAGGATGCCCCAGCACAGCGTGAGGCACATGAACACGTACGAGATACGGGCGGAGATCTGCGCGACGCTGCGCAACCCGGCGTCCGTCGATTGCTGGGCCAGGGGCATGAGTGCCATGGCCCAGCTGTCGGAGACGGTCACGCCCGCCTCCCGGAGCTAGCGGACCGGCTCTTTCGGCGCCGGTTCTGGGTTGCGGTCAAATGCATGTTTTTCTCCTGATCGATGTCGTCTTCTCGCCGAAGACCGGATGAGCCACAGCACGAGCAGCGTCGCCGCGAACACGAGCAGCACGACCAGCACGGTGGTGAGGATGGTCATGGAGCTCAGGTTCAGCGCCGAGGCGGCCGAGGTCGCCGCCGTGGTGCTCACGGTCGGCTGTGGCAGCGCGTTGTAGTCCACCAGCCCGGTGCTCTCCAGCAGCGAGATGTGCCGCAGCACCACCTGGTTCGCGGTCGCCGCGAATGCCCTGATCTCGTCGTTGCGGGTGCCCGCGCGCACCTGCGCGATGACGGCGAAGATGACGCCGTGCGCCGCGCGCAGCCGGTTGACGAAGATGCGCTCGAAGTCCGACGTCGTCGTCGCGTTGCGCTCTTCGGCCAGCCAGCTCTGCTGATCCGCGTTGGGCTGGTCGGGCAGCACGACGCCGTATTTCGCGGCGAGCCCGCGCACGGCGACGTCGAGCCGGCCGTGGTCGACCATCAACGTCTGGCCGACCTCCCGTACCTGCGGGGTCCGCGCACGCGTGCGGGCCATGTCGCCCGAGGGCATTTCCCACAGCCCGGCCTGCCGGACGCGGTTGAGCAGATCCCGGTCGGAATCGCTCAACGTAGCCGTTTGTGCTGCGGCCAACACAGGTACGGCCAACTGGCTCATCACCAACAGGGCCAGCAGGACCAGCAGGCGGGTGATCCCGCGCTCAGAGCCCGAACGCATCGGACTGTCCGGGATCCGCGGCGGTCTGCACCTTGCCGCCCTGCGGCGTGATCGGGAACCACACGCCGCCGATGCCCTGCCCTGCAGTCTCGCCGGGCATCGCGTCCTTGGCGTAGCGATAGAGCGGCCACCCGTCGAGGGTGGCCTGATCGGTACCGTCGTCCCTGGTCAGGGTGCCGACGCTGTTCTGGTCGAGCCCGCCGAGATGCTGGGTCGCGCTCGCGGGAACGGGTTTCCACTGCTGTGCGCAGAGGCCCGTGCAGGTGGAACTCGGCGGGTTGGTGCTGTCCTTGTCGTAGCGGTAGACGGTGAATCCGCCACCGTCGACGACGATGCGGCCGAGGTCGAACGCGCGGACGGCGTTGAGCGCGGGCGTGTTGTCCGCGGCGGCCATGTCCTGCATGCCGTTCTGACCTGCGGTGGAAGAGTACTGGTTCGCCACGTCACAGCCGGTGGAGGCGGCGAGGAGCGCGATACCCGCCGCGGCGAGCGGGATCGTCGATCTGGGCTTGCGGTGCATAAGTTGTTTCCTTCCCTGTCGGGGGCCAGGGCGTGTGCGCACCCGCAAAAGACCTGCGTGCGAGCACAGTGACTCCACTGTGGACAAATCTGTCCATAGTGGAGTGAAAGCGCTGTCGGGGGGTCAGCGCCGTTGGGGCCTTCGCCGGGGGATACGGCAACGGTCCGGATACGGTTCAAACAATGTGAAGTAATTTTTTGGTACTGGACTACTGCCCGGTTCACCGTAAAGATGTCGCCCGTGGGACGCCACAGCCGATCATTGCGAGCCGTTGTCGAGCCGGAGGCCGACACCGGCCATGACGACCTGGCCGCCGCGCTCTACCAGGAGTTCGGGCGGCCCTTGCTCGCGTTCGTGCTGACGCTCACCGCGGGCGACCGGCAATGGGCCGAGGACGTCGTGCAGGAGACGCTGATCCGCGCGTGGCGCAACGCCGACAAGCTCGACCGCGAGCCGGAGATGCTGCGCGCGTGGCTCTACACGGTGGCGCGGCGCATCGTCATCGACGGCTGGCGCAGCCGGCAGGCCCGGCCGCAGGAGGTCGAGGAGGCCGAGCCCGACTCCGTCGGCGTGCCCGACGAGTCCGACCGCACCCTGGCCGCCATGGTGGTCTACGAGGCGCTGGGCAACCTGTCCCCGGAACAGCGGGAAGCCGTGCTGCAGACCTACATCCGTGATCGAACCGTGAACGAGGTCGCGGTCGCCCTCGGTATTCCCCCCGGTACGGTCAAGTCCCGGATCTACCACGCGGTACGCGCGCTACGGCGGGCCTTACGAGATCGGGGGTGACGTGAGGTGGGAGGGGTAGCGCACACCGACATCGCCGCCTACGTCCTCGGCGTTCTCGACGAGTCCGACACCGCCGTCTTCGAGGCCCACCTGCTCGACTGCCCGCACTGCCAGCTCGACCTGCTCGAGTTCTACGACCTGCCGGAGATCCTCGCCGAGGTCCGCAAGTACTGGCCCGAGCCGCCGATCCCGCAGCCGCGTGCGCTGGGCGGGATGTTCGACGAGCTGGCGCGGCTGCGCCGCCGCCGCCGCATCCTGGCCCGGGTCGCCACCGTCGCGGCCGTGCTGCTGATCATCGCCGGCCCGCTCATCACCCTCGCACTGCTGCCGTCCGGCCCGTACCAGGCCACCGAGGCGCCCGCGCCGGTCGCGGCGAGCACGCCCGCGCCGGTGCCCACGCGCGTGCCGGGCACGGCGAGCATGTTCGCCGGCGGTGAGGCCGGGAAGTCGCTGCAGGCCCAGGTGATCGTCCAGCCGACAACGTGGGGGTCGAACGTCGACCTCGTGCTCAGCGGCGTCAGCGGGCCGCAGACCTGCCGGCTGGTCGCCGTGCCGTGGGCCGGGCCGGAGCAGACCGTCAGCAACTGGACGGTGCCCGCGCTCGAGCCCGGCGCCGCCGTCGCGCTCGAGCCGCTGCGCATCTCCGGCGGCACCGCGCTCGCCCCGGCCGAGATCGCCCGCTTCGAGATCCGGACCCCGGACGGCGAGCTGCTCGCGACCATCCCTCGCTGAACTGGCTTTATAACGACCGAATAACAGCCAGGTCGCATTTTGAACTACTTGAGGGGTTCCGTCCGTATCTCTGGTTGACGGGCCTCGGGGGCCTTCTCCGTCACCAATCATTTCCAGCTGTTGCCCTCGGTGCTGCCCTCCTTCGGGCGCCCCTGGGCGGAACCCGAACGAGGTGAGTAGTCCATGGCCCGCACAGACGGCCGACATCGCGTCACCCGCCGGACGAAGATCGCGACCGGACTCGTCGGACTCGCGCTCGCCGCGAGTGGCGTGGTCGTCGCGACGACCGCCGGAGACCCCGGCACCGCCAGCGCCGACCCCGTCGACAAGTCCTTCTTCGTCGACATCACCACGGTGGCCCCCAACGTGAAGACCCCGCAGACGGAGCGCCTCGCGTCGAAGGGGACCTTCACGGTGAACTGCGGCAAGAACGAGAACGGTCACTTCAACCCCGACAACTTCATCGCGCAGCCCGGCGTCCGCAACGGCGCCCAGCACCTGCACGACTACGTCGGCAACCTGACGACCAACGCCGACTCGAACAACAAGAGCCTGCTCGCCGGGGGGACGACCTGCAAGAACGGCGACAAGTCGGCCTACTTCTGGCCCGTCGTGCGCATCGACACCGGGGACGAGGAGGAGAGCAACGCGCCGGAGTCTCCCGAGCAGGCCGACGTCAACGCCGAGCGCGACGCCGCGGTCCAGGACGCCGTGACGCCGCGGGTGGACTGCCCGGACGTGGCGAGCCGGCTCGAAGAGGTGCCGGACCAGGCCATGGACACGGTCGACACCGAGCTGGGCAACCTCGACCAGCAGGCCGCGGACGCCAACGCGCAGATGGCGGGGGCCGACGCCCAGGGCGGCGACCCCGTGACGGTGCTGAACCCGCTGCGGGACAAGCGGAAGGCGAGTATCGACAAGATCGCCCAGGCCACCGGCGGGAAGCTCGACCAGACCCAGGACCTGGCTGCCTGCGGCGTGAAGGACGCCACCAGCGCCGGGATCGACAACGGTGACCAGAACAGCGACGGCCCCGACACCCAGGCCGCGGCGCAGTCCCGGCAGAAGCGCGGTCACGGCGGCAAGGGCAACAAGCCGCCCGCCACGACGACGACCGCGCCGGGGTCGTCGAGTGCGCCGGCCTCGTCTTCGAGCACCTCGGCGTCGTCGAGCGCTCCGGCGTCGTCGTCGAGCGCGGCGGCCACCACGACCAGTGCGAGCGAGCTGCCGGGCGTGAACGACAACAACGAGGTCGCGGGCAACGACGGCGAGATCCAGCGTCCGGCCACCGTCGCGCTCACCTTCCGCGGCAGCCCGGTGACCCCGGTCCGCGCGATGCCGCAGTTCCTGCGCGTGCTCTCCGGGGACGCGAAGGAGGGCGCGAACGGGCCCACGAACGCCCGTGCCGCGTGGACCTGCACCGGGTTCGAGAACCGGCTCATCGACAAGTACCCGATCTGCCCCGAGGGCAGCAAGGTCGAGCGGATCCACGACTTCCCCAGCTGCTGGGACGGCAAGAACATCGACAGCGCCAACCACCGCACGCACATCGTGTTCCCCGACGCGAACGGCCGCTGCGGACGTGGCTTCGTCGCCGTGCCGCAGCTGCGGGTCACGCTGACCTACGACATCCCGCACGCGATCCAGGTCGCCGGACAGTACAAAGTGGACTCCTTCCCCGAGGAGCACCACAACCCGCTGTCCGACCACGACGACTTCGCGAACGTGATGTCGCAGCGGATCATGTGGCGCCTGGTCACCTGCGTCAACTTCGGCCGTACCTGCAACGAGTGACGGCCCGGCGCGGCCCGGAAAAGCCGGCAGAACGGCTGAACCGGGCCGCGCCACCACTCGTGTGCTGGGTGTCGGTCGCCGCGGCCACGCGCGACCTCCCCAGCCAGCGAAGGAGAACCCCCATGCCCGCGCGCCACGTCCTCTCGGTCACGGCCGTGCTCGGCCTCGGCCTGCTCGGTGCCTGCAGCAGCACCGCCGGCAGCGGCACCACCACCGGTGCCGTCCCGGCTCCGGTCGCCGTGCAGCGGCAGGCCGTGAGCCAGCCCGCGGTGAAGCTGGTCGCGATGGACGTCGAAGGACTGGGCCCGGTGCTCACCGACGCCGACGGGCGCACGCTGTACCTCTTCGCGAAGGACACCACCAACCCGCCGAAGTCCACATGCGACGGTGCCTGCGCCACGGCGTGGCCGCCGCTGATGGCGAGCGGCTCGATCGACGTGCAGGGCGTGGACGCCAAGCTCGTCGGCACGGTCACCCGGACCGACGGCAGCAGGCAGGTCACCGTCAACGGCTGGCCGGTCTACCTCTACGCCAAGGACACCGCGGCGGGCGAGGCCAAGGGCCAGGACGTCGGCGGCACCTGGAGCGCCATCACCCCGGCCGGGCGCAAGGCCGTCTCGGCGCAGCAGCCGACCGCGATCAACACGACGAACATCCCCGGCCTGGACACGGTGCTGACCGACCAGAACGGGATGACGCTCTACCTGTTCACCAAGGACAGCAAGAAGCCGTCGAAGTCGACCTGCGCGGGCCAGTGCGCGACCACCTGGCCGCCGCTGCTCGAGCAGGGCGGCGGGGAAGTGCAGATCAACGGCGTGGATCCGAAACTGATCGGCACCCTCAAGCGCGCAGACGGCACCGAGCAGGTCACCATCGGCGGCTGGCCGGCGTACCGCTACGCGAAGGACACCGCGCCCGGGCAGGCCAACGGCCACGCCGTGGGCGGCACCTGGTTCGAGTTCGAGGCCAACGGCTGCAAGGTCGCCGACGGCAAGAAACCCCTCAACACCACCACCAGCTCGCCCTCGAGCGCCGCGCCGAGCACCGCGGCCGACTCGGGCGGCTACTGAGAGACCAAGGAGTGACCGGATGCCGGCTCTGTGGGCCCGCAAACGAGCGGCGGTTGCCGACGAGGCACTGATCCGAGCGCTCTACGAGGAGCACGGGCGGGCGCTGCTCGCCTACGCGACGCGGCTGACGAACGACCGGGCCGCCGCCGAGGACGTCGTGCAGGAGACCCTGGTGCGGGCGTGGCGGCATCCGGACTCGCTCGTCAACGGCAAGGGTTCGGTGCGCGGCTGGCTGCTGACGGTGACCCGCAACATCGTCACCGACCGGTACCGCGCGAAGGCGGCCCGCCCGGCCGAGGTGGCCGAGAGCCCGGCCACCACCGCCGTGCAGGACGACCATGCCGACTCGGTCGTGAACTCCATGGTCGTGCTCGACGCTCTGGAGCGGCTGTCCCCGGAGCATCGGGACGTGCTGACCGAGATCTACTTCCGCGGCCGCAGCGTCGCCGAAGCGGCGGAGCACCTCGGCGTGCCGCCGGGAACGGTCAAATCGAGGTCGTACTACGCGCTCAGGGCGATGCGGCAGACGTTCGGCGGAAGCCGGCAGGTCGCGATACCGGAGGTGGCCGGATGAGTCTTGAGCACGATTCCCGCTCACTGGGCGCCTATGTGCTCGGAGCACTGGACCGGCAGGAGATACGTGCGATGGAGCAGCACCTGGCTTCGTGCCGGCGCTGCCAGGCGGAACTGGCGGAGTTGCGGATGGCGCGCGCCGCGCTGGACGGGCTGCCGCCCGAGGCGGTCCTGGACGGCCCACCCGATGGCGGGGACCTGCTGCTGCAGCGGACCCTGCGGCAGATCCGGCGGGAGACCGGCCTGCAGGTCCGGCGGCGCCGGACGATGGCCGCGACCGCGGCCGTGGTGGTCGCCGTCGCGTTCGCGGGCGGTGGCGTCGCGCTCGGCAGGACGATCGCCCCGGCCGGGGTTTCGCAGGCCGAGCCGGACAGCAGGACGGCGACGGCGAGCGACACGGCGACCGGCGCGAAGATGACCGTCTCGGTGCGGCCGGCGGCAGGCTGGGTGCGGGTCAACGCGTCCGTGGCCGGCATCCCGAAGGGGCAGAAGTGCCGCCTGTACGTGGTGGCCCGCGACGGCACCAGGGAAGAGGCGGGCAGCTGGCTGGTCTCGGCGGCGGGCGCGCGCGACGGGACCGAGCTCGACGGCGCGGCGCTGGTCGCCCCGGGCGATGTCGCGAGCGTCGAGGTGGAGAACTTCTCGGGGCAGAAGTATGTGTCCGTCACTCTCTGAGCAGCGGACACAGACACTTCTCAGGAATCTGTGGCACGGTGGTTGACGTGCGGATTCTGGTAGTCGAGGACGAAGAACCACTCGCGGACGCGATCGCCCGCGGGCTGCGTCGCGAGGGCATGGCGGTCGACGTCGCGCTCAACGGTGACGACGGGCACGAGAAGGCGAGCATCACCCGCTACGACGTGGTGCTGCTCGACCGCGACCTGCCCGGGATGTCCGGTGACGAGCTGTGCAAGGAGATCGTCGCGTCCGGCGAGCTGACCCGGGTCCTGATGCTCACCGCCAGCGGCACGGTGTCCGACCGCGTCGAGGGGCTCTCCCTCGGTGCCGACGACTACCTGGCCAAGCCCTTCGCCTTCCCCGAACTGGTCGCCCGCGTGCGGGCGCTCGGCCGCCGGGCCACCCCCGCCGCGCCGCCGCTGCTCACCGCGGGCGACGTCGAGCTCGACCCGGCCCGGCGGATGGTGCGCCGCAGCGAGGGGCCCGTCGAGCTGACCCGCAAGGAGTTCGGCGTGCTCGAGGTGCTGATGGCGGCGAAGGGCGCCGTGGTGAGCAGCGAGGAGCTGCTGGAGCGGGTGTGGGACGAGAACGCCGACCCGTTCACCACCACGGTGCGCGTGACGGTGATGACCCTGCGCAAGAAGCTGGGCGAGCCTGGCATCATCGAGACCGTGGTGGGATCGGGATACCGGGTGCCGGACGCCGGTTCGACGAAGGGGTGAGCCTTCGCGCCGGCCTCCCGCCGGTGAACAGCCTGCGGGCTCGCATCACCCTGCTCGCGACCGGACTGGCCGCCGGGGTGAGCCTCGTGCTGCTCTGGCTCGCCTGGACCCTGGTCGGCGACGCGGTGTCGGCGGTGCCCCAGCTGCCGCCGGGCACGACGGTGCGCGTGGACGGGATCGACGTCGACGCCTCCGCGCTGGCCGCGCACATGCGCGACCACGCCCGGGACAAGGTGCTGCTGTTCGGCTCGATCGCGTTCTTCTGCGTCGTCGCGGCGACGGCGATCCTCGCGTGGACGTTCACCTCCCGCGTGCTGCGGCCGTTGCGCGAGATCACCGGCACCGCCCGGCGGCTGTCGGTCGAGTCGTTCGGCCAGCGCATCGGCGAGGTCGACTCGAAAGGCGAGCTGGCCGAGCTGGCGCACACGTTCGACGCGATGCTCGACCGGCTGCAGGCCGCGTTCGAGGCGCAACGGCACTTCGTCGCCAACGCGAGCCATGAGCTGCGAACGCCACTGTCCGTCATCCGCACGGAACTGGACGTCACCCTGTCCGATCCGGACGCCGACGCGGTGGAGCTGCGCCGCATGGCGAACGTCGTGCGGGACGCGACCGAGCGGGCCGGGCAGCTGGTGAACTCGCTGCTGCTGCTCGCCCGTACCGACGGCACCGGCCTGGTGCTCAACGAGTCCACCGACCTGGCGACCCTCGTGTCGAGCGCGTGGCGTGCCGTGCGCGGCGAGGCGGACCAGCGCGACATCCAGGCCAAGTTCTCCACCGAGCACGCCCGGGTGCACGGCGACCCGGCGCTGCTGGAACGGATCGCGGGCAACCTGCTGGAGAACGCGGTGCGGCACAACGTGGAGGGCGGCTGGATCGAGGTGGTGACGCAGCAGGGCGAGCGCTGGTCCACCCTGCGGGTGCGCTCCTCCGGCGGGCTGGTGGATCCGGCCACGGTGGCGGAGTTGTTCGAACCTTTCCGGCGGGCCGGCGTCGCGCGCACGGCGCGATCCGGTGTGGGACTCGGACTTTCCATCGTGCGCGCCGCCGTCGAGGCGCACGGCGGTTCGGTGTGGGCGGAACCCGTGGTGGGCGGCGGGTTGTCGGTGACCGTCCAGCTGCCGTCGGGGACTTAGGTCACCACTTCGCGGTTGTCGCCCTTTTGGTGGTATGGGCGGATTTTTCGCAGGAGCACCGTCATCCGCATCCGCAGAGGAGGATGCGAGATGAGAAGACACAACCGCGAACGCTATTACGTGATCAACGAGGGTGACCTGACCTTCGACGAACAGCACAGGCCGATCGGGGTATGGCCGTCGCCCACCGCCGAACCACGGCGATTCCGCTTCTCCCGGCTGGGAAAGAAGGGTCCGCAGGCCGACAACGCACTGCTGCAGGAGCTCGCGAAGGCCATGACGGCCGTGAGCCTGCACGAGCAGGACTCCGACATCCCCGCCGGGTTCACCTACCTCGGCCAGTTCGTGGACCACGACCTGACGCTGGACCGCACCGCGACGGCGCTCGGCGACGACGTCACCGTGGACGAGCTGGTCCAGGGCCGCTCGCCCGCGCTCGACCTCGACTCGCTGTACGGCCGGGGACCGGTTCAGGACAAGCACTTCTACAGTGCGGACGGCATCAAGCTGCGGGTCGGCACCACCGCCGCGATCGACTTCGACGCCGGCACCAACATCAACCGGACCGGCTTCGACCTGCCACGGGTCGGCACCGGGTCGACTAAGGCCGCGGAGCGCACCGCGCAGATCCCGGACACCCGCAACGACGAGAACCTCGCGGTCGCGCAGACCCACGTCGCGTTCATCAACTTCCACAACCGCGTGGTGGACCGGCTCGTCGCGCGGCCGGTGCCGAGCGCGCTGCTGTTCGAGCAGGCGCGCGAAGAGGTCGTCAAGCACTACCAGTGGCTGCTGCGCGAGGACTACCTGCCGCGCATCGTGCACCCCACGATCGTCGACGACGTGTTCGCGCACGGGCGCAAGGTGTTCGACCCCGGGGCAGGCGGCGGTCCGGCGACGATGCCGATCGAGTTCTCCGTGGCCGCGTTCCGGCTCGGGCACAGCATGGTGCGGGAAACCTATTCCTGGAACCGGATCTTCGAGCCCGGCGGGCTCACCCCGGCGACCCTGCTGCTGCTGTTCGCGTTCAGCGGCACCTCGGGCATCCGGGCTCCGCCCGGTGACCTCGACGACCCGAACGCGGGCGGTCTGCGGCTGCCGACGAACTGGATCGTGGACTGGCGGCGGCTGCACGACTTCGGCCCGTCCGGCCGTCCGGAGCTCGAAGGCCCGGGCATCAACCGCGCGCGCCGCATGGACACGATCCTGGCCGACCCGCTCGCCACGTTGCCCGCCGGTGCGTTCGGCGGCCGGGATGCGGGCCTGCAGCCTGACGACATCCAGCGCAACCTCGCCTTCCGCAACCTGGTGCGGGCGAACATGGTCGAGCTGGCGACCGGGCAGCAGATGGCCGAGCAGATCGGCACCCCCGCGCTGAGCGCGGAGCAGGTCCTCGTCGGCAGCGGTGACGGCGCGGACCTGACGGCGATCCCGGCGCAGCTGCGTGACCAGCTGGTCGCGAACACCCCGCTGTGGTTCTACGTGCTGCGCGAGGCCGAGATCAACGGCGGGCGCCTCAACGGTGTGGGCGGGCGGATCGTCGCCGAGGTGTTCCACCGGTGCATGGAGTCCAGCAGGTACTCGATCCTGCGCGAGCCGGAATGGCGGCCGTGGCTGGGCAAGCCCGAAGGTACGAGCTTCACGATGATGGACCTGCTGCTGGTCGCGTTCGACGGGAAGGCGGAGAACCTGAACCCGCTCGGCGACAAGCCCTGACCGCGGGCCGGAGCTATCGTGCACGGATGGTTCCCGCGATCCAGCTGAACAACGACGTCCGGATGCCCAGCCTCGGTTTCGGGGTGTACAAGATCCCCGACCGCGAGGTCGAACGAGCCGTGCACACCGCGATCGAGGCCGGGTATCGCAGTATCGACACCGCGACGCTGTACCGGAACGAGCGCGGCGTCGGCGCCGCCGTGCGCGGCAGCGGGCTCCCGCGCGAGGAGCTGTTCGTCACCACGAAGCTGTGGAACGACTCGCACGGCTACGACAACGCGCTGCGGGCGTTCGAGGGCAGCCTGCGGGAGCTGGGGCTGGACTACGTCGACCTGTACCTGATCCACTGGCCGGTGCCGGGGGAGGACAAGTACGTCGAGACGTGGCGCGCGCTGGAGAAGATCCTGGCCGACGGCCGGGCGCGGGCGGTCGGGGTGTCGAACTTCGAGGTCCCGCACCTGGAACGGCTGCTGGCGGAGACCGACGTCGTGCCGGCGGTCAACCAGGTCGAGCTGCATCCGCACCTGCAGCAGGCGGCGCTGCGCAAGTTCGACACCGACCACGGCATCGTGACCGAGTCCTGGAGCCCGCTCGCCCGCGGACGGCTGCTGGAGCACGACATCCTGCGCACGATCGCGCGCAAGCACGGCAAGACGCCGGCGCAGGTCGTGCTGCGCTGGCACATCGAGATGGGCCTGGTGGCGATCCCGAAGTCGGTGACCCCGGAGCGGATCCGCGAGAACATCGACATCTTCGACTTCGAGCTGGACTCCCAGGACGTCGCCGGTATCGCGATCCTGGAGGGCGGGCAGTCGTAGCGGACTGCGCTTGCGGCGCGTGGAGCAGGGCGAGAGCTTCACGGTGACCCGGAACGGAAAACCCATCGCCGACCTGGTGCCCCACCGGGCGGAACCACAGCCCACCCGCACCTTGGGCGAGATCCAGGCCATCTTCGCGAAGTTGCCGCCGATGGACCTCGAGCGCTGGCGGCGGGAGCGCGAGGAGGACGACAAGATCTTCGGCCCCGACGACCCGCTGGAAGACCCGTGGGAGCGCCGGTGACCGACTCGGGCCGGGTTCTGCTCGACACCTGCGTGGTCATCGATCTGGAAAAAATCGATCTCGGGCCGCTTGGAGTGGTCACCGCTCCCGCGGTGAGTGCGGTGACCATCGGTGAGTTGGCCTACAGCATCGATATCACCGACCCCGTCGAGCGAATGGTGCGGGCCGAGCGGTATCAGGGCGCGCTCAACCAGTTCGAAGTCCTGCCGTTCGATGTCACAGCCGTCAAGCTCTACGGCGTCTTGGCCGCTCTCGTCCGGCAATCCGGGCGCGATCCCCGGCCACGGCGGATGGACCTGCAGATCGTCGCCACCGCGGCGGCGCATTCCATCCCCATCGTGACCCGCAACGGCAAGGACTTCGCCGGCATCGAACGGGCCGTCCGCATCGTCGAGGTGTGAAAACGGGGCCCCGCCAGGAGACGGGACCCCGTTCGCGCGAAGCCTACGCCGGGACCGAGGCGACGCCCGGGGCCAGGAACGGCTGACCCGTCACCTTGGTCGAGACGCCGGTGCGGTCCAGGTACGGCGTGATGCCGCCGAGCCAGAACGGCCAGCCGGCGCCGAGGATCAGGCACAGGTCGATGTCCTGCGCCTCGGCGACCACGCCCTCGTCGAGCATGATCTTGATCTCCTCGGCGATCGCGGCCAGCGCGCGCTCGCGCACCTCTTCCTCGCTGGAGGCCTTGTCGCCCTGCTGCCACAGCGCGGCGACCTCCGGGTCGACCTGCTGGTTGCCCGAGGAGTCCCACTGCCACACCGCGGTCTTGCCCGAGTCGACGAATCGCTTGAGGTTCTCGCTCACGCCGAACCGGTCGGGGAACGCCGTGTGCAGCGTCTCGCCCACGTGCAGCGCGATCGCCGGGCCGACCAGCTGCATCAGCACCAGCGGCGACATCGGCAGGCCGAGCGGTTCGAGCGCGCGGTCCGCGACCTCGAACGGCGTGCCCTCGTCCACCGACGTCAGCACCTCGCCCAGGAAACGCAGCAGCAGCCGGTTCACCACGAACGCCGGCGCGTCCTTGACCAGCACGCTGGACTTCTTCAGCTGCTTGCCCAGCGCGAACGCCGTCGCCAGCGCGGCGTCGTCGGTCTGCTCGCCACGCACGATCTCCAGCAGCGGCAGCACGGCCACGGGGTTGAAGAAGTGGAAGCCCACGACCCGCTCCGGGTGCCGCAGCTTCGAGGCCATCTCGCTGACCGACAGCGAAGACGTGTTCGTCGCCAGGATCGCCTCGGGGGAGACGTACTGCTCCAGCTCCCCGAATACCTGCTGCTTGACCCCCAACTCCTCGAACACGGCCTCGATCACGAAGTCCGCGTCCGCGAAGGCGGCCTTGTCCAGCGAGCCCGACACGAGCGCCTTCAGCCGGTTCGCCTCGTCCGGCGAAACCCGCTTCTTGCCGAGCAACTTGTCCAGCTCACCGTGCACATAGGACACACCCTTGTCGATGCGCGCCTGGTCCACGTCGGTGAGCACGACCGGCACCTTGAGCCGCCGCACGAACAGCAGCGCCAGCTGCGACGCCATCAGCCCCGCGCCGACCACGCCGACCTTGTTCACCTTGCGCGCCAGCGACTTGTCCGGCGCACCGGCCGGTCGCTTCGCGCGCTTGTTGACCAGGTTGAACGAATACAGCCCGGCGCGCAGCGTGTCGCTCATGAGCAGTTCCGCGAGCGCCTCGGTCTCGGCCGCGCAGCCCGCGTCGAGATCGTTGCCCCGCGCCAGCTCCAGCAGCTCCACGGCCTTGGTCGCACCCGGCGACGCGCCGTGCGTCTTGCCGTCCACAATGGACTTCGCACGCGCGATGGCGTTGTCCCAGGCCTCGCCGCGGTCGATCTCGCGACGAGCGGGCGTGATCTCGCCGCGCACGACCTTCGCCAGCCACAGCAGCGACTGCTCGAGGTAGTCCGCCGACCCCAGCACCTCGTCGACGATGCCCAGCTCCGCCGCCTTGGCCACGGTGAGCATCTTGTTCTGGTTCAACGCGTTCTCGACGATCACCGTCACCGCGGCGTCGGGCCCGATGAGGTTGGGCAGCAGCTGCGTGCCGCCCCAGCCCGGGAACAGTCCGAGGAACACCTCGGGGAACGCGATCGCGGCCGTGTTCTCCGACAGCGTCCGGTAGTGGCACGACAGCGCGAGCTCGAGCCCGCCTCCCATCACCGCGCCGTTGACGAAGGCGAAGGTCGGGATCTGCGAGTCGGTCAGGCGGCGGAACACCGCGTGCCCGGTCTCGGCGATCTCGTGCGCCAGCGACGGGTCGGAGAGCGCCTCGACGCCGGAGAGGTCCGCGCCCACGGCGAAGATGAACGGCTTGCCGGTGACCGCGATCGCGGCGGGCCCGGCGGCGAACGCCTCGTCCAGCGCGGCGTTCAGGCTGACCA
The DNA here is from genome assembly GCF_021391495.1 of Amycolatopsis acidiphila. Taxonomy (NCBI): domain Bacteria; kingdom Bacillati; phylum Actinomycetota; class Actinomycetes; order Pseudonocardiales; family Pseudonocardiaceae; genus Amycolatopsis; species Amycolatopsis acidiphila. The sequence goes on along the minus strand of NZ_CP090063.1, from coordinate 5,839,382 downwards.
GCCCCTGCGGCCCGAAGGTCGAGGGCCGGGTGTGGTCGTGCCCGTTGTCGAGGGTGATCAGCGCGACCGGCTTGTCCAGCCCCGGCACCCGCACGAGCCGGGTGACCGCGGTGGTCACCACCTCGTCCGGGAACGCCGCTTTCGCTTGCTCCACCGTGAAGGTCACTTGTCGCTCCCGTCGTACGCAGGGTTCTCCCACAGCACGGAACCACCCATGCCGATACCGATGCACATCGTGGTCAGGCCGTAGCGGACCTCGGGGTGCTCGGCGAACTGGCGCGAGAGCTGGGTCATCAGCCGCACGCCGGAGGAGGCCAGCGGGTGGCCGCAGGCGATCGCGCCGCCCCAGGGGTTGACCCGGCTGTCCTCGGCGTCGATGCCGAAGTGGTCGAGGAAGGCGAGCACCTGCACGGCGAACGCCTCGTTGATCTCGAACAGCCCGATGTCGGAGATGGACAGTCCGGTGCGGGCGAGCAGCTTCTCCGTCGCCGGCACCGGGCCGATGCCCATCACCTCGGGCTCGACCCCGGCGAAGGAGTAGCCGACGAGCCGCATGCCGACCGGCAGGCCCAGCTCGCGGGCGGTCTCCTCGTCCGCGAGGATCGCGCCGGTCGCGCCGTCGTTGAGGCCCGCGGCGTTGCCCGCGGTGACCCGGCCGTGCGGGCGGAACGGGGTCTTGAGCTTCGCGAGCTGCTCGACCGTGGTGCCCGGGCGCGGCGGCTCGTCCTCGGTGGCCAGACCCCAGCCCAGCTGCGGGTTGCGGATCGCGACCGGCACCAGCTCGGGACCGATCTTGCCGGCCTTGACCGCGTCGGCGAAGCGCTCCTGGCTCTGCGCCGCGTAGGCGTCGGTACGATCCTTGGTGATCGCCGGGAAGCGGTCGTGCACGTTCTCCGCCGTCTGGCCCATCACGAGCGCGGTCGGGTCGACCAGCTTGTCGGCGACGATGCGGGGGTTCGGGTCGACGCCCTCGCCCATCGGGTGCCGGCCCATGTGCTCGACGCCGCCCGCGATCGCGATGTCGTAGGCGCCGAACCCGATGCCGCCGGCGACCGAGGTCACCGCGGTCATCGCGCCCGCGCACATGCGGTCGATCGCGAAGCCGGGGACGGACTTGGGCAGCCCGGCCAGCAGTGCGGCGGTGCGGCCGATCGTCAGGCCCTGGTCGCCGATCTGGGTGGTCGCGGCGATCGCCACGTCGTCGACGCGTTCCGGGGGCAGCTCGGGGTGCCGGCGCAGCAGTTCTCGGATGACCTTGACCACGAGGTCGTCGGCCCGGGTGTCGGCGTAGATGCCCTTCTCGCCGGCCTTGCCGAAGGGGGTGCGTACCCCTTCGACGAAGGCCACGCTGCGCACCGCGCGGGACCTGGATGCCGCCAGGGGTGTTGCGGCCACGGTTGCTCCACTCTGTTGTCTCTTGGTGTCGCGCTGTCTCTTGGTGTCGCGCTGTCTCTTGGTGTCGCGCTGTCTCTTGGTGCCGCGTGTCTCCGGCGCCGCGGACGTGCTGCTCCGGCGCCCGGCCTCGCGACGGGAGATTGCGGATGTACACCCGCACCATAGCCCTTGTTACCCGTCGGTAACCAGTGCGGTGGCCCGGTCGAGTGGGTCACACCACTCCTGGGGCGTGCATGGGGTGGGGGACTTGCCCAGCCGCCTGCTCAGCGCGCGCCGGAAGCAGCAACCGTCCGCTCGGCCGCCCCGCGACGGCAGCCGCCCGCCCGGGGCGCCCGGCGACGGCCAGCCAACCACCCTCCAGGCGCGCCCAGCAGCCCCAGCCACCTCCCAAGCCGAGCCTGACACCGCCCAACCACCCGCCCACGGCGAACCGGTAACGGCAGCCAACAATGCCGGCGCCCAGCCCGCCCCTAACCCCGATCCCCGCTGAAGGACGCGGGGATCGGGGTGGGACGGGCATACCCCAGCCACCCGCGCACTGCGCGCCCCCGCGCAGCGCGGCTCTAAAGATCAAGAGAGTCCTCGCCGGACGGGCAGGCTCAAAGATGAGCCAGGAAAAGCCCCTCATCTCACCTTCTCGAGGTGGTCGAGTTGGGTGGTCATCCCGTCGCCTGCGGTCTGTGCATATCACTTTGACCCAGGCCCGCAAGCTTGCGTTGTCGGCTGCCCGAAAGCAGGAGGGGTTGCGGGCCTGGCTCAAAGTGATCGTCCCGTGTCAGGCGACGGGATGACCACCCAACTCTGGGGGCAGCCCCCGCCGCGGGCAGCGCGAAAAGCTACTTCGCCGGTGCGGTGGCCTGCAGGGCGGTCGAGAGCTCGTCGGCGGTGAGCCGGATCTGCCAGGGCCGCGCGCCCCCGGCCCGCAGTGCCTCGGCGACCTGCTCCGGCGAGCGGTCGGCCGGAGGGCGCCAGCAGGTGCGGCGCAGCAGGTCCGGCAGCAGCAGGTTCTCCACCGGCAGCTGGTGGTGCTCGGCGATCCGGTTCAGCGCGGCCCGCGCGGCGGCGAGGCGGGCGGCGGCGTCCGGGTCCTTGTCGGCCCAGCGGTTCGCCGGCGGCGGCCCGTCGGTCGGCTGGGCGGGGTTCGGTAGCTCCTCGCGCGGCAACGCCCGCGCGGCCTGCAGGTGCCGGAACCAGTTTGCCGTGTACCGCCGCTGCACGCGACCGCCGAAGACGGGCAGCGCCTGCAGCTCGGCGACGTTCTTGGGCTCCGACAGCACCGCGTTGACGATTGCGCTGTCCGGGAGCACGCGGCTCGGTGCGCGGTCGCGCTTGCGGGCCAGCTCGTCACGCGCCTCCCACAGCGCTCGCACGGCCGCGAGCCCGCGTGCGGTGCGGACCTTGTGGATCCCGGAGGTCCGGCGCCACGGCTCGCTCCTCGGCGCGGGCGGCGCCGCGGTGCGCACCGCCTCGAACTCCTCACGTGCCCATTCGAGCTTGCCCTGCGCGGCCAGCTCGGCCTCGAGCTTCTCGCGCAGTGGCACGAGCAGTTCGACGTCCAGCGCCGCGTAGTTCAGCCAGTCCACGGGCAGCGGCCGCTTCGACCAGTCGGCCGCGCTGTGCCCCTTTTCGAGGTGGTACCCCAGCAGCTTTTCGACGAGTGTGCCGAGCGCGACGCGCTCGTAGCCCGCCAGCCGTCCGGCCAGCTCGGTGTCGAACAGGCTCGCCGGCCGCAGCTCCAGCTCGGCCAGGCACGGCAGGTCCTGGGAGGCGGCGTGCAGCACCCACTCCTCGCCGTTGATCACCTGGCGCAGCGGTTCGAGCTCGCCGTCCAGTGCGATGGGATCGACGAGCAGGGTGCCCGCACCCTCGCGCCGCAGCTGCACCAGATAGGCCTTGGGCCAGTACCGGTAGCCGGACGCGCGTTCGGTGTCGACCGCGATGGCCCCTGTTCCCGCGGCGAGCTTCTCGCTCGCGCGGGCGAGCTCAGTGGGGTCGGAGATCACCGGTGGAGTCCCCTCGGCCGGTTCCTTCAACAGGATCGGTTCAGGAGTCTCCGGGTCGTGATCTGCGGTTTCCACAGTTTTCAACCCTACGGGACGGGCCAACCGCGCCTGGTGAGCCCGTCCCGCAGAGTCTTCTGAATCGGTCAGCGGATGACGCCCGCGCGCATCGCCAGCGCCACCATCTGCGCCCGGTCACCGGTGCCGAGCTTGCGCCCGATCCGGGACAGGTGCGATTTGACGGTGAGCGCGGAGAGGCTGAGCTCCTCGCCGATCTCCTTGTTCGACTGGCCGTCCGCCACGAGCTGGAGAACCTCCACCTCACGTGCGGACAGTTCCCGCGGTGTGTTGTCCGTACCGGGCACTCGCGTGCCCGTGGCCAGCACCGGAGCCACGCTCGGGTCCGCGTACACGCCGCCGTCCAGCACCCGCCGCACGCCGTCCGTCACCACCATGGGTGAGGCCGACTTGAGCAGGTATGCCTGGGCGCCGGCCTGGAACGCCGACCGCACGGCGTACGGGTCGTCCGAAGACGCCAGCACGACGATGCGGGGCCAGCCGTGGTTGCGAAGCTCCGTGACCAGCTCGATGCCCGAACCGTCGGGCAGCCCGAGGTCGAGTATCGCCAGGTCACAGGGACCTGTCGCGGTCGCCCGCGCTCTGGCCTCGGCTACCGTGGCAGCCTCGTGTACGGTGCCCGCTCCCATTTGAGCGAGTCGTGCGGCAATAGCCTCCCTCAGTAACGGGTGGTCATCGACCACCAGCACGGAAAACAGCTCTTCCCGCGGGTGCGGAACCATGCTCGCCGGCAAAGCACCGGCTGGCGTGGATCTGACGGCCTGAGATAAGCCGACGGCAGCCACGTCACTACCTCCCTGGAGTCGGTCGTGCCCCCCGACCGGCACCGGGACTTTCGGCCAATTAGCCGCGCCAGCTCTAGACCGAAAGTGGTGTCGTCGAAGGAGCACTCTAGCCGTCTCCGGCCGTCCACGGGGGGATCGAACGGGTATCTATCCCGATCGAGTAGTTACTAACTGGTGTCCTTGTAACACGAACGGGTTAATACACGCCGAGTGGCTAACGGTTCGCGCAGTGAACACGATAGATCACAGTTTGGAGGACACCAGATGCGCGTGCATACGGGCCGTGCATCTGCTCGATCGCCAATCTAGCGGGCTTCTACCCGTCCGGGGAGAGGGTTCATCAGTTCGCAGTAACGCGTTCGGCCACCGTTCGAACAGGCGCACGGCGCCGCCGGCTCTCCCGAACGAGGGACAGCCGCACCCGGAGGCGTCCGGTCAGGAACCCTGGTGGTGCCCGAACAGGGTGACCCCCACCGGGGGCAGGCCGGCCACGCTCGACATGAGCTGCAGGAACGCCTCGCCGTGCGGTTCGAGCTGCCCGTCGACGGGTGTCCAGGACGCCCGCAGCTCCAGGTCGTCACTCCGGGCGGGCCCGGAGATGTCGCCGAAGCGGGCGGACGAGGTCTCGGTGACGGTACCGCCCAGCGCGGTCCACGACGCACCCGAGTGCTCCAGCGCGTCGGTCAGCCAGGACCAGCCGACGGCGGGCAGGAACGGGTCGGTGGCGAGCTCCCGGTCGAGCTCGGCCCGCACGTAGACCACCATCCGCAGCACGCCGTGCCAGGCCTCCTGGCCCTCGGGGTCGTGCAGCAGCACGAGCCTGCCGCTGGCCAGCACGTCCGCGGGCCCGGTGGTCTCACAGCTCAGCGCGTGTGCCCAGGGAGCGAGACGCTGCGGGGCGCGCACGGTCTCCACGGTCATCTCCGGCCGGGGCCGGACGGCCTGCAGCGCCGCGACAGCTTCACGGAACAGCTCGGGCGCATGCGTCATCGCGGTCACCCGGCCGACCTTAAGGCGGATCCTGTGGCAGGCGGCGAAGACGCGCCGAAGGAAGCCGCCCCCGGCCGCCGTGGCACGATGAACACGATGTCTACTTCTGCCCCGTCGCGCCGGCGGCCGGCCCAGCGCGATCTGTCCGAGTCCCCGCTGCTGGTGGCCGCCCGTGGCGGACGGCCCTCGCGGATCCCGGTGTGGTTCATGCGGCAGGCCGGCCGGTCGTTGCCCGAGTACCGCGCGCTGCGCGAGGGCGTGCCGATGCTCAAGGCCTGCTTCGACCCCGAGATGCTCGCGGAGATCACGCTGCAGCCGGTCCGCAGGCACGGGGTGGACGCGGCGATCCTGTTCAGCGACATCGTGGTCCCCCTGTCCGCCGCCGGTGTCGACATCGACATCGTGCCCGGCACCGGGCCCGTGGTCGCGGCGCCGATCCGCACCCGGCAGGCCGTCGAGGCGCTGCCCGTGCTCGACCCCGCGCAGGTCGCCGCGGTGGCCGAGGGCGTCGGGCTGCTGGTCGGGCGGCTGGGCGAGACGCCCTTGATCGGCTTCGCCGGTGCGCCGTTCACCCTCGCGTCGTATCTCATCGAGGGCGGCCCGAGCCGCAACTACGAGCACACCAAGGCGCTCATGCGCTCGGACCCGCAGCTGTGGCACGCGCTGGCCGGGCGCCTCGCGGACATGGCGCTGACCTTCCTGCGCGCGCAGCTGGACGCGGGTGCGGACGCGGTGCAGCTGTTCGACTCCTGGGCGGGCGCGCTGTCGCTGCGTGAGTACCGCGAGTTCGTGCTGCCGCACTCGGCGAAGGTGCTGGGCGGGCTGGCCGAGTACGACGTGCCGCGGATCCACTTCGGCGTGGGCACGGGCGAGCTGCTCACCGCGATGCGCGAGGCGGGCGCCGACGTCGTGGGCGTCGACTGGCGGATCCCGCTCGACGAGGCCGTGCGGCGGCTGACCGCGGACGGGTCGCCCGCGCCCGCCGTGCAGGGCAACCTCGACCCGGCGCTGCTGGGCGCGTCGTGGCCGGTGCTCGAGGCGGAGGTCCGCCGGATCGTCGCCGAGGGCCGCGCCGCGGCGGGGCACATCTTCAACCTGGGCCACGGCGTGCTGCCCGGGGTCGATCCCGACGTGCTGACCAGGATCGTCGGGCTGGTGCACGAGCTGGCGCCGTGACGCACGTAGCGGTCGTCGGTGGCGGCATCTCCGGAGTGACCGCCGCGTACCGGCTGCGGGCCGGGCTCGGCGACGGCGCCACGATCACCGTGTTCGAGTCGGGCGAGAGCCTCGGCGGCAAGCTGCGGACGGTGGAGCTGGCCGGGCAGGCCTACGACGTCGGCGCGGAGGCGTTCCTCGCGCGCAGGCCGGAAGCGCTCGCCCTGGTCGAGGAGACCGGGCTCGGCGACAGGCTCACCCACCCGACGAAGGCGCGCTCGACCATCCGTGCGGGCGGCCGGCAGGTCGCGATGCCCGGCGGCACGATGATGGGCGTGCCGGGCTCGGCCGAGGCCGTCGCCGGGGTGCTGTCGGAAGAGGGGCGCCGCCGGGTCGCGGCCGAGCCGGAGCTGCCGCCGGTGCGTCTCGGCGACGATGTCGCGCTCGGCGAGCTGTTGCGTGGCCGCTTCGGCGACGAGCTGGTGGACCGGCTGGTCGACCCGTTGCTCGGCGGCGTGTACGCGGGCGGCGCCGACGGGCTGGGCCTGCGGGCGACGGTGCCCGCGCTGGCCTCGGCGATCGACAAGGGCGCCCACTCGCTGACCGAGGCCGCGGCCTCGCTCATCCCCACCTCGACCAGTGGCGCGCCGGTGTTCGGCACCCTGACCGGCGGTCTCGGCACGCTCGTCGACCGCCTGGTGGAGCTGGCGAAGCCCGACGTGCGGTGCAACACGCTCGTGCGCGGGCTGACGCGCCTGCCCACCGGGTTCCGCCTCGAGCTGGTGGACGAGGCCGTGGACGTGGACGCGGTGCTGCTCGCGGTCCCTGCACCGGCGGCGCGCCGGCTGCTGGAGAACGTCGTACCCGTGGCGGCTGCCGCGCTGAACGAGGTCGAGCTGGCCTCGATGGCGGTCGTGGCGCTGGCGCTGCCACCGGACGCCGCCGTGCCGGATGCCTCCGGCGTGCTCATCGGGGTCCGCGAAGGGCTCACGGCGAAGGCCTTCACGTTCTCCAGCCGCAAGTGGGCCCACCTCAACGACGGCGCGCTGCTCGTGCGCGGATCCGTCGGGCGCTTCGGCGAGCCGGGCGCCCTGCGGGCCGACGACGACGAGCTGGTCCGGCTCGTGCGCGCCGACCTCGCGGAGCTGACCGGGGTGACGGCGGAGCCGCTGGACACCTACGTGATGCGCTGGGGCGGCGGGCTGCCGCAGTACGGTGTTGGCCATCTAGGCGTCGTCGCGCGCGTCGAGCGGGCCGTGGCCGAGGTGCCCGGGCTGGCGATCGCCGGGGCGGCGCTGCACGGTGTCGGCATCCCCGCCTGCATCGCGACGGCGACAGCGGCCGCGAGCCGCATCACCTCGGCGCCTGGCAGCGGGCGGGAAGTGCCAAAATGAAGACATGGCGCGCCTGAACTACAACGAGCTCAACGACACCATCCGCTACACCGCCTGGTCCGTGTTCCGGGTCGAGCCCGGGCGGCTCCCCGACGACCGGGGCGCGGCGGCGAGCGAGACCACCGAGTACCTGGACGCGCTGGAGGGCAAGGGCGTCGTCGTGCGCGGCGTCTACGACGTGTCCGGGCTGCGGGCCGACGCGGACTACCTGATCTGGTGGCACGCGCAGGAGCCCGAGCAGGTGCAGGCCGCCTTCACCGGATTCCGCCGGACGCCGCTGGGCCGGGTGTCCACCCCGGTCTGGAGCCAGTTCGCGCTGCACCGGCCCGCCGAGTTCAACAAGAGCCACGTCCCCGCGTTCCTCGCCGGCGAGGAAGCCCGCAAGTACATCTGCGTGTACCCGTTCGTGCGCTCCTACGAGTGGTACCTGCTGCCCGACGAGGACCGGCGCCGGATGCTGGCCGAGCACGGCAAGATGGCGCGCGACTACCCCGACGTGCGGGCGAACACCGTCGCGTCCTTCGCCCTGGGCGACTACGAGTGGATCCTCGCGTTCGAGGCGGACGAGCTGCACCGGATCGTCGACCTCATGCGGCACCTGCGCGGCAGCGAGACGCGGCGGCACGTGCGTGAAGAGGTCCCGTTCTACACCGGCACCCGGGTGCCACCCGCCGAGCTGATCGCCGCCCTGCCGTAGTGCACGGGCTCGTGCGTCCTGGCCGCGCACGGCGCCGAGGTCCTGCACCTCGGCGCCACGCATCTGCCGACACCGCGCCCGCTGGCCATCGACACCGGGCCGCCGCTGCCGGGCGCGGATCGCGCGGAGTTCAGCTCGCCGGGGTGAGCCGCAGCGAGATGGAGTTGATGCAGTACCGCTGGTCGGTCGGGGTCGGGTAGCCCTCGCCCTCGAACACGTGGCCGAGGTGGCTGTGGCAGGACGCGCACAGCACTTCCTTGCGCACCATGCCCATCGAGCGGTCTTCGCGGATCAGGACGGCGTCGGAGTCCGCCGGGTCGAAGAACGACGGCCAGCCGCAGTGGCTCTCGAACTTGGTGTCGCTCGAGAAGAGCTCGGCACCGCAGGCGCGGCACTCGTAGACGCCCTCGGTCTTGGTGTCGGTGTACTCGCCGGTGAACGGCCGCTCGGTGGCGGCCTGGCGGAGCACGGCGTACTCCTCGGGGCCCAGCTCCTGGCGCCATTCCTGCTCCGACTTGACCACGCGAGGGGTGGTTCCGGTGACAGGCTTCATGACTCCAGGTTACCCGGCGGTCAGCCAGTGGACCGCGTGCACGACGATGTCCCACGAGGCCCAGATCACACCGAAGACGATCAGCACGGCCACGGTCGCGGCCACCCACCAGCGCAGCCCGCCGGCCCGGCTGGAGGACTCCGCGAAGTCGGCGACGCGGCTGAGGGAGGCCTCGATCGTGAACCCGGGCTCGCAGCGCTGCATCCGGTTCAGGTGTGCGGCGAACGCCTGGACCTCGGGATCCTCGGGGTCCAGCCCGATCAGGTCCTCGTCGAAACGAGGGTCGCGCTCGCTCTCGGCCATGCGACCACGGTAGGCCATCAGCCGATGCGCGTGTCCGCGTCGATGCGCATCCCCTCAGCGGTGTTCACCACTCGCCAGTGCACCCGGTTGCCGTTGATCGTCACGTACATGTCCACCGAGCCGTCGGCGTTCGGCCCGGCGTCGGCGAGGATCGACTTGTAGGAGTCGATCTTGTGCGCGGCCCAGTAGGCCTGGAACGCCTGCTGGGAACCGTACGCCGCCTGCGCGCCCGGCGTCAGCAGGTTCCACGTGCTCGGGCTGCCCGCCGCGTCGAGGTAGGTCTTCACCATGTTGCCGGCCTGGCCGTAGTTCGGGGTGCCGCCGGTGTTCTGGGTCTGCCCGAGCGGTGCGGCGTTGACCGGGGTGGATGGGGCCGACGAGGGGGCCGAGCTGGGCACGCCGCCGTCCGGTAGCGACTGGGCGGAGGTGCCGCCGTCCGAGCCGCCCGAGTTGAGCACCAGGAACAGCACGACGCCGACCACCACGACCGCGGCCGCGACGGACCCGATGACGATGCCCTTGCGCCGGGCCGCGGCCGGGGACGAGCTGCCCTGCCCCGCGGGACGCGCGGGCGGGATGAACGCCGCGGTCGGGGTGCGCGGGGAACGCTGCGGCGCGGCGGCGACCGCGGCCGTCGTGCGCTGCCAGGGCGGCCGCTCGGCCGACGCGGGTGGCGCCTCGGCCATCGGCATCGCGGCGGGCTGGCGGCCCGAGTTGTACAGCGGCGGCGACACCAGGGTGCCCGCGTTGGCCTCCGGCTCGCCCGCGGCGAGCGCGGCCAGCCTGTCCCGCGCCTCGGCCATGCTCGGGCGCTCGTCCGGCTCGATGCGCAGCAGGCTCATCAGCAGCGCGGTCGCCTTGCCGGACTGGTGCGGCGGGATGACCTGCCCGTTCGCCGCCGTGTAGAGCAGCGCGAGCTGGTTGGTGCTGTTGCCGTACGGCGGCTGGCCCTCCAGCGCGTGGTACAGCGTGGCACCGAGGGAGAACACGTCGGACGCCGGCGACGGGTCCGAGCCGCGGGCGAGCTCCGGCGCGAGGTACGCCGGGGTGCCGCCGATCAGCCCGGTCTGCGTCAGCGTGAGGTCACCGGCGGCGCGCGAGATGCCGAAGTCGGTGATCTTCGCGGTGCCGTGCTCGTCGATGAGGATGTTCGCGGGCTTGATGTCCCGGTGCACGATGCCGGCCCGGTGCGCGGCGACGATCGCGGCCGCGACCTGCTCGCCGATCCGCGCGACCTGTGCCAGCGGGAGCGTGCCCTGCTCGGCGATCACCGCCGAGAGGCTCTTCGACGGCAGGTACTCCATGACCAGGCACGGATCGCCGTCCTGCTCCGCCACGTCGAACACGACGATCGCGTTGGGATGCTGGAAGCGCGCGGCGTTCTTCGCCTCGCGCATCGCCCGTTGGCGCATGCTGCTGCGCTCGGCCTCGGACATCCCCGGCTGGGCGAGAATCTGCTTCACCGCCACCGCGCGTTCGAGGCGCTCGTCGACCGCGCGCCACACGACGCCCATGGCGCCGCTGCCAATGTGCTCAACGAGGCGATAGTGCCCTGCGATCAGCTGACCGGTGTCGATGGCGACTACTCCTCGGAAACTACCTGCATTTCTTGGTCTGATCGAGCACGCACACCCTCCCCGCGCACCGGGTCGAGTGTAGCGGGCTGCTTCGTGCGGCTTCCGTAAGCTGCCCCCCGGACGACCTTGATCATTCCGAGGGCTCCCACCAGCGCGAACCCGAGGTAGCACGCGAGCAGGGCCGGTGGGGTGCCGGCGGTGAGCGCGTCGCCGAGCACGACGACCGCGATCGTGCCGGGCAGGCTGCCGAGCACCGTGCCGGCGAGGTAGGGCAGCGGGCGCACGGACAGGATCCCGCAGCAGTAACCGAACGGCGCGAACGGCACGACGGGGATCAGGCGCAGCGAGGCGACCGCGAGAACGCCGCCGTCGGCGAGCCGTTCGTCCACCGTGCGCACCGCTTTCCGCTGCAGGTGCCGGGAAACGAGGTCGCGCCCGAGCAGCCGGGCGAGGCCGAAGCCGAGCATCCCGGAGATCGCGGTGGCGGTGATCGACACGGCGACGCCCGCGACCGTGCCGAGCAACAGCCCGGCGGCGAGGTTGAACACCGTGCGCGGGACGGGTGCCACGGTGAGCAGCGAGTACGCCGCGAGGAACAGGAATGCCGTGGCCGGGCCAGCACCCGCCGCCCAGTCGCGCAGCTGTGCCGGCGTGGGCACGGGCACCACGAACGCCGCGGCGACGAGCACCGCGAGCACGGCGAGCGCGATGATCAGCTTGGTCCGGCGGGGCATGGCCTCCACGGTATATGGGGTGGCGCGGCGGCCGGCGTCGTGCTCGGGTTGCGGGGTGAACCTCGACGCCTTCCGGCCCCAGCCCGAGCTGACCGGGCCGAACGTGATCCTGCGCCAGCTCGACGGCAGTCATCTCGACGACGTGCTGAAAACCGTGCGGGACCCGGAGGTCCGCCGGCTGACCGGCACGCACGCGCGGTTCACCGAGCCGTTGCTGGCGCGGTGGCTGGAGAGCAGGCCCGAGCAGGACGGCCGTGCGGACTGGGCGGTCACGCACCGCGAGGACGGCCGGTTCCTCGGCGATCTGGCGCTCAACGACATAGACGCCGACAACGAGTCGGCCGCGTTCCGGATCGCGCTCGCCCCCGGCGCCGTCGGCAGGGGCTACGGCACGGAAGCGACGCGGCTGGTGCTCGAGTTCGCGTTCGAGACCGTGGGCCTGCACCGGGTGTCGCTCGAGGTGTACGACTTCAACTCGCGGGCCCGGCGGGCGTACGAGAAATGCGGGTTCGTGGCCGAGGGAGTGCTGCGGGACGCCTTGTGCTGGGAAGGAAAGCGGCACCACGCGGTCGTGATGTCCGTCCTCGCGCCGCAATGGCGGCTACGGTGAGTCCCGTGCCCAAGAACGGCGAACCGGTCGAGTACCAGGTGGGGGAGCGGACGGTCAGGCTGTCCAGCCCGGACAAGGTCTACTTCCCCGAGCGCGGGATCACCAAGCGGCAGGTGGCGGAGTACTACCTCGCCGTCGCGGAGCCGTTGCTCGCGGCGATCGGCGAACGGCCGACGACGCTGAAGCGCTATCCCGACGGCGTGACCGGCGAGTACTTCTACGCCAAGCGCGTGCCCAAGGGCGCGCCGCCGTACGTCGAGTCGGTGCGGATCACGTTCCCGTCCGGGCGCACCGCGGAGGAGGTCTGCCCGACCGAGCCCGCGGTGATCCTGTGGGCGGCGAACCTCGGCACGTTCGACTTCCACCCCTGGCCCGTGCGGCGGCCGGACGTCGACCATCCCGACGAGCTGCGCATCGACGTCGACCCCTCCGACGAGACCGGCTTCGACGACGCCGTGCGCGTCGCGCAGACCGTGCGCGAGGTGCTCGACGAGGCCGGGCTGACCGGCTACCCCAAGACCTCCGGCGGGCGTGGTGTGCACGTGCGGGTACGCATCCGGCCGGAGTGGGACTTCATCGCCGTGCGGCACGCGGTGATCGCACTCGGCCGCGAGGTCGAGCGGCGGCTGCCGAAGCTCGCGACGATCGCGTGGTGGAAGGAAGAGCGCGAGGGCCGGGTGTTCATCGACTACAACCAGGCCGCACGCGACCGCACCATCGCCTCCGCGTGGTCGGTCCGCGGCACCGCACGTGCCACGGTGTCGACACCCGTGACGTGGGACCAGCTCGCCGAGGTCCATCCCGACGACTTCGACGTGCTCACCGTCCCCGCGTGGTACGCCGAGCACGGCGACGCGCATGCCGGGCTGGATGAGCAGGCGTTCGGCCTGGAGACCGCGCTGGAGTGGTACGAGCGCGACGAGCGTGACCACGGCCTGGGCGAGATGCCGTATCCGCCCGACTACCCGAAGATGCCGGGCGAGCCCAAGCGGGTGCAGCCGAGCAAGGCTCGCGACGACACCTGAGCTTCCCGGCCGGTCAGGACACCTGGGGCATGACCTCGGCGGCGAGGCGTTCCATCTGCTTTGCCTGGTCGGCCACGGTGGTGAACAGGATCAGCTCGGCGCCCGCGTCGACGACCTCCTGGACCCCGCGCACGCACTCCGCGGGCGTGCCGGCCACCGCCACGTTCTCCAGCCCGCGCTTGCGGTAGATCGCCGCGAGGCCGTCCGCGATCTGCTTGCGCGCGCGGTCGCCGTCGTCGTCCACCGCGATGTAGATCCGCTTGGCGATCGGGAAGTCCGCCCGGCCCTCGGCGCGCACCACCCGCACCTGCTCGGCGAACTTCTCCGTCGTCGTCGAGCCCGCGCCGAAGAACCCGTCGCCGAGGCGCACCGCCCGGCGCAGCGCGTTCGGATGGCTGCCGCCGAACCACACCGGCGGCCCCGGCTTCTGGAACGGCCTCGGCTCGATCGACGCCCCGGCCAGCTGCCAGAACCGTCCGTCCAGGGTCACCTCCGGCCGCGTCCACAGCTCACGCATCACCGTCAGCCCCTCGGTGAACCGCGCGACCAGGCCCTCGCCGTCGTGCCCGAACGCGCCGAACGGCCGCCCCCGCCCGCCCGCGCCGATGCCGACCTCGACGCGGCCGCGGCTGAGCTGGTCCAGCGTCGCGATGCTCTTCGCCAGGTGCACGGGGTTGTGCAGCGGCGTCACGAACACCGCGCAGCCCAGCCGCAACCGCTCGGTGCACGCCGCCGCGTAGGTCATCGTTTCGATCGGGCCGAGTACCGGCATGGTGCCGAGGATCTGCTCCTGGGTCCAGCCGCTGTGGAAGCCGAGCTCCTCGGCGCGCCGGAGGTAGGAGCGGAAGGCCGCGGGGTCGAACTCGCCGTCGGCGTAGAACTGCGGAATCGAGATCGCGAAGCGCATATGGCCACACTAGGGGAATCCGCGCCCCCGTCCCGCTTGTTGATCTGGATATGAGGCTTTCGGTGCTGGACCGCTCGCGCAGCAGGAAGGGTGCGAGCCACGCCGACGCGCTGCGCGATACGGTCGAGTTCGCGAAGCAGGCCGAAGCGCTGGGCTACCACCGGTTCTGGGTGTCCGAGCACCACAGCGTCCCCGGCGTCGCGGGCTCCGCACCCACGGTGCTCGCCGCCGCGATCGCCTCGGCCACGTCGCACATCCGGGTCGGCACCGGCGGCGTGATGCTGCCCAACCACCAGCCGTTGGTCGTCGCCGAGCAGTTCGGGGTGCTGGAGTCGCTGTTCCCCGGGCGGATCGACATGGGGCTCGGGCGTTCTGTCGGGTTCACCAACGGCGTGCGCCGCGCGCTCGGCCGGGACAAGCAGGACGCCGACCGCTTCGGCGAACAGGTCCGCCAGCTGCTCGGGTTCCTCGACGGCAGCCAGCGGGCGTATCCGGGCGTGCACGCCTTCCCGGCCGAGGGCATGGCCGTCCCGCCGTTCCTCCTCGCCACCGGATCCGGCGCCGACCTGGCCGCCGAACTGGGCCTGCCACTGGTGATCGGCGGTGTTCGCGGCGAACAGCGGATGCTCGACGCCATCGGTCGCTACCGCGAGAACTTCGTGCCCTCGGCCTGGTCGCCTTACCCGTACGTGATGGTGTCCGCGACCGTCGCCGCCGCCGAGACCACCGAGCAGGCCGAGCGGCTGCTGGTCTCCGAGGCGTGGTCCGCGGCCTACTCCCGCACCCACGGCGTCTTCCCGCCGCTGCTGCCGCCCGACGAGGTGCTCTCGCTCGAGCTGACCGGCAAGGAGCGGCAGCTGTTCACCGACGCCTTGCGCGGCCAGATCCAGGGCACCGGCGAAGACGCCGCGGCCGAACTGCACGCGCTGGTCGAGCGGACCGGTGCGGACGAGGTCCTGCTCACCACGAGCACCTACGACCGCACGGAGATGCTCGACTCCTACGCGCGGCTGGCGGTCAGCTTCCGCAACCGCAGCGCCACGACCGCGAACAACGCGAGGGTCAGCCAGATGTAGGCGTTGTGGTACACCACGCCGAGGTGGCCCCAGGACGGGTAGGTCAGCAGCGTGCTCTCGTCCGATCCGAACAACGTGAGCACCCCGCCGGACACCACGACGAACGTCACCAGCAGCGACACCCACGCGCCGACGGCCCAGCGCCGCAGCGACGCGTCCAGCAGCCAGATCAGCAGCGCGCCCCACCACACCCAGTGGTGCACCCAGCTGTAGGGCGAGACCAGGGTCGTCGCCAGACCGCACAGCACCACTGCCAAGAGCTCCTGGCGGCCGAACGACAGCCGCCGCGCGAGCCACAGGCAGGCCAGCGCGAGCACCGCGGCGGCGAGGAACCAGAGGATCTTCATCCCGCCGTCGAGGCCGATGCTGCGGGCGAACATCCCGCGCAGGGACTCGTTGGACGGGTTCTCCGGCACGCCCACCCGGGTGGGGTCCGCGAAGGCACCGGACCAGAACGTCTTCGAGTCGTGCGGGAGCACGAGGAACCCGAGCACGACCGTCGCCACGAGCGAGCCGGCCGACACCGCGGCCGCGCGGTAGCGCTTGGTGAACAGGAAGTACGCGATGAAGAACGCCGGGGTCAGCTTGATCCCGGCGGCGATCCCGGTCAGCACGCCCTTGCCGCGGAAGGAGTCCGGCAGCGCCATGTCGACCAGCACGATCGTCATCAGCACGATGTTGACCTGCCCGAACGCCATCGTCTCGCGGATCGGCTCGCACCACATCAGCAGCGCGGCGATCGGCAGGCTGAAGACCACCAGCCGCAGGTCGCGGCGGAAGTTCAGCAGCGACAGCGCGGCCCACACGCCGAGGGCGAGGACGACGAAGTCGGCGATCCCGCCGACGTAGGAGAAGGTGTCCCCGTGGAGCTTCGCCAGCGGGACGAACAGCAGCGCCGCGAACGGGGTGTAGACGAACTCCCACACGCCGCGCGTCTCGCCCAGCAGCGGGGTGTCGTAGACCGACGTGCCGTCAAGCACCCGGGCCCCGGCGATCTTGTACACGCCGAGGTCCATCAGGTGCATGAGCGAGCCCATGTCGTCGAGGACCTGCTTGAGATACCAGCCGCCCGCGACCACGCCGAGGGCCAGCACGACCCAGAAGGCGGGCGCCGGCACAGCGCGTCTTTCCGGTACCGAGGGCGACGGCACGGCAGCCGGAGCCTCGACAGCGGATGACGACACGGTTACCCCCAGTGTGGGACTTGACCAACGGCGACTGCCAAGGGTAACGGCCTCCGGGAGGGTCCCCTAAGCGGGGCAGAGCGTGCCGTCGGAGGGCACCTTGCCGTCCACCAGAAATGCCCGTACTGCCTCGCCCACGCAGGGCGAAGACAGTGCGCCGTGCCCGGAACCCTGCCACGCGACCTGTGTCGCGCTGGTCATCTGCTCCGCCGCCCGGGTGGTGCCGGCCTCCGGCGTGACGGGGTCGGTCTTCGTGCTCGCCACCAGAACAGGTGGTATCCCGGACACACCCAGTGACGGCAGCGCGTCGACCCGGCCGGGCCACGGCAGGCACCACAGCAGCCGCTGGGTGGCGAGCGCGCCGAACAGCGGCACGCGCTGGCGCAGCGAGCTGGTCAGCGCGTCGATCTGGTTCGCGGGCAGCCGGGTGGTGGTGTCGTTGCATTCGGTCGCCAGCGCGCCGTCCAGCCGGGACGGCGCGAGCGGCGAGCCGTTGAGCAGGGGAGCGACGAACGCCGCCAGCTGCGTCGGGTTGCCCCCGCGCGCCGCCTGGATCGCGTCCGCCAGCTCCGGCCAGCGCGCGCGGTTCGCCAGGCCCACCAGGATCGCGTTGAGCGCGACGCCCGGCGCGAACGAGACGCGGTTCGCCAGCAGCGGCGGGGCCGCGCGGAGCTGGTCGAGCAAGCCGGTCACCGCCGTGACCGCGTCCTTGCCCAGCGCGCAGCCGCGGGCCGCGCAGTCGGCCGCGAACGCCTCCAGCGTGGCCTGCTGGGCGCTCGCGAGGTCGCCGAGCACGGTGGCCTGGTCCGAGGACGGGTCGGGGATGCCGTCGAGGACGAACCGGCCGACCCGGCCCGGGAAGCGGTTGGCGTAGGCGGTGAGCACGTCGGAGGCCTCGCCGCGGGCGATCGCGTTGAGCTTCGGCACGCCCAGCTCGTCGCGGACCTGGTCGAGGTCGCCCGCCGTGCGCCAGCTGTCGAGCGCCTGCTGGGTGGTGCCGATTTCGATCGCGCACTGCTGCCCGGCCCGGCGCGCCGCGTCGAGCACGGTCTCGAGGTCGCTGCCGGACGGGTCCTGGCTCAGCAGCGCGCCGCGCGCGTCGCCGGGCACGCAGGCCACCGGGTCGGAGTCGCCGGTGCCGCGGCGGTCCACGCCGATGAGCGAGAACCGCTGCAGCAGCGCGGGGGGCAGGAGCGCGGCCAGGTGCGCGGCGTAGAGGGTGCCGCTCTCGCCCTCGACGTCGTTGAGCACCACCAGCGGGATCGGTCCGTCGCCGGCCTTGAGCAGCGCGATGTGGGTCTGCGCGCGCCCCGGCAGGTCCGGCGCGTCGAGCACGGACTGCACGTCGGCGCAGCTGAACCTCAGCGAGTCCGGCACCGCGGGCGGGTCGAGCCTGCCGCGGGTCTGCTGGTCGCAGTCGGACCAGTCGATCGAGGGCGACTGCGGGTCGGTCAGCGGGGGCAGCGGGACGACCTGTGCGGTGCTCGGCGAGCTCGACGGGGACGGCTCGTCGTTCTCCACCACCGGCGGGCGCTTCGACGGCCCCGCCGTGCAGCCTGCCACCAGGCAGGACACCAGCACAGCGAGCAGCAGCAAGGAATGCCGGCGGAGCAAGACGGGTCCCCTCACTTCGATACGCGTACGGTTGCGACTTTTGCACGCGACGGGTGAGCGGCGGGTAAGCGGGTCAGGGTAGCCGTACCTCTCCCTTGCTGTGCCGAAGTTGCCAAGCCGACGGCAGCCACGGCGATCGGCCAAACGTAGCCGGGCCGCCGGTTGGTCCGGCTGGCCTACTTCGGTCGGCTTGGCAAGAGCGACTCCAGGTCGTAGCGGGCGGGTTCGTCGAGCTGTGCGTACCCGCACGACGCTGGTTCGCGGTCCGGGCGCCAGCGCGCGAACTGCGCGGTGTGCCGGAAACGCGCGGGCTGACCGCCCTCGGTGTGCTCGTAGCCGACCTCGACGACCCGCTCCGGCCGCAGCGGCACCCACGGCTGCTCGGTGCTGCGCCAGCGGGTCACGCCGCCCGGCAGTCGCTGTCCCTCGACGACGGCGTCCCCCAGCCAGGGGTGCTCGCCGTCGGTGATCAGCTCGGCGAGCTCCGTGGCGAGCTCGCGCCGCCGGGCGACGGGGAACGAGCCGACGACGCCCACGTGGTGCAGGACGCCGTTGTCGTCGTACAAGCCGAGCAGCAGCGAGCCGACGGCCTCTCCCGGCTCGGAGTCGGCGTGCCAGCGCAGGCCCGCGACGACGCAGTCCGCGGTGCGCGCGTGCTTGTACTTGGCCATCACCCGCTTGCCCGGCGAGTACGGCTCGTCCAGCGGCTTGCCGATCACGCCGTCGAGCCCGGCGCCTTCGAACAGGGTGAACCACTCCCGCGCGGTCGCGGGATCCTGCGTGGCGGGCGTGATGTTGATGCCCTCGGCGGTCAGCTTCTCCAGCCGCGCCCGGCGCACGCTCGTCGGTTCGTCCATTAAGGACTCGTCGCCGAGTGCCAGCAGGTCGAACGCGACGAACGTGGCGGGCGTCTGCTCGGCGAGCAGGGTGACGCGGCTCGCCGCGGGGTGGATCCGCTCGGTCAGCGCGTCGAAGTCCAGGTGCCCGTCGCGCGCGACGACCAGTTCGCCGTCGAGCACGACCTGCTCCGGCAGTACCGCGCCCAGCTGCGCGAGCACCTCGGGGAAGTAGCGGTTGAGCGGCTTGCCCGCGCGGGACTGCAGGGTCAGCTCGCCGCCGTCGCGGAAGACCAGGCAACGGAACCCGTCCCACTTCGGCTCGAACAGCAGCTCGGCGGTGTCCGGGATGGTCTTCGCCGGACGCGCCAGCATCGGCTTGATCGGCGGGCTCAGCGGCAGCATGCGCGTCATTCTGCCTCACCGCGGCAGCGGAAGCGGGCATTCGTAGAAGACGAGGTGCCCGTCCACGGCGTCGTGGTAGTCCTCCTGGAAGCGGAAGCCGAGTGAGCGCACCAGCCGGATCGAGGCCGTGTTGCCGTGCGCGATCGTGGCGTACACCGTCGAGGCCTCCCCGGTGGCGAACGCCCAGTCGGTGAGCGCGCGGACCGCCTCGGCCGCGATCCCGCGCCGCCGGAAGGCGGGCAGGACCTCGTAGCCCAGTTCGACCACGGCGAGCTCGTCCGGCGGGTTGTGGAACCCCACCTCGCCGACGAGCGTGCCCTCGTCCCGCAGCACGATCCCGCGGGAGAGCCACGGCTGCACGGCCGGCTCCTCGCGGACGGCCTTGAGGTTCTCGCGCGCCGGGATGATCTCGGGCCACTCCGGCCCCACCCGCACACCCAGCTCCGCGGCGAGGGCCGCGACATCCCGTTCGGCCGCCAGGCGCAACAGGTCTTCGGTGAGCTCCACCAGATCCAGGCGCACGGACCGGAGGATCGGCATGTGCCAAGCCTATTCGCGTTTGCGGTAGCGCAACATGGTGAAGCCGTCCTCGACGAGGAGCGAGGCCAGCTCCAGCCGGCGGGCCTCGCTCGTGGTGCGGCCTTCGGCGATCCGGCCGGCGCCGGCGCCGGCGAGCACCGGGGCGACGGTCAGGCACAGCTGGTCCACCAGGTCCTCGGCGATCAGCTCGCCGAACAGGTGCGGCCCGCCTTCGCAGTCGATGCGGCGCAGACCGCGCGCGGCGAGCTCCTTCAGCGCGGCGGGCAGGTCGATCATCTGCTCGCCCGCGAGGACGACGTCCGCCCCGGCCTCGGCGAGCGCGGCCCGCCGCTCCGCAGGGGCGGCCTCGGTGGTGATGACGATCGGCGGCGCCGTCGTGTCGGTGAACAGCGGCGACCGCGGGTCGATGCGCGCGCTGCCGGTGACGACGGCGATCGGTGGCAGCCCGGACAGCCCGAGCCGCTCGCGCCGGGCCTGCCGCTCGGGGTTGGTCCGCGCGCCCCGGTAGCCCTCCGCGCGGGCGGTCCCGGCGCCGACCAGCACGACGTCGGCGAGGTCCCGGCCCAGCAGGAAGATGCGCTTGTCCGCCGGATGGGACAGCCCTTCGGACCGCTCGTCGAGGGTCACCGCGCCGTCGGCGGAGGACACGAAGTTGACCTGCACCCACGGCCGGTCGAGGTCCTCGGGGAAGCCGTAGAGCCTGGCCAGGTCGTCGTCGGTCACCTCGTCCAGTGGGGTGGGCCACAGCATGCGCATGGTGCGGATGGTACTGAGGCGGGCCCCGTAACCTCGGTGCATGCACCTGACCGACCGCCGCCCTGAAGTCGGGGCCGACGAGCTGATCTCCTCGCTCGTGCCGCCGCCGCGGTTCGCCGGCGTCCGGTTCTCCACCTACGTGCCCAACCCGGACGAGCCGAGCCAGGCACAGGCGGTCGAGTCGTGCTCGGCCTTCGCGCAGCGGATCCCGGCGCGGCCGGGGAAGAAGCCGCGGTTCTTCGGGTTGTTCGGTGGCGGCGGCGAGGCCGACGCCACGATGGGCCTCTACCTCGACGGCGGGTTCGGCGTCGGCAAGACCCACCTGCTCGCCTCGACCTGGCACGCGGCGCCCGCGCCCAAGGCGTACGGCACTTTCGTCGAGCTGACGCACCTGGTGGGCGCGCTCGGCTTCACCGAGGCGGTGCGGCGGCTGGCGGAGCACAAGCTGCTCGCGATCGACGAGTTCGAGCTCGACGACCCCGGCGACACCATGCTGGTCACCCGGCTCCTGCGCGAGCTGACCGACGCGGGGGTCTACGTCGCGGCGACGTCGAACACGCTGCCGGACAAGCTCGGCGAGGGCCGGTTCGCGGCGGAGGACTTCCTGCGCGAGATCCAGTCGTTGTCCGCGCGGTTCGCGGTGACCCGGGTCGACGGCCCGGACTACCGGCACCGCGGCCTGCCGGACCCGCCACCGCCGGTGGACGACGCGGCCCTGGCGGCGTCCGCGGCGGCGCACGAGGGCTCGTCGCTGGACGACTTCGACGCGCTGTGCGAGCACCTGGCGAGCCTGCACCCGTCGAAGTACGGCCGGCTCGTGGACGGAGTGCCACTCGTGCACTTGCGTGGCGTGCACGCCGCGCCCGACCAGAACGTCGCGCTGCGCCTGGTGGCCTTCGCCGACCGGCTCTACGACCGCGCCGTCCCGGTGCTCGCGTCCGGGCAGCCCCTGTCGGCGCTGTTCACGGAGGAGATGCTGCAGGGGGGTTACCGGAAGAAGTACCTGCGCGCGGTGAGTCGTCTGACGGCGCTCGCCCGCGACGCGTCGCCAGCGACAACGTGAGGACCGCGGCCACCGCGAAACAGGCGCCGCCCACGACGTCGTTCGGGTAGTGGTAACCGAGCCCGACGAGCCCGGCCCCCGCGGCAACGGCCACCGCGACGGCGCCCATGGCGGCCAGGAGTCGTTGCCGCGCAAGCAGAACCAGCACGGTCAGCGTCGACACGAGGCTGACCGCGTGGCCGCTGGGGTAGGCGAGGTAGTCGTGCAGCGGGTGGCCGAACAGCGGCTTGAGCACCCAGGTGTTGAGTGCGACGGGGACGGTGGTCCCGGCGAGGGTGAGGGCCGTCGCGGGGCCGCGCTTGCGCAGAGCGCAGACCCCGGCTGTGACGGCGATGACGGGGATCAGGACGTAGGGCTCGGTCGGCAGGACGAGCAGGTCCAGCAGGGTGTGCCGATGGGTGCCGTCGCCGACGCCGCGCTCCAGCACCGGCGGCGGCCACAGGCCGAGCACCAGCACGACCACGGCAGCCGCCACCGCGATTCCGGCCCGCGCTCTCACCGCCGCCACGATACTGGCCCCGTCCGCGTGGAGAGGGCCGCCGAGGTCGGACTCGGCCGCCGCGTCGAGGGCATCGCCGCGGCGGCAGTGGTTCGGCTACCGGCTCAGCGCCGGACCACCTCGGCGACGGCGTCGATGCCGCGGTCCAGATCGGCCTCGCTGATCATCAGCGGCGGCGCCAGCCGCAACGTGTTGCCGTGCGTTTCCTTGCACAGCAAGCCTTTCGCTGCCAGTGCTTCCGACGTCTCGCGGCCCGACAGGCCGCCGGGCGTGATGTCGACGCCCGCCCACAGGCCGCGCCCGCGGACCTCCGCCAGGCCGTGGCCGACCAGTTCGGACAGCCGCGCGTGCAGGTGCGCGCCCAGCCTCGCCGAGCGCTCCTGGAACTCGCCCGTTCGCAACAGCCGGAGCACCGCGCGCCCGACGGCACACGCCAGCGGGTTCCCGCCGAAGGTCGAACCGTGCTCGCCCGGCTTCAGCACGCCCAGCACGTCCCGGCGCCCGGTCACCGCGGACAGCGGCACGATCCCGCCGCCCAGCGCCTTGCCCAGCGTGTACAGGTCCGCCCGCACGCCCTCGTGGTCCAGCGCCAGCAGCGGGCCCGTCCTGGCGAGGCCCGACTGGATCTCGTCGGCGATCAGCAGCACGTCGTGCTCGTCACACAGCCGCCGCGCCTCGGCGAGATAGCCCTCGGGCGGCACGATGACGCCCGCCTCGCCCTGGACCGGCTCCAGCAGCACCGCCGCAGTCCGCTCGGTGATCGCGTCGCGCAGCGCGGCCGCGTCGCCGTACTTCACCACGACGAAACCCGGGGTGAACGGGCCGAAGTGCGCCCGGGCGGTTTCGTCGGTCGAGAACGACACGATCGTCGTGGTGCGGCCGTGGAAGTTCGACCCGGCGACGACGATTTCCGCCCTGCCGTCCGGAATTCCCTTCACCTCGTACGCCCACTTGCGGGCGACCTTGAGCGCCGACTCGACCGCCTCCGCGCCGGAGTTCATCGGCAGCACCAGCTCCGTGCCGGTGAGCTCGGCCAGCTCCGCGCAGAACAGGCCGAGCTGGTCGTGGTGGAACGCCCGCGACGTCAGCGTGACGCGGCCCAGCTGCTCGACGGCCGCCGCGACCAGGTCCGGGTGCCGGTGCCCGAAGTTGAGCGCCGAGTACGCGGACAGGAAGTCCAGGTAGCGCCTGCCGTCGGCGCCGGTGACCCAGGCGCCCTCGCCGTCCGTGATGACCACCGGCAGGGGGTGGTAGTTGTGCGTGCTCCAGTGTTCGTCGAGTGCGATGAACTCTGCGGTGGTCGTCATACTTCACAGGCTAGAGCCGGAAAACGCGCTGATCAGGAGCGCTTCGTTGCGCAGATGCCCACCGTGGCGGCTATTCGTTGTGCAGGATCTCGTTCCATTCGAGCACCCGCCACGAACGGACCACGCCGCCGAGTACGAACGGGTCCTCCTTGGCGAACTCCTCCGCCGCGTCGCGCGTGCTGAACACGGCCAGCGCGCCGTTGGTTCCCGGGTCCTCGAGCGGGCCGATCATCAGCAGCGAGCCGCGCCCGGCGAACTCGCGGATGCGGGCCTGGTGCGCGGGCGCGAGCTCGGCACCCCGCTCCGGTGCGCCCGGGGAAGACTCGTAGAACATCGCGTACTTCATTCCGCTCCTTCGCAGGCTTCGGCCAGCCGGCCGAGAATCGCGGCCCAGCCCCGCGCGTGCGCGCCGCCCGAGTAGCCGCCCGGCAGCGCGCACGCCGCGCGCAGCTCCTCGTCGCTGAGCTTCTCCCAGCCGCGGTGCTCCACCGCGACGCGGGTCAGTGCCGGCCCCAGTTCCTTGAAGCTCAGTTCGACCTCGGTCGCGGTGGGCGTCACGAGCCAGGTCATGGTGAACCCGGACGGCGGTTCCCACGCGAGGATCTCGCCCCAGTCGCGTTGCGTGCCGTCGTCCCAGGTCTCGTACACGCGCCCGCCCACCCGCCGCTCGAACACGACGTCGCGCACCCGGTCCTGGCCGCGGGAGTACGGGTTCACCGGCCACCAGGCGCCGATCGTGCGGACGAACGTGTCGAAGGTGTGCGCGATGTCGCTGCGCACCGTGGTGGCCTGCCGGACCGGCGGGCGGCGCAGGGTTTCGGGGGTCATGCCGTTCCTTCCTCGGCGGCGCCGTCGTGGAGACCGCGTTCGGCCTCCACGATGCGCCGCGCCGTGTCCAGCGACGAGGCCCACATATCGTCGAGGAACTGCCGCAGGCCCGCCAGCCCCTCCGGCCGGGCGCGGTAGAGCCGCCGCGTGCCGTCCCGCCGCTCGGCGAGCAGGCCGGCGTTCTTCAGCACGGTCAGGTGCTGGCTGACCGCCGTCCTGCTGACGTCGAAGGACTCGGCGATCTCGCCCGCGGCCAGTTCGTCGGCGGCGACGAGCCGCAGGATCGCCCGGCGGCGCGGCTCCGCCAGCGCGCGCAACGCGTCGTCGGTGACGCGGTCCTCCGGCTCGTCGATCACGTAGTCCTCCTTGTCAGGCCCACAAACCCACGGCGTTGCCGTCCGGGTCGGTGAAGATCGCGAAACGGCCGAAGTCGCCCGGCAGGTCGGTCGGCGGCACGAGCCGCTTCCCGCCGAGCCCCTCGGCGCGGTCGAGGTAGCCGTCCAGGTCGCCCACCCGCATGTAGATCTTGACGCCGGCCTCGCCGGGCGCGGCTGCCGGGCCGATCCCGCCGCCGATGCCGTCCCCGGTGTCGACGAGCGCATAACCGCCCATCGCCGGGTCCGCGTCGACCTTCCAGTCGAACAGCTCCGCGTAGAACTTCTGCGCCCGCTCGGCGTCGGCGCTGGTCACCTCGGAGAACGCTACTGGCTTGCCCATCACGGGTTCCCTTCCGTCAGTATTCGCTTACGTTAGCAGCTACTGACGAATTGGCCAACCTACCGGCCGGTCTGAAAGAGTGCGGACGTGACCGACGAGCACTCCTTTCTCCGCAAACAGGCCCGTACCCAGCGCTTCACCCTCGGCACGCCCAGAGAGTTCCGGGTGGCGCCCGACGCGAAGAAGCTGCTGTTCCTGCGGTCGGAGTCGGGCGTGGACCGGCGCAACAGCCTGTGGGAGCTCGACCTCGCCTCCGGTGCCGAGGCGAAGGTCGTCGACGCGGTGGAACTCCTGCCGGGCGAGGAGAACCTGCCGCCCGAGGAGCGGGCCCGCCGCGAGCGCAGCCGGGAGAGCGCGGGCGGGGTGGTGGGCTACGCGACCGATGCCGAACTGCGCATCGCGGCCTTTTCGTTGTCCGGCAAGCTCTACACGGTCGATCTCGGCACCAGGCAGGTCACCGAACTGGTCGACAGTGCTGTCGTCGACCCGCGCCCGAACCCGTCCGGCACCCACGTCGCCTACGTCCGCGACCGGCGGCTGCGGGTGATCGAGCTCGCGACCGGGCAGGACAGGGCACTGGTCGAGGAGGACGGCGAGGACATCGCCTGGGGCCTCGCGGAGTTCATCGCCGGCGAGGAGCTGGGCCGCTCGCGCGGCTACTGGTGGTCGCCCGACGGCACGAGCCTGCTCGTCGAGCGCAGCGACCGGACGGGGGTGCCGCGGTGGAACATCGCGGACCCGGCCAACCCGCAGACCCCGGTCAACACCGTCGCCTACCCGGCCGCGGGCGAGCGGAACGTCGAGGTGTCGCTCGCGATCGTGGGCCTCGACGGCACCAGGGTGGACGTCGAGCGCGGCGGCTGGGAGTACCTGGTGGCGGTGCACTGGTCCGCCGGCGGCCCGCCGTTGCTGGCCGTGCAGAGCCGGGACCAGCGCACGTTCGAGATCCACGCCGTGGACGCGGCGACCGGCGCGACGAAGCTGCTGCACACCGAGACCGACCCCCAGTGGGTCGAGATCGTGCCCGGCGTGCCCGCGTGGACCAGCGACGGCAGGCTCGTGCGGGTCAGCGGCGCGGACGGGAGCTACCGGCTGGTCGTCGACGGGGTGCCGGTCACCGAGCCCGGCCTGCAGGTGCGTTCGGTGCTCGACGTCGGCGAGGAGGTGCTGTTCAGCGCGTCGGACGCCGACTCGACGCAGATCCACGTCCACCGCACCGGGCCGGACGGCGTGCGCCGGTTGTCCACATCGGACGGTGTGCACGTCGGGGCGGGTTCGGCGGCGGTCACGGTCCTGTCGTCGTGGAGCCTCGAGCACAGCGGGCCCGAGGTGTCGGTGCTGCGTGGCGGTTCGCCGGTCGCGGCGGTCCGGTCGTATCCCGAGGATCCGGGGGTCGAGCCAAGGCCGCGCTGGCTCACGGTCGGCGAACGAGGGCTGCGCGCGGCCCTGTTGCTGCCGAGCGGTCACGAGCCCGGCGTCAAGCTGCCGGTGCTGCTCGACCCGTACGGCGGCCCGCACGCCCAGCGCGTGTTGCAGAGCCGCAACGCGTTCCTCACCTCGCAATGGCTGGCGGATCAGGGGTTCGCGGTGCTGGTGACCGACGGCCGCGGCACGCCGGGGCGCGGGCCGGAGTGGGAGAAGGAGGTCGCGGGGTCGCTCGCGGAGGTCACGCTCACCGATCAGGTGGACGGGTTGCGCGCGGTCGCGGCGGAGCATCCCGAACTGGATCTCGAGCGCGTCGCGATCCGCGGCTGGTCCTACGGCGGCTACCTCTCGGCGCTCGCGGTGCTGCGGCGGCCGGACGTGTTCCACGCGGCCGTCGCCGGTGCGCCGGTCACCGACTGGTCGCTGTACGACACCCATTACACCGAGCGCTATCTGGGCAGGCCGCAGGACGATCCGGCGGCGTACGAGCGGAACTCGCTGATCGCCGACGCCGGGAGCCTGCGGCGCGCGCTGCTGATCGTGCACGGCCTCGCCGACGACAACGTGTTCGTCGCACACGCGCTGCGGCTGTCGTCGGCACTGCTGGCCGCGGGGCGGGCGCACACGTTCCTGCCGCTCGTCGGCGCGACCCACATGACGCCGCAGGCCGAGGAGGTCGCGGAGAACCTGATGCGAGTCCAGGTCGACTGGATCAAGAAGGAGTTGAATCGGTGAAGCGCTGGGGAATCACGATCCCGCTGCCCGGAATGCCGCTGACCGCGCACCGCGAGCTGATCGAGCGGCTGCCCGACCTCGGCTACACCGACGCGTGGACCGCGGAGACCGCGGGCACGGACGCGTTCTCGCCGTTGCTGCTGGCTTCGCAGTGGGCGCCGCGGCTGCGGCTGGGCACCGCGATCGTGCCGGTCTACACGCGGGGCCCCGGTCTGCTGGCGATGCACGCGGCGACGCTCGCGGAGGTCGCGCCGGAGCGGTTCGTGCTCGGCATCGGGACGTCGTCGCCGGTGATCGTGTCGAACTGGAACGCGGCGGAGTTCACCGAGCCGTACGCGCGGACCCGGGACACCCTGCGGTTCCTGCGGTCGGCGCTGGCGGGGGAGAAGGTCAGCGAGCAGTACCCGACGTTCTCGGTGCAGAAGTTCAAGCTGGAGCGGGTGCCGCCGAAGCCGCCGCAGGTGATGCTCGCGGCGTTGCGGCCGGGGATGCTGAAGCTCGCCGCGAAGGAGGCCGACGGCGCGATCACGAACTGGCTCGCGCCGACGGACGTGCCGAAGGTGCGGGGTGAGATCGGGCCGGACGTGGAGCTGGTCGCGCGGATCTTCGTGTGCCCGACGGAGGACAGGTCCGCCGCGCGGGCCTTGGGGCGGATGCTGATCAGCAGTTACCTGACCGTGCCGGTGTACGCGGCGTTCCACGAGTGGCTCGGCCGGGGTGAGGCGCTCGCGAAGATGCACGAGCTGTGGGCGGCGGGCGACCGCAAGGGCGCGAACGCGGCGATCCCGGACGAGGTCGTGGACGAGCTGATCGTGCACGGCAGCGCCGCGGAGTGCCGCGAGCGCCTGGAGTCCTATGTGGACAACGGTCTCACGACACCGGTGATCAGCGTGCTGCCGACGGGCGGGGATCCGGCTGAGCAGGTGGAGGCCCTCGCGCCCCGGTGACGGTTCGGGGTGCTCTCACCCGAACGGAGCGCTCCCGGGACGGCACTTTTGTGGGAAAGTGCCGCCGAGGTGGTGCCGAGGAAGCCACTGTGTCCGTATCGTGGCTTAGCGTAGGCATACCTAAGGGAGTGATCAGTGGGGAACTCGACCGCGCTGGCCGGCGGGCGGCAGGGACACGAGCGGCTCGCGGAGCTGATTCCGTTGGTGCTGCGCGGATTGGCCACCGGGGCCGCCGAGCGTGGGGTGTCCGGTCCGGCGGTCGGCGTGGCCGAGCGTGGGGTGTCCGGTCCGGTGATCGGCGTGGCTGAGCGCCCGGCCATCGGCCACAGCGGGCGCGACACCACCCCGACCACCACCCCCACCACCGCGCCCGGGCCGGCCGGGGGGCCCGCGCCCGTCGCGGCGTCCGTCGCCGCCTTGGAGCCGCTCATTCCCGCCCGTGGCGTGGGCGCCGAGCAAGCGCTTTCCGAGCTCACCACCTTGCTCGCCGCGGGGTCCGTCGACCCCGCCGAGCCCTGGTGCGCCGCGCACCTGCACTGCCCGCCGCTGGCGGTGGGCGTCGCGGCGGACGTGGCCGCGGGGGCGCTCAACCCCTCGATGGACTCCTGGGACCAGGCGCCCGCCGCGAGTGAGCTCGAGCGCGCCTTCCTCACCGCCATCGCACAACTCTGCTACCCCGCCGCACCCGAGCCCGACGCCCTCGTCACGACCGGTGGCACCGAGTCCAACCTCCTCGGCCTGCTGCTCGCCCGCGAACAGCACCCCGCCGTCCAGCCGGTCTGCGGGCGCAACGCCCACCACAGCGTCGCCCGCGCGGCGTGGTTGCTCGGGCTCCCCGCACCGCTGCCCGTCGACTGCGACGGGGAACGGATGAACCTCGCGGCGCTGGACGCGGTGCTCCGCGAAACCGGCCCGGCGGTGGTCGTGGCGACGGCGGGCACCACCAACACCGGCGAGATCGACCCGCTCCGCGAGATCGCCCGGCTCTGCCAGAAGCACGGCGCCCGGCTTCACGTCGACGCGGCCTACGGCGGGCTCGCCCTGTGCAGCAAACGGTTGCGCCCCTTGCTGGACGGGCTCGACGAGGCCGACTCCGTCGCACTGGACATGCACAAGTTCGGCTGGCAGTCCGTCGCCGCCGGGCTGTTCGCCGTCCGCGACGGCGCCGATCTGGAAGCGCTTTCCGTCCGGGCGGAGTACCTCAACGCCGACGACGACACCGAGGCCGGCCTGCCCGACCTGCTCGGCCGCTCGATCCGCACCTCACGCCGCCCGGACGCGTTCCGGATGGCGGTGACCCTGCGCGCGCTGGGCATCGCCGGCATGGGCGAGCTGGTCGAACGCTGCTGCGCCACCGCCCGCGAGGTCGCCGACGCCATCCGCCGGCACCCTTCGCTGGAGCTCCTGCGCGAGCCGACCCTGTCGACCGTGCTCTTCCGCCCGACGTCCGGCGATGTCGGACGCGTGCGCCGCGACCTGCTCGGGTCCGGCGTTGCCATCGTCGGCCGCGCCACCATGCCGCCCGGCGAGGTCTGGCTCAAGCTCACCCTCCTGCACCCGCACACCACCGCCGCCGACTACCTCGGCCTGCTGGACGCGACGGTCGCGGCCGCCCGGGCGGAGTCGCCGGAAGGCGCGGTCGCCTCGTGACGCTGGACCTCGCCGGGGTCGGCATCGGCCCGGCCAACCTGTCGCTGGCCGCGCTCGCCCACCCGGTGGCGGGCCTGCGCGTCGCGATGTTCGAGCGACGCAAGGAGTTCCGCTGGCATCCGGGCCTGCTCATCGAGGGCGCGACGATCCAGGTGCCGTTCCTGGCCGACCTCGTCACGCTCGCCGACCCGACGAGCCCGCTGTCCTTTCTGAACTACCTGCGCGCGCACGACCGGCTGTTCCCCTTCTACTTCGTCGAGAAGTTCCACATGGCGCGCACGGAGTACGACGACTACTGCCGCTGGGCCGGGGACCGGCTGGACAGCTGCCACTTCGGCGTCGAGATCACCGGCATCGACTGGCACGAAAGCGCTTTCCACCTGTCGACCGCCGAGGGCGAGCCGGTCGTCGCCCGTAACGTCGTACTCGGCGTCGGGACTTCGCCGTTCGTGCCGGAGCCCTTGCGCGCCTTGGTGTCCGATCCCGAGGCGCCGGTCCTGCACTCCGCCGACTACCTCACCGAACGGGAGCGGCTGCTGGCCGCGCCGAGCGTCACCGTGGTCGGCTCGGGACAGTCGGGCGCGGAGGTCTTCCTCGACCTGCTGCGCCACCGCCATCGCCCGGACGGCCTGCGCTGGATCGCGCGCACGGTCTCGTTCGCGCCGATGGAGTACTCGAAGCTCGGGCTGGAGCAGTTCACCCCCGACTACACCGACTTCTTCCACCGCCTCGACGAGTCCACCCGGGACGGCCTGCTGCCGTCGCAATGGCAGCTGTACAAGGGAATCGACAGCGACACGATCGCCGAGATCCACGAGGAGCTCTACCGCCGCAGCATCGGCGGGACCTGGCCCGAGGTGGTCATGACGCCGGGGGTCGAGGTCGTCTCGGCGAGCCTCGATGCCGGCCGCGTCGCGCTCGGCCTGCGGCACCGGCAGCAGAACAGCGGCGCCGGCTGGCTTGCCGACGCCGTGGTGTGCGCGACCGGCTACACGGAAACCCCGCTTGACCGGCTGCTCGGCCCGCTGGCCGGCAGGCTCGTCACCGACGAGCGGGGGCGGCCGGTCGTGGAACGGGACCACCGGCTGCGGCTCGAGGGCGTCGCCGGGTCGGTCTACGTGCAGAACGCCGAGCGGCACACGCACGGCGTGGGCGCGCCGGATCTCGGGCTCGCGGCGTGGCGGGCGGCGACGATCCTCAACTCCGTGTGCGGCAGAGAGGTCTACCGCCTGCCCTCGCGGACGGCTTTCACCAGGTTCGGGCTGAACACGGAGGACGAGTGATGACCGACGACGCGTGGCACGCGGCCGGTGCGCTGATCGTGCACAAGATGCTCGGCGAGCTGTCCTACGAGGGACTGTTCGAGCCGGAGCCGACGGGGGACGAGCCCGCCGACGGCTATCGCGGCTGGCGGCTTTCCCTGCCGGACGACGTCACCTACGAGTTCAAGGCCCGCCGTGGCGCGTTCGAGTCCTGGGCCGTGGCACCCCGAACCGCGCGGCGCCAGGGGGTGCCCGCGGACGATCCGCGGACGCTCGTCGTGGACGCGCGCACCGTCCTGGGCCTCTCGGGGCTGCGGCTGGCGGACGTGCTGTCCGAGCTGACCTCCACGGTCGCGAACGAGGCCGCGAGGCTGCGCCGGGCCCCCACCGCGGCCGAGCTGTCCACTATGGACTACAACCTCGCCGACGGGCATCTGACCGGCCATCCGCGGCTGGTGCTCAACAAGGGCCGTGTCGGCTTCTCCGCCCGGGACAGGGAGCGCTACGCGCCGGAGGCCGGGGAGGACATCAGGCTGCGCTGGTTCGCCGTGCGACGGGAGCACGCCCACTTCCGGTCCATCCCCGAGCTGAGCGAGGAAACCCTGCTACGGCAGGAGCTCGACGCCGGACAGCTCGAGGAGTTCCGGGCGCAGGCGGACCCGGCCGACTACCTGCTCGTGCCCGTGCATCCCTGGCAGGCCGACGAGATCATCGGCATGCTCTACGCAGCCGAGCTGGCCACCGGCGTGCTCGTGGACCTCGGCGAGGGCCGGGACGCCTATCGTCCACATCAGACCGTCCGGACGCTGGCCAACACGAGCAGGCCCGGCCGGCGTGACGTGAAGACCGCCGTGTCGGTGCGCAACACGCTGGTCTACCGAGGGCTGAACTCGGCGGCGACCCTCGCCGGGCCGGCTGTCACCGCCTGGCTCAAGCAGATCGACGCCGCGGATCCGCTGCTGTCCCGGGAGTACCGCTTCGAACTGCTCGGCGAGGTGGCGAGCGTGTCGGTGCGGCACCCGCTGTTCGGGGCGCTGGAGGAACTGCCCTACCGGTTCCACGAAACGCTCGGCGCGCTCTGGCGCGAGCCCCTCGTGGCGCGGCTCGCGGATGACGAGCAAGCGCTTTCGTTCGCCGCGTTGCCGTACCGCGATCCCGGCGGCGAAGCAGTCATCACCGACCTGATCCGCCGCAGCGGCCTGGACGCCGAGGAGTGGTGTGCCCGCGTCTTCGACCTGCTGCTCACGCCGTTGCTGCAGTGGTTGCTGCGCTACGGCGTGGGGTTCTGCCCGCACGGCCAGAACCTGATCCTCGTCGTCGACGCCCACGCCCGCCCGCTGCGGGTGGCGATCAAGGACTTCGCCCAGGGCGTGGACCTGCTCGACGAGGACCTCGAGTGCTACGGCCTGCTCGGCGCGGAGGCGTCGGCGGAGATGCTGCGCTGGCCCGCGCACCTGCTCGCGCAGTCGCTGTTCAGCTCGGTGTTCTCCGGGCAGCTGCGGTTCTGGGCGGAGATCCTGTTCGACGACCTCGGCTTCCCGCGCGCCCGGTTCTGGGAACTGGTCCGGGACGTCGTCGCCCGCTACCGCAAGGACAATCCCGATGTGGCCGCCCGGTTCGACGCGTGCCGGCTGTTCGCGCCGGACGTCGAGCGCGTCACGCTGAACCGGGAACACCTGGCGGGACAGGGCTTCGACAAGGTCGAGCGGGACGACGAGTTCGACGTGCGCTGGGGCAGGGTGGCGAACCCGTTGCACGCGCCCGATCCGGCCGGTGCGTGGTGAGGCCGCTGGGCCCCCGCCCGCTCGCGGCGCGGAAAGCGCTGCCGCTGCCCGACGACGCGACGAGGGTGTTGTTGCTCGCGCCGGACCCGCACGCGCGCTTCGCCGCGGTCGAGCTGTCCCGGGAGTTCGTCGTGGAGGAGGTCCTCGACGGGGGCTACGGCTTGTGCACGTACGTCTTCGCGTGGGATCCCGAGCGGGAACCGGTGCAGTCGCTGACTCGGTACCTCGGCGGTTACGGCGACCTGCGCATGCGGCCGGACCTCGCCACGGTGACGCCGGTGGAGGACGGGGTGTACGCCGTCGTCTGCGATGTCGAGTGGCCCGGCGGTGAGCCCGTGCACGTCGCGCCCCGGCAGGTGCTCATCGACGAGCTCCGCGCGATCGAGGCGCTGGGCTTCGTGCCGTCGGTAGGGATCGAGCACGAGGTCACGTTCCTCGACGCGGAGGGCGCGCCGCTGACCGCGCACGGCGTCGACTACGCGGTCGGCGGTACCGAGCGGCTGCGCCCGCTGCTGCGTGACCTGCGGGCGAAACTGGCTCCGCTCGGCGTCGAGTCCGCG
This sequence comes from Amycolatopsis acidiphila, assembly GCF_021391495.1. Classification (NCBI taxonomy): domain Bacteria; kingdom Bacillati; phylum Actinomycetota; class Actinomycetes; order Pseudonocardiales; family Pseudonocardiaceae; genus Amycolatopsis; species Amycolatopsis acidiphila. The sequence continues at coordinate 5,805,991 of NZ_CP090063.1, read as the reverse complement.
CGCGGCGAGTGTCATCCGGGGCAGTACGAAATCGTGCTGCGCCACCGTGACGCCCTCGCCGCCTGCGACGACGCGATGCTGCAGCAGCTGATCGTCCGCGCGACGGCCGCCGAGCACGGCGTGACGGCGAGCTACCTCGCCGCGCCGCAGCCGGGGCAGGGCAACTCCTGTCACGTCCACCTGTCGTTGTCGCCGTCCGCGCCGGAGGGGTTCCTGGCCGGGGTGCTGCGGGCGGCGCGGGCGCTCACGGCGGTCTGGGCGCCGACGTGGAACAGCTACGTGCGGTTGCGGACCGGGCCGTTCTCGCCGCGCTCGTTGCGGTGGGGCGTCGACGATCGAACGGCGTCGGTGCGCGTCGCGGGCACGGGCGCCGGGCAGCGGCTGGAATTCCGCTTCGCGGGCGCGGACGCGCAACCGCACCTCGTGGTCGCCGCCCTGCTCGCGGCCGGACGCGCGGGCATCGAGGCGGGTCTGACCCCGCCGCCGGAGGGCGAGGAGGTCGGCACGCTGTGCGCGACGCCGTGGGAAGCGCTCGCGGCGCTGGGCGAGAGCAAGGTGCTCGGGGCCGAGCTGGTCGGGCAGCTGACGGCGCTGTTGCAGGCGGAGCTCGACGCGGGCTGTGACACCGTGACGGACTGGCAGCGGCGCCGGGGAGCCCTGCGCGCCTGAAGTCAGGGCTCGACCGGGTGCCCCAGCAGGTCGGCCGCGGTGTGGTAGATCTTCGCCAGCGCGCTCAGCAGGTGGTCGCGTTCGGCCTCGGTCAGGTCGGCGACGAGTTTCTCCTCCAGCTCACGCCGTTCCGCCTCGACCGGTTCCCGCAGCGCCCGGCCGGTATCGGTGAGCCGCAGCCGGACCAGCCGGTTGTCGTGCTCGTCGCGGCGGCGGGTGAGCAGCCCGGCCGCAGCCATCCGGGTCGCCATCTTGACGACGGTGGGCGTGGTGACGCCCACCGCGGCGGCGATCTCGCCGGGGGTGGCGCCGTCGTGCTCCCACAGCGCCGCGAGCAGGTGGTTCTGGCCCAGGTGCAGCCCGTGCCGCCGCATGTCGGCCTCGGCCAGCGCCCGGATCACCTTCGACGCCCTGCCGTGCAGGTCCAGGAACTCGGGCACGCGGCACTCCAGGAATCGATTGACGGCTAATCATTTCCCGGCTAACGTTCGACGAGGAATTGTTAGACGGCAAACGACCATCGGAGTTGCGATGATACTGGTCACCGGCGCCACCGGGCACATCGGCCGCGAGCTCACCGGAGAGCTCGCCGCGAAGGGCGCCAAGTTCCGCGTCCTCGTCCGCGACCCGGCGCGTGCGCCCGGCGGCGTGGAGCGCGTCGTCGGGGACCTGGGCGAGCCCGACACGCTCACTCCCGCCTTCGACGGCGTCGACCGGCTGTTCCTGCTCATGCCGGGCATCGGCACGGACTTCACCCGCCATGCCGTCGCCGCGGCGAAGGCCGCCGGGGTCCGGCACATAGTGCACCTGTCCTCGGCTCACGCGATGGGCGACCCGATGCCCGCCATGGGCCGGTGGCACCACGACCGCGAGGAGATCATCCGCGCGTCCGGCATTCCCGCCACGTTCCTGCGGCCGGGCGGCTTCATGACCAACGCGCTGGACTGGCTGCCCACCCTCGCCGAAGGCGGCTACGTCCTCGATCCGTCCGGCCCCGGCAGGTTCGCGCCCGTCGACGTGGCCGACATCGCCGCGGTCGCGGCGCTGGTCCTGACCGAGGACGGTCACGAGGGCGAGGAGTACGTCCTCACCGGCGACGAGCTGCTCACCCTGTCCGACGAGGTCCGGATCCTGTCGGAAACGATCGGTCGCGACCTGCGGGTGCGGGAGGTGGCGACGCCGGAGGAGGTCGTTCGGGCCCGTTTTCCCGCAGGGGCACCGAAAGCGCTCGCCGACGCCATCGTCGAGGGGTTCACGCAGATGCGCGCGGGAGCCGCTGCTTATCGCACGGACACGGTGGAACGGCTCCTCGGCCGCAAGCCGCGGACCTTCGCGGACTGGTGCGCCCGCAACGCCGGTGCGTTCAGCTCGCCCCGGCCCCGGCAGGGTGCCTGAGCGGCGTCGTCAGCAGGGGCTCCAGCTTCGGCCGGCGCAGGCGCGGGATCGCGAACGCGAGCAGCAACGCCACGCCGACCAGCGGATACGTCGCCGCCGACAGCTGCTGCGGCCAGTCCCAGTGCACGTGCACGACCGGGAAGTCGGTGTCCGGCAGGTGGTGGAACGGTGCGAGGTAGAAGAACACCGCGGTCAGCACGGCCCAGGCGAACCAGGCCGCCGCGAGCCACGACCGTTCGTAGGCCCGCCGCGCGCCGTGGGCGAGCAGGACCAGCAGCGCCGGGGCGACCCACACGTAGTAGTGCGACCACGAAGTCGGCGACACGAGCAGCGCGAGCCCGGCGTTGGCCATCAGTGCCAGCGCCGGCTCGGCGCGGCGCATCGCGAGGGCGACCACGACCACCAGCGCCGCGATCACCGCGATCCACACGGCCTTCTCGGCCGCGCCGGAGAGGCCGGTGCGCACCAGCGCGGCCTCGATGGTCTGGTTCGTCTTGAACGCGGTGCCGCTGACCCCGCCGCCGGACAGCCCGCCCTGGAACCAGTACTGGACCGAGGCGTGGAAGTCGGTGGCGAAGCCGACGGCCGCGGCCACCACGAACGTGATGCCCGCGCGCGCGGCCGAGCGGTAGTCCTTGCGGACCAGGAAGAACAGGATGAACGCCGCCGGGGTGAGCTTGATCGCCGCGGCCAGGCCGATGCCGAACCCGCGCGGCCACACCGTCTTCCCGGCCAGGCAGTCGACCGCCACCAGCGCCATCATCACCAGGCTCACCTGGCCGAACTGGTAGGTCTGGCTGACCGGCTCGAGGAACACCGTCAGCGGCAGCGCGACGCACGCCACGACGAAGCCGCCGGCCCGGCCCAGCGGTGGCCACGCGACGCGGGAGACCAGGTACAGCGTCATCAGCAGGCAGATCGTGCTCAGCACGTACAGCGTCACGACCGCCGCGTCCCACGGCAGCAGCACCAGCGGGCTCAGGATCAGCACCGCGAACGGCGGGTACACGAAGGGCAGCTCGGCCCCGTTCTCGACCGGTGGCAGTGCGCCGTACAGGTTGTGCCCGTCCCACCAGGCCTGGACGCCGTAGCGGTAGACCTCGAGGTCGATCTGCGGGCGCGTCGGCATGGCTGTGAACATCCCGCGGAAGGCGAAGAACAGCCACACAGCGCAGAGCACGGGCACGACCCAGAGGTGTTTACGCATCGCGCTCACTCTAGGACGTGGCCCCCGCGCCGGGACGGTCGGTGTCAGTGCCCGGTGCCGGTGGGCACGGAATCGGTGATCGTGAAGATCTGGTCCAGCCCGGTGAGCTTCAGCGGGTTCAGCACCGCCCGCGAGGTCGCGACGATGCGCAGCTCCTGCTCGGCCTTGTGGCAGTCGCTGGCGACCTCGACCAGCACCGCCAGGCCCGCCGAGTCCAGGAAGTCGACGCGGTTGAGGTCGAGCACCACCAGCGCCGACGCCGGGACGTCGGCCGTGCGCGCGGCCGCGACGCCCTCCTGCAGCCGGGCCGCGGAACTCGCGTCCACCTCGCCGGCGACCGAGACGACCAGCACGTCCCGGGCGCGTTCCCACTCGACCGTGAGCGCCACTTTCACTCCTGTTCCCCAGTCGAAGATCGCCTCCGACACTGTAACCAGCTCGTGGTCGCGTGAAACCGGCGCGGCGGGGAACCCTGCGGTCCGTGAGAACGCTGCGCACGCTGGACCAGCTGGTGGAGGAGTTCGAAGCCCAGGACGGGCGGGACCTCTACGTGCGCTGGTCGCTCGGCCCCGAAACCGACCTGGCCGACGGGAAGAACGCCCCGCAGTCCAGCCGGGACGCACTGACCGGCATGCCGCTGCCGGGGTTGTCGGCCAGCCCGCTGAAGGTGGAGCCGTGGTGGGACGACCGCCCGCTGCGGCTGTGGCTCGCCCGCCGCATCTACGACTATCGGCACCTGCGCGAGCTGCGCGGGCCGGGTGTGCGGCCGTGGGTGTTCCAGGGCACCGAGATCGCCCGCGGCCCGGACAACGAGCCGCTCGTGGTGTGCGACCGCCTGCTGGCGTGGGTGACCGACGACGTGCTCCGCGAGGCACAGCAACTGGTCGACGAGCAGGGCTCGCGCGAGTGGGGGCCGCTCGACCGGAGCAACGCCTCGTGACGGTACGGCGCGGTTGTCAGCCGGCGAGAACCACAGGGGCGCATCACGCGTCTTCGTGCGCGCGGCGGCGGTATCGGATCCGGTCCAGTTGCGCCGGCACCACCAGGAGCAGGATCGAGTAGTAGTCCACCCCGGGCACGAACGCGGTCAGTGCGAACGCGCACCCCAGCGCGACCGTGCTGCCGACCGAGCTGAACCGCCAGGAGTCGGTGATGGCACCGGGATGTTTCACCAGCTGCGGGTCGGCCCGCACCACGAGGGTCATGGCGGTCAGGCACAGGCTGCTGGCGAAGACGGTGCCGATGTAGAACAGCTCGGTGAACCTGTCGTCGCCGAACGCGCCGATCATCTCCGTGGGGAACGGCAGCACGGCGACCGTGAGCAGCCAGGCGATGTTCAGCCACTGCAGCGGCACCGTGTAGGAGGCCACCACCTCGAACAGCCGGTGGTGGACCAGCCACAGCCGGGCGATGACCACGAAGCTGAGCAGGAAGCTGGAGATCCGCCACTGGTTCTCGGTGATCGCGTCGATCGAGTGCCCGTGCGCGGCGACGATCTCCGGCACCACCTCGGTCAGCGGCAGGACCAGCAGTGTCAGTGCGATCGCGACCACGGCGTCGGCGAAGAAGACGAGACGTTCGGGGGTCCGTTCCGTTTTCATCGTCTTCCTCGGATCGCCGGCTGCGGCGCAGAATCTACACGGCCGCGCCCGCGATGATCAGGAGACCGCTGTGAAGGCGTGCCAGAGGTTTTCCGCCGCCTGACGCGCTTCGGGCCGTGGCGTGATCACCTCGCCGCCGTCGGGCTGGGGTGCCGGGGCCCGGCCGACGTACTCGATCAGCGCCACGGCCAGCTCCCGCAGCTTCACGTTGAACTCCTGGCTCGCCCGCCGCTGGCTCGCCCGCCGCAGCGTCGCCCAGGCCTCGTCGGGGCCGCAGCGGCGGATCGCGACGACGATGCCCTTGGCCTCCTCGATCGCGGCGCGGGACTGCAACAGGCCCACCATGTGGTCGGCCTTGTACGCCGTCGCGGCCTCGCCGACCACGAGCGTCATCGCGACGAGCTTCTCGTAGCGGGCGAGCACCCCCACCGTCGCCTCGGTGGCCGGGCGGTCGAGGGTCGCGGACAGCACGAACCTGCCGTTGTCCGCCCAGTCGCAGGGCAACGCGGCGGCGCCGCGCACGCGCTGCCACTGCGCCCGCAGTTCGGGTACGGCGTCGGTGACGGCGCCGAGGGTGAGGTCGGGCCAGCGTTCGTCGGCGAACACGGCGCTGCTGACGGTGGGCCGGCCGGTGGCCGCCGCGTGGGGCACCGGGCCGCCGAACTTCTCGAGCTGCGCGGGCACGAAGCGCGCGGCGACCCCGGCGGTCGCGAGCGGGTTCAGCGAACCACCGTCGTCCCGGACGCTGATCGCCGCGCCGAGCGCGCCCGGCAGCTCCGCGGTGATGCGGTCGAGCAGCTCCCGCAGCAACTCCGCCACCGGCGGCCACGGGGGGCTGCTCATCTCCCGCCTGCTCCCGCCGGAAGTCCGTCACCGCCTGCCGTGCGGACCGCGAGCCCGGCCGGGCCGGGGAAGTCCACTTCGGACAGACCGGGGACCATCGACGCGACCGGCATCCGATCTCCCCGCCGTCCCCACCCGAGGTCCAGACCGGTACCCACGATTCCTCCTGCTTCCGTCGATTGCGGGTCAGGCGCCGAGGCGGTCCGGTTCACGTGCGGCGCCGGAGACGGGAATCTGCCGGGGCTGCGCCTGCTCGGCGACGGGGATGCGCAGGGTCAGCACGCCGGCTTCGTAGTCGGCGGCGACGTGCTCGGTGTCGAGGCCGTCGCCGAGGAAGAGCCGGCGGGAGAACACGCCGAGCGGTCGTTCCGTGACGAGCGTCCGCACGTCTCCGCCGGGGTGGTCCGGGCGACGCTCGGCCTTGACGGTCAGGACGTTGCGCTCGACGCTGATCTCGATGGCGTCGGGCGTCAGGCCGGGCAGGTCGAAGGAGAGCACGACCTCGCGGCCGGTCCGGCAGGCGTCCATCGGTATCGGCGCGGGACGGGACCAGGTGCCGGGCCCGAACATCTCGCGGTAGGGATCGGTGCGCATCAACATGACTACCTCCTCGCTGGTCGACGCTGGCGTCAACGCGCACTGTTGGTTTAGCATGTCGTCAATCCGATGACAAGTTTGACGTCGTCGAAAGGATGACAGTATGACGGACGAGGACGAACGTGCCGCGGCGCTGGCGCTGCTCCGCGAGCTGGACGGGCCGGCCGAGCTGCCCGAAGCGGCGCAGGCGGTGGCACTGGTACAGGCCGTGGTCGGCTCGTCCGCCGGGCCGCGGGAGCTGCTCGCGGCGCTGACCGTCCTGCGCGGGCTGCGGGACGAGCTGGCGGCGTGGGAGCCGCGGCTGATCGGCTCGGCGCGACAGCAGCGGGTCAGCTGGGCGCGGCTCGCGCCCGCCCTGGGCGTGACCAGCAGGCAGGCCGCCGAGCGGCGCTACCTGCGGCTGCGGCCGTCCGCGCACGAGGGGCACAGACCGGCGAGCAGCGGGTCGAGGCGGAGCGCAGCAGGCGCGCGGGGGAGCGTGCGGTGGCGGAGTGGGCGCGGCGCAACTCGGGTTCGCTGCGGCGGCTGGCAGGGCAGATCGGGGCGCTCGACGGGCTGGACCGCCCGGCGCAGGACCGCGTCCAGCAGGCGCTGGCCGACGACGACCCGGCCCGCCTGCTCACCCCGCTCGCCGACGCGCACGCCGCACTGGAGGACACCGACAGCGCACTGGCCGAGCAGGTCCGCTCGGTGACCGAGCAGGCGCGGAAACTGCGCCGGGACACCCGGGAGCAGCGCTCGTCGGGCTGAACGTCCGGCGGCGGCAACCGGGCCGCAGTGAAAGGATGTCCCCGTGGACGTGCGAAGCAGGAACAACGTCGTCGTCACCGGCAAGCCGGACGGCCCGGTGCTGCTGCTCGCCCACGGGTTCGGCTGCGACCAGAACCTGTGGCGGCTCGCGGTGCCGGAACTGGCGCGGGACCACCGGGTCGTGCTGTTCGACCACGTCGGCTCGGGACGCTCGGACCTCTCGGCCTGGGACCCGCGGCGCTACGCGAGCCTGTGGGGGTATGCCGAGGACGTCCTGGAGCTGTGCCGCGAGCTGGACCTGCGCGACGTGGTGTTCGTCGGGCACTCGGTGTCGGCGATGATCGGCGTGCTCGCGGTCGACGCCGAGCCCGGCCGCTTCGCCAAGCTCGTTCTGCTGACCCCCTCGCCGTGCTACCTCGATGACGGCGACTACCACGGCGGGTTCAGCGCCGCCGACATCGACGAGCTGCTCGACTCCCTCGACAGCAACTACCTCGGCTGGTCCGCGACGATGGCCCCGGTGATCATGGGCAATCCGGACCGCCCGGAGCTGGGCGAGGAGCTGACGAACAGCTTCTGCCGTACCGACCCGGAGATCGCGAAGGTCTTCGCCCGCGCCACGTTCCTCTCCGACAACCGCGAGGACCTGCCGAAGGTCACCGTGCCCTCGCTGGTGATCGAGTGCGCAGAGGACGCGATCGCCCCGCGCGCGGTCGGCGCGTACGTGCGCGACCGGATCCCGGACTGCCGCCTGGTCACCCTCGACGCGGTCGGCCACTGCCCCCAGCTGAGCGCCCCGGTGCAGACGACGGAGGCGATCGCGGCGTTCGCGGCCAGCGGTGCGTGATGAGCACGGGCGAGCCGTACGACGCGCTGCCCGAGGACAGCGCGGAAGACCTGTACGAGAACGCCCCGTGTGGTTACCTCTCGACACTGCCGGACGGGCGGATCGTCAGGGTCAACGCCACCCTGCTCGGCTGGCTGGGCTACGAACGGGACCAGGTGGCCGGGCGGCTGCGGTTCGCGGACCTGCTCACGGTCGGCGGAAAGCTCTACCACGAAACACATTTCGCGCCGCTGCTGCGGATGCAGGGTGAGCTCGGCGGCGTCGCGCTCGACCTCGTCGCCGCGGACGGCACCCGGCTGCCGGTGCTGGTGACCTCCACCCTGAAGACCGGCGAAGACGGCGGGCCGCGGGTGATCCGCACGACGATCTTCGACGCCCGCGACCGCCGCGCCTACGAGCGGGAGCTGTTGCGGGCCCGCCAGGACGCCGATCGCGAACGCGACCGGGTGCTGCAGCTGGCCACCACGCTGCAGCGCACCCTCCTGCCGCCCGTGCTGACCGCGCCACCGGGCATGGCGGTCGACGCGTACTACCACCACGCGTCGCCGTACCAGGTCGGCGGCGACTTCTACGACCTGTTCCCGCTCGCGGGCGGACGCTGGGGCTTCTTCCTCGGCGACGTGTGCGGCAAGGGTGCCGGGGCCGCAGCGGTGACCTCGCTGACCCGGTACACCCTGCGCGCGGCGGCGGTGACCGACGCCGAGCCCGAATCCGTGCTCGCCGTGCTGGACACGGTGCTCAACCACGAGTACCGCGGCGACGACCCGCGTTTCTGCACGGTGATCTTCGGGGTGCTCGTGCCCGACGTCGATGGCTGCACGGTCACCCTCGCCAGCGGCGGGCATCCGCCCGCACTTCTGTTGCGCGGCAACGGTTCGGCCGAAGTCCTGGCGACACAGGGCGGACAGCTGGTCGGCGCGCTGCCGGACGCGCGGTTCGCCTCCACGACCGCGAGGCTGCGTACGGGGGACACCCTGCTGCTCTACACCGACGGCCTCACCGAAGCCCGGCTCGGCCAGAGCCGCGAGCGATACGGCGAGGAGGCGCTGTACGAGTTCGTGCGCGAGCTGGCGCCCACGACGGCGAGCGGGGTCGTCGCGGCGATCACCAAGCTGCTCGGCGGGTTCGGCGACGGGCTCGACGACGACATCGCCGTTCTCGCGATGAGCGTCCCGTCGGCCCGCTGAACGTCCTACGGTGGGAATTCACCGCCGAACCGGGAGGACGCATGACCAAGTCCGTTGAGGAAATCCTGGGAAACATCGACCTCTACGCCGAGGACCAGCGCGAAAACGTGCTGGCCGCGGTCGCGGTCGCCCGCGGCGAATGCCCCGTCCTGCGTTCGTCGGCCGACGGCGGCTATCTCGTGCCCACGCGGTATCAGGACGTCCGGACGGTGTGCGGTGACCCGGAGACCTTCAGCTCCGCGCAACCGAGTCTGCGAGGCGTGCCGGTCCGCGTTATCCCGATCGACACCGACCCGCCCGCGCACCGCGAATACCGCAAGATCCTCAACCCGTATTTCTCCCGATCTTTCCTGTCGCGTTATGAAGGGCAGCTGCGCGAAATCGCGCGGGAGGCGATGAGCGCGTTCATCGACAAGGGCGAGTTCGACGTGGTGGCCGATTTCGCGGTCCCGTTCAGCGCCGGTTCCCTGGCCCGGGTCGTGTTCGCGACCGACAACCTGGAGCTCGTCGAGCGCGGGGTGGCCGCGGCGAAGCAGGCGGCGGTGGCGAGCTCGTCCGAGGCGTTCGGCGTGCTCGCCGGGCTGGCCGTGGAAGCGCTCGCGGAGGCCGAAGCCGCGCCGGACGGCCGCGAGGACGTGCTCGCCGCACTGGTCACGGCCAGGATCGACGGGCGCCCGCTGACGGTGGAGGAGCGGCTGGACATCGTGACCACGCTGTTCCTCGGCGGTCTCGACACGACCCGGGGGGTGCTCACGAACATCGCCTACCACCTCGCCACCCGGGACGACATCGAGCCGCGCCTGCGCGAGCCGGACTGGTGGCGGCGCGACCTCGACGAGTTCCTGCGCCTGGAGACCACGGTGGCGCACATGGCCCGCACCGCGACGCGCGACACCGAAGTCGGTGGCACGCCTGTGAAGGCGGGCGACCGGGTCGCGGTGTTCTTCGCGGCGGCGAACCGGGACCCGGCGCGGTTCGAGCGGCCCGACGAGCTGGTGTTCGACCGGCCGGACAACCCGCACGTGTCCTTCGGCATCGGCATCCATCGCTGTCTGGGGCTGCACTTCGCGCGGTTGCAGCTGGCGATCGCCTTCGAGGAGCTGCTCGCCAGGACGACGAACTTCGCGCTGAAGCCGGGGGCCGACATCCCGCGGCAGGCCGGGCTCAGCCTCAACAGCCCCTACCGCCTGGAGCTGACCTTCGACCGGTTGCCGGAGTAGGGGCGGGCGCCGTGCCGGCCGATACGGCCGAAAACGGCGGCGGAAAAGGATGAGGAAATCCCAACGGTCGCAATTGCCGGAATTCCTTGCTACCAAGGTCGGTTGTCGAACGCCGTTTCTGCGGGAATGATCACGCGCGCAGGGAAGTCGGGAGCACCCGATTTCGTCGGGGCCGGTTGTTTCGCGAAACTACGACAGGAAGCGGGAGCTGCTCATGCGGCGTTCCTCGAGACCGTTGCGCGCGTTCGCCTTGGCGGCGGCGGGCGGTCTGGTGCTGGCCGGCACCACACAGTTGACCACGACCGCGGTGGCGACGGCCGCCGACTCCGCGCAGGAGTCGGTGATCGTCGTGCTCGCCGACCAGATCGCCGACGCGCCGCCGACCAAGGCGGCGTCCGGCACCAGGCGTGACCGCACGACGGCCGCGCAGGACGCGGTGCTGAACAAGCTCACCGGCGCCAACCCGAGCAAGATCGAGCACTTCTCGCTGGGAAACGCTTTCTCGGCCACGGTCACCGCCGCACAGGCGACGCAGCTCGCGCAGGACCCGGCCGTCGCGTCGGTGCTGCCGGACAGCAAGGTCACCCTGCCCGAGTCGGCGACGAAGCCGGCGGAAGGCGCCGCCCCCAAGGTGAACGCGCCGGCCGCCGCGCAGGCGCCGAACGCGATCTGCCCCACCGACCCGGCGAAGCCGTTGCTGGAGCCCGAGGCGCTGACCTCGATCCACGCCGCGAGCACCGACGGTTCGAAGAGCGCGGCCGACCTGGCCGACGGCTCGGGCGTGAAGGTCGCGTTCCTCGCCGACAACATGGACCCGAACTACCCCGACTTCATCCGTCCCGACGGCTCGAAGGTCTTCGCCGACTACCAGGACTTCTCCGGTGACGGCCCGAACACCACCGACTCCGGCGCCGAGGCCTTCGGCGACGCGTCGTCGATCGCGGCACAGGGTGTCGTCGTGCACGACCTGTCGAAGTTCGTCAACGAGAACCACCCGCTCCCGCCGGGCTGCAACATCGTCGTCAAGGGCGTAGCGCCGGGCGCGAGCCTGGTGGGGCTCAACGTGTTCGGCTCGACCGCGACGAACTCCGCGATCCTGCAGGCGATCGACTACGCGGTGACCGTCGACCACGTCGACGTGCTCAACGAGTCGCTCGGCCTGAACCAGTACCCGGACGCCAGCTCGCGCGAGCTGTTCCAGGTGTTCAACGACCAGGCGGTCGCCGCGGGCGTCACCGTCACCGCGTCCAGCGGCGACGCGGGCATCACCTCGACCATCGGCAGCCCTGCCACCGACCCGCTGGTGATCTCCACCGGCGCGACCACGGACAACCGGCTGTACGCGCAGACGACATACGCGGCTTTCCCGTTCTCCAACGGGAAATGGGTCAACGACAACATCTCCGCGCTGTCGTCCTCGGGCATCACCCAGAACGGCCGCACGATCGACCTGGTCGCACCCGGTGAGGGCAACTGGGCCGACTGCGCCCCGGCCTACGCCGAATGCCGCAACTTCCAGACCGTCCCGCAGCCGACCGACCTCGAGTCCTTCGGTGGCACCAGCGAGTCGGCCCCGCTGACCGCCGGTGTGGCGGCACTGGTGATCCAGGCCTACCGCGGCACGCACAAGGGCGCCTCGCCCACGCCGGCGCAGATCAAGCAGCTCATCACCGGCACCACCCGCGACCTCGGCCTGCCGGCCGACGAGCAGGGCTCGGGCCTGCTCGACGCCCGTGCGGCCGTCGAGGCGGCGCTGACCGCGCCGGGCTCGAGCGGGGCGCCTGCCGGTGTCTCGTCGAACATCGCGCTGTCCACCGACCAGCTCACCCTGGAAGGCGCACCGGGCAGCACGCAGACGGCGAGCGTGCAGGTCACCAACGTGGGGAACAAGCCGCTGACCGTTTCGGCGGGCACCCGGACGTTCGCACCGCTGTCCTCGCAGACGCAGACGACCGCGTTCGACTCGACCACGCTGCCGACGTTCCCGTACTACAACGGCACGAACTGGGCGTACAAGAAGGTCACGTTCAGCGTGCCTGCCGGGGCGCAGCGCCTGCTGACGAGGATGGCCTGGCAGGGCAGCCCGAAGACGGTCAACGGCACGTCGGTCACCCCGGTCGTGCGGCTGACGCTGCTCGGGCCGGACGGCACGTTCGTCGCGAACAGCCGCCCGCAGGGTGGCGCGGCGACGGCGAACTACGCCAATGTGGACGTTCGCCAGCCCGCCGCAGGCACCTGGACCGCGGTGCTGTACTCGGCGGCCGGTCCCTCCGGCTACACCGGGAACATCCAGCTGGCGGCCGACACCCAGCGCGCCGTGCCCTACGGCCAGGTGACCCCGCCGGTGCTCACGCTGGCGCCGGGACAGTCCAAGCCCGTGAAGATCGCGCTGCAGACCCCGGCCTCGGGCGGGGACGCGGACTACTCGGTGACCTTCGGCAGCTCCGACGGGCACCAGACCACGCTGTCGGCGATCCTGCGCGCGCTGATCCCCACGAAGAACGGCAGCGGGCAGTTCGGCGGCACGATCACGGGCGGCAACGCGCGGGCGGTGTCGCCGGCGCAGACGTTCAGCTACGAGTTCGACGTGCCCAAGGGCAAGAAGGACCTCGACGTCGCGGTGAACCTGCAGGACCCGGGCACCATCATGGACGGGGTGCTGGTCGACCCGAACGGCGAGCTGGCCGACGTCAACAGCAACGTGTACCTCGCGACGCAGACGAGCGTCTCGCAGGGCAAGGGGCTGCAGCTGCTCGACGCGAACCCGTTGCCGGGCCGCTGGCACCTGGTGCTCGTGGTGCAGAACCCGGTCACCGGCAAGCAGCTCGAGCAGCCGTTCACCGGCACGGTGGGCTTCGACCAGGTCGCGGTGTCGGCGAAGGGCCTGCCCTCGGGCGGGAAGCTGCCGGCCGGCAAGCCCGTGACCGTGCCGGTCACCGTGCACAACCCGGGTGTGGAGCCGATCGCGATCGGCGTGGACCCGCGCACGAACGGGAACCAGACGCTGCAACCGGTTCCGCTGCAGGGTTCGACGGAGGTCACGCTGCCCGAGGTCAGCAGTGACGCGCCGGTCTACGTGGTGCCGCCGGACACCGGCAAGCTGACGGTGGCCACCTCCTCGACCGTGCCGGCACAGGTGGAGCTGCAGGGCTCGGCCGCGGGCATCGACGTGTTCGGTGACCTGAAGAAGGCGCAGTCGGGCAGCACCGTCTCGGTCGCGACGATCGGGGAGAAGAAGGGGTACGTCAGCAAGGGCATCTGGTTCGCCGACGTGCAGGAGCTCGGCCCGTTCGGCCCGGCGGGCGCGCCCGCCGGGCACGCGAGCTACACGGCGTCGATGGTGACGGCGGGCTTCGACCAGTCGGTGACGTCGTCCACCGGCGACCCGTTCGACCAGGCGGTCGACCCGGCGGGGACGGGCGGCACCCCGCTGATCGTCGCGCCGGGGCAGACGGTGACGGTGAACGTGACCATCACCCCGGGCGGCCCGCGCAACAGCACCGTGTCCGGTCACCTGAACCTGGTGACCGTGCCGACGCTGCCGACCGGCGTGACCGGTCTGCCGCAGGTGGGCACGGGCGAGGTCATCGCCACGCTGCCGTACTCGTACAAGATCGGCTGATCGGCCGGGACCACCTCCGGGGCGACCCGGAGGTGGTCCCGTAGCGTGGTTCCGTGCTGATCTCCGCGTTCGGGTCCTGGTCCACCCCTGTCACCGCCGAGCTGGTCATCACGGCCGCGGTCGGCATTTCCGACGTCCGGGCCGACGGGGCCGCGGTCGTGTGGTCCGAACGCAGGCCCGCCGAGGGCGGCCGCTGCCAGCTGGTCCGCTGCGGGCCCGACGGCACGCTCACCGAGCTGCTGCCCGACGGCTTCGACGCGCGGACCTCCGTGCACGAGTACGGCGGCGGCGACTGGTGGCTGCGCGACGGCGTGATCTGGTTCGCCAACTGGGCCGACCAGCGGCTGTACCGGCTGGAGTCCGGGGTGGCCGAGCCGCTGACCCCGGAGCCCGCGGTGGCCCGTGGCGACCGGTTCGCCGACGGCGACCTGAGCGCGGACGGGACTTTCCTCGTGGCGGTGCGGGAACGGCACTCGGGTTCGGAGGTGCGCAACGAGGTCGTGCGCCTCGCCGCGAGCGGCCCCGGCGAGCCGGAGGTGCTCGTCACCGGACCGGATTTCGTCGCCGCGCCAAGGCTTTCCGCCGACGACGCCAGACTGGCGTGGATCTCCTGGAACCACCCGTCGATGCCCTGGGACGACACCGTCCTGACCGTGCGGGAGCTCGCCACCGGCGAGGAGACCGTCGTCGCGGGCGGGCCGGGTGAGTCGGTCTCGCAACCGCAGTGGCAGCCCGGCGGAAGCCTGTACTTCCTCTCCGACCGCACCGGCTGGTGGAACCTCTACCGCTGGTCGCCGGGCGGCGGCGTAGAGCCGGTGATCGTGCTCGACGCCGAGATCGGGGTGCCGGGCTGGCAGCTGGGCACCCAGCGCTACGTGCCGCTGCCGGACGGGCGGGTCGTGTTCGCCCGCTGGTCGGACGGGTACGACAGGCTCGCGATCGCCGCGCCCGGCGATGCCGTGACCCCGCTGGACCTCCCGTTCTCGGCGGTCGCCGCGCTCCGGCCCGCGGGCGGCGAGGTGGTGCTGATCGCCGGCACGCCGACCGAGGAGCCGGGCGTGTACCGGGTGTCGGCCGACGGTGCGGTGCGGACGATCCGGGCGCCCCGCCGGACGGGACTGGACCCGGCGTACGTGTCGGTGCCGGAGGCGATCTCGTTCCCCTCGGGCGACCGGACCGCGCACGCGTTGTTCTACCCGCCCGCGAACCCGGAGTTCGCGGGACCCGAAGGCACCCGGCCGCCGCTGATCGTGATGATCCACGGCGGCCCCACCGCGAGCGCGGTGCCTGTGCTCTCGCTCGGCGTGCAGTTCTGGACCAGCCGCGGGTTCGCGGTGGTGGACGTCAACTACGGCGGCTCCGCCGGTTTCGGCCGCGCCTACCGCGAGCAGCTGCTGGGCGAGTGGGGCGTGGTCGACGTGGCCGACTGCCTCGCCGCCGCGCGGTGGCTGGCCGCGCAGGGCCGCGCGGACGGCGGGAAACTGCTGATCCGCGGCGGTTCCGCCGGTGGCTACACGACTTTGGCCGCGCTGGCGCGGCCGGACACTCCGTTCGCGGCGGGCACCGACATGTTCGGCATCGCGGACCTGGAGGTGCTGGCGGCGGACACGCACAAGTTCGAGAGCCGCTACCTGGACCGGCTGATCGGGCCGTACCCGCAGGCGCGCGAGGTCTACGTGGCGCGGTCGCCGATCCATCGCGCCGCCGAGTTCGGGCGGCCATTGCTGGTGCTGCAGGGCGCGGACGACCCGGTGGTGCCGCCGAACCAGTCCGAGCTGATCGTCGACGCGTTGCGGTCGCGGCAGTTGCCCGTGGCGTACCTGCTGTTCGAGGGTGAGCAGCACGGGTTCCGGCGCGCGGAGAACATCCGGCGCGCGCTGGAGGCCGAACTGAGCTTCTACAGCCAGATCCTCGGCTTCGAGCTGCCCGCCGGGGAAGGCATCGAACCGGTCGAGGTGGAGAACCTGCGCTCGTCCCGCTGATCGTCGCCCTGCGCGCCCATCCGGCTACCCTTAACCTGATTGAGTGACTACCGCGCGGTCAGCCGCCGTGGGCGAACTCATCGCAGGCCGGTACCGGCTGTTGCAGGAGCTCGGCGCGGGCGCCATGGGCTCGGTCTGGCGCGCCTTCGACGAGCGGCTGGAACGCCGCGTTGCCGTGAAACGGGTTCTGCCGTCCGTCGGTACCCAGCTCGACAGCGACGTGCGCGATCGTGTCCTGCGGGAGGGCCGCATCGCCGCGCGGTTGCAGCATCCGCACGCGGTCGCGGTGTTCGACGTCGTCGAGGACGGCGGGCTGCCCGTGCTGGTGATGGAGTACCTGCCGTCGACAAGCCTCGCCGAGGTGCTGCTCGAACGCGGTCCGCTGCCCGTCGGGGAGGTCGCCGCGATCGGCGCGCAGATCGCCGCCGCGCTGGCCGCCGCGCACGCCGCGGGCGTCGTGCACCGGGACATCAAGCCCGGCAACATCCTGCTCGCCGAGGACGGCGCGAAGATCACCGACTTCGGTATCGCGCACGCGGCCGGGGACGCCACGATCACCGCCACCGGGGTCGTCGCGGGCACGCCCGCGTATCTGCCACCGGAGACCGTGCACGGGCGCCGCCCGGTGCCCAAGTCCGACGTCTACTCGCTCGGCGCGACCCTCTACACCGCGGTCGAGGGGGTCACGCCGTTCGGCCGCGACCTGGAAAACCCTTACGCCGTCCTGTATCGCATCGCCGCCGGGGAGATGCGGCCGCCGTCGCAAGCGGGACCGCTCACGCCGGTGCTGACCGCGATGCTGGCCCGCACCCCGGCCGACCGGCCGAGCGCGGAGGAGGCGTGCGATGCGTTGCGCGCCATCGTGGACTGTCGCGCCTTCCCCCTCACCGCACGGCTTCCCCGGCCACGGCACCGGCTGCTCGCGAGCATCGCGGCCGGCCTCGCCGCCCTGGCCGTGCTCGCCTACGTCCTCGTGGACAAACCGGCCGTCGGCACGCCCCCGTCGCCGCCACCGGCCGTCGTCGCGAGCGCGCCTTCCGCGGCACAGCTGGAAAAGGCCGTGGCGGACTACTACGCACTGCTGCCCGCCCGGCCCGGCGACGCCTGGCAACGGCTTTCCGCGGCGGGGCAGGCCCAGGGCGCGGACGCCTACCGGCAGTACTGGGCGACAGTCACGCGGCTGGCCGTCACCACCGCGCCCCGGGCCGAGGGCGGCACGGTCACCGCCGGGCTCACCCTCACCCTGACCGACGGCTCCACCGTCCGCGAGACCCACCGGATCGTCCTCGACGGCCTCCTGCTCGGCGCCGACACGCTCGTCACGAGCGAGCGCACCGCCGCTGCCGCCGCGCCGGTCACCGTCACCGAGGTCCGGGCGGCGCCCGCACCGCACCCGGTCGAAGCCGCTCCACCGCCCGCTGAGAAGGTTGAGCACGGCAAGAAGGGCGGCAAGGGCAAGGGCCGGAACGGTTAGTTTGGCCCCGCCCGGAGCGGGAACAGGGGCAGCATGGGTTTCGATGTGCACGTCGCCGGAGCGACGGCGGTGGTCACGGGCGCTTCGTCGGGGATCGGCGCCGAGTACGCGCGCAGGCTGGCCGAGCTGGGCTGGAACCTGACGCTGGTCGCGCGGCGCGGCCAGCGGCTGGAGGCGCTGGCCGAGCAGTTGCGCGAGTCGGCGGGCGTCGCCGTCGAGACCCTTTCGGCGGACCTGGCCCATGACGTGGACCTGGCTCGCGTCGCGGAGCGCGTCGGGCGGGACGACGTCGCGCTCCTGGTCAACAACGCCGGCATCAACGGGTACGGCCCCTTCGACGAGACCGACCCCGAGCTGCTGCAACGCGTGCTGAGCGTCAACGTGACCGCGCCGACCGTTCTCGCGCGGGCCGCACTCCCGGGCATGCGGGCCCGCGGGCGCGGCGCGATCGTGAACGTCGCGTCGCTGCTCGCGTTCGCCGGCAGCATGGCGCCCGGCCCGCTGCCACAGCGCGTGACGTACGCGGGGACGAAGGGCTATCTGGTGACCTTCACCAGGACCCTGGCGGCGGAGCTCGGGCCGGACACGGACGTGACCGTCCAGGTGCTGTGCCCCGGCCTGACAGCGACGGAGTTCCATTTCACGACCGGGCTGGAGTCCGTCGCGGCCGAGGCGGAGCAGCGGGGCGAGCACGGTATGCCGGCGGAGGACGTCGTGCTGGCGTCGGTGTCGGCGCTCGGCACCGGGGAGGTCGTGTGCGTCCCCGGCCTCGACGACCCGGCCACGCTGGAGCAGTTGACCGCGGCCGAGCACGCCATCCGCTCCGGCTCCGACCCGGCGAAGGCGGCGTCCCGCTACCGCGGCGCGTGACGCGGGCCCTCAGCCCCGCAGCTCCAAGAACACCCACCGCGCCTCCGGCGCCAGCCCCGCCAGCCACTTGCCGCAGTTCTGCAGCACCACGGGGCCTGACGTGACGTGCTGCGTGCCGGCGTGCAGGTCGCGGAAGAACCGTTGCAGGTCCCCGCGGCGCAGCGCCGCCGTGCCGGCCCACTTGTAGACCGTCTGCCCGATCGCGTGCACCGACCACGTGGTGTTGTTGAGCATCAGGCGGGTCAGCGTCTCCTGCTCCGTCGACAGCAGCTCGCCGCGGCCGAGGGTCTCCTCGTTGTCCGCCCACACCTCCCTCGCCCACGCGGCCGCCGCCCGCAGCTTCGCCTCCGCCTGGGCGTACTCGGCGTAGAACTGCCCGGTGTCGACGGTCGCGCCCGGGGTACCGGTCTTCTTCGCCACCAGCACCTTCAGCTCGTCGAGCAGCCGGTGCCCGACGCCCAGCGCCCAGCCGGTGTGGCAGACCCCGGCCATGTTGGCCAGCCCCATCCGGTAGATCGCGCCGCCGTTGCGTGCGTCCATTGTGGACACCACGTAGACGTGCGACTCCGGCACGAACAGGTCCTCGCAGTGGTAGTCGATGCTGCTGGTCGCCCGAAGGCCCATCACGTCCCAGTTGTCGACCAGCGTCGCCTGTTCTTTCGGCAACGTGAACACCAGCGCCTCGCCGGTCTCCTCGCAGAACGCCGCGGTGTGGATGTGGCTCGACATCGCGATGCCCGAAGCGAAGCTCCACTGCCCGCTGATCCGGTAACCGCCTTTGGTGCGCACCGCCTTGCCCAGCCGCGTGCCCTGCCCCGCCATCGTCGCGTACCGGTCGTGCTCGACGTCGGGGAACAGGTCGGCGACGGCCTCCGGCCCGAGGTAAGCCGCGGTGGTGCCGGTGACCATCTGCACGGCCATGAACGACCAGCCGGCGGAGGCGTCGGCGTAGGTGATCTTGGCGATCGTCTCCACGACCTGGCGCGGCGAGAACTCGTAGCCGCCCAGCTCCCGCGGGATGCCGACCTTGAGCGCGCCGCTGTCGCGCAGTGCCTGGGCGACCTCGTCGGTGAGCCGGCCCAGCTCCTCGCCCTTCTCGGCGTGCTCCTTCAGCAGCGGGGTGATGTCCTCCAGTCGCGCGATGACGGCGTCGAACTGGTCGCTGACGTGCAGTTCGCTCATGGGATCTCCTTGTCGTGCGTGAGGATCCAGTCGATGACGGGCTTGACCGTCTCGTCGGAGTCGGTTTCGAAGATCAGGCCGTGGCCGTTGCCGGTGATCCCGTGGTCGGGCAGGTGCAGGTGCTCGGCCCGCGCGCCGGCGGTGGTCAGGAACTCGACCACCTGCGGCGCGAACCCGGTGAACGGCGAGGCGCCGCCGCTGACCACCGCGACCGGTTTGCCCGCCAGCGCGGGAATCTTCCGGCCCACGGCGTCCTCCGGAGTCCGGGCGGGCGGGTCGTAGGTGATCTCGGCACTCGTCAGTCCCCAGGTCAGCGCGCCCAGCCCGGGGAAGTCCGCGAAGGCGGGACCGATCGGCTCGATCGCGGCGATGGCCGTGACCAGCCGCGGCCGCGCGTCGGCGGCGAGCCAGCCGACCGGGCCGCCCGCGGAGTGCGTGACCAGCACCGCGCTGCCGATCACGTCGAGCAGGCGGCCCAGCCGGTCGGCGTCCATCCGCTGGGACTCGGCGAGGTCCGCCGGCAGCGGTCCCATCGGCGCGACCAGCTGGTCGGCGTCCCACTCGGTGTTCCCGGCGAAGAGCGCTTCGGCCGCTTCGTAGGGAAAAGGCGGGCCCATCGGGCCGACGACGTCGGGGTGATAGGGCGAGCGTCCGTGCCCGCAGCGGTCGACGACGTACACCGCGAAGCCCGCCTCGACGAACCTGGTCGCCCAGCCCGGCCTGCCGTCCGGCGTGCCGGTCCAGTCGGTGCCCTGCCCGCCGCCGCCGTGCACCAGCACGAGCGGATGCGGATGGCTGACCTCCGGTGGCGCCTCCCACTGCACGAACATCGGGGCCCGCTGCACCGTGCCGCCCGCGGTCGTCACGCGTTCGCCCGGTACCCAGAACTGCCCGCGCCGCACGGTGATCTCGTGCCCGGCGCTCAGATGTGGCGCGGCCATCTCAGATCTCGATCGGCTCGAGCCGCGAGAAGATCTCCTCGCGCCGGTGCTCGAACTGTTCGGGCAGCTGGAACCTGGTACCCAGCTCCTTCGGCGACTCGTCACAGGTCCAGCCGCCTTCGGCGTGCGTGACGGCCAGCTCGAACAGGGCGCCGCCGGGCGTGCGCACGTAGACGCTCTTGAAGTACTTGCGGTCCTTCAGCTCGGAGATGTCGGTGTAGCCGCGGCCCTCGATCTCGAACTTGACCTCGTCCTGGTTGCCGAGGTTGGCGACGTTCCAGGCGAAGTGGTGGTAGGTGCCCGCGCCGTAGCTCCAGGTGCCCTGGTCGTCGGTGCGGTTGACCGTCAGCTCGAGGTGGTTGCCGTACTTCTGGTTGCCGATCTGCAGCACGGCGACATCGCCTTCTTCGCTCAGCCTGCCCTGGGAGAAGAACGACTCGGTGGCGAACTCGACCATCCGCTCCGGCGTCGCCACGTGCACGCCCACGCCGTGCAGGCCGTGGATCGCGTGCTCCTGCGGCACCCCGAACCCCGGATGGCCGACCCGCTCGTCGCCGCTGTTGCCGACGAAGGCGTACTCGATCCCCGACGGGTGCCGGAAGGCCAGCCGCCGCTGCCCGAACCGTTCGACGTTCCGCACCTCGACGTCGTGCTCGGTCAGCCGCTGGTGCCAGTAGTTCATCGACTCGTGCGGGATCGACAGCAGCACCTCGCGGGCCTGGTTGGTACCGCGCTTGCCGAAGAACCCGGCCTGCGCCCAGGGAAACGTCGTCACGACGCTGGAGGGATCGCCGCCCGCGTTGGAGTAGTACAGGTGGTAGATCGGCAGCGCGCCGTCGAACAGCACGGTGCGCTTGATGAAGCGCAGGCCCAGGATCTTGACGTGGAAGTCCACGTCCTCCTGCGCCCCGGCCACGGACAGTGTCACGTGATGTGAGCCTTCGACGTATGCCATGCCTTGCCTCCACGGTGCGGATCGCGTCGGTTCGAACGCTAAGCGCGCCGCGCGCCGCGGACATCTCACGAGAGCGCAGGAGATTGTCGGATCCGCGCACGACCGGGTAGCGTGTCCTGATCGCCCGGCTGCGAGCGGTGGAGATGACGATGACGTCGCTGACCGACCAGTTCGCCGCCGCCGACCTGGTTCCCCAGGGTGGCGGCGACAAGGTGGCGTTCGGTTCGTGGACCGACGCCGTGCGCCGCAGCGTGCTCAGCTTCCAGTTCGACTGCGACCGGCCGCGCGCCTTCGCCGGCACGATCAGCAACCGCACCCTCGGCGGGGTCAACTTCGTCAACATGGCCTGCGAGCGGCACGCCGCGTACCGCGACCGCGCCACGATCTCCCCGGCGGACGCGGGTTTCTACGTGATGACCCTGCAGCTCTCCGGCGAGCTGCGGCTGGCCCAGGACGGCCGGGTCGCGGTGCTCAAGCCCGGCCTGTTCGCGATCTACGACTCCTCCGAGCCCGCCGCGCTCACCGCGAGCGACGGCTACCGCTCCACGTGCATCCGGTTTCCCAAGGCATGGCTGGGCCCGCGGCAGCCGGCCGGGATGACGGCGCGCGCGTTCGAGTGCGAGCCGGGCCTGCCCGCGGCGGTGTGGGGAATGCTGATCAGCCTGAACCGGAACCTGGAGTTCCTCGGCGGGCACGGGCGCACGGCGGTGCGCAATGTGATGGACCTGGTGACGACGATGCTGCGGACCGAGCTGGGGGAGCGCCCGCCGGAGCACCGGGAGCTGCTACTGGAGGAGATCGTCGCCTACATCGAGGAGAACCTGGGCGACGCGGAGCTCGACCCGGCCCGGATCGCGGCGACGCACTACATCTCGCCGCGGCAGCTGCACGTGTTGTTCGAGCGCGGCGAGTCGACGGTGTCGGCGTGGATCCGCGGGCGACGGCTGGAGTGCTGCCGCCGCGACCTCGCGGACCCGGCGATGGCGGAGGTGCCGGTCGCCGCGATCGCGCGGCGCTGGGGGTTCCGCGGGGTGTCGCACTTCGGTCAGGTGTTCAAGAAGGAGACGGGCCTGACGCCCGCGCAGTACCGGCGCGGCGCGCGAGCTCACCTGCCGCGCTGATCGCGTCCTCCTCGGGTTCTCCAGGCAGTGGCAGCAGGATCACCGGCTCGCTGCCCGCCGCGTGCAGTGCGCGGACCTGTCCGGCGCAGTCGTCGAGCGTGCCGGCGATGCTCAGCTTCGCGATCCACTCGGGCGGGATGTCGTCCTCGCGGTCGCTGTCGATCAGCTCGGCCCCGAAGGGCAGCGGCCGCAGGTGCGGCCCGGCACCGGGGCCGAGTGCCGCGGTCACGTCCTTGCGGGCGCGTTCGACGGCTCGCCCGGGATCGTCCCGTCGGCGTGCTTTCCGCCGACGGCAAGGGATTTCAGGCCGCGCACCCCGGCGTACACCGGCGGGACGACGGCGGGCGGGAACTCCAGCACGAGGTCGTCGAGCCGCACGTGGCGCCCGGTCGTGGACACGCGCTCGCCCGCGAGCAGGCGCCGTACCGCGCTCAGGGTCTCTTCGAGCGCGGCGAGCGGCGAGGCCGGGTACGCGCCGATCTGCTTCATCCAGGCCGGCACGCCGTGCCCGAAGCCGGCGATCAGCCGGCCCGGATGCAGCTCGGCGAGCGCGGCCAGCTCCATCGCGGCGATGGCCGGGTTGCGGGCGACGGTGGGCAGGACCCCGATGCCAAGGGTGATCGACTCGGTCGCGGCGAGGACGGTCGCGGCGGTCGCGATCCCGCCCGCGTAGAAGCAGTCCTCGACGACCCACACCTCGTCGAGCCCGGCCCGTTCCGCGCGCCGGGCGAGATCGATCAGCCGGCCGACGGGCAGCTCACGGGAAATCCGGCCACCGAGGCGCGACATGGGGCGAAGTTAACAGGCAGGCATCTCGGCGACACGAGTTCGCCTTCCGCTCCTGCGGATGAAACCGGGGATCTGATCCCGATCAGCGGGTCGGATAGCGCCCGAACGGCGTATTTGCGGATGGTTACTGCCCGTTCTACCGTCGATCCATGGTGTTGTCACCCCTCGCCCCGGCCCAGCGCGCCGCGCTGGGCCGGCGGCAGGTGCTCATCACCGGTGACGTCGTCGCCGAAGGGGTGCTCGACACGGCCGACCTCGACGCCCGCGCGGCCGCCGAGCAGGAGGTGCGGTACGTGACACGGCGCCGGTGTGAGGTGCACCGGGTCCGCGGTGTGCCGCTGTACGAGGTGCTCGCCGAGATCCCGCCCCGGCTCGACCAGCGGCACAAGATGGGCCAGCTCAACGTCGTGGTGCTCGCGTTGTCCGAGGACGGGTTCCAGGTCGTGCTGTCGCTCGCCGAGATCGACCCGGAGTTCGGCGCGTGCGCCGCCTTGCTGGCCACCCGCTACAACGGTGCCGTGCTCGATCGGCCCACGCTGGTGATGCCGTGCGACGGGCGCGCTTCGCGGTACGTGCGGGGCCTGTGCCGCCTGTGCGTGGTCACGGTCGCGCCCTCGGCGGGGTGAGGGCCGCTCTCCCTGCAGAATGGCGGAGGACGGCCATGGTCTGATGGCCCGGACCCAGGGAGAACGATGACGAGCACTGTCCCCGGCGCCGATCAGGTGGGCCCGCCCCCGCCGTTCGATCCCGAGCTCGCCGCCGCACTGGCCGAGCTGCGCCAGCGGATGCCCGCGAGCTTCACCGCCGACATGATCCCGGTGCTGCGCGCGGGTTCGCGGGAGCAGCGGCTCGAGCTGGCCGACCTGCGGATGGACGGCCGGTTCGAGGTCGAGGAGCGCGCGGTGCCCGGGCCGGCCGGCGCCCCGGACGTCACGCTGCTGATCTGCCGCCCGGTCGCCGCGGCGGCGCCGGGCGGGGTGCTCTACTTCATCCACGGCGGCGGCATGATCATGGGTGATCACCGTGGTCGCAACACGGGTGAGGCGGCCACCTGGGCCGCGGAGCTCGGCCTGGGAATGGTGTCGGTGGACTACCGGCTCGCACCCGAGAACCCTTATCCGGCACCGGTCGAGGACTGCTACGCCGGTCTGCTGTGGACGGTCGGGCACGCGGCCGAACTCGGCTTCGACCCCGGCCGCGTCGTGATCGCCGGCGTCAGCGCGGGCGGCGGGCTCGCCGCGGCGACGGCGCTGCTGGCCCGTGACCGGGGCGGCCCCGCCCTGGCGGGCCAGATGTTGTTGTGCCCCATGCTCGACGACCGCAACGACAGTGTTTCCGCCCGGCAGATGGCGGGCCTCGGGATCTGGGACCAGGGCTCGAACGCGCTCGGCTGGACCGCGCTGCTCGGCGACGCGCGGGGCGGCCCGGGCGTCTCGCCGTACGCCGCGCCCGCGCGGGCCGGGGACCTGTCCGGCCTGCCGCCTGCCTACCTCGACGTCGGCTCGGCGGAGACCTTCCGCGACGAGACGATCGACTACGCGACCCGGATCTGGCGGGCAGGTGGGCAGGCGGAGCTGCACGTGTGGCCCGGCGGCTTCCACGGCTTCGACGGGTTCGCGCCGCAGACCTCGCTGTCGCAGACCGCGAAGACCCCGCGCGTGCCCTGGCTGCGGCGGCTGCTCGCGACGGCAGGCTGACCGAACGGCCATCCCCGGTTTTTGCGGAACTGGCAACTTCATTTGTCAGAAGCGCCGGAACTGCGGATAGTCGGCGGGGACAGGCGGACTACCGGGGAAAGGCACAACGGTGAACGAGAGATACGACGTGATCGTCGTCGGCGGGGGCGCGGCGGGGCTCGCCGGCGCATTGGCCCTCGTGCGGGCACGGCGGTCGGTCCTGGTGATCGACGCGGGCTCGCCGCGCAACGCGCCCGCCGGGCACGTGCACAACTATCTGGGCCGCGAGGGCACCCCGCCGCGCGAGCTGGTCTCAGCGGGGCGGGCGGAGGTCACGGGGTACGGCGGCGAGTTCGCGGACGGCTCGGTGACCGCGGCCGAGCCGGTGGCCGGCGGCGGGTTCCGGGTGACGCTGGCGGACGGGCGCGCGGTGCTCGCGCGGCGGCTGCTGGTGACCACCGGTCTGGTCGACGAGCTGCCGGACGTGCCCGGCGTCGCCGGGCACTGGGGGCAGGAGGTGCTGCACTGCCCGTACTGCCACGGCTGGGAGGTGCGCGACCAGGCCATCGGCATCCTCGGCAAGGGCCCGATGTCGGTGCACCAGGCCCTGCTGTGGCGGCAGTGGAGCGACGACGTGATCCTGTTCCGGCACACCGGGCCCGAGCCCTCGGCGACCGAGCGGGCGCAGTTGCGGGCGCGCGGGATCCGGGTCGTGGACGGCGAGGTGGCCGCGTTCGAGCGGGGCGGCGTCCGGCTGCGTGCCGGCGAGGTCGTGCCACGGGACGCCTTCGTGGTGACGCCGACCTTCACCGCCCGCGCCGACGTCCTGGTGTCGCTCGGACTGGAGACCACCGAGCTGGAGATCGGCGGCCAGGTCGCGGGTACCTACGTGCCCGCGGACCCGACCGGCGCGACCGCGGTGCCCGGCGTCTGGGTCGCGGGCAACGTCGCCAACCTCATGGCGCAGGTGATCGTGTCGGCGGGCAGCGGGCTGACCGCCGGGGCGGCGATCAACGCCGATCTGGTGCAGGAGGACCTCCGCGACGCCATGGCAGGCGAGTTCAGCGCGGCGGCCGAGCGCGAGGTGTCCGAGCTGGTGCTCGGCGAGCGCAGGCACGGGGTGCGGGCATGAGGTTCGACGAGGAGTCCTGGGAGGAGCGGTACCGGGAGCGCCCGGAACTGTGGAGCGGGCAGCCGAACGCGCAGCTCGTCGCCGAGGTGTCGGACCTGACGCCTGGCACCGCGCTCGACGCCGGATGTGGCGAGGGCGGGGACGCGTTGTGGCTCGCCGAGCGCGGCTGGGAGGTCACGGGCGCCGACATCGCCACGACTGCGCTGGAGCGCGCGGCGAGGCATGCCGAGGCCGTGGGCCTGAAGGTCGACTGGGTGCACGCCGACCTGGCGATCTGGACGCCGCCGGCGCGGTTCGACCTGGTGACGTCCCATTTCCTGCACGTGCCGGGCGAGGCGCGGGACGCGGTGTTCGCGCGGCTGGCCGGAGCGGTCGCGCCCGGGGGGACGCTGCTCGTCGTCGGACACCACGAGTCCGACCTGCACGCGGGCGTGCACCGGCCGGACGTGCCCGGCATGTTCTTCACCGGGGAGGAGCTCGCGGCCGACCTCGGCGACGGCTGGCGGATCGGGTTCGCCGGGACGAGACCGCGCCGGACGCGCGACGCGGAGGGCCGGGAGGTCACGATCCGGGACGCGATCCTGCGGGCGGTCCGGGAAAGTTCCCCG
Organism: Amycolatopsis acidiphila; assembly: GCF_021391495.1. Taxonomy (NCBI): domain Bacteria; kingdom Bacillati; phylum Actinomycetota; class Actinomycetes; order Pseudonocardiales; family Pseudonocardiaceae; genus Amycolatopsis; species Amycolatopsis acidiphila. The sequence continues at coordinate 5,779,323 of NZ_CP090063.1, read as the reverse complement.
GTTCGCGAGTAGCTGGGCGGGAAGTACGGGGCCACCTTCCGGCCCGGAGTTCAGGAGTACCGATGGCCTCGTCCGTGAACGCCCGCACCGCGGCCGGCGCCCGCTCCGTCTGGTCGGGTGGGCGTCGCGGCGTCCGGCCGGCCGGCTGGTGTTCCCGCCGGTCGCGGCGCACGCCGTGCTGGCCAAGGTCCGCTACCTCGAGGGACCGTCCTTCGAGCGGGGTACGCGGCGGCCGGGCGCCGCTTCTACCGCGCGTGCTCCCAGCCCGCGGCCGCCGGGTCGGTGACCGGGGGCCGCCGCTGGAACGGCAACGCCTCCCAGCGGCGGACGCCCGCGCCCTGGGAGTAGGACAGGTGCCCGCCGAGCGCGCCGCCCACGCCGACGGCGAGCAGGCCGCTCATGCCCCAGGCCCGGTTCGCGCCCTGGCTCTTCGACAGCCACGCGGCGAGGAAGCAACCCGCGGACACGGCGTTCGCGGCCGCGTGCAGCGCGCCGACCCGCCGCTGCTCGACGTCGAGACCCGAGTAGTCCGCGAGCCCGAACAGGACCGTCGGCGGCACCGCCACGAGCCCGATCGCCTGCAGCCGCCGGGCGGCCTTCGGCTGCGAGAACACGAGGTCGAACACCGCCGAGCTGACCCAGGCGCCGATCGGCATCGTGACCAGGATGGGATGCACCGGATGGCCCAGCCACGAGCCGCGCAGCGCGCCGTCGACGGCGGGGTTGCGCAGCGCCTTGCGCAGGACGCGGGCGACGGCGCCCGCCGGACGGTCGAGCGCCCGCACCTGCTCGGCGGACCGCAGCAGTCGATGGAGGTTCATCGCCTGGAAGTACCCGCGTCCGCGCGCGGCGAATCCACTCGACGGGGCGAGCGGGCACACTGGAGCCATGGCCGAACGCAAGCCGCCCTGGGTGAGCTTCGAGTCGTGGGTCGACAAGCAGATCCGCCAGGCACAGGAGCGCGGCGCCTTCGACAACCTGCCCGGAGCCGGGAAACCGTTGCCGGGGCTGAACAAGCCCTACGACGAGATGTGGTGGATCAGGGAGAAGCTCCGGCGCGAGGGGCTCTCGGCCGACGTGCTGCTGCCCGAACCGGTCAAGCTGCGCAAGGAGATCGACCGGCTGCCCGAGACGGTCCGCGCGCTGCCGACCGAGCGCCTGGTGCGGGACGCGGTGCGCGAGCTGAACCGGCGCATCGCGGCGTGGCTGCGGGCGCCGTCCGGGCCGCGGGTGCACGTCGCGCCCGTCGACGCCGACGAGGTCGTGGCCCGCTGGCGTGAGTCCCGCCGGCGCTCGGCCGCGGAGCCCGAGGCGCCGCCGCGGGAACAGCCGCGGCGGCGCTGGTGGCGGCGCTGACGGGCTTCAGATCGCCAGGCGGCCGTTACCGCGGTCGTCGCGGTCGGCGATGGCCGGGTCGTCGCTCCAGCGACCCCCGTCGCTGAGGTAGCGGAACGACACGACGCTGCCCGTGGGCAGCGTGATCGACGCCGACTTCCGGCCGTTGGAGCGGCCACGCAGCACGTGGCTGCCCGGGGTCCAGTCGTTGAAGCAGCCGACGACGCTCGTCGGGCCGGGCACCTGGTCCCGCTCCAGCGAGAAGGTCACCCGGACCTTGCCGAACGGCAGTTTCTTCATGGTGATCATGCGGCAGGGCTTTCTGTTTCGAGGGCACGGCGGGTGCGGGGCGGACGTCCTCGGCCTCCCGGAGCGCCAAACCCTACTGCGCTCGCTCCCGCCAGGACAGTTGCCTGCGGGGATCCGCCCCCGATCGGTCCTCCCCGCGGCGCTTCTCCGGCGCGCTCGCTGCGTGTGGTCCCGCAGAAGGTCACTCCACCGGGTGGCCGCGGTGAACCCGGTCCGCCCGGCCTCGACCGGGTAATCTCGGGAACCCTGGCCGCGGCGGCGGAAGGAGGAGCGGATGAGTGGTGAGCTCGAAACGTTTTTCCCTGGCGCCGGCCAGATGGCGGCCCGGATGCGCGAGTTCGGCTGGGCCGTGTCCCCGCTCGGCGAACCGGCGCGCTGGCCGGCGAGCCTGCGCACCGCGGTCCGCATCTGCCTGACCTCCCGCTTCCCCATGATCATCTGGTGGGGCGAACAGCTGCGGTTCCTCTACAACGACGCCTACCTGCCACTGCTGGGCACCAAGCACCCCGCGCTGGACAAGCCGGGCGAGCAGGTGTGGACCGAGATCTGGCACATCATCGGCCCGATGCTGCGCGGCGTGATGGCGACCGGCGCGGCCACCTGGTCCGAGGACCTCCTGCTGCCGATGAACCGGCACGGCTACTGGGAGGAGACCTACTGGACCTACTCCTACAGCCCGCTGCACGACGACGACGGCCAGGTGCGCGCCGTGTTCACCGCGGTCAGCGACACGACGGAACGGGTGATCGGCGAACGCCGGCTGGCCGAGCTGCGCGAGCTGAGCGCGCAGGCCGGGATCGCCCGCACCACGGGCGAAGCGTGCGCGCTGGTGGCGGACGTGCTCAAGGGCTCGGGCGCGGACGTGCCGTACGCGGCGATGTACCTCTGCCGGGACGGCACCGGGGCGCTGGAGCTCGCGGCGACGACAACCGAAGGCGGCGCGCCCGAGCCACTGCCGGACGGTCCCGGTGGCTGGCCGCTGCACGCCGTGCTCGAGGACGGCGAGCCGCGGGTCGTGCCGGACGTCGCGGCCCGGTACGGCGAGTTGCCCGCCGGCGGCTGGACCACCGCGCCCGCGCAGGCGATGGTGCTGCCGCTGCAGGGCGAGACCGGCGCCGACACCGTCGGCGTGATCGTGCTCGCCGCCAGTTCGGGCCGCCTGCTCGACGACTCGTACCGGACGTTCTTCGACCTCGTCGCGCAGCAGACCAGCGCCCTGGTCAACAGCGCCGCCGCCTACCGGGACCAGCAGCGCCGCGCCGAGGAGCTCGCCGCCCTCGACGAGGCCAAGACGACGTTCTTCTCCAACATCAGCCACGAGTTCCGCACCCCGCTGACCCTGATCCTCGGTCCCGCCGCCGAGCTGCGCGAGGAGATCACCGACGAGCGGCTGCGCGAAGAGGTCGAGGTCATCCACCGCAACGGGCTGCGGCTGGGCAAGCTGGTGAACAATCTGCTCGACTTCTCCCGCATCGAGGCCGGCCGCATGCAGGCGCGCTACGAGCCGGTGGACCTCCCGGTGTTCACCGCCGAGCTGGCCAGCCTGTTCCGGGCGGCGGTGGAGAAGGCGGGCCTGGAGTTCGACGTCGACTGTCCGCCGCTGCCCCGGCAGGCGTTCGTCGACCGCGGGATGTGGGAGAAGGTCGTCCTCAACCTGCTGTCCAACGCGGTCAAGTACACCTTCGACGGCACCATCAGGGTGACAGTGGGCGGAAACGACGGCCACGCCGTGGTCACGGTGGCCGACACCGGCATCGGCATCGGGGAAAGCGAGATGCCCCGGCTGTTCGAGCGCTTCCACCGCATCCCGTCGGCGCGGGCGCGGTCCAACGAGGGCAGCGGGATCGGGCTGGCGCTGGTGCGGGAGCTGGTGCACCTGCACGGCGGCACGATCGACGCCGAGAGCACCCCGGACGTCGGCACGACGTTCACCGTCCGGCTGCCGCTGGGGTCGGCGCACCTGCCCGCACAGCACGTGGTGAACCACCCGACGGCTGCCGGGGTGGCGTCGGAGTCGGCCGAACCGTTCGTGCAGGAAGCGTTGCGGTGGCTGCCCGTGGACGCGCCGGAGGTGTCCGGCGCGAGCACCGGCGCCGAGCGGGCACCGGCGCCTTCCGGCGAACCGCACGCACGCGTGCTCATCGCCGACGACAACGCCGACATGCGCGACTACCTGCTCCGCCTGCTGCGGCCGCGCTACGAGGTGGCGGCCGTCGGCGACGGCCTCGCCGCGCTCGCGGCCGCGCGGGCCACGCCGCCGGACCTCATCGTGAGCGACGTGATGATGCCGGGGCTCGACGGGTTGCAGCTGCTCTCGGCGTTGCGCGGCGACGCGCGGACCGCGGGGGTGCCGGTGCTGCTGCTGTCGGCGCGCGCCGGGCAGGAGGCCGCGATCGAAGGCCTCGCCGCCGGTGCCGACGACTACCTGGTCAAGCCGTTCTCCGCGCGCGAGCTGCTCGCACGCGTGCGAGCCACGGTGGAGCTGGCGCGGGTGCGCGGCCAGCACATCCGCTGGCGTGCGGCGATGATCGACTCGCTGCAGGAGGGCTTCTTCGTCAGCGACAGCACGGGCGCGATCGTCGAGGTGAACGCCGCGTTCGCCGACCTGCTCGGCTTCGGGCCGGAGGGGCTGCCCTACGAGCCGGACCACCCGTGGTGGCCCGACCCCCAGGCCGATCCGGCCGCGTACGCGGAGGTCCGCAAGGCTTTCGGCGAGTCGTTGTCGGAGCCCTCGGGCAGCTTCGTGCTGCCGTTCCGGCATCGCGACGGACACCGGGTGTGGGCGGCGCTGAACTACAACGCGCTGAACGACGACCAGTCCCGCCGGATGCTGGTGGCCACGATCCGCGACGTCACCGCCGAGCGCTACACCGTCCTGCGGGAAAGCGCTCTCGCGGCGCTGGGCCAGCGGCTCGCGCGGGCCGCGGGTGAGCCGGAGGTGGTGCAGCACGCCCTGGAGTTCCTCAAGGAGCTGTGGGACGCGCGCCGGGTCCTCGCCGTCACCTGGCGCAATGCGGACGAGCCCGCGCTGGCCTCGACCAGTGCCGCGGACTCCACGTGGCAGGACCTGCCGAAGGCGCTGCGCCAGGCGATCGAGGGGTTGCGCGTGCTGCCGCCCCTGCACGCCGGAACCTCCGACGCCGCAACGGGAACCCCGGGTGCGGGGACCACTGTGGACCATCCCGACGGGCAGCTGGCGATCTGGGTCGAGCCCGATCCGGCGCGCCCGCTCGGCACCGAGGACGAGACGCTGCTGGTGCTGTTGTGCGGCACGCTCGCGCAGGCGCTGCGCCGCGCGCACGTGGCCGACCAGCAACGCGACGTGGCGCTGGCGTTGCAACGCTCGGTGCTTGGGCCCGCCGAGCTGCCGCCGGGGTTCGCCGTCCGGTACGAGCCGGCCACGCCGCCGCTGGAGGTCGGCGGCGACTGGTACGACGTGGTGCCGCTGCCGGGCGGGCGGACCGGCATCGTGGTCGGCGACTGCGTCGGGCGCGGGCTGGCGGCGGCCGCCGTGATGGGGCAGCTGCGCAGCGCGTGCCGGGCGCTGTTGCTGGAGGCGAGCAGCCCGCGGCACACGTTGAGCGCGCTCGACCGGTTCGCCGGCCAGCTGCCGGGCGCCGCGTGCACCACGGTGTTCTGCGGGGTGCTCGACGCGGGCGCGGGCACGCTCACCTACAGCAGCGCGGGTCATCCGCCGGGCATCCTCGTCGACGCCGGGGGCGGTATCGGCTGCCTTGACGAGGCGGGCGGGGTGCCGCTCGCGGTCGGCAGCCGCGCCACCCGGCCCGAGACCACGGTCGCCGTCCCGGCCGGTTCGGTGCTGCTGCTCTACACCGACGGTCTGGTCGAACGGCGGCGGCAGCCGCTCGACACCGGGATCGACCGCGCGGCGGAGGTCGCCAAGCAGGGGCGGGCGGCGGACCTGGAGGAGCTGGCGTCGAACCTGATGACGCGCCTGCAACCGGAGAGCGGCTACGACGACGACGTCGCGCTGCTGGTGTACCGCAGGCCGCGGGCGTCGTTCGAGCGGTCGTTCCCGGCCGAGCCGGGGAGCCTGGCCGTGATCCGGGCGGCGCTGCGGGAGTGGTTCGAGCCGCTGGGGCTGTCGCGGAACCTGGCCCAGGACGTGCTCGTCGCGGTGGGGGAGGCGTGCACGAACTCGATCGAGCACGCGTACCCGGGCGCCGAGGACGCCGAGGTGGGGCTGAGCGCGGACCACACCGGCGGCTCGCTGACGGTCGTCGTGCGCGACAGCGGCACCTGGCGGATCCCCCCGCCGGACAACCACGTGCTGCGCGGGCGGGGGCTGGACATGATGCGCGCGCTGGCGGAAACGGTCACCATCGACACCTCCGGCGCGGGGACGACCGTAACGATGCAGTGGAGGACCACCTGATGCCGACGCCCTTCACCACGTCGCTGCGCGAAGCCCCCGAGGGCGGGCGGGTGCTCGTGCTCACCGGGGAGATCGACATGAGCAACGTCGAGCGGTTCCGCTCGGCGCTGGAAGCGACCCTGCGCGGCACCGCCTCGGCGACGATCGACCTGACGAAGGTGGAGTACCTGGACAGCTCGGGACTGACGAGCCTGTTCGGCTGCACGGCGGACAACGAGCTGCGGATCGTCGCGTCGTCCCTGCTGGCCCGCGTGCTGCGGGTCTCGGGCCTGACCGAGGTCGCAACGGTCACGATCGTGGACTGACCACGGGGCCGGGCCTGCTGCTCGCCTCGGGCTTCTCCCACACCGAGACGTGCTGCCGGCTCTCGCTCGTGAACGGCGTGCGCTGCCAGTCCTCGTACCGGTGCCGCAGGCGCAGGCCCGCGAGCCGCGCCATCAGGTCCAGCTCCGCGGGCCACACGTACCGGAACGGCATCGACTTCGTCCGCAGCCGGCCGCCTTCGACCGTGAAGTGGTGCGAGATCAGCCCCTGCGTCGCCACGTCGTACTCGTCGAAGCCCAGCCTCGTCGGGCTGACGGCGAACGGCCGGACGGACTCACCCGGCGGCAGCCGCCGCAGTTCCGGCACGCCGACCTCGACGACGAACGTGCCGCCGGGTTCGAGATGCCGCGCGGCGTTCACGAAGCACGCCACCTGGTCGTCCTGCGTGGTCAGGTTGCCGATCGTGTTGAACACCAGGTACACCAGGCCGAACGTGCCCGCCACCCGCTGGTGCGCGAAATCCCCTGGGTCGCCCCGATCCGCGCGGCTCCCGGTTTCGCCCGCAGCCGGGCGAGCATCGCCGGGGACAGGTCGATGCCGTGCACCGCGACGCCGGCCTCGCTCAGCGGGAGCGCGACCCGGCCCGTACCGATCCCCAGCTCCAGCGCGGCGCCCCCGTCCGCCAGCGCGGCGAGGAAACCCACCGTCGCCTCGATGACCGGCGGTGCGAACAGCTCGCCCACCGCCTGGTCGTAGCCGTCCGCCACGTCCTCGCCGAAATGGTCCTCCCGCATGGACGCACTGTGGCGCGGCCACCGCGGCCACGCCAGCGAATTACCGTCCCGGGACCTTGATGTCGTAGTGCGCGATCTTCCGGTAGATCGTCGCGCGGCTCATCCCCAGCATCGTGGCCGCCTTGGCGACGCTCGCGCCCGGCTGGGTCAGGCAGCGCACGATCTCGTCCCGCTCGACGGCCTCGATGCGGGTCAGCCGGTGGGTGGCGCCGCTGAAGACCTCCGGCGCCAGGTGCCGCGTGTCGATCACGTCGGCGCGCGCCGCCTGGCGCACGACCTCCCGCAACTGCTTGACGTTCCCCGGCCACTGGTAGGCCGTCAGCGCGCGCATCGCCGCCGGTGTGAAGCGGCGGCGCCCGGCGAAGTGGTCCGCGAGCGGCTCGATGTCGTCGGGCCGGTACCGCAGCGCGGGCACCTCGACGACGGCGTCGATCAGCTCGGCGAGTACCTCCGGCACCGCGGTGTGGTCGTCCGCGGTCATCGTGAACGCCGACGCCGGGACGCCCGCGAGCGCGTCCGCCAGCTCCTCCGCGGCCGACGCCGGCAGCGCGTCGACCCCGGACACGATCACGCACGTGTCGTCCTTGCCCAGCTCCGGCGCCCACAACGCGAGCCACGCGTCCGCATCCCGCGGCGCGGGCGGCCGGGCGTTGAGCACCCGCTCGCGTGGCCGGATCGAACGCCGCGCCAGCGACGCGAGCGCCGTCTTGCCCGCGCCCGGTTCGCCGACGACCGCCAGCACCCGTCCTTGTGCCATCGCGGTTTCCGCCTCGGCCAGCGCCTGCCGCCAGCCTTGCGACAGCGGCAGCGCCGAGGGCGTGCGGTCGCTGTAGACGCGGAACACCTCGCCGCGCGGCGCGGGCCGCGGCGTGCGCCCCGAACCCCGCGCCATCATCAGCGCCGCGGTGTTGCCCGCGGCCGCCTGCGCGACGGCGAGCAGCAGCTGCTTCGACGACTGCGACCAGGTCGTCAGGTTCACGCTGCCCAGCAGCACCCCGGTGGCCGGGTCGACGACCGGCGCGGCCGCGCAGGTGTATCCCCACAGGCCCGCGCAGTAGTGCTGCTCGGCGCTGACCAGCGTCGGTGCCCTGTCGGCGAGCGCGAGGCCGAGCCCGTTGGTGCCGGCGTTGCGCTCGGAATAGTAGAAACCGGGCGCCAGGTGCACGCGGTCGAGCGAGCGCAGGATCGTGCTGTCGCTGCACAGCCTGCTCAGCACCAGGCCTTCGCTGTCGGTGAGCATCAGGCTGACCGGCTCGTTCGCCAGCGTCTGGTGCAGGTTCTCGAGGACCTCGTGGCCGCATTCGTAGAACAGCGACCCGTCGTCGACGGTGCTGGTGAACACCGGCTCGACCTCGTCCAGCGGAGCGCCGTACCGCTCGCTGCGCTGCCAGGACGCACGCAGCCTCGCCGGGACCGCGACCTCGTGTGCTGAGCGCTCCACTCCGACCTCCAAGACGCGCCACTGCGGCCTGTGACCTCACGGTACCTGCCGGTGCGCGTGGCCCCGGTCACCCGCTTGTCTCAAAATGAGACGGCCGGGCACCCCGCGGGCGGGCGGCATGCGCCTACCTTCGCTCCCGAACGTGCCACAGCAGTCACGCACCGCTCGGAGGACCCGTGTACACCAAGGACGGCGAGAACTACTTCATCGTCGACGCGCACATCGCCCTGTGGGACGCGCGTCCGGAGAACCAGCTCAACATCCACGGCAAGCAGTTCATCGACTGCTTCTACGACTACCACCGCAACCTGAGCCCGGAGTCGGAGGTGTGGCCCTACGAGGAGTACCTCTACCAGGGCGGCGACCGCCTGATGAAGGACCTGTTCGAGGACGGCTACGTCGACCACGCGATCTTCCAGCCCGCGCGCCTGGGCGAGTTCTACAAGAACGGCTTCGGCCAGACCGAAGAGGCCTTCGCGCTCACGCAGAAGCACCCGGGCAAGCTGACCTACAACCACAACTTCGACCCCCGCTTCGGCGAGGAGGGGTTGCGCCAGTTGCGCCGCGACGCCGAACGCTTCGGGCTCAAGGGTGTCAAGCTCTACACCGCCGAATGGCACGGCGACTCGCGCGGCTACAAGCTCGACGACCCGTGGACCTACCGTTACCTCGAGGTGTGCCAGGAACTGGGCATCAAGAACATCCATGTCCACAAGGGACCGACGATCCGCCCGCTGGACCGGGACGCCTTCGACGTCGCCGACGTGGACAAGGTCGCGACCGACTTCACCGAGCTGAACTTCGTCGTCGAGCACTGCGGGCTGCCGCGGCTGGAGGACTTCTGCTGGATCGCCACGCAGGAGCCGAACGTGCACGCGGGCCTCGCCGTCGCCATCCCGTTCATCCACACCCGGCCCAAGTACTTCGGGCAGATCATCGGGGAGCTGTTGTACTGGCTGGACGAGAACCGGATCCAGTTCTCCAGCGACTACGCCCTGTGGACGCCGCGGTGGCTGGTCGAGCGCTTCGTGGACTTCCAGATCCCCGAGGAGCTGACCGAGTACGCGCCGCTGACGGTGGCGCAGAAGAAGAAGATCCTCGGCCTGAACGCGGCCGCGATGTACGACATCGAGGTCCCGGCGGAATGCCGGCTGCCCGTCGAGGCCGGCACGGACGCCGGGACCGAAGCCGTGGCGGTGGCGTGACATGCCGGATCTCGTGACAGCGGCACGCAAGGCGCTCGACGCCGTGCTCGACCCCGAGCTGGACGAGCCGATCACCGATCTCGGCTTCGTCCGCTCGATCGAGGCGGGCGACGGCGAGCTGACCGTCCACCTGCGACTGCCGACCTCGTTCTGCTCGCCGAACTTCGCCTACCTCATGGCCTCCGACGCCAAGGACGTGCTCTCCGCGCTCGGCACCCGGGTCACGGTCGTCCTCGACGATCACCACGACTCGGACCTGATCAACCGCGGCCTCGCCGCCGACGCCGGTTACCGCGGCACGTTCGGGCACGAGGCCGAGACCGGGCTGGAGGAGCTGCGGTTGACGTTCCGGCGCAAGGCGCACACCGCGGCGATGGAACGCGTGCTGACGCGGTTCGTCCGTGACGGCGCGGAACCGCACGACGTCGTGCTGGGCGACCTGCCCGACACCCCGGAGACACAGGCGCTGCTGCGCCGCCGCGAAGCGCTCGGGCTGAGTGCCGATCCGGCGGAGCCCGTGCTGGTCGACGAGCACGGCGAACCGTACCCACGCGAGGAAGTCCCGCTGCGACTGCGGTTCGCCCGCTCGGTCCGGATCTCGATCGAGGGCAACGCCCACTTCTGCCGCGGCCTGCTGCGCACCCGATACCCCGAGGAGAAGGCGTCATGAAGGCGATCCAGGTGGTCGGCTACCACGAGAGACTGCGGGCGGCCGAGGTGCCCGAGCCGACGGTGACCGGGCCGTTCGACGTGCTCGTCCGGATCGGCGGCGCGGGGGTGTGCCGGACCGACCTGCACATCCTGGAGGGGCAGTGGGCCGAGAAGTCCGGGGTGAGCCTGCCTTACACGATCGGGCACGAGAACGCGGGCTGGGTGCACGCGGTCGGCAGTGCGGTCACCAACGTCGCCGAGGGCGACAAGGTGATCGTGCACCCGCTGATGACGTGCGGCCTGTGCCGGGCCTGCCGCTCCGGCGACGACGTCCACTGTGTACAGAGCCAGTTCCCCGGGATCGACACCGCCGGTGGCTACGCGGAGTTCCTCAAGACGTCGGCGCGCAGCGTGGTCAGGATCGACGACTCGCTGGAGCCCGCGGACGTCGCGGCGCTGGCGGACGCGGGCCTGACGGCGTACCACGCGGCGGCGAAGGCGGCCCGCACGTTGCGGCCCGGCTACCGGTGCGTCGTCATCGGCGCGGGCGGGCTCGGGCACATCGGGATCCAGGTGCTCAAGGCGATCACGGCCGCCGAACTGATCGTGGTGGACCGGAACCCGGACGCGGTCAAGCTGGCGGTGTCGATCGGGGCGGACCACGGGGTGGTCGCGGACGGCGACCACGTTGCGGAGGTATTGGCACTGACCGGCGGCGACGGCGCCGAGACGGTGATCGACTTCGTCGGCGAGGGCGGTGCGACCAAGGACGGCGTGGCGATGCTGCGGCGGGCCGGCGACTACCACGTGGTGGGCTACGGCGAGAACATCGACGTGCCGACGATCGACATCATCTCCACGGAGATCAACTTCGTCGGCAACCTGGTCGGCAGCTACAACGACCTGTGCGAGCTGATGGTGCTGGCCGCGCGCGGCCAGGTCCGCCTGCACACCACGAAGTACCCGCTCGACCGATTCCAGGACGCGCTCGACGACCTGGACGCGGGCCGGATCCGCGGCCGGGCGATCCTCGTGCCGTGACGACGGTGGGTGCGGTTCCGGGCGGGGCCGCACCCACCGCTGCGTCAGGCCTGCCACGTCACCTCACGACGTGCAGCTCCTTCTCGAACCAGTGATGGGCATACGGCTCGTCGTTGAAGGCGGGCACCTCGCGGTAGCCGGCCGCGCGGTACAGCCCGATCGCCTCGCCCAGCACCCGGTTGGTCTCCAGTCGTGCGAGGCGCGCGCCACCGGCGAGGGCGTGCTGCTCCAGCTCGGCGAGCAGTCGCCGGCCCAGCCCGAGCCCGCGCGCGGACGGCGACACCCACATCCGCTTGAGGTAGGCCGAACCCTGGTCCTCGAACAGCAGGCCGCCGCAACCGACCGGCTCGCCGTGCAGGGCGGCGACCAGGAACACCCCGGTCGGCGGGGTCATCACGGCCTCGTCCGGGGTCAGCGAACGGCCGTGCTCGAAGCCGTCGTCGAAGCGCTCGCCGATCTCCGCGAAGTACGCCCGCAAGCACGACCGGGCGCTCGGCGCACGGGGATCCGTCACCGCGACGTCCACAGTGGACGCGAGGAGCAGCCGTTCGACCTCCTCCATCGCGGTGACGAGCCGGCTGCGCTGCCGCTCGCTGAGCGGTGCGAGGATCGACGTCGCCAGCTCGTCGGAGCGGCTGTCGAGGGTCTCCCGCTCGGCGAGCCCGCTAGGGGTGAGCCGCGCGGTCCGGACGCGCCCGTCGTCCTCGCTGCGCTCCACGACGACCAGGCCGTCGGTCTCCAGCGCGCGCAGCAGGCGGCTGAGATAGCCCGAGTCGACGTCCAGCCGCGCGCGCAGCGCCCGCACGTCGCAGCCCTCGGGGCCGATCTCCCACAGCACACGCGCCTGCCCGAGCGGGCGGTCCTGTGACAGGTACGCGTCGTTGAGCGCGCCGATCCGCTGCGTCACCGTGCGGTTGAACCGCCTGACCTGCTCGATCTTCTCCATTCTCTGACCTTAGTCAGGTAATCAAGGGTGGCGACCAGGGCCACTTCGTGGTCGACAGCTGTGGTGTCCAGGCACATGGCCCGGTCGCATTCCGGCGCTTACGGTCGGTCGCTATGAACGGCTCGGTAACCGAACTGGACGGCCGGATCGCCCTGGTCACGGGCGCTGGCAGCGGGATCGGGCGCGCGTGCGTCCTGGCGCTCGCCGATGCCGGGGCCAAGGTGCACGCCGTCGACATCGACGGCGCCGCCGCCGAACGCGTCGTCGCCGAGACCGGCGGCTGGGCGCACACCTGCGACCTCGCCGATCCGGCCGCGGTCGACGCGCTGCCGGCCGAGGTCGACATCCTGGTCAACAACGCCGGCTTCCAGCACGTGGCGCCCCTGCCCGAGTTCCCGCCCGAGGTGTTCGCCCGGGTGCAGCAGGTCATGGTCACCGCGCCGTTCCTGCTGATCCGCAAGGTCCTGCCGCACATGTACGCCCGCGGCCACGGCCGGATCGTCAACGTCTCCAGTGTGCACGGACTGCGGGCGAGCCCGTTCAAGTCCGCCTACGTCGCGGCGAAGCACGCGCTCGAAGGACTGTCCAAAGTGGCCGCACTGGAGGGTGCGCCGCACGGGGTCACCAGCAACTGCGTCAACCCCGGCTACGTCGACACCCCGCTGGTGCGCGACCAGGTCCGCGACCAGGCCGCCGCACACGGGCTCGCCGAGTCCGAAGTGGTCGGCCAGGTCCTGCTGCGGCGGGCCGCCATCAAACGGCTGATCGACCCGGCCGAGGTCGCCGGGCTGGTGCGGTGGCTCTGCGGCGAGCACGCCCGCCAGGTCACCGGCGTCTCGCTGCCCGTCGACGGCGGCTGGACCGCCGCCTGACCCCCGATTTCCCCGCGACACAAAGGAGTGTTGACCTTGTCCAGTCCCGGCACCGAGCGGCGGCCGATCGCGAAGGTGGTGGCCGCCAGCCTCATCGGCACGACCATCGAGTGGTACGACTTCTTCCTCTACGGCTCCGCGGCCGCGCTCGTGTTCAACAAGCTGTTCTTCCCCGGTGCCGATCCGCTGACCGGCACCCTGCTCTCGTTCGCCACCTACGCGATCGGCTTCCTCGCCCGGCCGCTGGGCGGTGTGGTGTTCGGTCACTTCGGCGACAAGATCGGGCGCAAGAAGCTGCTCGTGTTCAGCCTGCTGCTGATGGGTGGCTCGACCGCGGCGATGGGCCTGCTGCCCAGCTACGCCGCCGTCGGCGCGGCCGCGCCGCTGCTGCTCACGCTGCTGCGGCTGGTGCAGGGCTTCGCGCTCGGTGGTGAGTGGGGCGGCGCGGTGCTCATCGTGTCCGAGCACGGCGACGCCGCCCGCCGCGGCTTCTGGGCTTCCTGGCCGCAGTGCGGCGCGCCGGGCGGGAATCTGCTGGCCACCGCGGTGCTCGCGGTCCTCGCCGCCGTGCAGTCGGACGCGGCCTTCGCGTCCTGGGGCTGGCGGATCCCGTTCCTGCTCTCGGGCGTGCTGGTGGTGATCGGGCTGTGGATCCGGCTGACCGTCACCGAGTCCCCGGTGTTCCTCGCCGCCCAGCGCAAGGCCGAGCGCCGGGCCGAGCCGCACGTGCCGGTGGTCGAGGTGTTCCGGAACAGCTGGCGGCAGGTGCTCGTCACGATCGGCGCCCGGATGGCCGAGAACGTGTCCTACTACGTGCTCACCGCGTTCATCCTGGTCTACGTCACCACCGGGCTGGGGCTGGGCAAGTCCGCCGGGCTCAACGCGGTGCTCATCGGCTCGGCCGTGCACTTCGTGACGATCCCGCTGTGGGGCGCGCTGTCCGACCGGGTCGGGCGCAAGCCGGTGTACCTGTTCGGCGCGGTCGCGATGGCGGGCTGGGCCTTCGGGTTCTTCGCGCTGATGGACACCCGCTCGCCACTGCTGATCGCGGTGTCGGCGACGATCGGGCTGGTGCTGCACGGCGCGATGTACGGGCCGCAGGCCGCGTTCTTCGCCGAGCAGTTCAGCACCCGCGTCCGCTACACCGGCCTGTCCGTCGGCGGCCAGCTGTCCTCCATCGCGGCCGGCGCGCTGGCGCCGATCGTCGCGGTGGCGTTGTTCAAGAGCACCGGTGGCACGACGGCGGTCTCGCTGTACGTGGTCGCGATGTGCGTGCTCACGGTGATCGCGCTGGTCAGTGCCCGCGAGACGGCCCGGACCTCGCTGCACGACTCCGTGCCGGCCGAAACGGCCTCGGCGCCCGCCACGCAGTGAGACGATGAGCGGGTGGACGACGTGCTGCGGCTGCTCGACCTGCTCGCCGGCGGGGCGGGCAGCGAGCAGCTCGCCGAGGCCGGGGCCGCGAACCCGGACCTGGGCAAGGCGACCGAACTGGCGCTGCGGATCTCCGCGACGCTGAGCGCGCACCGCCGCCGCGAGGCGGAGCTGACCGCGTTGTTCGACACGGCCAGCGACCTGGCGCGGCTGCACGACCCGGACGCGGTGCTGCGCTCGATCGTGCGCCGCGCCCGGACCCTGCTCGGCGCGGACGTGTCGTACCTGAGCCTGAACGACGAGGCCGCGGGCCGGACGTACATGCGGGTCACCGACGGGTGCGTGTCGCAGCTGTTCAAGGAGGTCGCGCTCGGGATGGGGGAGGGGATCGGCGGGCTGGTCGCGCAGACCGCCCGGCCCTACGCCAGCCCGGACTACTTCCGCGACCGCCGGTTCCAGCACACCTCGCCGATCGACGACGCGGTGCGTGACGAAGGGCTCGCCGCGATCCTCGGGGTGCCGCTGTCGCTGGGCGGCCGCGAGGTGATCGGCGTGCTCTACGCGTCGGACCGCACGCCGCGGGAGTTCACCCCCGACGAGGTGGCGCTGCTGTCGTCGCTCGCGGACCACGCCGCGATCGCGCTGGACAACGCGCGGCTGCTGGAGGAGATCAGCTCGCACAGCGCGGCCATGCACCGCGCGGAAGAGGCGCACGACCGGCTCATGGACCTGGTGCTGCGCGGCGGGGACGTGCCCGACGTCGCCGCCGCGGTGGCCGACGTGCTGCACGGGGCGATCGGGCTGTTCGACGCCGAGGGCGGCGAGCTCGCCCGCGCCGGGGCGGCGGTTTCCGCGCCGCGGGCCGAAGCGGTCGCCGCGTCCCGGGCTTCGGGCCGCTCGGTGGCCGGCGAGGACACCTGGGTCTGCGCGGTGCAGGCCGGGCCGGAGCCGCTGGGCAGCATCGTGCTCGCGGGACGGCCGGAGCTGCTCGACGCGGACCGGCGGCTGTTCGAACGGGCCGCGGTGGTCACCGCGTTGCTGTTGATGCTGCGCCGGTCGGTGGCGAAGGCCGAGGACGAGGTGCGCGGCGAGCTGCTGACGGACCTGCTGACCGCGCCCGAGCGCAACCCCGGTGCGCTGGTGGCGCGGGCCGCGCGGCTGGGCGTGGACCTGGCCGAGGCGCACGTCGTGCTCGTGGCGCACGCGGAGACGGTGTCGCGCAGCCGGCTCGCGATGGCTGCCGCCCGTCATGCGGTCCTGGCGGGCAGCCACGCGGACGAGGTGGTCCTACTCTCTCGCGCGGAAGATACTTCCGCGCTGGCTTCTCGCCTCGCGGCGGAACTGGGGTCCATGGTGGACAGTCCGGTGACGGTGGGCGCGGCCGGTCCTGCCCGCGGCCCGTCGGCGATCGCCGAGGCCCACGCCGAAGCGGTCCGCTGCCTGCGGGCGTTGCTGGCGCTGGGCCGCGCGGGGGAAGGTGCCTCCGCGGACGGGCTCGGCTTCCTCGGCGTGCTGCTCGGCGACCGCGCCGACCTCGACGGCTTCGTCGGCCGCGCACTGGGCCCGGTCCTGGAGTACGACGCGCGCCGGGGTACGGAACTGGTGCGCACGCTCGACGCGTACTTCGCCGCGGGCGGCCAGTTGAACCGCGCGAAGCAGGCGTTGCACGTGCACGTGAACACAGTGGTGCAGCGACTCGAGCGGGTGGGTTCCTTGTTGGGCGAGGACTGGCAGTCGCCGTCGCGCGCCCTGGAGATCCAGTTGGCGTTACGCCTCCAGCCGCTGCGGAGTTGAGCGGCTTCGGAAACCCGCCAGTCAGCTCAGCGCGCACCAACCCGCAAGCTCCGCCGCCGACGCGCCCGCCGGGCGGGGCACGGTCTCGGAGCGCGGCGGCTGATGACCGGTCAGCCAGCCCGCCAGCGTGGCGAACGCGGTCCGGAAGCACGGTGCCATCGGCCGGAGGCGGTCCGGATAGGCGTCGAACAGCGAGTCGACGTGGTTCCCGTCTTCGATGCGGTAGTAGCGGTGCAGCCCGCCGCGGCCGGCGGCGGTGATCATCCGGTCGTACACGTCCGAGTCCCGGCTGATCGGCAGCAGCGTGTCCAGCGTGCCGTGCAGCGTGATCAGCGGCTTCCCGATCCGCCCGGTCAGCGCGATCCGGTCCACCGCCCGGTGCACCGACGCCGGCCGCGACGCGTAGTCGTAGTCGGCGTCGCAGTCCGGGGTTCCACTGGCGCAGAAGGGAATTCCTGCCGCCAGGTCGCCGTCGTAGCCGGGGTCGAGCTCTTCCCGGTAGATCCGCTGCGTCAGATCCCAGTACACCTGGTAGTGGTAGTCCCATAGGAACTGCGAGCCCGGCGCGAACACGGAGTCCACAATGGACGATGGCGATCCGGGGTAGTTCCGCAACGCCGTGGGCAGGAACGTCAGCAGGTTGTCCTGCTGCGTCCACAATGTACCCTCCCAGTCCACGCCGCCGTCGTAGAGCGCGGGCCGGTTCTCCAGCTGCCACCGCACGAGGTAGCCACCGTTCGACAACCCCGCGGCAAGGGTCCGCGACGGCGGGCGACCGTAGTAGCGGGCGGCGGTCGCCTTCGCGGCGATCGTCAACTGCGTGACCCGGAAGTTCCACTCGGCGATGGCGTCACCCGGCCGCTCGTCGTCGGCGAAGAAGCTCGAGCCCGTGTTCCCCTTGTCGGTGGCCGCGAACGCATACCCCTGCGCGAGCACCTGGTCGCCGATCGCCCGGTCGTTGGCGTACTGCCGCCGGTTGCCCGGCGAGCCGCCGACCACCAGCCCGCCGTTCCAGTTCCGCGGCAGCCGCAGCACGAACTGCGCGTCGTGGTTCCAGCCGTGGTTGGTGTTGGTGGTGGAGGTGTCCGGGAAGTACCCGTCGATCTGCACGCCCGGCACGGGCCCCGGCACGGGCAGCCCGGCCGAGGTGAGCCCGGCCCAGTCCGCCGCCACCGTGTGGCCGCCCGCCGTCGTCAGATCGCTCACGCACGCCGACTCCGTGTACGCGGCTCCGGGAACCGGCACGGCACAGCCGGGTGCCGCCGCCGCGGAGACGCGAACGACCATCGCCGCGAGGACCGCGGCGCACACCAGCGCGAATCTGCTCGGCACGGCAAACCTCCTTGTCGCCTCAGGAAAAGCTAGGAGTCCCGGCGGGTGACGGCCATGGGCCTGGCGCACACAAAGCCCGGCCGGGTTGTGGTGCCCCGCACCGTCGAACCGAACCGAGAACCGGTTCTACCCTCGGTGCACATTCGGTCACAAGGAGGTGATCGGCTTGCGCCGGTTCCTGTTCCTGCTCCTCACCTGCGTGGCGGTACTCGTGGCGGGCGTCGCGCCCGCGTCGGCCGCCACCATCCGCCAGGTCACCGGGTTCGGCACGAACCCCGGTGCGCTGCAGATGTTCGAGTACAGGCCCGACGGGCTCGCCGCCGGCCGCCCGGTCGTGGTGGCACTGCACGGCTGCACCCAGAACGCCACCGGCTACGGCCAGGGCTCCGGCTGGGCCGAGCTCGCCCAGCGGGCGGGCTTCACCCTGGTCCTGCCGCAACAACAGCAGGCGAACAACATCAGCCAGTGCTTCAACTGGTTCTCCTCCGGCGACATCACCCGGGGCCGGGGCGAGGCCGAGTCGATCGCGCAGATGACGCGCTGGGCGATCGCGGACTCCGGCGCCGACCCGAAGCGCGTGTACGTCACCGGGCTCTCCGCGGGCGGCGGGATGACCGCGGCGATGCTCGCGACCTACCCGGACCTGTTCGCCGGGGGCGGGGTCGTCGCCGGGCTGCCCTACGGCTGCGCCACCAGCATGGTCGACGCCTACAGCTGCATGTACCCGGGCAAGGACCTCACGCCCGCGCAGTGGGCGGCCAAGGTGCGCGCCGCCTCGTCCTATCAGGGACCCTGGCCGACGGTGAGCATCTGGCAGGGCAGCGCGGACTACACGGTGGCGCCCGCGAACCAGCGTGAGCTGATGGAGCAGTGGACCGCGGTGCAGGACGTCCCGGCCACCCCGTCGGCGACCGACACCGTGGCCGGCTACCCGCACGCGGTGTACCGCGACGGTTCGGGACGGACGGTCGTCGAGACCTACACGATCACCGGGATGGGGCACGGCCAGCCGGTCGACCCGGGCACCGGTGCGGGGCAGTGCGGCCAGGCCGGGGCGTACCTGCTGGACGTCAACCTCTGCGCGGCCGCGCGGATGACGGGCTCCTGGGGGTTCTGACCGTCACACGTTCCGGTTGTGCGGCACCTGCTCCAGCGGCGGCCGGTCCGGGTCCTCGATGCCGAAGCTGATGATCCGCTCGGGATGGATGCGGATCACCGCGTCGTCGAGGTGCCCGTCCGGCGTGGCCGCGCCGGTGAGCGCCTCGGCGCGGCCACGGATCTCCAGGCAGCGCACCCGCATCGGCTCCAGCGAGGGGCGGTCGTCCACGACGAACGCGACCTTGCCGTTGGCGGCGATGTTGCGGAACTTGCGGCTGCCCGTCAGGTGGTAGCCGCGCACCTCGATGGCCTTCTCGTCCGGGTTGTAGCTGAACCCGACCGGGCTCACCTGCAGGCTCCCGTTCGGGTGCAGCGTCGCCAGCCTGCCGAGGCCCTGGTCGTTCAGATAGTCGATCTCTGCGTCGGTGAACATCTGCCCAGCGTGCAACTTCCAGTTAGGTCGAGGTCAAGCGGACGATCACGGAAGCACCTAGGCTGGGGCGCATGCGGTTGAACCTGGACGGAAAGACGGCGCTGGTAACGGGATCGACGCAGGGGATCGGCGCGGCGATCGCGGCGGGCCTCGCCCGCGCCGGCGCGCGGGTGGCGGTCAACGGCCGGAGCGAACGCGGCGTCGAGGAGGCTGCGGAGCGGTTGCGCGGCGAGGTCGAGGGGGCGCAGGTGGTACCCGTCGCCGCCGACGTGGCGAGCGAGGAGGGCGCGGCCTCGGTCGTCGCCCAGCTGTCCAATGTAGACATCCTGGTGAACAACCTCGGCATCTTCGGCGCGACGCCGCCGCTGGAGATCACCGACGAGGAGTGGCGGCGCTACTTCGAGGTCAACGTGCTCGCCGCGGTGCGGCTCACCCGGGCGTACCTGCCCGCGATGATGACCCGCGGCTGGGGCCGGGTCCAGTACATCGCGAGCGACTCGGCGATCGTCATCCCCGCGGAGATGATCCAGTACGGCATGTCGAAGACGGCGTTGCTGGGCGTGTCCCGCGGGTTCGCCAAGGCCGCGGCGGGCAGCGGGGTGACCGTCAACGCGGTGATCGCCGGGCCCACCCACACCGGTGGTGTCGAGGAGTTCGTCTACCAGCTCGTCGACCGTGACCTGCCGTGGGACGAGGCGCAGCGGGAGTTCATGCGCCGGCACCGGCCGCAGTCGCTGCTGCAGCGCCTGATCGAGCCCGAGGAGATCGCGAACATGGTGGTCTACCTCAGCTCTGCCCAGGCCTCGGCGACCACGGGCGGGGCGGTGCGGGTCGACGGTGGGTACGTGGACTCGATCGTGCCGTAGGCCGTCCCACGACACTTCGCGCCCACCGCGAGCCGGTCGGCAGCTGGCCCGGGTGCGTCGTCACTCCTGCCTGGCCAGTGCCGCGGTCAGCGCGGCTTCGAGCACCTGCGCCGACACCTGCGCCACCTCGTCCGGCGAGCGGCCGAAGTCCCCGGCCAGCGCCTGCGTGGTGAAGCCCGACAGGTGCACGGCGACCGCGTCGACCAGCCAGACCGGCGGCGCGCCCCGGCCGCCGCGGGCGTGCCACAGCCGCGTCGTGACGCGGACCGCGCCCCGCTTGCGGGACTCGCGCCGCTCGGCCGCGGCCTTCGCCAGCTCGTCGGGCAGGTCAGCCGGCTCCAGCGCGGCCAGCTCCCAGTAAACGCGGCCGTTGCTGGCGTTGAGGTGGTGCGACACGACCAGCAGCTCGACCAGCCACTCCCGCAGGTCACCGCTCTCGGGGGCGGGCGGGACCTGCACCGCGTACCGGTGCACCCCCTCCTTGATCGCCGCCGCGAACAGCCCGTCGCGGGTGGCGAAGTGGCGGAACACCGTGCGCCGGTTGACCCCCGCGCCCTCGGCGACGTCGTCGACCGTCGCGGCGAAGCCCTTCTGCGCCAGCACGATCCGCGCCGAACGCAGGATGCGCGCCCGTGCGACGTCGCGCTGCTCGTCGGCCAGCGGCACGGCTTCCCTGCTCATCGGCCGATCCTACCCGGCACCCCTTGCCGCGTGTCACTGGTGAGTGACATGCTGGCACGACTGTGGGGCACGAGGAGGAGCGGGTATGGCGGTCACCGCGTTCGACAAGGAAGCGCTGCGCCGGAAGTACCTGGAGGAGCGCGACAAACGCCTCCGGCCCGACGGCAACGAGCAGTACCTGCGGCTGCGGGGACGGCTCGCGCACTACCTCGAGGACCCGTACACCCCGCGCACCGAACGCGAGCCGAAGACCGACCACAAGACCGTCGTGTTCATCGGCGGCGGCTTCGCGGGACTCGTCACGGGCGCGCGGCTCAAGGAGGCCGGGGTCGAGGACGTCCGGATCATCGAGAAGGGCGGCGACTTCGGCGGCACCTGGTACTGGAACCGCTATCCCGGCGCCCAGTGCGACACCGCGTCGTTCGTGTACATGCCGCTGCTCGAAGAGACCGGGCACATGCCGACCGAGAAGTACGCGCACGCGCCCGAGATCCTCGAACACTGCCACCGGATCGGAAAGCAGTTCGGGCTCTACGACGACGCGCTGTTCCACACCGAGGTCGAACACCTCGAATGGGACGAGACGCATTCGCGGTGGCGCATCCGGACCAACCGCGGCGACGACTTCACCGCGCAGTTCGTCGCGATGGGCGTCGGCCCGCTGCACGTGCCGAAGCTGCCCGGCATTCCCGGCATCGAGTCCTTCCGCGGGCATTCGTTCCACACCAGCCGCTGGGACTACGACTACACCGGCGGCGACCCGTCGGGCGCCCCGATGGAAGGGCTCGCCGGCAAGCGGGTCGCGATCATCGGCACCGGCGCCACCGCCGTGCAGTGCGTGCCGCACCTCGCCCGCGCCTGCCGGGAGCTGTACGTCTTCCAGCGCACGCCCTCGTCGGTCGACGTCCGGGACAACCGGCCCACGGATCCGGAGTGGTTCGCGCGCATCGCCACCCCCGGCTGGCAGCAGCGCTGGCTCGACAACTTCACCGCCAACCAGGCCGGCGGCACGGCCCGCGAGGACCTGGTGATGGACGGCTGGACCGACATCTCCCGCCGCGTCAGGGCGAAGGTCGCCGGGCTGCCGCCTGCCGAGCGTGCGCCGGAGAAGGTGCTCGCCGCCTTCGAGGACTCGGACTTCGAGAAGATGGAGGAGATCCGCGCCCGCGTCGACTCCATTGTGGAGGATCGGGAGACCGCGCGGAAGCTCAAGGCGTGGTACCGGCAGCTGTGCAAGCGCCCGTGCTTCCACGACGAGTACCTGCAGGCGTTCAACACCCCGGGCACGCACCTGGTGGACACCGACGGCAAGGGGGTCGAGCGGATCACCGGGACCGGGGTCGTCGTCGCCGGCCGCGAGTACGAGGTGGACTGCATCGTCTACGCGTCCGGCTTCGAGGTCGGCACCGAGTACACCCGGCGCGCCGGCTACGACCTGACCGGGCGTGGCGGTGCCAAGCTGTCCGGCTACTGGGCCGAGGGCATGCGGACCCTGCACGGCATCCACGTGCACGGGTTCCCGAACGCGTTCGTCGTGCAGCCGGCGCAGGGCGCGAACCTGATCTCGAACATCCCGCACAACATCACCGAGTCGGCCCGGACGATCGCGACGATCGTCAAGCACGCGCTGGACCACGGTTTCGCCGCGGTCGAGGTCGGCAAGCAGGCCGAGGACGCGTGGGTCGAGCTGCTGATGTCGGGCCCCGGCACGCTGATGCGCTCGCCGGACTGCACCCCGGGCTACTACAACAACGAGGGTACGGGCGCGGGGCCGCACTCGTGGCTGAACGTGGGTTACCCGCACGGCCCGTCCGCCTACTTCCGCTATCTCGACGAATGGCGCGAGTCAGGGGAGTACGCGGGCCTCGAGTTCCGCTGAGCGTTCAGCGCGCTGCTTCGCCCACCAGGTTCGCCAGCTGCTCCAGCGCCTCGTCGAGCCGCTGCTGCACCCCGTGCGCGGCCTCGCCGCCGTGGTTGGCCGGCTGGTCGCCGTGGAACGACAGGTGCAGCGTCGCGTAGCTCATGCCCTGCTCGGCGGAGGACACCTGCAGCCACCCGCTGTAGTCGGGGCTGCCGCGGTGCCCCCATTCGAGCCGCAGCTGGTCGCGGCTGGCGCCGAGGACCCCGGGCGCCTCGCGGTCGCCGTCGGGGTCGTGCACGTCGACGTTCAGGCCCTCCGGCTCGGCCGGGTGCACGGTGATCTCACCGGGCAGCCAGCGGTTGAGCCGGTCGACGTCGGCGGCCACGCTGAACACCTCTTCCGCGGGGGCGGGCATCTCGCGTTCGCGTTCGAATTCGGCCATGGCGGCCGGTTACCCCGCTCGCGCGGATCTACTCGTCCGCGCGGACGTAGAGCCAGCGCCCGCCCTCGCGGGTGAAGGTGCTGCGCTCGTGCATCGAACCGCGCCCGCCCTCTTCGCGGTAGTGCGCACGGAACTCGACGGTGCCGGTGGTGTGGAACGGGCTGCCGCCGGTGGTCGCGAGCACGTCCAGCCGGGTCCAGCGCTGTCCCGGGTCCAGGTTCAGGCTCGCCGGGCGGGTGCTGGGATGCCAGGAGGCGAGCAGGTACCCGGTGTCGCCCACCGCGAACGCGCTGAACCGGGACCGCATCAGCTGCTCGGCGGTGCCGGCCGTGCGCTCGCCGCTGTGCAGCGGGCCGCAGCAGTTCCCGTACGTCTCGCCGGAGCCGCAGGGACAGCGCGTGCCGTCGGTGATGTCAGCCATCCCCCGATCCTAGCCGTGTCCACTGTGGACCGGACAAATACGGTGCGTGCCGGAAGCGGGTTGGCTACGGTGCCGATCATGCCGCCGACGAGCGCACCCAGCTGCTCGGCGGCGAGAAGGGCTACTACTTGCCGTCGGGTTCCGTGGGAGAGGATGACCGGTGTGATGGACCGATCGATTCTGAGCCGCCCGGGACCGGCGCCCGACCGGGTGCTCCGGTACGGGCCGCACCCCGACCACGTCGCGGACGTGTGGCTGCCCGGGACCGAGGAGCGTCCCCTGGTGTTCCTGCTGCACGGTGGCTTCTGGCGGCCCCGGTTCGACCGCACCCACACCCGCCTGATGGCGGCCGCCCTGCGGGACGAGGGCTGGACGGTGGCGTCGGTCGAGTACCGGCGTGAGCAGGGCAACCCCGACGCCTGCACCGGGGACGTCCGGCTGGCGCTGGAGGTGGTTCCGGGCGAGGTGGGCGCTCCGGGGGCCGGGATCGTCCTCGTCGGGCACTCCGCGGGCGGCCAGCTCGCCCTGTGGGCGGGGGTGGCCTGCCCGCCGCCGGGGCTGCGGGGGATCGTCGCGCTCGCACCGGTCGCCGACCTGGTGCACGCCTACGACGCGAACCTCGGCAACGGCGCCGTCGCCGAGTTCCTCGGCGGGCCGCCCGGCACCCGGCCCGACCTCGATCCCGTTCGCCTGCCCGCGCCCGCGGGCAAGGTGATCCTCGTGCACGGCGCCGACGACACCGGCGTCCCGCCGGCGGTCAGCGAGTCCTATGTAGACGCTCATGCCGCCGCGAAACTGATGCTGCTGCCCGACGTCGCCCATTTCGAGCTCATCGACCCCGGCAGCGCCGCCTGGACCGGCGTGGTCGCCGCGGTGGCCCAAGCAGGGCGCTGAGCTCAGGGCGTGTCCCGCCGCAGGGCCAGCACCGCGACCAGGCTCAGCAGCGCGACCCCGACCATGTACAGCGACACCGACAACGACGTGCCCGTCGAGTTGCGCAGCGCGGTCGCGATCAGTGGCGCGAACCCGCCGCCGAGCACCGCGCCGACCGCGTATGAGAACGACGCGCCGCTGTAGCGGTACCGCGGCTCGAACATCTCCGCGAACAGGGCGGACTGGGGACCGTAGGTCGCGCCGAGACCGATGTTCAGCACTACCACCGCCACCCCGAGCAGCCACGGCTGGCGGGTGTCGACGAGCAGGAAGAACGGCACCGACCACACCACGAGCAGCACCGAACCCGCCAGGTACACGGGCTTGCGCCCGGCGCGGTCGGACCAGATGGCGCTCGCGACGATGCTCACCAGCCACGTCACGCTGCCGACGATCACCACCACCAGCATCGTGGCGTTGCTCAGCTTCAGCACCGACGTGCCGTAGGACAGCAGGTACGCCAGGAACACGTATCCGATCGCGGTGTTCGCGATGAAGCTGACCGACGCCATGAGCACCTCGCGCGGCCGCTCCCGCAGCACCTCCACCATCGGCATCCGGCTGCGCGCCTGCTCCCGTTCGAGCGCGGCGAACACCGGGCTCTCCGCGATGTGCAGCCGGATGACCAGCCCGACCGCCACGAGCACGATGCTGAACAGGAACGGCAGGCGCCAGCCCCAGCCGCGGAACTGCTCCTGCGTGAGTGAGCCGTTGAGCACGAAGAACACCAGCTGCGCGAGGATCAGCCCGGCCGGCACCCCGATCTGGGAGAACGAGCCGTACCGGCCGCGTTTGCCCGCGGGTGCGTGCTCGACCGCCATCAGCGCCGCGCCGCCCCACTCGCCGCCCGCGGACAGGCCCTGCAGCAGCCGCAGCACCAGCAACAGGATCGGTGCGAGCACGCCGACGCTCCCGAACGTCGGCAGCAGCCCCACTCCGACGGTCGCGATGCCCATCAGCACCAGCGACAGCACGAGCATCGCCTTGCGGCCGACCCGGTCGCCGAAGTGGCCCCACACCACGCCACCCACGGGGCGCGCCAGGAAGCCGACGCCGAGCGTGGCGAACGCCGCCAGCGTGCCCGACGCGGGCGAGAGCGTGCTGAAGAACAGCCGGCCGAACACCAGGGCGGTGGCCGTGCTGTAGATGAAGTAGTCGTACCACTCGATCGTCGTGCCGATCGCGCTCGCCACCGCGACCCGTCGTAGCTGCGAGGTCTCCCGCTGTACCTGTCCGGTCATGCCCACCCCCACGGTCCGGCCGCCGATGATCGCATGCGCTCCGGCCCCCGGTCGAGCACCGGCCACCGGTCCGAATGGCCTATTGAGCCCGGCGGGTGCGGAGGGTTAGCTTCCTACGGCTGTCCATCGAACCACGTGGAAGGTCAACGATGACTACTTCGCGGCGAGACTTCCTGCGCGCGGCGGCGCTGGTGGGCGCCACCGCGGCCGTCGCCCCCGTGCCCGCGCTGGCGGACACGCGGCCCGGCGGCGGCGCGGCTCCCGGCGGTCCCGGCGCCGACCAGACGTTCACCCCGGCCGACAAGCTCGGCTTCGGCACGGCCAGGGGTGCGACGAGCCCGGTCTGGTTCACGCTCGAGGGCGGACGCCTGTCCGAGGTCTACCACCCGGACCTGAGCACGCCCGCGAGCCGCGAGACGCAGTGGGTGGTGACCGACGGGCACTCGTTCGTCGAGCGGGTCTCCGACGTGCGGCACAGCACCGAGCTGCCCGACCCGCAGGTGCCCGCGTACCGGCAGACCGCCACCGGCACGGGCTGGACGCTGACCACCCGCTACGTCACCGACCCCGCCCGCGCGAGCGTCCTGCTCGACCTCGAGTTCCACACCTCCCGTGCGCTGCAGGTCTTCGTGCTGCACGATCCGGCGCTGGGCGGGGAGGGCACGGCGGACCGGGCTTTCCCGCAGGACGGGGCGCTGGTCGCGACCGATTCGGTGACCGCGAGCGCGCTGCTCGCCGCGGGCGGGTTCAGCGAGTCGACCGTCGGCTACGCCGGGGTCAACGACGGCTGGACCGAGCTGTCGGCGAACCACGGCAGGCTCACCGCCCACTACGCCACCGCCGGTCCTGGCAACGTCGTCCAGCTCGCGCGGCTGCGGCTGGACGGCCGGTCGAGCACCCGGGAGCTCGTCGCGCTCGGCTTCGGTGCGACGGCCGGCGAAGCGGTGCGCGCCGCGCGGACGTCGGTGACGCGCGGGTTCGACGCGGCCGCGAAGGCTTATGCCGCGGGGTGGCACGAGTACCTGGCGAGCCTGCCCGCCGCGCCGAAGGTGGCCGACCGGCGGCTGCACACGACGTCGGTGGTGGCGCTGGCGTGCAGCGAGGACAAGCGGAACCCGGGCGCCTTCATCGCTTCGCCGACCATGCCGTGGGCGTTCGGCTTCGACCGGGCGGTCGCGCCGCAGTACGGCTCGTACCACCTGGTGTGGCCGCGCGACCTGTACCAGATCGCGACCGGCCTGCTGGCCGCCGGAGACCGGGCCGCGGCCGGGCGGGCGCTGGACTACCTGCTGCGCATCCAGCAGCCCGACGGGCACTGGGCGCAGAACACGACGGTCGCCGGGGAGCCGTACTGGACGTCCGTGCAGCTCGACGAGACCGCGGCGCCGATGCTGCTCGCGTGGTTGCTCGGCAGGCACGACAGCGCGACGGTGGACAAGCTCGCGCGCGGTGGCGACTTCATCCTGTCCTTCGCCAAGGACGGGCATTCGGCCCCGTGGACGGAGCAGGAGCGGTGGGAGGAGCAGAACGGGTACTCGCCGTCCACGATCGCCTCGGTGGTCGCGGGCCTGGTCTGCCTCGCCGACCTGCTGCGGCAGGCGGGCCGCGACGGCAGCCGGTATCTCGCCGCGGCGGACGCGTGGCAGCGCGCGGTGGACGGCTGGACGGTCACGCACACCGGGCCGTATTCGCCGCGGCCGTACTACACGCGGCTGACGAAGGACGGCAATCCCGACGCGGGGACCACCTACAACCTGGGCAACAACAACGCGGGTGAGGTCGACCAGCGGGCGGTCGTGGACGCTGGGTTCCTGGAGCTGGTGCGGCTGGGGGTGAAACCCGCGGCGGACCCGGTCGTGGCGAACTCGCTCGTCGTCGTGGACGCGCAGATCTCGACGGTCACGCCGTCCGGGCGGCACTGGCACCGCTATTCGGGCGACGGCTACGGCGAGCAGGCCAACGGCGGCCCGTGGGACGTCAACCGCAGCGACATCGAGCGGACGTACGGGCGGTTGTGGCCGATCTTCGCCGGTGAGCGAGGGGAGTACGAGCTGCTGCGGGGTGATCGTGACGCCGCCGCGGGGCGACTCTCGGACATGGCCGCGACGGCGGGCCCGACGGGGCTGCTGCCCGAGCAGGCATGGGACAAGAACCCGCCGTACCCGCGGGTGCGGGCCGGCACTCCCACGGCGTCGGCGACGCCACTGGCCTGGACACACGCCCAGTACCTGCGGCTGGCCTGGTCTGTCCAGAAGGGACGGCCGGTGGAGTATCCCGACGTGGTGGCGCGACGGTATCTCCGGTAGTCGGCGCGGCCGCCGAGCTGCTCGGCTGCCGTCAATGATGCCACGGCAGGCGCACCGGCTCGGCCGGCACACGCCCCGCGGCCAGGGCGTGCACCAGATCCGCGAGCCCGAGCGGGTAGATGGTTTCGGAAGTGTCCGACAGCTCGTCGATCGGCCACCACCGGTGCCCGACGACGTGTCTGCTCTCCACCTCCTCGAACCCGCTGGTGTCGACCTCGTGCCGGTCGACGCGGTGGAAGAAGAAGTCGTCGCGGAAGACCCCACGCGCCCAGTGGAACTCCGCGTAGCCGGACGTTTCGGCCACCCGCGGCCCCAGTTCGTCGACCGTCAGCACCAGCCCGGTCTCCTCCCGCAGCTCACGCGCCGCGGCCGCTTCGACCGATTCGCCTTTCTCCACCCCGCCGCCCGGGGTGTACCAGCAGTAGCCCTTGGCGTGCTCACGAACGTCGAGACAGCTGTGGAACAACAGGAGGCGGTCCGCCTCGTCGAGCAGGAGCACCCGCGCGGAGCGCCGCCGGTAGCGTTCGGTCACCCGGGAAGTCAACCATGCGTAATTGGTCTGAACCCTTTTCACCTGCATGGAGGTGTCCCATCCCCGCCCGCTGCTCTATGGTCTGGTCCACTGAGGGGACTTGACCCGGAGGTGTCACCGTGCATCGGAGCGCTGCGGGCCGCGGACGACGGCCTGGTGTCCTGGTTCTGTTCACCGCGCTGCTCGCGCTGCTGCTGGGCGGCACCGCGGCCGCCGCCACGGACTACACGCAGAGCGCCACGCAGCTGAGCGGCTCGCAGGCCCGGATCTCGTTCACGCCGACGACACCGGCGGCCTACGTCGACGTGCACTACCTCGTCGGCGGCACCGGGCAGCAGAACGTCCGGATGACGAACAACGCCGGCAGCTGGCAGCAGACGGTGGACAACCTGAGCACCGGCTCCGTGCTCGAGTACTGGTTCACCTACGAGAAGAGCGGCCCCCAGTACGACACCCCGCACTTCACCTACACCCAGGGCGCGGGCTCGGCCGCGGTGGCGACGCCGACGTTCAGTCCCGGCGGCGGGACGTTCGCCACCACACAGACGGTGACGCTGGGCACCGCGACCCCGGGCGCGAGTATTCGGTACACAGTGGACGGTGCCACGCCGAGCGCGTCCTCGACTCCCTACAGCGGCCCCATCACGGTCTCCAGGACGACGACGGTCAAGGCTGTCGGCGTCAAGAGCGGCCTCGCGGACTCGCCCGTCGCCGCGGCGACGTTCACGATCGGCCAGGCGAGCGCGACCTGCCCGGCGCAGTCCGACACCCCGGACTTCGGCCCGAACGTGCGGATCTTCGACCCCGGCATGTCGGCGGCGAGCATCCAGTCCCAGCTGGACGCGGACTTCAACGCGCTCAAGGATACCCAGACCGCGCAGTTCTCCACCGGCCGCGTCGCGCACCTGTTCAAGCCGGGCACCTACGCGGTGCACGACAACGTCGGCTACTACACCTCGGTCGCGGGGCTCGGGCAGAACCCGGACGACGTGACGATCAACGGCGACGTGACCGTCGACGCGTTCAACGCCTCGGACCAGGGCCAGGCGCTGCAGAACTTCTGGCGCTCCGCGGAGAACCTGGCGATCAACCCGTCGAGTGGTTCCGACCGGTGGGCGGTGGCGCAGGCCGCGCCGTTCCGGCGGATCGACGTGCACGGCGGGCTGCAGCTCTACCCCGCCAGCTACGGCTACGCCAGCGGCGGCTACGTCGCCGACACCAAGGTCTCCGGTCAGGCGGCCTCGGTTTCCCAGCAGCAGTGGTACACCCGCGACAGCAGCCTCGGCAGCTGGGACGGCGGCGTGTGGAACATGGTGTTCTCGGGCACCACCGGCGCGCCCGCCAACACCTTCCCGAACCCGCCGGAGACCACGCTGGCCACCACCCCGGTGTCCCGCGACGTGCCCTACCTCTACCTCGACGGCAGCGGCAAGTACCGGGTGTTCCAGCCTTCCCTGCGTACCAACGCTTCCGGGCCGAGCTGGGCGAACGGCGCCACGCCAGGCACCTCGCTGCCGATGAACCAGTTCCACGTGGTCAAGGCCGGGGACACCGCGGCGTCGATCAACTCCGCGCTCGCCTCCGGCTGCAACCTGTTCTTCACGCCCGGGATCTACCACCTCGACCAGACGCTGAACGTGACGCGTGCGGACACGGTGGTGCTCGGGATCGGCTACCCGACGCTGGTGCCGGACAACGGTGTCGACGCGATGCACGTGGCCGACGTCGACGGCGTGCGGCTCAAGGGGCTGCTGTTCGACGCGGGCACCACGAACTCGGCATCGCTGCTGACCGTCGGCACGCAGGGCTCCTCGGCGAGCCACGCCGCCGACCCGGTGAGCGTCCAGGACGTGTTCTTCCGCATCGGCGGCCAGATCGCGGGCAAGGCCACGACGAGCCTGGTTGTCAACAGCAACGACACGATCATCGACCACATCTGGGCGTGGCGGGCGGACCACGGCAACGGCGGCACTGTCGGCTGGAACGTCAACACGGCCGACACGGGCCTGCTCGTCAACGGCGCCAACGTGCTCGCGACGGGGTTGTTCGTGGAGCACTACCAGAAGTACCAGGTGGTCTGGGACGGGCAGAACGGCAGGACGATCTTCTTCCAGAACGAGATGCCCTACGACGTGCCGGACCAGGCTTCGTGGAACAGCGGCGTGAACGGCTACGCCGCCTACAAGGTGGGCGACAACGTCACGTCGCACGAGGCGTGGGGGCTGGGCAGCTACTGCTTCTTCAGCACGAACCCGGCTGTAAGCGCTTACCACGCGTTCGAGGTGCCGCACACCGCGGGCGTGAAGTTCCACGACCTGCTGACGGTCTCGTTGAACTACCAGGGCACCATCACGCATGTCATCGACGACGCCGGCGCCGTGACGCCGTCGGGGACAGCGCCGAGCAACGTGGTGAACTTCCCCTGATTCCCGGGTCGGCTCGTCCGTGGTCGCCGGCAGGCCGTCCCGGCCGGATTTCGATCCGGACCGGGCGCGCGAGGAGATCCGGACCATCGCCCGCGAGCTGCGTTGCTCGGCGGTGCGAGTGCAGGGACAGGATCCGGCCCGCCTGCGGCTCGCGGCGGAGTTCGCGCTCGACGAGGGCATGACGGTCTACTTCTCGCCGCTCAAGCACGATGTGACCACGAGCGAGGCACTGACTACTACGCCGAGAGGGCCGAGCTGGCCGAGGAGCTCCGCCGCCGGGGTGAGGTCGTGTTCGTGACCGGTGTCGAGTCGACCCTGTTCCTGAAAGGGTTCATCCAGGGGGAGAACGGCCACGACCGCATCCGCACGATGACGCGGCCGTGGCGGCTGGTGTGGAGTGTGGTCCGCCGGGGAGATCCGAACAAGCGGCTGAACAGTTTTCTCGCCGAGGCCGTCGGCGTCGTCCGGTCGCGGTTCAACGGGCCGGTGACCTACGCGTCCGGTTCCTGCGAAAAGGTGGACTGGTCGCCCTTCGACATCGTCGGCGTGAACCTCTGTCGCGTCAAACGTTTGCGCGAAAGCTATTCCGCGGAGCTGCGGTCGAGTTCGGTTGCTGCGCCTACGAAGGCGCACCCGACGCGGGCGGCGTCGGCTGGGCGGTGGTCGAGCGCGGGAGCGGATCGCCGCGGTTCACCCGGCCTGTCGTGCGGGACGAGCAGGTGCGGGCCCGCGAGCTGAGCGAGCTGCTGGACGTCTACCAGCAGGAGCAGGTCGCGGGTGCGTTCATCTTCACCTGGGCCGGCTACACCTACCCGTACTCCGACGATCCGGAGCACAACTTCGACACCGCGGGCTACGGCGTGGTGGCCGTGCTGCCGGACGGGACGCTCCGCCCGAAGGCGGCCTGCGACATGCTGGCAGCGCGGAAGTGAACGGGCTGTTCCCCGGGTGAATCCGGGCAACGGGGGTTTCCCTGGCCAAGGGGTCGGGTAGCTTCGCGCCATGGCGAACCAGGAGTTCCCGCTGCCGGACTACGACCAGATCCCGCTGGGCAGCCTGCGTCACCGGATCCGCTCGCTGGACGAGTCGCAGCTGCGGACGGTCGTGGAGTACGAGTGCGCGCACGGCAACCGGGTCGGTGTACTGGAAGTGCTGCGCGCCCGCATGGCCGAGCTCGAGAGCGGCGCCCAGCCGTCGCCGGGTGACAACGACGTGCTGCCGGAGGTGACCAGCACGCCCGGCGGCTCGCCGGTGCGGGAAGAGACCGCCGCGGAGGGCGGCACTCCGTTGCGCCACGGCGTCCCCGGGCAGACCCCTTCGCGCGGCCGCCCCTGACCCGCGCACGGGCGCGCACTGCCTGGTGTCAGTGCACCACCACCAGGCCTTGCCCCGCAGCTTGCCGGCCTGCTCGTCGGCCTGCTCGTCGGCGTGCACGGCGCGAGGTCCGCCAGCGGGTACCGGGCCGCGATGTCCAACGTCAGCTCACCCTTCTCCACCAGAGCGGCCGGCTCTGCCAGTTGAGCCGCGTCGCTGCGGACGCCGAACTGGATCCATCGCACGCCGCGTGCGGGGTCGTCGGCCGGCGGCATCGGAGGCGCGCTCACCCCGACACCTCCGTCGGCCATCAGCGCCGTCAGCGCATTGACCGCGTCGGGTGCGCCCGCGACCAGGTTCAGCACCAGGTCGACCGGTTCGGTCGGCAGCTCGCTCACCGGGGTGGCCGTGTAGTCGATGATCTCGTCCGCGCCGTGGGCCCTGACGGCCTCGGCGCTGCGTGGGCCCGCCGTCGCGATCGCCGTCGCACCGGCCCGCTTCGCCAGCTGCACGCCCATCCCGCCCACTCCGCCCCCGGCGCCGTTCACCAGCACCCGCTGCCCGGACTCGAGGCCACCCTGCTCGAACAGGGCCTGCTGCGCGGTCAATCCGGACACCGGTAGCGCGGCCGCGCCGACGGCCAGGTGCTCGACCCCGGCGCCCGGCGCGGCGACCGTGCCGGCCACCTCCAGGCCGGGGGTGTAGGGGAGCTCTATCGGGAACGCCTGCGCCATCAGTCCCGCGCGGACCGCGGCGTCCCAGCGGGTTGAACGCCGTCGCGGCCACCCGGACCACCACCTGGCCGCGGCCGGCGACGGGCTGCTCGCCCTCCTCGTACCGCAGGACCTCGACGCCCCCGAACTCGTGGAAACGCACTGCCTTCAGGCCTCGGCGCGGATCAGCTCGCCGCGTACTTCACGATGACGGAGGTCGGCAGCCTGTTGCAGCAGGCCGTGGCCCAGGAGCTGCGCGACGACGGCGACCTCAGCCCGATCCAGTTCCAGATCCTGGTCGTCCTCGGGGACACCCCGGGCGAGGGCCGGCGGATGACCGACATCGCCGACCGGATCGTCTACAGCCGCAGCGGTTTCACCTATCAGGCCGGGCAGCTCGAACACCGCGGTCTCATCGCGCGCGCCCCCGCGAAGACGACGAGCGCAGCACGGTCGTCCGGCTGACCGCCGAGGGGCGTGAGTTGCTGCACCGGGTGATGCCCGGACATGTGGAGCTCGTCAAGCGCCTGGTGTTCGACGGGATGCCGGCCGCGGATCTGGCCACGCTGCAACGGGTGCTCGGCCCGGTGCGGGACCGGCTACGGCAGGCGCCGCCCCGGTCGGCGCGCCCCCGGCCCAAGCGCGGATCCCGTTAGGAGGGGTCCGAGCGCTCCTGGGCCACTGCCGCCGGGCCGGTGAAGTACGCCAGGGTGTTCGTCAGCCGCAGCAGCCGTGTCAGGCCGGCCGGCAGGTTCTCCAGGTGCAGCACCGCACCGGCCTCGCCGAGGCGGCGGTGCACCGACAGCAGCGTGGAGAGCCCGTAGGAGTCGCAGAAGGTGAGGGCAGCGCAGTCCAGGTGCAGCTTCTTCAGCCCCGGACCGGCGCTCAGCCGCTCCGTCACCTCGTACAACAGCTGGTCCGCGTTGTCGTAGTCGAGGTCGCCGTCGATCGTGATGCGGCCCGTGGCCGGGTCCGTCATCGCCCAGGTGCAGTTCAGCGGACGAGGTGTGCTCATGCGGTTTTTCCGGTGTCGGGGACAGGGCCGAGGACGCCGCCGAGGTGGTCGCCGGCGAGTTCCAGCAGGCGCGCGGCCCGCGGGAAGTCGCGCAGCTCGCCGCCGAGCAGTTCGAGCGCGGGTCGCAGCGAGCGGGCGGGTACGCCGCGCGCGGTGAGGATCTGCGCCGTCCAGCCGAGGAAATCGGTGAACAGCTCGTCGTCGCCGATGTAGAGCGACGTCGCGAGGAACTCGACGATGTGCGCGAGATCCTCCGCGGTGTACTGCCGCTGCTGCTCGGTGTAGTCCCGCATCGCCGGGACACGCTCCTCCAGCCCGGCGTACACCGCCTCGACCAGCTGCGGCGCCGTCCGCACGATCATCGTGTACTCCTGGTCGGCCAGGTGCGGCAGGTCGTCGATCGGCTGGTGACCCGCCTGCGGGCGGGGCAGCGAATCCTCGAGCCGGTCCGCCGCCGCGCGCGCGTCCGGGCCCCACGCGTCGGCGCCCAGCAGTTTCGCGTACCGGCCGCCGGGCCCGAACGCGGCGCCGCCCGCGATCACCGGGACACCCGCCGCCTGGCAGGCCGTGATCGTCGCGTGCGCGGTGGGCAGCCGGGTCGGGATCGAGCTGGACAGCGCGACCGCGTCCGGCCCGGTGCGGTGCAGATGCGTGATCAGGTGCGGCGACGGCACCTGCGCGCCCAGGTAGTCCACGCGGAAACCCCGCAGCCGCAACACTTCCGCGAGCAGCCGTGCGGGCAGCGCGTGCCATTCCCCGGCCACGCAGGCCACGGTGACCCGGCCCCGGCGCGGCTCGGGCGGCCGCACGGTGTGCACGAGCGTCGCGACGGCGCGGTCGTTGATCGCCGTCGCGACGTGTTCCTGCGCCACGCTCAGCCGGTTCGCCGCCCACTCCTCGCCGATTTTCCGTTGCACCACGCCGATCACGTCCAGCAGGACGCTCTCGGCCGGGAGGCCTTCGTCGAGTGCGGTCAGCACGATCCCGCTCGCGGTGTACTCGTTGCCGGTGGTGACCGCGTCCCACAGTCGTTCGGCGTGCACCCGGACCCCGGCCGGACTCAGGCGGGCAGCCGGGCTCATGCGGTGTACCTGCCTCGTCCGTGACCGCCCACCGCGGTCAGGTGCTGCCCGCGCGGCGCGGTGATCGCGAGCACGGCCATGTCGTCGTGGGAGTTGCGGCCGACCCATTGCGAGGCGAGCATCTGCACGCGCTCGACGACCGCCTCGGCCGGCATGCCGCAGCACTCGGCCAGCGCGCGGCGCAGCCGCTCCTCGCCGTACATCCCGTCCCCGAGCGGGCCGCCGCGGGCTTCGGTGATGCCGTCGGTGTAGAGCAGGCACGTCTCGCCGGGGGCGAGGGTGACCTCCGCGGTGCTCGCCTGGATCTGCGGCAGCACGCCGACCAGGGTCCCGGCCGTCTCGGCCTCCTCGACGTGCCCGTTGGCCCGCACGATCAGCGGTGGCAGGTGACCGGCGGAGGTCAGCCGCAGCCGGACCCCGCCGCCGTGCCGCGCCGCCGACGCCAGCACGAGCGTGACGAACCGGGTGTCGTGCGAGTTGACCAGCGAGCCGTTGAGCAGTTCGAGCATCCGCTTGTGGTCGTCGGCCATCGGCAGCAGTGCCTGCAGCGTGTTGCGGATCTTGCCGGTCAGCACGGCGGCTTCGAGTCCCTTGCCGCACACGTCGCCGAGCACCGCGAGCGACTCGCCGTCCACGCCGGGGTGCACGTCGTAGAAGTCGCCGCCGACGTGCTCGCTGTCCTGCGAGGGCCGGTAGGCGCCCGCGAACTCCACGCCCGCCACCTGGTGCAGGACCGGGGGCAGCAGGTCGCGCATGAGCGTCTCGGTGATCGAGGCCTGCTGGGCGAACACGCGTGCCGCCGACATCGCCGCGCCCGAGCGGGAGGCGAACAGGCGGGCGAAGATCTCCTCGTCGTCGCTGAACGCGGGCTGCCGGACGCGGCGGAGCAGGATCAGCGCGCCCGCCGGCATGCCGTGCCCCGGAAGCGGCGTCACCACGATGCCGCCGACCTCGCCGAACCCCTCGGGCAAGAGCCAGTCCGGGGCGGTGGCCGGGTCGATCCAGCGGGACGGCACGGGCGGGAAGCCCTGCAGTGCCTCGCCGAGACCGGGTATCTCGTCGGGGTCGATCTCCAGCTGGGCGTGCACCGGGCGCTCCCCGCGCGAGCAGCGCACGACGGGGTACCGGCGCCGGGTACCGGGCGCGATCACCAGCGCGGCGTCGGCGAGGTGGGCGGCGGCCCGCTCCGCGGCGACCTCCATGCACCGCTCGAGGTTGAGCGACCCGAGCAGTGCCGTGCACGCCTCGGTGAGGAACTCGGCGCGGGCGCGTTCGAGCCGCAGCGCCTCGCGGGCCCGCTGCGTACCGGTGTCCTCGACCAGCCACCAGGTGGTCGAGTCGTCGTCGTGGCGGACGGCGTGCGCCTCGAAGCTGCGCTCGTCCACCCAGCCGCCGGCGTGCGCGCCGGGGTCGCGGTTCGCTTCGGCCAGCCAGGACGGCGCGCACTCACCCAGTTCCGCACCGGTACGGACGGCGGGGAAGAGCCGCTGCGCGGACTGGTTGACCGCGCGCACCACACCGCCGGGTTCCACCTGGACGGCCGGACAGGGCACTCCGTCCCACCCCGGGTCGGTCGGCACCGGGGATGGACGAGCAAGGCGCTCGGAATCAGTCAAACCAGG
Source organism: Amycolatopsis acidiphila (assembly GCF_021391495.1). NCBI lineage: Bacteria > Bacillati > Actinomycetota > Actinomycetes > Pseudonocardiales > Pseudonocardiaceae > Amycolatopsis > Amycolatopsis acidiphila. The sequence continues at coordinate 5,742,583 of NZ_CP090063.1, read as the reverse complement.
GGGCACGCTGAGCGCCCGCTCACCTCTCTTCGCTGGAGACTCGATCAGCTTCAAGCATCCACCAGCGCCCCGAGGGGTCGCAAGCCGTCCGGCGGGCCTGGCAGGTGAGGGCCGGTTCTCGATGGATATCGCCCCGACCATGAGACCGGGCCCCGCCGGCAGGGGAGACGGCAGGGCCCGGGCCCGGGCAGGAAGATTGGAAGGTCACCCGTCCCGGGCAGCGATGACACTACTAGTAGAGCCATTGCGGGCTACCTACACATTAGGGTGATCGAAAAGTTTCAAAGATCACCCAGTCTCACTTTGTGTTACTGAACGTGACCTTTCCGCAGGTGGGGGCTATCCCATGCCGGAGACCGAGTCCGCTTCGATCGTCATCAGCAGCCGGATCTGGTCCCGCCCACCGAACCACGGGTACGGCCGGCCGAGGTAGCGCTGCGAGAGCTGGTCGATGTGCTCGGCCGCGCCGTGCTCGGTGACGTCCACGACGCGGCCGCGGATCCCGTAGTAGCGGAACGGGTTCCCGCGGTCGGCGACGTTCAGCGCCACCCGCGGGTCGCGCTCGAGGTTCTTGACCTTGCGGAAGCCCCGGACGGTGTTGACCAGGACGTGCTTGCCGTCGGTGTCCACCCAGGTCTGGGTCAGCTGCGGCGAGCCGTCCGGCATCGAGGTCGCGATGAAGCACAGGCTCGGTGCCCGCAGCAGGGCGAGCAGGTCGTCGGGAAGATCCACGGGGAAGATGTCTCCTTCATCCGAATTGGATTCGGTTCTCCTTCCCATCCTCCGCGATCAATGCGCCACCGGCACGCGGACCGCCGCCCCCGTCTTCGCCCGGACCTCCTCGACGGCCACCCCGGGCGCGGTTTCGACCAGCACCAGGCCGTCCGGGGTCACGTCGAGGACGGCGAGGTCGGTGATGACCCGGTCCACCACGCGTGCGCCCGTCAGCGGCAGCGTGCACTTCTCGACGATCTTCGGCCGCCCGTCCTTCGCGACGTGGTCGGTGAGCACCACGATCCGCTTGGTGCCCGCGACCAGGTCCATCGCACCGCCCATGCCCTTGACGAGCGCACCGGGGACGGTCCAGTTCGCCAGATCGCCGTTCGCCGCGACCTGCAGCGCGCCCAGGACCGCGAGATCTATGTGCCCGCCGCGGATCATCGCGAACGAGGTGGCCGAGTCGAAGAAGCTCGCGCCGGGGACCACCGTCACGGTCTGCTTGCCCGCGTTGATGAGGTCGGCGTCCTCCGCGCCCTCGAACGGGAACGGGCCCATCCCGAGGATCCCGTTCTCGCTCTGCAACGTCACCCCGACGCCTTCGGGGATGTGGTTCGCCACCAGCGTCGGGATGCCGATGCCGAGGTTGACGTAGTCGCCGTCGGACAGTTCGCCTGCCGCGCGCGCCGCCATCTCGTCCCGCGTCCAGCCCATCTCACGCCTCCGATCCGGCGAGCGCCCGCGGCCGCACCGTGCGCTTCTCGATCTCCTTGACCCGCTCGCGCGCCACGACGAGCCGGTCGACGAACACGCCCGGCGTGCCGACCAGGTCGGGGTCGACGTACCCGTCGAGCAGCACCTCGGTCTCCACCACGCTCACCCGGCCGCAGGTCGCGACGAGCGGGTTGAAGTTGCGCGCGGTGCGGCGGTAGCCGAGGTTGCCCGCGCGGTCGGCGGTGTGCGCGTGCACCAGGGCGAGGTCGGCGACGATCCCGCGCTCCCGCAGGTAGGTCCGGCCGTCGAACTCGGCGTGGGGTTTGCCGTCGGCGACGGGGGTGCCGACGCCGGTCGCGGTGTAGAAGGCCGGGATCCCGGCACCGCCGGCGCGCATCCGCTCCGCGAGCGTGCCCTGCGGCGCGAACTCCACCTCCAGCTCGCCGTCGAGGTACTGCTGCGCGAACAGCCTGTTCTCGCCCACGTAGGAGGCGATGACCTTGCGGACCTGGCGGTTCTCCAGCAGCAGGCCGAGTCCCTTGCCGTCGACCCCCATGTTGTTCGCCACGATCGTCAGCTCGCGCACCCCCGAGTCGCGCACGGCCTCGATCAGGTCGTTCGGGTTGCCGCTCAACCCGAACCCGCCGACGGCGATCGTGATCCCGTCCGCGAGTACCCCGGACAGCGCATCGGTGGCACCGGCGTACAGCTTGCGCACTGCGTCCCCTCTCCCTGGCGTTCGTTCACTGGACACCTCGGAAGTGGAACGCATCGGCTGGCCAGCGTCAAAGCATCTTTCGGCAGGTGAACGATCCGCAGCGATGCGTTCATCCAGTGAACGTAGGATCGGCGCATGACCGGGTACCTGATCGGGCGCGTCAGCGCCGTGCTGCGGGCGCTGTCCACGGTCAACGAGGACGGCGCGTCGACCTCGGACCTCGCGCGTGCCACCGAGCTCGCCCGGCCGACCGTGCACCGGCTGCTCGTCGGGCTCGCGGAGGAGGGTTACGTCGATCGCGACCGCCGCAGCGGCCGCTGGTACCTCGGGCCGGAGCTGTACCTGCTGGGCGAGGTCGCGGCACGGCGGTACGACGTGACCCAGCAAGCCAGGACCGCCGTCCACCGGCTCGCGGCCGCCACCGGTGAAAGCGCTTTCTTCTCCGCGCGCCGGGGTGCGGAGACCGTGTGCCTGCTGCGGGAGGACGGCGACTTCCCGATCCGCTCGTTCGTGCTGTACGAGGGCGCCCGGTTCCCGCTGGGCGTCGTCTCGGCGGGTCTGGTCGTGCTGGCGATGCTCCCCGACCGGGAGGTGGACGAGTACCTCGGCCGCGTGGACCTCACCGCGCGGTGGGGCGCGGCCCATTCGGCCGGCGCGGTGCGTGAGCGGATCGCCCGGACCCGCGAGCTCGGCTACGCGGTGAACCCGGGGCTTGTGGTGGAAGGCAGCTGGGGGATGGCAGCGGCGGTCTTCGGCCGCTCCGGCGAGCCGGACTGGGCGCTGACGCTCACGGGCGTCGAGTCGCGCTTCCGCGCCGACCGGCGGCCGGAGCTGGGCGCGCTCCTGCTGAAGGAGGCGCATGCGCTGACGAACCGGGTGACGGGGTGAGCCACGGTGCCCTTGGTGTCCTGTGCGGTGCCGCGCAGGTCCTGGGCGCTCGACTTCGTCTCGTCGGTGGCCGTGGAAGCGGCCTCGCCCGCCGGCCGAGCCGAGCTGCTCGGTCACCGGTCCGGCGGCCTCCTGCACGAAGCCCGTCATCGGCGAGGGCGTCCACGTCGGTGCCCAGATTTCGCTGGGTACCCTCGATTTCCAGGCGTAGCCCGCCGTACGGCGGCGCGACCGGCAGCTCCGGCTTCTGATACGACGGAACGGCATGGCGTGGCGCGGTTCCTGCCGCGGCAGGGCGTCCTGCTGCCCAGGCGTGGAAGCGCTTTCCTGCACCCCTTGGGCGACCCCGCGGCCTGTTCCTTCCCGTCTGCGGACGATTTCTCGAAACGGAGAATTGTTGACGGAGTGGCGAGCGAGAATGGGATCTCTGGTTACCGCACGGGGAGCAGTAGTACGGCCGCCGCACCCGTCGCGGCCGCGGGGAGGGCAATTCGAATGGGCAGCCGCGGGCGGTGGGACAGCACCAGTGGCAGGATCGTGACAATCGCGGCGACGCGCCCGGTGACCACCGGCCAGATCCCGCTGCCCGGCCCGGCCTGCGCGAGCGCCACGTACTGCAGCGCGATCCCGGCGCTCGCGATCAGGCCGTCGCCGACGCCGTCCGTCCCGCCTTCGCTCCGGCTGACGAGCCACAACGCGGGAAGCGCGAGCACGACGCCGAACCAGGCCGCGACCGACGGCCGTTCGCCCAGGAACGCGACGCCGATCAGCACGGGCAGCGCGACCCCGTCGACGGCGCTCGTCGGCACCACGACGCTCATCGAGCCGTTTCCCAAGCCACGGCAGAGAAAGAGCATGCCCACCCCGGTGCCGACCCCGGACAGCGCACCCCACCCCAGATCGGCCACGGCGACGTTCGCGGGTACGAACCCGGCGATCGCCACCGCGAGCACGAGCCCGCCCAGCTGCCCGGCGAGCGCGATCGCCGCGAAGGACACGCGCCGCGACAGCAGTCCGCCTGCGAAGTCGGAAATGCCGTAGCTGACCGCGGAGGCGAGGGCGAGCAGGGTGCCCATGGTCAGGACCCGGCCGTCCGGTCCCGCTCCGCCTGGCCGACCGGGCACACCGCGCCGGTCGTGCAACTATCGCGATCACACAGGCGGCACAACAGCTCCGCGTTCCCGACGCGGTCGTAGAGCCCTCTCAGCATTTTGTCCAGCAGCCCGGCGAGAGCCTGTTGCTCGTCCGCGTCCAAGTTCTCGAGCACCCCGGCCAGGCCCGAGCCGCGGGTGTCGAGGAGCTTCCGGGCCGTCGCGCGGCCGCCGGTTGTCAGGTGCACGGCCACCTCCCGGCCCTGTCCGGGCTGCCGGCGCAGCAGCCCGGACGTCTCGAGCGAGTCGACCATGCGGGCCGCCGCGGACTGGGACAGCCCGACGCGCCTGCCCAGTTCGGTGACGCTCAGCCCGGGTGCGGCGGACACGACCACCAGTGCCGCCGCGCCGCTCGCGCTCACCCCGGCCCGCTGCTGTGCCCTGGCGAGCACCAGGTCGGTGACGGCGAGCGCCGCGGCCCCGAGGAGGTTCGCGGTCCGGTCTGCATGCATGACTCATGCATAACACCTGGTCTGCGAGGTGGCAACATCGCCGTCGCGACGGTTGGATACGGGTATGAAGGCGATCGTTTACTCGCAGACCGGTGGACCGGAAGTGCTCCGGCTGACCGAGCGTCCGGTGCCGGAGCCCGGCCCCGGTGAGGTCCGGGTCCAGGTGAAGGTGTCCGGGGTCAACCCGACGGACTGGAAGTCCCGGCAAGGCGCCACGACCGGCGGGAAGATGCCGTTTCCCGAGATCGTGCCCAACCAGGACGGCGCCGGGATCGTCGACGCGGTCGGCCCCGGCGTGACCGGCCTCGAACCCGGGCAGCGGGTCTGGCTCTGGGAGTCGGCGTGGCAGCGGCCGGACGGGACGGCGCAGGAGTACGTCGCGCTGCCCGCCGACCACGTGGTGCCGCTGCCCGGCGAGGCCTCCTTCGACCTCGGCGCGACCCTGGGGGTGCCGGCCCTCACCGCGCACCGGGCGCTCACCGTCGCCGAAGGCGGCCCGGCGCGGCTCGCCCCTGGCGCGCTCGACGGTCGGGCCGTGCTGGTGGCCGGTGGCGCGGGCGCCGTCGGCCATGCCGCGATCGAGCTGGCCCGCTGGGCGGGGGCCGAGGTGGTGACCACGGTCAGCAGCGACGAGAAGGCCGCGCTCGCGCAGGCGGCGGGCGCGCAGCACATCGTCAACTACCGCGCGGAGAACGCCGCCGAGGCGATCCGGAAGATCTTCCCCGACGGCGTCGACGTGGTCGTGGAGGTCGCGCCCGCGGTGAACGCGAAGCTGAACGAGGCCGTTCTCGCGTCCAACGGCACCGTCGCGGTGTACGCCAACAACGGCGGGGAGGAGATGACCGTGACCATCCGCTCGCACATGACGGTCAACGCCCGCTACCAGTTCTTGTTGCTCTACACGGTTCCGAAGGCGGCGAAGGCGCAGGCGATCGAGGACGTGAACGCCGCCGTCGCCGCCGGTGCCCTGCGGGTCGGCGAGGAGGCGGGCATGCCGCTGCACCGTTTCCCGCTGGAACGCACCGCCGACGCCCACGCGGCGGTCGAGTCGGGCGTTGTGGGCAAGGTGCTGATCGACGTCGGCTGACCCGCGTCACGGGACCGGCATCTCCTGGTGCGGCCCGCTCAGATAGGTGGCGAGGTTGTCGGCGTGGTACGGGCCGGGGACCTTCACCTTCTCGACCGCGCTGGAGGCCGCGTACTCGTGTCCCGGATCGGTCGTGCCGATCGAGCGGGCCGCCGGGCGCAGCAGCCGGTACAGGAAGGTGAGCGAGTCGTGCGGCTCGCCCGGTTCGGCGGGCTCGGGGAACGAGCCCGGCCCGAACACCAGGCCGCACGACCGCGCCCGGTTCACCATCCACCCGAGCGGGAGGTCGGACAGCCCGTGGTCGGTGTAGCCGCCGCCGACGTCGGAGTGCACGCCGGTGAACCACACCTGCTCGACGACCTGGCCCGTCGCGGCGGGCAGCGGCTTCCAGATCGCCGGCTCGAACGGGCGCCGTCGCTCGTCGATCGCGAGCGCCTGGTACGCGGCCTGGACCTGCGGGCTCAACTCGGCGTCGTGGAACAGCCAGCGCTTGTTGACCAGAGTGGCGAGCCGCAGCCCGGTGACCGGGATGCCGCACGCGCCCACGGTGTCCCACACCCCGACGAAGCGGATCGGCGGCTCGTACGAGTACGAGCGGCGGAACAGTTTCGCCTCGGTCGCGTGCGGTTTCGTCCGGTCCGAGCGGCTGCGGTAGAGCGAATAGGCGTCACCGAGCTTGTCCGCGTACTCGCGGCGCAGAAGCCCGGAATTGTGAATCAGCCCGATGGTGCTACGAGCGGTGTAGGCGCCCCGGCTGAAACCGAAGAAGAACAGTTCGTCGCCCGGCTCGTAGCTTCGCATGACGAACGAGTAGGTGTCGCGGACGTCGCGGGACAATCCGAAGCCGAACGCCCCACCGCGAACGTGCTCCCATTTCTTCGTGCCCAGGCCGGGATGGTAGAACACGCGCTGCTCGCGGCCTTCCCCGTCCGCGTCCGCGATCGCCTGCGCCACCCGGACCACGTTGGTGGGCGCCGGTTCCCCGTTCCGTTCCTGGTCGGGTGTGTTCCACGTACCGTCGCAACATACGATGATTCTTTTTCGCATTCCCGCCCCCAATACCGATCGGCCGAATTCGTCATCTTACGCCTGATTCGTCCCCTTCGATGACGAATTCATTAGTGCCGCAACATCCGCCCGACGCACCGTTCGCACGCTCAACGGGCCAGGCGGGAGCACTCCACTGTGGATCACATCCAGCCGGCTCGGCCGGGGTTGCTCTGCCCTGGCGGGGACAGCTTGACAAGACGCCGGGCCGCCCCCACCATGCTAATTAACCATCTGGTACGTAACCGCATGGTTAATTAGCAAGCTCGCAACGGCGCATCCCAAGGAGACGGACGTGGCCCCTCGCCCGGAAAGCCCGGTGGTCGGCAAACCGCGGAAGGCCGCGCTCGCGGCCTGGATCGGCAGCGCGCTCGAGTACTACGACTTCTTCATCTACGGCACGGCCGCGGCCCTGGTCTTCGGGAAGATCTTCTTCCCGGCCTCGTCCCCGGCCGCCGGCACGCTGCTGGCCCTGTCCACCTTCGGCGTCGGCTACGTGTCGCGGCCGCTCGGCGCGATCCTGCTCGGCCACCTCGGCGACCGGTTCGGCCGCAAACGCGTGCTGGTGCTGACGTTGCTGCTCATGGGCCTGTGCACGGTCGGCGTGGGCTGCCTGCCGAGCTACCACTCGGTCGGCGTCACCGCGCCCGTGCTGCTGGTCGCACTGCGCCTGCTGCAGGGCCTGTCCGCGGGCGGGGAACAGGCGAGCGCCAACTCGATGAGCCTCGAACACGCCCCGGAGCACCGCCGCGCCTACTACACGAGCTTCACCCTCAGCGGCACGCAGGCGGGCCAGATCATCGCCACCGCGGTGTTCCTGCCGGTCGCGGCCCTGCCACCGGCCGACCTGCTGTCCTGGGGCTGGCGCATCCCGTTCTGGTGCAGTGCCGTCATGGTGCTGGTCGGCTACCTCATCCGCCGCACCCTCGAGGAGACCCCGGTCTTCGAGCAGGAGGTCGTCGAGTCCGGCAAGGTGGCGCGGTTGCCGCTGGTCGTGTTGTTCCGCGATCACTGGGCCGATGTGCTGCGGGTCGTGATGGCGGCGCTGATCGCGTCGGTGAGCACCATCTTCACGGTGTACGCGCTCAGCTACGCGGTCAACACCGTCGGCCTGGCGAGGACGCCGATGCTGTGGGTGGGCGTGCTCGCCAACGTCGCGGCCATCGTCTCGATCCCGCTGTGGGCCAAGCTCGCCGACCGGGTCGGCCGCAAGCCGCTGTTCATCGCGGGTTCGCTGGGCTGTGCGGTGCTGATCTTCCCGTACCTCGGCGCGATCGCGGCGGGCAGCTATCCCTGGATCTTCGTGGTCGGCATCGTGCTGTTCGGCGTCGTCTACACCGCGACCAACGCCGTGTGGCCTGCCTTCTACGGCGAGATGTTCACCGCGCGCGTGCGGCTGTCGGGCACCGCGATCGGCACCCAGATCGGCTTCGCGATCAGCGGCTTCCTGCCCACGATCGCCGCGGCCGTCGCCGGTTCCGGCAAGGGGGCGTGGCTCGGCGTGTCGATCTTCACCGCCGGCCTGTGCCTGGTCACGGTGATCGCGGTGGCGACCGGCCGGGAGACGTTCCGGGTGCCCACCGCGGCGCTCGGGTGTACGTCCACTGTGGACGTACACCGAGAGGTCGGCGCCCGTGCGTGACGGAGTGCCCTGGATCGCGTGACGTCGTTGAGTAGGCCGCGGGGATGTGCGAGGCTTCCCGCATGCGCCCATCGCTGTTCGACTTCGCCGGGGGAGAGCCCGCGTTCCTCGCGCTGGCCAGGGCGCACCACGCGCGCTGCCTCGCCGACCCGGAGCTGAACCACCCGTTCTCGCATCCGGGCCAGCACCCCCAGCACGTCGAGCGGCTCGCCGCGTACTGGGCGGAGGTGCTGGGCGGGCCGCCGCGTTATTCCGAGTCGTGCGGCGACGAGACCGGCGTCCTGGTGCTCCATGCGGGCAACGGCGACATGAGCGACCTCGGCCGCCGCTTCGTCGACTGCTTCGTGCGGGCGGCGGACGACGCGAAGCTGCCCGCGGATCCCGAGTTCCGGGCCGCGCTGCGGGCCTACATGGAGTGGGCTGTGCAGCAGGTGCTGGCGCATCCGGTTCGCGAGACGGTGCCGCGGGGCGCGGCCATCCCGCGTTGGTCGTGGGACGGTCTGCTGGCCTGATCAGACCAGGAAGCGGAACACCGGGTCGTCCGGGGAGAGCTTCTGGGCGTTGACCGGCGAGGCGTCGAGGCGGGCGAGCAGCGGCGCCAGGTCGTCCGGCGTGCCGAGCTCGACGCCCACGAGGGCGGGGCCGAACTCGCGGTTGGTCCGCTTGACGTACTCGAACAGCGTGATGTCGTCGTCCGGGCCGAGGATCTGGTCGAGGAAGCGGCGCAGCGCGCCCGGCTCCTGCGGGAACTCGACCAGGAAGTAGTGCTTCACCCCGCGCGAGACCAGCGCCCGCTCGATCACCTCGGCGTAGCGGCTGACGTCGTGGTTGCCGCCCGAGACCAGCGAGACCACGGTTTCGCCTTGGCGCACCACGCCCTCCGCCCGCAGTGCGGCCGGCGCGAGCGCGCCCGCGGGCTCGGCGATCACACCGTCCACATCGAACAGTTCGAGCATCTCCTCGCACAGCACGCCGGAGTCGACCTGCCGCAGCTCGATCGGATGCTCCTCGAGCACGCCGTAGGTGTGCAGGCCGACCCGGCGCACGGCCGCGCCGTCGACGAAGCCGTCCACCTCCGCCAGCTCGACCGGCCCGCCGGCCGCGACGGCGGCCGCCATGCTCGCGGCGCCCGCGGGTTCGACGCCGATGATCCTGGTGGCCGGATGGTGCTTGGCGAACCAGGTGGTGACGCCCGCGACGAGGCCGCCGCCGCCGACGGGCACCACGACGACGTCCGGCGCGCTGCCGAGCTGCTCGACGATCTCGCGCGCGACGGTGCCCTGCCCGGCGATGACGTCGGGGTGGTCGAAGGCGGGCACCATCAGGGCGCCGGAGCGCTCGGCCTGCTCGCGGGCCGCGGCGAACGCGGCGTCGTAGGTGTCCCCGCCGACGATGACCTCGACCCGGTCGCCGCCGAGCAGCGCGATGCGGGCGCGCTTCTGCCGCGGCGTGGTGCGGGGGATGAAGATCTTCGCCCGCAGGTCGAGCGCCCGGCAGGCGAAGGCGACGCCCTGCGCGTGGTTGCCGGCGCTGGCGCAGACGACCGTGCGGTCGCGCTGCTCGCGGTCGAGCTGGGCGAGCAGGTTGTAGGCGCCGCGGAGCTTGTAGGAGCGCACGACCTGGAGGTCTTCACGCTTGAGCCACACGTCGGCGCCGGTGCGCGTGGTGGCCCGCTGGTGCGGCTGCAGTGGCGTCCGGGCCACGACTCCGCTCAGCCGCTCGTACGCCGCATCCACCGCAGCGGCCTCGACACCCATTCCTGCTCCTCACCGACGCCTCCGCTTGTTCGATCCAGCGTAATGACCGCCCGCGTCGGCGAGCCGGTGCCCCGTCTTCACGGCCGTATCGAGGCGACCGGATACGTCAGCACCACCTGGTCCGCATCGCCGGCCCTGGTCCGGCCGGCTGCCGATGTAAACCGCGTCACTGCCGGGAAGAGAAAACCCCGGAACGTGGTTGTGGTGACCGTGAGTCGACTGTTCGAGCCTTATCGTGTCCGGAACCTGACCCTGCCCAATCGCATCTGGGTCTCACCCATGTGCCAGTACTCCGCGGCCGACGGTCTGCCCGGGGACTGGCACCTGATGCATCTCGGGCAGTTCGCCACCGGCGGCGCGGGCCTGGTGATGACCGAGGCCACCGCGGTCACCGCGGTCGGCCGGATCACCCCGCAGGACACCGGCATCTGGAACGACGAGCAGGTCGCCGCGTGGCGGCGGATCACCGGATTCCTGCACGCCCAGGGCGCGGTGACCGGCATCCAGCTCGCCCACGCGGGGCGGAAGGGCTCGAGCCGCCGTCCGTGGGAGGGCAACGCGACGGTCCCGGCCGAGGAGGGCGGCTGGACGCCCGTCGGGCCGTCCGCCGTGGCCTTCGGGAACTACGTGACGCCCCGCGAGCTGACCACCGAGGAGGTCGCCGAGATCCCCGGCCAGTTCGCCGCGGCCGCCCGGCGCTCGCTGACCGCCGGGTTCGACGTGCTGGAGCTGCACTTCGCCCACGGTTATCTGGCACACCAGTTCTATTCGCCGCTGTCGAACAACCGCACCGATCGGTACGGCGGCGACTTCGAGGGCCGCACCCGGCTCCTGCTGGAGATCGCCGACGCGGTCCGCGCCGAGGTCGGGGAGACCGTGCCGGTGTTCGCGCGGCTGTCCGCTACGGACTGGGTGGAGGGCGGCTGGACGATCGACGACTCGGTCCGCGTGGCGAAGCTGCTGGCTGAGCGCGGGATCGACCTCATCGACGCCTCCACCGGCGGTAACCACCCCAAGCCGGACATTCCGGTCGGTCCCGGATACCAGGTGCCGTTCGCCGAGCGGATCCGCACCGAGGCCGGCATGCCGACCGGTGCGGTCGGCATGATCACCGAGCCGGAGCAGGCGGACGAGATTGTGGCCTCTGGTGCCGCCGACGGGGTATTCCTGGCCAGGGCGCTGCTGCGTGACCCGCACTGGCCACTGCGCGCGGCCCACACCCTCGGCGACGACGTCCGCTGGCCGGACCAGTACGCCCGCGCGAAGTCCTGGCACTGACTCGGGTGCACGGCCAGGCGCGGACGGCCCCGCAGCTGGCCGTGCAGCTGGCCGTGCGGCGGGTTCGTGCGGTCTCGGGCCGCTCGGGGTCGGGCCGCTTGGGGTCGGGCGTTCGGAGTCGGATGCACCCGGCTTGCGTGCACGTCCGGTTTCCGTGACTCGCGGGTTCCCAGGATGCGTGGCCTTCCGTGACTCGCGGTTCCCAGGAGGCGTGGCTTTCCGTGACTCGCGGTTCCCGCGAGGCGTGGCTTTCCGTGACTCGCGGTTCCCGCGAGGCGTGGCTTTCCGTGACTCGCGGTTCCCGCGAGGCGTGGCTTTCCGTGACTCGCGGTTCCCGCGAGGCGTGGCTTTCCGTGACTCGCGGTTCCCAGGAGGCGTGGCTTTCCGTGACTCGCGGTTCCCAGGAGGCGACATTCCGTGATCCGCGTTCCGGCCCCTTCGGCGCCCGCGGTTCCAGTACGCGCCCCTTTCGGGGCGCGGCTTTCCTGAACCCCGGTTCCCGGCACGCGTGGCCTCTGCCGACCTGCCGTTCGCAGGCCCTTCCGGCACGCGCGCTTCCGCGATGTGTGTCGTCCGGTGGATGCACCGTTGGGCCGGCACTCGCGGTTTCCACGATGCGTGTCGTCCGGCGCGCGCGTGACCCGGCACGCGCCTTACCCGTGGTGCGTGTCGTCCGGTGCGCCATAGCCCGGCGCCCGCCGTACCCGCGATGCGTCTCCTCCGGCGCGCGCCATCCGATACGCGCCTTACCCGTGGCGCGTGTCGTCCGGCTCGCGCGTCACCCGCCACGCGCCCTACCCGCGGCGCGTCCTCCGGTGCGCGCATCGCCTGGCACGCGCCTTACCAGCGCTGCGCGTCCTCCAGTACGCCCGGCGTCTGCGGGCGCACCGCTCAGCGGGTGGCGGCGGCCTCCGCGAGCCGTTCGCCGATTTCCCTGGTGCCGCCGGGCTTCTCCGGCTCGCGCCGGGCAAGGTCCTCGCGCACCACGGTTTCGATCTTCGCGGCGGCCTCGGCGTCCCCGAGGTGCTCCAGCATCAGCGCCACGGACAGCACGGCCGCGGTGGGGTCCGCTTTGTCCTGGCCGGCGATGTCGGGCGCAGAGCCGTGCACCGGCTCGAACATCGACGGGGCGGTGCGGTCGGGGTTGATGTTGGCGCTCGCGGCGAGGCCGATGCCACCGCAGATCGCGCCCGCGAGGTCGGTGACGATGTCGCCGAACAGGTTGTCCGTGACGATCACGTCGTAGCGTTCGGGCTGCGTCACCAGGTGGATCATCACCGCGTCGACGTGGTTGTAGTCGACGGTGACCTCGGGGAATTCCGACGACACGGCGTCCACGATGCGCTGCCAGAGCCCACCGGCGTGCTTGAGCACGTTCGTCTTGTGCACCAGCGTGAGCCGCTTGCGCGGACGTGACTGCGCGCGCTCGAAAGCGGCTCGCACCACGCGTTCCACGCCGAAGGCGGTGTTGACGCTCACCTCGGTGGCGACCTCGTTCGGCGTGCCGCGGCGCAGCGTGCCGCCGTTGCCGGTGTAGGGCCCTTCGGTGCCTTCGCGGTACACGATGAAGTCGATCTCGGGCCGCCCGGTCAGCGGGGTGGCCACACCCGGGTACAGCTTCGCCGGGCGCAGGTTGACGTAGTGGTCGAGCTCGAAGCGCAGCCGCAGCAGCAGATCACGCTCGAGGACGCCCGGCGGCACCGACGGATCCCCGATGGCGCCCAGCAGGATCGCGTCGTGGCCGCGGACCTCGTGCAGGACCGAGTCGGGCAGAATCTCGCCGGTGCGGCGATAGCGCGCCGCACCGAGGTCGTATTCGATCTTCTCCACACCGGGCACGACCGCGTCGAGCACGCGCAGGGCTTCCGCCGTCACGTCGATACCGATGCCGTCACCAGGAATCACGCCGAGTTTCATGTCGCCACCCTAAATTCCGCTTCCCAGGATGCGAAACCAGGGTCCCAGTATCCGGTCGCGACGCCGTGGTCGCCGTCTGTCACCTGTTTCGAGTGGATCACAACGATCCGGGGGTCCTCGGACTCGTCGGATTTGTTCGCGGACAACGCAAGCGCGTCGCACGTCCGGATCGACACCTCGGTCGGGCTCTCGCCCGGCTCAGGCGATCGACGCGCCCACTCCAAGCCAAAGCAGCGCGGCGACCTTGACCACTTCGAGCGCCACGTATCCCAGGTGCGCACGAGAGCGCGGCGCGTCCTCCCCAGCGAGAACCCGGTCCGACCGCCGGTTCAGCGCGGGGCGCACGGCGGCGAGCTGCACCACCAACACGCCGACCGGCACGAGCGCGCTGACCAGCACCAGCGTTGACGGGCTGTTGCCCAGCACGGCCACGACCACGACGATCGCGAGCAGCAGTTCGAGTCCGTTGAGCGCGCGAAAGACGATCCGTCCGATTCCGAGGCCGATCGGGATTGTGACGCCCGGGGCCCGGAACTTCAGCGGCGCCTCGACGAAGGAGATCGCCAGCACCATCCCGAACCACGTGAAGGCCGCGGCGGAGAGGAGGGCTGTCACCGCTCGTCGTCCGCTTTCGGCAGTGGGGCGCCGCAGCGTGCACAGGTCTTGGCCTGCTCCTGCTCGGCGAGCAGCCCGCACTCCGGGCATACCCGCGACAGCCAGCAGACCGGATCACCGCCCGAATCGAACTCGTCCATGTACGTCATAGTAGGCCGGAGTTGGCTTGCCAGGTGACGGCCGCGTGGGTAGCCGCGTCAGCCCGTTTTCGCGTGCCGTCCTTCTTGATCTTGATTATCCACAATGGATCAGGGTTGCTGGATTTTCGAGGTCGTGATCGTTTGGCCGGGTCCAGGATGGACTGACTGCCGTCGAGGTGACTGCTTGTCGACATGCCGACGGACTGGTTGGGGAGTGGTAACGAAAGCGGAATACTGTCGGGTAGCCGTTTTCCCGATCGGAAAGGTGGAAATCGTCGGCCGTGCTGAACGGCGTTCACGCAACCGCTCGTGTTCGCCTCATGACTCGATGAACTCAAGTCGGCCGGCCCAAAACGAACGGACGATGTAGCTCGACGTGATTTTCGGCGGCAAATCCGAGCGCTCGGCCCAGTGTCCGCCGTCGATCGGTCTGTTCGCCCGCGTGGGTGGGGACGTTCCGGTGATCGCGTTAGGCTACCTGGAGCAACCGGTTCGTCCCACCGAGCAATCGTTGCCAGTGCGGGATTTTCGAGGTTTGGCGCAACATCAACGCGGGTATAGCTGTGCGGTCCCCATCGATAATAGGACGGGCGCCGGCCGGAGCCGGAAAGCAAGGGCGGCGCCTCCCTGCAGAAAGAGTGTCCCATGATCGTGCTAGGCGTCATCCTTCTCATCGTCGGTCTGTTGACCGGCATTTCCATCCTTTGGACCATCGGAATCGTGCTTCTGGTGGTGGGAGCGGTGCTGGCGATTCTCGGCGGCACGGGTCGCAAGGTCGGTGGCCGAGCGCACTGGTTCTAAATCGGACTGTGCTGGTGCCGGCTCCCCACTTCGGGGAGCCGGCACCGCCGTGTTCACGTATCTCGTTGCGCGGCGACCGTCTGCTTCCGGCCGATGAGAAACCACAGCAGGCTGCCGATGAACGGCGCGATGAAGACGAAGACCACCCACACCAGCTTCATCCCTGGCGTCAGGCGTGACCGCAAGACGCTCACCACCGCCCCCACCACGAGAAGCACGAACGCCGCAACCACTGCGACGAGCAGGATGGCTACCACGATCTGCGGCATCGAATGAGTCACTGACCCTCCTTGGTTCACTGGGCCGGAATGGGTATCGCGTCCGCCAGGACGGTGACCTTCCCGCCCCCGGAGTAAGCGGTGACAAGGCAGTCGACGCTCGTCCCCGCGACATCCGCCGGAACGGTCATCCTGTCCGTGGTGGCTCCCGGAATCGGCGTGAAGAACACGAACCCGGTGCTGTCGGTGTTCTGCCGGTACCACTCAGTCGTCACCGCGGTGGGCCGTCCGCGCCAGTCCGGTTGCTCGCACAACAGCGTCCCGTCGGCCTTTGCCTCGCCCTTGATGACCGGCACTCCCTCCGGAACAGGTGCCAGTGCGAGCCCGGGCGACAGAGCCCACTCGCGCACCCGGCCGACATCGGTGAACCCCGCCGGCGACGGTTGACCGCACGTCAGGCCCTCGACCTCCCCGGCGAAACTCGTGATGCCCACCTGTACAGGCCGTCCCGGTAGATCGGCCATGAGCGGGCCGCCGGAGTCGCCGGGGCACACGGTCGTACCGGGTGTGGTGCCTTCCGCGCACAACATGGACGTCTGGTCCACCACTCCGCCCAGGCGGGGTGAGCACTTGTCGCCCGCCAGAACCGCGAAGTTGCCTCGCTGCAGCACGTCACCCATACGGGCTTTCGGAGGTGTGCGGCTACTGGCACGAGCAGCCGCAACATGCCCTGCCGCAGCTGCCCCATCAGGTCGCGGACGACGTCCTGGTGGTGCAAGGGGAGTTCGACCCGCAGACCGGCTACGACCAGGCCAGCGCGGCTGTGCGGAACGCGCCCGGCGCCTCGCTGGTGTCGGTCGACAATGCGGCGTTCCACGGCCAGTACGCGCTGACCGGCAATCCCTGTGTGGACGGGATGGTCAACGTGTTCCTGCTGAACAACTCCAGGCCCGGTAACGAGGTCTGCCCCAGCTTCCGCTGCCCGGCGAGGACAACGTGTATCCGGTGACCGGCCCGGCCCGCGCCAGCACGCAGACGGCGGGTCCGGTCTCGCGGCTCCTGAGCGACCTGCGGCAACGGCTGCAGGAGACCATCTCCCGCACCAACTCCTGACCGGACGTGGCCGCGCGGGGTCTCCGCGCGGCCACCGCCGGTCAGCGCCGGTGCGCGGCGATGTAGCCGTTGGAAGCGGGCAGGAAGGCCGGCACGAGGGCGAGCACGGCGGCCGTGGCGCTCAGGTAGCTGATGAGGCTGCCGCCGCGGCCGGCGACGAGCGAGATCACCTGCAGCACGGTCAGGATCGCCGGGACGATCCGTGCCCAGTTGCGCCCGGCCTTGAGGGCCGACACCGGTGGCAAGCTCACCGACCAGCAGATCCAATCGTGGCCGGCACCCGGTTCGCGGTGAGGGAGGTTTTTCGCTCATGAACCGGACGTTAGAACCGGTCATTCCCCGTCGCAGGGCGAAAAAGGCGCAGAAGGGAAATCGCACTTTTGGCCGATGGTTTCTTCGCCATTATCGTTCGTAAGTTCGAACAGCAGGTGAAAGCGCTTTCACAAGCGCGCTCCGGGGCGCGGTGAACCGCTGCGCGCCCGCTTTCGTGTAGGAGGTGACCACTTCCCGTTCGGAAGGACCTCCCGGTGTCGTTGCTGACGCGTATCCGCCCGCCCGACGAGCCCGTCGCGGCGGACGAGCCCGCGAACGAGAAGCCGCGCGGCAGACGGATCGCGGCGCGGGTACTGACCGTCCTGGCCTGCCTGCTGGTGCTGTTCGCCCTGCTCGTGCCCGACCAGCTGAGCGGGTTCACGGTGTGGGCCTTCCTGCGGATCCCGGTGGAGGCCCTGGTCGTTGCCGGGCTGGCGCTCCTCCTGCCGGCGCGGCCGAGGAGGATCGTCGCGGCCGTCCTCGGCGCGGGGCTCGGCGTCGTCCTGATCGTGAAGCTGGCCGACATCGGCTTCTTCGTGGCCTTCGACCGGCCGTTCAACCTGGTCTTCGACTGGAGCTTCCTCCCGTCGGCCGTGGGCCTGGTCGAGGACACGGCGGGCAAGGCCGGTGCGATCGCCGCCGTGATCGGCGTGTGCCTGCTCATTCTCGCGCTCGTGGCCGGGATGGCGTTCGCGGCGGTGCGGCTGACCCGCGTGGTCGCCGGGCGGCGCACCACGACGGCCCGCACCATCGCGGTGCTCGGTCTGGTGTGGATCGTCTGCGCGGTGTTCGGCCTGCAGGCCGGGCAGGGGCAGCCGATCGCCGCGCGCACCGCGGCGTCCCTGGCGTATCACGAAATGCGTCAGGTGACCGCGGATCTGAGGGACCGGCAGGCCTTCGCGCAGGAGGTGTCCACCGACGCGTTCAGCGGTATTCCTCCGCAGCAGTTGCTGACGGCGTTGCGTGGCAAGGACGTGCTGCTGACCTTCGTCGAGAGCTACGGGCGGGTCGCGGTGCAGGATTCGGACATCGCGCCCGGAGTGGACGCCGTGCTCGACTCGGGCACGCAAGCCTTGCGCGCGGCCGGTTTCGACTCGCGCAGCGCGTTCCTCACCTCCTCGACCACGGGTGGCGGCAGCTGGTTCGCGCACTCGACGTTGGAGTCGGGCACCTGGGTCAACAACCAGCAGCGCTACAACGACCTCGTCAGCGGCGACCGGTTGACGTTGGCGAAGGCCTTCGGCAACGCGGGCTGGCGGACGGCCGCCGACGACCCGGCCAACACGCGAGACTGGCCGGAGGGCAAGTTCTACGGCTACCAGCAGGTGTACGACGACCGGAACGTCGGCTACCGCGGGCCGAACTTCTCCTACGCCACGATGCCCGACCAGTACACGATGAAGGCGTTCCAGCAGGCCGAGCTCGCGAAGCCGGGGCATCCGCCGGTGATGGCCGAGATCGACCTGGTGTCGAGTCACTGGCCGTGGGCGCCGTTGCCGCGCATGGTCGGCTGGGACCAGGTCGGCGACGGATCGGTCTACGATCCGATGCCCGCGCAGGGCAAGCAGCTGACCGACGTGTGGTCCGATCCGGCGAAGGTCCGGGCCGCGTACGGGGATTCCATCCAGTACTCGCTGAACACGCTGATCTCCTACGTGCAGCATTACGGCAACGACAACACGGTGCTGGTGTTCCTCGGCGACCACCAGCCGAACACGGCGGTGACCGGCAGCGAAGGCGCTAGTCGCGACGTGCCGATCACGATCGTCGCGCGGGACCCGGCGGTGCTGGACCGGATTTCGGGCTGGGGCTGGCAGGAGGGGCTGCGGCCGAACCCGCAGGCTCCCGTCTGGCCGATGAGCGCGTTCCGGGACCGGTTCCTGACGGCCTTTTCGGACATTCCTTAGGGGATTTCCGGATGGTCGCGGCGGTCTCGGTTCGTCATGGTGGGGTGTATGGGAATCACACACTCCCGGCACGGCCGCCGGATCATCGCGCTGTGTGCGGCGCTCGCGCTCACCGTGGCAGCCGCACCACCGGCCGGAGCGGCCACGAGCGCGGTCGCGCTGCCCCGGCCCGGCGGTCCGCATCCGGTCGGCGTGGTGGCCCTGCACCTGATCGACCGTTCCCGGCCCGATCCCTGGCGGCCGGACAAGCCCTACCGCGAGCTGATGACCTGCGTGTTCTACCCGGCGACGCGGACGGGCGGGCACCCGCCCGCGCCGTACATGCTGCCGGAGGCCGCCGCGCATTTCGACGCGGTGACCGCCAACCAGTACCTCGGCCTCGGCGTGCCGGCTGGGCAGGTCGACTGGACCGCCGTCGACACGCACGCGACACAGCGCCCCGCGGCGGCCGGTGGTCGCAAGCCGGTAGTGATCTACTCGCCGGGGCTCGGCGAACCACGCACCTGGGACACGACCCTGGTCGAGGACCTGGCCGGCCGCGGCTACGTGGTGGTCACGGTGGACAACACCTACGAGTCGCCGGAGGTCCAGTTCCCCGACGGCTCGCTCGCCACGATGGTCCCGCCGGGCGACCCCAATGCCTTTACCAGGAAGGCTGTCGCCGTGCGCGTCGCGGACACGAGTTTCGTGCTGGACCAGCTCGCGTTGCTGGACGCGGGCGGCGACCCCGACGCGGACGGCACAGAGGTTCCGCCGGGCCTCGCCGGCACGCTGAACCTGGCCGGCGTCGGCATGTTCGGACATTCGGCAGGCGGGACGACCGCCGCCGCGGCCATGGCGGCCGACCCGAGGATCACCGCGGGCGCCGATCTCGACGGCACCCTCAGCCGGCTCGACGGCAGCCTGATGCCTGTGGCCGAGAGTGGGCTCAACCGGCCGTTGCTGTTGCTGGGCAAGGACGGCACCACCGACAACGGTCCCGGCTGGGACGCCTTCCTCGCGAACACGCCGGGCTGGGCCCGCCAGCTGAAGCTGCGTGGTTCCGAGCACGCCTCGTTCACCGACGCGGAAGCCCTGGTGCCGCAGCTGAACCTGGCACCGGAGGTGCGGGCCCAGGACATCGGCACCATCGACCCCGCCGTCGCCGTCCGCACCGAGGAGGCGTACCTGTCGGCGTTCTTCGACCGGTGGCTGCGCGGGCGGGACGGGCCGTCTGCTGGACGGGCCGTCCCCGGCGTATCCGGCGATGGAGTTCGTGGGCTGAGGACGCCCCTCAGCCCTGCTCGCGAACCCGTGCCACGTAGGCGACGAGCGCGGTCATCCGGTCGGCGGGCCACGGCAGGGTGTCCGCGATCGCGGCGGAATTGTTCTGCCACGTCCGTTGTGCCGCCGCCTTGGTCCCTTCGTCGGCGTGGAACGGGGCGGCGAGCGCATCCCACTGGCGTACGAGCTCGCGGACGGCCGGGTCGTCGGCCGGAGTCCGCGCTTCGACGTGTGGCAGCAGCTCCTCGACGAGCTTCGCCCAACGGGACTTGGCCTCCTCGATCCGGTCCGGGCCGAGCTCGGCCCGCTGTCGCGCCAGCTGCTCGCGTCGTTCCTCGGTGAAGTAGGTCTCGAACATCGACATCAGCTCCAGGGTTTCCAGGAACCGCTCGGGCCCGGGCTCCGACGAGTCGTCGAGTCTGCTGAGCAGTCCAGTGATGTGCCGGGTGAGGTGGTGAATACGGGCGGCCTGGTCCCCGAGTGCGCGCAGCTGGGTCTCCAGCAGCCCGCGCAGGGTGACCAGGTCGTCCGGGGACTCCGCGAGCAGGTCCGCGATCTCCTCCAGCGACAGGCCGAGCGTGCGCAGCGCCCGGACCCGGTAGAGCCGCCGCAGGTCCCGCGGGAGGTACCGCCGGTGGCCGGCGGCGGTACGCTCACTCGCCGTGAGCAGGCCGATGTCGTCGTAGTGGTGCAGCGTTCGCACCGTCACACCGCTGGCCCGGGCCAGCTCGCCGATCGTCCAGCGCCGTTCGCTCCCGCTCACACCGCCACGCTATGACCTCCCGTCACGTCAGGTTCAAGCGCGAATTCCCGGCTAGAGTCGATCAGGTGACCGCACTCGACGACGCCGAAGCCGCAGTGCGGCAGTTCCCCCGCGTACCCGTCCCGCTCGACGGGCGGCGTGCCGCGGCCGTGGCGATCACCATGTTCGAGGACGAGCAGGGCCCCGCCGTCTGGCTTACCCGCCGTACCTCACGGCTGCGGGCGCATCCCGGGCAGTTCGCGCTGCCGGGCGGGCGGTTCGACGACGGCGAGGACGCGGTGGCCGCTGCCTTGCGGGAGCTGCACGAAGAGCTGGGCATCGCCGCCGGCCGGGACCAGTGCGCGGGCCTGCTCGACGACTACGCCACCCGCTCGGGGTACGTGATCACGCCCGTCGTGGTGCGCACCGACGCGCAGGAGCCCGTGCCGAACCCGGCCGAGGTCGCGCGCCTGCACCGCATCTCCTTCGCCGAGCTGGACGTGGAGCCGCGTTACCTGCGGATTCCCGAGTCCGACCGGCCGGTGATCCAGCTGCCGCTGGTCGGGCACCTCGTGCACGCGCCGACCGCGGCCGTGCTGTTCCAGTTCCGCGAGGTCGCCCTGCACCGCAGGCACACCCGGGTCGACCAGCTGGAGCAGCCGGTCTTCGCCTGGCGCTGACGGAATGTCCGGAAAATGACCAACCGTCTCAGATGAGGCAACTCACCGGCTTTCGAGTAGCTGGTGCGAGTTCGGACACCCACTGCTGACCTCAGGTCAATGCGATGGACCGAAACGCTGGTTCGAATGGCGTAGTCCAAGCCAGCGAAAGGATCTCTCGTGCCGATTCCCATGTCCGAAGCGCTCGACCTGCAGGCCGAGGTGGCCGAGGGCAAGATCGACGACTTCCGCCGTCCCGGCCGGTACCTCGTGAGCTCGATGCTCGCGGGCGCCTTCATCGGCGTGGCCGTCGTGCTGCTGCTCGAAACCACCGGACCGTTGAACGCGGCCGGCTCACCGTGGACGAAACTCGTACAGGGCCTGGTGTTCGGTGTCGCGCTGACCGCGGTCGTGTTCGCCGGCGCCGAGCTATCGACGGGCAACATGATGACGATGGTGCAGGGCGCGATCCTGCGAAGGCGCGGCGCCGGGATCGCGGTGGGCATCATCGTCGGCTCGTTCGTCGGCAACCTCATCGGCTCGGTGGTGTTCGCGTGGCTGGTGCACGCGGGCGGGGTGCTGTCGATCGGCGCCACGCCGGGACACGCCGCGCCGGGCGCCGCGCTGCTGGCGAGCCTGATCAAGACCAAGACCGCGGAGTCCGCGGGCGCCCTGTTCTTCCGCGGCGTGCTGTGCAACTTCCTGGTGTGCCTCGCGGTCTGGATGGCGGCGCGCACGAAGTCCGACGGCGCCAAGCTCGCGCTCATCTTCTGGTGCCTGCTCGCGTTCGTCGCCTCCGGTTTCGAGCACGTCGTGGCCAACATGACCACGTTCTCGCTCGGCTGGATGGAAGGCGTTCCCGGCGCGACGCTCGGCGCGTTCGGCAGGAACCTGCTGTTCGTCGGGCTGGGCAACCTCGTCGGCGGCGGGCTGCTCGTCGGTGCGGCCTACGCCTTCCTGGGGCGGCCGGCGCGCGGCGCCGACCAGGCCGCTGCCGAGGGCGAATTGGCCTCGAGCGCTTTATGACAGTTGTCATATAGACTTCCGCTCGCGGGTTTCGGCAGCGGGAGGTACAGGTGAAGGTCGGATTCCTCGGTCTCGGCGTGATGGGCACGCCGATGGCGCTCAACCTCGTTCGTGCCGGGACGGCGCTCGTCGTGTGGAACCGCACGCCGGCGAAGGCGGCGCCGCTGCGGGCGGCGGGTGCAGAGGTGGCCGCGAGCCCGGCCGAGGTGTTCGACCTCGCCTCCGTGGTCATGGTCATGCTCGCCGACGAGGCCGCGATGGACTCCGTGCTCGGCCGCGGCACGCCGGAGTTCGCGCGGCTGATCGCCGGGCACACGGTGGTGCACATGGGCACGACCTCGCCGGAGTACTCGCGAGGGCTGGAGGCCGACGTCCGCGCGGCGGGCGGCGGTTATGTGGAGGCTCCCGTCTCGGGCTCGCGCAAGCCGGCCGAGGCGGGGTCGCTGGTCGGGATGCTCGCCGGGGAGGCGGCGGCGGTGGAGCTGGTGCGCCCGCTGGTGGCGGCGATGTGCGCGGAGACGGTCGTGTGCGGGCCGGTGCCGGATGCGCTGGTGATGAAGCTGGCCGTGAACCTCTACCTCATCACGATGGTCACCGGTCTCGCGGAGGCGGTCCACTTCGCGGAGCGGAACGGCCTCGATCTGGAGCGCTTCCGTTCGGTGCTGGACGCGGGCCCGATGGCGAGCGCCGTCTCGCGGGTGAAGGTGCAGAAGCTGGTCGCGGGCGACTTCGCGGTGCAGGCGTCGATCGCGAACGTGCTGGAGAACAACCGGCTCATCGCCGAAGCCGCGCGCAGGTCCGGCGTGGCGTCGCCGCTGCTCGACAGCTGCCACGCGTTGTACGGGGAAACCCTTGCACTGGGCCACGATCAGGAGGACATGGCCGCAGTGGTGCGCGCGGTCGAAGCCCGGACGGAGCGTGTCGCGGGAGTGGGTTGGGCTTGGGGTTGGGCTTGGGCTTGGGCTGGCGTGCGGCGCGGTGGGATGAGGTGGGTGGCGGGCTGGGCGAGGCCCGGGGGTGGCAGGGCGTGGGTCGCGGGCTGGGCAGCTTGTGGGCCGGACGGGTGGCGGGTATTGCGCAGTCGAACGAGCGGATGGGGCGAGGCCCGGGAGCGGCGGGACGTGGGCCGGTAGTGCGCGGACGGGTTGAGGCGGGTGGCGGGCCGGGCGAGGCTCGGATCGCGCGGTTGCGCTGCTGGGCTGGGCAGCCTGCGGGGTCGGGCGAGGCGAGGATCGCGGTGGCTGCGGGGCCGGGATTGTCGGTGGGCGCGGTTAGCCTGCGGGAATGTTGGATCATCTCGGTGTTCAGGCGGCGGATGTCGAAGCGTCGCTCGCCCACTACCTGCGTGTCTTCGCTCCGATCGGGATGCGTGAAGCGCTGCGCTTCCCGGCCGGCGACAGTTTTGTGGTCGGCCTCGCGGCCGGCGAAAGTGGTCCGGGATTCTGGCTCAGCCCGGCGGCGGGCGCGGAGACCCGGGAGCTGCACGTCGCTTTCCAGGCTCCGGGTCGTGACGCGATCGACGCCGTCCACCAGGCGGCCGTCGACGCGGGCGCCGAGGTGCTGCACGCGCCGCGCGAGTGGCCCGAGTACCACCCGGGCTACTACGCGGTCTTCCTCCGCGACCCCGACGGCCACAACGTGGAGGCGGTCCACCACGGCGGTTAGCACTGCGGAGGTCGGCCCGCGAGGCGGGTTCGCGGCGGCCACCGCCGCAGCGCGCGACCACCCCCGCGCACGCCGCAGCGCCCCGCGCATGCCGCTACGGGTTACCCACTCCCGCACGCGCCGTGCTCCGCGCCGCGCCGCCGTGCTCCGCGCACGCCGCGCCGCCCCGCACGCGCCCCGCCCCGCCGCACCGCGCCCCGCGCGCTCCTCGCGCCCGCCGCTCCGCTCCGCAGCGCCGCTCCGCGCACGCCGCGCCGCCGCCCCGCGTGCTCCGCGCCGCCGCCCCGCATGCCGCGCTCCGCAGCGCCGCTCCGCGCACGCCGCGCCGCCGCCCCGCACGCGCCGCGCTCCCAGCCGCGCCCCGCTCCGCGCCCCGCAACGCGACGCCGCGACGTCACTCCACCGTGACCTCCACCCGGTCCGGGTAGAAGGCCACGTGGGACGCGATCCGGTCGACGGCGTCGTACGGGTCGGTGTACGTCCACACCGCGTCGGCGATCTCCTCCACCTCACCGCTGTCCGGGTGCTTCACCGCGAGGCTGTAATAACTCGCCTCGCCCTTGTACGGGCAGTACGTCTGGTGGCTACTCGGCCGAAGCACACTCTGGTCGACGTCCGCGAGTGGGATGTACTGCACGGGCGAGTACGCGGCCTCGCGCAGGGTCATCGCCGACGTGCTGTCGGCGACGACCCTGCCGCCCACCCGCACCACAACCCGCCCCGGGGTGGGTTCCAGCGTGATCGGGTGCAACGGGCCTGGTGTCCTGATCCTGTTTGCCATGGGGCTGCCTTCCGTCGGCGTTGCTGCCCCTCCGATTGTGATACGCCCGCGAGCGTCACGCCGTCCGGATGAAGATGTGCCGCACGAAAAGCTCCTCCCCGCCGAGCCGATACCTACCAGCCAGAGTCTTCCCGCCACCAACCGTGCAGACATCGGTCGTTCGTACGAGGCCCCATCAGCCGGAAGGACAATTCCCGGGACCTCTTCCGCCCCACCAGCGTGTCTTGAGCCCGCCACCACCCGAACGCGTGTCAGACTCCCCGGCGATGCACACGCCCTCGGACCTCGCCGACCTGCTCGAATGTGAGCACCGCAGCATCCTCAACCAGGCACGCGCCGCCGGGCTGCCGGGCGCTCCCGAACCCGGTGCGGGCGCCGACCAGTTGGCGGTCAAACACGGGCAGGCGCACGAACAGGCCACGCTCGCGACCTTCCGCGGCGAACGGCCCGGGCTGGTGGAGATCGACTTCCGGGACCGGGCGAAGGCTGCGGCCGCGACGGCCGAAGCGTTGCGGGCGGCCGCGCCGGTCGTCTACCAGGCCGTGTTCGACGACGGCGAGTTCACCGGGCGCGCCGACTTCCTGGTGCGCGACCGCGAAGGCCGCTACGAGGTGTACGACACCAAGCTCGCCCGCCACGCCCGTCCCGCAGCGGTGCTGCAGCTCGCCGCGTACGCCGACGCCTTGCGCCGGGGCGGCTGGCCGGCCGGCCCGCACATGCACCTGCTGCTCGGCGACGGCAGCACCACCACCCTGCGGGCCGACGACTTCCTCCCGCTGCTGCATCGCTTGCGCGCCAAGCTGTCCGCCCGCACGCCGCAGCTGCCGGCCCGATTGTGGGCCGACGAACGCCCGGCGTGCGCGGGCTGTGGGTACGCCCAGCACTGCGCGGCGGGCCGGGAAGCCGACCGCGACCTCGCCCTGGTCGCCGGCATGCGCGGCGACCAGCGCCGCAAGCTCGTCGAGGCCGGGCTGCCGACGATCGACGCACTTGCCGCCGCCGAAGCCGGGGACCAGCCGCGCGACATGTCCGCCCGCACCTTCACCGCCCTGCGCGCCCAGGCCGCGATCCAGGTCCGCCAGGACGCCACCGGCGAGATCAGCTACGAGATCATCGAACCGGACGCGCTCGCCGCGTTGCCGCCCGCCCGGCCCGGTGATGTCTTCTTCGACATGGAAGGCGACCCGTATGCGCTGGGCGGTCAGGGACTGGAGTACCTCTTCGGTGCCGTCACCGCCGAGGCGGGGCAACGGTTCACGCCGTTCTGGGCGCACTCGCGCCCGGAGGAGAAGCGGGCCTTCGAGCAGTTCGTCGACTTCGCCTCCGCCCGGCTCGCCGAAGACCCCGAGGCGCACATCTACCACTACGCGCCCTACGAGGTCACGGCGCTCAAACGGCTCGCGGCGCTGCACGGCACCCGCGAGGAGGAGGTGGACGAGCTGTTGCGCCGTGGCGCGCTCGTCGACCTGTATGCCGTGGTGCGCAAGGCTTTGCGTGTTTCGCAGCGGTCGTATTCGATCAAGTACCTCGAACCGCTGTACATGCCCGCCGCTCGCGACGGCGACGTGAAGACCGCGGCGTCGAGCATCGAGGCCTACGAGGAATACCTGACGCTGAGCCACCTCGGTGAGGCCGAGCGGGCGGACGAGGTTCTGCGCGGCATCAGCGACTACAACGAGTACGACTGCGTGTCGACCTTGCGGCTGTTCGAGTTCCTGCACGAGGTCCGCGAAAAGGCCGGCATCGAACCGCTTCCGCCGACCGAAGAGTCCGAAGTGGACGCACTGCTGCGCGACACCGCCGACGAGGTCGCGGCCGAGCGCCGGGCCGAGCGTGCCGCACAGCTCGCGCGGCTGGTGGACGCGCTGCAGAGTCACGACGACGAGGCCGCGACGCTGCTCGCGGCGTCCGTCGGCTACCACCGGCGGGAGACCAACCCCGCGTGGTGGGAGTTCTTCCGCCAGCTCGCCGCGCCACTGGGCGATCTCGAGGTGGACACCACGTGCGCGGTGCCCGTTTCGGTCGAGGCGGGGGAGTGGGTGCCGCCGTCGGGCCGTGCCCGCAACGCCAAGCGCAGCCTGGTGATCGTCTGCGATCCGGAGCGCCCGCACCCGTTCGTACCCGGTGACCAGGTCCGCCTGCGTTACGGCGGTGTCGCGCGGGACGCGATGGTGCGCACGGCGTCGGCGGAGGAGCTGACGCTCGAGGAGAGCTGCAAACCTGACGAGACGACGGGCGAACGCCCGGCCGCCGTCCTGCCGGGCAGTCCGGTGCGGCCCTCGCCGAAGGACGAGGCCGTGGCCGAGCTCGCACAGCTCGTCGCCGACCGGTTGCCGGAGCTACCCGCGCATCCGGGCGTCGACCTGCTACGCCGCACCCCACCGCGGCTGCGCGGCGGACGCGCGCTGCCGGAACCGGGCGAGGACCTGGTGCGCACGGTGATCGGGGCCGTCGACGCGCTCGACGGGTCGACCCTGGCCGTGCAGGGGCCGCCCGGCGCCGGGAAGACCTATCTCGCGGGCAAGCTCATCGCGCATCTCGTGCGGGCGGGCAAGACCGTGGCGGTGACCTCGACGAGCCACAAGGCGGTCGAGAACGTGCTCTCGGCGGCGAAGGCCACGGCGCCCGGGCTGCCCTGCGCCAAGCGGCCGCGCAAGGCGCCGGACCCGCAGCAGCCGTGGGACCAGCCGAAGACGAACGACGCGCTGGTGCGCTGGCGCGCCGAGCACGACGACGGGCACCTCGTCGGCGGCACCGCGTGGACCTTCGCCAACGCCGCGATCCGGGCCGAGCCGTTCGACGTGCTGATCGTCGACGAGGCCGGCCAGTTCGCGCTCGCCGATGCGCTCGCGGTGTCGCTGGCGGCGAAGAACCTCGTGCTGCTCGGGGATCCGCAGCAGCTGCCGCAGGTCGTGCAGGGCACGCACCCGGCCGGGGCGGAGGCGTCGGCGCTGGGACACCTGCTCGGCGACGCCGACGTCATCCCGCCGCAGCTCGGGTACTTCCTCGACCAGACGCGCCGGATGCATCCCGAGGTGTGCGCGCCCGTGTCGCGGCTGTCCTACTCGGGGCTGCTGCATGCCCACCCGTCCACGGCGGGGCGCGGGATCGAGGGTGTGCGGCCCGGGTTGCACCTGCTGGAGGTCGACCACCGTGGCAACACGACGCGCTCGGCCGAGGAGGCCGACGCCGTGGTCGAACTCGTGTCCACCGTGCATGGTCGCTTGTGGACGGACGGTGACGAACGGCGGCCACTGGCGGACAAGGACATCCTCGTCGTCGCCCCGTACAACATGCAGGCTCGCGTGGTGACCCGCGCCCTCGAGCGCGCCGGCTTCGCCGGTGTCCGGGTGGGCACCGTGGACCGGTTCCAGGGGCAGGAGGCGCCGGTGGTGATCGCGACCATGACCTCGTCCTCGGCCGTCGACCTGCCGCGTGGACTCGACTTCCTGCTCTCGCGCAGCCGGCTCAACGTGGCGCTCTCGCGGGCGCAGGCGCTGGCGGTGCTCGTGTGTTCGCCCCGCCTGGTCGAGGCCGACATCCGGAGCGTGGCACAGATGCGCCTGGTGTCCGGCATGATCGGCCTGATGAACGCCGCCACCCCGTGGGGCGCGAGCGCTGGTCAGCCGCGTACCGCGTAGCGGAGGTGCACGACACCGCTTCGGAAGCGGTGCTCGTCCAGCAGCTCGAGCCGGAGGTGGACGTCCACGGGGAGTACCGGCTTTCCGCCGCCGACGACGATCGGGCCGAGGAACAGGTGGCATTCGTCGACCAGGCCCGCCGCGAGGGCCTTGCCCGCGAGCTCCGCGCCGCCGACCGAGATGTCGCGGGCCGAGGACTCCTTGAGCTGTTCGACCGCGGTGGGATCGAACTCGCGCTCGATCCGCGTTCGCGCGCTCGTGACCGTCTGGAGCGTCCGCGAGTACACGATCTTCTCGGCCGCCCGCCAGATCTTCGTGAAGTCCCGGATCGGTGCGGGTTCGTCGCCGTTGATCGCGACGGTCTCCCAGTACACCATCGTCTCGTACATCCGGCGGCCGTAGAGGTAGGTGCCGACCGGCCGCTCGAGGTCGTTGACGAACGCGTGCACCTCCTCGTCGGGCGCCGCCCACCCGAAGTCGCCGCGCTTGTCCTCGACGTACCCGTCCAGGGAAGCGATAGCGGAGTAGATCAGTTTCGCCACGTCGAACCTCCACCTCGAGCACCGCTGTCCGCACACACTATGCGGTCGTGCGACCGCTGAAGCGCCTGATGCGTGATGAGGCTTCTCGCGCGGTCCACCACCGTCTGCCCCGCCGGGCGTGCCTGCCGGCCGAGGACGCGGCGACCGGTCGGCGGTAAGGGATTCCGTCGTGCACCGGTACCACTCAGCGTGAGCCGAGCCCGTGCAGCAGTGGCAGGTACACGTCGTCGACGAGCTCGGTGACGGCGTCCTCCGGCAGCCGGCTGCCGCAGATCATGGCCTCGTTGCGGATGAGGTCGAGCGGCAGCCGGACCGCCCGCCGCGGCAGGTCCAACGGTGGCAGCTCGCCACGTTCGGCCGCGCGCGCGACGATCCTGCGCAGGCCCTCGGCCAGCGGCGCCGAGTTGATCCGCTGCTGCAGCAGGGCCGTCACCTCTGGATCCCGGAACGCCTCGGCCATCACGCCCGCGATCATGCCGTTCATGATGCCCTCCGTCCGGCGAGCGAGCCGGGAGAACAGTTCGAGCAGGTCCGACCGGAGGCCGCCGGTGTCCACGGGCCGCGACCGCTCGGGCACCTGGCGCCCCCACGCGGCGAGCACCAGTTCGGCACGGTTGGCCCACCGGCGGTAAATAACCGGCTTGCTCGTTCCGGCCCGGCTTGCGACCCTCTCCATGGTCAACCCGCGGTAACCCACTTCGTTCAGCTCTGCCCAGGCGGCGTCGAGGATCGCCGTCTCGAGCTGTTCACCACGGCGGCGCGACCTGGTCTCGGACACCCGGCTCCTTAGATACGTTGCGTTTCTTATCTGCAGAGGCTACGGTGTCCATGTTAGATACGGCTGGTTTCTTTTGGGGGACCCCTTGCTCATCCGCCTGTTGCGCAGCTACCTGCGCCCCTACAGACAAGAGCTCGCGATCGTGCTCGTGCTGCAGATGATCGGCACGGTCGCGTCGCTCTACCTGCCGAGCCTGAACGCCGACATCATCGACTTCGGCGTCGTGCGGGGCGACACCGGCTACATCGTCTCCACCGGCGCGTGGATGCTCGTGGTCACCCTGCTGCAGATCATCTGCTCGGTCGGCGCGGTCTTCTTCAGCGCGCGGGCCGCCATGGGCTTCGGCCGTGACGTGCGGGCCGGGATCTTCCACCGGGTCGGCGAGTTCTCCGCCCGCGAGGTCGCCCACTTCGGCCCGCCCTCGCTGATCACCCGCACCACGAACGACGTGCAGCAGGTGCAGCTGCTGGTGGTGATGGTCTGCACGATGCTCGTCACCGCGCCGATCATGTGCTTCGCCGGCATCGTGCTCGCGCTCAACGAGGACCTCGGGCTGTCCTGGCTGCTGCTGGTGTGCGTGCCCGTGCTGCTGATCGCGATCGGCTCGATCGTGATCCGGATGGTGCCGCAGTTCCGCCGGATGCAGGAGCGGATCGACCAGGTCAACCGCGTCCTGCGCGAGCAGCTCACCGGCATCCGGGTGGTCCGCGCGTTCGTCCGCGAGAAGGCGGAGACGAACCGGTTCGCCGACGCCAACGCGACGCTGACCGACACGGCGCTGCGGGTCGGCAGGCTGCAGGCGCTGATCTTCCCGACCGTCATGCTGATCCTCAACGCCTCCAGCATCGCGGTGCTGTGGTTCGGCGCGCACCGGGTCGACACCGGCGAGATGCAGATCGGCGCGCTGACCGCGTTCCTGAACTACCTGCTGCAGATCCTCATGTCGGTGATGATGGCGACGTTCATCTCGATGATGATCCCGCGGGCCGCCGTGTGCGCGGAGCGGATCAACGAGGTGCTCGACACCGAGTCGTCGGTGCGGCCGGCGGCCGCACCGGTGCGCGAGCTGCGGGCGCGGGCCGAGGTCGAGTTCCGCGGCGTCGAGTTCCGCTACCCCGGCGCGGCGGAGCCCGTGCTGCGGGACATCTCCTTCCGCGCGGAGCCCGGCACCACCACCGCGATCGTCGGCAGCACCGGCGCGGGCAAGACGACGCTGCTGTCGCTGATCCCGCGGCTGATCGACGTCACCGCCGGCACGGTCCTGGTCGACGGCGTCGACGTGCGGGAGCTGGAGCCGGACGTGCTGTGGAGCCGGGTCGGCCTGGTCCCGCAGCGGCCGTACCTGTTCACCGGAACCGTCGCGAGCAACCTGCGCTACGGCAACCCGGATGCCACCGACGAGGAGCTGTGGCAGGCGCTGGAGGTCGCCCAGGCCAGGGACTTCGTCGAGGAGATGCCCGGCGGGCTGGCGGCACCGATCGCGCAGGGCGGCACCAACGTCTCCGGCGGCCAGCGGCAGCGGCTCTCGATCGCGCGGGCGCTCGTGCGGCGCCCGGAGGTCTTCCTGTTCGACGACTCGTTCTCCGCGCTCGACCTGGCCACCGACGCGGCGTTGCGCACGGCGCTGCGGCCGCACACCCAGCAGGCGGCGCTGATCGTCGTCGCCCAGCGAATCTCCACCATCCTCGGCGCCGACCAGATCCTCGTGCTCGACAACGGCGCGATCGTCGGCGCCGGTAACCACCACGAACTGCTGGACACCTGCCCGACCTACGTCGAGATCGTCCAGTCCCAGCTCACGACGGAGGCGGCGGCGTGACCACCACCGAGAACAGACCGGCGGCCCCCCGGCCGCAAGGTCCGATGGGCCGTGGCATGCCCGGGATGGGCATGCCGGTCAGCAAGCCGAAGAGCTTCGGCCCGTCGGCCAAACGGCTCGCCGCGCGGCTGCGGCCCGAGCGGTTCACCTTCGGCGCCGTCGTCCTGCTCGGCGTCACCAGCGTCGCGTTGACCGTCGCCGGCCCGAAGCTGCTGGGTGAGGCCACGGACGTCATCTTCACCGGCGTGCTCGAGCACGTGCGGGGCGTGCCCGGCGCCGGCATCGACTTCGCCGCGCTGGGCAGCAAGCTGTCCTGGGTGCTCGGGCTGTACGTCGCGGCGTCGGTGTTCGCCTTCGCGCAGGGGCGGTTGCTCAACGGCGTGGTGCAACGCGTCGTGTACGGGCTGCGTGAGGAGGTCGAGGCGAAGCTGCACCGGCTTCCCTTGCGCTACTTCGACGGCAGGCCCCGCGGTGAGCTGCTTTCCCGCGTCACCAACGACATCGACAACATCTCGACGACCCTGCAGCAGACGCTGAGCCAGCTGCTGACCTCGGTGCTGACCGTGCTCGGCGTGATCGTGATGATGCTGACGATCTCGCCGCTGCTCGCCCTGATCGCGCTCGCGGTGATCCCGGTGTCGGTGTTCGTCACGAGCGTGATCGGCAAGCGCTCGCAGAAGATGTTCATCGCGCAGTGGAAGCACACCGGCGCGCTCAACGCGCACATCGAGGAGTCGTTCACCGGGCACCAGCTGGTGAAGGTCTTCGGCCGGCAGCGGGAGTCGGAAGAGGAGTTCCGGCGCCGCAACGACGAGCTGTTCGGCGCGGCCCGCGAGGCGCAGTTCGTGTCCGGGCTGATCATGCCGGCGATGATGTTCCTGTCGAACCTCAGCTACGTCGTGGTCGCGGTGGTCGGCGGGCTGCGGATCACCTCCGGCGCGATGACGCTCGGTGAGGTGCAGGCGTTCATCCAGTACTCGCGGCAGTTCACCCAGCCGCTGACGCAGGTCGCGTCGATGGCGAACCTGATGCAGTCCGGTGTCGCGTCGGCGGAACGGGTGTTCGAGCTGCTGGACGCCGAGGAGCAGGAGCCCGACGCGCACGACGCGTCGCTGCCCGCGCAGCGGCGGGGCCGGGTCGAGTTCTCCGACGTCAGCTTCGCCTACCGGCCCGAGCAGCCGCTCATCGAGCACCTGTCGCTGGTCGCAGAGCCCGGGCAGACGGTGGCGATCGTCGGGCCGACCGGCGCCGGCAAGACCACGCTGGTCAACCTGATCATGCGGTTCTACGAGCTGGACGCGGGGCGCATCACGCTCGACGGGGTCGACATCACGAAGCTGCGGCGCGAGGACCTGCGCTCGCAGACCGGGATGGTGCTGCAGGACACCTGGCTGTTCGGCGGGACGATCCGGGACAACATCGCCTATGGCAAGCCGGACGCGACGGAGGAGGAGATCATCGCCGCCGCGAAGGCGACGTTCGTCGACCGGTTCGTGCGCACCCTGCCCGAGGGCTACGACACGGTGATCGACGAGGAGGGCACGAACGTCAGCGCGGGGGAGAAGCAGCTGCTGACGATCGCGCGGGCGTTCCTCGCGAGCCCTTCGCTGCTGATCCTCGACGAGGCGACGAGCTCGGTCGACACCCGGACCGAGGCGCTGGTGCAGCACGCGATGGCGGCGCTGCGCTCGTCCCGGACGAGCTTCGTGATCGCGCACCGGCTCTCGACGATCCGGGACGCCGACCTGATCCTGGTGATGGAGTCGGGCCAGATCGTCGAACAGGGCACCCACGAGGAACTGCTCGAGGCGCGGGGCGCGTACCACCGGCTGTACTCGGCGCAGTTCGCGGCGGCCGTCTGACCGGACAGTCGCCCCGCGCCCACGGGAGCGGGGCGGCTGTCCGGACATTTCTCGCGATGCGTGTCGGCGTATCTTCGCTGCGTGACGATCGAAGAACAGGACGATCGGTGGGCGCGGCTCGGGGCCGACGAGCCCGAACCGGAACGCGACCGGCTCGCCGTCGCCGCCCTGGTGGCAGCGGTCGTCGCCCTGGTCCCGCTCGCGGTCGCGCTCGCGCTGGTCGCCCTGCGGCGGATCGCGCGGTCCGACCGCGGTGGCGAGGGGCTGGCCTGGGGGGCGCTCGCGTTGTCCGGCGCCTGGCTGGCGGTGGGAGCGGTGGTGCTGACCTCGGTGCTGACCGCCGACCCGCGGCCGGTGCGGGCGCTGACCACGGCGCCGCCGGCGACAGTGCACGCGCCGGAGACGTCGGGGGAGGGCTACCTGTTCGGCGAGGAGAACGGGACCTGCTTCGACGTGAACCCGTACATCCCGCTCGCGCGGGTGACCCGGTTGCCGTGCACGAGCCCGCACGACGCCGAGATCTACGCGATGGTCGCGTTGCCGCGGGCCGGCGGCTATCCGGGCGCGGCGTGGGTCCAGGAGGCCGCGGAGGCGTCGTGTGCGCAGTGGTTCGACGGGAAGCTGGACCCGGGCCTGGACTATCCGGGCCTCGAGAAGACCGTCGTGGTGCCGGACCAGCAGTCGTACTACCTCGACTCGACCGGCGCCTGTGTCTTTTACAGCCCGAAGGGAAAGCTGACCAGGCCCGCCCGCGAGATGGGCGTGCCCCGCGGCTGAACAAATTCCCCCGCCCGGGTGTCGGCGGCGGCTCAGTGGGTATGCCTTGGGCAGCTCGGATGAAGGGAGCCACCATGAGTGCCGACGACAAGTTGAGCAACAAGGCCGAGGAGATGAAGGGCAAGGCCAAGGAGGGCCTCGGCGACGCGACGGACAACGAGCAGTGGCAGGCGGAGGGCAAGGCCGAGCAGGGCAAGGGCAACGTCAAGCAGGCCGGCGAAAAGCTCAAGGATGCCGCGAAGAACGTGTTCGACAAGTAGCTGTAAGCCGCTGACCGCCTCCGTGTCACCACCCTTGGTGGCACGGAGGCTTTGCGTGGTGTCAGCTTCTGCGCACCCGCAAGCCGTCGAAGGCCATCGTCGCCACCGAATCCGCCAGCGCGTCCGCGCCGATGCCGCCGCGGGGGCGGTACCACTCGACCAGCGAGTTGACCATGCCGAACAGCAGGCGCGCCGCCGTGGCCGGGTCGATGTCCGTGCGCAGGTCGCCTTCCTCGACGGCCTGCGTCACCAGCGACGTGACGATGTGGTCGAACTCCCGCCGCCGGGCGAGGGCGTCCCGCTCGACCTTCGTGTTGCCGCGCACCCGCAGCAGCAGCGTCACGAACGGCAGCTGCTCGACGAGCACCGTGACGCTCCCGCGCACCAGGTGCGCCAGCCGCTCGACCGCACGCCCCTCGACCGTCTCCAGCTCGGCCACGATCGCGAACAGCCCGTCGAGCGCCCGGTTGACCGACAGCCGCAGCAGCTCCTGCTTGCTCGGCACGTGGTGGTAGATCGCGGACTTCGTGATTCCCAGCTTCCGCGAGAGGTCCTCCATGCTCGTGCCGTCGTACCCGCGCTCGTTGAACAGCTTCACCGCGACGGCCAGCAGCGACTCGAGGTCGTAGCCCGGCCTGCCGCGCTTGGCGGCCCGGGCGGGTGGTGCGGTCGTCATACCCTGAGTATCCCCACCGCCGGTCAGTCGCGCGGCCGCTGGTCGATCACGCGCCGCATCTTGCCGACCGAACGCTCCAGCGTGTCGGGGTCGAGCACCTCGACACCGACGCTCACGCCGACCCCGTCCTTGACCCGCGCCGCGATCTCCAGCGCCGCGGGCACCCGGCGCTCGGCCGGGGTGTCCGCGCGTGCTTCGGCCAGCACGGTCAGGTGGTCCATCCGGTCCTTGCGGGTCAGCCGGAGCTGGAAGTGCGGGGCCAGCCCGGGCGTGCCGAGCACGATCTCCTCGATCTGCGTCGGGAACACGTTGACCCCGCGCAGGATGATCATGTCGTCGCTGCGCCCGGTGACCTTGTCCATCCGCCGGTACGACGGGCGTGCGGTGCCGGGGCGCAGCGCGGTGAGGTCCCGCGTGCGGTAGCGGATGACCGGCATCGCCTGCTTGGTCAGCGACGTGAACAGCAGCTCGCCGGTCTCGCCCTCGGCCAGCACGTTCTCGTCGACCGGGTCGATCACCTCGGGGTAGAAGTGGTCCTCCCAGACGTGCAGCCCGTCCTTGGTCTCGGCGCACTCCTGCGCGACGCCGGGCCCCATCACCTCGGACAGCCCGTAGATGTCGACCGCGTCGAGGTCCATCCGCTCCTCGATCTCGGCGCGCATCCGTTCGGTCCACGGCTCGGCGCCGAAGATGCCGACGCGCAGCGAGCTCGTGCGCGGGTCGATGCCCTGGCGCTCGAACTCGTCGAGCAGCGTGAGCATGTACGACGGGGTGACCATGATGATCTCGGGCCGGAAGTCGGTGATGATCTGCACCTGCCGCGCCGTCATCCCGCCGGACGCGGGGATCACGGTGGCGCCGAGCTTCTCCACGCCGTAGTGCGCGCCGAGCCCGCCGGTGAACAGGCCGTAGCCGTAGGCCACGTGCACCTTGTGCCCCGGCCGGCCACCGGCCGCGAAGATCGACCGTGCCATCACCGTGGCCCAGGTGTCGATGTCGTCCGCGGTGTAGCCGGCGACAGTGGGCTTGCCGGTGGTGCCGCTGGAGGCGTGGATGCGGCGGACCTCCTGCTGCGGCACGGCGAACATGCCGAACGGGTAGTTCTCGCGCAGGTCGGCCTTGGTGGTGTACGGGAACTTCGCCAGGTCCTCGAGCGACCGGCAGTCGTCCGGATGCACTCCGGCCTCGTCGAACTTCCTGCGGTAGCAGGGCACGTTCTCGTACGCGTGCCGGAGTGTCCACTGCAGACGTTCGAGCTGCACGGCCCGCAGCTCGTCCACGCTCATCCGCTCCGCCGGGGAAAGGTCGTCCGCGGCGGGCGCGCTGCCCAGGCGTTTCGCGTGCGGCACTTCACTGTGCGTCGTGGTCATGGTTCTCCTCAGCGGGCGATGGTGCGGCTGCGACCGCGGAACTCGGCGACGACCTCGGTGCCACGGTGGACGGTCACGTCGTAGATGCCGTTGCGGCCGTAGCGGGTGCGCTCCTGCGCGGTCGCGACCAGCTCGTCGCCGAGCCGGCCGCTGGTGACGAACGAGATCTCCGCGCCCGAGGCGACGGTGACCGGCCCGTGGCTGTTGCACGCGCACGCGAAGGCCGTGTCCGCCAGCAGGAACAGGAAGCCGCCGTGTGCGACGCCGTGCCCGTTGACCATCTCCGCGGTGACGCGCATGCGGGCGACCGCTCGCCCGTCCGCGGCCTCGACCAGCTCGATGCCCA
Organism: Amycolatopsis acidiphila; assembly: GCF_021391495.1. Classification (NCBI taxonomy): domain Bacteria; kingdom Bacillati; phylum Actinomycetota; class Actinomycetes; order Pseudonocardiales; family Pseudonocardiaceae; genus Amycolatopsis; species Amycolatopsis acidiphila. The sequence continues at coordinate 5,705,902 of NZ_CP090063.1, read as the reverse complement.
GGGACTTCGAGGCGACGTCGTCGTCGAACATCGCCTGTGCGGCCGCCGACCGGGTCACGTGCTCACCGCCTTGCCTACTGATCCGACCGAAAGCAGGCCCGCTGTGCTCAACCGGAAGCCGACCTGCGGCAGGCGGATCGCCGTGACTGCCGGGCGGATCGGTAACGACGACACAGCCTGACCGAATGGACGGTTAACAAACTGGGCCTTGGCGGCCCCGTTGTCAAGACGCTACCATGAATTCCTGAACGTTCGGTTGGTAAATGAGGGAGGATCGATGGCGCTCCTGCGCAGCTACGTCGGCGGCGACTGGCACACCGCGTCGGACGAGGGGGTCCCGCTGCACGACGCGGTGACCGGGCAGGAGGTCGCACGGATCTCGTCGGCAGGCGTCGACATGGGTGCCGCGCTGGCGTACGGCCGCCGCGTCGGCGGCCCCGCGCTGCGCGAGCTGACGTTCCACCAGCGCGCGGCCCTGCTCAAGGCGCTGGCTTCCTACCTGCGTGAACACCGCGACGAGCTGTACGCGCTCTCGGCGAGGACCGGCGCGACGCTCGGCGACTCGAAGTTCGACGTCGACGGCGGCATCGGCGTGCTGTTCAGCTACGCGAGCAAGGGCAAGCGCGAGCTGCCCAACGACACGGTCTACGTCGAGGGCGACGTCGAGCCGCTGGGCAAGGGCGGCACCTTCCTCGGCCAGCACATCGCGACCCCGCTGCGTGGCGTGGCGGTGCAGATCAACGCGTTCAACTTCCCGGTGTGGGGCCCGCTGGAGAAGTTCGCGCCGGCGTTCCTGGCCGGGGTGCCGAGCCTGGTCAAGCCGGCGAGCCAGACGGCCTACCTCACCGCGCGCCTGGTGGAGCTGATCGTCGAGTCGGGGATCCTGCCCGAGGGCGCGCTGCAGTTCGTCTGCGGCAGCGCGGGCGACCTGCTCGACCACGTGACGGGGCAGGACCTGGTGTCGTTCACGGGTTCGGCCTCCACGGCGCAGAAGCTGCGCGCGCATCCGGCGATCGTGCGGCACGCGGTCCGGTTCAATGCCGAGGCCGACTCGCTCAACTGCTCGATCCTCGGCCCCGACGCCACCCCGGGCACCGCCGAGTTCGACCTGTTCGTCAAGCAGCTGGTCGCCGAGATGACCGTCAAGGCGGGCCAGAAGTGCACCGCGATCCGCCGCGCGTTCGTCCCCGCCGAGCTGCTGGACGACGTCGCACAGGCGGCGAGCGCGCGGCTGGCGAAGGTCACCATCGGCGACCCGTCGGCCGAAGGCGTGCGGATGGGCGCGCTCGCGAGCCTGGAGCAGCGCGAGGAGGTCCGCCGGTCGCTGAAGGCGCTGCTGGCGGCGGGCAGCGTGGTGTTCGGCGACCCGGAGAAGGTCGAGGTCACCGGCGCCGACGCCGAGCGCGGCGCGTTCATCTCGCCGGTGCTGCTCAAGGGCGACCCGGAGCGCGCCGAGCCGCACGAGGTCGAGGCGTTCGGACCGGTGTCCACGTTGCTGCCCTACACCTCGACGGCCCAGGTGATCGAGTACGCGGCGCGGGGCGACGGCAGCCTCGCCGGTTCGATCGTGACCGGTGACCCGGAGTTCGCGCGGGAGGTCGTGCTCGGCCTGGCGCCGTGGCACGGGCGGCTGCTGGTGCTCGACGCCGACGACGCGAAGGAGTCCACCGGGCACGGCTCGCCCATGCCGCAGCTGGTCCACGGCGGTCCCGGCCGCGCGGGTGGCGGCGAGGAGATGGGCGGCATCCGCGGGGTGCTGCACCACATGCAGCGCACCGCGGTGCAGGGCTCGCCCGCTGTCCTCAGCGCCGTGACCGGGCGCTGGGTGCCCGGCGCGCCGCGGACCGAAGGCGTGCACCCGTTCCGGAAGTCCCTGGCGGAGCTCAAGATCGGCGACTCGGTCGTCGCAGGCCCGCGCACGGTCACCAAGCAGGACGTGGACCACTTCGCCGAGTTCACCGGCGACACGTTCTACGCGCACACCGATCCCGCGGCTGCCGCGGCGAACCCGCTGTTCGGCGGGATCGTCGCGCACGGCTACCTGGTGCTCTCGTTCGCGGCCGGGCTGTTCGTCTCGCCCGAGCCGGGGCCGGTGCTGGCCAACTACGGCCTGGAAAACCTGCGCTTCCTGACGCCCGTCAAGCCCGGCGACGAGCTGACCGTCACCCTCACCGCGAAGCAGATCACCCCGCGTGACTCGGCCGACTACGGCGAGGTCCGCTGGGACGCCGACGTCACCAACGCCGCAGGCGAGTCGGTGGCGAAGTACGACGTGCTCACCCTGGTGGCCAAGGAGGGCGAATGACGATATTGGCCGAGCTCTCCGAAGAGGACCTGGAGAAGTACTTCGAGCACACCCTGGAGAAGGACCAGCGGATCGAACCGCGGGACTGGGTGCCCGAGGCCTACCGCAGGACGATGATCCGGATGATGGCGCAGCACGCGCATTCGGAGATCATCGGGATGCAGCCGGAGGGCAACTGGATCACCCGCGCGCCCTCCTTGCGGCGCAAGGCGATCCTGCTGGCGAAGGTGCAGGACGAGGCCGGGCACGGGCTGTACCTGTACTCGGCGACCGAGACCCTGGGCGCGGACCGGACGGACCTGACCGAGCGGCTCGTCACGGGACGGCAGAAGTACTCGTCGATCTTCAACTACCCGACGCTGACCTTCGCCGACGTGGGCGTGATCGGCTGGCTGGTCGACGGGGCGGCGATCTGCAACCAGGTGCCGCTGTGCCGCAGCTCCTACGGGCCGTACGCGCGGGCGATGATCCGCATCTGCAAGGAGGAGTCCTTCCACCAGCGGCAGGGCTTCGAGCTGCTGATGACGATGATGAGGGGCACCCGGGCGCAGCGGGACATGGTGCAGGACGCGGTGAACCGGTGGTGGTGGCCGTCGCTGATGATGTTCGGCCCGCCCGACGCCGACTCGCCCAACACCGAGCAGTCCATGGCGTGGAAGATCAAGCGGCACACCAACGACGAGCTGCGCCAGCGCTTCGTCGACATGTCGGTGCCGCAGGCGGAGGCCTTGGGCGTCACGTTCCCGGACCCGGCGCTGGAGTGGAACGCCGAGCGCGGGCACTACGACTTCGGCGAGATCGACTGGGCCGAGTTCAAGCAGGTCGTGTCCGGCAATGGGCCGTGCAACGCCGAGCGCGTCGAGCACCGCCGCCGGGCACACGAGGACGGCGCGTGGGTGCGGGAAGCCGCCGCCGTGCACGCCGCTAAGCAGGAGGGGAAGGTATGACCGACTGGCCGTTGTACGAGGTTTTCGTGCGGGGCAAGCGCGGGCTCAACCACGTGCACGTCGGTTCGCTGCGCGCCGCGGACGACCGGATGGCCCTGCACAACGCCCGGGACCTCTACACCCGGCGCAACGAGGGCGTGAGCATCTGGGTCGTCAAGGCCACCGACGTCACCGCGTCCAGCCCCGACGAGAAGGACCCGTTCTTCGCACCGTCGGCGGACAAGGTGTACCGGCACCCGACGTTCTACGACATCCCCGACAACGTTCCCCACATGTGAGCGGCTGATGTTCTCCGACAACGCCTACGAGGCACTGGCCGACGCCCACGACGACTCCCGATGGGCCTTCGGCACCGGGTTCACCGATCCACTGTCCGGTGTGGACACCTCGGTGCCGTCCGGAATGGACGGTGCGGCGCTCGCCGCGTACTGCCTCATGCTGGGCGACGACGCACTGGTCTTCTCCCACCGGCTGCAGGAGTGGTGCACCAACGCGCCCGAGCTGGAGGACGAGGTCGCGATCGCGAACATCGGCCTGGACCTGCTGGGCCAGGCCCGGCTGCTGCTCGCCAGGGCGGGGAAGGCCGAGGGCGGCGACCGCTCGGAGGACGACCTGGCGTTCCTGCGGCAGGAGAACGAGTTCCGCAACGTCCGGCTGGCCGAGCTGGAGCGGGGCGACTTCGGGCAGCTGATCGCCGCGCTGCTGGTGTTCGCGACCTGGCGGCTGGCGTTGTTCGAGCGGCTCACCGGCAGCGCCGACCCGGTGCTCGCGGCGATCGCGGCCAAGGGCGTCAAGGAACTGGCCTACCACCGCGACTACGCGGCCCAGTGGACGGTCCGGCTCGGCGACGGCACCGAGTACTCCCACGAGCGGATGCGGGCCGGGCTCGACGCGGTGTGGCCGTACGTCGAGGAGCTGTTCACCCCGCACGAGATCGAGCGGCAGGTGGGCGTCGACCCATCGTCGGTGCGCGAGGTTTTCGACGATGTACTGGCGCAGGTGCTCTCCGCGGCGACACTGACGCGACCCGAGGTGGCGCCGCGCGCGGGCGTGGCGGGCCGGACGGGCCGGGACGGCGTGCACACCGAGGCGATGGGCTACCTGCTCGCCGAGCTGCAGAGCGTGGCGCGGGCCTTGCCGGGAGCGAAGTGGTGAGCGCGCTGGCCGTCGCCGAGACGGTGACCGATCCCGAGCTGCCGATGCTCACCCTCGCCGATCTCGGCGTACTGCGCGAGGTGTCCGAAGTGGATGGACGGGTGGTCGTGTCGATCACGCCCACCTACACCGGCTGCCCGGCGATGGACACGATGCGCGACGACCTGGTGCACGCCCTGGAGCACGCCGGCTACGACGAGGTCGAGGTGCGCACGGTGCTCCGGCCCGCGTGGTCCACCGACTGGATCACCGAGGACGGTCGCCGCAAGCTCGCGGAAGCCGGGATCGCGCCGCCCGGTGTGGCGCCGCGTGGTCCCGTCCGGTTGACCCTGACGCCGCCGGTGCGACAGGTGCGGTGCCCGCACTGCGGTTCGGCCGAGACCGAGCTGCTGTCGGAGTTCGGGCCGACCGCCTGCAGGGCGCTGCGCCGCTGCCGTGCCTGCCACGAACCGTTCGAGCACGTCAAGGAGATCTGAGTGACCACCAGTTTGCGTGCGCCGTTCCACCCGCTCACGGTGGCGGCGGTCGAGCGGTTGTGCGACGACGCGGCGGCCGTGACGTTCGAGGTCCCGCCGGAGCTCGCGGACACCTACGCGTTCCGCGCCGGGCAGTCGCTCACGCTGCGCCGGACGATCGAGGGGCGGGACGAGCGGCGGTCGTACTCGATCTGCGCGCCCGAGGGTGGCGCGCCGCGTATCGGCGTGCGCGAGGTGCCGGGCGGCCTGTTCTCGTCCTGGCTGGTGCACGAGGTCCGGCCCGGCGACGAGGTCGAGGTCGCCGCCCCGGCCGGCCGGTTCACCCCCGACCTCGCCGCGCCCGCGCACCACGTGCTGATCGCGGCGGGTTCGGGCATCACCCCGGTGCTCTCGATCGCGGCGACGGTCCTGCGGGACCCGGCAGCTTCGGTCACGGTGATGTACGGCAACCGGCGCACCGATTCGGTGATGTTCGCCGACGAGCTGGCGGATCTGAAGGACCGGTATCCGGCGCGGCTGGAACTGGTCCACGTGCTCTCGCGCGAGCCGCGCGAGACGGAGCTGTTCACCGGGCGGCTGGACGCGGGCAAGCTCGAAGCGTTGCTGGCGCTGGTCCCGGACGTGCGGGCGGTCGGGCACTGGTGGCTGTGCGGCCCGTTCGGCATGGTCACCGACGCGCAGGCGCTGCTGCTGCGGGCCGGGGTGGCGCCGGAGCGGGTGCACCAGGAGCTGTTCTACGTCGAGGACGTGCCGCCCGCCCCGGTCCGTCACGAGGACGCGCAGGTCGAAGGGCTCACCAGCGAGGTCACGATCGTCCTCGACGGCCGGTCCACCACCACCGCGCTCCCACGCGACCTGGCGATTCTGGACGGCGCGCAGCGGGCGCGGCCGGACCTGCCGTTCGCGTGCAAGGGCGGGGTGTGCGGCACCTGCCGGGCCAGGGTGACCAGCGGCAAGGCCGACATGCGGCGCAACTTCGCGCTCGAGGAGTCCGAGGTCGCGGCGGGCTTCGTGCTGACGTGCCAGTCCCTGCCCTGCTCGGACACCCTCACCGTCGACTTCGACTCCTGACGCCGGGGCTGCTCCCGGGGCGCTCGCGGCTTCGGTTGTAATGGACCGGATCGCAGGGAGGTCCGCCATGGAACCGGTTGCCGCAAGCAGGCTTCTCGTGCCGTCGACGACAGGTGTCGCCTTCGACGACGAGTACAGCAGGCTCCGCTGGAACGCGGGCAGCGCGTTGCTCACCCGGCGCCTCGGTTACGGCGTTCTGCTCGCGGTGGCGTTCTGCCTTCTCGTGGTCGTGGCCGGGGCGCTGCACGACCGCCATGTGCTCGCAGTCGGCGTACTGGTGGGTCTCGCGCTGGCCGGCTTCGTCCGGCAGATGCTCCGGGCCGCCGCCGGCCGGCGGGTGGTGTGGCGGCTGTGTTCGCGGCTGCCGTGGCGCGAGGTTCCGGCGGAGGTGTTCCGTGCCGGCAGGGAAGGCGTCGTTTCAGTCTCACTCGACGGCCGGACGGTGCAGTTCGACCTGCGGTTGCGCAACGGCGCGGCGAGCATCGGCGAGCAGGGACGGGTATGGCTGTGCGGTCCGGATGAGCGCGGCCGTGTGCTGATCCGCGTCGCCGGCGCCACCGGTGGACACCGGGCTCGGACGCGGAGGGAACCGCTGGCAGAGCCCGTTGTATCGCGTCGGTCAGGGGGCGGCACGGCGCCGGTGGTACTGGCCGTGGCGCTGTTGTGCCTGGCTGTGGGTGCGGCGGCGCTCGTGCCGGGTTGGCGGCGGAACTCCCTCGTCGCGATGGTCACCGGTGACGTGCTGGTCTTCGTGGGCCTGGTCCTGCTCTTCGCCGTGGTGCGGTTCGCGATGCTTCGGGCGTCGAGGAAGCTTGCCAATGCGCCCAGGCAGACCTGCTCCACATTCCGGCTGCTCTCGTGGTCACCGGGCAGGCTGCTGCGCGGCCCGCTGACCGGCGAACTCGAACTGCCCGGCGGGACCTGGCGCATCGAAGCGCGGAAGGCCCCGCTGGACCTCGTGGCCAATGTCCGCGCCGGCGCGACCGTATGGGTCGCGGGCACAGCGGGGCGGGTGGCGATCGGTGTCGCCGGTGACCCCCGGCTTGTGGCGGCGAAGATGTCGAGAACCCGCTGACAGGCCGGCTCCTCGAGCAGGAATCGCCAAGGAGACAGTGACCACGGCAGGGAAATCGTCCGGCAGACGGAGTTGCCGCCCGCCGTGGTTCGTCGACCTGACCGGCGAGGCCATCACGTGGACCTGCTGGAGGCTCAGCCACAACGGGCTTCGGGTGAGGCCGGAAATGGTTTCGCGGTCGGCACGAACATGTGGACCTTCCGTGCCGACCGCGCGTCAAGGGGTGCGCTACTCGATCGCCTCGATCTTGCGGCCCGTGCGGTCGGGCGCGGCCAGGGCGAGGACCGCGGCGGCCACCGGGCCCACGATGCCGAACGCGAGCGCGAGCGGCACCGTGCCCGCGATCGACAGCGCGACGAGCGGGAACAGCCCGGCGCCGAACCCGCGCCCGGCGTAGTAGGCGAGGTTCGAGCCGCTGGAACGTACGCGCGTCGGGAAGAACTCGGCCATCCAGATGCCGAGCACCCCGAACCCGCTGGCCGCGGCGGCGCACATCATCAGCGCCCAGAACGTCGGCGAGACCCAGAAGTTCGGTCCGATCTTCGCGCTGTGCGTGAGCACCAGGACGAGGAACCAGGCGAACCCGATGATGCCGAACGCGCCGGCGACGAACATCGCCCACTTCCGCCTGATCGCGTCCGAGAGCATCCCGGCGAGCGGGTAGGTGACCGCGGTGACGATCAGGTTCAGCAGCACGATCAGGCTGGCCGTGCCCAGCGGCACCTTCTCCACCTTGATCAGGAACGTCGAGAGGTAGGAGATCATCGAGTTCGTGGTGAGGAACAGCGCGGTGGCGATCGCCATGAACAGGATCGTGCCGCCCGCGTACCCGCCGCGGAACAGGTCGAGGATGGGGACCTTGGTGCGCCGCATGTTCTCCGGCACCCGGCCTTCCTTGAGCTCCTTCTGGTAGGTCCGCCACTGCTCGGACTCGGGCAGCAGCACCGCCGAGGCCACCCCGATGAGCAGCGTCACGATGCCGATCAGGATGTAGCCCGCGCGCCACCCCGCGCCGGTGCCGAACCCGACGATGCAGAAGTAGATGATGCCCTCGGTGACGATCTGGCCGACCATGTACATCGACTGGATCGAGCCACCCATCAGGCCGCGCTTCCGCGTCTTCCACGCCTCGGCGAACATCGAGTACGACAGCCCGAACAGCCCGCCCATGCCGACCCCGGCGAGCAGCCGGGTCAGCAGGAAGAGCAGGTAGTTCGGCGCGAGGCCGCCGAGCAGCGCGGCCAGTCCGAACATGACGACCGAGCCGGTGTAGGTCCAGCGGCGGCCGTAGAGGTCGCCGAGCCAGCCGCACAGGATCCCGCCCGCGATCGACGCGAAGCCCTGCAGCGTCGACACCTGGACGAGCTGGATGGTGCTGACGTGCAGGCTGTCGGACAGGTACGCCAGCGGGTAGCCGACGAGGTTGAGCTCCGCGCCGTCGAAGAGGGTGCCGAGGAAGGCGAAGATCAGGATGCGCGCGGTGGCCGGGCGCACGCCACCACCCACGGGGGCGGTGATTCGGACGGTCGACATTCGGGTCCCTTTCACGGGGCGGGAGGAAGGGCTTACTCGGGCAGTTGCTGCCCGCGGGTCTCCGGGCAGAACGGGGCGACCACGAGGCCGAGGATGTAGATCAGCCCGACCGCGGTCGCCGCGACGCCGTAGCCGCCGAACCGGGAGATGATGGCCCCGGAGGTGAGCGGGCCGAGGAACGCGACGAACCGCGCGGCGTTGAACACGAACGCCGCCCCGGTCGCGCGCAGGTGCGTCGGGTAGAACTCGGGCAGCCACACCGGCATCCAGGTGTACTGGCCGAGCGTGAAGAACCCGTTGATCACGAGCACGACGACGATCAGGCCGAGGCTGTGGGTCCACAGGAACAGCACCGGCGTGAGCACGAGCGACAGTCCGAAGTAGAGCAGCACCGCGGGTTTGCGGCCGATCTTGTCCGCGAGGAAGCCGAACCCGACGTAGCCGGCGATCGCACCGGCGTTGTAGATCATCCCGGCCCAGCTCGCCCACGACACCGCCGAGTGCCCCGACGCCGCGGCCCGCGACGCGACGTAGGAGGGCACCCAGGTCGAGATGCCCCACCAGCCGAGCGTGGTGACCAGTGACATGAGCGACCCGAGGATGGTCAGCTTGCGCAGCTTGGGGTCGACCATGATCTGGCGCAGGGTGAGCCGCGTGTAGGACTTCTCGTGCGCCGTCAGCTCGGACTCGGCGCGGGCACGCAGCTGCTTCCGCTGCCGGTTCGCGCCGGTCCACTGCTCCGACTCCGGCACCTTCCGCCGCAGCCACAACGCGAACAGCGCGGGCAGCACGCCGATGAGGAACATGTAGCGCCACGAGCCAGGGCCCAGCGGGGCGATGAAGTACCAGCAGGCCGAGGCGATGAAGAAGCCCAGGCCCAGCCCGCACTGCATGAAGCCGGCGGCCTTCGCCCGCGCGTGGTCCGGCCAGGTCTCGGCGACCAGCGACGTCCCGGTGCCCCATTCCGACCCGAGCGCGAACCCGGTGATGAACCGCAGCACCAGGAACGAGGTCCACGACCAGGACACGGCGGTGAGGCCGGTGAACGCCGCGTAGAGGACCATCGAGGTGAGCAGGGCACGGCGGCGGCCGAAGTAGTCGGCGAACACGCCGCCGAGGATGCCGCCGAAGCCCCAGCCGAGCAGGGTGACCGCGATGGTCGCGCCGGTGAGGAACGAGACCTGTCCCGCGGGGGCGGACGGGTCCAGCTGCCGCAGCACGACGCCTGCGGTGAGGATGAGTGCGTAGGTCTCGAACCCGTCGAACAGCCAGCCCAGGTTCGCGGCCAGCAGGGAACGCCACTGGGTCCGGTCCAGGGTCTTGGTCCAGGAAGTCCTGGCTACGGCGACCTCGTTCACGGATGTTCTCCCTTCCGGGCCGCCATGGGCCGGATCGGAAGTGTAAGTGTCTCGTATGCAAGACATCCAGTCCTGCATGCGGCACATTAAGCGAGCCGGTGGGCGTGGTCAAGAAAGGATCGTGCGCCCGTGATCAGCTCAGTTCCGCAATTACGGAACTATTCCACGAATTTCGCCGCACCTCCGGTGCGTTCGGTGATGCGCATGCCGCATTCGCGGATCAGGTCACCGTAGTGTTCTACATTGGACTCGTTCAGTTCCGAGGCGAACGCGAGCGAGCAGACGACCATCGAGACCCGGCCCTGCGCGTCGAACACCGGCGCGGCGACCCCCGACTGGCCGGGGTCGTACTCGCGGATGCTCTTGCTGTAGCCGCGCTCCCGCGTCGCCTTCAGGACGTCGTGCAGGTCGCCGACGCTGGTCACCGTCTCCTCGGTGAACTTCTCCACGCCGTAACGGGTGACCAGGCGGTCCACCTCCGCCGGGTCCGACCAGGCGTGGAACGCCCGCATGATCGCCGGCGCGGAGAAGGGGAAGGTGTCGCCGATGCCGACGGTGATCCGCACGCCCTTGCCGCGATCCCCCTTCGCCAGCACCGAGTACGCCATCTGGCCGTGCCGTTGCACCGCGAAGGCGATGAAGCCGATGCGCTGGCTCAGCGCGTCCAGCTCCTGCTGCACGATCTCGGACATCCAGTCCTCGGAGACCCGCGCCATCGCCAGCAGCCGGGGGCCCAGTGACCAGCCGCCGCGGTCGCCGCGGCTCGCGGTCCAGCCGGCGCGCTGCAGCGTGCCGAGGATGTTGTAACAGGTACTGCGGTTGAGCTCGAGCTCGTCGATCAGCACCCCGGACGCGACCGGTTCGGGCCAGTCGCGGGCGATCCGCTCCAGTAGTCGCACCGCGTTGCTCACCGCTGGTACGTCGCTCGCCATGCTCACCTCTCGCCATCGCGTTTCTGCGCACGGTAGCCGACCACATTCCGTGCGAGTTGCCGCCAAGCCTATTTGCGCGGAAACGAAACCATGTTAACGTCCTCTATAGCAGACACGAAGTCCTCTATGGTGGTCATATGAAGCTGGGTTCCTCGTTCGTCGTTCCGGCGGGCCAAGATCGGGTGTTCGCGCATTTTCTCGACACCGACACGATGCGGGTCAGTATTCCGGGGTGTGCGGAGCTGACGAAGTCCGACGACACGCACTACCGCGGGAGGCTGGTCAACGAGATCGCACACGTCCGGTTCAGCGCCGGGTTCTCCGCGGAGATCACACAGCTGACCGAGCCGTCCGAGGTGCGGGCGCTGCTCAAGGGGGAGGACCACAAGCTCGGCAGCTCGATCAAGATCGACGCCGTGCTCGCGGTCCAGCCCGACGGCGCCGGCTCGTCCAAAGTGGACTACAGCCTCGACGTCGCGATCTGGGGCAAGATCGGCCGCCTCGGCGAGTCGATCGTGCGGCGGCGCTCCCAGGAGGTCGAGCGCGAGTTCGTCGCGGCCTTCAGCGAGATCTGCAGCAGCGGTCCGCCCGGGCCGGGCAACCCCGGTCTGCAGTCCGTGCTGGACAAGCGCGACGGCGGTGCGGCGAAGAAGGAGAAGCCCGCCGCGGCTCCCGGCGTGCCCGCGAAGCAGTCCTGGTGGCGGCGCCTGTTCGCCAAGCTGTTCGGCGGGGGGAAGAGCTGATGCCCGCCTACCACTACCCCGACACGCTCGACGAGGCGTGCACGATCCTCGCGTCCGGGGAGGACGCGATGGTCTACGGCGGCGGCACCGCCGTGCAGATCCTCGTCAAGCAGGGCGTGCTGTTCGCCTCGGACCTGGTCGACATCGGCCGGATCCCGGGGCTCGGCGAGATCGAGCGCACCTCCGCCGGCCTGCGGGTCGGCCCGCTGGTCACGCTGCGGCAGATGGAGACCAGCCCGCTCGTGCGCGAGGTCGCGCCGCTCGCGGCCGAGGTCTACGGGCACGTCGCCAACCCGCGGGTGCGCAACACCGCGAGCGTCGGCGGCAACATCGCCCACGGCGACTACCGGCTCGACCCGCCGACGGCGCTGCTGGTGCTGGCCGCGACGGTGGAGCTGACCTCCTCGCGCGGGAAGCGTTCCGTGCCGGTCCGGGAGTTCTTCGTGGACTTCCAGAAGACCGCGGTCGAGCCCGGTGAGGTCATCACCGCGATCGAGATCCCGCGCCAGCCGGAGTCCGCGGGGGCGCATTTCGCCAAGTACAGCAGCCTTTCCGCCAACGACTGGCCGGCCGCGTCCGCCGCGGCGCTGATCGTCGACGGCTCCCGCAACCGGCGTCAGGTCCGGCTCGGGCTGGGCGCGCTGTCGCACATCCCGCTGTTCACGCAGTTCGAGGTGGCCGCCGACAGCCCGGTCGAGGACGTGGTGAGCGCGGCGAAGGAGGCCGCGACGCCGCTGATCGACCCGATCCCCGACGTGCGCGGCGGCTCCGAGTACAAGAAGCGGCTCGGCCTGGTGGCCGTCGAAGAAGCCGTCCGGTTTTCCTGGAAGGAGGGGCACGATGGCGGGCGAACCCCGTTCTGGCGTCGCCGTCGGTGAGCGCTGGGCCCGGACCGACGGGCGCGCGAAGGTCCGCGGTGAGCTGCGATACGCGGCCGACCAGCCGGTCCGGCCGTGCCTCGACGTCGCCGTGCACCGCAGCACCCGCCCGCACGCCCGCATCACGGCGATCGACACCGAGCGCGCGCTCGCGATGGACGGCGTCGTCGCCGTCGTGACCGGCGCGGACCTGTACGGCAAGCTGGGCGACCGCATCTTCACCGGCCCCGCGTTCTCCGACCAGCCGTGCCTCGCGGTGGACAAGGTCCGCTACGTCGGCGAGCCCGTCGCCGCGGTCCTCGCGCACGACCTCGCGACGGCGCGGAAGGCGGCCGAGGAGATCGAGGTCTCCTACGACGAGCTCGACCCCGTGCACGACGTCGACGCGGCGGTCACCGGAACGTCCTACGTGCACGACGAACTGCGCCCGTCGATCGTGTTCGGCGACCTCAAGCACCTGCGGGGCAAGCGCGACACCAACGTCAACTACGAGTTCAACCTCCGCCGCGGGGACGTGAGCGAAGAGGGGACGACCAAGGTCGAGGCCGAGTTCTGGGCGCCGCCGACCCACCACGTCCCGATCGAGCTGCCGTACGCGGCGGCGTGGGTCGAGAGCGACCGGCTCGAGCTGCTGGCCACCACGCAGACCCCGTCCTACGTCCGGCAGAGCGTGGCCGACCTGCTCGACCTGCCGCTGAACCGGGTGCGGGTGCGGACCGCCCCGCTGGGCGGCAGCTTCGGCGCGAAGATGTACGACCGGCTCGAGCCGCTCGCGGCCGCGCTGGCGTGGACCCAGGGCACGGCGGTGCGCGTCGCCGCCACCCGTGAAGAGGCCTTCCTGCTCACCACGCGGCACGGCGCCGCGGTGACCGGCAGCATGAGCGCCGACGAGAACGGCCGGATCGTCTCGGCCACCGCGGACGTCCGCTACGACACCGGCGCCTACGCCGACGTCGGCCCGCGGATCACCGCGAAGTCGGGCATGGTCGCCACCGGTCCGTACAAAGTGGACAACGCGTGGGTCCGCTCGCGGTGCATCTACACGAACAAGCCGTCCGCGGGCCCGTTCCGCGGCTTCGGTGTGCCGCAGGTGACCTGGGCGCACGAGTCGCTGGTGGACGAGCTCGCGCGCAAAGTGGGCGCGGACCCGGCCGAGTTCCGGCGGCGGAACCTCTTGCTGGAAGGCGATGTCGCTCCGGTCGGCACCCCCATGCACAGCGCCGACTTCCTCGGCAGCCTCGATGCGGTCACCGAGGCGATCGACTGGGACTCGCCGTTCGAGCGGCAGGAGGGACGGCTGCTGCGCGGGCGCGGCGTCGCGGTCGGCATCAAGGCCGTGCTCACCCCGACGATCTCGAATGCGTCGCTCCAGCTCAACCAGGACGGCTCGGCGACGCTGCTGATCAGCACGGTCGACATGGGCCAGGGCAGCGACACGATCATGGCCCAGATCGCGGCCGAGGTGCTCTGCCTCGGCGAGGGCCAGGTGCGGGTGGTGGACGCCGACACCGACGTCACTCCGTACGACACGATCACCGCGGGCAGCCGGTCGACCTACCACACCGGCAACGCCGTCCGGCTCGCCGCCGAGAAGATGCGGGACAAGCTGGTCGACCTCGCGGCGAAGCACTTCGGCGTCGAGGCCACCGACATCAAGGTCACCGGCGACGGCCTCGTCAGCGCCCAGACCCAGGAGACCGTCGGCATCGCCGAACTGCTGCACGCCCACTTCGGCGCCCGGGGCACGACACTGACCGCGGAGGCGAACTTCAGCACCTCGTGGCAGCCGTACGACCACGACACGGGCCAGTCGCCGCAGGTCACCGAGCACTGGTTCGCCGGTGCGGTCGCCGTGCAGCTGACCGTGGACACCGCGACCGGCCGCGTGCACATCGAGCACCTGGCCGTGGCCGGCGACGTCGGCCGCGCGATCAACCCGAAGCTGGTGGAGCAGCAGCTCTCCGGCGCGGCGATCATGGGCATCGGGCACGCGCTGTTCGACCAGCTGGTCTTCGACGAGGGCCAGATCGTCAACGGCACCCTGCTGGACTACCAGCTGCCCTCGATCAAGGACATGCCCGACAAGCTCACCCCGATCATCATCGAGAGCCCGCACCGGACCGGCCCGTTCGGCGCCAAGGGCGTGGGCGAGACGGCGATCATCCCGATGGCGCCGGCGATCGCGAACGCGGTGCGCGACGCGACCGGCGTCCGGATCACGACGCTGCCGCTGACGCCGGAACGGATTCTCACCGCGATCACGGAGGAACAGCGATGAGGGAGATCGAGCTGGCCGTCAACGGCAGGCGGCGCAAGATCGCGGTGGGCGACGACGAGCTGCTGCTCGACGTGCTGCGCCGCGAGTTCGGCACGACCAGCGTCCGCGAGGGCTGCGGGGTGGGCGCCTGCGGGGCGTGCACCGTGCTGGTGTCCGGCCGCAGCGTATCCAGCTGCCTGGCCCGCGCCGCGCGGTACGACGGCGCCGAGGTGAGCACGGCCGACGGCCTGCCGAAGGACGACGACGTGGTCGAGGAGTTCGTCGCCGCGGGCGCGGTGCAGTGCGGCTACTGCATTCCCGGGTTCGTGATGATGACGCACGAGCTGCTCGGCGAGAACCCGCAGCCGAGCGAGCAGGAGATCGGCCAGCACCTCGAAGGCAACATCTGCCGCTGCGGCACCTACGAGGAGATCCGCACGGCGATCGGCTGCGCCGCGAAGCGGCGTCAGGTGGAGAGGAAGACCGCGTGACCCTGTACGCGCACCGCACCGGCACGTCCGGCCGCCCGGTGGTCCTGCTGCACCCGCTCGCGCTCAGCGGCGCGGTGTGGGACCCGGTGGCCCGGTTCCTCGGCGGCACCCACCAGGTGCTCGCGCTCGACGCACGCGGGCACGGGCAGTCTCCCTGGGACGGCAAGGACTTCACGGTCGAGGACATGGCCGCGGACGCCGCCGAGGTGATCGAGGGCTTCGATGCGGGGCCCGCGGACGTGATCGGGTTGTCGATGGGCGGCAGCACCGCACTCGTGCTCGCCGCCACCCGGCCCGACCTGGTGCACAATCTGGTACTGGCCGACGGCACCGCCTGCTACGGCCCGGACCGGGAGCAGGTGTGGGCCGAGCGCGCGGAGCGGGCGGTCAGCGTGCCGCGGGTGAAGCAGCTGGAGTTCCAGCGCGACCGGTGGTTCGCCGAGCAGTTCCGCGAGCAGCACCCCGAGGAGGTGGAGCGCGTCTGCGACATCTTCCTCGCGACGGACTCGCAGGCGCACGCCGCCGCCTGCCGCGCCCTCGGCGCCCTCGACGCGACGTCCTTGCTGGGGGAGGTGCGGGCCGAGACCCTGGTACTGGTGGGGGAGGAGGACTACGCCACCCCGCCGGAGATGGCCCGCGAGCTCGCGGCCGGCATCAAGGGCGCGCAGCTGCGGGTCCTCGAGCGCACCCGGCACCTGAGCCTGCTCGAACGCGCCGACCTGTGGCCGGACGTCGCCACCCATCTCGGTTCCTGACGGAGGAAAAGTGACCGAACCGCTGCTGAGCCTGCGCTCGCACATCGACGCGATCAAGGGCTTCGGGGAGCTGCGCGAGGTGCGCGGGGCGCACTGGGACCTGGAGCTCGGCGGGATCGCCGAGCTGAGCTACCGCAGGGACCTGCCCCCGGCGCTGCTGTTCGACGAGATCGTCGGCTACCGGGCCGGGCTGCGGGTGCTCACCGGCAGCACGGGTTCCCCGCGGCGGCTGGGCCGCACGCTGCGCCTCGGCGACGACCTCGACGACGTCGGGGTCGTGGAAGCCTTGCGCGGCAAGCCTTCCCAGTGGGCCGCGGCGGCGAAGCAGTTCCCCGTCGAACGCGTGGACTCGGCGCCGCTGCTGGCCAACGAGGTGCCGGGCGAGCAGGTCAACCTGCTCGACTTCCCGGTGCCGCGCTGGCACGCCCACGACGGCGGGCGGTTCATCGGCACCGGGTGCTTCATCGTCACCAGCGATCCGGAGACCGGCGTGCACAACGGCGGCTGCTACCGGATGGAGGTGCAGGACGACGGGCGCAGCGTGACCGTCGCCGCGGTGCCGGGCAAGCACGGGGCGCAGCACATCCAGCGCTGGTTCGAGCGCGAGGGCCGGGCTCCGGTCACCGTGTCGTTCGGGCACGACCCGCTGCTGCTCGTCCTCGGCGGCACCGAGGTGCCGCGCGGGGTCTCGGAGCTGGAGTACGCCGGGGCGGTGCTCGGCGCCCGGGTGCCCGTGGTCGAGGGAACCGACACCGGCCTGCCGATCCCGGCGGGCAGCGAGATCGCGATCGAGGGCTGGCTGCGGCCGGACCACCTGCGTGACGAGGGGCCGTTCGGCGAGTGGACCGGGTACTACTCGGGGCGCCGGCGGCCCAACCTCGCGATCGACATCACCCGGCTCTGGCACCGCGACGACCCGATCCTGCTCGGCGCGCCGCCCGGCAAGCCCCCGCACGACTACTCCTACATGCGCACGGTGATGAAGTCGGCGATGATCTCCGACGAGCTCGCCGCGACGGGTGTGCCGGGTGTGGTGAAGGCGTGGGCGCACGAGTCCGGCGGCGGGCGGCTGTTCGTCGCGGTGTCGTTGCAGCAGCGGTATCCGGGGCACGCGCGGCAGGTCGCCTACCTCGCGGCGCAGTGCCCGGCGGCGGCGTACATGAACCGCTACGTGGTGGTCGTCGACGACGACATCGACCCGGCGGACCTGGACCAGGTCATCTGGGCGATGTCGACGCGCAGCGACCCGTCGCGGGACATCGAGGTCATGAAGCAGACCTGGGGCAGCAAGCTCGACCCGCTGTGGGTCGAGGGCTCGCCGACGCACAACAGCCGGGCCATCGTCGACGCCTGCCGGCCCTACGAGCGGCTCGACTCGTTCCCGAAGGTCGCCCAGAGCGATCCAGAGTTCCTGCGGGAGATCGAACAGCGGTGGCGTGACGTCTTGCTCTGACGTCCACGTCAAGGTTTACGTTCGGGAGTATGCGAATCGGTGAGCTCGCCCGGCGTGCCGGGACGACGACCAGGGCGCTGCGCTTCTACGAGTCACAGGGGCTGCTGACGGCCCGGCGCTCGGCGAACGGGTACCGCGAGTACGGCGAGGAGGACATCCGGCTCGTCAGCGAGATCCGCACTCTGCAGGAGGTCGGGCTGACCCTCGACGACACGCGCCCGTTCGTCGACTGCCTGCGCGCCGGGCACGAGACGGGTGACTCGTGTGCCGGTTCGATCGAGGTGTACCAGCGCAAGCTGGACGAGGTGAACGCCTGCATCGACCGGCTGACCGAGGTGCGGGCCGCGTTGCTGGGCAAGCTCGCCGATGCGCTGCCGAAACAGCCGGGCCCCTGCGGCGTGCTTCCCGAGGAGAACTGATGAGCGTGTCGACTGCCACCGACGAGACCTTCGCTGCCCAGGTGCTGCGGCGAGAGGGTGCCGTGCTGGTCGACTTCTGGGCGCAGTGGTGCCCGCCGTGCCACATGATCGCGCCGTTGCTGGCGGAGATCGCCCGCGAGCGGGCGGGCTCGCTCACGGTGGTGAAGGTGAACACGGACGAGAACCCTGGCGTGGCAAGGGATTACCAGGTCATGTCCCTGCCGACGCTGTTGCTCTTCCAGGACGGCGAGCCTGTGCGGAGCATCGTAGGGGCGAGGCCGAAGGCACGCCTGGACGCGGACCTGGACGAGGCACTAGGAGCGCGGGCGCGCGTCTAGTTTTCGAGCTTCGCCACCTGGGACACCGGAGCCCGACAACTCTCAGCCCCCACCAACGGCGACCCGGCAACGGCAGCCAGGGATGGCCGCGCCCGGCCGCCCCCTTACCCCGATCCCCGCGTCCTTCAGCGGTCGACGCGCCGGGTCAAGGCATCTTTCCCGCCTTGACGCGGTGTGGCGACCGTTGAACGATAAAAGATCGGGGCGGGGCGGCCCACCTCGCGCTCCGCGCGAAGTGCTTCCCGCGCTGCGCGCAGGGAAAAGATCAAGAGAGTCCTCGCCGGACTGGCAGGCTCAAAGATGAGCCAGGAAAAGTCCTGTCACGTCACCTTCTCGACGTGGTCGAGTTGTGTGGTCATCCCGTCGCCTGCGGTTTGTGCATATCACTTTGCCCCAGGCCCGCAAGCTTTGTGCTCTCGGCCGTCGGACCCAGCGCAGGTTGCGGTCCCGGGGCAAAGTGATGCCGCGAGTTCAGGCGACGGGATGACCACCCACCTCCGGGGCCTGGCAAACCCCTGCCGCCTGCCGCGACCCCGCCTTACGCCAGCCCCTGCTCCAACTCCCGCAGGTGCTCCTCCGTCATCGCTGCCTCGCCGGTCGCCACCGCACGCAAACGCTCCAGCATCGCCGTCAGCAGCGGCACGGGGATCTCCCGCTCCGCGGCCTCCGCCACGACCGGGCCGTAGTGGTGGAACACCTCCACCGGACGGTGCCGCACCGCGATGTCCCGCCAGATGCCGCTGCGGTCCTTCGGCTGGGTCCGCAGCCACGCCGTCAGCCGGTCCGTCGCGGCCTCCCGGCCCGCCGCGCCGGGCAGGTACACCGACGGGTCGAACTGGTCGAACGGCTCCAGCCGCCGCCCAGCGGACACGGCCACCGCCAGCACCTCCGCGGTGATCGCGTACATCAGCGGGCGGTGCCGGTCGATCAGGTCCGCCATCGGCGCGTCCGCGAGCGCGGTCGTCGTGAGCATCGCGCCGAAGCCGAGCTTCGACCACAGGTAGCCTTCGACGTTGTCCGTCGCCTTCGCCGGGCCCCACGCCTGCAGGTCCGCCACGACGGCCTCGACCCGCTCGGTGATCCGGCCGTCCGGCTCGCCCACGACCAGCGCGCCCTGCCCGCCGTCCCGGATCACGCCCGGTTCGACGACGTCCGCGAACAGGTTCACGAACGCGCCCACCGTCCGCTCCGCACCCACGGCCGACGCGATCAGCTGCTCGTTCAACCCGTTCTGCAGCGACACCACGAAACCGTCGTCGGCCAGATGCGCCTTCAACCACGGCAGCACGCCTTCGGTGGCCTGCGCCTTCACCGCGAGCAACACCCGGCCCAGCCCGGAAGGCGCCTCGTCCGGGATCACCGCCTCGACGGTCACCCGCGAATCGCCGTCCGGGCCCCGGGACGTCAGCCCGTGGGTGCGGATCGCGGCGACGTGGTCCTCGTCGGCGTCGACGATCAGCACCCGATGGCCCGCCCGCGCGAGGTGGAACGCGAGCGTGCCGCCGATCGCACCGCCGCCGACGACCGTATAAGAGTCAGGCATGAAGCTGTCCTTCCAGAGATCCTTGCTGCACAGCGGTTTCCCCGTCCCAGTGCAGGGGCAGTGAGGGCGCGCCCGCGGTCGAGCCGCCGTCGACGCGCAGCACGGCGCCGGTGATCCACGCAGCGTGCTCGCCGGCGAGCCAGTACACGGCCTCGGCGATGTCCACCGGTAGCCCGCGCCGCCCCAGCGGGTTCACCGACACCGCGGCCGCGTAGGCCTCGGTGACCGGGTTCGCCGGGCTGTCGACGGTCACGAACCCCGGGCTCACCGCGTTGACCCGGATGCCGTGGGCGCCCAGTTCGACCGCACACGCCTTGGTCAGCATTTCCAGCGCCGCCTTGGAAGTCGCGTAGTGCGCGGCACCGGGACGGGCACGGGTCGCCGCGCCGGAGGAGATGTTCACCACCGAACCCGAGCCGCCCTGGCGTCCGAACGCGACAGTCGTGAGCAGCGCCGCGCGCACGTTCACGTCCTGCACCCGGTCCCAGGCCTGCGCCGTCATCTCCAGCAGGGGCGTCGCCGGGTAGATGCCCGCGGCGTTCACCAGTACGTCGAGGCGTCCCGCGCGGTCCACCAGCCCTTCGGCGAACGACGCGTCGGCGAGGTCGCCCGGTAGTTCGGCGACCTCCACGCCGTGTTCGGTCCGCAACGCGTCGGCGGTGGCGGACAGTTCGTCCGCGCGGTAGTCGGACAGGGTCAGCCGGGCACCGTCGGCGGCGAAGCGGGCCGCGATCGCGGCCCCGATCCCGCCGGCCGAGCCGGTGACGAGGACGTGCCGCACTACAGCTCCTTTCCCTTCGTTTCGGGCATCGTGAGGTACACCGCGACCCCGATCACCGCCGCGACCGCGACGTAGAGCCACACCAGGTTGCCGTGGTGGTTGGCGTTCATCCACGTCGTCACGTACGGCGCGGTGCCGCCGAACAGGGCGACCGCCAGCGCGTACGGCAGCCCGATGCCCGTGGTGCGGACCTCGGGCGGGAACTGCTCGGCCATGATCACCGCGCAGTTCGCCGAGTAGCCGACCACGAACACCAGCCCGACGATCTCGATGACCAGCAGCGTCCAGAAGTTCGCGGACAGGAAGTGGAACGCGGGCCAGGACAGGATCAGGAACCCGGCCGCGAACGCCGTCATCGTCGGCTTGCGGCCGATCCGGTCGGACAGCAGTCCGCCGAACGGCAGCAGCACCAGGAACACGATCATCGCGATCGTGTTGGCCAGCAACGCCTTGCTCAGCGGGATTCCGGTCGCCAGATGCGCGTAGGTGGGCATGTAGGTGACCCACACGTAGTAGATCAGCGTGCCGGCGATGGTGATGCCGGCGACCCGCAGCGCGGCGGCGGGGTGGTCGCGGAACATCGCGACGATCGGGTTGCGGCGCTTGACCCGCTCGATCGTCCGGAACGCCTCGGTCTCGTGCACCGAACGCCGCAGCCACAGCCCGACGAGCCCGAGCGCGCCCGCGACCCCGAACGCCAGCCGCCAGCCCCAGCCGTGCAGGTCGGCGTCGTCGAGCGTCGAGTTGAGCACGGTGCCCAGCAGGGAGGCGATGAGCGCGCCCGCGCCGACCGAGACCTGTTGCCACGAACCGGCGAACGCCCGGCGCCCGGCCGCCGCGGACTCGATGAGGAACGCCGAGGAGGAGCCGAACTCACCACCCGCGGAGAAGCCCTGCACCAGCCGCGCCAGCAGCAGCACCAGCGGCGCGAGCACGCCGATCCGCGAGTACGTCGGGCACACGGCGATGACGATCGACGCCGCGGCCATCAGCGAGATGGTGAGCGTCAGGCCCTTCTTGCGGC
Organism: Amycolatopsis acidiphila; assembly: GCF_021391495.1. Classification (NCBI taxonomy): domain Bacteria; kingdom Bacillati; phylum Actinomycetota; class Actinomycetes; order Pseudonocardiales; family Pseudonocardiaceae; genus Amycolatopsis; species Amycolatopsis acidiphila. The sequence goes on along the minus strand of NZ_CP090063.1, from coordinate 5,684,368 downwards.
CGAACCGGTCGGCGTAGGCACCCAGCACCGCCCCGCCGACGGGCCGCATCACGAACCCGACGGCGAACACGGCCAAAGTGGACAGCAGCGCCGCGGTGTCGTTGCCCTTGGCGAAGAACTGCCCGGCGAAGACGGGGGCGAAGGTGGCGTAGACCGCCCAGTCGACCCATTCGACGGTGTTGCCGATGGCTCCGGCGAAAATCGCCTTGCGCTGTGCCGCGCTCAGCCGGTGCGTGGCCGGCGCTCCCGTTTGGACGGTCATGGCTACTCCTGGTCGGCGAGGACGTGGTCGACGATCTGGGCGTGGGTGGCGAACCACACCCCGTCGTGCCCGGCGATGTGCTCGAGCAGTTCGGTGAGCACCGCGATGCGCGAACGGTGCCCGATGATGTGCGGGTGCATGGTGAGCTGGAAGATCCCGCCGTCCGCGTACGCGGCGTCGAACTCGTCGCGCCAGATCGACAGCACACCGCGCGGCGGGGTGTAGGGCCGGAGCGAGGCGAACCGGTCCATCATGAAGTACGGCGCGTCGTCGCGGATCCACTCCACGGGCAGCTCCACCACGCCGGTCGGCTCGCCGCCGGACAGCAGCTCGTAGCAGTCGTCGTCGGCCATCAGCGACGAGTCGTACCGCAGCCCGAGCTCACGCGTGATCTCCAGTGTCTGCGCGGAGAAGTCCCACGACGGCGTGCGGATGCCGACGGGGCGCGTGCCGGCGAGCCGCTCCAGCGTGTCCGCGGCGCGGAAGGCGAGGTCGCGCTCGTCGGCCGGGCTCAGCTGCGTGTTGCGCTCGTGGATCCAGCCGTGCAGCGCGACCTCGTGTCCGGCGTCCACATAGGACTTGACCTCGCCGTCGTGCAACAGCGCCGACACGGCAGGCATGAAGAACGAGGCGGGGGCGGAGAAGCGCTCGAGCAGGCGAAGGATGCGCGGTACCCCGACGCGCGCGCCGTACTCGCCCTGCGCGAGCTTGCCCGGCAGGACCTCGCCGTCCCGCAGCGCGGGAGTCTCGTGGTCGGAGTCGAACGACAGCGCGACGGCTACCTTCGCGCCGCCGGGCCACGAGGCGGGCCGCAGTGCGCGGCCGGCGCGCACGTGCTCGACGTGGCCACGCCAGGTCGGCTCGTCCCACTGCCAGGGTTGTTGCTCGCTCACACGTCCTCCAAAGCGGGTCGGGATGTGGCCGGGGTGGAGACCCAGGCACGTTTGAGGGTGGCCACCTGCAGGGTGATGTCGGCGGCCTGCAGCCCGGGCAGCGCACCGACGACGTCGGTGGTGTGGCGGTAGAGCTCGCCGTAGTGCCGCAGCACGATCTGCCCGGCAAGGTTGAACCGGCCGGTGGTGGCCGAGAGGTACTTGGTGGCCGGATGCGCCGCCAGCTGCTGGCCCGCCCTGTCCAGTTCGGACGGGAGCACCGACAGCCAGAGCATGAACTCCAGCGCGTAGCCGAACAGGGCGGGCTCGGCGAGGGTGCGGAAGCGCAGGCAGCCGCGCCGCACCAGGGAGTCGATCCGGCGGGCGACGGTGGACTCGCTGCTGCCGACCTGCCGCGAGAGGTCCTTGAACGACATCCGGCCGTCCTCGCCGAGCGCGGCGCTGATCGCCAGGTCCAGCTCGTCCAGCTTCTCCGGCGGGCTCTCCCAGTGCTGCTCCTCGAAGGGCCGGGCGTCGCCGCCTCGCAGCTCGCGCGCGGCGGCGTCGTCGAGCTCGCCGGAGTTCCAGTCGTGGTTGGAGATGAAGGTCCGCATCACCGCGAACGTCTCGGTCTCGCGCAGCGCACCGGCCCCGGGCAGGGTGTCCAGCCGCAGGCCGGCGACGTCCTCGTAGGAGGGCAGCACGACCTCGGCCACGCAGTCCGCGCTGCCCGCCAGGACGCTGACGTACCGGGTGTCGGGGCGGGCGGCCAGCGCTGCGGCCACCTCGTTCGCGGTGCTCGGCGCGCAGCGGGCGCGGACGAGCACCGGCACGCCCAGGCCGCAGCGCAGCACGTCCAGCACACCGATCACGCGCAGCTGCCCGGACTCGGTCAGCTGCGCGACACGACGCAGCACCGTGGACTCGCTGGTGCAGGCGTGCTTGGCGATCGCACCCCAGCTCGCCCGACCGTTGAGCTGGAGTGCGCCGGCGATCCGCCGGTCCAGCTCTCGGCCTTTGACGTCGTTCTGCACAAGATCCATTGTTGATGCAGGATTACGTCACGTCAAGGGGTAATAATGCATGAAATCTGCACGTAATCCAGATTTACCCCGTCAGGTCGACGCCGAGTGCCAGCCGCGCGTGGAGCAGGAGGCGCTCCTCGACCTCGTCGGCGGTGATGTCACCGACCAGGACGTGCATGCCATAGCCGTCCTCCAGCGCCACGAAGCTCCGTGCCAGCACGTCCGCCGGCGCCGCGAGCTGGAACTCGCCCGAGCGCGCGCCGTCCTCGAGGACCTGGCGGTAGAGCTCGGTCTGCCGGTCGATGAAGCGCTTGTTGTCCTCGGCCGCGGCCTTGTTCCGCAGCACGACGGGCGCCAGCTCGTACAGCAGACGGCTGGTGTCCTCCGTTTCGCCGGGGCGCGGGACGCCTGAGCGGATGCAGGCCCGCAAGCGCTCGCGCGCGCTGGTGAACCGGCCGATGTCCTGCTCGCGGCGCTCGCCGTAGGTGGCGGTGCCCTGGGCGAGTACAGCGGTGAACAACTCGTGCACGTCGGGGTAGTAGTACAGCACGGACGCGGGGGTGAGCCCGGCCTGCTCGGCGATGTCGCGCAGCCGCGCCTGCGCCGCGCCGTGCTCGAGCACCGCCTGTGCGGCGGCGGCGATGAGCTGGGCGCGGCGGGCTGTCTGGTTTCGCGGACGCGGCATGTCCGAATCGTCGCATGCCGATGGCGGACCGGGTGTTGACAGGTCCCAGTTAGTTATCTAAATTTCGTTTAACTTTCCGCTCCCTCCCTTTCGAGGTATTCCATGAGCAGACCTCTTCCGCTGGCACTGGTCCAGGCGCCGACCCGGACCTTCGACGAGTTCGCCGACGACCTGCGGCGGCTCGCGGCGGAGCGCCCGCAGGTCCGCCTGGTGGTGCATCCCGAGCTGCACCTGTGCGCCCGGCTCGACGCCGCCGAGCCGCTGGACGGCCCGCGGGACAAGGCCCTCGCGGAGCTCGCCGGCGACCTGGGGCTCTGGCTCGTGCCGGGCAGCGTCTATGAGCGCGGCGACGACGGCAGGATCTACAACACCGCCGTCGCGTACTCGCCGGAAGGGCGGCGGGTGGCGTCCTACCGCAAGATCTTCCCGTGGCGTCCCTACGAGAAGACCGCTTCGGGCAACGAGTTCGTCGTGTTCGACGTCGACGGCATCGGGCGCGTCGGGCTGTCCATCTGCTACGACGCGTGGTTCCCCGAGACCACCCGCCATCTGGCGTGGATGGGCGCGGAACTGGTGCTGAACCTCGTGCAGACGCCCACCGCCGACCGGACGCAGGAGCTCGTGCTCGCCCGCGCGAACGCGATCGTCAACCAGGTGTTCGTCGCCAGTCTCAACGCCGCCGCCCCGCACGGGCTCGGCCGCAGCCTGCTCGTCGACCCCGAGGGCCGGGTGCGGGTCGAGGCCGCCGGCGTGGAGACGACCGTGCTCACCGACGTGCCCGACCTGGACGAGGTGGCCAACGTGCGCCGCTTCGGCACCGCCGGGCTCAACCGGATGTGGAACCAGTTCGAGCCCGGGGAGCCGCCGCTCCCGCTACCCCTGTACGCCGGGGAGCTCGACCCGGCGCGCTGGTCCCCGACGACAGGAGCATCTGATGTCCACTGAGGACACTCGCCTCACCGCCCGGCTCACCCTGCCGGGGGTGGTCGTCTTCGGCCTGTCCTACATGGCGCCGGCGATCGTGGTGTCGACGTTCGGCGTCATCGCCGTCGCCACGCACGGCGCCGCCCCCAGCGGCTATCTGCTCGCGACCATCGCGATGCTGCTGACCGCGCTGAGCTACGGCAAGATGGCGCGGATCTTCCCGGTGTCCGGCTCGGTCTACACCTACGCGCGCAAGATGCTCGACCCGCGCGTCGGGTTCCTCGCGGGCTGGGCGATCCTGCTCGACTACTTCTTCCTGCCGATGGTCGCCTGGCTGATCCAGTCGGTGTACCTCAACGCGCAGTTCCCGGCGGTGCCGGTCTGGGCGTGGCTGGTCGTCAACATCGTGCTCACCACCGGGATCAACATCCTCGGCCTCGTGGTCGCCGACCGGGTCAACCGCACGCTCATGGCGCTGACGATCGCCGGGCTCGTGGTGCTGGTCGCGTTCTGCGTGCACTACCTCGCGACCAGCTCGCACGCCTCCGCCGGGCAGGCGTTCTTCAGTCCCGCGTCCGGGTTCTCGGCGATCTCGGCGGGCGCGGCCATCGCGGCGTACTCGTTCCTCGGCTTCGACGCGGTGAGCACGCTGAGCGAGGAGACCCGCAACCCGCGGCGGACCATCCCCCGCGCGATCGTGCTGACCGTGCTTGCCGGTGGCGTGCTCTTCGTGGGCATTTCGTTCGTCATGCAGTGGGTGCACCCCGGCGCCCGGTTCGACGACCCGTCCTCGGCGGGGTACGCGATGTCGACGCTGGTGGGCGGCAAGGCGTTCGCCGACGTCATCAACATCGTCACGCTCATCGGCGGGTTCGCCTCCGGGCTGACGATCCAGGCCAGCACGAGCCGCCTGCTCTACGTGATGGGCCGCGACGGCGTGCTGCCGCGCCGGTTCTTCGGGCACCTGCACCGCAAGCTGCGCACGCCGGTGCCGAACCTGCTGCTGATCGGCGCGGCCGCCCTGCTGGCGCTGAACCTGTCCGTGGAGACCGCGACGTCGTTCATCAACTTCGGCGCCTTCCTCGGCTTCATGCTGGTGAACCTGTGCGTGATCGCGTACTTCGTCCGGCAGCGGCGCACCGGCGGCCGGCCGTCGGTGTTCGGGCACGTCCTGGTGCCGTTGGCCGGCGCGGCGGTGGACGTGTACCTGCTGACCCAGCTCAGCTCGATCGCCCGGTACCTCGGGCTCGGCTGGCTGGCGCTCGGCGTGGTGTACCTCGCCGTCCTCACCCGCGGTTTCCGCAAGGCACCGCCGGAGTTCGAGCTGACCGACCAGCCCGAGGCGGCCGAAGCCGCGGTTTGACGCGACCGCCTGTCACTCGCCGCCCGGCGTCTTCGTCGGGCGGCGGTGCAGGAGGTCGAACCGCGACCACATCGCCTCCGCGGCCTCGATCGACCTGCTGGTGCGCGCGGGGTCGACGGCCGCCAGCTGGGCGACGATCGCCTGGACCAGAGCCATGCCCGCGGTCAGCGACGGGAAGAAGGTCACCCCTTCCGCCGGCACCATCAGCACCCGCTCCGCCGCGCCTGCCAGCGCCGGGCTGGCGGCGTCGGTGATCGCGAAGACGCGCGCGCCCCGCTCGTGCGCCTCGTTCGCCGCGAGGACCGTGCTCTCGTACAGCCGCCAGAAGCTGATGGCCACCAGGACGTCCTCGTCGGTGGTCTTCGCCGTGGCGTTGGCCAGCTCGGCGTCGCCCGCGGTGATCGCGTGCACGTCGTACCCGGTGAGCCGGGCGTTGTGCGCGAAGGCGATGCCCACCGCCGCGTAGCTGCCGTCGGCGATCACGATGGTGCGGCGGGCGCGCGCGATCGCTTGTGCCACCTCGTTGATCTCGTGTTCGACGAACCGCCGGTGCACCAGTGCGAGGCTGTCGAGGTCGCGCCGGAGCGAAGCCGCCGCCGGCGAGCCGACGCCGTGGTGCTCCTCGGCGACCTGGGGCGCGCTCAGCGATGAGAGGTAGCGCGCTCGCAACTCCTGTTGCAGCGCGGGCCAGCCCGCGAAGCCGAGCGCCTGCGCCGTCCTCGTCACCGTGGCGACGTTGACCCCCGCGAGGCGGGCGAGCTCGCCGGTCGAGCCGAACGAGGCGCGCCGGGGCTGGCTGAGCAGCAGTTCGAGCACGGCCGCCGACTTCGGCCGCAGGCCGCGTTCGGGCAGCCGCTCGCGCAGCCATTCCTCGAAACCGTCGAGGCCCCTCGTGTCCGCCACCCGCGCACCCCCTTCCAGCGGTGCCCACGCTATCCCACGGCCGTCTGTTACAAGCATGCAAAAGCTGTTGCAGAAGTCTTGAACTGCAGGATACGTTGTCAGCACTTCCTCGTCGCCCCGACTGTCCACGGAAGGCGTTGTCATGATGCTGCTGGCACGACTCGACCGGCTTCCGCTGAGCCGGCCGCACTACCTGCTGCTGCTCATCGGCGGCCTCGGCTACACCTTCGACGGCATGGACTCCGCCGTCGTGGCGTTCCTGTTGCCCAGCGCCAAAACGGCCTGGCGGCTGAGCGACGGCGAGCTCGGCCTCATCGCCTCGGCCACCCCGTTCGGCTTCCTGTTCGGCGCGGTCGTGGCCGGCCTGCTCGGCGACCGCATCGGCCGCAAGAAGGTCATGATGTACGCGCTCGCCTTCTACGCCGTGTTCTCGGTGGTCGCGGCCTTCTCGCCGAACTACGAGATCTTCCTCGGCTCGCGGGTGCTCGCGGGTGCGGGCGCGGGCGCGGAGAGCGCGATCATCGCGCCGTTCCTGTCGGAGTTCGTGCCGGCGAAGCGGCGGGGCTGGTTCGTCGGCGCGCTGGCCGGGTTCTTCTCGTTCGGCTTCGTCGCGGCCGCCGTCGTCGGCCGGTTCGTCGTGTCGGCCTTCCCCGAAGGCTGGCGGGTCGCGCAGCTGGTCACGGCGGTGCCGATCGTGCTGTTGCTGTGGTGGCGGCGTTCGCTGCCCGAGTCGCCGCGTTTCCTGCTGGCGAAGGGCCGGGCGGAAGAGGCCGAACTGGTGGTGGCCAAGCTCGAGCGCGACGTCGAGAAGGCGACCGGGGCGCCTCTGCCGCCGGTGCCGCCGGAGGCCACCCGGCCGATGACCGAGACGCCGAAGGTCAACCTGCTGAACGCGCTGAAGTTCCTGTGGAGCCCCGCGATGGCGCGCCGCACGGCGGTGATCTGGGCCGTGTGGTTCGTGATCACGTTCTCCTACTACGGCTTCTTCTCGTGGATCCCGACGCTGCTGGTCGAGCGCGGCATCACGGTCACCAAGAGCTTCGAGTTCTCGATCATCATCTACCTGGCTCAGGTGCCCGGGTACTTCTCGGCCGCGTGGCTGTCGGAGCGGCTCGACCGCAAGCACACGATCGCGCTGTACCTCGCGGGCTCGGCGGTCAGCGCGTTCTGGCTGAGCCAGATGAGCGCGCCGTGGTCGATCACGCTGGCCGGCGCGGTGCTGTCGTTCTTCCTCAACGGCACCTACGCCGGGGTGTACTCCTACACGCCCGAGGTGTTCCCGACCTGGATCCGCGCGACCGGCACCGGCCTGTCGAGCGCGTTCGGCCGGGTGGGCAGCATCCTGGCGCCGACGATCATCGGCGTGTCCGCGGCGAGCCTCGGGTTCGGCGGGGTGTTCGGCCTGACCACGGCCGTGCTGGTGCTCGGGGTGCTGTGCGTGGTGGTCTTCGGGTTGTCCACCGCGGGCCGCTCGCTGGAGGAACTGACCGAACGCGGCGCACCCGTCGCGGTCACGGAGGAGATGACGAAATGACGGAACTGTCCACATTGGAGGATCAGGTACGGGCGGCGATCGGGGTGCGGCTGTTCACGGTACTCGCCTGGGTGCCGCAGCGGCGCGCGATGCGTCGCGTGTACAGCAGCCATCCCGAGCAGTACCCCGTGGGTGGTGAGAAGAGCGTCGAAATCTCGTCCGGCTGGCTGGAGCGGTGCGTGGTGAAACAGGAGCCGTACCTCGGGCCCGACCGCGCGGCCGTGCGGGAGGTGTTCGCCGACCACGAGCTGATCGACTCCCTCGGCTGTGGCGCGGTGATCAACGTGCCGGTCGTCGACGAAGGGGAGACGTTGGGAGCGCTGAACATCCTCGACGCCGAGGGCAGGTACGACGAGGCGTCGGTGGCAGCCGCGGTGAAGCTCGCGCCGCTGGCCGCACCGGCCCTGCGCGCGCTGGCGAGTGAGCTGTGAACCTGTTGTTGCGCAACGCGTTGCTGCTCGACCCGGAGACCGGCGAGTACACCGAGGGCGACCTGCGGTGCGCGGACGGCCGGATCGCCGAGACCGGGTCCGGCCTGTCGGCGGACGGCGTGCGCACGGAGGACCTGCGGGGCGCGGTGGTGCTGCCAGGGTTGATCGACGCGCACGTGCACGTCACGGCCTCGACGGCGGACCTGGGCTCGCTGCCGTCGTCGTCGCCGTCCTATGTGGCCGCGCACAGCATGCGGATCATGGGGGAGATGCTCGACCGCGGGTTCACCACGGTGCGGGACGCGTCGGGCGCGGACTACGGTCTCGCCGACGCGCAGGCCGAGGGCCTGTTCCGCGGACCGCGGCTGTTGTTCTGCGGGCGCGCGCTGAGCCAGACCGGCGGGCACGGCGACAGCCGGAACAGGGGCACCCACCTGCACGACGAGCACCAGTGCTGCGCGGGCCTGGGCCGCATCGCGGACGGCGTGGACGCGGTGCGCGCCGCGGCGCGCGACGAGCTGCGCAAGGGCGCACACCACATCAAGGTCATGGCCTCCGGCGGGGTGGCGTCCCCGACCGACCGCATCGACTCGACGCAGTACTCGGCGGAGGAGCTGCGGGCGGTGGTCGAGGAAGCGGCGGCGGCGAACCGGTACGTCGCCGCGCACGCATACACCGCGCGGGCCGTGAACAGGGCGCTGGAGCTGGGAATCCGGTCCATCGAGCACGGGAACCTGCTGGACGACCGGAGTGTCGAGCTGTTCCTGGAGCACGACGCGTTCCTGGTGCCGACGCTGGTGACGTACTGGGCGCTGAAGCAGGAGGGGCGGGAGTTCGGGCTGCCGGAGTCGAACTGGCGGAAGGTGGACGAGGTGCTCGGGGCCGGGATGGCGGCGCTGGAGCGGACCGCGCGGGGTGGGGTGAAACTGGTCTACGGCACCGATCTACTCGGCGGGATGCACCGGCACCAGAGCCACGAGCTCCGGCTGCGGGCGGAGGTCCAGTCGTCACTGGAGATCCTCCGCTCGGCGACCAGCGTGGCCGCGGAACTGGTCGGCATGACCGGCGAGATAGGCACCCTCCGGCCCGGTGCGCACGCAGACCTGCTCGTGGTCGACGGTGACCCACTGTCGGAGATCGGCGTCCTGGCCGACCGGAAGCACCTCCGCCACATCATCCAAGCCGGCGAGGTGGTGGGTTAGGTGAGTTGAGGGTGGGTCCGGGTCCGGGTGCCACGTCTTGTATCGGGGGCGGGCTGGTGCCTGGCCCCGCCTTCGGGGCGGGCTCGGCCCCGCGCCGAGGGGCGGGCTCGGATGCCCCACCCTCCGTTGGGGCGGGCGCGGCCGCACGCGAAGGGTGGGCCCGGTCTCGCCCAGGAGGGGGCGCGGTCTCGCCCAGGAGGGGACGGGCGCGATCTCGCGTGCGGTCGGCGGCTGCCCGGCCTGCGAAACTGCGCCAGCCGCTACCGCCCCCAGCCACTTCGCGGCTACCGGGGCCCGGCCACTGCTCCCGCGCCACCGCCCCGCCCCGCCGCGGCCCGGTGGCTACCGAAACCCGCCACCGCTCCGGGCCACCTCGCCGCCGCCGCTGCCCCCGCCCAGCCGCGGCCGCTCCCGCGCCCCGCCGCTACCGCCGCCCTGCCGCGGCCACTACCGCCGCCCCGCCGCCGTGCCCGCCCTGCCGCCACCGCGGCCGCCACTGCCCCCACCTCCCTGCCGCGGCCGCTCCGTCGCCACCGCCCAGCCCCGCCAGGCCGGGTGACCCCCACCCCACCCCATCCCACCGCCCCGCCCAGCTCCCGTGGCCCCACCACCTGAACCCCAGCCGCCCCGCCGAGCGGCGGTAGCCGCCGCGACGCCCGCCGCCCCTGCCGCCGCTGCCCCCGCCGCGGCCGCTACCGCCGCCCCGCCAGGCCGGGTGACCCCCACCCCATCCCGCCGCCCCGCCGCCGCTGCCCCCCGCCGCCCCGCCGCCGCCGCGACGCCGACCGCCCCGCCGCCGCCCCTCAGCCAGAACAAAACACGACCGCCGCGGCGGAAACTCACCGCGACCGTGCGTATCCCCGCCGTCGCCGGGGTACACCGGACCGTGGCAGCCACCTACCTCCTCCCGCTCACGACGGCGCTCATGCTGTTCCCCCTCGTCGCGCTCGTGATCATGATCCCCGCCGCGGTGGTGAGCTACCGCCGCCGCGGGCGGGCGGGCGGCCGGACCACCATGGTCTTCTACACGTTCGTCTTCTACCTGCTCGCGATCGCCATGCAGACGGTCATCCCGCTGCCCAGCAACAGCGCGTACTGCACCGAACCCAGCTACGCCAGCAGCCCCCAGCTGCGCCCCTTCTACTTCCTCGAAGTCGTCGCGCAGCGTGCCCACGGGCACTGGAGCCCCGTCGCGATCATGCACAACCCGGCGGTCTGGACCACTTCCCTCAACATCGTCATGCTCCTGCCGCTCGGCGTGTTCCTCCGCTACGCCCAGCGCCTCCGCTTCCTGCCCACCGTGCTGATCGGCTTCGGCGTCTCGCTGTTCTTCGAGCTCACGCAGCTCACCGGCCTGTGGTTCGTCTACCCCTGCCCGTACCGGCTCTTCAGCGTCGACGACATGATCCTCAACACCGTCGGCGCCGCCGCGGGCTGGCTGCTCGCCGGGCCGCTCGCGAAGCTCCTGCCCGAACTCGACCCGGAACGCGACCGCCGCCGCTATGCCGCCAAGGTCACCGTCCCCCGGCGTCTGCTCGCGTTGATCACCGACCTGGTCGCGTACACCGTCCTGCTCGCCTTCGTCTTCGGGCTGCTCACCCTGTTCGGCGAGAACCTCGACCACCGCGGCACACTGATCCTCGTCCTCGGGCTCGTCTGGTTCGTCCTCGTGCCCACCCTCACCGGCTCCACCCTCGGCAAGCGCGCGATGCTCCTGCGCGTCCGCCGCACGAGCGGACGCCGCGCCGGACCCGTGTCACTGCTGATCCGGAACGGCATCCTGCTCTCCCCGTTGTGGCTGCTGTGGCTGCTGCTGAACCTCGACCACTGGGACATCGCCGCCCACCCGCAGCAACTGCTGATCCCGGCCGGCCTGCTCGTGTCGGTGTTCGTCGTGCTGGTCTGGACCCCGCTGGCCGTCCTCCTCGGCGACGACCACCGCGCGCCCTACGAACGGCTCACCGGCACGGTCAACACCGCGATCGTGGCCCCCGTACCGGAACCCGAGCCCCTCGAACCCGCGCGGCAGTGATCAGTCGGTGACGAGCCTGCGCCACGCGCGGTACTCCTGCTGCCGCCGAACCAGCCAGCACCCGGGCGCGACGCCGCTGCACCCGTGTTCGGGATGGATCAGGTATGCCGGAGCGGTGTTCTCGATCAACCTGATGGTGAGACCGAGCGGATCGTGCAGGCCGGCCGTCCACCGGTGGGTGCCCGCGTCGGCCACGAGCGTGTGCGTGTTGCCCGTCTCGCCGCGGACGAGTTCGACGCCCTCCGGCGGTACCGGCCGCCACGCCGCCCACGGGTCCGGCCGCACCGTTCGCACCAGCGCCAGCGGGATGACGATCAGATCGCCCTGCGCCTGCAGGCCGTCCAGGACCGGGACCCGCAGCTGGTCTTCGAGCTCGCGCAGTTTCATGACATCACATTGATAAGTTGCAGGGTCAAGTAGGACGCAACAGCTGCGCGTAGCGCTCGCCGGTGAGGCCGTAGGTCCACGCAGCGGCGTCGACAGGATCGTCGAGCCACGGCGGGATACGCAGTCCATGCAACCGGTGCGTGCCGTCGGGCTCGCTGGAACCGTTGACAGCCGACAGGACCTGGCCGAACGGGCCGTCGCAGAGGCGCAGGACATGCCCGGGGTTGCCGGGATCCGCCGACTCGGCGACATGGGTCAGATTCGCCCGCTCGGCGTACGCCGTCCAGCTCAGGCGCTCGAGCGCGCACCACCGGACCTCGACGTTGCGTTCGGCCGCGATCCGCTCCGGGGTCGGCGACTCGATCATCCGGGCAGGAACCGGGGTGCCGTGCCACGCGTGCACCGCCCAACCGTCCGGGAAGACGATCGCGCGCCCGTCGCGGTCGTGCGGCCGGACCTTGCCGTTGGTGCTGCCAGGCACCGGCGCGGGCGGATCACGGCCCAGCCGGGCGCGGATGGACGCGGCTGGCCCGGTGCGGGCGACCCGGCGCAACACTCCATGGATCTCGATATCCACATGCGACACCAGATCGTCTTCACCGGGACGGCCGAGTCGTCGGTTCAACCGGGCGCGCAGCCGTGAAACCGTCGTCGCCAACCGGTTCTCGACCGAGCGGAACGCCACTCCCGAGGCAGTGGCCGGCGGCACGAGCCCGCGACGGTCGCTCACTGCGCCAACGCAACGGTCTGTCTATTGTGGATTTTCAACGAGCGGTAACGCCGGCATAGCGCGAAGGAGTGCCGCTGTGCCACGGCAACACGACACCGAACCGCACGAGTTCGCCGTAGGCGGCGGGGTCGACGTGCGAAGCGAGCACCAGGTCGAGCACGGGACCGGCGGCCTGCGCCGGGGTTTGCGCCTGGCTGAAGTCCTCGAACCACGGCCGCGACGCACGGGTGTCCACGAGCCCTGGGCACACCGACGCGACGAGAGTGCCGTCCCGCAGGTCCTGCTCGCGGCGTTGCGCGGCGACCGCGCGGACCGCCGCCACCTGTGCCACCTTTGACGGGACGTTGATCCACCGCGGCCAGCCCTGCTCCTCGACGGTGTCCTCGTGAATCGCGGCGCGCCAGGACTCGACCACCTTCTCGACGTCGTCCAGGGACGCCCCGTCGAACAACGGCTGGACGCGCGGGTCGAGGTGGCCGAGCGTGCCGAGCGAGCTGGCCACCACGATCAGCCGCCCGCTGGGACGCAGCACGGGACCGAACGAACGCAGCACCGCGTGGGTACCGCCGTTGGCGACGTCGATGAACTCGTCGGCCTGCTCGGCCTGGGTGCGCTCGGCGCTCAACGGTCCCACGGCGTTCGAGATCACGATGTCCACGCCGCCGTACTCCTCGCGCAGCTCAGCGGCCAGCCGCTCGACGGCTCCGACGTCGGTCACGTCGAGGACCCGGCCTTCGACGCGGCTGCGCGCGCCGGCCACGCGGGTAACCGCGTCCGCGACGCGCTGGGGGTTGCGGCCGGTGAACAGCACCAGATCCGACGGCGCCAGCCGGGCCGCGAGCCCCTCCGCGAAGGCGAAGCCGATGCCTTGGTTCGCCCCGGTGACCAGGGCGATGCGGGGATTTGTCATACCTTTAGGCTAGGCACGCGGTGGCCATGCGACCACCGAAATAGCCGCACACCTGGTATGCGTAGGAGTCATGGACCTGGCCAATGTCCCGACGGTTGCGCTGCGGGTGTTCCGCGAGGTCGCCGAACGCGGCACGCTGACGGCGGCCGCCGCGGCGCTGGGCTACACGCAGAGCGCGGTGTCACGGCAGGTCGCCGGGCTGGAGCGCGCAGCGCGGGCAGAGCTGCTGGAGCGCAGGCACGACGGCGTCGCGCTGACCCCGGCCGGGCGGGTGGTCCTGCGCCACGCGGGATTCGTGCTCGACCGGATCGACGCGACCGAACGGGAGCTCGCCGGGCTGCCCGCGCAGGCCGGAACCGTACGGCTGGGCTGGTTCATGAGCGCGGGCGCGGTCCTGCTGCCCCGGGCGCTCGCCGCGCTGCAGCGCACGCATCCCGCGATCGAGGTCACCACGCGGGAGGGCACCACGCCCGTACTCGTGCGCGCACTGCGGGCCGGCACGCTCGACCTCGCCGTCCTCGGCTCGGCGCCGCCGTTCCGGCCACCCGACACCGAGTCGCCGCCGCTGAAGCTGCGGACCCTCGCCGAGCGCAGCCTCCGGGTCGCGGTCCCGGCCACCCATCCGCTCGCACGCGGCGACTCGGTGGACGTCGCCGAGCTACGTGGTCAACGGTGGGTCGCCACCCCCTCCGCCGGGGAGGAGAAGCTGATGGGTGTGTGGCCGGGGCTCGACGAGCGGCCCGAGATCGCGCACACGGCGCGCGACTGGCTCGCGAAGCTGAACCTCGTCGCCGCCGGATGCGGGCTGACGACCATCCCCGCGTCCCTCATCGAGGCGGTGCCCGCGGGCGTGCAGGTTCTGACCGTGCGCGGGGGACCGCAGGAGAAGCGCCGCGTCGTCCTGGCGCGGTTGCCGGGCCCGCTTCCCGAACCCGCCGCCCACCTCGCCGAGGCCCTGCGTGTGGTGGCGGCGGAACTCGGTCAGTAGCGCCCACGACGAGAAAGCCCGCGAATCCCACTCGACAGTGCGCGCCGGTCGCGAGCTGTCGAACGAGTCGTGCCGTAGCAAGGGATGTGTCGTCGTTCGCCCTCGCGGTGAGCGATGGCGAAGAGGAAGATGTCCGGATGCTCTGATAGCTCGACGCGGTCGACGGTCTCCGCGTCGGCCGAGCAGGACGTCCAACCGGTGCCCGGCGGCCGCGGGGTCAGGAAACAACCCGACAGCGGTGGCCGTCTGACGGCGCGCACGCGGTAACCCCGACAGCGAGCGCTAGAGCGCCCGCACCGCCGCCAAAATCGGCTCAGGCACCTCGAACCCGCCGCGCGCCAGGCTCTCCTCCCGCTGCGCGACCGAGCGGTCGAACGGCATCCGCACGGGCGTGTCCGCGGCGACCGGGCGGGTGGCGCGGATCGCCTCCGCGTAACCGGAGACGTCGCGTTTGAAGTCCTCTGTGGATCGCAGGAGGTCGGGCCGCAGCGCGATGATCAGGAACCCGAACTCCGTCAGCTCACCGGGCAGGATCGGGGAGCCCGCGAGCACCCCCAGCAGCTGCACCACGATCGCCAGCCCGCTGCCCTTGTGCCCGCCCCACGGGGTGAACGCCCCGCCGAGCGCGGCCGCCGGGTCGGTCGTCGGCGCGCCGGCCGCGTCGTAGGCGACGCCGGGTGGCAGTGACTGCCCGAGCCGCCCCGCGAGCACGGCCTGCGCGTGGATGATCTCCGACGTCCCGATGTCCCAGATGATCGGCGAACCGGTGCTGGGAAAGCCGAAGCACACCGGGTTCGTGCCGAAGCGTGCCTCGTTCCCGCCGTGCGGCGCCACCCACGGCGTCGCGTTGGACGCGATCAGCACGACCAGGTCCCGCCGCGTCGCCATCTCGGCGTAGTACGACAGCATCCCGGTGTAGTACGTGTTGTGCGCGCCCACCAGCGCGATCCCGTTCGCGTCCGCCTTCTCGATCGCCAGCTCAGTCGCGCGGCGGCCCACGAGGTAGCCGAGCCTGTCGCCGCCGTTGAGCAGCGCCGACACCCCGGTCTCCCGCGCGACCTCGATCGGCCGCGACGGCTCTGTCGTCTTCGCCAGCCGGTCGGCGATGCTCAGGATGCGTGCGAGACCGGCGTAGTGCAGCCCGCGCAGCTCGCAGTCGAGCAGGTGGTCGGCCGTGACGTCGGCCTCCGTCGCGTCCAGCCCGAGCCGGCGCAGCGCGCGCACCGCGACGACCCGGGCCTCCTCCAGTGCCACGAACATCAGCCGAGCACCGTCGCGATCTCCGCCGCGCGGCCGGCCACCGCGGGGAACTTCTCGCGCACCCGGCCGTCGTGCCCGGGGATCACCGTCGCGCCGGTCTCCGCCGCGAGCCGGTTGATCAGCGACAGCGCCCGCCGCATCTCACCGAGGTCGGTGAACGCGAAGAACGGCCACTCGTGCTCGATCTGCTCGTAGAAGTGCGCCGCATCGGCGGCCAGGATCAGCGGCCCCGACCGGGCCTCGACCACGGTCAGCAGCTCGCCGGGGGAGTGCCCGCCGACGGGGTGGACCGTGACGCCCGGGCACACCTCCGTCTCCTCGCGCACCAGCCGCAGCCTGCCCTCCTGCTCGGCGAGCCGGACCGCCTCCAGGTGCCCGGCCGTGGCGAACTCCCCCGCCAGCTCGCCACGGTCCCATTTGCCGAACCAGTAGTCGTACTCCGCCGCCCCCGCGACGACCTCCGCGTTCCGGAACAGGCCAAGATGGCCGATGTGGTCGTAGTGGAAGTGCGAAGTGACCACTGTGGACACTTCGAGTGGGTCGATCCCCAGCAGTGCCAGGGCGTCTGCGGTGGGGATGACCGGCTGCTCGCCGAGCCAGTCGCGCTCGGCGATGTCGTAGCCGGTGTCCAGCAGCATGGTCTTCGACGCCCCGCGCAGGACCCAGAAGTTGTAGTCCATCTGCAGGTCGCCGTCCGGCTCGCCGTAGGAGGAGTACTCGTGCAGCACGGCGCTCTTGCGCGTGACGCGCTCGCCGTAGCGGACCTGGACGACCTCGAACCCGCTCATTTCGCCTCTTCGGCGCGCGCGAGCTCCTCGTCCAGGATCGGCACCGCGACCGTCGCGGCGTGGATGCCGATCACGCTGACGATCTCCAGCACCTCCATGATCTCCTCCTGCGTCGCGCCGTAGCGCACGGCGTTGCGCATGTGCAGCTTCAGGCCCGGCACGTACAGATGCGTCGCGGAGGCGTCGAAAGCCGTGTAGATCAGCTCCTTGACCTTCGGCTCCAGCACCCCGGTCCGCCACGGCACGGAGGAGAACTCCGTGTAGGCCTCGAACAGTTCGGGGTCGACCTCCAGCAGCCCGTCCCAGAACGAGTGCCAGTAGCCGCGGTTCTCGGTGAACTCCGCCTTGATCCGCTCCTGGTTCGCGTCCAGCGGCTTCGGCCCCGTGCGGATGCCCTCCTCCTCGAGCACCTCCAGCAGCAGCGGCACGCCGATGTTGGACGCGTGGATGCCGAGGGTGGAGGTCAGCTCGATGACCTCCATGATCTCCTGCTTTGTCGCGCCGAACGCGAGCGCGGCCCGGATGTGCTGGCGGGTGCCGGGGGAGTACATATGCGTCGCAGCCGAGTCGGCCGCGATGTAGACGAACTCCTTGACCTTGTCGTCCAGGTGGTTCTTGCGCCACGGCACGGCGGAGAAGCTCAGGTAGGCGGCCAGGAACTCCGGGTCGTGGCGCAGGATGCTCTCCCACGCGTCGCTCCAGGTGCCGCGGACGCGCTGGAACTCCGCCTTCAGCTCCTCCTGCCTGCTGGTCAGGACCGTCGTCATCTGCTCATCCCTTCCCGTGTTCGTTCCGCAGCCACCGCACGATCTCCGTGTGGTCGGCATCGGCGGGCAGCACCTGCGCCGCCTTGGCCCACAGCTGAACCGCCGACTCGCCCAGCGCCGAGGGCCACCCGGTCTCCCGGGCCAGCTCGACCGCGATGCGCATGTCCTTGAGCATCAGGCGCAGGCCGAACCCGGAGTCGAAGGTGCCGGGCAGGACGAACTTCGGCCACTTCGTCTCCGTGGAGCCGCTGCGCCCGCTGGAACCGTTGACGACCTCCAGCATCACCGCCGGGTCGAGCCCGAACTCCTGCCCCGCCAGCAGCGCCTCGGAGCTGACCAGCAGGTGCGTGGCGGACATCAGGTTGTTCAGCGCCTTGAGCGCGTGCCCCGCGCCGACGCCGCCGACGTGGGAAACCTTGCTGCCCAGGCATTCCAGCGGCGGGCGGACGCGCGCGACGTCCTCGGCCGCACCGCCGGCCATCACGGTCAGCGTGCCGGCTTCGGCGCCGACGACCCCGCCGGACACCGGCGCGTCGACCATCGGGACGCCGCGGCCGGCCGACCACTCGGCCACCGTCCGCGTCGAGTGCGGGCGGGAGGAGCCCATGTCGACGAGCACCGTGCCCGGCCGGGCGGCTTCGAGCAGCCCGTCCTTGTAGAGCACCTGCTCCACGACGTCGGAGTTCGGCAGCATCAGCAGGATCGCGTCCGCGCCCTCGGCGACGGCGGCCGGCTCGGCGACCGGGGTCGCGATGCGCTCGCGAGTGGCCGGGTCGGTGTCGAAGCCGCGGACGGTGTAACCGGCCTCGACGAGCCGGCGCACCATCGGCGTGCCCATGTTGCCGAGCCCGACGAACCCGAGCACCGCGCCGGGCGCCAGCGGGGTGCTCACGGGACCTCGATCCCTTCGGCCTGCAGCTCGGTCAGCACCCGCTCCGCGACGCGGAACGACTCCAGCGCCGCCGGGACTCCACAGTAGACAGCCGTCTGCAGCATCGCCTCCTGGATCTCGGCCTGCGTGCAGCCGTTGCGCACCGCGCCCCGCACGTGCACACCCAGCTCGTGCATCCGGTTGAGCGCGGTGAGCATCACCAGGTTGAGCAGGCTGCGGGTCTTGCGCTCCAGCCCGTCGCGCGTCCACACCTCGCCCCAGCAGTACTCGGTGACCAGCTCCTGCACGGGCCTCGAGAAGTCGGTGACCTTCGCGAGCGACCGCTCGACGTGCTCGGCGCCCAGGACCTCCTTGCGCGTCGCGAGTCCCGCTTCGAACCTTGCCTGATCCATGGTCTTCGATCCCCGTTCGTCGTTCACCGCTGTTCCGCGGCGAGGTACTCGTCCTCGCTCACCGGCGTCTCCCACTGCGTGGTGCCGAGCGAGATGGCCACGTGTGCGAGCGCGCAGCCGGTGCTCGCGCCGTGCCAGTGCCGCTCGCCGGGCGGCACCCAGACCACGTCGCCGGCCCGCAACCGTTGTGGCGCTTCGCCTTCGCTGCACACCCAGCCGCTGCCGGTGGTCACCTGCAGGATCTGGCCGCGCTCGTGGCGGTGCCAGTGCGTGCGCGCACCGGGGGTGAAGTAGATCGAGTTGATCGTCACCCCGTCGGTGGCGGGCAGCACCGGGTCGGCCCACACGGTGCCGTCGAACGTCGCGCCCCGCTCTTCGGTCTCGGCCTGCTCCGGCCTGCCGTGGACGATCTTCACCGTGCCTCCTCGTCGTGCAGCCGGACCCCGCCGGCGGCGTCGCCGATCGCGTCGACGACGCGGTTGCTGATCTGGTCGGCGTAGCCCAGCGACTGCGCCAGCGCGAAGCTCGCCATCGGCCCGGCGGAGTTGAGCGTCGGCACGCCCAGCTCCCGCAGCCGGTTCACGTACAGCACGACGTCCTTCATCATCAGCGTGCTGGTGAGCCCGCCTTCGAGGTAGTCGCCGTCGACGATGTGCGGGAACCGGTTGAGGGTGGCGAAGTTGACGCCGGTGCTCGCGTTGAACACCTCCAGCAGCCGGTGCATGTCCAGGCCGGCCTTCTTCCCGGCGACCAGTGTCTCGGCCGTGGCGGCGAGGCTCACGGCGTTGAGGAAGTTGTTGAGCACCTTGGTGGTGTGCCCGGCGCCGCTGCCGCCCATCGCGAACACCGTGGCGCTGAACGGTTCCAGCGTCTTCTCCAGGTGCGTCAGCGCGTCGGCCGAGCCGCCGACCATCAGCGTCAGCGTGCCCTTGTCGGCTGCGGCGGCCCCGCCGGAGATGCCGGCGTCGACGAACTCGACCCCGCGCGCGGCGAACGCCTCGTGCAGCTTCACCGTCGACGACGGCGCCGCGGTGCTGAGGTCGACCACGATCTGCCCGTCGCGGCTGTTGGCGAGCACCCCGTCCTCGCCGAGCACCACCTTCTCGATCACGGTGCTGTCCGGCAGGGACAGCAACAGGTGGTCGGCGGCCCTGGTGAGCTCGGCGACCGAGGCCGCGGCCGTGGCGCCCGCCTCCTCGGCGCGGCCCGGCACCGGGTCGTAGCCGGTGACCGGCTGCCCGCTTTCGACGATCCGGCGGGTGATCCGGCCACCCATGTTGCCGAGCCCGATCACCCCGATCCTTGGCGTACTCATGCGTTCTCCTTTCCGCGCTGATCGACGGCCGTGGTGTCCCACGCGCCCGCGCCGCCCGACGGGCGGACCGTGCTGACGATCGCCGAACCGCCGTCCACCGACACCACCTCGCCGTGCACGTACGCGGCACCGGCACTGAGCAGGAAGGCCACGACGGACGCGATCTCGTCCGGGGTTCCCGTGCGGCGCAACGGAACCGTCGTGCCGCGCTGAACCATGTCGTTGCCGCCGCCCGACTCGTCCTGCGCCGCGGTGAACAACCCCGTCGGCACCAGACCGGGGGCCACGGCGTTGACCCGCGCGTCCATCGGCCCGCCGTACATCGCCGCGCCGCATCAGGCCGAGCACCCCGTGCTTGGACGTCTGGTAGGCGAGCAGGTCGTGGCTGCCGCGCAGGCTCGCGATCGAGGCGGTGATGACGATCGCCCCACCGCCGCCCTGGGCCTGGAACCGGCGGAAGGCCGCACGCACGCCCAGGAACGGCCCGCGCAGGTTGACCCCCATGACGTGGTCGAACTCGGTCACGCTCAGGTCGGGCAGCTCGGCGAACGGGCCGGTGATCCCGGCGTTGAGGTGGTGCAGGTCCAGCCGGCCGAAATGCTCCACCGCGACCCGGGTGTAGCGCTCGACGTCCTCTTCGCGCGAGACGTCCGCGCCCACGGCGACCGCCGGTCCGGGCAGTTCGGCCGCGACCTTCTCCGCGCCGTCCTGGTCGAGGTCGACCACGACGACGCTCGCGCCCTCGCTCGAGAGGCGGCGCGCGCTCGCCGCCCCGATGCCGCCGGCGGCGCCGGTGACCACGGCGACCTTGCCTTCCAGCATTCAGCTCCTCCTCTCTGTGGTGGGCCCGACCCGGACCGCGAAACCGGGGTCGGCGGGGTCCAGCGGCTCGAACCGCTCCAGCACCAGCGGGTCGTGCCCGGGCAGCAGCACCGTGTTCGGTTCGGCGGCGATGGCGGCCAGCGCGTCGAAGCCGCGGTACATCGCCTCGAGGTCGGCGACCACCAGGAACGGGCGGTCCAGCTCGACCTCCTCGTAGTAGTGCACCGCGTCCGAGGCCAGCACGACCGTGCCGCTGTCGGTGCGCACGAGCGCGACCAGCTGGCCCGGCGTGTGCCCGCCGACCTCGCGCAGTTCGATGCCGGGCGCGAGCCGGTGCCGCGCGGGCAGCCGGGTGACCCGCCCGTCCCGGTCGGCCTTGGCGATCTCGGCGATGTCCGGCGGCTCTGCCGAGTGTCCGAACTGGACGCGCCCGGCGTACGGGCCGGTCCAGAAGTCCAGCTCCCTGGCCGAGATCAGGATCTCGGCGTGCGGGAACAGGCCGACATGGCCGGTGTGGTCGTAGTGCGCGTGCGTGATCACCACCTGGTCGATCGCCGCCGGATCGACGCCCAGCCGGGCGAGCGCGTCCGGGACCGGAACGGTCGTCGTGCGTCCCCGCCGGGCGCCGACCTCGGGCGTGAAGCCGGTGTCGACGACGATGGTGCGCCCGCCGCGGCGCAGGACCCAGAAGAAGTAGTCCATCCCGAGTGGACGGTCGGGCTCGCCGTAGACGTGGTAGTTGAGGTAGACCTGGCTGGCCACCGTCTGCCGGGTGGCGAACCGGACCGCCAGCACTTCCCAGGTGTCCATCAGCGGGCCTCCGCCACGACCGCCCGCTCCCGCGCGCCGATGTGGCGGCCCGCGGTCTCGGGCAGGAACTTGACCAGGAACACGGTGGCGACCAGCGCGACCAGCACCATGTACGAGGCGGGCCACACGCTGCTGCCGGTGGCGCTCGCGATCGCGCTCGCCACGAACGGCCCCGGCCCGGCCACGAAGGCCAGCGCGATGTTGAACCCGGTGGCGCTGCCGCTGGAGCGGGTCGCCGCCGGGAACAGCTCGACCAGCATGACCACGGTGGTCACGCTCACCAGCGACTGCGGCACGATCAGCAGCAGCATCCCGATCAGCACCGGCGCCACGCCGCCCTGGCCCATCAGCACGAACGCGGGCAGCCCGAGCACGATGTAGCCGACGCTGCCGGTCAGGTTGACCCGCCGGCGGCCGAACCGGTCGGAGATCATGCCGGCGAGCGGGCACAGTCCCATGTAGACGGCCAGCCCGATCGCGCTGAGCACCAGCGCGCTGGTCCGCGACAGGTGCACGGTCTGCGACAGGTAGTTCACCACGTAGGTCGCCAGGTAGTAGAAGCCCAGGCCCTGCACCGCCGCGATGGCGAGGGTGAGCAGCACCGGCTTGAGGTCCCGCTTGCCCGCGGCGCGCAGCGGCTTGTCGGAGACCTTGCCCAGCGCCTTGAGCTCCTCGAAGACCGGGGTCTCGGCGAGCTTCACCCGCACGTAGAGCCCGATGAGGGCGAGCGGCGCGGCGATGAGGAACGGGAGCCGCCAGCCCCACGAGATCATGCTCTCGGCGCTCACCACCGACTGCACCAGCAGCGCGACGAAGCTGCCCACGACCGTCGCCAGCGCCGCGGTCGCGGAGATGACGCTGCCGTAGAGGCCGCGGCGGTTGGCCGGGGTCATCTCCAGCAGGAACGCCGAGGACCCGGTCCATTCGCCGCCCGCGGAGAAGCCCTGCAGGCAGCGCAGGAGCACCAGCAGGACCGGGGCGAGCACGCCGACGGCGTGGTAGCTGGGCAGTGCGGCGATGAGCGTGGTGGTCGCGCCCATCAGCACCACCGACACCGACAGCGTGAAGCGGCGGCCTCGCCGGTCGCCGAGCGAGCCGAGGACCAGGCCGCCGACGGGGCGGAAGAAGAACGCGACGCCGAACACGGCGAGCGACGACAGCAGGCCGACCGTGGCGCTGCTGTTGGGGAAGAAGACCTTGCCCATGGTGGGTGCGAAGAAGCCGTAGACGGCGAAGTCGAACCACTCCATGAAGTTGCCGACACCCGCGGCGAACGCCGCCCGATGCCGTATCCGGCCTGCTGCGTCCGGCGACACCATTGTCATCACTCGACTCCTACGACCAACCCTGATCAGGTCTTGTCCACTGAGTGGACAAGACACTCATTGAGTGGACGTGTTGTCGACCAAGCTAGGCTGCGGCTACGAGGGTTGTCCACGACGGGGCGGCTCGACTCATGTCCGCTGAGTGATAACGTGGTCCACTATGCGAAACGGATCGGAAGCCCCCACGGGCACGGTGGCCCGCGTCATCGCGGTGTTCCGCGCCGTGGTGGAGGCCGGCGGGGACGTCAGCGTCGCCGAGCTCACCGAGACGCTCGGGCTGCCCCGCCCGACCGTGCACCGGTTGCTGGACCTGCTGGCGAAGGAGGACATGGTCGAGCCCGACCCGGCCACCCGGCGCTGGGGGCCGACCGTCGAGTGCCAGCGCCTCGGCGCGCTGCTGGCCGCCCGGCGCGACCTGGTGAAGCTGGCGCGCCCGGTGCTGGCGGAGGTCGTCGAGCGCAGCCAGGAGGCGTGCCTGCTGGGCGTGTACCTGCCGCGGCGGCGGGAGATGATCTACGCGGCCGAGCACACCTCGCCGAACCCGCTGTCGTACCGGATCGAGCTGAACTCGCCGGTGCCGGTGAACTGGGGTGCCTCCGGCCGCTCGATCCTGGCGTTCCTGTCCGGCGAGGAGATCGAGGCGATCCTCGCCGAGCGCGCGCCCGCGCCGGGGTCGGGCGAGAAGGCGCCCGCCGCGAGCGTCCTGCGACGGGAGCTGGAGTCCATCCGGCAGAAGGGGTTCGCTTTCTCGCGCGGGCAGAAGATCCCCGGCTCACGCGGCATCGCCGCCCCGATCCTCGGCGCGGACGCCGTCGCCGTCGGCAGCCTCACGCTCACGATCCCGGAGATGCGCTTCCGCGAGGAGGCGAAGGAGCAGCTCGCGGAGATGGTGATGAGCGGGGCCGCGAAGCTGAGCGCGATGCTCGGTCACCAGGTGCCCCGCGCCTCCTCGGCCTGACCGGCGTCCGGAACGGTAGCCGAGTCGTAACGGGATGCAGTCCTCGCGCGAATTCCTTTATGACCGTTTCGGGAAACGGAGTCGCCGTGGATGTTCGCAAGCAGGACGAGGCGGAAACGCGCGAGGGACTGGCCGGGAGCCTGAAGGGCCGCGGGGTGCTCCAGGGGGCCTTCCGGGTGCTCGAGGTGCTCTCCGGCGCGGACAGCGGGGCCGGGCTGTCCGAGCTCGCCAGAGCCGCGGGTCTGCCGAAGGCGACCGCGTACCGGCTGCTGGAGCAGCTGGCCGAGCTCGGCGCGGTCCGGCGGCACGAGCGGCGGTACTTCGTCGGCGGCCTGCTCGCCCGGCTCGGCAACGCCTGGCAGCCGAATCCCGTGCTGCAGCGCGCTTCCCGCGAACCGGTGCGGCTGCTCTCGGCGCTGGGCACCAGCGTCGCCTCCGACGGCGAACGGGTCCGGATCGTCAGCGCGAACCGCGGCGTGGTCACCGACATCCCGCCGGTGCGGCCCTACGACGAGTACTCCAGGAAGACCGCCGCCGGCCGGTTGCTGCTGCTCGCACGCCGGACCGAGCCCCCGGCGGACGTCGCCGGCGCCGACTGGCGGCGTGAGCTCACCGGGCTGCGGCGTTCGGGCACCGTCGCCATGACGCACGAGGACGTGCTGGCGGGGTGAGCTGTGTGGCCGCCCCGGTCCGGCGCCCGGACGGCGAGATCGTCGGCGCGGTCAGCGCGCTGTCGCTGAAGCGGACGATGCCGGCGGGACTGCCCGAGCTGGTGCTGCGGGCCGCGCGGGAGATCGACCGCAACCTCGCGCGCGCCTGAACAGGTCCGCTCAGCGGACCGGCGCCTTCTTTCGCTCCGCCATCCGGCCGACACTGGGACGGTTCGCTGTGCGCGACCGGATTCCGTTCGAGGGGGAACCAGTGACGGCACGGACGCGGGGACGGCTCATGCCGCTGGTCGTGGTGCCGCTGCTCGTGGTGCTCGCGGCTTTCGTGGCCGGGCTCGTCTTTCCCGCGCACAACCACCAGCACGTCGCGGTGATCGACGTGCGCCAGTCCCGACGCCGGGCGAGGACGTCGCGAAGTTCGCCGGAAAGCTGCCCGTGATCGTTTTCGCGAACGCCGCCGATGCCGGGCAGCCGCTGTGCACCGGAGCTCCCGCGTGCGACGGCGTTACCGTCGTCGTCACGAAGCAGGACGTGCAGCCGGCGCTGGAAGCGCTTTACGGCCCGGACACCGAGAGCAGCCAGAACCCACCGCAGTCGGCGACGTGGCAGGCCACCATCAGCACGAAGACCTTCAACACCCTCGCCGCCGTGCTGACCGCGGTGTTGCTCGCGGTCGTGGCGATCGCCGTCGCCTGGCTACGGCTCTCCCGCCGCCTCGCGCCACCGCGCCGCATCGCGCCGCCCGCCGCCGCACCGCCACGGCCGATCGAGCGACCCGGGCCCGGACAGGCCGTCGCCCGTAGCCATGTCAGCGTGGACGGCGGGTACGTCGAGCTGGGGGAGATCGTCGTCTGGGCGGTGCTGTCCCCGCACCTCCGCGCCGTCGCCGCGCCCGGGAACGTGCTCGACGTGCTCGACACCGACGACAAGAACGCCGTGCTCACCATCGCCCCGGCGCTGGCGGGCGCACAGAGGGGACCGACGCCGTGACCGACTGTCCACCATCGACGCGCTGCCCGTCCAGCCCGCCAAGAGCCGCCTGCTGCTGATGCTGGTCGTCCACACCTCCAGCTCCATGGCCGAGGGCGACCGGATCGGCGAGCTGAACCAGGCACTGCGCAACTGGCGTGCCGAACTGCTGGCCAACGACCACATCCGGCGCCACGGCGAGATCGCGCTGGTGACCTTCGGCAGCAACCAGGTCGTCGCAGTCGACCCGTCGGGCCGCACGGCAGGCCCGCGGGCGAGCCGTTCGTGCCGGTGTCCCGGTTCGACCCGCCGATGTTGCGCGCGGGCGGGGTCACGCCGATGGTCGAGGGCCTGCAGTTCGGGTTCCAGCTGCTGGCGGCACGCCGTCAGCAGCTCAGATCCACCGGGATACCCCTGGTCAACCGGCCGCTGGTGTACCTGATCACCGACGGGGTGCCGACCGACCCGCACGGCAGGCGCAACGACCGGTGGCGCGACTTCGCCCCGGTGATCCGGCAGCAGGAGGCCGGCAAGCACCTGCTGTTCTTCGCGTTCGGCGTGGACGGGGCCGAGCAGGAGGTGCTGGCGGGCCTGGCCCCGTCGTCGTGGCACTTCCTGGCGAACCTGTCGTTCGCGGAGGTGCTCACGATGGTCTCGGCGAGCATCGAGTCGGCCTCGGCGGACGCGGCGCGCTCGAAACCGTCCGAAGAGGTCTACTCCGACGTCAGCAGCAGGCTGGAGAAAGAAGCGCGGATTCGCGAGTACCTCAGGGGGCTCGGCTGAGATGAGTCCACCGTGGAGAGTCGTCGCGGCGAGCGTCAAGGGACCCTCGCACGCCGGCACCTCGCGACCCAACCAGGACCGGAAGCTCGTCCGCCGGATCGGCCGCGGCGGCGCCTGGGTCTACGCCGTCGCCGACGGCGCCGGGTCCCGCAGCCGCGCCGACACCGGTGCGCTGCTCGCCGTGGAAGCGGCCGCGGCGGCGGCCGAACGGGTCTTCGGCGCCCGCACCCCCGCCGAGCCGGAGGACTGGCAGGGCGCGGTGCGGGCCTTCGCCGCGGAAAGCCTCGGGCTGTTCGACCACGCCGTCGCCGCGGAGGTCGCCGCGCTGCCGGAGACCGGCGGGGAAAGTCCGCAGCAGCTGCGGTCCTCGTTCGCCACGACCCTGCTCGCCGTCGTCGCCGCACCACCGTTCTTCGGCTACTTCAGCGTCGGCGACTGCTTCCTCGTGGTCGACCGGGAGCCCGGCGGCCCGCACCTGGTGGTCGCCGCGCC
Source organism: Amycolatopsis acidiphila (assembly GCF_021391495.1). Lineage (NCBI taxonomy): Bacteria > Bacillati > Actinomycetota > Actinomycetes > Pseudonocardiales > Pseudonocardiaceae > Amycolatopsis > Amycolatopsis acidiphila. The sequence goes on along the minus strand of NZ_CP090063.1, from coordinate 5,657,879 downwards.
CGACCGCGAGCACGCGGGGGAGACCGTCTTCCTCACCTCCGCCCGGCGCGAGGCGCACCTGGGCCGTGGCGTGATCGTGGACAGCAGGATCCGTGGGGTCGCGTTGTGCAGCGACGGGCTGTCGGAGGGGATGCTCGACATCGTCCAGCACGCCGACGGCAGGCTGCAGCAGCGCGCGCCCGGCGAGTTCTCCGCCTACTTCGACCATTTCGCCTCACCGGCCGTGGACGACGCCGAGCTGGCGCGGAAGCTGCTGTCGAAGGAGTTCGCGGCCACCTCGGGCGACGACAAGACCATCGTGCTGGCGGTCCGGACGACATGAGCCTGCAGCTGCCCGACGGCCGCAAGGTCAGGCTCGGCGCCCGGACGTTCGGGCGCGGGGCGGAAGGGCTCGTGCACGAGCTGGCCGGCACCGAGGACCTGTGCGCGAAGATCTACCTCGACCCGGCGCCGGACCTGCACCAGCGGCTCGTCGCGCTGATGCGCACCGAGCCCGCGACCTGGCCGGGCGACCACGCCGAGCACCTGCACGTCGCGTGGCCGCGGCAGGCGCTGCTCGACGAGGGCGGGCGCACCATCGGCTTCCTGATGCCGCGCGTGGCGGGCCGTTCGCTCACCCGGCTGTTCGACCCGTACGTGCGCGCCGAGGCGATCGACGAACCCACCTGGCGGGTGCTGGTGGCGGTCGGGGCGCGGGTCGCGCGGCTGCTGGCCAGGCTGCACCAGGCCGGCATCGTGGTCGGCGACGTCAGCCCGGCCAACATCATGGTCTCGCCGACCGGGCACGTCACGCTGATCGACTGCGACACGGTGCAGTTCACCGACCCGGCGACCGGCATCGCGCACTCCTGCGCGAAGGTCACGCCGGAGTACGCGCCACCGGCGCTCGCCTGCACCGGCCCGGCCTCGCTCACCCCCGCCGACGACGCGTTCGGCCTCGGCATCCTCATCTGCCAGCTGCTGATGGAGGGCGACCACCCGTTCGAAGGGGTGCCGGCCGACCCGGCGGAGGCGGACGCGCTCGCGCAGGACAACATCCGGCTGCGCAACAACCGGATACTCTATCCGCAGCGGTTCGTGCCGCTGCCGGGTGCGATCCCGCCGACGGTGCTGCCGCCGCAGGTGATGGTGCTCGCGCAGGCGTGCTTCGGCGAAGGGCATTTCCGGCCCGAAGCGCGTCCGCTGCCGAGATCGAGCGCGCGGAGGCCGAAGCGCGGCAGGGCAACGAGAGCGCGGTCCGGCAGCATCTGGCGGCGACCGGCCGGTGGGCGCTTTCGGTCGCGGAGAAACTGGCACTGACCGCGGCCTCGACCGCCAGCAAGGCAGGCCTCGGCGGGTGACCTAGCATGGAGTGCGGCGAGTGATCGGAACGAGGAGACAGCCGTGGTAGGTGACGACGACATCTCCGGGTGAGACCGGATGATGATCGGCCACCGCCGGACGCGACCGGCGTCGTGGCCATGCCGTCGTTCCCTGTTTCCCGCGGGCTTGTGCCCGCACCACACTCAAGGACCTCCGCATGTCCATCGTCTGTTCGAACCTGTCCTTCTCCTGGCCCGACGACACCGTCGTGTTCCAGGGCCTGTCCTGCACCGTCCCGGGCGGCCGCACCGGTCTCGTCGCGCCGAACGGGGCCGGCAAGAGCACGCTGCTCAAGCTGATCGCGGGCGAGCTGCGCCCGGACAGCGGCAGCGTGTCCGTCGACGGGCTGCTCGGCTACCTCCCGCAGACCCTGCCGCTCAGCACCGAGCTGACCGTCGCCGAGGTGCTGGGCGTCCCCCCGGTGCTGCGGGCACTGGCCGCGATCGAGGCGGGCGACGCGAGCGAGGAGCACTTCACCACCATCGGCAACGACTGGGACATCGAGGAGCGCACCGCCGCCCAGCTCGACCGCCTCGGCCTCGGCGGCCTGTCGTTCGACCGTCCGTTGCGGACACTCAGCGGCGGCCAGGTGGTGTCGCTCGGGCTCGCGGCGCAGCTGTTGAAGCGGCCCGACGTGCTGCTGCTCGACGAGCCGACCAACGACCTCGATCTCGACGCGCGACGCAGGCTCCACGCCGCGCTGGAGGACTGGAGCGGTTGCCTGCTGCTGGTCAGCCACGACCGTGCGCTGCTGGACCGGATGGACCGGATCGCCGAGCTGGACCGCGGCGAGCTGAGCTTCTACGGCGGGAACTTCACCGAGTACGAGCAGGCGATCCAGGCCGCGCAGGAGGTCGCCGAGAAGAACGTCCGCAACGCCGAGCAGGAGGTCAAGCGGGAGAAGCGCGAGATGCAGCAGGCGCGTGAACGGGCGGCGCGCCGCGCGAGCAACGCCGCCCGCAACGTCGGCAACGCGGGCCTGCCGAAGATCCTTGCCGGGGCGCGGAAACGCAACGCCCAGGAGTCCGCGGGCAAGGCGGACGACACGCACGCCTCGCGGGTCGGCGACGCGAAGGCCCGGCTCGACGAGGCGGAGCGCGCGCTGCGCGACGACGAGAAGGTCGTGCTCGTCCTGCCCGGTACCTAGGTGCCCGCCGGGCGCACAGTGTTCCTCGGCGAGGGGATCGGGGTCCGGCAGCTGTTCGGCGGCGGGGTCGACCTGGCGATCCGGGGGCCCGAACGGATCGCGCTGACCGGTCCGAACGGTGCGGGGAAGTCCACCCTGCTGCGGGTCGTCAACGGCGACCTCGAGCCGGAGGCCGGGCACACCAAGCGCGCCGAGGGACGGGTCGCCTACCTGTCCCAGCGGCTGGACCTGCTCGACCCGGACCGGACGGTGGTGCAGAACCTGGCCGCCTTCGCGCCCGGAATGCCCGAGGCGCAGCGGATGAACCTGCTGGCGCGTTTCCTTTTCCGGGGCGCGCGCGTGCACCTGCCGGTCGGCGTCCTCTCCGGCGGCGAGCGCCTGCGCGCGACGCTGGCCTGCGTGCTGACCGCCGAACCGGCGCCGCAGCTGCTCCTGCTGGACGAGCCGACGAACAACCTCGACCTCGTGAGCGTGGGGCAGCTGGAGAGCGCGCTGAACGCTTACCAGGGCGCGTTCGTCGTCGTCAGCCACGACGAGCGCTTCCTGGCGGCGATCAAGGTGAACCGCTGGCTGCGCCTGGCGGACGGCCGGCTGACGGAGACGGGGGCGCCGCAGGGGGAGTGACGAGGCGGCCGGCCTGCCAGACCCGGCGGATCCGGCTGCCCAGGTCGCTTACGTCCAGGTCGGTGCCTGCCAGCAGGACGAGATCCGCCCGGAGCCCGGCCGCGATCCGCCCGCGATCGTGATCGAGGCGAAGCAGCCGCGCGGCCTCGGTGGTCGCGGCAGCGAGGGCACCGGCGTCGCCGAGGCCGGCTCCGGCCAGCAGGCGCAGCTCGGTCAACAGATCGACATGGGGGACGTGGCGCGAGATCGGAGCCCGCGGCGATCGGGATACCCGCCTCCCGCGCCAAGGCGAGCGAGCGGCGGTGCGCGGGCTCGTCGATCGGCGCGAGCGTGGGCACGTACCAGCAGCCGTGCTCACGCATCGCCACCACGGCGGTCCCATCGAGGAATACGCCGTGCTCGACGCTGCGCACTCCGGCCCGTGCCGCCGTAGCGGCGGCCCCGGCGCTGTGCGCGTGCGCGAACACGTCCCGCCCGCAACGGCGTGCTTCGTCGACGAGGGCGCGCAGTTCCTCGTCGGTCGGCCCGATGTCGCGGCCCTCGCGCACCGCCCGCAACGCCCCCCGGCGCCCACCTTGATCCAGTCGGCCCCGGCGCGCACCATCCGCCGCACGGCGGCCCTCGCCGCGTCGGGCCCGTCGAACAACGGATCCGGCAGCGACGGGTCGGCGATGCGGTCCAGGGGCCCGGTGTCCGGGCGCCAGGCATCGCCGAGGCCACCACTGCAGTCGACCGCTCATCACCGTCCACATCGGACCCGACCACGACGATCCGGCCGGCCCGCACCAGCACGTCGGCCGGGCTCGTCATGTCCTGGTCCGGGTCGAGGACCAGCGCACCGGTCAACAGCAGGCTCACGGGCGACGATCCTGGTGCGAGACCCGCTGGTTGCCGGGCTGGCCGCCGGCCCCACCCGCGCCCACGGTTGCGTTCGCAGACAGGCGATCCTCGTCCGTGAAGGACATGCGACCGTCTCCTTTTCGTGCCGACCACGTGCCGACCACCTGCCGAGACCGCGGTCCCCACTCTCATAGCAGCGCCCCCGGCCCCGTTACCAGGACAAAAGACGCCGACAGCCCGATCGGCGGGTCGGTGCCGGTCGGCGTCGCCCCGCACTTCCCGTTTGACGTGAAGCAGATTCGGGTATTCGAGCACACCATTCGTTGAACAGCCAGCGGAGGCGTGGAATGCGACCGTGCGGTGAGGAGCCTGTCGGGGCCCGGACACTGACCGAGACCGAAGGGCTTTTCACGCTCAGAGAGTGGGCGAGGGCCTCGTTGACGGCGCTCTGGTCCGAACAGACCCTGCTGGACGCCCTGGTCGTACTGGAAGAGCTCGTGAGCCACGTGCGCGCCGAGGGAGTCCCGGCACAGGTCCGTCTTTCGTATCGCGGCGCGAACCGCGTCCACATCGAGGTCGACGACGAGCGGGCGGAAGCCGTGCCGCTGGGCGCGGACGTCGGCGCGGTCCTGATCCGGCACCTGGCGCGGGGGTCGGGAGCCGAGCGGCATCGCGGGCACACCACGTTCTGGGCGGACGTCTCGCTCGTTCCCCGGCACATCCCGGCCAAGCTGCCCGGCGTCCGGGCCGTGGCGCCGTTCGAGCCGGACGGGAAGTGGTCCCGGAACTAGGCATCCTGCCGGGCGAGTCGGTCGAGCCAGTGCAGCAGCAACGCCGTCTCCGGCTCGCCGAGCGGGCGCTCCTGTCCGGCCCGCAGGAGCGCGGCGAGCTGCGACGCGGCCGGCGCGACGCCCGGTTCGGCGGTTCGTGAGCCGTCGTCCTCGACGAGCAGGCCGGCGAACACCGCGTCGCGGACCCGGCGCGAGAGGCCGGGGTCGTCGTAGATCTCGGGCTGGGTCACCAGGTTCAGTGCCACCCCGATGTTGGCGGACATGATCGCCTGCGCCGCCACGTCCGGCGTAGTGCGCAGCTTGCCGGCCGCCGCGCAACGCAACAGCACCTCCCGCAGCAGGCGCAGCGCCTCCTGCGCGGCGGCCGGGACCGCCTTGAAGCTGGGGGAGTACATCAGCCGGTAGACCGCCGGATGCGCGAGCGCGAACGCCACGTGCGTGTCCCAGCCGTTGCGCAGGTCCTCCACCGGGTCCGGGGAACCCTCGGCGGCGCGCTTCGCGGCCAGGTAACGGTCGAACCCGTAGTCCACGACCGCGCTGAGCAGGCCGTTCTTGTCGCCGAACAGCCGGTACAGCACCGGTGCCCCCACGCCCACTGCCTCGCACACCGCTCTCGTGGCGATGTCGCGGTCCGGGGAGGCGTCGAGCAGCTTCTCCGCGGCTTCGAGCATCTGGGTGCGCACGTCCATGTCTTCAGCATAACCCTGCTACCGGTCCGACGTAGCAGGATTATGCACCTAGGTGGTATCGCTGTTACGGGCAAGGCGGAACGACGTTATGAAGGAGTCGACATGAGCACCACATCGCGGGTGGCCCTGGTGACCGGAGGTTCGCGCGGGATCGGCCGGGAGACCGCCCAGCGCCTCGCAGCCGCGGGCTACGCGGTCGTCGTGAACTTCGCGAGCAACAAGACAGAGGCCGATGTCGCGGTCGAGGCGATCCGCCAGGCCGGTGGCCAGGCGATCGCGGCGCAGGGCGACGTCGCCGACGAGGTGGCGATGGCTTCGGTGTTCGACCAGGCCGAAGCCGAGTTCGGCGGGATCGACGTGGTCGTGCATGCTGCGGGCATCATGCCGCTCTCGCCGCTCGCGGAGATGGACCTGGCGGTACTGGACCGGGTGCTGCGCACCAACGTTCGCGGCACCTTCGTGGTGGACCAGTTGGCCGCGCGCAGGGTGCGTGCCGGCGGGGCGATCATCAACTTCTCCAGCTCGATCACCCGGTTCTCGCGGCCCGGCTACAGCGCGTACGGCGCCAGCAAGGGTGCCGTCGAGGCCATCACCCTGACGCTGGCGCGGGAGCTGCGCGGCCGCGACATCACGGTCAACGCCGTGGCGCCGGGCCCGATCGCGACGGCGTTGTTCTTCGACGGCAAGAGCGAGGAGCTGGTCAACCGCATCGCGGCCGAGCCGCCGCTCGAGCGGCTGGGCGAGCCCGGGGACATCGCCGACGTCGTGACGTTCCTGGCCGGTCCCGGACGGTGGGTGAACGGTCAGGTGCTCCACGCCAACGGCGGCGCGATCTGATCTCGTCGGTGGCGTTTACGATCACGCCATGCGCTTCGCTATCAAGACATCGCCGCAAAACACCGAGTGGGCCGACATGCTCGCGGTCTGGCAGGCCGCGGACGACATCGAGGTCTTCGAGTCGGGCTGGACGTTCGACCACTTCTATCCGATTTTCAGTGATTCGTCCGGCCCGTGCCTCGAAGGCTGGGTGACCCTGACCGCGCTGGCCCAGGCCACCCGCCGGCTCCGGCTGGGCACGCTGGTCAGCGGGATCCACTACCGCCACCCCGCGCTGCTGGCGAACATGGCCGCGACCCTGGACATCGTCTCCGGCGGGCGGCTCGAGATCGGGATCGGGGCGGGCTGGAACGAGGAGGAGTCGGGTGCCTACGGCATGCGGCTGGGGCCGGTGAAGGAGCGGAGCGACCGGTTCGAGGAGGCGTGCGAGGTGCTGGTGGGTCTGCTGACCCAGGAGACGACGACGTTCGCGGGTGAGTACTACCAGCTGACCGAGGCGCGTTGTGAGCCGAAGGGCGTGCAGCGGCCGCATCCGCCGATCTGCATCGGTGGCAGTGGTGAGAAGCGGACGCTGCGCACGGCAGCCAGGTTCGCCCAGCACTGGAACTTCGTCGGCGGGACACCGGAGCAGTTCGCCCACAAGCGCGACGTGCTGCACCAGCACTGTGAAGCCATCGGCCGGGACCCGAAGGAGATCACGCTCTCCAGCCACGTGCGGCTCGGTGAGGACCGCGACTACGCCAAGGTCGCAGCGGATGTCGCCGCTCTCGGTGAGCAGGGCCTGGACCTGGCGATCGTCTACCTGCCGGTGCCGCACACCCCCGAGGTGCTGGAGCCCCTGGCCGAGGCCCTCGCGCCGCTGGCCTGAGGGTCCGGCTGGTGGGGCCACCCCACGTGAAAGGACCTTGACCGGACCCCTTAAGCTACTTGTCATCGCCCCGCACGCGAGGCGATGACGGCCGGGACGTGGCGCAGCTTGGTAGCGCACTTGACTGGGGGTCAAGGGGTCGCAGGTTCGAATCCTGTCGTCCCGACGGCCTGAGGGGGCCTCTGACCTGGAAGAAATTCGAGGTCAGAGGCCCCCTTTGCAGTTGACCGATCTCTTCGCCAAAGCAGTCAATCGCCCTATGCGTATTCGGTGAGTGACAAAGTGAGTGACTAAGCTCCGGGGGCCTTGGCTCCAGAGCGCGTCGAGGCAACGGTCGACCAAGCGAAGGCGCAGGCACCTAGTGCCAGTCTGCCAGCCCCTGTTGTGGCCACCAGGCGGGGCGCTTGATGCCTGGAGGTAAGAGGGTGCCGCCGTTACCAACGGCTTGGTCGACTTGCTCCTGAGTGAGCCCGATCGTCCGGGAAAAGTCAACATCATGCAATCGCGCTTCGGACAGGCTTGCTCCCGACATAAGCGCGTCATCCATCTTGGCCGTGATGATGAGATCTTTAGGTACAGGCTTATTGCGATGAATGTCAGGGTTCTGAACTACCAAGGAAAACGTCGCCCTGTTCAAGGTTGCACCAACGAGAATGGTGTTGGAGAGGTTAGTCCCCGCAAAGGCCGCTCCTGTCAAATCTACTCCTTGTAGGAACGAGCCCGAAAGATCGGAGTAGTCGAACTGTGCATTGCGAAGGTTGTCGCCCCAGATCGTGTGGCCACGCAGGCGGCTTCGACTTAAATCTAGTCCCGTCAGGCGTTCTTCCAGCTGCGTGGAGCAGAGTACTTGCAAAGCTGCTCCAACCTCGTGTTTGCGGTCTTTCTCAGGAGTGGAGCCGATCGTCGGGCTTTTTACTCGTATGAATGCGCAAATTACGGATGCTATCACTTTAGGGTCGCCAGGCGCACTACCCTCTCGCATCAATTGCTGCAGGGAGTACACTCCGCCGAGTGAGATAATGATAGAAGTCCCCCCCAATTGCTCCACTGCCTTCGCGAAGCGATCTGTAAAATGACCGCGCTCTGCTATTTGCACGTTTCGAATTGCTACTTGTGCATTTTCGTTCGCGACTTGAAGGGTTGCCACAGCTACCCGCGTGTTGCGCAGGTTCACTAGTAAAGTACCTATCGCGGCAATTCCTGCCAGTCCAAGTAGTAGTGCGCTACGCGTCGAGGCTGTTGCCGAGATGCGGGATGCCTGGTATTCGGGTGAAGACATGCTGCTTGACTTGTCCGGCCCAGGTGGGTAGAGCATGTCTGGAACCCGCCACCAGATTGCGACGAACGCTACCGCTAGTACTGTTATCAAGACTACGACGCTAGCTATCGCGGTCGGGCCACGATCCGCAAAAAGTGTTCTGATCGAATTGGTCACGTCAGCTATTATTTCACATCGCCCCCGAGTTGGACGCATCCTGTCCGGGCCTGAATTATTGATTTGGTGCGAAGATGCGGTCCATAGCGGTCGCGCCCTCCAGTATCACTGGGCGAATTTGATGGCGATAAACCTGTTCTGTCACAGCGGTCCCACTGTGTCCACACAACCGGGCGATATCCTCCAGTCGGACGCCCGAGTCTGAAAGCAGTGACACGAAGCTGTGCCGCATCTCGCGAGGCGTCCACTCCTTCGGCGTGAGGCCAGCAGACTTGATAACCTGACGAAAGTCACGCCTTACGTTGTGTGCGTCGAGTGGGGTGCCCGCTGACGATGTGAAGACCAGGTCATGATCTTCCCACTTCTGTCCGGCCTGACGCTTTGCTTCTGCTTGCCGAATTCGGTGGAGTCGTAATGCGACTACGCATCGTATTGGCATCGCCAACGTCCGTCGGGATTTTCTGGTTTTCGTGTCACCCCCAGCGCGGACCGAACGCCAGACGCTGATAGAGTGCACAGTGGGCGAGTTGGAGCCAACATGCACGCCGAGGTTCACATGGTTCCAAGTGAGCGCGCGCAATTCTTCCGTACGAGCGCCAATCAGTAGTGAAAGCACGACATAGGCGTGAAGGTGCGAGTTCTCCGCCGCTTTTAGCACAGCTTCCGCCTGCTCGAAGTTAAGCGACTTTGACGGCCTGCCTTCCTGCCCGGTCGGGATCTCACAGAGCGCTACGACATTGCGCTTAACCTTGTCGCGAGCCTGGGAATGCCTAACGGAGCGGTTCAGGATCGAGTGCAGCAGCCGGAGGGTGCGGGTGCTGACCCGCGTGGCCACGTCGGCAAGCCACTCGTCCACATCCTCAGCGGACAACTCCCGAAGCTTCCGCTTGCCCAGCAGTGGCAGGAGGTGCCCGTCCGCGAGGTAGCGGTAGTTCTTCACCGTCTCGGGATGGCGGCCGCTGAGGCCGTAGGTGAGCCAGTTGCTTACCGCCTCCGCGACGGTGTATCCGGCCGGACCAGTTGGCAGGCCGTCGTCGAGGTCCCGCACTAGTTCCTTGAGCTTGTCCTTGGCCTCGGTCTTGGTCTTACCGCTGGCCTTGCGGACGATGCGCTTCCCGGCCGGGGTGTAGCCGGTCGTGACCTCAGCGATCCAGCGTTGACGGGACTCCGACCAGTAGAGTCCACCGTCCCCTCGGCTACGCCGCTTGGCCATTGACACCCTCCGTTTCGTTGATGAGTAGTTGCACGTAGGCGGTGATCGCCTGAGCTGGGATGAGCCGGGCACGTCCCTGCTTGACTGACAGCAGCCGTCCGGCGCGGATCTGCTCATAGATGACGGATCGGCTCATCGACAGCAAGCGCATGGCTTCGGTGATCCGGTACAGGTGCCGGTCCAGCATCCCGGGTGGTGTGTCCATCGCGTTCCCCCTCGGCGTGGCGGTAGGCGGTTGGGCGGTTGTGACAGGTGGGCGGGGCGTCACTCGTGCTGTCACTCCTGTTCGTGCTGGTCACCGGCGGTTGAGTGACGGAGTGACAGCTGTGACAGGGGTGGGCAGCTGTCGCTGTCACTCGCGCCTTCGGTGGGGAAGTAGGTCCCGCCAGGTGCGGCCCGGACCTGGGCGTCCTTGGCCATGCGAGAGAGGGTCTGCCGGACACTGTTCGAGTTGAGCTGCAACGCGTCGGCGATGGCGGCGGGTTTGCTGCCGGGGTACTCGCGCACGAATCGGGTGAGCAGCGCGCGGGTGTCGTGCATCTGGTAATCCCCGGCGGGACCGTCGAGCTTGGTCCAGGCGCCGGAGGTGGCGTCGAAGCTCATGGCGTATTCGGCCTCTTCGACGTCGCGGCCGGTCACGTGCAGCACCCCGTCCGCCTGCCCTCGCGTCCGTTTGAGCACGAGCGTGGCGTCCACCGCACCGGTCAGCCCGTTCGTGCCGGACACCATGTCTTGGAAGTCCTCGGCGCCTTGCTTGCGGACGTGGTGGATGAGCAGGAACGGCACGTTGTAGTGGTCGGCCAGGGTCTTGAACCGCACCGCAGCGGCGTAGTCCGCGGCGTAGGCGGACATGCCGGCCGGGTCTGCGCCACGCATCTTGGCGAAGGTGTCGACGATGACCAGCCGCGCGTGCGGGTTGGCGTCGAGCCACTCACACAGCAGCGCTTCCCCGCCGTGCGCCATCGTCGGACACGCGGTCTCCAACGTCAGCAGGGGCGCCGCCCGGCCTCCGGCCGCGAGCATCTGACGGCGGCGGCGCTGCAACCGGCGTCCGGTGTCCTCCAGGGCGCAGTACAGCACTGGCCCGCGCTCGACGTCGATTGCGTTGAGCGCGGGGTCGCCGTTGGCGATGGCGGCGCCCAGACCGAGTGACAGCCAGGACTTGCCAAGCTTCGGCGCCCCGGCGAGCAGGTTGAGTCCTTCGCAGAGCAGGCCGGGCACGGCCCAGCGCGGTTCCGGGAAGTCCACGGCCATCAGTTCGGCGTCAGTCCAGCGGGTCTTGCGGGCTGGTTGCTCCGGGACCGGCGACAGTGCGCGGGGGGCAGGCATGATCAGTTGCTCCCTTCGGCAATCAACGCGTGGACTTCGAGGCGTCGTACTGGACTGGCGGTGGATAGAAACGAAACTGCAGCGGGGAGCGATTGAAGGAGCAGAATGCCAACCCCGTGAGAGGATTTTGCGTGTCCAACCCCGATGTAACGCTTGTCCTGCTTGGTGAGCCGTGCCCGCATCTCGGGTTCGAAGAACTTGAGCCGTCGATTTCGCCTCACACGGAAAAACTTCTTCGACGTCTTGCCGTTACCGTCGTTACCCAGGGAGATGAGCAACACGAGCAGCTTCAGGAGGAGTTGGCCTCGACTGGGTTCGATGAAGCGATTCTCTCGGACACCGGAGGTGGCAAGTGGAAGGTGGCTCGGAACAACTACTCCTATCGATCCAGCGAGAAAGTCTCGACGTATACCCACTCGATCGAATTGGAAGAGCGTGAAGAACTTGTCCTTGAGAAAGTCCTGTTCGAAGGGCTCACGCTTGTTCCCGAGCGTTGGCAGCCTATCGAGATGGCTTCCGGCCTGTACATGATGGAAATACTCGCTCAAGTTGACCCAGAGACGCACAAGAAGCTGGAAAACGTACTCCAGGATCGCCGATTCGTCGGTGATCGCGAGCATCGCTACTTCGATGTGACGCTTGTTGGGGTTAAATCTGCCCCCGCTAAGATGAGATTCGGGCGATGCCTGTGGGAACCTGGCAGTGAGGGTGTTCGGCACTGTCTCGTGTTCGTTCCGTACGAAGACGACGAGTCCAATGATCAGCCAGCCTACGAACCAGCGATGACGCGCCTGCAAGAACAGTCGGTTATTGCCTCGATAAAGCTCGACACACTTATTACTGAATTGCAAAAAGCTGGCGTAATCGGTGATGCGGCCGTTGATCGAATTAACAATATTCCTGACCCGTTGCCCCGACGTGAGTTCGAGCGGACTAGGAATATCATGGAGTTCTTCGTGTGAATGACTCATTAGGCCACAACCCGGGGGCGGTTGCGTCCGGTGCGGAGGCCGGAGGCGATGGTTTGGCGGGCTTGGTGCTCGTTATAGGCGCCTTCGGCGAGATGTCGCCCGGCCGCGGTCAGCAGCACTGCTTCGTGCTCGGCCTCGGTGAGGGCACCTCCGGCCACGAGCTGTCCGAGGGCGACCGCGGCGGCGTAGAGGGCGGCGTTGCGCTGGCTGCTGGGCGCGGCGTGGACCTTGGCGCTCTCGGCGCGGATGGCGGCTTCCAGGTACCGTGCCCGGCCAGTAGTCGGCCGGATGGGCACCACCGGCGCGGCCGGGAGCGATGCAGAGGTGAGCCGCTCGGCGAGCCAGCCGGGCAGCGGCGCCGGCTCACGGTCACACAGGTACTCGTACGCCTGTCCGTCCATAGTGGAGCCAGGCGCGACCACGTAGCCACCCCAGGCGCGGGTGTCGATTTTCCAGCCGAGTCCGTGTCCGCGGTCACCCTCGGTCTTGCGCAGCTCAGCGCCGTCAGGCGCCGCGTAGTACAGGTGCAGTCCCCCGGAGGGGGTCCGAATCGTGAGGGTGTCGCCGGGCAGCTCCTGTCCGGCCTGCTCGGCTACGATCGCGAGCACGTCTTCCCCGCTGGTGGCGCCCCGGCGTGCCCACTCGGCAGGGATGGTCTCTCCGAGCTTGGTCACGTCAAGGTCGATCACGCACAACCCGGACGGCCCGGTCGCGAGTCCGATGTTGTAGGGGGCGAGGGTCCAGGCTGCGCGGATGCGGTCGGGGTCGGTGGTGGCCCGCTGCTCCCAGCCGAGGTGACCGTTCGAGCAGGGACCGGTGGCTGGGCAGTTGGTGTGCCCGTGGAGCGCGGGTCGCTTGGTGTTCGGGCGGAGCGGGAAGACGTGCCAGCCGCGCTCCGCTGCTGCGAGGGCGGCGCGGGTGAGGTTGTCGCGGGTGTCCATCGAAGACCCTTCCGGAGTGACGATGTGTGACGGTTTTCGGGTAGGGAGTGCCGTGGCGGGCACCCTCTGCCGGTGCCGCCCAGGGGCGGGTTCTGGAGTTAGTTGGGGAGTTAGATCGTCGGAAGCGGGTTAGGTTTCTAACTCGCCGGGCCAGGTAGGGTCACTAGCCTGCTGATCTGCGGAAAGTTAGGGAGTTAGCCGAGTTAGACCAGGCCGTCGAGGCAGCGGACCGAGCCAGTTTTCACGGTGCTGTGTGGAGCGGCCGGGCCTAACTCGGAACCCGTCACGACTGCTCGTCGGCGTCGAGGTCGACCGTGGCCTGCTTCGCGAGAGCTTCACGCACGGTGACCGGGTCGACGGGCCAGCGGTTGCCGGTGGAGGGGACTTTGATCCCGTGCTGCTTCGCCAACTGCTCGCGCAGGGCCTTGCCGGTGAGCCGCTTGTAGGGCAGCCAACCAGGGGCGTACTTGGCCAACAGCGCCGGAACATCTGCGGCGGGCACCGGGTCGTTGCCGAGCACGGCGTCCAGGTCTTCCAGCAAGTCGCGGGCAGCCTCGATCTCTGGTGCAGCGCGGTCCGCGCCGGGCACCTGCCCGTGCTCCTCGATTGCGCACATGGCCCGCTCAATAATTGGGGTGACCTGGTCGTTTTCCCGCGCCACGTCGAGGAAATAGACCTGCACGATGTCCGAGCGTTCTCCGGTGAAGCCCTTCACGACCGCGGTTCCCTTGTCCGTGCCGGGAATCAGCTCGGTAGCCCGATGCCCTGCGGCGTAGGCGCCCTGCCCCAGCAGCGCGTCATTCGCCACGTGGTCGCCGACCGCAAACGCGACACCGTTGGAGCAGTTGCGGGTCACGTCGCGGGGCATGGAGTCCTTCGTGGGGGCTTGGGTGGAGACGATGAGGTGAATGCCGCGCTTGCGCCCGAGTCGCACGATGTCTACCAGCAGCTTGGAAATCTCCGCCCCGTACACTGGGTGCTGGATCGCGACGTGGGCCTCTTCGAGCAGGCAGAACAGCGGGTGTAACCCGACGTTCTTCGACGCCAGCTCCCGCGTCACCGCGGGCACCTCGAAGCGGATCAGCAGTTCCCCGCGGGCCTGCACTTCGGCGTGCAGTTCCCGCAGGTGGTGCAGGATCTCTTCGATCTTCTCGTCTTCGGCGCCCATGGCGTAGCGGGAGCAGCGCGGCCGGAACGCCTCGAAGTCGAAGTTGGCGTCCGGGACCCAAATGCGTAGCTCCGCCGTGGGGTCGAGCGCGGCGCCGGCCATCATGACCCGCGCGGCGGAGGACTTGCCCTGCCCAGGCATGCCGCCACAGATGGTGTTGCGTTCCATCAGCGGCGCCAGGATCGGCGTCCCCCGCAGGGTCTTGCCGAACGGGGCACCCTTGAACACGTCCACCACACCATCGGTGAGCAGCGGATACGCTCCCGCACCCTCGGCCAGGGCGCCCTTGTCCGCCACCCACAGGTCCAGGATTCCGGCCTCCGCCCCGGTCGTCGGCCACACCTCCTTCGCCAGCCGATGCAACCCGGTGGCGAGGTCGGCGCGACGGCGGGCGATCTTCTCCGCGGTCACCCCAGCCGGGAGACGGAGCACGGCGTGCGTGCCGCGCCCGTCCGCCCGGGCCGGGGTGAGGTACTGCAGCGGCAAACCCTGCTTGAGGTAGGCGGCGATCTGCGGAATTCGCAGCGCCTCCAGCGCGCGAGCGATGGTGGTCTCATCGATCGCAGCGTCCATGTCCGCCTCCGCCGCGGTCGCCAGCCAGCGCGGCGCCGTGCCGCGGCGACGGCCCTCCCGGTAGGCGGCCAGTACGACGAAGCCGGGCAGGGCCATCAGGAACGGCGTCCACGCGACAGCAATTGCGGTGAACACCCACCGCATCGCCGAGAGAACGCCGGTGATGACGTGGACGAACTCGCCCGACCCGGACAGCTGCACGAACAGCCCAACCAGCAGGGTGAGGACGACACATCCCGCCAGGCTGCCCATGATGACCTTCGCCGCGCCCTTGGCCAGGGCGGGGAGGTCCATCAGCCGCTTGTGTCGCCGTTCCGCTGCGGCCTCTTTACGCTCCATCCACTCCGCCAGGGCCTCGCGGTCTCCGATGGCTTCCGCGGCCTTGATCTGGCGCCGGTAGACACCCATTGTCGAGGCATCCCAGGTCCGCTTTCCCCAGGACTCGAACCCCTGCACCGTCGTCAGCCCCGTGGCGAGCAGGGTCTTGCCGGCCGCCTTGGTGAGGTCGTGCGTGGCGACGGTCTTCACGCCGCGCGCCACAGTCACCGCGTCCTTGCGGTAGAGGGCGTACCGCTGCAGTGCCTTGGCCTTCTGCATCGCGCGGTAGTCGGCGTCCGTAATGATCTCGCCCTCCAGCACCTCGGTGTCCGAGGTCGCCGGGGTGGCGTCGGCCGATCGGCTGGGGAGGTAGTGCACGCGGGCCAACTCCTGCTCTGTGCCGTGGTGATCGGTGGTCACTTGCTGCCTCCCTGGCGGTGTTCGTCGCGAAGCTGCCGTGCGCTCTTCGGGGAGCAGCGCAGGGCCTTGCGGATCGACTCGGCAGAGGTCGGGTCGACCGCGCCCGGGCGAGCTTTCAGCGCCTTGTCCAGCTCGGCGCGGAGCTGCTCGATCGAGCGGACCTTGCGCCCGGCGACGCGAGGCCGGTTGGGGGTCGATTTTTGCTGGTCAGGCTCCCGGTCGAGGGTTGCCACCGTGCCGCCCTCGATCGAGTCGCCCAGCGCCGGGTCAGACTCGACCCCGGGACCTTCCCCGGCCGCCCACGCGGCGCCCTGTACCGCGAGCAGATCGGCGAACTCCCGGTCCCAGTCGGCCGACTCCCCGGCCACGGGCAGGCCCGGCACGATCGCCGCTTCCAGGCGCCCTCGCCGAGCGAGGACGTAGCGGCCCGGCGCGTAGACCAGGCGGGCCGACCCGTCCGGGTCGATCTCGGCAACCGCGTGCACCACGGCAGCGCGGCGCACCTTGGCGACCTTGCGGGTCGCGGCCCTCTCGATCCGCGCCGCCTGCCGCTCCCGGCGCGACAGGGGCGGAGCGGCCAAGGTGAGCTGATGGGCGACCACCCCCGCGACGGACACGATGCCCATGACCACGCCCGACTCCCACCGGGTGTCCAGGCCGTGCAGCAGGTTGGAGGTGAACGCCACCGCGGCGAACGCCCACACTCCCAGCTGCAGCCAGCCCACCGGACGTTCCGGGTGGCGCCGCCGCGACACCAGCACCGCGACCGCGAACGCCCACATCCCGAGTTCGGTGATCCCAGGCAACAGCACCCCGAGATCACTGGCGTAGACGGTGCTGCCCCACGCGGCCATGGCTGGCGCGGCGAGCACGAACGACAGCAGCGCAATCGGGTAGATCAAGAGCTCCACCACCGACCGGCCCAACCACACCCGGGCCGCGACCACGGCGGCGCGGCGGCGGGCAGCTCGCTGCTCCCGATCGGCCCGCGCCTGCTCGGCGCGGGCGTGCTCGTCCGCCCGGCGCTGCTGCGCCAGCGCGGCCCGCTCGGCGATCCGGACCTGAGCCGCGGCCGCGGCCTGCTCCCGCTGGATCTGAGCGTCGACCAGCCGGTTCGCGCGGCGTTCTTCCTGCCAGGTCATCCCCACACACCCCTCTCCAACTCGATACGGAGGTCCCGGGCGAGCACGAGGGGGAACAACCCGCGCACCCGCGCCAACTGGCCCTGATTGATCTCGCGTGCCCACCCGTGGGCCTCGCTCAAGTCCGGCCAGTTCCCGGCGGCGACGGTCTCCCCGGCCGGGGTGGTGACCAGCACCGTCCAGGACCCGGCGATATCAGCAATCCGGGTCACTTGACCTCACCGTCCCCAGCGGACGTCGCCCTAGCCGAAGCGTTGTGCTGCTGGCGGCGAAGCCGCAGCTCGTTCCCGGCCCAGCCCAGCGCGGCCAGGCCGGAGGCGAGGTAGAACCAGCTGGACACGGCGGCGCCGAACACGACCGGTCCGGTGATGCCGGACAACTCGCCGACGTGCCAGCCCAGCCACGAGATCACGCGCGTGGTGCGAGTCGGCGTGGTGACGCGGGCATAGAGCGCGGTGTCCGGGTCCTGCCGGGCCTGCAGCTCGGCGGATGCCGCGGCGTGTCCGATGTGGTCGTTCGGCTCGGTAGTGGCGGGTTTGTGTTCAGGCGTGGACATTGACAGCCTCCCCTCGTAAACCGTTGCTGGGCTGGAAGAACTGGTTGACCGGCCCCGCGGCGGGGCGGTAGCCAGCCGGGCGGCGAACCCGTTGAGGCGACGGAGGCAGACCTCGAGTACCCGCGCCACCAGCACGAGCGGAATCCGGAGCAGGTGCAGCAGCATGAACACCGCGAAGGTGGCGGCGAACTTCAGCAGCACCCACGTCCCGCGCCGTTCCAGAACCTCGAAAATCGACACCGTGATCACCGTCCCTTCGTGACGCCGTTGGCGCGTGCTGTAAGACAGGCGGGGCAAGTGGCCTTGCCGCGGACGTAGCGCGCCTCCGCCGGGAGCCGGAGCCCGCACAGGGTGCGGACCGTGCCGTCCCACCAGCTGCGCGTGCCGTAGTGGGTGTCCAATTTCGCGGCCATCAGCGGCCACCTCCCGAACCGGAGAACAGCACCGACAGGGCGTGCACCGCGGCCTGTACAGCGTCGCGGGCCTGGTACGGGTGCTTGATCACCCACATCACCAGTGCGAGGAACACCAAGCCCCACAACAACTTCCGCAGCGTGTTCTTTTTCGGCAGCACCGTTGTCGTCTTGCTCATGCGGCCACCTCCGTGGCGAGTTCGGTCGTGGGATTCAGCTCTGCCAGCTCGGCGCCCTCGCAGGCCCAGCACTGGCGGGTAGAGGTGGGCACGTAGTAGCCGACGTCTTCGTGGCAGGTGCGGCAGATCCGGCGGGCGGTCAGTGCCTTGCCCAGCGCGACCCGCTGAGCTGGGGTGGGGGTGCGACGTTCCCTGGCGCGTTCGACCGAGAACAGCTCCGCCACGGTCTCGTGGGCGTACGGCTTGAAGTGGCGGAACACCAGCAACGCCACCGGGTCCTGTCCGCCTGGGCGCAACCCGGCCTCTCGCAGCTGGGCGCGGGTGAGCAGGGTGGCCGGGGCCTCGCCCCAGCCGAACACCGGTAGCCCCTCCCGCCGGCCACGGCACAACGCCACCAGGTGAGTGCGGCCGTCGTAGATCGTGGTTACCGACTGGCGACGCTTACGCGGATTCATGCCACCTCACCTCGCTCGGCGGCGGCGATGACCCACGCGACGAAGGTGCGCGCGGCAGCCGTGTTGTCAGGACCCAGCTGGTCCTTCAGATAGCGGGTGATCTGCCCGACGCTGTGCCCCTCGGCGTGCCGCCCCGCGATGATCTGCACAGGCGCGGCCACCAGGTCCTTCCGGTAGCCGGTCCGGCGCGAGGCCCGGGAAAGCAGTTCCTGTGACACCATGAGTGCCCTTCCCTTCGAGTCGTGTCCTGGCTGGTTGGGGAGTCCCGGCGCGGTGGCGTTCTTGGCGGGATGCGCCGCGCCGGGGTCACTGATCAGATAGCGGGTCATTGGTGCCGCCCGGTCGTCGTCGCGGCGTCCCGGACTTGCGCGCACACCCCGGCCGGGTGCGTACCCGGCACGAGCGGGCAGCGGCAGTCACAGCGCGCCCCGTACTCGTCTTCACTCAGTGGCTGCGGACTGCGGACAGACTTCGCGCCCATCACGCGGCGGCCTCCCCGCTCATGGGGACGGCACCGTCGGCCTGGTCGTGCGCCGCGTCAACGACGAAACCGTCGTGCAGGCGGCGCAGGTGCGTCGATTGGCGCGGCGGCGGGAGCGAGCTGCACGGCGCGGATCAATGAAGCGCGGCGCGCGAATCAGAGCGGCCGTGCTGGCAGCGGCAAGCTCACGGTCGATGTCTTCCAGGAGGTCGGCCGCGTCAGCCAGCTCGAGCGCGTCCGTGTAATGCACAGCGTTCGCCTGAGCGGCGAGAACGTGGTCGTAGTCAACGTCGAGGCCGTCGAAGGACGCTTCGGCCTGTCGGCGGCTCATGTGTGCGGACCTCATCGGTCTCCCTTTGCCTCGTTCGGTTGTCCGTGATCCCGGACACCACGAAAGCTAACAGTTGAGAGCTCAGATGGTCAACTGGTAGATCCAAATTTCTTCAGAAACGGTGTTCCACCTGCGGAGATCACGACTCCCATCTGGTAGCCTCTGGTAGCAAAGCAGCGCAGAGAGGAAGTCGAATGACGCGCCCACGCCCAACCGTCAGCCGGTCGGAGCCGCTTCACATGCAGGTGGCGCGACACATCCGCAACGACATCGAGGCTGGGAGACTTCGCGACGGCCAACGCCTGCCGTCCACGCGTGAACTGGCCGAAGAGTGGGAGGTCAGCACGCCGGTGATCAACGACGCGATGGCGATCCTGAGCAAGGAAGGACTGGTGGAGAGCAAACCTCGCGCCGGCCGAGTTGTCAGGGCGCCAGAGCAGGCCAGCATCCGCCCTCGGCCGTCCACGCCGCACGTCGTTTTCGTCGGCGGCTATGCGGGTAGCGGCAAGACTGAGCTTGGCCGGGTCGTTGCCCGCGATACGGGGTGGGCGCTGCTCGACAAGGACACGCTGACGCGGCCGGTTGTCGAGGCCGCCCTTGAAGCCGTTGGACGCTCGCCGCACGACAGAGAGTCCGATTTCTATCTATCTACGATCCGGCCTCGTGAATACGAATCTCTGATGAACGCGCTGACCGAAAACCTCCAGTGCGGAAACAGTTCGGTCGTCACCGCACCGTTTCTCCGTGAATTCGCCGATGCGGCTTGGGTGAACAGAACTTTAGCCACCTGCAAAGATTTCGGAGCGACTGCGACGTTTGCATGGGTCTACTGCGATGCAGAGACAATGCATACCTACGTTCGCCATCGTGGCGCAGCCCGAGACTCCGCGAAGCTCGCCGACTGGTCGCGGTACGTGGAGGGGATAGATCTCGACTTGCGTCCGCCCATTCCCCACATCGTGGTGGACAATTCGGCGTCTAGCGAGCCTTTGCAGTCGCAGGCCCGACGACTGGTTGAACAAGTCGAGAACGCGAAGGTCGATTAGCGTGCGTGTTCTTGTGAGCAATGAGACTGACGACCAAGTGGGTGTCGAAGTCCTTAGCGGTATTGAAGGCGTGGAGGTCGTGACATACGACCCTAACCAACCGCTGCCAGCGGAGAGGCGCGACGCTGAGGTACTAATTCCGCCGTACCGGAGCAGCCATCGTCCGATTCCGTTCTTGAAGCAGCTCGACAATCTGCGCATGGTGCAACTGCTGTCGGCCGGCGCTGACGAATGGTCCGGCGACGTTCCGGCTGACATCACGCTTTCCACAGCCCGGGGAGCGCACGCAGGGCCTGTCTCGGAGTGGATTCTGTCGGCAATCCTGTGCGTTTATCGACAGTGGCCGGCACTTGTCCAGTTCAAGGACGAGGAGATGTGGGCGCATCGACGGGTTGCCGCGGACACTTTGGCCGGCAGTCGAGTGCTGATCGTCGGCGCTGGCAGCATCGGAAGAGCGGTTGCTGAGCGCCTGGCCCCGTTCGGCGCCACGCCGACCCTGGTCGCGAGCAGGGCGCGGGAGGGCGTACACGCACCCTCCGACGTTCCGGCGTTGCTACCTGAACACGACGTTGTTGTGATCACCGCGCCGCTCACGGGGGACACAAGGGGCCTGGTCGATAAGGCATTCCTGGCCGCGATGCCAAACGGCGCACTGCTCGTCAACGCGGGTCGCGGGAAGATCGTCGACACTGACGCGCTAGTGGCCGAGTTGCAGGCGGCCCGCTTGCGCGCAGCCCTTGACGTCACGGACCCGGAACCCCTCCCGGAAGGGCATCCGCTCTGGCAATGCCCCGGCACGATCATCAGCCCGCACATGGCGCGCACAGTGCCGGGAACGAACGCGCTTTGCTACGCCGTCGCGGCCGAGCAGATCAGTGCTTTCCTGGCCGGTGAGATGCCCGCCAACCTCGTGACCAGCCGAAAGTAGAGCGATTAGGCGTCGCTGAGAGCGCCGAGCAGACGGGCCTTGCACTCCGAGAGGTTCTTCTCGATCGCAGCGAGGGTCTGCTCGGTAGCGCGGACGCGGGCGCTTGTGTCCGCGTGCTGACGCACGAGCTGGTCTTGCAGCTGCACGACAGCGCGGATGCGCGCCTCGCCTCGCGCGATCACCCGCGCTTCCAGCTCAGCCAACGTCGGCACCATACCGGTGATGCTAGCGGGCCTCGCCTTGCCTGCTCTTCGAACATATGTTCTACTCGATCTGCCGGGCTGGCGGGGGAAGCGCCAGCCCGGCCAATCTTGAAGGGAGTCGCCATGTCACCTCAGGCCCGCTTGATCCCCGACTGGTTACGCGAAGGTCGGGAGGTCATCACCGAGACCTTGCAGTACGTCAAGGAGCGGCCGCCAAACTCGCCCATCCACGACGAACGCGTGTACGCCGTGGTGAACCTGTGCAAGCAGTTGGTCGAGTTGAAGGAAGATGAGGTCTGGTTGCACGGCCGTCCATCGGCATAGCAGAACCCCTCTCGCGGACCTTGCGGCCGCGTGTCCCCGACCGGTTTTGGCAGGCGCCGCGATTGGCTCCGCGTCGCCCGCTAGGGGACGGCAAGTGCCGCGAGAGGGGTTCCTCATGCGCCGGGTTGCGGATTTCCTGCGATCCGCTCCCTGGGTGAGTGGGCCAAGCCCGGTCGGAAGGTGGCGAAAAGAACCGGAAGTGACAGAGTCACGGGTTCGCCCCGCGCAGGCTTCCAAGTAGAACTGTTTCCGGTGGTCAGGGGCTTTTAAGGAGCTTTAGAGTGGGAGCGCTCAGGCTGCGTTCGATGTCCTCAACCTCGCCGCGGAGAAGGGCGAGCATCACCTGTCCGTGATGAGCGGCGCAGGTGTCCCACGCGGTGCCCAGCAGATCGACGGCATAGAGCGTTGCCGGTACTGCGCACCGCACGCACACCCTTCCATCAGGGCAATCCGGATCGACAAGACCGCTGCCGAGTTCTCGCAGCAGCGATGGATCAATAGTTGTGGGCATCGGAGATCTCCTCATGCGTCGGTCGTTCAGCAACGAACGTGCCCTTGGCCGGCACCGTATCGACGAGACCCCGATACCGCAGAAGCCGCGTCGCGTGCCGCGCCGAGCCGAGCGAGACACCGTACTCCTGGGCAAGGCGCCGCTCCGACGGCAAGGGGTCGTCCGGCCTCAGCTCGCCGCGCTCGATTCGGGAGGCGATGTGTCGAGCCATCGCCTCGTAGATCAACTCCCGCTGCTTCGGTTTGAAGTCAGGATGAATGCTCATAACCCCTCCACTCAGTCCTGCGGCAAACGCGACATTTGACGACAAGCGTACATGGTCGCGGTCCATCGCGATAAATCGCTGTGTTCGCGGTGAATCGCGTCACCCGAGTGGACTAACGCGACATTCGCGGGCAACAGTACGTAAGTGCCCGGTGACCTTGTCCCTACTGCTGACGCTGCGAAAGCCATAGGAGTGGACCGCCGCACCCTGCAGCGGTGGGTCAGCCAGGGCCGGATCGAACCGACTCTGACTACTGCGGGTGGTCATCACCGCTGGGACATCGACGACCTCAAGCGGCAGCTCCGGGAGATGAACCGCAGGTAGGCCGAGGGCGTCCAGGGGACGTTGCTGTTCGGCCCCGACCGCCACACCGACTTCTGGCACCCTGGTCGGTTCGCCACGGGCTGTTCCTGCTCGCCCGCATCGTGTGAAGGGCGGCAACCCGGCCGGTGGGATCTGTTTCCGCGGCCGCGCTTCAGCCGAGCCGCGAGCGTATTTCCTCGACAAACGCCTTTCGGTCAGCATCAGGCAAAATCTGGTCCACCCACACGGATACGGCGTCCTCCCACACGCGCTGAGCGCGAACACGAGGTCCTAGTCGCTCGGCAGTTCGCCGACACCAGGTGTGCACGTTCTCTAATCGCATCGCATCTTCAACAGCATCCTCTAGATCGCCGGGGCGAACCCCAAGCAGTTCGGCGACGCTTGCCCACTGCGCCGACGTGAACGACTGAAAAAGCGTTGCTTCTGGAGATTTCGATCCTGGGATTTTAATGCAGCCCTCGGCTAGATCTTGATCACCATCTAGTACCCCAAACCTTTACCGGGAAGCTTGCCCTCGGCTGCGACTCGGCCGATCGCCTTAACCGTGCTTGCCGGGCCTACGCTTACCATTCTTATCCGCTTCGCCAATGTGCTATTGAAGTCTTCATACGACACTATGCGGTCAACCAAGAAGACGGACTCGGCATCTTCACAATAAAGAGTTAGTTCCGGATGGCCAACGTCGTCCATCAGCGACAAAGCGAACTCTGGGGTAACCCCATAAATCACTTGTCGGCCGTAGGATCTGTCCAAGTGGATGAAGATTCTCGCCGTCTGCGGCAGCTGTTCAAATATGTACGGCGAATGAGTTGAAAGTATAAACTGGAGTCGCTTACGGCGCGCGACATCTAGAAGTTCTGCCATAAGCCTTCGCTGTGCGCGAGGGTGCAGTGAGGCTTCAACTTCGTCGATTACCACCAACGAGTTCCGTGGCAATTCCTGCAGCATTGCCACGAGATCGGCGGTGGTGTCCTCGCCGGCGCCCTGATGATAGTTCGAGTAGGTCATATTGTTGCGCTCTAGGACGCCAACCTGCTTCTCGCCCTGCGATAACACTTTTCCCGAACTGAATGATATCCCCAGTACGCGACTCAAGAGGGCGCGAAACTCGTCGGACAATTCGAGCATGCCATCGCCCGAGAATGCTGCCGATTTGGCCAGCTTGCCGTAGCCAATAAGAGTATCGATGGGCTGAATTCTGCTGATATCGAGGAAGAATAGCACGCGCTCTGCGCGAGATGGCATTCCTCGCCAACGCTCCGTGCGCTTTCGAATTCGTACGGTTCTGACTTCTCCGCCCAAGCGGAACCGATGTTCCAGGACAACGCCATTGACGTTCTCCCACGGCGTACTGGGAAAGAAATCATCAGGATTAAATGTGACTGATTTCAGGTGCTTGCTCGTTGTCTTCTTTGCTCGATAAGCCGTCGCGGCTGCCTTGAGTACCGTGCTCTTTCCCGAGCCGTTGACGCCCGCGATGGCAACGACCGGGAACCGAAACTCGATCTCCTCGCCGCGCCAGCCGCGGAGTCCATCGATGCTTACAGACTCCAGGAACTGAGGCCAGCCTTTCTCGGAGTTGCGCTCGGTGTTCCAGTCAGCTTCTAGGCCAGCCGCGGTTCGAACCGGTTCCATGCAGCGCTCCAGAGCCATGCCCATACGGGCGGAGGGCGATCACAGTACGCTGCGTAGATCGCCGCGCACGGCGGACGCATTACAGGCACCCGTCGATGCTCACGAGTGTCGAAGACCGCGAGCACTATGGCGCCATCTTCGGGCTCCGGGCGCGCCGGCTCCGCCGGTAGCGTTGCAGCGCGCGCAACGCCCGTTCCCCTGCGGCCTGCCCGGTCTCATTCCTGGTCTGAATCGCTGACAGTCGCCCAGGTTCGTCCCAGTTCGATGAAATGCGAAGGTGCAGGTCAAGGGCTCTGCGATCGTCGGGGGCCTTGTTCTGCCCGCCTTGAAAGCGTGAGATACCTGGAATCTACTTCCGCGTCTGAACCAGGGCGGGCTTTGCGGACAGCGCCAGTGAAGCCGGTGTGACAGGTCGGGGGGTCGGTACACCCTGTCACACCTGTCACTCTGTCACTCAAGGGCTGTTGACCTGGGTAAACGGGTGTGACAGCCCTGTGACAGCTGGGTACGACATCAGTTCCCCACACTCTCTTACGGTCACAGTGTCACCAAGGCTGAAACAGGGGAGGGGCCCGCGCCTGTTTCAGCATCTTTCTGCTGGTCGCAGCAGTGGGCTGAGTGACGAACTGAGTGACAATCGCCGGGGAAACGGACGGTCTGCCACGGACGTCCACGGACGTCAGAAGGGAGCCTGATCTGGCGTTCTAGCAGGTCTTTCGTCATGATCAGGTGCCTGGGGGTCAAGGGGTCGCAGGTTCGAATCCTGTCGTCCCGACGGCCTGAGGGGGCCTCTGACCTGGAAGAAATTCGAGGTCAGAGGCCCCCTTTGCAGTTGACCGATCTCTTCGCCAAAGCAGTCAATCGCCCTATGCGTATTCGGTGAGTGACAAAGTGAGTGACTAAGCTCCGGGGGCCTTGGCTCCAGAGCGCGTCGAGGCAACGGTCGACCAAGCGAAGGCGCAGGCACCTAGTGCCAGTCTGCCAGCCCCTGTTGTGGCCACCAGGCGGGGCGCTTGATGCCTGGAGGTAAGAGGGTGCCGCCGTTACCAACGGCTTGGTCGACTTGCTCCTGAGTGAGCCCGATCGTCCGGGAAAAGTCAACATCATGCAATCGCGCTTCGGACAGGCTTGCTCCCGACATAAGCGCGTCATCCATCTTGGCCGTGATGATGAGATCTTTAGGTACAGGCTTATTGCGATGAATGTCAGGGTTCTGAACTACCAAGGAAAACGTCGCCCTGTTCAAGGTTGCACCAACGAGAATGGTGTTGGAGAGGTTAGTCCCCGCAAAGGCCGCTCCTGTCAAATCTACTCCTTGTAGGAACGAGCCCGAAAGATCGGAGTAGTCGAACTGTGCATTGCGAAGGTTGTCGCCCCAGATCGTGTGGCCACGCAGGCGGCTTCGACTTAAATCTAGTCCCGTCAGGCGTTCTTCCAGCTGCGTGGAGCAGAGTACTTGCAAAGCTGCTCCAACCTCGTGTTTGCGGTCTTTCTCAGGAGTGGAGCCGATCGTCGGGCTTTTTACTCGTATGAATGCGCAAATTACGGATGCTATCACTTTAGGGTCGCCAGGCGCACTACCCTCTCGCATCAATTGCTGCAGGGAGTACACTCCGCCGAGTGAGATAATGATAGAAGTCCCCCCAATTGCTCCACTGCCTTCGCGAAGCGATCTGTAAAATGACCGCGCTCTGCTATTTGCACGTTTCGAATTGCTACTTGTGCATTTTCGTTCGCGACTTGAAGGGTTGCCACAGCTACCCGCGTGTTGCGCAGGTTCACTAGTAAAGTACCTATCGCGGCAATTCCTGCCAGTCCAAGTAGTAGTGCGCTACGCGTCGAGGCTGTTGCCGAGATGCGGGATGCCTGGTATTCGGGTGAAGACATGCTGCTTGACTTGTCCGGCCCAGGTGGGTAGAGCATGTCTGGAACCCGCCACCAGATTGCGACGAACGCTACCGCTAGTACTGTTATCAAGACTACGACGCTAGCTATCGCGGTCGGGCCACGATCCGCAAAAAGTGTTCTGATCGAATTGGTCACGTCAGCTATTATTTCACATCGCCCCCGAGTTGGACGCATCCTGTCCGGGCCTGAATTATTGATTTGGTGCGAAGATGCGGTCCATAGCGGTCGCGCCCTCCAGTATCACTGGGCGAATTTGATGGCGATAAACCTGTTCTGTCACAGCGGTCCCACTGTGTCCACACAACCGGGCGATATCCTCCAGTCGGACGCCCGAGTCTGAAAGCAGTGACACGAAGCTGTGCCGCATCTCGCGAGGCGTCCACTCCTTCGGCGTGAGGCCAGCAGACTTGATAACCTGACGAAAGTCACGCCTTACGTTGTGTGCGTCGAGTGGGGTGCCCGCTGACGATGTGAAGACCAGGTCATGATCTTCCCACTTCTGTCCGGCCTGACGCTTTGCTTCTGCTTGCCGAATTCGGTGGAGTCGTAATGCGACTACGCATCGTATTGGCATCGCCAACGTCCGTCGGGATTTTCTGGTTTTCGTGTCACCCCCAGCGCGGACCGAACGCCAGACGCTGATAGAGTGCACAGTGGGCGAGTTGGAGCCAACATGCACGCCGAGGTTCACATGGTTCCAAGTGAGCGCGCGCAATTCTTCCGTACGAGCGCCAATCAGTAGTGAAAGCACGACATAGGCGTGAAGGTGCGAGTTCTCCGCCGCTTTTAGCACAGCTTCCGCCTGCTCGAAGTTAAGCGACTTTGACGGCCTGCCTTCCTGCCCGGTCGGGATCTCACAGAGCGCTACGACATTGCGCTTAACCTTGTCGCGAGCCTGGGAATGCCTAACGGAGCGGTTCAGGATCGAGTGCAGCAGCCGGAGGGTGCGGGTGCTGACCCGCGTGGCCACGTCGGCAAGCCACTCGTCCACATCCTCAGCGGACAACTCCCGAAGCTTCCGCTTGCCCAGCAGTGGCAGGAGGTGCCCGTCCGCGAGGTAGCGGTAGTTCTTCACCGTCTCGGGATGGCGGCCGCTGAGGCCGTAGGTGAGCCAGTTGCTTACCGCCTCCGCGACGGTGTATCCGGCCGGACCAGTTGGCAGGCCGTCGTCGAGGTCCCGCACTAGTTCCTTGAGCTTGTCCTTGGCCTCGGTCTTGGTCTTACCGCTGGCCTTGCGGACGATGCGCTTCCCGGCCGGGGTGTAGCCGGTCGTGACCTCAGCGATCCAGCGTTGACGGGACTCCGACCAGTAGAGTCCACCGTCCCCTCGGCTACGCCGCTTGGCCATTGACACCCTCCGTTTCGTTGATGAGTAGTTGCACGTAGGCGGTGATCGCCTGAGCTGGGATGAGCCGGGCACGTCCCTGCTTGACTGACAGCAGCCGTCCGGCGCGGATCTGCTCATAGATGACGGATCGGCTCATCGACAGCAAGCGCATGGCTTCGGTGATCCGGTACAGGTGCCGGTCCAGCATCCCGGGTGGTGTGTCCATCGCGTTCCCCCTCGGCGTGGCGGTAGGCGGTTGGGCGGTTGTGACAGGTGGGCGGGGCGTCACTCGTGCTGTCACTCCTGTTCGTGCTGGTCACCGGCGGTTGAGTGACGGAGTGACAGCTGTGACAGGGGTGGGCAGCTGTCGCTGTCACTCGCGCCTTCGGTGGGGAAGTAGGTCCCGCCAGGTGCGGCCCGGACCTGGGCGTCCTTGGCCATGCGAGAGAGGGTCTGCCGGACACTGTTCGAGTTGAGCTGCAACGCGTCGGCGATGGCGGCGGGTTTGCTGCCGGGGTACTCGCGCACGAATCGGGTGAGCAGCGCGCGGGTGTCGTGCATCTGGTAATCCCCGGCGGGACCGTCGAGCTTGGTCCAGGCGCCGGAGGTGGCGTCGAAGCTCATGGCGTATTCGGCCTCTTCGACGTCGCGGCCGGTCACGTGCAGCACCCCGTCCGCCTGCCCTCGCGTCCGTTTGAGCACGAGCGTGGCGTCCACCGCACCGGTCAGCCCGTTCGTGCCGGACACCATGTCTTGGAAGTCCTCGGCGCCTTGCTTGCGGACGTGGTGGATGAGCAGGAACGGCACGTTGTAGTGGTCGGCCAGGGTCTTGAACCGCACCGCAGCGGCGTAGTCCGCGGCGTAGGCGGACATGCCGGCCGGGTCTGCGCCACGCATCTTGGCGAAGGTGTCGACGATGACCAGCCGCGCGTGCGGGTTGGCGTCGAGCCACTCACACAGCAGCGCTTCCCCGCCGTGCGCCATCGTCGGACACGCGGTCTCCAACGTCAGCAGGGGCGCCGCCCGGCCTCCGGCCGCGAGCATCTGACGGCGGCGGCGCTGCAACCGGCGTCCGGTGTCCTCCAGGGCGCAGTACAGCACTGGCCCGCGCTCGACGTCGATTGCGTTGAGCGCGGGGTCGCCGTTGGCGATGGCGGCGCCCAGACCGAGTGACAGCCAGGACTTGCCAAGCTTCGGCGCCCCGGCGAGCAGGTTGAGTCCTTCGCAGAGCAGGCCGGGCACGGCCCAGCGCGGTTCCGGGAAGTCCACGGCCATCAGTTCGGCGTCAGTCCAGCGGGTCTTGCGGGCTGGTTGCTCCGGGACCGGCGACAGTGCGCGGGGGCAGGCATGATCAGTTGCTCCCTTCGGCAATCAACGCGTGGACTTCGAGGCGTCGTACTGGACTGGCGGTGGATAGAAACGAAACTGCAGCGGGGAGCGATTGAAGGAGCAGAATGCCAACCCCGTGAGAGGATTTTGCGTGTCCAACCCCGATGTAACGCTTGTCCTGCTTGGTGAGCCGTGCCCGCATCTCGGGTTCGAAGAACTTGAGCCGTCGATTTCGCCTCACACGGAAAAACTTCTTCGACGTCTTGCCGTTACCGTCGTTACCCAGGGAGATGAGCAACACGAGCAGCTTCAGGAGGAGTTGGCCTCGACTGGGTTCGATGAAGCGATTCTCTCGGACACCGGAGGTGGCAAGTGGAAGGTGGCTCGGAACAACTACTCCTATCGATCCAGCGAGAAAGTCTCGACGTATACCCACTCGATCGAATTGGAAGAGCGTGAAGAACTTGTCCTTGAGAAAGTCCTGTTCGAAGGGCTCACGCTTGTTCCCGAGCGTTGGCAGCCTATCGAGATGGCTTCCGGCCTGTACATGATGGAAATACTCGCTCAAGTTGACCCAGAGACGCACAAGAAGCTGGAAAACGTACTCCAGGATCGCCGATTCGTCGGTGATCGCGAGCATCGCTACTTCGATGTGACGCTTGTTGGGGTTAAATCTGCCCCCGCTAAGATGAGATTCGGGCGATGCCTGTGGGAACCTGGCAGTGAGGGTGTTCGGCACTGTCTCGTGTTCGTTCCGTACGAAGACGACGAGTCCAATGATCAGCCAGCCTACGAACCAGCGATGACGCGCCTGCAAGAACAGTCGGTTATTGCCTCGATAAAGCTCGACACACTTATTACTGAATTGCAAAAAGCTGGCGTAATCGGTGATGCGGCCGTTGATCGAATTAACAATATTCCTGACCCGTTGCCCCGACGTGAGTTCGAGCGGACTAGGAATATCATGGAGTTCTTCGTGTGAATGACTCATTAGGCCACAACCCGGGGGCGGTTGCGTCCGGTGCGGAGGCCGGAGGCGATGGTTTGGCGGGCTTGGTGCTCGTTATAGGCGCCTTCGGCGAGATGTCGCCCGGCCGCGGTCAGCAGCACTGCTTCGTGCTCGGCCTCGGTGAGGGCACCTCCGGCCACGAGCTGTCCGAGGGCGACCGCGGCGGCGTAGAGGGCGGCGTTGCGCTGGCTGCTGGGCGCGGCGTGGACCTTGGCGCTCTCGGCGCGGATGGCGGCTTCCAGGTACCGTGCCCGGCCAGTAGTCGGCCGGATGGGCACCACCGGCGCGGCCGGGAGCGATGCAGAGGTGAGCCGCTCGGCGAGCCAGCCGGGCAGCGGCGCCGGCTCACGGTCACACAGGTACTCGTACGCCTGTCCGTCCATAGTGGAGCCAGGCGCGACCACGTAGCCACCCCAGGCGCGGGTGTCGATTTTCCAGCCGAGTCCGTGTCCGCGGTCACCCTCGGTCTTGCGCAGCTCAGCGCCGTCAGGCGCCGCGTAGTACAGGTGCAGTCCCCCGGAGGGGGTCCGAATCGTGAGGGTGTCGCCGGGCAGCTCCTGTCCGGCCTGCTCGGCTACGATCGCGAGCACGTCTTCCCCGCTGGTGGCGCCCCGGCGTGCCCACTCGGCAGGGATGGTCTCTCCGAGCTTGGTCACGTCAAGGTCGATCACGCACAACCCGGACGGCCCGGTCGCGAGTCCGATGTTGTAGGGGGCGAGGGTCCAGGCTGCGCGGATGCGGTCGGGGTCGGTGGTGGCCCGCTGCTCCCAGCCGAGGTGACCGTTCGAGCAGGGACCGGTGGCTGGGCAGTTGGTGTGCCCGTGGAGCGCGGGTCGCTTGGTGTTCGGGCGGAGCGGGAAGACGTGCCAGCCGCGCTCCGCTGCTGCGAGGGCGGCGCGGGTGAGGTTGTCGCGGGTGTCCATCGAAGACCCTTCCGGAGTGACGATGTGTGACGGTTTTCGGGTAGGGAGTGCCGTGGCGGGCACCCTCTGCCGGTGCCGCCCAGGGGCGGGTTCTGGAGTTAGTTGGGGAGTTAGATCGTCGGAAGCGGGTTAGGTTTCTAACTCGCCGGGCCAGGTAGGGTCACTAGCCTGCTGATCTGCGGAAAGTTAGGGAGTTAGCCGAGTTAGACCAGGCCGTCGAGGCAGCGGACCGAGCCAGTTTTCACGGTGCTGTGTGGAGCGGCCGGGCCTAACTCGGAACCCGTCACGACTGCTCGTCGGCGTCGAGGTCGACCGTGGCCTGCTTCGCGAGAGCTTCACGCACGGTGACCGGGTCGACGGGCCAGCGGTTGCCGGTGGAGGGGACTTTGATCCCGTGCTGCTTCGCCAACTGCTCGCGCAGGGCCTTGCCGGTGAGCCGCTTGTAGGGCAGCCAACCAGGGGCGTACTTGGCCAACAGCGCCGGAACATCTGCGGCGGGCACCGGGTCGTTGCCGAGCACGGCGTCCAGGTCTTCCAGCAAGTCGCGGGCAGCCTCGATCTCTGGTGCAGCGCGGTCCGCGCCGGGCACCTGCCCGTGCTCCTCGATTGCGCACATGGCCCGCTCAATAATTGGGGTGACCTGGTCGTTTTCCCGCGCCACGTCGAGGAAATAGACCTGCACGATGTCCGAGCGTTCTCCGGTGAAGCCCTTCACGACCGCGGTTCCCTTGTCCGTGCCGGGAATCAGCTCGGTAGCCCGATGCCCTGCGGCGTAGGCGCCCTGCCCCAGCAGCGCGTCATTCGCCACGTGGTCGCCGACCGCAAACGCGACACCGTTGGAGCAGTTGCGGGTCACGTCGCGGGGCATGGAGTCCTTCGTGGGGGCTTGGGTGGAGACGATGAGGTGAATGCCGCGCTTGCGCCCGAGTCGCACGATGTCTACCAGCAGCTTGGAAATCTCCGCCCCGTACACTGGGTGCTGGATCGCGACGTGGGCCTCTTCGAGCAGGCAGAACAGCGGGTGTAACCCGACGTTCTTCGACGCCAGCTCCCGCGTCACCGCGGGCACCTCGAAGCGGATCAGCAGTTCCCCGCGGGCCTGCACTTCGGCGTGCAGTTCCCGCAGGTGGTGCAGGATCTCTTCGATCTTCTCGTCTTCGGCGCCCATGGCGTAGCGGGAGCAGCGCGGCCGGAACGCCTCGAAGTCGAAGTTGGCGTCCGGGACCCAAATGCGTAGCTCCGCCGTGGGGTCGAGCGCGGCGCCGGCCATCATGACCCGCGCGGCGGAGGACTTGCCCTGCCCAGGCATGCCGCCACAGATGGTGTTGCGTTCCATCAGCGGCGCCAGGATCGGCGTCCCCCGCAGGGTCTTGCCGAACGGGGCACCCTTGAACACGTCCACCACACCATCGGTGAGCAGCGGATACGCTCCCGCACCCTCGGCCAGGGCGCCCTTGTCCGCCACCCACAGGTCCAGGATTCCGGCCTCCGCCCCGGTCGTCGGCCACACCTCCTTCGCCAGCCGATGCAACCCGGTGGCGAGGTCGGCGCGACGGCGGGCGATCTTCTCCGCGGTCACCCCAGCCGGGAGACGGAGCACGGCGTGCGTGCCGCGCCCGTCCGCCCGGGCCGGGGTGAGGTACTGCAGCGGCAAACCCTGCTTGAGGTAGGCGGCGATCTGCGGAATTCGCAGCGCCTCCAGCGCGCGAGCGATGGTGGTCTCATCGATCGCAGCGTCCATGTCCGCCTCCGCCGCGGTCGCCAGCCAGCGCGGCGCCGTGCCGCGGCGACGGCCCTCCCGGTAGGCGGCCAGTACGACGAAGCCGGGCAGGGCCATCAGGAACGGCGTCCACGCGACAGCAATTGCGGTGAACACCCACCGCATCGCCGAGAGAACGCCGGTGATGACGTGGACGAACTCGCCCGACCCGGACAGCTGCACGAACAGCCCAACCAGCAGGGTGAGGACGACACATCCCGCCAGGCTGCCCATGATGACCTTCGCCGCGCCCTTGGCCAGGGCGGGGAGGTCCATCAGCCGCTTGTGTCGCCGTTCCGCTGCGGCCTCTTTACGCTCCATCCACTCCGCCAGGGCCTCGCGGTCTCCGATGGCTTCCGCGGCCTTGATCTGGCGCCGGTAGACACCCATTGTCGAGGCATCCCAGGTCCGCTTTCCCCAGGACTCGAACCCCTGCACCGTCGTCAGCCCCGTGGCGAGCAGGGTCTTGCCGGCCGCCTTGGTGAGGTCGTGCGTGGCGACGGTCTTCACGCCGCGCGCCACAGTCACCGCGTCCTTGCGGTAGAGGGCGTACCGCTGCAGTGCCTTGGCCTTCTGCATCGCGCGGTAGTCGGCGTCCGTAATGATCTCGCCCTCCAGCACCTCGGTGTCCGAGGTCGCCGGGGTGGCGTCGGCCGATCGGCTGGGGAGGTAGTGCACGCGGGCCAACTCCTGCTCTGTGCCGTGGTGATCGGTGGTCACTTGCTGCCTCCCTGGCGGTGTTCGTCGCGAAGCTGCCGTGCGCTCTTCGGGGAGCAGCGCAGGGCCTTGCGGATCGACTCGGCAGAGGTCGGGTCGACCGCGCCCGGGCGAGCTTTCAGCGCCTTGTCCAGCTCGGCGCGGAGCTGCTCGATCGAGCGGACCTTGCGCCCGGCGACGCGAGGCCGGTTGGGGGTCGATTTTTGCTGGTCAGGCTCCCGGTCGAGGGTTGCCACCGTGCCGCCCTCGATCGAGTCGCCCAGCGCCGGGTCAGACTCGACCCCGGGACCTTCCCCGGCCGCCCACGCGGCGCCCTGTACCGCGAGCAGATCGGCGAACTCCCGGTCCCAGTCGGCCGACTCCCCGGCCACGGGCAGGCCCGGCACGATCGCCGCTTCCAGGCGCCCTCGCCGAGCGAGGACGTAGCGGCCCGGCGCGTAGACCAGGCGGGCCGACCCGTCCGGGTCGATCTCGGCAACCGCGTGCACCACGGCAGCGCGGCGCACCTTGGCGACCTTGCGGGTCGCGGCCCTCTCGATCCGCGCCGCCTGCCGCTCCCGGCGCGACAGGGGCGGAGCGGCCAAGGTGAGCTGATGGGCGACCACCCCCGCGACGGACACGATGCCCATGACCACGCCCGACTCCCACCGGGTGTCCAGGCCGTGCAGCAGGTTGGAGGTGAACGCCACCGCGGCGAACGCCCACACTCCCAGCTGCAGCCAGCCCACCGGACGTTCCGGGTGGCGCCGCCGCGACACCAGCACCGCGACCGCGAACGCCCACATCCCGAGTTCGGTGATCCCAGGCAACAGCACCCCGAGATCACTGGCGTAGACGGTGCTGCCCCACGCGGCCATGGCTGGCGCGGCGAGCACGAACGACAGCAGCGCAATCGGGTAGATCAAGAGCTCCACCACCGACCGGCCCAACCACACCCGGGCCGCGACCACGGCGGCGCGGCGGCGGGCAGCTCGCTGCTCCCGATCGGCCCGCGCCTGCTCGGCGCGGGCGTGCTCGTCCGCCCGGCGCTGCTGCGCCAGCGCGGCCCGCTCGGCGATCCGGACCTGAGCCGCGGCCGCGGCCTGCTCCCGCTGGATCTGAGCGTCGACCAGCCGGTTCGCGCGGCGTTCTTCCTGCCAGGTCATCCCCACACACCCCTCTCCAACTCGATACGGAGGTCCCGGGCGAGCACGAGGGGGAACAACCCGCGCACCCGCGCCAACTGGCCCTGATTGATCTCGCGTGCCCACCCGTGGGCCTCGCTCAAGTCCGGCCAGTTCCCGGCGGCGACGGTCTCCCCGGCCGGGGTGGTGACCAGCACCGTCCAGGACCCGGCGATATCAGCAATCCGGGTCACTTGACCTCACCGTCCCCAGCGGACGTCGCCCTAGCCGAAGCGTTGTGCTGCTGGCGGCGAAGCCGCAGCTCGTTCCCGGCCCAGCCCAGCGCGGCCAGGCCGGAGGCGAGGTAGAACCAGCTGGACACGGCGGCGCCGAACACGACCGGTCCGGTGATGCCGGACAACTCGCCGACGTGCCAGCCCAGCCACGAGATCACGCGCGTGGTGCGAGTCGGCGTGGTGACGCGGGCATAGAGCGCGGTGTCCGGGTCCTGCCGGGCCTGCAGCTCGGCGGATGCCGCGGCGTGTCCGATGTGGTCGTTCGGCTCGGTAGTGGCGGGTTTGTGTTCAGGCGTGGACATTGACAGCCTCCCCTCGTAAACCGTTGCTGGGCTGGAAGAACTGGTTGACCGGCCCCCGCGGCGGGGCGGTAGCCAGCCGGGCGGCGAACCCGTTGAGGCGACGGAGGCAGACCTCGAGTACCCGCGCCACCAGCACGAGCGGAATCCGGAGCAGGTGCAGCAGCATGAACACCGCGAAGGTGGCGGCGAACTTCAGCAGCACCCACGTCCCGCGCCGTTCCAGAACCTCGAAAATCGACACCGTGATCACCGTCCCTTCGTGACGCCGTTGGCGCGTGCTGTAAGACAGGCGGGGCAAGTGGCCTTGCCGCGGACGTAGCGCGCCTCCGCCGGGAGCCGGAGCCCGCACAGGGTGCGGACCGTGCCGTCCCACCAGCTGCGCGTGCCGTAGTGGGTGTCCAATTTCGCGGCCATCAGCGGCCACCTCCCGAACCGGAGAACAGCACCGACAGGGCGTGCACCGCGGCCTGTACAGCGTCGCGGGCCTGGTACGGGTGCTTGATCACCCACATCACCAGTGCGAGGAACACCAAGCCCCACAACAACTTCCGCAGCGTGTTCTTTTTCGGCAGCACCGTTGTCGTCTTGCTCATGCGGCCACCTCCGTGGCGAGTTCGGTCGTGGGATTCAGCTCTGCCAGCTCGGCGCCCTCGCAGGCCCAGCACTGGCGGGTAGAGGTGGGCACGTAGTAGCCGACGTCTTCGTGGCAGGTGCGGCAGATCCGGCGGGCGGTCAGTGCCTTGCCCAGCGCGACCCGCTGAGCTGGGGTGGGGGTGCGACGTTCCCTGGCGCGTTCGACCGAGAACAGCTCCGCCACGGTCTCGTGGGCGTACGGCTTGAAGTGGCGGAACACCAGCAACGCCACCGGGTCCTGTCCGCCTGGGCGCAACCCGGCCTCTCGCAGCTGGGCGCGGGTGAGCAGGGTGGCCGGGGCCTCGCCCCAGCCGAACACCGGTAGCCCCTCCCGCCGGCCACGGCACAACGCCACCAGGTGAGTGCGGCCGTCGTAGATCGTGGTTACCGACTGGCGACGCTTACGCGGATTCATGCCACCTCACCTCGCTCGGCGGCGGCGATGACCCACGCGACGAAGGTGCGCGCGGCAGCCGTGTTGTCAGGACCCAGCTGGTCCTTCAGATAGCGGGTGATCTGCCCGACGCTGTGCCCCTCGGCGTGCCGCCCCGCGATGATCTGCACAGGCGCGGCCACCAGGTCCTTCCGGTAGCCGGTCCGGCGCGAGGCCCGGGAAAGCAGTTCCTGTGACACCATGAGTGCCCTTCCCTTCGAGTCGTGTCCTGGCTGGTTGGGGAGTCCCGGCGCGGTGGCGTTCTTGGCGGGATGCGCCGCGCCGGGGTCACTGATCAGATAGCGGGTCATTGGTGCCGCCCGGTCGTCGTCGCGGCGTCCCGGACTTGCGCGCACACCCCGGCCGGGTGCGTACCCGGCACGAGCGGGCAGCGGCAGTCACAGCGCGCCCCGTACTCGTCTTCACTCAGTGGCTGCGGACTGCGGACAGACTTCGCGCCCATCACGCGGCGGCCTCCCCGCTCATGGGGACGGCACCGTCGGCCTGGTCGTGCGCCGCGTCAACGACGAAACCGTCGTGCAGGCGGCGCAGGGTGCGTCGATTGGCGCGGCGGCGGGAGCGAGCTGCACGGCGCGGATCAATGAAGCGCGGCGCGCGAATCAGAGCGGCCGTGCTGGCAGCGGCAAGCTCACGGTCGATGTCTTCCAGGAGGTCGGCCGCGTCAGCCAGCTCGAGCGCGTCCGTGTAATGCACAGCGTTCGCCTGAGCGGCGAGAACGTGGTCGTAGTCAACGTCGAGGCCGTCGAAGGACGCTTCGGCCTGTCGGCGGCTCATGTGTGCGGACCTCATCGGTCTCCCTTTGCCTCGTTCGGTTGTCCGTGATCCCGGACACCACGAAAGCTAACAGTTGAGAGCTCAGATGGTCAACTGGTAGATCCAAATTTCTTCAGAAACGGTGTTCCACCTGCGGAGATCACGACTCCCATCTGGTAGCCTCTGGTAGCAAAGCAGCGCAGAGAGGAAGTCGAATGACGCGCCCACGCCCAACCGTCAGCCGGTCGGAGCCGCTTCACATGCAGGTGGCGCGACACATCCGCAACGACATCGAGGCTGGGAGACTTCGCGACGGCCAACGCCTGCCGTCCACGCGTGAACTGGCCGAAGAGTGGGAGGTCAGCACGCCGGTGATCAACGACGCGATGGCGATCCTGAGCAAGGAAGGACTGGTGGAGAGCAAACCTCGCGCCGGCCGAGTTGTCAGGGCGCCAGAGCAGGCCAGCATCCGCCCTCGGCCGTCCACGCCGCACGTCGTTTTCGTCGGCGGCTATGCGGGTAGCGGCAAGACTGAGCTTGGCCGGGTCGTTGCCCGCGATACGGGGTGGGCGCTGCTCGACAAGGACACGCTGACGCGGCCGGTTGTCGAGGCCGCCCTTGAAGCCGTTGGACGCTCGCCGCACGACAGAGAGTCCGATTTCTATCTATCTACGATCCGGCCTCGTGAATACGAATCTCTGATGAACGCGCTGACCGAAAACCTCCAGTGCGGAAACAGTTCGGTCGTCACCGCACCGTTTCTCCGTGAATTCGCCGATGCGGCTTGGGTGAACAGAACTTTAGCCACCTGCAAAGATTTCGGAGCGACTGCGACGTTTGCATGGGTCTACTGCGATGCAGAGACAATGCATACCTACGTTCGCCATCGTGGCGCAGCCCGAGACTCCGCGAAGCTCGCCGACTGGTCGCGGTACGTGGAGGGGATAGATCTCGACTTGCGTCCGCCCATTCCCCACATCGTGGTGGACAATTCGGCGTCTAGCGAGCCTTTGCAGTCGCAGGCCCGACGACTGGTTGAACAAGTCGAGAACGCGAAGGTCGATTAGCGTGCGTGTTCTTGTGAGCAATGAGACTGACGACCAAGTGGGTGTCGAAGTCCTTAGCGGTATTGAAGGCGTGGAGGTCGTGACATACGACCCTAACCAACCGCTGCCAGCGGAGAGGCGCGACGCTGAGGTACTAATTCCGCCGTACCGGAGCAGCCATCGTCCGATTCCGTTCTTGAAGCAGCTCGACAATCTGCGCATGGTGCAACTGCTGTCGGCCGGCGCTGACGAATGGTCCGGCGACGTTCCGGCTGACATCACGCTTTCCACAGCCCGGGGAGCGCACGCAGGGCCTGTCTCGGAGTGGATTCTGTCGGCAATCCTGTGCGTTTATCGACAGTGGCCGGCACTTGTCCAGTTCAAGGACGAGGAGATGTGGGCGCATCGACGGGTTGCCGCGGACACTTTGGCCGGCAGTCGAGTGCTGATCGTCGGCGCTGGCAGCATCGGAAGAGCGGTTGCTGAGCGCCTGGCCCCGTTCGGCGCCACGCCGACCCTGGTCGCGAGCAGGGCGCGGGAGGGCGTACACGCACCCTCCGACGTTCCGGCGTTGCTACCTGAACACGACGTTGTTGTGATCACCGCGCCGCTCACGGGGGACACAAGGGGCCTGGTCGATAAGGCATTCCTGGCCGCGATGCCAAACGGCGCACTGCTCGTCAACGCGGGTCGCGGGAAGATCGTCGACACTGACGCGCTAGTGGCCGAGTTGCAGGCGGCCCGCTTGCGCGCAGCCCTTGACGTCACGGACCCGGAACCCCTCCCGGAAGGGCATCCGCTCTGGCAATGCCCCGGCACGATCATCAGCCCGCACATGGCGCGCACAGTGCCGGGAACGAACGCGCTTTGCTACGCCGTCGCGGCCGAGCAGATCAGTGCTTTCCTGGCCGGTGAGATGCCCGCCAACCTCGTGACCAGCCGAAAGTAGAGCGATTAGGCGTCGCTGAGAGCGCCGAGCAGACGGGCCTTGCACTCCGAGAGGTTCTTCTCGATCGCAGCGAGGGTCTGCTCGGTAGCGCGGACGCGGGCGCTTGTGTCCGCGTGCTGACGCACGAGCTGGTCTTGCAGCTGCACGACAGCGCGGATGCGCGCCTCGCCTCGCGCGATCACCCGCGCTTCCAGCTCAGCCAACGTCGGCACCATACCGGTGATGCTAGCGGGCCTCGCCTTGCCTGCTCTTCGAACATATGTTCTACTCGATCTGCCGGGCTGGCGGGGGAAGCGCCAGCCCGGCCAATCTTGAAGGGAGTCGCCATGTCACCTCAGGCCCGCTTGATCCCCGACTGGTTACGCGAAGGTCGGGAGGTCATCACCGAGACCTTGCAGTACGTCAAGGAGCGGCCGCCAAACTCGCCCATCCACGACGAACGCGTGTACGCCGTGGTGAACCTGTGCAAGCAGTTGGTCGAGTTGAAGGAAGATGAGGTCTGGTTGCACGGCCGTCCATCGGCATAGCAGAACCCCTCTCGCGGACCTTGCGGCCGCGTGTCCCCGACCGGTTTTGGCAGGCGCCGCGATTGGCTCCGCGTCGCCCGGCTAGGGGACGGCAAGTGCCGCGAGAGGGGTTCCTCATGCGCCGGGTTGCGGATTTCCTGCGATCCGCTCCCTGGGTGAGTGGGCCAAGCCCGGTCGGAAGGTGGCGAAAAGAACCGGAAGTGACAGAGTCACGGGTTCGCCCCGCGCAGGCTTCCAAGTAGAACTGTTTCCGGTGGTCAGGGGCTTTTAAGGAGCTTTAGAGTGGGAGCGCTCAGGCTGCGTTCGATGTCCTCAACCTCGCCGCGGAGAAGGGCGAGCATCACCTGTCCGTGATGAGCGGCGCAGGTGTCCCACGCGGTGCCCAGCAGATCGACGGCATAGAGCGTTGCCGGTACTGCGCACCGCACGCACACCCTTCCATCAGGGCAATCCGGATCGACAAGACCGCTGCCGAGTTCTCGCAGCAGCGATGGATCAATAGTTGTGGGCATCGGAGATCTCCTCATGCGTCGGTCGTTCAGCAACGAACGTGCCCTTGGCCGGCACCGTATCGACGAGACCCCGATACCGCAGAAGCCGCGTCGCGTGCCGCGCCGAGCCGAGCGAGACACCGTACTCCTGGGCAAGGCGCCGCTCCGACGGCAAGGGGTCGTCCGGCCTCAGCTCGCCGCGCTCGATTCGGGAGGCGATGTGTCGAGCCATCGCCTCGTAGATCAACTCCCGCTGCTTCGGTTTGAAGTCAGGATGAATGCTCATAACCCCTCCACTCAGTCCTGCGGCAAACGCGACATTTGACGACAAGCGTACATGGTCGCGGTCCATCGCGATAAATCGCTGTGTTCGCGGTGAATCGCGTCACCCGAGTGGACTAACGCGACATTCGCGGGCAACAGTACGTAAGTGCCCGGTGACCTTGTCCCTACTGCTGACGCTGCGAAAGCCATAGGAGTGGACCGCCGCACCCTGCAGCGGTGGGTC
Organism: Amycolatopsis acidiphila; assembly: GCF_021391495.1. Lineage (NCBI taxonomy): Bacteria > Bacillati > Actinomycetota > Actinomycetes > Pseudonocardiales > Pseudonocardiaceae > Amycolatopsis > Amycolatopsis acidiphila. The sequence goes on along the minus strand of NZ_CP090063.1, from coordinate 5,617,526 downwards.
AGCCAGGGCCGGATCGAACCGACTCTGACTACTGCGGGTGGTCATCACCGCTGGGACATCGACGACCTCAAGCGGCAGCTCCGGGAGATGAACCGCAGGTAGGCCGAGGGCGTCCAGGGGACGTTGCTGTTCGGCCCCGACCGCCACACCGACTTCTGGCACCCTGGTCGGTTCGCCACGGGCTGTTCCTGCTCGCCCGCATCGTGTGAAGGGCGGCAACCCGGCCGGTGGGATCTGTTTCCGCGGCCGCGCTTCAGCCGAGCCGCGAGCGTATTTCCTCGACAAACGCCTTTCGGTCAGCATCAGGCAAAATCTGGTCCACCCACACGGATACGGCGTCCTCCCACACGCGCTGAGCGCGAACACGAGGTCCTAGTCGCTCGGCAGTTCGCCGACACCAGGTGTGCACGTTCTCTAATCGCATCGCATCTTCAACAGCATCCTCTAGATCGCCGGGGCGAACCCCAAGCAGTTCGGCGACGCTTGCCCACTGCGCCGACGTGAACGACTGAAAAAGCGTTGCTTCTGGAGATTTCGATCCTGGGATTTTAATGCAGCCCTCGGCTAGATCTTGATCACCATCTAGTACCCCCAAACCTTTACCGGGAAGCTTGCCCTCGGCTGCGACTCGGCCGATCGCCTTAACCGTGCTTGCCGGGCCTACGCTTACCATTCTTATCCGCTTCGCCAATGTGCTATTGAAGTCTTCATACGACACTATGCGGTCAACCAAGAAGACGGACTCGGCATCTTCACAATAAAGAGTTAGTTCCGGATGGCCAACGTCGTCCATCAGCGACAAAGCGAACTCTGGGGTAACCCCATAAATCACTTGTCGGCCGTAGGATCTGTCCAAGTGGATGAAGATTCTCGCCGTCTGCGGCAGCTGTTCAAATATGTACGGCGAATGAGTTGAAAGTATAAACTGGAGTCGCTTACGGCGCGCGACATCTAGAAGTTCTGCCATAAGCCTTCGCTGTGCGCGAGGGTGCAGTGAGGCTTCAACTTCGTCGATTACCACCAACGAGTTCCGTGGCAATTCCTGCAGCATTGCCACGAGATCGGCGGTGGTGTCCTCGCCGGCGCCCTGATGATAGTTCGAGTAGGTCATATTGTTGCGCTCTAGGACGCCAACCTGCTTCTCGCCCTGCGATAACACTTTTCCCGAACTGAATGATATCCCCAGTACGCGACTCAAGAGGGCGCGAAACTCGTCGGACAATTCGAGCATGCCATCGCCCGAGAATGCTGCCGATTTGGCCAGCTTGCCGTAGCCAATAAGAGTATCGATGGGCTGAATTCTGCTGATATCGAGGAAGAATAGCACGCGCTCTGCGCGAGATGGCATTCCTCGCCAACGCTCCGTGCGCTTTCGAATTCGTACGGTTCTGACTTCTCCGCCCAAGCGGAACCGATGTTCCAGGACAACGCCATTGACGTTCTCCCACGGCGTACTGGGAAAGAAATCATCAGGATTAAATGTGACTGATTTCAGGTGCTTGCTCGTTGTCTTCTTTGCTCGATAAGCCGTCGCGGCTGCCTTGAGTACCGTGCTCTTTCCCGAGCCGTTGACGCCCGCGATGGCAACGACCGGGAACCGAAACTCGATCTCCTCGCCGCGCCAGCCGCGGAGTCCATCGATGCTTACAGACTCCAGGAACTGAGGCCAGCCTTTCTCGGAGTTGCGCTCGGTGTTCCAGTCAGCTTCTAGGCCAGCCGCGGTTCGAACCGGTTCCATGCAGCGCTCCAGAGCCATGCCCATACGGGCGGAGGGCGATCACAGTACGCTGCGTAGATCGCCGCGCACGGCGGACGCATTACAGGCACCCGTCGATGCTCACGAGTGTCGAAGACCGCGAGCACTATGGCGCCATCTTCGGGCTCCGGGCGCGCCGGCTCCGCCGGTAGCGTTGCAGCGCGCGCAACGCCCGTTCCCCTGCGGCCTGCCCGGTCTCATTCCTGGTCTGAATCGCTGACAGTCGCCCAGGTTCGTCCCAGTTCGATGAAATGCGAAGGTGCAGGTCAAGGGCTCTGCGATCGTCGGGGGCCTTGTTCTGCCCGCCTTGAAAGCGTGAGATACCTGGAATCTACTTCCGCGTCTGAACCAGGGCGGGCTTTGCGGACAGCGCCAGTGAAGCCGGTGTGACAGGTCGGGGGGTCGGTACACCCTGTCACACCTGTCACTCTGTCACTCAAGGGCTGTTGACCTGGGTAAACGGGTGTGACAGCCCTGTGACAGCTGGGTACGACATCAGTTCCCCACACTCTCTTACGGTCACAGTGTCACCAAGGCTGAAACAGGGGAGGGGCCCGCGCCTGTTTCAGCATCTTTCTGCTGGTCGCAGCAGTGGGCTGAGTGACGAACTGAGTGACAATCGCCGGGGAAACGGACGGTCTGCCACGGACGTCCACGGACGTCAGAAGGGAGCCTGATCTGGCGTTCTAGCAGGTCTTTCGTCATGATCAGGTGCCTGGGGGTCAAGGGGTCGCAGGTTCGAATCCTGTCGTCCCGACGGTTGGAAGAGCCCGTTGGCTCTGGGTGTACGCCCAGGTCAGCGGGCTTTTTCGCGTTCTGCGCGTGTCTCGTCGGGGGTCTGGTTTTCCTGATCGACAGGGGTGTGCAGGAGCGAATCAGGAGCCGATCATGGAAATTTTTGACCCCAGGGCGAAGGGGGTCGCCTTCAGACCGGCTCCTCCGGCAACGACTGTCAATTGCCCTGAAACTGCCTGAACCCGTTTCGGTTGCTGTCGGTTGCGGGCGCATCACGACCGTTTGCGGGCGGCTGACGTCGCCGCTGTGGGGTTGGTGGGTGGTCGGGGTGGTTCGGGCCCGGGTAGCGCGGTTGGTGCTGGTTGCGGTGGTCGAAAAGGCAGTCATGGCAGGGTATGAGGAGGGCCCGCCGTTCCGGGGAACGGCGGGCCGCGGTGGTGTTGGTGTGTCAGGCGGTGAGCAGGAGGGGCTTGGGTATGGCGGGGTCCTCGTTGTCGTGCAGGCTGGCGAGCGCGTCGATCCACCGTCGCTGGAGTGCGTCGACGAGGCGGGTGTCGACCTCGGGGGCGACGTGGGAGTAGATCTCGCGGATGTCGTTGGGGATTTCGTGGCCGAGTCGGCGGGCTTGGCCTACTTCGGGGATGCCGTCGGCGATCATCCACGTTTTGTGGCTGTGGCGTAGTCCGTGGAAGTGCAGCCCGGGCACGACCGGCTGGGCCCGCACTGGTGGCCGTGCGACGGGGGTACGCAGCATACCCAACCCTGTCGGATGGTCTACAGGTTGCGGATGACCTGGGCGGGCCCGCTGGCGAAGTGGACGGGCCGGGGCTGTTGGTTGGACAGTCGCAGGTGGATGACGAACTGTTCGAACGGGCCGGGTTCGTCGATGCGGCTAACTCCTTGGTCCTCCACTCGCAGCCAGGCGGTGACCTGCCCCGGCTGTAGGTGCGGGTCGGTCGCCGGTCGCCGGTCGGCGTTCTGGAGTGACCCAGCTTTTGGGGTCGACAGGGGGACACTGCGCGCGAGCACACGGCAGGAACCGCTGCTTCGGGTTGTCGCCGGCGTGGGTGCCGGTCGTGGTGATGGCGCCGTAGGGGTCGTAGGTGTAGGTGGCGGCGAGGTCGCCGCGGGTGTCGAGCATGGCTATATCCGAAGAGGAGCTGCGACCGACGACACGCTCATCGGCGTGACGCCGGGCTTGCTCCGCCGTGGCTGATCAGTGCGGGGTCATGGCGTCGAGGTGATGAGCACGTCAAGAGCTTCGATCCGTTCTCCGTCGATGAGCAGCGGGTTGATCTCGACCGAATCGAAGGCCGGTAGGCTCACGGCGAGGTCCGCGACGGCGAGGATGACTTCTGTCAGCCGGTCGATGTCGGCCGGTTTGCTTCCGCGGAATCCGGTCAGCAGCCGGTAGCCGCGCAGTTCCGCCAACATTGATCGGACGTCGTCGCGGCCCACGGGCAGCACGCGTAGGGCGGTGTCGTCGAGCAGTTCGACCAGTGCACCACCGAATGCGACCGCGAGTACCTGTCCCCACGAGGGGTCGGCGGTGACGCCGACCAGCAGCTCGACCCCACTCGAACGCATGGGGCTGACCAGGACGCCTTCGAGTGCCACACCGGCGGCGGACGCGCTGGTGATCAGGCGTTCATAGGCCGCTGCGACCGCGTCGCTGCCCTCGACCTTGAGTTCGACTCCACCGAGTTCGGTCTTATGAGCGACTTCGGCCGAGCAGATCTTCATCGCGACGGGTCCACCGAAACGCGCCGCGGCTGCGACGGCGGCGGTCGCGTCTGTGATCAGTTCGGCGGGAATGAGTGGCACGCCGAACTGCTGCAACAGGGCACGGCCGGCATGCTCACTGAGCATTGGACCGATGACCGGGACTGCCGGTTCGACCCGCGTGGTGCGCGCCGGCGGGGCAGTGTGGGCGTTCAGCCATTTCGACCAGGTGGTGAGTCCGGCGGCGGCATGGACGAAACGCTCCACACTCGGGAGCACCACGTGCACGCCTGACTCGGACTTGACCTTGCGGACGTAATCGGACTGCACCTGGTCGATCTGCGGGAAGACGGCGCCGGGAAGCCCGACGGTGGCCAAGGTGGAACCGACGGCGTGAAATGTGTCGTCGCGCTGTTCCTCCCCAGCGGTCGGCAGCGACGTGACCACGCCGATCAGCCCGATGTCGGGTTCGGCTGCCATCGCCGTTATGCCCTGGCGCCACACCTCCGGGTCGGCCAGGGCTCCACCGGTCACGTCGAGAGGGTTCTGGGGATGGCCGTACGGCGGCAGGATTTGCGCGAGGCGTGCGTTGGTCTGTTCTGAGAGCGACGGGAGCACGAGGCCGACATCCTCCCCGCGGTCCGCGATCAGGTCGCAGGCGCCGCCGGAAACCGAGAGGATCCCGACACCAGGGGCGCGGACCGGTCCAACACTGGCACAGAGGGTGCCGGTGCAGATCAGATCCTCCACCGAGCGCACCCGGATGACGCCGTCCTGCCGGAGGACGGCGTCGATCACCCGGTCGTCACCGACCAGCGCTCCGGTGTGCGCCGCCGCGGTTCGAGCGGCCAGCTCGCTGGTACCTGCCTTGAGGATGACCAGCGCCTTGCCCAGCTCGGCGGCTCGCGCGGCTGCCGCTCGGAAAACAGCCGGTTTGCGGATCGTTTCGGCAAAAATGCCGATAGCCCGTGTCCGCTCGTCGTCGACGAGGTAGTGAACGGCATCGGCAACGGTCACCATCGCCTCATTGCCCGTGGTCACCACGAAGCTGAACCGGACGTCTTGTCGAGCGGCATACCCGACCATCGACGAGCCGACGGCTCCGCTCTGGGAGACGAGAGCGAATGAGCCGGGTTCGACGGGCAGGTCGAGTCCCAGCGCGCAGGCCGCGACGCCGTCCCAGAGATTGGCGAAGCCGAGGTGATTGGGTCCTAGAAGGACAACCCCGAGTTCCTCGGCCTGGGCGACCAGCTCCTGCTGGCGACGCAGCCCACTCGCGCCCTCCTCCGCCCAGCCCTGGCTCAGGATGACGGCGGCCCGGGCACCCGCCGCCGCGGCGTCTTCGAGCGCTGCCGCCGTGGTGCGCTGCGGCGTCATGAGGAACGCGCAGTCGATGCCGCCGGGAAGGTCCGTGCAGCTCGCCACCGTTTCCGCGCCGTGGACTGTTCGGCTGCGCGGGTTCACCAAGCCCAAGCGGCGGTCTCCGCCGACCCGCTTGTGCTGTGCGAAGGCGCGCCGCGAAAAGAGGTTCTTGTCGCTGGCGCCCACCAGCGCCAGCTTACGAGGCCGCAAGAGCCGGTCGAGACTCTCGACGGCAAGCGGCTGATCGGCGATCACAGTGGCGTCGGCAGACATGGGTCCTCCCGCAAGCTGGCGATGGGGGTCGGTAGCAAGTCATTATTCGGACTGAAGGTTATTGACACAATAGGGCAACCATATTTAAGGTTGGACCAAATACCTGTGAGCTGAGTCACGAGGAGGTGACGTGCCCGCTGACACTGCCCGGTTCACCCATGTCGGCGAACTACGCCAAGCTCTCGAACGGGCGGGAGCATGCGACGCCGCGGCCGAGCTGGTGTCCGTCATGTCCCGGCCCGTCGGTCACGGCGCCCTCGCGGACACCCTCCGGCTCGAACTCTCGTGGGCGCCGTCCGGGTCCGGGCCGGCGTCGGTGGTGGCAAAGCTGCCGTCGCTAGACGCCACCGCGGCCGCGACGGCCGCCTCGCTCGGCGCGTACGAGCGCGAGGTGCGTTTCTACGCCGAACTCGCGCCACGGTCTTCGATCCGGTTACCGCGGTCCTTCGGTTCATTGGATGCCGCCGACGGTGGGCCGCCGATCCTGCTGCTCGAGGATCTGACGGGGAGGTACCACACTGGTGACCAACTGGCCGACCTCCCGCTGCCGGTGCTCCGGCGCGCTCGCCGGCAGCTGGTACTCCTGCAGGCACCGTTCTGGGAGGATCTGGACACGGCAGGCCTGCCGTGGTTGCACCGGCGGCTGGGAGTCCCGATCCCGCACATCCTCGATCGTATGGAGCGTTCCTGGTTTCAGGCCGGACAGTCCATCGCCTGCTCGCTGGCCACCGAGGAGCGCCGTTGCATCGACCGGTTCGTTCGAGCCGCGGGCGAGTGGGCGTCTCGGCTGGGCGGGCCGCGTTCGCTGGTGCATCACGACTTCCGGGTGGACAACCTGCTCTTCGCAGGCGACGACCTGGTCGTGCTGGACTGGCAGACGGTCGGGTGGGGCCAGGTGATGTTCGACGTCGCCTACCTGTTTGGCACCTCGGTGGGGCCGGCTCAGCGGCGCGTGGCAGAACGGGAGGAGATCCGTCGCCACGTCGACGAACTCGGGGAGCATGGCGTCTCCTGGACATTCGATGAGGCGTGGGAGGCGTACCGGCAGGCTGCGTTCGCGGTTCTGCTGATGCTGGTGCCGCCGATCGCGTCGGTGAAGAGCAACGGCCGGATGGAGGCCATGTACCGCCGCCTTCTCGCCTCGGGAGCTCGGATGGCCCTCGACCTCGATGCCCTTGACCTGCTGACGGAGTGAGACGAACCGCTCAAACCTTGTACCTGTCCCGCACGACCCGCCTCCGGTACCCGCCGGAGGTCCGTACCCAGCTCACCTGAAATGACCAACGGAGGTCACATGTCGCACGTCGCGGACACCGGAACACGCACGCCGCCGGACGCGTACGAGCAGGTCGGTGTCGGGGTCAACGTCTACGAGAGCGCGGAGGCGGTGGAGGGCCGGGCCAAGTGGCTCGACACCCCGGACGACGTGATCGCCTTCATCGAGAGTGGCGAGGATGTCAGTGACGTCATCGTCATCGCGCGGGGTGGCGCCACCACGTTCCTGACCATGGCGCTCAACGCCGGGGTACGGGGCGTGCTGACCCTGCAGGGTGCTCCGGAGAGTCACCTGGGCATCCTCAGCCGCGAATACGGCATCCCGTGCATCATGTCGGTCGCGTTCGAGAAGGGCGTGCGGACCGCTCGCGGCGAGATCGTCCCTGCTGACGGCGTCCGCCTGCGAATGGACGTCTCGTCGCGGCCGCATGGCTCGGTCAGCGTCGAACCCGGAGCTCCGGTCGACGACTCCCCGATGGCCGCAGACGGCGTCGCCATGTCGCCGGAGCAGCTCGCCCAGATCCAGCTCCTGCTCGAGAAGTTCGGCGGGGAAGTGCCGCACGGGCTCGAGGGGCACGAGATCATGTTCGCGCGGCAACGCACGTCGGTCCTCGACCTGGATGATGCGTCGATGCACCGTGACCTCACGATCGAGGAGGTCAACGACGCGATTCACTACCTGGCCTGGAACGAATGGGATGCACTCGCCGCTCGAGCCACGGAGGGGGAGTCCGGGCTCATTCCACGGCAGGAGTACGAGGCCCTCGGCATCATGAACTCCTGGTTCATGCACCCGGAGTGGATGCGTGCCATCGAGGACCGTGTCGGCGTCGACGGCGTCCTCGACATTGGTGCCCGCGCGAAGCGCGAGATCGGAACGAAGATCAACATGCTGCACCTGTGGGCGATCGCCACGGCCTCCAGTTTCGGCAGGGGCATCACCCTCGAGCTCGGCTTGCACGACTTCGACTACCAGGTCGAGCGGATCTCCCGCACCATGACGACGACTCGTCGGCTGTACAAGGGCCTCTGGGGCTCCGGTCCGATGTTGTCCTCGATGCGCGGCTACGCCGCCCCGGTCCTCGACCCGTCCTGGATCGACCGGTTCGAGACAGACCGCATCTCGCTGGCACCCGAGCGGGACCGCTCGGCGTTCCAGCGGTTCAACGGCGCGGTGGAGCTCATGGGATTCCTGCTCCACTTCGACAACAGGCTCGGCTTGGGCGATTCGGGGCCCTATCCGACCGGGGACGGCGGGTTCGTCATCGTTCGCGACCTCTTCATCAACGAGCCGGCCTTCCCGTGGAGCGACACGACAGAAGGGCTGCCGTACGTGGTCACCATCGCGATGTTCTTCCCGGGCGACGGTCGCCTTTCACCAAGGGTGTTCGACCTGTCGACGCTGTTCACCGAACCGAGCAACTACCTGCCCCACGTTTCCGGTGTGGCGGTGTACACGCGGGAGAAGTTCGACACTCCGATGGACCACCTTCGCACGCTGACACTGCAGGACATGGCAGCGCTGCGCGAGGAGTGTGAAGCCAAGTCCGAAACGCTCTATCGGCGCATCGCCGCGATGAGCAAGCGCGAGAAGGTGCTGGCAGGCGCGTACACCTACGCCGCGGGTTTCGTGTTGCCGATCGCGCGCGCGGCGGGGATGCACGAGGAACTCGTGCGCGAGCATGGCTTCGGTGAGCTGCACCCGGTCGTCGAGGCCGCCTACGACACGATCATCAGCGGCGTGGCCACCGAAATGATCCCGCGCCTGTTTCTGACCGGTTCCTGGGCCAACGACGTCCCAGAGACCAGTCGCACGATGCCGTCCATCCAGCCGGGCGAGTTTGACGTCCTGCTGGCCCTGCGCGCACGCGGTTTCGCGCGGCCTGAGCAACTCGTCGCCAGTGCCGGTCTCCCGGTCGAGCAGGTCGGCTCCGTCGTGACGGCGGCGGAAGAGGCGGGCTTCGTCAAGCGGCGCACCGGCAAGGTGACCGGTGCGTCGCTGACGCCTGCCGGCAAGGCGCGGTTGGCGTTGCTGACTTCGCACGTGGTCTCAGCTGCCGAGCGAACCGAGATCGCCGAGGTTTATCAGGCCTTCCTCGCGCCGAACCGTGCCTTCAAGTCGCTCACCAGCGCATGGCAGCTGCAAGAGGGCTCCGGGATTCCAGTTGAACTCCGGCGTGTTCACGCTGAGGTCAGTGCCCTGCTTGACAAGGCAGCCGGAGCACAGGAGCGCTATGGCCGCTACCGGACCCGTCTCGAAACCGCTCTGGCGCGCTTCGAGGCGGGTGATACCGATGCCCTCGCCAAGCCGATGTCCGAGTCCTACCACGACATCTGGATGGAGCTACACGAGGACCTGCTGGCCACACTCGGACGCCGACGCTCCGAGCACGACGAGTAAGTGCTGTCCGCGCTCAGTCCCGTCCATGCAGGCGCACCGGGTGGTTTCCCGACCACCCGGTGCGGCTCAGCCGGTAGCTGCCGTGTCGTTCTCGAGGGTCGTCGCAAGGTTCTCGAGCAAGGGTGCCTCCGACCCCTGGACGTGGCGAGCCATCAAATCGAAGGCGCGTTGCGGATCGCGATCGGAGATCGCCGCCGTGATGGCCTTGTGCGTCTTCAGCGTCGACTTCCGCGCCTTGAGCGAGTCATAGCGGCCGTGGTCGGCTGCGGAAAGAAACGGGGTGCTCGCGGCACTCATGAAGGCCGACAGGAGGACGTTGTGGCCGGCGTCGGCGACTGCTGCATGCCAGCTCAGTCCGGCCGACACGTATTCCTCCACGCGATCGATCGAGGCCGAGGCTTGGTCGAGACGTTGCCGGATCCGCTGCAGGTCCTCGTCCGTACGGTGACTGGCGGCGAACGCCGCGCACCAGGGCTCGATGATCTCGCGCATCTCCAGCAGGGTTCGGTTGTCCGCGCCCCAGCCTTGGGACCGCACATAGGTCTGCAGCGAAGCGACGAGCTCCTGCGAGGTCGGCCTGGTGACGATCGAACCGCCGTTGCGGCCGGGCTTGCTCACGATCAGGCCCTGCTGTTTCAGGATCCCGATCGCCTCCCGTACGGCGGCACGGCTCAACCTGCTCTGCTCACCCAGGCTCCGCTCGGAAGGCAAGGGCTGCCCTTCGGGAAACTCGCCGTCCAGGATCTTCTGCCGCAGGAGATCCGCGAAGATCTCCGACGCCTTGGGCGCATGGATGGGTCCGATCACGGCGGCCCCTCGAGCGTGGGCCGCGGCAGGGCTCTCGACCGTCATCTCTTCCTCCCTCGACAGACTCAGCACGAAGTCTCGGTGAACCACGTGGCGGTCGACGACATCGACTCGGTCCCAGATGGTGGCCAGCTGGTCCGACGCCCCATCGTACTCGAAACCTCGATCTGCCCAAAGGTAGACCTTTCAGGGTCAATAGAATCAAGCGGCGGCGTAAGGATGACGCGGGGCTTCAGCCCCGGGCACGGGTCAGGACGGCGTTGCGGGAGGCTGCGAGGTTCAGCCCGTCCTGCCAGCTTGCCTGGCGCGCGATCAGCCCGCGGTACTTCATGATGTCGGCGCGACGGTTGAGCGTCAGCACCCCGATGAGGCGATCCCCGTGGCGGTACAAGGCAGTGAAGGCGTCGGTATCCCACCAGCCGGCCACCACGACGGGCTCGCCAAGAGGTAGGCCGGCGAACTGGATGCGGGAGCCGTACCAGTCGGACCAGAAGTAGGGGACGTGGTGGTACGCGGTCGCGGTGCCGGGATCGAGCAGGTTGCGGATCGCCCGCGCCGCCTGCTCGGCGGCGTTGGTCCAATGCTCGAGTCGCAGGACTACGTCGAAGTCCGGGCTGAGCCATCGTGCGACGTCACCGGCGGCGTACACCTCTGGGCCTGCGCGCAACTGTTCGTCGCAGACCACTCCATCGTCAAGGGTCAACGACGAGCCCTCGAGCCAGCCCGTGGCGGGTGCCGCTCCGATGCCCACCACGACCAGATCTGCGGCGAGTTCGGTGCCGTCGGTCAGGCGCACGGACTCGATGCTGCCGGAGCCCTGCAGTGCCTCCACACCGACGTCACATCGAAGGTCCGTGTCGTTACGGTGATGCAACGACGCGAGGGCTTCGCCCGCGCGGTACCCGACGGCCCGGACGAGTGGGGTGGGCTGGGCCTCGACGATTGTCACGGGCAGTCCGCGTTTTCTTGCTGCCGAGGCGACCTCGGAGCCGATGAATCCCGCGCCTACCACCACTGTCTTCGCACCTCGCTTCAGTGCGGCGCGAACGGCGCAGGCGTCCTCGAGCGTGCGCAGCGTGTGAACCCCGGCCAGGTGCTCGCTTCCGGGCAGCCGCCTGGGCGAGGCTCCGGTGGCCAGCAGGAGCGCGTCGTAAGAGACCTCCGTTTCGCCGATCAGTAGCCGGTGGCCCTCGACATCCAGGCCCGTTGCCGGTCGTCCGAGGCGGAGGTCGACCTCGAGCGCATCAGCGAGCGTGCTCGCGGCGGGAAGTCGGGGCACCTCCGGCATCGGGTCGTCCTGCAAGAAGGCCTTGGACAGGGGCGGGCGGTCGTAGGGAAGGTGCTCCTCAGCCCCGACGAGCGTCAGCTTGCCGGTGAACCCCTCGCGGCGAGCGGACTCACACGCGCGGAGCCCGGCCAGCGAGGCGCCGACCACGACGACGTGGCCGGGTGCGACGTCGTTCATCGTCACGCCTGCAACAGGCGCAGGGCAGCCGTCGGGCAGCCGGCAACGGCGCCCTCGACCAATGCGCGGCGATCGGCAGGCACGTCCTCACGCAGCATCGCGAGTTCGCCCTCCTCGTTGACCTCGAAGTACTCGGGCGCGAGCGACTCGCAGATCCCGAGAGCGGTGCACTTGTCGCGGTCGACGGCGATCTTCATGGTCTTGTCTCCCGGAGTGCTAGGAGTGGTTCGCGGTGCCGTCCAGCTCTCGAGCCGGAGCAGCTGAGGGAGCTCATCGCCTATCGCGTGATCGAGCTGTCGACTGGCAGGCGGCTCCACGGCGCCCTGCCACACGTGCCCGGTGCTGCCATCGATGGTGATGACGTCGCCTGCCCGCGCGGCCAACCCGCGGGTGGAACGGACAACACCCGAGTCCAGCGTGAGTTCCTGGGCGCCGACCACAGCGGGCAGGTGCCAGCCGCGCGCGACCACGGCAGCGTGGCTCACCAGCCCGCCGTGCGTAGTGAGGATGCCTGCGGAAGCGGCCATCCCGGCGACGTCCTCGGGACTGGTTTCGCTGCGCACCAGGATGACGTCGTCCTCGGCGTCCGCCGCTTCGTCGCTGGTCAGCACCACTCTGCCGCTGACCCTGCCGGGTGACGCGCCGAGACCGATGGCCAGGAGCCGTTCGTCCTGCCCCTGGGGGCTGACTCGGGCCAGGATCTCCTGCCGTGCGTGCTCGCGCAGCTCCCGCGGTACGCGCTCGCAGGCCTCCTGCGTGGTCAGCCGGATGTCGGGGTCGTCGACCAGGTCGACGGCGATCCGGACGGCGGCGACCGCACCCCGCTTGCCGATCCGGGTCTGCAGCAGCCAGAGCTGGCCTTCCTCCACGGTGAACTCGACGTCGCACACGTCGCGGTAGTGGACCTCGAGGCGGCGCAGGAGCGCCACGAGCTGCTGGTACACCTCGGGCTGGTGCTCGGCCAAGTGGGCAATGGGCATCGTGCGGGTCGTGCCCGCGACGACGTCCTCGCCCTGGGCGCGCGGAAGGTAGTCGCCGTACGGGTGCGGTTCCCCGGTTGCGGGATTGCGGGTGAAGACCACGCCGGTACCCGAGTCGGGGCCGCGGTTTCCGAAGACCATGGCCTGGACGTTGACTGCGGTGCCCACCCGGTGGTCGAGGCGTTCCTTCTCGCGATACGCCCGCGCACGGTGGCTGTTCCAGGAACGGAAGACCGCCTCGATCGCTTCCCGGAGCTGCACGACCGGATCTTGCGGAATCGGCCTGCCTGCCTCGCGCCGCACGGCCTCGAGAAGGTCATTCACGTGGGCGCGCAGGGCCTCGGGCGTATCGTCGGCCGGTTCGAGCTCGAGCGCCGCAGGCGTCACCCCCATGACCGTCGTGGCGAACATCGTCACGAACCGGCGGTAGCTGTCCCAGGCGAACCACCGGTCGGCGGAGCGCTCGGCAAGCCCGTGCACGGTTTCGTTGTTCAGTCCCAGGTTGAGCACCGTGTCGAGCATTCCCGGCATCGAGGCCGGTGCTCCGCTGCGCACCGCGACCAGAAGGGGGTCGGCGGGGTCTCCCAGGCGCCTGCCCATGAGCCTGCCCAGCCGGTCGACGTGGGTGGCGAGGGCCATGTCGAGCTGTCCCGGCCACCCGGCCTCGGCGAATTCGCGGCACACCGGCACCGGGATGGTGAACCCGGGCGGCACCGGGGCGCCGAGGGCCGAGGTCATCTCGGCGAGACCTGCTCCCTTGCCGCCCAGGAGATCCACGAGTTCGCGGGCGGGGACCCCGTGGTCGTGGTCAAACGCATAGATCGTCGAACCTGATCGCATCGCCTACAACCTCTTTGGTTGACCTTTTTAATGGTTGACACGAATTTAGCAGGACCTTACGGTCGAGGGAAGACCTCGCCGTGCCCGACCTCTGATGCCGGAGATGCCATGACTCTGTCCTACAGCGCACCTGGAGCAGGCAGTGACATCGATTTGATGGACCTGTCGGCAGTGGCGGCCAACCAGGAGATGAAGATCTTCGACGACCTCCGAAAGCACCAGCCGGTGTACTGGAACGCGCCATCCGAGCGCGGGCCGGGCTTCTGGGCCCTGACCCGGCATGCCGACGTGAAGCAGGCGGCATCGGATGTCGAGGGCCTGTCGTCGGCGGAGGGGACGCAGATCGTCGATCGCAAGGTTGAGGGCGCACTGGCCAGCCTGCACAACATGGATGACCCCGAGCACGCCAAGCTGCGCAGGATCGCCGTACCGCACCTTCGTGCGATCAAGGTGCAGCAGTGGCAGGAGGTCATCTCCTCCTCGGTGCGGCTCCTGCTCGACGAAGCAGAGGACCGCGGCGAGTTCGACATGGTCGAGGTGGTCTCCGCCCGGCTTCCGATGCTCGTGCTGGCCCAGGTCCTCGGTGTCCCCGGCGAGGACGCGCCGCGGATGGTCGATTGGACGAACCGGTTGACCAGCTCCGACCCGGACGACATGGTGGACAAGGCAACGCTCGCGCTGGCGCGCGAGGAGCTCATGACCTATTTCGCAGACCTGACCGAGTGGCGTCGCGCGCACCCCACCACCGACCTGATCAGCGTCTTGGCCACAGGCCAGAAGGACGGCAGGCCATTGACGTGGGAGGAGCTGGCGGCCTATTACATCGTGCTGGTCGCGGCGGGCAACGAGACGACAAGGCACCTCGTGTCCGGTGCGACGCTGGCCTTGCACGACACCCCCGACTCATGGGCTCGCATCCTGCGCGACGAGGCGCTGCTCGGGCCGGCGGTCGAGGAGATGTTCCGCTACGTGAGTCCGGTGGCCGGGATGCGCCGGACCGCAACCAAGCAGGTCATCATCGGCGACAAGACCATCTCCCCCGGCGACAAGGTCGTGCTCTGGTTCGCAGCGGCAAACCGGGACCCTGAGGTGTTCGACAACCCGGGGGAGTTCCGGATCGACCGGACACCGAACGACCACCTGACCTTCGGCTGGGGGATCCACTTCTGCCTCGGCGCCCACCTGGCCCGCGCGGAGGTACGGGAGTTCTACCGGCAGACGAGGGAGCGGGGCCTCCGGTTCGACGTCGTCGGAGAACCCGAGCGGGTCCGCCACAACATCTTCCGCGGTTGGAGCAAGCTCCCGGTTCGGGTCGTTCCCGCACACCGGGTGGGCTGATGACCATCACATCAGCAGCGCGCGCGGCAATCGACCTCCCGGCCGACGCCGTGTACATCGGCGGTGAGTGGATCGTGCCGGACGACGAGCCGCGGCTCGACGTGATCAACCCCGCGACCGAGGAGCGCATCGGCTCGGTCACCGACTGCTCGGCGGAGACCGCGGCGAAGGCCACCGCGGCGGCACGCCGCGCCTTCGACGACTGGTCGCGGACCTCAGCGGGTCAGCGGGCGGCCCACCTCGACGCGCTGGCCGACGCGTTCGAGCAGCACGGTGACCAACTCGCGGCCCTCGCGGCGCGGGAGATCGGCATGCCACTGCGCGAGGCCCGCGCGGTGCAGGTGGACCTGCCGACCAGGGTGTTGCGCAGCACTGCTGACCTCGCCCGCGCCTATCGGTGGGACGGCCGCGATGCTTCGGGCAGCTCCATAGTGCGCGAGCCCTCGGGGGTCGTCCTGGCGATCACCCCCTGGAACTTCCCGGTGCACCAGATAGTCGCCAAGCTCGCCCCTGCGCTCGCCGCCGGTTGCACGGTAGTCGTCAAGCCCGCGGAACTGACCCCGCTGAACGCGCTGTTCGTCGCCGCATTGTGCGGCGAGGCAGGCATTCCCGCCGGGGTCGTCAACATCGTCACCGGCCGGGGGGCCACGACCGGCGAGGCGCTGGTGCAGAGTGGCGACTACGACGTCGTCTCCTTCACCGGCTCCCTCACCATCGGCAGGCACATCGGTGCTGTCGCAGGCGGCCGAATCGTGCGGGCGACGCTGGAGCTCGGCGGCAAGTCGCCCGCTGTACTCCTCGACGATGCCGACCTGGATACCGCCGTGCGCACCACAGTGAAGAACTGCTTCGTCAACGCCGGTCAGAAGTGCAATGCGCCGACCCGGCTCATCGTGCCGGAGGAACTCCGTGCCGTGGCGGTGAACATCGCGGCCGCGGCCGCGGACGCCTACGTGCTGGGCGACCCGCTCGACGAGGCGACGACCATGGGACCACTTGCGTCGCACGCACAGCGCGACAAGGTCCTCGGCTACCTCGACGGCGCCAGACGCGACGGCCGGGTCGTTACTGGCGGGCTCGCGGACGAGCACGAGCGGGGCTACTTCGTTCGGCCTGCCATCGTCACGGACCTCCCCGAGACCGCTCCGGTGGTGCGCGAGGAGATCTTCGGGCCGGTGCTGGTCGTCCTGGGCCACCGCGGAGAGGACGACGCGGTACGCATCGCGAACGACACGGAGTACGGCCTGTCGGCCGAGGTGTGGTCCGGGGACCCCGCGCGGGCCGCCGCCCTCGCGCGTCGTGTCCGTGCCGGCCAGGTACGCGTCAACGGGGTGCGTACGCCGTCGCTGCCGGTGTCCCCGTTCGGCGGCTACAAGATGTCCGGGCTCGGGCGCGAGATGGGCGCCTTCGCACTGGAAGAGTACCTCGAGGTGAAGGCGATCCTGGGAGATCCCGAGCTGACCTAGCCCGCTGCAAAACCGCACATCACCGTCTCGAGGAGTGGACATGAGAGCAGCCGTGACCTGGGAGCCGAACGCGCCCTTCTCCATCGAGGACGACGTCGTGCTTCGCCGGCCCGGCGCCGGCGAAGTTCTGGTACGGATCCACGCCGCAGGCGTGTGCCAAACCGACATCTCGCTGTCGCGCGGGCACTTCGGCCAGGCGACACCGGTCATCCTCGGGCACGAGGGAGCCGGTGAAGTCGTCGAAATCGGGCCGGAAGCCGGCGAAATCGAAGTGGGCCAGCGCGTAGTGCTCAGCTGGGTGCCCCCGTGCGGCCGATGCTACTTCTGCGTGCGCGGGCAGACCTTCATCTGCTCCGGCCGTAAACGGGCCGGCGAACTCGAGGCAGGCGCGGACCTGCGGGTGGGCGACCGGCCGGTGCGGCAGGGAATGGGTACTGCGACCTTCGCCCAGCACGCCGTGGTGCCCGCGGCCGGCGTCATCCCGATCCCTGAAGACCTGCCCTTCGAACAGGCAGCGCTGCTGGGGTGCGCGGTGCCGACCGGGGTCGGAGCCGCCCTCAACTCCGCGCGGGTCCAGCCCGGCGAGACCGTGCTGGTTGTCGGGTGCGGCGCGGTTGGACTCAGCGCCGTGCAGGGCGCTGTCATCGCGGGCGGATCAACCGTTGTGGCGATCGATCCGCAGCCCGGCCGCCGCAAGCGAGCGCTCGAACTGGGAGCCGCGTCGGCCCACGCACCGGAGGATCACGTCGCCCCGCCCGGCGGTGTCGGGTTCGATGTCGCCATCGACGCCGTCGGACGGTCCGCGACCGTTCGCGGTGCCTGGGATGCGGTGCGGAGAGGAGGCCGCGTCGTCGTCGTGGGCGCCGGCAAGGCCGACGATCTGGTGAGCTTCAGCGTGCTGGAGCTTTTCCACGAGGAGAAGCGGCTCGTCGGGTCGTTCTACGGCTCCAGCGACATGCGCTTCGAGGTGCCCAGGTTGGTCGAGCTGTGGCGTTCGGGGCGGCTCGACCTGACGGCACTGGTCTCCGACGTGGTGCCGCTCGACCGGATCAACGAGGCCGTGGACCGTCAGCTCGCGGCTGACGCGGTCCGAGTGATGGTCACGCCATGACGAACACGGCGACTGTCAGCCCGGACGGGCTCACCGCGGCTCTGCGCGCGTCCGGCGTTCTGGCCACGGATGCGGAAGTGGTTCGCTGCGAGGTGATGCCCCTTGGGGCCGGACAGCTGGCTGAGAGCGTGCGCGTTGTCCCCACGTACCGGGGAACGCCAGGACCGCCGAGCCTGTTCGTGAAGCTGCCGTCGCGGGACGAGCGGTCGGCCGCGACCGCCGCCCGGATCGGTGCCTATGCCCGGGAGTGCGTCTTCTACCAGGAGCTGCTGCCACGGCTCGACGTCCGCACCCCCGCGTATCTCGGCGCCATCGAGCTGCCCGGGAGCGACCCGGTGCTGGTCCTGGAGGACCTTTCTGACAGCTGCCAGCCCCTGGACCAGTTGCGAGACGGCACCGCGGAGGAGGTCACCTCCGCCATCGGCCAGCTGGCCAGGCTCCAGGCACCCTTCTGGAACGACGAGCGCGCAGTCGGCGGAGCCGCACGCTTCTACAACCGGACCGCGGATCACATCGACGGGCTCGCCGAGCGCTACGACCGGTCATGGACGCGGCACAAGGACCTCGTCGGCGACTTGCTCGACAGCCGGCAACGAGAGGTCGTAGAGCGGTTCGGCGCGGTATGCGTCGACTGGGCCGCGGGGATCATCGGCCCCCGGACGCTGGTCCACCAGGACCTCCGGCTGGACAACCTGCTGTGGAGCGGCACCGGCGCCTGGCTGGTCGACTGGCAGACGCTGGCCTGGACCACCCCGGCCTGGGATCCTTCGTTCCTGATCGGCTCCGCGCTGCCACCGGAAGTACGGCGGAGCACCGAGCGGAGGCTGGTCGAGGCGCACGTGGCCGCATTGGCCGAGCGAGGAGTGACCGGCTGGAGCGTGGACACCGCTTGGCAGGAGCACCGGCGGCTCAGCGGCTCGGTGCTGCTCGCCATGGTCCCTGCCATGGCCTACGTCAGGCCGACCAGCCGCGGCTTCGACATGTTCGCCTCATTGCTCAGCCGTGGCGCTCAGCACGCGATCGACCACGACGTCCTGTCCTTCGTTTGACGGCACCCCGACACCGAACAGGAGTTGCATGCTCACCAAGTGGGACGACTACCCCATACATCAGACGGCCGTTCCCGCGGCCGAACTCTTGTCCAGCGACCTCGGACGCTACGAACGGCACTGGCTCGTCATGCACGACAAGGGGCTGACCACTCAGCTCGGCTTCGGACTGAGCGTGCACCCGAACCGCGGGATCGTGGACGCCGCGATCAGTGTCTCGCGGAACGGAACGCAGCAGTCGGTCTTCGCCTCCGGCCGGATGACACGCGACCGGGACACCGCCGTGGGCCCACTGCGGGTCGACGTGGTGGAACCGATGCGCGTCCTGCGGGTCGTTCTCGACGAACACGACGGTATGGCCGCCGACCTGACGTTCACAGCGGTCAGCCAGTGCATCGAGGACAGCCGGATGCGGCGGGAGGCCGCGGGTGTGCTCATCTCCGAGCGCACCCGCACCGTTCAGTTCGGCGAGTGGTCGGGCAGCCTCACCCTCGACGGGGAGACCTTCGACATCACGCGCGACCAGTGGTGGGGGTTCCGGGACCGCTCGTGGGGAAGCCGCACCACCGGAACCGTCGCCGAAAGCCAGATGGGTGAACAGCATTCGGCTATCTACTTCGCGTGGACCCTGCTGCGCTTTCCCGACGAGTGCCTGGTGGTGGCGGTGAACGAGACGCCTGACGGGTGCGGAGAGGCACGCACAGCGGCAGCGCTGCCATTCCTTGGTCCGGACGACCCGGCCTACGGCAACGAGGCGACGATCACGCGCAGTGACACGTTCCAGTTCGACATCGACTACCTCGCCGGGACCCGCCGCCCCGCGAGGGTCGACCTGACTGTCGGTCCGCGGGGGCTGCTCGATCGGCGGATCGACATCGAACCCCGCGGGCTGTTCCAGATGCAGGGGCTGGGCTACTACCACCCGAAATGGCGGCATGGAGCCGACCACGGCGGCGAGGTCGTCGGCGTGGACCGGTGGGTGCTCGCCGATCTCGACCCGTCACTCAAGGAGAACATGCACGTCCAGCAGCTGAGCCGCGCGGTTCGGGACGATGGCGCGGTCGGCATCGGGCTCTTCGAGCATGTCGCCATCGGACGGCACATCCCCTCGGGGCTGCCTGAAGGCCTTGCCCCACCCGACGGCCGACGCTCCGGAGGCGGCGTGACGAGTTCCAAGTAGGAGGCCCGATGGCAGCGAGGCACGGATGTGACAGACGGCTGCGCCGTGCTCACCACCGCCTGCGAGCAATGTAACCTGCGCTTCTCGACCAGGCTCAGCGCGACTGACCGGCCTGGAGTCGGCGGCTGGGCTTCGAGGTCGATTCGAACCGCTCGTCGCGGCTGCTTGTCGGCTCACACCCCAGCCGCCCGGAGCGCAAAAGGGACGAATTCGGCCGCCACGCCGAAACCGGTCTCGGCCGCCGCAGAGAACTTCAGAGGATGGTGTTGGTCTGTCGCTATTTTCACCAAGTGTTACTGCTGACTGCCCAGTTCCGTGCTGATCAGAACTTCCGCTATCGATCGGGAAAGCTGGATGATCGCTCCGGTAGTGATGGGGAGAAGGCTCCTCCCATCTCTACCGGTCGCACTAACGTTTACTGCGTCTCGCGATAACGATTGACACGACTGCTGTAATTATCCCAAGCGGCCCGGAAGCTGATGCTCCGATAGCCAGTCATCCGCGGGCCTCCTGGGCTGGAGTAACTGCCGCGGGGAAATGCTATCGCTGGGGTAGGGCTTCTTCTCTCTGTGGAGTTGATGACACATAATGCGGATTGCTTCCGGGAGAATTAACAGGATTCGGTTCGTTCGGTGATCACCACCGTTCACCAGGGCCCATGGTGAGACCGAGGCCTGTTAGGCTGACTATCAGGCTCATAATTGAGCGCAGATTATGGGCAGCGCTAGACCATTTCTGCTTTTTAAACCACATGGTTTTGCAACCTGGTAGGCGCCGAATCCGACAATGCCGAGACATGCGATCGCCAGGTCCAATTCCGTGGCGACACCTAAGAGCTTGTCTCATTTGGTGAGTTTCTTGTGGCAGGTGATGGCGGCACCGAGGGTGAGGAAGGCGAGGTAGTGGTTGGGTTTGCGTTCGTATCGGATGGTCAGGCGGCGGTAGCCGGTGAGCCAGGCGATGGTTCGTTCGATGACCCAGCGGTACCGGCCGAGTTTCTCGGCGGATTCGATGCCTTTGCGGGCGATGCGCGGGATGATCCGGTGCTGGCGTAGCCAGTCGCGCAGGGCTGGGATGTCGTAGGCCTTGTCCGCGTGGAGTTTCGCCGGTTTGCGTCGTCGTGGTCCTCGACGGGAGCGGATGGCCGGGAGGGCGTTGACCAGAGGCTTGAGCGCGTGGCTGTCGTGGGTGTTGGCCGCGGAGATCCCGACTGTCAAGGGCAGCCCGCTCCGGTCGGAGAGCGCGTGGATCTTCGAGCCGGGTTTGCCGCGGTCGACCGGGCTGGGACCGGTCAGTCCGCCCCCCTTTTGGCCCTGACGGATGCTCCGTCGAGGACCACGCGCGACCAGTCGATCAGCCCTCGGCCACCCAGTTCGTCCAGCACCGCTTGGTGCACTTGCCGCCACAGCCCGGCCTCGGTCCACTCGGTGAACCGGCGATGCGCCGTCGGTACGGTGACCCCAAAACTGGGTGGCAGATGCCGCCACGCGCAACCGCTGGTCAGCACGAACACGATCGCGGTGAACACCGCTCGATCGTCCACCCGCGGCATCCCGCCGCCCTGCGGACGCGTCTTGCCCGGCGGGATCAGCGGTTCCGCCAGTGCCCACAACTCGTCGGACACCAGCCGCCGCGACAACTCGTCCATCACAGGTCATGATCATGCCCGCACCTCAACCAACATCCAAGTGAGACAAGCTCTAAGGTGGCAAGGACCCTCATCCTCTGCGCTCGCTGCAAGGCCTGTACCGCCGTAGCCTGTGCCGGTCGCGCCGGCGTAAGCGAACTCGCCACCAGCGCTGGTGCGGGCGTGAACGGGTTGAGGGAGCTTGAGACGTAGCTGAACGAGAACGTCCCGGTGGACTGTGCCCCAAAGGGGGTTGCCTTGGGCATATGCGTAGGCGGTGGTCACCTGTTCGGTCGGTTCCGGTTGGGTGAAGCGGGCCCAGGTGGGGTTTGCTGGTTCAGCCCTTGAGTAGTGTTCTTGCGATGACCATCCGCTGGATCTGGTTGGTGCCTTCGTAGATCTGGGTGATCTTCGCGTCGCGCATCATGCGTTCCACCGGGAAGTCGCGGGTGTAGCCGGCAGCACCGAAGAGTTGCACCGCGTCGGTGGTCACCGACATCGCCACATCGCTCGCGTAGGCCTTCGCCGCCGACGCCATGAAACCCGCCCGCGAGTCACCGCGCTCGGTCGCCGCCGCGGAGGCGTACACCAGGTGCCGTGCCGCCTCGATCTTCATACCCATGTCGGCCAGCATGAACTGCACGCCCTGAAACTCCGCGACGGCCGTGCCGAACTGCGTGCGGTCCTTCACATACGCCACCGCCGCCTCCAGCGCACCCTGGGCGATGCCCAGTGCCTGCGCCCCGATCGTCGGGCGGGTGTGGTCCAGCGTGCGCAACGCCGTCTTCAGACCGGTGCCGGGCTCACCGATGATCCGGTCCACCGGGATCGTGCAGTCCTGGAAGTAGATCTCCCGCGTCGGCGAACCCTTGATACCGAGCTTGCGCTCCTTCGGCCCCACCGAAAAGCCCGGATCATCCTTGTGCACCGCGAACGCCGAGATACCGTTCGACTTCTTCGCCGCGTCCGGATCGGTCACCGCCATCACGGTGTACCAGGTGGACTCCCCCGCGTTGGTGATCCACGCCTTGGTGCCGTTGAGAACCCACACATCACCCTCGAGCCGGGCCCGGGTACGCATCGACGCGGTGTCCGAACCCGCCTCGCGCTCCGAGAGCCCGTACGAGGCCGACGCCCCGGCCGCGATATCCGGCAACACCAGCTTCTTCACCGCATCCGACGCCGAGAGGATGATCGGCTGCGTACCCAGCTTGTTCACCGCCGGAATCAACGACGCCGACGCGTCCACCCGCGCGACCTCCTCGATCACGATGCACGCCGCGACCGCGTCCGCACCCTGACCCTCGTACTCCTCCGGAACGTGCACCGCGTGGAAACCGGCCTTGACCAGCGCGTCCCGCGCCTCGGACGGGTAACGCTCCCGCTCGTCCACATCAGCCGCGAGTCGAGTGCTTCCGCGTTGACCTCGGTTACCAGTACGTCCAGTCCTGCCCGAGCGCAGATCTCGGCGATTCCGGAGCCCATCAGGCCACCGTCGACTACGGCCACTCTGATGAAGGCAGCCACCCGTCGGGGATTAGTAGGAAGTCAGACTATCGGGCATACGACCATATGCGATATCGGTCTCACTCAAGCTGTCACCTCGAGTGCGCCGTGACGTGCTGGGCGTTCGGTTGATGGGCGGCGCATCCGGACGAGGCGCCCGCGAAGGCAGTGGACCCGCCCAGAGTCACACAGAAGCTCGACCAAACGACAGGAGTTGCTGCAGCAATCACCGCCGAGAGACCCGGATTTCGAGGATCTCCGTGAATGTCCCGGCGATCATCCACGTGGCGCACTGTAACTGTGTGTAACAGCGGGCCCCGGCGCGCATCGCGCCTGGCCTGGCATGCCCCTTGTCTCATGACTCTGGCCGGTTCGATCGGCACCCGCGCACCAATTCGCACCACAATCGGATTCGCCACAGCTTTCGGCTCCGCAAACCGCCTGTCACGCAACGCTGGGTAGTAATCCGGCGACGTCAACCCCGCGTTCAGTGGGGGAGTGGGGCGCGCTCATGTGGTGATGAGGTGGCGTTCGCGCATCCAGTCGATCATCGCGATGACCACCTGGGTGCGGTTGGTTTCGTTGAGCAGTTCGTGGCGAGCGCCGGGGTAGGTGACCATGGTGAGGTCCGTGAGTCCAGCCGCGAGGTAGCGTTGTTCGAGTGCGCGTAGTAGTGCCAGGTTGCCGTTGACGGGGTCGAGTTCGCCGACGGCGATGTAGAGCGGAAGGTCTGTCCGGACGCGGTCGGTTGCTTCGCCTGCGCGGGCCGCCTCGTCGAACATGGCCTTGAGACCGCCTGGGTCGAGGTTGAAGCCGCAGCGCGAATCGGCAAGGTAGGCGTCCACAATGGACTCGTCGCGAGTCAGCCAGTCGAACTCAGTGCGCGCGGGCTGGAACGGGGCGTTGAACATCTCCAGGCCGACCGGACTGTCGAGGTCCAGCGCCGGGGCGAGCAGATCCACCGCGGCCGTGCCGGTGAGGATTACCGCGTCCACGTCGGCGCTGTGTTCGATAAGGTACTGCTGGGCGGCGAACGAGCCAAGGCTGTGCGCCAGCAGAGTCAGTGGTAGCTCCGGATGCTCAAGGCGCGCGTGAGTGCTCAGCACCCCGATGTCGGCTACCAGCGCGGCCCATCCGTCCGCCCCGATCATGCCGTACTGCGTGGCGTCGGCCGTGGCGCCGTGTCCGCGGTGGTCCTGCGCGTACACGACCAGCCCCGCGGCGGTGAACCGTTCCGCGGTCTCCGTGTACCGCAGGGCGTGCTCACCCACCCCGTGCGTGATCTGCACGACGCCCGTCGGCGTCGCCGCGGGATCCCAGCGGTAGGCGGTGATTTCCAGGCCATCGCTGCCGGTGAAGGTGAACGTTGTCGACATGGCGGATCTCCTGTCTGCGGGCGCGTGTCCTGCGCGGTCCGATGGTGGTGTGGGCGTTGCCGCTCGGGTGCGGTCAACTGAGGAATGGCGCGACCGGCACGCACGGCACGGGCCGGGGGTGTTCGGGGTCCAGAGCGTTGAGTACGTCGGCGGCGGCTACCGGATCGGACAGGATGGCGAAATGCTCCGCGTGGTCCAGCGGGCATTGGTCTTGCAGCGTGATGTTGTGCATGCCCGGCTCGATGCCGCTGGTGTACGGCACGGCCAGCTCGTCGTAGCGGGTGATGATGCTGGTGTAGCTCACACCTGCGACGACCGGGTCGCCAAGGGCGGCGTAGTAGTCCGAGCCGGTGAGCAACCCGCGGCAGGCTGTGCACACCGGGTCGAGTGCGCCGTCCACGACTGGTGCGTAGCCGAAACGGGCAGCCAACCGGGTGGCGGTGGCGAGCCCGGCGGCATTGGTGCCGTGCCAGAACGGTGCCAACGCGACGTATTTGTCGACCTTCGCCGCGCCGCCGAGGTGTTTGAGGTAGTAGTCGGGCATCTGGGTGCCCTCGGAGTGACCGACGATGTCGACCTTCGCCGCACTGGTCGTGGCCAGCACCCGGTCGATGAACGCGGCGAGGTGGGCGGCGCTGTCTTCCAGCGGGGTGCGGCCGCCGATCTGGTCGAGTGGGAACGACGCGCCGTCCGGGACGCCGTAGTTCAGTGCGAACACGCAGTAGCCCTCGTCGGCGAGTAACGGCGAGTAGGTCTGCCAGGCGTCGTTGATCACCGACGCGAAACCGTGCACCAGCACCAGCGGACGTGGGTGCGAGGCGGACGGATGACAGTTCCAGTCGTTGCTGCCGGGGGGATCGGTGTACGGCTGCGCGGCGCCCAGCACATTGGCCGCGAAGGTGTAGGGCACTGGGTAACGGATGGTGTCCGCCGCCGCGGTGCTCATTTCGGACGTCGATAGCGCGCAGATCGTCGCGACCATGGCGAGCGCCCTGCTGATGCTGCTGGACCTCGTTGTCCGCATCTCGACTCCAACTCATTGCCCACCACATCGGTGTGACTGCCGCGCGCCGCCGCCTCGTCGCAAAGGGGCGGAACCTTGCGAATACTATCTGGATCGGTCCGACCGTTCAATGTTCAGGCCAAAAATTTGGACGAGGTGCTGTGGGCAACCGAAGAGCTTGAGTGCGTCGATATCCGGGTCGAACGACGATCACGCCGTTGTCGAGGTGCGTGTTGCTGTGTTGCGACTGGCGAGCTCGTCGCAAAGGATGGATTCAGCCGGTGAGTGCAACACATGGCGGGCGCCCGCCCGCGTTCGATCAGCAGGACTACCGCAACCGCAACGTGGTCGAACGTGGTTTCGCTGCGATCAAACAGTGTCGCGGCCTGGCTACACGCTACGACAAACTCGCGCTGACCTTCCGTGGTGGCGTCGTCCTCAAAGCCATCATCACCTGGCTCAAAGCTTTAGGAGACATGCCCTAGGCGTCGAGGTCGGCTCCCCAGCGAGTACCAGACATCGTTTCGGACGAGCCGGTCGTCTGCAAGGAGCCAAACGACCGAGTTCGCCGAACCCGGGAAGGCACCGACCCGTCAGTGACAGCCGCTCGGTCCCGCGGTGAAGTTCTGCCTCGCTGGAAGGGTGTACGGCCGGCCCGACCGCAGTGTGCGGCGGGGCAGGGGCAGGAGCTGATCCTGAAGTCATCGACCCGGGAGCCCTTGTAGTCGCTCTACGAGCCCTTCGTGGCGGCTCCTCCGGCAATCGGCGGCCGCCGGGGTGAACCGTTCTGAACCGGATTCCGGTTGGAGACGGAACGACACCGTTGTGGGCGGCTGATGTGGCTGCCGTGGTGTAGACGACTGGCGCCGGTGGTTAGGCGTTCCGGCAGGTCGGTGCACGTGTCGGCCGTCGAAAGATGGACTTGCGGGTTCGGAGAGGCCTGTTGCCTGCGGTCTGGGAGAGCGGCGTGTTCTCGCAACCCCTCCAGTGCGGTGAGGCGATCGGCTCCTGGAAGGTCTGCTGCGACGGTTACCCGCGGTTCGTCCTCTCCAGTCGGTCGGCCTGATTAGCCCTTCGATGGCAGAACTTGCGGATGGTTCAGGGGTTCACTTCCCGATGAAGTGCTGGATCAGCCGTTGGGCTTCGCTGGTGGTGACGGCGGCGGCGATGGTGCCGGCCTCGTCAGCCGCACTGCGCTGCCGTGAACCGTCGAACGACGACCTGATGAGTCGCTTCGCCTGGCCGAGCGCCGCGGCCGGCCCGTCGGCCAGCGCTGTAGCCAGCTCGTCCGCCCGGCGGGCCAGCACGTCGTCCTCGGCGACCTCGGTGATCAGGCCCCAGTCCTGGGCCTGCTCGGTGGTGAGGGTCCGGCCGGTCAGCGCGAGCTCTAGGGCACGCTGCGTCCCGACCGTCCGGGGAAGCAGGTAGGACACTCCGCAGTCGGGGGTGAGCCCGATACCGGAGTAGGCCATCCGGAACTTCGTGGACCGCGCGGCGACGACGACGTCAGCGTTGAGCACGAACGCCAGCCCGGCACCGGCGACCGCGCCGTGCACGCCCGCCACGACGGCTTTGGGCAGCTCCGACAGCCGCCGCAACGCGCCCTCCAGCACGGAGGCCAGCTCGTGCAGGTACCGCGACGGCTCCGCGGCCGTCACGAACGATCGCACGTCGCCGCCGGCGC
This sequence comes from Amycolatopsis acidiphila, assembly GCF_021391495.1. Classification (NCBI taxonomy): domain Bacteria; kingdom Bacillati; phylum Actinomycetota; class Actinomycetes; order Pseudonocardiales; family Pseudonocardiaceae; genus Amycolatopsis; species Amycolatopsis acidiphila. Next base: position 5,590,570 of record NZ_CP090063.1, on the reverse strand, counting down.
AGAACCGTGCGCCGGCCCCCGACAGCAGCACCACGCGCACCTCGTCGGCTGCCACTGCGGCGACCGCATCCGCGAACTCGTGCGCTGTCGGCAGGTCGATCGCGTTGGACACCTCCGGCCGGTCGAGAGTGATCCGCCCGACCCCGCCGCTGACCTCGAACCCCACGCCCGACATCAGCCGACCCTGCGTAGCAGCGCGGCCAGCGCCTGGCCGCCGCCGATGCACATCGTCACCACGCCCAGCTCGAGATCGTGCCGGACGAGATGCTGGGCCACCCGCAGCGTCAGGATCGCCCCGGTCGCGCCGACTGGATGCCCCAGCGCGATCGCGCCACCGTAGGGGTTGGTCTTTGCAGGGTCGAGCCCGGCGTCGCGGATCACCGCCACCGCCTGGGAGGCGAACGCCTCGTTGAGCTCGACCACGTCGACGTTCCCCGGCGTCAGCCCGGTCTGCTCGAACAGCTTCCGCAGCGCGGGCACCGGTGCGTAACCCATCAGCTCGGGCTCCATCGCCGCCGTCGCCACGGCCTCCAGGTTGACCAGCCCGGTCCATCCCCGTTCCGCGGCGACCGACTCGCGTGTCAGCACGACCGCCGCGGCTCCGTCGTTGATGCCGGAAGCGTTGCCCGCGGTCACTGTGCCGTGGGCCTCGAACGCCGGCCGTAACTTCGCTAGCGCCTCCAGAGTGGTGCCCGGTTTGGGGTGTTCATCCTCCGTCACCGTCACCGGCCGGCGGCCACCCACTGCCACGGGCGTGATCTCCTCGGCGAAGGCCGTCTTTGCGGGCACGGACGCCGCCCGCCGCTGCGACTCCAGCGCGAACTCGTCCTGTTCCTGCCGCGACACCCCGTACTTGCGAGCGACGTTCTCGGCGGTCACGCCCATGTGCACGTTGTGGAAGGGGTCGGTCAGCATCATCACCGTGCCGTCGACCAGAGTCCGGTCGCCCAGCTTGTACCCGGAGCGGGCCCCGAAGTCGTAGAACGGCATGCGGCTCATCGACTCGTCGCCGCCCGCCAGCGCCACGTCGACGCCGCCCCAGCGCAGCTGCATCGCCGCCGACCAGATCGCCTGCAAGCCCGACCCGCACAGCCGGTTCACGGTATACGCGGGCGTCGTCACCGGCACCCCGGCCCCCAGCGCCACCCGGCGCGCGTTGTAGGCGTCCGGCCCTACCTGCCCGATGCAGCCCATCACCACTTCACCGATGTCGGCCGGCTCGACCCCGGCACGCTCGATCGCGGCCCGCGCCGCCGTCGCGCCCAGCTCGGACCCAGGAGCGTCCCGGAACACGCCGCCGAAACTGCCCACCGGCGTCCGCGCACCTGCCAGCAGCACCACACCGTCCTGGTTCATCCGCACCTCACTCGCCTCACACCTTTGAGGTCGGATAGTAGGGCATCCGACTATTTGATTCTTTGATATCTGGGTCACAGCCGCCCGTCAGGAGGCAAGGAGGAGCCGGTGCCGACGTGGTCCTGATCGCAGGAAAGGCCACCCCGCCCGCCGCCGTCCACGATATGGCCACTTCTCGTCGTCAGAGCATCAGCCGGCCGGCACGAGCAGACCCCCCAGAGGTCCTCTCCCCGGTTGTCCATGTCCTCGAGGGCGACCTTCCCGCGCCGCTATTCGAGGCTCTGGTGCCCGTCGCGTACGTCGGAGCCCTGCGCCCAATTGCCGGGAAGAAGGCCGTGTGCTTCTGAGCGCGCGGCGTGAACGTGGCGACGAATTCGCCAGACCACGACAGCGACGAGCAGCGCGACAGCCGCGCCGATCACCCACGGGCCGCCCAGGACCGAGCCGAGCGCGGCCGGCCCCCCCGGCGAGCAGCAACGGCAGACCGCAACACAGCACGGGCACAAGCAGGGCAGCACCGGTCGCCAGCGTGACGCGCTTGCCGTCGCCGTCGGAAGCGGACATCGCGGAATCACCTTCGCTCAGCTGGCGGGCGGGATGCGCATGCACGCGGCCAGAGCGGCGGCGTTGTCTGCGGCCAGCGACCGCGCCGGCACCACCAGCTCGGCCACCCGCGGGTCGGCGACCGTGTAATGCGCGAACCGGCGTTGCCGGCGTACCTGCACATACCCGCAGTCCGCCAAACACCCCAGGTGCGTGGAGACCCGGCTCTGGGACAGGCCGACGTGCTCGACGCATTCGGTGACGGTGTGCTCCTCGTGCAGCAGGAACTCCAGCAGCCGCAGGCGCGCGGGGTCGCTCGGGGCGCGGAAGAACTTGGCCATCATCTCTACGCCGTTCGGCTCGGTTGGCAGCAGTGGGGGCTGCCCCGAGTTTGGGTGACTCGCAGGTGGGGTGGGTCAGGCCGCGGTTGCGTGCCTGTTGATTGTCTCAAGTTCGATCGGGGTGAGCTTGCCCAGACGGGTCTGACGGCGTCGGCGGTGATAGGTGCGCTCGATCCACGTCACGATTGCCAGGCGCAGTTCCTCGCGGGTCTGCCGTCGTCCAGGACGTTCTTCTGCAGCGCGAAAAAAGAATCCGTCGCGGCGTTGATACCACACGCCCCGACCCGTCCCATCGATCCACGTAAGCCATTGCGGTGCAATGTGTTCACGAACTTCCGCGACCGGAATTGGTTACGCCTGTCCGAGTGGACGGTCGTGCCGGCCGGTTTCCGCGGCCGGACCGCGTTACGCAACGCCGACACCGCCAGTGACGCCGTCATCCTCGAGTCGATCGAGTACCCGACGATCCGACCGGAGCAGACGTCCTTGATCGCGCAGAGATACAGCTTGCCCTCGGCGGTGGGATGCTCGGTGATGTCGGTCAGCCACAGCCGGTCCGGCGCGTCGGCGGTGAACACCTTGCGCACCGGGTCGTCGTGCACGGGTGGCCCGGCCCGTCTGCTCAGGCCCTTCTTCTTCGCGAACACCGACCAGATCTTCTGCTGAGCGCACAGCCGCGCGACCCGGTTCACCCGGGCCGTGATGCCCCGAGCAGGCAGTTCATCAGCGATGAACCGTTGCCCGAACGCGGGGTCGTCACGATGGATGTCATATGCGGCGTTGATCAGGTAGGCGTTGTCGAGGTCGCGGCGGGTGACCGGGGCTGCTTTCCAGGCGTAGTAGGCCTGTGTGGAGAACCCCAGGACCCGGCAGGTCACCGCGACGGGGAACCCATCAGCGGCCAGGTCCGTGACCAGCGGGTATGTCATTTTGGGGAGATCTCCTTGGCGAAGTACGCCGCGGCTCGGCGCAGGATCTCGTTCTCCTGCTCCAGCAGTGTGGTGCGTTTGCGCAGCTCACGCAGCTCGGCCAACTCCATGGTCGTCGTGCCGGGCCGGTTCCCGTCGTCGGTGTCGGCGATCTTGAGCCAGCGGTGCAGGCAGGACTCGGAGATCCCGAAGTCCTTCGCGATCTGGGAGATCGGTGCTTCGCCCTTGCGGGCGACCGCGACCACGTCGCGGCGGAACTCCGGCGGGAACGCTTTGGGCATGGTGGACATCCTTCCAGCGAGGAACGCATCCTCACAGGTCAGAAGTCAACCGAACCGGGCGCAGTCCCGTGATCTGCTCCGGCCGACAGCGTGGCGGCACCGGGCCGCTGGTCCACTGTGGATCAGCGGCCCAGTGACGTGGCAGCTATTGCGCGGTGAGGCCTCCGTCGATGACGTGCTCCATCCCGCTGATGTAGGAGGAATCGTCGGAGGCGAGGAAGAGCACCAGACTCGAAACCTCGTCGGGGTCGGACATCCGGCGAAGCGGGACCTGCGCGGTGATGCCGCCGCCGTCCGCGTCGGTGGCCGCCGCCATCATCGGGGTCTTGATGTATCCCGGGTGGACCGAGTTGACCCGGATGTTGTCGGGTCCGTACTGGACGGCGACGTGCTTGGTCATGCCGCGGGACGCGAACTTGCTGCCGACGTAGGCGAGGTTCGGCGCGCCGACGATGGAGACCATGCCCGCGGTGGAGGAGATGTTGACGATGGCGCCGCCGCCCGCCTTCTGCATGGATGGGATGACGGTCTTCATCCCGTAGAACTGGGAGTGCTGGTTGACCGCGCACACCTTGAGGTACTCGTCCTCGTCGAACTCCGTCGTTTCGACGAGGGGGCCCAGGATGCCGGCGTTGTTCACGAGGACGGTCACCGTGCCGAAGGCCTGTTCGGCCTGCTGCAGGACTTGCTTCCATTCGGCCGGCGACGTGACGTCGTGCCGGATGAACAGGGCGTTGTCGCCGAGTTCCTTGGCGATCGCCTGGCCGCGTTCCTCGTTGAGGTCGGTCAGCACGACCTTGGCGCCCTCGGCGACGAAGCGTCGCGCGTGTGCTTCGCCCATGCCCTGAGCGGCGCCGGTGATGATGGCCACCTTGCCATCGAGCTTACCCATGAGTTCGTGCCTTTCCGTACGGATCACTCGCCGCCACCGGCGGTGGCGGCCGGTCGGCAGTGCCCTGTGCGAGGGTTCTGTCGGCACCTCTCCAGAATAGTGGGCCTCAGTTTCAAAAATCAACGCGAACCCGGTCACGCGACCGCTAGACTCATCGGGTGTCAGCTCAGCCGGCCCGGCGCGGGCGAGGACGACCGCACGCGGCCAGCCGCGAGGTGGTGGAACAGGCTGCCATCGCGTTGATGCAGCGGGACGGCTATGAGAACGTGACCGTGGATGCGATCGTGTCCGCGGCGGGCATCGGCCGTACCACGTTCTTCCGCTACTTCCGGTCGAAGCCCGGTGTCATCTGGTATGCCTTCGACGACACGATCGCCAGGCTGTCCAGGGAGATCGATGCCGCGGAGCCCGGCGCGAACCCGCTCGACGTGGTGCGCGCGGCCGTTGTCGTGTCGACCCGGGACGCCATCTACGACAGCGATGTCTGGCTGGAACGTTTCAAGCTTCTCGACACGGTCGCGGAACTGCGGGCGGAGTCCTATGAACACTGGGAGGGCTGGAAGCGGGTCATCACCGGCTACCTCGCCGGCGTACTCGGCGGCCTGCCGGATTCGACTGTCCCCATGGTGGTCGCGGGCGCTTTCCACGGCGGGTTCGTCGCCCAGTTGCGCGGCTGGCTCCAGGTCGACGACGATCGCGCGGCCTTCGTCGCCCGGCTGGACGAGAGCTTGCGACTCGTCGCGTCGGTACTGGGCCCACTGTTCCGGACGGACGCGCCATGACGCGAGTTTGCCGCCCCGGCTTCGCGGCTGGATCGAGGTCCACGGCGTCCGCTTTGCAATGCCGGGATGCGTCGGCGCCGTCGCGGCGATGGTCGAGCGCCTGCAATACGTTTGCGCGCATCGCGCCGAGGCGCACTGCGTTGATGGTGTGCACTCGCAGGCCGGGCAGGTAGCGGTGCGTGGGTGTCGCGTAGCAGGCGATGGACAGCAATTCCTTTTCCAGTGACGGAATCTCTCCGGTGCCGCCACGGAACGGCGCAGCAGGTGAAGAATGACTCGTAAGCCTCGGGCGAAAGGCGGAGCAGTGCGTCGAGAAAGCCCGGCACGGTTTCGTTGAACTGACGCCAGTAGCCGCTGTCGTTCTCATACCGGGCCTTCAAAGTCGTTCTCGTCTCGTCCAGCGTGTCGTCGATCCGGGTGCCGCCGTTTTCGCGGAGTGCGGAAGCCAGGCGGCGCGAGCCTTCCATCAGCGTATGGACTCCGAGTGCGGATACGAGGACCAGTGTCTCGTGTATCTGCCCGGCCGTGGCGCCTGCGGCGAGTGCTGCGCGGATGGCTTGGTCGGTCCCGTTCGTCTGATCGCTGATCCGCAGATCGTCCGCCACATCGGCGACCTTGCGGCCAGCCTCGATCAGGTCCAGTACTTTCCGCCGGAACTCCGGCGGATACCCACGTCGTCCCATACCACCCTCACAAGATCAAGTGGCATAAGAACCCAACAATCAGACTCTGTCAAACCCGGGACACACCAGTTCTCACACGAATTTTGTTGGGGCAATCCTGGGGCACAGCGGCGCACACCACGACGTTGAACGGCAGCTAACTGCACTGAACGGCACCGTTTTTTCTGCGGTTTCTCTGTTCTCACAGGTAGAATACGTGTTCGAATCTCACTGGCAGTGAGGGGTCAGGGGTTCGAGTCCCCTTAGCTCCACAGGTTTCAAGATCGCCCGGCTCTGCGGTTTCCGCAGGTCGGGCGTTTTTTTTTAGATATGCCCTAAATTTGTCCATTATGGACTTCGATTAAGTTACCCTTCAGTAACTGGGGCAAAACTGGGGCAAGCCGTGATCCCGTTCGATATGGGGTCACTGAAACTGCCCCAGCGTGTTCGCCCATCTGGGTATTTGTGCGAGCTTTCTCCTGTCCGTCTGTGGCTGCCGGGCTGCGCTGGATGTGGACGCAGGGTCGGTCGGTTCCACCGTGGACAGGAACGTTGGTGGTGCAGCGTTCGCTCGTTCGGTAGGATTGTGCCAGTGCCCGGCGTTGCCGGGCAGTTTGTCTTGGCGGAGACCGTGAATCCGGCGAGTGGCTGCAGTACCTCGCTGTAGCCGATGTCGCTCGGTGCGGGCGATCGTAGTTGCTCACCCCGCGGGTCTAGCCGCACCGCCGATTCACGCGGCTTTGGTGACCGAAGCCTGCTGTTCGTTCACCGTCCCACCGCCAGGTCGCTGCGCAGCCTTCTCCTCGAACTCGGACCGCACGAGCTTGACTAGTTGGCGGGGCCTGACCCGCGCCAACCCCAAGCCGAACGCGTAGCGCGTTTGCGGAACTCGGTCTCTGGTGGGCCGCACGATGAGCGGCGTCCTCTCGCCGCGCTTGAGCCAGAAGAGCTTCCGGTGCGCGGCTGACCACTGCCTGCTCCGGCATGTCCTCGCCACCTCTTGACCACACTGCGCGGGCAGTCCGTATCCTGCCAACGGGTGCAGAAGTATGGCTGGCGTCGGGGTGGCCGGCTACAATATGTTCATTCCATGTGATCCGCAAGCCTACGCTGTTCCGAATGCTGGCCAAGAAGCGATGACGGAGACTCCAAGAGCGACGCAGGCCATCACCAAACCCAAGTTCGGCGACGGCGAACCGTTCTTGGAATCTACGCCGTATTCATCGTCGTTGTCGGCGTACTCGGCCTCGCTTCCGTGATCTCGGGCAAAGCAGTCGCTATTTTCCTATTCGCGGGAAGCGTGGTCGAACTGATAGCCCTCCTAGCCGCCGACCGGGCAAAAAATAACCGATAAGCGCTGTCCACACAGCACAAGATGACAGTAGATTTGGACGCTGGCGGGACCCCTAGCTGTACTTGGCCAGGACGTTGTTGACGCGGGACGGCGTCGCGGATGCTGGCGGCTGTCCGTCGTGCGCGCCGTGCGGCCGGTGATAGTTGTAGTGGCGGTTCCAGACCTCGAGGCCCGCAGTTCGTTCGGCTTCTGACCGCCAGCTGCGGGCGTAGCGGAACTCCTCGGCGAGAATCCAGTCTTCACAGACTTTCCCGTTGTGCCTGGGCGTGTACGGGGTGATGCGCTGATGCCGGTTTTCACCCATCGCTTGCTCGAATGCATTAGCGCGGTAGCAGGCGCCGTTGTCGGTCACGATCCGCTCGATACGGGTGATGCCGTGGGCGGCGAACCACGCTCTGGCTCGGCCGAGGAACGGGACGGCCGTGAGTGCCTTCTCGTCGGGCAGCGCTTCGGTGTAGGCGAGCCGTGAGTATCCGTCGATCGCGGACTGCAGGAAGACGTAGCCGGTCTTCGCGCCGCGTTTCTTCGTTCGAGCGACGGCTCTGGCGACGTCGCTGCCTTTGCCGTGCACGCGCCACCCACCGCCGTCGGGGATGCGGCCGGTCTTCTTCACATCGAGATGCACCATGTGCCCAGGCCGCTCGGCGGTGATCCGCTGCGATTCTCGGTTGGTCTCTCCGTTCGGATCTATGAACCTCCGCCGATTCAAGCCCAGCTGTGCGAGCAGTCGGGTGACGGTGCGGCGGCTGACGGGCGTGCCGGCTTGATGCAGCTCGAAAGCGATGCGGGAAGCCGACCACTTGTGCTCGCGTCGCAGCGACTCGATCTCATCTACGAGCCGCCCCGGCGTGGCTGCCGGCTGCCGGGCCGGAGCTGACGAGCGATCAACCAGCCCGAGTTCGCCGAACCGCTTGTATCGGCTCACCCACTTTGAGGCGGTGGTGCGTGAGACGCCCATCTCCGCCGCGACGTGTGCGATCGGACGGGTACGGTAGCGCTCGACGAGCCGTTTTCGCCCTTCCGGAGTCAGGGGTGCGCTGCGGTGGGTCATGTTGCGGCGAGGATCTCGATTGCGGCGCGGGGCCCGGCAGCACCGTCGCGTGATCGGACGGTCAGGCGCCCGGTGCGGTGACGATTTCCGCGATCGTGCCCGTCTCTGCGATTCGGGGGAAGGTGTGGGCGAGGGCGTGGTCGTGTGCGGTTTGGTCGAGGTCGGTGATGCCGTCGGTGGCGATGGTGACGTGGAGTCCGTGGTCGTAGGCGGCGCGGGCGGTGGAATCGGCGGCTTGGCTGGTTGAGACCCTGGTGAGCACGATCTGGGTGATGCCGCGCGCTTCGAGTTGGTCGATCAGGCCGGTGCGGTTCAGGGCTCCCCAGCTGTTCTTGGTGACGGTGTGCTCGCGCTCGTCGGCGCGCAGTTCGGGCAGGAGCTGAGTCCATTCGTCGGGCAGGATCATGCCCGCCGGGTCGCCGGCGTCGGTGCGTCCGGGAGCGGTGCCGGTGACCCGGACGAGGATGACGGGGCGCGCGTGGGCGCGGGACGCGTCGGCGAGATCGGCCACGCGGGTGGCCAGGGCCGGTACCGGTTCGATGGTCGGGGCGGCGGCTGCGGCGGCCTGGAGGTCGAGGATGACGAGTGCGGCGGTGTCGTCGATGGTGGTGATGGGCATGGTTCTCTCCTTGCTTGCGGTCGTGCGGGTCAGGTGGTCGGGGCGGCGGTGCGGCCGAGCGTGCGGTCGAAGATCGAGATGCCGAGTAGGACGAGACTCGCGCCGACCATGATCCAGGCGATAGTCGTGACGCCCGTGTCGGTCACGGATGTGCGGTAGACGATGCCGGTGACGGCGGAGGAGGCGATGGACCCCAGGTAGCCAAAGGAGCGCATCAGGCCGGATGCCGTGCCGAGCTGTTCGGCGGTCGCCTGGCTGTAGAGGGCGAGCTGGTTGCTGCTGGCTGCGCCCTGCGCGAAGCCGAGCATGATCGTGACCGCGAGGGTGATGACGAGCCAGGCCGGCGTGGGCAGGAAGAGGGCGCTGATGGCGGCAGCGATGCACGCGACGGCCGCGCCGATGATCGGGCCACGCACGAGGTTGCGGCGCGAGAACGGCACGATCACGAGGCCGGAGACGACGGTCATTGGGATGAGAAGGAGGCCTGCGCCGAGCTCGGACATGCCCTGGGACGCTTCAAGCCATTGCGTGATGCCGTAGAGGACCACGTAGCCGCAGAGCATGACGAGCCCGAACCGGATGAGCGTGCGCGTGAGGGCCGCATTGCGCCCGAGCAGCCGCACGTCGAAGAAAGGTGATCCCGCGCGCAACTCCCACCAGATCTCAAGCGCCCAGAGCACCACAGTGGCAGCGAGCAGCGTCCAGTTCGGGGTCGGGAGGCTGGAAAGGAAGAGCAGCAGGCTGGTCATCGCGAGCGCGAAGCCGACGATGCCGGTCACGTCCAGATCGGAGATGATCCTGCGGGCGGTGCGGTGCTCGATGGCCTGGTCACGGGGCACCCACATCAAGGTCGCCACGAGCGCGATGAGCGCGACCGGCACGTTGACGAGGAACACGGACCGCCAGCCGAGGAACTGCACGAGCACGCCGCCGATGGGCAGGCCGAGCGACGCGGTCGCGACGCCGGCGATCATCAGGCCGCCGAGCACGCCGCCCGGCGGCTTCTCCAGCCCCGCCGCGCGAGCACGCTGGCGGATCAGGACCATCGCGGTCGGGTAGGCGCAGGAGGTGCCCAAGCCGATCAGCACGCGACTGATCACGAGCGCCAGCAGCCCGGGGGCGGCACCGCCGACGATGCCACCGGCCAGGACCAGCAGGATGCCCGTGAGGAACACGCGCCGCGGCCCGAACACCTCGGCCGCCTTTCCCGCGGTGGGCTGCGCGATCACGCTGGCGAGATAGAGGGCGGACACCAGCGCAGCCGTCTGGCCGATCGAGACGTGCACGCCGGCCGCGATCGGCACCAACGCCGTGGCGATCAGAGAGCTGTTGATCGGGTTCAGAGCCGAGCCGATGTACAGCGGTGTGGTGAACCGCCAGTTGAACGGCTTACTCGCCACCGATGGTGAGGCGGTTGCTGAGTCAGACATCGAAGTACTCCTGGGCGCCGCGCGGGCGCGCTCGACAGCGGGCAGGTGCTTAGCCGCCCGCTGGTGAAGGGAAGAAGTGGGTTAGAGGTATTGCGCGACGCGCTCGATCAGCGGTGCCGCGTCATGGATGAGCCGGATCTCCTCGGGGCTGAGATGCGCCTTCAGAGCAGCCGCGATGTTGTTGGTCGCGGCGTCGCGGATGTCGTGCAGTTGGCTGGCGCCGGTCGGAGTCAGCGAGAGGAGGAACCGGCGACCGTCGTCCGGGTCCGGGTGCCGTTCGATGAATCCCCGTGCCTCGAGCGCGGCGACCGTCGCCCCCATCGTCTGCGGAGTCACCTGATCCCAACGAGCAAGACCGGTGATGTTGTCCGGACCGTTACGATCCAGCCGGGACAGCACCGACGACTCCGGCGCACTGAGATCAGAGGAGCGGCTATTGCGCATGCGGCGTTTCACCTGACCCACAGCCCGACGCAACTCAGCCGCCGTCGCCTCCACGTCGATCTCATCAGCCATATTCAGAAGGTTACTCTTGCAAGATTAATCTTACAAGTTTTGCCTTGGTAATAGGTCCAAAGCCGAAGCGCGGGCGATCAAGCGGCGCGAGCGTCAACAACCTCGTGGTCAGCAACAGTTAGCGGCTAAACCTCAGGCCCGGCCCCGCCCCGCCCCAGTGCTCCATGCCTGCCTTCACCGCGATCGTGATCGCCTGCTCTGCGCCCTTCCCCAGAATTTCGCCCCCTTCTTCACTGCAGCCGCCGCCTTGCTCTTTACAGTCCCCGAAGTTGACGTCGGACGACGGTGTCCGGCGGAGGGTTAGGACGCGGGCGACCAGGACCAGGGGCGGGGCCCGTTCCGGTCGCGTAGGCAGGTAACACGGAGTTCGGCTTCGTGGTGAGCGCGGGGGTTTTCGGCGGCGTGTTGGGCGAGGTAGCAGGTCATGCGTAGTTCGCGGATGTCGCGCAGCAACGCGAAGCCGTCCCAGGTGGTGACGTCGTGGCCGTAGCGGTGGTTGGCGCCCCACCATTAATCGCTGACTTGTGTGTTTTCGTCTCCAACAATGGCCGGGCCGTGCTTGGCGCGCGCCCAGGGGCATCACCGGTACAGGAGGAACTAACGTGGTCGCACTATGTCCACTGCAATCAGTTTCAGAACCAGCTACGCGCAAGACCCGCTGGACCGATGCCGAGCTGATGGCACGCGTCGAGCAGTTGCAAACAGACCTGCGGCGCGGATTCGCCATACTGCTGGTCGCACTGGGGCCGGCTTCGTCCTGGTCGATCAGCTTCTTCTCCGGTGAGCCACCCCGGCGCCGTCGGGACCGCCGGTTGCCTTCCCCTGGCCCAATCACTGAGCCGTTCCCCCGCTTTCGGCAGGGCATGGACCCGCCGCGCGCACTCCGGACAGTGCTCGTCCGGACCTGTGCCCATGGACCGGAGACGTCCCGGTAATGATCACGGTTGTGTCAGCCGATGTGCGGCTGTCTGGTCCGCGTTCAGTTGACGAGGCGCGGGAACAGTTCGCGGATGCCACGTCGAAGGTCGTCGAGCGCTTCCTCCGCGCCGGCAAGGTAACGCAGGAGCGCCCGCTGGAACAGACCGTCGAACAGCGCGTACGCGTCGGACGGAGTGCAGGTCGGCTCCGTGCCGGCGAGCTCGGCATAGGCACGGAGGTTGCGCCACATCATGTTCTGGAGGCTTTCGTCGATCTGGGCGACGTCGTCGCGGAATGCCTCCTCGAACATCGCCTGGGAGCGCAGGTCGTACCACAGCCGGTGCATGAGCGGAGCGTCTTCGAGCGCGGTGGCCAGGCCGACTCCGCAGGCGGTGGCGAACTCATCGGGAGTGGAGACCTCGCCGATGTTCCCTTCGTAGCGCTCGACACAGGCGGCCTTGTAGCGCCGGACGCAGTAGGTGATCAGCTCGACCTTGTCGGCGAAGTAGTAGTGCAGCAAGCCGTGGGAGAACTTGGTGTGTTCCGCGATCGTGCGCAGGCTGGTGCGGGCGTAGCCGAGGTCGGCCAGGGCCAGCAAAGCCGCGTCGGCGAGTTCGCGGCGCCGCTCCTCGAACTTGTCCACTCGGGTCCGGCGCCTCACGGCAGCTGCGCTGGTCACGGGCTTGACCCTAGCACAGAGACCCACTTCTGACCGATCGTCCAAAAAAATCTTGACATTCGTCCAAAGAACAGCCAGGGTCGTGATCAGTCCTCGGTGGCGCCGACGAACATCAGGAGGGACGTCGGCGTCTCCGGGTTCTGTTTCCGTGACGCACCGGAGCCGGCAAGCGGGGGTTCGATCCTCACCAAGCGTGCACTTCAGCCGCTTGCACGAGCCGGTCGTCACGCTGCACGACTGAAAATGGAGACAATGATGTCGCTGGCCTTCTACCTGGACAAGGGCGCCTCCCTGGGCTCCGGGGCGCCCTGTCTGACCCTCGACGCGGTTTCACTGTCCTACGGCGAGGTCGTCGAGCTCACCCACGCGGTCGCCCGGGCGCTGCGGCGCTCCGGCGTCGCGCCCGGGGACAAGGTCGGCATCCTCTCGGCCAACGATCCGACCGCGTTCGCCTGCGTGTTCGGCATTTCCCGGGCGGGAGCGGTGTGGTGCCCGATCAACCCGCGCAACGCGGCCGGCGAGAACGCGGAGCTGCTCGACCTGTTCGACTGCTCCGCGCTGATCTTCCAGCCTGCGTTCGACGGACTGGTCAAGCAGATCATCCCGAAGCTCCCCAAGCTGAAAACGCTCGTCCGGCTCGGTCCAGGCGACGACCTCGCACTGGCCTTCGACACCTGGCTCGACGCCGCGCGAGACGATCCATCCGTCGACGCAGCACCTCCCGACGACGTGGTCGCCCTGGTCGGCACCGGAGGCACCACAGGACGTCCCAAGGGAGTCATGCTCACCGACCGCAACCTCGAGGCGATGTCGGCCATCACGCTGATGAGCTACCCCTTCGAAGAACGCCCCGTGTACCTGGCCCTGGCCCCGCTCACCCACGCGGCCGGCGTGCTCTGCTTCCCGATCCTCGCCCGCGGCGGCGAAGTCGTGATCATGGCCAAGCCCGACATCGGCCGGTTCCTGGAGCTGATCGAGCGACACCGGGTCACCCACACCTTCCTGCCGCCAACGCTGATCTACATGGTGCTCGGCCACGACGCGCTCGATCGCACGGACCTCTCGTCACTGCAGTGCTTCTGGTACGGCGCGGCGCCGATGTCGACGGCGAGGCTGACCGAGGCCCTCGACCGCATCGGGCCGATGGCGCAGCTGTTCGGCCAGTCCGAGGCCCCGATGATGATCTCGACGATGTCGCCCGCGGACCACCGCCGACCGGACGGCACCGTCCACACGGGACGGCTGTCGTCCGCCGGCCGCCCCTCGCCGCTGGTCACGGTGGTGATCCTCGACGAAGACGGGCGGCCTGTCCCGAAGGGGGAACGCGGGGAGATCTGCGTGCGCGGCTCGCTGGTGATGGCCGGCTACTACCGCAACCCCGAGGCGACGGCCGAGGCGTCCGCCCACGGCTGGCACCACACCGGCGACATCGGTTTCCTCGACGACGAGGGTTTCCTCCACATCGTCGACCGAGCCAAGGACATGGTCATCTCCGGCGGGTTCAACGTCTATTCCGCCGAGGTCGAACAGGCGCTGATGGCCCACGACGCCGTCCGCGACTGCGCCGTGATCGGCCTGCCCGACGACAAGTGGGGTGAACGCGTCACCGCCGTCGTCCAGCTCCAGCCCGGCCGGGAACTGGACACCGGCGAGCTGATCACGTTCGTCAAGGACCGCATCGGCAGCGTCAAGGCGCCGAAGCAGATCGAGATCTGGCCGGAGCTGCCGCGCTCCACCGTCGGCAAAGTACTCAAAGCCGACATCCGCTCCACCTTCACCGAACGCAGCAAGGAGGCTGTCTGACCATGAAACTCGCGCTCTACCTGCCGAACTTCCGGGACAAGGTGACCGTCCGGGAACTCGAAGACCTCACCGCCCTCGCCGAGGACCTCGACTTCGACTCCGTCTGGACGCTCGACCGGATCATCGTGCCGGAGGCCTCGGACCGAGGGGAGATGCAGTACCCCTTCGGGATGCTGGACGAAATGGGCAAGCAACTCCCAGTGAGCTCGCGGGGCGAGTTCCTCCAGGGCATGCCGTTGCTCCCCTGGCTCGCCGCGAAAACCTCGAAGGTCCGGATCGGCATGAGCATCATCGACACGCCGTACCGTTCCCCCGGCGTGCTCGCCGCGGAGCTGGCCACCATCGACCACCTCTCGGGCGGCAGGCTCAACGTCGCCGTCGGTTCCGGCTGGATGCCGGAAGAGTTCGCCGCCGCCAGCGCCGCGCACATCTTCCCCAAGCGGCACAAGCACGTGCGCGAAACCCTGGAGATCATGCAGGGCATCTGGACCAACGACCTCTTCGAGTACCACGGCGAGTTCGCCGACTTCGAGCCGGCCGGATTCGGCGCCAAGCCGGTGCAGAAGCCGCACCCGCCGATCTTCTTCAGCGGCCTCAAGGACCCGAAGCGCTCGGCCAGCCGCATCGCCAAGTACGGCCTGTCCGGCTGGATCGGGATCCAGGACTCGCCCGAGGACATCCAGCGGTGGCGCACCGAGATCCAGCGCGAGCTCGACCAGCTCGACACCAAGCGGTCGGTCGACGACCTCGAGATCTCCAGCATGATCTGGTTCGTCATCACCGACCAGGACATGGACCAGAGCCCCCAGGGCAAGGGCACCAACCTGCTCGTCGGGTCGGCGGCGCAGATCACCGACCAGCTCAAGCGCTACCGGGAAGCCGGGCTGACGATGCCCTTCCTGTGGCCGCCGTTCCAGGACGTCCCGGTGGCGAAGACGCTCGACGACCTCAAGCGCCTCAAGGAAGAGATCATGCCCGAGATCGACGCGATGTGAACAGCCCCACAACAAAGTGAGAGGAACAAGAATGTCCGAGCTCCAGGGAAAGCGGGTCTTCGTCACCGGATCCGGTGCCGGGATCGGCAAGGCGATCGCCGCACTATTCGTCGAACGCGGCGCGCAGGTCGTCGTCAGCGACCTCAACGCCGACTCGGCCAAGCAATCGGCCGACGAGATCGGCGCCGCAGGTGTCGCCAACTGCGACGTCACGGACGAGGCTCAGGTCCGGGCCGCCGTGCAGCAGGCGGTCGACCTCCTCGGCGGCCTCGACGTGCTGGTGAACAACGCCGGAATCGAAGTCGCGTCGCCACTGCTGCAGCAGTCGACGGAAAGCTTCGACAAGATCTTCGCCGTCAACGTGCGCGGCACGTTCGTGACCATGAAAGCGGCGACCCCGCACCTGGTCGCCTCCCAAGGAAACATCGTCAACATCGCCTCCATCGCGGGCATCGGCGGCAGCCCGCTGCTCGGCTCCTACTGCGCGACGAAGGCAGCGGTCATCCAGCTCACCCGCGTCGCCGCCGTGGAAATGCGGCCGACGGGGGTACGCGTCAACGCGGTGTGCCCGGGCTTCGCCGACACCGCCATGGTCGAACGCCTCGCCCCCGACTTCGAGGCCGCGACCCAGGTTCCCTTCGGCGACCTCGTGGCCGCGAAGCAGGGCCGGCTCGGCACCTCGCAGGACATCGCCGAGGTCGCCGCGTTCCTCGCATCCGACCGGGCCGCGTGGGTGACCGGCAGCCACTACGTCCTCGACGGCGGGCTGACCGCTTCGCTCGTGTGACACACCGGCCGGTGCGAGCCCGCAGGGGTGGCCCGCACCGGCCGGCACGCGTACCTGACGGTCTGCCGGAAATGGGCAGGACAAGGAACTGCCCGACGTGGTCAAGGAGCCGAACCGGGAAACTGACGGGCCCGACCGCGGCGCCGTGCGGATGGTGCCGTACGGGTCCGGCTATCGGAACGGCGGGCGCGTCAGTACCTTCCCCGGCCACAAGGGTGCTGTTGTCAACGACAACAGCACCCTGAAGGACGAACTCGCCGTCGTCCACACCGGCGACACACCCAGTTCGGGTCGTGCCGTTCGCCGGTCCGGCCGAGCACATTGGCGTAGGCGCGAAGGTGCTGAAGTTACCCTTGGCCGGCCGCTCCGCCGCGACGTCCGGTTCGAGATCCCCGCCGACGGCACCGACACCTCCGGCCCCACACGCGGCCGGTTCTTCCTAGACCGCCCCCACCACCGTCGTCTGGCAGTAAGCCGAAACACCTGGTCGCGCTCGACCACGCGGGGGCGACCACCAGACCGCAGGAAGGCCGAGGTGACGGACTTCTGGTCCCGCTCCGGTCCCTTCACCCTTCCCAACGGCTGATGCCCGCCTGCACCCGGGTATCAACGCTTCGGCCGACATGAACGCCGGACTCGGTCTCCGCACGCTGGCCCCGGTAGCGTGGCTTTCGCTTTCTTCTCCGGACGATGTCTCTTATCGAGTGCGTGGATGACCGCGGGTTTCCCGTCTCCGGGGCTGCGGCGGTCCAGCTCGAACAGGGTCGTCGCGGCGATCAGCTCACTGAGCTTGGCGTAGTCGTGGTTGCGTGCATCGAAGTCCGTGCGCTGCTGGGTGATGATGTGCCCGACCGCGGCGAGGGCGGCCCAACCGATCCCGGCTACCAAGGCGACCAGACCGATCCCCTGGGCAGCCCGACGGGACCGGGCTTCGACCTGACGACCGCCGATCGAAGCGGCTACCTGCAGTTCATCATGGGTTCGGGTACGAAGAACCTGACCGCGTTCGAGGCCACCGCCACCGCCTACAGCCAGTCCACATTGACTGCTGCCTTCGAACACGGCAACCCGACGCAGGTGAAGGACGCGCTGTAACAGGCGGGGACACTGGACGGATCGATCGAGAAGGCTTCGGAGAACTACCCGGCTCATCAGGAACATCTCCACTACGAGACCGAACAGGACAAGCGTGACCGGGCTGCGGCACTCAACAAAGGTGTCGGCATTGGTATCGCGATCGCGGGCACGCTAGTCTCGGCGGCGACCGGGCCGGCCGCGCCGGTGTCGGAGGGCGTGGTCATCTCGATCGCGACCATCATCGCCGGTGCCGGTGCTGACGCATTGCTCGATCCCGGCGCCCCACCGCCCGGCGGCGCAGACCAACGGTGTGATCGAGCGGTTCTTCGGCACCCTGAAATACGAGCACCTCTACCGAGGCGTCATCGCCGACGGCGACGCTCTGGCCATGGAAGTCCTGCGCTTCCGGCACTTGTACAACACCGTCCGACCGCATCAAACCCTCAACGACTGGACGCCGCAGCAGGCGTACCTCACCAGCCGGGAGAGCCAGTAGCCACCCGGTCCGGTCGTCCGTTAGGGGATCCCTTACCTACACGGCCTGGGATCCGGGACGGGTATCACGATCGCCTCGAAACACAGCGCCACGAGATCCTTGAGGGCCCGAAGCCCGGGCCGATCCGAGGTCGGGTACTCAGCGCCTGGTCTCGTACCTGGTCAGGACCACGCCGTCGGGAAACGTCCGGGTCTCCACCAGGGTCAGGTTCACCCAGTTGTCCAGGGCCGCAAAGAACGGCGTGCCGCCACCCACCAGGACTGGATGGGTGACGATCGCGTACTCGTCGATCAGCCCGTCCCGCATGGCCACTGCGGCGAGTGTGGCGCCGCCGATGTCCATGGGGCCGCCGTCCTCGGCCTTGAGCCGGGTGATCTCGGTGACCGCGTCGCCGGTGACCAGGCGGGTGTTCCAGTCGACCGTGCTGGTCGTGGAGGAGAACACCACCTTCGGCATATCCTGCCAACGGCGGGCGAACTCGATCTCCGCCGGTGTGGCGCCGGGCTGCTGGTCGGCGGTCGGCCAGTGGGAACTCATCGTCTCCCACAGTTTGCGCCCATACAGCGCCATGCCCGTCGCCGCCACCCGGTCAGACCACCACTGGAACAGCTCGTCGCTCGGCACACTCCAGCCGAGGTCGTCGCCGGGCGCGGCGATGTAGCCGTCCAGGGTCAGGTTCATGCCAAAGGTCAGTTTCCGCATGGCTCAGCCTCCCGTGAGTCGGTACTCGGCGTACAGACCAGCACGGCACGGAAAAATCATCGGTGAACCGTCATGGTCCTACGTGCTTGTCATAGCCCAAGTGGTCGGTGATCTCGCCATCCAACGCGGACTCCAGCGGCCGCTTGCTCGGCTGCTGCAACACCCCGCCCTGGCCCGTCAACTGCAGCCCGCCGACCTTGGCGCGGCTCACCAACTGCTCGACAAGCTTGTCATCCAGACCATCCAGACCATCCAGACCATCCAGACCGTCCAGACCGGTCTCGGGCTTCGAGTCCTCAGCGTTCTCCACGCCAGACATCATGTCGCTCATCAGGTGCATTTCCATGATCGGGAATTACACCGCTCGTCTTGCAGTCCCCCTACCTCGAAGCGCGCAAGTAGGTCGCCTGAAAGCCGAAGGAAGGGACAGGCGTGTCAGACCGCCACGTCACACTCAGGCGAAGTCCGGATCGCGGCCGGCCTTCCACGTTTTCGTGCGCTGCCAGGTGATGCCTGCCTGGCGCAGGATGCGTCGCGCGGTCTCCGTGGAGACGGTGAGCCGACGATGTTCAGCCAGGTAAGAGCCGAGTTTTGTCAGGCTTCAGTTCGTGAACTGCAGTCCGAGTTCGCAGGGTGCGCCACCGCGATCTCGCCGGCAGACCGGCCCTGCACCGAGGCCAGCACAACCCCGGCCCGGCGCAACCACACCCGGTCCCGCGTTGACCTGGTGATTTCGCCAGACGCTGCGCCTGCTCAGGACCCAACCCGTGCACGAACACCTCGGGCTGACGAGCCACCTCCACCCGGCAGCCTCCCAGCCCTGATTCCCTCCGCAACCTTCTGGGCACGGCACTAGTGGTGCCAGAGCAGGTGCAGCAGGTGGGCGCGGGCAACCGCCGGTGCGACCGTCGTGGCCGCGAGCTCACCAAACGGGAGTGGGCTGACCGCGGTGGCGGCGAGCAAGGTGTCGGATATGCAGAGCAGGTCGTTCAGGGGCCGGCGCTGCGCCGAGAACGCCTCTACCGCCGCCGCGCTCACCGGATCCCAGCCCGTCACCACCCGGTAGTCCCAGCCCTGGAGAGCGGCGAGGTCGCGGCAAAGGTGTTCACGTCCCGCGGCGTGATCCGTCCGGCAGGGCGGAGGTCGATCAGCCAGGGGCCGGACCGCGTGTCGGCGAAGAAGTCCGGGATGTGCTCACGCATACCGTCGGCAGACGAGAACCGCAATTGCAGCGGCTGCGACAACACATCGGTGACGCCGCCGGCGAAGTCCAGCATCAGCAGCAGCTTCGCCTCCGCGAGAGACTCGAAGCCGTGCAGACGTCCGGTACTGACAAGGAACTCCAGACCCGAACGATGGTTTACGTTGCGGTGTCACGAAAATCGACGAAATGGCTCCCGGCCGGCTACAGGCAATGACGCGATATCACGAACTGGTACCACAACTTTCTCGCCACGGACCGAGACCGTCACGCTCCAGCGCCGCGTCCAGTCCGCATTCGGCTGCAACCGCGCCCGCGCGTGCACCGGCACGGTTTCCGTCTGCGCCAGGCTTACCATCCGCAACCGTGGGACCACAGGGCGGCCCGTTTCGCCACATCCACTACGCCATGCAACCGCAACTGCAGTCGCCGCCCCGCTCGGCGCGCCGAGGCCGCGCCTTAGCGCTCTCAGTTCACCCGAACACCAGCGACAGGTGCGGTAGCACCGGTCGGCTCCGCAGAGCGACGCGCCCGGCGCTCGGCCGATTGCCGGACTGCGCGCGTCAGGCTACGCACCAGCCGCTTGGCCGATGCCGGTACCGTCACCGCGGACGTTCCGGTAGGTCCTGCGACAGCAGCCAGATTCATGACCGAAGATTTTCAGCCTCGCCGGCTGCTTGTTATCGGCGGCGACGCGCGTGTAGTAACGGATACTCGAGCCCGGTTCAGTCGTTCCGGCTCCGACCTCCGGTTCTGGGAGATGACGTGCAGCCCGAATTCACGAACAGCTCACCCCACCACCCCGTTGTGGTGGCACACCGAGCACAGCGACAGGCCGATGCTCAGCTCCGGATCGCCGACGCGATCACCGCGTTCGCCGGCTCCATGCGGTTCGTCTACATCCACGCCGTGCTGTTCACAGTCTGGATGGTCTTCATCGAGTCGGATCCGTGGCCCAAACTCACCCTGATCGTCTCCCTCGAAGCGATCTTCCTCTCGACGTTCGTCATGGTCGGGCAGAACCGCCAGGCTGCGTTCCAGCAGGCCAAGGCCGACCACGATTTCACCGAACAGGAGCAAGAACTGAAGACCAACACGAAACTGACCCGGGAGATCCATGTCCTCACTACCGAGTTGCATCGGCGCCTGGTCGAGGACGCCGACCGGTGACCCTCGGTGGGGGTGCGATCTGCGGTTGACGCAACGGTATGGGCAGAACTCTCGAGCTATACAAGAATGGCTGCACGGCTCGAGTGTCACAAGGATGGCGATTGACAGTGCTCTGCCGCCGGGAGTGACAAATCGAGTATACTGACGATCCAGTAAAGAGTTTGTGCCTGCGACGGGAGTGCGAACCGTGCTTCAAAGGAACCCCGACTTGCCCGGGGATACGGGATATTCACAAACTTTGTGATGCCGTAAATGAACCACTCAATCGATGTACCCGCATATTTGACAAATTCGTACTTTCATGAAGATTGCGATCTTGAATCGCCTACTCCGTCGGCTGTTGTCGAAAAATTCGCGCGGCTGGAAGGCGAGGCCACGACAAGGGGCCTCTTCAATTGCTTGCTCGCCTTGGTCAACGACAGCCTGACGGAAGACGAAGCAAAGCGTATATGGCTAGATCAAGGCGGGGCATACTATGATCCGGCTGCGCACGGAGTGGCTACGTTGAATGGTTCGAGACGATGATAGGCGTATTGCGGAAATTCGTTAGCACTGATTGGAAGGGTAGCCTCGGGGAACTGTCTTGCTAGAATTGGGAATGCTGTCAATCCTTTCAGGGTTGATGGCGTACTACAGTCGCCTCAAACAGGAGTACAGGTGCTCGAACTCGCTGATCACTAATGATTGAATCGCAGGATAACTCAGCTCACGGCTCTGTTTTCAGTACACGAGGTCGTGTTCGGACGTATCGCGATATACTGAATGCAGGTCGCGGGGGAGGGGCCTCGCTAGCATCTGTTCCCTCATGCTCCGGAGGTCGGCGTGGTAGGTGACGATTCGGTCAAGCTGGTAACCCCCGCCGTGCGCTCGCCGATCACCACAGGGACCGGCCCGTCATGGCGGGTGGTCGTCTGATGACGGAGGGGACTCTTGGCAGGGTTGGTCGCGCTCGTGATCGTGCTGGCGATCGTCATCTGGGTCATCCGTCGGGTCCGGCGAAGGCCGTCCCAGCCGCGGGCGCGGGCTCAAGAGCCGACGAAGCAGCATACGATTCCGACGTTTGCGCAGCAGCAGGCCGAGCCGCACGCGCCGATGGCGCCACGGATGAAACCACAGGTACCTGTTCGGCCGCAGGCCATACGCTCCCGAATTAACCGGCCCGCAGCGCCCTTCGCCGAGTCTTTTTTACAGCCGCATCAGCGGCCGGTTCCGATACCTATCCGGCCGCCGGCCAACTACCAAGCCAAGCCGCGCGCTGAACCACCTCAGCCGACTCGGCTGTGGACCCCATCGCAGCAGCCCGCGCCATCGCCTCGGCTCTTGCGTCCGGGAGGTATCCAGCCCTCGGCGCGGCAGGGCGGGGCGGGGTCCGCCGCCGTTGTATCCCTGTCGCTCGCCCACGGGTGGATTCCACCAGGCCGCGACGTCGTCGTGGCGGGCACCATGCTGAAAGGCGGTCTGTTCTACGTCGGCAGCGGCATGCGCGATGTGGCTGGAAACGGCATCGAGCCCGCGCTGATCGACCCGACGCTATCGGTGGACCTGGGCAATCCGGACTGGCAAGGCGAGACGATGGGCTATTGGCCCTGCTACGCCGACATCTCGCCACGCGCTCGCGCGGCCTACCTCGCGTGGTTGGTGGGCGGCCGAGTGAACCCGAATGCCTGCATCGGCTATGTGTTTCTCTATTTCTACGGCCTCGAGCGCAGGTTGCTCACAGAGAATCCGTCCCCCACCGAGCGTGGGGTGCTCGTAGCCGAAATCCGTCGCCTGCTCGGGCTTTACCGGACCAATAGCTCGTTCCGCTGCTACGCTCAGGGGCTGCTCGACGCTGTCGCCATCGGCGACCCGGCGGTCCGCTACGACCAACCCCCACCGGAGGCTCCGGAGTGGAGCTACGAACTCCCGATGGACCTGAAGGTTGGGCTCGGGCAGCTCGCGGTCGCCGGACGGCCGATCCCGGCCGAGTGGGCGCTGTCCTGGTACCGCCACCACCCCGACACCCATCTGCGCACGCCGGCGTTGCGTTGCGCGGACGAGTTTCTCGAGCTGTTCACGACGTGCTATCGCGCCCGGTTCGGCGACGGCATGGTTCTCAAACCGAACAAGGCGCGTCTCTCCACGAGTTACTACCCGGCCAGCAGTGGCTTCCGCGGGAACGTCGACCTGAAGAATCCGGCGCTACCCGACGTGGGACGGCTGAGCGGTCCGATCACGAAGCTACGGGATCTGGTTGAAGGCGTGACCGGCGATCTGGAACCGTACAGCCGGTACCTCGGCCGCAACCCGGAAGGTGCGGATTCACCGGCGGCTCTCGCTCTGCTGCCGGAAGGCGTCACTCACAAGCCGAGCCCGGAGACAGAGGCGCTTTGGTTCTGGGCGGCGCAGAGCATCGACGGCGCGGGACGTGGCGTCGTGTCGGCGCAAGAGCTGATCGCGCGGTGGCCGACCAAGGCAGGCAAGTTGACCAAGGCGGACGCGGTCGCCGTCGCGCAGCTGCTGGAGCGGCGAGGCCTCGGCATCGAACCCGATGTGCGCTTCGGCGGCACCACTCCTACGCCGACGTCGTCAATTGTCGTGTTCCGCCGTGCCCAGCCGCACGTCAGCGCTCCGAGCACCGAATATCCGGCCGCACTCGCGATCATCAGCCTAGGCACGCTCGTCGCAGCCGTCGACGGCACGGTGAGCGAACCGGAGCGGAAGGCGTTGCGGGAGCTGGCGATCGACGAGCTCGACCTCAGTGAGGACGAACGGCTCAGGCTCGATGCTCACGCCGCCCTCGTGCTGGCCAAGCCGCCGACACCGGCGATGCTGAGGCGAAGACTGGAATCCCTGGCCGCCCCGAGAAAGGCCGCGGTCGGACGCCTGCTGACCACGATCGCTGCGGCGGACGGGCAGGTGACCCTCGACGAAATCCGAATGCTCGAGCGGCTGTTCACCACGCTGGGCCTGGATCCCGGCGAGGTGTATGGCACGCTGCATGCGGCAGCGACTGCCCCCGACGACCTGGCCCACGCCGAGATCGCGGGTCCGCGACGAGCAGGGCGCAAGCTCCCGCCCGCGCCGGCCGAGCGGAACAGGGCCGCCACGCTGGCGTTGGATCCGGAACGGCTCGCGCAGACCAGGGCCGAGTCGGTGCGAGTCGCCGCCGAGCTGGCGGACATCTTCACCGACGACGAACCGGTTCCCCCGCCGCCCCCGCCCGTCGGCACGGCATCGGCCGTTGGCCTCGATGCCGTGCACACCCGGCTGCTGCACATGCTCGCCGAGCGCGAGACCTGGATCCGTGCCGACTTCGACGAATTGGCCGGCGAAGCGGATCTCCTCCCCGACGGGGCACTCGAGGTGCTCAACGATACGGCCTACGACCGCACTGGCGAACCGCTTTGCGAAGGCTCTGACCCCATTGAGATCAACCAGGACATCGTGAAGGACATGCTCGGATGACAACCCCCGCCCAGAAGCCAGTGCGCCTGCGCCGCCGCGACCGCGACGCGATCCTTTCGTCGTTGCGGTCCGGTGTCGTCCCGCACGTCGGGTTCCAGCACATCCAGGTCGGCCGAGCCGCCGAAGTCTCGGCGATGAGCCAGGAAATCGCCCGCATCGCCGACGGCGGCTCCGCAGTCCGGTTCGTGATCGGCGACTACGGCGCCGGCAAGACTTTCTTCCTCAGCCTGGTCTGTTCCATCGCGGCGGAACGCAAGCTCGTGACGACCTCCGCGGACCTGAGTCCCGACCGGCGGCTGCATGCGAGCGGAGGCCAAGCGCGCTCGCTCTACGCCGAACTCATGCGCAACATTGCCACCCGGTCCACCCCCGACGGCAATGCGCTACCCAGCATCGTCGAACGGTTCGTCACCTCGGCGATCCAGGAGGCCGGCGCCACTGGCGGCTCACCGGCCACTGTGATCGCGGCGCGGCTGGAGCAGCTGTCGGAGAGCGTCGGTGGCTATGATTTCGCCCAGGTGATCGCGGCGTACTGGAGGGGCCACGACACTGGGAACGAGCAACTCAAGTCGGACGCGGTTCGTTGGCTGCGCGGGGAATTCACCACCCGCACCGACGCTCGCGCCGCGCTCGGCGTCCGCAGCATCGTCGACGACGCCACCGTCTACGACCACCTCAAGCTCATTGCCCGATTCGTACGGCTCGCCGGTTTCTCCGGACTTCTGGTCTGTCTCGACGAGATGGTCAACCTTTACAAGCTGGCTCACACCGGTGCGCGCAAGTCGAACTACGAGCAGGTGTTGCGGATCGTCAACGACTGCCTGCAGGGCACCGTGGAAGGGCTCGGGTTCTGCTTTGGCGGGACTCCTGAGATGCTGATGGATACCCGCCGCGGGCTTTACAGTTACGAAGCGCTCCGTAGTCGTCTCGCCGAGAACTCCTTCGCGGTCGGCGGGCTGGTCGACCACTCGGGACCGGTCCTGCGGCTGGCGAATCTGACCCCGGAGGACATGCACGTGCTCCTCGAGCGGTTACGGCACGTCTACGCCGCGGGTGACGAGTCCGCCTACCTCGTGCCGGACGAGGCGCTGACGGCGTTCATGGAGCACTGCGCCTCGCGGATCGGCGACGCCTACTTCCGGACGCCGCGCAACACCATCAAGGAGTTCGTCAATCTTCTGGCGGTGCTCGAGCAGAACCCCGGCGCGGACTGGCGCCAGCTGCTCGGGAAGGTGTCGATCGACACCGAGTACAACCGCGACTTGGAACCGTTGTCCGACGAACCCGACGACCAGAACCTGGACGACACCGGTGCACTCACCAGCCTCCGCCTCTGAAACCCTGCACTTCGGGCTGCTGCACCCCCGAGTCCAGCGGTGGGTGTGGCAGCAGGGCTGGAGCGAGCTCCACGACATCCAGGACGCGGCCATCCCCGCCATGCTCGGCGGTGAAACCGATGTGCTCATCGGTGCCGCGACTGCGGCGGGCAAGACGGAGGCGGCGTTCCTTCCCATCTGCTCCAACCTCGCCGAACCGGCCGGGCCGGGCGTTCGCGCGCTGTACGTCGGTCCGCTCAAAGCGCTGATCAACGACCAGTTCCGGCGGGTCGAGGAGCTGTGCGAGACGCTCGAGATTCCGGTCCACCGCTGGCACGGCGACGTCGCCGGTGCCCGCAAAAAGGCGTTGCTGCGCGCACCTTCCGGGATCCTGCTGATCACCCCGGAATCACTGGAAGCGATGTTCGTGCTGCGCGGAACGCGGATCCCCGCGATCTTCGCAGGCCTTCAGTACGTCGTCATCGACGAGCTGCACTCCTTCCTGGGGACCGAGCGTGGCGCCCAGCTGCTGTCCCAGCTGCACCGGCTCGAGACCGCGCTCAAACGACGGGTGCCCAGGATCGGGCTGTCCGCGACGCTCGGGGACATGTCGCTGGCCGCCGCGCAGCTGCGCCCCGACCACAGCGACCGCATGACCGTCCTCGAATCGCAGGCGACCGGTCAGGAACTGCGGCTGCAGCTTCGCAGCTACGTCGACCAACCACCCGTCATGACCCTCGACGAGGACACGCCGTCAGTGACCTCTGTCCGCCGCATCGCGGACCACATGTTCACCACCCTGCGCGGAAGGACGAACCTCGTGTTCGCCAACGCGCGATCGCGGGTGGAGCTGTATTCCTCCGAACTGGCCGACCGCAGCGCTCAGGCCCGCGTGCCCAACGAGTTCCACGCCCACCACGGCAATCTGGCCAAGGAACTCCGCGAAGACGTCGAAGCCATGCTCAAAGACCCGACACGGCCGGCCACCGCGGTCTGCACCACGACCCTGGAGATGGGCATCGACATCGGTGCCATCGCCGAGGTCGCCCAGATCGGCCCACCACCCTCGGTCGCGGCCCTGCGGCAGCGGCTCGGCCGCTCCGGCAGGCGCGACGAGCCCGCAGTGCTCCGGGCCTACTGTGCCACTGTCGGAACAGACGCCCGCACCACGCCGCTTGACCGCCTGCACCTGCCACTGGTGCAGATGATCGCGTCGATCGAACTACTCCTCGAACGCTGGTGCGAACCACCGGACCCGGCCCAGCTGCATCTGTCCACTCTGGTTCAGCAGCTCCTCTCGCTGATCGCCCAGCACGGCGGCGCGCAGCCGGTACAGGCTTACCGCGTGTTGTGCGGTCGCGGCAGTCCGTTCTCGGCTGTCACGTCAGAACAGTTCACACAACTGTTGCGCGCGCTGGGCGCCCACGATGTGCTCACCCAGACCGGCGACGGAACACTGCTGCTGGGTGGCCGCGGCGAAGTGACCGTCAACCATTACAGCTTCTACGCCGCATTCCAGACGCCAGAGGAGTACCGCCTCGTCCACAGCGGCCGGCAGCTCGGCACGATGCCGGTCGACTTCCCGCTGTACGAAGGCCTCCTGCTGCTTTTCGCCGGACGGCGCTGGCGCGTGCTGGCGATCAACGACGACGACAAGAGCGTGCAGCTGGTTCCGGCACACGGTGGGACACCTCCTTATCTCGGGGACGCCGCCGGCTCGGTGCACACCGGAGTACGGACCCGCATGCGAGCGCTCCTGGAAGGCGATCGCACGCCGGTGTACGCGGATGCACAAACCCGCGCGCTCCTCGAGCAAGCACGGCGGGACTACGCGGCGCTCGGCCTGGACGAGTCACCGATCATCGTCGAGGGGAGCGACACGCTGTTCTTCCCCTGGATCGGTAATCGTCAGCTGCATACGCTCGCCGCGATCCTGTCCGCCACCGGCGTGGACGCCGCGGCCGAAGGAGCAGCACTCCGCCTCGTCGGCTGTGGTTGGGCCGTCGCAGTGAAAGCGCTTTCAGCTGTCGTCCAAGGGCCGGTACCTCTTCCTGTGGAGGTTGCCCGGAAGGTGGGCAACAAAGCGACCCAGAAGTTCGACCATTGGCTCGGCGAGGAGCTGCTGTGCGAGCAGTACGCGTCAGCTTCGCTCGATTGCGATGGAGCGCTCCACGCTGCTGAGTCCCTTGTCGGCCAAGAGTTCCGCGAGTAGCCAGGTGCGAGATGCCAGCGCATCAATGCCACGGGGCTGGGCCGGTGCGGCTGGCCCAGGCGGCGAGTGCGTTGACATCTACCAGGCGGATCCCGGCCTTTGTGGCGTAGTCCATGGCGTGGCGGGTGAAGGTCGATGTGGTCACCACCGCGGCGATCGCGGCCTGGTGGTAGGTGAAGCACGTGCCGCCGAAACGTTGCATGTCCTGGCTGCCGACTTTGTGCGTCGGCCCGTAACGTTTGGCTTGTAGCACGACTTTCCGGCCGTTCGGGCTGTATGCGATGACGTCGGCACCGAAGTCACCCGCCTTGCCCGTGGCCTCGACGCCTGTGCACCCATCGCGGGTGCACAAGAACGCGAGCGCCTGCTCGAACGCGCGGGAATCCATGGCGTGGTACTGAGCGATTTCCCGGGATTGAGCGACGGCGATAGCCCATTGGGCACGGCGGGCTTGTTCGTGCTCGGCCGCAAGGCTCGCTTCCCTGCGCCGGGACACCACCACGATGCCGGCAACGACCACGAGGACCACGATGGCGACGAATGCGGAAATGACGGGGTGGCTTGAGATGCCGTCAAGCACTGTCGCCACCACGGACAACACAGCCAACGGGACGATCACCGCCGCACCGGCGAGGAGGATGAAACGCGGACCTGGACTTCGAGATGTTCGTCGACGTACCACTGTGCGCGGCTCCCGGTGAACGACTGGCGTGCTGCACGCAGGATCGGCGTCCTGCCGCTGGCCGTTACGGCTTCAGCCGTCGCCTTTGCCGGGGTGTCCGGATCGTGACCATCCGCGAGTAACCCGCGGCTCAGTTCTCGCGAAAAGCAAGTGAACTCATCGGCAGGAGGTTGCGAGTGACAGCGGAGATCGAAGCGGAGGAGCCACCGGCTCCTGTCGAGTTGTGGGTTCCGGGTAGCGCTGTGGTGACGCGAGGCGTCTCGGAGGACGGCCGGGATTCGGTGGCGATCTGGCAGGTGAGTCCGCAGGGCGCACCGACAGGCGCGTGGGTGGTGTCGGCGCCTGAGGCGTTCGGCGAGGAAAGTAGCGCGGGGCAGCTGCTTACGTTCGTGGAGCGGCGCGGAATAACCGGGCTGGTGGCTGGCGATCTCGAAGCCCTACTGGAACAGCTCACAGTCGCGGCGGGAGTCGAGGCGAACCGCTGGTGGGGCGCTCAGCTGTTCTCTCCGGTGGTCGCTTTTGACGAGATCGTCGTCCGGCGCGGGGAAGTCGAGAAGATCGTCGCGGGCACTACTGCTGTCAAGAA
Organism: Amycolatopsis acidiphila; assembly: GCF_021391495.1. NCBI lineage: Bacteria > Bacillati > Actinomycetota > Actinomycetes > Pseudonocardiales > Pseudonocardiaceae > Amycolatopsis > Amycolatopsis acidiphila. Next base: position 5,561,743 of record NZ_CP090063.1, on the reverse strand, counting down.
CGTCACTGAGGTCGACTGGGTGACTGATCTCGCTGGTGACACGGTTCGCGACGTTGAGGACCTGCGCCGGATCGCCGGTGTGGGCGCCGTGTCGGGTGATCACCCAGGCGAGGCGGCGCTTGTGCTGTCGCGGGTGCTGCGGTGGCTGGTGCGTCGGTGGACCGAGACCGAGCAGGTGAAGAACCGCCGCGACTACGTGCGGGACGCACTGGGAGAGCCGCAGGCGTTACCTCCGTCGTGGCTGGCTGCGGTGCAAACCGCCAGCACGAATGTGCTTCCGCTGTGAACGCGGCCCAGGGGTTTGCGGTCATCGACACCGAGACCACCGGGATCTTGCCCGGATACCGGCACCGCATCGCCGAAATCGCGGTGGTCCAGCTGGATTCTCGCGGGGACGTGACCGGCGAATGGTCCACTCTCGTCAACCCGGGTCGTGATCTGGGGCCGCAGGCGATCCACGGCATCCGCGCTGTGGACGTGCGTCGCGCGCCTCGGTTCGAACAGATCGCAGGCGACTTCGTCGAGTCGGTCCGGGGCCGTGTGGTGGTCGCGCACAACTGGCAGTTCGACGCCATGCACCTCGACGCGGAGTTCGACCGCATGGGTTTGGCCAACCCGTTCCACAGCCGAGCGGGGCTCTGCACGATGCGCGCGGCCGGGTTCGCCGTGCCCGGCTCGGGGCGATCGTTGATCGAATGCTGCTCGGCGATCGGTCTGACCGACCTGCAGTGGCACACGGCGCGCGATGACGCGATGGCGGCAGCACTGCTGCTACGAGACATGCTCGCTCGCTATCCCACCTCGGTGCGCGTCACCAAGGAACACCTCGACACGGCGAGCTGGGAATGGCCGAACCTGCCCCGCGAACTCGTCTCGACCGTCCACCGCACACCGGTCGGGCACGTCGAGCCACATTTCCTGGCGCGCTTGGTCGGACGCCTGCCGCATGATGACGAGCCCGAGGTTGATGCGTACTTCGCGATGCTCGACGACGCTCTCCTCGACCGGCAGATCTCGGCCTCCGAAGCGGACGCGCTTCTGGAGGTCGCCCACGAGCTGGGCATGGACAAGGCCCAGGCACTCGCGACACATCACACCTACCTTCGGGATCTGGCACGCGCGGCCTGGGCGGATGGTGTGGCGACCCGAGAGGAACGACGCGACCTCGAAACCGTCGCCATTGCTCTTGGCCTCGACCCGGGCGAGGTCGAGAGCGTGCTCGCGGAGGAAAGGACAAGCGACGCCCCGACGACCTCAAGCGCAGGCCTTGTGCTGAGGCCCGGCGACAGGATCGTGCTGACCGGTGACATGAAGCTCGCCCGCGCGGAGATCGTCGGTCGCGCCACCGCGGCCGGGCTCCGCGTCACCGGCACCCCCAGCAGCAAGACCCGAGTCGTGGCGGCCGCGGACCCGGACTCGCTGTCCGGCAAGGCGAAGAAGGCCAGGCAGCTAGGAGTGCCCATCGTAGGTGAGGACTTCTTCCTACGTGCTCTCGATGACCTGTCCCTGCCGAACTGATCAGGAGAATCGACTGCGCGCTTTGGCTGGTTCCGCCACCGGTTCCGTTTGCCCGTGCGGGTGGGCGTCCTGTCGCTTGTTGGCGGTCCGGCCGTGATCGACGGCTCGCCGAGGCCGGGGGTTATGCGGGGTGATGCGCTGTCGGGCCGGTTCGGCTCGCCTTGGTGATCGTGTCTTCGGTGACCCTGGCGAGCAGGGCGGGGCCGTGCTGGTTGATGTGGTGGCCGCTGTGGCGGGCCCAGACGTGGCTGCCGTTGGTGGACATGGTGAGAAATTCGGTCGAAGTTCGCGGCAGGCCGGATACCACAGCTCGCGCTTGGCTGGTCCGGCGGTAACAACGGTGATCGGTGGGTCGCCGAGGTGGCGGGCTTCGTTGCGCAGGGCCTGGCAGCCGACGGGATCCGACTGCCCGTGCCCCGGTGATCCACCCCGACCAGCGAGAACCGCTGCAGGATCTCCGGTGGGAGGGTGGTGGCGAGCCTGGCGTCGTAGAGCGTTCCCGGCTCGCCGTCGACGCCGTTGACCACCACCAGCGGGATCGGTCCGTCGCCCACCTTGAGCATGGCGATCTGGATCATCGTGCGGTCCGGCACGCCGGCGGCGTCCAGCGGGGCGGCCACTCTGCCGCAGGAGAACCGCATGCCGCCTGGTGGTCCCGGTTCCCGAGCCGTTCCCGCGTCTGCTGGTCGCAGTCGGACCACTGGATCGATGGCGATGTCGCCTCGGTTGACGGCGGCAGCGGCATGGTCGGAGTGCCGGATGGTCCGCCGTCGGGGATCGACCCGTCGTTGGCCACCACGGCGGGACGCTGGGACGGTCCGCGGTGCAGCCGGCCAGCAACGCGGTCACCAGCACGGCGAGGAGCAAACCACGGCAGGGCACGGCACGATCGTCAGTTTCTGCGCTCGGTCGAGTCGACCTTCGCACGTGCCGTGTGGGACGTCGGTGAGCGGGGGTCACTTCCGGTCCTTGCCGGCGCTGACCAGGTGCGCCGGGTGCTCAGGACACCGCGGCGGCGGTCTTGACGATGTGCTCGTGCGCGGCCCCCGCCGCCGCGTCGGGATCGTGGGCCGCGATGGCCGCGACGATGGCGCGGTGTTCGGCGATGACGGCGGAATGACGTTGTGGCAGGGACAGCGCCTCGAAGCCCATCAACCACATCGCGCCACGCAGGCTCACCAGGATGTCGTGCGAGCGCTCCAGCCCGACCAGCTGCGGCATCAGCAGGTGGAACTCCTCGTCGAGGGCGAGGAAGGCGGACTGCAGATCGGCGCCGGAGAGTTCTTCCTGCCCGTCGACCAGCTCGGTGAGTCGGCGGACGCCGTCCTCGGTCGCGCATTCGGCGAGCTTGCGCGCGACGTACGGCTCGAGTAGCAGGCGCAGATCGAAGACCTCCCAGCGCTGCGCGTCGGAGAGCTGCCGCAGCCGGAAACCGCGCTGCGACTCGATCTCCACCAGGCCTTCCCTCGCCAGCGCGATGAGGGCCTCGCGCACCGGGGTGCGGGACATGCCCAGCGTCTCGGCGAGCTCGTTTTCCGAGTACAGCGTGCCCTGGATGATGGCCCCGTCCCGGATCGCTTGCTGGATACCTAGGTAGGCGCTGCGGGACAGTGTCTTCGGGCGCTCGACGGCGCCAACTCCGGTCAATCTGGGCACCGCGCCATCTTACACACCAGTTACCTGGGAAAACGGACTTGTATGCTACGTACTAGTGTGCTAGCTTGAGTCGCGTCGCCAACCAGAAAGGAGCCGCGGATGTCCCTCTCCGTGGAAGACAAGATCACGATCCAGGAGCTCTCCAACGCCCACGTGAAGTACCTCGACGCGCACGACATCGACGCCTGGGCGGACTGTTGGCTTCCCGGCGGGAAGTTCATCGCCACTTACGGCACGTTCGAGGGCCACGAAGCGATCAAGGAGTTCATTCGCGGCCACATCCAGGCCGGCAAGGAAGACGGCGCGCGCCACGTCCTGACCAACTACGTCATTGAGGCCGACGGCGACGACCGCGCCACGGTGTACTCCCTGGTGGTCAAGATCCAGGTGGAGAAGCCGCCGTTCATCATCGCCACCGGTGTCTACAACGACGTCGTGGTGCGGACCGCGGACGGCTGGAAGTTCGAGTCCCGTCAGCTCGACGTCGACCCCGGCGTCTTCGCCGCCGCCGAGCAGAAGTGAGGAGCCGGCAGTGACTGAGCTCGCCGCGGAACGCTGGGGAGACTCCGGGCCCCCGATCGTTCTGGTGCACGGCAGCCTCAGCTCGGCAGCGGCGGCCTTCAGCGAGCAGCGGGTGCTGGCCGAGAAGTACCGGCTGATCGCGCCGTACCGGCGGGGATACAGCCCGAGCCCCTCGACCGACCGGATCGACCCCGACCGTGATGCCGAGGAGATCGTGGAGCTGCTCGGCGACGGCGCCCACCTGGTCGGCACCTCGATGGGCGGAGTCGTGTCTATGCGCGCGGCCGCGCTGGCCCCGGAGAAGGTGTGGTCGCTGACCGTCATCGAGCCGCCGGCCATGCCGAACGCGGCCGGCAGGCCCGAGGCGGACAAGCTCATCGAGGGTATGCGCAAGCACTGGGCGGAGCACGGTTCCGACGACCTGGAGTCCTTCGCCGCCGGATTCCTGAAGACGCTCAACGTGTCGATGGATCTGCCGTCCCCGCTGCCGCCCCCGTTCGCGGAGGCGGTGGGCAACCTCAAGACCGAGCGCCCGTGGGAGACCGGCGTGCCACTGGAGAAGCTGGCCGCGGCTGGCTTCCCCAAGCTCGTGGTCACCGGTGGCGGCACGCCCGGCTTCGAGGACGTCGCCGACGTGCTCGCCGAGCGGCTGCCGGCCAAGCGGGTGCGCTTCGACGGCAGCCCGCACGCCGTGCAGAAGATCGGCGAGAAGTTCAACACCGAGCTGCTGGACTTCCTGTCCTCGGCGGGTGAGCACGCGAAGTGAGAACGGCTCTGGTGCAGGTGGCCAGCCCGGCCGCGGAACCGGTGGTACAGCGGCGAGAACGCGTCGCCGCGATGGTCGCCGAGACGGCCGGAGCCGACCTGGTGGTGTTGCCGGAACTGTGGATGCCCGGCTACTTCGCCTTCGACGCCTACCCGGAACTCGCGGAGCCCCTACATGGCGACACCGTCATGGCGGCGCGCGAGTGGGCCCGCCGGCTGGGCTGCCACCTGCACATGGGCAGCGTCCTCGAACGCACCGACGACGGCCGGCTCCACAACACGGCCGTGCTCATCGGTCCGGACGGCGGGATCCTGCACACCTACCGCAAGATGCACGTGTTCGGTTACCAGTCACGCGAGGCCGAGCTACTCAGCCCCGGCGAGACCACCGGAACCGCCGCCACCGCACTCGGCCGGATCGGCACCACGACCTGCTACGACCTACGTTTCCCCGAGCTGTACCGGACACTGGTTGACGAGGGCGCCGAGACGATCGTGGTGTGCTCGGCGTGGCCGGCGGTCAGGCGGCATCACTGGCGGCTGTTCACCGCCACCCGCGCGGTCGAGGAGCAGGTCGTGCTCATCGCCTGCAACGCGGTCGGTGAACAGGCCGGCGGCGTCCGGCTCGGCGGGCACAGCCGGATCGTCGACCCGTGGGGTGATGTCCTCGTCGAAGCCGGCGACGACGAGGGCATCACCTTCTGCGACGTGGACACCTCGGTGATCCAATCGGCCAGGACCGAGTTCCCCGTGCTCGCCGACCGTCGCTTGCCCGCTGTCCATACCCCCACCAGGAATGAGGTCTGATTTCATGCCCCCGGCATCGTCGCCGCTGCGGTTCACCGTGAGTGCGACCGCGGAGACGTTCGACATCACCCCGGCCCGGCTCGTCGTCGCCGGTTACACCGGCCGTGACGCCGACGCGGTGGCCGAGCACATCGCCGAGCTCAAGGCGATCGGCGTGCCGCCACCGGCCACCGTGCCCGCCTTCTACGACCTCGATCCGGCACTGCTGACCGCCGAGTCCGTTGTCGACGTGGACGGGCCGGACTCCTCCGGTGAGGTCGAGCCGGTGATCATCCGGCACCGCGGCCGCCACTACCTCACGGTCGGCTCCGACCACACCGACCGCGAGCTGGAGAAGACCGACATCGCCGGCTCCAAGGCGGCATGCCCCAAGCCGCTCGGCGCCACCGTCGTGCCGCTGCCGGACGATCTGTCCGCGTTCGACTGGGACGCGGTGCGCGCCGCCAGTGAGGTCGACGGCGAGCCCTACCAGCACGGCACCCTCGCCGCACTGCGCACGCCGGACGACGTGCTGGCGCGGCTGGCCGCGGCCCTGCCGGACACCGACGGCGACCTCGTCCTCTTCGGCGGCACGCTGCCGCTGCTGACCGGCCGGTTCGTCTTCGGGCGGGCTTGGACGCTCCGGCTCCAGCTCGCCGATGGCACCGTCCTGACCCACACCTACGAGACGAAACACGGGAACCGCTGATGCGTACCGGAGCCGACTACCTTGCCGCGATCAGCGACGACCGCGAGATCTACGTCGATGGCGAGCGGGTCCGCGACGTCGCCGACCACCCGGCCTTCCGCCCCATCGCGACCACGATGTCGGAGCTGTTCGACCTGGCCGCCGACCCTTCCTCGAAGATGACCTTCACCGCGCCGGAGACCGGCGCGGAGGCCAACCGGATCTACGGCATTCCGCGCAGTCAGGCGGATCTGACCGCGTTCCGGGACGCGGCGCAGGCCTGGGCGCGGCACACGCACGGCTGGGTCGGACGCAGCCCGGACCACGTCGGCGCGTTCGTCGCCGGTTTCGCCGCGCACCCGGAGGCGTTCGCCGCGGGGGAGCGGGACTTTTCCGCGAACGTGCAGGCCTACCACCGGGAACTGCTCACGCAGAGCAAGTACGTCTCCTACGCGATCATCCCGCCACAGGTGTCGCGCGCGACCACCGCGCACGCCTGGGAGGGTGACTTCGTGCAGGCCGGCGTCGTCGAGGAGAAGCCGGACGGGATCGTCGTGCGCGGCGCCCAGATGCTGGCCACCGGCGGCCCGATCGCCGACGAGATCTTCGTGTCCTGCATCAAGCCGCTCACCGAGGACGACCGTGATTTCGCGCTCGGCTTCGTGGTGCCGGTCGCGGCCGAAGGGCTCAAGCTGTACTGCCGGCGGCCGTTCGCCCCGGCGGCCACCAGTTCCTACGACTACCCGCTGAGCACCCGCTACGACGAGACCGACGCGCTGCTCGTCTTCGACGACGTGTTCATCCCGTGGGAGAAGGTATTCGTCTACCGCGATGTCGCCGGGCTGCGCCGGCAGTTCTTCGACACCGGTGCACACGTCCTGGGCAACTGGCAGGCGCAGATCCGGTTCTCGGTGAAGCTGCAGTTCATCACCGGGCTCGCCCGCAAGGTCGCCGCGATCAACGGGGTCGACAAGTTCCCCGGCGTGATCGAGAAACTGGGCGAGCTGGCCAGCCTCGCGTCGCTGGTGGAGTCGGCCGTGCTGGCCGCCGAGTACACCGCCGCCCCGGACGAGGCCGGCCTCTGGCGGCCTGGCAAGCGGGCCGTCTACGGCGCCATGGGCCTGCAGGCCGAGCTGTACCCGCGGGCGCTGTCGATCCTGCGCGACCTGGTCGGCGGTGGCGTGTTGCAGGTGCCCTCCAGCGTGGCCGACATGCGCAACCCAGCGACCCGCGCGGACATCGACCGCTACATCTACTCGCCGAACGCGCCGGCCGAGGAGCGGATCAAGCTGTTCAAACTGGCCTGGGACGCCACCGGCAGCGAGTTCGGTGGCCGCCACCACCAGTACGAGATGTTCTACGCGGGCGCGCCGTTCGTGGTGAAGGGCTATGCGTTCCGCAACTACGGTTTCGAAGAACCGCTCGCCGACGTCGAGTCCTTCCTCGCCGGCTACCACGTCGACTGACGCCGACTCCTGAGGAGAAGCCGATGGCCAAACCCGAGTACGAGTTCTTCCCGGTGGACAAGGTGGACTACACCGTGTGCGCCGGCGGCGACCCGATGATCAAGGAACGCATCCTGTCGAGCGACCCCGAGACTGGTGTCGCGACCCGCATTCTGCGCTACGAGCCCGGCGCGGACTCCACTCCGAACGGGGTGCAGGTGCACGATTTCTGGGAGGAGGTCTACATCCTCGAAGGGTCCTTCACCGACCTGGAACTGAACCAGACCTTCACCGCGGGGCAGTACGCGTGCCGCCCGCCCGGCATGCGGCACGGTCCGTGGCGCTCGGAGGAGGGCGTGACCACCTTCGAAGTCCGTTACCGCGTCGACTGAGCTGGAAGGGACCGACCATGGACCCCGTCTCCCGGTTCCTCCGCGAGTACCAGCGGGACGAGAATGAACTGCTCGGCGCCGACCGGCTGCGCGCGCCCGGCGTCTTCGAAGGCGAGCGCGAGTTCATCGAGTTCGCCGAGCGCGACTACACCACCGACAAGCACTGGGCCTTCGAGATCCGGCCGGCCGAGTGCGCGTTGATCGTGGTGGACATGCAGGAGGACTTCGTCAACCCGGACAACCCGATGTGCGTGCCGGAGGCCTACCGGCAGGTGCCGCGGATCAGGTCACTCGTCGAATGCTGCCGCTCGGTCGGTGCCCCGGTGTTCTACACCGAGCACACCATCGCCCCGGACGTTGCGCACGACTTCTACGAGTTCTGGCCGCCGATCAAGGCAGGCGCGATCGCCGAGGGAAAGCCGGGTTCGAAGCTGTACCGGGAGTTCCAGCCGGTCGATGGTGAGCGGGTCATCTCGGCGAAGCACAACTACGACTCGTTCGCCGGGACGGACCTGGACTACGCCCTGCGCAACCGGGGCGTCCGCACGCTCATCATCAGCGGCACGCTGACGAACTTCTGCTGCGAGTCGACCGCGCGGACCGGGTACTTCCTCGGCTACCACATAGTGTTCGGCTCCGACGTCAACGCCACCGACAGCGCGCTCGCGCACGACGCCACCCTGCGCACGCTGCGCCGGGGGTTCGCCAGGGTCATGGACCACCAGCAGATCATGGAGATCCTGCGCACCGGGGACGCTCCGCACCGCGAAGCCGTCGCCGCGCGGCAGGGGTGAGGAGCCGTTGATGATCGTTCAGCCGGAAGTCGACCCGATGACCATGCGGCGCACCATCGGCCGGTTCGCCACCGGTGTCGCGGTGGTGACCACCGAGCACGACGGTGTGCCGCACGGGATGACGGTCAACTCGCTGACCTCGGTCTCGCTGGAGCCGCCGCTGCTGCTCGTCTGCCTCACCACGGGCGCGCGGACCACCGACGCGGTGGTCGGCGAGGGACGGTTTGCGGTGAACGTCCTGTCCGCCAGGCAGGAGGAGATCGCGATGCGGTTCGCCAGGCGCGGGTCGGACCATTTCGAGGGGCTGTCCCTGGAGTACGGCGAGCACAGCGTGCCGGTGGTGCCGGACGCGCTCGCCCACCTCGAATGCACCGTGGAACGGCACTTCGAGGCCGGGGATCACGTGGTCGTGTTCGGTCACGTGCGGCACACCTGTGACCGGCCGGGTGCGCCGCTGGCGTTCCTCGGTGGTCGCTTTGGTGACCTCGCCGAGCGGGGCAGCGAGCCAGTGCACTGGTTCTTCTGACGGTTTTTCTGACGGATTCTTCTGGTGGTCGGGGTGCGCCGGGCGGAGTTCGAGGGCCGGGTGCTGCGCAGATAAGGTCGTCGACGTCGAGCATCCGGATGTCGCACAGCACGACGTCGGGTCCGTGCAGGCCGATCTCCTCGATCGCTTCGGCCCCGATCACGATGGCCATCACGGCGATTCCTGCAGCCGAGGGGCGGGTCCCACGAGCGACCTCGCCCCTCGGCAGCACGTCAATCAGTTCCGTCTTCGTCTTCGACCTCATCGGACATGTCTTCGTCGTCGGGGAGGTCGAACCGCTTCATCGCCTCGTCGATGGTTGACGTGTCGGTGGCCAGCACGCTTCGGATGGAGACGAAGGGAGGTTCAACGGGCGTGTTCTCGTCGATCGCGTAGCGGCCGGCTTGACCGTGATAGCTCCGCGCGAGATCGACGACCTGTCTGGCGGCTCCGGAAAGGTCCATAGCGGCCTGCGATCGTGCGCAAGCGACAGCGTGGTCTCGACGGACTCGACGACGCCGTCATCTCGCTCTATGCCCGCGGGATGACCGTGCGCGATATCCAAGCCCACCTCGCCGGCATCTACGGCGTCGAGGTCTCGCCCGACCTGATCTCCAAGGTCACCGACGCCGTTGCCGATGAGGTCACCGACTGGGCCAACCGGCCGCTCGGCTCAAGCTGGGCGGTGCTGTTCGTCGACGCGCTCTGGGTCAAGATCCGCGGGGGTCAGGTGGCGAAGCGCCCGGTCTACGTCGTTGTCGGCGTCGACTTCGACGGCGCCAAACACGTCCTGGGCAGGTGGATCGGCAAGGACGGCGAGGGCGCCAAGTAGTGGATGAAGGTGTTGGCGGAGCTGAAAAACCGCGGCGTGACCGACGTGTGTTTCGTCTGCTGTGACGGGCTGTCCGGGCTGCCCGAAGCGATCACCACCGTCTGGCCGGCCGCGATCGTCCAAACCTGCATCGTGCACCTGATCCGGGCGTCGATGCGATACTCGTCGAAGAAACACATCACGCAGGTCACCGCCGCGTTGCGGCCGATCTACCAGGCCCCGACCCTGCGACTCCGCAGCCGCGGCGCTCGACGAGCTGGAGTCGGGCGAGGTTGGCCACCGCTACCCTGCGATCCCGCGGACCTGGCGTGCCGCGTGGGACGAGGTCACCCCGTTTCTCGCGTATCCCCTGGAAATCCGGGCGGGTTCTCTACACGACGAACATGATCGAGTCGCTCAACGTGCGGCTACCCAAGGCCACCCGCAACCGCGGCGCGTTCCCGTCCGAGCGAGCAGCTCTCAAGACGCTCTACCTCACAATCCGAACGATGACACGGCCCGATGGAGCCATCGGCATCACCCGCTCCAACCGGCTGGAAGGCTACCCTCAACGCGTTCGCCATCCAGTTCGGCGACCGCATCAACATCAACAAGTAGGCCACGGCCTTCCACAGTTGATCTGACACGCCCGCTCGCCCTGCGCCTGAGTCACCCGGCGCCGGTAGTCGCGGAAGATGCTTTCCTGCGCGTCCTCGACAATCCGGAATCCGGCTGGCCTCGCGGCCGCGACCGGCCGTGGGGCGGAGCAGACGGGGAACCGCCGCCATGCGCCGGCGAGACCGAGCGCTGAGGCGAGCGTGCCGAGGGCTGTGGACAGGCTCACCGTCAGTGTTGCCGGGACCTCTTGACCGACGCTGGTTGGGAAGGCCCATGCTTCCGGACGACCCGCGGGACGTCGACGTTCCGTCCTGCGTTCTCGCTGGGATCGCGAACCGGATCTTGGCGCTGCTCACGGCTAATGCCTGATCGGGACAACGGTCTGGTGGACGTCCTTGCCGCGTGGGCCGGCTGCTTCCGTCGCGATCTCGTGCTCGAGATGCATCGGCGCGTGGTCGTGGTCGACCTCCTCGACCCGGCGGCCCCGCGCCCCCGCGACCGAGTCGAGGCGGCGGCTGGCCTTGTTCAGCGCGGAACCCATCAGCCCCTGCTTGCTGCTCCCGAACGGCGCTCCCAGTCCGAACGGCGCCAGTATTTCGCCGATCACCTCGGTGGCGAGCGGCAGCAGTTCCTGCGTGCGTCGCGTGACAATCGCCCAGTTTGCGTCGTCGGCCGCGACGTGTCGGCGGCACGTGAACGTGCCCCAGGCGATGTGACGGCGTTCGTCGGCCGCGATGTGCTCGATGATGCGGAGCAGGCCGGGGAAGATTCTGCGACTTCGGCAGATCCGCGCTCCGGCGGTGTAGCAGGTCAAGGCGAGGCAACCTTCGGCGATGTGGTTATGAGTCACCGCGGCCCTGATCTGGGCGGCGGGCGAGTGGTCGTCGGTGAGCGCATACAGCGACCAGGAGAGCTCTTCCAGGAAGATTCGGCGGCGGATATCCCCGCTCTCGGTGAACCGCGGCAGGGAGTCACCAGTCCCGACACGGTCGAACCACGTGCGGAACGCCTGGGTGTGCTGGGTTTCCTCGAACACGAGCTGCGTCAGGTAGGCCTCGTCGTCCCGCCTGTTTTCGGTGGCCATTGCAGTCACGAACGGCTGCAGATCCTGGGGTGCGGGCTCTCCGAGCGAGATGAGGTTCGCCACGAACAGGCAGGTCAGGCGGCGCTCGTCGGGGGTCAGCGCGGCGAAGTCGGCTTCGTCGCGGGTGAGGTCGATGTCGTCGGGATTCCAGAACGCCGCATTGCCGTCGCGGAAGAGCTGCCGGGGGACCGGGTCTGGCCGGCGCCCGGTGCAGGCGCCGCCGCCGAACCCGAGGTGGCGGCTGGGCTCGATATCGCGGGTGAGGGACATGGCCGCTCCAGGTGTGCGGTTGATCTGGCCGCCAGGATCACCCGGCCGGCGTGGTGCGGGAATGGTCCGCGCGGGCCACAGCTGGCCCGCGAGGGCCAACTGTGGCCCGCTCAGTCCGCCGGGATCTCGACCTCGGCGACCAGCCCACCGCCCGGGCGGTTCTGGAAGCCGACACGGCCGCCGAGCGCCTGCACGATCTGTTCGACGATCCAGAGGCCGAGTCCGGCCGTACCGCGATTTGACCCGGCCGCCCTGAACTTGCCGGTCAGCTTCGCGAGGTTGCTCGCGTCCACACCGGAGCCGCGGTCGAGCACCCGCAGCAGGAGCCTGCCGGCGGTGACTTCGGCCTCGACATCGACGGGCTTGCCTTCACCGTCGCGGGCGGCGTTCTCGAGCAGGCTCGTCAGCACGCGGCGGAATCGCTGGGGGTCGGTGGTGGCCGTCAGTGCGTCGTCGAGGTGCAACCGCAGCCGCGGTGGCTGGAGTCCGGCCGCGTCCGCAGAGGCCAGTACCAGGCCCCGCAGCTTCACCGGTCGGGACCGGTCGGTGCCGAACGCCGGGCGGCGGCTCGCCGCGACGTCGCTGAGGGCGTCGAGCATGTCGGAGAGGTGGTTCGCGTGCTCGGCGATCAGCCGGCTGCCCGTTTCGCGGTCGGCCGGGGCGAGCGCGCCGTCCGCGGCGAGCCCCCGGGCCAGCGCGCGGAGCGAGATCACGGGGGTGCGGAATTCGTGCAGCAGGACAGCGAGGCCGTCCTGCTGGGACTGATACGACTCAACGAGCCGTCGCTGTAGGTCGCGTTCCTCCTCGGCCGCGGCGTGCTCGGCCATCGCCTCGACCCGGGCGGCGATCCCGGCATCCCGCTCACGCTCGACCAGCCGGGACAGGCTCGCGCCGAGCAGGCCGGTGAGTAGCAGGTAACCCGCCCACCAGAGACCCTGGAACCAGCGCTCCCGCCACGATGTGAATCCAGGGTCGACCAGCAGCGCCACGGCCAGATAGGCGACGCCGAGTCCGAGGGCGAGTGCCACGGTCGGGCCGAGGGGCAGGCGGATGGCTGCGGCGGTGACGACGAGCACCAGAATCGCCACCGCCGGACTGGTCGCCGCGCCGGTCATGGCTACCGTGAGCAGGGTGAAGGTCGAATCGAGCGCGGTGAGCAGCCAGGCCGCCGGCCAGGTGTACAGCTCCCAGCGCGGGTTCGCCGCGACGACGACGGCGTAGCCGGAAGCGACGGAAAGGGTCACGACGACCAACGGAAGGTGCCGCCGAACGTCGTCCCCGTCGGCGACCAGCAGCAGGACCACCGACAGCGCGACCGCGAGCCGCACGGTGACCATCACCCGGGCGACCGGCAGCGCACCCGGCACGGTTTGCCCGTCGGCCGGCATGCTGCTTCTCCTTGTGACTCGCCGTGATCGTCGCGGCCAGCTTGGCGGCGGAACCTACTCGCCATACTAAGCCGGTGGTTCGTCGGCCTCTGATGGTTGCGTACGTGGACGATCACGAGCTGTTCGCCCGAGGGCTGGCGCTGATGCTGACGACCAACGCCGGTGACCGCTTCGAGGTCGGCGGGACCACCACGCACGTCGAGGAGGCGCCCGCACCGGTCGAGTCCTGTGCGGCCGATCTCGCGCTCGTCGATCTGGCCATGCCGCCCCTGGGCGGGGCGGCCGCGATCCGCCAGATCAAGCGCCGCCCGGCCACCCGCATGTTCGCACTGTCCGGATCGGACGATCCGGAGCTCGCCGGGCAGGCCCTGCGCGCCGGTGCGGACGGCTATCTCACCAAGTCGGCCGATCCGGAGGTCCTCGTCGCGACGTTGCTGACCGTGGCCGCCGGGTTCCGGGTCCTCGACGGCGAGCTGCTCGCCCGCGGTCCGGAGACCCAGGACATCGCCAACCGGATGCTGGTCGCCGAGCGCACGGCCAAGCGCACGGTCGCCTCGTTGCTGAACCGGATCGGCACGGCCAACCGGGTCGAAGCAGCGGGCCTGGCCGGTGCCTACGGCCTGCTCGACCACGACTCCAGCAACCGTCCACAGTAGAAGACCACGCCTGGGGCGACCTCGTGCCGAAACGTTGACAGGCCGCGGCGGACCACCGGCCTCCGCTACCCCAACGAGTCATCCCTTTGCCGCCAGATGGTGATGCGCACCCGGTTCCGTGCCCGGCAACATTACCGACCATCGCAGTCCCGCGACGCGGCCAGACCGGAATCACGGTCACGCCCGGAGAAGGAGTTGGGTGGAATGGTGAGCCGATCACGAGTCGGGCAGGTCGCCCGGTCCGGCACCCGGGTGACGATGTCCCGGGGAATCGACGCCAAGGCGTGCGGCCGCGGTATCTGGCGTGGTTTTGCGGTATTGGTGATCGGCGCTCTGCTGCAGCCGATCGCCGCGGCCGTCGCCCCTTTGGCCGGCGCGAGCTTCCTGCTCGTCACCGCGGTCGTCGCCTTTTCCTTCGCCGGTTTTCGCACCGGCGCCGCGCATCGCCCGATCTGCCAAGGTGCCCTGACTGCGGCCGGCAGCTACTTTCTCGTGCTGCCACTGGTTTTCGTTGCCTCGGCGCCGGTCGAGCCGCAGCAGGTGCTGGCCACCGCGGCGGTCGCCGTCGTGGTGGGTGGGCTGGCCGGCTTCACCGGCCACGTCGTTCGCGCTCGCGGGAAGCGAGGCGAAAAGTCATGACAGCGACGAAGCCAGCACCCGCACGACGGTGGAGCGCCGGTGCGCAGCGGCCGCTGGTCGAAGCCGGGGAAATCGTCCACCTGCTCGGCCGGGTGCTGTGGCTGGCGGTCCGCCATCCCTTCGGCTACTGGGGCGAAGTCCGTGACCTGATGTTCGAAACGTTGCGCCGGTGCTGGCTGCCGGTCATCATCTCGACCACCGCGCTCGGCTTCGCCGGCCCGGGTATGCAGGGCGGCAGCCTCTACAGCGTGCTCGGCATCCCCGACCGCCTGGGGTCGTTCCTGTTGATGGCCAGCGTCCGCGAATTCGCGCCGTGGATCGACGCGATGATCGTCGCCGGGGTGATGGGTACGGCCATCGCCGCCGACCTGGGTGCCCGGCGGATCCGCGAGGAGATCGACGCCATGGAGGTCCTCGGCGTCGACCCGGTCCGGACGCTCGTGCTGCCGCGGATCGTCGCGGTCACCCTGATGACCGGCCTGCTCGAGGTGTTCGCGCTGGTGTGTGGCGTGATCGGCGGCTACATCGCGGCCGTGCCGATCTTCGGCGCGACCGGCGCGGCCTTCATCGGGAACTTCTGGTCCAACGCGACCACCACGGACATGTGGGGCAGCATCGTGAAGACCCTCGCGTTCGGACTGATCCTCTCGGTTGTCTGCTGCTACAAGGGATTGAACGCCCAAGGCGGCCCCATCGGCGTCGGCCGGGCGGTCAACCAGGCGGTGGTCATCTCGTTCGCCTCGATCTGGATCTTCAACTACGTCTACACGTCCGCGCTGCTCGGACTGAACCCCGACATGCAGGTCTTCAAGTGAGGGAAGCGGAATGACCGGAACGGTTCGACACGAGCCCGGTGCGACACCGGTGGGCCGGACGAAGGCACCCGATGTCGTCATCACGTTCGGTGGCATGGCGGGGAAGCTGCGGGACGCCGTCGAAGTCGGCGGTGACATCATGAA
Source organism: Amycolatopsis acidiphila (assembly GCF_021391495.1). Lineage (NCBI taxonomy): Bacteria > Bacillati > Actinomycetota > Actinomycetes > Pseudonocardiales > Pseudonocardiaceae > Amycolatopsis > Amycolatopsis acidiphila. The sequence goes on along the minus strand of NZ_CP090063.1, from coordinate 5,546,226 downwards.
GTTCGCCGGCCGCACGGTGCGCAGCCTGCCGGATCTGCGGCACCACGTCACCGAGGTGTTCGCCCAGGCGGGGATCCTGATTCTCTCGAGCGGCATCATCGTCTGGCTGATGCAGTTCGTCGTCGGCACGATGTGCGCGACGGAGGCCAGTTACACGCTCAAGCAGGTCGGCGCCCCGATCTATTCCGCGGTGTTCAACGACGTCTGCGGTCTGCGTGAGATGTCGGTCTACATGTGGGCCTACATCTTCGCGGCGAAGGTGGGCTGCGGGCTGGTCGCGGAAATCGGTTCGATGCGTATTGCCGAGGAGATCGACGCGCTGGAAGTGTTGGGCATCAAATCACGCAGCTACCTCGTGGGCACCCGCATCGCCGCCGCCTGGCTCTGCATGCCTTTCCTCTACATCGTCGGTCTGGGCCTGATGTTCATCTCGATGCACCTCGTCACGGTCTACCAGTTGGGCACCGTTTCCAGCGGTGGATATTCCTTCGTCTTCTGGTTGTTCCAGAACCCTTATGACCTGATCGCGGCGATTTCGAAGATGATCGCGATGGGCACGATCATCATCTTCGTCGGTTGTTACTACGGATACAACGCCTCCGGCGGGCCGGTCGGGGTCGGGAGAAACACGGCGAAATCGATGATGCTCAACATGGTGCTCATCCACGTCGTCGGGTTGCTCGGTACGTGGTTTTTCTGGGGCTCCTACCCGAACATGCCGATCGGTAACTGACAAGGAGAACTCATGGTCACCGGGGTGAACGGGACAGCCGTCGACACGATCGGCTCACCGGGGCGGGTGCATACGATGGAGGTGCGGAACGTTCACAAATCCTTCGGCAGCTTCGACGTGCTGAAGGGGCTCAACCTGGAATTCGCCGACAACGCGATCACCACCATTCTCGGCCCGTCGGGCACCGGGAAGAGCGTGCTCATCAAACATCTCGTCGGCTTGCTCGAGCCGGACCAGGGGGAGGTGATGATCTTCGGTCGCGACATCTGGAAGATCGACGAACACGAGCGTTACGAACTGCGCAAGCGATTCGGCGTCCTGTTCCAGGACGGCGCGCTGTTCGGGTCGATGAACATCTTCGACAACACCGCGTTCCCGCTGCGCAAGCACACTGACATGGGTGAGGACGAGATCGAGGCGATCGTCAACCAGCGGCTCAAGGAGGTCGGCCTGGAGCGTTCGTCCTACAAGTACCCCAACGAGGTTTCCGGTGGCATGCGCAAACGGGCCGGCTTCGCGCGGGCGCTGGTGATGAATCCCGACATCGTCCTGTTCGACGAACCGGATTCGGGCCTCGACCCGGTTCGCACCAGCCTACTGAACGACCTGATCCTCGACATGCACCAGGAGTACCGGGGGACCTACCTGCTGGTGACTCACGACATCCGGACCGCACGGAAGGTCAGCGACTACGTCGGGGTCATCTGGAAGGGCAAGGTGGTCCACTACGGACCGACCGAGGAGGCCTTCAACTCCCCGGACCCGTTCGTCCGCCAGTTCCTCTCCGGCGACTCCGCCGGACCACTGGGAATGGACTGAATCAATGCGCAGAATTCCTCTCCTCGTGCTGGGGGTGGCCGCGGTGGCCGCCGCCGCGCTGCTGATCGCCCCTGGTGACGACGAGTACCCGGCGAATGTGGTGCTGCCGTCGGCGACCGGGCTGATCGCGGGCAGCAAGGTCCTGGTGAACGGGTTCGACGCCGGACAAGTGGACGAAGTGTCCATCAAGGACGGACAGGCCCTCGTCACCATGAAGCTGACCAAGGACTTCGCGCCGCTGCACTCCGGTGCGTCGGCCGGGATCGTGTGGAAGGCGGTGCTCGGCGAACGGCAGCTCGACGTCCGGGACGGCCCGAAGACGAACCCGGAGATCCCCGCGGGCGGCACCCTGGACGGCAAGGTGTCGGACCCGGTCGAGATGGACAAGGTGCTGGCCGCGCTCGACCCGGCCACCCGCGCCCACCTGAGCTCACTGGTGCAGGGGCTCAACGGCACCGTCGCGGGCAACGAGACCGACCTTCGGCAGACCGTCCAAAAGGCGGGCCCGGCGGTGGAAGCGCTCGGCGAGGTGCTGCGCGCCGTCGGCTCGGACGGGCCGGCGATCAAGGAGCTGGCCGGGCAGCTGAACGGCATGGTGACCACGCTGGTGAACCGGGACCAGCAGGTGCGCGCGATCGTCTCCGGGCTGGCCGGTGCGACCGACGCGGTCGCGCAGCAGCGTGACCAGCTGCGCGCGGCGTTGCGGAAGCTGCCCGGCACCCTCGGCACGGCGGACCGGACCTTGGCCGACGTGCCCGGCACCGTCGACAAAGCGGTGCCGTTGCTGGACGACCTGCGCCCGGCGACCGACCGCCTGCCCGCCGTGGCCCGCACCCTGCGCCCGGTGCTGGCTGACCTCCGTCCGACCGTGGCGCAGCTGCGGCCGACGCTGGGTTCGCTCGGCACGCTGCTGCAGTTCACGCCGGGCCTGCTCGACAGCGCCCACGGCGCGCTGCCCGGCACGGACTCCGCGGTGACTTCTCTGACGCCTGCACTCAGCTTCCTGCGGCCGTACACGCCCGAGGTCGTCGGCTGGTTGTCGAACTGGGGCTCCTCCGCCGCCAACTACGACAGCAACGGCCACTACATGCGTGTCAACATCCCCGCTGGAATGTCCAGTTTCGACAACAACCCGGGAGTCATGCCGCCCGGGATGGTCAGCGACCCGTTCCCGGCACCCGGCGCGATCGCCGGGCAGCCGTGGACCGACGCGTTCGGGAGTGGTGTCCGATGAAGTCACGGCGGAAGATCCAGGCCGTGCTGGCCACGGCCGCGGTGGCGGCGGCCGTGGCGGGTACCGCGGTCACCAACACGGATTCCGGCGAGCAGCCGGACAAGCTGACCATCGCCGCGGAGTTCGCCGACGCGAGCCCGCTGGTCGTCGGCAACGACGTGAAGGTCAAGGGCGTCACCGTCGGCGAGGTGGCCGGCATGAGCGTGCGCGACGCCAAGGCGATCGTCACCCTCAAGGTCGACGGGACCGCCTTGCCGCTGCACAAGGACGCCACGGCCACGGTGCGGCCGGTCAGCCTGCTCGGGGAGCGCTACGTCGACCTCGACCGCGGCAGCGCCTCCGCGCCACTGCTGAAGAACGGGGACGTGCTGCCGGCCGGGCAGACCGGGCAGGCGACCGACCTCGACCAGGTGCTCAACACGGTCGACGACCCGACCGGTCAGTCGCTCGCCGCGCTGGTCACGATGCTGGGCCAGGGCATGCAGGGCAACGGCGCCAACGCGCAGGCCTCGATCAAGGCGCTCGCGTCGTCCATGCAGGACACCGACGGGCTGGTGAAGCTGCTCGGGCAACAGAACCAGCTGCTCACCGACCTCGTCGACCACGTGCAGCCGGTCGCGAGCGCATTGGCCGCCGACAACGGCAAGACCCTGGGCGACCTCGTCGATTCCTCGCAGCAGGTGCTCGATGTCACGGCGAAGAACCAGGAGGGCCTCGACGCCTCGCTCGCCGAGCTGCCGGGAACGCTGGCCGCCGCGCGCGACACCCTCGCCGAGCTCACCGGAACCGCCGAGGCCACAACCCCGGTGCTCGAAGGGATGCGGCCGACGACCGACAACCTCACCGCCGTCAGCGACGAGCTGCGAAAGTTCAGCGAGTCGGCGGACCCGGCGCTCACAAGCGCGAAACCCGTGCTACAGCGCGCCGAGCAGCTGATGGACGCGGCGCGTCCGGTCGTCGAGGAGCTCCGGAAGGCAGGCCCCGGCCTGCGTGGCACCGTCGCCGGGGCGGACCCGCTCACCGCGCAGTTGACCGGCAACATCGAGAATGTCCTGAACTTCTTCCGGTTCTGGGCGATGTCGACCAACGGCTGGGACGGGCTTTCGCACTACTTCCGCGGCCAGGCGATCATCAACCCCGAGGAGATCACGGGGTTGCTGCCCTCACTGACCGGGACGCCACCGCCGTCCACGATTCCGGCCGCGGGTAAGCCGGCCGCTCCGTCGCCGCTGTCCGGGCTGCCCGGACCACTCGGCTCGTCGGGCCTGCTCGACACGAAGTCCCTCGTCGCGCCGGACGGCGGCGTGACCGGGCTCAACGAGCGCCAGGAGAGCGGCGTTCTCCAGTTCCTGCTCGGAGGTTCCTGATGGCCAAGCGCCGGTCGCGCAAGTTCTGCTCGGTGTCCACGGGCGTCGTCGTGCTGGTGGTGTTCGCCCTCGCGCTGCAGCTCGCGCTCACCGCCGACAAGGGGTTGCCGGGCGCGACGTACACCCTCGTCAACGCCGACGTTTCGGACGTCGGTGCGCTCCGCCCCGGCGACGACGTCCGCGTCGCCAGCGTCCGGGTCGGCCGCGTCAAGGACGTCCGGCTGGTCGACGGTGTCCCGCGGGTGACGCTCCAGCTCGACGGCACGCGGGAGATCTACCGGGACGCGGCCGCGGAGGCCAAGACCGTCACGGTGGCCTCGCGTTCCGCGCTGGGGCAGAAGTACATCGCGCTGACCCCGGGCACGCCCGGCGCGGGCAAGCTCGGCCCCTCGGACGTGATCCCGGCCAAGCGGACCGCGGGCTCCCAGGAACTGAGCGACCTGCTGAACGTCCTCGACGCGCCCACCCGGGACGCCCTCGGTTCGACCGTCCGGGAAGCGGGCGGCGGAGCAGGCGGGCACGCGCAGGATCTGCAGGACGCGCTCAAGGCCGCGCCGGAGATGCTGCCTGATCTGGCGACTGTGTCGAAAGCCCTGTCCGCCAACGACGGCACGGACCTGACCGCGCTGCTCACCACGGCCGACCGGCTCTCGGCCCGGTTCGCCGGCCGCCAGGAACAGCTGTCGGAACTGGTCAACCAGCTGGACACGACCATGCGAACCGTCGCGGTGGACGAGGGGAAACCGCTTGACGACGTCGTGGAGCGCGCGCCCGGCACACTGCAGGCCGCCCGGTCCGGCCTGCAGTCGCTGCAGACACCGCTCAAGGACCTGCACGCCGGCATGTCCCAACTCGTGCCCGGGGCACGCGCCCTAGGCCAGGCGACCCCTGATCTCCGGGGCGTGCTGCGCGAAGCCGTGCCACCACTGGGAAAGGTGCCCGACGTCGCCAAGCAGGCCGAGCCTGCGCTGACGGACCTGACGAAGACGATCGGTGACGCGCGGCCGCTGGCGCCTCGGCTGACGCAGACGTTCACCAGCGCCGACCAGTTCCTGCGGGTGCTGGCGCCGTACGCCCCGGAAGTCAGCGGGTGGTTCACGAACTGGGCCGCCGCGCTCTCGCACGGTGATGCCAACGGGCACTTCCTGCGGCTGTACCTGCTGTTCAGCGAGGAGTCCGTGCTCGGGCAGGGCGGTCTGCGGGATCCGCTGGTCGCCAGGAACCCCTATCCCGCGCCGGGTGAGGCGGCCCAGGACGCCCGCAAGATTCCAGGAGGCAACCGGTGAAGGCCTTCGCATTTCGTTTCCGCTCAGGGCACCGGCGGCCGATGTCGGCGTTCAAGCTCGGGGTCGTCGTACTCGTGGTGACGTTGCTGGCCGGGTACGCGCTGCTCGAGAAGGACCGCGTCGCGACCGCATTGCGCCCAGGGGACATCGTCCGGGTCCAGTTCGCCCAGGACTACCACCTGCAGCCGTTCGTCTCCCAGGTCAAGATCGCCGGCGTCCCCGTGGGCGTGGTGTCCTCGGTCAGCCGGACCGGTGACGGCTCGGCACTGGTCGAACTCAAGGTGGACGACGGCGTCACAGGCAAGCTGGGCGCCGCACCGAGTGCCGCACTGCGCCCGACCACGCTCCTCGGCGGCAAGTACTACGTGGAGCTCGTCCCGGGCGGTGGCAGGGCCACCTTCGCCGGGACCATCCCGGTCGAGCGGACCAAGATCCCGGTGGAACTCCAGCAGCTCGCGGACGCACTCCAGCCGGACGCGGTGAAGGGCATCCGGTCCGCGACCCAGAACCTGGACGATACCCTGCGCGGCGGCGGGAAATCGGCGATCGAGGACCTGCTCGCCGACGCGCCGGACACGCTCGACGCGACGACGCCGGTCCTGCAGGGTTTGCAGGGCGCGGACCCGAGCACCGACCTGACGAATGTCGTGCACGGGTTCGAATCGACCGCGCGCGTGCTGACCGAGAACCCCGGGCAGCTCGACTCGATCGTGCGCAACCTGCAGCAGGTCACCTCGACGCTCGACAACCGGCGAACCGACATCGCCACCGCGGTCGCCGACCTGCCGAAGACACTGGACAATGCGGACGACGGACTGGCCCACCTGGGCGTCACGCTCGGCAAGCTGCGGGACACCGCGGACCCCGCGCGCCCGGTCGCGCGCGAGCTCGACGCGTTCCTGGCGCACGCCGATCCGGTGCTCGCCAGGACCCGGCCACTGGTGACGGACGTGCGCGGCCTGCTCACCGACGCGGAGCCCCTGATCGAGCAGCTCGTCCCCGCGGCACAGGGCACCACGAAGGTCTTCGATGACGTCCGCGGGCCGGTGCTCGACCGGGTCAACGGCCCGATCATGAACATGGTGCTGTCCCCCTTCAAGGGCACCGGCATCTACGCCGGCGGCGGCTCGGACCAGCCGCTCTACAAAGAGGTCGGCTACATGTTCGCGACCATGGACCGCGCGTCCTCGCTCACCGACCCGAACGGCGTCGCCGTCGGCCTCCAGCCGGGTTTCGGCGGCGGCAGCATCCAGGGCACCCCGATCAACTTCGAGCAGCTGATGAACACACTCGCCCACCTGCAGGGCGCCACCCCGGAGAACAGGAGCGGCCGATGAACGCGCACCCGGGCCGGATCCGGCGGACCTGGCAGCGGATCTCCAGCGAACCGCGGCTCAAACGCAACGTCCTCGCGGTGGCCGCGCTCGTGACCGCCGGGCTGGTGGCCGGCGGTTACATCCTCACGATGCAGCAGGTCCGCGTGCCCTGGGACGGCAAGACCCACTTCTCGGTCACCTTCGAGTCCGCACCGGCGATCAACCCGTCGAGCCGCCAGGAGGTGCGGATCGCGGGCGTGGCCGTCGGCGACATCCGAGCGGCGAGCGTCGACGACCGCGGGCACGCGCGGCTCGAGCTGGCGATCGACAAGGGACACCAGGTCTACGACAACGCCCGGGTCCTGCTACGCCCGAAGAGCCCGCTGAACGAGATGTACGTCGAACTGAACCCCGGCGGCCCGCCAGGGAAGCCGCTACCCGAGGACGGGGTGCTGCCCCTCGCCAACTCAGTGCGGCCGGTGCAGGTCGACGAAGCGCTCGGGCACCTGGACACCAACACCCGGGAAGCATTGACCACCCTGCTGTCCGAATCGGACGTCGCGCTGGCCGGGGCGCCGGGCGCCCTCCCTAAGGGCCTCGGGTCGACCGATCAGGTGGTGCGGGACCTGCATCCCGTCGTCAGCGCCCTGCAGACCCGCAAGGAGACGCTGCAAAAGCTGGTCACCGCGTTGGGGCAGATCGCGTCGGCGACTGGCGACGACGACAAGCGGCTCAGCGAGCTGGCCGACTCTCTCCAGAAGACCCTGGCGACGGTGGGGCAGCGCAACGGCGACTTCGACGCCGCGCTCGCGCAGCTGCCGGACTTCACCCACCAGCTTGAGCAGGCCACCGGCAGCATCGGCGCGCTCAGCGCCCAGCTTGACCCGGTCCTGGACAAGCTGCAGGAGGCGAGCGGGAGCCTGCCCGGCTCACTGAAGAAGTTCACCGGCACGATCGACCAGCTCGGCGAGACCGTCGACACCGCCCGGCCGGTGGTCGACAAGGCGATACCCGTGGTCCGCGACCTGCGGCCGTTCGTCGGCGACCTCGACGTTTCGCTCGGCGACCTGCACGACGTGACCGGCCGCCTGGGCCCGATCACGGCGGCGGTGCTGCCGTATCTCAACGACCTGGCCGCGTTCGTCACGAACTCGCGGTCGATCACGAGCCTGCACGACGGGACCGGTGGGGCGTACCGCGCCATAGCCCAGCTCTCGCCGGAGAGCGTCACGGGCCTGCTGCCGCTGCTGCCCGCCCTGCAAGCCGCCGCCGCGCAATAGAGGGAGTGTCCAATGAGGATTCCCAGTTGGTTGGTCCCGCACATCCGCACCCTCGTGCTGGCCGTGTTCATCGCTGCCTGCGCCGGACTGTTCGGATACCTGTGGCTCAACTCCGGTGGCAGGTTGCCCGGCATCTCCCGGGCGGGTTACACCGCCGAGGTGCAGTTCCGCACGGCGTCGAACCTGGTCTACGACTCGGACATCACCATCGCCGGGGTCAAGGTCGGCAAGGTCCAGGCGTTGCGCACGGAAGGCGACCTCGCGCACGTCACGATGCGGCTGAACCAGAACGCGCCGCTGCATGAGGGCGCGACCGTCCAGGTCCGGAACAAGACCCTGATCGAGGAGACCTACCTCGAGATCACCGACGGCCACGGCCCGGCGCTGCCCAGCGGCACCGTGCTGCCGCCGTCGGCCGGCAAGGAGGCCGTCGAACTCGACGACGTGCTCACAAGCCTCGACCAGCCGACGAAGGAATCACTGGGCTCGCTGGTCCGCTCGCTGGGCGCCGGCACGAAGGACACCAAGGACGGCGTTTCCCAGGCCCTGCAAGGGCTCGGCGATCTCGGCCGGGAGGGGCACGGCGCGCTCGACGCACTCGCCGCCCAGTCCGGCGACCTGCAGGAGCTCACCGGCAACACCGCCAAGCTGCTCGCGGCGCTCGACACCCGGCAGGGCCAGATCGCCGACCTGGTGTCCGACGCCGACAAGCTCACCCAGGCGACCGCGGGCAGCGACACCGAACTCCGTGAGGTCCTGCGGCGGCTGCCGGGCCTGATGGACACCGCCAAGGACGCGAGTGGCGGGCTGAGCCGGCTTTCGCCCGCGCTGGCCCCGGTCGCGGGCGACCTGAACGCGGCCGCACCCGATCTCGGTGCGGCGCTGCAAGAGCTGCCGGCCACGTCGGCCGATCTGCGCGGCCTGCTGCCGGCGTTGAACGGCGTGCTCGACGCGGTGCCCGGCACGCTGCAGCGGGTGCCCGCGGTGGCCGCGGACGCATCGAAATTCCTGCCGACCCTGAACGTGGCGCTGGGTGACCTGAACCCGATGCTGTCCTACCTCGTCCCCTACGGCCGCGATGTCGCCGCGTTCTTCACCAACATCGGGCAGGTGACGGCGCGGGGCGACGCCAACGGCAACGCGATCCGGCTGTTCATGGTCTTCAACGAGCAGAGCGTGAAGGGCTTGCCGGCCAACATCGACGTCGGTCCGCTCAAGAAGAACAACCCGTTCCCGGCGCCGGGACAGTCGGCGAATCCCGGCCCGTTCACCGGTTCCTACCCGCACGTCGAGCAGGACCCGCCGAAATGATGCGGGTGAAGCTGCAGAGGCCGTCCCGCAAGGTGCTCGCGATGGCAGCGGTCCTCCTCGTCCTCGCCGGGTTCGTCGGGGTGGGCATGGCCAAGGCCCGCATCGAGACCGGCGTCAGCTCGTTCGTCCCCGGTGATGACCCCGCCGTGGCCGGGTTCGACGAGCTGAGCCGGTCGTTCGGCGGCGACCCCGTGGTCGTGCTGCTCGAATCGGCACAGCCCGGGCTGCTCCTCGACCAGCCGCACCTGCCATCGCTGGTCAAGCTGGAGGGCGAATTCGCGAAGCTGCCCGACGTCGCCGCCGTCTACGGTCCGGGAACCGTCCTGAATCAAGCGGCCGGCCGGGCCCAGGACCTGATGGCCGAGCTCTCCGGACGGCGCGACCGCCTGCGCGCGCAGGCACAGGCCGAGGCCAAGCAGCGTGGTGCGTCCGACCGGGCGGCCGGCCAGGCCGCCGACGCCGCCGTGGCCGGGTTCGACCAGCGCTACGGCAAGCTGCTCATCCAGGCCCTGCCCGCCGGGCTGCCGACGCTGAAGAACCAGGCGTTCGTCAACTCGGTCGTCTTCGGCGCGGACGGGAATCCCCGGCCGCAATGGCACTTCGTCGTGCCGTCGGCGAAGGCGGCCGCGATCCTGGTCCGCCCGCGGCAGAACCTCGACCAGTCCGCCACCGAACGGCTCGTCCGGGGCGTGCGGGACGCGGTCGGCGCGGCCCACATCGACGGGGCGAAGGTGACGGTGTCCGGCGTCCCCGCGATAGCCAGCGCACTCGCCGACGAGGTCCGTGCGGAGCTTCCCCTGCTCGGCGGCGCCGCGCTGCTCGCGGTGGCCCTCTGCTTCCTGCTGGTGCCGTGGCACCGCCGCCGGAACCGCCTGCTGCCGCTGGCCGGCTCACTGGCGGCCACCGCGGTGACCGTCGCCCTGTTCGGCTGGCTCGGCCGGCCGCTATCGCTCGGGGTGGTGGCGTTCCTGCCGGTGCTGCTCGGCGTCGGCAGCGACTTCCCGACCTACCTGGCGCGGCGGGCGGACCGGCGGGTGGTGTTCGCGGTCGCCGCCGCCACCGCGGCCGCGTTCGGCGCTTTGGCCTTCGCACCGCTGCCGTTCGTCCGCGACCTCGGGATCGCGCTCGGGATCGGTGTGCTGGTTGCCTTCGCCATCGGCTTGCTGTTCCGGCCGACCATTGTGGAATCCGTACCAGCGACAGTCCGCAACAGACGACCTGCGCGACTGCCGGTACGGCTGGGGGTCGGCCTGGCAGTGGCGGCGCTGGCGGCCGGTGGCTGGACGACACTGCCGAAGCTCGTCCTGCAGGGCGACATCGAGAGCTTCGTGCACGGGCTCCCCGCGTTCGACGACGCGCAGCACGTGGAGCAGGTTATCGGCTCCTCCGGCGAGGTCGACGTCGTCCTGCACGGCCCGGACGTCACCTCCCCGGCGGCGTTGGCGTGGTTGCGCCAGGCCCAGGACGTGACCGTCGCCCGGCATGGTGACCGGCTCCGTCCCGTCGTCTCGCTGCCGACGCTGCTGAACTTCCTCGGGCCCACGCCCACCAACGACGAGATCACCGCGGCCGTGCGCCTGCTGCCGCCCTACCTGACCGGCTCGGTCCTGCGGGCCGACGGGCAGGAGTCCGTGCTCTCGTTCGGGGCCCGGCTCGACGACGTCGAGCGACTGGTCGGCCTGCGCGACGACTTGCTGAACCAGCTTCCCCAGGCACCGCCGGGATACCACGCCGAGCTGACCGGGCTGCCGATCGTCGCCGCGCGCGGCTACGAGCTCGTCTCCGGCAACCGGTTCTGGACCAACGGCGTCGGCATCGCCGTCGCCGGGCTGGTGCTCGCCGTCGTGCTGGCCCGTCGGAAGGACGCCCTACGCGCGGTCGCCACCGCCCTGGTCGCGACGGGGACGGGCCTGCTCGCCAGCTGGCTGGCCGGGATCTCCCTGACCCCGATCACCATGGCGCTCGGGTCGCTCATCGCTGCCGTCGGGTGCGAGTTCGCGGTGCTGCTGGCGGAGGCCGAACACCGTCGCGACCCGGCTCTGCGCAGATCCGTGCTGCTGGTCGCAGCCGTTTCGACCGTCGGTTACCTCGCGCTGGCCCTGTCCCGGCTCGATGCCATCCGACAGTTCGGCCTGCTGCTCGCGGCCGCTGTCGTGCTGTCGATGGCCGCCGCGCGGCTCGTCGTCTGGCTCGCGCCGGGCCGCCCCGGATCCGCACTGGAAACAACCTCGGCACCCGATGCACTCGTGGGAGTCACCTCATGAAGATCACCGCATTGCCCGGCAAAGTCCGGCTGCCCCGGAGCCGCCGTGGCCGGATCCTGACCATGCTCGTGCTCGTCATGCTGCTCGGTGGGGCCGGCACGGCCTGGTGGTCGTCGCGCGTCGACGACTTGCCGGACGGCGTGGCCTTCGCCTACGACGGCCAGACTGAGACGGTCGAGCAGTTGCAGGACCGGATCCAGACCCTGAAGGCGCTCTACGGAGTACAGCCACCGGATGCGCAGGACACCGCCAAGTCAGATGCGTTCCGCCGGGACACCGCGAAGGCGGTCGCCGTCGGCATGGTGCTCGACCGCGCGGCGCGCGACCGCGGGATCGTCATCGCGGACAAGGCGGCGCAGGACGTGCTGACCCGGTTCATCTCCCAGCAGATCGGCGAAGGGCCGGACGCGAGGAGCAAGTTCGTGCAGGCACTCGGCAGCACGGGGACGTCCGAGGACGCGGTGCTCGACGAGATCAAGCGCCAACTCGCGGTCTCGCAGCTCTTCGATTCGGTCACGAAGGGAAGCTCGGTCGGCGACGCCGAGGTCGCGGACGCCTTCGCCAAGCGGAAGGCGCAGCTGGACACCCCGGAACGGCGGCAGATCAGCAACATCGTCGTCCGAACGAAGGAGGAAGCCGACCGGGCACTCGCCGATCTGAAGGCGGGGACGCCGTTCGAAACCCTGGTCGCGCAACGGAGTCTGGACAGCGCGACGCGCGACAATGGCGGCGACCTCGGCCAGGTGACGGCGGTACAGCTCGAGGACGGCTACGCCAAGGCGGCGTTCGCGACACCGCCCGGCGGGCTGTTCGGTCCCGTGCAGACCACACATGGCTGGAACGTCGGCTGGGTCCGTCAGGTTCTGCCACCGCAGCCCGCGGTCTTCGACCAGGTCAAGGACCAGTTGAAGCAGCAACTGTTGCTGGAGAAGGCGCTCGCCACGTGGCGAGGGTGGCTCGGGACGCAGCTCGCCGGCGCGAACATCCGGTACGCCGACGCCTACCGCCCGGCCGACCCGTCCGCGCCGCCGCAGCAGGCGCCGAGCTGGTCGCCGGTGCCCGGCCAGCAGCCCCAGCCGTCGCGATGACGGCGGACTTCGCGGTGCTCGCGGTGGTGGGCACGGTGCTGCTGGAGATCGGATGGTGGGGTCGCCGCGCGGCGGCCGGGTGGGTCAGCCCGGCGCTGCCGGAAGCCGAGCGCCTGAGGCGGATCGGGAAGCTGCGGGGGAGCGGATACGCGCTCCAGGTCGTGGGCGTGGTGTTCGCGCTCGCCGCGGTGTGGAGCATCTGGTGAGGCTCAGGCGGGCTCGGGCGTTCCCCTGCCCTGCTGCTGGGTCCGCAGGAAGAGCGAGACCGCTTCGGCGCGGTTCGCGGCGCCGAGCTTGCGCAGGATCTGCTTGACGTGGGATTTGGCGGTGTCCTCGGAAATCGTCAGCCGGGTGGCGATCCCCGCGTTGGTCTTGCCGTCGCCCATGAGGTGGAGCACCTCCAGCTGGCGCGGGGTGAGCGCCGACTCCACGAATGACCGGGTGGGCACCGGACCGGGTGGCGGGACCACGGGATCACCGATGATCGGTGCCTCCCGGTGCCCCGTGCTCAGAATCCGGTCCATGGCGTTGGCGATGTTCATCGTGAACTGGCCCACCTCGGTCCGCAGCGACTGGAGGCGTTCGACAAGCACGGTCCGCCGGAACGCGATACCGAGTCCTTGGGCGAAGGTGCCGAGCACCTCGCGGTCGAACTCGTCGACCTGACGCCCTTGGACATGCCGGTCCGCGTGCACCAGGCCGAGGACGCCGTCGTCGCCGGTGACGGGAGCGACCACATAGGACTCGAGCCGGGCGGCCTCGACCAGGCAAGCGAGCCCGCGCGTTTCGCGCTGCGCGTCCGTCACGAGCAGCGCACGCCGCCTGCGCACGGCCTCGGTCTCGACGACGGTGCGGTCCAGCACCGGGGACGCGGCGCGGCCGATCCGCAGAATCTCGGCGGCCCAGCCGGGATCACCCACCACGGCGCACGACTGCGGCACCCACACCGACTCCCGGATCTCGGAGAACAGCGCGCGGTCGAACCCGAGCTGGCACACGGCCTCCGGCACGCGTTCGGCGAGCCGGGCCACCGAGCGCGCGTCCTGGAGCCGGGTCAGTGCCTCCTGGACCTGTGCATGGACGCTCACCCGGACATCGAGCTGGGCCTGGCGCACTCGTTCGCGCACCTCGGAGACCTCGATGAACAGGTCGAGGGCAGCACCGGCGTGGCCGGACGCGGCCAGGTCGCCGACCCGCTTGGCGACCTCGGCGAGAAACTCGTGCGCGGCAGCAAAATCGTCGGCCACCTCCGCGCCCGGATCGCCGCCGAACAGTGCCTGGGCCCGGGTGGCGACCGAACGGATCTCGCGCAGGACGACTTTGGGGATACGGTGCCCGTGGCCGAGCCGGGGCGGAGTCAACGTTGACTTCATGGTTTCCTCTCAAGCCGGGACGAGCTACGCGGGGCGCGCGCCGGACCCGCGCGCGACCCGCGGGCGAACGGGTCCGGCGCGCGGCGTCCGGAGGGTCAGGCGTCGGCGGAAACGGCGGTGGTGACGGCGAAACCCGCCACCCACTCCGGCACCGGCTGATAGAACCGGTAGTTCATCACGTACTTCCCGCGCGCCGCCATCGCGGCATACGCGGCGATCCAGGTCCGCACCTCGTGCGAGGAGTTCCCGGCCTGCTCCGTGAACCAAGCGGTACTCCAGTTGTCGATACGCCGGAGTTCGCCCGCCGAAACCAGATCGAGGAACTGCTGGTCCCACTTCGGGTTGATCGGCCGCATCGACGACGTCCCCGCGGCCAGATCGAGTCCTGAGGCGATCACGCGGGCCTGTCGCCGGGCCCGCTCTTCGGGTGATGGGTTACGGCCGTCGATCAGCCGGGCGGCGACTTCTTCGGTGGCGCTTTCCAGTTGCGGCACCGGCGGATCGTGCGAGAGACCTCCGGAGCCGAGGAACAGCACGCGCTGCTCGTCCAGGTGCGCGCTGGCGTGACCGATCGCGGTGCCGAGTTGCCGGATGCGGCCGACCGGACAGAGGGGTGCGGCGACCGAGTTGATGAAGACGGGTACGACGGGTACCTTGTCGAGGCCGCCGAACAGGATCTGCAGCGGCTGGGAAAACCCGTGGTCGACGTACATCCGTTCGGACACCGCGACATCGATCCCGGCCGCCAGTACGTCCGTCGCCAGTGTCCGTGCGGACCCGGCAACCGAGAGCTCGCCGGCCGGGGTGTCGTAGTCCCCGAGCGCGGTGGCCCGCGTCCCGATGCAGAACGGCGGCATCATGTCGTAGAAGAAGCCGTTGTAATGGTCGGGTGCGAAGAGCACCACGACTTCCGGATCGAATTCGGCAACGAAGCTCCGCGCCTGTTCGAAAGCAGTCTCGACTCGCTCCCCGACAGCTTTCGGTGGATGGTTGAACCCGATCAGTGGCGAATGGGACAGGGCGCACACGGCAACGGGCATCGACCCGCCATCCTTCCTTCATCCTGATTGTTCCGGCTGTGAAACATGCTAGAATCTTAGCATATCAGTCTGGGTTTCGGTGAGGCAACGGAAAGGGACCTGGCATGGCAGTGCGGATCGGGAATTGCAGCGAAGGCAGTCAGCGGGCAGCCAGGGCAGGCCGAAGGAGGGTGAGAAAACGTCGCCGGATCGGTACCGCCGCTTGCACCGCGGTCGCGCTGACGAGCGCGGTCGTCGTCGGAGGCGGATTGCTTTCCGCCGAACCGCCGACGGGCGGGTGGGCGTTTCCCCCGACCACCATCAGGGCTGGCGCGCAAGTGAAACCGGCATGGCCCCCTGTTCGCGGGACGGAGCTCCCCGCGACGCTTCCCGGCGTGCCGGTGCTGCCGCAGCTCGTGGTGCTGGCGGACCAGCGGTGGGGTGCCGCCACCGGATCCGGTGCACTTTCGGGCATTCCAGCCACGGTTCTCGACGCTTACCGCCGGGCCGAGGCGTCCCTCGGTCGTGCGCAGCCGGGCTGTCACCTCACCTGGGCGTTGCTCGCGGGCATCGGCAAGGTCGAGTCGAACCACGCCCGGCACGGTGACGTCGACGCGCAGGGAACGCTGGTCCGGCCGATCTACGGCCCCGCCCTGGATGGTTCGCCGGGGTTCGCCAGGATGGTCGACGCGACAAGCGGACAATGGGCCCGTGCGGCCGGGCCGATGCAGTTCATCCCATCGACCTGGCAGAAATGGGGTGTGGACGGATCGGGTGACGGCAAGGTGGATGTGCAGAACGTCTACGATTCCACGGAATCAGCCGGCCGGTATCTCTGCGCCTCTGGTCGCGATCTGAATACGGGGACAGGACTCCGTAGCGCCGTCCTCAGTTACAACAACTCCGAGGATTACCTGAGCAAGGTCGTGGGGTGGATGCGAACCTATTCCGCCGGCTCGTTCGCCGTGCCGGACGCGCCGGGGTATGCCGGCGAAGATCCGACCTACGATGAAAGCGTGGCGCACGCCTCGGCTCGCCCGGCGTCGGTGCCGCCTCCGGCATCGGTTGCCGCCCCGGTCGCGCTCGCACCGCCGAGGCACGCGCCCCCTCCGCCGGCCAAGCCGCCCGCTCCGCCGGTCACGTCACCGGAGCCTTCGCCCGCTCCTGTTGCCGGATTGCCGGTCAGCGTGCCCGCACCGCTGGACGCTGTGGTCGCGACCGTCGGGCACACGGTCGGCGGGCTTCTCGGCCCGCTCGGCACGTCCTGAGCCCCGGGGGAACGAACTGATGGCGCCGCCCCGGTCAGCCGGGGCGGCGCCACCCACAAGCACCGTGCCCGGCGGGTCAGGAGCCCCGCTCGCGGACTTCGCCGACGAGCCGGCGCCAGCGGCGGCCGTTCTCCCGCGCGCCTTCGGCGTAAGCCTCGGGGACCAGGTGGTACGGCGGGCGCGCGGGCCCGGCGGTGACATAGCCGGCCTCGTCGAAGCGGAGCTTCTCCAGAGCGATGTTGTACTTGGAGAACTCGGGGAAGTTCGTCCTGGCGAGGAACGGCTCGTAGGTCCACTCGATGCGGCGCGTGAGGTGCCGGGCCGTATCGACGTTCCCGGAGCCGATCGCGTTGCGCAGGGCGAGTACGGGCTCCGGCCCGCACAGGGCGCTGCTGCTCCAGCAGCCGAGTGCCGCCTCCGGGTGGAGCGTGTGCGCCGCGAGCCAGTCGCTTTCCAGCGGCAGCAGCCTGAGCCGGTCGCCGGTCGCGGCGATATCAGCGGTGAACTTGGGCGTGATCGCGATGTACTTGGCGCCGATGATCTGCGGCACGTTGGCCAGCTCGGCGTAGACCCCGGACGGGATGGGGCCCTTGAACGCCTCGGGGTTGTCGTAGAGGACGATCGCCATGTCCGGGAACAGGCCGGCGACGTCGCGGTAGAAGGCGAGCAGGGTGTCGGCGCCGAGCGCGCTCCACATCGGACGCCCGAGGATGACCCCGCGCACACCCAGGTCCCGCAGGAAGCGGATTCGGTCGACGGTGTCTCTCGTGTTCGGTGCCGTCGCCCCGACGAACAACGGCAGGTCAGGCGCGGTGTCGGAAACCGCATCCGACACGCAGGCGGCGAACGCCTGCCATTCGTCCAGGGTCAGGGTGGCCATCTCGCCGAGCGTGCCGTTGGTGATGATCCCGTCCACGCCGTCGGCGACCAGGGCGCGGATCATGCGGTCGGACTCGCCGAGGTCGACGGTGTCGCGAGCGGTCAGCTCGGCTGCCCCGGGCAGTGCCGGGGTCGGGGTCACGGCGACGACACCACGCAGGTCGTCGACGCCGAACTTCTGCACCACGAGGCTCTCCTCATGTCAACAGGGAAAAGGCGATTCGCCCGGCGGGTCAGGTGGGGGCTTCCTGGCACGCCGGGCGAACCGGATTTCGGCGGAACTTCAGGACGCGTGGCCGAACGACTCCGGCGGTTGCAGGCCCCACGGGCTGAACGCCTTCGGGAAGTCGTCCCAGATCACCGGGTCGTTGCGGCGCACCCGCGGCATCTCGGCCGACAGCTCGTAGCGGTTGCCCGCGGCCCAGAAGTAGGTGTAGACGTTGCCGCCGACGCCGTGCCGCCCTGGCCCGACCTCGATCGGCACCCCGTGCCGGGCGAGTTCGTCGGCGGCCAGCTTGAGGTGGTCGAACGACTCCATCCCGAGCGCGTAGTGGTGCAGCGACTTCCCGGCCTCGGGCGTGGAGATGATCGCGATGTCGTGGTGCAGTGTGCTGGCCCGGCACCACGCCGCGCCGATCACGCCGGGAGCCGGGGCGAAAATGTCGGAGACCTGGAAGTCCAGCAGCTCGACCAGGAAGTCGACCAGCGGCTTGGGGTCCTGAGCCTGCACGGTGATGTGGTCGAAGTCCAGTGCGCGGATCCCGCCGCGGTGGGTCGCCTTCGACGGGTGCACGTACTGCGGCCCGCTCGAGAGCACCGCCAGCTCCATGACGTGCCCGGAGGGAGCCTGGAACTGCAGGGACCGGACCACGCCGGGGTGCTCGTCGGTGCGGGTCTCGGTCGCGACGCCGGCTTCGGCGAGGCGCTTCGCGTATCGGTCGAGATCAGCGACATCGTCGACGCGTAGTGCGAACTTCCGGACGCCGGTCCCGCCGGCGGTCAGCACCAGGTCGCAGCCGCCGTCGATGCCGACGGACAGCCGCACCGCGCCGTCGGACCGGCCGAGTTCCTGCATGCCGAGGACGTCGGTGTGGAAGCCGATCGCCTCGCCGAGATCGGCCACGGCGAGTTCGGCGTGGGCTACCTGTGAAATACCCATCGGTGGGTCAACTCCTGTCCATCTTGTCGTAGGGGATGTTCCCGGCGCTTTCCCGCCGGTTGACGCCGAGGGCGTCGAGCTGTCGCGAGTTCTCGACGAGGATCATGCGGACGCGTTCGGCGCCGTCGTTGTAGTGCCGGTGCCAGACCCACGGCGGGGTGTAGACGAAGTCCCCGGCCGACCACGTGAGTGTTTCCGGCCCGATCTCGGAGTAGCCGCTGCCCTCGAGCACGCAATGCACGGACTCGTGCAGATGCCGCTGGAGGTCGGTCGCCGTACCGGCCGGGATCTCCTGGAGGTAGAACTCCATCGACTTCGCCGGCACGTCGGGCAGCACGCCGACCCGGCTGGGGTTTCCGGTCACGTCCTCCTCAAGCCACCGCGCACTCGCCGAAGGGGTGACCAGGTGCTCCGGCATCGACCGCTCTGGGTCGTAGTCCTTCATCTGGTGGAGCTTGTGCATCCACTGCTCGAAATTCGTCATGGTTCTCCATCTAGGTCGAGGTCATCCCGCCGTCGACGACGTGTGTCTGCCCAGTCTGGAATCCGGCGAACTCCGAGCAGAGGTAGGCCACCAGCTCGCCGATCTCCTCGGGACGCCCCCACCGGCCGACGGGTAGTTCGGTAGCAAGCTGCCGTTGTTCCAGCTCGGCCACGGGCACGCCGGCCGCGGCGGCGCGCGCCGTGGCGAGCGCGCGCCGCCGCGGCGTGTCGATGTGGGCGGGTGCGATGACGTGCGTCGTGACGCCGTGCGGAGCCACCTCGGCGGCGAGTGACCGCGCCAGCGCGGCCACTCCCGCCCGCATCACGTTGGACAGGTGCAGCAACGGCAACGGCTTGACCACGCCGACCGACGTGACGTAGATCAGCCGTCCCCACCCGGCCGCCGACATCGCCGGCAGCACCGCGTTGGTCAGGGAGATCGCGCTGTCCAGCAGGAGCCGGTAGGCCGAATCCCAGTCCTCAGCGCAGAGTTCGGTGGCCTTCGCCGCGCGCGTGCCGCCGGTGTTGGACACCAGGATGTCGATGCCGCCGAGCGTCTCGCGCGCGACGTCGGCCGCCGCGGCCGCGGCGCCGGCCCGGGTGAAGTCCGCGATCGCCCAGCCCGCCGCCCCGATCTCGCGGGCGACCTCGCCGGTGTGCGGCCCGGTTCCCGTGATGAAGACTTCGGCGCCGTCCGCTCGCAGCGACGTCGCGATCGCCGTGCCGAGCCCGCTCGACCCGGCGGTGACCAGCGCCCGGCGGCCGTGCACCGTCATGCCGCCGCATCCTCGCCGGTGCCGCCGGGCAGGACGCCGGCTTGCCCGATCGAGGTGGCCAGCAGCCCGTCGATCAGGCCGAGCGGTTCGGACCAGTCGTACTGGTTGAACTGGGTGTTGATGCGGAGGAACAGCGGGTCGCCGGCGTAGAACCGCTCGTAGAGCTCGTGCCGGCCACCGAAGGCGGAGACCGCGAGATCGGCGGCCACCTTGTAGATCGCGATGCGGTCCAGGCTGTTCGTCTCGGGGCCGCGGTAGAACCGGGCGATGTCCTCGGCGATCGGCGAGCCGAACGCACTCACGTCGGCCGGCTGGTAGAGCAGGCCGCCGGCGAGGATCTGCTGCAGGACCTCCCGAACCCGGGGATACCAGCGGTTCCCGGAATTACGGATCGCGTACAGGGGCCGAACGTCGGGGAACAGGACGCCCTCGTCGTTGCGCTGGGCGCCGGCTTCGGCCGCGAGGACGGCCGCCCTGGTCAGCTCGATGTACGTGGTGATCTCGCCGAGCGCGTCCCGAACCTGGGGAAACTGGTCGGTCTTGACGATCTCGGTCGCCCGCTTGGCGATGCCGGCGACGAACTGGAGCTTCGCCAGCAGCCGGACCGAGGTCTGGACGCCGGTGAAGGCGTTGGAGTTAATCGCCCAGATCCTGTTGACCCGCTCGTAGTCCTGGTTGATGAAGACCCGCTCCCAGGGCACGAGCACGTCGTCGAACACGACCACGGCGTCCATCTCGTCGAACCGGCTGGAGAGCGGGTGGTCGAAGCCGTTCCCGCCGCCGAACGGTTCGCGGCAGATCAGCCGGACACCCGGGGCGTCGGCCGGGATGGCGAACGCGATGGCGTAGGGCTTCTCCTCGGAGGCGTACTTCCGAAGCGAGAACGGCCAGACCAGGATCTCGTCCGAGTACGGCGCGGCCGTGGCGAGCATCTTCGCACCGCTCACGATGATGCCGTCCGGGGTCTCGCGTTTCACCCCGAGGTAGGTGTAGGGGTCGGGCTGTTGCGACGGCGGCTTCGAGCGGTCGACGGGCGGGTCGGCCAGCGCGTGGGACAGGAACAGGTCGTTGTCCCGCACGTACTTGTAATAGGCGCGCACCCGGTCGGCGCCCTCGCCGAAGAATTCGGCGTTGGCGTTCCAAGCCACCAGCATCGCGCTGACGAAGTCCGTGCTGCGGCCCATCATGCCGAGGCTGGAATCCGCCCACTGCTTGTGCATGACGCGACGCAGTTCGAGGTCCTCCGCGGTGCGAGGCATCAGGAACTGCACACCTGCGTTGCCGGCACCGTCAGCCGGCGCGAAGAGCATGCTGTCGTTCTTGAACTGCAGGTCGTAGAGGCGGGCGATCTCGGCCGCGGCGCCGGACGTCGCCTTGTGCCCGGCCACGTCGGTGATCTTCTCGGCCCCGACCCACAGCTCGGGACTGTGTGCGCGCAGCCGATCGAGGTACGCGGCGCCGTTTCGTGCGGTCATCACTTTCCTTTCAGGAACCTAACGTGGGTCTCGTTGAACTGGTCCGGCTTCTCCCATTGCGGCCAGTGGCCCGCGCCCTCGATGACTTCGAGTCGGCTGTCGGGGATGAGCTCTTCCAGTAGCGCGGCTTCTTCGACCGACGCTGTCGGATCGTGGTCGGTCCACAGCAGCAGGGTCGGCGCGACAATCCGGCTGCACCACTGCGAGGACCAGACGTACGGGCGGCGGTGTTCCCAGTCCTGTACCGCGAGGATGTTGCGCATCGCGTCCTCGAACCCCGGCTGCGTGTAGATCCGCAGCCGCAGCTCCACGAGTTCGTCGGTGACCAGGCTCTTGTCGTGGAAGAGCCACTCGACCCTGGTGCGCACGCTCTGCCGGCTGGCCTGGCGGACCGCCTTCATGCTCGATTCCTTCAGCCCGGCCATCACCTCCGGCTTGTTCGTGATGTTGCCCGGCGTGTTGAGCACCAGCCGGTCCACCCGGCCGGGGTGGTGCGCCGAAGCCCACGCCGCCACCCAGCCGCCTAGCGACTCACCGGAGAGATGGGCCTTCTGGATGCCCAGTGCGTCCAGCAGCGCGATCAGATGGTCGCTGAGGTAATCAATCGTGTAAGGCCGATCGGGCTTGGCCGAATGGCCGTGCCCCGCCATGTCGTAGAGGACGATCCGGAATTCCTTCGCCAGGTCACGAACGTTGCGGGAATACGCCTCCAGGTGCCCGCCCGTGCCGTGCACCATGACCAGTGCCGGACCAGTGCCCGCTTCTACCACCCGGGTGGCGATGCCGGCCGCGTCCACGGTCCGCTGGCACAGCTCGACGCCCGCCAAATCGCCCCAGATGCTTACGTGCTGCTCCACAGCATTCCTTTCTGTCGCGACGTCCTCCCATATTGACATGCTAGAATCTCACACGCAAGGCGCTGTTGTTGCGAGGATCTTCACAGCGTGACGAAAACGGAAATCGGGTGTCATGGCCGTTCGGCATGACACCCGATCGAGTGGGGCAGACTACACTTCCACGAACTTCCAGAACCGCGAAACGTGCTGCTCCATGAGCTTGCCCGCCCGATCCGCGTCCCGGTGCTCGATCGCCTTTGCGATTTCCGTGTGCTCGGCCTGCGCCTTCGCCAGGTCGGTGCTCAACCGGTTCTTCTGGAGATAAAAGTCGTTGAGGTCCCAGGTGTCCATGGCCAGTTCGGCCAGGCGTCGGTTGCCGCCGGCCGCCAGGATGGCGGAGTGGAAGTCCCGGTTGGCCCCGGCGAAGGCAAGTGCGTCGTTCTGCTTGGCTGGGCCGTTGCCGCGCACGAGCATCTCGCGGATCTCGGCCAGTTGGCTATCGGTGGCGGTGAGTGCCGCGAGTCGGGCGCCTGCCCCTTCGAGAATGCCCGCCACCGCGAAGTGGTCGCGCACCTTGCGTTCGTCCGGGATGGTCACCTGGCATCCGACCTGTGGAATGATCGAGATGAATCCGGCGGCGGCCAGCCGCATCACCGCGTCCATCACCGGCCTTCGGCTCACGCCGAACTCCGTGGCCAGTTCGTACGTGCTGAGGATCTCGCCGAACTGATGGCGTCCCTCGAGCAGTTGGGTGAGGAGCGCTTTGTAGATCTGGTCTGTTTTGGTGACTGATGCGATCACGGGCATGGGGCTATCCAGCCCTTCGGTGTGGGGAAGGTCAGTGCTGGTGTACTGGTGCTCACGCAGAGATTCTAGCGTGTCAGTGCGAAGCCGGGGCTGCTGCCGACATGGAACCGTGAAGCGGTCCGTCGTTCGACCGGGTGGCGCAGCGGTCTCGTGCCGTATCGTGGCAGCGCGCTGAAGCCGGAGCGGGGCCCGCTCC
This sequence comes from Amycolatopsis acidiphila, assembly GCF_021391495.1. Classification (NCBI taxonomy): domain Bacteria; kingdom Bacillati; phylum Actinomycetota; class Actinomycetes; order Pseudonocardiales; family Pseudonocardiaceae; genus Amycolatopsis; species Amycolatopsis acidiphila. Next base: position 5,523,257 of record NZ_CP090063.1, on the reverse strand, counting down.
GGCTTCAGACAGGCGCGGGCCGTGGCCCGCGACTTCGTTCAGTCCACCGACCAGTCGGTGTCGTCGATCTGGCCGAACATCTTCATGGCGGCTTCGAGGCCGGGCAGGTTGGCCAGTGCCACCGACATGGAACCGCGGAACTTGACCTTCCGGGTGACCATCGCCGTGGCGGCGGGCAGATCGCCTTGGCCGAGGCGCTGCCAGGTCTCCACCTTCGCCGTCAGCACGAAGTCCGGCTTCACGCCTTCGGCCGGCGCTCCGGCACGCACGACTTCGCCGGCGTTGACCTGGATCTGGCCTGCGCGGCTCTCGTTCTCCGCGAGCCGGTATTCGACGACCATGCTCAGCTTCTTGAGGCCCTCACGCGTCGCATCCGTAGTGTTCCAGAGCTCGGCGTAGGACTTCATCCACTCCGGCGACAGGACGGGTGTTCCCATGGTGCGCTCTCCTTCGGTTCGCCTCCGCGGCGGACAAGTAGGGTTTGACAACGGGACTGAAGATACTAGTATCTTAGAAAGTCAGTCAAGCTGTTGCCGCGGTCCTGACCCATTGCGGGCCCGCGCTTTTCAGAGGAGACAAAGATGTCTGACGCCAAGGTGGTCACATGTTGAGGGACGAACTCCGGCAGATCCTCGAGAAGGGTTTGCGTGACGTAGAGGCCGACTGGACCGTTCCGGCCGGGATTATCAACGACCCGGAGATGCACGACGCCGAGCGTGAGCGCGTGTTCGGCCGTTCGTGGGTGTTCCTCGCGCACGACAGCGAAATCCCGGAGCGCGGCGACTACGTCGTCCGCTACATCTCCGAAGATCAGTTCATCGTCTGCCGGGACGAAGACGGCGAAATCCGCGGACACCTGAACAGTTGCCGCCATCGCGGCATGCAGGTATGTCGCGCGGAAATGGGAAACGCCTCCCACTTTCGCTGCCCGTACCACGGCTGGACCTACAACAACAAAGGCAGTCTCGTCGGCGTACCGGCCGGGCGCGAGGCGTATGGCAACAAGCTGGATAAGTCCCTGTGGCAACTCAAGCCGGTCCCTAAACTCGACACCTACAAGGGTTTGATCTTCGGCTGCCTCGATCCGGAGGCCCAGTCGCTCGAGGACTACCTCGGGGACATGAAGTTCTACCTCGACATCGTGCTGGACCGCAGTGACGCCGGGCTGGAGGTCATCGGCGCCCCGCAGCGATGGGTCGTGGACGCGAACTGGAAGCTCGGTGCCGACAACTTCATCGGCGACGCCTACCACACGATGATGACGCACCGGTCCATGGTGGAACTCGGGCTCGCCCCGCCGGACCCGAAGTTCGCGCTCTATGGCGAGCACGTGCACACCGAGAACGGCCACGGCCTCGGCATCATCGGTCCACCGCCGGGTATCCCGCTGCCCGAATTCCTGGGCATGCCGGAGAACATCGTCGAGCAGTTGCAGCGCCGGCTTTCGCCGGAGCAGGTCGAGGTGTTCCGGCCGGTCGCGTTCATCCACGGCACCGTGTTCCCGAACCTGTCGATCGGCAACTTCCTGATGTCGAAGGACCACGTCTCGCCGCCGACGTCGTTCCTCACGCTGCGGCTGTGGCACCCGCTCGGCCCGGACAAGATGGAGATCATGTCCTTCTTCCTGGTCGAGAAGGAGGCGCCGGACTGGTACAAGGAGGAGAGCTACCAGGCGTACGTGCGCACGTTCGGTATTTCCGGGGCCTTCGAGCAGGACGACGCCGAAAACTGGCGCAGCATCACCCGCGTGCTGGGCGCCCAGTACGCCAAGACCATGGAGCTCAACTACCAGATGGGCCGCGGCCTCTACGAGCCCGACCCCGACTGGCCCGGTCCCGGCAAGGCGTTCCCGATGGACTACGCCGAGGCCAACCAGCGCAACTTCATGGAGTACTGGATGCAGCTGATGGTCACGGATCCGGTGCCGCACACCGGAAACGGCAAGGTGTCCGACGGTACCGCGGCCGAAGCGCTGGCACGGGCGGAGGCCTAGGACCGATGACCACTGCAACGGAGATCACCGACACGACGGTGCGTGAAGTCACCGAATGGCTCTTCACCGAAGCCGAATTGCTCGACGGCGGCAAGTACCGGGAGTGGCTGGACCTGGTGGCCGAGGACCTGTCCTACGTCGTGCCGCTGCGCGTCACGCGCGAACGCGAGGCCGAGACGGACATCGTCGAGGGAATGACCCTCATGGACGACGACTGGGACTCGATGGAAATGCGGGTCCTGCGCTTGGAGACCGAGTACGCGTGGGCGGAGGACCCGCCGTCGCGGTCGCGGCACTTCGTCACCAACATCCGGGTCGCCGCCGGCGGTTCGGCGGATGAACTGACGGTCAAGTCGAACCTGCTGCTCTACCGCACCCGCGGTGACGTCGCGACGTTCGACATCCTCTCCGGCGAGCGCCACGACGTGCTCCGCCGGGTGGCAAGTGGCTACCGGCTCGCCAAGCGGGTGGTCGTGCTCGACCAGACCACCGTCATGACCCACAACCTCGCCCTGATCATGTGACGGAGGCAGTTCGATGACCATCATTCACAACGAGGGCCAGGACCCGATCATCCAGATCGCCAACGAGTTCACGGTGATCCAGGTCAGCTACACCAGCACCGGCCAGCGCGAACGCCTGCTCGTCAGCTCGCCCCGGCTCGGGTTCCAGACCCTGCTCGACCCGCTGCAGCTGGAAAGCCTCACCTGGCAGACGCCGGAGATTTATTCGAAGCTGCTCGACACCCCGTACGGCCCCGGCACGGAGCTCAACGCGCGCCCGCTGTCGGCTCTGTTCGGAAAGGACTGATTCCCTTGGGTTTCCTGGACGGGAAGGTCGCCCTGGTCACCGGTGGTGGATCGGGTATCGGCCGGGCGGTGGTCGATCTCTACGTGCGCGAGGGCGCCAAGGTCGGGATCCTCGAGATCTCGCCCGAGAAGGCACGGGACCTGCAGGAGAAACTGCCCCGCGACGTCGTGGTCGTGACGCAGGGCGACGCGACTTCCATGCGGGACAACGAACGTGCCGTCGCGGACGTGACGGACGCGTTCGGGTCGTTGACCACGCTCGTGTGCGCGGTCGGGGTGTTCGACTACTTCACCGAGATCCCGCAGCTGCCGAAGGACAAGATCAGCGAGGCGTTCGACCAGCTCTTCGCCGTCAACGTGAAGAGCAACCTGCTGAGTGTGAAGGCGGCGCTGGACCAGCTGATCGAGAACCGGGGCCAGGTCATCCTCACCATTTCCAACGCCGGGTTCTACGCCGGGGGCGGCGGTCCGCTCTACGTGTCGTCGAAGTTCGCCGTCCGCGGTCTGGTTACCGAGTTGGCGTACGAACTTTCTCCACACGTGCGGGTCAACGGAGTGGCGCCCGGTGGCACGATCACCGACCTGCGGGGGATTCCCGCGCTCGCCAACGAAGGTCAGTCGCTGAAGGACGTCCCGGACATCGAAGGCCTGATCAAGGGAATCAACCCCCTGGGCGTCGTCGCCCAGCCGGATGACCACTCCTGGGCCTACGCGTTCCTCGCCGCCAAAGAACGCGCACCCGCGGTCACCGGCACGATCATCCACAGCGACGGCGGGTTGGGTGTGCGCGGGATGACGCGCATGGCGGGGCTCGAGCCCTGATCCGACACTGCACAAAGCGGGGAGACGGCCTCGGAAACCCCTCGTTGCGGGGCCGTCTCCCTTCCACCCTCGAAAGGAGGCGTCGATGAAGACGCTGGTGGCTACCGAAGAAACCCAGGCCGACCCGGCCACCGCGCTATGGATCTGCGATGTCTGCCAGGACGTGTACGACCCCCGCCTCGGCGACCCCGAAGGCGGGATCGAGCCCGGCACGCCGTTCGGCGACATCCCCGACGACTGGGTCTGCCCGGTGTGCGGGGCACGCAAGAAGGAGTTCCGGATGCTCGCGCCGGGCGACGAGTACGACGTCGAGGACGACGCGTATGCGGGAGCGCAGGGGTGAGCACGCCGGGCCGCATCCTCGTCTGCCTCAAGCAGGTCCCGGTGCCGGGCCGGGGGGTCTTCGACGAACGTACGAAACGGATCCGCCGGGACGACGACCAGGCCGTCACCAACCCGCTGGACCTGCACGCGCTGGCGCAGGGGATGGCCCTGCGGGCGCAGACCGGGTGGGAGGTGGTGGCTGTGACGATGGGGCCGCCTGCGGCCGCGGAGACACTGCTCGACGCGCTGCGCCGGGGCGCCGACCGTGCCGTGCACCTCGTCGACCGCCGCTTCGCCGGTGCCGACACCCTGGCGACGGCCCGCGCGCTCGCCCGGCTCGTCGAACGGGAGCGCCCGGACCTGGTGCTCACTGGGCGAGCGACGCTCGACGGTGGTACCGCACAGGTCGGCCCGCAGATCGCGGAGCTGGCCGCGCTGCCGCAGCTGACCCAGGCCACGAACCTGCGGATCGGCGACGGTGTCCTCGCGGCCGACGTCGAAACCGACGTCGGCCGCGAAGTCTGGACCGTCGCGATGCCCGCGGTGATCTCGATCGGGCGGGGCACCGAACCGCCGTGGGTGACCGAGGCCGATCCCTCGGCAGTCGAGACCCTCACCGCCGAGGACCTCGGGGGAGGACCGCGCGACTTCGGCACCCGGGGTTCGCCGACCTTCGTCGCCGAGATCCGGCACGAAGCGCGGAAGCGATCGACGGAGTACGTCAGTGTCGGGTTCGATGCCGCGGAACTGTTGGAGGTCGCTTTCGCGCCGGCCGCGCCCGAGGCCGAGGTCGTCGTCCCCGCGCCGTCGCGCCAGATCTGGGCGGTCGCCGAGCCATTGCCCGCCGGCGGCCTGCACCCGGCGAGTCTGGAAGCACTCGCCTGTGCCCGCTCGGTCGCAGGTGAGCTGCGGGCCAGTGTCGTCGCGGTGCTGCCGTGCGACCGGCCGCAGGAGTTCCCGCGCGTGCTCTACGCGCACGGGGCGGACCGGGTGCTGGTGCTGCGTGGCACCGAGCCGGCGGAGTACCGTACGGATCTGGTCACCGATGCGCTGAGCACGGCGATCGCCGCGCATTCGCCGTTCGCGGTGATCGCCCCGTTTACCGCCCGCGGCCGCGACTACGCCCCGCGTGTCGCGGCCCGCCTCGGCCTCGGCCTTACGGGCGACTTCACCGCGCTGGAAGTGCGTGACGCGGACACCGATGAGCCGGATTTGCTGTGGCTCAAACCAGCACTGTCGGCGGATGTGGTCGCGCCGGTGATCGCGCACTCCACGCCGTCGATGGGCACGCTACGGCCTGGTTCGTTCGCGGTGCGAGCCGTTCGCGACCAGCGAGAACCCGACGTCGAGTTCGCCGGCCGTAGCGGGGCGGGCGACGACCTGTGCAACGCGGTCGAGCGCCGGGTCGAGATTCCGGATGCCCCGAGGCTCGCCGCGGCCCGGCTGGTCATCGGGCTCGGTCCGGGCCTCGGCACTGGTGCTCGCCGGGTCGCCGAGCGCGTCGCAACGACCCCGGGGATCGCGCTCGTCGCGACATCGGCCGCGGTGGCCGCCGGGGAGGCGCCGCCACAGCTCGAGATCGGGCCGCTGGCACGCAGCATCGCTCCCGCGGTTTACCTCGGGCTCGGGAGGCACGACCTCGGCACGCTCCAGGCGGTCAAGGCCGCCCGCCGGGTCGTCGTCGTCGACCCGGGCGCCTGGCTCGACGCGTTCACCGGTCTCGTGGACGCCGTCGTGACCGCGAACGTGGAGGGGGTACTGCTGGACTTGTTACTGGCGGCCTCTCGCCCGGTCGCGAGTTGAGCGCCATGATCACTGGCTTCTGATACCACAATTAGCTCTAGAATCCTAGGAGGATCAATGGACACCGCCGCGTCGGTGGCGAGCGTCGACCCTCGGCGGTTCCGTGACGCCATGGGTCGGTTCGCCACCGGCATCACGATCGTCAGCACGCCGACCCCGGCGGGACCGCACTGCATGACCGCGAACGGCTTCATGTCGGTGTCACTCGCTCCCGCCCTCGTCGTGGTGTCCATCGCCAAACGCGCCAAGATGCACGACTTCCTCCTGGCCAGCGGCGTCTACGGGGTCAGCGTGCTCGCCGCGGACCAAGAACCCGTCAGCAAGCACTTCAGCGGCCGGCCGGACCCGAACCTGCGACCACGGTTTGACGACCAGTCCGGGGTCCCCCTCGTGGCCGGGGCGCTGGCGCAGGTGGGTGCGGAGATCGTCGACGCCCACCCCGCCGGCGACCACACGTTGTTCCTCGGTCAGGTGCGCCACCTCGCCGACGGCGTGGGCGAGCCGCTGGTGTTCCACGCCGGTCGCTACCGCCACCTGCTCAGCCCCGCGGCGGACTCGGAGTACTCCGACGCCTGGTCCGGCTTCTGCCTGGATCCGTTCGGTCCCCCTTCCGCCGCCTGAATTCGGAGGTAACGGATGCCCGCCCGCCTGATCCGGTCACTACCGTGAGCACCGCCGTCCGCGACGCCGCGGATCTGCTGCAGAACGCCGTCGACACGGGCAAGCCGTGCCTACCGATCCGCGATCTGTTCACTTTCGGCGACATCAGGGCCGCCTACGCGGTGCAACGGCTGAACACCGAGCGCGCGCTGGCCGCAGGACGGCGGTTGGCGGGCCGCAAGATCGGCCTGACCTCGCCGGCCGTCCAGCGCCAGCTGGGTGTCGCACAGCCCGATTTTGGTGCGCTGTTCGCCGACATGGCCGTGGCCGAGGGCGGGACCGTGCCCGCCGGCCGGCTGCTGTAGCCGAAAGTTGAGGCCGAGGTCGCGCTCGTGCTGACCGACGACCTGCCAGATCCGGACTGCACCGCGACGGATTTGGTGCGCGCCACCGGCTTCACGGCGGCCGCGTTGGAGATCGTGGACAGCCGGATCACTGACTGGGACATCTCCATCGTCGACACGGTCGCGGACAATGCGCCGTCCGGCCTGTTCGTGCTGGGCGGCACCCGGGTGCCGCCCGACCGCGTGGACCTGCGGACGGTGCGGATGACGTTGTCCCGCCACGGCACCGTGGTGTCGGAGGGCAGCGGTGCCGACTGCCTAGTACTCCAGCCGCACTTCGTTATGTTGGTGCTGTCTTCGCTGGTAGTGGCTGGTTTTCGCGCGATGCTGGTGGCGTCGCCGCCAGTATGACCAGGCCTGGATGCGGCACCATCGCGGTGCGGCGTGGATCAGATGTGCCAGCAGACGGCGGACTTCGCCGAGGGTGAGCGGGATGAGGCCGCGGCCAGGACTTTTGGGGACACCGCTGCCGTGACCGCGAGATAGGTGTGCGCGAGCATCGCCAGGGTGATGTGGCGGTACCAGGCGTCGTAACGTCGGACTTGGTAGTGGTCAAGGCCGACTTCGTTCTTGGCGGTCTGGAAGCATTCCTCGATGGCCCATCGGGCACCCGCGACCCGGACCAACTCCTCGTCCGGTGTGGTCGCGGGGGCGCAGCACAGGTAGTAGGCGAGTTCGGGTTCCGCTCTGGTGGGAGTGATCTGGCGGCGGACGAGCAGGCGTCGAGTCCACCCGTCGGGGGTGTGCTCGCCGATCGTGGGGATCGTGGCGGTGGCCCAGTCATAGAGGCGTGGTCCTTTGGCTCCGTCACCCGCTGCGCGGCGCTTCCAGATCTCGGGTGGCGCCTGCGCAAGGAGGTGATCCGCTCGTGCGGTGGCGAACCCGCCGGCGGGTAAGGGCTGGCTGCGGGGGACGGCCACGACGTAGCCGATGTTGTGCTGTTCCAGCCAGGATCGGAACTTGTTGTCTTGGCCGTAGGCTTCGTCAGCGCTCACCCATCGTGCGGGGACACCGGCCGCGAACGCGCGGGCGAGCATCGCCTTGGCCAGGGTGGTCTTCGTCGCGAACTCGACCTCGTCTGGCACCGCCGCGTCTCGACAACGCTCGCGGTCGGCGATCCAGGATTTCGGCAGATATAGCTCGCGATCGACGAGAGTGCGCCCTCTCGTTGTGGTGTAGGCGAGGAACACGCCGAGTTGGCAGTTCTCGATCCGGCCCGCGGTCCCGGAGTACTGGCGCTGCACCCCGGCGGATTTGGTGCCTTTCTTGAGGAACCCGGTCTCGTCCACGACCAGGACACCGCCCGGGTCGCCGAGGTGTTCCACGGCAAAGGCCCGCACCTCGTCGCGGACACCGTCGGCATCCCAGGCGGCGGCGTTCAGCAGCCGCTGCATGCCATCCGGGGTAGTGTCTCCGGCGATCTCGGCCAGGGTCCAGCCGTTCTTGTCCGCCAACGGCGCTAACAAGCCTCGCACGTAGGCGCGGGCACGTCGGCGAGGCTCGGCCCGGAAGAACCGGCCCGCGACCCGCCCGAACAACTCCTCAAGGCCCGCCGCCCACGTCGAGACGTCCTCATCCACCCACACAAGATCGAGAACCTATCAGAGCAAGATCACGAAGTGCGGCTGGAGTACTAGGGAGTGTCCTGTAATTGATCTAGCTGTGGGTCTGGTTTGATCTTGGGCCATGGTGGGTCGGGGTGAGTTGACGGATCGGGCGTGGGCGCGAATTGAGCCGTTGCTGCCGGTGTCGGGTCGGGGGCGGCGGTGGCGGGATCACCGGCAGGTGATCAACGCGATTCTGTGGAAGCTGCGCACCGGGGCGCCGTGGCGTGACCTGCCCGAACGTTACGGTCCTTGGAAGACCGCGCATGAACGGTTGCGGTTGTGGACTGCGGATGGGACCTGGCAGAAGATCCTGGACGAGGTGATCGTCAAGGACGACTCGATCGGCGAGGTCGAGTGGGTGATCTCGGTCGACTCCAGTGTGGTGCGAGCACATCAGCATGCTGCTGGGGCTCGGAAAAAGGGGGCTGCACGCCCGCCATCGAGGCGCTCGCGGTCGACGGGGAAGGACTCGGCCGGTCCCGGGGCGGACTGAGCACGAAAATCCATCTTGCGGTCGATGGGCGCGGGCTGCCGATGCGGGTGCTGCTCACCGCCGGTCAGGCTGGGGACAACCCGCAACTGCTGCCGCTGCTGGATGGCGTTCAGGTGGCCCGGATCGGGCCGGGCCACCCGCGGTGTCGGCCCGAGATGGTCATCGCGGACAAGGCCTATTCGCATCCCTCGACCCGGCAGGCGATGCGGGATCGGCGAGTCCGGTTCACCAGCCCGGAACGGGAGGACCAGATCGCCCGCCGCGCGGCGAAAGGTTCCCGCGGCGGGCGTCCTCCCGCTTTCGATGCCGAGGCCTACAAACGGCGAAACGTGGTCGAACGCTGCTTCAACAGGCTCAAACAGTTCCGCGGCCTGGCCACCCGCTACGCCAAACGCGCCGCCTACTACCAAGCCGCGCTATTACTGGACTGGCAGCCGCCTCGTTCCTCTCGACCCCGTGCCGTCCGACAACCCCGAAGCTAGCCCAAGCCGACGGTAACGCCACACGAATGGTTCTGTCCGCGAGTTTCGACCGCGTTTCTCTGTGGGAACCGACCGCACTCCGCTCGGCTGGGACGCTCGTGTTCGCGAACGATGACCGCACCTGGGTCCACGGGGCACAGACCGGCCTTCCTCGACCATGACGGCTTCGGCCGGAGCGACGTTGCAGGTCCAGGTAGAGCGCGCGCAGCGAAGCGAGACGGATGTCCGACGTCCTGTGCATCCGCTTCGAGCTCATCACATCTCGACGGTTCGTAGCACTCATTAAGAGGTTGGGGGCCGCGCTGGCGGCTACCGATCTTCGAGTACGCCGACAGCGGGGAGCACCGCGAATGTCTGTACGTAGTCGATGGCTGCCTGCAGGGCGTCTTTCAGCGGGGCGATGTCGCGGGCGACCTGGGCGAGGAGCATGCCGCCCTGAAAAGCGGAGAGCAGGAGGTAGGCCAGTCGGGTGGGATCCGCCTCAGCGCTGATGCGGCCCAGCCTCTGCATCCGTTCGAGTCCATCTCGGAAGATGTCTCTCCACTGCTCGAACGCGCTCGTGAGTTCCGCGCGAACGTCAAGGTCGGTCTTGATGATCTCGCCGGCGAGCGAGCCGAGGCTGCAGCCTTCCTGGTAGGAGTGTTCGTAGGCGACGTAGAAGCCCGCCCATTCCCGAAGCGAGTCGAGGCTTTCAAAGTGGCCGAACCGCTCACTGCGATGGAACGTGAGGACGCGCTCGGCCTGCCACTCGATGACCGCGAGGACAAGGCTCTCCTTGGTCGGGAAGTAGTGGTTGAGCTGTGACCCGCTGATGCCTGCTGCGCGACGGAGCTGCTCGTTGTTCGTCGCGTGGACGCCCTTGGTGTAGATGAGCTCCGCGGCGTGCTCGAGGATGCGGGCTCGGGTCGCCTGTCCCTTGTCCGTGAGCTTCTGCGGCACCCGAGCTTCCGTTGTGGCTTCCATACTTCACACGATATCCCAGATTGGGCTTGACAGCCCACATTCGTTTGGTGTTGACTTCCGGTAGTGGGCTAGTAGGCCCAAAAAATCACGGCCCACAGAGCCGGCGGGCACGAGATATACGGAGGCACCGATGAAGGCAATCGTCGCGACGGAACAGGCGGCGGAAGCAGCCGGGATCACACTCGCGGAGCGGCCTGAGCCGACGCCGGCGATCAACGACGTCGTCGTTGAAGTCCATGCGTCGGGCTTCGTCCCTGCAGAGTGGGAGTGGCCCTCGACGTGGGTCGATCGCTCCGGTCACGATCGAGTCCAGGCGATCATCGGCCACGAGTTCGCCGGAGTGGTCTCCTCCCTCGGCTACGGCACGACGGGACTCTCGCCGGGACAGCGGGTGTTCGGGATCACCGACTGGCACCGCGATGGAACCCTGGCCGAGTACGCGGCCGTGGAGGCACGCAACCTCGCGCCGCTGCCGGGGAACGTCGGCTTCACGGTGGGTGCGAGCCTGCCGATCTCCGGGCTGACCGCATGGCAGGGCCTGTTCCAGCACGGTCGGCTTCAGGCGGGACGGAGCGTCCTCGCCCACGGCGCCGCCGGCGCGGTCGGGTCCGTGGTGACGCAACTCGCCCGGGAGTTCGGCGCCTACGTCATCGGGACCGGGCGGACAGCGGACCGCCAGGCGGCGCTCGACTTCGGCGCGAACGAGTTCCTCGACCTCGACCACGACGATCTCGACGACATCGGCGGGGTCGACCTGGTCTTCGATGTCATCGGCGGTGACATCCAAAGGCGCTCGGCGAGCATCATCCGGCCTGGCGGGACACTGGTATCGGTGGTCGGTCCTGTCGAAACTCGCCCTGTCGACGGCCTCGCGATTGACTTCGTCGTCGAGTCCGTTCCGAGTCAGCTGATGGAGATCGTCGACCGGGTGCGGGACGGGCGCCTTCGCACGCACATCGGAACCGTCGCGCCCCTCGACGACGCCGTCCCTGCGCTTAACCCGACCGAGCGGCGCAAGGGCAAGACCGTCATTCGCGTGCGCCCCTGAGCGCCCTGGAACAGGCCAACAGCGCCGTCATGCCACCGACCGGACTACTCGTCACCGCGCCGGCGCCCTGACGGGACTCTCCAAGTGGTTCATGGGAGGACGGTTCCGGTGCGGTCGCCTCTGAGCGACATTGATCAGGACAGTGGTTGTCGATCAGGCATATCCGGATTGCAGTAACGATGTGTGAGTTCGGCGGTAGGAGACACGGGTGGTCCCAGGTGGTCTCGGAGCCAACGACGTTGCCGTTGATGTCCCACAGCTGCACGTCGACCTCGTCTCCGCCCGCGAAGTCAACGGGCCGGGGTCCGTGGTTCGACAGTCGCAGCTGGATGACGAACTGTCCGAACGGGCCGGGTTCGTCGACGCGCCGGACTCCTAGGTCCTCGACTCGCAGCCAGCCGGTGAGCTGTCCCGGCAGCAGCTGCGGGTCGGTCGCCGGTTGGCGTTCTGGGGTGACCCAGCTTTTGGGGTCGACAGGGGACACGGCGCGTGATCACACGGCCAGGAACCGCCGCTTCGGGTCGACATAGGGGCGGCCCTTGGCGCGCCTGCGCGCCTCGACGCCTGCCCACACCGCCGACGATCCCGACGCAGAGCGCGTAACAGGCCAGCACGGCGACAACGGCGCAGATGACTTCGAACGCCAGGATCTACACGAACACCATGACGCAGCCGGAAGCGTCGGAGCGTCGTCGTGCCACGGCTAGTCTTCCCAGCGGTTGTAGTTGCCGTCGCGCCGGCAGGTGATCGTCGCCCCGTTGGTGGCGATGGTCGTGACGCCGAGGTTCGCTTTACTGCAGAACTCGCCGGCGTGGTACCGACCTGCGAGAGGGTCGGCGGGCGCCGGGGTGTCGTGCTGCACCGGGGCCGGCGAGGGCGCATGTGCTTTGGTGGGCGCAGGTCGTGGCGCGGGGGCGGCGGGAGGCGGTGTCGTCCGGGTGCTGGTCGGCGTGTTGAGGCCCAACACGGTTTCGGCGGTAGTCCAGTCTGCTGCGATGGCGCGCTGGGCGGCCGTCAACGTGACCTGACGGCTGCAGACAGCGCGGCTGAGCGCAGTCTCCACCGCGTCTTTGCCGTTGGCCGCGTTGCCGGGTTCGGGCCACAGGTTCTTGGGGTCCGTGGGATTGCCGCCCAACTCGAGCGGAATGAGGTGGTCTTCGGTGTAGTCAGCCAGTTGAGCGTCTGCGTAGTCGTAGACGGCGATCTGCTGGGCCCTCAGCTGGTCGGTGTACGACGCGGGTGGCCGAACCTTGTCGGCCCAGCCAGGCAGGCAAATAGTGCTATCGATGTTGTCCGCCGTGACGTTGGCATCGGTCGCGCCCGGCGTACACGTCGGGTCGGGCACCGGCTGCCCGTTGTTGCTTCCGGCATGGCAGCTCGGAGCGGGCGCCGGCGCGCTCGTCGTCGAAGTCGGTGCTGCTGCCGCGGCTGTGGTGGTGCTGGGCACTGTACGTGCCGCCGCGTTGGTGCCTTGCTCTGGCGGGGTTCCGCCCGCGACGGCGAGCACAACGAAGACGACGAACCAGGTAAGGGCGATCATGCCGCCCACGCGCAGTGGCCGGCGCCGACTGCGGAACCAGCGGCGCACGGCAGGGACGAGTACCGCGATGATCGCAGCCAGCACGGTGAAAACGAGGTATAAACCTGCGGCCATGACGATTGCACACTCCGGCGGAAGCTCAATTGCGTAGGCGAGCCCGATCACGGGCATTCGCACGTCGATACCGATGTCTCGTTGACAACCCTGCGGCTGCAGAAGCCTCGGGAAAGGCAACCGGAGCGCTGTGTGCTCAACAACGGGAAACACCACCTTCGAGCGCAAAAATTGCGCTCTCGGTGTTCGGAAGTTTTCCGCTCCAGCTAGCACCGAAGTGTGGACGATGTCTCGCGATAAAGATCGAATCGGCCAGTGGGAGTGTTAGCAGCCGTAACCATCTTGATACCGACGGTGCAGGCTGGCTGAGGCTGAGGAAGGCCCGGAACGAGACGCGAGTCGCCCAGCAGTCGCGTGCCCTGCGCACCATTCACGACGAGCCGGATCCTGCCGTCCGGTACATCAATGCGCTGATCCCGAGCCTCAGCGAGAACCAGGCTCGTCGGCACTACGAGCGTTATGTCGCACCGTGCTTCACTGCCGACGGCCGCCATGAGCCGTCCGTCGCGGCCCGGGCGGTGTCGAGCGTGGCAGAGGAACTGGGCGTGTCCACGGTGCCCGACGCGGCCGACATCTACCGAAGGGAACCAGCGGGGTATCCGCGGCGTAGCCGCGCAGACCGCACATTGAGACTGTGAGTCATTGTTCATCGAGAAAGGTCGCAATAGATCGAGGCACAAGACACGGCTCGCCGACCACGACGCAACGGCACCTGCGTCCGGGCGGCCCACCCGTAGCTCGCACCTGCGCGGTTAACGGCAGGACAAACCTCTGGACGCTCCAGGTCGGTGGTCCAGACCCTGTTCGCGGCCACAGCGCTGATGCTGCTGAGCGAACCGCTCACGGGGGTCATCGAGCAGGTTGCTGCGGTGCTGGACGGCCCGCCGGCCTTGGGCGCCGAGGTCGAGAACGCCGGGCAGTTCGCCTGTCCTGGGTAGCGACTGGGTGTACGGGGTGGCCCTGGAGTCGGGTCTGAAGATGCGCGAGGCGGCGCAGTTGTGGACCGAGTCTTACCCGCACCTGGAGTATCGGCACGGCCCGATCCCCATCGCGCACTCCGGCCGCATCGTATGGGTGTTCGGTGAGCCCGCCCCCGGCATCGTCGCTGACGCGGCTGCCACCGGCGCGGTGGTGGTCGCCGACGATCTCGACCCGATCGCCGACCTTGTCCGGGTCCAGTTCCCGGCCGTCGGCCGCGCCGAGGCCGCCGGGCCGGACCCGGACTGGCCGCGCTCGCTGACTCGCTCGGTGGTGCTCCGCCCAGGCGGCCCGTGATCGTCTGCCTGTACCGCGCCGACGAAACGACGGTCCGGTCCACGTTGGTGCTGGGCAACAACCGAGGCATCGACCCCGACAATGAGACGGGAGGGCAGGTTTCGCCGCCTGACCACGCGGACCAAGATCTCTCCAGCCCCATGACCAAGCTCCAACCGAACCAGGAGCTGGATCAATCGCAGGACAGGCCCTGGTCAGCACCGGTCGCCTCTGAGGGTGGGGGCGTGGAGTCGGCTTCCCAGACCCGGCCCATCGCCTCCACGACGGCCGGCTTGTGGCGACGAACGTGGACGAAATAGCCGATGCCGATCAGCACCCACACCAGCAGGATGTAGGGCACCAGGTTGTAGGGCCACGACGGAACCGGCCACAGTAGACCGTAGATCGGCAGCAGCATGAGTACGCTCCCGGCGGCCGGTAGCACTCCGTGCCGCAGGACGGAGAACTCGGCGCGGTGGTGCCGCCAGAAGTACCGGATGACGCCAATGTTCATCAGGATGTAGAGCACCACGATGCCGAGTCCGAGCAGGCTGCCCAGCAGGTTGTAGGTGCCCAACGGGCCGATCAGCCAGCCGACCACGAAGGTGACGACGGCGGACAGCCCGATGTAGGTCATCCAGGCGCGCACCGGGCTGTCTCGATCGTTCGTCCTGCCCAGCCGCCGGCTGAGCAGCCCTTCCCGGCCCAGCGAGAAGATGATGCGCACCGCGCCCGTCGAGCCGGACAGCGCGTTCGCGAACTGGCTGTTCAGTACCGTCAGGGTGAACAGCCAGGCCACTCCTCGCCCCCAGTAGCGATCGGACAGCGTGCTCCACGGGCTGGTGTCGGCGGCGAGGGCGTCGGCGTGGCCGGCACCGAACCCGATCGCCGCCACGTAACCGGACAGGACGTACAGCACGCCGACCGTGATCACCGCAGTGAACAGCGCCCTCGGCACATTGCGCCGCGGGTTGCGTGTTTCCTCGCCGAGTGTGCCGGCCGATTCGAAGCCGACGAACATCAGGACGCCCCACAGCATGCCGAAGCCGATGCCGCTGGTACCGGTCAGCGAGTTGGCAGGGTCGAACGGCCCCAGGCTGTTGCCACTGTCACCCCCTCGGCCGATGACGGTTCCGAACAACGCGAGCAAGACGCCCAGCTCGAGCACGAGAAAGATCAGCGCGGTCTTGACCGAACTGGTGATGCCGCGTGAGCCGACGAACCAGATGATCAGCAGCACGAGGGCGCTGATGACCCACCACGGCACACGCCAGTGGAACTGGTCGGACAGGAACTGGCTGCCGAAGCTGCCCATGGCTGAGAACAGCATCGGGCCGACCGCGCCGTACGCGAGCGCCAGCAGCCAGCCGGAGACGAAACCGGTTCCCTTGCCGTAGGCATGGCTGTTGAACGTGAACGCGAACCCGGCTGAGGGAAGTTTGCCGGAGAACGCGCTGACCGTCGAGGCCGTGATGAGGCAGACCAACAAGGCGAGCACAATCCCCACGGGCAGCGCGAACCCGGTCTTCGCCGCGCCGGGCGCGGTGTTGAACGCCACGCTGGTGGCCGGGCCCATGAACGCCATCGAGACCACCGCGGCGCCCAGTGCTCCGATCGCGCCGCCACGTAGCCGGCCCTGCGGGAGCTCGCCCTCGACCGGCGTGGCCGAACGGGTTTCGCGACTCACGGCCGTACCCTTCGCGCGTCGTATCCTTCTACCCGACTCCATCAGCTGTTCCCGTACAGGTCGCGTACGACGCGCAGATCGGCGACTACCCGCTCCGCGGCGACCGGCTGGACAGTGTCCGGATCCAACGCGGTGGCCGCGTTGTCGAACAGGAAGCGCAGCCGCGGCTCGCCGGTGCGGATACCACTCACCGGTGCCACGTACGACCGGGTCATCTGCATCTGCGTGCGGAAGCCGAACAGCGCGGTGTCGCCGACCGCGCACCGGTCGCCGGGCTCGAGCACGGCGTGGTAGTCGATGATCTGCGGAATGTCGTGCCGGTACGACAGCGTGTTGTTCCGTGCGGCTTCCCAGGTCGGCCCGACCAACGCTTTCGCCGTATAGCCTGCTGGGTAGATGTCCTGGAACAACCCGCCGCCGAACGCGTACGCGTAGTTCCGGAAGTGGTGGGAGATCTCGCTGACGTAGACGAACGCCGGGCGCTCCGGAAGTGTGGCGTCGGCGGCATGACTGGGAGTCGTACCGGTGAGCCCGTGGCCGGGCTCGACGTGCGTGGCGCCGTGGTCGGCCAGCAGCTTCATGGTGGCCGACGAGGTGTTCCCCGGTGTGTTGACCTGGTTGATCTCGAAGCCGAGCGCGGTGAGTTCCTTCGCGCAGCGGACCACCGTGTCGAAGTTCGGCGTCAGTTCGGGCGCGCCGGTGCCTTCGGGGTCGTAACGGACGCAGGGAAACGCGGTGACGCCGACGACCCGGACATTCGACAACGCCGCGATCCGCTTCGCCACCGCCGGTACCTCGGACTCGGCCGTGCCACCCTCCTGGCCCTGGAAGAAGACGTCCCCATCGCTGTAGACCTTCAGCAGCAGGTCCTGGGTGACACCCTGCCGGGCGGCCGCAGCACTGATCCACTCCGCGTGCTCGGCGTTGAAGACGGTGATGACCTGTGGACGCCAGCTGACGGCCCGGTCCACGAACACACGCGGCACCTGGTTGAGATGGCCGAGATGACCGATCGGCAGGCCGTACCGGGTCAACTGCAAAGCACAGGTGATGTCCACGCAGACCGTGCTGTCCAGCCCGCGGGCCAGGCCCACCGCCGTCACGTAGGGGTTGCGGCCGAACTGCTTGGTCATCAGGTAGGTGGACAGTCCGAGTTCCCGAGCTCGCTCGCCCAGCACCCGCGCGTTGTCCGCGACCGTGTCGAGGTCGATGACCCAGGTGTTGGGCGGGATGGCTCCGGACCGATGCAGGTCGAACGCGACGGACGCCAGATCCGGATTCCGGTCGGCGAGATGGCGGAGAAACATGTCTGACCTTTCTGTGGTTGTGGGCGCCGACCGACCGGACACCTCGACACGGTGTGGAGCGCACCTATCGGGGGAGCGGATCATCCGAGGCGAACTGCCGCAGCACGTTCTCCGTGATGCGAGAGACGTTGTTGTCGTAGCCGTTGTGCGACAGGCTCCCGCACCAGGCGATCGAACCGGTGGAGAAGACCGCGCCGTCGTTCGGGGTCATGAAGTAGACCAGGTCCGCTCGGACATTGGGCTGCTCGTCGCCACCGTGCGCCGGCATCGTGGTGCCGAAGTTCTCCCGTACTTCGAGCATGACGTTCGTGTGGCCCTCAGAAGAGGCGAGCAGGTACGCGTGCGCCGGTGATCCGAGGCTGGGCTCGTACCAGTCGAGTTCGAGCCCGGCAGCGCCGTCGCCGCACAGTCCGAAGTTGCCGATCAGCTCGTCGTCGCCGATGCCCTCGAAGATCCAGGACGCACCTTCGGCGAAGCTGTCAGGCTTGCGACGGTAGTAGCTGGAGATGTCCAGGCCCTGCGCGATGAAACCGACGCCGACGATCTTCTGCGGCGCTCGGCCCCGGTTGCGCCACAGGCCACCCATCTCGCCGGTGAAGCTGAGGTAGTGCTCGCCAGGGGCCGCGGTCCACATCTGCGTACCGCCGTGACGACGGATCTCGATCAGGTGCGGGTTTTCCGGGTGATAGTTGGTCACCCAGTAGAACCCGTTGCCGCCCATGTACATGAAACGGCCACCGTCCTGTAGGTACGCCTCGATGGCGTCGAGCATGGGACCGGTGGTGTACTCCGGGTGCGAGCCGGTCACCACCGCCCGGTAGCGCTTCAACAGCTCGACACCCTCGTCGTGCAGATCGCGGTCGGTGATGATGTCGACCTCGAAGCCCTTCTCGGTGAACCAGTCCACCAGATGCAGGTCAGCATTGAACTGCCAGACGTTACCGAAGGAATGGCGGTATTTCGGCCGGACCGTCAACAGCGGACGCCGCCAGGACGAGTAGCACACGCCGCTTCCGTCCGTGTGCAGGTCGTAGAGCGAGTTGCCGAGCTCTCGGTGGATATGGCGATGGATGTCCTGCGCCGCGAGCACCGCGGTCCGGCCGATCGCCAGCTGGATGAGCTCGGCGTCCACGCCCATGTGATCATTGGCGTAGGCGAGGTAGCTGTTGGTGGGCGCGAGGAACGCGATCCGCGCGGTGGCCACTCCCCGGGGCGGGAGCACGTAGAACGGCACGTAGTCCTCGTGCTCGCCGGAGCGAAGCCGGGCGCCATAGACGCCGCTGCGCAGCCCGTCCGGTACTGTCAGCTGGAAGTCGACGTCCCACCGCAGGTCGTCCACGGAGTCGTCGTGAAACTGGATGGCGCCGTACTGGTCGGGTGCGTGCGTGTAGACATGCTGCTCGCCGGTCCAGTTGTATCCGGTGACCGCCCGGACGGGCGCGTTCACAGTCTGCCCGTGCAAACCGTGGGGGGAGCTGTCGGTGATCGTGGTGAAGGCCACGATGCCGTTCGGTGTGATCTGGTCGGAGAAATCCCAGGCACCCACCAGGTCCGGCCCGGCGGGCTCGGCGACCCACGCCCACACCTCCTCGCGGCTGAGCGGACGAGCGGCCAGCCGGGGGCGGTCGAGCTTGCCGTTGTAGTGGCCCGCGACGATCGCCTGCTCGCCCTCCAGGTGGTCGGTCCATCCCGCCATCACCAGGGGTACGCCGGTGGTTGCGGGGGTGATGCCCACCGACTGTTCGACGCTCAGGCTCTGCCCGGCGAACGTGGCTGCGCGGGACACCGGCGCGTTCGCCATCCCCACCACGGCTTCCTGCCTCAGCCGCACAATTCCGGCCCGCGCGTCGTACGAACCCGATACCAGATACCAGCACCGTTCCACCAGCGGCTGGTCCGTGCTCACCGCGACGGTCCCGCCGTTACCGTCTCCGAGCACGAGCTCGAGATGACCGCGGTCGTCGATGAACAGTCCATAGCCGGCCTGGTCCGCTGCCGACCACTTGGTCACGATGCCCTGCCGGCCGTTGCCCGGGGTGGTGGGCCACACGAACGCCTGGATGGTGAAGCCGGCGGCACCGGGCACGAGTTCCGGCCGGTCCGGGATGATCGCGTGGGAACCGGGGTAGCTGGCCTGGGTTCGGGCCGGGTACTGGCCGGTCACCCCCGTCTCGATCACCTCTTCCTTGAAACCGGGGCCACGCAGGTCGAGGTCTCCGTGTACCAGCCGGACGATGTCCGCCTCGTACGTCGACAGTTCCTCGGCGCAGCTGACGTAGAAGTTCAGCGTCTCACCCGGTCGGACGTTCGGCCGGTCGCAGTAGCCGAGTATCCGCATCGGGCCACTCACCATGGTGTCTGGCATGCTCGCTTGCTCCTTCAGTCCCGTGCGGTTTCCACGATGCGGGTGATGACGGGGTCGCCGAGGTCGAGCAGGCGCTTGAGGAAGATCTCGTGCTGAGCCTCAGCCTGCGATCCGAACCGCTCACCGGTCAGGACGAGCGGCTCACCTCGCTGCCGTGAGTGCAGCGCGATGCACCACTCCTGATACGGCTTCGTTTCGACCAGCATGTAGCGCGGCCGCGAGCGGACCGGGTTACGCCGCAGGTACCGCAGCAGGACCTCCAGTTCGGGGCTGTGTCCCGCACCGAACGGATTCGACCTGTGCTCGGCGATCGTGTCCACGGTGATCGTGGGCCGTACCCGATGTTCGAAGATGTACCGGTCGACATCTCGCTCAGCGTCCGCGACCTTGGACAGAGCGTCGTTCGTCATACCAACTCCTCCTCCTCGTCGAATTCGGGCAGCACGCGGGCTCCGAGACGGTTGACCCAGCGAGCGACCGTCGGCACGACTCCGGCCGGTGCGACGACGACGACCACCACCAGCAACGCGCCGAGGACCAGTTCGTGCCAGCCGGCGGCGAGGTTGCGTAGCACGTAGCTGTCCAGGAAGACCAGGATGGCCGCACCGACGATGGGGCCCCAGAACGTGCCCCAGCCGCCGATCACGATCATCATGATCAGGTTGGTCAACAGTGTGAAATCCAGCGTCGAGGGCGTCACGGACTGCTGGTAGTGAGCCATGAACGCGCCGGCCAGCCCCGCGAAGAATGCACTGTAGGCGAACAGCAGCAGCTTGAACCGGAACGGGTCGATGCCACGGCTGATCGCGTACACCTCGGAGTCGCGCAGCGCGAGGAAGGCGACCCCGACGGGGGAATGCATGATTCGCCACACCGCGAACATCGTGATGGCGAACAGCGCCAGACCGATGTAGCAGATAACCAGCACGCTGCCGGCGCCGCCGGATGAGAACCCCGGCGGCTGGAGGCCGTAGAAGCCGCCGAAGAAGCTCGGGCCGGTACCGAGGTAGTTCTGCAGCAGCATGACGAAGCCGAGCGTGAGCAGCGCGATGTAGATGCCGCGCAGCCGCAGGATCGGTACGCCGACCACCAGGCCGACGAGCGCGGCCGCCAGCCCACCCAGCCAGATGGCCAGGAACGGGCTCAGTCCGGTGTGGATGGTGACCAGGCTGCTGACGTATCCGCCGGTCGCATAGAACACCAGCTGGCCGAGCGAGAAGATGCCGGACACCCCGAGCACCAGGTTCCAGCTCTGCGCGACCATTCCGTAGACCAGAACGGTCACCAGCAGTGTCACGACATAGCGCTGGCCGGTCGCCATCAGCAGCCACGGCACGCCGGCGGCGAGCACCAGGCCGAGGATGGCCGGACCGCCGTTGAACCGGCGCCAGGGGCCGGCACCCGGCGCGACCCGAACAGGCCGCGCGATCTGTTTGGAGACACTCATAGCCGTTGCAACTCCGGGGTCCCGTACAGGCCCTGTGGCCGGACGAGCAACACGACGATAATGACGAGGAACAGCACCGGCAGCGACCAGGTCGCGCCGAGGAATGTCTGCACGAACGCCTCCACGAGGCCGATGATGTAGGCCGCGACAATCGTTCCCTTGACACTGCCGAGCCCACCGAAGATGGTCACGATCAACGCCTTGAGCATCGGGACGAAACCTGCGGTCGGGTTCAGCACCAGCACCGAGGAGAGCATCGCCCCGGCCAGTCCGGCGAGCGCCGCGCTGACGCCCATGACGGTGAGGAACACCATCGCGACCGGGATGCCCATCAGCTGGGCGGCATCCCGCTGCTGGGAGACGGCCCGGATGGCCAGGCCGTGCCGGGATTTCCTCAGGAAGCCGTTCAGCAGGATGAGCAACACCACCGCGACCCCGCAGACCAGAATCTCCTGATACTGAAAGACGATGTGGCCGAGCACGAAGTTGCCGCGGATGGCCGCCGGCATCGCCTGTATGCCCGGCCCGTAGACGAGCAGTACGACGGCACCGAGCAAGGTTCCCACCGCGACGGTGGCGATCCACGAAGCGTTGTCCCATCCCGGTTTGCCCAGCATGGGAACCACAACGACCAGGTGCAGCAGGACGCCGAGCAGGCCGGACACCACGATCGCGGCTCCGAAGGCGAGAATCCAGTTGACGCCCAGTCCGACCATGAAGGTGTAGCCGACATAGCCGCCGACGACGTAGATCGCGCCGTGCGCCAGGTTGAGCAGGTTCAGCGAGCCCCAGACCAGCGTGAGGCCCACGGCCATCAGACCGTAGACCGATCCGAAGACGAGCCCACCCCAGATGGCCTGTACGAGTTGTTCCACTTCTTTCCCCGTTCACCCGAGATAGGTCGACAACAGGGCGTCGTCGCGTAGCAGCTCGGCGGCATTCCCTTCGTAACCGATTTCCCCGGTCTGCATCAGATAGACCCGGTCGGCGAGTCCGTCGATGTGGTTGGCACTCTCGTCGACGAGCAACAGCGAGAGGCCGTCCTCGGTAATGCGTCTGATCGCGTTGTACACGTCTTCGATCACCTGCGGCGCCAGTCCCAGCGAGGGTTCGTCGACGATCAGCAGGCGAACGTCGCTCATCAGTCCGCGCCCGATGGCGAGCATCCGGCGCTCACCGCCGGACAGGCTGCGTGCCAGTTGCCGCTCCCGTTCCCGCAGGCGCGGGAAGATCGCGTAGACCCGTTCGAGATTGTCCTTGCGTTGTCGCCAGGCGCTGGTCCGGTACGCACCCATCAACAGGTTCTCTTTCACGGTCATAAGCGGGAAAACCAGGTCGCCCTGCGGGATCTGCACGATTCCGGCGGCTACCACCTCCTCCGGCCGTAGCCCGGTGAGCTCACGCCCGTCGAACTCGACCCGTCCGGCAGACGGCCGCACCAGCCCGGAGATGACCCGCAGCAGCGTGGTCTTGCCGTGCCCGTTCGGACCGAGGATGACGACGCTCTCCCCAGCTGCGACGGATATCGACACCGAGTGAAGGATCCGGGCGGCGCCGTAGCTGGCGTCGACGTCAGAGACGGTGAGCATCTGGCCTCCCTTGCGCGGGGTTCGCCGCACTCGCTTCGGTCTGCGCGTCCTTCCCGGCTACGGCCCTGCCGAGGTAGACCTCTGCGACACGGGGGTCCCTCAGCACGTCACCGGGCCGGCCGACGATGATGGGTTTGCCGTGGTGCAGTACCAGCACGCGGTCGGCCAGCGCCTGCACGGCGGGCATGATGTGTTCGATCATCACGATGGTGACGCCGGCGCGGTTGATCCGCCGCACCAGTTCGATCAACTCGTCGCGTTCCTCCCGGTTGAGTCCCGCGAAAGGCTCGTCGAGCAGGAGGATCCTCGCCTGGGTGGCGAGGGCGCTGGCAAACATGAGCCGTTTGAGATCGATCACTGGCAGTTGCGCGGCGGGCAGGTGCTGCTTGTCGAGCAGGTCGCAATCCTCCAGCGCCGCCAAGGCCGCGCGCACCGCGTCCCGAGAGAACCGGAAGGTGAAACGGGGTCCCTTGGCGCGGCCGAACATGCTGCCGATCAGGACGTTGGTGAACACGGTCTGCGAGCCGAAAGCGACGGAGGTCTGGAACAGCCGTGCCAGCCCGAGTTGGCAGATGCGATGGGGACGCATCCGCTGGATCTCGACCTGGTCGAGGGTGATCGTCCCGCCGGTAGCGGGAGCGATGCCGGAGATGGTGTCGAAAAGCGTTGTCTTGCCGGCACCGTTCGGGCCGACGATGGCGAACACCTCACCCCGCTCGACGGAGAAGTCCACCCCGTCGAGCGCGGAGAGCCCGCCGTAGACCTTGGTTACCGCAGCACAGTGCAGCATCGCTCAGCCCTTCGGCATCCACGGAGGAAGCTGGAACTTCCCGTTCGTATAGGGCTCGGGGTAGAAGACGGTGTGGCCACCGTCCCGGACCTGCGCGATGATCTGCGGTTGGGCGAGCGTCGGATCGGGCTGCTCGACGGGGTAGGCGGCGTTGATGTGCTTGTCCAGGTACAGGCAGCCGGTCACGCCCCGAACGGGGGTCTGCTCGACGGTCCTGGCGACCCGACGGTAGTCCTTGGGGTCGCCCGACAGGGCCGCGCAGTGCGCCCACAGCTTGACCTGGTCGTAGACGCCACCGGCGTAGGACCAACCGGCCGCGGTGTGATACCGCTTGCGGTAGCGGTCCCGGAAGTCGTTGCCGATCGGGTCGACGAGCAACGCCAGCACCGAGGACCAGATGATTCCGTTGCCGGCCGATCCGGCGAGCTTCGCGTAGTCCGGATCCGAGGGCGCGTAGTGCTGGTAGACCAGTGCCGGGATTGGCGCCGCAGCCCATTGCTTGGCCAATGCCGCGTTGTCGGGCGGGAAGTAGTCAGAGGTGAAGAAGACACTTGGCGAGTTCTGCCGAACCTTCGACAGGACGGGCCCCCAATCGGTGATCTGACCGCTCTGGACGGTGTCGAAGGACACGACCTCCCAGCCCAGCTCCTTGATCTTGGCCTGGAACGTCTTGGCGATCTGGGACCCGGTCGGGTCGTATCCGGCCGCGATGGCGACGGTCTTCCCGTTGGGTGGCCGGAATTCGCCGCTGTTGACCAGTTGATCGAAGAACTGGCCCACGCCGGTGCCGTAGGCGGTTTCGGCCGGATCGCACTGGAAGACGCCCCAGTACCGCTGTGGGTTCTTGTGGTAGATCGTGCGCCAGTCCTCGCGTGTCGACGCGTGGAAATAGAGGACTCCTGCGTCCGCCACGACGTCGAGGTCGGGGCCCATGGCGTTGACCGCGGGGCACACGATCACGTCCGGGCTCTCGGTGTCGACGATCCGGCTGAAGACCTGCCGCACATTGGCCGGGTCGTTCCAGTCGCCGAGATCGACCTCGACGTACTTCAGCGTGCCACCGAGTACGCCGCCGTTGGCGTTGATCTCGTCGATCGCCATCAACGCGCCGTTCTTCGACTCCCGGCCCCATGAGGCCGCATCGCCCGTCATCGGCGCCGCGAGCACGACCCGGAGTTCCTGGCCGCGTGCGGGACCGCCGGAAATGGTCTGCCCGCCGGCCGACGCGTGGCCGCCGAGCGCACCCCCGATGCCGCCGAGTACGAGGCCACCCGCTCCGGCGACCGTCGTCGCCCTGACAAAACCACGGCGGGTGATCCGCCGGCGGTTCTGATCGTCAGCTACCATTCGTGCCGCACACCCTCTCGTGGTCATGTTCATGGCGGCGGATGCCGTTACGGCTGTCGTCGGCCGCGAAACGCGGACCGGTCATCAGATGCACAACGTGCGGCGCCCGGTGCCGTGGCTAAGTGGTGCCGATCATTTCGCGCACGCGGCTCGTCGAGTTGTCCATCGGCAGACCGTCGCGGTCGATCAGATTGTTGGCCCGATCGAACAGGCCCAGGAGTCTCGCCTCGGTCGACAACCCGTCGACCACGGCGACGTGCGCGCGTGTGGTGAACACCTGGGGACGGAATCCGTAGACGGCGGAGTCGCCCGGCCGGATGTCCGCGGGCGTGTCCGGCACCAGAGTCCCACCGTAGTAGTCGGTCGCGTTGTTCGTACGGCCGAAGAAGGACCCGATGTCGACGGGCACCTTGGTGTCCAGAATGCGATCGGGTTCCCTGCCGACGAAGGCCATGCACCGCCAGGCCTCGGTGTGGAACGCCCGGTCGTCGCCGATCAGCGCCGGCGTGTCGCAGGCGTAGAAGCCACCGCCGACCACGTAGGCACGGCCGTCGAAGACGTGGGACACCTCGCTGACGTAGGTGATCGCTGGCCTTTCCGGCGCGGTATCGTCGTACAGATGCGTCGGCGTGGTGCCGGTCAGGCCATGTCCCGGCTCGGCCACGGTGCCACCGTTGCGGGCCACCACCTCGAATCCCTGGGTGGACCCGGCGCCGGGTGTGTTGACCTGCTCGATCTCGAATCCGAGCGAGGTCAGCAGGTCCTTGGCGCGTAGTACGGTGGCGAAATTGGTGGTCGGCTCGATCTTCCGGCTCGTCGGGTTGAACAAGGTACCCGGGAACGTGACCACGCCGGCGATCCTGACACCCGGCAGCGCCGCGATGTCCGTGGCGGCGGCCGCCAGGTCTGCCTCCCAGACACCGCCTTCCTCGTTGGGATAGATGATGTCGTCGCGCCCGCGCACCCGGATCAAGATGTCCTGGACAACCCCCAGGGGCTGCGCGGCGGCCGAGACGAGCCGAGCGTTGTCGACCGAGAAAACGGTCATCACCTCGGGCCGTTGCGCCAACACCGCCGGCAGGTCGTGCCTGGGTATCTGGACGAGATGCCCGACGTGACCGAGCGGGAGGCCGAACCGCCGCAACGCCTGTGCACATTGGACGTCGACAGCGACCGTCGAGTCGAGACCGGCCGCCAGCGCGGCGTGCGTGACCAGCGGGTTGCGGTTGTAGTGCTTGGTCATCAGGTACGTCCTGATGCCGACCCGACGCGCTTCGGCCGCCATCGCGGCCGCGTTGTCCCTAACCGTGTCCAGATCGATCACATACGTGTTCGCCGGAATGACGCCCGACTGGTGCAGCTGGGCTGCGGCGCGGATCAGCGGCGAGTTGCGGCGTGCGGTCAGATCGAGAAACACCGAGCGCCTCCTGTCAGTTGACTCGACTTCCGAGGATTGGGCCTCGCCCTGTCGCGACGCTCCGTTTCGACGCGGTGCGCCCGGTCAGGACAGCGTGTTCAATGCCTGGCCGGCGAGTACCACCGACCGCGAGAGGTGGCGCGGAAGGTCCGGGTCCAGCCCCTTGGCCCGCGCCAACGCGACCGCGGTGCGCTGCGCGACGACGAGAGAGCTCAGCGGATCCTGCCGAAGATCCACCACAGTCGCGCCGGTGGCCCTCATTTCCTCGGCCAATGCCGGGTCGGTCGGGCCGAACGACCACACCACACCGCCCGGTCCCGACACACTGATCGGTCCGTGCCGGTACTCCAGCGCCGGGTAGGCCTCGGTCCACGCCTGGGCCGCTTCCCGCAACTTCAGCGCGGCCTCGTGCGCCAGACCCACCGTCCAACCGCGACCGACGAAGGTCCACTGGGTGACCTGGGCCGGGTCGATCGGCAAATCCATGGTGAGTGCTCGTTCCGCATCGGCCACCGCGTTGCCACCGTCTCCGGCATGAGCGCGCAACAGGGTCAACGCGGTCGTCGCGAACCTGGTCTGGACGACGGATCGCTCGTCCGCGTACGGCAACGCGATGACCTCGTTCGCCGCCGCACCGACCGGCCCGTCGGCAACCGCCGTGATCGCGACGGAGCGGTCGGCGGGTCGCCGCTCCAGGACGCGGGTGACCTCGGAGGTCGTGCCGGATCGGGAGATCGCGACCAGGACGTCGTACCGGCGCCCGGCCGGCAACTCGGACGCCGGATAGGCGTCCGTTCGGCCATGTCCCGCTTGCTCACGAAGCCGCGCCCACGCCTGCGCCATGTAGAGGGAAGTGCCACAACCGACGACGCACACCTCCTTGCCGCGCGCCGGCAGCAGGTCGGCGACCTCGCCAGCCTGTTCGATCGCTCGGCGCCACAACTCGGGCTGTGTTGCTATCTCATCTGCCGTGATGCTCACTCGTGCACCATATGAGCGCCAACTGAACGTAGTCAAGCATCTATTGCGCAACTTTCGCGCAAGTACAGATCCCTCACCAGCCAGAATTTCCTCTCACGCGAAGGAAGATCGACAGCGGTCCTGCTCGACTGCACGAAGATGACTATATGAACGGCATAGTGCGCATAGTTGCGCAGTCTCCGTCGCGCTGACATACTCCCGACCGTGCCTGATTTCGCCCTGATGACCGTGCTCTACGGCAAGGTAAGGCCTCGTTGCGGGATCACACCGGTCGACGAGAGGCTCCACAACCGAGCATCCGAGAGCGTGCGCGGATGACGAAAGTGAACAGCTCGGACACAACCGAGCGGGAACTGGATCTGCTCGTCGTCGGTGACGCCAACCCCGACCTGATCCTGTACGGCGGCGAGATCGAGCCCGCGTTCGGACAGCGCGAACGCATCGTCGGGGAAGCAGCGCTCGTGCTGGGCGGTTCCGGCTCCATCACGGCAGCGGGGGCGGCCAGGCTCGGGCTTCGCACCGCGATCGTGTCCTGCGTCGGCGATGACACCTTCGGGCGGTTCACGCTGGACCAGCTCGCCGCCCGCGGAGTCGGCACCGGCGCGGTCCGCGTGCTCGACGAGTTGCCCACCGCGGTCAGTGTGGCGCTCGCCCGGCCGCATGACCGCGCGGTACTGACCGCGCTGGGCACGCTTGGAGCGATGAGCGAGTGCGCCGTCCCGGACACGTTGCTGCATCGCACCCGGCACGTCCACATCGCTTCGCCGTTCCTCCAGCCACAGTTGGGCGACGGCTTGGCCGCACTCGTGAACCGGGCTCACGCCGCCGGTGCCACCGTGTCCCTGGACACCGGTTGGGACCCGGAGGACCGGTGGGCCTCCGTAGCCGAGGCGCTCAGCCTCGTCGATCTCCTGCTGCCGAATGCCCAGGAATCCGTCCGCCTCGCCCGGGTGGTCGACGGACCGGGCTCGGCCTCGCCGAGCAGCGGCTCGGCGGGCCCGGTAACGCCCGATGAATCACGCGAAGCGGCCCTGCGACTGGCTGCTGGCGGTCCGCTCGTCGCGGTGAAGCTCGGCGCCCACGGTGCTGTCGCCGTCCGAGACGGCGTCGTCGTGCACGTCGACGCGCCGAAGGTGCACACGGTCGACGCCACGGGCGCGGGTGACTCCTTCGACGCCGGCTTCCTCCTCGGGTGGCTCGGTGGCGCCGACCTCGCACACTCCCTGGCGCTCGGATGTGCCTGCGGCGCCCTGTCAACCCGGAGCGCGGGTGGCACCGCGGGCCAACCCACCCGCGGCGAAGCGGAGAAGATGGCCGGGGCGGTGACCGCATGAGTGGGTCATTCGCCGCCGGGGCGACCAGGACTGACCTTCGCGCGAACGGTTCGGAGGCACCATGACGCCATCACCCTCCGCCACTGGTCCGCCCGTCCCGGCAACTAGGATTCACGGCGTGCGCAAGGCTGACCGGTTCGGACGCATCCTGGAGATCCTTTCCCAGGACGGGAGCGTCGCCGTCGCCGACCTCGCCCATCAGCTCGGGGTCAGCGAAGCAACGGTGCGCCGCGATCTGCAGATTCTTGCCGAGCAACGCCTGCTCGAGCGATCGCACGGCGGCGCGATCTCGCAGGGCGCCGCCCTCGAACTGCCGGTCCGCTACCGCACGGGACACGCCAAGACGGAGAAGCAGCGGATCGCGCGGGTAGCGGCCGAGCGGGTCGCCAACGGTGAGGTGGTGGCCCTGACGGGCGGCACCACCACCACCGAGATCGGTCGGCAGTTGGTGAACCACGCCGAACTTTCCGTGGTCACCAACGCGCTCAACATCGCCTCCGAGCTGGCCGTTCGACCGAACCTCAAGCTCATCGTCACCGGCGGTGTGGCTCGCAGCGCGTCGTACGAGCTGGTCGGCCCACTCGCAGACGCGGCCCTCCGGCAGATCAACATCGACACCGCGTTCGTCGGCGTCGACGGGATTGATCGGGACGCCGGGTTGACCACCCAGAACGAGACCGAGGCCGCGACCAACCGTGCACTGATCAAACGGAGCCGTCGCGTCATCGTGGTCGCCGATGCCAGCAAGGTCGGCCGTGTCGTCTTCGCGTCCATCTGCCCACTGTCGTCGGTCGACGAACTGATCACGGACTCCACCGCCGATCCCGCCCAGTTGGAAAGTCTGGGCGCGGCCGGACTCAAGATCACCGTCGTCTAGAGCATTCGCGCAGCCGGCCGCCGGTCCACCACCGGCGGAGAGTAGGCCGCGCGAGAAGGAAAGGCATGATCCTCTGCGTCACGCTGAATGCCGCGCTCGATGTCACCTACCTGGTCGACACGGTGCGGTGGAACTCGACGAACCGGGTCGCTTCGGTCGCCGAGCGTGCCGGCGGTAAGGGCGTCAACGTCGGCCGCGTACTGGCCATGCTGGGCCACGAGGTGGTGCTGACCGGGCTGCTCGCCGGCGACAGGGGCGCGCGGATCAGCGACGAACTCACCGCCGCCGGCCTCGTGCATGACTTCCTGCCGGTGGAGGGCGGCGAGTCACGCCGAACGCTGGCCATCGTGGACGGTGCCACCGGCGAGACGACCGGTTTCTGGGAAGGCGGTCCGCGAATCGAAACCCAGGCCTGGAGCCAATTCCGCGATCGTTTCTCCGGTTTGCTCACAGGCGCGCGAGCGGTCGTCCTGTCCGGAAGCATGCCCGTCGCGGTGCCGGACGACGCGTACGCACAACTGGTCGCCATCGCCCGCGAGGCCGGGGTACCGGTGGTGCTGGACGCGGACGGTGTCGCACTGGTCAACGGGGTGGCGGCCGCACCCGACATCGTCAAGCCCAACACCGACGAGTTGTACGCCGCCACCGGCCTGGACGACCCGCTGGTGGGCGCCGCACTGCTCCGCGAGCGGGGCGCGGGCGCGGTGGTCGTCTCACTCGGCGTGGGCGGCATCGTGGCCTCCACTGCGGCGGGGCGTTGGGCGGCCCGGCTGCCCACGGCACTGTCGGGCAACCCCACCGGGGCAGGTGACGCGGGAGTCGCGGCGCTGGCACGTGGTCTGGTAACCGGAAACAGCTGGCCAGAGCGTCTGCGCGAGATGGTGGCCCTGTCCGCCTCGGCGGTGCTTCGCCCGCTCGCCGGCGACGTCGATCTGGCCAGCTATCACCGCTTCGTCGACTCCGTTGAACTCGAGGAGATCTGAATGCCACTGGTGACCACTCGGGAGATCATCGACTCAGCGCGCCGCGACGGCGCCGGAGTCGGCGCGTTCAACGTCATTACCCTCGAACATGCCGAGGCGATCGTGATGGCAGCGGAATCCGCCGGCCGCCCGGTGATCCTCCAGATCAGCGAGAACGCGGTCAAGTTCCACTTCGGACTCCTGCGACCGATCACCATGGGTGTCACCGAGATCGCCACGAGGGCGCGCGTACCGGTGTCGCTCCACCTGGATCACGTCGAGGACCAGGAGCTACTACACCAGGCTGCGGATGCCGGCTTCAGCTCCGTCATGTATGACGCATCGAAGAAGGCATATGCCGACAATGTCGCCGATACCCGAGACGCGGCGCGGTGGGCCCGTGATCACGGGCTGTGGCTGGAGGCAGAGCTCGGTGAGATCGGCGGAAAGAACGGAGCGCACGCACCGGGCGCCCGAACCGATCCCGACGAGGCGGCGGCCTACGTGGCGGAGACCGGGGTGGACAGCCTCGCCGTCGCCATCGGCAGCTCACACGCGATGGCAGTGCAGACCGCCGATCTCGATCTCGATCTGCTGGTGCGACTTCGGGACCGTGTTCCGGTTCCGCTGGTACTACACGGATCGTCCGGTGTGCCGCACGACCAGCTCCGGTCGGCCGTCCACCACGGCATGGTGAAGATCAACATCGGGACGGCGCTGAACGTGGCCTATACCGGCACGGTACGCGAAATCCTGTCGCAGCCGGACGCCCCGATCGATCCGCGCAAGTACCTCGGGCCCGCACGCGATGCCATGGCGGAAACGATCACGCACCTGCTGGGCGTCCTCGACCCCCGCCAGTGACCGGTCAGCATGGTTCGCCCGCCATGGCGGCACCGCCGACCCACACGGGCGGCCGGGTCGTGCTGTTTCCGGACACCTTCAACAACCACCTGCACACCGACGTGGGTGTCGCCTACGTCGAGGCGATCGAGGCGGCGGGCTGGCGTGTCATCATGCCGGACGTGCACGTCTGTTGCGGCCGCCCGCTGTACGACTACGGTTTTCTCGCTGTGGCCGAGCGCTACCTGTACCGGGTGCTGGAGCAGTTGCGTGACTACGTGCGCGAGGACATCCCGGTGGTGGGCATGGAACCGAGCTGTCTGGCGGTGTTCAAGGACGAGCTGGTCAAGATGCTGCCGCACGACGACGACGCGCGACGGCTGGCTCGCAACGCCTATCACTTCGCCGAGTTCTTCCAGGCGTTCGACGTGCCGGTACCCACCGCCTCGGGACGCGCGCTGCTGGGTGTCGTGAGTGTTCTGGCGTCCCGACAGGCCCTGCTTCGGGTGGACACTGCGGCAGGGTAGGGGAAGAGCCCGGCCGGCACAGCGTCGCGCGGCCCGGCTTCCGCGCAAGGCGACGGACGTCAGGGCCGGTCGCGGGCGTGGAGCCGGGAGGGCATGGCGTTGTAGGCGTGATGCCTCCTCGTCGAGATCGACTCCGGCGCCGAGATGCCCATCGCGGACCGGCGTGCGGCCGCCGACCCAGATGATCGCCCCGAGGACGGGCAGGCGCATCGCTTTGTTTCCCCCGCCTCGGATACGCAGCGTGAGTTCGTGCCCCCGGGGCGGCAGACACTGCATTCACACCGGGTTCCAGACTCGACGAAGGGGTGGGCGACCTGGTCTTTCGTGTTCGTCTTCCGTTGAACCGAGAAGGCTGGACGCAGGGAGGTTCGCGTTGAGTCACCGGTGCGGGTGTCAACGGGCCGTCGCATTGCGCCGGGCCGTCCTCCGGCTGAGCAGCGAGTCATTTGCGATGTGGGTGACCGGCGGCTGCTTCCGTGCTGCCGCCGGGACTGATGGCGTGCGGTGAGCCGGGATCCTTCAGGCGGCCGTCCGAGCGAAGGTGCACGGACCGGCTGCCGCCCAGGAGACGAACACCGGCGAGCAAGGCAACCCGCCGACGGCCGAACTCGTGCATCTTCCGGCGCAGTCCCACCACGACGGGGACAATGGAGTTCCCATGGATGCTGGGGGTGGTGTTCGTGTCGTTGCGACTGGTGTTCGGCAGCTCGGACCTGGCCGGGGTCCGCCTCGCCGACGGGCCCGATCCGCTGTGGGAGCTCGTGCTCGCGCTGATCCAGGCCCAGACCCGCGACCACCGCTACGTGGCCTGGCGCCGGGACGTGCACCGCCGGCTGGTGACGGCCAGGCGGGCAGGCGTGCCGGCAGCGATCGGGGCTTTGCGGGAGCTGGTGCCGCCGCACGGAGATTTTCCCGACTTCCTGACGCCGCCGTCCACAAAGGACTTTGACGTGGGGTGCGAGGTCATCGCTGGTACGCCCCGTACGCGGCTGCGGATCGAGATCGCGGCTGTGTTCACGAACAGGACCGCCCCACCGTCGGTCCGGTCCCTGACCACCGACGCGGGAACAAGCCTCGGCGAGCTGATCGAGGTCGTGCGTTATGCCCATGGCGCGCTGCTGGCGCCGTACTGGAGCAGTATCTGTGATGCAGTGGCAGCGGAACGGGCACGCCGGGCGCGCGCCCTGACCGCGAGCGGTGCGGGAGAATTCCTGGCGGGGCTGCCGGGTTCGCTGTTGTGGGACGGCGAAGTCCTCACCACCGGCTATCCGGTCGACCGGACCGTGGTCCTGGGCGGGCGGGGCATCACCGTGGTGCCGACCTACTTCTGCTCCGGCGACCCGGTCACGTTTATCGACCCGGACCTGCCCCCGGTGCTGGTGTGCCCGCTCGCGGACGCCGCCGGGCTGGTGGACTCGCCGCCGGTGTCCGCCGGTTTGGCCCGGCTGCTCGGCGAAACCCGGGCCTGCTGCCTGGACGCGCTGCGCACCCGCATGACCACCAGCGAACTCGCCCAGCGCCTCGACATCACTGTCGGCGCGGCGAGCAAACACGCGGCCGTACTCCGTCAGAACGGCTTGATCGCCTCCACCCGCCGGGGCGGCGCGGTACTGCACCAGCTCACCCGGCTCGGCGCGGCCCTGCTGGCCGGTGCCGAGCCGGAATGACCCTTTACCTCACTTGACAGAGCTGGCCGACGGAATCCTTCTGCCAGGTGAGCGGAACTTTCTTCCCCGCGGCCTTGAGCAGTTGCTCGACCTCGGCGGTCGGGCCCTGATTGGTGGGGTCCGTAGCGCCCGGCAGGAACAGCCAAACTACCTTGTGCACACCCGAAGCCGGACTGCTCAGCAGCGCCACATCGTTGTTGATCTGCTGTTCGACCTTGTCGAGTGCCCTGTTGTCGCCCCCGGTCTTGACCTCGATCGCGGTTCCGTCCGGGGTGAGCACGTCGACGATCCGCTCGGACTCGGTGCCGCCGTTGTCGATCTCGAAGGGGACTTCGACGCGGGAACCGCTGTTCTCCGGGCGGAGCGCCACTCGGTCCCTGGCCTCCGCGGCCCACATCGACTGGTCGAACGTCTTCTGGCTGGACCAGGCGAACGTCACGCCCTCGAAGTCGAACGTGCCCGGTTTCGGCAGCCAGCCCGCCTGCTTGTACACCGCGGGCCCGTCCGGCAGGCTGATGACCCGCTGCGTCTCCAGGTTGTCCCCGCCCGGATCGGAACTCAACCTGGCCGTCGCCATCCCGTACTGGCCGTTGCAGACCGGAGTGGTGACGGGACGCGATTCGAAGTCGTAGTCGTTGGCCACGGGCGGCTGGTTGATGCTCGCGCTCACCGGCTGCCCTTGCGCGCGGGTGAGGAAGTAGGTCTCCGACCGGCACGGCTGCGGCGAGCACCCGGCCTGTCCCGGTGGGTAGACCGTGGTGAACTGGCCCACCCGGACGTCGCCGTACCGCGGGCCGCGAAGCACTGTGCTCAGCCCCAGCACGCGGGAAGTGAGCCCCCAGCCGGAGTACAGGCGCACGTGGGTGCTCGAGAACATGATCCCCTGCTCCGGCCCGGTGGTCTGGCGGGCCAGGCAGTTCTGCACGGTGCCGACCTGCTTCACCCCCTGGTCCGTGGTGGTGATCTCGTTGCCGGTGCTGACACTCACCGACCGCACGCGCAGGTTCAGCGGCTGCCTTTTGGGTGTGGTATCCGGGCAGGACTCCTCGGCGTCGTGTGGGTCCTTGCCGTCGCCGGTCTTCGTGACGGTCGGGGGTGGCGCCGGGGTCGACGTGCACCCCTGGACCTTCGGCTGCCAGTCGGTGACGCTGCCAGTCGACAGGTAGTAGTCGTTGACGTACCCCTCGATCGCATTGTCCTGGGGGTCGAAAACTTCGAACCAGTAAGGATCTCCGTCCACGCGCGCCCCGGCCACTTCCGTCCAGCAGTACACCGCTAGCGCGGCACCGTCGTTGTAGGTCTTGGTGATGATGTGCGCGGCGGTGAGGTCCGGCTGTGTCAGCAAGTGCAGGTACGAATCGTCGCTCACCGTGGTCACGTTCGCGCATTGCGCGCGGTATTCGCCGCCCTGGCGGTCGCACTGGTACACGCCCGTCGTCACCGGCGGGTTGTTGTCACCCGAGCATTCGCCCACCGTGTCCAACCAGTCCGACGGCCGCCCGGTGGTGAGGTTGTGGTCGCTGACGTACCCCTCGACGGAGTTGTCGTGAATGTCGAACACCGAGAACCAGTAGGCGTCACCGTCCAGTGCCTCCTGCAGCGGGCTCGTCGCCCAGCAGTCGAGCACGAGCTGGTCCCCGTTGTTGTACGCGGTGCCGGCCACGGCCGGCGCGTCGGCCGCGGCGCTTTGCAGCAATGGCAACGTCTGCCCGGCTGGCACGGCGGTTACCTGGGCGCAGTAGAAACGATCGATCTGGCCCTGGCGGTCACACTGCTGCGGGACCGCCAGGGCCGCGCCCGGCGCGACAAGCGACACCCCTGCCATGACTAGTACTGCGGCGACTATCGACAACGCTGCCCGCATGCGGGCTCTGCGCATCGGCATTCTGACCCCCAAGTTCCGGTTCGCTGCCTACAAACCGAACAGCGTGGACCCCGGGACGGGGTACCGCCACCCTTTTCCCTCACGGGAAGAAGCCGCAATTCCGGCACCGAATCTTGGGGGCGCGTTTTCCGCCATCAGCCAGTGCGTGCCCATCAAGGTCGAACCACCGTGCCCCCGCAGATCGTGCCAAAGGTCACCGACGAGAACATCGTCCTCAGCGACGCCACCGGCGCCAAGCACACCTGGACCAAGAAGGCCACCGGCGGCTACACCACTCCCGTCGACGAGGACCGCGTGCTGGGGTCGAACAACGCCGGCCGCGGCCGCGGGCAAGGCTGCCGTCTCCGCAGACGACGCGCAGTGAACGCCCCGCCGGACGGCGATGGGCCGGGTGCAGCGGATCAGCGCACGGCAATACCGGTCACGGCAAGGACGCCCGCTGCGGCGATCAGCACGGTGAGCGCGAGGCCGTCGAGACGACCGGCCGCGG
Organism: Amycolatopsis acidiphila; assembly: GCF_021391495.1. Lineage (NCBI taxonomy): Bacteria > Bacillati > Actinomycetota > Actinomycetes > Pseudonocardiales > Pseudonocardiaceae > Amycolatopsis > Amycolatopsis acidiphila. Next base: position 5,487,486 of record NZ_CP090063.1, on the reverse strand, counting down.
GTGCGGCGTCGCCGTCGGCCACCCGCCCTGCGCGCCGGTACCCGCTGACGGTCGCGGTGACGGCGGCGGCGAGGGACAGGGCACCCACGACGATGAACAGGTCGGCAGCGCCGACGCGCGCCGTGACGATCATCAGAACACCGACGATCGCCGCCCCCAGGCCGGTACTCCACCATGCGTTGCGCAGGACAACGGCCTGATCGCGGCGGGTGCCGGTCATCCGTGGTCCGCCTCCTCGTCTGGTCGCGGGTTGGCGAGCGCGTCAATCGCGCCGACCAGTTCACCCAGCGCGGGGAGCGCGGCGGTGAGGACATGCTGCCACCCGGGGTGCAGGTCCGCGAGTGCGCTGCGCAGGATGCCGGCGTTGGTGCGCTGCCAGCGCCGCACGGCCTCTTCGCCGGCTTCGGTGAGGGCGAGCTGTGCCGTGCGGCGGTCGCCGACGCCGCTGACCCTGGTGACCAGGTCGCGGGCGCGCAGCCCCTTCACGAGCGTGGTCACCGAGTTGGGGGCCAGGCGCAGGGCGCGCGCGAGCTGGCCGGGCTGGGCGCCGGGGTTTTCGGCGAGGCTGGAGAGCAACTCGAGTTGCGCCACCGAGAGGGGGTTGCCGGGGTCGGCGCTGCGGGCCGCGCGGCGCATCGCCCGGCGCAGGCGCGCGACGACGTCGGCCAGCTCCGCCTCGGTGCCGGTCATTCCTGGCCGCTCCGGGGGGTCGTGACCGCCAAGCCGGTGACACCCGCGATCAGTGCCACCAGAGCCATCCCGAACAGAGCGAGGTCGACGCTGCGGCCGGTGACTCCGCCGCAGACGTGCAGGGACAGGGTTACCAGCGCGACACCGAGCGCGGTGCCGAGTCCGCGTGCCATGTTCACCAGTCCGCCTCCCGTCGCCGACATCCGCTCGGGGATGGCGCCCATGATCGACGAGTTGTTCGCCGGGATGAACACGCCCAGCCCGAAGCCGACCAGCAACAGTAGCGGACCAACCAGCCCCGGCACGCCGGGAGCCACCGGAAGGACCCCGCAGCCCACGACGCACAGGGCCGAGCCGAGTACCGCGCGCCCGCGGGAGCCGAGACGGCGGGGCAGCAGCCAGCTTGCGCCGACGGCGGCCACCCCGAACCCGGCGGGCAGGCAGGTCAGCACGAGCCCCGCCGCGCCGTGGGTGCCGAGTGTCTGGGGAAACAGTGCCAGCGGGCCGAACAGCACGAGGTAACCGCACAACGCGCCGAGCAGACCCAGCGAGACCGCGGCAGGCCGCAGCACATCCAGATCCACCAGCGGACTCGCCGCGCGGCGTTCCCGCCGGCGAAACGCCACGACCGAGGCGACGGCGATCAGGACGAGCAGCGCGGCGACCCAGCCAGGCAGGCGCAGGCCGGACACGCCGGACAGGGCCAGCAACAGCGCGGTGGACCCGACCGCCAGCAGAACGAGGCCGGCGGTGTCGAACCGCCCGAGCGCGGTACGTTGCCGTGTCCTCGGCAGCAGAAATCGCCCGGCGACCAGGCCCAGCACCCCGACCGGGAGGTTGACCAGGAACACCCACCGCCAGCCGACCGAGCTGACCAGCAGCCCGCCCAGGGCCGGGCCGAGCGCCAGCCCGAGCGCCTGCGCCGCGGCCTGCACCCCGAGAGCCGAGCGCCTCCTGGCGGCGGGCACGCTGTTGACGACCAGCGCGACGCTGTTCGCCTGCAGCATCGCCGCGCCCACGGCCTGCACCACGCGGAAGCCGATCAGCCAGCCGAGCCCGGGTGCGAGCCCACAGGCCACCGAGGCCGCGGTGAAGACGCCGAACCCCCAGATGTACATGAGTTTGCGCCCGGCCGCGTCGGCGAGCCGCCCGGCTGCGGCCAGCAGGCCGACCAACCCGAGCAGATAGGCCAGCGACACCCATTCCACCGCCGCCAGCGGCTGGCCGAACTCGTGCTGCAGCGCGGGGAAGGTCAGCGTGACGATGCTGGCGTCCAGTTGCCCCATGAACGCGCCGAAGCACACCGTGGCCACCGCGAACCAGCCGGCGTGCGGATGGTCCCGGATCACCCTGGGCCGCGGCTGCTCCACCAGCATCGCCATCTGCCCCCCCTGCGCAGCTCTATCCTATTAATTCTGACACAGAACTATATCACGCCAAGATTGGCATCGGGTGCTGCTGATCTGTTCGCTTACTGTTCTGCTGCAGACGTTCGCGAGTTCAGGCTGACTTTCCTGCTGCCGGAAGCGCGGGCCGCAAGCTGACGTACCTGCGGGGTGTTCCCCGCCTTCGCGTCTGCTTTCGCGCTGCTCGCCGGGCTCGCGGCGTTCCTCGTCGGCTGGATGAGTTCAGGTTCGTTCCTCGTTCCCGCCCTGCTCCGCGCAGCGGGTCAATCGATCAGGTAGGCGGCGAACGCGAGCAGGGTGATCACCATCAGCGCGGTGGCAGGCCTCGGCGAGCAGCGCGACGTCGGCGTCGAGCAGGCCGCGGGCTTGAGCTGCCGCCGCGCGCACCGAGCTGATCCCCGGGTTGGGCCGCGCCCTGTCTTCGGCGGCGGCGACCGTGTCGGCGGCGAGTCGCGAATCGCCGGCGGCGAGCGCGATCCGGACGAGCTGCGGGTCGTCGGTGACGTCCATCGGGTAGAGCGGGGTGATGCGCCCGCCTGAACCCGGCCCGGCGGCATCGAGCACCGCGCGCGCATCCGCCGGCTTGCCGTCCGCCATCGCCCCGAGCGCGAGCAGCCGGCCGCCGTGCGCCCGGTTGGCAGGCGTGCCGTCTGCCAGCATCCTGCGTGCCAGTGCGGTCGTCTTGCGTCTTTGCCGCTCGTCGCCGGTGTGGATTGCTACCCGCCCAAGGGCGACCACGCCTGCCGCCACCCCGACACGATCGAGCAGACCGCCCGCGACACCGAGGCGTTCGTCGACGCCCTCGGTCTCGACACCGTCGATCTGCTGGCCACGCGTTTTCTCTGATCGCACGTGTCAGTGCATCGCCCGGGCGACGCTGGGATTGCGCCCATTCCCTGTCGGCGCCCTGACGATCCCGCCGGGAAGCAGTGACGCGCGGAGACCGCCGCGCGTCCGACGTCGACCCCATTCGACTCCGGAGTTCGTGGCGACAATTCCAGGAGATCCTCGAGTGTCCGCCCGGACGACGGTCGAGACGGTGATTTTACGTAGGCGTTAGCATTGGCGGGTGGCTGACGATAGCAAGAAGGCGACCGGGGCGAAGACCGGGCGGGCGGCGAAGGCGGGCAACGCCGGCGAGCAGGCCTCGCGCGGCACGGCGCGTCGCGGGCTGGTCGAGGACCAGATCTTCGCAGAGGCGGCCCGGCTGTTCGCGGAGCGTGGCTTCGCCGGGACCAGCCTCCAGGACATAGCCGATGCGATGGGCATGACGCGCCCCGCCCTCTACTACTACGTGCGGAACAAGGACGAGCTGCTCGCTCGGCTGATCACCGAGACCACCGAGGCCCCCGCTGCCGAGATCAGGCGGCTGGCGAAGCATCCCGACGCCGACCCAGCCGTCCGGCTGCGCGGTGTCGCGCGCGCGATGGCCCTGCGCCGGGCGACGGATCCCAACCGCTTCCAGATGCTGATCCGTTCCGAAGCGGAGCTGCCGCCGGAGCTGGCTCGCTCGCACCGGGCCGCCCAGCGTGCGACGCTGCGGGAGCTCATCCTCCTCATCGAAGAGGGCATCGAAAGCGGTCAGTTCCGACCGGTCGACCCCCGGACCACGGCACTGGCCGTGATCGGCATGTGCAACTGGATCTCTTGGTGGCAGCACTCGCTCGGCGAGCAGACCCCCAACGAGGTCGCGGAGCAGATCGCCGATCTCGCCCTGGTGATGGTCCGCCAGCCCGACGGCCACGTCCCGGGTGGGGCGGGCCCCCGCGGGGTGATCGCGCAGCTGCGCGCGGACCTCGACTATCTCGAGCGTGCGCTTGACCAGCAGAGTCAGGCCAAGGGCGCCGAGAAACCGCAGGCACGGCGGCGATCAAGCTGAGGTCCTCGGTGTAACGTCGGGCCATGGTTGCACGGTTGGTGGGAAACCTGCCGGCTGAAGTGACGAACTTCGTCGGGCGGGAGCGTGAGCTGGGCCAGGTGCGGCGGTTGCTCTCCGCCGGCCGCCTGGTCACCCTTACCGGACCGGGGGGCGTCGGCAAGACACGGCTCGCGCGCCGCGTCGCCTGCGAAGTGCACCGTGCCTTCCCCGACGGCGTGTGGCTGGTCGAACTCGCCGAGTTGGGTGAGGGCGACCTGCTCGCGGTCGAGGTGGCGAAGACCCTCGGGCTCACGGACAGCTCCAGGGAACCGACCGAGAGCCTGGCCGAGTATCTCAGCGACAAGAACCTCCTGCTGGTCCTGGACAACTGCGAGCATCTGAGCCGGCCGGTCGTGAAGCTGCTCAGCAAGCTGCTGGCGCGCGCTCCGGCACTGCGGGTACTCGCTACCAGCCGGCATGTGCTGGGCAGTGAAGGCGAACGTCTGTTCGAGGTTCCTGCCCTGTCCCTGCCCGAGACCGATACCTTCGGCCCCGGCCCGGCCGGGGTGATCTCGGAGGCCGTGGACCTCTTCCTGGACCGTGCCGCGGCCGTGGTCCCCGAGCTGCCCGAGGGACCCGAATTCCGGCGTGCGGTGATCGAGCTCTGTCGGCGCCTGGACGGGATCCCGCTGGCCATCGAACTGGCCGCGGCACGCATGCGCGCCTACCCCGTCGAGGAGATCCTAGCCAGGGTGGAAAGCGCACTGGACATGCTGACCACCGGGCCCGCCTCGGCGCCGCCTCGCCACCGTGGCCTGAAGGCCGCCATCGGGTGGAGCTTCGACCTGTGCTCGCCCAGTGAACAGCTCATGTGGGCGCGACTGTCCGTGTTCGCCGGCGGTTTCGACCTCGCCGCGGCCGAGGGCATCTGCTCGGACGACCGGCTGCCGCGCGCGGATGTGTTCGATCTCCTCGGCAGCCTCGTGGACAAGTCCATCCTGCACAGGCAGAGCGGGGGTGGCGCCCGGTTCTCGATGCTCGAAACCGTCCGCGAGTACGGCAGGTCACGTCTCGCCGGGCTGGGCGAGGACAAGGAGGTGCGGCTTCGCCACATCCGGCATTTCGCCGCGCTGGCCGAGCGCGAGCGCACGGACTATTTCAGCGAGCGCGAGATCGGTTGGTTCCAGGAGATCAGCTTCAATCACGCGAACATCCGGCTCGCGCTGCAGGCGTCCCTTTTCGACCTGCACGAGCCTCGGATCGCCCTTCGTGTCGCCGCTCGTCTGCGGATGTACTGGGCGACCCCCGGCGTGGTGCTGGAGGGCTACCAGTGGTTACGAAAGGCCCTCGCCGCCAACCCGGAGCCGACGGAAGATCGAGCCGAGGCGTTGTGGGCCTGCGCCTATATCGAAGTGCTGCTCGCAGAGGTGGACAGCGCGGCGCGAACGATGGCCGAGTGCCGAGAGCTCGCGGGCAGGTTCTCGCTACACAGGGTGGACGCTGCCCTGACTCTGTGCCCGATCCTGGCCGATTTCCTGCTTGGTGACGTGACAGCCGCCTTGGCGCACGCCAGGGAGGCTGTCGCTTGTGGACGCAAGGTCGACGAGCCCACGGTGACCGGGGAAGCGCTGTTCTACGCGGCGTCCATGGCGTTCGCGTCCCGGGACCCGGGGGCCGAACGGCTGGCCGACGAGGCGTTGGAGTTCCTCGAACGCAAGGGCGCCCAGTTGTGGCGCGCTTCCGCGCTGTGGATCAACGGCCTCGTACGCTGCCGGGCCGACAGTCGTGACGAGGCGACGACATGTTTCCTCGACGCGTTCGAGATCTTCCGGCGGCTCAACTACGGGCTGGGCGTGGCCCTGTGCCTCGACGGGCTGGCCTGGGTCGCGGCGAGCGCCGGTGAACTGGCGCGAGCGGCAGCGTTGCTCGGGGCGGCTCACCCCATTTGGGAGACTGGTCCCCACCACATGATGCCGTATCTTTTCAGTCAGCTCGCGGTCAAGGGCGAGGTGGAGACCCTGGTCCGCGCAGGTGTTGGCGATGCGGCCTTCGCGGAGGCCTTTTCCCGGGGGACATCGCGATCTCCGGAGGAACTCGTCGGCGAGATCACGGGTCTGCCGTCACCAGGTCCCACAGCGGGGTCCCCCGTGACGACGCAGGATCGGCTCGGCGCGCTGACGAAGCGGGAGCGCCGGGTCGCCGAGCTGCTGGCGAAAGGGATGAGCAACCGGGAGATCGCGGCCGAGCTCGTGCTTTCCCACCGGACGGTGGAATCGCACGTCCAGCACATTCTGACGAAGCTGGACTTCCATTCCCGGACCCAGATCGCCTCCCTGGTCAGCAGGGTCGAGGCGGCCGGCTGGCCGGAGGTACGGCGGGAACCGGCCACGGTCGCCCGGTTCCCGCCTACGCTCAGGCGAACATGATCTCGTGCACCCGCTTGGTGTCGGTGTACTCGCGGATCCGGGAAATGCGGTCGCCCTCGAACTCGAACACCAGGTGGTACTTGTTGCTGTAGTGCTTCCCGTTCTTCAGGTCGGCCTCGGACTCGGTCTCCACGGACACGCGGTCGCCTTCGGCGGTGAAACCGACCGGCGTGAACTTGATCGGCCCGGCCGCCATCGCGGCTATCCCGGTGACCATCTGGCTGATACCCGCCTTGTCGTGGTCGCCCGAGATCGGCAGATCGCCCGCCACCCACCACGTCGCGTCGTCGGTCAGGCGGGCCAGGACTGCGTCCGCGTCGCCGGCTTCGAACGCCTTCAACATCTCGGCCACCGTGGCCTTGTTCTGCTCGGCACTCACCACTCGCTCCTGTCTGTTGCGGCTGACTGTCCTTTTGCTACTCAGAGCAGGTCGGTGCCAGGCTCGAGCCCGGCCAGTACGCGGCCGTACAGCTCGGCGCTCGTCGAGTGCACCAGGAAGGCGTGCACCGACAGGGCCTGGATGTCCCGGACGATGCGCTGCAACGGATCCTTCAGGTGGATCGCGCTGGCACCGGACGCCCGCTGCGCGATGTCGACGACCTCGCGGCAGAGGTTCACCGTCCACGCGAGATCACCCCGGATCCGGACCCGCTCCTCCAGGTCGAGCGGTCCGTCGGTCAGCTTCATAGCCGTCTGCGCCGCGCGCTGGGCGTGGAAGCGCGCCTCGTCGAACTTCATGCAGGCTTCGCTGAGCTGGAAATGCGTGATGGGAGCGTCGGCCGCGCGCGTGTAGCTGGTGTAGGTGATACCTCGCTTGTGGATCCGCTCCCGGAACAGGCTCAGCGCCTCGCCGGCGAGCCCGAGGGGTGCGCCGACACTGCCCGCGATGAACAGGGGAATCGTCGGGATCTGGAAGAACGGGTCGGCGAAGTCGGCTGACGGGGGCTGGCCGAGCTCGGGAGCCGCCGGCCGGACCACCCGGTGCGCGGGCACGAACTTGTCGTTGACGCTGATCGTGTTCGAGCCGGTGCCGGTGAGGCCGGAGACCTGCCAGTCGTCGGCGACGGTGCAGTCCTGCTTGGGCACGAGGAACATCGCCGGCTCCGGCGCCTTGTCCCCGTCGAGGATCAAGGACAAGAAGATCGCCCATTGGGCGTGGTGCTGGCCGGAGCAGAACCGCCACGTTCCGGACAGGCGGTAGCCGCCGTCGGCCGGAATCGCCTGGCCGTTCGGCGTGAACGACTGCGCGAGCTTCGGGTACTCGTTGGCGTAAACCTCGTCGTTGGCTGCCTCGGAAAACGCGGTCAGCATGTACATGTTGCCGTTGTAGATGCTCGCGACCCAGGCCGTCGATCCGCAGGCCTTCCCGAGCTCTTCCATGACCCCGTTGAAGGTCTCGATCGATGCCTGATGGCCCCCGCGGGACCGCGGCGCCAGCACCTTGTGGAGCCCGGCTTCGTCCAGGAGGCGGATCGTCTCATCCGGAAGGCGTCCGAGACGCTGCGCTTCGGCGGCCAGCGCACGCACTTCCGGCGCCACTGCCGCGGCTGCCTCGACCAGTGAGCTCTCGCTGGCGGGCGCGGTCACGGCCACTGTCTCTGCCATGTTGTTGACCCCTTTGTCGGCTACGCGAAGGCGGGACGGTTCCCGCAAGCTTGCGGGAGACGGTATCCGCACTTCAACTCTTGTGTCAAATGTTTGTCGTTAGCGATAGTATGGTCATGGTCAGCGTGAACAGGCCCAGTAGTGCGGGCACGGCGGTATTCGCCGGCTTGTCCTTGCCGCGCAGGTGATAGCTGGTCGCGAGCACCATCATGATCGTCAGACCGATCGCTGCCGCGATACCCAGCGGTGGCCACCACAGGTCGGCGACAAGCGCGGCCGCGGCCGCGATCTCGAGCACTCCCGCCGTCTTGTGCAGGCGACGTGGCACGCCGATCGCCTCAGCGGCCACTTCGATCGCTTCGACCCCGATGAGCTTGACGAGTCCGGAGACAAGGAAAACCGCTGCCAGTACAAGGGAAAGTACGTGAATGAAGGTGTGCATGGCGGAACTCTAACCGAAACGGACCAGAGCGAAGAATTATTGACGTTTACGTAGAGACGTGTGACGATGGCCTGGCTCGGCTCGGTGAGGAGGCGGTATGACGTCCGGCGATGCGTCCACCCCGATCGTGGTGGTGCGCGATCGGTTCAGGGTCACCATGTGCGACACCGACGCGGCCCGGCTGATCTATTTCGGTGCTCCTGCCCGTTGGGCGGAGCGCTTGCTGACCACCTGGCTGGCGGACGTGGGGTGTCCCCTGTCGAAGTCGCTCGACAGCGGGTTCGGCGACCCCGTGGTGCATGCCGAGATGACCTACCACTCCCCGCTGCGGCTGGACGACGAGGTGAACGCGACGTTGTCGCTCATCCGGCGCACCGAGCGGTCGCTGACCTTCCACTGCGGGTTCGGGCTGGGCTCCGGTCCTGCTACGGCGGTCGAGGTCCGCCTCACCAAGGTGCACGTCCGGTTCGGACCGGACGGAGCCGAGGCGGTGCCGCTGGCAGGTCCGCTGCTCGATGCGCTCGTCGCAGCAGCCGGGTGAGCCCGCAGCACTGTTGATCAAGCTCCGAGTCAGAAAGGCTCCTCATGGTTGATACCCGCGTTCCGGTACCCGCGCCGGATGTGGTCCGGACACCGTCCGGGAGGGGGCGAGCGGCACTGGCGGTGGACTGGTGGCCCAGCCAGCTGCCCGAGGACGTCACGATCAGTCAACGCACGTTGATCACGGCCGACGGGGAGGTCACCCGAGGCACGCTGTACCGGCCGCGCCGGGCTACCGAGACCGTGTTCTGTCTCATGCATCCGCGCCAGGACCTGCGGCAGCATCCCTTCGTTCCCGGTTTGCTGGCGGCCGGCCACGCGGTCTGGGCGCAGGTCGGCCGCAGTGTCGGCAACGACATGCAGTTGGTGCACGAGAGTGCATTACTCGATGTGGCGGCAGGCGTCGAGTCGTTGCGGGACGCCGGATTCGGCCAGATCATCCTCATCGGACACTCTGGTGGGAGTGGCCTCTATTCGTTCTACACCGAGCAGGCGTTGACAGAACCAGCGCGGCGGATCGCGCGTACCCCCGGGGGTGCGCCGACGAAGCTGCCGGAAGCGCCCATGCCGGAGCCCGACGGACTGGTCCTCGTGGCTCCGCATCCTGGGCAGGGCAGGCTGTTGCTCGCCGCGATCGACCCGTCGGTCGCCGACGAGAACGACCCGTTCTCGCTCATCCCGGAACTGGATCCGTTCGCCCGGGACAACGGCTTCGGGGACCCGCCGGAGGGATCGCACTACTCGCCCGAGTTCGTCGCGCGATACCGGCAGGCCCAGCGTGACCGGGTCGCCCGGATCGACTCCCGCGCCCACGAGCTGATCGCGGACCAGCTGGCGGTCCGGAAGAAGGTCAAGAGCGGCACCGCGACCGAGACCGAGCGGCGGCGCAGCATCCTGACCCCGGTGATCACGACCTACCGGACCGACGCGGACCTGCGGTGCATGGACCTGGGCCTCGACCCGTCGGAGCGACCGTACGGCTCGGTGATCAGCGCCCGGCCGGCCGTCTCCAACTTCGGCGTCAACGGGTTCGGGCGCCTGACCACCCCCGAAGCCTGGTTGTCCACCTGGTCGGGCCTGTCCTCGAACGCTTCCCTGGAACGAGCGCTCGCCGGGGTCACCGTCCCCACCCTGCTCATCGAGTTCACCGGCGACTGCTCGGTGTTTCCCGGTGACATCGAGGCCGCGCTGAAAACGCTCGCGGCGGCCGACGTGCGCCGGGTGGCGATCCGGGCGGACCACTTCGGCAGGCCGCTGGACAAGGGCGGGGAATCGGGGATCGCACCCGCGGTCGGCGAGATCGTCACGTGGTCGCAGGAGCGTGCGAAATGATGCAGCAGACGGACGGTGACATCGTCAGGTACCCCCAGGAGCTCGCCGACCGCTACCGGGCGGCCGGGCTGTGGCGCGGCCGGACGATCGCACAGGAGTTCCGTGCGGTGGCCGACCGGTTTCCCGGCCGGCCCGCTGTAACCGGTCCCGAGGGCGTGCTGACGTACGCCGAACTGGACCGGCAGGCCGACCGGATCGCGGTGGGGCTGCGCAACCTGGGCGTACGACCGGGCGACCGCGTGCTGCTGCAGCTCACGAACCAGACGGCCACCGTGCTGGTGTGGTACGGGCTGATGAAAGCCGGCGCGGTGCCGGTGGCGACGCTGGCACTGCACCGCAGACACGAGATCGTGTCCATCGCGCGGCAGTGCGAGCCGGTGGCGCACGTGATCGAGCCCGCGTTCCCCGGCCATGACCTGCGGAAGCTGGCCGCGGAGGTGCAGCTCGAGGTGCCCTCGATGCGACTGCTGGTCACGCTCGGATGCCCAGCGCCGGACGCGGGGGAGACCACCATGGAATCCCTCGTGGACAGTGAAGTTGACGACGCCAGCGCGCGCGTGATCGTGGACGAGATCCAGGCCGGGCTCTCGGCCGAGGACATCGGGGTCCTGCAACTGTCCGGCGGGACCACCAGCGTTCCCAAGCTGATTCCACGGCTGCACACCGAGTACTGGTACAACTCGCGCGCCTGGGCCGACGCGATGGAGATCGGTGCGGACAGCTGTACCGCCCATCTCCTGCCGGTCGTGCACAATGCCGGAATCGTGTGCGCCCTGCACGCGGCCCACTCCGTCGGCGGCTGCTTCGCGACGTGCTTGCCTGACGCCGCCCAGTTCAAGTCCATCGCCCGGTCTCAGCCGATCACGCATATGCTCCTGACGCGTCCGATCGTGCGGTTGGTCGAGTCGGATCCCGAGCTACGGGAGCTACTGCGCTCATTGCGTGTCATAGCGTGGGCGGACCGCGCGATCCCCGACTCGGTGATCGAGGAGTACGAGTCGGATTCATGCCGGGTCGTCGGCATGTTCGGGATGGGCGAGGGTCTGTGCATGATCGCGCCGGCCGGCGCTCCGCCGGAGCTGGCCCACACCACACAGGGCACACCGATCACCGAGTACGACGAGGTACGGGTGCTCGAGTCCGGCTCGGAGGAGCCGGTCCCGCCCGGCGAGCGGGGTGAGTTGTGCGTACGCGGCCCTTACACGATCCGGGGCTACTTCCGGGCGCCGGAACGCAACGCCGAGGCGTTCACGTCGGACGGGCTGTACCGGACCGGCGACATCGTCTGCGAGGTGCGGCACGAGGGCAGGTCGTACTACCGGCTCGAAGACAGGATCAAGGATCTGATCAACCGGGGCGGTGAGAAGATCAACGCCGAAGAGGTGGAACTGGTGCTGCTCCGCCATCCCGCGGTGGAGCGCGCGGCGGTCGTGGCGATGCCGGACGAGCGGCTGGGGGAGCGCAGCTGCGCGTTCCTGGTCGCCCGTGAGGGCATGACACTGCCCGGCCTGGCGGAGACCAAGCGGTACTTCGACGAGCAGGGGGTGGCGAAGTTCAAGTGGCCCGAACGGGTCGAGCACCGCACACAGCTGCCGCTGACCAACATTCACAAGGTCAACAAAGCCGTCCTGCGGCAGGAGATCAGGGAGATCCTCGACGCCGAGCGGGCGGGGTCGAGGATCTGATGCGGTGGGTCACGCGCGAGAACGTGCATCTTGACCGGGTCGCGTCACCGTGGCTCATCCGGCGGTTCATCGACCCGGAGGCGGAGTTCCTCTTCATCGATCCGGAACGGCCTTGGCCGGACGACGCGATCCCGTTCGCGCTGCCCGGGGCGGAGCTCGGAATGCACGACGAGAACGGGTCCACCTTCGACAAACTGATGGCGCACTACCGCATCGACGACCCTGTCGTCGCCGATATCGCGGGCGTGGTCAGGGCCGGTATCCGGCACCTGTTCGGGGAGGACCAGGCGGGAGCCTCGGCGGAGACGGTCGGGCTCGGTGTCGCCCTGCTCGCCCTGTCGGAGGGGGTCATGGTGGTGGCGCCAGGTGACCACCGGAACGTCGCTGCCTCGACGGTCGTCTACGACGCCCTCTACGCCTACTTCTGGGGCCGCAGACACGATCCCCGGGTTGGCCCGGCGAGCTTCTGGGAAAGGATGGCGGCCCTGCGGGAATCCTGTCCATCCTTCCCTTGCGGACTAGAGCGTAAATAGTTTAACGTAAACGTTGAAACGCAATCCAGCGGTCGCCCGAGGAGGTCAACGGTGTCCCCAATCGGCATCGAACGAGTGAACTACATCGCGCTCAACGCGAAGGATCCCGAGGCGGCGGCGAAGTACGCGGCCGAACGGCTCGGCTTCACCATCCAGCATGCGGCCCCGGACGGCACGCACTACCTGAGCGCGCACGGTGTGGACCGGTATTCCCTGGTGTACAAGCCGGGCGACGCCCACGGTCTGCATCACGTGAGTTACCTCGTCGGTGACGACCAGGTACTCGACCAGGCCGGGGCACGGCTGGAGCGCGCCGGGGTCGAGGTGTCCCGCCACCTCGACCACGAATGGGAGGCCAAGCCGGCGCTGCGGTTTTCCACCCCAGGTGGTCATCTCATCGAGTTCACGACGGGCGTGCACACCGCGATCCCGGTCGCGCATCTCGTCGAGGCCCCGAAGTCGGGTGGCGCGAAGCCGGTGGTTCCCGACCACGTCGGCGTCGGCACCGCCGACTTCGACGCCGAAGAGAAGTTCATGACCGACGTGCTGGGTCAGCTGCACTCGAGCCGGATCCTCGGCCCGGACGGCGCGCAGATCATGTCCTTCATGCGATCACCCGGCCGGTACCTCTACCACGACATCGTGCTCGTTCGGACACCCGGACCCGCACTGCACCACATCCAGTTCAGCCTCAAGAACGTCGACCAGTTCTACGAGACGGCGGAGGCGTTGCAAGCCAACGGGGTCAAGATCGAGTGGGGACCACTGCGGCACGGACCGGGCCACAACATCGCGCTGTACTTCCGGGACGCGGAGGGGTACTGGTTCGAGTACTCGGTGGAGGAGGAGATCATCCTGCACGATCCGACCTACGTGCCGCGTACCTGGACAGTCGCCGACCCGCACGTGGTCGACGAGTGGAACTCCGGACAGCCGCCCGCCGAGCTGATGGGTCCGCCGCCCGCCGACGCGCTGCTCGGCACCGACTTGGACGAGACGTTCGGCACCAAGGCCGCCCAGAGCTGATCACCATCCACTGTGGACAGGAGTTCGAGTCATGAGTAAGACCACGGTCGGTTTCATCGGTGTGGGCCGCCTCGGCTTCCCCCTGGCGGCGGCGCTGGCCGACGCCGGCTTCCCGGTGGTGTGCACCAACCGCGGCAGGGCGGAGGAGATCGTCGCGCGTGGCGCCACGATTCCGGGAGACGGCACCGCTCGTGCGGTCGCGGAGGCGGCGGACGTCGTCGTGTCCTGCCTGCCGTCGGTGGCGTCGCTGGAGGAGGTCACCACCGGGCCGGGCGGGGTGCTGTCCGCGGGACAGGTGCCGCCGCTCATCGAGGCGAGCACCTTCTCCCTGACGGACAAGGCCCGGATCCGCGCGGAGTTCACCGCTCGCGGGGCCGAGCTGTTCGATGCTCCGGTCAGCGGGACGCCGGCGATGGTCGAGGCGAGGATGGCGGTCATCTACGCGAGCGGCGACCAGGGTGTGCACGACCGGTTCGCCGATGTGTTCAAGGCGATGTCGCCGAACTACACCTATGTCGGGGATTTCGGCACCGGAACCAAGATGAAGCTGGTCGCGCAGTTCCTCGGCATGGTCCACGTGACCGCCGCGGTCGAGGCGATGGCCTACGCCAAACTGGCCGGGCTCGACCTGGGTCAGGTCGCCGAGCTGATCTCGGCCAGTCCGGGCGCCATGTCGGGTCAGTTCAAGGTCCGCGCGCCGCTCATCGCCGCGGGCCGGTTCGAGGGCCGTCTCGTGACCGTCAACATGGCGCTGAAGGATCTCGAAGAGATCATCGCCTACGGCGAGGAGCTGGACGCCCCACTCGATCTGGTGCACATCGCCAACGAGCACTACCGCAAGCTGGCCGAGGACGGGTTCGGCGAGGCCGATCCCGGCAAGCTGTTCGACGCCCTGCTCGGTGAACGGCTGGTGCGCGCGCAGTGAAGCTCGTCCGTATCGCGGGTTCGGGCACCGGCCTCGTCGTGGAGTCGGCCGCGTCGCCCGGTGTGGTCGAGCTGGCCGGAGCCGCGGAGGCGCTTGCGCCCGGGCACGGCGCGCTCGCCGAGGCGCTCGGGTCGCTGCTCACCGACCGGGCCCAGAGCTGGCTGCCGTTGATCGACGGCTGGTCGTCGGTCAAGGGCACGCTGCTCGAACTCCTGGAGGTGGCCCACGAGGATCTGGCCCGGGGCCGCGACCGGCTGGGCATCCGCGAGCTCGGCGAAGTCCCGCTGGAGCCGCCGCTGCCGGATCCGGCTTCGCGGATCTTCGCCATGGGGGGCAACTTCCCGTTGCACACCGCCAAGATGGCGGGCACGATGGACCTGCCCGACTCGGTCGTCTCGGGCACCGTCGACAGCACACCGCCCTGGGGCTTCTTCGTCATACCGGGGACAGTGGCCGGCGCCGGGGCCACGGTGACGCCGCCTGAGGGTACGGCGAAACTGGACTACGAGGCCGAGGTCGGCATTGTGCTCGGGGCGGGCGAGCACCCGCCGGGAAGCGATCACGTGTCCGTGTGGGGCTATACCGCGTGGAACGACTTCAGCATCCGCGACGAGGCGCTCGGGCTGGCCCGGATCGACCACGGGCCGCTCACCTGGTCGCTGACGAAGAACTTCCGGACCGGCAACACCTGCGGTCCCTGGCTGGTCGTCGACGAGCCGATGGACGTCGACGACCTGGGCATCCGCTGCCGGGTGAACGAGGAGCTGAGGCAGGACGGCACCACCGCGGACATGCGGTACTCCTTCGGCGCCATCGCCGCGCACGTCTCGCGGTACGCCCCGCTCGGCGCCGGGGACATGATCCTCTCCGGGACTCCCGGCGGAACCGCGATGGAAGGTGGGCTGACGGGTCCGTTCCTGATGGACGGCGACGAGGTCGAGGTCGTGGTGGACGGGGTCGCCCCGCTGCGCAACTCCGTCAAGATGAGCGCCTGAGCGGGGTGGGGAGAGTGTCTGTGACCGATCGTTCCGCCCACGGCGCCGGGCGTGGCCCGCTGGCGGAGATCCGGGTGCTCGAACTCGGTTCGATCGTCGCGGGCCCGTTCGCGGGCCGGCTGCTCGCGGACTACGGCGCCGACGTCATCAAGATCGAAGCTCCCGGCCACCCGGATCCGCTGCGCGACTGGGGCCAGCGCGAGTACCGCGGGCACCGGTTGTGGTGGACCGTGCACGCGCGCAACAAGCGGTGTATCACCCTGGATCTGCGTTCCCCCGCGGGGCAGGAGCTGTTCCTGCGGCTGGTCGAGCGGTCGGACGTGATCATCGAGAACTTCCGCCCCGGCACCCTGGAGAAGTGGCAGCTGGGCTACGACCGGCTGCGGCAGGTCAACGAGGGGATCATCCTCGCCAGGGTTTCGGGATTCGGGCAGACCGGCCCCTACCGGCACCGCCCCGGGTACGCCTCGGTGACCGAGGCCATGGGCGGCCTGCGCGCCATCAACGGCTACCCTGGCCAAGCACCACCGCGGATGGCGATCTCGCTGGGCGACTCACTCGGCGCATTGTTCGCCGTGCACGGGGTGCTCGCAGCGCTCCAGCACCGGAACGTCACCGGTCGTGGGCAGGTGGTGGACGTCGCGCTGACCGAGGCGGCACTCGCTCTGCTCGAGTCCGTGATCCCCGAGTACGACCGCACGGGAGCGGTCCGCCGCCCCTCGGGCACGCGGCTCGACGGGATCGCCCCGTCCAACCTCTTCGTCACCAAGGACGAGAAGTGGGTGATCGTGGCGGCGAACCAGGACACGGTCTTCGGGCGGTTGTGCCAGGCCATCGGCAGGCCGGAGCTCGCCGGGGACGAACGATTCGCGACGCACGTCGCCCGGGGTGCGCACCAGGACGAGATCGAGGCGATCGTGGCCGAGTGGGTCGCCGAACGCACTGCGGCCGAGGTCGGCACCGTCCTCGAGGAGGCCGGTGTGGTCTGCGGACCTGTGTACACCGCACCCGACATCGTCGCCGATCCCCAGTTCCGGTTCCGCGAGATGCTCGTGCCGCATTACGACGAGCGCGTCGGCGAGGACGTCCTGGGCCCGGGCGTGGTTCCGAAGTTCTCCGAAACCCCCGGTTCGGTGCGGTGGGCGGGGCCTCCGGCGCCCGGCACCCACAACGACGACGTCTTCGGCGGCCTGCTCGGCCTGCCCGCGGCGGAGATCGCCGAGCTGGGCCGCCGAGCTGTCCTCTGACTGGTTGCGTGAACGGAAAGACCGGTGGCGATGTCCTTACCCTCTCAGATCAGCCTGCGTGAGGTCGGCCCGCGCGACGGGCTGCAGAACGAGCGGCCCGTTCCACTGGCGGCCAAGCTGGAGTTGCTCGAGGCGCTGGTCGCCGCCGGCCTCAGACGCATCGAGGCGACGGCCTTCGTCTCACCACGGGCCGTGCCGGCGATGGCCGACGCGGCCGAGGTGGCCGCCGAGCTGCACCGGTGGCCGGACGTCCGGTGGTCCGCCCTGGTGGCGAGCCGGAACGGGGCGCGACGTGCCCTCGCTGCCGGCGTCACCGAGCTCGAGTACGTCGTGTCGGCCGCGGACGGGCACAGCTGGGCGAATGTCCGGCGTGACACGGCGACGGCCCTTGGCGACGTGGCGCCGATCGCCGCGACGGTCCACGCCGCGGGCGGTTTCTGCGAAGTCATCGTGGCCACCGCATGGGACTGCCCGTTCGACGGGCCGACGTCGGCAGACCGGGTGGTGCGTGTCGTTTCCGAGGCGATCGGCATGGGGGCCGACGCCGTGTGCCTGGCCGACACGATCGGCACCGCGACGCCCGCGCGCGTGGTGAGCCTGCTGGAGCAGGTCCGTGACCGGCATCCCGATGTGCCGCTGGGACTGCACATGCACAACACACGCGGGATGGGGATCGCGGGCGTCCTCGCGGCCCTGCAGTTCGGCGTGGTCGACATCGACGCGTCGATCGGCGGCCTCGGTGGCTGCCCCTTCGCGCCCGGCGCGAGCGGGAACGTGGCGACCGAGGAAACCGCCTATCTCTGCCATGACTCCGGTATCGAAACCGGTACCGACCTCGGCGGCCTCATCGAGGCCGCGCGGCTGGCCCAGCGTCTGGTGGGCCGCCCGCTCGACAGCGGTGTGCTGAGGGCGGGCGACCGGCCGCGAGGGCCGTCGAACAGCGGCCCGGGCGTGACGAAAGTAGGGAGACCATGACTCGACGTGTGACGATCATCGGCGGTGGTCCGGCCGGTGCGTTCACCGCCAGGCTGCTGGCCTTGCGACACCCGGACTGGCAGGTCCGGCTCTTCGAGCGGCTGCCACCGGACGACACGTTCGGTTTCGGTGTCGGCCTGACCCACGGGCTGCTCCGCGCGGTGGAGAAGGCCGATCCGGAGGTGACACGACGGCTGCTGGCGGCGGTGCACCCGTTCAGTTCGGCTCGCTTCGAGGTTCCGCAGGGGACCGTCCGGTTCGGACAGTTCCACAGCGGGGCCATCCGGCGGGCCAAGCTCCTGAGGATCCTGCTGGACAGCGCGGCGGAGGCGGGTGCCGAGGTCGAGATCGGCCGTGCCGTCACGGTCGACGAGGTGTCCGCGGACGCGGACCTGGTCGTGGCCGCTGATGGGTTGTCGAGTCCTACCAGGGGGAAGCTCGCGGAACTCGGCGCTGTCACGAACCTCGGCCGCGGCGCCTTCATCTGGTGCGGCGCCGAGGTGGAGCTGGACGGCACGGTGTTCATGCCGGTGGAGACCGACGCGGGCACCTTCGTCGCGCACTCCTACCCGTACGACCGAGGCCTGTCCACCTTCGTCATCGAAGCGAGCCGGCAGACCGTCGAGCGAGCTGGTTTCGTCGGCCGCACCTGGGGTTCCGACGGCGAATCGGACGACGAGGCCCTCGCGTACCTCTCCGCCGCGTTCGCCGGGCTGCTCGATGGCGGCAAGCTCTTCGGAAACCGGTCCCGGTGGTCACACTTCACGACGCTGACATGCGCTCGATGGCACAGCGGCAACGTGGTGCTCCTCGGCGACGCCGTCGCCACCGTGCATCCGTCGCTCGGGTCGGGCACCAAGGTCGCCCTGGAGAGCGCGATCGCCCTCGCCGACGCGATCGACGAGAACGGCGACCGGCCGTTGCCGGCCGCCTTGCCGGTCTTCGAGCGCAACCGGCGCCCGAAGGTCGAGCGGCTGCAGGACACCGCCCGGCGCAGCCAGCTCTGGTGGGAGTCGTTCACCGCGCGCGGCGACCTCTCGCCGTCGCGGCTCGCGGTCGCCTACCTCAGCCGGGCGGGGGTGGTGTCGATGACCGACTTGGTCACCGACATGCCCGAACTGGCCAGTCGGGCTTCCGCGGACTACGCCGGGGTAGCCCCCGCCGACGTGGCCCTCGACGACATCAACACGTGGCTGCTCGCCCATCCGATCGAGGCGCACGGGATGCGGTTTCCGGGGCGCCTCCTCAAGGGGCCTGCGGAGGTCAGCGGGGTGGCGACGATCGAGATCGCCTGCGGTGATGCCTGGGGCGAGGAGGCGGACGAGTACCTCGAGCGGGCGCGCGGATACGTGCGCTCGGGTGCCCGCCTCATCCGGCTCGACGGTGGTGACAGCCGGCAGGCGGTGCTGGACCGGCTCGCGATCGCCGAGCGGTTGCGCCGCGAACTCGCGGTCGCGGTCGGGGTTTCGATCGACGAGCAGCATGTCGATCTCGCTGCCTCGGGGCTCGTCGCCGGGCGTACCGATCTCGTGTGGGCGGCCGGCTGAGCCGGGCCCCAGGTCCAGAAAGGAATGACCATGTCCGATGTGGTGTCCGAGGCCAGGCTGGCCGAGCCGGCGATGCTCAAGATGCTGAAGGCGGCGGTCACGGAGGCGCGAAGGCGGGAGGCGCCTTCCGGAATCGCCATCGTCGACGTCAGCGGCCTGCTGCGCGTGTCGGTCCTCATGGACGGCGCCGTGCCGCTGGCGAACGAGATCGTCCCGAAAAAGGCGCGCACCGCTGCGTTCACCGGTGCGCCCACCGGCGGCATGCCCGCGGAGCTGGCGGCGAAGCTCGCCTCGGCCGCGGCCGATTTCGTCGACCTTCCCGGCGGTCTGCCGATCGTCGTGGACGGGGTCGTCGTGGGCGGTATCGCCGCGGGCGGGATGTCGGCGGAGAACGACGTCGCGATCGCCCAGGCGGGCCTCGCCGCGGTCGACATCGCGACTTTGACGACCTAGAATGAAATTTGACGGAGATGTTGACCCGCGGCTGTGTCCTCGTTATCGTTGACAGTGGGAGGAAGCAGCCAAGGAGAGGGAGGTTCAGGCGATGACGGAAGAACTCGGCCACCTTGCCCGAGGCGTGGATCACGCGGCGTTCCCGACCTTCGACCCGGCCGGTACCGTGCGCTTCTACCACGACATCCTCGGGTTCCCCATCGTGCACTCGGTGTGCGCGGTCGGCTGGGGCCCGTCCGATCACCCTGATTTCGTCCACTTCTTCTTCGACATCGGGAAGGGTGACCGGCTCGCGTTCTTCTACTACTTCGGGCTCGGGCAGTTCAGCGAGCCGGGGCAGGACGCGTACGCCACGCACGGTCCCGAGGTGCCGGGCTTCTTCCGGGACTCCCGCCACCTCGCCATCCACGTCGACTCCGAGGACGCCCTGGCCGAGTACCGGCGGCGCCTGGAGGACAACGACTGGACGGTCGAGATGCAGGTCAAGCACGAGACCATCGAGTCGATCTACACCCACGACCCGAACGGCTTCCTCGTCGAGTTCACCTACCCGACCCGGGAGACCACCAAGGTCGACGACGAGGACGCGGAGCTGACGGTCCGGGCGCTGCTCGACGTGGTCTCCGGGGACGAGCAGCCGACGCTGTCGAAGCTGTGGGCGCGGAAGGCGGAGCTGATCGTCGCCAACGCCGCGACGGCGCTGGAAGGGCAGCAGGGTCGGTGATCGAACTCTACGTGCTCGACGTACCGGAGTTCCGAGCGTTCATCGACGAAGGTGCCAAGGTGGCGGACCAGTGCCGCACGATCGGCAACTACGTGCTGCTGTGTTCGAACGACACGCTGGTGATCGACCGGCGTCAGGCGGGAGTCCGCCAGGCCGTCTGGTACAGCGCCGTCGGTGCGCTCCGGCACGGCAAGGTCGCGCAGTTCGACAAGGACGCGCTGCGCGTCGAACCTGAGTGAGCCGAGGCGCGCCGGCTTTTCCGGCGCCCTCTTTCGTTGACTGTTCGGGCTTTCGCCGCCGGGTGGTTTCGCCCCGGTGGCGTACCCGGCATGTCCTTTGTGGATCAATGATGATCGTTCATCGCTAGGAGTCCCCATGTCGGCACTGTCCCGGCCTTCTTTCGACGATTTTCCCGCTACTTTCCGTGGTCAACTGTATCGGCAGAGTGATCTCGGCTATCCGGATGTGCGGGCGATCTTCAACGCCCGGATGGCGCACTGGACGCCCGGGCTGATCGCGCGGGCCGCCGACGCCGACGACGTGGTGACCGTGGTCCGGTACGCGGCCGACGCCGGTATCCCGCTGGCCGTCAAATCGGGCGGTCACGGCGTCGACGGTTCCGCGATGCCGGACGGAGCGCTCGTGCTGGATCTGAGCAACCTCAAGGAGATCCGGGTCGACACGGACACCGGCCGCGTCCGGCTGGGCTCGGGCGTGCTGCTCGGCGAGATGGATCCCGCGCTGGCCGAGCGCGGCCTGGTGGTGCCCGCGGGCACGGTGAGCACGACCGGGGTCGCGGGCCTGACCCTGGGCGGTGGCGTCGGCTACAACATGCGCCGGTACGGGGCCACCGTCGACAACCTGCTCGCGTGTGAGGTGGTCACAGCGGACGGGCGAAAGGTCCGGGCATCACACGAGGAGAACCCGGATCTGTTCTGGGCGTTGCGGGGCGGGGGCGGCAATTTCGGTGTGGTCACACATTTCGAGTTCCAGGCCAGGCCTCTGCCGGAAACCGTGTTCGCCGGGTTCATCCCGTTCACGCTGGATCAGGCGCCGGCGGTGATGACCGGACTGCGCTCGTACATGCGCACGGCTCCGCGCGAGCTCGCTGTGATCGGGGCGATGACCCAGTGCCCGCCGCTGCCACCGGTGCCCGCGGACATGCACGGCGCGAACTCGCTGATGCTGATCGTGGTCTACACCGGTGCGCCGGAGGGCGCGGAGAAGATCCTGGCCGATCTCGCCGGGCTCGGTGAGGCGGCGGTCGTGGCGGTGATGCCGACTCCGTGGCCGGTGGCCAACCGGATGCTCGACGTGATCGCGCCCCAGGGCCGCCGCGCCTACACCAAGGGCGCGTACCTGGCTGAGCTGACCGACGAGGTCGTCGCCATCGCCATGAAGCACGCGGAGGTCGCGCCCCCGCGGACCAACCCGCCCGCGCCGAGCTCGGTGCAGAACTTCTGGGCGATGGGCGGTGCGATCAGTGAGGACGCCGACGAGTCCTCGGCTGCTTTCTCGCGCGAGGGTGCACAGTGGTTCTGGGAGGTCGCCACCCAGTGCGACGACGCCGCCGACGACGAGAAGTTCATGACGTGGGCGGACCGGCTGCACGCCGACCTGGCGCCCCACTTCCTCGCCAACTGCTACATCAACCTCACCACGGACATGGGCCCCGAATGGCGCAAGGGCGCTTGGGGCTCACCGGAGAAGTACCGGAAGCTCGTCGACGCCAAGACCAGGTGGGACCCGGCGAACATGTTCCGGTTCAACAAGAACATCGAGCCAGGTACGGCCGCGGGCTGAGCGCGATGGAGATGTCGACTGTCGAGGAGGCTGTCGCCGTGTTCGCGGCGGGCGGTGCGGTGGTGGTTCTCGACGACGAGGACCGGGAGAACGAAGCCGACCTGATCATGGCGGCGGAACACGCGACGCCGCGGACGGTGGCGTTCTTCCTGGAGCACACCTCGGGCTTCCTGTGCGTTTCGGTCTCGCCGGAGCGCGCGGATGAACTCGGGCTCGACCTGATGACCGAGGACAACACCGAGGCCCAGGGCACGGCCTTTCTCGTCAGCGTCGACGCTCGCACCGGGACGACCACGGGGATCAGTGCCGGCGATCGCGCGGCGACCTGCCGGGCACTGGCCGACGTGCGCACCCGCCCCGAGGACCTGGCTCGCCCGGGGCATGTGCTCCCGCTGCGGGCCCGGCCCGGCGGTGTGCTCAAACGGGCCGGGCACACCGAAGCGGGCGTCGACCTGTGTTCGCTGGCCGGACTGGCGCCGGCAGCGCTCCTGTGCGAGATGGTCACCTCCGACCGGCTCGGCATGCTGCGGGGCCGGGACGCGGTGGCCTTCGCGCGGCGGCAGAACCTTCCGGTCATCACGATCGCCGACCTGGTCCGGCACCGCCGGGCGAGCACCCGCCTCGCAGAGCGTTCCGGCGAGGCCAGGGTGGCCACCCCGGACGCGGAGTTCCAGGTCGTCGCCTACCGATCGGTGCTCGACGACGTGGAGCATCTCGCCCTGGTGCTCGGCGATGTCGCCGACGGGGAGCCGGTCCTGGCGCGGGTGCACAGCGAATGCCTGACCGGCGACCTGTTCGGTTCGCTGCGGTGCGACTGCGGCCCGCAGCTACGACTCGCCGTGCAACGGATCGCACAGGAGGGACGCGGCGTCATCGTGTACCTGCGGGGGCACGAGGGGAGGGGCATCGGGATCGGCCACAAGCTGCGCGCCTATCAGCTGCAGGAACAGGGCCTCGACACCGTCGATGCCAACACCGCGCTCGGGCTGCCGGTCGACACCCGCGAGTACGGCATCGGCGCCGAGATCCTGGCCGATCTCGGTGTCCGGGAAGTGCTGCTGATGACGAACAACCCGCACAAGTACGGCGGCCTGGACGGTCACGGTGTCCGGGTCACCGGCCGAGTGCCCCTGCAGACCGAACCGACCCGGCACAACATCCGGTACCTGGTGACCAAGCGCGACCGGATGGGGCACCTGCTGGACCTGACAAGGGAGACCACGGCATGACCCAGGAGATCACCGGCGACGAGGCGGTGCCGATCCGCGTCCTCTGCCTCGGCGGTTCCACACGAGCGGACTCGAGCTCGGAGAAGGCCTTGCGCGCCGCCGCAGCGTCCGTCGTGGAGGCCGGCGCGGAGGTCGAGGTCCTGGCCGGCCCGGAGTTGGTGCTGCCGATCTACGCGCCGGAGAACCCCGAGCGTACGGAGAACGCCGAGGCACTGGTCGCGGCCCTGCGCCGGTGCGACGGCGTGATCCTGTCCTCGCCCGGGTACCACGGCACACTCTCGGGCTTGATGAAGAACGTGCTCGACTACGTCGAAGACCTGCGCGCCGACGACCGGCCCTACCTCGACGGGCTCCCCGTCGGCTGCATCGCGGTGGCGTACGGCTGGCAGGCCACCGTGACCACCTTGCAGAGCCTGCGCCAGACCGTCCACGCGCTGCGCGGCTGGCCGACCCCGCTGGGCGCGGCCGTCAACGCCTCCGGGCCGGTGTTCGACACCGACGGTCAGTGCGTCGACGGTGCCGCGCGGATGCAGCTGGAGACAGTGGCGCGGCAGGTCGTGGAGTTCGCCCGGGCGTGGCACGGGGCCGGAGCGCTGCAGCCGCGGTGAAGCACATCGTGGTGGTCGGCGCCTCGGGCATCGCCGGGCGGCACCTGCTCCGGGAGCTGTGCACCAGGGACGTCGAGGTCGTCGCGATCAGTCACAGCGTGGAGGGCGAAGCGGCTTTGCAAACAGCCGGCGTGCCGGTGGTGCGCGCCGGCCTCGACGACATCTCCGCTCTGCGGTCGGCATTTTCCGGCGCGCACGCCGTCTACGCGATACCACCCGCTCTGCACCCGCGGGAGGACGAGCTCATCGTCAACGCGGTGCGCGCCGCGGCCGAGGCCGGTGCCCGGCGGTTCGTCTACCACTCGGTGCTGCACCCTTGCACGCCGACGCTGCGCAATCACCTGCGGAAGGCCCGCGCCGAGGCGGCCGTGCGGGAGAGCTCGCCGGCGTGGACGATCCTGCAGCCTTCCCTGTACGCCCAGGTGGTCCTCGCGATGTTCGCCGACGCGGCCCCGGGCGCCGCGCGGGTGCCGTTCGACCGGGACGCCAAGCTCGCGGTCCTCGATCTCGCGGACCTCGCCGAGGTCGGCGCCCGGGTCGCCACAGAGGACGGTCACGAGTACGCCACGTACGAGCTCGCCGGTCCACTGACGACGATGGCGCAGATGGTGGCGGCCGTCGGCGCGCGGCGCGGTGTCCGGCTGCGCGCCGAAAGCGGGTCGCCCCTGGCCGCCCCGCTGCCGCCCGCGGCCCGGCACCACCCGATGGCGGGCGCCGACATGATCTCGACGTTCGCCCACTACGACACGCACGGTTTCCCCGGCAACCCGAGGGTGCTGACCCTGCTGCTCGGGCGCGAGCCGGCCACCTTCGACCAGGTCGCCGCCCGGGACCTGCGCTGATTTCCCCGATCGCGTTAGGAGAGTTTCGTCATGGCCAGCCCAGTGATCAGCCCTCGGTCCGCCGGCGCTGAGCTCGATGTTCTGCGTGAGGTCGAGAGCCGAGTGCTGTGGCTCTCGTCGGCGATCATCCACCATGCCAACCGGGTCCGGCCCAACCCGTCGGGGCTGAAGGTCGGCGGTCACCAGGCGTCGTCCGCGTCGATGGTGTCGATCATGACCTCGCTGTGGTTCCGGCATCTGCGGCCGCAGGACCGGGTATCTGTCAAGCCGCACGCCTCGCCCGTGCTGCACGCGATCAACTACCTGCTCGGCAGCCTGGACGCGTCGTACCTTCCGCGGCTGCGCGAGTTCGGCGGCCTGCAGAGCTACCCGAGCCGGATCAAGGACCCGGACCCCGTGGACTATTCGACCGGCTCCGTCGGCATCGGTGCCACCGCCCCGATCTGGGGGACCGTGTCCCGGCGCTACGTCGACGCCCTCGCCGGCGGGGCGGGCGCCGGGCGCCAGTACTCGCTGGTGGGTGACGCGGAGCTGGACGAGGGCGCGGTGTGGGAGGCCGTGCTGGATCCGGCCGTCGCGGAGCTGGGCGAGCTCGTCTGGGTCGTGGACCTCAACCGCCAGTCCCTGGACAGGGTCGTGCCGAACATCGCCGCGGACAAGCTGCAGGGCATGTTCGCGGCCGCAGGCTGGCAGGTCATCACACTGAAGTACGGGCAGCTCATCGAGGAGTTGTTCACCCGCCCCGGCGGGGCCGAGCTGCGGCAGCGGATCGACGACATGCCCAATCCCGAGTACCAGCGGCTCCTGCGCTGTGGTGCCCCCGAGCTGCGCCGGCGCCTGCCCGGGATCGGTACCGGCGCGGCCCGGATCGCGGAGCTGATCGATCAGGTGGACGACGCGACCCTCGTCGGCGCGGTCGCCAACCTCGGCGGCCACGACCTCGGTGCTCTCGACGAGGCCTTCACGGCCATCGACGACACCCGCCCGACGGTCATCTTCGCCTACACCGTCAAGGGATACGGACTGGCGACCAGGGGACACCCCCAGAACCACTCGGCGCTGCTGACCGAGGAACAGATGCGTGAGCTCGCGACCCGGGCCGGGACCGACCTGGACGATCCGTGGCGCGGGTTCGACGAAGGTACCGACGCCCAGTTGCTCTGCACGCGGACCGCGGAGCGGCTGCGCCGGCCGGAAACGAGACTGCAGGCACCGCCGGCGGTGCCGGTGGACATCGGGCGCACACCGTCCGGCACGGCCACGACCCAGGCCGCCCTCGGGCGCGTGTTGCTGGACCTCACCCGCGAAGCACCGGACGCCGCCCGCCGGGTCGTGACGGTCAGCCCCGACGTCAGCTCGACGACCAACCTCGGCGGCTGGGTGAACAAGGTGGGCGTGTGGTCCTCCGCCGAGCGCCAGGACTGGTTCGCCGACGACGCCGAGACCATCCTGCACTGGCGGGAGAAACCGACCGGGCAGCACATCGAGCTCGGGATCGCCGAGGTCAACCTGGTGAGCCTGCTGGGGGAGCTGGGCGCCACCTGGAGCAGGTGGGGCGAACCGCTGCTGCCGATCGGGGTGCTCTACGACCCGTTCGTCGGGCGGGCGCTGGAACCGTGGTCCTACGGCATCTACGCCGGGGGACAGTCCATCCTCATCGGCACCCCGTCCGGGGTTTCGCTGGCACCGGAAGGGGGCGCCCACCAGTCCGTCACCACGCCCTCCATCGGGCTGGAGCAGCCGGGCTGTGTCAGCTACGAGCCCGCGTTCGCGATCGACACCGAATGGACGTTGCTGGCCAGCCTCGCTCGCCTCGGCAGGCCGGACGGCAGTTCGGCGTACCTCCGGCTCTCGACCAGGCCGGTCGACCAGTCACTGGCCGCGGTGCCCGCCGACCCCGCCGCGCGCGAGCGTCGCCGCCGTCAGGCGGTGGGGGGCGCCTATCCGTTGCGGCGGCGGGACGGGGCCAAGGTGACGATCGCGGCGATGGGCGCCGTGCTGCCCGAGGCAGTGGCCGCCGCGGAACGGCTCGAGGCCGCCGCTATCCCGGCGGACATCATCTGCGTGACCAGCCCTGACCTGCTCTACCGCGCGGTGCGCGCGCGCCAGGGGCATGAACAGGCCGAGTCGTGGATCCTCGACCAGGTGTTCCCGGCCGACCGGGCCACGCCACTCGTCACCGTCCTGGACGGACACCCCCACACCCTGTCGTTCCTGGCCACGATCAACGGGGTGGCGGCCAGCGCGCTCGGCGTGACGCGCTTCGGGCAGTCCGGCTCGATCGAGGACGTGTACCGCTACCACGGACTGGACGCCGACAGCATCGTCCGGGCCGCCCTCGACCTCGCCGGCTGACCGCACCGAACACCCGACAAGGACGAACGATGACCACGCAGGTGACCATGCCCGCCCTCGGCGAGAACGTGACCGAGGGACTCATCACTCGCTGGCTCAAGCAAGCCGGCGACACCGTCCTCGAGGACGAACCCCTCCTCGAGGTGGCGACCGACAAGGTCGACACGGAAGTACCGGCACCCTTCGCGGGCACGATCCGCGAACTGCTGGCCCACGAGAACGACACGGTGGCGGTGGGCGATCCCCTCGCCGTCGTCGACCCCGCCGGGGCGGGCGAAGGTCCGTACGCGGATGCTCCGCCCGCTCCGGCTCCCGCTCCCGCGCCACCCCCACCCGCTCCGGCGGCTCCGCCACGCGAACCCGTGGCGGAGGGTGTGCGCACGGAGAAGATGTCGAGGCTCCGCCAGACCATCGCGAAGCGCATGGTGTCCTCGCTCCAGGTCTCCGCACAACTGACGACCGTGCTGGAAGCCGACGTCACCAGGCTCGCCCGCCTGCGGGCGGAGACCAAGGACGCCTTTCGGGCGCGTACTGGAACCCGGTTGTCGTTCCTGCCGTTCTTCGCGAAGGCCGCGATCGAAGCGCTGGCCGAGCATCCGATGCTCAACGCCTCTGTCAGAGAGGACAACACCGAGGCGACCTACTATCGGGACTGTCACCTCGGCATCGCCGTCGACACTCCGCGCGGCCTGCTCGTGCCGGTCGTCCGGAACGCCGGGGAGCTCGACATCGAGGGGCTCGCCCTGGCGATCGCCGATGTCGCCGAGCGGACCCGCGACGGGAAGATCAGCCCTGACGAGCTCGCGGGCGGGACGTTCACCCTGACCAACACCGGCAGCCGGGGCGCCCTGTTCGACACCCCGATCATCAACCAGCCGCAGACCGGCATCCTGGGAACCGGGGCCGTCGTCGAACGGGTGGTTCCCCTGCCTGACGAAG
The DNA here is from genome assembly GCF_021391495.1 of Amycolatopsis acidiphila. Classification (NCBI taxonomy): domain Bacteria; kingdom Bacillati; phylum Actinomycetota; class Actinomycetes; order Pseudonocardiales; family Pseudonocardiaceae; genus Amycolatopsis; species Amycolatopsis acidiphila. The sequence goes on along the minus strand of NZ_CP090063.1, from coordinate 5,459,301 downwards.
CCGGTGGTAACACCATCGCGGTTCGTGCGATGGTCTATCTGTCCGTCAGCTACGACCACCGTCTCGTCGACGGGGCGGACGCCGCTCGGTTCCTCGGCAGCGTCAAGCGCCGGATCGAGCGAGCCGACTTCAAGGTCGGCGGCTGCTGACGCAGGAAGTCAGTAGTCAAGTCAGTAGTCTCGACCATGTGACAGGGGCCACGATTGTGTCAGAGTCAGGGCACATCCACACCGGCACCGTCGCCCGTGGAAAGCGCCGTGACCGGGCGCCGGGAGGATGACGCACAGCAGTCCTCTCACCTTGAGGTAGGCAAGCATGGTCACCGACCCCGAAGGCATTGTCGATCCCGCTCTCCTGCAACGCTTGATCTCGGAGAAGTTGTGGGAGATTCGCAAGGCCACGACCGAGCACGACGTTCTCTCGGCGCGGCGGGCCGAACGGCACATGGTCATGCTGCTCGATCAGTTCGCGGGGTACATGATCACGGGGGAGCCGGGTCTGGCTCCGCGGCTGGGCGCTGTTCTGGAAGGCGGGAGCTGACCACAGAGGATTCCCGCTTTTGGCTCCGCACAAGCGAAACGGCGGACGGAGAGCTCTCCGTCCGCCGTTTCGTCGCTCCGCTCGTCAGAGGTCCAGGACGAGCCGCCGGCCCCGGCAGCGGGAAACGCAGATCATCATGGATTCGCCGGCCTTGCGTTCCTCCGGCGTGAGCACGGAGTCCCGGTGCTCGGGCGTGCCTTCCAGGACGTCGGTCTCGCAGGTGCCGCAGGTGCCTTCGGAGCAGGAGCTCAGGACCTCGATACCCGCTTCCCGCACGGCCTGCAGGATGGAGGTGCCGGGAGGAACCGAGACGGTGAGGCCGGACTCCGCGCATTCCACCTCGAATTCGGTGTCCGAGGCATCGTCCGGCAGTGCGACCGGAGTGAACCTTTCGACGTGCAGGCGCAGCGCGGGCCGTGCCGCGCAGACCGTTTCGGTGGCAGCGATGAGCGGTTCCGGGCCGCAGCAGTAGACGGCGCTGCCCGCCGGGGCGTCGGCGAGGAACCCCGTGAGGTCCAGCAGGCCGAATTCGTCCTGGGGGCGCACGAGCACGCGATCGCCGTAGGTCTCCAGTTCGTCCAGGAACGCCATCGACGTCCGGCGCCGGCCTCCGTAGAGCAGCCGCCACTCGGCGCCGGTCGCGGCGACCTGACGGATCATGGGCAGGATCGGCGTGATGCCGATCCCCCCGGCGACGAACTCGTACCGTTCGCTGTCGCGGAGCTCGAAATGATTGCGGGGGCCGCGGGCGAGGAGTCTCGATCCTGGCTCCACCCGATCGTGTAGATACTCCGAGCCGCCGCGGCTCTTGGGCTCCCGGAGGATCCCGAGTCGCCACGCGGACCGGTCGTCCGGGTCTCCGCACAGCGAATACTGGCGGGTCAGAGTTTCGTTCAGGACGAGGTCGATGTGAGCCCCGGGTTTCCAGGCGGGAAGCTCCCGCCCGGCGGCGTCGGCGAGCACGAGCGCGATCGTGTCGTCGCCCACCCGGTCGACCCTGCGGACCAGTAGTTCGACGGTGTCCGCGCCGCCGTTCGCGGGGCGCGAGGGTTCCTGGGGCATGGCCATCTCCACGGGGCGACGGCTGAGCGTGGCGGACGTTTCTGGCGACATTGCCGACCGCACCTCCCTGTCTGGGACTGGATGTCTGCGTCGGGGTACTGCAGGTGCCGACCGACCTGGACTAGATCGTAAATTCTTCTACAAGATGGTAAGATCTCTGTCAAGGCCGCCCCCGCGATCCTCACCCTGGCATCGATCGGGCCTTGACCAGTTATCAACGTACATGTAGAAAATATGACTTACTCGACAACGATGTGTGAGGAAGCCATGGATGCTCGTCACCTGCCCGGATATCAGTGCTGCGGCACGAAAAGGAGGGCACTCGTCTCGTCCTCTCCGGTGCGGCGATGACCACCGTCGACGCAGGCGGCCGCACGGGCGGTAAGGCCACCAAGGGGCCGCACTCGCAGTGGGCGGCTCGCGTTCCGCGACCGCTCTTCGCTCCGCTCGCCGAGGTCGGGGCACTGGCACAGCTGGGAGGCCGGGTCCTGTGGACCGCCATCCGGCGGCCGGTCGGCTACTGGGGCATCGTGCGGGACGAGCTGTACCGGATCCTCAAGCTCTGCTGGTTCCCGATGATCCTCGCCGTGTTCGCCTTCGGCATGATGATCGCGATCCTGGGCATCAACTTCATCGGCCTGCTCGGCGCGGCCAGTCGTTACGGCCAGTACTTCTTCATCTTCAACCTTCGCGAGTTCACCCCCTGGATCAACTCCATGGTGGTCGCGGGGATCGTCGGCGCGGCGATCTGTTCCGACCTCGGGGCCAGGAAGGTGCGCGAGGAGCTGGACGCGCTGGAGGTGCTCGGCATGGACCCGGTGCGCGAGCTGGTCCTGCCTCGCGTACTCGCGGCGACGATCATGACACCGCTGCTGATGCTGGTTTCGGTGATCATCGGAATCGTCACCGGCGTGCTGGGAGTCATGTCCTTCGGCAGCGTGCCCGCCGGAGACTACTTCACGGCGCTGTTCGCGAACGTGACCACTGTGGAGCTCGCGGTGGCGCTGCTGAAGAGCACGATCATCGGCTTCGTCATCGGAATCGTGTGCTCCTACAAGGGCATCAACTCGAGCGGCGGGGCCATGGGCGTCGGCCGGGCGGTCAACCAGGCCGTCGTGATCGCGTTCGCGCTGGTCTTCCTGGTGGACCTCGCCCTGAACATGATCTCACTCGGTCTCTTTCCCCAAATGCAGACGGTTCGATAGGGGGACCCGGAGTGACTGTTGCCAGCACCGGCCCGGCGCACCGCGCCGAGCCACGAAATGCGGGATCGGAGGAGCTTTTCCGGCGCGGCCGGGCGAAGCTCCGGACGATGCTGGAGAACGCCGCGGACATGGTCTCCTTCGGGGGCCGGGCCGTGGCGGCACTTCCCCAGGTCCGGCTCTACGTGTCGGAGGCGTTCCGGCAGACCGGTATCCTGATCTTCTCCAGCGGCCTGGTCATCTGGATGATGGAGTTCGTCATCGGCGCCGCCTTCGCGGTCGAGGGGCACTACATCACCACCCAGTTCGGCGCCGGTGGCTACGTGGGGATCTTTCCGGCGCTGGGCGGGCTCCGTACCGCGGGGCCGGAGATGTGGGGCTGGATCCTCGCGGCCAAGGTCGGCTGCGGGCTCGTGGCGGAGATCGGGTCCATGCGGATCACCGAGGAGGTCGACGCCCTCGAGGTCATGGGCATCCGCAGCCTGCCCTACCTTGTCGGTACCAGGCTCATCGCCGCCTGGATCGCGATGCCGTTCCTCTACATCGTGGGCTTGGGCATGCTCTACATCAGCTCCTGGTTCATGGTCGTGCACGTGCTGCACACCGTGTCCGAAGGGGGCTACCTCGGCGTGTTCTGGGCGTTCCAGAACCCGCTGGACCTGCTCTACTCCCTCGTCTGGACGATGGCGCTCGGCACTCTGATCGTGATCGTGGGCTGCTACTACGGCTACAACGCCAAGGGCGGCCCC